>NZ_JBIOQO010000001.1:2905000-3295000 GCF_051713785.1 Enterococcus sp. DIV0187
CAGGCAAAACACTGCGCCAAATGAATTCAAACGAAAATGATATCCGTGAAGAAATCGAGCATATGACTGGATACGGATCAGTTAAGTCTTATCCTGAAGGCGGTTATCTACCCTATTCCCCTAGAGCAAAGCAAATTTTAATTTTTGCTGATGATGAAGCTAAACGCTTCAATGCAAAATTGGTTGGAACTGAACACGTATTATTAGGGCTATTACGAGATGATGAAATCTTAGCTTCTCATATTTTAGTTAATTTAGGACTTAGTTTGCCTAAGATGCGTCAACTTCTATTAAAGAAGATGGGTGTAAATGAAACATCGAATGGAAATCAAGGTACTGGTAGTAGACGAAAAGCACCAGCGAAACCTGTACAAAGCAATTCACAAGGAACACCAACTTTAGATGGATTGGCTCGGGATTTAACAAAATTAGCACGGGAAAAACGACTGGATCCAGTGGTAGGTCGAGATAGTGAGGTTCGCCGTGTAGTTCAAATTTTAAGTCGTCGAACTAAAAATAATCCGGTATTAGTTGGAGAGCCAGGTGTTGGTAAAACAGCGATTGTCGAAGGCTTAGCTCAGCGAATTATTTCTGGAGATGTACCAGAAGATATGCGCGGAAAACGTCTGATGATGCTTGATATGGGTGCCTTAGTCGCTGGAACGAAATATCGTGGAGAATTCGAAGATCGCTTAAAAAAAGTGATTGATGAAATTTATCATGATGGTCAAATCATTCTATTTATTGATGAACTGCATACCTTGATTGGTGCTGGTGGAGCTGAAGGTGCAATTGATGCTTCAAATATTTTAAAACCTGCGTTAGCTCGCGGTGAATTGCAAACAATTGGTGCAACAACGTTAGATGAATATCAAAAGTATATTGAAAAAGATTCTGCTTTGGAGCGTCGTTTTGCTAGAGTGCAAGTGGAAGAACCAACACCGGAGGAAGCGGAAGAGATATTGAAAGGCTTACGTCCTCGTTATGAGGATCATCATGGAGTTGAAATTACTGATGAGGCTCTGCATGCGGCAGTATCTTTATCCGTTCGATATATCAACTCGCGTCAATTACCAGATAAAGCGATTGATTTGATGGACGAATCTTCTGCGAAAGTTCGTCTAGATTCGACAGATGAAGTTTCTGAGCTTACTGAGCTAGAAGATGAAATTCAAGATTTAGTAATAGAAAAAGAAAAGGCGATTCAAAATCAAGACTTTGAATCGGCGGCTCGTTTACGTTTACGGGAAAAACAACTATCTGAAACATTGGAGCAAGCCAAAATTAAAGCTGCTAAGCAAGAAAACGGCTATATTGATCAGGTTACTGATGAGGATGTCGCAGCAGTTGTTTCTCAATGGACAGGTGTGCCGCTACAGCAATTAGAGAAAAAAGAAAGTCAACGACTGTTAGATTTGGAAAAAGTTTTGCATAAACGAGTCGTTGGTCAAGAGGAAGCTGTTAAAGCTATCTCGCGGGCGATTCGTCGAGCGCGCAGTGGATTGAAAGATCCAAATCGTCCGATTGGTTCTTTTATGTTTTTAGGACCAACTGGTGTCGGTAAGACAGAATTGGCGAAGGCACTGGCTGAAGCAATGTTTGGCAGTGAGGAAGCATTGATTCGAGTCGATATGTCTGAATATATGGAGAAATATAGTACGAGTCGTTTAATCGGATCGCCTCCTGGTTACGTAGGATATGAAGAAGGTGGACAATTAACCGAAAAAATTCGTCAGAAACCTTATTCAGTTATTTTGTTAGATGAAGTGGAAAAAGCTCATCCAGATGTTTTCAATATTCTTTTACAAGTCTTAGATGATGGTCATTTAACAGATTCGAAGGGTCGGAAAGTTGATTTCCGTAATACGATCTTAATTATGACTTCTAACATTGGAGCGACGGAAATTCGTGAAGAAAAAAATGTTGGTTTCAATGTGAAGGATATCAGTAAAGATCATGCAATGATGGAAAAACGAATTCTAGAAGAATTGAAAAAGGCTTTCCGTCCAGAATTTCTCAATCGGATTGATGAAACTGTAGTGTTCAAATCATTAGATCAAGAACAAATTCATGAGATTGTAAAAATCATGAGTCGTGCTGTTTTAGATCGTATGAAGGAGCATGAAATCAAAGTGAAGATTACATCGGCAGCTTATGATGTTATTGGAAAAGTTGGATTTGATCCTGAATATGGGGCACGGCCAATTCGTCGGGCATTGCAAAAAGAAATTGAAGACCGCTTAGCTGAAGCACTCTTATCTGGTCAAATTCAGCTGGGAGATACGGTGACTATTGGGGCTAGCAAAGGCAAGATTACATTAACTGTTAAAAATCCAAAAGAAGAAAAAATACCAGAAAAAGTTTAAAAAACTTGGGAATGATGTTTTAACGTCATTCTCTTTTTTTGTCATCAGTTGGAAACTTTTTGTAGCTATGATAGTATGAGAAAGTCTAAAAGGAGGACATACCATGATCGAACTAATTGCGACAGCAGAATCAATGGCGCAAGCTGAAGAATTATTAGCTGTCGGAGTGGATACACTATACATAGGAGAAGAGGATTTTGGATTACGACTGCCCTACTCTTTTTCTCGTGAAGAACAAAAGGCTTTGATTGATTTGGCGCACGCCAATGGGAAAAAAGTGAACGTTGCTATAAATGGTATCATGCATCCTGATAAGATGAAGAAGATACCAGAATATTTAGCCTTTTTGGCAGATGTAAAGCCAGATCACGTAGTTGTTGGTGATACGGGTGTGATTTATTTATTACAGGAATACGATTTGCCATACATTTATGATGCAGAGACTCTAGTTACCAATGCACGACAAATCAATTTTTGGCAGAAAAAAGGAGCAGTTGGAGCGGTGTTGGCTCGCGAAGTCCCTTTTGAAGAAATGCAGCGTTTGAGTCAACACGTCGAAGTTCCAGTGGAAGTTTTGGTTTATGGTGCTACTTGTATTCATCAATCAAAACGCCCGCTATTAGATAATTATTTCAATTATACGAAGCAATCGGAAAGTACTTCTAAGGAACGTGGATTGTTTATTTCGGAACCCAAAAAGGCAGAAACACATTATTCGATTTACGAGGATCAACATGGCACACATATTTTTGCTGATAATGATTTGAATTTGATTAAGGAATTGTCAGAGCTTAATCAAGCAGGTTATCAAACATGGAAATTAGATGGTTTGTTTACACCTGGAGCGAATTTTGTGGCGATTGCTAAAGTTTTTGCAGAGGCTAAGGCAGCAATAGAAACGAATTCTTGGGATGATGCGATGGTTGACAACGCTCAACAAGAAATTCAAAAATATCATCCTGTTGGTCGAGGAATGGATACAGGTTTTTATCATTTAGACCCAACAGCGATTAAATAGGAGTAATAGCAATATGACAGAAAGAAAATTGAAGCGGCCGGAAGTTTTAGCACCAGCCGGGACATTGGAAAAATTGAAAACCGCCATTCACTACGGTGCAGATGCAGTATATATCGGTGGAGATGCATATGGGTTGCGTTCTCGGGCTGGAAATTTTTCATTTGAAGAGATGGAAGAGGGGGTGGCTTTTGCGAATCAGTATGGAGCTAAGGTTTATGTAGCTGCGAACATGGTGACCCATGAAGGTAATGAAGAAGGAGCCGGAGCGTTCTTCAAGAAGTTGCGTGACATTGGAATCTCGGCTGTGATTATTTCTGATCCTGCTTTGATCGAAATTTGTGCATCAGAAGCCCCTGGGTTAGAGATTCATTTATCAACACAGGCGTCTGCAACTAATGCGGAGACATTGAAATTTTGGCAAAATGAGGGTCTGGAACGAGTTGTGTTGGCCCGGGAAGTCTCAATGGAAGAATTAGCTGAGATACGCCGCAATACGGATATTCAAATTGAAGCATTTATCCATGGAGCAATGTGTATTTCTTATTCGGGCCGTTGTACACTATCCAATCATATGTCAATGCGAGATGCTAATCGTGGTGGTTGCTCTCAATCTTGTCGCTGGAAGTATGAATTATTCGATATGCCTTTCGCTCAAGAACATCGTTCATTAACAGAAAATGGTGATGTTACGGAAGAATTTTCTATGAGTGCCGTAGATATGTCTATGATCGAACATATTCCTGATTTGATTGAAAATGGCGTTGACAGCTTAAAAATCGAGGGTCGGATGAAATCAATTCATTACGTTTCAACTGTATCTAATGTTTACAAAGCAGCCGTTGACAGCTATATGGCTGATCCAGATAATTATGTCTGTAAACAAGAATGGATCGATGAACTGTGGAAAGTAGCTCAACGAGAATTATCGACTGGATTTTATTACCATGTACCGACTGAAAATGAACAATTATTTGGTCCGCGCCGAAAGATTCCTGTTTACAAATTTATTGGTGAAGTTCTGAGTTATGATGAAGCTAGCGGAATAGCGACTGTCCGCCAACGAAATCATTTTAAAATAGGTGATGAAATTGAATTTTACGGACCACATTTTCAGCATTTTGAACAGACAGTTACAGAAATGAAAAATGATGAGGGCGAATCAATCGACAGGGCACCTAACCCTATGATGGTTTTAACGATGCCTGTTGCTCAACCAGTCAAACCTGGTGATATGATTCGTAAGAAAAAAGACTGATAAATAAATCACTCGCTAAATTGGGAAGAAAGCTGATTTTTAGTGGGTGTTTTTTTAGAAAATAGCATCGGGCAAAAATCAATTCTTTTTTTACAGAATGTATTAAAATGAACGTAAACATGAATTAGGAGGTAGATGAATGAAGGATTATGATTACATAGTTATCGGTGGCGGAAGTGGCGGGATCGCCTCGGCTAATCGTGCTGGTATGCATGGAGCAAAAGTCTTGTTAATCGAGGGGAATAAAATCGGCGGAACCTGTGTCAATGTTGGTTGTGTTCCGAAAAAGGTAATGTGGCAGGCTAGCAGTATGTTAGAGATGATTGAGCGAGATGCGCCTAGTTATGGTGTACAGGCTGATGTTGGAAAATTTGATTTTAATGAGTTGGTTGAACGTCGTGAAAAATATATCGACTTTTTACATGGAGCCTACTACCGTGGACTTGATAGTAATAATGTAGAACGAATTGAAGGGTATGCGACGTTCAAATCAGATCATGTTGTCAGTGTAAACGGTGAAGAATACACTGCGCCCAATGTCTTGATTGCGACTGGCGGAAGACCAAGTCAGATGGAGATTCCTGGCGGTGAATACGCTATTGATTCTAACGGATTCTTTGAAATGACCGAACAGCCGAAAGAAGTTGTTGTTCTAGGGGCTGGTTATATCGCAGCGGAATTGAGCGGTGTGCTACAGGGGATGGGTACGCAAGTTTATTGGGCTTTCCGCCATAGTCGCCCATTACGGACATTTGATAAAATGTTGGCCGATAATTTAGTGGACATTTATCGTGAGAATAAGATGAAGTTGTATGATCATCATGTGGCAAAAGAAATCAAAAAAAATGAGGATGAAACCTATACTGTCTATTTTGAGAATGGGAATACACTGACAGGAGATAAGGTGTTGTTTGCTGGCGGTCGTATACCAAATACTGACAAGTTAGGTTTAGAGAATACTTCTGTGACGTTAAACGAGAAAGGCTTTGTCATTGTCGATAAATACCAAAATACAACGAGTGAAGGTGTTTATGCAGTCGGGGATGTGATTGGTAAGATTGATTTAACACCAGTAGCTATTGCCGCGGGGCGCCGTTTATCAGAACGGGTCTTTAATGGTAAGTCAGAAGAATTTTTAGATTATGAAAATGTTCCAACGGTAATTTTTACACATCCAACGATTGCAACAATCGGTTTAACGGAAGAAGATGCGCTTGAACGTCATGGGAAAGATCAAATAAAAATCTATCATTCGCGTTTTACACCAATGTATTTTGCATTAAGCGACTATCGTCAAAAATGTGATATGAAATTGGTATGTCTTGGGAAAGAAGAAAAAATTATTGGCTTGCACGCGATTGGTGTGGGTGTTGATGAAATGCTACAGGGATTTGCTGTAGCGATTAAAATGGGGGCAACGAAGAAAGACTTTGATGACACCGTTGCGATCCACCCAACTGGCAGCGAAGAATTTGTAACAATGAGATAAATAAAAAGACTGTAGACAAGATCCGTTTTATGGACAATGTCTACAGTCTTTTATTGAATGGAGCTTAAGCTGATTTCGCCAGAGGAGAGATGAACTTTTTCCTCCCCTAAATCGACTACTAGCTCACCAGTATCAGTGATCGCGATGGCAGTCCCCATGTAGGATTGATCTTTCCGTTTAAAAGTGATTTTTTTACCTAATACGAATGATTTCTTTCGATAAACATCCAGGTAAGTCGTTTGATCTGCCAATAAATTAAAGAATCGATTCCAGATGTTAATGATCAATTGATTTCTTGTTATGGTTGCTTGACCATTCGGAAACAAAGAAGTCGCTTTTTCCTGCAACTCATCAGGGTAGTTTTCCTGAGGAATGGAGAAGTTGATTCCCATACCAATAATAATGTATTTTAGTGAGTTGGTTTCAATATCGGTCATCGCTTCTGATAAAATGCCGACGATTTTTTTATGATTCAAATAAATATCGTTGACCCATTTAATTTGTGTATCCACGCCTAATAATTCATCGATTGCTTCGGATACAGCAACTGCCATCAAGATTGTATATTGTGGTAATTCTGTTAATTGCTCCTTAGGCTCCAAGAGCAAACTCATATAGATGCCCTGCTGTTTTGCAGCAAAGAAAGGGCGATTGAAACGCCCTCGAGGCGCTTCCTGCATATCTGCTACGATTAGTAAAGGTGATCTTTTACCATCCATCACAGCCTGCTGAGCATCTTTCATTGTTGAAGTAGAGGTTTCTAAAACGGTTATATCGACGTCTTGATGAATGCCTTCATGAATTTCTTTTGCATCTAAAATATCAGAAGCCTGGTAACGATAACCGTTCGCGGAATGTTGAATCTGATACCCCTTTTTTTCTAATTCTTTGATTGCTTTCCATATTGCGGTACGAGATACCCCTAATTCTTGAGCTAAGGTTTCGCCGGATAAAACATTTTTTACTGCTTTTAAACGGGCTAAAATTTTTTCCTTCGTCGACAATTTTTTCGCTCCTTTATTTTCATTCTGGGCTCAGTGTAACAAAAAAACAGGCGACATAAAAGTAGCCTGCCAAGAAAGAAGGGGGTGTATTAACTTAGTAACAAGGCATCGTCTTTTAGTTCGACACCGGAGTTTTGATGGAAGAGCTCCATCAATTTTGGTACAGTCAGATTTTGTTTTTCCTCTTGTTTCAAGTCCAAAGCAATCTGTCCCTGATGAAGCATAATTAAACGATTACCATATTTGATGGCATCCTCCATATTATGGGTTACCATAAAAGCTGTTAATTCTTGTTCACGAATCAAGCGCTCGGTTAATCCCATTACAGTTAATGAAGTTTTGGGGTCGAGTGCCGCTGTATGCTCATCTAATAAAATCAGATCAGGGCGTTGCAGCGTTGCCATTAATAGTGTGATAGCTTGGCGCTGTCCTCCAGATAGTAAACCAATCTCAGCATCTAATCGATTTTCCAAGTTCAGATTTAGCATGGCCAATTGTTCTTGGAAATAACTACGATCTTTACTTTTTACACCTAGTGAGAAGCCGCGTTTGTGACCGCGTTTCATGGCTAATGCTAAATTTTCTTCTACTGATAGACGAACTGCGGTACCCATTTTAGGATCTTGGAAGACACGACTGATTTTTTTTGAGCGACGTGTGACAGAATGTTTAGTGATATCTTCTTCATTTAAAAACATTTGACCTTCTTCGATCGGTAATGTGCCGGCTACACTATTTAGCAAGGTAGATTTGCCCGCACCGTTTCCACCGATAATCGTGACAAATTCGCCAGGGGCTAGACTCAAATTGATTCCACGCAGCACATGGTTTTCATTAACTGTTCCACGTTCGAAATATTGATGCAAATTCTTAATTCTTAATACTGGTTGCATTGGTATCAGCCCCTTTCTTTTTTGATTTCAAGGTAAATTTTGATCGAATTTGCGGTAATGATAAGCAAATCACCAAGACGATCGCTGAAGCCAATTTAGAGTCTGTTGGCTCGACGTTCATTTCGAATACTAATGCTAAAATGAAGCGGTAAATAATTGCTCCAGCAACAATCGTGATCAGTCGGACAAGGATCGGCTTATTATGGAGCAGAACTTCTGCAATAATGATTGAAGCGAGCCCGATAACGATTGTACCAACTCCTGAGTTCAAATCAGCAAAGCCGTTATTTTGAGCCAGCAATGCCCCTGAAAGAGCGATGCTTCCGTTTGAGATCATGTAGCCTAACAGCTTCATATTTTCGGTTTTGATCCCGTTGGCTTCACTCATATCTGGATTATCCCCTGTTGCTCGAACGGCTAAACCAATCTCTGTTCGGAAAAATAAAACTAATAACAAAATGACCACCAATACGATTAAGAGCCCGACTAGAATCACGGCATTATTTTTTGTCAATCCGAGATCTTGAGCTCCTGTAAAAACAGTACTTTCGCCTAATAATGCAATATTTGGAGCCCCCATTACACGGGAAGTAACAGAATATAAACCAGTCATGGTGATAATCCCTGCCAATAAAGCCGGAATTCTGAATTTTGTATTTAAGATACCTGTAACTAAACCAGCTAGCATTCCACCGCCAAATGCCAATAAAGTAGCTAATGCTGGATGCATACCGTTAACGATCCCGATCGCTGCGATCCCCCCGCCTAAAGGAAAACTTCCTTCGGCCGTCAAATCGGCAATATCTAAAATTCGAAAGGTCATGTAAACTCCGATAGCTAATAAAGACCAGAGCATACCTTGTGACGTCGCTGATAATAATAAAGTGATAACATTCATGATTCTTCCTTCTTTCTTTGCGAAGCTAGATTTAACTCATTCCTTTATTTAGGTTCCTTAATGCTGTCTGGGTCAATTCCCAAAGCTTCTGCCATCTCTTTATTGACTACTAATTTTAGGGTATCGGCAGATTCTACCGGAGTATCTTCAGGTTTTGCGTCCCCGTCTAAGATTTTTGCAGCCATTTTCCCAGTTTGTTTGCCTAGTGATTTGTAGTCAATCCCTACGGTTGCTAGGCCGCCTCCGTCAATTTGTTCTGTTGACCCTGCAACTAATGGAATTTTCTTTTCTTTAACAACATCTCCAATGACCGCTGCGGCGCTTGCGAAGGTATTGTCTGTAGGTACATAGATTCCATCTGTTTCACCAGCTAAAGATTCAGTAACTTGTTGTACATCATTTGTTGTATTTGCAGTTTTGACTTTTACATCAACGCCCGCCTTTTTCAAAGCTTTTTCAGCAAGATCTGCTTGGATTTTTGAATTGGCTTCGCCAGCGTTGTACATGATTCCGATCGATTTTGCATCTGGAACTATCGATAATAGTAGTTCAATTTGTTTGTCGATGGGAACCATATCTGTTGTACCGGTTACGTTTCCGCCAGGTTTTTTATCACTTTTAACTAATTTTGCCTCTTCTAAATCGGTCACGGCAGTTACAGTGATCGGAATTTCAGTTGTGGCGTTTAGCAAAGATTGAGCTGCTGGAGTAGCAATGCCTAAAAGTAAATCTGGTTCCTCTTTGACTAATTTCTCACTCATACTTTTCAGGTTGTCCTGATTATTTTGCGCATTTTGGTATTCGATTTTTAAATTATCGTCTTCTTTGTAGCCGCCTTCTTCTAACCCTTCTTTGAATCCTTCATAGGCATTGTCTAACGATGGATGCTGCACTAATTGTAAGACGCCTACTGTTTTCGTACTATTATTATCGTCTGTTTTATTTCCACCGCCACAAGCACCTAATATTAGTAAACTTACCAATCCAATTCCTGCCAATACTGTCTTTTTCATTATGTTCTCTCCTTTTTTAACTGGTGAAGCTAGATTTCCATCCTTTTTCATTCATAAAAAAATCACCCGCTTAGAAGTATCGAAACTCTAAGTGGGTGATACGAATACAAAAATAGTATACTTCTTCAGCCACTTAGATTTCTCTATGCGGCCGTTGGTACATCGAAATGCTCTAGCCATCATAGATACAAAAACACTCAAGTTGTTTGTATCCATCGTGATGAATACAAACCTATCTAAAATAGCTAAAGTAATAGCGGTTATTCGGTTGTGAGTTTTTCATATTCAGCATGGGAACAACCTCCAACATGTTTAAGATGTAGATTAGTATACGTTAAGAAAAATGAGATGTCAATAATAAATAGTCGAATATTCTGAATATTCAAAAATGTAAGCCGAATTGAATCAATTATTAGTTGCTGAAAGTTTTAAGAAAAACTTGCGAAGCTCTGATCAAAGCCTTGAGACTATTGACTTTTATGTTTACCTCATGTATTATATGAGTTTGCTAAAACTATCTGAAATGATAAAAGGCAGGAACGAAATATTGTCCGTTCCGGTTTTTAATAGGGAAACAAAAGTAGAAGCTCGCGAATAATTTTTCAAGAGAACGTTCTATTTTTGGTTTTTTTTTGCCTAAAAGCCGCAAAAAATGTCGCTTGTTACACTAATTTAATTTTTGTAACATTATTGTAATTTATCTTCGGATCGGTTTTCAAACTTTTAAGAGGGGTGAAGAACTTGGCTGGACACGTAGTAAAATACGGGAAACACCGAGAACGTAGAAGCTTCGCACGAATCAGTGAAGTGTTGGAATTACCGAATTTGATCGAAATTCAAACAGATTCTTATCAATGGTTCCTAGATGAGGGCTTGCGAGAGATGTTTGAAGACATTTTGCCAATTGAAGACTTTAATGGAAACTTGTCACTTGAATTTGTTGACTATGAATTGAAAGAACCTAAATACACGGTTGCAGAGGCTCGTTCACACGATGCAAACTATTCTGCGCCATTACATGTTGTCTTACGTTTAGTAAACCGCGAAACTGGTGAAATCAAATCTCAAGAAGTATTCTTTGGCGATTTCCCATTAATGACGGAACAAGGAACCTTTATCATCAATGGAGCGGAACGGGTTATCGTATCTCAATTAGTTCGTTCTCCTGGCGTTTATTTCCACGGAAAAGTGGATAAAAACGGAAAAGAAGGATTTGGTTCAACTGTAATTCCTAACCGTGGCGCATGGTTAGAAATGGAAACAGACGCAAAGGATATCTCATATGTTCGTATTGACCGTACACGTAAAATTCCTTTAACGACATTAGTTCGTGCTTTAGGATTTGGTTCTGATGATACGATTTTTGAAATCTTTGGCGAAAGCGAATCTTTGCGCAATACGATCGAAAAGGATTTGCACAAAAACCCAAGCGATTCTCGTACCGAAGAAGGTTTGAAAGATGTTTACGAACGTTTACGTCCTGGTGAACCAAAAACAGCTGATAGCTCTCGTAGCTTGCTAACTGCGCGTTTCTTCGATCCAAAACGTTACGATCTAGCAAATGTTGGTCGTTACAAAGTAAATAAAAAATTAGACCTTAAAACACGTCTATTGAACTTAACTTTAGCTGAGACATTGGTTGATGCTGAAACAGGTGAAATCATTGTTGAAAAAGGAACTGTTCTTACTCACCAAGTGATGGAAGAATTGGGACCAAAACTTGAAGGCGGCTTAAATTCAGTTACTTACTATCCATCTGAGGATGCAGTTGTAACTGATCCTATGACCGTTCAAGTGATCAAAGTCTTTTCACCAAAAGATCCAGAACGTGAAGTAACAGTGATTGGTAATGCGTATCCTGACTCTTCAGTACGTACAGTTCGTCCTGCTGACATCATCGCTTCAATGAGCTATTTCTTGAACTTAATGGAAGGTATTGGCAATGTCGACGATATCGACCATTTAGGAAATCGTCGTATCCGTTCAGTTGGTGAATTATTGCAAAATCAATTCCGTATTGGTTTAGCTCGTATGGAACGTGTTGTTCGTGAGCGTATGTCAATTCAAGACCAAGAAACATTGACACCGCAACAACTGATCAATATTCGTCCAGTTGTTGCAAGTATCAAAGAATTCTTTGGTTCTTCTCAGTTGTCACAGTTCATGGATCAAACGAATCCTCTAGGCGAATTGACCCACAAACGCCGTCTATCAGCCTTAGGACCTGGTGGTTTGACTCGTGACCGTGCTGGTTATGAAGTCCGAGACGTTCACTATTCTCACTATGGTCGTATGTGTCCGATTGAAACTCCCGAAGGTCCAAACATCGGGTTGATCAACAGCTTGGCATCTTATGCGAAGGTCAATAAGTTTGGTTTCATCGAAACACCTTACCGTCGTGTGGATCGTTCAACTGGTAAAGTAACGGATAAAATCGATTACTTAACAGCCGATATCGAGGACCATTACGTAGTAGCCCAAGCCAATAGCAAGTTGAACGATGACGGTACATTTGCTGAAGAAGTCGTTATGGCTCGTGCTACATCAGAAAACTTGGAAGTTACGATTGATAAAGTTGACTACATGGACGTGTCACCGAAACAGGTTGTCGCAGTCGCAACAGCTTGTATTCCATTCTTGGAAAACGATGACTCCAACCGTGCCTTGATGGGTGCCAACATGCAGCGTCAAGCAGTACCATTGATCCAACCACGTTCTCCATGGGTTGGTACTGGTATGGAATACAAAGCAGCTCATGACTCAGGTGCCGCTTTATTATGTAAAAATGATGGTGTCGTTGAATTCGTAGATGCGCACGAAGTACGTGTACGTCGCGACAATGGCGCATTAGATAAATACGACATCACGAAATTCCGTCGTTCAAACTCAGGAACTAGCTACAATCAACGTCCTTTAGTTGGTTTAGGTGAACAAGTTGAAGTCGGCGACATCTTAGCTGACGGACCTTCAATGGAAAATGGCGAATTGGCATTAGGCCAAAACGTCGTCGTAGCCTTCATGACTTGGGAAGGGTACAACTATGAAGATGCGATCATCATGAGCCGTCGTTTGGTGAAAGATGATGTTTATACTTCAAT
The DNA here is from genome assembly GCF_051713785.1 of Enterococcus sp. DIV0187. Lineage (NCBI taxonomy): Bacteria > Bacillati > Bacillota > Bacilli > Lactobacillales > Enterococcaceae > Enterococcus > Enterococcus sp. DIV0187. Next base: position 2,918,035 of record NZ_JBIOQO010000001.1, read on the forward strand.
CCATATTGAAGAATACGAATCAGAAGCACGTGATACAAAATTAGGGCCTGAAGAAATCACTCGCGAAATCCCGAACGTTGGGGAAGACGCATTAAAGAACTTAGACGAAATGGGTATCATCCGTATTGGTGCTGAAGTTCATGACGGTGATTTATTAGTCGGTAAAGTCACGCCTAAAGGGGTAACAGAATTATCAGCTGAAGAACGTTTATTGCATGCGATCTTTGGTGAAAAAGCTCGTGAAGTTCGTGATACATCTCTTCGTGTACCGCATGGTGGAGGCGGGATCGTTCACGATGTGAAGATCTTTACTCGTGAAGCAGGCGATGAATTATCTCCAGGTGTGAATATGTTAGTGCGCGTGTACATCGTGCAAAAACGTAAGATTCATGAAGGGGATAAAATGGCCGGCCGTCACGGAAATAAAGGGGTCGTTTCTCGCATTATGCCAGAAGAAGACATGCCTTTCTTACCAGACGGTACGCCAGTTGATATCATGTTGAACCCATTAGGTGTGCCATCTCGGATGAACATCGGACAAGTATTGGAATTACACTTGGGAATGGCGGCTCGCCAACTAGGTATCCATGTTGCGACACCAGTCTTCGATGGTGCGCAAGATAGCGATGTTTGGGAAACAGTTCGTGAAGCTCGTATGGCAGCAGATGCTAAGACCGTTCTTTATGATGGACGTACGGGTGAGCCATTTGATAACCGTATCTCTGTCGGCGTTATGTACATGATTAAATTGGCCCACATGGTCGATGATAAATTGCATGCTCGTTCAATTGGACCTTACTCTCTTGTTACGCAACAGCCATTAGGTGGTAAAGCTCAATTTGGTGGACAACGTTTCGGGGAAATGGAAGTTTGGGCACTGGAAGCTTATGGTGCTGCTTATACCTTACAAGAAATCTTGACTTACAAATCAGATGATGTCGTTGGTCGTGTGAAAACTTACGAAGCCATCGTCAAAGGTGAACCTATTCCAAAACCAGGTGTGCCTGAATCTTTCCGCGTATTGGTGAAAGAATTACAAGCTCTTGGTTTAGATATGCAAGTCTTAGATATTAATGATAAAGAAATTGAGTTGCGAGATATGGACGATGATGATGATGACTTGATCACAGTTGACGCGTTGACGAAATATGCAGAACAACAACAGTCTGCAAAAGAAGTCGAAGAGCAAGCAGCTGCTGAAAAAGCGGAACAAAAATCTGATTTGATCCAAGAAATCGAAACTGCAGAAGACTTATAAGAGAGTCGCACTTGTCTGAAGAGGTTGTATCAGAAGTGTTTAGCTTTATGGAATTTAGACTTATTTCCGAAGCAGCTACTTCTGGAACGCCGTTTATGCATACGTAAGTCAGCTACTCCCTAGCTGACTTACGATAAAATGAAATGGAGGGAAACCCTTTTGATCGATGTAAATAAATTCGAAAGTATGCAAATAGGTTTGGCTTCTCCTGAAAAAATCAGAAGCTGGTCATACGGTGAAGTAAAAAAACCGGAAACCATTAACTATCGTACATTGAAACCTGAACGCGAAGGGTTATTCGATGAAAGAATTTTTGGGCCAACCAAAGACTGGGAATGTGCCTGCGGGAAATACAAACGAATCCGTTATAAAGGGATTGTCTGTGACCGTTGTGGTGTTGAAGTCACACGTTCAAAAGTCCGTCGTGAACGCATGGGTCACATTGAACTAGCAGCTCCCGTAACACATATCTGGTATTTCAAAGGAATTCCTTCTCGAATGGGTCTTGTGTTAGACATGAGTCCGCGTGCGTTAGAAGAAATTATCTACTTTGCATCGTATGTCGTAATCGATCCAGGTAATACAAGCCTAGAGAAGAAACAATTACTGACTGAACGTGAATATCGTGAAAAACGTGATCAATATGGTCAAGAATTCCACGCAGCAATGGGTGCAGAAGCCATTAAACAGTTATTAGATCATGTAGATCTAGATGGGGAATCAGCGGAATTAAAAGAAGAGTTGAAAACAGCGCAAGGACAAAAACGAACACGTGCTATTCGTCGTCTGGATGTCTTAGAAGCGTTCCGTTCTTCTGGTAACCAACCAGGTTGGATGGTTATGGATGTTATTCCTGTTATTCCGCCAGATCTACGTCCGATGGTTCAATTAGAAGGTGGTCGTTTTGCGACTTCTGACTTAAATGATTTGTATCGTCGTGTAATCAACCGTAATAATCGTTTGAAACGTTTATTAGATTTGAATGCACCAAACATCATCGTTCAAAATGAAAAACGTATGCTGCAAGAAGCGGTAGATGCACTGATTGATAATGGTCGTCGTGGCCGTCCAGTTACTGGACCAGGTAATCGTCCATTGAAATCTTTGTCTCACATGTTGAAGGGGAAACAAGGTCGTTTCCGTCAAAACTTGCTGGGTAAACGTGTGGACTACTCTGCCCGTTCAGTTATCGTTGTTGGACCTTTCTTGAAGATGTATCAATGTGGTCTGCCAAAAGAAATGGCGATCGAATTGTTCAAACCATTTGTAATGAAAGAACTCGTTCAACGTGAAATTGCATCAAATATCAAAAATGCGAAACGTAAAATCGAACGTCAAGAAGACGTTGTATGGGATGTCTTAGAAGAAGTTATCAAAGAACATCCAGTTTTACTTAACCGGGCACCTACGCTTCACAGATTAGGTATCCAAGCATTCGAACCAATCCTAGTTGAAGGTCGTGCAATCCGTCTTCACCCATTAGTGTGTGAAGCTTACAATGCCGATTTCGATGGGGACCAAATGGCTGTCCATTTACCTTTAGGTGAAGAAGCACAAGCCGAAGCTCGTATGCTGATGCTTGCTGCAACGCATATCTTGAACCCTAAAGATGGAAAACCCGTTGTTACACCATCTCAAGATATGGTCTTAGGTAACTACTACCTAACAATGGAAGAAGAAGGCCGCGAAGGTGAAGGAATGATCTTCCGTGACATGAATGAAGCTGTTTTAGCATGGCGTAATGGCTATGTTCACTTACATTCACGTGTGGCTGTTGACCCTAATACATTGGGCGACAAGCCATTTACTGAAGAACAAAAAGAACGCATGCTGATCACAACTGTTGGGAAAATTATTTTCAACGAGATTATGCCGCAAGAATTCCCTTATTTGAACGAACCAACTGATTTCAACTTAACACAACATACACCTGACAAATATTTTGTCGAAAAAGGTGCCGATATTCCTGCAGCGATCAAAGAACAAGAAATCATCTTGCCATTTAAGAAGAAAAATCTTGGAAACATTATCGCGGAAGTCTTCAAGCGTTTCAAAGTTACTGATACGTCAATGATGCTTGACCGCATGAAAGACTTAGGATATAAACACTCAACCCATGCTGGTATGACCGTTGGTATTGCCGATATCATGGCGTTAGCAGAAAAACAAGAAATCATCGACAATGCTCACAAACAAGTCGGCACGATCACAAAACAATTCCGACGTGGTTTGATTACTGATGATGAACGTTATGAACGAGTTATTGCTGTATGGAATGCAGCCAAAGATGAAATTCAACAACGACTAATGGAATCTTTAGATGCGAAGAACCCAATCTTCATGATGTCTGATTCTGGAGCCCGTGGTAACATCTCCAACTTTACTCAGCTTGCTGGTATGCGTGGTTTGATGGCCGCTCCGAATGGACAAATCATGGAATTGCCGATCATCTCGAACTTCCGTGAGGGTCTATCTGTCTTGGAAATGTTTATCTCGACTCACGGTGCTCGTAAAGGGATGACTGATACGGCCTTGAAGACAGCCGATTCAGGTTACTTGACTCGTCGTTTGGTAGACGTTGCCCAAGATGTTATCGTACGTGAAGAAGATTGTGGTACTGATCGCGGTCTAGAAATCTCTGCGATTCGTGAAGGTAATGAAATCATCGAATCATTAGAAGAACGTCTAGTCGGACGTTATACGCAAAAATCCGTGATGCATCCTGAAACTGGTGAAGTTCTATTGCCTGCTGATGCACTGATCAGCGAAGCAGATGCGAAACGTATTATTGATGCTGGCGTTGAGAAATTAACGATTCGTTCAGTCTTCACATGTAATACAAAACATGGTGTATGTAAACATTGTTATGGACGCAACTTGGCAACTGGTGATGACGTTGAAGTCGGTGAAGCGGTTGGTACTATTGCTGCTCAATCAATCGGTGAACCTGGTACTCAGTTAACTATGCGTACATTCCATACCGGTGGGGTTGCCGGAGATGATATTACACAAGGTCTTCCTCGTGTCCAAGAAATCTTCGAAGCACGTAATCCTAAAGGTTTGGCGGTTATTACTGAAGTTACTGGTGAAGTCGTTGAGATTGCTGAAGATGCTGCGACTCGTACGAAAGAAGTTACCGTCAAAGGTGAAACGGATACTCGTACGTATACGGTTCCTTACACTGCTCGCATGAAAGTTGTCGAAGGTGATATGGTTCATCGTGGTGCGCAATTAACAGAAGGATCAATTGATCCTAAACACTTATTGCAAGTACGCGATGTAATCTCCGTTGAAACATACCTGTTGCGTGAAGTTCAACGTGTTTACCGGATGCAAGGGGTAGAGATCGGCGATAAACATATTGAAGTAATGGTTCGTCAAATGTTGCGTAAAGTCCGTGTTATGGACCCAGGTGACACAGATATCTTGCCAGGTACATTGCTTGATATTGCTGACTTTAAAGATCAAAACTACAATACATTGGTTGCTGGTGGCACACCTGCGACATCTCGTCCAGTCTTGCTTGGTATTACAAAAGCTTCATTAGAAACAAACAGCTTCTTATCTGCCGCATCATTCCAAGAAACAACTCGTGTCTTGACGGATGCTGCGATCCGCGGTAAGAAAGATCCATTACTTGGATTGAAGGAAAATGTTATCATCGGTAAAATCATTCCTGCTGGTACAGGTATGTCAACTTACCGTAACATGGAACCAAAGGAAGTTGTTGTAGCTAGCGAAAATGTCTACAGTATCTCTGATATTGAAGCGCAAATGGCAGCTGAAGACGCTTTGAATAATCCATTAGGCTAGAAAATTCTGGCTTTAAAAGACCACAAGATTCTGAAAAAGAATCTTGTGGTCTTTTTATTTTCAGGCTATTATAAGAAGGTATCTGGCAAATAAGCAAGCTCACGTTGAACAGATGTTAAATTTCGTTTAGAGCGCTGTATAAAGACTATTGCCAAAAGTCATTTTATGAGAGAATGACAAAAAATATAGGGATATAAAATTTCTGAGGTGCCATATGAGCAGAGCAAAGAAAATCATCTTGATTGTCGTGGGAATCATCGTGCTACTTGTTGGAACGGCGACTGTCTATTTATTAAAAGTGAATAATGATGTTGATCAAGCAATCAATAAAATGACTAAAAAAGTCAATTATAAAAGTACACGTTCGGCTAAGGTCGATTTAAAAAGTGGGGAACCATTCTCTATTTTACTAATGGGAACAGACACAGGTGATAAAGGGCGGAACTATCAAGGACGCTCGGATTCCATGATGTTAGTTACTATTAATCCTAAGAAAAAACAAACGCTAATGACAAGTTTGGATCGCGATATTTATACTCAGATTGTTGGGTATAAAGGGGACAAGAATAATTATGTCGCGAAGGGCGATACCTATTATGATAAATTGAATGCGGCCTATTCACTAGGTGGTACTAAGATGGCGATCGAAAGTGTTCAAGAAATGCTAGATGTTCCTGTTGATTATTATGTTGAGATCAATATGAAGGGGCTAAAAACATTAGTTGACGCGGTTGGCGGAATTGAGGTCGACAACAAGATTGATTTTACTTTGGACGGTGTGCATGTCAAAAAGGGAAAGCAGGTTCTAGATGGCAGACACGCATTAGAATATGTGCGGATGCGCCACGAGGACCCAAAAGGTGACGTGGGCAGACAGGCAAGGCAACGAGAAATTTTATCTAAGATCATTCATAAGATTCTTTCTGTTGACTCTGTCACAAAGTATAAAAAATATTTGCGTGCAGTGGAAGATTATGTAAAGACCGATTTGAGCTGGAGTGAGATGCTGACGATCGCAACAGATTACACACCTGCTGCAAAGAACATCCAACAGACACAGCTAGAAGGCCAGGGCGAGATGATCAGTGATATTTATTTCCAAATTTTGGGATTGAATAATCTGTTAGAGGAACAAAATATCGTGAAGAAGCAGCTCGGATTGCCTACAAAGAAAAAATTGCCGAACCTTGATGAAGATGACGACAATCAATTATTCTTTGATGACAGCAGTGTGGATAAAATTAGTGCTGGGACGCATTATGATTATACTGGTTACGGAAAAATAATCTATCCGATTGATCCAGATAATTATTAAAAAAGCGAAATACTATTTATGGGAATGTCTCAATAATCTGGGACATTCTCTTTTTTTACGAGTGTCTGAGCAGATTCATTTCAATTTTTCTAAAAAGGGTTATGATGAGATCAAAAGGAGGCATATTTTATGGCAGAAGAAAAAGCAATTTTTGCTGGAGGCTGTTTTTGGTGTATGGTGAAACCATTTGACCAGATGCCTGGTATCAAGCAAGTTATTTCCGGTTACACAGGCGGACATGTACCAAATCCAACCTATGAAGAAGTTTGCAGTGGTACGACAGGCCATACGGAAGCCGTAGAGATTACATTTGATCCAGCGGTGATTTCTTATCAACAGCTGGTAGAAATCTATTGGCAGCAAACCGATCCTACAGATGCTTTTGGTCAATTTGCGGATCGGGGAGATTCCTATCGGCCGGTAATTTTTTATGCTACTCCAGAACAAAAAGAAGTGGCAGAGGCTTCAAAGGAACGATTACAGGCTAGTGGTCGTTTCAAAGAACCAATCGTAACATCGATTGAACCGGCTCAAACCTTTTATCCTGCTGAAGCGTATCATCAGGATTTTTATCGAAAAAATCCCGAACACTACGATGCTTACAGTGAAGGTTCGGGACGTAAGGGCTTTATCCGTAATCATTGGAACGCTTAACGGTTTTTTAGCAGGAATAATAGAAGGCCGATAAATAGGAAGGGTAAAAACGGCAGCTGTTCAGGAATCTTTTTACGCAAGGTCTGATAACCGAAAAAAATCAAACCACTGAGTGAAGCGATAAATAGAACCTGCAACAATTCATACCAAGATAAAAAGAAACTCCATAATCCAATTACCCAAAGATCTCCCAGACCTAAACTGTCTGGGAGTATTTTTTGGCTGAAGAAAAATACTCCGCAAACAATTAATGGTTGGAACCAATGCGGATGAAATAGAACCGCTCCGCTAATTAATAAAATCACTCCCGTTCCCAAAAAAATTCTCATCTCGACAATCATATAATCCCAGTCGATTACGGCTAAAACAAGGGAGCTCAATAACCAGAATACTTGCCATAGGCTTTTCCAATCTAAATCCTGTAAAAAAATTACAAAGAGAATCCCGCAAAATAATTCTAACCAAAAACTTCGCGCAGAGAATCTTTGCTGACAGTGAGTACAATGGAATCTTTGCTTCAAAGCTGAGAGTAGTGGAATCAGTTCAATCGCTCGAAGCGGGTGACCGCAATGATCACAATGTGAAGGTGGATAAATCAAAGACTCATTTCAAGGAATGCGAACACAAACGACAGCTAAAAATGAGCCAATAATTGTACCAAAAATGAAATTTACGATTGTTCTCACCTCCTTTTTCAATAAGATACGAAAAAAAAGCACTTTACCAGCATTTTCTTTGTACTTTTATCATAATTGTATTATGCTTTTATTAGAGTAAAAATTAGGAGGTACAAAGGAATGAAATTTGAGAAAACCAAAGAAGTATTGAACCAATTAGTTGCCGATTTAAGTCAAATGTCTATGGTCATTCACCAAACTCATTGGTATATGCGCGGCCCTGGCTTCTTGACATTGCACCCAATGATGGATGATTTTATGGATGATGTAAATGATCAATTGGATGAGATCTCAGAACGCTTGATTACATTAGATGGCTCACCTTATTCAACATTACGCGAAATGGCAGATAATACAAAAATTTCTGATGAAGTAGGACGCTGGGATCGTACGATGGAAGAACGGTTAGCAATTCTTGTTAAGAACTATCGTTACTTGGCTGATCTTTATCAAAAAGGGATTGACGTTACTGGCGAAGAAGGCGATGATCCAACACAAGATATCTTCATCGAATTCAAAACAGCCACTGAAAAACGCATTTGGATGATCCAAGCTCATTTAGGAAAAGCACCAGAAATCGATGCTTAATTCGTTCAGAAAAGGCACACATCATTAATGATGTGTGCCTTTTCTGTTGCTTAAATTCTTTTTACTAAATTAATCCATTTTATTCGAACATATGTTGTTACATATTAACTATCCGCAACTCGTAAAGCATAGGAATCCAATAAAATTCTCGCGATGATTTGTAAGGGGAGCCTCGATCGAACTTCATAATCAGGAAAATAAGATCCTTCAGACTTGAAGCCGACCAAAGCAATCTCGCAATAGTTCATTAGACTGGAGGCATTGTTGGCGGTTAATAAAATTGAACCGATTTCGGACTCATAACAATTTTTGGCGGCGACAACGAGTTCTTTAGTCTCTCCATTTAATGAAATGAAAATGACAATATCTCGCTTGGTTAGTTTTCGACTGATATTTTTGATGATCTCTGGGTCGTTATGCATTTGACAATTCTTCCCCGTCAATTGAAATTTCACCATCATTTCCTGGCCGATCATCTCTGAGAATCCTCGAGCAAAGATGATTACTCGTTCCGCGAATTTGATTTTTTGGATGGCATCTTCAATATTGCCAATTTCTATCATATTGATGGTTCGGACGACTTCCTGTTCATTCTTTAGAATAGCCCGTCGAATCCCTTTATCGACTTTATCTAATGAAGAGAAATTGATATTTTTATTTTCTTGTTCTTTTAGATGATGTTTAAAGGCAGTGAATCCTTCATAGCCTTTCTTTTTCATTGTGCGAACAATCGTAGCCGTAGAAACATTGGCCTGTTCGCTAAGTTTGACGATCGAGTAGTTGGGAATATCGAGAATGTGACTTTCAATGTAATCCCAAAGGTATTGTTCTGTTTCGCTCAATTTATGATCCATTGCTTCATTAACCTTCTTTCAATTATCACGAGTTAAAGGTATCACGAGTAATTAAAAGATGTAAAGCTTTTCAGTCATTAGCTTAAAATATGAAAACCTTTTCGTTTATGACTGCCTCATAATAAGATCAAGGAGGTCGTCACTTATGTCCATTTACACTTGTACCTTGAATTTAGCAATCGATCTATTTATTGAAACAGATACTATGGAGCCTTTTACTGTAAACCGAACAAAGGATGATGATATCCAAGCAAATGGAAAAGGAGTCAACGTTTCACTGATCCTAAAAATGCTGGGAGTTGATACAACTGCACTAGGTTTTCGTGCCGGGTTTACTGGGAATTATATAGAAGATTATTTACAGGAAAAGGAGATCAGCACTGATTTTATTGAAGTTCCTGGGATGACACGGATCAATGTGTTTACTCAAGTCAATCAAACAAAGGAGGAATACAAATTAGTCAATCAAGGTCCAGAAATACCGCAGCAAAAGGTTGAAGTTTTTTTGGATCAAATTAGAAACTTGCAGGCTGAAGATTATCTCTGTATCTCGGGAAGTTTGCCGAGGGGGATTGAATCGACAATATTAGTCGATATTAGTCGGATTTGTCAAGAACGTGATGTTCATCTGATCATTGATAGCAGCTACAAGGAGATCATGGACTGTTTGCCCTACCACCCCTTTCTACTGAAGCCAAACGAAGAGGAGCTAGCTTCATGGTTTGGCGAAATTATTGATTCAGAAGAAGCCTATTTATTTTATGGACAGCAATTGATAAAAGCAGGAGCGCAAAATGTGCTGCTATCACTTGGCAGTGGAGGAGCAATTTTTTTCAGTCAGACTAAGATTATTCGTGGGAATTCGCCAATAGGAAAAGTAGTCAACACAGCTTGTGCCGGAGATACATTATTAGGAACCTTTTTGGCTGGTTATTTAACGGAGCAGCCGCTGGAAGAGACGTTACGCAAAAGTTTAGCCGCAGGAAGTTCTACTGCATTTCGCAAGGGGCTGACTGATTTTTCGGATGTAAAAGAACTAAGTAAACAAATTGAAATCAAAGAAGAGGGGTTAAAAACATGGGAAATTATCAATTAATCGCAGCAACAGGTTGTCCGACAGGTATTGCTCACACGTATATGGCGCAAGAAGCATTGGAACAAGCGGCTAAGAAAAAAGGCGTGACCATCAAAGTCGAAACCCATGGTCAGATTGGGATTGAAAATGAACTGACTGCTGAAGAAATCAAGCATGCAGAAGCCGTTATTATCGCGGCAGACAAAGATGTTCATCCAGAACGATTTGCCGGGAAACGAATTATTGATGTGTCGGTTAGTACCGGAATCAAAGATGCGGAACGTTTAATTGATGATGCTTTGGCTGGAAAAGGCTCAGTAGCATCAGAGAATCAAGCAGTGGACACTTTAGAAGAAGAGACGGGAACTAACACAAGTTTCGGTCGCAGCATTTATAAAAATTTGATGAATGGTGTTTCCCACATGCTTCCTTTCGTAGTGGCAGGCGGTGTTTTGATCGCAATCTCATTTGCTGTTTGGGGAATTTATTCCTTCGATCCAGAGAATGTACAATATAATGCGACGGCCGCGATGCTGAAAAGTGTCGGTGATGCAGCAATGGGAATGATGGTTCCCGTCTTGGCAGCTTATATCGCGGAAGGAATCGCTAAACGACCGGGGTTAGTAGTCGGTTTTGTCGGTGGAATTGTCGCAACTAATGGAGGGACCGGGTTCCTAGGCGGAATTCTGGCAGGTTTTCTTGCGGGTTACTTGATCTTACTTCTGCAAAAAGTGATGGCAGGCTTACCAAAACAACTGGATGGCTTAAAAGCAATCTTCTTATATCCAGTGATCGGAGTTGCAGTAATTGGTATTATCATGTCGCTATTAGCTGATCCGATGAAGGCTGTCAATGAAGGTATGATGAGCTTCTTAGCCGGCTTTGAAAATTCTAATCCGTTAATTCTTGGTGTAATCGTCGGCTGTATGTGTGCCTTTGATATGGGGGGACCAGTCAATAAAGCAGCGTATGTTACGGGAACGGCGTTATTAGCGCAAGGCAATACGACTTTCATGGCCGGTGTGTCAGCAGCTTGTATCGCGCCACCGTTGATTACAGGCTTCGCGACATTATTCTTTGGAAAATATTTTGATACAAATGATCGTAATGCCGGATTAGTTAACTTTATCTTAGGTTCTACACATATTACCGAAGGGGCAATTCCATTTGCCGCAAAAGATCCGATTCGTGTATTACCGACGATGATGCTAGGTTCTTCGATTGCCGCTGTTCTTACCTATATGTTTGGTGTTCAAGTGCCTGCACCTCATGGTGGATTCTTAGTGTTGCCAGTTGTTACAGGGAAAATTCAATGGGTCGCTTCGATTTTGATTGGTGCGCTTGTCGGCGGTGTGATCTTAGGACTCATCCAAAAGAACAGTGTAGCTAAAAAAGAAAAGCAGACGACAGAACAGGTAGAAAAATCAGCAGTGGCTAAGTAAAGGAGTAAATGATGGGGATTATTCAAGAAGAAAAAATATTTTTAAATCAGTCTTTGACGACACAAAAAGAGGTCTTTGAATTTTTAGCCAATCAAGCGGTAGAGACGGGGATCTCAGCAGATGAGAAGCACGTTTATCAAAAACTGGTGGAAAGAGAGAACGAAGGCACTACCGGAATGATGGACGGCTTTGCTATACCCCATGCGAAAGATCAATCGATCAGCGAGCCAAGCATTCTCATTGTTACTTTAAATAAAGGAATTGAATGGAATAGTTTAGATGGACAATTGATCGACTTTATTATTGCGCTATTTATTCCAGACACAGAAGCAGGGACCACACACTTGAAATTATTATCCGCGATTGCACGATTATTGATGCGCAATGAAGTGACTGAAAAACTAAAAGCTGCGCAATCAAAAGCGGAAATTGCGACACTACTAAATGAAAAAATAGGTGAAAATGAATGAAGACAATCAGTGCAGGAAAGAAAAAATATCTCGATCAGCTAACGAATGAGAATGGTGTTATCGGGGCTTTGGCGATTGATCAGCGGGGCGCTTTGAAGAAAATGATCGGTAACTATAAGGAAGCGACAACGGATGATGTAATCAAATTCAAAGAGTTGGTTTCTCAACAGCTCACGCCTTATGCTTCAGCGATCTTATTGGATCCGGAATACGGGTTGCCAGCAGCAGAGGTGCGCGACGCCGAATGCGGTTTGCTTCTGGCTTATGAAAAAACTGGCTACGATGCGACAACACCGGGGCGCTTGCCTGATGTATTGAATGTTTGGTCAGTGAGACGTTTGAAAGAGGCTGGGGCAGATGCTTGTAAGTTCTTACTCTATTATGACGTGGATGAACCAGAAGAGATCAATGAACAAAAACGTGCGTACATGGAACGAATCGGCTCAGAATGTACAGCAGAAGGTATTCCATTTTTCTTGGAGATTGTTTCTTATGATGCAGAGATCGCAGACGCGACTTCCCAGGAGTATGCTCAAGTAAAACCACGTAAGGTGATTGGCGCGATGCAGGAATTTTCACAGGAACGTTATCAGGTTGATGTGTTGAAAGTGGAAGTGCCGGTAAATATGAATTTTGTTGAAGGGTTTGGCGAAACAGTCTGCTATACACAAGCAGAAGCAGCGGCGTATTTTAAAGAACAATCTGATGCAACCGAGTTGCCATTCATTTTCTTGAGCGCTGGTGTTAGTGCCGAGTTGTTTCAGGAAACGTTACGTTTTGCGAAGCAGTCAGGTTCAACCTTTAATGGCGTATTATGCGGCAGAGCAACCTGGGCGAATGGCGTCGAACCATTTGTGAAAGAGAGCGAAGAAAAGGCAATTGCTTGGTTATCTGAACAAGGGAAACAAAATATCATAGAATTAAATGAGGTTTTAAAAGAAACCGCAACCTCGGTTTATACAAAGGCATAAGCAAAAGGACTGTCCATTGCGGATAGTCCTTTTGACACTTTATAAGGCTGTTTTAGCTAGTTCGATTTGCTTTTTGACTTGGTCGAAACCAGTTCCGCCTAATGAATGGCGGCGAGTAACTGCTGTTTTTGAAGCTAGCGTATCATAGATGTCTTCTTCGATCACCGGATTGATGGCTTGATATTCTTCTAATGAGACGTCTTGCAGGTAGATTCCCTTTTGCGTACACTCTAATACAAGTTTTCCAACAATTTCGTGTGCTTGGCGGAAAGGAATGCCTTTTGTCGCTAAATAATCCGCTAGTTCCGTCGCATTTGAAAAATCTTTTTCCGTCGCATCGTGCATGATCTGGGTGTTAACGGTCATTGTATCAATCATCCCGGCCATGATATCTAAGCTTGTCGCTACAGTATGGACTGTATCAAACATGCCTTCTTTATCTTCTTGCAGGTCTTTGTTATAAGCCAGCGGTAAGCCCTTAATTACGGTGAGCAAGCCAATTAAATCACCAAATACTCGTCCTGATTTGCCGCGGATTAATTCCGCCATATCGGGATTTTTCTTTTGAGGCATGATGGAGCTGCCCGTTGAAAAGGTATCGGTCAGTTCGACAAATTTAAATTCATGGCTGCACCATAATATGATTTCCTCACAAAAACGTGAAAGGTGCATCATTAAAATCGAACTATTGCTTAAAAATTCTAAAATGAAGTCACGATCACTGACGCCATCAAGGCTATTCATGTATAGGTCGCTGAAGCCTAGCTCATCTGCGGTCATCTGACGATCAATTGGAAATGTCGTACCAGCTAAAGCTGCACAGCCTAACGGCGAGATATCCACGCGCTTCATACTTTCCTCCAAACGTGCCTGATCACGTGTCAGCATGCCATAATAGGCCATTAAGTGATGCCCAAAAGAAATCGGCTGAGCATGTTGCAGGTGAGTGTAGCCGGGCATGATTGTTTCGACATGCTCTTCAGCTTTATTAACTAAGACCGCTCTGAAATGGTGGACTTTCTCAATAATCTCAGTTAGATGTTCCTTCAAATATAAATGCATATCTGTCGCAACCTGATCGTTTCGGCTGCGAGCAGTGTGGAGTTTTCCAGCGACAGGTCCAATCTCGTCATGAAGCATTTTTTCCAAGTTCAAATGAATGTCTTCATTTTCAATCGTAAAGGTCAGTTCATCCTTTGCGGCTTTTTCTGCTAATATATTGAGACCCGTAGTGATTTGCTGCGCTTCTTCTTTTGTGATGATGCCCGTTTCGCCGAGCATTTTGACATGTGCTAAGCTGCCGGTAATATCTTGTGTTGCTAATTGCTGGTCAAAGGGAATCGAAGCACCAAAAGCGTCGATCCACGCTTCGTTTTTTCCATCAAAACGTCCGCCCCATAATTTTGCCATTGTTTTATCCTCACTTTTGTCTATGGATTTTTAACAAAAAAGACCGTCGCAACGGTCTTTTAATGTCTAGCTGAACGGATGTCGTACAGCTTTTCTTTTTCTAGCATGCAGGCTAGCTCTCTTATTGCTTGAGAACTGAACGTGCCTGCGTAGCTTTTAGTCTAGGGAGGAGGCATCTTTTCAGATACCTCAGGATGAAAACATTGCTGGTTTCCTTATTTCCTGACCGGAAAAGAAACTCTCCTATGAGCAATGGCAAGATGTGAAACCGGACGGCCTTATTTACCGGCAAGTAAAAGCCGCCTCACATCTGGTTTCTCTTGCACTTTCATGATTTCAAATTTTTCTTATTGTACAGTGGTCTGTTTGTTTTCAGTTTGCACTTCAGCATTTACTTTGGTTGGCAGGCCCCATAGTTTTATGAAGCCGATTGCTGCTTCTTGGTCGAACGTATCGGCAGATGTATAAGTCGCCAAATTTTCGTTGTATAAGCTGTTGTCAGATTTGCGCCCTTCAACAATTACATTGCCTTTGAATAATTTTACACGTAATACGCCGTTTACGACTTCTTGTGATTGCTTCAAGAATGCGATCAAAGCATCCATTGTTGGATTAAACCATAGACCATCGTAGATCATTTGACATAGTTGTTGTTCAATGACTGGTTTGAAATGAGCCATCTCGCGAACAAATACCAAATCTTCTAATTCTTTATGTGCCTTCATTAATACTTCTGCACCTGGGCATTCGTAAACTTCCCGAGATTTGATGCCGACCAGACGATTTTCAATATGGTCGATTCTGCCAATGCCATGTACACCTGCGATGGTATTTAGCTTCATGATCAATTTAGCTAATGATAATTTTTCTCCATCTAATGCAGTTGGTACCCCTTTTTCAAACGTGATCTCAAGGATCGTTGGCTTATCTGGTGTATCTTCTAGTTCAGCAGTAATCGCATAGGCACCCGCTGGCGGAGTTGCCCACGGATCTTCTAGGATGCCGCATTCGCAGGCACGTCCCCATAAATTTTGGTCAATTGAATAAGGATTATCCAAATCCGCTGGAATCGGTACTCCTTTTTCAGCTGCATAGTTGATTTCTTCTTCCCGGGACCATTTCCATTCACGGACCGGTGCAATGATCTTCAAGTTCGGATCAAGAGCGGCGATGGAAACTTCAAAACGGACTTGGTCATTTCCTTTACCAGTACATCCGTGAGCAATTGTCGTTGCGCCCGTTTGGTGAGCCAATTCAACTAATTTCTTTGAAATCAACGGACGAGACAAAGCAGAAACTAGCGGGTAAGAATTTTCGTAGTATGTATTGCCTTGCAATGCGACTAAAACAAAATCTTGCGAGAACTCCTCGCGCGCATCAATTGCATAAGATTCTGTTGCCCCAACCTGCAATGCTTTATTTTTAATAAATTCGGTGTCGCGACCTTCGCCAATGTCCAAACAGCAGGCAATCACGTCGTAGCCTTCGTCGACGAGCCATTTGATTGAAACCGAAGTATCTAAACCACCTGAGTATGCTAAAATCACTTTTTCTTTCATCCTGATTGCTCCCTTATCGCTTTTTCATTAAATTCTAATTAATGTGTTGAAGTCATATTAGCATCGTAAAATACAAAAAGCAAGCACTTTTTAAATATTTATGCAAAATATTTTCGAAAATACGTTTCTTTATTCATTTAAGTCTGTATAAAAGACAGGATTATGTATAGTAGGAGAAGTTAGAGAAAATGAAAATATTTTGCGTTTTCAAAGAGAAAAACATTGACATGGCAAGGCTTTGCAAGTATTATGGTAAATGGTATTGTTTGCCCCACGAGAGCCCCGGAAACTCAAGTGTTTGTCAAACATTCGAAATCGAAATTGGAGGAAAAAAACGTGCGTACAACATATATGGCTAAGCCAGGCGAAGTAGATCGCAAATGGTACGTAGTAGACGCAACTGATGTTCCTTTAGGACGTCTTTCAACAGTTGTTGCATCAATGCTACGCGGAAAAAATAAACCAACATTCACACCACACATTGACACTGGTGATTTTGTAATTGTAATTAATGCAGATAAAGTTAAATTGACAGGTAAGAAAGCAACTGACAAGATTTACTACCGTCACTCAAACTTCCCTGGTGGATTGAAATCAATCTCAGCAGGCGAAATGCGTGCTAAAAATTCTCGCCGTTTGGTCGAAACTTCTGTTAAAGGTATGCTTCCTAAAAACACTTTAGGTCGCGCTCAAGGCATGAAACTTCACGTTTACGGTGGAGCAGAACATCCACATGCAGCACAACAACCAGAAGTCTTAGACATCACAAACTTAATTTAATAGGAGGGAAATTCATTGGCACAAGTTCAATATAGCGGCACAGGCCGTCGTAAAAATGCAGTTGCTCGCGTACGTTTAGTACCAGGAACTGGTAAAATTACTGTAAATAAAAAAGACGTTGAAGAATATATCCCACACGCTGACCTACGTTTAGTAATCAACCAACCATTTGGTGTTACTGAAACAGCTGGTTCATATGATGTATTCGTAAACGTAAACGGTGGGGGCTACGCAGGTCAAGCCGGCGCTATCCGTCACGGTATCTCACGCGCTTTATTAGAAGTAGATCCTGATTTCCGTGCACCATTAAAACGCGCTGGATTACTTACTCGTGATTCACGTATGGTTGAACGTAAAAAACCGGGTCTTAAGAAAGCTCGTAAAGCTTCTCAATTTAGTAAACGTTAATCGTTGTTATATCAACGGTTTTGGACATCTGCCAATTGGTGGGTGTCTTTTTTTTCAAAAATCCCCACCAAATTCCCCACCAATTCCCCACCATTTGATTTTACAAGTTGGTTATAGGTAAAGTCAGCAGGTGTTAGTTTAATCACATTGTTTGCATTAATATACGTTTTTGTTGTTGCTATTTCTGAATGTGTGAGTGCTTCAGAAATGTTTTCTAAAGACATGCCATTTAATTTAGCAAGTGTTGCTGTGGTGTGTCGTAGCTTATGTGGAGAACAAGGCTCAAGGTTCGGATGACGTCTTTTAATTGATTTCATACGATAGTTTAAAAAATCTGTATGCACACATTGATTTACATTCCCTTTACGGTCACAATACGTAAATAGAAATTGGTCGCGTGTCTGCTTGATTCTTAATTGAGATAATTCTTTCTTTTGAACGTTTTTCCATTCCAACAATAATTGTTTCAATACGGCTGGTAGGTTTAAATCAGTTGATTTGTTTCCTTTGGTACTTTTGACGTTTCCAAATTTATCTAATGCTTGTACAAGATAGATTTGATTGTTTGAAAAATCTATATGTTTCCATTGCAAAGCATAGGTTTCGGATTTACGGTCAGATAGGAAGTAGGTAGTCCAGAATAATACATAGTCTTGAAAGGTTAAATCTTCATTATCATAATCTTCTTGTACAGCTTGAAACCATTCTAAAAGTTGTGATTCGCTTAGATATTTTTCTTCATTGCGCGTATTCTCTTTTATATGATTTTTTCTAATAGATTTGATTTTTTTCAGACTTTTGCTTAAACGATTATGTTCAATGTATTCATACTCTTCCGCTAAATCAAATACTTGATTGACATAGCTACGAATCACTTTGAAATTGGCATATTCTTTAGCTTTAGCGTTCATTTTTTGGATAACCAATTTCCGATTATGATTCAAATAGTTCAATGTGTAATTCCCAAACATAGGTAGAATATGCAAACGGAAAACATCTTCTGTGTTACTAATCGTTACTTTACTTGGTGGTGTTGGGTAGGAACTGGTTAATCCTGTTTTATAATCATTTAGCCAAGTGTCTTTATAAAAATCTTTGAATAAAACTTCTCCTCCAAGCTCAAAAGAACTAATATCTTGTGTGTTACGCAACTGTTGGATTCGATTTTCAAAATCTAATTCGGCTTGTTTTGCTTCTTTTCGAGTTTTGAAAATCTTATCGTAGTTAGCATTTGATAGACCCAATAGTTGTACAGCATCTACAGGATATTTTTTACGTACCCTGTAGCTATTATTTTTTGTTTTAGTGATACTCATTGAAAAAAACTCCTTTGTTTGCGAGTCAAAGGTGTGACTCAATTATACTTGGTCAGATAACCATTTATCAATGGACAATCTATCAAAACGAATGACACCATTGATTTTAATTTCAGGTAAACCATTTTCTATCCAACGGTCAAGTGTATTATTAGAAATTTGAAGGTAATCACAGGTTTGTTTTTTATTCATATATCGCTGATTGTTATCTGTTGTGTTATTTCTCATTTGTGAAATTTCATGCGAGATAAGACCGCGTAGGTACTGTTGAATTATTTTTGCTTGTTCATCATTAAGAATAATTTCTAATTTTGACATATTGCTTCTCCTCGTCATGTATAATGAAGGAAGCAAGTTTTAATTACTTGCTATCCTTAGAATTGCTTGTCACAGTTGTTTTTGCGGACGCTTGTGACAAGCTTTTTGCTTTGAGTAGATAATTGGTATCTGTTTGAAATAGTTCTCCTGTTTCTTCGTTTCTTTGTAGCTTGTAAATCCTTTTTTCAAGAACATTGTTGCCGTGACTATCAGTTGAAACTATTCCAAAATTTGGTGTGAAATCTTTTAAGTTATTTGCTTCTGAATCAATATATTCAACAGAGGGTTTCTTTAACCCTTGACTATTGAAATACCTTTTTTTACGGAACATCTCTTTGTTTGTCATCAATTCTTTGGTAATATATTTTGTTAAATAGCTTGCTGTTTTCTCTGAATCGACTATTTTTTCGCAATCTGTAAAGCCATATTGCCAATCTGCAAGATTATAAACTTGTCGTTCGTTACGTAGCAGAGGTTTTTCACTTTTGGGATAGGTTGCTTCTACAAAGTTGGCAGCGAGATTTCCTAGCAAGCCATGAAAATGAACAGCACCGCTTTTATGAAATTCAGGAATAATAATGTAATCAAATTTTCCGTATGTATCACGCATATAGCGACACCATTTTAATAATAATTTCTTGGAATTTTCGTAGTTGAAACTATCATTCTTCTTAGGGTCAAGCGTTAATGTTACAAACCATTCAAAATCATTCGCAAGGGCATATCCTCGTATTCTTCGCTTGATTGTATAGCTTTGTTTTTGTGTTCGTTCTTCCTGTGCTTCATCACTGATTTCGGATTGTTCATTCGCACCGCCTTTATGTTCAATGCTTCCAACTTGTTTGATTTGTGGAATGGCATAGGCGGTTACTTCAATCATTCCGTTACCAAAAGTGACAATTTTTTGATTGTATTGTTCAAATAGAGTTTCTCTGTAATCGTCTTTATTAAACTTCATCATATTCCTCATTAGTTGTTTATTTTTGTTCCTCTAGACTTTTCCGTCGTAACGTCGCCTTTTGTCGAGTAAGGCGACGGAAACTGACTCGAAGCCATGCCCCAGTGTTGCGAAACCTGCGAGGGGCACCCCTAGACACCGCTCTGGTATGCGTGCCAGCAGCGCGTGTTCGAGTGGTCTGACAAGTCTGACCACTCGAACAAAAAACACTGCACGCATGATCAGAGCGTTGTAAGGTGTGCTGTTCGCAGGTTCGCCTACTGGGGAACAGCATCGAGCATGGCTACTTCGTCCGTTTCCGAAAGCCTGCACTAAAATAATAGTCTTGCGACAATAGAGCCACATAAAGTCCTTGTTGAGCTAATTGTGGCTTATCAACAAAGTAATCTAAGGCAAACCATCGAGCCATTTGACGCTTGTCTGAGTTGATTACACGAACACTACCATCATCAAATTCGGTCACTTGGAAACTTTTAATCACTTTTGCCATCGCTCATACCACTCCTTTGAAAGAGATAAATCAACTGCCGAAAATCATTCGGTTTGTAATTCATGTAAGGTGCTTCAAAATAGCTAAGACCTAACTTAGGTGTAACAGCATAACCTTTTCCGACATCGCCCAAATAAGAACTTGCTAAATCTTTTTTATAGGCACCAGTTCCAATATGAAATAATTCTTCTGATACATTCGCACCCATCACATATCGTGTCTGACATTGTTCAGTAACAGCTTTGGGCAGGTCGGTAGCTAACAGTCGTTGAGAAGTCAGTACAATGACATAGCCCGCTAAACGTCCTTTTAGAGCCAACAATTTAAGCAAACGTTCCATTTCAGCTTTTTGCTTCTTATCGCCACTTTCAAGTGCTGAAAGAACTTCATCAAAAATGAGAACGTGAGCAGGTAGGTTCAAATCTGAGAAATTTGTGTCTAATCCTACTTGGTCGGTGGAATAGATTGTTTCATAATCGTGTTCCATTTGTTCGACAAGTGAGGTTAATAAATAAAGGATTTCTTCAGCACTTGAAGCGGTATAAATCCCTGTACTACGGAATGTTGCACCGAAGGAACTGTTTTTTGCATCAATAATATACAATTTATGCCCACGTTTCAAAAGCATTGCTGATAAGTAGCTTAGGAAAATGGTTTTTCCTGCACCACTCGGAGCAAGTAGAAGCGTGTGACAGGCTTCTGTTGTTAAATCCCATTCAAGTGAATCGTAGATTGGGATAGGCTTATAATTGGTCATTCTCTAGTACCTCTTTTCCATTCAAACGAGCAGGAAATTTCCCGAAGATAAATGTGACGTATTGTGAAGCTTCTTTGTAACTTAATAAGTTTTCAGCAATAAACTCTGACAGCTGTCCACCTAATTTTCGTTTGTCATTCACAAGTCCGTTTGAATATAAATGAATGGTTGTTCTTTTGTCTTTTATATCGTAATGCCATGTGACAGAATGTTTTAGCTTGCCATCTTCTGTTTGTTTTGTGAGCTGCTCTGTGAACAAGATTAGCTTCTTCCGAATTTGCAATGATCGAATCGGACTGAACCTTGATGAAAGGTAAATGATACTAACAGTTATTAGGAAGAAGGCTAAACCAACGATTGAAATGGTCATAAACAAATGCGCTTCTAAATGGAAGATTTCTTTGCTGTTGATATAGATAAACATGGGTAAAATTGCTAAAGCTAGTGAGAACATCATTGAAAAAATCTTCAATGATGTCATCACATTACTAGCAACACGAACGGTTACTGTATGCTTCATATTACTTACCCTCGTTTGTGACTGGAAGCAGCTTGGTTACGAGTAATTTTAAGCCAGTGGGTGAGTAGCCACCAAAGTTACCGCCACGCATATTTGCTTCTAGTGCAAAGCCATACTCAACGATTTGAAACTCTTGGTTAATCACTTCTGTACCGTCAACGGATTGATTAACCAAAGTGAAATCAAATTCCACCATATCAACGAGTGACGTACCAGCTACTGCATGAATTTTTTGAGTCGTCTCATTCGTTTCATCATTCTTAAATGGATTGCGAACGGACTTAATGATTACTTTTGTTGGAACTTCTACTGCTTTTTTTAAGGCTGTTTGAATCTCTGGATTTGCTACTACTTCTTTTACTTTTACTTCGTTGTATTTTGTTTTTGTCATGATGATGACCCCTTTAATGTATTCTAGCGACCATCAGCAACTAGTCAGCTAGTGACTCAACGAATATGCCTATTTGTTGAGCGTGGTTATCAGAGAATTGCTGTTCATCTGATAAATTAATGATAGCACCTTAAATAAGAATGATAAAAGGACAGTTAATTACTAATGTCACGGTATATAAGTACATAAACAGTGTAAATAAGGACGATAAAAGAAATTCTTTTGTTTGCAAAACTAATATATAAGATATAATTGAAGTAAATAACGATAAGGGAGTTTTTTTATGAATGAAGAACGATATACTGTGCTGGAAATAGCAGAAGCGGCTTTAAAAAAATACAAAGTATCTAAGACAGAGGGAACGTTAGAAGCATTAAAAAAACAAATCAGAAGAATTATTCAAAAAGAAAATTATCAACCAGAAAAAGAATCAAAAAAATCTGAGTATTCAAAAAGACCAGCTCAAGCATATTCTTTGCAAGTGAAGAATATGCTTGTAGATGATTTACTGTTCGATTATATGCTTGAGCTGGTGCAAGAACCATTTATTAAAGAAATTGAAAACTCTAGCAATTACAGACTTGCAAAAAAATCTAATGATAGGATTGAAAATGAATACGATAAATTTTTAAATTCGAGTTCGGAAGAGAAAGATGCTATGATTGGAAATCAAGAAAATCTTGAATTTTTTAATGAAAATTCTTCATTTATTCGTGAAAAAAAGATGGAAATTATGTTAGAAGCATTATTCTCGAAGTACTATACTTTAAAAATGGATGAATTGATAGAAGATGCAAATAAGATAAATTCTCTAATAAACTACAATCAAAATTTTTTTGGTAGAGTAGAGTTAAGAGAAATTTCTCGTTTTAATAGCTGGCAAAATTATGTAAGTGAAAATGAAAAGTAATAAAAAAATCACGGATTAAATTTCCGTGATTTTTTTATTACTTTATTGATGTCTTTTGCGGCGGAATGGAACAGCTGTAATAGTCAGTAAACCCATATCTAGGATTGCTAAATCAGAGTTATCATTTAAGTCTGTTTGTAGCAATATAGATGAAGATTTTGTATGATAACGTTCCATTCTAGTTTCAGTTAGTGGAACAAATTTAGAATCTGTAGTCCCTTTATTTGGCTTTACTTGCTCTGTGGTGCTACTATTTCCACCTTTAGATGGTTTTTCTTTTCTATAAATTCATATGGTGTTTTCCTTTTTTGTTAATGAATTGAGAATTTTGATATAAAAAGTACTAAAGCAAAAACAATGGGCTTTGATACTTTTTATTTGTACGACATTCAAAAGCAAAAAGAAACCCGGTCTCGCGAGGAGAACCGGGAAAAGGAGTGCTATTTTATTTACCCCATTCAATACCCGCATTACCGGGAGTGTCCCAGCCTCCGGGACTATCGGTAATTCCAGCACCATTGGGAGTTCCATTTCCTCCATTTGGTCCTACAGGTTGTTCAGGAGCTGGTTGCTCTGGCTGACTTGGTGCTGGTGCTGGCGCTGGTTGACTAGGCGCAGGTTGAGCAGGTTGTTGATAATTTGGTTGCGCAGGAGCTGCTTGTTGTCCTTGTTCATTATATGCTGGTTGACCAGACGATTGATTATTCTGTTCCGCTTGTTGTGCAGCTTGTTGTGTGGCTTCTGCTTGACGAGCAGCTTCTGCATCAGCCGCTGCTTTCTCTTCTGCTTTTACCCTTTCCTCTTTAATAGTAGCTTTTAATTTATCTAGGCTTTTGCTAATAGCTTCTTTATCCTTTTTTAGATAATCATCTGTGGCATTATCTAGTAGTTTTTGTACAGATGCAATATCTGTTTCCTTTTTTGATTGTTCAGCTTTATTTAAAGCTGTTTTTAACTCATCTGCTTGCTTAATGAAGCTGTTGAGTTTATTTATTTTAGTGGTGAGTGTTTCTTTTTCTTCTTTTTGATTATCACTTAGTTGTTCAATCGCTCTGGTTGCTAATTCAATATCTTTGCTGTCTCTTGATTCATATGCTGTATCGACAGCAGCTTTAGCTGTTTTAAAATCTGCTTTTTCCTTCTTTATTTGATCTTCATGTTTTTGTTGTGCCATTTCTTGAGCATGAACCTTTTCGTTGTGTTGAATGATAGAATTGGTTGATATGCCACCACCACAGATAATTAGAACAAGGGTAGCAAGCATTATTTTCTTTTTAGTATTCATTTTTAATTATCTTCCTTTGTATATTTTAATCCTTTACCTATACCACCGAGCACATCTGAGGATTCAATTGTAAATGATTTTTTATCTTCTGAGAGTTTAGCCGTCATGTGATAATCGCCTAATTCAATTTCAAGTTGATTATCGGAAATTGAATAAGTTCCTTCGTTAGTAGGTTCTCCGTCTTGCTTTTCAGTCACTTTATCGCCATCGAACGTCAAAGTATTGGTCGTTTCTTCAAAAATTAAATTAATAGTTGTGGTATATTCTCCAGATAATTTTTTTGCTCCACATGCTGATAACATCACAAGACTTACTAATGTAAATAAAACTAATGTAAACTTCTTTTTCATTTCTTTTCCTCAATTCCATTCATCATATTTATTATTTTCAACAAATAAAATTTTGTTGTGTTTTACTGCTTTTCTCCAAGTCTTGATTCCGCTGATTGGAGCAATAAGTGCTATCCAAATTTGAATAACAATATTTTGAACAATAATTTTCCATATTAGGCTCCAAATCGAACCAAAGTAAACAATGTTTCTAGAAAATGTATCCATTACTCCTCCTTGAAAACGCCAATATGAATAATGCCAAAATAAAAAAGCAGTAACAGCCCAAATAAAAGGAAATACACTTGCAGTACTAATTATCTTTAGGTCATCTGTCGACTGCATGTATCGAAGGAATAAAAATACTAATACACAAGCAATAAATCGTCTGACATTGTATTGTTTTTGATAAGCGGGATTCAAATGCTCTTTAATAGATGAATGAAATGACTTTATTTTTTCAGTATATACTCCTTTCGATGTAACTGTATTTTTTGCTTTATCCTTTTCTTCCATATGTTTTCCTCCCGTTTCTGTATAAATAACCTTTGAGTTAATTATAGAGTAATGAGATTTATTTGTCTATGTTTTGCGGGATTTAAGGACTGCTCGTTCCTAACAAAATTTATTAGATACGTTTAATCTAAATATGAGAATGAAGGAGCGTGAGTAGGAATGGAGTTAGAGCTTGAAATAGCGAAACGAATAAGAGAACTTCGTATTGCTAAGGATATGACACAAGAGCAGTTAGCTGATAAAATCGGTTTTGACGTATCCTATCTAGGTAGAATTGAACGAGGGAAGTCAGCAAACATTCAAATTAATACACTAGAAAAAATTATCAGTGCATTAGATGAGGATTATGTAACTTTTTTCTCATTTAAAGGAACAGAAAATAAATACTCACCGATTTTACATGGACTGTCACTATCTGCTAATCAGGAAGAATTGCTAGATATTATTGATAGAATTATCAAATTAGAGAATAAAAAATGATATCCAATATTTTATGATAGTAATAGAGTGACAATGTATTTATTCCAATATTAAAAGGAGGATTACTATATGACAGCAGAAATTAAAATAAATAGCGATAATTCAGTAACTATTAAACATTTGACTTACGAGCAATTACAAGGATTAAATACTATTTTTGGTAACCCAATGGAAAGTGCAAATGAACCAGTCAATCAAACCAATCAACAGTATCAAATCACTCCTGTTGAAATTAATGGTAAGCGTTTTGCTTATAGTGTGTATGATGCTACAAACAATGGCGAAGATACGTATACCATCGGGATTCAAATGTTGCGTGATTAGCCAAAAATAGAATCAATGCAAAAATAGGAAGCCATCAATTGTGATGGTTTTTTATT
Organism: Enterococcus sp. DIV0187; assembly: GCF_051713785.1. Classification (NCBI taxonomy): domain Bacteria; kingdom Bacillati; phylum Bacillota; class Bacilli; order Lactobacillales; family Enterococcaceae; genus Enterococcus; species Enterococcus sp. DIV0187. The sequence goes on from NZ_JBIOQO010000001.1 coordinate 2,943,959, forward strand.
ATGCTCAAAATCTACGAACAGGTGCTTTGATTTTCCATGTAGCTACTCATTTGTCAGTCTGATTATTTTGCTTTTCCCATCGGTATAGCAATATAGCAATAACCTTTTTTCATTGCAAGGGTCGGGCAAGCCACTCAAATAAATTTGCCCCTTTCCATTCCAAAAGAACATTGCTTTGTCCATTGCACCGACAGCGAAGAAGCAAAATGAACCATTCATAAAAAAATGTTCGGTAACTTTGAAAATTAAATCAAAAGAGCAAGTTCGTAAAGATTGCATCTTTACAATCTGCACCTCAGCTCAAAACAAAATGAATGGTTCAAAAATTTGAAAAGGGGCGGTTAACAATGGAAAAGCTAGTAACAGAAAAAATGATGATGAAACATGATGGTAAAAAAATGGGAGGAGATAGCGATTATTGGATTTATTTAACTAATCAGAAAGCATACAATGAAGGATTTTTACTTGGTGTGTATCTACACTTACCATTTTCAGATGAGGACTTGGAACAAGCATATAAGCAAATTTTAGTTGGAAATGAATTTGTTGATGAGTACGGTTATTCTTATGAAGAATATTTTATCAGTGATTATGATATGCCCTTTTCAGTGAATGAATATGATTTTCCACAAAAAATAGCAGAACGATTTGATGGATTAGAAAGCTATCTTCACTATCCACGTGAAGTAATTGAGCTAATAGCAGAAAATGAAGGTTATAGACCAACTATTTTTGAACTAGATGATAGCGAGATGATTTCAAATGATGAAAAACTTGGATATGCTTTAGTAGATGAAGCATTGATTCTTGTTCCAGCTCATTTAAGAAATTATCTGAATTATGAAGCAATTGGGCGAGATTATCTTATGACTATGGTTGGGGAATTTGTAGGGAACTATTATATAGAGTTTTCATAGAAAAAAATAAGCTGGCTCATGGTGAGTCGGCTGTTACTGTTGTATGAAAAGGTAGAAATCACAATATTGATTTTTTTGATGGATTAAATAATTTGAATATATATGTAGAATGACTCGAATAAAATATACACCAATGACTCGCTTTTTTTAGTATAAATCCCCACCATTGAATTAAAATCTATTGAAATTAGATAAAATTAAATGAAATTGAAATATAAAATTTCCGCTTATTTAAAGCCTTTTGAAACCTATTAAATAACATGTTTACCAAACCAGGTCTTAAGAAAGCTCGTAAAGCTTCGCAATTTTCAAAACGTTAATTCGTTTATACAGAAATTCAAAGACACTTTCCAATTGGGAAGTGTCTTTTTTCTATTTAAAGGTCCATTTTTTTCTAAAAGTATTTTCGTTTCAGATGGAGTAGTGTTGCGTATAATTATTTTGTCAAAACGCATGTGAAGATGTAATTTGAGATATCTTTTAAATCGTTGGTCAAGTTATTGATGGAGATTGGAAGAATAAATTTTCGCTCTTGATTTAGTAAGCAACGTTCGCAAACGATAAAACAATGAATGTTAAAAAATAATTCAGGAATATCGTCGATGGAATAATAAATCTCATCATTGATAAAAAAATAGTTTTCTGAAATGATCTTGTTAATATTGTTCCTAAACAACATATGAGAGTATTCATCTTTAGCAACAATTATGATGGGAATCTTCTTTTTTTCACCTTTTTTTAAAAGCGGCATGACTTGTTGACAAAACTGCAAAATGATTGATTCAGACATGGTGATAGTATTTGAAAAGTATTCTTTTAACCAAGCACATATGATTTTACTTACTTTTTCTTTTATATGGAAATCATTGCTGTTTATAAAAAAGTATTGGTTAAGTAAAAACTCATTAATTCCGAAAGAGGTGGTATAGACTAAATCCATCAAGGGTTTTTCAAATTCCATTTCCCCGAGTAGATTCATTTCGAATCCTGCCTCGAAATTTCTGATCAGCTGAACAACAGAAGGATGACTTTTGATTAAACGTGTACGATAGTATTGATAGTCTACTTCAATTAATCGGTAGCTTTCTGGGTTGTAAGGCAAATTTTTATAAACAAAAGAAATGAATGCTAAATTTTGATCATCCATCTCTACGTTTTGCTTTAAAAAGCAAGTGTTGATGCTATTAAAAATAATTCCTGTCTTCAAAAACGCGATCGTTTCGGCTTCTATCATTAGAGTGTCTCTTCTTGTAAGACTTAAAAAAATTGAGTATTGCAGATAAAGCAGACTTTTTTTACTGAGTCTGTTTTTTAAAAGCTCACTTATAGCAAGCGCAATTTTTTCAGATTGGAAGAAGAGCGGATTTTTATTAAGCTCACTAATGCCAATTCCCCGCATCCAGATAGCTAAAAAAATATACCTTATTTTCAATTTATTATCGAAGTCAATTTCTCCTTCAGAATTGAGTCCTAAACTTTGCCGAAAATATCTCTCAGACTTCTTTTTTAAATTGAACACTTTGGTCACTGAAATAAATTCATCCTCAGAGATTGAAGTATAATTATTTTTTCCCAAAAGGTATCGGTAGCATACTCTCAGAAAAAGTGAATCTAAATATAATTTACGAACCAACTCATAGCAGCTAGTGTCCGGTTTAAATTGAAAGGATAATTCTGATCGGGATATTTTATAGGAAACTAAGTCGTTTTCTAATTTAGAGGCGATCGTATAACAATCCCTTTTGATTGTGTTAAAGCTAGTATTTATATTCGTGGCCAGCTCGTTTATTTTTATTTGTCTACATTCATATAGTACATAAGTGATTTTAACTCTGCGCAGGATATCTTTTTCTATAAAATTGTCTATCAATGAACTGTCTCCTTATATTGTTAAACCTAATAAAATAAGCATCCTTCTATTTGTTATGGTGAAGATGAGGTGAGTAATCAACTTTTTCTACAAGCCTCTTAGACTTAGTTAGCTCATATTTTTTTCTATTTCACTAAATAATAAGTCACCTAAAAAGTATCCCTTATTCCAAGACGTGGTCAATTCGCCATCAGGAAACTGATAGATAGCTAGTTTCTTTTTGATTCGATTGGCCAAGTTAGAAAGCTGGCATAAATTGGATCTTGTTGCTTCTGTCTCCCAAATTAAAGAGCACATCTTTTCTCGAGAGAGCACTTTCCCATCTTTTTGATAGTCATAGAGATGGTACAATAATTTTTTTTCGTTTGAAGAAAGACTGAAAAAGAATAGCTCAGAGTTCTTTTCTTTTTGTAAGCTATGATTCTTTCCAGCAGCAAAAACTGTATGTTCCTGTTCACTTGCGAGTTTAGCAATTTTTTCCGTGATCTCCATATCCGTTGCTTCAGGTTCAATCCAATCATCAATTACATTGATCAAATGAGAAAATTCTGACTTCGTTAGATCTTCTTTATTTCCTTTTCTCAAAATAAACAAACCATTTTTCTTGAAGAAGGCATAAGACTTCGAAATATCTAAAGTAGAGACAGTGTCACTAAAAATGACCAATGAGAAATACTTGATAATTTGTGGAAAAAATTGAGCATCATTTAATAAATCGCAAGAACAATATACTTCATCATTTGAACGTTGTAGGATTGCTTGCAAATCTCTTTCAACCATTAAATTTTTTGTTATGATTAATATTCTTGCCATAAATACCACTCCTATCAGCGAATAAATATTTAGGGATTAGTTAAAATCATCTATTAATAAATTCGCCTTATTTCTTTGTTATTACTGCAATCTTACAGTATCAAAAATAGGCTAAATATTTTTTCCTTCTTTTTAATTTTTTTAATTCATAAATTAAATTTTTAAATAAAACACAATTGGATATCAACGCATAACCTATAATTCGTTGTTAATTATAAAAGCTCGCATCGGTCTCACAAGTATATTTAGCTTTATAAATGAAAAGAGTTAGAAACTTTTTCGGCATTACTTTTTTGTTAGTTTATACTATGTTGATTCGATGTTGAAAAATTTTCTGACCTTGTAAACTGACTATAGAAAGTTTATTTGGAGGAAATTTATGAAGAAGAAAACGAAGCTTATGTTAGTCGGAGTGATCGGTGTAGTGTTAGCCGGATGTGGCTTTTTTGCATTAAATTCTAAAAAGAAAGAATCGCCATATCATGTCTTTACAGTAAAAGCAGCTGATCCGTTACAACTTAAAGGTAAAGTTGAACCACTTAAGAAGCAGCTCTATTTTTTTGATGGAAATAAAGGGAGAATTAAAAATATTCCTGTAAGTAACGGTGAAGAGGTCGCAATTGGAACGCCATTAATTGAGTATCAGAATGAAGCCGTGGAAAATGAAACAGTCTCACAGCGGCATGCGGTAGAAAAAAGCTCATTAGATGCTTCACAAGCAGAGGCGACTGTAGCGGCAAATGAAAGACAAGTACAAACAATTACCAATCAAATCAATGATACACAGCAAAAAATGGCACAAGCAAAAGAAGAAGAAAAGACGGCTTTAAATGAACAGTTAAAACAGCAGCAGGGAGAATTGCAAACAGCGAATGATCAATTGAGTCAATCACGTTTTGCAGTACAAAGTGCTTATGAGGATGTTCAATCGGCTAAAGATGTATTAGCTGGACAACAGAAACAAGCATCATCGACAGTCAGTTCAGAAATTGCTGGGATTGCCTCGGTGGATGAAAAAGGAGAAGGTAGTCCTGAAGTTCCTGTAGTAGCGGTATCTAGCAAAGAGAAGCAGGTCAAAGGAATCGTTACGGAATATGACTTAGACAAATTGGTGCCTGGTCAAACGGTTCAAGTAACGACGGTCGGCAATGATAAAAAGGTTGACGGGACGATTAAGAGTATTGCTACTAGTGCGTTACCAACTAGCGGGGACAACAGCAATGTCGCTTCCTACGAATTTATTGTAGAAGGGGACTTTCCTTGGACAGATGATTTATCAACTTTAGTAACTTTGCAGCAAAATCAGCTTTTGTTGCCTGATTCTGCGATAAAGAAAACAAAAAATGAAAAATATGTTTATAAATATGTAAATGGCAAGGTCAAGAAAACAGCGATTCAAATAGTAACTGTCAGTGGGCATAATATAGTACAAAAAGGATTGAAAGCCAATGATAAAATCATTGAAAATCCAGATGATGAGCTAAAGGACGGTTCGGAAATTCAGGTAGCTGCGAATGATTAAATTGGAGCATGTGTATAAATATTATGAGACCGGGGACACACAGTTAACTGTTTTAGAAGATGTCAATTTTTCAATTGCTGCAGGAGAGTTTGTCGCCATTATGGGACCTTCTGGGTCAGGAAAATCGACATTGATTAATCTTTTAGGATTTATTGATCGTCATTTTGACGGAAGGTATCTATTTAATGGACGTGAAATTGGAGATTTCAAAGATGAAGAATTATCTGAGATTCGCAATCGCTCTGTAGGGTTTGTTTTTCAAAATTTTAGTTTGATTGAAAATTTGTCAGTAGCTGAAAATGTTGAGCTGCCTCTTTTATATAAAGGGGCTAAACATAATGAAACACAAAAGAAAGTGAAGAACGCCTTAACAAGAGTTGGATTATCAGAAAAACTGGATCAGCTTCCTAAGCAATTATCTGGTGGACAGCAGCAGCGAGTAGCAATAGCGCGAGCGTTGATTAATCAGCCAAATTTTATTATTGCAGATGAACCAACCGGAGCACTGGATACCCACACAACGGATGAAATCATGCAGCTATTCAAGCAGCTTAACGATGAAGGTGTAACAATTATTTTAGTAACACACGATCCTGAAACAGTTGTCTACTGTGATCGGCTATTAAAAATCAGAGATGGGAAAATGATCGAGGCGGTGCTGCAGTCGTGAGAAAGTACATACTCTGGAGGACCGCCTTTCGCTCCATTTTCAAAAATAAACGTCGTAGTTTCTTAACGATGGTGGGTATCATTATTGGGATTGCCGCAGTTATCACGATCGTTGCTTTAGGAAATGGGTTTAAACGAAACATTTTATCTGAGACAACTGGTACAGATGAAACAGGACAAACAAAATACATCAATATTAAATACAATGATTTTGATAATTTGGTCAGTGACAATAGCGGTATCTCGCAGACTGATAAAGATATGGTTGCAAACTTGCCGGAAGTAAAGAATGTTTCTTATTATAAAGCAACGAAAAAAGATAGTAATCCAATGGTGGATTTTTATGATAAGAATACGAAACTGTCAATGACCGTTAATCCGACGAAGGAAACAAATTTATCTATTTTAAACGGACGTCAGTTGAATGCAGCGGACAGTGATAGCTTGAATAAGGTTGTCGTTCTTGATGAGGTTGTAGCAAAACAGCTTTTTGGTTCAAAAGAATCGGCATTGAATAAAGGCTTTGATTTAAATGGTCAAGTTTTTACAGTTGTTGGTGTATCTGCAAATACTTCGGGTGAAATCGGACCACAAAACTATGAACCATTGGCCTTTTTTCCCAAAAAGACGTACACACGCTATTTAGGAAAAAAAGTGGATCATTCCGTTTTAGCGATTAAGTTCAATGCGAAAGCGAATAACGAAGCGGCAATGACTAAGGTATTAAAACAGCTCAACATGAATGGTGAGAGTCGAACGCTAGGAGAATATCAAAGCTATGATCCAAGCTCTGAAATTAAACAACTAGGATCAATGCTAGATCAGATGACTCTTTTTATCAGCGCAGTAGCGGCTATTTCATTATTTATTGCAGGTGTGGGTGTAATGAATATGATGTATATCTCGGTCTCAGAACGAACAAAGGAAATTGGGATTCGGCGTGCCCTTGGGGCAAATGCCAAATCAATCAAATTACAATTTCTGTTTGAAGGAATTGTTTTAACAGTAAGCGGCGGTATTATCGGCTATATTTTAGGTATTCTGATCGCTTTTGGGGCGTCCTTTGCACTGCCGTTTTCTGTTCGCCCTGATATGATGACGGTATTCATTTCGATCGGGACTTCGGTTTTGATCGGAGTAGGCTTTAGTTATTTACCAGCCTCAGCTGCAGCAAAAAAAGAATTGATCGATATATTGAAATAACTATTGCTTTTTAAACAGCTGTTTTAATGGATCAATCAACAGTGACTATTATTTAGCTAAACCTTCTGAAAATGGTAAAATTTAAGTATTCAACTAATAGTTGAGCACAAATTTTATGATTTCAACAGAAGGTTTATTGTTTGTTAGAATACTGGAGGGTATATTCATGGTAGAGATCGGAGCTAAAATCAAAGAGTTGAGAGAAGCAAAAAAAATGTCGCAAAAGGATTTGGCTGATTATCTAAATGTGACTCCGCAAGCTGTTTCAAAGTGGGAGAGAAAGAAAAGTTATCCTGATTTGGACATGCTGGTTCGATTGAGCAACTATTTTCAAATATCTACGGATGAACTTTTAGGAAAGTCAAAACCGTCATTTTTGGCTTCTTTCTTTTCTAAAATCAAAGGAGAAGAGAACATGGACAAGTCGATCGCGATTAAAAAATATCCTGAAGGTAAGGTGCCTAAAGCAGTAAATGTTGAAAATATGGCTGGATTTCTACGGATTACTTTTGATAATGATGAGATTCGATATCTAAGATCGCATCTTTTTGAGGGGATGATTGATCTTTTCTCTCCAAGTAGAGGAAAGGGAAAACGTGGACCATTGATGTTTGGAAAATATAATTCCTATAATTGGATCGGTTCGCAGTTTGAAATCAAAGAGTCGGGTGAAGTAGTTCTAAATGGTACGGATTTCTATTCACCAGAAGAGCTTTGGTATGATAGTAAAGAACATATTAATGAAATTACCTATCCTTAGTTTGCACTAAGGATAGTTTTTTCATTAGTCAGGAATTTGTATTTTTGCTTCTGCCTTAAAATCTTAGTATAATGACGTTGTTTTGATGTTTAGGAGGAAGTATACATAATGAAGAATAATTTTTGGGCGGAGCTGCCAAAGCCCTTTTTTATACTAGCACCGATGGAAGATGTGACGGATGTGGTGTTTCGTCATGTGGTAAAAGAGGCGGGGGCACCGGATGTTTTCTTTACGGAGTTTACGAATTCGGATAGTTTTTGTCATCCGGATGGGATCGAAAGTGTTCGTGGACGATTGGCCTTCACAGAAGATGAACAGCCGATGGTGGCGCATATCTGGGGGGATAAGCCAGAATTTTTCCGTGAGATGAGTATCGCGTTGGCGGATATGGGCTTTAAAGGAATTGATTTGAATATGGGTTGCCCGGTACCGAATGTCGCGGAGCGTGGCAAAGGCAGCGGCTTGATTTTACGTCCGGAGGTTGCGGCAGAATTAATTGAAGCGGCCAAAGCGGGTGGGCTACCAGTCAGTGTGAAGACACGGCTTGGTTTTACTGACACTGCTGAGATGGAGGAATGGATCAGTCATTTACTGAAGCAAGATATTGCGAATCTTTCGGTTCACATGCGAACGCGCAAAGAGATGAGTAAGGTGGCTGCGCATTGGGAGCTGATCCCTCGAATCGTAGAGCTGCGGGATGAGATCGCGCCCCAGACATTGATTACTATTAATGGAGACATTTTAGATCGTCAGATGGGTCTGGAGCTTGCTGAAAAATATGGTGTGGACGGCTTGATGATCGGGCGTGGGATTTTTAAGAATCCATACGCCTTTGAGAAAGAACCGCAAGAGCATTCGCCGAAAGAATTAATCGGTTTGCTGCGATTACAGCTTGATTTGCAAGACAAGTACGCGGAGCAGGTTCCTCGTTCGATTGTTGGATTGCATCGTTTCTTTAAAATCTATGTTAAGGGATTCCCCGGTGCAAATGATTTGCGGGTGAGCTTAATGAATACGAAGTCAACCGCTGAGGTTCGAGAGATTTTGGCTGATTTTGAAAGACAGCATGAAGAAATTTTCTAAGTGTCATTTGTAATAAAAAAATAAAAGGGTGGCTGATTCTGCAAGTAAATAACAGGATTAGCCACTCGTTTTTTCATTTCAAGGAGTCAGGTAATGATCTAGGTTCTATTATTCCCACGATTCTTGTTAGCTTGGTATAATAGAAAGGAACGATTGCGTATTTCATCATCTAAAAAATCAAGGAGTGTTTTTATGATCGAAGTAAAATTAGGCGATATTTCCCGTCTTGCTAATCGAGTAGACGCGATTGTGAATGCCGCAAATATAGCTCTAATTCCTGGTGGAGGTGTAGACGGCGCTTTAAATCAGGCAGCTGGTCTAAAATTGAAGCAAGCGATGGCTAAGATTGGTGGAACTCCTACGGGAACAGCCGTGATAACGCCAGCTTTTGATTTACCAGCAAAGTATGTAATCCATGCGGTAGGTCCACGTTATATTGATGGCCAACATGATGAAGAAACATTATTGTATTCAGCCTATGAAGCTGTTTTCCAATTGGCACGAGAAAATGATATACAAACACTTGCAGTACCGGTATTGAGCGCAGGCATTTATCAGTACCCCAAAGAAGCGGCAGCCCGCTCTTTATACAATGTAGCGAATCGAGTTGAAAATCAAAGGATTGCTACTCAAGTGATTGTATTTGATGATGTTTGGCTGGAAATTTTTAAGAAAATTAAACGTGGTAGTAAAGATGAAAGCGATTAATTATTTTTATCAGAATTTGGATAAAGTGATAAACTAGTCTATAAATAAGCGAAAAGTGAGGCGAACAATTTGAAAGCTATCTCGATTCATCCTGAGCCAGTAATGGATATTCTACTAGGAAAGAAGAAAGAGGAATACCGATCATGGACAACCCATCATCGCGGACCTTTATTAATCTGCTCGACAGCTATCAAGACTCCTGGTTGCATTTCAGGTTATGCTGTTTGTATTGTTGATTTAACCGATGTAAAAAAATTGGCTGACGATTCTTATGCATGGATTTTTGAGAATGTTCGTTGTATCAAACCGTTTCCAATTAAGGGGCAACGCCGGCTTTACCATGTGCCAGATGAGCAGATTGTTGTACCAGTGGAAGGTGAATTTAAGTTTGATGATGGTGAGAAGGTTGTGACTGAAAAATTTTGGCAAAACCATTATCTAGCGCTGATTAACTAAAAATTTTTGAGAGTACGAATATCAGGTAAAATTATGTAAAACTTGATGTGAGCACAAACGGCTTCCAGTTAGTGATTAGAGGCAAAGAATTCTTAATAATCAAAAGGCAGTTTCTTACTGTTGATCACTGGTACTGGGATTATACTTTTATCATGTAATATTAGCCTTTATGTCGGATAACTATAACACTGAATTAATAGAAATAAATAAAGACAAATGGTCTTTAAGAACTGACCTAAAAGATTGAGACAGTAATAAAAAATATTTTTCTAGGCTGCTGATTTCCGAAATTCTATCGGAGATCGGCAGTCTAGTTTTTGTTGAGTTAATAAAGAGGTAATTCTATTTCGTTTCAGGTTATTGTGTCAGGTCCTTACTTTAGCCCTTGCTTTTTTATTTTTTGAAAAAAATTGGGATAACCTATAATCGATGAATTTTTTAACGAAAAATGCTCAAAAATGATGATATTAACAAATAAATAGCCTTTAAAATTGCTTTTAACGTTTTTTAATTTGATTTGAATTCACTATTTTTTTACTTTTTCCTCTTCATCTTAAAAAAATCAATCTGTTAATTACGTATTTTGAATGATTTTGACTAAAAATTGCCACCACCATCTATTTATATTATTATTTGTTAACAACATTAGAATATTTCAAGTGTTTGATATTTCTTTTACTTTAAAAATGGAAAATTACTGAGAAAATGATTTATTGATCAATAGCCTTTCATTTTTTTATCAAAGTACAAAAATTATGAAGAAATGGCGGATGATGACGGTCAGCTAAAGGGGAGAGTTTACTAGCAAGTCGTTCTTTTGAGAGGAGAATGATCATGGATTTTCGTTCAGTTTTAGGAACAAGCAACAAACGGCGATTAGCATTATTAGAACGACTCTATTATCGTCGTGATGGGTGGTCGAGCGATCAATTATTAAGCGAGCTGAATTGTTCGCTGCCAATTTTATTAAATGATATTGAGTTGATCAATGATGAATATCCTAGTTTTCAAATTACGAAAACAAAAGGGATTTATCGATTGAATGTGGGGAAAAGAGTTAGTCTAGGGAATTTATACGCGAATATTTTGAATACTAGTCCAGAATTCCAGATTATTGAAGAACTTTTGTATGAAGAGTGCGAAAATATTACTGCATTAGCTAAAAAACTGTACCTCAGTTCTTCCAATACACAGCGTTATTTGAAAAAGCTAGAGAAAATCTTATCATTGGCGGGCATGGAATTATGTTATCGGCCATTGCGAGTAGAGGGAAACGAAGGAGAAATCCGAAATTTTTATTATCGATTTTATAGTGAGAAACAAAATGCTTTTGAAAGCTCGATGCCGAAATTACCAACGAAGCACTACCATATTATCGGAGAATATGTAGAAGAGTTTGTCAGAGTGAATCAAATTCATGAAAAATATGTTTTTCAAAAGCGCTTGATTTATAATTTCTATATTAGTATTTGGCGAGTGAAAAATGGTCATAGTTATCCAAAAGGAGAGCTGCGGACTGAAGGATTGTTTTTGCCTATGGATATCGAGTATAAGAAACTAAGACAAGCCGTTCGAGAAGGTTTAGATCTAGAATTAACACCAGAAATGGTGAGGGAAGGTCTGTGGTTAATTTTTTCTGATTCAATCGTATTCAGCTTTCAACACCGTGAACTTGCTATGACAGATAATGCAAACTATCAGCAGCTATTTATGCGTCATTATGAACTCGTGGAAGAATACAATGAGATGCTAGGCTACCGATTAGAAAAACAAAGCAGAATTGATTTAGCGACCGTTTTATCAAATGATTTTTATATGTATGATCCTCAAGGGCAATATGTCTGTTTACTATGGCGTAACAGAACTATGTTTTTATCGGAAGCATCAAAAATGTATAGTCGCGGAGTAGAAAAAATAACGAATTTAGTAAAAAGATTTGTAGCGAAATATGAGATGTATCAGGAAGAAGATTTTATCCGTAACTATGTCTATCTACTGATTACGATGGAAGAAAGGTGTATGGAATGGTTGGCAAATCAAGAACCACTATTAAAAGTTTTGTTATTATCTGATTTGACGCCTACAGAAGAAAGCTTTTTAGCGAAACAAATTTCTGATACAATTTATGGAAACTTCATAATCAATCATTTTGAGAATCTATCAGGAGGAATCGCTCAGCTGCATTATGAGTTGAAAAATTATGATTGCTTGATTACTACAGGTTCAGCTGAAGGCTTGCCGAATGATTATCCCGTAGTCGTAATTGATCCTTTTTTAACTAGTCAAAGTACACGTTGGATACAAGAAATGATCAGTGAGCTTGAAGAAAAACGGAATTTGGTCACTATGATAGAATAGTAGCGAAAGAAGGTTGAGTATGGATAATAATAGTATGGAAAAAATCAATCAATTTCGCGATGAACGAAACTGGCGTCCTTTTCATAATGAGAAGGATTTAGCCTTGTCGATCTGCTTGGAGGCGGCTGAACTATTAGAGCTTTTTCAGTGGAAAGATTCAGAAGAGGCGCGGACGCAAACGGAGCGGTTGAAGGAAGAATTAGCGGATGTACTGATTTATTCTTACATGATGGCAGATAATTTGGACTTTGATATTGACGAGATCATTAGTGAGAAATTGAAGAAGAATGCGATTAAATATCCGGTAGAAAAAGAGTAGATTTTCGATACTAGGTCGCAAAAAAAGCAGAATTTTCTGCTTTTTTATTCATGTAATTCCAACGGTAAGCCATCTGGATCAAAGAAGAAGGTCATTTTCTCTCCAGTAAAATCATCGGTGCGCAAAGGCTCGCAATCAATACCGTGACTATTTAAATAAGCGACTGTTGCTTCGATGTCCGTTGTTTTGAACGCAAGATGGCGTAAGCCTGCTGCTTCTGGAAAGCTAGGACGCTTTGGGGGATTTTTAATAGCGAAGATCTCTAATTCCGCATCATTTAACTGTAAATCCAATTTATAATCTTGGCGTTCTGGTCGGAAATTTTCACGAATGATTGGCAGACCAAGAATATCTACATAAAAATGTCGTGCCTTTTGATAGTCTGAAACGATAATAGCGACGTGATGGATGGCAGAAAAATCTGGTTTTTGCATGAGTAGGTCCTCCTTTTTTCTCATTATAAGCTAGTTGGATTAAAAAAAGTATGTTATACTCCAATCAATTGAAGAGAAACATTTGGGGTGCTTTTTGGCTGAGATTATACCCATGGAACCTGATGCAGTTAAAACTGTCGCAGGGAAATGTAGCTAGTTGACTGATTGTACCCGACCATTTTATTTTGGTTGGGTTTTTCTGTCTTTTACTCCTTTTGTTTCTTGTAGAAAGGAGTTATTTGTCGTGGAAAAAAGTAAAATTCATAAGTTGACGTTATTGGCTCTAATGATCGCATTAGATGTTGTGTTGTCTCCCTTGATGCGGATCGAAGGGATGGCGCCGATGTCCAGTGTGATGAACATTATCGCCGGAGTGTTGCTAGGACCATTTTACGGAACAGTCATGGCGTTAGTCTGTGCATTGATACGGATGACGATGTTAGGAATTCCGCCTTTAGCGTTGACGGGTGCAGTATTTGGCGCATTTTTTGCTGGTTTATTTTATCGTTTAGGAGGAAGGCTGATTTGGTCAATGCTGGGTGAAATCGTGGGTACAGGAATCATTGGTTCACTCTTATCCTATCCTGTAATGGTCTGGTTTACAGGGAGTCAAAATGAGTTGTACTGGCTAATTTACACACCGAGATTTGTCGGAGCAACGTTGATTGGTTCGGCGATTGCTTTTGTTGTGTTGGTTAAATTGCAGGAAACAACGATTTTTAAACGCTGGCAGCGATTGTTTTCAAGTGAAAGGATGTTTGGATGATCAAAACGAATGTTTCAAAGGGATTTCCATTAGAAAATGCTACGTTAGTTCATTGTATAACCAATGAAGTGACCTGTGAAACGGTCGCAAATGCATTGCTTTACGTTGGTGCAAAGCCGATCATGGCTTCTGATCCTCGGGAGTTTGAGGAATTATTTCAACAAACAGATGGGTTGCTGCTGAATATCGGACATCTGTCGGAAGAACGTGGGACCAGTCTGATGGCAGCGAGCAAACTAGCAAATAGCGTTCATAAGCCAACGGTGGTAGATTTGGTCGGTTATGGCATCAGTCGGGTTCGAAATCAAGTAGGGCGTTCGTTGGTGGCAGAAAATCCAACAGTAGTAAAAGGCAATATTTCTGAACTACGGAATTTTTGCGGGCTGTCGAGTCAAGCTCGTGGAGTGGATGGTAGTGAGCTAGATCAAAGTGAGGAAGCAATCGCTGAATTATCGGAAGCTATGCAGAAGTTAGCGGCTCTTTATCCGAAGACCACGTTCCTAGCAACAGGTACTCAAGATATTATTGTCGATCAAGAACGTATTTTTCATTTAATGAATGGTGTGTCTGCGTTGGATCGTTTTACCGGTACAGGCGATGTTGTAGGTGCGTTGATTGCAGCTTTATTAGGCAGCGGAATGAAAGCGATTGATGCGGCTGTAACTGCGGTTAGCTATTTTAATCTTTGCGGTGAGCAGGCAGGAGATACGATCGGTTTAGCCGCTTTCCGGCAAGAGACGTTGAATCAGCTTTCAATATTGATGGAGGAGAACTGGTGGACAAAAGTGAAAGGACGGGAAATGCAGTGGACTTAACCTTATATTTAGTGACTGGTCGGTATGATTTTCACGACGATCAATTTTTAGCGGTGATTGAAGAAGCCTGTCAAAATGGTGTGACATTAATTCAATTACGAGAGAAGACTTTGTTGACGGGTGCTTTTTATGAGCTGGCTTTGAAGGTAAAAGCTATTACGGATCGTTACGATGTTCCTTTAATTATTAATGATCGTGTTGACATTTGTTTGGCAGTCGACGCAGCAGGAGTGCACATCGGAGATGATGAGATGCCGGTGGGTATTGTTCGTTCGCTCATTGGTACAGAAAAAATTCTAGGGGTATCAGCAAAAACTGTGGATCGTGGCTTAGAGGCTGAAAAGGCAGGAGCGGATTATTTAGGGATTGGTGCCATTTTCCCGACAAAAACAAAAGACACTGCTTTGACTTCGATTGAGACGCTAAAAGCGATTAATGAGGCAGTGACGATTCCAAGTGTTGCGATCGGCGGTATCAAAGAAGAAAATCTATCTGATTTTCGTGGAACAGGGATTGATGGTGTTTCGATTGTTAGTGAGATCATGTTAGCGGAAAATGTTGGTAAAAAAGTTCAGGCTCTAAGGGAAAAAATAGCAGAGGTATTGGAGGAACATGTATGATCAATTCAACACCACAAGTCGTAACGATCGCAGGTTCTGATTCTGGCGGTGGCGCTGGAATTCAAGCCGATTTAAAAACGTTTCAAGCTCGAAAAGCTTTTGGTATGAGTATCATCGTAGCATTGACAGCCCAAAATACTTACGGAGTGCAGGATAGTATGGCGATTCCCAGTAGTTTTATCGAAGAGCAGTTTGATTCTCTAGCCGCGGATTTTACGATTGGTGCGGCAAAAACCGGGATGCTGGCAGATGTCGAACGCGTGGAAATTGTCGTGAAGAAATTGAAGCAAGTCAATTTTGGACCATTAATTGTTGATCCTGTGATGGTGGCTAAAGGCGGTCATCACCTGTTGCAAAATGATGCAGTGAAAACCATTAATGAGAAACTATTGCCGTTAGCTACCATCGTGACTCCGAATTTACCAGAGGCAGAGGTGATCATCGGACAGCGAATCGTTACGGATCAGGAGATGATCGAGGCGGCGAAGAAGCTGCAAAATTTGGGCACGAAAAACGTTGTTGTTAAAGGTGGGCATAGCCAAAATAAAGAGGCTGCTGATTTTGTTTTACTAGCATCAGGAGAAAGCTTCTGGATGAGCGCTCCGAGAGTAGAGACCGCCAATACTCATGGAACAGGCGATACCTTTTCGGCTTGTATCGCTGCTGAGTTGGCAAAAGGGAAAGATTTGAAGGAAGCGATCATCATTGGAAAGAAATTTATTCAAGCCGCAATTAGTCAACCTATTTTCGTTGGGCATGGTCACGGGCCAACGAATCATTGGGCAGAGATTTCTGATGACATTTTGATCAGATAAAAAGGAAGTTGAGGTCATCTCAACTTCCTTTTTAATTTGCTTTCAAGCAAATAGCCTGTCCTTGTTTTTGCAGATGAGCGACATGCTGTTCGCCCCAATTGCACAGGCTATCCAAAATATCTGATAGACTGCGGCCGTAGTTGCTTAATGAATATTCTACTTTCGGCGGAACTTGCTGATAGACTTTGCGATCAATGATATTGTCCTCTTCCAATTCACGCAGCTGCTGCGTCAGCATTTTCTGGCTAATACCAGTGATACCGCGCTTCAAATCACTAGGCCGCATGGGTCCATGTCTCAGATTGCAAAGAATAATGGGCTTCCATTTTCCGCCGATGACATCCATCGTCGCTTCAACACCGATCATATATGTACGATTTTCCAAAACAAATTTCCTCCTAAAAACCTTGATATAATCCAAAAGTTACTGAAAGGTACCTATAGTACAAAAAAGTGGGTACTTATCAAAAGATCATCAACAGTATATAGTATCTTCTCGTAGGTTACAAATACTTTTTTGATGTCTGGTTTCATGAACTGGCTTTATCGCTCAGAGCGAACGTTTATTTAAGAAACCATTTTTCAAAAGGGCGAAAAGTGGTTTTGATTGTCGTCACGCCTACCAATCCGCTAATCGGGCTGAAGCACGAAGTGGAACTGGCAAAGCTGAAGGAGTTCATGAAACCATTCTAAGGAGGAACAACATGGAAAAGAAAATTTCACCAAACTTCACGTTACTGGCTCTCGCAATCAACGCCTTTGCGATCGGGTCAACAGAATTTATTAGTGTAGGGCTTTTGCCGATGATCGTTAAAAGCTTCAATGTCACATTAGCTCAAGCCGGTTTAACCGTTTCTTTATACGCGTTAGGCGTCACGATCGGAGCCCCTTTATTAACGGTGTTAACCGGAAAATGGAATCGTCGCAATCTGATGATCGGGATCATGCTGCTGTTTATTAGTGGGAACTTATTAGCAGCCTTTGCACCGTCCTTTATGATTTTATTGCTGGGGCGTATTTTAGCGGCGCTGGCTCATGGCATCTTTATGTCGGTTTCCACCGTGATCGCGGCGGATGTCGTAGAACCTTCCCGTCGTGCTAGTGCGATCGCCATCATGTTTACAGGTTTGACTGTGGCGACCGTAACTGGAGTGCCGTTGGGGACTTTCATAGGTCAACAAACCACGTGGAATATGTCCTTTATCTTTATTGCAGTGGTTGGACTGTTAGGCTTAATTGCCAGTAGCTTCTTAGTGCCTCGTCAGTTGCCAATTCCCGGTAAAGTTGACTTGAAGGGCTTTGTTCGAATTTTTACCAATAAACCATTGGTCATGTCCTTCTTAATCACTGCCTTTGGTTATGGTGGAACCTTTGCGGCTTATACGTATTTGTCGCCAATTTTAGAAGGCTTTGGATTTTCAGCTAGTGCTGTTGTCATTATTTTGATTGTTTACGGAGTGATGGTGGCGATCGGCAATACGATTGGTGGACAGCTTGCCAATGAAAAACCGCTAGCTTCGTTGATTAAAATGTTTGGTCTTTTAATGGCGGCTCTTGTATTCTTATTTGCGACTACTTTGATTGGAAACAATATTCTAGGTTTGCTGGCGGCGTTGCTCTTGGGTCTGTTTGCCTTCATGAATGTATCAGGCTTGCAATTGTATGTTGTACAGTTAGCAGAGAAATATGTGCCGCAAGACATTACTTTAGCTTCAGCGTTTAATATTGCTGCCTTTAATATCGGGATCACACTAGGTTCGACAGTGGGAGCGCAAGTAACTGGGAAAATGGGCATCGCCTACACACCTATTTTTGGAGCCGTGATTGTATTGTTAGCGATTCTCTTGATTGTGCAGGTGAAGAAAAGTGAATCACCAGAAGCATCTAATGAAATGACCGAATGCAAAGAATAACAGAAAAACCGTGACGAACACTCGTCACGGCTTCTTTGCATCCTTCCAAATTTGAGCCAGAATATCTTTCAAGACTAAAAAGGCATCTTGATCGTTATAACCATAATTCTTTTTCAAAAGCAGAAGCATATCTTTTATTTTGGGGATGTAGTCATTCAAATCGACTTCTTTTTGATAAGTCGCTAAGATGGGGTATTTTTCCGCCCAGACATTCGTCCAATCGACTTTCGCTTGTTTTTCTTCACTCGTTTTGGCAATCACTTCTTTAATAGCGTTAAGATTCGGATCAAATTCGATCAATTCATCCAAAGAAATCTTGTATGTGACGGCTAATTTCTTCGATTGGTTAATGTCAGGCAAAGTTTCATCCAGTTCCCATTTTGAAATCGTCTGTCTGCTTACACCGAGTTTTTCTGCGACTTCTTCTTGTGACAAACCTCTTTTTTTTCGTGCATTGAAGAAATTCGTTCCTAATGTCATGATGTATCCCTCCAAACTTGATAAGTTAAGTTTAGCAGGATTTGATATAAAAACTAGCGAGTATCGGCTGAACATTTGCCCGTTACTTTAACATTAAGCAGGAGTGGCTGCTTTACGAAAATGAACCAAACAAGCAATCAACACGGCAAGCAATAAAGCCAATAAGAACAACAGTGAAATTTGTGAGCCTGTAATGGTGGCAGCGATAAAGTTCGATTGGGCTTGCTGTGCTAAATTGATGATTGTCGCAACAATCGCGGTAGCAACCGCGCCAGAGAATTGCTGCAAGGTATTGAACAACGTATTTCCATCGCCGTACTCATCTTCAGATAGTAAATTCATCCCCGTGGTCATTAGGTTACTGTAAGAAAAACCGATACCGATCATATAAAAAACATGTCCTGCAATAAAACCAAGTAAAAATGGCGAGCGTAATAACAGTGTTAACGCGATCCAGCCGATGGTGGCAAAGCTTAAGCCTAGTAAGATTGGTTTTTTCGCACCGAATGAATCCAAGACACGCCCAGAGATTGGTGCTAAGATCGCCCCAACAGCCGCACCAGGCATCATGACAAGGCCGGCAATAAAGGCGTCTTTACCTAAAACGATTTGAACGAAGTTAGGCAAGACAAAGGAAATGCCTAATAATAAGAACTGACAAACTAAGAAACCGCACAAAAATAGTACGAAGACTTTATTTTTCAAAACAGTGATTCGGACTAATGGATTTTTTCCCCGTGTCGCTTGCCGATAGAAGATCAATAAGCCAAGGATACCAACTGCCAATGAAAGTAGACTCGCTAAACTTCCAATTTGATTTAAGAACATCAATAGTCCGCTGAATAGCAATGCAACGCCAATGAGACTGACAATATCTAATGCACCAGCTTTTTTGACAGATATTTCTGGAATGGCATAAAGACCAATGATTAGTGAAAGCACTAAGATCGGTAATAAAAATAAGAAGATCGAATGCCAAGAAAGACTTGCAGTCATAATACCGCCATAGGTTGGTCCGATTGCTGGAGCAATGGACGTTGTCAGTGTGCCCACACCCATCATCGTTCCGCGCTTATGCATAGGGGTGAAATTTAAGATAATGTGGAACATCAAGGGTAACGCAATTCCGGTACTAATCCCTTGCAATAAGCGTCCAATTAACAAAATACTGTAAGAAGGAGACCACAAATCTGTCATCAATCCAGCAATGAAAAAAAGATTCGCGATGATAAACAATTTTCGAATCGAAAAATTTTTCAATAGATAATTGGAAAAAGGCACCATAATAGAGATGACTAAGAGATAAATGGTCGTGACCCACTGCACCATCCCGGTGGATATTCCGAACTGCTTGATCAGAGTGGGGAAGGTCACGTTCATGGCGGTTTCGATTAAGACACCCGCAAAGGACATGATTCCAGTGGCAAGGACAGCTAGTAACAAATGGATTTTCTTTTCTTTCATATAATAACCTCACTTTAATTCGACAAATAACTTTAAATTCGGGTGTCTCCATTATTTATTTTGCCAGGATAAGAAGCAGCATTAATGGCAGGCACTTCTTTCATTGCGCATAGCATTCTGCTAAACTGCTCAACGCTTTTGGTTATGAATCTGCTTGTATTTATTTACTGCAAAAAGCATAACTGACAAAAAGAGAGGTGGTTTCTAAATTAATAGAAACCGCCTCTCTCTCGACACGCATGACGTGTTATCTGTACGATTTATTCACAAAAAGCATTTTAAAGCTTTTTATGGAGAAGGTCAAGTTTAGCGTTGGATCAAAAAGCTGATAATGGCAAAAATTGCAATGTGTGCGGGATAGAAAATATAGAAGAAATTCCGCATACTGCGACCTTTTTCACCATTGTATAAAATGATTGGAATTGCTGAAAACATCATCATCCATTGATAATTCATCGTAAACGCATGCTGTATACCACCACCGAAAATCAAGGTTACTAACGCAATGACAACAAGTGCTGCAACCTGTAAAAATTTCTTACCGTGGAAAAGATAGAATAGAACTGCTAATAAAACAAATAGAATTCCGCCTTCAGTTAACAATAGTGTTGGTACAAGTAAATTAAATGCTTGGAAAAAAAGCATGCCGAATTTAGAATCAAGCAATCCGCTAGACAACAGGCCGATTGCTAAAACACTTAAAAGGGTTGGAACAAGGAACCAAATTACTCCCTTAGCCACTTTACGGTCTTTAATATATTCGCATGCTTGCATGTAGACAGTACCTAAGAATAACGTGCCAAAAATATTATTAATAACAATTGCGTCTCCAACTGCAAAATAGCGATTCAAAATCATATTGATAATTCCCATCAGCCAATATCCTGCTAATAGACGGAACATATATTTTTTTCGATTACGGGTGTGGACAAAACCTTCTGAACTTTCAAAAAGAAAAATTGGTGCGGCGATTCGACCAATCCAATGAAACCATATGGGCACTCCTAAAAATAGAAAAAACTCCGCAATGTGATCGAGTACCATGGTCACGACCCCTAAAACTTTTAACTGGAAACCATTCATCCCTTTATTCATAAAAAAATCCTCTCTTTCTTAACAAGAGGATAACGAAATTTTTTCCATCCATCCATTTATTGAGCGAACAATCTTCTTACAAAAATGTGAGATAGAAATGTCAGAAAATTCTTTAAACTCATTGACAATAAATGGAACCTCCGTTATCATTACAATCATAAATTAATTTAATTGCCATTTAAATTTAATTTTAAAAGGAGAATTTCTATGAACGCGACGACTACTAGACAAATGATCATTATTATTAGACTGAGGACTTGAAATCTGTTTTGGAAAAACAGTTTGAAGTCCTGTTTGACATTTGTTGAGTGGGATTCTCCAAGCATCCCACCAATCGGTGAGATGCTTTTTTCAGTTTGGCAGAGTAATAGTCTTGTTTCGGTTGAATGATTTGTTGGTTAATTGTAATGAAAAAAAGGAGTGGAGAAATTGGAAAATAACGTAACAGAAGTGAACTTTCAAGAAAAATCAATCTATACGGTGGAAACAACGGAGGCACCACAAGCAATTGGACCATATGTCCAAGCAAAAGTTGTAAACGGCATGCTGTATGCTTCTGGTCAGATCGCGTTAGATCTAGTAAGCGGAGAATTAGTCGGAGAAACGATTGAAGACCAAACGTATCAAGTATTACGAAATGTCGGCGGGGTATTGAAGGCTGTTGGAGCAGATTACGACAAGGTAGTAAAAACGACTTGCTTCTTGAAAAACATGTCTGATTTTGCAGCATTTAACCAAATTTATGCTAGCTTTTTTGATAAGGAAAAACCCAGTCGTTCTTGTGTGGGTGTTGCAAGCTTGCCGAAGGATGCTTTGGTAGAAGTTGAGATTATTGCGGTTGTTGAGTAAACGTGATTGAGAAAAATATATCAAAATGAACCCGGACACTCATTTTTCTAGCGAGAACGATGAGTGTCCGGGTTAGTTGTTCTAAATCAAATGTGCAAAACAAAAATGAATACTAAAGCAGCAACTGTTTGAACAGCACCAACAGAAAGGCCGTAAACTAAGAAACGCGGTCCTTCTTTTAGAAATTTTCGAAAATCCAAACGCAGACCGATGGCGGCTAACGCGGTCGTCTCGAACCAAGTACTGATAAAATGTGCTCCTTCATCAAAGATAGCGGGCAAAGTAACGAAGCTGTTAAGGACACAGAAAATTAAAAAGCAAGTAACATACCAAGGGATCGGAAATTTTTTCTTCGATCCTTTTACTGTTACTAGGTCATCCTGTTTGGCTTTGCGTTCAAATAGGAAAACAACCACGACTAAGAAAATGATACGCGTTATTTTGAAAAGCATCGCATATTTCACTGTTTCGGGATTAATCAAGCTTGCCCCTGCTACAACCTGTCCAACCGATTGTAATGTTCCACCAAGCAGTGCACTTTTACTTAATAGTGCATCTCCGAATAGTGACATTCCCAGAAAGGGCAGCGTCAGCATCATTACTGTTCCTAGTAAATTAACAAGGGTAATAATTTGACCTTTTTCCTCATCGTTTGCTTCAATCGCCGGTGCAATCGCACCAATCGCTGATGAACCGCAAACGGCATTTCCACCAGCCATCATCAAAGCCATTTTTTCATTAAATCCAAGTTTCCGACCGATCCAATAAGCACCGATGATAACGGTAGTCATGATTAGCAGGATAAAAATCAATCCTTTGATGCCCATTTCTCCAATCGTTTGGAAGGTGACGGTGAGCCCAAGCAGTACCACCGAATATTCTAATAATTTGCTTTCTGAGAACTTCGTCCCAGCGGCTAGAGCCGGTTGTTTAAAGAAGGTATTTCCCAAAATGATTCCTAATAGGATGGCTAAAGTGGCACCACCAAGCTTAGGTAAAAACAAAGCGAATAGTTTTGCAATGATTGCTACTCCTATAGATAAGCTCAATCCAGGTAAAATCGGTTTTGTTTTAGCATAAAAATTTGTAAACATCGTTAGACCTCTTTCTTATAAAATTGAAGGGTAACTATTTATTGGGCAAGTGAAGGCGCCCGAAAATTAGATAGTTCTTGTTATTAAAAAGCTTTTTTTACGTAAAAAATCAATTGATTTTCATTGGTATTTCATTTGCATGATAAATTATAACCGATATCTTCCATTATTATAATTTATTGATATAATACCTTAAATAGAAAAAAATAATGGAAGTGATTGCGATGTTCAAATGGTTAGAAACGTTCAAAGTAGTTTATGAGACGAAAAACTTTTCTAAAGCATCAGAGATTTTATTTATTTCCCAGCCAACTGTCTCAGCCCAAATCAAGCAATTAGAAAATGAATTTGGAACACAATTATTTATCCGTAGCGGAAGAAAAGAAGTGTTAGTAACACCGCAAGCAGATATTTTATATGAACGGGCCGTTGATTTAATGAACGATTGGGAAAATTTATATCAAGCTGTTCAAACCAATCAACAACAGATTATTCGTTGCGTGATTGGGGCTTCCCATACATTTGCCACTTATGTCTTGCCGTCGCTTCTAATCCAATTGCAGCAGGAATTTCCGCATATTCGTTTTAGTGTTCAAATGATGAACTCTTTAGAGGTTTTACAAGCGGTAGAGCATCATACAGTAGATCTGGGATTTATCGAGAAGCCTTTGTCTGCTCCTACCATTAAGCGTTTTTCATTGATGGAGGATCAGTTAGTTTTAGCAGGAAATCTAGAAAAGGGTCCATGGCTGGTGAGAGAAAATACATCCGGAGTCTATTATTACACAAAACGATTTTTGGAGGAAAAGGATATAGACAGTCCAGTCATGGAAATCCAAAATAATGAAGTGATTGTGGGCTTATTGAAGCAAGGCTTTGGCTGTTCATTAGTTTCGGAACGAGCGGTAGAAGGAATTCCACATCAGAGATTGGACGAAAGCTACAAGCGGAATTTTTATCTCATCCGACGAAAAACCAGCGCTTCTGATGATATTGTGAAATGTGGGGAATTCATTTACGAATGGAGTAAGCAGCAATAAATGAACGGCAAGACCCTTCATAACGAGAAGAATTGTTACAGTTTTTTAATGAGCCGATTAATCGGAAAGACACAAAAGGCAGCCTACCGGTAAGCGGCAGACTGCTTTTTAGTTACTTCATTTGTGCTGTGGTCAGATTGTTCAAGAAAATGACGGTTTCTTCTAAACGCTGAAAGTCGACGATCGATAAGTTATCTTTTGGTGTATGCATGACCGCCTCCATCAATAGATAGATTTGCGTTGAAGTGATCGCGACCACCGGGATTCCTGCTCCGGCAAACAACATATGATCGCCCATTGGCCAAGGTTCGACTTTTTCGATGGTTGAATAATCCGTCGCAAAGTTTTTCAACTGTTCGGTTAGTTGGTCTGGACATTCGTAAAGTGAGTAGGATACCGTACTATTTTGCATTCCAGCACCGTCTACGTTAATGGCGAATTCATATTCTTCAGGGTGGTTTAACGATTGCTCCATAAAGATCATTTCCCCGGGCATTGAATAGTAGTCCTCACCATTAAACAAAACAAATTCAAGTTGATTGTCTAATTCGTTTTGGATCAATTGTTCAGCTAACGTCAGTAGAACTGCGACTCCGGTACCGTTGTCTAACGCACCCGATGTGGTAGGCTTCGTGTCGATATGAGCAGAGTAAGCAAGCTTTTTTCCTTTGCCGAAAGTAGCAATCACGTTTGCGGCAGTGGCCGGGTTGCGCTCTGTCATTAGACGTAGGGTTGCGGCTTTTTTATTTAACAATGAAGGTAAGAGAGCCCCTTTGACTGTTCCACATGGAACATTGAAGTCGCCATCTTGGATAATCGGAACGGGAACCTCCTCAAGAAAACTAACGGTAATCACGGCTAAAGGCTGTTTTTGTTCTAATTCCCGAATAATTGCTTGATGCTCTTCAGGATTCCAAAAGACCATACTTTTCGGCATAATCGGTTCTTTACAAAGCTCGCCATACATAACACAAATCTTATTGGTTAAATCCGCGGCTGCTAATTCTTGGATCGTTTGGACACAAACCAACTCGCCGCTGACATTACAAGGCATCGCATATTCCGCAGCCGCTACTTCCACTGTTTGACCATCAACAATTAGTTCTGCACCATCATTTTGCCAATCCATACAAGGAAACTCCTGCAATCGAACCTCATAGCCTAAAGAACGAAACGTCTCCGCTGCGTAGTCAACTGCTGCTTTATTTCCTGCCGATCCAGTCGCTCGAGGACCGATTTCCTGACATAATTTTTCCATGTGACGTACTAAGCTGTTTTTGATAAATTCCATTTTGCAACACTCCTTTTTCCTTTTAAAGTATTTATTTTTCTTCCAGAAAAATAAATCTGATTGTCAAGCCGAATGTCATCCAACTACACTTTTCGCTCATAATACTATCTTGATTCACCTGCCATTCCTTTTGCATTAATTAAACTGGAAAAAGTTGGACTGAGATTCCTTTAGTTGATACCATAAGTATAGGAGAGCAGCGGGAGGATTTCTTGACCTTCCTTGTGCACTTGTCGGATTATTTGAAAGCTATTAGGAGGTATTATGGCAAACTTGGAGCATACTGCGGCGGTTACTCGCATGCAGACATTTATTGAAAAACATTTAGATGAAGAGATCACGCTACATGCTTTGGCACAGCAGGCCGGCTATTCGCCATGGCATTGCGCCAAAATGTTTAAAGAATACACAGATAAATCACCGTTTGAATACATTCGCAAGCTGCGGTTATCCAAGGCGGCTTTGGTTTTGCGTGATGAGGATCTGCGAGTGGTGGATGTTGCTTTGGATTTTGTCTTTGATTCTCATGAAGGCTTTACACGAGCTTTTCGTAAACAGTTCGGTGTTACTCCGAAGGCTTATCAAAAGAAGACACCGCCAATCCCTTTATTTACCCCATATCCTGTGGAAAGCTACTATTTAATGGGAGAGGAACGTACTAATTTACCTCCATTATCGAAAAATCTACATGTTCGCCTTATCGAGTTTCCAGCGCGTAAACTGATTCTATTACGAGGCAAGAACGCTAAATCTTATATCGAATATGCACAGGAAATCGGTTGTGATGTCTGGGGAATTCTTGCCAGTATCAAGGAAGCATTGTATGAACCAGTAGGACTTTGGTTACCGGAAAGGATGCGAACGGAAGAAACATCTGTCTATGCTCAGGGTGTAGAGGTTCCAGTTGATTATCAAGGGCTTATTCCAGAGGGCTTTGATGTAATTGATCTGTCTGCTTGTACGATGTTGCTGTTTCAAGGTGATCCGTATGATGAAGTACGTTTTGATGAAGCAATTGAAGCAATGATGGAGCAGATCAATACATATGATCCTAGTATAAATAATTGTCAGTGGGCAGAAAAAGAGGGACCACGGATTCAATTAGAGCCGCAGGGTTATCGAGGGTATATCGAAGCACGACCAGTTTATCTTAACTAAAAATCAAACGCTTTCGAAGGCTTTAAAGAAAAAGCTTAAATACTTTTTCTCGTACTATATATGAAGGAAAAAATCGGGAGGATTTTTTGTCAACCGTTGAGCTAAAAAATCAGTCGAAAGTCTGAGGCGCGCCCCTACCCGAATGCTATAATTAGCTCAATCACAAATAACAAATAAATCAGAAAAAGGTTGGGATAAAAATGAAACGAAGAGGTTCAGGTATCATTGTTGGGATTGTCGTGATCGCTCTGGCAATCGGAGCATACTTGGTAACGACATATAACTCATTGGCTTCAGCAGAAAACGATGTGGACGCAAAATGGTCGCAGGTGGAAAATGTGATGCAACGCCGGGCAGATTTGATTCCCAATTTAGTAAACAGTGTCAAAGGTAGTATGAACCATGAAGAAAAGATCGTTAAAGAAATTACAGATGCTCGGAAGGCATACAACAATGCCAAGACACCATCGGAAAAAAATGACGCAAACAATCAAATTGATCAAAGCTTAGGTACGATGGTGAACGTGATTCAAGAAAGTTATCCAACACTAGCTTCTAATGAAAATGTAAAAACCTTGATGGTCCAGCTAGAAGGTACAGAAAATCGAATCTCTGTTGAACGGAAAAACTATATCGAACAAGTCAATGACTACAACCAAAGCTTGGTTCGATTCCCTAGAAATATGGCAGCGAAGGTATTAGGATTTGATAAAAAGGCGAACTTTAAGGCTGATGAAGGTGCGAAAGAAGTCCCAGACGTCAGTTTTGAATAAGAATGGGTGAGAAAAAATGAAGAGGGAACAGCGTGCTTCAGGGGAACGGCTCCATCAGGAGGTTGTTGAGAACTATCGCAAGGTACGTAAACGTAATGGGGTCTTTTCCCTAATTTTAATTGTTGTATTGCTAGTCAGCGGGTTTGGCTTGTTTAATCTCTTTACGAACAATGGCTATGGAGATAAAAAGGCGGCCTATGATCAGCAATTGACGAAGTTGAATCAGGAACGAGAAGACATTTTGTCTGGTAAAAAAGTGACAGTTAACAAATCCTTCAAAACAGCTTTGAATGATAATTTGGCGAACTTGAAAGAGTATCCGAAGAAAGCCAACAATTATGATGTGGCAATTGAAGAAACGGATGGTCATTTGACCATTAATAAGAACAATATCTTTGTTTCTGACAACGCTAATATGCTGAGCCAGAAAATGAAGGAAAAAATTTATCAACTAAACAAACAATTAGCAGCAAGTACTAATGGTGCGCAATTAGAAGTGGTTACGATCCCGGAATTGCCCCGTGGAGAAGATATTGAATCGTATGCCAATAAGATCTTCAACCAATTAGGTATTGGGGATAGGAATGAAGACAATGGTGTTTTATATTTAATCGCCTTGGACGAACGAGAATTTCGTTTAGAAGTTGGCTATGGTTTAGAAGGTCTGATTCCTGATGGTAAAGCCGATGACATTATTAATAATGATGATGTAGTGGATGCCTTCAAGGATGAGGATTACGATACAGGGGTCAGCCAGGTTGTGGATGAAGTATTCGGAATTATGAATACGAAGACGGCTTTAGTGGATTCGCAAATTGAAAACGTCGAAAGTCAGCGGACAAAATTGATGTTCTTCCACTGGACAGGAGTAGTAGTTTTAGACTTGCTGGTCTTTGTCAGTCTATTATTAGTAGTAAATTTATTGAGGGCTCGTGTTTTTCTCAAAGAAAACTATAAAAAGTATCAAACGGAAACTACTTCGATTACTGGTGAAGATGAGATGCAACGGGTCGTTAAACATACGGAACTCTACCACATTTTATTAAGCGGTTTGCTGATTGGAATGTCAGTAAAAGGTGTCAATCGTGCGATTGTTCAAGGAAGATTGTTGCGAAATCCTTCTGCAGAAAAGAAAATGTTCGGTCGGATATTAATCGGCGATACGTTATACTCTGGTAACGGCGATATCCTGACAACGGCTTATCTAGCATCGAATTATAACTCTGATAATTGGTCCGATAATAATAATAGCGGATCAGGCGGTGGCTCCTCATGGGGGTCCTTCGGCGGCGGTTCATCCGGCGGCGGGGGCGCTTCTGGTGGCTGGTAAGTGAATAGGATTGAAGAAAACGTGAGGGGATTCCTCACGTTTTTTTTCGCTAGCCTTTAACTAGGGTACTACTGCGAGTCTGGCTTTAAAAAAATTCGCAAAGTCCCTTTGATGGATTTGCGGATAATTTTTATGAATGATTGGGATATTTTCTGCTTTATGAACGCTTCCTGACTATAATGAAAGTGAGGCGTTTTATTTTTTGTCCGTTGCAACGGTCAAAAACGAGTGAAGCGTTTTCTTTCTGACAGGTTATGATAAAAACAAGAAGGGGAGGTTGATAGCCATGGGAGCAAAGAAAAATCGTGAACAAAGGCTGTTACTACTTCTAACGAAACGACATGATTACATCACGTCCGAGGAATTGGCGGAGCATCTAGAAACTTCGCAAAAAACAATTTATCGCCTAATTAAAAAAATCAACGAAACACATGGCGAGGGACTGATCCAGTCAGAAAAGGGGCGAGGCTACAAATTAAACTACGAAAAATATATCAGCCAAGCAAACATTCAACCCAGTCAGCGCAGTCAATATTCTCCGCAGGAGCGTAGAAATCGTGTGATGGAGGAGCTACTGCTTTCATCGCCGAATGCGAAGAATGTTTACGACCTGTTTGAAGATTATTATGTTGGCGAGTCAGTCATTTTCAGTGATGAGCAAGTGATCGCTGAACACCTGCAGCGTTACGAGTTGAAATTGGAACGCAAGCAGCGGACATTGGCGATTTTAGGGAAAGAGGCGAATCTGCGGCGAGCGATTGCTGATTTGATTCAGGTGCATAATATCATTGAAATTGATGAACTGAAGCATCATTCAGAGCTGAACTTCAATAATTATGATGTGCTGTTTATCTTAGACCAGCTGAAGTTGATTGAAAAGCAATTGCAATTGACGATCCCGTATCCCTATAATGTCAATATTTTTTCTCATTTGTATATTTTGATCAGCCGTTTGCGTAAGGTTCATAGGCTTCCGAACGAAGAAATGAGTCCGCTTTCTAAAAAGGATCAGGAACGTTTGGAGCAAGACAAAGCACTTTATCAGGTTGCTAAGTCTTCAATTAAAAATGTTGAAAAGTATTTGCACAATGAGCTGCCAGAGTCAGAGGTTTACTATCTTTATCAATACTTAGCCTCATCGCGGATGCAAGGCTCGTTAAGTAAAGTAACAAAATTTTCTTCAAAGGTCGTGGAAATCACCAATACTTATCTGGATAGCATGAGTCAGCGGCTGAATATCTCTGCGAAAGGCGATTCGATCTTTCTTGATTTAGCGAATCACATCAAGCCTATGCTTAATCGCTTGGAACATGGCATTCATGTAAAAAATAGTCTATTGGATCAGATTAAAATGACCTATGAAGCCATCTTTTCAGATGTCAGTGATGTTTCTGATGAGGTCAGTCAGCGTTTTGAACTGCCGAAGATCAACGAAGACGAGAATGGCTTTATCACTTTGTATTTCGCACGAATCATTGAAACGAACCAATTACCAATTCGTACGGTGATCATGTGTACGACAGGTGTCGGTACTTCAGAGCTGCTGCGAGTCAAGATCGAAAAGAAATTTCCTGAGCTGGAGATTGTTGATGTCGTAGCTTCAAGGGATGCAAAGCATTTTACGGAAAAATATCCAGGCGTCGATCTGATTTTAACCACGATCAGTGTCAGCGATATGATCCCTATTCCATCCTTGTTAGTCAGTGCAATGTTCACACGCGATGATCAAACCCGACTACAAAAGAAAATCGAGGCGATTTATGATGAACGATAATTTTTTTCAAGTTTTCTTGGACCAGCCATTTAAAG
Organism: Enterococcus sp. DIV0187; assembly: GCF_051713785.1. Classification (NCBI taxonomy): domain Bacteria; kingdom Bacillati; phylum Bacillota; class Bacilli; order Lactobacillales; family Enterococcaceae; genus Enterococcus; species Enterococcus sp. DIV0187. The sequence goes on from NZ_JBIOQO010000001.1 coordinate 2,974,383, forward strand.
ACAAAGCACATGTGCAACGTTTTATTGCGGAGTTCGCTAATCCAGTTGAGGCGGAAGAATTGATTGATCTGTTGCAGCAGCGGGAAAAAGTCGGGAATACCATGATCGCGGAGCATGTAATCTTGCCGCATTTAGAAAGCCCGAAGATCAAACAAAGTCAGGTCCTACTGATCCGTTTAGCAGAACCGATTGATTTTGACGAGAAGACACCGGCAGTCCAGCTGATAATTACTATTCTATTGAAGAGTAACGAGAGTCAAGAAACTAAGAAGAAAATTGCCCAATTCACACGGCGCTTAGCAGACGATGATTTTATCGAACAATTACTAAGTCTTGAAAATGAACCGGCAATTTACCATATTTTATAGGAGGAATAAATAATGAAAATCGTTGGAGTAGCAGCATGTACAGTGGGAATCGCCCACACCTATATTGCGCAAGAAAAACTAGAAAACGCCGCAAAAAAAGCGGGTTGTGAAATGAAAGTAGAGACGCAAGGAACGATTGGGATCGAAAATGAATTAACGCAAGAAGAGATTGATCAAGCGGATATCGTAATCTTGGCAATCGATGTAAAGATTTCCGGAAGAGAACGTTTTGACGGCAAACGAATCATTCAAGTACCGACAGAAATCGCCGTTAAGTCACCAAATAAATTGATTGAAAAAGCCCAAGAGGTTGTTGCTCAAAAGGTTTAGGGGGAATTGAAATGGAAGTTAAGGACATTGTGGATTTAGACATCGTCAAAACCAATATGACCGCTAAGACCAAGGATGATGCCTTGAATGATCTGGCGAATCAGTTATTGAGGAATGGCTATATCTCTGAAGTAGAAGGGTTTATCAAAGATATTTATGCACGGGAGGCGGAAGGCCAAACGGGTATTGGAAATTATATCGCGATCCCTCATGGAAAAAGCGCCTATGTCAACAAGATCGGCGTGGCGATCGGGATCAATCAAGAGGAAATTCCTTGGGAAAGTTTAGATGGCAAAGGCGTGAAGGGGATCATTCTCTTTGCGGTGGGTAATGACAATGACGGAGCGACCAATCATTTGAAATTATTGTCGCTGTTTGCCAGAAAACTGGGGAACGACGAAGTGGTTGGCAATCTGTTGCAGGCGAAAAAGCCAGAAGATGTTGTTGAAGCATTCGCTTAGTTAAATGGAGGAAGAAAAATGAAAAAAATTAAAGAGTTAAATCTTAAAGGACACTTATTGACGGCGATCTCTTATTTGATTCCGATCGTCTGTGGTGCCGGCTTCTTAATCGCCATCGGAATGGCCTTTGGCGGTTCAAGTCAGGATGCATTGGTTCAAGGGAAATTTACAATTTGGGATGCGTTGGCAACGATGGGCGGTAAAGGCTTAGGCTTACTGCCAGTCGTGATTGCGACGGGTATCTCCTATTCAATCGGCGGCAAACCAGGGATCGCTCCCGGGTTCATCATTGGTTTGACAGCAAATGCTATCGGTGCTGGTTTTATCGGCGGAATCTTAGGTGGTTACTTAGCAGGTTATCTAGTATTAGCAATTTTAAAATATGTGAAATTACCAAATTGGGCAAAAGGGTTAATGCCAACGCTGATCATTCCATTCCTAACCTCGATCATCGGCGGCTTGATCATGGTCTATATCATTGGGGCACCAATTGCGGCATTAACATCATTATTAACAAACTTCTTGGATGGTTTAGGCAATTCTTCGTTATTAGTATTCGGTGGTGTGATCGGTCTATTAAGTGGTGTTGACTATGGCGGTCCGATCAACAAGACGGTTTTCGCTTTTGTATTGACGATGCAAGCAGAAGGATTGAACGGTCCGATTACTGCTTTACAGTTAGTGAATACAGCAACACCAATTGGATTTGGCTTGGCCTTCTTCATCGCAAAATTATTTGGCAAAAATATCTACACGAAATTAGAAGTTGAAACCTTGAAGTCAGCGGTCCCAATGGGTGTGATCAATATCGTTGAAGGAGTCATTCCGTTAGTTATGAACGATATCGTGCGGGGTGTCGTAGCAACAGCTATCGGTGGTTTTGCTGGTGGCGCAACAACAATGATCTTAGGCGCAGATGCGACCGTTCCGTTTGGCGGAGTACTGATGATCCCGACAATGTCGAGACCATGGGCAGGTGTGATCGCGATTTTAGTAAACGTGGTCGTAACAGCAGTTGTCTTAGCCGTAATCAAGAAAAATGTGACAGAAGAAGATGCAACGATGCAGGTTGAAAAAGAAGAAGAGGACATCAACCTAGAAGATATTCAAATCTTTTAGTCCGGAAAGAGTGGCGACACATGAAAAAAGTAGAATTCTCCCCATCACTAATGACGATGGATTTAGATAAGTTTAAAGAACAGATCACCTTTTTGAATGACAAGGTAGATTCTTATCATATTGATATTATGGACGGGCATTATGTCCCGAACATTACCTTATCTCCTTGGTTCATTGAAGAATTGCGGAAAATCACCACGTTGCCGATGTCGGCACATCTGATGGTGACAGACCCAAGTTTTTGGGTACAGCAGCTAATAGATTTGCAGTGTGAATGGATCTGTATGCATGCAGAGGTGTTAGATGGTTTAGCCTTTCGTTTGATTGATCAAATTCACGACGCCGGTTTGAAGGCTGGGATCGTGTTGAATCCTGAAACACCGATTGAAACGATTTTCCCTTATATCGAGCTGGTTGATAAGGTTACGATTATGACGATCGATCCGGGCTTTGCTGGCCAACGGTTTATTGAAAGCACCTTGGATAAGATCGTGGCGCTCCGCGAATTGCGTGAAGAAAAAGGATACGATTACGTGATCGAAATGGATGGTTCCTCCAACCGTAAATCCTTCAAACGGATTGATGCAGCCGGGCCAGATATTTATATCGTAGGTCGCAGCGGACTCTTTGGTTTAGACGAAGATATCGCTAAAGCTTGGGAGATCATGGTTAAGGATTATGAAGAAATGACCGGTAAAAAGCTTAGTTATGCAGAAGTAAACTAACGATAAAAATCTTGTAGCTGTAAAAGCTTCAAGATTTTTTGTTTATACAGAAGCAGTAAGTTGGTCTTTTGTGATATAGTATACAATAATGTAAACGGTTTAAAAGGATGGAGGAATGTGATGGAATATCGGGGACCTATGCTGGTAGTGAAGGATATGGAGCGGTCAAAAGCATTCTATCGTAAGTTTTTAGAGGTGGATATCGTTTCTGATTTTGGCGAGAATGTGACCTTCAATGGCGGCTTGTCATTACAAACGGAGGAATCGTGGATTCGATTTACTGGCTGTGAGAAAGAGTCATTCAACTATCAGAATAATACGGTAGAGTTCTATTTTGAAACGAAGGACTTTGATGGGTTTATCGAGCGGACAAAGGAAGAAGAGTTAGATTTTTTACGAGACGTCGCTACGATGGAGTGGGGGCAAAAGGTTGCTTGCTTTTATGATCCAGATAAGCACGTAATCCAAGTCGGAGAAGATCTGACGGTCATGGTGAAGCGTTTGGCTGCTGATGGAATGACTGTGGAGGAATTAGGTGAGAAGACCTTCCTTGGAAAAGAAATGGTTGAAAACATGTTAAATAGTTAAAAAGTTGAAGGCAGATAATTCTGAACTGCCTTCAACTTTTTTTATTTAAACGCTGTGTTGTCCAATTTTCATATAGAAAAGCAAATGAATTGGTCGGAGCCTGAAGACTAGCCTCTAGCATTTGTGCTAAAGCCGTTAGCTTCATTTGTACTTCTTGATCGGTCCAAGTAAATAACCCGGGATCGAGTAAAAAAATAATCGGTGACAGTAAAATTTCCGCTAGCTGTTCGGGATGTTCACAGACAAAGACGTTTTCTTCGACTCCTTGCTGCAAAATTTCACTAACGATTGGCGCAAGACGTCCCATGATAAAGGCCATCGATTTCTGATGGATCGCGGCATTTTGCGGTTCATGCAACGCACTATCGATTGTCTGATCGACAGCGGTGCTGCGATAAAAATACAGTAATAGCTTTATTTTTTCTAAGGCCGGAGCCTCGACAGCGGCTAATTTTATCCGACAGGTTTCAATCACGTGATTGTATTGGCGTTCAACTAAGGCATCTAAGACTTCCTCTTTACTTTTGTAATAATAGTAGAGACCACCTTTTGCGATCCCCGCTTTTGTGGCAATATCCTGAACAGAAGCAGTACCGGCAGTTCCTTCGTAAAGCAGTTCCTGCAAGGCATCTAAAATTAACTCTCGTTTACTCATCACATCGACCTCCAAAAATAGTATAGCATATTAAGTTGACCATCGTTCAAAAAGTTGTTATGATGGAATTGTTGAACGGTGGTCAAAATGAGGGAGGGGTTATTTTGTTAGTGTTAGGTGTATTTATCATCAGTGTGTTGCTACTTGTTTTGATCAGTGTAGGATTACTGATCAAAGGGTTCCTTTATTTGTTTAATCGATTTCGCGGAAGACAGGTCCTATTTGCAACAAAAGGAGTGAGAAGAAGTTTGTTAGGGATGTTGATAGTTCTGGTTTTAGGAATTACCTTAATAGTGATCACTCAGCTGACGGCGGCGACACCGAAAATCGCTAAGGAGAATAGTATCGCAGAGTTGCGGAAGGTTGAATTGAATGGTCGTAAGGAATGGATCAGCATTCGTGGTGAAAACCGCAGCAAGCCAGTACTTCTATTTTTAGCGGGCGGTCCGGGGGGATCACAGCTGGCAGCGACACGTTATGAACTTGCAAAATTAGAAAAGGATTTTATCGTAGTTAACTGGGAACAGCCTGGTTCGGGAAAATCCTACTCAGCGATCCCGCGGAAAAAGTTGACCCCTGAAATTTACGTTGAAGATGGAACGGCTTTGGTTCGTTCGTTGTTAAAAGAGTTCAAGCAGGAAAAGCTTTATCTGTTAGGTGAATCGTGGGGAAGTGCACTAGGAATTTTTATGGCAAAGGAACAACCGGAGCTGTACCATACCTTTATAGGCACCGGACAAATGGTAGCCTTTGAAGAAACGGAGAAAATCGATTACGCGCTGGCGATGAAGCTGGCAAAAGAGAATGGAGATCAAAAGGTCGTGGATACGCTAAGAAAAAATGGCGAACCGCCTTATCACGGAAATTCTGTTACCACCAAAAGCGCGACCTATCTCAACTATCTCAGTCAAAAGATGGCAGGAAATCCTGAGATTCAAAATGGCGGCTTCCAAACGATGCGGGATCTTGCGGCGAAAGAGTATGGCATCTTGGATAAGGTCAATTATCTGCGAGGCATTCTGCAAACCTTCAATCATGTGTATCCGCAACTGTACAATGTAGATTTGCGGAAGGAGTACTCAACATTAGATGTTCCCGTCTATTTTCTACTAGGGAAGCACGATATCAATGCGCCACTTAGCTTAACTGAAGATTACTATCAAAAATTGGACGCTCCCAACAAGGAAATCATTTGGTTTGAACACTCCGGTCACAATCCTTGGATCAACGAACCAGAACGCTTTGTAGAGGCGGTTCAGCAAATTGCCGAAAATAAAAAATAAGACTAGAGCACCCACGAAAAAATCGTGGAGACTCTAGTCTTTTTAATTTTCGAATTGGGCTTGATGCAGTTGATAATAGCGTCCTTGTTTAGCTAGCAGCTCTTCATGATTGCCTTGTTCGACGATATTGCCGTCATTGACGACTAAGATCAAGTCAGCTTCACGAATGGTCGAGAGGCGGTGAGCAATGATGAAGGAGGTTTTGTTCACCATTAAACGACCCATCGCTTCTTGGATTTGTAATTCGGTCTGGGTATCAACATTCGACGTTGCTTCATCGAGAATCAATAATTCGGCATTCAAAAGCATTGCCCGGGCAATTGTCAGTAATTGCTTTTGTCCTTGTGAGATTGCTAAACCATCTTCGGTCATCACCGTGTCGTAGCCCTTTGGCAGTTGTGCAATGAAATCGTGGATGTGAGCGGCTTTTGTCGCTTTGATCACTTCTTCTAACGTGGCATCTACATTTCCATAGGTCAGATTCTCAAAAATCGTTCCGGTAAAGAGCCAAGTATCCTGCAAGACCATCGCATATTGCTTTCGCAGACTGCTGCGAGTCGCTTCTTTGATATTTTGTCCGTCCAAGTAGATTGCACCGCTATCCGGATCATAAAAACGCATCAGCAAATTCACGATTGTGGTTTTTCCGGCACCGGTAGGACCAACAATGGCAACAACGCTGCCGGCAGAAATATCAAAGGATAAATCTTTGATGACCGGTTGATCTGCTTGATAGCCGAAGGAAACATGGTCAAAGCGTACGTCTCCATGAACTTTTTCAAAGACATGAGCATTTTTTACGTCTTGAACTTCAGGGTCTTCATCTAATAGCTTGAAGATTCGTTCAGCCGCGGCAATAGACGATTGCAGGTCACTGAAAATATTTGCTAATTCATTGATCGGACCGGAGAATTTTCGTGAATACAACACAAATGAGGATAGCTTTCCTAATGTTAAGTGACCAAACAGGAATAAAAAGGCACCTAAGATACTGATCAATGACAATGAAACATTATTTATGAAGTTGACAGAAGGACCAGTCATACTGCCGTAATATTCTGCATTGTAATAAGCAGTCATGGCTTCTTCATTCTTCTTGCCAAAGCGGGTGATCATTGTTTCCTCTTGATGATAGACCTTGGTGGTTTGTTCACCGGATAGCAGTTCTTCAGTCAGACCATTTAATTCACCAAGCTTGGCAGAACGTTGTCTAAACAAAGGCTGGAACTTATTGGTTAAGTAACGGGTCAGTAAAATCGACGCAGGCACAGTAACTAAAAAGATCGTCACCATCACTGGCGAGATTACCAGCATCATGACAAAGGAGCCGATAACCGTGACCAGACTACTCAAAACCTGAACGGAGTCACTAGCCAATGAAGTGTTAATCGTATCGATATCGTAGCTCATCCGACTGACGATGTCACCGGTTTGGTGCTGATCAAAATAACCTACGGGCAACGAAACGATTTTCTCAAACAAATCTTTCCGTAAACGAAACGCGATTTTTTGACTCAGAAAGATCATCAATCGTTTGATCCCGTAGCTTAAAATTGCGGAAGCCGCATAGAAAACTACCATCCAACTACAATAGAAGAAAACTTTTTGAAAGGCGACATTGCCTTTGCCAATCTGGATCGCATCAATCGCGTACCCAGACAATAGGGGACCGACTAAAGCAAATAGGTTACTGGCAATCGTCAAGACGATAGCTAAAAACAGCAGCCATTTGAATTGATACAAATATCCCCATAAACGCAGCAGTGTACCTCTGCGTGAGCCTTTATTCTTCAATGGCTTGCCCTCCTGTCTGTCCCTGATAGATTTCTTGATAGGTTGGATTTTCAGCTAATAATTCTTCATGGGTGCCATAACCAATCATTTGCCCTTTATTTAATAGTAGAATTTTATCTGCGTGCTGAATCGAACTGATTCGCTGAGCGATCAAAATCTTGGTGGTATCACCGAAATGTGTTCGCAAAGCCCTTCGTAGATTCGCATCGGTATGATAATCCAGCGCGCTAGAAGAATCGTCTAGGATCAGCAGATCAGGCTGCCCAATCAAAGCACGAGCCAAGAGCACGCGTTGTTTCTGCCCACCACTGAGATTTTGTCCTTTTGCTTCCAAGCGGTGCTCCAGACCATCAGCAAGTTTGTCGATAAATTCTCGAGCTTGTGCATCATCGATGGCTTGCTGGAGTTGCTCTTCTGAAAAGTTACGACCGAACAAAATATTTTCTCGAATCGTATCGGCAAAGAGTACGTCCTTTTGTAGGACAGCACCGATTTTTTGATGCAGTGCATCAAGAGAATAATGTTTGATCTCTTGTCCGTCTAATACTATCTGACCAGAAGTTCGATCGTATAGTCGTAAAATCAGACTGGCGATCGTGGTTTTCCCGCTGCCGGTCGCGCCCATAATCCCTAATGTTTCACCAGGATTTACGCTGAAGCTGATGTGTTCGATCGCATGACCGCCGTCAGGATAAGAAAAAGTCACATCATCAAAGACCAGTTTAGTAGAAGCGGCTTTTCTTTGATCCAATGTACCTGGGACCAAGGTTGGTTTCTTGCGCAATACTTCATTGATTCGATTTGCCGAAGCTAGACCACGAGAATACAGGACAAAGATGCGGGTGATAGAAAGCATCGCGTTCAGGATAATCGTGAAATAGGTCAAGAAGGCAACGATCACTCCTGGCTGAGTCAGTCCGGCATTTACACGATAGGCGCTAACGACAATCACAAGGGTCAAACCTAAGTTTAAAAATAGATCTAACAAAGCTGGAGAAGCAGCCAACGTTACATTGGCGGTTGTTTCCGCATTGACCAACGATTGATTGACGTTTTCAAAGCGCTGGCGTTCGTAGGCTTCTTTTGATAAAGCTTTAATCACGCGAGAGCCTGTTACATTTTCCCGCACCGTCAACACAAGTTGATCAACTTGCTTTTGCAATTTTCCAAATAAGGGCACGCCCTTTTTCGAGATATGCGTCACCATTACAAAGATGATCGGCATCACTGCCACTAAAACTAAAGTCAAAATCGGATCTAAGGTAGTAGTAATCAAGATTCCTCCGGCCAAAAGGATCGGCGCGCGAATTCCCATACGCAGCATAACACCAAGGGTCAAATGAATATTGTAGGTGTCCGATGTTACACGTGAAACTAATGAAGAGACCCCCACATCTTCAATCTGGGTCGTGTCTAGATAGGTGATTTTTTGAAATAGATCGCCGCGAATGTTTTCTGTCGTATCTTTTGCGATCCGTGAGACCATGCGGTTAGCGACGATATTCGCCCATAAGGAAAAAGCGGAAGCTGCCAACATCACACCGCCCCAAAAGAGAATTTTCTTGAGATCTTTTTGCGGAATCACATGATCTAGAATATAGGCCAAATTCCATGGAAGAACCAATTCCATCATGGTCCCCAAAAATTTGATGATAACACCTAACGTGACACGAGAACGGTAGGGTTTTAAATAATTAAGAATTAATTTCATGTTTACTCCTTTTTACACATTTCTCTTTCTGCTTTCTCTACGATCGTTTGCAATTCGGATAATAAGTTCGGTTGCTGTTCAGTCGGAATCTCCGCTAACAGCTTTTGATTCCAGTCTGCTAGGATCGAACGGATTTCTGCTTCGATTGCCAAAGCTTTATCTGTGGGGAAGATTCGTAAACGACGTGCGTCTTTCTCATCGTTTTGTCTCGTAATGAAGCCTTTTTGCTCCAGTTGTGCCAATTGGCGAGCGACATTGCTTTTATTGATAAAGATTTTGCAGGCCAAGGCTTCTTGTGAAATTCCCGGATCGTCACAAATACTTAAGATGTAGGTGTGATGCATTTCCCCTAAGCCCAATTTCTTAAATTCTTTTTCGCGATACAAAGCAGAAAGCCGCGCAATACGATTGATCATTTTTACAAAAGAATCCACCTAATTATTCCTCCTTGGTAGTTACGAATTCGCGTGTAAACAAGCACAGTATAGTATAGAAGAAAAACGTTGCGGGTGCAACGTTTTTGAGCTGTAAATAATTTACATCTCTATTTAAGTAGTGGCAGATGTAATTTTCTGTTGTTTATACACAAAAATTTACGTTCTTTACATAAAAACAACAATCTTTATTTTATCTTTGCAGGAACTTGACGGTGCCTTTACACTCCTTCGCTATACTTTTTATTAGAGAAAGTCAGCTTACAATGAGCAAGCAAAAGTTAAACTCGCTAGAAAATCACCTAAGAGCATAAAAGAATGGTAAACGAAAGAAGGAGTGGATCAGGTGCTAAAACTTGAGAATATCACGAAAAAATTTCAGGAGACGACAGTACTGGACGGGATCAATTTAGAAATTGAGTCTGGTGAGATCGTTTCAATCCTGGGGCAATCAGGTTCAGGAAAAACGACGCTATTAAATCTGATTTTAGGATTGGATGAGCCAAGCGGGGGAGAAATTTTCTTCAATAATCAGAAGATCACCCATACATTGATGGAAAAACGTCCCTTTAATATTGTTTTTCAGGATTACGCCTTGTTTCCTAATTTGACGGCTTATCAAAATTTGACCTACGGACTACGCAATAAAAAAGAGTGCTCCACCAAAGCGGAGGTAGACGAGCTGATTCAATTGTTGAATCTGGAAAAGCACCTAGAAAAACCAATTCATCAATTGTCAGGCGGACAAAAGCAGCGGGTTGCACTTGGCCGAACATTAGTGATGAAGCCGCAGCTGCTTTTGTTGGATGAGCCGTTGAGTGCCTTGGATGGAGTAATCAAGGAATCAATCAAAGAAAAAATCCAAGAAATTGCCCGTAAGCTGCATTTGACGATCATCATTGTTACGCACGATCCGGAAGAGGCCTTGACGATGTCAGATAAGATCGTTGTTTTAGATGAAGGAAAAATTGCTCAATGCAGTTCACCGATCGAAATTATGAGTCAGGCTTCCTGTCATTTTGTTGAGGAGTTTATTGTCAATCAGTTGGCAATCAAGCAACAGAACATTCAGCAAATCTTTCAGCAATCAGTCAATATGGTGGCCTCATGAGAGCGGCATTTCCATTGAAACGAGTGATTAGCTGGAGTGTGCTGATCTTCTTCTTTTTATTTTTAGCTTATCCGATCATTCAAATCATGTTAACAGCTTTCCCACGATCCGGCGGGAGCAGCTTGGATATTTTCACTCCAGAATGGCAGCGATCATTTGCTAACAGCTTGAAATATTCTTTAGCGGCCACGAGCTGTTCAACAATTTTAGGCTTTTTCTTGGCCTATGGAAATAATTTTACTCGAATCAATCGGCGATTTTTAAAGGTAAATGAAAGTATTTTGCATTTTCCGATGCTATTGCCAACGATTACTTACGGATTTGTCCTTATTTATGCCTTTGGCAAGCAGGGATTGTGGAGCAAAGTTTTTCAACAGGAACTGTTCCATATCTATGGCTCCATCGGTATTTTATTGGGATTCATCATTTATACATTGCCGCCGATCTTTATTTTGATCAACAATTCGATGAAATATTTGGATACTCAGCTATTCATTGTTTCACGCCTGATGGGGGATAGCTGGTATCGTTCGCTTTATAAAACGATCTTGAATCCATTGACGCGGGTGTTGGCGGTGGCTTTTCTACAGGGCTTTTTTATGTCCTTTACAGACTTTGGGATTCCCAGCGCGGTAGGAGGACAAACCCCGTTCATCACGACATTATTATATGAAGGCTTCATGGGAACCATTCCCGATTTCCAGTTTGGGTCATTAGTGGCCTTAACGATGTTACTGCCATCAATCATCAGTATTTTAGTATTGAACTATTTACAGAAGAAGGTCGTGCGCTATGAGCGTCCACGGCAGGCAGTGATCAAAAAGAATCCGGTAAGAGATTGGTGTTTTCGACTACTTTTCATCAGCATCTCTCTTTTCATTTTAGGAGTATTCGCGGTCTTGATTATTATTCCGATGGTGAGCAATTGGCCCTATGAATTGACACCAACCTTCAATAATTTCGCTCGCTTTATCCAAGATGACAGCTTGATTTTAACCTTGAAAAATTCACTGCTGATGGCTTTGTTGACGGCGGGAGTTGGGACGATTATTGCCTATTCGGCGGCGATATTGACCTCCAGAGAGCGGAAGCTTTATAAGGTCAATCAAGTAATTGACGGTATCGCCACCATTACGAATTCAATTCCCGGGATGGTTTTGGGAGTGGCCTACTTACTGCTATTCAGTGGAAGTCAGCTGCACAATACATTATTGATCTTAGTTATCGTAACGATCGTACATTATTTTTCAACACCGTATCAGATGGCGAAAGAGGCACTGCAAAAGATGAACTTGAACTGGGAGAACACCGCCAAGCTGATGGGTGATAGCTGGTTGAAAACAGTTTGGCGAATTTTGATCCCGAATTCAAAGGTGACGATTGTAGATATCTTCGCGTATTACTTTTTTAACTCGATGGTCACAATCAGTGCCGTCATTTTCTTAACAAGTGCCAATACGATGGTTATTACCGCCAAATTAAAAGAGCTTCAGCATTTTGGCCGGTTTAACGATATATTTATGCTTTCGCTGTTTTTGCTAGTAATCAATTTAGTCATGCAAGGAATTACTCAAATTATTAAAAGGATTGCCAGTTCCACTTTTCCCAGTCAGACAGCTGGTAAAAAGCTGCCTACAAAATTAACTGCTATTCAAAGAAATAAAGTATAGAGGAATGGTATACGGCTTGAAAATCGGACTAATTTTTCTCAAGAAAAATTAATCCATTAATATGAAAAAGGAGAATGATGAATGAACAGAAAAAAACTACTCGCACTGCTTGGAAGCTTGCTTTTCCTTCTATTATTAGGCGCTTGCAGCAAAAGTAATGCGGCTGACGAGAAAGTCACGATTTATACTAACGCTGACGAAGAACCGGTGGAAGTAATCAAGAATGTTTTAGACAAAAACGGGTACAAGGGCCAATACACGCTGCAATCATTCGGCACTTCTGAGCTAGGCGGAAAGCTCTTAGCGGAAGGAAAAAATATTGAAGCAGATTTAGTCACGATGAGTACCTTCTATTTAAATAGTGCTCAGAAAAAAGACAAGATGTTTAAAGAATTAACGCTTCCAGTCGAATCGTTAACGAAAATTCCGGATTACACGGCACCTTTTACCGTTCAAGAAGGAACAATTTTCTATAATACCGAGGTCATGAAGGAAATGAACTTACCAATTCCAACTAGTTTGAAAGATTTAGCCGATCCGAAATACAAGGATGCCCTGTCAATCTCAGATATCAAGCAATCTTCTACAGCGTGGCTGCTGTTTCAAGCGTTAGTTGATAATTACGGGGAAGACGAAGCGAAAACGATCTTGAAGGGGATCTACAAAAATGCAGGGGATCATTTAGAAAGTTCTGGTTCAGGTCCGTTGAAAAAGGTTCGGCTAGGTGAGGTTGCGATCGGATTTGGGTTACGACATCAGGCAGTCAAAGATAAACAGGATGGATTGCCGATTGATTTTGTTGAACCCTCAGAAGGAACGTATACATTAACTGAATCTTTGGCGGTGATTAATAAAGGCGACAAAACCAATCCTGAAGCAGAAAAAATGCTGGATTTGATTTTGGAAAAGGGTCGTAAAGACTTATTGGAAATCTATCCAAGCGCACTGTACAAGGATGAGCAGGTAGATAGTACACACGTAGCGAAGGACCAAAAAGTCTTTCCAACAGAATTAACCGCAGAATTATTAGAGCAGCACCAAAAATTAATCGATTAAGGAGCTTAGCATGGACTACAAATTATTGACACCCGGACCGTTAACGACGACTCAGACGGTTAAGCAAGCAATGATGGTGGATCATTGTACATGGGATGAAGAATACAAAACGATTACTCAGGAAATTCGACAAAAGCTATTGTCTTTAGCAGGTGCTTCCCCAGTAGAATATACGACGATCTTAATGCAGGGAAGCGGATCATTTGGTGTGGAATCAGTTCTAAGCTCGGTGATCGGACCGACGGATCATGTGCTTGTTTGTGTAAATGGCGCTTACGGGCGTCGAATGGTCAGCATGTGCGAACGGCATCATTTGGCTTACAGCGTTTATGAAGTTGCAGAAGATGAAATTCCGCAAGCAACGGACATAAAAAGCATTCTCGTGAATGATCCAACCATTTCTGCGCTTGCGATGGTTCACAGTGAGACGACTTCTGGTATTTTAAATGAGTTAGAAGAAATTGCTGCACTTGCCAAAGACAATGAGCTGCTGTTTATCGTGGACGCAATGTCTAGCTTTGGGGGAATTCCAATTGATGTTACGGCATTGTCCATCGATTTTCTAGTCTCAAGCTCGAACAAATGTATTCAAGGAGTACCAGGCTTTTCCTTTACGTTGGCCAAACGGGCACAGCTTGAGCAACGTAAAGAGTTTTCACGAACGGTGTCTTTAGATCTTTATGATCAGTATGAAACGATGGAAAAGGACGGCAAGTGGCGCTTTACTTCACCCACCCACACGGTTTTAGCCTTTCATCAAGCATTAAAAGAGCTAGATGCAGAAGGCGGAATCTACCAACGCTATATGCGCTATTTAACAAATAATCGACTGCTGCGGCAAAAAATGAGTGAATTGGGCTATCAGCCCTTCATCAAGCAGCATCAAGGGCCATTTATCACTTCATTTTTATATCCCAAGCAGAGTGCCTTTAACTTCGACCATTTTTATCAGCATTTGAAACAAAATGGTTTTGTGATCTATCCTGGAAAAATAAGTACCGTCGATTGTTTTCGCATTGGAAATATCGGTGAGATTTATCCAGAAGATATTGATCAGTTAGTCAAAGTAATTGAAAATTACTCGGAGGTAGCATATGTCAGTTAAAACAATTATTTTAGACTGGGCTGGGACAACAGTCGATTTCGGCTGTATGGCACCGGTTCATGCTTTCAAAAAAGCATTTAGAAATAAGAACATCAAGCTTTCCAATGAAGAAATCAGAAAACCGATGGGGATGCTTAAAATTGAGCATATCAAACAGCTGCTTTCGCTTGAGCAAGTAAAAAAGCAATGGCTTGAGCTTTATGGACGTCTTTCTGAAGAGAAAGATGTGCTAAGTATCTATCAGGATTTTGAGAAATACTTGTTTGCGGATCTCGCAGAGAACAGTCATTTAAAACCGGAAACCAAGCAGGCGATGAAAAAAATTAAGCAATTAGGCTATAATATTGGCTCTACGACTGGCTATACCAAAGAAATGATGGCTGTTGTATTAAACACGGCCACGATGGAAGGCTATCGTCCTGATTATGTCGTAACACCAGATGAGGTTGATTCATTGGGGCGGCCATATCCATTCATGATTTTTGAGAATATGCGCCATTTTCAAAACCATTCGATGGAAGAAGTGATTAAAGTAGGAGATACAATCGCTGATATTCAAGAAGGAAAAAACGCAGGGGTCTTGAGTATCGCTGTCACTGAGGGAAGCTCAGTGATGGGACTTTCTTTAGAGGAGTACAAACAGCTCTCAAAAGAAGAAATGGAACGGTTGAACCAACAAACAGCGGAAATCTTTTATCAGCATGGGGCGGATCTTTGTATTAAAAATCTACTGGAATTAGCTGAGCTTTTGCAGGAGCATTCAACGATTCCAAAATTACAAACAAAAAAGCGAGAATCAGCGTAGGCGAAGAGAAATATCGGCTTTAAAAGTCGATATTTCTTTATTTATTCAAAAAATAAAAAGAAAAAACAAAAAAAGATTTTTTCTGTTTTGCTATTCTTAATAATTTCATATTTAGCTAGATTTAGGCTATTACAAATTTGTAAGCGAATTCAAAAACCCAAATTCCTTATTTTTATCCAAAAATTAAATTTTATATTTCAAAAATGGCTGAGACATTCCTTATAAATGCGGGTAGAATAATATGTGTAACCAATGGTGCGTACAATGAAGGAGTTCTCGCTTTTTTATGGTGTTAATGCAAGGAATTTGATGCAAATTACTAGCGAACGATGACACTCATAAAAGTTCATACAAAAAATAAAAATACATATAAAGATCCGGTCATTGTAATTTTATTACTGACAGCATGCTGAAGGTTGATAAGCACTCAATCATGGATCATGTTGATTAGCTTCTCTCCTTATGCGAGGAGAAGCTAAAGTGCCGCGAGTCAGTGAAATAGTGTGACTTATCAAGTTGCTATTTAAAGGTTTAGCGATGAGCGGCGGCAGATGATTAGCATTCATTGGAAAATTTAAGTGGATGCATCATTATTGAAGAATGAATCAAGGATGCGGATTATTTTCAGCATCCTTGATTTTTTTCCATTCATTGGTTGCCCCTAGTGTTTCATTAAATACTTAGCTTGACTTGAGAGAGAAAGAAGGGGAAATGTTCATGAAAAAGATCGTTATGGTAATTTGCGGGATAGCAGTAGTTTGTTGGGGAGTTGCTAGTCTGCAAAGTGGGGCACTAAAAGCGGATAATTTACTTCAAGAATCCTCTGTCATAGAGACGACAGTTCCTGAAAGTTCTACCATTCTACCGGTTGAACCTGAATCCGTACCGAAAGCATCGGAGCCGATTACTGAAACACCAGCGCCAGCTGCACCAGCATCAGAAGTCCCTGCTGCACCAGAGAAACCTGTGGAACAGCAGCCGGCAGAAACTGCACCGACAGATACCATCCCAGAAATGCCTACACAAAGCAGCACAGTAGAACCACCGAAAAGCGATAGTTCAACTAGTGAAAGTTCCGCAAGTAGTGGTACATCCAGTGAGAGTTCGACGAGCCAGACCTCTAGTACGTCCAGTTCAACTACTACACCAAGCGAGTCATCGACTTCCAGTAGCAGTACATCTAGCGGATCGACCAGCTCAACTACTAGTAGTTCAACAGGAACAAGCAGCAGTTCTTCAACGGCACCGTCAAGTTCTGGTCAGGAACAGCCCCAGCCTAGTACACCGTCTACGCCGGGACCAGTTCCAAGTCCATCCCCGATACCTCCGGCTCCAAGTGAGCCTAAGGTTCAAACAAATACTGATGCTATTCAACAGCCGCCAGCTGCTTTTTCAGAGACGAGTACTTTACAGCTTCCAAGTGAGTTGAAGACATCTGAAGTTGCACAATCCGATTTAAAAGGCTATGAACTACCCTTGCTGTCCAGTTTTGAAAACAAAGCACAGGCCGCTTTGATTTATGACGGTATTAAAAAGCTTGGGACGGAACAGGAGCAGGATTTTAACGTGGAACAATTAGCCGCTAAGCTTTATAGCGATTTGTTTGCGATTGAGATCACAGGCACTCCAGAACAGGCAAGCGAAGAAATCAGTGTCGGCAGTCTGCTCTACCAAAAGAAAAACGACCAGCTTGAATTAGTCGGTGTCTATATTGGAAAAGAGTATTATCTGACAGTTGAAGATGTTGAAATTGATGCTTCTGATGAATCAACGGAAACTGCGACGGATGGAGTTACAGAGCTTGATACAGAAAAGGCTGAGAATGAAGAGTCAGATAAAAAGGAAAAACAGCGACAGGTCGTTCTTCAGCCAATGAGTATCGATGAAGACTTGTTGGTTCAAGCTTTGCCAACTGTGGAATTGACTGAATATGGCCAAACAATCTTGGCTGAATATCCTGCTTCTATTAATTTTACTGAAAATGAAGGAGCGAAGAATTTTATTTCAACCATCGCGGAGGATGCACGTAAGCTGGGACAAGAATATGATGTCTTTGCATCAGTGATGATCGCACAGGCTTTATTGGAAAGTGGTTCTGGGACAAGCAGTTTGTCATTGCCGCCAAATCACAATCTATTTGGTGTAAAGGGAACCTATCAAGGTCAGGCTGTTTCAATGGCGACTCAAGAGGACCGTGGGAATGGCGAGCTGTACTCGATTAATTCGGCCTTTCGAAAGTATCCTAATTATGCTGCTTCATTAGGAGATTACGTTCAATTATTACGCGGCGGAATCTCTGGTAATGACGGATATTATAAAGATACGTGGCGCTCTACCGCAAAGAATTATTTACGATCGACACAAGCCTTAACTGGAAAGTATGCTACGGATACTTCTTATAATAGAAAGCTAAACTCGATTATTGCTGTCTACAACCTGACACAATACGATCGTGTCAAAGTTGATCAGTCTTCAGGGATTTTCATTAAAGGAAAAGATGAGATTCCTGAAGAATACCGAACGATGATGCGCTACCCGGATTATAACGGAGTCAATTACAACACTTCTGGTTCGTATCCAGTCGGGCAATGTACCTGGTACGCTTTTAACCGCGTGAAACAATTAGGCAAGAGCGTCGATGACTTTATGGGAAACGGCGGTGAATGGGGAACCAAAGGAAAAGCATTAGGCTATGAAGTCAGCCGCGAACCAAAAGCTGGCTGGTTGATCTCCTTTACGCCAGGCACAGCTGGCTCAGATCCTCGATATGGACATGTTGCTTTTGTTGAAGTGGTTCGACCAGAGGGAATTTTGATCTCAGAAGGCAATGTTTATGGAGGTACGGTGATTTCATATCGAGTCATTGATTCAAGCTTAGCGAAATCAGATTTGGTTACTTATATTAAAGCAAAATAAAGGGGTGCCATCACTCATGGCAAATAAGCGACACGGGCACGCAGAGGATCCGTCGAATGACAGGAGTGCCATACTATTAACTGCTGGTCTTCTCATCATTCTATCTGTAACGATGCTGCTTGTTATGAGAGGACAATTACAAAAACACTATAGTGTCCACACGATTTCAGGTACTTCGATGATTCCGACGTTGACGGAAAAGGATCAAGTTCTCGTTAAAAAAAATGTTCAAGTTCAACGTTACGATATTATTGCTTTTTCAATGGATAAGGAAGAGGGGATGTTTGTCAAACGGGTGATTGGTTTACCAGGTGACAGTATGTTTGTTCGAAATGGCCGAATGGTTTTAGATATCGGAGAACAAGGTGATTTTGAAACGACGAATACGTATCAGTTGTCACCAACTGTAGCAGATGAATTTCAAACGTTAAATAAAATTCCAGAAGATGTTTACTTCGTTATTGGCGATCATGTAGATGTTTCTAAGGACAGCCGGTCGTTTGGTTTTGTCCATCGAAAGTCAATCGAAGGAACTGTCCAATTCCGTTTTCCAGCGATTCATCTCGCTAAATTGGAATACTAAAAGAAAAGGGGAAAATACGTGATAATCATTAACTGGATTTGTGTAGGGCTCATCATTTTAGTGCTCCTAGTGTGGTTATATCGAATGGTTATCAACGTTCGATTGCAGATGATTAAGCCACCAAGAGATGCATCGGCGACTTTTCAGCGGAAGTTGGATTATGTTAAGCAAATTCAACAATCAAAGCATGTATCGGCGTTATTATTCGTAATCTTCTGTCTCGCAGTGGGAATGCTTCTAAGCACATACAGCCTGTTTCAGGTACAAAATCAGCTGTATGCGATGAATGAGCAGAACAATACACTGAAAGATGATGTCCAAGTAATGAAAAAGGAACAAAAGAAATTAGTCAATAAGCTGCCTGTCAAAGAGTACCCGCAAGAGGGAATCGGCTTGCAGGATTATGCGTGGGACGAATTATTTTCTGATGATAGTCGTGAAAATCAATACGCAATGGAGAGTGATCTTTCCAGCAAACTCAGTCCTTACTTTGGGTTACCGACGACATTGATCGTCTTAGATATACCGACTCAAACGTTGAATATTGCCTTGGCTGGTGACTTGACCAGTGAAGACAATCGTCAACAAATTAAAGACAATATCACAGCCTTTGCTGCTGAAGCAGAGGGGATATCCAATCTAACACAGATCACCTTCCAGCTAAATGTAAGGGATGGGGAGAAGCAGAAACAAGATTATAGCTGTACTTTCTCTCGTGAGAATGGAGAAGATAAATTTTTAATGATTCAAGAAGAAGACTAACGGAAAGAAGGGAAAAAAATGGTAGCACAACAAAAAAAGAGCGGATGGTTTTTCAACAAGAACATTATCGATGAGATCAATTCTGTTCCAGAAGAGAGAGTTGAAAACGAGGAGCAAACCCCGCCGGCAGCGCAGGCGCAAACACAGGCGAAGCCTGCTCCCGCTTTGAAGATGGTTTCTGATAACACAATTCCAGAGACTCCAGAAAAGCAAGCGGAAGAAATCAAAGAGTTAAAACGTTTGATTTTTGAAAAGGAACAAGTTTTACAGAAATATAAAAAGGAAATGTCGGCACAAACTCAGCAGTTAACCAAAGAAAACGAGAATTATCGTCAATCTGTATTAAGGATGGGAGAAGAAAAGGCCCAAAATCGCCGCCAAATCCAAGATTTAGAAGCAGAGGTCCAACGAGCGCGTCAAGAAGTTCAACGACTGAAAGAGACACAAGAATTGGATCAGTTGAGACAGCAGTTGGAACAAGCTCTAGCAGAAAATGAAAAATTAAAGGATTCGGTAGCCCATTTAGCTACTGTAGAACAGGAGTTGGAGGAAATTCACGAAGAACATCAAGCGCTAGTTGCCCAGCAAAAAGATGAAGAAATCCAACGACTAGAAAAAATCCATCAATTGGAAGGCCAGATCGATGAATTGATTGCAGAGATCAATGAGAAAGACGAAGAATATTCTCAATTAGATAAGGTAATCGTTGAAAAAGACCAAGCGATGGACCAAATGGCGGAAGAACAAGAAGCGAAAGAGCTTCAAGAAAAAGAACTCCTAGATCTAAGAGAAAAAGTTGCCGAGCTTCGTGCAGAAAATGAACAATTAAAACAAGAAGCAGTTTCAGCACAGCAGGAAATCGGTGAAGTGTTGATTTCAGCACGAAAACAAGCCAATCGCATGGTAGAAAAATCCAAGATGGAAGCATATCGGATTATAGAAGAAGCGAAGAAAGAGTTGGCGATGATCAACGAGCAAGCCAAAGAGATTTCTGAAGAAGTAAACGAGTCTCGTCAGTCGGTTGCTTCAATGTATGAAGAGTTGCAAACTCGAGTAAATATCCTTGCGCAAGGAAAAATGCAAGAAGATGTAACGAAAATTCTAGACTAATCTATTCATAAGTTAAAAGAATGAAGGTATCAGCGTGTGCTGGTACCTTTTATTTTTATAGTAAAAAGCGGATTGTTTTCAGTTTTTTTTAAGGCTATACTTTAAAGTGATTGGGGTAGAAATATCCACTGTATAAACTATAAGACTAAAGGAGCGGATGAAATGAAATTAGCGATTATTCTGGAAACCAAAGAGCATGAGAAAGCTTGGAACGCTTTTCGATTTGGTGTAGCGGCTTTGAAGAAAGGGCATCAGATGAAATTTTTCCTTATGGGGGAAGCCGTGGAAGTTGAAAGTATTGAAGACGATCAATACAATGTGCCAGCGGAAATGCAGAAGTTGGAAGAGCAAGGCGGCGAGCTATTGGCTTGCGGCACTTGCCTCAAATCTCGACAATTAGAGGATCAAACCTCCTGTCCAATTTCAACGATGTTTGATTGTGTCGAAATGGTGGAGTGGGCGGATAAGATCGTAACATTTTAAAAGCATAGAAAAATCCCTGACTTGAAAACAAAGTCAGGGATTTTTTTAATCATTCAGATTGTTTAATGCTGCGGCCATTTTTTTATTATCGTGTTTTGAGTAGAAATAAAAGGTGATGATATGCAGAATCAATGTAAGCAGCAATACGGCGATAAAGAACGGTCGGATCAGGTCGAACATCTGAGTCGAATAAAGATACACGCCTGTATAAGCGCAAAGCGTATTTAACACTGTACAGATGACAATATTGATTGAAGCTTTAAAGGTCGAATAGTTCCATAAAAAAGGATAGACGATCCCGAATAAAAGGCCGATTAGAACGCTGATTCCAACGAGATTCCAGATATAATGAAAAGGAATTTTTGAAGAGAAATCTGTGAGTGAGCAAAGAATAGTGATCCAAATAAACGATCCAAAGCCTGCTTGAAAGAAATTATTTTTTAATTGTTTGAACATGATAGTTCCTCCTTGATTTTCTTGGCATAGTGACGACTGACAATATAAGTAGAATCTGTTTTGGTGTGAACTTCTAAACGCGCGTGCTCTCCTAATTGGAAGGATTGAACACAGTTTAGATTTAAAATCTGCGAATTATTAATGCGATAAAAATTTTGACTCTCTAAAGTAACCAATTCCTTAAGCCGTTTTTGCATGAGATAGTTCTGCTGATTGATTAAATGAACGTTGACTAAATGTCCCATGGTTTCAAAAGAGACTATTTGGTCTAGCGGTAATTTGATTGAACGGTTATTTTTGGGATCAATTGCCACAATTTCCTGTTCTTGTTGCAGCAGTTTTTCAAGACGTTCAAGTTTGGCCCTGTTTTCAGGATTCGCAAAAATATCAATTTCGTTTAAGGCTTTTTCTTTCACCCAGGTAAAGTTGATGTTCATATGTTTCCCCCTTCTGTGACTTAAGCATAGCAAGGATTGTCAGCAGAAAGAATCTTTTTTTCGTTTGTTGCAGGAAAAGAGAAGTTTGTTGCAAAAATTGGCAATGTCAAATAGTTCTTGCGTCACAAAAACAATAAGTAAGTGGTGCTTTCTAGTATAATTTAGTTAGAAATCCTATCATCAAGTTAGGAAGGAGAAATCATCATGATCGCTAAGATTTTAAAAGCGCAAAGAAAAGAGCGGGGACTTACACAGCAAGAGGCGGCAAAAATTTTTCACGTGACACGCCAAACGATTTCGAATTGGGAGAATGAGAAAAATTATCCCGACATTCCAACGCTAGTTGCCATCAGTGATTATTATGAAGTTTCTCTTGATTATTTGATGAAAGGGGATGTGAAGTATATGGCTAAGATAAAGCAAGAGGCAAAGCTGTTGCAGTCGATTCAAGTGGGTTTATTTTCTGTAATTTGTGCAGTTGCGCTGCTACTTTTTTCATTTGTTGGATTTGTAGCAGCGATCAATGGCGGAAGTCTGGTTGGAATCATTCCGATTCAGCTGTCGTTAACGATCGCTATGGGCTGGGTATGTGTGATCCACTTTAAAAACCTGAAGGATGTAATGACTCCTTCGGTTAAAAACACTGTTAGTATGTTTTTGCTGGTTACGTTGTTTCTCATAATTTTATGCACAACGCTCTTGATCCTGGCTGCGCTGGGCTATATTCATTTTTAAACAGACGATGTTGGTTTCTACAGGCATCTTTATTGCATTGACTAGGTTGGGACTATATATTTAGCGTGTAACGGATGACTCCCTGTTTTTTAGCGAAAAATGGAAAGAACTTCAAAGAGAGAAGGAATCTAGTCATGTTTAAGACTGTTGAAAGAGAGGCCGTGACAGTTTACGGTTGGATTACAACTTTGAATGCGCCGAATTCTGCGGATGGATTGGCAGAAATGAGTAAACAGAAGATGCGGTCAAAAGAAGAATATGCCTCAAAGGTTGAAGAGAATCTGCTAGCTGTAAACGCAGTTATCGATGGTGAACAATGTTATCTGATTGGAAATACCGAAACCACAGAAACTCGTCCATCTGAGTTTGAATTGCCTGCGGGAACGTATGCCTGTTTTGACCTAAACTATACAGACCAAGTAGAGTTGGATCAACTGATCGGCCGCAGCTACGGTGAATTGGCTCAAAGTGAAGATTTCCAAATTGCCGGAAATTTTAATTTAGAAGAGTACACAGGCGTAGGTAAGGTATTATTTTATGTGCTTATTCAAAAAATGAAGAAGTAAGAGTGAGAAAAGGGATTCATTCTGAGTCTAGGGACTATCAAGGGAAATTCGATTGATAGTCTTTTTTTCAAGGTTAAA
Organism: Enterococcus sp. DIV0187; assembly: GCF_051713785.1. Lineage (NCBI taxonomy): Bacteria > Bacillati > Bacillota > Bacilli > Lactobacillales > Enterococcaceae > Enterococcus > Enterococcus sp. DIV0187. The sequence continues at coordinate 2,997,724 of NZ_JBIOQO010000001.1, forward strand.
AAGTGAAGAAAGAATCAAAATTATTAAAGCGGAAATAGGCGAGGAATGTGAAGAATTTTATTTTATAAGTGCATTTATCTGTATAGGGATAGATACATACAGAAATTAAATAGAATTCTTTTTTTTAACACAATCTCAATATTCGGAATATATCAAAATTTTAGTTGAATTTAACGAAATGAGAGCGTATACTCGTGTTTATTGAGTGCTAAAAATAAATATTTTTCAAACAAAAAAAGATAACGTTTGTTATCTCAGACTGTAGACAAAAGCTGTTCCAAGCTCGTAACTCGAGCTTGGAACAGCTTTTTATCTACTTCGTTTCGAATTTTTGAACAAAAAAATAAAGGCTCCTTGCCTTTCCATAGCCAGGTGGCTAATTTCTTTAAATTCATTGCAGCAAACACTAGCATCGTATGCGTCGCGACTTTTTCCAAGCCTCGATACTTGGTCCAACGCATCCCATGCTTTTCTTTTGCATCCGCAAATATTCGTTCAATCGTTTGTTTCCGTTTTTTGTAAATTGATTTATTCAGATCCGTTAGGCGAAGATGTTCCACTTCATCCATCAGATCTCCCCAAACATGTCTCGTGATGACTCGTTGATGATTTTTACTTTTGGTACATTGGTTTAGCAGAGGACAGTTCACACATTCTTTTGGATTGGATTTGTATTCTCGGTACCCTTCTCGAGTAACCGTTGAAAAAGCGAGCATTTGATCTTGCGGACAAATATAACAATCAAAATACTCGTCGTAGAGAAACTCATTTTTTGATAATAGCCCCTTTTTCCCTTTGGGCCTTGAATAAGGCAAACAAGGTCGAAGGTTCAAATGAGTCAAAAAGTGAACAAACTTAGGTGTCTTATACCCAGCATCAGCGACAACACAATTGATTTCAGGAAAAAGTCTCTTCGATTGTTTGACGAGCTGAAAGGCGACTTGACTGTCATGAATATTTCCAGGAGTGATGATTGTGCTAAGAATAAATCCGTTGTCGTCGCATGAAGTATGGGCAGAATAAGCAAATTGTTTTTCTCGTTCGCCTTTGACGTAGTAGCCGCTTTCCGGATCAGCTTTACTTATTTTTCTTTCTTTCAGCTTCACTTCCTTTTCTAAGTCCAAAGTAAAAGGGCGTTTTCCAGCCTCTATTCGTTGACGATTGATCTCATCTTCTAATTCATCCTGATAGGCTTTCGCTTCATCATGGGTCATTTCTTTCGTAAACTTATGTTTATTGGCGTTAGCTTTGATGTGGGTAGAATCAAGATACAAATGATCCTCTGTTACAAAACCTGCTTTAACTGCTTGTTCTAAAATATAGGCAAAAATATCCTCAAACACCGTCGTTTCTCTAAATCGGCGGACATAATTCTTTCCAAAAGTTGAGAAATGGGGGATTTTCTCCTCGAAGGAATAGCCTAAAAACCAGCGGTAAGCGACATTGGTATCGACTTCCTTAATGGTTTGCCGCATGGAACGGATACCGAATAAATACTGAATAAACACCAATTTGATCAGAATCACTGGATCGATACTTGGGCGACCTAAATCGGAGTAAGTGGCTTCAACGATTGGATAAATAAATTCAAAATCAAGCGCAGCATCAATCTTTCGAACGAGATGATCTTGAGGAACCAAATCATCAATCGTGAGCATCGCAAATTGATTTCTACCGTTCGTATTGTTTTTAGACATCATAACTATCACTCCTTGCATTCGTTTTCATAAATCTATTATAAAAGAAAAGACTGTAGACATCATCCATAAAATGGACTTTGTCTACAGTCTGAGATAACGTTTGTTATCTATTTTTTGTCACACTCAAACACATAAATCAGCGGAAAATAGGAGGAAAAAAGATGCGCAGGGAAAAAAATAGATGGCTGATCGCTTTGTCAGGCGTAGCGATTCATCTATCTATCGGTTCAGCATACGCGTGGAGCGTATTCAAGGAACCAATTAAAGAGATGACTGGGTGGGATAAATCATCAATCTCTTTTGCATTTAGTTTAGCGATTTTCTGTTTAGGAACATCAGCGGCATTTATGGGGAAATTTGTAGAAAAATTTGGCCCAAGAAAGACAGGAACGGTCGCCTCGATTTTATTCGGTTTAGGGATCATCTCGACTGGCTTTGCGGTTTCTAGTCATTCGCTGCCAATGTTGTATCTGACTTATGGGATTATCGGCGGAATCGGTTTAGGAGCTGGGTATGTTACACCAGTATCAACCATGATCCGATGGTTCCCAGATAGAAAGGGCTTGGCTACTGGACTTGCCATCATGGGATTTGGTTTTGCTTCTATGATCACTGGACCGATCGCCCAACAGTTGATGGTGCGTGTCGGTGTTCCTTCGACCTTTTATATTTTAGGGATTGCGTATTTCTTAGTGATGTTCACCGCTTCACGGTATTTGGAAAAACCGCCAGTTGGCTGGACGCCAGAAGGCTTTGAAGCGCCCAATCCAAAAGAAGAAGTGAAAATTCAATATCGCGGCGTGCAACTGACCGCCAATCAAGCGATTAAAACAAAAACCTTTTGGCTATTATGGTTTATGCTATTTTTAAATATTACTTGCGGAATCTCGCTTGTTTCAGAAGCTTCACCAATGGCCCAAGAAATTACCGGAATGACTGCTGGCATGGCAGCTACGATGGTCGGTGTGATGGGTGTATTCAATGGGTGCGGCCGGTTGGTTTGGGCCTTGATCTCAGATGTCTTGGGACGTAAGAATGTCTTCACGATTCTTTTTGTGATTGATATTGTTGTGTTGTTAAGTTTATCAGTAGTAAGCTCGCCATTGCTGTTTGCCGCATTGATCTGTTTGTTGATGACTTGTTATGGTGCGGGCTTTTCGATTGTCCCTGCGTATATTGGCGATGTCTTTGGTTCAAAGGAAGTCGGTGCGATTCACGGGTATATCTTAACTGCCTGGGCAGCGGCTGGGATGTTCGGTCCGATTTTTTTAGGGAAGATCACTGAAATGTTCCATTCATATACGAATGTTTTGCGAATATTCGCTGTTTTAGCATTGGTTGGTTTTGCGGCTTCCATGATCATTCGCGGATCAATTAAAGGTTTAGCGAAATCAACGGGTGATAAGACACCAAAAAGCTCAAATACTGAGCGTGCATAAAGAATCTATCCAAGGCGATTAAGACCAATTGGTTTTGATCGCTTTTTTGCGAGTTTGGCTTTTTGCAGTTTATTAAGCATGAGACGTACATGTAGTTTCTTACCAAAAATTGAACAAGCAGTTTAGCCAAATCGTATGCGCAGTGAGAACAAGACTAACTTTTTCGCTTTTTGAAAAAGTTAATCCATTAATATGAACTAGTTGCGAGTTTGGCTTTTTGCAGTTTGTTAAGGGGTGAGATGTAGATATAGCTTTTATCAAAAAAGAACAAGAGATTTAGTCAAATCGCATATGAGGCGAAAATGAATCCATTACATTTTTACCAACTGCTAGTTACAGGTGTAACACGGGGAAAGCTCGCTTTTCATATTTATTAAAATTTCTTTTTGAATAATAGTTGACTACTCAACTAATTCTTGATAAATTAGTTGAGTAGTCAACTATTGTTTTTTAAAAGATTCGGAGGGTATTATGAAACGAAGTGTCGGACGGTCGATTTCGATTTTGTATCGAAAAAATCAAATTTATTTGAATGCGGCGATGAAGCCGTTGAACATTACTACGGCAGAACAGCCGATCCTGATGTATCTTTATCGGCATAACGCAGTGACTCAGGAGGAAATCAGCACTTACTTGCAAGTAGATAAGGCACTGACGGCTCGGACGGTTCAATCGCTGATTAAAAAGGGTCTGGTTACAAAGGAAAAGGATGAAAAGGACAAACGCTGCAATAAAATTTCTATGACACAAAAGGGTCTAGATATGCGAGAAGCGATGGTCGAAAAATTTGTCGGTTGGAATAAGATCATGCTAGAGGGAATGGATGAATCTAAGCGTAATCTGCTTTTTGAATTATTAGAGGAGATGGTCGAGAAAACCGAACAACATGATTTAAAGGGAGGAAATTAAATGGAAGCAGCGAATCCGTTAGGGACAGAAAAAATTCCCAAGTTATTAATGCAATTTTCTATTCCAGCAATCATTGGAATGGTAGTCAATGCGTTGTACAACGTAGTTGATCGGATCTATATCGGTCATGCACCTGGCTTGGGAGCAAATGGTTTGGCGGGAATCACAATCGGATTTCCGATTATGATTATTTTATTATCGATTGGTATTTTATTTGGTGTCGGGGGTGCGACGCTTTTTTCTATGAAGCTAGGTGCCGGAAAAACAGAGGAAGCTGAGCGTGCAATGGGAAATGCCTTTTCTTTACTGATAATTAGCGGGCTCCTATTTATGCTGATGGGGCATCTGTTTTTATCTCCAATGTTGGCGACTTTTGGCGCTAGTGATAGCGTTCTTCCTTACGCCATCAGTTATATGCGGATTATTTTTTCAGGGGCTGTTTTTCAGATTGTTAGTATTGGCATGAATAACTTTTTACGAGCAGATGGACAACCTAAATTAGCCATGATCACGATGTTTATGGGCGCAGGCGTCAATATCATTCTTGATCCAGTCTTTATCTATGTTTTTGATATGGGGATGGCAGGCGCGGCGTTAGCTACAATCTTGTCACAGTTTATTTCAATGGTTTGGATTTTAAGTTATCTACTTAGTAAACGCAGCCATCATCAGATTCGACTTAAGAATATGCGAATCAAAGGGCGTGTCGCTGTGCGCATCACTACTTTGGGAATGCCTAGTTTTCTGTTGCAGTTGGGAAATAGCATTTTGAACGTCGTTTTGAATATGTCGTTATTGACCTACGGCGGGGATATTGCGGTATCTGGAATGGGAATCGTCAACAGTATTCAAACGATTCTATTGATGCCGATCACTGGACTTATTCAAGGTGCACAGCCGATCGTTAGTTTCAATTATGGGGCAAAAAAATTTGGTCGGGTAAAAGAAGCGCAAAAATATGCGATTACGGTCGCTACGACGATTGTGTGTATTGGTTGGTTAGCAACGAGGATCATGCCAGAACAGTTGGTGAGGCTATTCAATAATGAGCCTGAACTTCTGACGTTTGGAACGAAGGCCTTGCAAACATGGTTTTTGTGTTTGCCAGTTATCGGCTTCCAAATTGTCGCTTCGAATTTCTTTCAGGCCACAGGAAGAACCCGGTCGGCTATTTTCTTAACATTGACTCGTCAAATTATTTTACTGATTCCAGCAATTTTACTTTTTTCAAACACTTGGGGAATGGATGGCTTGCTGCATGCGGCACCTTTTGCTGATGCAAGCGCAGCTCTTTTGACGGGAATTCTTTATACGATTGGTATCAGACGCCTTAGTAAGGAAGAATCGGCGGTGTCTGATTTAGAGTATGAGGCTGAATAACTAGATAATGAATGAAGAGCAATCAAATTGATGGATTTGATTGCTTTTTTTTATTATATCTATTGAAAAATGATTCTCCATTCACATGAATAAAATCTCATGTTATTTTATCTTGACACTATTTTGACTGGATGATAAAGTATCGTTGTCGAATCGTAATCATTACGATTTATCATCCGCAAATTGTAATGGTCTAACGAGGATAGTTAGTGAGGTGAGGAGTCTAATTCTTTTAAGATTCTTTTGGAGAGTTTCGATCCAAAAAACGGGATAGAGGTGAAGCGTGTTTTTTTATTTGAATAGTCAATGAGAAAAATTTAAACGAGAGAAAGAGGTCTGAAATGAAAAAGAAATTAGGGATTCTACTGATCAGTCTACTTGCGCTTGTCGGTTTATCCGCTTGCAAAGAAGCTAGTCAAGCGGAGTCTAAAAATAAAGAGAAGCAGTTAAAAATTGTCGCAACTTTTTACCCAATGTATGATTTTACCAAAAATATTGTTGGCGATGCTGGAGAAGTTTCTTTGTTGATGCCTGCCGGAACGGAGCCCCATGATTATGAACCATCCGCCAAAGACATAGCAAAGATTACAGAAGCGGATGCGTTTGTTTATCACAATGAGAATATGGAAACCTGGGTACCAAGTACAATCGACTCTTGGAAGAAAGGGAAACCGAATGTCATTGAAGGCACCAAGGAAATGCTATTGCTGCCAGGTGGCGAGGAAGAACACGATCACAGTCATGAAGAAGGGCATCATCATGAATTAGATCCTCACACATGGTTATCGCCGCATCAAGCGATCAAAGAAGTGACTTCGATCAAAAATCAGTTAGTCAAACTGTATCCGGAGAAAAAAGCGATTTTTGAGACAAACGCTAAAAACTATTTAGCAAAGCTTGAAGACCTAGATAAAAACTATACAGATACACTTAAAGAGGCGAAGCAAAAGAATTTTGTCACACAGCATACTGCATTTAGCTATCTAGCTTTAGACTACGGTTTGAATCAGGTTGGAATTTCGGGGATCAATCCAGATCAAGAACCCGACCCTTCACGTATTGCGGAGCTGAAACACTACGTCGAAGATAACGGGATCAACTATATTTATTTCGAAAATAATAATCAAGGAAAAGCCGCACAAACACTTGCTGATGAAACAAACGTTCAGCTGGAGGTGCTCAATCCGCTGGAAAGCTTAACTAAGAAACAGATGGATGTAGGTGAAAACTACGTATCGGTTATGAAAGAAAATTTGAAGGCATTAAAGAAAACTACGGATGTTGCGGGTAAAGAAATAAAGACTGAAAAGGAAACTGCGGCGGAGCAGACAATCTATAACGGCTATTTCAAAGATTCTCAAGTAAAAGACCGAAAGTTATCTGATTATGCCGGTGAATGGCAATCCGTTTATCCGTTATTGGAAAAAGGTACATTAGATCAAGTTTTTGATTACAAAGCCAAACTGAAGAAAGATAAAACAGCAGCAGAATATAAAGAATACTACAAAACTGGGTATAAAACCGATGTTGATGAAATAAAGATTACTGGTAAGCAGATGGATTTCATCGTTAACGGGAAACATCACAAATATACCTATAAGTATGCTGGATATGAAATTTTGACGTATGAAAAAGGCAATCGTGGTGTTCGTTTCACTTTTGAAACCGATGATCCGAATGCTGGAAACTACAAGTATGTTCAATTCAGTGATCACGGGATCGCACCAGAAAAAGCGGCTCATTTCCATATTTATTTTGGTGGAGAAAGTCAAAAAGCCTTATACGAAGAGCTCGATAACTGGCCAACCTATTATCCAGTAAACATGACAGGTCAGGAAATTGCACAGGAAATGCTGGCGCATTAAACGGGAGGTAGAAATAATGGAGAAGACTGATCTAGCAAGTGCCTATCGCCGTTTGAAAAGTCCTAATATCAAGACGCGTAAACGTGCGTTGAAAATCATTAAAGAAGCGAAAAGAAATCAAATAAAGAAATAGTGGAATCTATCTCCTCGGCGGGAGATAGATTTTTTTAATATAGCAGAACCTTGTGAAAGAGAACCAGCAAGCGAGTTAGACCATAATAAATCTATCTAGAAGCTCAGTTTTTGACATCTTTTGTGAAGTATCTTGCAAAATAATGTTGAAAACAACCAGAAAAAATGGTTAAATGAGAATGAATCTCATTATCATTTGGGTTTCGTAGTTGTTGGTTGATTAATGAAAAATTAGGAAGGAGTTAAATAAATGAAGGATGAATCAGTCTTGATTCGTTACATCAAGAAAAAGCAGGGATTGTTAACAACCTCGGGGATTTTAGCGACGGTTTCAACCGTGGTCCAGTTCATCCCCTTTTATTGTATTTACAAAATTATTGAATTACTAATGGTCGGAGATTATTCGGCTGGCAGAATGTTCCATTGGAGCTTGGTCTCGATGGGCAGCGTATTGGTGGGGGTAATTCTTTTATATGCCTCATCTATGTGTTCGCATGTTGCTGCCTTTGATATTTTGTATGAAATCCGAATGGATATTCTGCAGCATTTGTCAAAGGTTTCAATGGGCTATTTTACGCGAAAATCCAGTGGTCAATTGATGAAGATCATTGATCAGTGTGTCGAAAAAATGGAATCCTTTATTGCACATCAAATTTCAGATATTGTCTCGGCTTTGATTTTCCCTCTGATCTATATTGGACTGATGCTGAAGATTGATTGGCGCTTGGGCTTGATGTCACTAGTCCCGCTTTTTCTTGCAGTTGGTATCTATGCTAGTTTGATGGGAAAAACGATGAAGAACAACAAAGTTAAACAATATCATGATGCGCTAGAAGCGATGAACAGTAATGGTGTGGAGTATATACGCGCGATGCCGGCAGTTAAAGTGTTTGGTCTATCTGTCGGAAATTTTAAGCGATTCCATCAAAGTATCAAGGATTATCGAAACCTGGTAATGGATTGGTCGAATGGCTTTCGAACAGGCTACGTTTTATTTACCACATTAATAACATCTGTTGTTTTGTTTGTGATGCCGCTGGGGGCCTATTTAATCAGTCAAAGTCCACAAGACAAAACTTTGTCACTAACGGTGATGCTGTTTATCATTTTGGCTTCAGGGACGACGGGACCTTTCATGAAGTTGATGTATGCCGCCTCTACCTTTAGTAATGTCAATGAAGGAGTAAAGCGAGTCGATGAGATTTTTGCTGAAGCACCTGTAATCGAAAAAGCGGATACCACGAAGTTTTCCGGCAATCGCATTTCCTTTGAAGATGTCTCGTTTGCCTACACAGAAGGCAACCAGGTACTGAAAAAAGTAAGTTTTGACTTGCAGCCAAATACGATGAACGCGTTAGTCGGACCATCTGGCGGCGGGAAAAGCACGATCGCTCAGCTGCTGTTACGCTTTTACGATCCGGCAGAAGGCGCAATAAAAATCGGCGGAACGGATATTCGCGAAGTAACGATTGATACTTTAATGCGGGATGTTTCGTTTGTTTTTCAAGATGTCACGCTTTTCAATGATACGATCGCGGCGAATATTCGCTTAGGTAATAAAAAAGCCAGCTTAGAAGAGGTTCGTTGGGCGGCTCAATTAGCGCGTTGTGATGAATTTATTCAAGAATTACCTAGTGGCTACGAGACGATGATCGGTGAGCAGGGTGTTTTCTTATCTAAGGGTGAGGCGCAGCGAATCTCAATTGCGCGGGCATTATTGAAAAATTCACCCATTCTGGTTTTGGATGAGGCGACTGCCTATGCGGATGCTGAAAATGAAGTCTACATTCAACAAGCAATCAGTGAACTGGTCAAAGGAAAAACGGTTTTGATCATCGCTCATCGTCTTTGGACGATTCAGCATGTGGATCAAATTTTGGTTTGTGATAAAGGCGAAATTCAAGCTGCTGGAACCCACGAAGAATTACTGGCAGACAATCCGCTTTATCAAAAATTGTGGATGATCAATGAAGAAACCAAAGATTGGGAGGTCAAGTAGGATGAAAGATGCGATTTACAATATTACCTCTGGTGAACCGAAAACATTGGCTCAATCGACTTTTTGGGCGACGTTAGAATCAATTGCCCGCTTACTGCCTGCAGTGATTGCATTTTATGGAATTTTCGAACTGTTTGAATCCTATCAGCAAAATCGTTCATTAGACACACGGCTGTATCTCTATTTGATTCTGGCTAGTGTGGTGTGGTTTGCGGTACAAGTCTTGATTTCTACGATCGCCTACGACAGACAATATACGGCGGCCTATGATGTTTCCGAAAAAGGACGCACCAAGTTAGCGAATCATTTACGCAAACTTTCGTTAGGCTTTTTAGATAGTCGCGATCCCGGTGATTTAACAACTATGATGTTGGGGGACTATGCACTGTTGGAAAGCGCGGTGTCCCATTTGGTTCCCCAGGCACTTGCAGCAGTCATTTTACTGATTATGGCCTTCATTTCTTTATGTTTGATTGATTGGCGAATGACGCTATGCTTGTATGCGATGCTGCCGATTGTCTTGTTGGTAGTTAAAGGGTCGAATATTTTAATGAAGAAATTAGGCGGACGACACATTCAAGCCAAAGTAGAAAGTGCTTCACGCCTTCAAGAGTATTTGCAGGGAATTAAAGAAATCAAAGCCTATTCTTTAGGCGGGCAGCAGTTTGCCAGAATTCAACAGGCTTTTGATACACTGCGCAAGGAATCCATCCGAATCGAAGGTTTTTTAGGACCGGTTGTCATGGTAGCTATCTCGCTTTTACGGATGGGCTTGCCGATCTTAGTTTTCATGGGTTCTTACTTGCTTGCACAAAGAAGTCTGGTAGAATCCGTTTTTCTAGTCTTTATTGTCGTGGCCAGTCGGATTTACGATCCCTTCACTACCTTGATGATCAATTATACTGAGATGCGATATGCGCTGATCAGCGGCGAACGAATCATGGAAATTCGCAATCAGCCAGAGGTACAAGGAACCGAGGAGCTAACTGAAGATTATACGATTCACTTTAAGGACGTGGGCTTTTCTTATAAAGACGAGCCGGTATTGCAGAAAATAAATGTAGAAATCCAGCCGAGAACATTGACCGCTTTAGTCGGTCCGTCAGGCAGTGGGAAATCGACGATCGTAAAACTACTGGCGCGTTTTTATGATGTTCAAGAGGGTGTCATCGAGATCGGTGGCAAAGATTTGACGACAGTGAATCCAGAAAACCTCTATAGTCATCTATCGATGGTGTTTCAAGATGTCTATCTATTTAAAGACACGATCTTAAATAATATTCGTGTCGGTAACCAGACAGCTACCTTTGAAAAAGTGGTAGAAGCGGCTAAAAAGGCCCATTGTCATGAGTTTATCAGTGCCCTTCCAGATGGCTATGACACATTGGTGGGTGAAGGCGGATCAACCTTGTCGGGCGGAGAGAAGCAGCGAATCAGTATTGCTCGAGCCTTCATTAAACAGTCTGAAATCATCTTATTGGATGAAGCGACAGCGGCCCTCGATTTAGAAAATGAAGCGGGCGTTCAGCGCGCCATCAAAAATCTGGTAGCAGATAAAACCGTGATCGTAATTGCTCATCGATTAAAAACCGTCATGAACGCTGATCAGATCGTTGTTTTAGAAAAAGGAAAAGTGGCGGCTAAAGGAAAACATTCAGACCTTTATCAAACCTGCGACCTTTACCGAAAATTAGTCGATATGCAAAATGAAGCCACCAATTGGAAATTTAGTAAATAGTAATTCACTAATAGGGAGTATTAAGGAGTGACAGAATGAAAAAGAAAAAAACAGATAAGCTTATCTCGAAAGATTATTTAACGATCGGATTATACACAGTAGTAGAAATCGTCGTAATGATGGTCATGTCGATGGTGACTCTGCCGTTCATGGCTTGGTTTTATCCCTATGCGACTGCTTTTGTTTTGTTTTTTACTTGTCCGATCTACTTATTGATGGCCTACAAGGTTGGCAAAAGAGGGACGCTGTTACTTTTTGGTGCGATTAACGGACTATTTTACGCCATAATGGGAACCGTCTATATCCTGCCAATCACAATAATCGGCGGGGTGATCGGCGAAGTGATTTTGGCGAAAACCAATGGGTACCGAAAGTTGGGTGCTCAAACTGTGGCCTTCACGATCTATAATCTTCTATATGGATTTTCAAATTATATTATTTTAGCAATTTCTGTTGACTACTATTATACATTGATGGAAAGTACCGGCTACACAGAGAATCGGCTTGAATATTTAACGGAGCCATTTTGGATCATGGTTTCTGCCGCAGCGTTGATTGTTGCGATCTGTTTAGGCTGCATCTTCGGGTACAAATTATTGAATAAGCACTTTGTAAAAGCGGGCGTCATCAAATCTGCTTAGCTAAAAGGAGACATTTATGAAAAAAAGTATCGATCCGAGAATCCAGTTTCTTTTACTGATCCTTCAAAGTATTTTAGTGTTGTGCGCTGGGATGGATCAATTGATTTTATTGAACGTCTCCGCGCTGCTGTATTTAATTTATTCAGGCTTTTTTCAACTGGCGATTAAAATGAGTGTGGTGATCGCCGCAACAACAGCACTATATTTTTATATCGTCGCGACGGATCAGCAGTGTATAAAAATTCTTGGTTTTTTATGCTTTCTGGTCTTGCGGTTCGGTCCGGTCATTATGATGGCGCGAATATTACAAGAGGTACCGACCGGACATTTAATGGCTGCGATGCAGTCCTTAAAATTACCGAAAAATTTTATTCTCACCTTAGCTGTGACGTTACGCTTTTTCCCTATCATCAAGATAGAAAACGACACGATCCAAATGTTCGCCCGCTTGCGAGGCTTATCCTATTCTCAATCTAGAAACTGGCTGCGACCCTTGCAGGCGTTTGAATGCACCTTTGTTCCTTTAATGATGCGAACCATGAAAATTACGGATGAATTGACGGCCGCTGCTATGACGAAAGGGATGAATCATCCTGGACAGCGAACGTCCATTTATCAGACGCGTTTGACTAGCAGAGATTTATTAGTGGTTGTTCTTTTTATCGGTTATGCGATCTGTATTTTTACATTCAACTTTTTGGAGGTCTAGAGGATGAGGGGAAAATCAGCGATCAAATTAACAGATGTCTGTTTTAGTTATGACGGCGAAGAACCGCAATTGAACAACCTATCGTTAGAAATAGACAAAGGAGAGTGTGTGTTGGTGACTGGGGCCTCAGGTTGCGGTAAAACCACGCTGACGCGTTTGATTAACGGACTAATTCCCCACTATTACGAAGGAGAATTAACCGGTGATCTTCAATTAAATGGAAAAAGCACCTCAACTTTAGCAGATTGGGAATATGGGGAACAAGTCGGAAGTGTTTTTCAAGATGCTCGTTCACAATTCTTTACTTCTAATGTGTTAGACGAGTTGGCCTTTGCCTCTGAAAATTATCGGCTTGAAGCAGAAACGATTACTCAGCGAATTGATCAGGTACTAGAATTAAATCGAATGGATTATTTAAGAGAACGAAAATTATCACAGCTTTCAAGTGGTGAAAAACAAAAGGTTGCGATGGGAGCAGTCGAAGTTCATCATCCTGAGATTTTTGTACTGGATGAACCTTCCGCCAATTTAGATAATCAGAGCAATGCGCAATTAGCAGCAACAGTGGAGCAGCTAAAAAGAACAGGAAAAACGGTGGTGATTGCGGATCATCGCATTCATTATTTGATGGAGGCTGCTGATCGAGTTGTTTATATGGCAAAAGGTGAAATCGCGGCCCAATGGACGATTGAAGAGTTTCGCCAGTTATCAGAGGCGCAGCTGCATTCAAAAGGCGGGAAATTGCTCTTGCGGAATTATTAAGAGCAGAAACGGCTGTGAAGGAGCCATTTTTATCCTTGAAGGATTTAACAATCGGCTACCATCGATTAGCGCCAAGTTTGATTAAGAACCTTAATATAGAGTTACCTAAGGGCGAAATTGTACTGTTTACTGGTGGGAATGGCTTAGGAAAAACCACCCTAGCTCGTACCCTGTGCGGATTGAACAAAGAAAAGGCAGGGGCGATCAGTATCGAAGGTCAGCTTCAATCGGCCAAAAAACGCCGCGGGAAATGTTGGTTTGTATTGCAAGATGCGGATTATCAGCTGTTTTCTGACAGTGTGCTGAATGAACTGCTGTTGGGGATGAAAAAAACTGAGGAAAATCAGGCAAAAGCAGAGAAACTATTAAAAGAATTAAATTTATGGACATTCAAGGATCAGCACCCGGCTACATTATCTGGTGGGCAGAAACAACGCTTGGTTTTTGCTGTTGGCCTAATGCGAGAGCCTGAATTACTAATCCTAGACGAACCAACTTCGGGCTTGGATGTGGGAAATATGCGACGAGTTCAACGAATGATCGTCGATTTCGCCGATAAAGGGATAACATTCGTTATTATTACCCATGATTTTGAATTTGCGAAAGGATTTGGTCAACGTACAATCGAATTAAGTCAGCATGGTGCTCAAAGTACGCAGCAGCCAGACTTGGCATTACTTAAATGAATGGAGAAGACTTCAAGACAGTAGTATCTGCTGTCTTGAAGTTTTTTGTGTATAAAAATGAAAAAGTCGGGGTGATTGGATTAAATAGAAGAGCTTGATTGCTTTTCGTATTTTTTGGAATATACGTGTTGTTAAAAAAACTAATACATAACCCGTATCCTTAATTTTTCGACGATCTTTTGCAGCTGCTCCGGCAAAGGTCGATCGGTAACGATGATGTCGACTTGATCTAAGGGAACACTGATGTTGAAGTGGGTTACGTCGAATTTACTATGATCCATTAATGCGACTAAGCATCGAGTGCTTTTGGAAAAGCTTCGTTTGATTTCCGCCTCATAAGGATTCGTGTCTGAGATCCCCTTCTCACTCAGCCCACGTCCGGAAGTGAAGGTGATATCGCTGTAATGCAGTCCAATATTATTGACCGCTTCTGTGCCGTACGTATTCATATATGAAGGATTGACCTCGCCACCAGTCAAATGAACCTTTTTCTTATCAAATTGCAGGATCGTTTGAGCAGTCGTCACCGAATTCGTCAAACAGATCAGATCCTCAAAGCGTTCTAATTTCTCCGCCAGCTTCATTACTGTCGTACTGGAATCGAGAAAGATTTTCTGTCCATCCTTCACCAGCGTAGTCGCTAATTTGCTAATGTGTTCTTTTTCCTTTAATTGGATTCTATTTGTATAATGCAGCGAAAGATCCATTGGAGAAACGACTGGTTCAATAATGCTTGCGCCGCCGCTTACTCGATTGATTTGCCCCTGCTTCTCTAAAATACTTAAATCTCTTCTGATCGTCGCACTGCTGACGAATAATTCTTTAGCCAACTTTTCAGTCGTGATAAACTTTCGATCCTTCAATAGATCAAGGATCGTTTCATGTCGTTCAATAGGTATCATGGAGTCACTCCTTTTTAGTTTTGTCCATTTTTGATTGAAAAAGCGTATAAATGTGATTGTTGATAATAAACTGCGCAAGTTATTGTTCAAAAATGATTGATTGCTATAATTATAACTGTAAACGTTAACAAATTCTACATAGGCCTATGTAAATAAATTCGGAGGGATTGGGTTAGTTTGGAAGAGTGGTTAAATCTTAAAGGAAAAACAGCAATCGTAACTGGTGGTTCCTCTGGAATCGGTGCATCGATCATCAAAGAGCTGTGTGGATTAGGTGTGAATGTTGTCAATGCTGATTTGAATGAAGGATCGTTTCAGCATGAGAAGCTTTTCTTTGTGAAAACGGATGTTTCTTCACGGGAATCGGTTAAAGAAGTAGTATCTAAAACACTTGATAGATTCGGACGAGTCGATTGTTTGATAAATAATGCCGGAATCAATATCCCGGCTTTGTTGGTTGATTCGAAGAACCGACATGAGATTTCTGATGATTTGTTCTCAAAAATGATCAATGTCAATTTACAAGGAATCTACTTGATGAGCCAGCAGGTCGGAAAGCATTTGGTCAAGCAAGGAAATGGGGTCATCATCAATATGTCTTCCGAAAGTGGATTGGAAGGATCGGAAGGGCAAAGTATCTATGCCGCGACTAAGGCGGCAGTCAATAGCTTGACCCGCTCTTGGTCGAAAGAATTAGGCAAACAAGGTGTACGAGTAGTTGGTTTAGCACCAGGTATCATGGAAGAGACTGGCTTACGTACCTTGGCATACGAAGAAGCCTTGGCTTATACCCGAAGCTTGACGGTCGATGAGTTAAGAGCCGGCTACAGCAAAACAAGTACGATCCCATTAGGCAGAAGCGGCAAGCTATCAGAAGTGGCAGACACAGTTGCTTATTTAATGTCTGATCGAGCTTCATATATTAGTGGCGTGACCATTAATATTGCTGGTGGAAAAACGAGAGGCTAGGAGAATGATGATGAAGACAAAAGCGGTTCGATTATATGGAAAAGAAGATTTACGTTTAGAAGAGTTTGAATTACCAAAAATCAAACGAGACGAGATTTTGATGAAGATCGTGACAGACAGTATCTGCATGTCTACGTGGAAATTAGCCAAACAAGGCGAGGATCATAAAAAATCGCCAAATGATTTGAAAAAAGAACCAGTCATCATTGGTCATGAGTTTTGTGGAGAACTGGTACAAATCGGTGACAAATGGCGAGATAATTTCAAAAAAGGTCAAAAATATGTCTGTCAAGCGAATTTACAGTTACCTGACGATCCATCGTGTCCCGGATACTCCTATGTTTATTGCGGTGGGGACGCGACATACATCGTGATTCCAAACGACGTTATGAAGCAGGATTGTTTACTTGAATTCAATGGTGATACTTATTTTGAAGGCTCTTTGGTCGAGCCACTCTCTTGTGTGGTTGGTGCATTTAAAGCCAATTATCATTTAAAACCAGGCAGCTATGATCATCAGATGGGAATCAAGGAGCAGGGAAATTTCCTGCTACTAGGTGGGACTGGTCCAATGGGATTATTGACTATTGATTATGCTTTGCACGGGGAAAGAAAGCCTCGGAATTTAGTGGTGACTGATTTACATGAAGATAAATTGGCTAGGGCGGAAAAGCTTTATCCGAGTACAGACGAAACGACCGCTTCCTTTATCAATGTCGTGGAACAATCATTGGAAGAACAAAAAGCGGCATTATTAAAAATTGCGCCCAACGGCTTTGACGATATTTTTGTTATGGTACCGACGGAGGGAATCGTCGCCTTAGCTTCAGATCTGCTAGCTGAGGATGGCTGCTTGAATTTCTTTGCTGGACCGCAAAATCGAGTGTTCCGCTCGTCGATCAATTTCTATAATGTGCATTATTACTATACTCATTATGTTGGAACCTCCGGCGGAACGACAGAGGATATGCGCGATGCGATTAATTTGATCGAAAATAAAACTGTCGGTGTAGCTAAAATTGTAACCCATATTTTAGGATTAGATGCAGTAGCAGAAACGACATTAAAACAACCAGAAATCGGTGGAGGTAAAAAATTAGTCTACG
The DNA here is from genome assembly GCF_051713785.1 of Enterococcus sp. DIV0187. Taxonomy (NCBI): domain Bacteria; kingdom Bacillati; phylum Bacillota; class Bacilli; order Lactobacillales; family Enterococcaceae; genus Enterococcus; species Enterococcus sp. DIV0187. The sequence goes on from NZ_JBIOQO010000001.1 coordinate 3,014,661, forward strand.
TCGAAAAGGAAATGGAACGACAAGCAATTGATGACATTGATCCTTCAAGCGAACTTGGGAAGATATTGGCAGAGAATCAGGGTATTTGGTCTAAGACAGCTGAAAATTATCTGTTGGAAAAATAAAATTGAATCGAGGAAAATGACATGTTGGTAAAAATGAACGAGTTATTGAAAGAAGCACAGACGAAAAAAGTCGGTATCGGAGCATATAATGTGCCAAATCTAGAAGCAGTTCGAGCTGTGATTGCAGCCGCAGAAGAATTAAATCAGCCAGTTATTCTTGCTCACGCACAGGTACATGAGCCGGTGATCCCATTATCAGAAATAGGACCGATTATGGTCCAGTATGCTAAACAAGCTAAGGTTCCGGTATCCGTTCATTTAGATCATGGTACTTCTTTTGATTTATGTGTACAAGCATTGGAGATGGGGTTTACATCGGTCATGTTCGATGCTTCGGATCAGAGCTTTGAAGAAAATGTAAAAGGTACGAGTGAAATGGTCAAAATTGCTCATGCTTTAGGTGCCAGCGTTGAAGCGGAGTTAGGACATGTTTTTACTTCTGAAGTCGGTGGCGAAGCCGGAGCGGAAGACCGTGTTGTCTATAATGTGGAAGATCATGCAGGAGACGACATGTACACTGATCCTGAAGCGGCTAGAAAATTTGTTGAACAAACCAATGTCGATTGTTTGGCGATTGCTTTTGGAACAGCTCACGGTATCTACTTAACGAAGCCGGAGTTAAATTTAAATCGCGTTTCTGAAATTGCTGAAGTAGTTGATATTCCATTGGTGATGCACGGCGGCTCCGGTGTTTCCAAAGAAGACATGCAAACAGCGATCAAAAACGGCATCTGTAAAATCAATTACTTTGCTTACATGAATAAATCTGGCGGCGAAAAGGTCAAGGAGTATATCACTAGTCTAGGCTCAGAAATACCATTCTTCGATGAAATCAGCAAAAAAGGGATCGAAGGCATGAAGGAAAATGTAGTAGAATCAATGAAAGTGTTCAGTATGCAATAAACATACGAATTCAGGTCTCAGATAATTCTATTACCTGAGACCTGTTCAAAAAATGAAAAGAGGCGAAAAAAATGGTAAAAATTATCGCGGCGACTGGTTGTCCTGTGGGAATCGCACATACGTATATGGCTCAAGAAGCACTGGAAATGGCAGCGAGGGCTAGAAACATTTCGATCAAAGTAGAGACTCATGGGCAGATCGGTGTTGAGAACGGGTTGACAGATGAAGAGATAGCGGGAGCGGATGCGGTCATTATTGCGGCTGATAAAGATGTCGGAATGGATCGTTTCGTCGGCAAAAGAGTAGTTGAAGCGTCGGTAACACAAGGTATCAAAGATGCAGATAAACTAATAGAAGAAGCATTGAATGGCGGCGGTCATATTATTGGTGGTGATAAAGCTGCGACTGTGAATGTGAAGAAAGCTACAAAACCAAAAGCAAGCTCTTCAGGAAAATTATCTTTAGGCAGTGCGATGTACAAACATTTGATGAACGGAATCTCCCATATGTTACCGTTCGTAGTAGCTGGCGGTTTCTTAACTGGGATGTCGTTCCTATGGGGAATCTATAGTGCTGACCCTACAAATGCACAATATAATGAAATCGCTACCATGATCAAAACGATTGGCGGTGTGGGGATGGGCTTAATGGTTCCGATCTTTGCCGCATATATCGGGATGAGTATCAGCAGTACCCCAGGTCTAGTCGCCGGTTTCATTGGCGGGATGATCGCGGATACTAGCGGAACTGGTTTTATCGGCGGGATTTTTGCCGGCTTCTTAGGCGGATATGTTGTTTACTTTTTAAGTCAAGCATTCAAAAAGCTACCGAAGATTTTAGATGGATTAAAGGCGATTTTCTTACTGCCCGTTTGCGCGGTGTTTATAACCGGCATGATCATGCTCTTGTTAGCCGAACCAATCGAAGCGCTAAATAGTGGATTGACCGGATTTATTGCTGGCTTCCAAGATTCCAGTCCGATCGTTTTAGGTACATTAGTTGGTGTTATGTGCTGTATCGATTATGGCGGTCCCTTCAATAAAGCCGCTTATGTAACAGCGCTGGCTCTGCTGGCTGAGGGCAATCAGTATATGATCGCCGGTGTTTCAGCTGCGTGTATCGTTCCACCTTTAGCGACCGGAATCGCGGTTTTGGGCTTTAAAAAATATTATGACGAAGAAGAATTCAGCTCAGGTATTGTAAATATTTTATTAGGTTGCACCCATATTACAGAAGGTGCGATTCCTTTTGTGGCAAAAGATCCGTTGAGAAATATGCCATCCATGATGTTAGGCGGAGCGATCGGTGCTTCCTTAACCTATATGTTCGGCGTTCAAGATCCGGCCCCCCATGGTGGCTTCATTGTGATTCCTGTCGTTGAAAAAGCGCATCTGTGGGTACTTTCGATCATTATTGGCGCGATCGTCAGCGGTCTGCTACTAGGCTATTTTAAGAAACGTTCTTACACAAAAATGATGGCAGCGGAGGGATAGCATGGTACTGATTGTAAAAGAATTAATCGATTTACGGCAAACCTGTCGTTCTAAACAAGAAATTTTTGAACAAGCGGCTTCCATAGCCTTCCACCAGGATCGAATTACTAATCCAGTAAGAGTCGTTGAAGGACTCTTTCAGCGTGAAGCTCAAGTAAGTACAGGAATGATCGATGGATTTGCGATTCCTCACACGCAAAATGAGGCGGTCAAGCTTCCTTCGATCATTATATTGCGAAATGATGCCGAAATTGAGTGGGAAACCTTAGATGATAATGATGTAAAATTTGTCTTAGTAATCTTGATTCCAAAACAAGCAGAAGACAATCTGCACCTCACGATTTTGTCTTCATTATCACGTAAATTAATGGACGAAAAATTCCGCAAATACCTTTTGGCAGCAGAATCAAGAACGGAAATAGTGGATCTGTTGGAAGACTTCACTTGATTATTTTTTGAATAGCTTAAATAAAACTAAGATTTTGTCTACCAACTTTTAGATTCATTAATCAGTAAACACAAAGTAAATTTTTTTTTGACTAAACATAGGAACGAGGTGTGTCAATTACTTTTACACACCCTCGTTCTTTCATTTATACTTGACAAATAAATCATACACTTATATTATAGATAAATAATATCTCTAATAAGAAATGGAGGGAAATGTTATGAAGTTTACCAAAGCCGCAAATATGGGACTGCATGTCATGGTCTATTTTGCTCAAAAGGATCAGATAGATAGTAATTTGAGTATTCATGACTTAGCGGACAAATTTGAGGTTTCACCTTCTTATTTATCAAAAATTTTAACCCAATTAGCAAAGGCAAATTTGATTTCATCGGTTTCAGGGGTAAAAGGCGGTTATCGTTTAAAAAAGAATTCAGTGGAAATTTCTTTTTTGGATGTCATTCATGCAATCGATGGCTTTCCCGATGAAGTCAGCTGTTTGGCTAACAATCAGCATAGTTGTCCAATCAGTAAAGTTATCAACGAGGGTGAAGATAAAATGTGGGAATATTTTGACTCGATGAAGCTCAGCCAGCTATCTGCGCTTTAAATGAAGTTTGATGCTTCATTTTTAGAATAATTAGCGATATAAAATATCTATAATATAAAATGGAAAAGGATGATGAAAATGTCACACCATACTCACGAACATCACAATTTAGACAATGAAGAAAATTTCAAACGAATTGTCGCAGCTTTAGATAGTGAAAAGCGCAAGCAGCAATTGTCAGCTGAAGCAATCATCGGTTATTTGCCAGAACTAGCTGGGAAAACGGTCTTTGATGGCGGGGCTGGAACGGGATTTTTGACCCTACCGTTAGCAAAACAGGCCGAAAAGGTGATCGCTTTTGACCAATCACAAAAAATGCTGGAATTGATCCAAGAACGAGCAAGGAACGCACGGCTGACAAATATCACAAGTATGAGTGGTGATATTAAAGCAATCGACTTGCCAGACAGCTCAGTCGATATTGCGCTCGTTTCGGTGATGATTCATGAGGTTCATCCGTTTGAGGTGGCGTTGAAGGAGTTGGCGCGCATTATTAAGCAGGATGGACAGTTTGTTATTTTAGAGTTTGAATCAGAAACTATGCATGCCAATGGTGGGCATCGAATTCCGTCACATGTAATGAAGGAAAGTTTGGAAAAACTGCAATTGCCGATTATCCAACAATTAGTACCAGCAGAAGGAATGTATTTATTCATTGTAGGTAAAAAATAAGTCAAAAGCTGTTCCAAACTCGAAAATTACGAGCTTGAAGCAGCTTTTGTCTATTAAAAATCAAATGCATCTGGATCTGGACCGCTCCGCAAGGCTTCATTCAGTTTGTTTAAGCGTTCCATATCGATGGTATCCAATGCAAAATCAAAGATATCCGCATTGCTTTGCATCCGTTGTTCATGCACGGATTTTACAACGAGCAAGATATCTTGCTGGATATCCCAGCGTAGGACGATTTGGGCAGGTGTTTTTTGATGCTTTTCAGCAATCGCTTTAACGACTGACTCATTTAGAATCTTTCCTTGCATCAATGGAGACCATGCTTGGATTTTAATGTCATGCTTTTTACAGAAATCCCGAAGTGGTTGTTGGGTTAATTTTGGATGCAACTCTACTTGATTGACTACGGGAACGATTTTTGCGAAGGACAGCAATTCTTCTAAATGATGGATTTCAAAATTGCTGACACCAATCGCTTTGATTTTTCCAGCTGCATATAAGTCTTCTAAAGCCTGCCAAGATTCTTTGAAGGCATTTTTGCCTGGCCAATGGATCAAGTATAGATCAAGATAATCTAAAGCTAAACGGTTCAGTGTTTCTTCGAAGGCTTTGATTGTTTCGTCATAGGTTAAATGATTGTTCCAAACCTTTGATGTGACAAATAACTCTTCGCGGCTTAGTTCTGTTGCGGCCAAGCCTTCTTTGATACCGATTCCTGTTCCAACTTCATTTCCATAAATTTGAGCGGTATCGATTAATCGATAGCCATTGATGATCCCATTTTTAACGACCTCAGGGGTATCTTCGTCAGAAATTTGAAAAACGCCTAAACCCAATCCGGGAATTTTTGTTCCGTTGTTAAATGGTACTTTATCTGATAATGAATGAATCATGTGAAAGCCTCCTTATCGTTTCCTGAAGCTAGTACATTTGGCAAGTCTATTTTTGTATAGTACGTACTTTAAAGTTCTATAGTTACTAATTGGTAACTTTTGTACAGGAATGGGATAAGTTGGGTTAAAAAATTTTTATAGCTTTACAACAAATTCAATCACTTATCCTATGTTAATGACAGAGCTTTCCTCCTTCGTTACAATAAATAAAAAGCGAAGGAGCGGCCGATGAAGGAAATTGAGCAGATTATCAAGAACTTGGTGAAACGGTATGCCAAAATTCCGATTGAGGAAGAGATTCTTGGACAGTTAATTGATTTAGGAGAGTTTGTGGATTTTCCTGCTGGGGACTTAATTGTGGCGGCTGGCGATGAGGAAAATAAGCTGTATGTATTAGTGAATGGGTTGATCCGCAAGTATTATTTGGATTATCAGGGCAATGATATAACTCATCAATTTTTAGAAACAGGCCAGGTTTTCAGCACGCAGCATGTGGTGTTTAGCGGACGAGTCATGTGTAATTTCGAGGCAGTAGAACCGTGTCGATTGGTATGTTTTGATTATGCGCAGGTTCAAAAGCTGATGCTGGAAGCTTCTTCATTGAGCCAAGTTTATATCGGCATTCTGGAAGAAACTCTGCGCGTTAAATTAGTCCGAGAGACGGCCTTATTAACGGAAAGCGCCACGGAACGCTATGTGAAAATGAAGGCTGAGATTCCAGATATTGATCAGCGCGTCAGTCATGCTCATATTGCTTCTTACATTGGTGTGACGCCAGTATCTTTGAGTCGAATTCGGCGGACGTTAAGGGAAGAAAATTAATGAGAAGGAGCCGAAAAATGCTAGTGAGTATCCTTGCTGTCTTGCTTATTTTAGTAATGATTCTTTTGGCGGTTATTCGTCAAAAGGATTTTGTAATTGAAAATGTTCCTAAATTGACGGTAACAAGTCCGGCATTTAAAGCGAGTGGCACGATTCCGGTTGATTACACTGGAAATGGAAAGGATAGTTCTCCGGAACTGCATCTTTCTGAGCTGGATGAACGAGCTGTTTCTTTAGCGATAATTATGGATGACATTGATCATCCCCTAGCCGGAGTTTATAATCATTGGCTGATTTGGAATCTTCCGGTGATGGATACGATTCCAGCGGAAATACCGCAAGGAGAACAAGTAGCTGCGTTGAATAATGCTGTGCAAGGAATGGGCTATGGGAAACATCTCTATCGCGGACCCAAGCCGCCATTTGGCAGCCATCGTTACAAATATCATATCTTTGTCTTGGATAAAACGTTGGAATTACCTGCATCTTCTAGGAAAAAAGAACTATTGACTGCAATGGAGGGTCACATTCTACAATATGGTCATTTAGTTGGAGAATATGGAAAGTAAGCGGTCTGATTTGAACCAGCGGAGCGTTAAAAGGTAAGATGAAAGCAAGAGAAAATAAAAAAGGTAGAGGAGAGAAACCATTGATTAAAACAATCCGTTTAAAAGTTCCTCAATGGCAGGGTGGAAATAATCCAACCTATTCACTTGGTTCAGATTTGCTTTCGTTTTTGGTGCCTAAAAATTTGGAGCACAAAGAAATCAATGTTCCTATTCCTGAATATGAAGTACCGTTGATAAGAGAAAATGGTGTGACAGCTCAAAGTATTGTGGCTGAGAATGTGGACCAGACAATGGCGATCATTCAAGAGGAGAAGCCTGATAAAATAATCACTTTAGGTGGCGATTGTCTAGTTTCGCAGGCGCCTTTTGATTACCTGCATGGAAAATATGGGGAGCGATTAGGGATTATTTGGCTCGACGCTCATCCAGATATTTCAACGCCGGATGTTTTTTACAATGAACATGCAATGGTTTTGGGAAATTTGTTGAAGGCTGGTGATCCTGTACTAGCAGAGAAGGTTCAGCATCCGTTTGCGGCCAAGGATATTTTATATGTTGGGCTTCAAACTCCTAGCCCAGATGAAAAAGCGATTTTGGAAGGATTGGGAATAGATTATCAGGTGCAAGATCAAGCGCGGATCGCACCTAAAGAGATCCAGGCTTGGCTAAAAAAACAACAGTTTACCAAAGTAGTTATTCATTTTGACCTGGATGTGTTAGATCCTAATGAATTTCGGATGTTGTATTTTTCAGAACCTGGAATCACAGAGTATTCTGCTGCAGCCGGAAAGATGTCCTTATTAGAAGTGAAGGAGACCATGGAAGCTATTGCAGAGCAAAGCGAGATCGTTGGATTGACCATCGCGGAGCTGTTGCCATGGGATGTTCAAAACCTAAAGAATCTTTTGTATGATTTTGAGATTTTTCGATGAAGAAAAGACAGGAAGAGGCGCCTCTTCCTGTCTTTATTTTGGGTTCATTTGCAGAGTTATCAGTGTTGTTAAGGTATCACCGTAGTAATCCTCGCCAGAAAGCCCATCGGTTATTACCCAGCCTTGTGAATTCATCAGGTTGCCATAGGCTTCCTTTTGGTTTGCGGCGTAAAGAATTGGTGCCGAAAAGCTTTTGGATTGGTTTGATGATAAGGCCTTCCCTGATAGAGTGTAGCCTTCATTAATCGTGTTTTTTTCTAAGAAGAAGTTCATCATCTTGCTTAAAACTTGATTGACATCTTTGTTATTCGAGCTAGCAAGTCGCCAAGGGATTCGACAGGCATTGGCGCCATAATTGCCATCATTAGCTCCAGCGATTTGATTTTTTTTTGCCTGAGTGACCGTGTCTTTTTCTACCCAAGCAAAGTCTGGAAGTAATCCGGTTTTGTGCTGATTACTTAAATTTTCCAGTGTCTTTACTGAACTTTCCTTAAGTGTTCGCCAGAAATTATCACCACTAAATGCCGCGAAGGTATCAAAATAGCTGGGAACAATATCCGATGGTCGAATCAAGTTATAGGAGTCAGAATCCTTTGTGGCCCAATCACCGACAGTTAATAATTTGTTAGTAGAATTATAGTTTCTCGCTTTTATTCCTAAAAGCAGTTTTTTCGCTGCGGCTTTATAGTCCGTTTGGCTATTGGGCCACTGTTTGCTTGCTTCGATCAAAGCATAAGCAATATCCAGATCGCCATCTGTAGCATTCGTCGCTTCTTTTTTTATTGGTTTATTTGCTTCATATGTTTGCTGCCAGCTCATTAGCGGATTATCTTTACTGATTTGAAAATTCTTGTAGTATTGGTACAATTTATTGAAATCTTTTTCAGAAGCCCAACCACGTTTTACAGCCTCCATGGTAATCAGCATGCCATAGCCATGTCCTTCAGACAGTGAGATATCGATTTCTTCCTTGGGATTTGTTTTGACAAAGGTCCCTACAGAGCTTTTCTTCACATAAGTAGAGTGCCATTGCTGATAAGCTGACTTCTCTAATTTTTTCTGATTGTCGTTTATATTAAATAGTACCATTGCGATATAGCCCCAAAAAAGCAATGCCAATAGTGACCACATAATCGCAGGACGTCTGCGCATAAAATTGCCTCCTAATTATCGAAACGTTTTGTTTTATACCAAGTGCTGCTATCACGTTGAAATATTTTATCTCCTATATAGGAAAAAAATGAGACGATGGAAATGCCTATGAATAGCAGGGAATAGGTAAAGTAAGATGCAATGGCATAAAAGAAATTCGCGGCGGTCGCCTGCCCAAACTGACTAGATAAGGCCAACTGAATTTGCAGCAAGTAGATCGCAAACATTAAAGCCCAGTTCACCAGTAAAAGAGCGCCGATCTGCCGATTGCTTCCGCCAAAGGTAAAAATCGCATTGACCGAAGGAAACCAAATATGCAGAAGCATTGCAACTAGGTTGGCGACAAACATGATATTCGATAGAATAATCGCCGTTGTAAACCAAAAGAATGTATTGAAATAATAGATACTTTGTAAACGGATGCGCCAGTTGGAGCCGCCGAAGATATCCTTGAGATTGCTTACGATAACCTCGTAATTTCCCTTAGCCCAACGTTTCCGTTGTCGATAATAAACGGACAAGGTCTCTGGTTCTTGCTGGAAGGCCTCGGAACGTGGAGCCAAAGCGATCAATTTGCCGCGCTTCATGATTTTAAAGCTTAATGCGGTGTCCTCAGTCAAGGCGCCATTGTCCCAACCGCCCATTTCCCGGATCATCTCCGTTTGAATAATAAAATTAGTACCGGGGATCTGTCCAATTTTAAATAATTGCCATAAGCCTGTATGGATAATTCGTTGGCTAGTGACAATTTCCAAATTAATACAACGGGTCAAAAAGTTACGTTTATAATTTCTTGTTTTATTTCTGCCAAAGACCGCTCCGTAACGGTCTGGGTCTTCCAAAGCTCGTTCCACTAAGAAATGGAGCGCATTTTGCTCTGGCATGGCGTCTGCATCATAGACACAGAGGTATTCCCCATGGGCGATTTTTAAGGAATCGTTCAAGACACCGGCTTTTCCTCCAGTTCCTCTACGGTCGATTACTTTAGTTAAATAGTAACCCTCGTACTCTGGCTGCTGAAAGATGGTATGAACTCGATCATAAGTTTCATCGTCACAATTATCCGCAAATACTAGGATTTCCATTTTTTCTCGAGGATAATTCATACTCAAAATCGCCTTTACGGTATCTTGGATGACAATCTCCTCATTATGTGCTGGAACCACAATTGTGATCAGCGGGTAGGAGCTGAGGGGCTCTAATTGATTTTTCGGTGGACGAATATTTTTTAGTAAGAAATAAACAGCTCCAAATAGAATGACCAAGGTAATAAGCAGCGAGCACCAGATTGAGATGACCCCAAACATTAATAAAATCGTACTCATTAGTAATCCCGCCTCCTAAAGTAACGCCAAATTCGGTCCTTGATGATCAATAAGCAGAAAAATAAGACAATCGCGGCAACTAAGAAAATCCCCGTGACAATCTTGCTCGCTTCAAAGAAATAATTGAGTAATTGATCCATCTGTTTTTCCTCCTTATAAAATGTATTCATCGGTCAAATCAGCCTCAGAGCGACGTTGTACGCGACTGATTACTTGCTCGGCGGTCAACTCTGTAGAGCCCTCAATGACAATCTCACCAAAACGAATGATCGTATTTTGTGAGCGCTCCGCATTTTTGAAAGGAAATAATGAGAGTTGTATCTTGGTAATCTTATTCAATTCTTGGATGAACTCAAGGCTGTCACCTGATTGATAAATTGGAGACATGACAACGAAGGTTCCATTTCCTAAATAAAATTGATCTTCTTCAGGTAGTCGAATATCAACTAATTCTTGGGCCAACGCCTGTAATAATTGATCTGTCGCCTGATCATTTTGATACTTTAGCTGTTCAATGAAGTCAACAGTATAAAAGGAGACAACCAAACCACGGCCAGTTTTAGCATACAAATTCATGGCACATTTAAATTTTTCAAAGCGTGATTCGAATTCTCCTTTATTGTACAAGCCTGTCGTTTCATTCAGGGTCGTCAAATAATGGCGCATTCTTGGCTGGAAGGCATTCATGCGTTGATTGAACAGCACGCTGTTTTTCGCCATCAGACCCAAAACAGCAAAGACTGGAATGACAATGATCAAATAGACTTTTTGCAGATTTGGCATTAGGATCGGAGTGTAATACAAAAGAAAGATTCCTGTAGAAATTACCAGCATAGAAAAAACTGCGACGGTAATCGTATTGCCTAAAAAGCCTACCAATAGCCCTAAAAAGGCTAAAAGGGAGAGGGTTACAACAGGAACAAATCCAAAACGATCATCTAAAATTAAATTTTGAATCAAGAAGACAGCGGCTAGTAAGATCGACATCCACTCGATTCGAATTCTTCGTAAATAGTTCATATCATTGTTCTCCTTGAAGGCTGAAATCTTCTGGGCGGTCTGCTAATTGAAAATAATGAGCGATTGCTTCAGTGATTCGCAGACTGGCTTTTCCGTCACCATAAGGATTGCTGGCTTTTGCCATTTTCTCGTAGGCAGCGGAATCCTCAAATAATTCTCTGATAGTTTCGTAAACAGCTTGCGTTTTTGTTCCAACCAATCTGAGCGTGCCTGCTGCAACTCCTTCCGGCCGCTCTGTTTGGTCACGCAAGACTAGGACGGGAACCCCTAATGAAGGAGCCTCTTCTTGAACCCCGCCGGAATCCGTCAAAATCAAGTAGCTTTGTTTAGCATAGTTATGAAAATCAACTACATCTAAAGGTTCGATCAACGAAATGTTTTCTGCTTCGCCCAATAGTTCTTTTGCCGCCTTTCGTACTGCTGGATTTTTGTGCATTGGAAAAATAAATTGAGTATCCGGATAGTCATAGGCAGATTTATGGATCGCCTCGAACACAGAATACATTGGTGCGCCTTGATTCTCGCGCCGATGCATCGTGATTAAGACGATCCGTTTCTGACCTTTTGAAATTTCAACTGGAATTTCGTAATGGTCATCTAATGTATTCTTCATTGCATCAATAGCGGTGTTTCCCGTGACATAGATATGCTTTTCCGAATGATTTTCCTTGATCAGATTCTCTTTGCTTTTGAGTGTTGGTGCGAAATAAAGATCGGTTAGACTATCGGTTAATTGCCGATTCATTTCTTCTGGAAAAGGCGAGTATTTGTCCCACGTTCGCAGGCCAGCTTCGACATGACCGATTGGAATCTGCTGGTAAAAAGCACTCAAGGCTGCTGAAAAGGTTGTTGTAGTATCTCCGTGAACCAATAAAATATCAGGACGATCTTTTTGTAAAATAGCGGTCAATTTTTCCATGACACGACTGGTAATTTCGTTTAAGGTTTGTCCTTGCTGCATAATATTTAAATCATAGTCAGGAATGATTCCAAAGGTCTGCAAAACCTGATCAAGCATTTCTCGATGTTGTCCCGTAACGACTACTTTTACGATGAAGCGTCCATCCGCAGTCAATTGTTTGGCCAAAGGCGCCATTTTTATCGCTTCCGGTCTTGTTCCAAAGACTAAGAAGACTTTTTTTCTCATGATATTCCTCCTGCGAAAGTCTAATTTTTATGAACGAATAGACTATATTAAGCAAAAAATAAGACTCATCAGTTATAATTGTGAGTCAATTCATTTGAATATAAACATTCATTCACTTATTTTTATTTCCTACCTAGTATAGAAAACGTCTGTCATTTTGTCTTTTAAGAACACTTGATATTTTAAGAATGTTTCACAAGATAAGGGAAGCAAAGGAAATAACATAAAGACAAAAAAACAAGAAGAAACCGATCTTCTTGTCAGACTGTAGATAAAAGGTGCTTCAGGCTTGTAGTTTGGGTTTTGAGCAGCCTTTTTATCTGTTTTATTTTTAAATGTGTATCGCTCTTTATATCCTCCCAAAAAGAATAACGTCTATTTCTAAGGCAGCGGGTCGCTTAATCACTTGAATCGCTCATTTTTACTGTATCTTTTTTCCCCCGCAGATACCAGGTCAATCCGATGACGTGAGCGAGGTATAGCACCGCTAAACAAATTCGCATCAGTGTATTATCCACTAATAATCCTGGGATTAGAAAGACTACAAGGATCATTAAAAACATTTTGACCATCCCAGCGTTGGTGATTTTCTTTTTGAGGATCGGCTCATCCACAGTTCGTTGATAAAAAGAGGATTGAATGAATTTGTTGTAATATTTATCTGAACTGCGCAGCCAAAAGAAGGCCGTCAGCAAGTAAAAAACGGTCGTTGGCAAAAAGGGCAGGAAGATTCCCAAAGTTCCTAGTGCACATGTGATCGCACCAAAAGAAAAATAGATGATTTTTTTCACAAGTCTGCCTCCATTAATGAATTGAAAGAAAATGCTTACGGGCTAATCTTATGATAAATGAAATGAATCAGCAATCGTTTAACGGAAAAAATATTCTGCTAGATTCAAAAAGAAGCTGAATAAACAGAAGAGAAAATCATTTTCATTATTTCTTTTTTTAATAAAAAAGTTTATCTATCGAGTCATTTGCCGTAAAATTTTAGTTAAAAGAACTGTGTAATGTTGAGGGAGTCATTTGTTCGTTGTAAAGGCTAAAAGGGAGAGGAACCAGATTATGAAGCGCTTTTTAAAAATTAGTTTGCTGGTGTTAGTCATTCTCGGAGGGTGCGGGAGCAAAGAAGCGGAAAACGAGACGAGAAATAAAACTTCAGAGGCATCGAAACCCAAAACAAGTAATAGGGTAAAGCTGACCTTCTCTGCGGTAGGGGATAATTTGATCCATGATTATATCTATGATCATCTCAGACAGCCCGAAGGCACCTATCGTTTTGATGAGATGTATGAACCAACACGCTATTTGAACGAGGATCGAGATGTTTCCTATATTAATTTGGAAACGATTTGTGCAGGAGAAGAGTTAGGATTGTCAGGATACCCGACTTTTAATGGTCCGACGCAGGTTTTAGATTCGCTGCATCAGGCGGGCTACAATTGGTTGTCTGCGGCGAGCAATCATACCATGGACAAAGGCGAGGAAGGGATCATCAAACAATTAGAGTATTTGGAAAAATATCCTGATATCACTGTGACAGGGTCACAAAAATCACCTGAGGCAAAACGATTGCAGATCAAAAAGATCAAGGGTGTCAATGTCGGATTTATGTCCTACACTTTTGGCTTGAATGGGATTCCCCTGCCAGAGGGCAAAGACTATCTCGTTAATCTGATTGATGAGGAACAAATCAAAAAGGATATGGAGGAATTAACGAAGGAAAGTGATGTGCAAATCGTCAGTATGCACTGGGGAGAAGAATATCAATTTACTCCGAATGAAGAGCAAACGCATTTAGCACAGGTATTAAGCGATGCTGGCGTGGATGTAATTGTCGGGGGACATCCCCATGTGATTCAGCCGATGGATTATCTGACAGGAAAATCAGGGAATCAAACGTTGGTAATGTATTCTTTAGGAAACTTCATTTCTTCTCAAGCAGAAAATGATCGTATGCTGGGCGGTATGGGCCGCTGGACGATTGATTACAATAAAAAGCAGAAAGATGTCAAGATCGAACAGGTCGAATTTTGGCCGACCATTACGTATATTGGCGACAATTATCAAACGTACAAAACCTATGCGCTAAAGGATTATACAAACGAGTTAGCCAATCAGCATATGATCCATGTCAATCAAGGGCAGGATTTGTCCCGTGAGTATTTTATCGAACGAACAAAGCAGATCATGAATGACAAAGTAAAGATTGTTTATTAACACCGCAAGTCAAATCAAGCGACAAGCTTTCCTGATTTCTATACTAAAGACAGGGTGGTGGAAGAATGTATGAATGGCAGCGGCAGATCCAACAGATTGTCGAGGAGATTGATTACTGTATCGAAGGCTACAATGATGAAGCATTGACACTGCGGAGGCTTGCTCGCAAAATGGGCTACTCTGAATTTTACGCGACGCGGAAATTTAAGGAAATTTCTGGGATGTCCTTTCGTGATTATTTGCGTCAGAGAAAATTAGCTTTTGCGTTAAAGGAAGTTCGCGACAAGCAGAAAAGCTTATTGGATATCGCCTTTGATTATGGTTTTTCCTCTCATGAAGCCTTTACCCGCGCATTTAAAATGATGTATGGGGTCGCTCCCAGTGAGTATCGCAGGGAGCCAAAGCCGGTGGTACTTCGAACCAGAATCAGTTCTTTTGACCGCTACTTTTTAGGATTAGGAGAGATCGGCATGGTGAAATCTAGTGATGATATCAAGACGTATTTTGTGACGATTCCAGCCCATAAGTTTCTTTATATCAAAAATAATCAGAGTAATGGCTATTGGGATTTTTGGGAGAAGCAAGGTCAGATTCCCGGACAGGATTGTGATACGATCAGCGGCTTATTGGACAGTATCAAAGGAAAACTAGATGATAATGGCGGTCATAAACCTGACAGCAGCAGCGGCCAAGTGATGGCGTATATCAGCGATTTAGAAGGGCGCCTTTGTGACTGGGGCTTTTTGCGATCGGAATGCTACGGTGCTCGTTTACCTGCTGATTATCAGGGAAAGGTGCCAGAACAAATGCTGATGGTGGATGTTCCAGAAGCAGAGTATCTTGTTTTTGAACATGGTCCGTTTGATTACGAACAGGAAAATCGCAGTGTCGAGGAAAAAGTAGAGCAAGCAATGGCAAGCTTTGACTTTTCGTCCACTGACTATCACTATGACACTACGCCAGGGCGAGTAATCTATTTTTATCATGATCCAGAACGCTTTTGGAAATATGTAAGACCAGTCAAAAAATAAAAAAACAGGTTCTGAAGGGATTTCAGAACCTGTTTTATTCGTTAGCTTACTTTTTTCCTACGATAGTAGATAGCAAAAGCGAATGCTGCTAAGACCAAACCGATAATCGTGAGATATCCTGATTTACTAGAGCCTGTTTGTGGTAGGCTTGAGTCAGAACTAATCACGCTGGTACTTGAGCTAGGAAGTTTCTTTGATAAATAAGTATTCGATTTATCAGAAGGAATTAATGGATTGATAAATTTCACCGTTTGTTTTCCATCGTTGATATCCGCATGTGTGGCAATTTCGAAGTCTTCTCTTAGCAGTGATTCAAAGACGACGATTTCTCGTCCTTGCAGATTTCCTCCATTAAAGGTAAAGACGACAGACACTTTTCCGCTGACCAGATTTTTCTTTTCAGTTACAGTATCCTTAGCTTTATCTTTTGACACTTCTCCGACACCGGCAATGAAGGTCGTTGAGGCAGTAAGGGTTTTTCCATTCGCTGATAATGGACGTCCTGTTTTCTTATCCATCAAAATACCAGTGACTGTATAGACTTGGCCCTCAATCAGATTCTCGTAAGACACTTCATCGTTTAGCGTTACTTTTTCAGTTGGATCAAAAAGCTTCGTTCCATCGTTGGCATTGGTTGCATTTGTACCGATTTTTGGATCGGTGAATTTGATGGTTTGTTTTTCATCATTGATATCGGCATGAACAGCAACTTCTGTCTCATTTCGAGTAAGTGACTCAAAAACCACGACTTCCTTATTGTGCAGCTTCACGCCAGCAAAGGTGAAGGTAACATTTACTTTCCCGCTGACCAGATTTATTGGGACTTCATCAGCATCGACAGCTTCCTCTTTAGAGACCTCGCCAACGCCAGCAATAAAGGTCGTTGAAGCCGTGACTTTTTTATTATCGACTAATAATGGTTCACCAGTTGACTTGTCCATCAATGTTCCAGTAACAGTATAAACTTTTCCCTCAATCAGATTTTCGTAAGAGACCTCATCGTTGATTGTGATTTCTTTCAACGGTTCCACAATTTGTGTGCCATCATTTGCGTTAGTTGCCTGCGTGCCGATTTTTGGATCAGTTACTTTGATCGTTTGCCCTTCATCGTCCAAATCTTTATGTTCTGTAACAAAACGATACTTACCATCTACAGAGTGTTGACGCTCAAGCGTTTCGAAAACCACTAAATCGCCTGCGACTGAAGAAGCATCGAATTCAAAGACGACTTCAACCGTGCCATCGGCTGCTTCTGCTGTGAATTCTGTTTCCGCGGTGACTGTTTCTCCATCGACCATCAAAGGCTGACCGCTTGCTTTATCCATCAACACACCGGATACCTTATACTTCTTGCCGATTTGCAGATTAGAATAAGCAACAGTATCTACGAAGGTTACTTTCTTCTCAGGGTCGACTAATTTTGACCCATCCGTCTGGTTCGTTGCGGTTGTTCCGATTTTTGGATCATCGAACTCGACCGTTTGACCTTCATCAGTAAGATCACTATGAGTAGCCACTTGAATATTATCCGTCAATAAATCTTCAAATACGACAACGGTTTTTCCAGCCAAAGCGGAAGCCTTGAAGGTGAATGATAAAGGAATCGTTCCATCTGGTTTTTCTGGAACAAAGGTCTTTTCGGCAGTCACTTCTTGACCATCCACTAGTAACGGCTCACCTGTTTCTTTATCCATCAATTTTCCTTTAACCGTGTATTCACGACCGTCTGTGTAGAGATTCTTGTAGTCCACATGATCGACAATCGTTACTTGTTCTTCTGGCGAGAGATTCTTGTCACCATCTTCTTCATCGGTTGCGG
This sequence comes from Enterococcus sp. DIV0187, assembly GCF_051713785.1. Taxonomy (NCBI): domain Bacteria; kingdom Bacillati; phylum Bacillota; class Bacilli; order Lactobacillales; family Enterococcaceae; genus Enterococcus; species Enterococcus sp. DIV0187. The sequence goes on from NZ_JBIOQO010000001.1 coordinate 3,031,842, forward strand.
CGGTTTTCACATCCGGTTCAACGACTGCGTTAAGTGAAAATTGCGTTGGATTATAGACTCTTCCTCGAACCACATTTTGCAGCGTGCTATGCTTATAGACAACGGTTGCCCCAACATAATCGCTATCAATATCAAAGGCGAACTTAAGCTCGCTGACATTTGTGGCTTCATTGGCGGTAATCGTCAACACATTGCCATTCTTTTTCACATCCATCTCCGCGGGTTTCGACACAAGCTTATACGCGGATAAACTCTTGTTTGTATCTGTTAACGTCAGTGTCTGCCCAACATCGATCTTGATGTTTTGACCTGCGAAACTCGGTTTTGTGTAGAAAGGACGAATCTTTTCTTCAATTTCGGTCTTGAATTTATTATAGCCAGCTAAGCTTACATGACCTTCAGAGTCAGAAACCGATTTTAGACCAATTCCAGTCGCCAGCTCTTGAGTATACTTTTCAGTGTAAAAGGCGTTTTCAACCGATTTTTGCTTTTCGTAGCCAAAGTAAGCAGCTAACGAAATACGTTGAAGTTTCGTTGAAGTGTCTTCTCCAAGGGTAAATCCTGAATTTTCTCCCGCATAAAGGGGTGCACCAGGTTCGATACACCATAAGCGCTCTCCGTCGTTATCATGTTTTGAAAACCAGCGTGATCCTTCTTCGCCATTGGAATATACCCAGCTGACGGATTTGATATTATAGTCAGCATCGATATAGACATCACTCGCTCCTCTGGTAAGCGAGGAAGTTCGATAGCCGTATCTTTCCTCAAGCACGCCAAGAACTTCTTTTAAATCTTCACGAACATCGGTGCCATTCGTTGATTTCAGCTTTCCATTGTCGCTAAACGTATAATCGTTTTGTGCTAAGTATTCATCTACGGACATCTCCGCGTCTGTTTGCTCTTCACTTGGCATTGTATCAATAACTTCACTTATTTCATTTGTTGCTGTTGTCTCTTCGCTTGCAAAGGCCGCAATCGGTTGTGCGGCGAAGTTGGAAAGCGCTAAGACTAACATCAGTTTATTCATTATTTTTCCGCTAAGTTTTTTCATCTTCTTCCCATTTCTCCCTTCTGTTTTTGACATCAGATCTTATTTATTCCTTATAGAGCCACTCCTTCCATTTATTGACAAATAATTTATTTAATTAGTGATAGTGAATACTAAAAAATAACAACGTCTTATCTTCATTATAAATTGTTTATTTATTACTCCGTGACAGATTTTTTAGGCTTTTTTCCATTTTATGCCCCTTAACGACGACAGCATTTTTTATTAAAACGAAAAATAAAACTGTGTCGTTCATTGTTATAAATATTGAGGATAAATACTGTAAAATATCTCGATTTGATAGGTATCTGAGAGGAATAGTTAGAAAGAAAAATGAAAATGTCCTGTTTCGGTGTATTGAATAATTTTGACAAAAAGATAGTTATATAAATAATTCAAATGGAAATTATTTGATTTCCATCATTTTCCATGCTAATTCGGTGGGTTTTCTCCGATATTTGGTTTAGTTTTGGTGCGTGGATGACAATTTTATTTATTTATTTTCTTTTTATGTCTCTTGTCCTCGTGAAAATAAAGAAGAGGTGGTATAACTAATGCGGTTAATGAGAGAGAACGATTTTCATATTTTTAGCGAGGGAGCTGTTCAATAATTTTGTTGTAGGTATGTTCTTTATCAGCTGCGAGATAATGATGACACAACAAAAAAACAGCCCATAAAAAACTAGGCTGCTCTAGAGAATTTGAGAAAAATCGTTGGACCGGAATGGCGCTGCCGTTTATTCGTGAATAGGAGCTAATCCGAAAGTCCAAAGACTTTTGATCAGCTCCTGACTGATTATTTTCTTTTAGCTCGGAGATATTCTTCAAAGCGTTTCATACCAAGACAGCTGATAAGAATAAAAGGGAAAAATTGAATTGGAAATAAGAAAAGCAATAACGCGGCACATACATAAGGCTGGCGGAGAATAATAGTGGTACTAGCTGCCACAGCTACACCCACGATTAAGCCTGGTGTATAAGGAATCAATCGGACTACAGCAAAGCCGATTGCAGTGCTAGAAAAGATTGCCGGAAAAATCTTACCACCTCGCCAACCAAAGGAAAAGCAAAGATTCGTCAAAAAAGCCTTTCCGATTCCCAATAACAATAGATTGATGAAGGAGAGCTGAAGTGCCTGTTTGGAAAGGGGCAATAGCTGCTGTTCACCAGAAAATAGAAAATACGGCGACCACAAAGCAAATATCCCGATACAGAGTCCGGCAATCAATGCAGAAATAACTAGATTATCAATTTTTGCAGCCAGACGGTCAGTCAGCTTCTCAAGTTCCAAAAAGAGAAGACCGAATAAACCACCGATCAACCAACTAACAGGGGAGAAGACTATTGCCTGCCATTTCCAAGAAATATTTTTGGGGAAATGCAGTGAAAAAATACTTTCTTCTGGAAATAATCGTTTAATAAAAAGGAATCCTAAAAGTCCGAAGCCTGTACTAAGTGCATAGAGGATCGTTTTTTTTACTTTATCATTACCTGTTGGCGGATTATTTTGCTCAAATACTTCACTGACACCAGCCAACGGTGCGCGAAAAATAGCGGCTAACATTGTTCCAATACCTAATTCTAATAGTTCTTCTTTGCGTTGTAGAGTTAGCTTTAGTCGGTCACCCATCCAAGTGATCAAGCCCCCCATAATTCCAGCAAGTGCGGCTTCGGGTCCTAGGCTGGCACCAAACATCAAGACGATGATTGCTGACAAGAAATTTTTGCCTATTTGCTTTTTGTAGGTTACCCGCTTCTTTTGTTTGAATTCACTTAATGTTTCATGCATAGTTGTCGGGTATCGTCCAATTTTAGTTTGAATAAGACCAACCAAGCAGCCGCCAATTAATCCAACAAGTATCGGATAAAAGGGGATCGATAAGGTTTCTGGAATAGTTGTCCATACAACGTCTATCATAAGGTTTGTGAATGATAAAAATACAGCGGACATGATTCCCACCAACAAGCCTAAAACACAGCTATATCCGACAAATAATGTAGAAAAGCGCATATGACACCTTCTTTCTTGAAAAGTGGTTTTAAGATCTGAACGGGTTCCTGAATTGATCCTGGCCTTCTATAGTCACAGCGCGAGTATCACTCTAAAAAATCCTGTTGTTTTCTTATTAACAATCCTAACATAAGTGAAGCCTATCGCCAGTTAATCAAGCAAAAAATCCGCAGTCAAAGAGACTGCGGGTTAAAAATAGAGAAGACTAGTCTCTGCTCATTGAATTTTTCAAAAATTCTTCATCATTAGGGTCACCAGAACCGCGTTGGTTTTTATCGATCGCTGCGATGAGGCTCATTTCTTCATCTGTTAATGTGAAGTCAAAGACATTGATATTTTGCGCAATCCGTTCTGCGTGAACCGATTTTGGAATTACAATGATTTCTCGTTGCAAGTGCCAGCGCAGAATGATTTGAGCAACTGATTTATTGTGAGCTTCAGCGATTTTCACTAACGTTGGATCGTCTAAAACATTGCTCTTGCCTTGACCAAGCGGGCCCCAAGCTTCGTGAGCGATATCCAAGCTTCTCAAATACTTATTTAATTCCTTTTGCTGGAAGTAAGGATGAGTTTCGATTTGGTCAACAGCGGGTTTTACTTTTGCCGTCGTTAATAATTTTTCTAAATGTGGTTTTTCAAAATTAGAAACCCCGATGGATTTGATCAAGCCATCGTTGTATAAATCTTCCATTGCTCGCCATTTTTCGTTGTAGCCGTCACTTGGCCAGTGGATCAAGTAAAGATCCAAGTAATCTGTTTGCAATTTCTTCAAAGATTCGTGGAAAGCTGCGATTGTTTCATCGTAAGTCCTATTGCTGTTCCAAACTTTTGAAGTGATGTACAGGTCTTCACGCTTTACATCACTCTCAGCCAGTGCTTCACCGAGCCATGCTTCATTGTGATAGATCGCTGCCGTATCAAAGTGACGATAGCCTTCTTTTAATGCAGCGGCTACTGAACGTTTCAAGTCATCTGCATCTTGAACTTTAAAAACACCTAGGCCCAATTGAGGAATCGTTTGACCATTGTTTAGCTTTAACTGTTCCATTAAGAAAACCTCCTAAATATAGTCGTTCTATGTACAAGTATACCTCTGTGTTGACGATATCGTAACAAATTTGTTTGGTGAAAACGAATAGGTTGTATCTGTATTTATTTTTGCATTTAATTAACGCTCTATAGTCAACTCTAAATAACGTTCCGCACTTCAGTCAGGATTTTCAGATGACCTTTAATTATTCAGACCAATCCTACAAGACTTATAAGATAGTTCATATTGGATCTGTATTGATTGTAAAATAAATACTAAAACCTTAAAACAGGAGCAAATCTGAAAAATTAGATTTGCTCCTGTTTCTAATAGTATATTTATCTCCAGCCTAAATCAGGGGCGACATCTTTTACAATCGTTTCAAGTAAGTGCATATTGTAATCTACTCCCAAGGTGTTCGGGATCGTAACTAACACCGTATCCGCTTCTTTGATCGCTTCGTCCTCAGCTAATTCCTTAACGATCTTATCTGGTTCACCCGCAAAGGTTTTCCCAAAGATTGTAGGATTTTGATGATAAGCCAAGAAACCGACTTGATCGTATTTCGCATCATCGCCTTGATGACCGAATAGCTGACGATCCATATCTGTAGTAATCGGTTGGATTGAACGGGTGACTAATGTTCGTGGCTCGAAGTCGTGACCAGCTGTTTTCCAAGCTTCCTTGTATGCCCGCAGCTGTTTAGCTTGTTGGATATGGAAGGGTTCGTTGGTTTCGTAGTTTACCAACGTTGACGATTGCAGGTTCATTCCATGCTGCGCTGCCCAAACGGCAGTCTGAGTCGAACCAGCACCCCACCAAATTCGATGGCGTAAGCCTTCTGAATAAGGCTCCAAGCGTAATTTTCCAGGTGCTTGCGGGAACATTGGCTGCGGATTTTGTTCAGCGAAACGTTCGCCTTCGATTAATTTTAAAAATTCCAGTGTCCGTTCACGGGTAATATCCTTGATTTCTTCTTCGCTGTAGTCGTAGCCGAAATATTTCCAACCATCAAGAACCTGCTCAGGTGAACCACGGCCCACGCCTAATTGCACTCTTCCTTGAGTAATAATATCTGTAAGTCCAGCATTTTCTGCCATCATATAAGGATTTTCATAACGCATATCAATCAAACCAGTCCCAATCTCAATCTTGCTGGTTTTCGCACCGATCGCTGATAATAATGGGAAAGGGGAGCCAATTTGATCCGCAAAATGATGCACGCGGTAATACGCACCATCGATTCCGATCTTTTCCGCTTCCACCGCTAGATCAATCGATTGCAGATAAGAATCCTGCGCCGTTTTAACAAGTGAACCTTGGTCCATCCAATGACCAAAACTCAAAAAGCCGATTTTTTTCATGAAGATGACCTCCTTCATACTCTTTAAATTTACTTACTTTTAATAAGTTGAACCGATTCTACTACGATTGAATATAAAAAGCGAGGATTTGTTCTTGGGAGAGAAACAACCTGATAAAGTGACAATCTATGTAACGAGGGAGTTAAAGTCTATGGAGGATCTTAAAGCTATTCTCTCTACAGCATCCATTCTAGAAAAAATTGAAAAACCATTTGAAGATTGCCATAATCCCTAAAACGAGTACACTGAATCTGTTAAAATATGTCTAAGATAATAATTCAAATGACTGTATTTAAAGAATTGTTTCGTTTAATACTTTTTCAAAAGGAGATTATTTATGAAAAGAGTTCTATCACTATTTTTGGTTGTATCATCTTCTTTTTTACTTGCTAGTTGTGAGGACAACAATAAGCAAAGCGCTAATAGCTCAGAGAGTCATTCATCCACTAAGAAAGAAGAGGATTCTTTTAGTGCGAAAAACTCAAGCTCGATTGAAGAAACACCAACCTCCACAGAAATGACAACTTCCAGCTCTTCTAACAAAGCAGTAGAAACTACGGAAGTTGACACAAAGAATCTAAGCGAAGAACAAGTAAAAAGATGGATAGCATCCATTTGGATCAAACGAAAGAACATAGATCCGTTTAATGACCCGAAATTCGAAATTATTTTAGAAACGAAAGAGGACGGTTTACTGTATGCGTCAGTAGAAGCAACTCACGAACAAATAGATACATTGGATTCGTTTAGAATCAATTCCGATGGCTTTCTTGAAGAGTCTGGTTACTTCTTAAGTATGCCTGATAAAGGATGGATCGTAGTATCAAAAAACTATTTAGATACTAGCTTGGTCAATGTTGAAGGACAAACCACTTCGGCCACCGGAGAAAATACGCCATCAGATCATGAAAGAGCGGAACTGGTTCGAAATCTTATGAAACAAAATCAAGGACTGGATGAAGATGTTTTAGCGTCCATTCCAGATGAAGAGATATTAGCAGCAAATGCAGGGAATGTGACTAATACTCAAGTAGCGCAGACTGCGGAGAATTTGGTGATGATGTATCCTGAGTTGAGGCCATAGAAGAACCTAAAAATAAACAGTAGAGAAGAGGAAACTAATGAAAAATCACAAGAAACTTGTTGAATCTGTTGTTGGGATGTTAAGTAGCTATTTTAATTCAGAGAACATTTACAAACCCAAAATAATTAGAGATCAATATATTTTGGGAAGAACGATGAAAAACCATGTAGATATATACTTGGAATTTATTCAAATGAATAATGTTGAAAGAACGATAATAAATGTAGTCTCTAGTAGAGAAGCTACAACGGAAGATGTTTTAAGATTATCAAATACTCTAAATGATTTAGAGTTCAAAGCAAAGGGCGTTTTGTATTATGATTCTTGTATTTCAAATGAAGCATTAATAGTATCTAAACATAAGATAGAAACAGTTAAATTTGTTCTTCAAAATGAAATTATTAAAAGCTTACGTAAGGCAATCGAAGTATTATTGCCTGATGAGTCAACTATTGGAGATCCCTTTTGGGTAGTGATGGAAACAGATGAAAGAGGTAAAAACACAGGAACTTATCATTGTTGTGAAGGCAGGGTGATTCCATTGTATTTATCACGTAGGCAAGCTCAAAAAATAGCTGAATCTATGGAAGATAATCATAAAGTTTACGGCTTAAGTCAAGTACACTTAAAGAGTCTCTTAAATATGGCAAATTTGGATGATTTTCAATTAGGTTTGATTTATCCAAGATTTGGATTATTGAAGCCAGCACTGATTATTGCACCTGGCAATGATAATATTCTTAAATGGTATTTCAGGGAGAACGAGTATGTTTAATAAATTTAAAAATAGAGGAAGAAAATTTGAAGATGTAATAGAAGATATCTGTCGAAAGATAGCTGAAGATGAAAGAATTAACGCGAAAATATCAAAAAGAATTCCTATAATTGGTGCTGATAATACTATGCATGAATTTGACGTTTTATATGAGTATGAACATTTCGGATTACAATATAGGGTTGCCCTCGAATGTAAAAGCTGGAATAAAACTATTAATAAGAGCCAAGTAACAGATTTTGCTTATAAATTGAATAGTGTAGGCAATATTAATGGGATCTTTTTATCAGAGACTAAATTACAAAAGGGAGCCAAAATGGTTTCTGAATACGAAAATATTAAATATATAAATTATTCAGATTTTAGAAAGTTTAGTCTTAGCCATACCGAAAAATATCTTATTCCAAACTATCGAACAATAGGTGATCCTTTTTGGATGTTCTTAAACACTAATGGAAAGAATTTTTATGATCAAAATATTTTTATTAATGAAACGCTTTATCTTTTTGAAAGCAAATATTACGCAATCCAATTTCAAGAGGCTATGTTTAATCCGAATAATAGTTTCATTAAGTTAATTGGTGTTAGCCAGCAACATTTAAAGGACATCAGGAGTTTTTATAATACACACAAAATTAATGTAGCTCTATTTAACACCCTGGAAAGCGATTTGAGTAATAATATCTTTCGTTTTATCGAAGCAGATTTAGATGATATAGACTCAATGATTCGATAACAGGTTTATCAAAAATAATACACATCAAAAAACCTAAGAGGTATTGGTTCTCTTAGGTTTTTTCGATTAAAAGTTAGGAGGAAAGAAAATTTAGTTGTGGAAATCTAGAATCAATCACCTGCCTTACTTTCACATTATGTTGATTAATCCTTGTTGTCGTTCAGTCAATTTTCAATAATCTTAGAAAATTGATTGAAAATAATTCGTTTAACACGCCTTAGGTTGTTCTCCGTACCATAGTCAATTTCCAACAGGGCTTTTTGCATACTTAATATTTCTTCTGGATTATATTCTTGAGCAATAGACTTTAGGTATTCTTCATAGTCGTTTATAAGTTCAATAACCGTGAAATAGATGAATTCGTCTCTTTGTATTGGCGAAAGGTTCTTAAAATGTTCACACATATCAATTCTGGAAATAAGAGATTCTGGTAACTTTTCAAAATAATTGTGTTTAGTTAAATTTGAAGTTAGTATGATAATATATCCATTCAAATCAACAACATCTCCATTTAGATCCGTATATGAGCCATCTTCAAGTAATTCATAAAAGAAATCAAAAATTGCTTTATCAGCTCGATCGAATTCATCAATTAGAATGATTTTAGAATCGCTTTTTTTAATTTTATTTGTAAGCTCTCCGCCTTCTTCGTTACCTTGGTAGCCCCTCGGAGAGCCAATTAAGCTCCATAATGATCCTTGTCCTGAATAGTTTCCGAAGTTTATTTTTATTTGTGGTGTCGCAGGATATAAGTGTTTATGTAGTAAACGTGCCACTTCTGTTTTTCCACTACCTGATGAGCCGCATAATAGTAAAGAGAGTATTTTACTTCTACCCAATTTGTTTAGAACGATAAATGAGTTCATTTTTTCTTCAAATCTCTGCAAAAAAGCTTCTTGCCCAAAATATTCTTTTCTTATCTTTGTAAATAGTTCATTTGCTTTTTTTTTGTCAAAATCTAAAATCGAATTAGGCGTAACAAGAACCTCTTTTGAGGCAGAAACATCTGTCTCAATTACTTCCGAAAATAAGGGGTATATCTTTTCGTAAAAGGACTTCTTATAATCTTCATTGATACAGAACTCAATATTTTCTGTATGAGTCAATTCTACAATTGCAATCTCAATACCGAAAGACGACTCTAAAATAGAATTTGAAAATAATCCACTAATATCTACTAAATAGTGTTCATTCTCATCTATTTCATCATAGTTAACTAAATACAAAAAACCATTTTTAACAACTAGTTGTGATAAGTTCAATAAAACTTTATTCTTTTTCAAACCTGGGAGAGTTCCATTCTTATACATAGTTATTGGTTTTAGAGTTGCAGTTTTTTCTGATTTAGTATTTGTTTTCGGTGAATTGGAGCCATCTTTCGATTCGTATTGAAATCGACCTTTAAATATTTTATTAGCTAAATCATAATATGATTGTTCAATTAAAAACTCACATTCAGTGTTATTCTCAATAATTTCATCTAACTCAATTTCGTATTTAAATTGAAAACCTTCATTATATTTTAGTAATGATACTAAAGAAGTAATATCGTAGTATTTTTTAGTATCTGTTTCATCACCAATAGAAATCAAATCACCATTTCGATTAAACAAAGTTGAAATAGATGTAACAATTCCGGACTCAGATAATGTATCATAAGTTTTTTTGAAATTGTCATATTCGTAACTAATTAGCTTCCTCTTCATTGGCTCCTCCTTCGATAACAACTTGTTGCAGGATAGCAATAACATCAATATAATGCGTGATAGACTCTCCTTCAGATGGTTTTTCAGTTGTATTTGTAGAGAATGAAATAGTATCAAATTCATCAGCTTCATTCATTACAGTTACCGGATTTTCAGCTTGTTTTGTATTTGGTTCTTGATTCTCCTTCGATTTAAGCATGTTATCAAGAAATTGAACTGGTCTATCATACTTTCCTTTATAAACACCAACCACTGTAACGGTTCCGGTAAGCAAATCATTGACAGAATAATTATTTTCAAATTGAGAGTTTCCAGTGAAAGGAATCGTAATAATATAAGATCTATCATTTTTTGAGAAATTCAATTCATAAACATATTCAGATAGAAATGAATTTAGTATAGAGGAAAGATTCATTTCATAGTCCAAACCTTGTTCTTGTCCACGTATGTTAAAACCATTAAATGCTCCACTCATCATCATTTTTATTGCTTCTGAATTTTGTTTATCAAAGAGCTCCATTTTCACATCATCAAGTTTTATAATCTTTCCTTCTGTAAGGTCGCTGAATTCAGTAATTGATTCAGCTTTATTAAGAACAAGTTCAAGAAGCTTTGATTTAGTATTTTTTATTTCGAAACTCTCACGTAAGGCCTCTTCTTTCTTTGAGGAGCTTCCAACAGATTCTTGTGTAGAAATATTAATTGGTATGCCTTCATTATTAACTCCAAAATTGAACTGTTCAGACTCAGTATTCGAAGAACTAGTCACCTTTTCTTTTTCTACAGTCATCTTTATCTTATTGTTAATTAGCATAGCTAACTCATATGTTTTAGAAAAATTCACGAAATATATGATAAATAGATTTTGAGAGAAATTTTGTTTGTTAGTATCTTTGTGATTACTACTAATAGTTTCATTCTCTTTATGTAAAAGAATAAATAATACTAGTGAACAAGTTAACAATACAGCCATAATTAAGTATGCCCACATTAATAAAAATTTTGTACTAATGGTTGAATAACTAATTACGATTGAAAGACCATAAATCAAACTAGTTAATAACCTTTTAGATTCAAATTTTACTTCATTCTTATTTTTAATACTTATAGAAGTTATCATTAGGATTGACATTGGCAATAGTGATATTGCGAAACTAAGATTATCGTGGATAAGCTGATCAACAGTTACTCTAACAAACACTGAAAGTAATACAATAATACTAGTTGATAAAATATATTGAAAAATAGTTTTTGATTTCATAATTCCTCCCAGTTATACTTTTTATTATTTAATTGTAGCACTATACTTCATTCAAAACATTGTGTTTTTAAATCTGATAAAAGTCTTTTTTATTAGAGAAACATATCGTTTTTACTCACCATGCTTAAATTCCAAAATAATTATCTAAAGATTTTAATAATGGGATAATAGGGAGATTCTTCACTAATATAAGATAATTAAAAAAATTCTAGGTCTCAAAAATCTCAACCTCATAAATTAGTTTGAGATAACTGTTCCAACTGTAAATCATCATTTTATAAATCCAAATCCTAAATACATTATCTAGAAGCAATTGTGGTAAGCTGAAGCTGCAATGGAGGTGGAAATTACTACAATACGCAAGGTTCGAAACTGGATTTAAATTTTGTTCATTCTGTAAATAGGAAGGCAAAAGAAGGAAAAATCTTATATACAGAAGCCTACGATCTTTTAGGAGCAAAAGGTAAAACCTACGATAATTTGGTGAAACACATGGAAGGCGATAATGAAGAGGCCCAAAGAGATTGTTCCAAAAAGAATACAATCATTTCTACAAATACTAAATAGCCGAACGACCAAACACTATCACATCGATAGTCACAAAGTCACTCGGCTTTTCAAAACTTAATTCTCATTCACAATCTTCTGAATCACCTCCGCCAAATGTCGAATCACATTCGGTGCGCTAGTGCGGAAGTCATCGATAAACGATCCCGACAGACTATCAACGGTACCGACTTGTTTGTTCATGATATCAAAGATGGCAAGGGTTTTATCTTCGGGCTGCCATTTCACTTTCCAGTAGGGACCTTCTAGATCGCCATCTAGGATTTGCTGGCTATTATCGAGTACGGCTTGTTGGATGACTTCTTCTTCGGTGATTTTATCGCCTTTTTCTTTGAAGTAATTTAGTTTTTGTTCGACTTCATACATATTTTCGGGAACTAATGAGTACATGATCGGGACTCCTTTTCTCGCTTATTTGCGAGGTTTTACTTTCTTTTGTTATATACAACTTCGGCTAAATCTGCAAAGAAAAACCCTTATACCGCGATTTTGGTATAAAGGTTTGGATCGTCTATTCTCGCCAATATTCTGGCCGCATAAATTCATCGCAACAGCGCACGGTTCCAGCGTAGTCTTCAATCGGAAAATCAGCCTTCAACGCTTGAACCATCCATGCATCTTCTTTGCCTTTTTCTACAGGATAAGGCGCTTGGAAATCGAGTGGCAACGCGGGCTTGAAGCCATGCTTTGGATAGTACTCGATATGACCTAAGACAAAGACTAACTCAACGTGCTTTTGCTGCAGCAGGCGCAGTCCTTCTTTGATCAATTGTCCGCCTATTCCTTGCTTTTGATAATCGGGCATAACGGCTAAAGGCCCCAAGATCATAACCGAAAGCTGTTCGTGATTCGTGAGTGTTGCCTTCGTAAACAGGATATGTCCGACAGGTTTATCCTCATCAAATGCTAAAAGAGATAAAAACGGCTGAGCGGTTGGATCGGCCAATAGCTTCTCAGTCAAATCGGCCTCGTCTACTTCTCCAAATGCGTGTTTTTCGACGTGGTAAACCGTTTCGTTGTCTGCTTTAGTTGTTTCTCGAATTGTCAGTTTCATTGTTTTGCTCTCCTCATATAAATGATTTTTTTAGCTGAATGAAGAGCAAATCACCGATAATAAACACAAGTTAGTCAAACAAGAGCCCCCTTTGTTTTGATAGCTTCATTATAAAAGAGACCGATTACAACTACAAGTGACGTTAAGAGCTACTGCTTGATTGCCTAGGAAAAGTTCAAAAATAGCTTGACTCTTCCTTTGGGTAAGCCTTCATAATGAAGTAAGTCAGGAAAGGAGATGAACGATGAATAATTTAGTCAAAATCAGAGAGGTATCCAGTAAATACAATATTACTGCGCGTGCGCTGCGTTATTATGAAGATATGGGTATCCTGAATAGTACTCGCAGCGAGGGGTCCACGTATCGGATGTACGACGAAGAAGCCGTTCGACGGATCGAACAGATTCTTATTTTACGCAAATTGAACATCAGCATAAAGGACATCCAGCGGATTTTCAAAGCTTCCGGCTCGGATGTTGTGCTGGAGGTTTTAGGTAGAAAGGTCAACGCGATTGACGATGAGGTTTCTTTGCTGAATGAACTGAAAGGTATTGTGCTTGATTTTATCGAGGAAATAGAAAAAATGAATTTTTCGGATAATGCCGATATCAAGCAGCTCTACAACAAGGCCAAGGACATCGAGACGCAGATTGTCAACGTAGACTATATTGGCAAACCGGCGAATATCAATCGCTTGATCGAGATCACGGATAAATTAGATAAGAAGGTTCCCGATGTGATGGTGATCAGAATTCCATCCTTTAGGGCAGTCACCTCTGGCGAACGCACCTTTGAAGAGATCTTCAAAAAAGGCGGCTATATGTTTCAGCTGTGGCAGCATTTCCCGCTGTATCGTCCAGTTATTTTTGACTGTTTGGACTTTATGCTGGTAAATGAAGACAAAGCCACTATGATATGCGCGGTTAAAGAAGGCGTCAGTGAAGCCGATGTGAGCCCGCTTGAGCTGATTGATTTTCCAGGTGGTCTGTATGCGATGGCCGTCAGTATTGACGAAGACGATGAGAGCATCCAGAAAGTCCAAGACAAAATTTTTCAGTGGGTAGAAGGAACAAACTTCGAAGTGGATAAATCCCGCAACTTTATGTTCAATATGCCTTATTTGGACGAAGAAAATGCGTACCAAAAGGACATCGAGAAAGGTCTGGGCTATCGCCAAATGCAACGCTATGTTCCGATAAGATTGAAGGACAGGCTGTAGAATCATCCTGTAGCGGATCATCTGATCCAAATCAATCAAGCTGAGATTAATCAGGGACACGTTGAATCCAAGCATAGCTAAAAAACTGCTAAATAGACAATTCATAAGTGTTCCTTTGAGTAAAATAGGTAAAAAAGTCATCAAAAATACCGTCGCTTTCTAATATATTTTCACACCCCCTGAGACCGTGATCGCAGGGGGATTGTTTTACTTCCTACGCATGAATGACAGGATTTCGTTGTGAAGGGTTATTCTCGTGGTGTGCTCTCTGGCGCTTCTTTGTTTCGAGTTCGATACTTGATTTTTTGAATCCAACGAAACAGTCCTTTGCCTTCCTTAGTGCTCTGTACTTCAGTGTCGGGAATTTGCTCTATATTTGACTCTGCTTCATCGCCAATAATTTGCTTGTCTTTGCTTGTCGGAAGGGCCTCATTGTTGATCGTTATAGAGTCCGAGGTATCTACCGTTTCAATGTGTTCATACTGACGTTCAAGTGCTTGGCTTAAGACAGGGATGCTAGGTCGCAACAACTTGGTTGGCAGGGTTTCTTTTACTTTGTCAGATTCATCAGTGACTTCAAAAGAGCAAACTTTTTTACGGGTAGCGTCCTTCATTTTTTCTGCTTCAATTTGTGTTTCTTCGGGGTCATGCTCCAAATCAAAAATCATGGTTTCAATCGTAGTGACGAACTTCGCCGATAAGACGGAATCAAATAGTTTTACGCCATCTTTTTCAAAAAGGTCTAGTGTCGTTAATAGTTCGCAAGCTTCTTTGATTTCTTCTGCCGGCAAGCTGGTGTCCACACCTTTGTAGCGCCAGTTGTGCTTGCCACCGTTATTCTTCGTAAATAATGCAATTAAATCTGTCGTTTCGGTTCTCATCGAATCCTTCCTTTCTTGTTTTATGCGTAGGGTGTTTTATCTCAGGTCTCCGTCGTTTCTTCAGGGCGGACAGCTGAAATAAGTGAACGAACAGCAGAGACGACTTTCTTGCCAAAGTTTCTTATGGGAAAGACTCTTAAGGCCAGCCTTTTCCACTCAGATTCCATGAAGTAATCTTTGAAATAATAGAAGAAGCGTTTCATTGTGCGTGTGGCTTTGGTATTCATAAACAGGTAGCGGACAAGATCCTCCAGAATGTGGGCGAACTCTTGCGCACCAAGCTTGAAGCGTACGCGTAAGGCTAATATATACTTGATGGTTAAACTACTATTTTGTGTTTCTTGGTAATACTCTATGATGCGTTTTTCTAGTGTTTCTGGTTTTAGTGAGAATGTTTGATTGTATGTCAAAAGCTGTTCATTCATTAGGGTTTCCTCCTCATGGGTGTGTTATATGATCGTTCAGTGTTTTTCTATTTGAGAAAAGGAAGCAGCGTCCTGCATAGCCTTATTATTTTTGTTAACTACACGATACGAGATTTAGCAAAAAGATGCGAATCGCAAAATAACCATTACCCCCCCTCAATTTGACACGTTTTAGGGTGAAAAGAGGCTTTTTTACCCTGAAAATGGTTATTTTAGGGGGGGAAGTGTCAAATTGCGATTTGAAATGATTTTCAATTTAGAGTACAATTAAAGTTTTTGTTCAATTAGAATGTTTAGGTCTTAGAAACATTGAAAGACTGTTTGAATCACTTGAAGTTGAGGGGCTAATTCTAAGTTGTCGCTTGATATGATTGATCGAAAAGGAGTATGAGTATAGTCTAGGGTTTAGGTGAAAGGTAATTTTATTCATTCGATTAAAACCGCATGAGTCTTTCCTTTGACAGTAATCGCTATCTATGGTAATTTTTTAACTATTCTAAATGGTCTAAATATTTTTGGAGGTATAGTCATGACATTCAGCAAACAGTTCGCAACTGAATCTTGCTGTTGTTGTATGGTGCTAAAAAGCAGCATACCGTTTTGTCATGTCTATTAACTGCCCAATTTTCGATTATTTTGGCTACCTGTATACCCGTTGAACGGGAATTTACAGGAGCAATATAGTGGAAGCTCAAGGTGCTGATTAATAGTCGGCGCCTTTTTTTGTTACCTAAAATTGAACGACAAACATGCGAAAAAAATAAATACGAGGAGAGCAATGATGATTATTAATTCTATCCAAGCGGCAATCGGACATACTCCGTTGCTGCGATTCACTCACCATCAATTTGAAGAAATTCCCGAAGGTTCAGCGATTTATGCGAAGCTGGAATATTTGAATCCAGGGGGAAGCATCAAAGATCGGCTAGGTGTTTATCTAATTGAAGAAGGCTTCAAACAGGGCAGGATCAAAGAAGGGACGACTATTATTGAACCGACCGCTGGGAATACGGGGATTGGCGTGGCCCTTGCAGCGTTGGAGGCGGGCTTACCGACGATTTTTGTAGTTCCAGAAAAGTTCAGTTTGGAGAAGCAAGCGTTGATGCGAGCTTTAGGAGCGGAAATTGTCCATACGCCAATTGCTGAAGGGATCAGTGGTGCGATCGAAGAAGCGAAAAGACTGCATGAGGAACTTGCTGACAGTTATCTACCCTTACAGTTTGAAAATCCCGCCAATCCAGAAGCGTATTATCGCTCGTTGGCACCGGAATTGGTTGAGGATCTTGGAGAAGGTATCACCAGCTTTGTAGCAGGAATCGGTAGTGGCGGGACCTTTAGCGGGGTGGCGCGGTATCTATTAGAACGAAATTCCGCGATTCGCTTGATTGGTGTGGAACCTGAAGGCTCGATCCTGAACGGTGGAGAGAGTCATGGGCATGAGATTGAAGGGATCGGTGTTGAGTTTATTCCGACATTTCTAAACGAGTTACCGATCAGCTGCTTTGCTACGATTAGTGATGACGAAGGCTTTGCGATGACCCGAAAGCTAGCGAAGGAGCATGGAATTTTGATTGGCAGCTCATCGGGAGCCGCGATGGTAGGGGCCTTGGCAGAGGTTGCTAGCTTGCCTGCGGGAAGTCAAGTGGTGACGATTTTTCCCGATGCAGGAGATCGTTATCTATCAAAGGAGATTTATTTGAGAGAAGCTTATTAAGGATTATCCAGTAGTCTAATTTGCCAAGTCATGGCTATTATGAGTTGGCAAAAAAATGCGTGAAAACAACAGAAAGGAAACTTGCTGCTGGCGCAGGAGTATTACATGACAGAAAGGAAAAGCAAAAGGGCTTTGGAGGTGTGACTGATAGAGCCTAAAAAGTGAGTGATAGAAATAAAAATAGAGAGAGGTTAACAACATGGGATTGGAGTTTATGCCGATCTTTGAGGAGTGGGCAGTGGTCTACGACGATGAGGTGAATGGCGGAAATCCTGAATATCAGGAAGTTTTCGCTAATTACTGGCAGATACTGGATGAAATCAATGCTGCTTCGGGGGAGGTAGTATTAGAGTTCGGTAGTGGAACAGGCAATTTAACCGAAAAACTAGTCGTTGCTGGCAAGACCGTTTATCCAGTCGAGCCATCACCGGAAATGCGAAATATCGCAGCGGAAAAACCAGCGTTACACGAGACCACCTTTTTCGCTGGCGATATGGAAAAATTCCCTGTACCCAATGAACCAATAGATACGATCGCTTCAAATCTGGTCTTTCACCATTTGACCACAGAGGAAAAGACGCGAGCGATCCAACGCTACAGTCAGCTATTAACTACTGGCGGAAAGATCGTTTTTGGAGATACGATGTTCCTATCGCAGAAGACGTATACGGAAATCTTGGAAGTAGAAAAAGCAGCAGGACGAGCCAACTTAGCAGCTGATCTCGAACGGGAATACTATTCCTTAATGAGTGAGCTGGAAGAACTATTCCGAATGAATGGCTTCCAAACAAGGTATAAACAAATGAATCGCTTTGTTTGGTTAGTTATCGCAGAAAAAATAATGGAGGCAGAATAAATGAAAATGAATGTTGAGAGCTTCAATTTGGATCACACAAAGGTAAAGGCGCCCTATATTCGGGTGGCAGATAAGAAGACCGGAGCGAATGGTGATTTGATCGTCAAATACGATGTCCGCCTAAAACAGCCAAATCAAGCCTATATGGATATGGCGGCGCTACATTCGTTAGAGCATTTAACGGCAGAGCTAATTCGTAACCACGCAGATTACATCGTGGACTGGTCGCCAATGGGCTGCCAAACAGGTTTTTATTTAACCGTTTTGAATCACGACAATATCGATGAAATCATGGACGTAGTAGCGTTGACAATGCAAGACGTGTTAACGGCTACCGAAGTTCCCGCAAGCAATCCAGTGCAATGCGGCTGGGCAGCGAACCATACGTTGGAAGGTGCACAGGACTTAGCGAAAGAATTTTTAAGTAAGCGTGGGGAATGGTCTGTCATTTTTATGAATGAATAAGTGTTTTTAATTGGAGACTGACTCATGAATGAGTTGGTCTTTTTTTTGATGTATCATAGCTATTTGTGTTGTCCGTTATCTGTTCTTTGGATAATAATCGTTATTTTTAAAAGTTTGAGAGGCTAGTAATTCTTTTTTTAAACAAAATTTTTCATTTTTATTAAAAATTTGGGATTTTGTGTATTTACTGACTTAAAGTCTTATAAATAGCCGTTTTCTATAAAAAAGCTCGTGATATAGCGCGTTGCTGGCGTTAATGTTTACGGCTAGAATAATAACGGATGTGATTAAATCGATTTTTTGAAACGAATATTTATCAAATAATAAGATCAAATTATGAGCAGAAGATTATCAAGCTACAGGAATGAATAACTATTGAAGTAAATCCTATCTAGAGGGAGCCTGACAGGATGGTCTAGCAGAACAGCCTTTCCATTTTAGGTAAAAATAGGAAAAAGAGCGTGAAATCAACGGAAATTCGTGATTCACGCTTCTTCTGATCATCTTTCTGGATAAATATTGGCTTCAATTTCATCACGCTGTTTCGCTAAAAATGGTGGTAAAGCTAGACTTTCTCCTAATTTTTCCAGTGGCTCATCAAGTGTAAAACCAGGGGTCAAAGTCGCAAACTCTATACGATTTCCGCCAGGCTCACGAATGTAAAGGCTTTTAAAGTAACCACGGGAAACTAGCTTTTCGATCTGCCAGCCTTGTTTTTCTGCTCGTTGATACAACTCATTTAAGGCGGTATCATCAACAACCGCAAAAGCGATATGATCTGCACTGCCTCGTCCCATGTGACTAGGCTTGTTAGCTTCAGTAGGCAAGATTTCGAGAAAATCCGTCGCGTTCAATTGAATTCGCTGATTAACTGTTGCCCACCCAAGAAACGTCTCGAAAAAAGCACTAGTCGCTTGAGGATCGCTAACGTGGAGCTGACTAGAATGCAATCCTATGATTTGTTTATCTGCTGGAACGTCATTGTTGACTTGATGATCCATCGCCAATGGCGGTAAATCCGTCTCAGTTAAGATGATTTCTACCTGATCGGGGTCAAAAAAGTGAATTTGGCGATCATTTACAGAATAGTCGATAGAATATTTGTTCAACCGTTCTTGCCAATAAGCCATGCTAGTTTGCGGAAGCTTCAGACCTATTGTGGAAATGAAGTTTTGATTTTCGTAGCGATGTCCTAGGCTAGGGATAATAAAAAAGGTTACGACACTGCCGGGCGCTCCTTGATAATCGCCGTAGTAGTAATGAAGCATCCGATGATTATCTTGATTGACTGTATTTTTAACAAAGCGCATCCCTAGAATTTCTGTATAAAAATGGACATTTTCATGACTGTCTTTGGTTAATAATGAAATATGATGAAATGCTGGCATAAAATCCCCTTCTTTTTTGCTTACTTTTGATAAGTTTAAAAGAAAGGTGAAAAATGAGCAAGTCAAGCGGCTCGGTAGAGTAATTAGTGATGGATAAAAATAATGGCAGCCGTCATTTTCAGTAAACGTTTTCTTTTTTTGTAGGAAGTATTTGTTCTTCTCGTGTTTCTATTAGTTATTCTTAGAGTTCCTTTTTGATTCTTATATCCCTTAAAAGGATGTTTTCTTATTTTGTTAATAACAAGAAGTAAGTTCAGATTTACACCTAAAGTTGCTCTGTAATTTAATCTATAGTTAATGCTTGATATATAGAAAATTCCTTTTCTTTTTTCTTAAGGATGGGGAATAGCTAAGCAATAAAATCATAACGAAAATAAATAAAATAATATACAAAAAATAATTGTTTATATTTTCTGTAAATTAGAGGTGTTCTATAGCAAAGTTGAAACATAATTGTTTTTCCAACTTGAAGCAAACTTTTTGGAAAAAGTCCTAACCCTTTTATTAATAATATATTTGACGAATTATACATATAGATAATTCATGTATAGGGAAACAAATTTCTAATAAGTATATTTTTGGATTTGTTCTTTTGATAAATGATTAAATGATTAGAAAATAAGGCATAATTCTGCTTAATTACCATGATATTAACATGTTTTACAAAGCGGAAAATGTTATTATTAATTTTTAAAAGCAATGTTATGATATCTTATGTAAGCGGTTATATGTATGTCTATAAACATATTTCTTAAATTTTATTTCGAAATAAGTTGATTTAAAAAGACCTTCCTTTGTTTTTTTTTTTAATTTACAAAAAAAAAAAAGAAAAATGAAGAAATCAATTTCTGTTATTGTCATTACAGAAAGGAGGTCTAAGGATATAAAAGAGAACAGTTATTTTATAAAGAGAGGAGGATGCAAATGCAGAGACTGAGAAAGCTTACAGTATTTTTCATCCTAACTTTCATTGCCCTATCCCAAGTTTCGCTTGTCAGTGCGGAAACTTCTGAGCGAATCATTGAAAGCTCTAGTAATGAAAGTAGTTCAGAATCGTCAGAAGATCCAGAAGAACCGAAGGAATCCGTTAAAGAAAGCGATAAAAGTGACGAAGACGCTGAAATTGTTCGTACATCGGAATCGGAAGAGTTACCTACTTCTGAGAAAGAGGAGACTGTGACTAGTAGTTATGGTCCGGCAAAGAATAAAAGGACGCTAGTTAGGCCCTTTTTGGTAGGCACAGCGGATAATCCTTCAAATGTTCACCCTAGTTGGGGAGAGCTTGGAGATTATCACAATCCGAATGGATACGAAAGCGGTGTAAACATTTCGAATGTTTTTCGACCAGGTATCTCAAGTTCAGGACTGCCGCCGCAGGTATATGAGAATGGTAAGGTGCTGACGATTACGAAGGATCAGAAAAGTCAGCTGGGTGCTGTCTGGTCCAAGAATAAAATCGATCTGTCGTATGATTTTGCCTTTCGATTTGATATTTACTTAGGCTTAAAGAAAAGAAAAACTACAAGCCCTTCTAGTGAAATGGGAACAGGTGATGGGATGACCTTCACTTTTACAAATGATCCGCGAATTGGAACTGCTGATGAAACAAGCGTGATCGGTTCTGGCGGGAAGGCGTTAGGTGCTTATGGCGTCGGTAGTGCGGGAAGAAATTATGTTCGCAATGCCATCTCAGTTGAGTACGATACGTTTTATAACGATGACCAGGATTCCGGCCTTTCAGCTACTGATCGTCGATATGGACATATCGGAGTTGTCAAACCTGCTGAAACAACACCCAAGGGGCATCTCGCAGTAACGAATTCTAATTTTTGGCTGTCATTTGGTGGGACGTATTACGATAATAGGCTCCTTCCAGGCTGGCGTTCAATGGTGGTTGCTTGGCATGCAGCTAGTCGTACGTTAATGATCCGTGAAGAAAATGATGTAGATGACGGCATTCCGCCAATCAGCTACACCTTCAAGGATGAACAAGAAATGCTATCGACATTTGGTGGTTCGAAGGAAGTTTACTTCGGCTTTACTGGTTCAACAGGGTCGTTGGCACAAACCAATGCCTTGATGATCCGCGAAATGCCAACAGCAATCAAAAGTCAAGAAGCAACAATTCAAAATGTCACGCAAAATTCATCTGTTGGTACGGATGTGACTGCGCAGCGTGGGGATAAGTTAGAAATCAAGGATTCCATTAAAATCAAGAAAAATTCCTTTGGTTCTAAGAATGTCACCATTGAAACGACTTTACCATATGGTCTCGATTTTGATGACAAGTTGAATCTGAGATTGAATGGTACTGAGATTCCTGAAACGCTTTACGAAATTAGTGGTCAAAAGCTTAAATTTCCTAATTTGAATCTGGAAAACACGAGCAACGATCTGCTGAAGGAGTATGTGATTGCCTTCAATGCGAAGGTAAGCGAGGGCGCAGCAATCGGGAAGTCATTGAACACGAATTTTCATCTGACCAATCCCGATGCCTTAGAGGTAGATTACACGTCAAATAATGTCTCGGTAACAGTAGAGGATCCGCCTGCTGCAAATCTAGTCCTTCATCATAAGAAAGCTGACTCTAAAAGTGTTGAGACGGAAACAATCTCAATGCCAATTGGGAAAAAATTTCGTTTGATCGATTACAAAAAAGCGACATCCGATTATCAAGACTATGTTTATACGGGACTTGAGGGCGGCGATTCAGATGAAACCGAACATGAAATGACCTCAGCTGGTGCAGAATTTACGCTCTTGTATAAGCCAAAGGGTGAATTTAAAATGACGGTTCCAAAGATTTTTAACTTTGGCTCATACCCCATTCAGCAAAAAGAAATCAATGCGACAAAACCTAAAGGATACGAAGCAGATGGCAGTACACAAACTGATTTGAGTATTAAGGATACGCGTTATCAAAAATCAAAATGGACGCTTTCTTTAGCTCAAAGCAAACCGATTCAATTAGAAGGGGACGGTGATCGTAAATCACTAGCAGATACGTTGTACTATTCGGATGCTCAAATTAATCAAAATGCTTCAGTTGTTGAATCGGATACATTTACGACTGATACTATTTTGAATATCAGCAGCAGTTGGACAGACACTAAGGGCTTGATGATGAAAATACCGTTTAGTAAGCAATACAAAGGCGTCTATACAGGTGAGCTAACCTGGACGTATGCTTTAGCACCATAGACTGGAGGTTTGAGAGATGCAAGTTAAGAAAAAACCTAAATGGCTATTGATCAGTTGCTTAATGATTTCTTTTTTCTTTCATTCAACAAGCCTAGGTGCTTATGCAGAAGAAAAACAAGAATATAGCAGTAATGGCAGTGTAACGTTATATGGAGAATATAAGTTTGAGGAAGAATCAGCTAATCCGAAAGACAAAAAAGAATTACCAGGGACATCTGGTAATGGGAACGACTATGTTGATCGTGGAGCAAGCACGTCTTCTTTACCCGATACTATTCCACAATTAGGGGATTCTAGCTATGTAAGAGCTAAAATTTTCGGCACACTGATTTTAGGAATGATCGGATGCATGATAGTAAAAGAACGAAAAAAAGGAGTGCAAGCATGAAGAAAACAAAATTATTGGTATTGGCACTAATCTTAGGGTCTATCTCTACAGGTGCTATTTCAGCAAATGCTGAAGAAGCAACTGGAAAAATCGAATTTATTCAAGGAGCCGGATCTAATGGAGATGATCTTTACATTGATCATGTATCCAAGTTAGATTTTGGGCAAAAATCAATTAGTTTGACTGATCAAGATTATAAGAGCACTGGACATACATTTTCAGTCGTAGACCTAACGGGTATTTATTCAGGCTGGAGTTTGTCAGTTAAGCAAAATGCCCAATTTAAAGGAAATGGGGGAAATGGGAAAGATTTGTCAGGGGCAACTTTATCATTGACTGACGTAGGAACCCCAGTTGGAGTAACAGGTGTGACAGCACCTTCTAAAATCAATCCAACAATCAAATTTGCGAATTTCAATCAAGATCAAATAATCGTGCAAGCTGCTAAAAATGAAGGAAGAGGTCAATGGACCTTTAATCATAATGCAAATTTACATGTGCCAAAAACAGCCTTAGCTGAAAAAACAACGTACCAAACAACCATGACTTGGACATTGGAAAAAGCTCCTACTAGTAATCCTTAATCCAGAATGAAAGCTAAGTAGGACACGCAAATATCATACAAAAAAAAGTTGAAACCTCAGGAGGAAAACATGAAAAAAATTACTATTTTATTAACAGGACTTTTATTAAGCTCAGCTGTATTAGGCAGTCTATCAGTGGATGCAGCTACGTATTCATCAAATGGCGTCGTGAATTTTGAAAAGGACGATACTCCAACTCCCCCAGTTGATCCAGTTGATCCAGATCCAAACAAGCCGGTTGATCCCGTTGATCCAACTGATCCAAATGGCCCAGAGCCTGGTACCCCTGGACCATTGTCAATTGACTATGCATCAAGCTTTGACTTTGGTACACAAAAAATCTCAACTCAAACACATACTTATAATGCCGCATTGCAAAAGTACAAAAATGGAACCCCTGCTGATGGCCCTAACTATGTGCAAGTAACGGATAAAACTGGTCTTTATACAGGTTGGGACTTAACCGTTAAACAAGAATCACAATTTAAAAAAGGAACGACTGATTTAACAGGTGCAGCTATGACGTTGAATAAGATCAAAGCTAAAAGTATCAGCGGATCTGCTGCTCCTACAACTTCCACTAAAGTAGATCTAAATCCTGGTGATGAGCATAGTATTGCCTCTGCCGCTGCAGGACAAGGTAAAGGAACTTGGGCTTTCCATTTTGGCGAAAATGCAACGGATGCAGCCGATGCGGTTAGCTTAACAGTACCAGGGACTGCCAATGCAGAAGTTGGGAAATACACGACTAGCCTAACTTGGAAATTAGTGGCAAAACCTTAATTTAATAGGAGGCAAAATATGAGAGCAGTAACAAAGTTTATCATTACCGCAGCAAGTTTATCGATTTTTGCCTCAACTCAAACAGCTGCACATGCGCAAGAACAATTTTATCCAAGTGAGGGTGATGTAGGCTTTACATCAGGGAATGAAATTACACCACCCGTTGATCCAAATGATCCCGACCCGAATAAGCCGATACGTCCAATTGATCCAACTAATCCCAATGGTCCAAAGCAAGGAACGCCCGGGCCGCTATCAGTCGATTTCGTTTCCAGCTTAGACTTTGGTGAGCAAGAAATCACGAATAAAGATCGAACATATTACGCTAGAGCGCAACGTTACGTTGACACGGAATATTTAAGCCCAAATTATGTGCAGGTGACAGATACGAGAGGTGAGTATACTGGCTGGCAATTATTAGTCAGACAAACCAATCAGTTTCATGCGGAGAAGGCAGCGAAGTATCACACGTTAACGGGTGCAAGAATCACTTTGAAAAATCCGGAAAGCGCTAGTGTATCTGATAGTCCGGCTCCAGTGCTTAATCCTCAAATTTATTTAGAAGGCGATAATCGTTCAAATGTAGTCATGCAGGCGAGCGAAAACGCTGGGATTGGTACATGGGTAAACCGCTGGGGAACTGTCGAATGGGTAGAAGAGAAAGATCAAGAAGATAAAGTGAAAGAAATACCTGTAATCAAGTCGGTGGAACTTTCTCTGCCTGGAAAAACACCAAAAGAAGCTGTTAACTATTCGACAAATTTGGTTTGGACATTAACAAGCAGCCCGATTGATTAATACTTGTCATTAAAACGAATAAGGATGTCAGTTGCGAGTTCCACTACGTATTTTTAATACGTTAGTGGAATCGTATGTCGACGATAATAAGAGAATTTGATTCAAATTTACACATCTTTATTAGAGTCAGTTCAACTTTTAGCAGGAGATATAGCTAGAGAAGTATTAGGCAAAAATGTTTCATAAATGGACTGAATACTTTAGTTGAATGATATACGGCATTCGAATAGAACTAATTTTTCCGTGAAAAATTAATTCATTAAAACGAATAAGGATGTCAGTTCAACTTTTAGCAGGAGATATAGCTAGAGAAGTATCAGGCAAAAATGTTTCATAAATGGACTGAATACTTTAGTTGAATGATATACGGCATTCGAATAGAACTAATTTTTCCATGAAAAATTAATTCATTAAAACGAATAAGGATGTCAGTTCAACTTTTAGCAGGAGATATGGCTAGAGAAGTAATAGGCAAAAATGTTTCATAAATGGACTGAATACTTTAGTTGAATGATATACGGCATTCGAATAGAACTAATTTTTCCGTGAAAAATTAATTCATTAAAACGAATAAGGAGGAGAATCTGTGAAAAAAATCTTGTGGATTGTTTGTTTGTGTCTAGTATTTGCTTATTCCCTGGAGGTCAATGGGCAAACCACTAGTAAAGGCGATATTCGTTTTTTCTACACAAAGAATCAGCCGAGAAAGCTACAAATTGATTATGTTTCCGAGTTTTATTTTGGACAGCAATCAATTCAAACAATCGACAAAGAATATTTCGCATTTTTACAGCCTTTTCGTGTGAAAGCAACAGGTAAATTGGAAAAAGGGCCCAATTTCATCCAAATTACTGATAACCGACAAACTTATACTGGTTGGAATTTAGAGCTGAAGCAAGAAAATCAATTTTCAGATTCTGAAGGCCGTATCTTAGATGGTGCAAGTATTTCATTTGAACATGGAAGAGCTGTCACAAATTCAACTTCAGAATTGCCTGATGGGAAAGAGCGTTTTGTGCTCTTTCCCAATGAGTCTGTAAATGTGATGCAGGCCAAAGAAGGTACTGGTGAAGGTTCATTTCAATTTGTTTGGGGGAAAGATGCTGAAGAAGGAGAAAAAAGTATTCACTTATCTGTTCCAGGTCGAACAATCAAATATGACACCAACTATACAACCAATTTTCAGTGGATACTTGTTAGCGCGCCCTGGCAGTAAAGCCTAAAAATATTATTTTTGAATTTGAAAGGAAGTCTCATGAAAAAATATAGTGTACTATCACTTATTTTAGTTACGTTAAGTATTTTCTTCCCGTTAAGAGCTGCTCAAGCTTCTGAGTTTTCGTTTAATGTCGATCCGATTTTGCCGGAGAGCCAACGAAAAGGGCAATTGGGTTACTACGATATTCTTCTTGAACCGGGAGGAACACAAAAACTAGAAGTTGATCTATCAAATGCTACCGATAAAGAAGTAAAAATAAACGTTGGAATGACTAGCGCCAAGACGAATGATAATGGGGTAGTAGAATATTCGCCTAATGATTTACCACTACATGCCTCACAAAAGCATGATCTCGAAAAATTAGTCGACTATAAGAAAGTAGTCACCTTAGCACCTAAATCAAAAGAACGCTATTCCTTTACTGTAAAAATGCCTCAAGAAGAATTTCCTGGGATTATTGCCGGAGGAATTTCATTCCAAGAAGTTGATAGCGATGAAAAAGAGAAAAAGGATTCCGAAGGCATGGCCATCAAAAATAAATTTAATTTTGCAGTGGCTGTATTGATGCGACAATCAGAGGGAATCTCTGGAACAGGAGAATTGACCCTACAAAAGGCCGAAGCCAATCAACGGAATGTTAGGAATGTTATTCGTGGATACTTCAGCAATGATAAGCCGTTTTACATAAACAATTTAGCCATTGATGCGGCAATCTATAAGGAAAAAGATGGAAAAAAAGTTTATTCAGAGAAAACAGAAAATATGCAGATGGCACCAAATTCTGGATTCTGGTACAACATTCCTTTACAGGGAGAAGAACTAGAAGCTGGTGAATACCTTTATAAAGGAACTGCTTACGGAATAAAAGATAAAAATGGGGAATTTACTTTCGGGAAGGACAACGAAGGAAAACCACAGAATTATCAACAGAAATGGGAATTTGAAAAGAAATTCACCATTACTCAAAAAGCTGCACAAACCTACAATAAAAAAGATGTTGATGTCTTAGACGCTGCTCCGAACTATACATGGCTTTATTACCTATTAGGAGCGATTATTTTACTGCTTATCCTCACGATATTGCTATTGATTCGCAGAAAGGATAAGAAAAAAACGGATGAATAGACTAGTTCTCAGAACTATGTTGATAGGAGCATTGCTGGTTGCTATTGCTTTGATGGGAGTAGACAAGATCAAAGAGTGGTTGCTTCTTTATCATCAGAACACAGAGATAACGATCACTTCAAATTTAGCCAATACCCCACAACCAGTAGTCGAAGAGATTCAGCCTTTGCAACTGTCCAGTTTTTTAGCAGCGAAGGTCCCAAAAACTACTGGCATAGGAACTATTGAGGTACCCGCTGCTGATATTTTTTTACCAGTTTTTTCAGGTCTAAAAAACGAAGAGCTCTTAATCGGTGCGGGTACCATATTCCCTGAACGAGAGCCATCCAAAAATAATTTAGTCATTTTAGGGCACTATGTTGGCAGTCAAAATTTTTTGTTTGGTTCGTTGAATCAGGTGAAAGTAGAGGACTCCGTATTCTTGCATTATCTGGGGAAAAACTATGAGTACAAAATAGTAGAGAAAAAAGTAATTGATGAACGAGATATTCAGGTTATGCAGGAAACGAAGAAACCTGAACTAACACTACTTACTTGCGACAGTACAAATGCAACGAGCAATCGAATTTGTGTGAAGGCTTGTTTAGTCAATGCAAAGAATTCTATTAATCAAAGCGATAAAACGATGAACAAGCGATATCTAGGCAAGCCAAAAGTGCCCTCAAATCAATTAATTCTTTCTAGTATTGGGTTGATATTTTTATTGATTCTTTTCTCTTGGTTTATTTGGATGATGACAGGCAGAAAGAAGGATTGAGATGAAAAAATATTACATACCAGTACTATTCAGTTCATTAGTAGCAATGTCTTTTTCAATAGGCAGTATTTCTGAAGCAGTCAGCAATCCAATTTTTAACTCGCAAAAACCGGCCGAAGAGATTGTTCCTGAAAAAGTTAAGAGGGAAGAAAGAAAAGCTAGAAAAAATAAACCTGTAGGCACGATGCTTGAAAAAGCAAAAGAGAGTGATTCAGCCGTGGTTATCCCAAAAAGAAAAGGAATATTAGCTACGAATGACCATTTTTTTGATTATCCAATCAATAAATTTCCTGTTCCTAGTGGTGATGGAAAAGAAAATATAGGGACGCTGAGCCAAATGGCTTATATGTTATCGGGAACTGTACTATTTGGACAAAAAGGACCCTTTTAAGTGGGGATGCAACTGGCTGTTTTATTATTTGGAGGAGCAATTAAGAGTGATTGAACAATTGATTGAAAAGAAAGACCTTAGAAAATACCACCTAATTAAATTATTGGAGATGGACCCATTTTTATCAAAGTCAAAATCTTTCATCAAAGACGAGTTCAAATTGTCAGAATATTTATTGCGAGTAACGATTGATAGACTTCAAGAAGATTGCTGTGAATTTGGGATTACAGAAGAATTCAAAATTACTGAAGACGATAGCATTATTTCTATAGAGGAATTGGGCGGTGTGACATCCAATTTTTTTCTAAAAAAGTACCTTCAAAAATCTATAGGGGTAAAGATGCTCTTACAGATTTTAATGGGAAAATTTGATTCGGCACCTGAATTTGCGAGTACCCATTTCACCAGCAACTCGATTGTCTACAAGTGGTTAGACAAAGTACAAGAATCGCTAAAACCACTAGATTTGGAATTAGTAAAAAAGAAGGGCAGTTACTCGATCGCTGGTAACGAACGCACGGTTCGACTGCTAGGTGTAAATCTTTTGCATCGGACGGATCTTGCCGGGTCACTATTTAGCGAACAAATGCTCATAAGAGCGACCCACATTGTAGACATTATTGAAAGAAACTATAAACCAATGCGCCCTTCACATAAAAATAGAATCATTAATTATGTGCTAATTGCTCTTTCGTCGGATAAAAGTACTAGAAAATTATCTAGAAGAATAAAAGAGAAGCTGATGAAATCAGAAACGTTTAAAGAATTAAAACAGCTTTTACTTGCGAACGGAATAAAAAAACTCTGTCAAGAAAATGAGCTGAATGAGTTCATAGGAATTTTGATATTGAATGAAGCTTTGCCTGAGCAGGCGGCGGAAGAATTAGTAAATGAAGAAATACAAAGTGATCTCATTGAGCTTTTTATAGAAAAGCTATTTCAGTCCTTTCCACAAATTTATACTTCTTCTTTAAAAAAGGAAATCACGAATAGAATGGCCCGAATTCATTTCAACGCGATATTCAGTGGAAAGGTCCTGCTTTTTGAAAATATTTTTGATTTGTCATATTTTCAAGAAAATTATCAAGTTGTTTTTGATTTTTGCCGGAGCTTTATTGCTACTCAAAAGAAAACAAAGAACCTATTTGTTCAAGAGCATGCAGTCTATTTATACTATCACTATCTATTAATGCTCGTGAATTGTTTGTCACCGGAAATGCTTCAGAGTGCCATCAATATCACGATTGATTTCTCTTTTGGTGAAGAATACAACCTTTTCATAAAAAGGAGCATTAAAAATATTTGCAGCCACTTGAACCTCGATTTTCAACCGACGTTAATGAAAAATACTGATGTGCTGCTAACAGATTCCAATAATTTAGACAATAGTAAATTGAATAGCACGTTAGTTATCTATTGGCTGGAGCCGCCACGCGCGATTGATTGGTTTAATTTCGTTAACATCCTCATCAAAAAAAGAAGAAGTTTTGATTAATAAAGTAGCTTTGTTAAGTAACTATAGAAGGAGAGAAATAAAGGAATGCAAATTCTAATTTTAACCAAAAACATATTAGCTGAATACGATATTCAACATAGACTTCAAATCTTGAGCCATGAAGTCTATTGTTCTGCTCACTTACTGACGTTGTTAAAAAAAGGAACACGGATAAGCAATTTTGATTTAGTTATATTAAGCAATACGTTATCAGATCAAGAGGCTATGGAAACTTTAGAGAATTTGAAAAAAATGAAGCGCCCGATTTTACGAAAATTTGATACAGAACAAACCCTAGAAGTTGAAGAGTTCTGGATGAATCATGAAGTGGATGGGCTAATTACATCTCATTCGTTGGAAGTGATTAGAGAAGTCATTACCAAGAAATACTTAGCCAATAAGACATTCAATCAAATGAACCAGTTATCTCCATTAAACGAGACAAATCACGTAAAAATAAAACGAACAATTTCAGAATTGAATCTATCAGCAATGGAGCATAAGTTACTTAAATACCTTTATTTTACAGAAGGGAAAATTGCTTCTCGGGATGAGATCTGCGAACATTTGTGGCAAGGAGGAACAACGCAATCTAAGTTATCTTCTTTATCCGTGTTAATAAAGAAAATCCGAAAGAAATTACAGATTAGAAATATTCCAGAAACAATCATTCAAACAATGTGGGGCAAAGGATATCAAGTAACAAGTGAATTCTATGAATTCTTATGTATCCAGTAGCGTGAACTATCAACGAAATAACTAAGCGCTCAGAATGACTATCTGAGCACTTGGTCCTGCTTTTTCCTCATAGAAAATCTAAACAACCTCGTTTTTTCTATTTTTCAATTTATCGGAATATAAATATCCGTCAAACTTTTATCCTTCGATTTTCTGGGCGGTTCAGTTACGTACAATTCAAACGGAACGGCATCGCGAACTTTTCGTTCATCCTTAAACAGCCATTCTTGATACATATACTGCCACGCATCCCCATATTCCTTCGTGGATAGTTCAAAATGTCCAACACCGAATTTTCCTGAAATACTTGATAAACAAATATTGCCGGTTTCCTGAAGGGGCCGATCATTTAGAATCGTCATGGCAACGCTTGTACGTAAATTTTTCGCTTCAGTAATAAATGGATTGTCATCGTAAATGGTTAATACCTTGGTCTCATTTTCAACAATGAGTTCATTCTTTGTCGCAAACTCAAATAGTTCGTTGAACATTTTTCGGCTCTGTTTTCTAAAGGCGGCATAGCTTCCTCTGAAACGAATGTAGATGAAGGTCAAGTCCTCTAAATTTTCTATGGTAATGCTTTTTGGTTCGATCATTTTCATGTCCTCCCTTTCGAATAACTTCATTATTCCATGTTTCTATCAGAAGCTCTTGTCATTTCTTGCTGTTTCCGATAGCTGGAAGGGCTGACGCCAAAATGTTTTTTGAAGGCTCTGCTGAAGGAACTCGCATCGTTATAACCGTAGCTTAAGGCAATGTCGGTTAATGAAATAGAAGAAGCAATACATAGAAAAATAGCCGCACGTTCTAGCTTAAATCTAGTCACAAATTCCTTCAATGTCTCCGATGAATATTTTTTAAACATTCGATGGAAATAAAATTCTGAAAAATACGCGTTTTTGGCTAGATCACTCAATGAGATTGGCTCCGCGAGATGCTGTTCGATGTAGTCTTCAGTTTTATTAATTAACCGCAGGTAGTTTTGTTCCGTTGAGTCCGCCATGTTTTCTTGCTCCTTTTATGTTGTATATCATTCCGCTAAAATACCTCGAAACTTGTCTAAGTTTGTTTCTTTTAGTTTATTATAGAAGACCGTCTGCCTTTTTACGAATGCTCTAGTTAATATTGAGGGGAAGTTAAGCATAGGATTTTACTTACTATTAGTAAGATGTTAAGGTAATCTCAAGAAACGAATAACGACACTCGCTGGCGTTGTTCCTTACAGGAGGTTTTAACCATGACAGTGATTATTCCCACATTTCAATTAAGTGCCACCGCACACATGGGCCGCGTGGCATTGAAAGTAGCAAATTTAGAAAAAATGACCCGTTTTTACCAAGAAGTGATTGGGCTGCAGGTCTTAGAACAAAGCGCAATTCAAAGTACTTTAGGTGTTGATAATACGGTACTACTAGAATTACATAAGGTGCAAGAGCCGCTGCCTTTGACACCAAAAACCGGTTTATATCATGTAGCTTTTTTATTACCGACTCGAAAAGATTTAGGAAATGCGCTGCGTCACTATTTGACGATCGAGGCGCCTTTGATTGGTGCTAGTGATCACGGCTATAGCGAAGCCATTTATTTAAATGATCCCGAAGGTAATGGAATCGAAGTCTACCGTGACAAGCCGCAAAGTGAATGGGATATTCGTGCCGATGGTGAGATCGTTGGCGTGACTCTTGAGATGGATGCCGAAGCGGTTATTGCTGCGAGCGATGGCGCAGGGGGAGGATTTCCAGCAGGAACGACGGTTGGTCATGTGCATTTAAAAGTAGCGGATCTGATACAGACGGAAAAATTTTATACAGAAGTTTTAGGGCTATCCTTGAAGAATAATTTTGGCAATCAAGCCAAATTCTTTGCGACAGGGGATTATCATCACCATATCGGGTCCAACATCTGGTTAGGAAAAAATATTCCTGCCATGTCTGAACAGGATTTAGGCTTGGATTATTTTAGCTTCGTCGTACCTGATCAAGCAGAGTTGAATCGTTTGGAAGAGCATTGGAAAAATCAGATCGATTATTCCAAAGACGAAAGCGGCAGTTTGACCGTCGTCGATCCAAACGGTATTATCATGAAGTTTGAAAAATAGAATCAGAAGAACGATCAACGAAGAGCGGAAAGCTGATTTGAAAAAAACAATAAAGTGGAGTGGTTGCAGAGACATTTGCGACCACTTTTTTGTCTAGGTTTCGAATTATGGGTGTGCTTTGATTGCCTTTAACGATATAATTCTTATGAAAGGATTCGATCATTTGAATAGCTGGAAACATTGATATAATCACGATGCTTGTCATTCGAGCTTGTCTTTTTCAGAGTGCTTTGGTATCTTGCTTGTAAGTTGTCTTATCAACAGGTAATTTTGATTTAGGGGGATGAAGTATTGCTAGGCGAAAAATTAAAAAAACAACGGCAGTCAATGGGATTGACTCAACAGGAGGTGGCAGATCATCTGCACGTCTCACGACAGACAATCTCCAATTGGGAAGTCGGACGGAATTTTCCAGACATTCCCATGATCATTTCAATTAGTGATTACTACCAAATCTCCTTAGACGAATTGTTGAAAGGTGATGAACAATTAATGGATAAAATGAAGAAAGACGCAGAGCTCATCAAACGAACCAAGCGAAGAAAAATTTTTGACGCAGCCTTTGTGGTGATATTGCTGCTGACGGTGCTTTTTGCTTTTATAATGAGCCGGATACCGGAGCTTGCGAATCAAAGGATATTGCCGATGCTAATTGTAGGAATCGTGTTTCTTTTTACGATCCTGCGCTTCTTTCTAATTATTCCCAAAGACGATAAAGTCAGCGGAAGATACGCCCCGATAATCATTCCAAAATCATTTGGCGTCGGCTGGGCGATCAATCCTTATCATCCGTTGGGGTTAGCGCTGTTGATCGGGTTACTTGTAGTTATTGAGTTAATGATCTTTTTTGGATGAAAAATTAATCAAACTAAACGAGAAATAAGAACCTAAACACTGGATCTAATTCGGTGTTTAGGTTCTTATTCTTTTATGTGGTCATTTTCAATGAGGGCTTCGCGTCAATTATTTCGATAATGGACGACCGCGTCTATTTTGGACCGGCTGGGCGTTTTGTTTGGCCTTCACTTTATTTTTAGATTGTTGCTGCGAGTGCTCGAAGGCTTTCTTTTTCTTCTGATGCAGAAAATCCTCCAGCTTCGCCTTAGGCTGTGTCATGAATGCTCCTCCTTTCAGCAAAAAACGTAGTTAGCAGTCAGCAAGTAATTTCATCCGCATGTGAACCAAATCCTTTCATTCGTACTATCTTTAGAATAAAGGAGAGATTCGCAGACGGAGGAGCATCCTTGTGTATAAAAAAAGAAAGAGCCAAAGACAGCTCTTTCTTAACATTGTTTTTTCATTGTGCGAATGATCCGTTGAATACTTTTGATATCCAAATAATAGCTGCCAGCGAGCTCGCGAGTACTTTTTCCCATCTGATAATCCTGATAGATTTGTTGGTTTCTTCGTCTGAGCAGTTCTTTACTAGCAGTCTTGCTGCCCCAAGGCAAGCGATCCTTTGTTTTCTTTGGTATATAAAGGATTGTACCATTCACATATTTTTGGATCTCTTTTACGATCTCCTCTGGTAGAAGTTCGAATGCATTTTGATAAGCCATCTTTTAGCCTCCTAATAATATAAAATTTAGGATTCAGCAAAAGCTCTTCAAGCATTCCTGCCAAGCTTTTGCTAGGCTTTAATAATAATTACTCCCATTGTAATGCTCCTTTCGGGTACTAGGTTTAGTATAGCATGGGATAGCAGATGAGTTCACTTGATTTCTTTTGATATGTCGATCATCATTTTTTGATGCCAAGGTTCTTTCATTAAGCTAATTCAATAAGAATTTCATTTCTTGTACTTCCTTTTAAATAGAAATCCCTCATTATTAATATGAAATAGGAGCGAGGCTCTTGACCTTAAAAAAATGTTCATTTAACCAATCGCTAGGATCATATCTAGATTATACACACGAGCTGATCTCTGAATATCGCGTTCACCTTCTTTTTGAACTGTTAAGTAATCTTTAACAGTTGGATTTTCATCTAACTCTTTGTCGGCAAAAATATTTTTGATGTGTAAACTGATATTATTTTTGGTTATTTGAAAAAACTCAGCAATCTCTAGTTGCGACCGCCAAACGCTTCCTAAACATGTCAAAGACAAGGCGGGCATAAGCATGTGAATAACCAGCACCTTTTGAGGAGAATAATCATGTCCGAAATTGTTGAACATCTGTTACTGTAAGATTATTAAGTGGAGCATATCCGTTTGATGATTTAGTAAGTCGTAATGAAATGGTACGATTTTTTAGAAATAAAAATTGTGGACAGTTGAAATTTAGAATGTAAAATAACTAAATATCCATATGTTGTTACGAAATTCAATTTCATATTTTTTTATGTTCTGTACAATACGCTGTCAAAACAAGGGGATGCTATGTTTTATCTAGTGTTATCATGATACTATTCGTTTATCAAATAACGAAAAAAAGAGGGTAAAGCCATGCTGACTATAGCATTTGTCGGATTTGGGTATAGTGTTTGTGATATCTTCCTTATGTTGATGAACGAAAGGATTTCATTTAGGAAGTGATGATTAGTTGTCAATTGAAAAAATTCCCTTAATCGGTTGTCGGATGATAGGGAATTCAACTGTAAGCGTGTTTGAGGTTAAAAAAATTGATGAATTACTCTTAAATAGTAGTAAGCAAAAGAAAAAAATAGTATTAGAAAACTTAAGAACCAGATTGAGAACAGTGGATGTAGTAAAAACAAGTTTTAGCGATGATGATTTAGCTTTTTAAGTCGGCTCTATTGGTTTCAAATTTTTTAAGTTAGAATACCCATTTCAAAACTATTGTGTTCTATTTCATATTAATAAATATGTTACAATGTTATTGTAGAAAGAATATTCAAGATATAATATTATTGTTAATAAGAGGGATAATTAATGGCAAATTTAAAAGAGCTTTTTCCGGAGTTTTATCAATCTAAATTAGATATGAAAGATTTGAGCAGTGAAAGTGAGAATTTATTAGTACTAGATACAAATTATCTTTTGGATATAATTCAATTGCCTACAACTGTTTCAAAAAAATACATAGAAGCGTTAGAAAAAGTAAAAGAAAATATTTATATACCTTATTTAGTGGCTCTGGAGTTTAATTTTAAAAAGAGTAGTTTGAAAAAAGGAAAAATTAAAAAGATTAGGAAGTATAAAAATGAGATAGAGCAATCAGTTGTAAATATAAATAAAAAAATTGATGAAATTGATTTAGTAGATAAAGAGGAAAAAGAAATTTTTACTAATGAGCTACTAACAATGACAGAAGATTACTTAGCTGAATTAAAAAAAGTAATAGATAGTAAGGTATCTTCGATGATTACGGAGGAAGAAAACGAATTATATGAAAGACTTATTTCTGTAATTGAAAATAAAGTAGGTAATAAATATAGTCAAAAGTGGATAGATGAAATAGAGAAGGAGGGAGAGGAGAGATACAAGCAAAATATTCCCCCTGGATTTAATGACTCTTCAAAAGAAGACGAAATCGATTCACTTAGAATGTATGGTGATATAAAATATTGTAGGAAATATGG
Organism: Enterococcus sp. DIV0187; assembly: GCF_051713785.1. Lineage (NCBI taxonomy): Bacteria > Bacillati > Bacillota > Bacilli > Lactobacillales > Enterococcaceae > Enterococcus > Enterococcus sp. DIV0187. The sequence continues at coordinate 3,068,546 of NZ_JBIOQO010000001.1, forward strand.
TGATCTTATAATATGGAAAGATATTATTGAGTATTCAAAAGAATATACGAAAATGGGGAAAAAAGTTGTTTTTATTACAAATGACGGGAAAGCTAAACAGAAAAGAGATTTGTTGTACAAAGTTGATGACTTAACAGTTGGACCTAACATCCATTTAATGAATGAATTATATATGGAGTCCAATAAAGAACTTCATATTTTAAATAATTTGAGATTTGTCCAATTAGTGAATGACTTAAGTGATGTAGAGATGAGTAAGTTGAAAAAGTCTTCCGAAAAAATGTATAGAGTGAAAATTCCTCATGATCAAATAGAGGAAGAACGAATTAAGCTACTGAAAAAAAGTATAGAAAATAATGAGTACGAATTTGGAATTTCTGATGATGGATATTTATTTAAAAAGGAAAAGAATCATATAGACAATTTATACAATTCTGCTATCGAAGATATTGAACGAAAAGAATTAAGAAAATATATCAATATGATGAAGCATGACAGAATTCATGACAGAAACAAAGAGGAATTTTATAAAATGTATTTATTAAATAAATTAACCGAATCTGAACTGAAAGATTATAAGCAAATGGAACTTTGGGATAAAGATGATCATTCAAATAGAATGTCTTATGATAGTAAATCTGGAAAGTTCATTTTTAATTTTGACGATGATTTAGAAGATAATTTTGATAATGAAGAAAATGAGTAACTGGAAAATTAATATATAATAACAAAGACTTATTTTAATTAGATTTACAATTTGAATAAGTCTTTTTTTTTGCGGTATTTTATTAGTGAAGCAATATGAAGGAAAAAAGTAATTTAACTAGGATGAATTGGTTGCAAAATGGTTGTACAAAACAAAAAACAACCATGAAACCCTCTGATATCAAGGGGTTCACGGTTATTATAATTATTCCCACTCCACAGTAGCTGGTGGCTTAGACGTAATATCATACACAATCCGATTGACATGAGCCACTTCATTCACGATCCGAACAGAAATTTTTTGCAAGACATCCCATGGGATACGCGCGAAGTCTGCGGTCATACCGTCGATTGAGGTAACCGCGCGGATACCGACTGTGTAGTCGTAGGTACGGCCGTCGCCCATAACACCGACTGAGCGGATGCCTGGTAAGACAGTGAAATATTGCCAGATGTCGCGGTCAAGGCCGGCGTTGGCGATTTCTTCACGTAGGATTGCATCTGATTCGCGGACGATTTCTAGTTTTTCTTCAGTGATTTCACCAAGGACACGGATACCAAGACCTGGCCCTGGGAATGGTTGGCGCCAAACGATTGAGTCAGGCATACCAAGCTGTGTTCCTAATTCCCGTACTTCGTCTTTGAATAAGGTATTTAATGGTTCGATCAATTCGAACTGCATATCTTCTGGTAATCCACCGACATTATGGTGAGATTTGATTGTTTGTGCTGTTTCGGTACCAGATTCGATGACGTCTGTATAAAGTGTTCCCTGGGCTAAGAAGGAAATGCCTTCTTGACCGGCAAGTTTGGTTGCTTCGTCGTCGAATAGGTAAACGAATTCGTTTCCGATGATTTTGCGTTTTTTCTCTGGATCAGAAACGCCAGCTAATTTATCCAGGAAACGCTCTTTAGCATCGACCTTGATAATGTTCAAGCCGAATTTTCCGCCAAGTGCTTCCATGACTTGTTCGCCTTCGTTTTTACGTAATAGACCGTGGTCTACGAAGATTGATGTTAATTGGTCACCGATAGCTTTTTGTAAAAGCACCCCTACGACAGATGAGTCCACACCGCCTGATAGGCCAAGTAGGACTTTTTTGTCGCCGACTTGTTCGCGGATTTTTGCGACCTGCATGTCGATGAAGTTATCCATCGTCCAATCACCTTTACATTGGCAAACATCTAGGGCAAAGTGACGTAATAGTTCATTGCCGTATTCTGAATGACGTACTTCTGCGTGGAATTGGATGCCGAAGAAGTTACGGTTTGTATCTTGGATTGCTGCGATTGGGCAGTCTTTGCTGGTGCCGATTTTTTCAAAGCCTTCTGGTACTTGAGTTACTAAGTCGCCGTGGCTCATCCAAACGGTTTGTTCTTTTGGTGTATCAGCGAATAGGACGGCATTATCAGAAACAATTTCTAACGTTGCTTGCCCGTATTCACGGTTTTTAGCGGGTTCAACTTTTCCGCCTAGGTTATATGTGATCAGCTGCATGCCGTAACAGATTCCTAAAATTGGAATCCCTAATTCAAAGATTTTTTGATCAAGGGAGAAGGCTCCTTCGTCATAAACACTATTTGGGCCACCTGATAAGATGATCCCTTTTGGATTCATGGCTTTGACTTCTTCAGCAGTGATGCGGTGGCTCAAAAGCTCTGAGAAAACACCGAATTCACGGATACGACGAGTGATTAATTGGTTGTACTGACTACCGTAGTCGAGTACGATGATTTTTTCTACGTTTGTCATTTCGGCAGAAACGTTTGTCACAATTATTACCCCTTTTCAAGTTTTATTATAAAAGAAAGCAAGCTTTCTTTATAAGCTAGTATTTACGCAAATAGATTTCATCAATGATATGATGCTTTGCCTTGTGCAAGATAATATCAGCTCGGCCTCTTGTTGGCAAGATATACTCTTCCAAATTCTTCAAGTTGACATTTTTCCAGACATCCTCCGCCATGGCAAGCGCTTCTTTGCGATCACCGATTGCGTAGTCATAATAGTAGTTATCCGGATCTTTAAAGGCGGTGTCCAGCAAGGATTCGAACCGTTCGATATACCAACGCTCGACCATTTTCGGATCAGCATCGACGTAGATCGACAGGTCGAAAAAGTCACTGACATAGATTTGCTGATTGGCTGGCAGCTGCAAGGTATTGATTCCTTCGACGATTAAAATATCCGGCGAATCGATCAGCTCGTATTCGCCATCCACGATATCGTAGACATCATGGGAATATTTTGGGATGGGAATATTTTCTTTGCCTGATTTTACTTCGTTCAAGACGTCAATCAGGTTCTCCATGTCATAGCTTTCGGGAAAGCCTTTGCGATCCATGATCCCGCGTTCTTCTAAGACAGCGTTTGGATATAAAAAGCCGTCAGTGGTGATTAATTGGACCGTTTGATGTTTGAAAAGGCGGTCTAATAAGGTCTGTAATAAACGAGCGGTGGTACTTTTTCCGACGGCAACACTTCCAGCGATTCCGATGATAAACGGCGGCATCTTCACATAACGGTGCAGAAACAACCCTTTGCTTAACGTGAGCGACTCAAAATCCTTCATATAAAGATGGATCAGGTGACATAAGGGTACATAAACATCGGCCACATCCTTCATCGAGATTTGGTCATTCAAGCTTTTGATATTGTCAAGCTCTGCTTGTGTCAACGGTGTGTTTCCCGGTGTGTAGAAATCTTGCCACTGGTCGCGGGCGATCCGGAAATAGTTCCCTCTTTCGTTCATAAGAACCTCCTTATTCATATTAAAGTAATCATTTTTCAAAAGGCGAAAAATGAATCCTATTTTCATGCCGTATACCATTCAACTAAGTGTGTCCAAAATATACTGATTTAATAACTAAAATGAACGCCAAACAGAGTAAACTGCGAAAAGTTGAACTGGCATCTTTATTCATATTAAAGTAACCATTTTTCAAAAAGCGAAAAATGAGTTCAATATCATGCGCATTCCAGTCAATTTCAAGTAAAAAGCTGAACTGGCAACTGCGCTTATTCTACCATAAAAACAGTCTTAGAAAGTGTTCTATTTCCAAGAAATCCGAATAATTTCCTAACACAAAACGTTATAAGCCATTTTAGCCGAAAAAAAGTGTAAAAAGCTATCGTAATGATAGGAGTTTCATTGTTTTTTTAGTTGCGGAGGAAAAAACTAGGGAGATGTTAAGAAAAGCCAAGAAACAACCTGAAAAAGTGTATGATAGAAGCAGAAGATTTAGGAAAGTCTAGTGGTAATAAGTCAAGATAATTTTTCAAAAGATTTTTAAAGGTAGTTAATTTTTGAAGCGCACTGAACTAAACCCGACCAAAATTAAAAATTTTTTCGGGTACTTCCAAGGATTAGCGTCAATAACATACTGTTATTTATCTATCACGCTCCTTGGTGGCATATAGAGTTGATGGTTACGTAGTAGCGTATCCACCAGACGCGTAAATTTTCTTGCGGTTAGTACGATGGCTCGTTTGTGTTTATGCTTGGGTGTTTCAGCGTATTTTTTCTTATAATACGCATGGTACTCAGGCTCGTATCTCCTTACGGAGTTGGTGGCTTCAACTAGATAATAACGGAGATAACGATTGCCTCGTTTGGCCATAGGAGTATTTTCATACTCAGAGTTACCTGATTGGTTCTGTCGCCAATATAAACCGGCATATTTAGCCAATTTGCTTTCATCTGAAAAGCGATTGATAGGGCCAATTTCAGCGAGTATACCCGCAGCATAAACAGGACCGATTCCTGGAATACTGGTTAAACATTGATATTCAGGTAGCACAACGACTAAATCGTCAATGGCTTTGTCTAAGTCTTTAATTAACTTTTCAAGACTACGAATTTCTTTGGCTAGAACACCCAAAACAATATCTACAGAGTCCTGATGGACTTTTCCTAACCGGTAGGAACTACGTATGGCTTTAGAAATTGCCTTTGCAATTCCTTCGGGATTTTTAAAACGATACTTCCCTAGTTTTTGAATTAGGTTCGCAAACTCTTCTAATGACAGTTCGGCAAGTTGGTCCATTGTGTAATCTTCCGTCATTAGAGTTACTAATGTGGCACTTAAAACGGATCCACCTTCTGCTTTTAGTTCTTTAGAAAGCGTGTTGCATTTATAATAAATGTTTTCGATAAAGTGTTGCTTTGTACGAACCAGCTGTTTAATTAGCTGATAACGCGTTCTAGTTAAGTGTTGGAGGGCAAGGTATTCTTCCTCTTTAATGATGGAGTTGACTTGCCTTTGGATGCGAAAATAGTCAGCGATATAAAAAGCATCAATTTGATCGTTTTTGTTTTCTTCAAAAATATCACGATACTTTTTAATTTTATTTGGTTGTTCAACTGAAACCATAAGGTTCAATTGATTTAACTCAAGATCTTCTTTAAAAAACATAGCTGGATGAAAGCTATATAAAGATGTGGCCTCCATTCCAATCACTAAGCTCTCTATCTCAAATTTTTGAGAAAATTCGAGAATGTATTCTTTGATCTGGCTTGCGCCAAGTTGACTATTTCCATAAGATGCTTCTTTTAAAACAGAGCAAGTTGAATCGTCTGTCATAAAGCAAGCATCTAATTTTTCAGAACTAACGTCTAAACCGACAAATAGTTTCATGTGGAAGGACCTCCTTTCATTGATTATTCGGAAATTGCTTGGGTACTGTGGGATATCCCAGAATCACGTTGTCTAACGACAGCCTCGCATAATAGAGTTTCATTCATTAAACCTCTAAGCCACCCAATCTCTACTAGGATTGGTAGAGGTCAATGGACTCAGCTAGTGTGTTGGAGGTTATACCAACGGTTCGGGTCACAGACTTTCTGTCGCAGTAAAACTGCAGAAGGTGATAGCGTCTTCCCGTAAGTCCTTTCCAAGACTTATTATTCAGGAATATCCTACAGTATCCAAGTAGTAATCGTTATTTTATTTAAACATATTAGGAATAGCCCCTAAGGGCGATTGAAGGAATGAAAGTTTCTTCAAAATATATATTACGAGCAGGTGGTGAAATGAAGAAACTGGAAGAAATGACGCTGGCGGAATTGTGGGAATTATTTCCAATTATCTTGAAGGATCATAACGTGGATTATGAGAAATGGTACGGGGAAGAAAAACAGCAGTTAACGAAATTGTTCGTTGATTTTGAGATACAACGAATCAATCATATCGGCAGCACCTCAGTCGAAGGCTTGATTGCTAAGCCGATCGTTGATATATTGCTGGAATTTCCTGATGGGTATGATGTGGAAGAAGCTTCAGCAAGGCTGAAAAATGCCGGCTGGATCTTGATGATTGAAGATAAGGAGAAACAAACATTAGATTTGAATAAGGGCTACACATCGGAAGGCTTTGCGGAAAAGGTTTATCATCTGCATGTTCGTGCTATAGGAGATTGGGATGAGTTTTATTTTCGGGATTATCTACGAAAGTATCCAGAAGTTGCGCGGCAATATGAAGAATTAAAGCTTACGTTAAAGGAAAAGTTTGAGCACAATCGTGATGCCTATACGGATGCGAAATCGGATTTTGTGCAGAAATATAGTAAAAAGGCACGACAGGAATTCGGCCCGCGCTATTTGCCTAAATAATTTCCGCATTTCGTGCTATGATAAGGAAGAAAATTGTTAGAAGGAGTGTGTATGATGAAAAAAATCGTTTTATTCGGAGACAGTTTATTAGCTGGTGTCATGAATGGTGAAACTAGTGATATTTTAGATAAGTATATTCTTGATGAACTGACGGAGATGGGCTTTCCCGGCTACTCATTAGTCAAGTTAGGCAAGCGCGGCGAGACTTCTTCTGATGGTTTGGCTCGGGTGAGTGAAGCCGTGGATGCAGAAGGTGATTTTGTGGTCATTTCTTTTGGAACCAATGATTCGTTGAAGCAGACAAATTCACTTGACACCTTTGGCGAAAATATTAGAGAAATCATTGAATCCTTTGATGCGTCAAAAGTGATTCTATTGACGACAGGTTACATCAATACAGACATTTATTCAAAGGGAGACAATGAGCGTCAACAGCTCTTCGCCCAAAAAGCGAAAATGATAGCGGCAGAATCGGGCGTTAACGTAATCGATCTGTATCACCACATGACTGTTTATCCAAAACCAAAAGAGTTTGTGCAAACATTCGACGGCATCCATCCGTCAGACGAGGGCTATCATTTCTTAGGGGCCTTGATTGCACGTGATATTAAAGAAATTTTATTAGCAGAAGGGTAAGAACATGGCAAATCATTATTATTCGGAAAATCCTGAGACGGCACACGACTTGCATCAATGGTCGTTTGAATTGGCGGGAAAAAATTTTCAATTTGTGACGGATAGCGGAGTCTTTTCTAGGGACACCGTTGATTATGGCTCACGTGTATTAATCGAGCATTTCGATGCGGAGGAGTTACCGGAGGGAACATTGCTGGATGTTGGCTGCGGCTATGGTCCAATCGGTATGGCATTGGCCTATCAGACTGGGCGTTCAGTCGAAATGATCGACGTGAATAATCGTGCGGTGGAACTGGCGCAAGGAAATGCGAAGCGCAATGGCATCGAAGCAGATATTCATCAATCGAACATCTATGAAACCTTGCATCAAAAAGAATATGCCGCAATCGTCAGCAATCCGCCGATCCGTGCAGGAAAAAAAGTCGTTCATCAGATATTAAGCGATGCAGAACCGTTGTTAAAAGATGGCGGTACACTGACCATCGTGATCCAAAAGAAACAAGGTGCGCCCAGCGCAAAAAGTAAAATGGAAGAAGTTTTCGGCAACGCCGAAATAGTGGCGAAGGACAAAGGCTACTACATTATTCGCAGTGTGAAGGAATAAATTGATCCCGTTCATTCGATATCTGAATGGACGGGTTCTTTGTCTTTAGGGAAAAGGCTTGCATGTGTGGTCGAAGAAAGGGTACAATCACATTGACTCATGTTTTTCACAAATGTGATAAGGAGGTAAGTCTATGCAAAAAGAAGAAGATAAATTATTGGTTCGCATTGCTGAAATGTATTACCAAGAAGATAAAAATCAAAGTCAAATCGCGAAAGAGCTGAATATACATCGCAGTACGATCAGTCGTTTGCTGAAGCGTTCTCGTAACGAAGGAATCGTGAATATTTCCATCAACTATGATAAAGCGGGAACCTACAGTATCGAAAAGGAATTGCAGGAAAAATTCGATCTGGAAAAGGCAATTATAGTGCAAGCGGGAACAGATTTAAGTCGTACGCAAAAGGATAAAATGTTAGCACAAGGGGTCGGTGAATACCTAACAGAGATTATTAAGGATGATATGATCTTTGGCTTTTCTTGGGGCGAAACCATGTCCGCAATACCAGAAGGGCTGACAAATTATGCGGTAGATAATATTCTCTGTGTCCCAATGATCGGCGGACCGTCTGGGCGTTTAATCAGTGATTATCACGTCAATACAATTACCTATGAAGCATCAAAAAAACTAAATGGTCGAGCATTATTGATTGACTCACCAGCTTTTCCCGAAACGGTCGCGTTGAAAAAAGCCTTGATGGAAAATGATTTTAATCAAGAATTGATCGATTATTGGCGCAAGATTGATATTGCCATTTTAGGAATCGGTTCGCCGACATTGAAGGCGAGTGAAAGCTGGAAACAGTTCTATGGCGAAGATGTGCTGGCTTATTTAGAAGGAAAAAAAGTGGTGGGAGATGTGGTGTCACGCTTTTACAATATTGAAGGCGAACACATTGAGAATAGTTTAGATGATCGTCTGATTGGAATCGATATCGCTGACTTGAAGCGAACACCGTATCGAATCGGTGTAGCAGAAGCAGTCGATAAAGCCGACGCGATTGCCAGCGCATTAAAGGGTCAGTATATTAATGTATTAGTCACGACGGAAGAAACTGCGCGAGAAGTATTGAAAAGATAGGGGAGTCCTATCTTTTTCTATTTTAAGGAGGAGCTATGCAGGTTATTCGTTTGCTTCAAACAATCTTGATTTTATTGAGCCACAAGCAAGTTACCGCAAAGGAATTAGCGGAGCGATTCCAAGTGTCGGTCCGGACGGTTTATCGTGATGTCGATGCGCTGAGTTTGGCAGGAGTTCCAGTCTATGCCAATAAAGGGCGAAATGGCGGTATTTTTCTGGATGATGCCTATCATGTCAGTAATGCTTTGATTGATAAAGAAGAGCAGGATGATCTATTTCTTGCTTTACATTTATTGCAATCTGTAGGCTTAGCTGATACGGATGAGCTGCTGAAAAAAATGGGCACGGTCTATGATTGGAGCGAATGGCTGGAGGTCGATTTGAGTCAGACCGAGATCACCAGCCAAACCTTTGAAAAAATCAAAGAGGCGTTATTCAATCATTGTGAGATCAACTGTGTTTACCACACCGAATATGGCCAAACCCGGCTCTTGTCTTTAGCACCAAAACGTGTACTGTACAAGTATCAAACGTGGTATTTGCTGGCTTGGGAATCAAGTAAGCTAGATTGGGGCTTATTTCCACTCAAACAAATTCGAAACGTTGTTTTAAAAGAGCCAATAGACTATCCGTTTCCAGAGGAAGAATTGGTGTTTCCACAGTTGTCTGTTCGGCTACGATTCAGCAAGCGGATCGCTTATAAAAAGTATGCCGAGTTCGCGGATTTTGCTTGGACGGACAATCCTGACAGTAGCTTTGATGCGACTTTGAACTTCACGGAATTCGATGATCTCTATCGTTTTTTAATTCCGCTAGGAAAAAATGTTGAAATTCTTGGCCCGGATTGGATTCGCGAGAAGGTTTTAAATTACGTTGGGGCATTTTATAAAAATCATTTTTAATATGACATGTTCTGGCACTTTTATTCGATACACTTATAGAAAAAGGAGGAGATATCAATGAAGTTTGAACAAATCATGAAACCAGATCAATGGATTCTTTCTCAAACCTTTACCGTGAAGGTCGAAGAAATTCCTCAAGTTATTGGACCAACCTTTATGAAGCTAGGCGGGTTTATTCAAGAGCAAGGAATCCAAATATTAAGTACACCATTTGTTTCTTATAAAAATATGGATGAAAATGGCGGATTGGATGAATCAGCCATTGAGATGGAGGTTGGTTTTCCCGTGGCAGAGAAAGTCAAAAATGCTGCGGAGATCGAAAGCGACAGTTATTTCCTTCCGTCCTATAAGGCGTTATCTGCACTTTATGTCGGGCGTTATGATGATATGACTGAGCCCTATTTCGCCATGATGGATGAGATTAAAAAAATTGGCGGGAAATTCAGCGGGATTTCTTATGAGTATTATTTGAGCGACGAGGAGATACCTGAGGAACAGCAGGAAACGATTATGGAATTGGTTTACGAATAGTATCTATTTAGACGAGTTGGAGAAACTCGTCTTTTTTTATGCCGTCTTGCACTTTTGTGATTTTGTTTTAAAAAAATTGCAAAAAGTTATTGACAACGTTTTCTAGTGCGGTTACTATAAAAGTGCAACAAATGTTAAAAGTAAATCACAAATGTTAAAGGGGTATTTGCTATGGATTGGTTAGGTGTACAAGGAAAAACGGTCATTGTTACTGGAGGTTCATCAGGGATTGGTGCAGCTATCGTTGAAGAGTTATGTGATTTAAAGATCAATGTGGTGAATGCGGATTTACGCGAAGGGACATTTACTCACGAAAATTTAGTTTTTAGTCAAACAGATGTTACTTCTCCAGAATCGGTGGAACAGACGGTAGCGACAACAGTGAAAAAATTTCAAACAATTGATGCAGTTGTCAATAATGCGGGTATCAATATCCCAGCCTTGTTAGTTGACGAGAAGATGTCCGAGGAAGGGAAATTCCAAATTAATGAACAGATATTTAATAAGATGATCGCGATTAATCAAAAGGGTGTCTACTTAATGGGCCAAGCAGTTGGTCGTGTAATGGTCAAGCAAGGCTATGGGGTCATCATTAATATGTCATCAGAATGTGGCTTAGAAGGTTCGGAGGGACAAAGTGTTTACGCGGCAACAAAGGCAGCGGTGAACAGCTTTACTCGCTCATGGGCAAAGGAGTTAGGAAAAAAAGGTGTCCGTGTTGTTGGAATTGCTCCTGGGATTATGGAAGAAACCGGCTTACGTACGATCGAGTACGAAACAGCGTTAGCCTATACGCGGGGAATAACAGTCGAGCAATTACGTGCTGGGTACACGAATACTAAGACAATTCCATTAGGTCGTGACGGTAAATTAAGAGAAGTAGCAGACTTAGTTGCCTACTTCATTTCTAACCGGTCAAGCTACATAGATGGTGTGACTGTTAACGTCGCTGGCGGAAAAACACGAGGGTAATTTTTGATTCTGCTGATCGTGAGAAATAAGCGGTCGGCAGAATTGTAAAATAAAAAAGAACTGGGAGGAGCTTATGAACAAGGTAATTTTGGTTGCGCATGGGAAGTTGGCACACGAAATGAAAAAATCAGCAGAAATGATTTTTGGTACGCTACCGGATTTTGAATCGATCGAATTTTTGAAAGAAGAAGGATTAGACACGATCCAAGAAAAAGTTGCTGGGGCAATGAAGGAAGATGCATCATATCTGATTTTGACAGATCTATTTTGTGGGACGCCTTATAATGCCAGCTGTGCAGTTGCAATGAAGAATCCTGAACGCGAGATTGACGTGATATCAGGAATGTCGCTGCCGATTGTCTTAGAGGCAGCAAGTATGCTAGGCAGCAGTTTAACAGAGATTGTGAATCATGTTACAAAAATATCCTGCGACACAGTGAAAGCGTTTAAACAACAGGTGATTGAAGAAGAGGAGGATTTATAAGATGCAAATCAAATTATCGCGGATCGATGATCGCTTGATTCATGGACAAGTGGCAACAGTATGGGCAAAGGAAGCTGGTGCAAAGCGGATCATCGTTGTTAGTAAAGAAGTGGCTAATGATGAGATTCGTAAAACATTGGTCAAACAAGCAGCCCCGCCAGGAATCAAAGTGAATATCGTGACTCCGGAGAAAGCAGTGAAGGTCTATAATAACCCAAAATATGCAGATGAATCAGTGTTCTATCTATTCACGAATCCAATGGAAGTATTGGAATTAGTCGAAATGCAGGTGCCAATCACATCCATCAATATCGGCGGGATGCAATTCAAAACAGGACGGACACAAATCACCAAAGCTGTTTCAGTTGATCAAACAGAAGCGGATGCATTTCGCAAGCTTGAAGCAGCAGGTGTGGAGTTAGATTTGAGAGTCGTTGCGACCGATCCGAAGGGTAATTTTGAAGAGAAGCTAAAAGAAGCAGGGTTCTAAAAGGAGGCAGGATACTAGTTCCACTTTTTTCAGGTAAAAATTGTAAGCAAGATAAAATTCTATTGAGTACTGAAAAATCTGGTGGAGTGGTATACGTATTGAACATCAAACTCATTTTGAGAAAAATGATTACCTTAATATGAAATAGGAGGACACAATAATGGAATTATCAGCGTTGCAGATTGTACTTATTTTTCTTTTTTCTTGTATTTGCGGGATGGGCAGTGTGTTAGATGAATTTCAGACGCATCGACCGTTGATTGCGTGTACGATGGTTGGTCTGATTTTAGGCGATGTGCAGACGGGAATTATTCTAGGAGGAACATTAGAATTGATTGCTCTAGGCTGGATGAATATTGGGGCGGCGCAGTCACCGGATTCAGCTCTGGCGAGTGTGATTTCTACTATATTAGTCGTTGTTGGTCAGCAGGATATTCAATCCGGAATTGCGATTGCGTTGCCAGTGGCAGCGGCGGGGCAAGTATTGACGGTTATCGCACGGACAATCACGGTAGCTTTTCAACACGCAGCGGATCGTGAAGCGGAAAAAGCAAATTTCAATAAGATTATCTTCCTTCATTTCAGTGCCTTATTCATTCAAGCTTTACGAGTAGCAATCCCAGCTACGATTGTGGCGGCTTTTGTTAACGCTGAGATGGTGACAAATATGTTGAACATGATACCAGATGTAATCACAGGAGGTTTAGCAGTTGCCGGTGGGTTCATCGTAGTTGTCGGATATGCGATGGTCTTGAATATGATGAGCGTGGCATATTTGATGCCTTTCTTCTATCTTGGATTTGTCATGGGCGGTTATTTAGAGTTTAGTTTGTTGGCGTTTGGAATTATCGGGCTAATTACTGCATTGATTTACGTGCAGTTAAATCCGAACTTTAAGAAAAACGAGGTTCAAGGAAATCAGGTCGCAGCAGTTGTCGCCGGCGAGTTAGCCGATGATGAGCTGGAAGATTAAGGAGGAGTACAAATGGAAAATACTTCAACAGTAGAAACGAAAAAAGATATTTATGCGCAATCGCAATTAACGAAAAAAGATTTGATGACAACGTTTGTCTTTTCAAACTTCCAGCAGGCGTCCTTTAACTTTGAACGGATTCATGCGTTGGCTTTTTGTGTGGATATGATTCCGACAATCCGTCGAGTGTATAAAACCAAAGAAGAACAAGCAGAAGCCTTGAAACGCCATTTGACTTTCTTTAATACGACACCAGCTGTTTGCGGACCTGTTATCGGCGTAACGATGGCGATGGAGGAAGCACGAGCAAGCGGTGCGGATATCGATGATGGGACAATCAATAGCTTAAAGGTTGGGTTGATGGGACCTTTAGCTGGTGTCGGCGATCCATTAGTTTGGGGAACCTTACGTCCGATCACCGCAGCATTAGGTGCCTCGTTGGCTTTATCTGGAAATGTGATGGGACCAATTTTATTCTTCGTAGCTTTTAACGTGATTCGCTTGGCGATGAAATGGTTTGGATTGACTTACGGCTTCAGTAAAGGGATGGATATTGTTAAAGATCTGTCGGGCAATTTATTACAGAAATTGACTGAAGGTGCGACAATTTTAGGATTATTCATCATGGGGGTTCTGGTAACGAAATGGACCACTGTCAATATACCGCTAGTCGTATCGAAAACACCAGGTGCGGATGGCAAAACAGTTATTACAACTGTGCAAAATGTTTTGGATGATTTAGTTCCAGGTTTACCAGCGTTAGGTTTGACCTTGTTGATGATGTATTTACTAAAGAAAAAAGTCAGCCCAATCGTTTTGATTTTTGTGTTGTTTGCAGTAGGAATCATCGGTTATTGGTTAGGAATTTTAGCATAATATTATAGAAGAAATTAGGGGGAGCAGTAGTGAAAACGAAAGCAGTACGTTTATATGGTAAGAAGGATTTACGTTTAGAGGAATTTGAATTGCCTGAAATCAAAGAGAATGAGATTTTGGCTTCAGTCATCACTGATAGTATTTGTATGTCAACGTGGAAGTTAGCCAATCAAGGGGCGGATCATAAAAAAGCGCCCAATAATCTTGCGGAAAATCCGATTATTATTGGTCACGAATTTTGTGGCGAACTGTTGGAAGTTGGCGGCAAATGGGCACATAAATATAAAAAAGGAGAGCGGTATGTTTTGCAGGCGAACTTGCAATTACCGGATCGTCCAGATTGTCCCGGCTATTCGTATCCTTACACTGGCGGCGATGCGACCTACATCGTGATCTCAGAAGATGTCATGAATCAGGACTGCTTGATCCCTTATAAAGGTGATACCTATTTTGAAGGCTCACTGATTGAACCATTATCCTGTGTAATTGGCGCCTTTGAAGCAAATTATCATTTAAAAGAAGGGTCCTATGAACACAAGATGGGAATCAAAGCTGATGGGAATCTATTGATCATGGGCGGGACTGGCCCAATGGGTTTATTAGCAATCGATTATGCTTTGCATGGACCCATCAAACCAAAGAAATTAGTTGTTACCGATCGTGATGCGGAAAAATTAGCTCGTGCAGAAAAGCTCTATCCAAGTCAAAACGGTATTGAAGTTTCATATATAAATGTAGCAGATGTTGAAGATCAAGTCAGTCTTTTGAAGGAAAAAGCAGATGGAGGCTTCGATGATATCTTTGTAATGATTCCAGTGGCACCAGTAGTAACGGATGCGGCGGACATGTTGAATCCGGATGGCTGCCTGAACTTCTTCGCGGGACCGCAGGACAAAGAGTTTTCGGCGCAGGTGAATTTTTACGATGTGCATTATTCCTTTACGCACTTTGTGGGAACGTCTGGCGGTAATACCGAGGACATGCGCAAGGCGGTAAAATTGATTGAGGATAAGCAAGTTAAAGTTGCCAATGTCGTTACCCATATTCTAGGATTGGATGCAGTAGGGGAAACCACGTTGAATCAACCAGCGATTGGCGGCGGAAAAAAATTAGTTTATACCCATAAACAATCTGAACTGAAAAAACTTTCAGAGATTGATAACAATTCAGAATTAGGCGAAATTCTAGCAGAAACAGATGGTATTTGGAGTCAGAAGGCTGAAAATTATGTTTTGAAGAATTATCCAAATATTTAATTTTTAATTAAGTAAATGAATAAATCAAACGTTTTCACATTTTCTACTGTACCAACGTTCGGGTTTTGGTACGCAATTTATGTAACTATAAAATAAGAACTGCCGCAGAAAAGAACTGATTCTGCGGCAGTTCATTTTATAGATGCTCTTTTAAAATGACTTGATTGGCAATGTCTGAGTAGACTTCATTATGGACAGTACCGGCAGTTAATTTTTGCGTTACAGAGTACATCTTTTTCAGAAAGTGAAAGCTGTAATTTATAGGCACTGGAAAAAGAAAGTAAACTATTTATAAAAATCGTGATGAATATTGGATCGCTGTTATTTGAAATTCGAGATAAAAACCTTGCCTACTTTAAAAGCTCCAAATTTACATAATCCAAGATGAATCATTTGTAAAATGCAGCGTTCGCGACGCCTAGATTCATTTTTTCACTGTTTTGCTTATCAAAAAGATCACAGCTTAGATTTTTTTGGTTCATAATCATTTTAGAGAATTTGATACTTTTCGTTATATGTTTAATTCGCAATCATCTTATCTCGCTTTTTATAGATTTAAATAAAATGGCCAGCAGTCTTTGTTGGGCACATCATAGTCTTTTTTCAAAAACTATCTGAATCGTGCGAAAACGGTGTAGGCTAATTAGAATTGATGCATAAATTCTTGCTGATTTTTGATGGCACCTAAAACGTCTGCTATTTGCTTAACTACTTTTTATTTCTAGGAGCCTTTAAATTCCACTTTTTTCCTACAGAATAAGCAAGAAGTCCGGCCTTTTGAAGAAAAATGCTTTCTTTCTATTTTTTCCTTTGCTACACTTAAAAAAAACGCAAAGAGAGGGACCGTGATGAAGATCACCATTAAAGAGATCGCTGAGATGGCTGGCGTGTCAGTAACGACTGTCTCACAGATTTTAAATAATAAAGGCAGCCGCTTCAGCGAACAAACGCGCAGAAAGGTTTTAGCCATTGTTGAAGAACATCAATACAAACCGGATTTTTTTGCAGCGAACTTGATTAATCGTCATTCAAAAACGATCGGGATGATCGTGCCGGACGTAACCGACTTTTTTTTCTCAAAGGTGATCGAAGGAGTAGAAAGTTATTTAAATCCTCTAGGTTATATGATCATTTTGTGTAACTCTCGCCACGATATTGAACAAGAAAAACGTTATTTAAATGAGCTGTCACATCGGTCAGTAGATGGTATTTTGTTGGCCACGCCTAATCATCTTGAGGGAGAACACAAGTTGGGCAGTGACTTTTACCGTAAACACCCGATTGTTTTGATCGACCGAGGCTTGAACGATCGCGATTGGGGCCAGCTATTAGTAGAAGAATATGCCGGGGCACAAGAAGTCCTGCGGATGTTGGTAGATAAAGGGCATCGTCATATAGGTATGTTAAAAGAGAGTCAAGGCTATTATCAATTAACTGAGCGGGTGAAGGCCTATCGGCAGGTAGTTTTTGAGTATAAATTGCCATTTGAAGAAAGCTATATTTGTTCTGGACAATTAACGATCTCCGGCGGTTATCATGCGGCAAGAGAGGTATTAAAAAATAAGAAAATCACGGCGATATTTTGCGGAAATGATGAGATGGCTCTTGGTTGCTATCAAGCGATTTATGAAGCGGGATTAAAAATTCCTGAGGACATTTCGGTCGTGGGCTTTGACGGGTTAGAAGTTAGTGAATACATGGTTCCGCCTTTGACAACTGTCTTTCAGCCGAGCAGTGAAATTGGCTTTTCAGCAGCAAAATTTTTAGTAGATGCCATTAATTTCCCTTCTCAGCGAATTCCGAATAAAATCTTCCAAACTAAATTAATTATTCGTGAGAGTGTTAAAAAAGTAGATCAGGGTTGACAACGGGAGCAGTACCCGTTATAGTAACGATGGCAGCGCTAACAGAAAGCGCTTCTGTATTTAGTAAACTGTTTTACTAAAGTGGTTTACCTTTCGCCATTTTATTGTATAATATCTTTTGAAGCTTGGAGGAAAACCTATGAGAATGGTAGATTTGATCGAAAAAAAGAGAGACGGTAATGCCCTATCAAAAGAAGAACTCGACTTCATCATTGATGGCTATACAGACGGAAGTATTCCAGACTATCAGATGAGCGCTTTATTAATGGCAATCTTTTATCAGGACATGACGGATGAGGAAATTTCTCATTTAACTTTGGCTATGGCAAACTCAGGAGACATCATTGATTTGTCATCTATTGAGGGTGTGAAGGTGGATAAGCATTCCACTGGCGGTGTTGGTGACACCACAACTTTGGTTCTTGCGCCACTTGTAGCAAGTGTAGACGTACCTGTAGCAAAAATGTCTGGACGCGGTCTTGGTTTTACTGGAGGTACTTTAGATAAATTCGAATCAATTCCCGGCTTTAAAATCGAATTATCCGATCAAGAATTTGTTGATATTGTAAACAAGAGTAAAGTAGCTGTCATCGGTCAGTCAGGAAATCTGGCTCCAGCGGATAAGAAGTTGTACGCATTACGTGATGTAACAGCGACAGTGGATTCCATCCCGTTGATTGCCAGTTCGATCATGAGTAAAAAAATCGCAGCGGGTGCAGATGCAATCGTTTTGGATGTGACTACCGGCGAAGGTGCCTTTATGAAAAACATCGATGATGCAAAACGTTTAGCGAAAACTATGGTACGCATCGGAAAGCTTGCTGGACGTCAAACGATGGCTGTGATTTCGGATATGTCTGAGCCGTTAGGCCAAGCAATCGGAAACAGCCTAGAAATCGTGGAAGCGATTGATACCTTGAAAGGAGAAGGACCAGCTGATCTAACAGAGATGTGCTATGTATTAGGTAGTCAGATGGTTGTTTTAGCAGGTAAAGCGGCGACGTTGGATGAAGCCAGAGCGATGTTAGAGGAAGCCCTACATTCTGGTAAGGCGCTAGAAAAATTCCGTGAAATGGTTAAAGACCAAGGTGGGGATGCAACAGTAATTGATCAAACGGACAAGATTCTAACCGCTAAATATGAAATTGAGTTGCCAGCTAAAACCTCGGGGTATGTCACTGATTTAGTAGCCAATGAAATTGGGATTGCAGCAATGCTGTTAGGCGCGGGACGTAAAACGAAAGAAGAAGATATCGATCATGCCGTTGGTATCAAGCTGCATAAAAAAGTCGGCGATAAAGTTGCTGAAGGCGAATCGCTATTAACAATCTACGCGAACTCCAATGAAATTGACGAAGTAGAAAAATTACTTTATGAAAATATTTCGATTGGTGAAGAGCCAAAAGAGCCTATTTTAATCCACGATATTATTACAGAATAAGTATTTAAAACTTTTTTGTAACAATAAAAAGTATATTATAATGAAAGAAGCGAGGGTCAGAAATGGAAATAAATCGAATGATCGACCACACAATTTTAAAGGCGGATGCCAGTAAAGAAGATGTAATGAAAATTATTGAAGAAGCTAAGAAATATCGCTTTTACTCTGTCTGCATCAATCCAACATGGGTGTCGCTTGCAGCCAAAGAATTACAGGGTGAGCCCGTTGCAGTTTGTACGGTGATCGGTTTTCCGCTTGGAGCAAATACTACTGAAACAAAGGCGTTCGAAGCAGCAAACGCGATTCAAAACGGTGCGGATGAAGTGGATATGGTTATCAATATCGGCGAACTGAAAGATGGCAACGACGAAAAGGTTCAAAAAGACATTGAAGCAGTCGTAGCAGCCGCAAAAGATAAGGCCTTAGTTAAAGTGATCATCGAAACCTCTCTATTAAATAATGAAGAAAAAGTCAAAGCCTGCGAATTAGCCAAAGCGGCGGGAGCAGATTTTGTAAAAACCTCTACGGGATTCTCAACAGGCGGCGCAACAGTCGAAGATGTGCGTTTGATGCGTGAAACTGTTGGTCCAGAAATGGGTGTTAAGGCTTCCGGTGGTATCCATAATGCCAAAGAAGCAGCAGCAATGATCGAAGCAGGGGCTACTCGTTTAGGTGCCAGCTCAGGAGTTGCTATTATGAACGGTCTTTCTGGTACGGGGTACTAAAAAACGGAGGCATGACACATGAGTAAGCAAGAATGGATCGATATCGCAGTTGAAGCACTCGGCAAAGCGTATGTCCCATATTCGAAATTTCCTGTCGGCGCATGTCTTGTGACGAAGGAAGGAAAAACCTATCAAGGAATCAATATTGAAAATGCTTCTTACGGCTTAACGAATTGCGCAGAACGAACAGCTATTTTTAAAGCTGTTTCGGAAGGCGAAAAAGCCTTTAGTCATTTAGTAGTCGCTGGTCACACACCAGAACCGATTTCTCCATGTGGCGCATGTCGTCAAGTTATGGCGGAATTTTGCGATCCAGCGATGCCAGTAACCTTAGTCGGTGACAACGGAGTAACAAAAGAAATGACCGTTGAAGAGTTACTGCCGTATACCTTTACTGACAAAGATTTATAAACCATGTTCATTCAGTCGCAGGACTGTTGAAAAAAACATATTTAGGGGGCTTTACAGAAATGAAAAAAGCAAAATTATTTGGCCTAGGTACCGTAGCAATGGCAGCGTTGCTGACTCTAGGAGCTTGCGGCGGCGGTAGTGGCGGCGGTTCAACTGATTCTTCAGGCGGAGCGGCCAAAGACGATGCAAAACACAGTGTAGCAATCGTAACAGACATTGGTGGGGTGGACGACCGTTCATTTAACCAAAGTGCTTGGGAAGGTCTTCAAGCATGGGGTAAAGAACACGATATCAAAAAAGGTACTGGCGGATATAACTATATCCAATCAAACGATGCTTCTGAATATGAACAAAATATTTCACAAGCTGTTACTAACGGTTTCAAAACAGTTTTCGGGATTGGTTACTTACTAGCTGACCCAATCTCAGCAGCAGCAGATCAAAACCCAGATACAAACTTCGTTATCATTGACTCAGTGATTGAAGACAAAGATAACGTTGCTTCGGCAACATTTAAAGACCAAGAAGCAGCTTACCTAGCAGGTGTAGCAGCAGCTGAAACAACAAAATCAAATAAATTAGGTTTTGTTGGTGGTGAAGAAGGTGCCGTAATCGACCGCTTTGAAGCTGGTTTCGTTCAAGGGGTAAAAGATACTGCTAAAAAATTAGACAAAGACATTTCTGTAGACGTACAATATGCGGCTTCATTTGGTGATCCTTCTAAAGGGAAAGCTTTGGCAGCGAACATGTACAATGCTGGCGTAGACATCATTTATCATGCTTCAGGCGGTACTGGTCAAGGGGTCTTCTCAGAAGCGAAAGCACGTAACGAAAAAGCTGACGAAGCTGACAAAGTTTGGGTTATCGGTGTCGATAGCGACCAACAAAACGATGGCAAATACAAATCTAAAGACGGTAAAGAAAGCAACTTCTGTTTGACTTCAACACTTAAAGGCGTTGGCGCAGCGGTTCAATCAATCTCTACGGATGCATTGAATGACAAATTCCCTGGCGGCAAACACTTATCATTTGGTTTGAAAGACGGCGGTGTTGATTTAACAGACGGCTATCTTTCAGACGATGCGAAAGCAGCTGTTAAAGAAGCAAAAGAAAAAGTTTCTGCTGGCGACATCAAAGTTCCAGAAACTCCTGAGAAATAATTATTCAGGTGACCATAGTCTCCAACGCGTGAGGCTATGGTCCTCTTTTAAAAAAAGTTTTCTTCTTTTAGACAAGTCACAGCCAGTGCTTGATTTGTCTAAGGGAAGAACGCCCTTAGCGTTGCAATGTTTTGTCAGGTTTTAAAAAGCGATAGGATGTGAAAAGAAAGTGACAGAAGAACAAAATGTCATTGAGATGCGCAATATCACCAAGCAATTTGGTACGTTTAAAGCGAATGACAACATCAATCTTCAGATTCGAAAGGGCGAGATTCACGCGCTTCTAGGTGAAAATGGCGCTGGAAAATCAACATTGATGAATGTCTTGTCTGGGCTATTACAGCCAACTTCTGGTGAGATTCTAATGGATGGTCAACCCGTCGATATCTCAAGCCCAACGAAAGCCAATCAATTAGGGATCGGAATGGTCCATCAGCATTTCATGTTAGTGGATGCCTTTACCGTCACAGAGAACATTATTTTAGGCAGCGAGCCGAAGAAAAACGGCATGCTGGACAAAAAGAAAGCTAAAGCTGAGATCGTGCGTTTATCTGAAGAATACGGGTTAAAAGTTGATCCAGACGCTTATATCCGTGACATTTCAGTGGGTATGCAGCAGCGGGTCGAAATTTTGAAAACCTTGTATCGTGGTGCGAATGTTCTGATTTTTGATGAACCAACGGCTGTATTGACACCGCAAGAAAT
Organism: Enterococcus sp. DIV0187; assembly: GCF_051713785.1. Classification (NCBI taxonomy): domain Bacteria; kingdom Bacillati; phylum Bacillota; class Bacilli; order Lactobacillales; family Enterococcaceae; genus Enterococcus; species Enterococcus sp. DIV0187. Next base: position 3,089,975 of record NZ_JBIOQO010000001.1, read on the forward strand.
TGATGAGCTGATTACGATTATGGAAGGCCTAATTAATGAGGGCAAATCGATTATTCTGATTACTCATAAGCTAGATGAAATCAAAAAAGTCGCGGATCGCTGTTCCGTTATTCGTCGAGGACAATACATAGGAACGGTCGACGTCAAAGATGTCAGCTCGCAGCAATTAGCGGATATGATGGTGGGACGTTCTGTTTCATTCAAAACAGATAAGGTACCAGCAACGCCAGGCGAAGTCGTTCTTTCAATTAAGAATCTTGTTGTAAAAGAAAGTCGCGGCTTAGAGGCAGTGAAGAATCTTTCGCTGGATGTCCATCGCGGGGAAGTTGTTGGAATTGCCGGAATCGATGGTAATGGACAGACAGAGCTGATCCAAGCTCTTACTGGTTTACGTAAAGTCGAAAGCGGAACAGTCACAATTAGCGGAAAAGATGTAACAGGCAAAGCGCCGCGTCATATTACTGAAACAGGCGTCGGACACGTGCCGGAAGACCGTCATAAATATGGTTTGATTTTACCGTTGCCATTATCGGAGAACATCGCGTTGCAATCATACTACCATGAACCATTTAGTAAAACGGGTATTTTGAACTACGGTGAGATTGATCGTTACGCGAAGCGCTTGATTGAAGAATACGATGTACGGACAACCAGTGAAAAAGCACCAGCGGCTTCACTATCAGGCGGGAATCAGCAAAAAGCGATTATCGCACGAGAAGTCGATCGTGATCCAGATCTGCTGATTGTATCACAGCCAACTCGTGGACTGGATGTTGGGGCGATCGAATATATCCACAAGCGTTTGGTTGAACAGCGCGACAAGCAAAAAGGCGTGCTATTAGTAAGCTTTGAGCTGGATGAAATTTTAAATGTCTCTGACCGTATCGCGGTTATTCATGCAGGGGAGATCGTTGGTATCGTAGATCCGAAAGAAACTTCTGAAAACGAGCTTGGGCTATTGATGGCCGGCTATAGTTTAGAAGAAGCGCGAGCAGAATTAGCAAAGGCTGGTGAGACAAATGAATGATCGCTCAGAAAGAATTAGAAATATTTTAGTACCGATTATTTCAGTTATTTTAGGATTTGTTCTTGGTGCTGTTTTGATGTTAGTATTTGGGTTTAACCCAATCGAAGGTTATAACGCAATGTTTAGCTCCGCATTCCAAAGCAAAATGTCTATCGGAGAAATTTTGGTTGGTGCGGGACCGTTAATCTTTACTGCGCTGGGGTTCTCAGTAGCCAATTCAGCTGGATTCTTTAACGTCGGGCTGTCTGGGCAAGCGCTCTGCGGCTGGGTCGCAAGTATCTGGGTCGCATTAAGCATGCCGGATTCACCGAAATTCGTTGTTTTGCCATTAGCGATCATCGCTGGTGCTTTAGCCGGAGCTGCGGCTGCAGCGATTCCTGGATTATTGCGTGCATTCTTTGGAACCAGTGAAGTTATCGTAACCATTATGATGAACTATGTGATTTTGTATGTAGCGAATCATATCGTTAATCATGTAATGTCACCAGATATCATTTCAAACAAGGGTGTAACTAAAGGTGTCGGCTTGAATGCGTCATTACGCGAACCTTGGTTAACAAACTTATTTGGCGGTTCGCGGGTCAACATGGGTATTATTTTAGCGTTAGTCTTCTTAGTGCTTGTGTGGTTCTTAATGAAACGAACAACGCTAGGGTTTGAAATTCGTTCCGTTGGTTTGAATCCTTTTGCCTCTGAATATGCAGGGATGAGTAGTAAACGCACGATCGTGATCTCCATGATCATTTCAGGTACCTTAGCTGGTCTTGGTGGTGTCGTTTATGGACTAGGAACATTTATGAATTACTTTGTTCAAGGAACATCAGTCAGCATAGGGTTTGACGGAATGGCGGTTTCACTGTTAGGAAACGGAAGCTCAGTGGGAATTTTACTCTCCGCACTGCTGTTCAGTATCTTGAAGCTCGGCGGACAAGGGATGCAGTTTTCAGGTATTCCAAGTGAATTAGCCAATAGTGTAATTCCGTTGATCATCTTCTTCGTAGCCATCAACTACATCGTACGTGTTGGTCTAGCAAAAGTCATGGGCGGTAAAAAAGAAGTTGCTACTGTCCAAGAAATAGAAAGTGCTCCGAACGAAGAATCTGAAAAAGGGGGCAAAGTCTGATGAATATGGATTTAGTAGCTTCAATTATTGCTCAGACACTTGTATATTCAGCACCGTTGATTTTAACGGCTTTAGGTGGCGTCTTTTCTGAACGCAGCGGGATCGTTAACGTTGGTTTGGAGGGAATCATGGTTGCAGGGGCGTTTAGTTCAGTGGTCTTTAACTTAGCTTTTGCCGATCAGTTTGGTGCAATGACTCCTTGGTTGGGTGTTTTAGTCGGTGGTTTAGCGGGGATGGCATTCTCCTTACTGCATGCTGTTGCGACAGTTAGCTTCCGTGCAGACCACATCATCAGTGGTACAGTAATGAACTTATTAGCACCGCCATTAGCGATTTTCTTGATCAAAGTGATTTATGGAAAAGGTCAAACAGACACGATCCAACAGCAATTTGGTTATTTTGATTTTCCAGGATTAAGTAAGATTCCTGTACTTGGTGATCTGTTCTTTAAAAATACAAGTTTGCCAGCATACTTTGCAATTTTGATTGCGGTACTTTCTTGGTTTGTGATCTTTAAAACGCGTTTTGGTTTGCGTTTACGTTCTGTCGGTGAAAATCCGCAGGCAGCTGATACTTTAGGAATCAATGTTTACGCATTACGTTACTCAGGTGTGTTGATTTCTGGTTTCCTTGGCGGAATGGGCGGGGCAGTCTTTGCACAATCCATCGCTGGACGCTTTGCACAAACAACCATCGCAGGTCAAGGGTTCATTTCACTAGCAGCGATGATCTTTGGTAAATGGAATCCATTAGGTGCGATGGGAGCTGCGATCTTCTTCGGATTCGCGCAAAACTTGAGTATCGCAGGATCAAACTTACCGATCATTTCACAAATTCCAGATGTGTATCTACAATCGGCACCATACGTCTTAACCATTGTGGTATTGGTCATTTTCTTAGGAAAAGCAGCAGCACCAAAAGCAGACGGTGTCAATTACATCAAATCAAAATAATTCTTTCGTTTTCAAAGGGTGGGGCTATGGGACAATGTTCTTAGTCGCGCCCTTTTTGCCAGTCCAACTTTCGCAGTTGCTCAAGGTCGGACTGGCAAAAATAAAATCTTAAAAGCAGGCATAAATACGCGAGGTTTAGTTGGATGGTATGCGTGATGAGGATCAAACTAACTTTTTCGCTTTTTGAAAAAGTTAATACCATAATGCGAATTAGCTGCGAATCAATTGTCCAAACGTATTATAGTAGTGGAATCGTATGCGTACGAAGATAGAATCATTTTTCATGGTTTTCGAAAAATGAATTCCGCTAAACTGAGCTAGTTGCCAGTCCAACTTTCGCAGTTGCTCAAAGTCGGACTGGCAAAAAAGTTAATCCTTTAAATCGAATTAGCTGGGTGTTTCATAATTTAGCAAGGCGTAGCTTTTATTTTACGGAACACTAAGAACCCAATATACTGGAGCTGTGGCAATTAGTTTAACAGCACAAAGGTTTTGTTAAATATATAAGTGGGATTCGTCTTACTTATTTTGATATAAATAAATAGAAAGAGGGAATAGAAATGTTTAAGCGCATTCACTTAGTCGTAATGGATTCAGTTGGTATTGGAGAAGCACCGGATGCTGAAAAATTTGGAGATGTCGGTTCAGATACTTTAGGTCATATTGCAGAAGAAGCTGGATTGAACATTCCGCATTTGGAACAGCTTGGTCTTGGAACGATTCGTCCACTGAAAGGTGTGAAGGATGTTGCGGAGCATGATGGCTATGCGACAAAATTGGAAGAAATCTCTGTTGGTAAGGACACAATGACAGGTCATTGGGAAATTGCTGGATTGAATATCCAAACACCTTTCCGCGTTTTTCCAGAAGGATTCCCACAAGAATTGCTTGATCAAATCTCTGAGTTTTCTGGTCGCGGAATTATCATGGGTGCCAACAAGCCTTATAGCGGAACTGAAGTTATCAAGGACTTTGGCGAAGAACAAATGAAGACTGGCGATTTGATTATCTACACGTCTGCTGACCCTGTATTACAGATTGCAGCACACGAAGAAATCATTCCGTTAGAAGAATTGTACAAAATTTGTCAATATGTTCGTGATATTACGAAGGACGATCCTTACATGATTGGTCGGATTATCGCACGTCCGTATGTTGGTGAACCAGGTAACTTCACACGTACTAGCAACCGTCACGACTATGCCCTTGATCCATTTGGTAAAACTGTTTTAGATTCATTAAAAGACAATGGTAAAGATGTGATTGCGGTTGGTAAAATCAACGATATCTTTAATGGCCAAGGAATTACGGATGCTGTTCGTACAAAGAGCAACATGGATGGCGTTGACAAGTTGTTAGAGGTAATGAAAAATGATTTTACTGGCTTGAGTTTTACGAATCTCGTTGATTTTGATGCTTTGTTTGGTCATCGTCGGGATGTTGTCGGCTATGCTCATGCGATTGAAGAATTTGATTTACGAATTCCAGAAATTTTAGATGCGATGCAAGACGACGATCTATTAATGATCACTGCTGACCACGGAAACGATCCAACATTTACTGGTACAGACCATACTCGTGAATATGTACCCTTATTGGTTTACAGCAAGAAAATGGCGGCACAAGGGAAATTACCGCAAGGCTACTATTCAGATATCGCTGCAACGATTGCTGAAAACTTTGACGTGCCAGCGACAGAAAATGGCGAAAGCTTCTTAAAATTATTGAAATAAAAAATATTCTATATAAGGAGACGTTTATGACAGACTTACAAGATAAAATTCAGCAAACAGCAAGCTATATTCAAGAAAAAGGAGTAGCAGATGTTGCATTTGGATTGATCCTAGGTTCAGGACTAGGTGAATTAGCAGAAGAAATTGAAAACCCTGTAGTGATCCCGTACAACGAAATTCCACATTTCCCTGTTTCAACAGTGGTTGGTCACGCGGGACAATTAGTCTATGGAAAATTGTCAGGAAAAAATGTATTAGCGATGCAAGGTCGCTTCCATTACTATGAAGGAAACCCAATGGATACAGTGACGTATCCTGTTCGTGTCATGGCAGCATTAGGCATTCATTCAGTGGTTGTGACAAATGCTGCAGGCGGCGTGAACGAAGGCTTCCAACCAGGGAATTTAATGCTGATCACCGACCATATCAATTTCATGGGCACTAATCCGTTAATCGGACCAAATGATGAAAACATGGGTCCACGCTTCCCAGATATGAGTGCAGCTTATACGAAAGAATACCAAGAAAAAGCGCGTGAAGTCGCAAATAAATTGGCTATCGATTTGCAAGAAGGAGTCTACATAGGCTTCACTGGACCAACTTATGAAACGCCAGCGGAAATTCGGATGGCTCGTACAATGGGCGCGGATGCTGTTGGAATGTCAACCGTACCGGAAGTCATCGTGGCGTCTCACAGTGGACTGAAGGTTCTAGGAATTTCTTGTATTACCAACTTAGCGGCGGGTATGCAGGCGAATTTAAACCACGCTGAAGTTGTGGAAACGACGGAACGTGTCAAAGAAGACTTCAAGAAATTAATCAAAGAAATCTTAGTGGTGTTATAATCGTATAGAAGTAAGTATATTATTGGGAGGAATACAATGAGCGTTCATATTGAAGCGAAACAAGGGGAGATCGCAGATAAAATTTTACTGCCGGGAGATCCGTTACGTGCGAAATTTATCGCGGAAAATTTTTTAGAAGATGCGAAATGCTATAACAATGTACGAGGCATGTTAGGCTACACAGGAACTTATAAGGGTGAACGTGTGTCTGTACAAGGTACTGGGATGGGCATGCCTTCTGCTGGTATTTACGCACAAGAACTGATCCAATCTTATGGCGTGAAAAAATTGATTCGTGTGGGAACCTGCGGTGCGTTGTCTAAAGATGTTCACGTGCGTGATTTGATCATTGCTCAAGGAGCGGTGACAAGTTCTTCAATGGTGAAAAAACATTTTCCAGATTTCCACTTTGCACCGATTGCTGATTTTGATCTGATGATGAAATCTTATAAAGTGGCGATGGAAAAAGGCTTTACTACTCATGTTGGGAATGTATTGTCAGAAGATACCTTCTACAAAGATGATTTAGCACCAACCTTCAAATTAGCGGAATATGGTGTCTTAGGTGTTGAGATGGAAGCTGCAATCTTGTATTACTTAGGCGCGAAATTCCATGTTCAAACCTTGGGCATTATGACGGTTAGCGATCACATGGTGACAGGTGAAGAAACCACTTCAGAAGAACGTCAAAATACCTTTAAAGATATGATGTATGTAGGGTTGGAAACGTTGATTGCAAAATAAGATCTTAATCGCTCTTCATTTGTGAAGGGCGGTTTTTCGTGTATTTTAAGAATACTAGGTATAATAGAAGAAATGCTTAGTAGGAGGAATAAGATGAAAGTAGTTGTACGCAAACGCACAGTCGGTAATATTCCTTTGCTTGAAGTCGTCGCAGAAGACAAAATTTATGAACCGCTGCCGCTGATTATTTATTATCATGGCTGGCAAACGGCAAAAGAATTAGTGCTGACTCAAGGTCGAAAATTAGCAGCGAAGAACTTCCGTGTACTATTGCCGGATGCAGCGAATCATGGTGAACGTAAGACGAAAACTTCGGAGATTCCTTCCCTGACTTTTTGGGATAGTATCCAAACAAATTTGTACGAGTTCGGTTTTTTGGTGGATTATTTTGAAAATCTTGGATTGGTCATGGGGAAAATTGGCGTTGGCGGGATTTCGATGGGCGGGATTACCACCTGCATGCTATTAACTCAACATCCGGAAATCAATGTAGCTGCTTGTGTAATGGGTTCACCGGCTCCGATCAAGTATCGCGAACGAATCGCTATGCATGCTGGCGAATTAGGATTCTATTTACCGAAGGATTATCGGCAACTGACTTCGTGGTTAGAAGCATATGATTTATCCTTAGCTCCGGAAAAAGTTGCGGGGCGTCCTTTATTCTTTTGGCATGGAACAGAAGATGAAAAGGTGCCTTATCAACATACCGCTGATTTTATTAAAGCGAATTCGCAAGACAATATTACCTTTGTCAGCGCGGAGGAACGGCACTTTGTTCAGATTGCCACGATGGATCAGATTACGGAATTTTTTGCGGATAACTTAGGTATATCTGAGCGAACTTAGTTCCATTCTGGAAAACTTTAGTTTATGCTTATTGGATAGAAGTGAACAGTAGGAGGAAAGTTAAATGGAGAATTTTGATTTTCATGTAACGACGGATATTCGTTTTGGTAAAGATCGCTTGGCCGAATTGCCGGAAGTATTAAATCAATACGGCAAAAAGGTCTTGATTGTGTATGGTGGAGGCAGTATCAAAAAGATCGGTTTATACGATAAAGTGATGGAGCAGCTGAAGGCGAACGGCAACGAAGTCTTTGAATTAGCCGGTGTTGAACCAAACCCACGAGTAGAAACAGTACGTCGTGGTGCAGAGATTTGTCGTAAAGAAAATGTTGACGTGATTTTAGCAGTCGGTGGCGGTTCAACGATTGACTGTGCGAAGGTCGTCGCGGCGGCGACTAAATTTGAAGGAGATGCTTGGGATTTAGTCTTGCAGCGTCGAAAATATCAAGGTGGCGCATTACCATTAGTGACGATTTTGACATTAGCTGCAACTGGTAGTGAAATGAACAGCGGTGCAGTAATCTCAAATCTTGCCACTCATCAAAAATTAGGCACTGGAAGCAAATCAATGCTTCCAAAGGTTTCTTTCTTAGATCCACAGAATACTTTTAGCGTAAACAAGTATCAAACAGCGGCAGGCTCGGCTGATATCATGAGTCACTTGATCGAAAATTATTTCAAACGGACAGAAGGAACCGATGTCCAAGATTCTGTTTCTGAAGGCTTGATGCGTTCAGTGATCAAAAATTGTCCGATCGCGTTGAAGTATCCTGATGATTACGATGCCCGGGCGAACCTGATGTGGGCAAGTACCTTAGCCTTGAACGGCTTAACTGGCAGCGGCAAACCCGGCGCATGGTCTTGTCATCCAATGGAACATGAATTGAGTGCCTTTTATGATATTACTCATGGTGTTGGTTTAGCAATCTTAACACCGCGTTGGATGGAATATGCTCTGAATGATGAAACAGTCGATAAATTTGCCAGCTTTGCATGGAATGTCTGGAACGTTGAAGAAAAAGTTCCAATGTTGGCGGCTCGTATCGGAATTCAAAAGTTATATGATTACTTCAAGGCCTGCGGTATTCCGATGACCTTGCCAGAAGTTGGCATCAATGAGGAGAAATTCGATGAAATGGCGAAACAAGCGGTAGCTCATAGCACGATTAAGACCGATGCGTTTGTGCCATTGGACGAAGCAGCGGTGAAGGAAATCTTTACAGCTTGCTTAACAGAAAGCAGTTTTGAATAATTCCATTAGACTGAAAAACGGCGACTCATGACGAGTCGCCGTTTTTGTTTGGCATGATAAAATGTAAAATTCGTGCAAGTGTTTTCCGCAGAATTTCTGTAACTTTAGGGTGAGACAGTAAATAAGTAATAAAGCCGCTGCCAGCAACTAAGAGAATTAAATGAAGCAGAGGATTTTTTTCAAATTGTGTAAATTCTACTAATGGCGCCACTAGATAAACATGAAGCAGGTAGATAGCCAAGGTTCGTTGTCCCCATGCTGTGAAAAAATGAGGTTTATTATTAACGAGGGCCAAAAAGACGAAAATAAAGGCAAAGCCAATTCCGTATAAAAAGACGATCGTCAGTAAATTTTGCAGTAAAGGAACGGGAAAGAACGCATATGCACGATCTCGCCATAAAAGTTCCGGCGGCAAATTATTCTTGGTCCAAAGATAAGCGTTAATAATTCCAAAAATAATAATTCCAAAACTGATTGCTCTTCGAAAAGGAATCTTGCGGATTCGAGCGACGTGTTCGGGAGTCGTATAATACCCCGCTAAAAAATAAGGCAGAAAGCCTAAGGTTCGTGCCATTGCCATATAGGTCCCAAATTCGGTCAGAAAACCGGAGAAAATTCCGATAATAAAACTTAAAATTAAGATTCTCCGTACTTTTACGAGGTCAGGTAGCAATAAACGCCAGATAAACATACAATATAAATACCAAAGGGTCCAGCCTGGACTTAAGATCATGAACTGGTCGATCTTGCCGATGGCCAGCATGATCAGAGTCAAAATTAAATTTAATAGCAGATAAGGGACAAGGAAGGTTTCCACAGCTGTGGAGCGACCTTTTTTAAGATTTTTTGAGAAATAACCGGAAATAAAGATAAAAACCGGCATATGGAAAAGGTAGATGAAGACGTAGAGAAACTCACCGACCTTGTTATCTAAACGAAAATATTCCAACGCGTGTCCTAAGACCACGAGCAAAATCAGGATGCCGCGAATATTATCGTAAAGGTATTCACGATTTTGTTTTGTGATTGTGGACACCTCCTTCAGATTCCGTTATGCTTAAGAAGCAGACTGCGATAGTCCACCGTGTCTATTGTAGCATGAAACGTCGAGTTCTATGCGATTATGTGGGAATTATTTGGAGGATAAAGCGATGCGCTATTCAGCAAAATTAGTAAAGAATGTTTTTAAAGTCATCAATATGAAAAAGCTTGTGGGAGCAACAATGGTAGATCCGCCAAAACGTCGGCGTCTAATTAGCCGTCAACTTTCGCAAACAGATATCCCGCAAAAAATCGCTGAAATCGATGGACATCAATTAATCACGTTATTTCCAGGTCATCCTACGAGACGTCATGTGTTTTATCTACATGGCGGAGGGTATGCGCTAGAAGCATCGCCATTTCATAAAGAAATTCAAGAGCGTTTTGTGAAACGCTATAATTTAAAAGTAAGCTATTTCGATTATCCCTTAGCACCTGAGAATACGGCAGAAAAGACGGTACCTCTAACGGAGCTGGCCTTTCGCCAGTTGGCGTACTTATATCCAGATGACTGCTTTTTCCTATTTGGTGATTCTGCTGGCGGCGGATTAGCGATGAGTCTGGCACAGCACCTACGGAATATTGATCTGCCGAAGCGGCCAAAGAAAATCGCCTTAGCCTCACCATGGTTAGATGCGTCATTGAGTGACCCGCGTTCTCAGGAATTGCAGAAAAAGGATGTTTTATTAGAAAAAGACTTGTTGGCGGAAGCTGGCGAAAATTATGCAGGGGAATTACCGTTGACCGATCCGATGGTTTCGCCGATTTATGGTAATTTTGATCAGCTTGGGGAACTTCTGGTCGTTGCTGGCACTGATGAAATTTTATATCCTGACGTACTGCGGCTGCAGGATCGCATTAAACGCAGTCAAGGAACCACGATGCGTCTAGAGGTTGTGGAAGGAATGATGCATGATTTTGTCGTTTATCCATTAAAAGAATCACTCCCATACGTTGATCAAATTGGTGAATTTTATCAATAATGAGCTAGAAAACAACTTAACCAGATAAAGGAGGGGAAGGATGGCACAAAAAACAAAACAGCGCGCTCCTTGGCAGCAGAAAGTTATTCAAATGGCACCAGCCATTGGCCTAGCTGCCTTTATTATTATATTGATCTACATTAGACATTCTGGAATTTTTAGTTCTGTCGCTGATTTGCAGCATTTTATCAAGAATTTTGGTAACTTTGCTATTGCAGCCTTTATCGTTGTGCAGGCCATCCAGCCGATTGTACCTTTCTTACCTGGCGGGTTTGCTACGATTGTTGGAATGCTGATGTTTGGTAATATTCCAGGAGTTTTGTATAGTTATATAGGATTGGTGATTGGAGAAGTCGGATTGTTTCTATTGGTTCGCCGTTTTGGTTCGAGATTTGCTCGGCTCGTCCTGTCTGAGAAAAATTTTGAGAAATTTGAGACGACGTTGCAAGACCATACTCAAGACATCAAAAAGCTATTGATTGTTTGTTTTATATTTCCATTTTTGCCAGATGACCTAACCTGTCTGGTTGCGGGAATGACGGATCTCTCTTTTCGGGAGTATCTGAAGATCGTATTGATTTTTAAAATCTGGTCGGTGGCTTCCTACGGCTATTTCTGTTTATTCGTCTTAAATAAAACATTCGCTGGTCTTTAAAATTAGAATCGAAACAAGCAAGGGACTGATTTTATCGAATCAGTTCCTTCATTATTGATTTAAAATGAATAGGAGAGAAAATGAAATGATTCGTTACGGTATTTTAAGTACAGCTCAAGTTGTTCCACGTTTTGTGGCAGGAGTGAAGGAAAGTCAAGGTGGTACAGTAACGGCAATTGCATCTCGTGAAATCAAAAAGGCCCAGAAAATGGCTCAAGAGTTAGACATTCCACAAGCTTATGGCAGTTACGAGGAGCTTTGTCAAAGTGAAGATGTGGATATTGTTTATGTGGCGGTCTACAACAAGGGGCACTATGACGCCGCAAAATTAGCATTGTTGAATAATAAACATGTTCTATTAGAAAAGCCTTTTACTATGACGCTGGCTCAGGCGGAGGAATTATTTGCGCTGGCTAAAGAACGCAATTTATTTTTAATGGAGGCGCAAAAGGCGCTATTCCTGCCAATCACCAAACAAATTCAGCAGGTGATTCAAAAAGGAAAAATCGGAACGCTGCGCTGGTTAGATTCAGTAACAGCCTATCCCAACATTGATCATATTTCGTGGTTCCGTGATTTAAGTGCGGGCGGTGGTGTTTTTCGAGGAGCCGGAACGTATCCGTTAGAATACATGCAGCATTTATTAGGGGCTTCACCTGAGGAATTCAAAGGAACGCTGACTTTTCCAGAAGGACAATCTGACGCGCAAGCGCAGGTAACTTTGAATTTTCCAAACGGTGTGATTGGTACGATCTTTTTGACTGTCGATCTAGATCTATCAAAGCGAATGATTATTTACGGAGAAAAGGGAAAAATCATTATTCCTGATTTTTGGAAAACAGATACAGCTGAAATTCATTATAATGATGGGCAAAAAGAAACGCTTCACAGTAATCAACACAGTGAGTTTGTTTTTGAAGTCGATCATGTGAATGCTTGTCTGGAGCAAGGATTACTGGAAAGTCCAATTGTCACCAAAGAATTGACCTTGAAAACAGTGGCGATCACGGAAGCAATTTATAAGAACTATCAAAAATGATTGTCAAAGACTAAGCGGATGTGCTATAGTTTGTCTCATGCGACGAGTCGAGTGGATCTGAAAGATTGATCCTTCGATACCAGAGGCACACGACGCAAGTCACCTGTCGGATTTCAGGGTGTCGGAAAGAAGCTTAGTGGACGAAGAACCTTTCTATCAATTATTTGGTACTGGGAGAACCCCTCTTAGAATTTTATTCTAAGAGGGGTTTTTTGCGAGTTACGCTTTTCGCAGTTTAATAAGAAAAGAGCATTGATCTCAGATTTTGAACAAGTAAATAGTAGTGGTGTTTAGCGGAATCGTATGCGTGGCGAGAATAAAACTCATTTTCCTGGTTTTTAGGAAAATGAATACATTATGACTGAGCTAGTTGTCAGTTATGCTTTTCGCAGTTTGTTAATTGATAAGATGTATTATGGTTTCTAGTATGAATAAGTAGACAAGCTGTTTAGCATAATGATATGCGAAACGAGAATAGATTCATTTTACCGGTTTTTGGGAAAATGATTTCCTAATTCCGAGATAGCTTCGAGTTACGCTTTTCGCAGTTTAATAAGAAAAGAGCATTGATCTCAGATTTTGAACAAGTAAATAGTAGTGGTGTTTAGCGGAATCGTATGCGTGGCGAGAATAAAACTCATTTTCCTGGTTTTTAGGAAAATGAATACATTATGACTGAGCTAGTTGTCAGTTATGCTTTTCGCAGTTTGTTAATTGATGAGATGTATCTATGTTTTCTAGCATAAATAGTAGATAAGCTGTTTAGCATAATGATATGCGAAACGAAAATAAAACTCATTTTCTCGATTTTTTGAGAAAATGATTTCCTATAGAAAGAAAAACTAAATTAACGATGAAAGAATCCCTTGACCTTTACGTTACGTCAAGGTGTAAGATGTTCTTGTCAGGAGGTACAAAATGAACTATACAGTGAAACAAATGGCGGAAATTTCAGGTGTCAGTGCACGGACGCTGCGATTTTATGATGAGCGCTCATTATTAAAGCCAGCTTTTTTAAGTGAGGCAGGCTATAGGATGTATACCGAAAAAGAAATTGATCGGCTGCAACAGATTCTTTTGTACCGCTCGATGGGGATTCCATTGAAAACAATTAAGGAATTAGTGGACCGACCTGACGAAAAAGTCGCGGATACGTTGATTCAGCAAAAAATCCAATTGGAGCAAAAGCGCCAAGAACTTGATCAGCTGCTGGAAACAATCGATAAGACCTTGCGTTACTATAAGGGAGAAATAATTATGACGAATAAAGAAAAATTTGAAGCCTTCAAACAAGAAAAGCTCACAGAAAATGAAGCAAAATACGGACAAGAAATCCGTGAAAAATATGGAGAAGAAACAGTCGAGGCCTCGAATCAAAAATGGCAAAATATGAGTGAGGCCGATTATCAAAAAATGCAGGCAACAGAAGCTGCGCTAACTGAGAAATTGAGTAACTATTTGACAGAAGAGACACCGTCTTTGGCTAAAGAAATTTATCAGTTGCATAAAGAGTGGCTGAGCTTCAGCTGGAAAGCCTACTCCGGTGAAGCTCATAAGGGATTGGCTGAGATGTATTTAGCTGACGAACGTTTCACTCAATATTATGACGAAAAAAGCGGGGCAGGAGCAACAGAAGCGTTGGTGCAAATCATTCAGACATATGCGTAAAAAAATCGAGCTGCGGCTCGATTTTTTTATTGTTTTCAATGTACCTATCCTGTATCGACCAATTAAGAGGCAAAACGTATTCGATTTGTTTTATAAGGGTGTTCTATTAAATAGAAAAATCAATAGATCTATCGCTTTTTGTCTTTTTTAAATAACTAAAATATTTTTAGATAAAATAAAGTACATTGGTTAGTGCAACACTCTTTTGTAAATTATTTTTAATTTTCTTAATGTGACAATCGTTAATTCAGAATTGCTTAAAAGCACTATTGATAGCAAAAAATGAGTAACCAAGCCGTTTATTCATGTTTTTGTCAGTTTAATAATAAATATTCGACTTTATATGTCTAATATACTTAATCGATAATCAACTAAATGAATGTTATAAATTTTAATGAAAACTAAAGTAAAGTGATTTAATAACCGTTTGTTGATGACTGCTGCAAAAAATACGGGCTAAATATTCGTGTTTTTTGCAGTTATAAATAACTTAAATACAATTATTTTGTAATTTGCGGAACTTTTTTTTGTCTTATAAAATAATGGCGAAGGGATAGCTTGGGATAAAGGGGGTAAGGGTATGCATGGGAGAAAAAAGAGGGTTCTTATTTTAATTGGGGGAATCTTTTTAAGTTTGATAGGTTTAATGGGTGCAAGCTCACGAACAATTGCGGAAAACGACGCGAGTGTATTGATTGAAGAGTCATTTTTGAAGGTTTCCTACAAAACAGAACGGACAGATAAGGAAAATCTCTTTCATATTAAGTTAAGCCGCGAGGGGAAAAGTGAACAACAGCAAAATCGCTTAAAACTAAAAATAGTGACGGAAAAAGAAAAAGTCATTGATTACCCTGTAGTCGACGGAATGGAAGAAAAAGAGGGATGGCTGATTGAAAAAGATTTTACACATTCACAAGAGCGTGAACTCACGATCGCGGTCCCTAAGAAACAGGAAAAGCTTCAAATGTATCTCGAATTAAATGAACAAAATACAGAAAAAAATCAGAAGGAACAAGCAGGAGCCGAAGCTGATACTGATACTGATATATTGGAATTAAGTGACCCTCTCTGGTTAAAAGTAGAACAAGAAGCTACGAAAAAAGCTCCAAAAAAATCAGTACCTGAAGACAACGAGGGGAATCAAACTACTGAAGCTGAAGGTAGTTTTTCACTTTATTCGGAACAAAATAGTTTTTCAAAAGCCATTGATTTACCAGCGTTGACAAACGCTAGAAACTTGGCTCGGACCAATTCATATACCAATAAAGAACCAAGCTATAAGACAGACAATGGAAAATATCCACAATATTCTTGGCAGCCAACCGGTCAGACGAATGTGATCAATCATCAAGGCGGAAAGGATAATACAGCCGCTAATGTTTGGGATGGACTTCAAAGTTGGAACACGTCTACAGATAATTATACAAATTCTTATATTTATTACGGCGTTGGCGGAAAAGAGAAAGGGGATATTGCACTAAGGAAATATGCGACTGAAACAACCAAGAAGGATGAGTTTAACGTAAAGTTGAATGTCCGAGGAGACTCGCTTACCAGACCTGGTGTTGATGTGATGTTTGTATTGGATAACTCTGCATCAATGACCTTTACTCAACCGGAATACAAAATTGGTGGAAGACTGCGAAAAGATATTTCAGTAGATTCTTTGAGTCATTTAATTACTCAGTTTAAAAACAATGTTCCTGACAATGGGTATCTAAGGATCGGCAGTGTTGTATTTGGCACGAATGTGATCAGTACATCTAATTTGTCATCACGGTACAGTGATTGGGATCAGTTAGTGACAAATTATCGCAATGCTAGTACGCAAAACCACCAGACCTATACGCAAGGTGGATTGATTGAAGCACAAAAAAGACTGTTAGCAGATAATAATGGACGAAGAAAGTTTCTCTTTCTTTTAACTGATGGAGCCCCAAATAGAAGCAAGGACCCGTTAGCAGGCAAAAGGGATACGGCAATTTTTCCTTCCAAAGTAAGAATTACTCAGTATAAACCACTGTCTTCAGGACAAACGGATGGAAATGCAGGAGTGACACTCGGTTCGAATGGAGCGACCTCACTTTATGTGCTGTACAATGGACTGGAGCCTCCTGCTGTGGATAGAAGGTTTAGAATTACTAATATTGAAGATCCTGGAAATGTTAACAATAGACTCCTAATCGAATCTCATTTAGATATGGCAAATTCTCAAGCGGCAGATTTAAGAGACAAAGGGATTGAAATTCAAGCGATCGCCATGGGAGCCTATGGTGGGGCTGGAGAATTCCATAGCGCGGAAGTACTAGTAAAGGGACTTTACAAAATGACTACTCAAAGAGCTAATACTACTGGTAATTCAGAAAAAGATTACTATTTCTACCAAGCACAAAATCTAACTGATTTTGAAAAATCCTTCCGGGAATGGTTTGAATCGACGCTTATGACTGTTGAACAAGGTGTGATTGAAGATCCGTTGGGAGATATGGTGGAATTAGTGGGAACGCCTGTTGTATCGGATATTTCATTAAGAAATAGATTAGGCACAAAAGCGATTGATGCAGACAAAATGGCAAGGGTTGACAGCTCTGATCCAAGGAAGATAAAAGTAACAAATATCAATCTTTATGGGAATCAGGAAATTGAAATAAACTACAAAATCCGCTTGAAAACGGAGGCATCAAGCTTTACTTCCGGAAGTTGGTACCCAGCCAACGGGAAAACCGTATTACACTCTATGCCCAATCGTACAGAGGACAAATTAGATTTTGGTGTTCCATCTGTTCGAGCGTTCAATGAAGATTTTGTTATTCCAGTAAAAAAAGTTTGGTCAGATGATGAAAATAATCGTTGGAAAATGCGTCGAGAGATAACGGCTGTTTTACAAAGAAAAGACGGAACTCAATGGGTCAATTTACACGAAGTCCATTTGAACGAAGAAAATAGTTGGGCAGCTCGCTTCCCAGCAGTTTCTGGAAATCCTATTATCGAGTATCGAATTATTGAAAGAATTGGAGATAAGAATAGAGTACCGAGTTATGCCAATCCAACTTACAGTCAGGAGAGTTTTACGTCTAGTAATCTAGACCCAGCAGGAATAACTATCACGAATCGATTGCTGACTACTGATTTTTCATTTAAGAAAGTAATGAAAAATGGGCAACCTTTTACTGGTGCAGATGACAAACGACCGAGAT
The DNA here is from genome assembly GCF_051713785.1 of Enterococcus sp. DIV0187. Lineage (NCBI taxonomy): Bacteria > Bacillati > Bacillota > Bacilli > Lactobacillales > Enterococcaceae > Enterococcus > Enterococcus sp. DIV0187. The sequence continues at coordinate 3,107,081 of NZ_JBIOQO010000001.1, forward strand.
TTACTTTGACAGAAACGTTAACAGGTATAGTAGTTGCAAGTGATGTTATCCCAGATAATGGAGGGGTCGTTAATTTTACTAATCTTCCTACGGGTCTCTATCAAGTAAGTGAAACATTTGTTCCAGAGGGATTCAAAAAGTGTGATGATTTCACATTTACAGTGGCAGAGAGGTCGGATGGTGCGGCAGTTATTGCTGATTCACCCAATAAAACGATCATTAATGAATTAAATAAGTTCAGACTAACTGTTATTAAGACTGATGAACAAGGAAATGAAATCGAAGGTGCGGCATTTCGTCTGAAAAATTCATCAGGAGCGTACAACGAAACGATTTCTTCTGGTTCAACCTTTGTATTCACAGACATACAGCCAGGTGTTTATTATCTTAAAGAACTCACAGCTCCAAATGGTTATACTGGTTTAGAGGAAGAAATTACCATTGACATTTTTGACAACGGTGTGGTGTCATTTGACGATCATCCGTGGGTAACTAACACCGTTATACTAGATGAAGACGAGAATCAAATCACAATAAAAGTAAAAAATTATCATCGAATAGGAATCTTGCCAAGAACAGGCAGTTTTGCCAATAGAACCTTCATTCTATTTTCTGCCATGTGCTTTATTACAGGTGTTGGATTATTCATACTCTATCTATATATTAATAGGAGGAGAGGATAATTAGCCAGCGGCTCAGAAACAAAATGAAAAAATAATAGGGAGCTATACGCGGAAATTCAAGGATAATAAAAGCCGGGATCAAATCAGCAATCTGATTTTGATTTCGGCTTTTTAACTATGTATCTAAACGTGAAAGCTAACTCCGAATTAGGGAAGAATTTTTTCGAAAGAAGCGAAAGCGTTCATTAGATTGTCGTCGCGCATACGATTCTACTAACCTGCTAAAAGTAGGAAGAAGAACTCGCAGCTAACGCCGGATTAAGGAAACATTTTTCAAAATCCGTGAAAAATGTAGGAATTGTCGTCGCGCATACGATTCTACTAACCTGCTAAAAGCAGGAAGAAGAACTCGCAGCTAACGCCGGATTAAGGAAACATTTTTCAAAATCCGTGAAAAATGTAGGAATTGTCGTCGCGCATACGATTCTACTAATCTGCTAAAAGCAGGAAGAAGAACTCGCAGCTAACGCCGGATTAAGGAAACATTTTTCAAAATCCGTGAAAAATGTAAGAATTGTCGTCGCGCATACGATTCTACTAATCTGCTAAAAGCAGGAAGAAGAACTCGCAGCTAACGCCGGATTAAGGAAACATTTTTCAAAATCCGTGAAAAATGTAAGAATTGTCGTCGCGCATACGATTCTACTAACCTGCTAAAGCAGGAAGAAGAACTCGCAAAGACGATCGAATATGTCGGTCGATCGTCTTCGTTCGTTAGTTTTATTTTGGAAAGAGAAACTAACTGTGGGTAGTATAGCATAGAATAATTGTTTTGCATGGGATACTTTGCTGGCTATGTCTTCTATAAAATGAAAATATTCTAATAAAAGCCAAAAAGTCAGATTTATGTTTGGAAAGTGTTCATTATTTTATTTTACTTGCAGCAATTTATTTTTCTCCATCATAATCTTTCGAACCATCGATTGAACATTTTTCAGGTCTTCGTATTTGTCTTTGCATTCTAGAAACAGGATGGGTTTGTTGTGGACGTTCTTGATTGGGAAAAATTTATTCGTACTGATAATCAAATCAACAGATTCATCGGCTAATAAAAAGCGATTTGGATCGACAAAATTCAATTTAACTAGTCCGTTAGTACTTTTCATAAAGAATTTTTTTAGCCAGATAGAATTAAACTCGCCTTTTGAATCATCAATAAAAATAGATAATTCATATTCTGTCATAAATTCATTAGCAATACTTAAAGCGGCGTAAAGAAAAATGGCGTAGTCAAGCTGTGAATAAATTAGGCTATTACGTGGACAAATATTTTCAAAACGAACCCGCAGATTTTCTTGTACAATCGCCATATCTTCCGGATAAAGATTGTGATGCTCGCCGATTGGTACATAATTATAAAAGCTTTTGAACAATAAGCGTGTATGAATGACATATAGTTCTTTTTCCAGTTCGTCATAGTCAAATTCAAATTGGTTAAAAAGCAGACCGATGTTTTGAAAAAAGAACTGATTGGCCTGATAGATATTTGAATCTATCTCTTGGTGATATTTCTTTATTTCACGGAAGAAGCTGGTGTTGCGATAAAAGACCATTTTTGATTGTAAGAATAATAGCATAAAATAAAGTTCATCTTTAAAATTCGCGTAAGCCGAGACATTTTCTTCCGTAATAAAATGAAAATGCTGGACAAATTTATTTCCGATCAGGATGGATTCCACCGGCAGTTCATTATTTTCAATCGGATGATTGGATAGATAACGGATCAGCGTAATATCTACTAGATAATCATATTGAATTTTAGTGATCGGGTCGATTTGATCTGAAAGTAGAAAGCTGAGTTTCTCAAAAATAAAATTCTTTTCAGTCGAATTTTCGATATTAAAGGGATGCCCGTAGCCGCCGTATAGCTGCCAAAAGAAGCTCAAGAAGAAGAGGCGAATCGTCGGTTCTAAACCGGATAATACAATCTCGCCATTTCTAATATGAAGATCAATATTGGCTTCTTTAAGGAAATCCCGCACTTCGTACACATCTTTTTTCAAGGTGGAATAACTCAGGTTGTATTTGTCCGTCAGGGAATCCATCGTATTTTCTTTATTTAGCAGTAACCCCTCCAGCAGGTCAATCTTGATCGAGATGTGATAGATGGCTAAGCTCAATTCTTTGTTCTCCACATAATTTTGTTGAATAATTCGGTAGTTCCGCTCCGATATAGTTAGCGGATCGATTCCAATATGTTCCTTTACTTCGTTAGAAAGCATCGCTAAACGCTCTAAATATTTCAACGTTGTTCGTTTTTCAAAACCAATTTGCTCTGAAATTTCATTGATATCGTGAAAGCCTGGATTTTCCTTTAAATAAGTAAAAATGGCAAAAAGCGCCTGACTTTCAAAATCTAATAATAGATCGATGCTCATGAATTAACACTCCCTCAAGGTCACTAGTATAATCCGCAATGATTAAAGGAGGGGTAAGCACTATGTGAAAGTTGATTTAAAGATAATTGCGAGGATTCTTTTTTGCATCCGCTTTTTTTGTGAGAACTATCATTTGATACAAAAAATTTGTGCTGGCTTTCTAAAAGTTTGCGTCTATTTTTTGCACAATTTGAACCTTTTCCTTTTTTTCTTAAAAACCTTTTTTATTTACCACTAGATTTCATGGAAAAGGGCGATGATTAAAGGTTTTCTTCCATCGTGGTGACAGCATGTCTTTTAATATTTTTTCTAATTTGCTATGTCTGGCGTGGTTTGACTTTGATTGTGTAAAGTCTATGATGATGGCTGTAGTTCGAAAAGTGCGCACTTCGATTGCAATGAATTTAAAGGATGTGTCACAAATGAATAACGAAGAGAAGAACGCCTCTATCAGCGATCATAATCAGCTCACAGGTGTTCAACTATTCTCAATGACTACTTCAATGGTCATGACAGTCTACGGTTTTGCGGCCTTCGCTAAACAAGGACCAACAGCATTGTTTTTCCTATTTTTAGCAGGGATTCTATGGTTCATTCCCGTTACTCGGTCCGCTGGAGAAATGGCTTCAGTTGATGGCTGGAGTAAAGGCGGGATCTTTACTTGGGGACGTCATATGCTAGGTGAACGCCTAGGTTGGTCTGCTCTATTTTACCAATGGATTCACATCACAGTTGGTATGTGTACCATGATGTATTTCATCATTGGCTGTTTATCAATCACTTTCAACGTTCCAGTTATTAATACGAATCCATTGTTCAAATTCATCATCATGATGGTTATCTTGTGGGGCTTGATCTTCGCACAACAACGGGGAACAAAAATCACAGGAAAAATTGCTCAATGGAGTTTTACAATTGGGGTTATTATTCCAGTCTTTCTATTGTTGTTCTTAACGATTACTTATTTAGTAAAGGGTAATCCTATGCTAATCAAAATCAATCCACACACGATTTTACCATCAAGCTGGAGCGGCAACGTGTTAGTCGGATTTGTGCCATTTATTTTAGCCTTTGCAGGGGCGGAAGGTTCAGCTACTCACGTTAAAGACTTAAAGAAACCATCTATTTATCCAAAAGTAATGATGGCCTTGGCAATTTGTGCGATTGCTTCTGATATTATCGGAACGATTTCAATCGGGGCAACAATTCCCAATGCCAAAATTCAATTAAGTACTGGTATTGTTTATGCTTATGGCGCTTTGGTTCAACAATTTCCATGGATCAATGTGGTCTTTATTGAACGGTTGATTGGTTTGCTACTAGCAATTGGGATCATTGGTGAAATCAGCAGTTGGGTCGTTGGACCAAATGCTGGAATGTACGAAGCAGCGAAAGAAGGCTACTTGCCAGAACGCTTTGCTAAAATAAATCCTTATGGTGTCGAAACGAACGTCATGATCTTGCAAGGTGTGATCGTCTCAATCATGGCTGCGTTACTAACCTTTGGTGCCGGTGGAGACAAATCAAACCTTTCATTCCAAACAGCGATGAGTTTAACGGTTGCTCTGTATACCTTAATGTATATGCTGATGTTTGTTACTTATTTAGTTTTAGTGTTCAAACACGACGATTTGCATCGGACATTCCGTGCAGCCAAATCAAAAGTAATGCGTGTCATCATGGGTGTTCTAGGTTTAGTTTTATCAGCTTTCGGGTTTGTCGTAACATTCTTCCCACCAGCTGCTTACAGCATGCAACAAAAACATACGTACCTAACATTATTATTAACGGCTTTTATCATCGTTTTCTTTATACCTTTCATCATGTATTTGTTCCATGGAAATTGGACCTTGCATCATCATGATAAATCAGGAAAAAATTTGCACCATCAAGTTCATTAGAAAATATAAGAAAGTACAAATAAGGATGTCAGTTCCGCTTTTCACAGTTTATCTAGGCAGTAAGAAAATAAAAAAGTTTTTTGAAATACAGCTAGAGAAGTTTAGCGGAATGATATACGGCAAGAGAAACGAACTCATTTTTCCCTGGAAAAATGATTACTTTAATACGAATAAGGATGTCAGTTCCGCTTTTCACAGTTTATCTAGGCAGCAAGAAAATAAAAAGTTTTTTGAAATACAGCTAGAGAAGTTTAGCGGAATGATATACGGCAAGAGAAACGAACTCATTTTCCCCTGGAAAAATGATTACTTTAATACGAATAAGGAGATCTTTTAAATGCATACAGATTATTTAGAAAGTTCATTTTTAGGAAGCAGAGAAGCAGCACGTAGCATGCCTAAACAAGTATTACCTGATGAGGGTATGAACCCTGACACAGCCGAGACGCTCGTCAATCATATTCGGTTGAATGAAGCGAAAGCAGATCAAAATTTGGCTACATTCTGTACGACTCAAATGGAACCACAAGCGGATCGCTTGATGCTTGGTTCACTTGAAACGAATGCGATTGACAAATCAGAATATCCAAAAACCACAGCAATGGAAAATTATTCAATTAGTATGATTGCCCATATGTGGAATATTGGTGAAGGCAAAGAATTATATAAAGACTTCATCGGAACTTCAACAGTAGGTTCTTCAGAAGGTTGTATGCTAGGCGGATTGGCTTTGTTGCACAGCTGGAAACACCGCGCAAAAGCAGCCGGATTAGATATCGACAACTTGCATGAACACAAACCTAACTTAGTTATCATGTCTGCATTCCAAGTAGTATGGGAAAAATTCTGTACGTACTGGAATGTCGAGATGCGGGAAATTCCAATGGATGAAAACCATATGTCATTAAATACTGACATCGTGATGGATTACGTAGATGAAAATACGATTGGGGTCGTAGGTATCCAAGGGATCACTTACACTGGCCAAGTAGATGATATTCAAAAATTAGATGAACTTGTTTCTGAATACAACAAAACAGCTAAATTACCAATCAAAATCCACGTAGACGCAGCCTTTGGCGGTTTCTTTGCACCATTTGTTGATGGGTTCAAACCATGGGATTTCCGTTTGAAAAATGTAGCATCAATCAATGTTTCAGGACATAAATACGGGATGGTCTATCCTGGGATTGGCTGGATTGTTTGGCGTGAAAATACGGAAGAATATTTACCATCAGAAATGCGTTTTGCTGTACCTTACCTTGGAAGCAGCGTAGATTCGATCGCTATTAACTTCTCACATAGCGGGGCACATATTGTGGCACAATACTACAACTTGATTCGTTTTGGTCGTGAAGGATTCACAGCTATCATGAACAATGTCAGAGAAGTATCTAAACGAATCAATACAGAATTAAAAGCACTAGGTATTTTTGATATCATCAATGATGGATCAAAATTACCAATCAACTGTTGGAAAATTGCGGATAATATCGAATTAACTTGGAATCTATACGATTTAGAAGACAAGTTGAAGGAATACGGCTGGCAAGTGCCTGCTTATCCACTTCCAAAAGATCTTGACGATGTAACTATTAGCCGAATCGTCGTTCGTCCAGCTATGACCATGGCTATCTGTGATGACTTCATTGATGATTTACATCGCGCAATTGACGATCTAAATCGTAATCATTTGATTCATCACGCATCTTAACCTATAATAGCATCTGTTATTAAAGTCCTAATAATTGCATTATTTATTAGGGCTTTTAAACTGGAGGGAATCAAATTGAAAAAAGACAAAGTAGAAGTTACCGGCGACGTACGAGTTCGTTACGCACCAAGTCCAACAGGTTTTTTACATTTAGGGAATGCGCAATCGGCGTTATTCAACTATCTGTTTGCCAAACATTATAAGGGAACTTGGGTATTGCGAATCGAGGATACTGACTTGAAAAGAAATGTTCCGCATGGTGAAGAAAGCCAGATGGAAAATCTTCATTGGTTAGGTATCGACTGGGACGAAGGTCCGGATAAACCGAAAGTTGAATTTGCCCCTTACCACCAAAAAGATCGTGTGAATTTGTATCACAAATATGTACAACAATTATTAGACGCTGGTTTAGCCTATAAAGACTATGCCACCGAAGAAGAATTAAAAGAATTACATGACCAACAAATCGAAGCCAAAATCGCGCCTCATTATGATGGTCGCTGGTATGGCGCAACAGAAGAACAAATCAAACAAGCCGAAGCAGAAGGCCGAAAACCGACCGTTCGCCTTCATTTGCCTGAAGACCATGTTTATGGCTGGGACGATATGATTAAAGGCCGGGTGGAATTCAATTCAGACAATATCGGCGGAGATTTCATTATTGAAAAAAGTAATGGCATGGCAACGTACAATTTTGCCGTAGTGATTGACGACTATTTGATGAAGATGACTCATGTTTTACGCGGGGATGACCATATTGCGAATACACCAAAACAAATCGCAGTATACGAAGCACTAGGTATCCCGCAACCGCTATTTGGTCATATCACACTGATCTATAGCTTGGATACTCATAAAAAATTGAGTAAACGTGATAAAAATACCCTGCAATTCATTAGTCAATATCGTAAATATGGTTACTTGAATGAAGCGTTGCTGAACTTTATCGCCTTTCTTGGTTGGTCACCAGTGGGAGAAAAAGAATTGTTCACTCGTGATGAATTGATCGAAGCTTACGATATCAATCGGATGTCTGCTTCGCCTGCTTATTTCGATCAAAAGAAACTTGACTGGACCAATGCGGAATACATTAAAAAAACTTCCGTTGACGAATTAACTAGACGAATCATGCTGTTAGTTGACGCTGCTGAAACAGACGTAGCAGAACAATTAAAAGCAATCGGCATCGAAAAGGATCTTGATTTTGTTAAAAAAGTCGTGGATATCTATCACACAGAAGCCAAGACTTTAATGACATTTATGGAAAAAATCTTGTTTATCAAAAATGCCAACCAAGTGACCTTCACTTATACCGACTTGGCAGAATTTGATAGCGAAGGCGTTAAACAAATTTTGACTGCGATGTCAGAAAAAATAAAAGATGCGACAGAACCAGTGGATTATCCTGCCATCTTGTCAGCTGTTCAAGCAGAAACAGGACAAAAGGGTCGTAAACTGTATATGCCGTTGAACGTCGTCTTCACCGACAGTAAATCTGCTCCTCAAATCACAGATATTATGTCGGTTATGCCGAAAGAAACGGTTCAGCATTTGATTGACAATGCGTTGGCGTTTCTAACTAAATAAATGGAAAACTGCGATTCTCGATGAGAGTCGCAGTTTTTTAGTTAATCATTGTGCTTGGTCTTTTAAAATTTCAGATGCATTTGTTTCTGTTTAAAGATTTTTCCAATTAGAACTGAATGATTCTCTTCATCGATTCGGTAAAAGATTGCATAACTTTGACCAATCAAGATTCGATAAGTCGGAATGTCAAAACCATATAATGGAGAAACATCTTCATACATTTTAGGAAATAGTTTTAATAATTCTAGTGAGCGATAAATTAATTGAACGAAGTGTTTGATTTTTTCTTCTGAAAGAAAAAGTTCGTTCTCCCATTCCGATATAAGCTGGATCAGGCTATTTCTAAAAGAGACGGAATAAATGAGCTGATAAGATTTCATTTCTCACCCCAACCATATTTGCTAAAGAGCGTAGTCATTTCTTCTTCAGAAACAGTATGATTCGTTTCAAACTCTGCAAAACTCTCTTCGATTAACTCACGATCTTTCTTTTTTGCGACTTCTTGGGCATCTAATATGAAGTAATTTCCTTCTTTTTTAACCTCCAAGATATCTCCCTCGTGTAATCCCCATTCTTTAGGGAATATTCCTCCAACGGAATTACCAATCTTCCGTACTTTGATTTGTCCCATTCAAATCCCCTCTTTTTTATAGAATTATAACACGTTATAACTATTTAAGGAAGTTATGAATATCTAGTAGCAACTAAAAAAGTCTTGATATGATGATAGAATTGAGTCATTAATATGAATGAAGTTGCCAGTTTTACTTTCTACTTCAGTAGATTAGTAAAATGGTATCCGGAATGAAAATCAATCAATTTTAACCAAAATTGAATCGTTACTATGAATGAGGTGAGGGAATGATCAATCAAAAGGCGTTGTTTTTGTATCCGCAGAATCAACGGATTATTTTTCGGAATCAAGACTGTATGTATGTGAGGCCACATGCGGCATTGTTGCCTTATATTTCGAATTATACATTGACTTTTCCGACGAAACAGGCGATTTCTGAGAATTATACGGTCATTCCTCATGGTTGTGGGACATTAGTATGCGGGTTTAAGGACCATCAAATCGAGAACCAGCTACTTGGGCCAATGACTGCGGCTGCCAATGTAGGTGAGGAAGCTGCGACTTTCAATCAGATATTCATCGTGGAATTTCAACCGGCTGGACTTCATGCGTTTCTAAGTCTTAAGCAAAATGAATTAGCGGATCGGCATTTTTCTTTTCAATTGCTTCATGCCAAATTGAATCAGGTACTGATGGAATTGTTGGAGGCAGCGGAAAGTGTGGAAGAGCTACTGGCTGGAGTTGATCGTCTATTTGTTCATGCTCTCTTAAAGGACTGTCCGCCAGAGTTGGCTACTTCGAGAAAAATGATCGTTCAACAATCAGGAAATATCTCCTTAAAGAAGTTGTCTAATGAGGTATTTTATAGTGAACGCCATCTTACGCGACTGTTTAATGAATATCTGGGAATGAGCACCAAAATGTTTGCTCGTTTAGTCCGAGTTAATCAAACGATCCGTTTACTAAATCGAAGGCAAGGGGTAATTACAAAAGTGTTGGAACCCGCCGGTTATTACGATTTCTCTCACTTCAATCGTGATTTTAAACTGATGACGGGCATTACACCGCAAGCTTATCAACGGAAGATGTCCGATTTTTACAGTGAAATCGCCAAATTCTAAGGGTATATTTAGTAAAAAAGGAAGGAGAGTCGAGTAGCGGCTCTGATGGTGATAGGAATGAATTTTGGTGGAGTGTTATTGGCAGTGAAGGATATGACGAAGGCGAAGCAGTTCTATGTAGAGGTTATGGAACAAAAAATAGAAATGGATCTGGATAATGTTCATGTTGCTTTTGAGAGCGGCTTTTCATTACAGGCTGATTATCAAGGGTTGTTGGGTGTTCCATTGAATCCAAAGGAGCAGTCGGATAATTTTCAACTGTATTTTGAGGTTGAGGATTTAGACAAATGGGAAGACAAGCTTTCAAAGGTTGAAGGAATCGACTTTCTGCATCACAGTAAAGAGTATCCTTGGGGGCAGCGTGTGCTGCGTTTTTACGACTATGATAAATTTATCGTGGAGGTCGCAGAAAGTATGGCTAGTGTGGCGAAACGCTATTTGGCTCAAGGCATGACTGTAGAAGAAACGGCTGAAAAAACAATGTTTCCGGTCGAGTTTGTTGAAGGATTGGTTTAAATAGAAGGAAGAGCTAGAGTGGCTATTCTTTTTTGATTGAATTAATACGTGATGGAACTGTAAATAGTAGGCAACAGCTCTTTTTAGGAGATTGTTGATTAAAAAAACTGCCGCAAAAAATTGCGGCAGTTTCGTGTTTTTAGATAAACAATGCTTTATATAATGCGATTGCTACGATTGAAGCAATGATTGGGGCAAGTACTGGTACCCATGAGTAGCTCCATTGTGAATCGCCTTTGTGTTTCAATGGTAAGATGGCGTGCATGATACGAGGACCTAAATCACGAGCTGGGTTTAAACCTGGGCCAGTTGGTCCGCCGAAGGATGCGACTAATGTCCAAACTAAGAAACCTAATGCTAAGTGTGCTGTTCCTAAATTGTTTTGGAAGAATGGCGCTTTGGTAATTCCTAGTGCGCCGAAGAATAAAATGAATGATCCGAAGAATTCATTCACGAATCCGTTAAATTTAGAACCGACACTATTGATCGTTGAGAAGGTACCTAACACATGTAGTTTGTCTTCTGTTTGATCGTAATAAGGCTTGTAGCTGGCTACTACGACTAATTGTCCGACCATCGCACCAAGAATTTGGACAACGATGTAAGGAAGAACCTCCGCCCAAGGGAACATGCCGCTAACAGCTAAACCAATCGTAAACGCTGGGTTGATGTGATTGCCGCTGATACCGCCAAAAATCATTGCAGGAATCATAACCCCGCAGCCATAACCTACTGCAATCAACATCCAGTCACTTCCGTAACCTTTTGTCCCTCTTAAATCAACATTGGCAACTGCACCGTTTCCTAGCATTACTAGCAAAGCAGTTCCCAAGAACTCAGCTGCTAACCGAGTAGTCAGTGAATAATCCATAAAGACCTCCTATAAAATAATTGAAATGAAAATGTAAATGAAAATTTCATTTTATATCTTAATCCCATTCTTTGTAATTAGCAAATGTTAACCTCAGAAAAACGAGAAATTTCTATAGGAAATGACAACAAACGTTATGGAAGCAAAGAACAGCTTCTTTTTAGCTCCAAAAATTGTTTTTCATAAAAAAATCTCGTTCAATTGAACGAGATTGTGTCAGTTGATTAAAACTAGATGACGAAAGTTTGGGTTGTTTTCGATCAGCTTATGAGCTCCGTAGAAATTTTTATCTGAAAAGCCGTTTAGCTGTGCAGTCAAAATGGATGTTAGTTGATTTTTTTCCCATAAATAGACCAAAAGCTCCATGATCTTGCGGGAATACTCGATGCCTTCATCGGTAGTAAAAGAAGCCTCCAAGAAATCTTCGCAATAGAAGTTGAGATAGTCTGGATCAAAATTTTTCTTTTTCTTATTAATGAAGTGCAAGAGCAGCACCTTGGCCGTATCCTTGAATTCCGACAGATGATCGAAGTTTTTTTCCTTTTCAGTATCTAAATTGATCACATAATCAACCGGTGTCATTTCCGCGTTTGTCAATTCTTTTGATAGCTGAGTGGATTGAGAGACGACGACATCCGCCCCCATGTTTTTGATCCAGATTTCTGAATTGTTTTTATCGATCGTAGCGGCGACCTTCAAGCCAGCCCACTTCGCTAATTGGATAATGGTCGCGCCTAGCCCGTCAGAGGTGTTTAGGATCAATAGGTTTCCCTGATTTTTTTTCGGCTTAGGTGTCAATTGCAGTTGGCTGAACAACACTTCAAAAGCCAAGAAAAAGCTATAGGAAAAAGCGGCGGCTTCATCGGTAGGAAAAGAGTCTGGCAGTTTGACGATGGAACGGACATCAGCGATTTGAAAGTTACTATAGCTGCCGTATTTTCCGACCTTATTTACATAGAGAACACGGTCACCAACATTTAAGTATTGATTGCTGCTGCCTAGTCGGGTAATAATGCCGACACCGCCAAAGCCTAAAATATAGGGTTTCTTCGCTCCTTTAATCGTTTGTCGAATCTGGGTATCTAAGGTACTTATCGAGATAGCGGAAATTTTTATCATCACATCATTTTCTCGTAGTTTCGGAAGCATGATCTTGTATTGTTCAAATTTTTTGTCTTCTTTTAAACGAAATTTTTTCTCGAAGCCAATTGCGTCTGAAATCATTCGTTTTACCCTCCTCAGAAATAAATTTCTGAATCTCCAATAATAAAATGGCTACTTATAATATACTTGATTTCACAAAGAGAAGGAAATATTTTCTTTAAAATAGCAAAAGAATCAGCGAGTTTTATCAAAATTTTGAAACGATGTTTGTTCGAAGGGAAAATCACTACGAATTTTTATCAACATGGGTAGTTGATAACTTGTGACTCAGCGATAAGATAGGTAGAATTACGATAGTAGGAATAAGGGGGAGTAACATGTTCACTGAAAAGAGTTTTGAAGTTTTTGATATCGACGGCTTGGATGAACGAATGGCAGCGATTCGCCAGGAAGTTCAACCAACTTTTCAACAGTTAGATGAAGTTTTTCAACAGGAGTTAGAGCCGCTGCTAGACGAAAAGCTATTTATCCACATTGCCCAGCATCGCCGCAGGACGACCTATCCGCCTGAAAATACTTGGTCAGCATTGAGCCGACAAAAGCGTGGATACAAAATGGAGCCGCATTTTCAGCTGGGAATTTGGCCGGAGTATGTTTTTATGTGGCTGTCCTGTATTGATCAGCCGAAGGAAGAAAAAGCGATTGCGCAAATTTTACTAGACCATCCAGAAATTTTTGAAAACTTATCCCCAGATTTTGTTCTATCCGGTGATCACACAAAGCCGAAAGTAGAAGAGCTATCGCCAGAACGCATAGAAAAACTGTTGATAAGGTTTCGTGATGTGAAAAAAGGCGAATTTCAAATTGGTCGAATCATCAAAAGGGAAGATCCGATTTGGAAAAATCCGCAAGCCGCTCAAGCATTTATGGTAGAAACCTATAAACAATTGGTACCAATTTATCAATTAGCGAAGCAAGCAAGTTTTGCACAGGTGGAAAACTAAAGCATAATTTCAGTCAAAAAGGGTATGAAAATAAAATTCTTGTGTTGGGGATAACTAGTTCGACAGCGATTTTTTCGCTGTTTTTTTTATCCGTTCAAGAAAAATGGAGGGAGGTGAGAGAATTGGTCAATCTGAAGCACTTTCTTAGAGTATTAAATTTTTTTACTTTTTTGAGGATCAAGTTATTTTCAACGAATAATTTAAAATAGTTATTGAAAGCGTTTTACGGAAATGTCCATTTCAATGGACATAAGAAAAAATGTACGTGAATAAAAAAAGGCTATATTAATGACAAGGAGGTTGACAAAATGCAGCTAAGCAAACGTGAAACACAATTGATCGAACTGTTTATCAAACATGGGATGACACTCACCGCTCAAGAGTTAGCTGAATTTGCCAATGTTTCCACGAAAACCATTTACCGTACGATTAAAAAAATCAATGAAGCCTCCGATGTCGGAGAGCTCATTTCAGCGGAAGTCGGAAAAGGATTTCGTTTAGATTATGACAATTATTTAAAAGAAAGTGTCCGAAAACGAGGCAATGATACTGTGCAAGGTCCATCAGAAAGAAGGAATACAATTCTGTTGGCTTTGTTATTCAAATCCCCCAAAAAAGTGTTGATCAATGATTTGTTCGACGAATATTATGTCAGCAATACCGTGATTACGAATGATTTGGTACGGATGAATGAATTTTTGCTGAAGTACCAGCTGTCACTGATTCGCAAAGGACAACGTGTCTCTATCGAAGGAACAGAAAAGCACATTCGCAAAGCGGTGAATCATTTGATCAGCGCGAATCGTGTCTGGGAGGAAGACTTTTCCACACAACAGGAAAAAATCAGTTCCTATGACATCAACTTTATTACTTCGTTATTAGAGTACATTGAAAGAAAATTGCAAAACGGGATTGCTTATCCCTATAACAGCAATATCTTTTCTCATATTTACATTTTAATCAAACGTGTACGGGAAGGAGAAATTCACGCAGATACCTGTGCGGAGCTGTTAGATCCTGATGAAGAAGCACTGATCACGCAATATGATCAACTGTATCAGCTTTCCAAGATGGTGATTACAAAGCTGAATCATTATCTGAATATTGTTCTACCGGAAAGTGAGACGTTTTATTTATTCCAATACCTGATTTCTTCGCGAATGGAAAAGGAACCAATCAAGCTGAATCGAAAATCAAAGGAAGCATTGGCGATCACTGATTTTTTTGCCACCGAAATGAGTCGCTTGATGGGGATGAAGGTCGATCATCAGCCGAATCGCCAAGATCTTTATGAGCACATTGACCCATTATTGTATCGTTTGAAAAACGAGATCATCGTTAAAAATGATTTATTAGGAGATATCAAGCTGGAGTATCCAGAGGTTTTTCAACAAGTCCAACAGGTCAGCAAAGCGGCCGAAGAAAAGTTTCAATTAAATGAGATTTCTGAAGATGAGATCGGATTTTTGACTTTGTATTTTGTGAAGTATAAAGAAATGATCCATTCGAAAAAACGTGTGCTGATCATGTGCAGCAGCGGGGTAGGGACTTCAGAGCTATTGAAGGTAAAGGTTCGCAAAGCATTTCCCGAGTTAGAAATTGTCGATGTCTTATCGGCACGCAAATTTTCCAAGGCACCAGAAAAGTATCAAAACATTGATCTGATTTTAACCACTGTCAATTTAACCATCGACATGATGATCCCGACGATTTTGGTGAATTCAGTATTTACAAAACAAGACGAAAAACGAGTGAAAGAGATGTTAGGAGAGATATGAGATGACAGCAGAGCAAATGATGGACGATTTCAGTATCGCGGATGTGATTACCGAAGATTTAATCCAATTAGAAATGAAAGCGACAACAAAAGAAGAAGCAATTCATGAATTGACACGATTGCTAATGGCAAATGGGGACATTGCTGACGAGGACGACTTTATGGCAGATGTTTTCGAACGCGAAGCAGAAGGCATGACGGGAATCGGAAATAGTATTGCGATTCCTCATGGAAAATCGGATAGCGTGATCAAGACCTCGTTAGTTGTCGGTAAAGCCGCCATGCCGATCCCATGGGAATCCTTGGATGAGGAACCTGTTCGCGTAATTATTTTATTCGCCGTGAAGAATACCGATGCCAACACTATGCATATCAAGTTATTGCAGAAGGTTGCGATGCTCTTAGCCGATGAAGATTTCATCGAAAATATGGTCAATGCTCGGACCAAAGCGGAAATGATGGAATTGTTATCAAAGGACCCAATGGAAGAAGATTAAAAAAGAAAATGGAGGAATAGATGATGAAAATTGTTGGAGTCGCAGCGTGTACGTCAGGCATCGCCCATACGTACATTGCCAAACAGAAATTAGAAAAAGCCGCCAAAGCCTTAGGTCACACCGTTCACATCGAAACACAAGGAACCATCGGAACAGAAGACGAGTTAACCATGGAAGAAATCAAAGCCGCCGATGTCGTGATTATCGCCGCAGACATCAAGATCGGCGGAAAAGACCGTTTTGAAGGAAAAAAGGTGGTGGAAATCCCGACCAGCATGGTAATCAAAGCACCAAAGGGTTTGATTAATAAGATCGAAGAGGAAATTGTAAAGGCGTAGGAAATTATTTCTTTAACTTTAATATGAAAAAGGATGCCAGTTCCACTCTTCATAGTTTAATCAGTGAAGAAAACACAGCATAGAATTAGTCCACTGCAAAAGAATAAAAATCCTAGTGGAATGGTATACGGCTTGAAAATCAGACTTATTTTTCTGGAAGAAAATAAATACATTAATTTGAATAAGGAGATGAACTAAATGTTTAAGCAGCTTCAATTGAAAAAGCATGCCCTGACGGCAATCTCGTACATGTTACCGGTTGTTGTTACGGCAGGGTTGTTGATCGCGATTGGAAATTTGACAGGTGGCGGAGTGATTGAGGATTATAAGGCGGCCTATTCGGTTCCAGATGCGTTAGTCTCATTGGGTGTTTTGGGGATGGGATTATTGGCACCGGTTATCGCGGGGGCCATCGCGTATTCAATTGCTGACCGTCCGGGTATTGGACCTGGTTTGTTTATGGGGTTGATCGCGAATGCCATCGGTGCTGGTTTCTTAGGCGGGATGCTCGGTGGTTACTTGGTTGGTTTCTTTGTACTATTCTTAGTGAAAAATCTGAAGGTTCCAAAATGGGCACAAGGTTTGATGCCGATGATGATCGTACCGCTCTTATCTACATTGATCATTGGCTTATTGATGTTCTTTGTCATCGGATTGCCGATTGTTTGGGCAACAGAAGCGTTGACCGAATTCTTAGAAGGGCTACAAGGTTCGGGTAAATTCTTATTTGGCTCAATTGTTGGCGGAATGGCTGCCTTTGATTTCGGTGGTCCGGTTAATAAAGTAGCGTCACTATTTGCCGATGGCTTGCTACTAGAGGGTGTGCAGGGACCAGAAGCCGTGAAAGTATTGGCTTCTATGGTACCGCCGTTTGGTGTCACGATCTCTTGGGTATTATCTAAAATTGTTCGCAAACGCAAATATTCCAAAGAAGAGGAAGACAATATCAAAATCGCTTTCCCAATGGGACTTTGCATGATTACAGAAGGTGTTATTCCAATCGCAGCAGTTGATCCATTGCGGGTGATCTTCTCTTGTACAGTTGGCGCGGCAATTGGCGGCGGCTTGAGTATGTCGTGGGGCGTTGGTTCGCCGGTTCCGTCAGGCGGAGTGTTCATTATCCCAGCGATGACTGATCCATTGAAGTTTACGTTAGCGTTATTGATTGGTTCAGCGATTACCGGAATTTTGTTGTTCGTTCTGAAGAAAGAGCCAGTGGAAAATGAAATCAAGGACGATGAAGAAGAGGAAGAAGTAGATTTTTCTTCCATCAAGATTTCGTAGTAAGGGTGTCAGTTCCACTTTTCGCAGTTAGATTCGTTGAAAAAACTTAAATCAAAAGCAACACAGAATCACAGGTAATGAACCCAGTGGAATGATATACGGCTTGAAAATCGAACTAATTTTTCAGAGAAAAATTAATTCTTTAGTATGAAAAAGGAGTTTTGTCACATGTATGTTTCGATGAAAGAAATGTTGCAAAAGGCCAATCGTGAAAACTATGCCGTAATGGCGATCAATTGCTTCAATTTGGAAACAGCCAAAGCGGTAATCGAAGCGGCAGAGGAAATGCGTTCACCGATTATTGTCGATTTATTGCAGGATCATTTAAAAGAGCATTTGGATATTCGCTATTTGACCCAACCGATTATTCGAATGGCAAATAATGCCAAAGTCGAAGTGGCGATTAATTTAGATCATGGACAGGATGTCGCGTTCGTGAAACAGTGTCTGCATGAAGGCTTTTCCAGCGTCATGATGGATGCTTCGATGTATTCGTTAGAAGAAAATATTCGGATCACTAAAGCCATGGTAGAGCTGGCGCAGGTCTACAATGCCAGCGTAGAAGCTGAAGTTGGCGATATGGGGGCGGTGGCTGGTGATCATTTTACCAATGATGAGATGTACACCGATCCCGACGATGCGATTCGTTTTATTAACGAGACGGGTGTTGATTGTTTAGCACTGTCTTATGGTTCCAGTCACGGAGATTATCCAGAAGGGTATGTGCCGGATTTCCGGTTTGATATTGTCGAAAAAATCAAAGCAGCGACAAATTTACCGTTAGTATTACATGGCGGATCAGGCGCAGGTGAGAAAAATATCCTGCGTTCGATCGAATTAGGGATCAATAAGATCAATGTGGGTTCAGATTTTATGAAGGCGCAAAAAGCCGAAGTCCAAAAGCAATTAGCAGAAAATCCTGAGGTGGATTATCCGACGCTTGTTCATCAAACGATGGCAGCTGGAAAAGAAGTTGTGAAACGGTATATCGAACTTTCGGGTTCAAAAAATAAATCTTAAAATGAGAATGGAGACAAAGTCAAATGTTAATCAATATGAAGCAAATGCTAGAAGTCGCAAAGGAAAATAAATTCGCCGTAGGAGCCTTTAACGTCGCAGACAGTAATTTCTTACGCGTAGTCATTGAAGCAGCGGAAGAAAATGATGCGCCAGCGATCATCGCGGTTCATCCAACTGAGTTAGATTTTACCAAAGATGAATTTTTCCAATATGCGGTATCTCGTGCAAAAAATAGTTCGGTGCCATTCGTTATCCACATGGATCATGGGGATAACTTAGCCAGCATCATGCGCGCTGTCCACTGTGGATTCAGTTCAGTCATGATCGATGGGTCATTACTACCGTTTGAAGAAAATATCGCCATCACGAAGGAAGTCGTTGATGTTTGTCATAAGATTGGTGTTTCCGTTGAAGGGGAATTAGGTACGATCGGGAATACGGGAACATCGGTTGAAGGCGGCGTGTCGGAAGTTATTTACACGAAACCAGAGGATGCCGAAGAATTTATTGAAAAAACCGGGATCGATACATTGGCAGTGGCAATTGGTACGGCTCACGGAATTTATCCAAAAGACATCAAACCTGAATTGAAGATGGATGTACTAGAAGACATCAAGAGCAGAGTCGATATTCCATTGGTGCTTCATGGCGGATCAGCTAATCCAGATGAAGAAATTGCCAAAGCGGTTCAAATCGGGATTCAAAAGGTCAATATTTCATCTGACTACAAATATGCTTTCTACAAAAAATGTCGTGAGATTCTTTCGACTACTGAATTATGGGACCCAAATGCGATCTATCCAGAATGTATTGATGCAGCTAAAGCCGTTGTCAAACAAAAAATGGAGCTGTTCAATTCGATCGGGCAAGCTGCGATTTATCGTAAGGAAAACGTGTTGCCTTGGAGACAGGACTTGAATTAAAAAATTAAAAATAGGTTCTAGGCTCAAAATTTGAGCTTAGAGCCTATTTTTATTCTAACAATTAAACATTGTTTTGTTTCTTTTCTAACTTTTGTTGAGAACACATTATGCGGCATCAATAACATAGGCGTTTCCAACTTCAAAGATTTAACGATACACCAATTTTGTGAAGGGCAACCTTCTACCAAGCAAGACCCCCAGATATCCAGCTGCGACTGCTTTGATTGCGCCTGGCAGAATAAAAGGAATCATTCCGGCAGAAAAAGCCGTATCCCATGGTAAACCTCCGCTAAATTTCAGCCAAAGGGAACCGAAGAACAGAGTAATAAAAGCCCCGACTAAATTAGCGGCGATTGACCAAAAATAATTGAAGGTTAATTTTTCTAAAATCAGACCAGTAACATAGGCTTGAAAAATAAATCCAACTAAAAAACCCCCGGTCGGTCCGAAATAATGGGCAATTCCCGCTGAACCGCCAGCTAACACAGGTAAACCGATCATCCCCATCAATAGATACATCGCTACGGCAATAGTACCGGTTTTCTTGCCTAAAATAGTTACCACGAACCCTACAGCAAAGGTTTGTAAAGTTAATGGAATAGGCCCAAAAGGAATGGTGAATTGGGCTAAAATACTTATTACTGCTGCAAATAATCCGGCTAAAACAATTTCTCGACTACTTAATTTCATACACTCACTCTTTCGTTAACTAAATATTTTATTTTGGTTAACGAAAGTATAATGGATGGTTAACAAGATGTAAAGGAAAATTTTTAGTACTTAGTAGAACAAAGTAGTTGACAAAATAGCTACTTAGTTATACATTATAGCTGTACTTAATATTACAAAGTACCGAATGATGATTAAGGAGTGAGTAAAATGCAGGAAGCAATTAATGTTGTTGATTTGGAAAAATCTTTTTCTGATCACAAGGTGTTAGATAAAATTAGTTTTCATGTGCCGACAGGAAGCATTTTTGCTTTATTGGGAACGAATGGTTCTGGGAAAACAACAACAGTCAAAATGATGACCACTTTGCTGAAGCCAGATAATGGCTATATTACGATCGATGGAATGAATGTGTTGGAGCAGTCGTTAAAGGTTCAAAAGGAATTTAGTTTGACCGGACAATTCGCTGCGGTAGATGAGGTATTAACGGGACGGGAAAATTTAGTTTTGATCGCAAAGCTTCGTCATATGAAAAATTATACGGAAAAGGTTGATGAGCTGTTAACGGAATTCGATCTGCAAGAAGCGGCGGATCGACCGACGCAAACGTACTCTGGCGGGATGCGGCGTAAATTGGATTTGGCGATGAGCTTGATCGATCCGCCCAGAATTCTTTTCTTGGATGAACCAACGACTGGATTAGATCCGCAGGCGCGGGCTGCTCTATGGCAAATGATCCGTTCGTTGAAAAAAGCGAGGGTGACGATCTTTCTAACTACGCAGTATTTGGAGGAAGCGGAGCAGTTGGCGGATACCGTGGCGATTTTGAATCGTGGGAAAATCGCATTGCAGGGAAGCATCGCAGAGGTGAAAAAGCAGTTGCCAAAAGAAACCTTGGAATTGACCTTTGCGGATGAGGAAACATTGGAAGCTACTGAACAGCTTGTCGGAGGAAAAATGAATAAGGAATTATTGGCGCTGAACGTTGTAACAGATAATGAAGTTGAACGAATCACGACGATTTTAAATCAATTGCAGGCGGCGAAGATTGAGATTTTAACCTTTACCCAAAAACAATCTTCTTTGGATGACGTCTTCTTTATGATTGTCGAAAACCGGGTAACTCAAAATAATCTATGAAAAACAAGCCTAAATAGCGTTTATCAGAACTGAATCGGATCGAATGACTCGAATAGCACCTGACAATCTTACACAATGGCTTGTCTCAGAGGTGAGGGCGCCCAGTTGTACGAAAGAAAGGCACGACAAAGCTCACCCTCGGTCATCCAGTGTAAGCCATTGTTACGGATGGTCAAGTGTGCGCTCCGCCTATTCTTGTGAGGACAACCCGTTACCGAAAGTCGCTAAGCTGCCTGTTGCCTTCTGATAAATTGTTCCGACATCGTCATGAGCTTAACCCATTTCTGAGGCATGTCCTCACATCCATTAAGCTCAGGTAAAAGAACAGGTACGCGTTTCTTTTCCAACTTAGAATGCGGGCGAAGAAAGTTGAAATACGTCGTGAACAATGTGACTTGGGCAATCGGACCTGCGTCAGAGTTGAAACCGCCTAAGGGCTTGTAATTTCCTTTAAACGTTCGATTCAGTCGCTCAATGATTTGTTTCAACGGACGATATTCCGTTGAAACCTCGTCTTCGTTGGTCAAGCCGATCACTTGAATCACATCAAAGTTGATGCCATTTTGAGCGAAGAACGCCTCGGCCAGCTTGTAGATTGGATTGCCGTCGACGACTAATTTCAAGTCAGCTGACAGCTGTTCAAATCGACGAACGACATCGTGGATCGCTTTGATTGCCGTCTCTGTATCTCGATGGCGACTGTATCGATGAGAGAGAATAATCTTTTTCTCGGCGTCAAAGAAGAAGTAAATGTAGTGCCACTTGCCTTGGACCCGGATATAGGTTTCGTCGCCGCAAAACTGGTCTGAAAGCTCATACGGGTAATAATCTGTAAACGGCTGAACCAGTTGCGCCACCGAGCGAGCGTAGCTTCGAATCGTTTGTCCGGAAATTTTTACCTGATGAATGTCAAACATCAAGGCGGCTGTCTTCTCGGCAGACAAGCCATAATTGACATGGTAGGTCAAGATCAATCCAAGCACATAGGGCGAACTGTGAATATTCTTGAGCTGAACGTGGGTTTCGAAATCTGGCGAGTGCTCTAACTCCGACAGAGACAGCTCAAAGTTGCGGTAAATGTAATGCATCTTAAATAAGTGCTTGTTTTTCTTGAAGGCTTTTAGCTCTTTCTTTGACAGACTTTTGAGACGTTTTTTGTAGTACGGACAATCCGTGTTGCGACATTTGTGAATCGTGAATCCGTTGCGCTGTTTAATCTTGTCGAGGGGCTTTTCGCAATGTGGACAGTGAAAAGCAACGTCTTTTGAGAAGCGGCTTTTGTGATTAAACAAGGTATCGCAAACTTTACAACGAAACTGCTCGTTCTCAGCAGTACCGTTATTCAGATAGAGATAGTCTGAAGGAGCCTGACAGCGCGGGCAGTGAACAGCGGGATCAAAGGCTTTTGAGGCTGCCTGTCGACTGACAGGTTTGATTTCTTTGCCGGTTTCTACGAGCGCCTTTTTTTGAAGCTGACGATAATCAAATTTTTGAAGTTCGATGACTTTAGGGAGTTCATCGACCGTTAGTTTTTGATAGTCTAAATCTGCGATATCAGTGGGTTTAGGAGCTTTGGAGTTTGAGAAAAGCAAACTCAATTGATAGAGAAGAAAAAGAATAAATTTACGTTGGGTATTGATAGTTTCGACTAAATCTGAATATAATGAAGCTGACATTTGTACTTTCCTTTCTCTGTTTTTTTGGATGTGGCTGTCAACTTCATTCTAACAAACAGAGGGGGTACAAGTGTCTTTTTGTATCTAAAAATGGATCTATCAAGGTTTGGAAGACCTTAACCAACGGATTTTAGAAATATATTTTGAATTACCGAAAACCGAGGGGAGGGAGAAAAATGAACGTATTCGCAGATACGATGGTATTGACCGGACGAATGATGAAGCATATGACCCGAAGTGTGGATACAATCATGACCGTGGTACTGATGCCGATCATGCTAATGCTGGCATTCATTTATATTTTCGGTGGGGCGATGACGATCCCGCAAGAGACCTATAAAGGCTTTATCGTGCCGGCAATTTTATTGTTTACTGTTGCCAGCGGCGTTGGTTATACCGCTTTTCGTTTAAACACGGATGTTCAAAATGGTATTTTTGAACGGTTCCATTCCATGCCGATCGCGAAGTCCGCGATTTTGAATAGTCACGTGATGACCAGTGTCATTTTCAATTTTATCTCAGCGCTACTTGTTCTGATCAGCAGTATTTTAATTGGATTTCGCCCAAAGGCAGATGTATTTGATTGGGCTGTGGGGCTGCTGCTTTTGCTGGTTGCGACTTACGCACTATCTTGGATTGCCGTCCTCTTTGGATTGATCGCTAGGAATAATGAAACAGCAATCGCCTTTTCTTACTTGCTGATTGGTCTATTATTCATCAGCTCAGGCTTTGTGCCAACAGAAACATTGCCTAAAGTTTTGCGAGGTTTTGCAGATTATCAGCCAATGACCCCGATCATTAATTCTTTACGTTCAATTTTGACCGACGGAAAAATTCCCGCAGATATCTGGGTGGCATTCGTATGGAGTATTGGCGCAATCGTGATTTTCCAAGTATTATCTATATATGTCTATCGGAAAAAATTACGTTAGTACAGCAGCTGGGAAGGATGATAACAGTGAACGGGATTACAGAGATGCTAAAGGGCGTGCTTGAAGGAATGATCTTAGAAATTATCAATCAACACGAAACCTATGGCTATGAAATTACGAATAACCTACAAAAATATGGCTTTGAAGATATTGTTGAGGGAACGGTTTATACAGTTTTATTAAGACTAGAAAAGAAAAAATTAGTGACTGTTACAAAGAAAAAATCTTCACTTGGTCCGATGCGAAAGTTCTATTCATTGAATGAAGCAGGAGAAAATGAATTGGCGTTGTTTTGGCAGCGTTGGGAATTTATTTCTGGACAGATCGATAAGCTAAAGGAGAGTCAGAACAATGAGTGATAAAAATGTATTTAGCTACTTCAAAAGAGTTTATACGGACAAAGCAGAATATAGGGAGCAGATGGCGGGACTAAAAAAATTACCTCGTGAATATCAGGTAGTCTACAAAGAAATCCAAAATTTCTTATGGGAATTTACAGCAGGGGACGGCATGGATATGCTAACGCCAATGTATGAATTGTTGGCCTTCTTTGAAGAAGGTGCCAGCAATCATGTTCCAGTATTGGAATTAGTTGGCGAAGACGTGGGGGAATTTGCAGAGAATATGCTTCATGAGATTCAAGCGAAAACGCGAATCAATGAGTTAAAACGCAAAATGAATGAACGGGTCGCTAAAGAGATCAATAAGGGAAAATAAATAAATTCAAGCATCGTTGGGAGGAACTCTGATGATGCTTTTTGTTATGAAAGAAGTCCTTGGTGTCAACGAGTCCTTACTAATGCATTCGACAATTCTTCATCCATTAAAAAAACAAATGTTCTTCGGTCTAAAGTCCTATTTAGATTTTGTACTTTCGTTGGAAGTAGCGATCAGAACTTTCCTCTAAAATTTAAAGAGTAAGCAACAAGTGTAAGAATTTTGGAATGGAAGGAATGGAGCAAAAAAATGAAAAAAATAATTATTGGTATCGGAGTGTTAGTGGCAGCGGGGGCTGGTTTTTTCCTCTATCAAAATACCCAAGCAAACGCAAAGGATGACACTGCAGTGGAACTGTACCAAGTTAGCAAGCAAACACCGCTGCATTTAAAAGGGCAGGTTCAATCAACGAAAAAACAAACGGTTCTAGTTGATTCAGAAAAAGGCCCGATTCAAACCATTCACGTAAACGAAGGCGATCATGTGACGAAAGATCAGATTTTGGTGACTTATCGTTGGGGTGAAGTGATTCGAGCAGCGAACGATTCAGTGGTAACGGCCTTAAACGAAGATGCAAAAAATGATCCGCAGCAAGCCTTGATGGTCTTAAAGAGCGAAGAATCTGCCATTAAGGGAACAGTCACCGAGTATGATCGTTCTAAGATTACCTTGAACGAACCGATTGAGATCAAATATGCGAATAACGAAAAAACGGTCAAAGGCAAATTCACTTCATTAGCAGAAATGAACAACGAACCAACGAAAGAGGACACAAACAGTTTGGTGACCTATAACTTTACGGCGGTTCCTGACGAAACGATACCTGTTGGCTATTCTGTTGAATTATTGATCCCACGCAATGAGATCCATTTACCCCTTAAGAGCGTGGTGAAAAAGGACGGTGAACAGGTGGTCTACAAAGTCGCTAAAGGAAAAGCTGAAAAACATACCATCTCTGCTGAAAAAGGCAATGGCTATTATATTTTACGTGAAGGCCTGAATGAGAACGATAAAATAGTCAAAGATGCAAAAGACGTCAAGGATGGGATGGATGTGACCGTTGAATGATCGTGATGGAAAATATCAACAAATTATACACGGCGGATCAGGAGCAGATTCATGTCTTAAAGAATATTAGTCTGACCATCGAAGAGCACGAATTTGTCGCAGTAATGGGGCCATCTGGTTCAGGAAAATCAACGCTGATCAATACGATTAGCTTTTTAGATGGTGATTTCGAAGGAAGCTATCGTTTTGAAGGAGAAGATGCGTATCGCTTCAACGATGAGAAGCTCTCAGCTTTGCGGAATAAATCGGTTGGTTTTGTTTTTCAAGCATTCCAGCTGATCGATAACAATACGGTTATGGAAAATGTGGCGTTGCCGCTGCTTTATGGCGGAATGAAGCAAAAGCAAACCAAACCGCTGGTCATGGAGGCTTTGCGAAAAGTCGGGATTGCGGATAAATACAATAAATTACCGAAGCAGCTTTCTGGAGGTCAGCAGCAGCGAGTGGCGATTGCTCGGGCTATCGTTGGCAATCCTAAATTTATCGTGGCGGATGAACCGACAGGTGCGCTAGACAGTCATACCTCTGAAGAAATCATGCAATTATTTAAACGCTTAAATGAAGAGGAAAAAGTCACGATCCTAATGGTAACCCATGATCCAGAAGCGGCAGCGTATTGTCAACGGATTATTACGGTAAAAGATGGCGAGATCTTGGAAGAAGGTGTTGCACATGCGGTTTAGTGAAGTATGGAAAACGTCTTTCAAGGCCATTGGAAAAAATAAACGGCGAAGTTTTTTGACCATGATTGGTTTGATTATTGGAGTTTCTGCGGTGATCACGGTCTTTTCGATTGGTCGCGCCTTTGAAAATTATGCGTCAGAATTTATTGGATTGGATCAATTTGATGGCAGTGTTGGTTATACCTATACGCCGAAAAATGGGGATTTCTATGAGAATGGGTTAGATGCGTTTACCGAAGAGGATATCAGTAAGATTGAGAGTATCCCTGGGGTGCAATCAGTGAGCTATTATGACAATTCTCGCAATGGCATCAAGTACGCAGACCAAACCTTTGATGATGTGGGAAATGATGGTCGTTGGAATTGTTTCAAATTATTGAAAAATGAAGGGAGCGAGGTCCTGTATGGTCGTCCTCTTCAAGCCAGTGATTATTATAATGAAAATCCCGTTGTGGTGATTGATCAGACTGCTGCAAAAGCAATCAAAAAAGAGGAGCCAGAAGCACTAATCGGTCAAAGTATCAAGATCGGCGGGCATTTATTTGAAGTTGTTGGAATCATGAAGGACCGCAATGGCGGTTCCATTGTCTCCACCTCTGAGGATTACGTTGTTGCAGAGGTGCCAGAAAATGTCTATGAGCATTATTTTAACACTGAAGATCGCAGTATGATCCAAGTGAAAATAAAGCAAACTGCCAATGTAAAAAATGTCTCGAAGGAAGCAGAAGAGACTTTGAAAAAATATGGCACATGGAAAGAACTGGGAAGCTATAAGTCAGAGGATTTGGCTGGACAAGTGGACCAACTGCGCATGCTGCTGACCAGTATTACCTTACTGATCTCGGTGATTGGCGGCATCTCGCTCTTTATTTCAGGAATCGGTGTCATGAACATGATCTATATTTCTGTCTCCGAGCGTACCAAAGAAATCGGTGTACGGCGAGCGATGGGTGGTACGAAAGGCAACATTATGATGCAATTCTTACTGGAAGGTATCTCGTTGACCTTGGTCGGCGGAACGATCGGTTATCTCATCGCGATGCTTTTAGGTTTTGCCATCAGTACGTTCACTCCGTTGTCGGTACGGCCGGATCTATTCACGGTGACGCTGGCATTTGGCTTGTCGGTAGTGATCGGGATTGTCTTTAGCTGGCTGCCGGCGAAGAGTGCAGCGAAGAAGGATATTGTGTCGTTATTGCGTTAATGGATAAAAATTGCCCGTAAACAGTAGTCTACGGGCGATTTTTTTGTCCGTTTTACAAATACATATGCATCGGATACGTCATGTAATTTGGTCCAGCAACTTTTTCTGCTGTTACAAAACCAGCAGGAGCTTTGATCACAGATGGAATCCGATTCACCATCGTCGCACAGGTGTGAGCGACAGTGTCTGGTTTATCTAACGAGAAGACCATATCTGGTTCGCCAGTGATTTCCCAATCACACATATCGCCGTCTGTTTCACGATAAACTTTTCCGATACACTCGACCTCCAGCTCAATACCTTGATGAGTCCGGATCGTGGTTACTGCCGACATTCCAATCGCGTCCCCAGCTTTGATCGTTGCTCCAAGAGTCTCGGAATAAACATCTTCATCCAAGGTGAATGGCACACTCTTTTGGGAAATACTTTGAATCGTCCAGTTCATCTTTGAACAAATCGCTTCACCAGCATTCCACATGTAAGATGGCAGGCTTTCTGCTTGAGCAATTTCTTTATCGAAACGTTCCAGATCATAGCCGGCTCCATGTGCTTCGGCTAGAGCTAATCCATAATCTTCCACATTATAGCTCACCGCACCCTTGACCTTCTTGATATCGTTCATTCCAGCCATCATCAAGCTAGGCATATTGATCCAATAAATGTCTTGCATACCGGTCCCCATGATTGTCACGCCATTGTCTTTTGCTAATCTATCCAGCTTGTTGGTTTCAGCAGGGGAGGTATTCCACGGATAGATGGCTTCTTCACAAGTCGTAATCACATTGACCTTATTCTTCAAACACATCTCATAAAATTCGTACATTTCCGGCATATAACTAAAGATCGTTACTAAGGCAATATCTGCATCACAATTGTCAAAAACTTCCTGCGCATTGTCTGAAATCTTGACGCCCGTCGTATAACCTAACTCGGCAAATTCACCAATATCTTTTCCTACAACCTCTGGGTTTGTATCAATTGCCCCAACAATTTCAGCCCCATGCTTGTACAGATAATTAATGATTACCTTTGCCATCTTGCCGCACCCGTACTGAACTACCTTGATCTTTTGTAAACCCATTGAAATGCCTCCTTATTCATTTTTAAGAATTAATTTTTCAAAGAAAAATTAATTCTATTTTCATGTCGTATACCATTCCACTAGTTTCTTGGGCGCCAAATCCAACGTTTTTGTACATTTTTTTATTTTTCACGATAAAAACTGCGAAAAGTGGAACTGGCATCCTTCATCTATATTGTGTTGTATTTCACAATAATAGTATAATCTCTATAGTAACTATAGAGTCAAGGGAGAGTTTAGAAAATGTTTTCAAAAATGAAGATCGGCCATTTTGCACAATACAACAATATTTCTGTTCAAACCCTGCGCTACTATGAGCAAATTGATTTGCTGCATCCAGCCTATATTGATGCAGAAAGTAATTATCGCTATTATCATATCAATCAGTCGGCGGCCGTTGATAATATCCAATTTTTGAAGCAGTTCAATTTTTCATTGGAGGAGATCAAGCATATCATGAATGATACGGCCGGGTTGGCGGAACTGAGTCAGACGGTTGAAAAGAAGAAAGCAGAGCTGCTGGAACTGCGTGCTGCCCTTGATCAGCAATTAGAAGACATCGATTCCTTTCAGGCAGGCGCGCTGATTTTTCAAGAAAAGCAAGGGCAAACAGAAATAGAGGTAGAACATTTTCCGCCGCGACCGATTTTGACGTACACGATCGATAAAAACATTTATGAAATGACAGAGGTGGAGTATGAGTTCTATCTAAGAGAGTTTAAAAATCATATAGGTCAATTAAACATGCCGATTGGCCGCTTTAATCGAGTAGGAACGATCATGCCGCGACCAGATTTTTTAGCAGAAAATTTTGTATCCAAGGAGCTGTTCATTTTTACACCTAGTCATTTTAAACAGCTGAAAACACTAAGAGGCGGGCTATATGCTACTTTTTATTGTCATTCCTTTAAGGAAGAACTGCCTGCATTGAGTAAATTCAGAGCGGCGCTTCAGCAGCAAAATTATCAAATCGTCGGTGATTATGTGTGTGAAGTCGTCTATGAAAAAAATAAGACGGATTCCATGAATCGAACCATGTTTATCCGGATGCAGATTCCAGTAAAAAAGCGATCAGAGAATTTCTGGCAGATTTCTAGCAGTAAGTAGAATGAGAAGCTTTTTTTCGTTATTTATTAAGGACTTCGTAGCAAGTCAGTTCTGTATTTCCGCTAAAAAAAACGTAATGTATTCATTTTTATTAGAAAAAATCATTATTTAAAATACCAAAATTTTTCGAAAGAAATAGCATTTTTTAAGGTTTAGGTATATTTTTGATATATAACGTTTAACCGGTGAAATGTAAGCGTATTTTTTGGTACTGGATAAATTACGTACAAATATTAGGGAGTGGAAGATCATGCAAACACAACGATTAGGAAGTAGACAGCTGTTCAATATGCTTAGAAACAACCTTGAAAAGAGAATCATCAAGTTTTATAACGAGACGCGTGACGCCTCTGCGGTAGTGGAATATGCAGTGGCCGTTCTTGTGCGTCATTGCATCAGTTCCGATGATTTTTCTTTTATCTGTCGAGAGTTAATCAGAGAATTATTTCTAACCGCAACGCCTAATCATACGTTGCGACGTTTTAGTGTGTTTTTTGAGAACTACTTTACTCCCAATGAGTGGAAAACAGTTATCGCGCGCTTATATCGTCATAAGAAGGAGTATCGCTCAGTTACCGAGGAAGCTCGTTTATATAAAGAATATTTGAAGGAAAAAGACACGACCAGAACCGACGAATTGGCCAATCATCAATTTGTTATCCGCTCTGTTTTCAAAGGAGCCAATGGACGAAAACATACCTGGACATTAAAAAATGGACATCCGACAAAGACGCGGGAAGAGCTTGCGGGGGCGGTGAAAATTCTAACGCTGTTGTCGATTTTTGAGACAAGCGGTGTACGAAAATTCACAGAGTTTGTCGATATTTACCGTGACGCCTGGATAGCTGATTTTCCTTGTGAAGAAGACCAGAAAGAGCCTGTTGAGAAAAATAAAACTGAAAAGAAGGCTTCACATAAAGAAGATAAAAAACAAAAGAAAGTGACTCCAATTGAAAATTACAAGGAGCCTAAAAAGATACCAGTGAAAGAATTAAGTGACGGGCAATTAGCCAAAGTAAGTCTTTCGGGTAAAGAAGCACTGAAGAAAGAGGAGCCAAAGCAGCCCGTGCTTGAGACCTTGGCGAAGAAGGCAAAGACGCTGGAGCAATCACAACCTGCTAATAAGTCCAATCGGTCAGGTGTGGGAAACGTAATGAGTGATAAGATTGATATTGGTAAAATCGAAGAACAAATCAAAGCGGAACAATCGAATATGGGGTTTAGAAAAAGAGTTGCACAGTTTTTAGGTAGGGGAAGTTAACCACAAAGGCGCCGAGTGAAACTATAATTTTGCCTGCAATCCAATGATTGGTTGTAAAAGGATAAAGCGTTTTATATACTTTTACTAAGGGCAAAAATCGAGAATGTGGGGAGGGAGTATTTTGAATTTTCATCAGTGATCAGGTATAACACTTTGCCTTAGAGTCTCTAAGAATGTGAATGTAAAAATCTCCTCCCTAACGAACCTTCGTTTACCATTAGTGTAATCCATTCACTAAAAGAAGTCGTTTGGGAACATATGGGGGTATGTTTCCTTTTGTCAGTTTTGCTTTTTGCAGTTTAGTTAGTTTAAGGACTACGCCTAAATTTATAACAGATTTATGGTCGAACTGTTTAGCAAAATGCTACGCGAAGCGAAAAGCGAAATCATTTTTCTGCCTTTTAGAAAAATGAATCCATTAAATAGAGCTAGCTGTCAGTTTTGCTTTTTGCAGTTTAGTTAGTTTAAGGACTACGTCTAAATTTATAGCGGATTTATGGTCGAACTATTTAGCAAAATAACTTTATCAGACAAAAGGATGGAGATTCCTGGGCTTCGGCAGGAATGTCGGAGCAACAAAACGACAAATGAATGGAGAAAAAGATGAAAAAAACAATGATTGGGCTATTGGCGTTAGTTTCTTTAGGTTTAACAGGTTGCGGCGGCGGTGACGAGAAAGCGGACACTTCTAAATCAGCCGAAAAAGAAACAACGGCTTTTACTGGTGAGTATATTGTGGATGCAGAGTACGTTAAAAAAAATCTGGATGACCTCATTTTAATTGACGCGCGGGGTGAAGAAGAGGCCAATAAAGGTACGATCAAAGGATCGACTGTAATTGGTTGGCAAAATTTAGCTTCAGTCGAAGAAGGGGCCTCCGGCGATGAGAAATGGGGCTTGGTGCTTGAACCCGCAGAATTAGGCAAGCGATTAGGTGAAAAAGGGATCGCGAAGGACAAGGAAGTGGTCCTGTTTGCTGGTGCGCAAAAAGGCTGGGGCGATGATGGACGGATCGCTTGGGAATTATTAGCGGCCGGCTATCAGGATGTCAAGATGGTCGACGGTGGCTTTACGGATTTGAAAAAATCGGGGCTTAAAACAGCGTATGAGAGTACGGAGCTAGATCCAGTTGATGTGACGATTGATTCGATTGATCAAAAGCATATGATTAGGACGGATGAATTGAAAAAGGATTATGCTGACTACAAAGTTGTCGACGTTCGTGAGGACAAAGAATACAAAGGCGAGGTCTTGTACGGCGAGGCCAAAGGTGGTCATTTGCCTGACGCGATTCATCTGCGCTTCACGGAGCTGTTCCAGAAAAACGGCAAGCTAAAGAGTAAAGAAGAGTTAACGAAGTTGTTTGAAGATGCTGGTTTATCTAAAAAGGATCAGATCGTCACTTATTGTACGGCTGGAATTCGTTCAGCTTACATGGAGCTAGTGATGGAGATGTGCGGCTTCAAACAAGTAAAAAATTATGATGGCTCATATTATCGATGGGCAAAAGTTGAGGAAGTAGAAAAATAATGTCTAAAATGAACAAGCGAACTTTCGCTCGAATCCTATTGATTCTTGTGATAGTGCTGGCGGTCGTCGGCTTTTACTTTATTCCGGGGATTCGTTCGAAGGTTACACAAGTGTTGATGCTCTTTCGTTCCATGAGTGTAGAGAGTATCGTGGGCTATTTACGGTCTTTTGGAGTTTGGGCAGTCGTGATCTCATTTCTGCTGATGATGTTCCAATCAATCATCGCGCCATTGCCGGCCTTTTTGATTACGTTTGCGAATGCTGCGGTTTTTGGCTGGTGGCAAGGAGCTTTGCTTTCATGGACGAGTGCGATGGCGGGAGCATTGGTTTGTTTTTATATCGCACGAATTGCAGGACGAGATATTGTTGAACGGTTGAACAAGAACTTTTCGCTGGAGAAGTTAGACGCGTATTTTGATCGTTATGGGAAACACACGATTTTGATCTGTCGTCTGCTGCCATTTATCTCTTTTGACTTTATCAGCTATGCGGCGGGATTAACGGCGATTAAGCCGATTCCCTTCCTAATCGCAACAGGGATCGGGCAGCTTCCGGCAACGGTGGTTTACTCATATGTCGGCAGCAATTTGACCGGCAGCACGAAGACTATTCTGTTTGGTCTGTTAAGCATGTTTGCATTATTTATCGCGATCTATGTCTTTAAGCAGATGTATCAAAGCAGACAGGCGAGAACGAATAAATAAAAAAACGTCAGCTAAAACATTTAGCTGACGTTTTTTCTATGCTTCGACTTCTTTGTTTTGTTCGATGTAATGTTCATAAAGTCGGTCTAAAAATTGAATCTCTGTCACATTCTGGTAAGGCATCACGTAAAAATTCGTAAGCTGGAAGATTGCTGTGAGATTCCAGAAGAAAAAGGAAAAGCGCAGGATCAAAAATTCCAGCTTATAGCCATGCATGATTTGACGGCTTAATAAAATCGCATCCGCAGCACTTAAGTTGTCCTCTTTTTCCAATAAATAGTTCGTCATAGCATAGGATGCACTCTTTACAATACCTGGGATGACGAACAGCATCGACCAAAGGAAGGTATAGATGGCGATTAAAATATTTGCCTTCAATACACGATTTTTTTGCGCCTTGATAAAGTACGCGAAGATTTGTAATCCATCTGCTCGGTTGCCTCTTAAGGTGTGGATCGCGCACCATTGCAAGACAGCGGTCGATAAAGCGGCGATCAAAAAGATCAGAATAAAGGCCGCCACCATGATTAGAAACCAAGCAACTAGCGAAAGCCGCGATGTATACGGTTGGATGTAGTTATAATTATAGCCGTAACCATAGCTGTCGTAGTAGTCATAGGGGCTAAGTATTCTTAGCACGCCGTTGGTAAAAAAACGAAAGTAGGCAATTTGAAAAATAAAGCCGGCGATAAAATTCGCACCGACCAGCAAAATGATTGTTTTACACCATTCACCATATCTGCCGGACAGTTTTTCCTGTGCCTGTTTTTTGATTTCAGCACGAGTAATGTGTAAGCCATCTGCTTTTTCCAGCTCAAGCTTTAGCGGCTCTTCGATTTTTGGTTGATAAAAGGGCACGTTGTTTTCGGGATCTTTTTGAGGACCAACTGCTGGTCTTGTTTGTTCTAAGTTATATCCGCAGGCTGGACAAAAATTTGCTTCTGAGCGTACCTCAGTACCGCAATTAGGACAGTATTTCATTTTTTCACTCTTTTCCTTTTCATTCGATGTCAGCTAACAATTATCATTGATAAGGAGGCTCTCGTCAACATAACCTTTAAAAATAGCGTTTTTGATTAGCTCAAGGTGTTTTGCATGTAATCAATTTTTTTGATAAGGACACGAAATTAAATAATTTAAAGCAGAATACTATAAGAAATAAGAAGTAACTGTGGGTCTTACAGGATGATATGTTAGGGACATAAAGAGATGTTGTCGGATAATTAAAGCCATACTCGGTATCAATTTAGCGCTATGCAAATCGTGGTGAAAGGCGTTTAAATCTTGTGGGTTCATTTTTGTCATATCTGATTTTTATCGTATCACCAACTTGATAACCTAAAGGAACAGTTATACTTTTCTTTGAAACATACTTGAATCCATCAACAACGTAAGAAACAATGGCAAATTTTACATTTCCCAGTACTACTTTTCAGGTACAACGGTAACGATCTCTTCGATTGTCGCGAGTGTTTCAATAGTTTCTGATTTTTTCATTTCATTTCCTCCGTTATAAGTTAGATTACTGCTAATTATACTATAGCTATTTAGGGTAACGGTTTTTGAATGACTTTTGTACAATTACAAAAATATCCAACAGGAAAACAAAGCTCAGCGCATTTCGATCTTTTTTGTCTTCAAATAAAATAGATAGTTACCAAAAAACGAAATTACTTTTTTCGAGATACAGCATAAACAGTTGAATTCCAGTTTTAGATTATTGAATCTATCATTGACATTAGAAAGCGGTTAACAGAAAATTGAAGCAACAAAGGATTTGTTTTTGGTTGTTGGTAAAAGTCGAATAGTTTATAGAGGGTGCCTAAGTGAAAAAGTTTCGTTTAAAAAGGTGGATGATTGTCGTGGTAATTTTGGCTATGGCAGTCATTCTAGTTACAGTAGTAAATCGATGGAAGAAAAACGATGCAGATACTGCGATGAATGATCCACTGTCTGTTGTTGGGGATATCGTTATGATACCTGGACGATGGTTCGGGAGTATTGATTCCTTGTCTAGACTGGTAAATACGTATGAAGAAAATAAAAATCTAAAAGGCGAGATCGAGCAACACGATGATTTGAAACAGAACGTGAAAAATCAAGCACAAGAAATCGAACGTCTAAAGGTTGAAGAGGAGTTAAGCAAAACATTGACTGATTATGAGAAGGTCTCGGCAACGGTCATCACACGTTCTCCAGACACCTGGCAGGATGAGCTTATCGTTGATAGAGGAAGTGATGACGGCGTGACGGAAAACATGGCGGTTATGTCTCAAAAAGGGGTGATTGGTCGGGTGACGGAGGTTAGAGAACAGTCATCCAAAATTGAATTATTGACCTCTGATAATCAAAACAGTAACCATTTTCCAATAAAAATAGGTACAAATAATGGGGAGTCTTTTGGGATCTTAAATAAATATGAAGAAAAAAAACAGCAATTGATCGCCTCGCAGGTTACTAAAGAAAAAGAGATTAAAGAAGGGGACGTTGTTCGAACTTCCGGTTTGGGTGGAAATTCGCCAGCGGATCTTGTTATCGGCACTGTGGTTAAGGTTAAACCTAGCAGCAATGGCATCGATTTTGAAGTCTACGTTAAACCTTATGCACAAATGTATGATATTTCCTTCGTGACGATTATCAAAGGAATGGCCGAGTAACGGACGGTTCTAGACGAAAAGGGTAAATCTGCGTTTTAGTAATTTTTAAAAAGAATTCATAGTCAGAATTTGAAATAGAAGACAAAAAACACCCGCATCCTCAATCAGGATGCGGGTGTTGTTGTCTGTAAGAAGTCTTACATTAATTTGTTGTAGAATTGTTATTCTTTATGTAGCTAAAAGTCTGTGGAAATAGCATTACCTATATATGAAAAATCATATACTATTCAAATGTAACTAAGTCAAAAAACTCAATCGTGGGGCATATAGGAAAGTGAATCATTTTTGATATGTGTGCCTACAGTTGTTTTGGAAGAAAATAGAATGTAAAAATAAAAGGACCAAAATTATTTTTTTCTAAATAATGAAAAGTATCTTCTTACAAAGTATTCACAAAATAAAATAGTTGGATAACTTCCAGCTTCGATATAATTTCTTTTTGTAACGGAGATAATGTGGTCAAATGAAGTAGAAATTAGATTTTCTGTATGTTGTGTAATGAAACAGGTCTCGCAATCCATATTTATGATGGCATTCATCAATTTCGTATTTTCTGAAAGAAAATTTCCGAATGAGGATAATACGATTACAAAAGATTGACTATCAATATAATTAGTCAATCTTTCGAAATCGGCAATTGTCTCACCAGTATATATAACAGATCCTGAGATAAAAAAACCGCGTTGTATCTCTTGCAACAGATTAAGTGAACTAGGTGAGCCGAATAAAAAAAGCTTCTTTTGCTTATTTATTAAGGTGAGTATTTTATCTACCTTTTCAATATCGATATTTTCTGATACATCCTCGATAGAATTGATAATAGCCTGTGAGTATTTTTTTAAAAATTCTTTTGGATTGTCAGTAATCAAATCTACTGATTTACTATTCATCCTGAAATTGAATTCAGGTTTATATTGAGATGGCAAAGTTAGTTCTTTTTTTAAAGATTGAAAATTCTCATATTGAAAAAAACGAGCAAATCTAGAAACGGTTGCATTAGATACAAAACATTCGTTCGCTAACTCAGTAATAGAAAGTTTTGGAACGTTATTAATATGTTTAATTAGATAGATAATGATACGGGCATAAGAGCTGTCTAACTCGTGTGTGTTCAAATAATCTAGCATTTTGATATAGCTTTCCATTTTTTCACCTCGACGTACTGTATGAGTATGTTAGTCTACAAAGTATATCAAATTTTCATACTCATGAAAATAGTCATACAGATTGTAAATTTCTTTATTAAGTTGGAAACAAAAGAAGTTAGGGTATTGTTAATATAGTTTTATCTTATGAAAGGAAGGTTTTTTTATGAATAAAAAAATATCGGAAAAAATAGTTCCAGCAATGTCAAAACTTGGACAAGTCAAAATATTGCAAGCGCTATCTGGCGGTATGATGTTGACATTGCCTTTAACTTTGGGAGCGGCTATCTTTTCTTTATTAGGTAGTTTTCCTATACCTAGAGTTGCTGAGTATTTTCAGAAAATCGGTTTAACAGAGCAATTAAATGCAATCTCTGGAGGAACAATGGGTGTATTAGCACTTTTCACTACAGTTGCTATTGCTTATAGCTATTCAAAATTGCTTGAAATAAAAGAAATTACAGCAGTTTTATTTTCTCTAGCCGCTTTTCTTATTTTATCTCCTCAACAAATAACGGTTGGAGATGAAAGTGTTGGAGGTTTTTTGTCTAGTAATCTCGGAAGTTCAGGGATATTTGTTTCTATGCTTATTGGTATTTTTATTCCGTGGACTTACTCAAAACTTGTAAAAAATAAAAAACTAGTCTTAAAAATGCCTGATACAGTACCACCAATGGTAACTATGTCGTTTGAACCAATCTTCATTGGAATCATATTATTATTTTTTGTTTTTATAGTAAGACTAGGATTTAGTTTCACAAGTTTCGGAACAATTTTTTCTTTTATCAATGAAAGTGTCGCCAAACCGCTTTTAGATATAGGCGCGTCTGTGCCTTCATTATTTTTAATTTATGTTCTAGCAAACATATTGTTTTTCTTCGGGATTCATCCAAATGCGATTATGTCTGTAATCACTCCAGTCGTTATGACCATGATGATGATGTCTATAGAACAATTTAATGCGGGCGAATCTGTTAAGTATTTCAACAATTTAGTAGTTTTTGATTTTATGAATAATGATGGAACTGGTAGCACTCTTAGCCTGATGATATGTATTCTATTTTTTGGGAAATCCAAGAGATATCGTTCCTTTGCAAAACTCGGGACTATCCCGAACATTTTTAATATCAATGAACCAGTAATATTTGGTTTTCCTATCATGTTGAATCCTATCATGTTTGTACCATTTGTTTTAAGCACGATTGTATCCGGTGGTATTGGCTTTATTGCTGTACAAATTGGATTTATTACTTCTTATAACCCAAATTTTTCTGCAGTTATTTTACCTTGGACAGTCCCTAAATTTATTGCAGCATTCTTTACAATGGGGTGGCAAGGAGTTGTTGTCAGAATTGTAATCATGATCGTTCTAGTAGCACTTTATTATCCATTCTTTAAATACTTAGATAAAGAAGAAGTGGCAAATGAGGAGAGATTAATAAGTGAATAATCAATTTTTTCCAAACGATTTTCTTTGGGGAGCCAGTACTTCAGCATTTCAGGTTGAGGGGGCAGCGTATGCAGAGGGAAAAGGCATTTCGGTTGCTGATTTGAGGACTAAAAAGAAAAATCATATACAGATGGATACGACAGTTACAGTAGATCATTACCATCATCTTGAAGAAGATGTTCAATTGATGGTAGAGCTTGGTCTCAAAGCTTATCGATTTTCAATTAGCTGGACAAGGATTTTTCCAAATGGAGATACAAAAGAAATCAATCCTAAAGGAGTAGAATTTTATCACCGATTAATTGATTTGTTAAACGCAAATGGAATAGAGCCAATCGTAACAATGTTTCATTTTGATTATCCTATGTCTTTAATTGAAAAGTTTGGTGGTTGGGAATCTAAGCAGTCAATTAATAGCTTTTTTGATTACGCAACCTTTCTATTGAAGGAATACGGTAGTAAAGTTACCTATTGGTTAACTATCAACGAACAGAATGTAATGGTAAATCAACCAGATATTATGGGAATTGAAGACACTGATTCTTCAGAGTTATATAAAAAGGCCCAGTATGCGAATATTAACATGTGTATCGCTCAAGCAAAAGTCTTTAGTTTAGTGGAACATAAGTATCCCAAATTAAAAGTTGGTCCTGCTGTTTCTTATATTACAGCCTTGCCTGAAAATGGTACCTCAGAAAATGTTTTATTAGCGAAAACGATTGAAGACATGTTTTCTTTCTCGCTAATGGATATCTCACTAAGGGGAAAAATTCCTCAACAATATTTGAATATGTTGGAAAATGCTGGAATCTCTCTTCCTATATCAAAAGAAGAAATGAAAATTTTATCTGAGGGAACTGCTAACTATCTTGCCGTTAATTGGTATTGTACGACGACTTTCAGACAAAAAGATGTTTTTGATCCTAAAAAAGCGCTGATGGAAAATGTTGAAGTATGTAAATCTAAATGGCTTGAGTATACTAACTGGGGTTGGTCATTTGACCCTGTTGGCATTCGTTATGCGTTACAGCAACTACACGACAGATATCCAGATATTCCAGTCTTGATTACAGAGTGTGGTTGGTCTGATACTGATGAGTTAGTCGATGGAAAAATTTATGATAATAAGAGAATTGCTTATTTAAATGATCATATTCATCAATTAGGGTTATCTATACGGGATGGTGTCAATTTGATTGGATTTTGTCCATGGTCTTTCATAGATTTACTTAGTGTTAATGATGGAATGGATAAAAGGTATGGGCTAGTTTATGTTGATCGAGATAATTTTAATGAAAGAAGCATGAAACGATATAAAAAAGAGAGCTTTTATTTTTATAAAAAAGTAATATCCAGCAACGGACATAATACGTTAAATGAATAAACTATAACTGAAAGTTGGGAGATATCAATTGAATATTCTAAGTCTAGATGTAGGTGGAACATTCATCAAATGGGGTGTAATGAATGAAAGCGTAGAAATACTCAAACAGGGGAAAGTAGTTACCCCTAGAACCTGTCTTGACGATTTTCTAAATTCAATCAAAAAAATAGTAGAATTGAATCAAGAGTTCTCGATTGTTGGATTATCTTTTAGCCTTCCTGGAACTATGGATAGTTCGACGGGTGATATTACACACGGAGGTTCTCTGCGTTATTTAGATGGAATTAATTTCTATGATCTTCTTCAGAACAGTTTTCCCATGAATATTCATGTTGCGAATGATGCGCGATGCGCAGCGCTCGCAGAGATGCAATTTGGAAATCTTGGAAATGTGAAAAATGGTCTGGCTTTTATTTTAGGTACAGGTGTAGGTGGAGCTATTATAATCAACGGTGAAATCTATTCAGGTTCTAATTTGTATGCAGGAGAATTTTCACTTATGGTTTCTTCGAATTTGGAAAATGGTAGAAGACAATTTTTAGGTGATGAATTAAGTGTTCCGTCATTAGTTGAAAAAGTGAAACAACAATTGAATTTAGAAAAATTAACAGGCGAATCAATGATGGAAATAGTGAAATCAGGAAATTCTGAAGCTAATAAAATTTATGGTGAGTATATTAATTGCGTAGTAAATAGTTTAATTTCATTACAGTTTATCTTTTCGCCAGAAAAAATTGTTCTTGGTGGGGGAATAAGTCAGGATGATTATTTTATAGAATCAATAATTCAAAACTATGCTATTTTTTTTAAAACCATTCCTTTGCCGAAAGGATTGAAGCATGCAGAGATAACTCGATGTAGATTTGCAAATGATGCCAATCTAATAGGTGCGTTCATTAATTATCAAACAAAAAAGTAAGATACTAAAAAATCTATAATCAATTTCAACCAGAAGACTGGATTAAGTACACGATTTGAATCACGATAAATACTTGTAAATAAAAATCTGATCAATCTTTTTTCATACGAACAAGTTTAGGTTATTCAAGTATTAAAACTATAATGGATTAATATGTCGGATAGCAACTAAGTCGAATCGATTTTCGGCATTTACAGACAAAAAACACCCGTATCCTCAATCAGGATGCGGGTGTTGTTGTCTGTAAGAAGTCTTACATTAATTTGTTGTAGATTTCTAAAACAGGTATTATTAAACATCAAATTATGGAGAATACTGATTGAACAACAGATTTTCTATGTTTAATAATCATTGACAATCATGGTCTTGTAAACGTAGCTAAGGTAAAAACTAAGTTAAAAAATGTACTGTGGGGCACATGGAAAAAGAAATCAAACTTGATGTGTTTTGCAAGGACATTCCGCATAAGATTGCAAAGAAAATTACATAACTTTGCCACGCATAATTTTTGTCTATTTTTTTATATTTTTGATAACGCATTCTTGAGTTTATAGCTTTCACCAGTGAAGCTTAATATATGGGCGTGATGAATCAATCTGTCCACCAATGCCGCCGTAAGGCGGGGATCAATGAGCACTTTATTCCAACTACTAAATTCAAGGTTGGATGTAATAATGACGCTTTTTGTCTCATACCATTCGCTGATTAACTGAAATAGCAGTTCAGAGCCTTCTTTTGTAAAGGGAACATAACCCATTTCGTCTAATATAATTAAACGTGCCTTGTCGAATTTCTTTTTTAGTGAATGAATCTGTTGCTTCTTCCAAGCCTTCTCAAGTTCTGTTACAAGCTCAGAAACACGCCAAAATCTTGTTTCGTAACCCTTGGCACTTTTGGAAAGAATTATGTCCGCCGATTTAGAGAAACGACGGTGTTTGAGGATATTTTTGCCTATATTTTAGAACAAGCAGTTAAAGCAGGTTTTGTAACAGAGGATCATTTGTATCTTGATTCTACCCACATCAAAGCTAACGCCAATAAACATAAGTTTACGAAAGAAATGACCCATGATGAAGCGAAAGCCTATCAGGATGAATTAGAAGATGAGATCAATCGTCAACGAATAGAGGCCGGAAAACGCCCTTTTACTTTGGACTTAGAAAAGGAAGTGAAGCTGAAAGAAAGAAAAATAAGTAAGGCTGATCCGGAAAGCGGCTACTACGTCAAAGGCGAACGAGAAAAACAATTTGCTTATTCTGCCCATACTTCATGCGACGACAACGGATTTATTCTTAGCACAATCATCACTCCTGGAAATATTCATGACAGTCAAGTCGCCTTTCAGCTCGTCAAACAATCGAAGAGACTTTTTCCTGAAATCAACTGTGTTGTCGCTGATGCTGGGTATAAGACACCTAAGTTTGTTCACTTTTTGACTCATTTGAA
Organism: Enterococcus sp. DIV0187; assembly: GCF_051713785.1. Classification (NCBI taxonomy): domain Bacteria; kingdom Bacillati; phylum Bacillota; class Bacilli; order Lactobacillales; family Enterococcaceae; genus Enterococcus; species Enterococcus sp. DIV0187. The sequence continues at coordinate 3,149,146 of NZ_JBIOQO010000001.1, forward strand.
TCTTCGACCTTGTTTGCTGTGACTGCTAAAATAAAGTGGGTTCTTTCCAGAGTTAGTTGATTTGCTTGCTCAAGCATGGTAAAAGTAAAGTAATAAATCAACATAGGAGTGAGCCATCGTGAAGGAATTGATTAAACTGCTGGATGAACATCTGGATTACATTGACCATGAGTTGACGGGTGACACATTTTTCATTTATGTTGCTTCAAACCGGTATTCTGTCGATTGCCCATTCTGCCACACTCCCTCTTCCAGGATACACTCAAGGTACGAGCGTTCTTTCCAAGATCTACCGATCCAAGGAAAAAAAGTGGTCATCGTGCTGGAGAACCGCAAATTTTTCTGTGAGAACCAAGAATGTGGTCATACCACTTTTGCAGAACGTTTCGATGTTTTGGCTGGAAAAGCAAAAAAGACCAAACGGCTGGAAGAAGAAATATTACGTATCTCGTTGAATGTCAGTTCAGTAGCAGCCTCGGAAATACTGAGAAACCAGATCGTTGATGTGGGAAAGAGCACCATCTGTAATCTGATAAAAAAAAACTGGAACAATGATTGATAAAGCGATCGTAACTGCTGTTTGTATTGATGATTTTGCTCTAAAAAAAAGAGAACGCTACGGCACAATTATGGTAGACCTCGAGACACATCGAGTCATTGATCTTTTGCCCAGCAGAGACGCGGAGGAGGTAACGGAATGGTTATGCACTTTCCCCAATTTGGAACTCGTCTCAAGAGATGGATCCATCACTTATAAAAACGCAATCTCTATTGCTCATCCAGAGGTCCGACAAGTAAGTGACAGGTTCCACTTGTATAAAAATCTCATTGATTATGGGAAAGCCCATTTGAAAAAAGTCATGAAGGCGCGAATTCTTATTCCAGCAACCAGAAGCATCGAAAACGTTGAAATAGAACAAGAAATATCTTCAGCCAATGAGAATCGAAAATTAACTTTGGAACAAAAATTTAGGAGGATAAAGAGTCTAGCTGATGCGGGTCTCACTCAAACACAGATCTGCGAAGAATTGAACATGGATGTCAGGAGTTATAAAAAACTGATTGCGCTGACAGATAAGGAAGTGATTGATCGTTTTAGAACGATTGCAAATGAAAGAAGTCAGGAAAAAGTCCTGATGAAAATGGAACTGGTGGAAGAAATACGAAGCATGCGACAAAACGGACTCAGCGTGAGTGCGATACAGCGTGATACAGACCTTGCACGAAGAACCATCTACAGATACCTTTCTCCAGATTTTGATCCCGTACACGGAACGATAGGCAAGTACAGACAAAGTGTTCTTGACAGGTATCGCTCCTTCATTGATCAAAAACTTGAGCTTGGGGTAATGGGCAGCGTCATTGAAAGAGAAATTAGGGAAATGGGGTACGAAGGTTCATCTTCCAATCTACGACACTACTGCAGTAGATGGAAAAAGGAGCAGATACATCCAGATGCTTCGAAAGCGACTGAAGTAGTTGGCTACACTGAGATGATCAAGCGTCAGCGATTGTTTAAACTGCTCTATCACCCGCTGGAAGAAGTGAGCGCCATCACAAAAGAACAATTTGAGCAAGTACTAAAAACGGTGCCACAATTTCAAGTCATATATAGTCTCATTTGGAGCTTCAAAAAACTGGTCTCCGAGAAAGAGGTGAATCAACTATCCAACTGGATCGCAGAAGCTCAAAAACTAGGAATCAGCGAAATCAATAGTTTCATCAATGGTATTATACGAGATATTGATGCGGTGCAAAACGCAATCACTTTTGATGAAAGCAATGGGCTAGCTGAAGGTAGCGTCAACAAAGTGAAAGTGATCAAGAGGATTATGTATGGCCGATGCGGGTTTAACACTTTAAGAACCAAAACCCTTCTTCTGGAAAAGATGCGGGGAAAGCCTGAAATCAACTAACTCTGGAAAGAACCCACTTTATTTTAGCAGTCACAGACGTTCAATAGCCCCTTCACGAATGTTGAAAAATAGCGAGATTGAGAATCGTTAGTGAAGCATTCAGTGCAAGTGGAGATGTATTGATTGAGTGATGTAAATCATCTGTTGTAAGTTTGTCTAGACCAAGCGTATCCATCATTTGAACGGTATAGCATTCTTTTTTCAGATCGGCCCCTTCATTTGAAAGATGCCACATTTAATGTGTTCGTTGTAGTGATAATGTCTACTGAATAATTACCAAATATTCGGAAAACGCAAAATCCGATGACTTTGACCATGTTTTTCTGAAACTCAAAGACCAATTGAAAATTTGGCGTAAAAAATCTGCCGTCAATTTTGACAGATTCATGGCGATCACGCTCAGAGCGATACTGGTAAGCGTCGTATCCTTGCGTTTTGTTCGGACTAATCTCGCACTAAAACAGCGTTTCAATAGACTGAAGCCGCGTTCCACTTCTACTCTGTCCGCGTTGTCTTGGGGTTCGATGGTTTTATCTCGACTCGCATTTTTCTTTGGACGCCCTAAAGTTGGTTCAGAAAGCCGGATCTCTCGATGGTTACGTCTCTTTTTTTCAAAGCAAATGAAGATCAAGAATAAAATTGTCATGAATGTTACTGTTGAAAATGATAAGCTATTTTAGAAAAGTAATATTATAATAAAAGGATAAGTAAAATGAGGTGAATGGAAAGTTGATATAAAGAATAAAAAACGTTCTTTTTGTTTGGGATATAACAAAAATCACACATGATATGTGCAGATATATATAACATAAAGTTATTTTTCTGAAACAGAAAAGATGCTTTTATTTTTGTAGTTTAGCTTTTAAAAACACTATTTACCTGCATGAATCTTACTTGGTCTTATAAAAAACTAGAAACAAACAAGACTCATCAAAAATATAATAACTAATATATGACATATAAGAGCAATTCCTAAGATGATTATATATTATCTGTTATTAATAAGCAACACAAATCACAAAAATAATTATTTTTTTAATAGTAGAAGTGAGGATGGGAGAGTAGCCTCCTCCTATCTCTAGCTTTTCAACTAAAAAGACTAATAGAATAGAAAAATATACACCGTCAGTTACGCCGTCAAAAAATAGGAGGAATGCTCGTATGCGCAAAGGTGAAAATATTTATCTTCGGAAAGATGGTCGTTGGGAAGGCCGATTTCCGAAAGGGAGAAAAACAAGTGGACAAATCAAGTATGGATATGTCTATGGGAAGAGTTATACAGAAGTAAGACAAAGAATTTATCCGCTTCGAATTCATTACCAATCCTTACAAAAAATTCAAGGTTCCTCAGTGGAATATTTTGAAAAATGGGCAGAGAGATGGCTTGATGAAATTCAGGACGAGGTCAAGTCATCAACACTTTCCAGTTACCGTTATAAGTTAACAAAATATGTTTTCCCGATGATTGGAAAAGTTGCTTTAAATGAATTGTCGATTGATTCAGGAAAAATTCTCTTGAAAAGACTGCAGGAGACTTTATCCTGTTCAACCATTCAAGTGGTTTTCAGAATATTGAATAAATGTTTGAATCACGCTAAGAAAACAGGGAAGATTCATTCGAATCCCCTTTTAGAGTTGGGAATTCCAAAAGCGAAACAAACCAAAGTAAGGGCCTTGACCCGCGCGGAACAAAAGAAAGTGATGGCTATTGCACTTAACGAGAAAAAGGGCTATGGTGTTCCCTCGCTACTCGCTCTCTATTCGGGGTTGCGAATAGGGGAAGTTGCGGCACTCAAATGGACGGATATTGATTTTGATGCCAATTTGATTCATGTGGTTCACACGTACCAAAGAATTCCAACCAACAGTCCGATTAAAAAAACACAATTGATTTTAGCAGACTCAAAAACGGAAGCTTCTGGACGGATAATTCCTATGAGTAAGACATTGAAGAAACTATTACTGACGCATCGGAAGCAATCAAAAGGCCACTTTGTCTTTTCCACCAACGGTCACCCCTGTGAACCGCGGCTACTTACTTATCATTTTCACCGTATTCGTGAAAAAGCGGAGCTTCTTCATATCCATTTTCATCAATTGCGGCACACATTTGCAACTCGCTGTTTGGAAATAAAAGAAGATATTTCCTCTGTGAGTGCCCTTCTTGGTCATGCCTCTACGCAGATGACGTTGGATACCTATGTGGATGCTATGCTAGAACAACGGTTTTCAGTTATTAACGAATTGGACAGTTTTTTAAGAAAAAATATTTTGTAAAATTAAAAAAAATAGGCTCTTTTTTCGGGGTATTCTTTTTTCAAAAACGAAGAAAGCGCTTACTCGGAGCCGTGAATGAACACACCATCATGAATCCTTCGGTTTATTCAATTTCTTTTCCAAAATAGATTGAGGATCCAAAGCATTCTATAATAAGCCGTCATTCATCGTCAAGAATAGATGATAGAGCCCTATTCAAAAGGAGTGATAATGTGTTTCTAGTTTTTTATAAGACTAAGAAGAAAAAAGTGTAATAATTAGAGCTTTTGACAAAAATGATGAACTTTATCAAGCTTTTGAAAGGGGGAATGTTTATCGAAGGACAGACATACTATTTTTTCATTAATTTCCAATATAGAACTGGAAGGTGCTGTTCTCCATTTGTGTATTGGAGTGTATTGGAAAAAATTAGCAATTAGGAAATCGATAATCCTTCTTTCTAATTCTTTATTTTAGCTAATTTAAGAGTAAAAAACAAAAAAGTAAGGGAGATAATTATGAAGAGCAAAAGAAAATGGATAAGTAAAACAGCAATGATGTTAGGGGTATTAACAATGATAGGAGCAGCAGGTGCTGGTTCTACGGCAGTTTTTGCGGCACCACCTACACAGAATATTAGTGGGAATGCGGTATCAGACAATACATCTGATCGTTCAATTACTATTTGGAAATACGAAATTAATAGTGCCTCTGAATTAGGTGAGCGAGGCGATGGGGAATCATTAGATCCATCTGTGGCACCTGATTTAGTTGGAAAAAAAGTCATGAAGGATGTTAATTTTGAAATTATCCGAGTGAAGCCTAAAGGAAACGCGTCCTTGACAGACCCGTTAAAACAAGTCGAAGGTACAGATTGGGAAGTCGATGCAACATTCACTAGATTGACTGGCAAAACTGATTCTGACGGTAAATTGACCTTTGATGTAGGTACAGGTAAAACAGCGGATGGAATATACTTAGTTCGAGAAATCAAAGATTCTGTGTCTGGTGATTATACGTATACAGATCCTACGACGGGTGAAACAGAATTGAAAATCAGCAAACCAATGGATCCATTCTTTGTTCACCTGCCACAAACAAAACGAGATGATACTGGCAAATTGATTTATGATGTCCATGTGTATCCTAAGAATATCGTGACAGATACAGAATTAAATAAGACTGTTGAAGGTGGTAAAGGCTACTCAATCAAAGCGGGAAATGACTTCCAATGGGAAGCGACAACGAAACTTCCATCAGGGCTGTACAGTGAGATCGACAAAGAAATGACGATTACTAATTGGTTAGATCCGGCAGATGGGACCATCAAAGATTTGGTGATCGGAGCAGGTGACTTGCCATTTGATTTATTCGCCAATTACTTCAGAGTAAGCGATAGCATCGATGAAAACCTGAAATTACAAGATGTAGAAGTTTACGTGTTAGACAAAAATGGTGATCCTGTCCAATTAACAAATGGGACAGAATATGAAGTAACACTAGGTGGCACGAAAATTGTTGCACCAAGTAAAGTAGAAGATTTAACGTTGGGTGCTAAAAAAGAAGTTGTAGTTAGTTTAACGCAAGCTGGAATGAAAAAAGTGACTGTTGATGAAGACACACACTTGCAAGTTGTGTATAAAGTAACAACGGACAAAGATTTTAACGGTATAATCGCCAATAAATTTGGCATCGAATATTTGCTTCCTGGACAAGAACCAGTTACAGAAGAAAGTGAAGAAAATCCAGAGTACTATGATGGTGGATTTGACATTGAAAAGACAGATGAAGGTTCAACAGCGTTGGATGGTGCAGAATTTCATATTGCGACCAGTGAAGCAGATGCGAATGCGAAGAAATTCTTAGCGTCTGATGGCAATTCTTATACCTTGAATGACGATGGGACAAGTACACCGGCATTGCCAAGCGGCGTTACTTACCTAAAAGCAACTTCTCTTAGCGGAAAAGCAGAATTCAATGGGTTAGCATTGGATTGGTTTACTGATGATGATGGGGATGGGAAACAAGATCCAACGAATCCAGTTGAAGCAACATGGCCTAAAGCAAATATCAAAAAAGATTATTGGGTAGTGGAAACGAAAGCACCTTCTGGCTATGAATTGATTAAAGACCCACAAAAAGTAACGGTAACTTTGGATACAGCAAGTGATGCAGCTGTAGAACTAACCGTAATCAACAAGAAGAAAACGGACTTACCATTTACCGGTGGCGCTGGTACAACATTGATGATTGTGATTGCTTTAGGAGCTATTACAATTGGTACAGCAACAATGGCGATTGAAAAAAAACGTCGTCAAGTGTAGGGGATAACTAGCGCATGACATACGTTGTACTGCAAGCTGCTTACGAAGGATTGTCTTAAAAAGACATCCTTCGTATCAATCTGTTAGACAAAATATATGTTTAACGGGGCTGATAGATTGTCTCTTAAGAAGACAATGGAAAGGAAAGGAAGACGATGACAAAACCGATTCAAATAAAACGCATGGTCCCCCTCCTTCTTCCTGTTGTGTTGATAATAGGAGTTCTTTTCTTCTATTACCATGGAAAAGCACTAAAAGCATCAGCACCTGACTCGTTAGTCAGTGTAACAGTGAAAAATAAAGCAGTTCCCAATGATTCTTTAGAGACTGATAAAGAAACTGTCGAGCTTTCTTTTAAGGCAAAAGATACAGATATTTTTGAATTATCGTATGATGATACCGTTTCTATTGTTCCTTTAAATGAAGAAGGACAAGACATCGCGTACCCTCAATTGGATTCTTCAGATTTTAAAAAAAGTCAAGCTTTGGGGCTGTTTGAAAAACGTTTGGAGACAGTAAAAACGAGCGAACAAGAATCAAGTAAAGAACTGATGGTTAGTGAAGGTCGTGAACGATTTCCTTATTACCAAGTACATAAAAGCGAAAGTAAAGGGAGTTTCTATTTTGAATTAGAAAAAAATCAAGTTCAACACCTTCGTATCACACGATTGACAAGAAAAGAACAAACCGTGACCATAAAATCATTAAAAGACAACAATAAAACGCAACCAATTGTTCTATTTAAGACAACAGAACAATTGAATCAAGCTCAAACAAAAATTCCAGAAACAATTGAGCCAGTTGAGAATGAAAGACAAGAAGAATTCGTAGAACCAACAAATAGTGGAAGTGATAATACTGAAGGTCAGATAAACAAGTCACCAAAATCTGAAAATGAAGATGTCAAAGAAGAAAGAACAGCAGATTCTGCGGCTGAGGAGAAAACAATTGACTCACGAGCAGTTAGTGGAACTACACCATTTCGAGTAAGCATTGATGTTGGACGAACGACCGGGGTGGCGCCATTTGATACTACTAAGGCACCCGGTTACGATAGAAGTGCAGATGATGAGTTTGTTCGAACATGGGATATTGCCAGTTATCGTGTCAACATTGGGATAAGTAATATGGATGTAAAATATACGTCATTGCGCATTCGATTAGACACGGAATTATCAGATTCTTGGCGTAAAGACAGTGCTGGTCAAATTCGACAAACTGCGGAATTATCGAATGGTACAGTAACCGATACAGGGAATGGGACAAAAAAATCAAATCGAAGCAGTTGGCTAACCTTGAGTAAAGCGACTGGACAAGCTTATTTTACTGAAACAATAGAAACATTTGGTGGCGTCAATGGAGATTCATTGAAACCAGAATTTACGGTAACCATTGAAAGTGCTAAAACGACGAGTGGGGGAACAGAGACGATTGATCAAGTGATCAATGCTAGTGTTGAACCTCATTTGAAGGACGAAATCTTTATTAGTGCTAAGCCACTTGTAGATGTAAAAATGGTTTGGTCTCCAAATAGTATGACAACTTTTAATCAATTAGCAAGTTCTACTGATCATCCGTATACAATGGTTAGTAATGTAGCAGCATATGTTCAATTGAAGCCGCTTCCTGGAAGGACTGATATTGGTTTACTTAAGGGATCGACCTATCCGGTTGGAGGGGTTCGATATGATATTAATCAGAAGCTCGTGTATTCCGAAGACCATAGTGATGTACAAAAAGAGTTAGAAATAGGGACCGATACTAGGGGGATGCAGGCCATTATGTATGACGGTCTCTATCGCAGAGATCAATGGTCACCTAATAAACAAGTTACTGCGGAATATGTACAATATGAACCCACACTTAAAGAGCTATCTCGAAGTGGAATGGCAGCGCCGGCGGGATATACAAGAAGAATATATCCACCGACTCAAACTAGTCCAAATAATAATATAGGGATATATGATACGGGAAAACCTAAGGCAATCAATCAAGTATCGGATAATTCTATTCGTGTTGAAAATCAAGATTATACACCGATTAGTGTCGGACCAAATAAATGGTTTGTTAATGGGGGAAAGATGGCAAGTAATGCAGAACCTTTTTCTGTTATAAATATGGCTATGACTTTTCCTTATGAATACTTAGAGAAACAAGTAGATATTAATGCTAATATTGATTACCAACTAACTGTATCAAAAATAAAATATGAAGGTGTAGAACAAGATGTAAATTCAAAAATCAGTATGGCTTGGGATAGAAAATGGCCAGGAAGTATGATAACTTATGCAGTTTTTATGGATAAAAATAGAAAGGCCTATAGTAGTAATCATGATACTAACTTTTATAAAAGCTCAGGAGATGGGGTTGTAGCAAAGGGAGAAAAAATATATCTTAGAAGTGCCACTAGTGCTGTAGATTTTAGAACAGAGAATGCAGTTCAGTACACACGGTGGAATGCTAATAGTTTCGAGTATGATTCATCAAGATCAATCATCCAGACTCATACCGATATGGATGAAAAAGCAATATATTTTGGAGTAGGAAATAATGTCCCTGATGTTTCTTTAAGAGAGCAAGAAGAAATAGATAAAGCTTATTCATGGTATTCTAGTGCTACGGAAGCAGAGAAAAACGGAACTATAGCAGCTATAAAGACCGTGACTCATAATACATCGGCATCTGGAGTGAATTCTATAAGAGTTTGGGTACCGTTAACAGTTGTTGGAACATTGACGGAGGAAGATGGAAAGGGAAATGGCAATATAGGCTTGACAAATACAATGTTATTAGACAATGAAGATAAAAGTGTTCGCATTTCACCAGGAAAGGGTAAGAATAATTATGCTTATACAAAGTATAATGATAGTGGAGTAATTACAGAAATTCATAACCCATCTGGGGATTATGGAGATACTCTTTATATTACACCGATGACAATTCGTCCAACAATTACATCGGATAAATCTGTATATTCTCCTCAAGAAGTGATCAGATGGAGTGTAGAGGGAAAAGTAGAAAGTGGATCTAGTCAAAATCATAAAGTAAAATTTGCAGTCACTATACCTGAAGAAACACATTATGCTGATGGTACGGCAAAAGATTATCTAGGAAAACAGTTATCCGATCCAGTGATTAAGGATAATAGTGATGGAACTCAAACGTTGACATGGATATTGGATTATCTGACAGAAAATAGTAGTTATAATCCAAAGGTATCTTTTGATACAATTGTTATTTCTTCAAAGTTAAACTTTATCAATAACGTTGCGGATTTAGACGGAAAAGTTGTTGCAGATTTATGGTTGGAGAGTGATGAAAATAACAAGGATACGTCAGAAGAAGAATTTCGAACTAGTACAAAAACAGTGTCAGTATCGAACAGTGGTGTAATCGTAGTCGATAAGGAAGTTAATAAACCTTATATCGAAAGTGGGAATGAAGTTGATCCCGCTAAACCCTCAATAACACATCCTACTGATTTTACGTATACCATTTCCTATAAAAATCACTCAGCGGTTGCAATGAATGATATTCGGGTGTTGGACGTCCTCCCTTATAACGGGGATGGACGTGGAACAGACTTTAATGGCGACTATTCTCTTTTATCAACCAAGTTGGGTAATGGCTCTGGAGTGATTTGGTATACGAATAATTCTTTTTCAGCAAATGTTGATCCAAACTCGATTGTCTTGAGTTCTGGTTGGTATAAACTTGGTTCGGATATGTCTGTTTTGAAAAATGCGAAGGCTGTAATGGCTATCTATGACGAGGTTCAACCAGATGAAGATTTGAGTTTTTCAATCACTTTACGACCGGATAAACAGAAAGCTGGGGATAAGTATGTCAACGCACCATCATTGAATTCTCATTTGAATAAATTTGTTCAAGGTGTTCCAAGTAGAGTAACAGTTTATGGACGAGATCTATCTGGGGTTGCTTGGTATGATGATAGTCTAGATGGGTTGATAGGGAATAAATCCTCTGGGGCTCCGGAAGACTGGGTCAAAGATATTCCCGTTAAGTTATATCGAACTAGTCTTGAAGTTCCTTCCTATAAGAAGAAGTTAGTGGAGGAAAGTTTGACAGGGGAGAAATTCATTAATGGTTCTGGCGATTCCTTAGTGAAAACCGACGCGAATGGAAAGTATCTATTTGAAAATTTACCAGAGGGTGACTATATCGCGGAGTTTATTATCGGAGATAAGGTTGTTCAACGAGAAGCAAGGGTCACAAAGCAGCTGGTAGGATCCGATCCAACAAAGAACTCAAAAGCAGATCAAGACTCTTATCAAACGCTGGAGTATGAACAACCGAGCTTGAGTGAAATTGCGGGTTCGGGAGCGACCGACGCAAAGCATCATGTGACCGATGTCAACCTCGGTTTGATTCGACCATCAACGATTCGTCTATTTAAATATGCGACAGGGACAGCGACAGATGCTAACGGAGATGGAGAATTAAGTGAGGCCGAAAAGGCGACTGGTACACCATTAAGCGGGGCAGAATTTGAGGTTTATGAAGGGGATGCAAGTACACCTTTTGCGACTGAAACAACAGATGGTAGTGGGTATCTGAATTTTGTGAAGCTGTTCCCTGGGGAACACACCTTGATCGAGACCAAAGCCCCAAGTGGTTATGAATTGATCAAAAATCCGATCAAAGTCACGATCACGGAAGGGAACCAAACGGTGACGGTCTATCAAGAAAATGACAAGAAGGCGGACCTACCATTTACTGGAGGTACCAAAGCATTACGAATCATTTTGATTGCATCTGTCTCATTATTCGTCATTGGAATGGCCGGAGTATTCCTACATTTTCGACCAATCAAAGTAAGGGGAGGAAATTAAAGTGAAAAAAGTACGTCGTTTGTTGTTTTGCTTATTTGTTTTCTCTCTGAGCTTTGGTGGTGTGATTTCTGCTCATGCCGAAGCAGAAAACGCAGAAGGTGTGGGGATTTCTGGGTACAGTATCTTCATTCAAAAATACAAAATCGATGATTTTGCAAAAATTGCAGAGACGATGCCCTTAGATGGAACCAAAGTAGATCAAGTGAAAGATGCGGATGGGAAGAATCTTGATCCGTTGCCAGGAATATCTTATGAGATCACTCGGGTGACGCCAATTCAAGGGGCATCTGGATTTGAGCCTGTTCAGGGGGATGGAGCGTACCATACAACGGTAACCACGGATACGCAAGGGCTTGCTCATGCAGAAAATCTCGCGCAAGGGATGTATCAAATTGTTGAGAAGGAACACAAGCAATTAAAAGATGTGATGGAGCCGGTCATTGTTGAGTTACCTTTCCCTCAACAGACAGGCGAACCCTTGAATGAAGTATATATTTATCCCAAGTCCAGTGTTTTAGGTGAGACGCCTAAATTGCCTGTGACTAAAGGACCAGACGGTCAGCCAATTCCTGTTGAAGTCGATGAAAAAGGCGAGATTAAGAAGTTGCCGCAAACCAGTGGAAACATTGGAACTGCTCAGGTTTTGATGTGGATCTTAGCCATGATCGTTGCGATGGGCGGAGTTGGAATGTTTAGTATCCACCGCAAAAAAGACGTTTTTTAATCAAGTCATGCATCATCACTGAAGAAAGAATCTCGGATGCGGAACTGTTAGTATCCTGGATTCTTTCTTTCAACTTGTAAATCCCTATTGGAAAGAAGGAACCGCCATGAAGAAGACCCCAAAAAAGAAACGAAAACATTCCTTTCTAAAGATTTTCGCAATCATCATGATTGTCGGCGGAGTCTTGACATTACTCTATCCAATTGCTGGGAATTACTTGGCAAATCGTGAACGTAGTCAGGCGGTATCTGAGTACGACGACACGATGAAGAAAATGTCTCAGAAGGAAAAAGATGAACAATGGGCGTTGGCAAAAGCCTATAATGAATACATCTACAACAAACAAGAAGGCTTGCCGAAGGGCAATCCAGTCGTTTACAACAAGGTCATGAAACAAGGGGATGTCATGGGTACCGTCGATATTCCTGCGATTGATATCAAACAAATGCCTTTTTTTCACGGCACGTCATTCAAAACATTAGAAAAAGGCTTGGGGCATTTTGAGCCGACTTCGATCCCGATTGGTGGGAAAAATACCCGCTCAGTCATTACGGGACATAGCGGAGTCAAAAACCAAGTCTTGTTTACGGATATCCGTAATTTAAAAGAAGGCGATTTGTTTTTTATTAATATTTTAGGCAAGCGATTGGCGTATGAGATTGATTCTTTTGAGGAAATCCTGCCTAGCGATGTCGATAAGGTCAAAATTTATAAAGGGAAAGATAAAGTGACCCTGCTTACCTGCACACCGCCAGGTATCAACACTTTCCGGCTATTAGTAACTGGTCATCGAACGGATTATAAAGCCGCGGTTCAAAGAAAAGTCAAAAAACGGAATACCTGGAGTTATCAAAATATTGTTCTGACAACACTAGGATTGAATGTGGCGATCTTCATCTTATTGATGAGCCTATATCGCCGCTTCATCAAACGTTTCCGCTCAGATGATCCCGTCGTTTCAGCGAAAGCTCGAAAGAATCTGAAACGCTTGTTCCAAGTCACGAAAACCTTATTCATCATTCTGTTCGTCACGATGACCGCTGTTCTAGTCACCGCGATCTATGGCTACCTGCACATGGAACAAGAGCCCGCCTCGGCAGCGATTAATGTAGGACCGAAGGAAGAACTGAGTGCCTACAACATCGACAAAATTGATGAGGCAAATTATGGCGAGAAACAAATCGCCAGTGTAAAAATCTCCGATTACGCCAAAGCGAAATCAGTGGTTCAGAATACAACCAATAACTGGGGGATCGGCAAGCTTGTGATCCCGGATGTGTCGATTGATTTACCCATCTTAGCTGGGATGGCAAATGAAAACTTGTTAACAGGAGCGGCTACCTACCGCTCCGATCAACAGTTAGGACGAGGCAACTACGTTGCGCTAGCCCATAACATCTTCGATAAGGATGTCTTGCTTCACCGCATCCAAGATTTAAAAAAAGGACAGCTGATCTATGCGACAGATTTCAAGGATGTCTATGTTTACGAGGTTTTTTTGAACAAGATTATCGAAGAAACAGAGGTTTCATACGTTGAAAAGGAACCAAAAAATGGGATCGCCAAGCTGACACTTTTACGTTGTGAGGGAGACATCGGCACGATCTATCGGCGTCTTGTTCAAGGAAATCTCAAAAGCGTCCAGCCGCTTCATGACGCCAAAGACGATCTGTTCGATCAAATGAAGCTGAAACGAAATGATGGGAAAATCGACGGCACCATCATGAAAAAGGATCCAGTGTCTGAGCTCGAACGGGTAAGCATGACACTGGCTGCGAAGATCATTTCTGATCCGATGCAGACGGTCGTGCCGTTGTTCTTATTATTCTTATTACCGATTTTATTCTTTAGTTTGATCTAGAAAGGAACAAATACATGAAAAAGATAGTTGTGGGTGTTTGCGGGATACTCGTTTTCATTGGCGGCCTTGCCAGCTTACGCAGTGGTGTTTTAAAAGCAGGAGAGCTGACAAAAGATTCTTCTTTAATAGTAGAAACAGGAACGGTAGAAAGTCAGGTGTCAATTCCAGAAAGTAGCGAAGCACGAGTAAATGACGTGAGTACAGTGGAATTGGAATCACCCATTCCCATGGAAGAAGTAGAAGAATCAACGGATGCACCAGAACATTCCAGCAGTTCCGAATCGGAAGTTTTAAGTACGTCGGAAATTGCTTCTTCAGAAAGCAGCTCAGTCGATTCGTCAACGAACTCGACGGCTTCTTCGACAAATTCAAGTACATCCAGTTCGACGAAGCCTTCCAGCAGTTCGTCCAATTCAAGTTCGACAAGGCCGAGCAGTGCACCATCAAGCAGTACGCAACCAAATAAAACGAAGCCAAGCACGGCAACTCCGAGTAGTTCCGTGCCAACACAGCCGACCACAAGTAAAGATGAACCGAAACAGTCTATGGCTCCAATACCAGTTGTACCGAATGAGCCTGCCGCAGTAATGCCAGCTGCACCAAAAGATTCAAGTGTTCGACCGAACGCGTTTGTTGCGCCGACGGCACCGGATGCCTTTTCAGAAACCAGCAATTTAAAGCTGCCAAGTGAGCTGAAGGCAACGGAAGTTGCTCAATCCGATTTGAAGGGATTCGAATTACCGTTACTAAACAGTCTTGAAAATAAAACTCATGGAGCATTAATCTATGAAGGGATCAAGCAACTTGGAACTGAACAGGAAGAAGGCTATGATCCGGAGCAATTAGCGACAGACATCTATCAAAATCTATTCGCGTTAGAGCTTGAAGAAAAGCCAGAAAAAATGCCTGAAGAAATCGAAGTGGGCAGTCTGTTATATCAAAAGAAAAAGGACAAGAACATTCTACTCGGTGTCTATCTTGGAGATGACTATTATTTGACTGTCGATGATGTAGAAATCGAAAAAGAGGCGGATAAAGAAAAAGCGACAGAAGAAAAAGGAACGACAGATTCGGAATCTGATGAAATTGAAGCCCAACGTCAAGTCGTTATAGAAACGATTGATTTAGAAGAGGATTTATTAGTTCAAGAACTGCCAGAAACACCCTTGACCAAATATGGTGAAGAGATTCTAGCGGAATATCCTGCCTCAATGAACTTTAAAGAAAACGAAGGTGCTAAGAATTTTATTAAGAAGGTTGGAGACGATGCTCGTAAGTTAGGACAGGAGTACGATGTCTTTGCCTCAGTCATGATCGCCCAAGCATTATTGGAAAGTGGATCTGGAACAAGTACCTTATCTTTAGCACCAAATCATAATTTATTCGGGATTAAAGGAACCTATCAAGGTCAATCAGTTTCGATGGCGACTCAAGAGGACCGTGGAAATGGCGATCTCTACTCGATAAACGCAGCTTTCCGTAAATACCCAAATTATGCGGCGTCGCTGGGTGATTATGTAGAATTATTACGCGGTGGAATTTCAGGAAATGCTAGGTATTACAAACAAACGTGGCGTTCAACTGCGAAAAACTACCTACGCACCACAAATGCATTGACCGGTACTTACGCGACAGATACCACTTATGGGAAGAAACTGAATTCGATTATCGCGCTCTATCATTTGACGCAATATGATCAGGTGAAAACAGACGGCAAAGATTCGGGCATCTTCATCAAAGGCAAAGAGGCGATTCCAGCGGAGTACCGCAGTCGGATGAAATACCCGGACTACAATGGTGTGGACTACAACAGCTCCGGCTCTTACCCCGTTGGTCAATGTACCTGGTATGCCTTCAATCGTGTGAAGCAGCTAGGAAAATCAGTCGATGATTACATGGGCAACGGCGGCGAGTGGGCGACAAAAGGTAAAGCGTTAGGCTATCAAGTCAGCCAAAAACCAAAAGCAGGTTGGTTGATTTCCTTTAAACCAGGTACCGCTGGTTCCGATCCACGCTACGGACATGTGGCGTTTGTGGAAGTTGTTCGACCAGAGGGTATTCTGATTTCAGAAGGAAATGTTTACGGCGGTACGGTGATCTCGTATCGAGTAATCGATACGGCTTTAGCAACATCTGACCAGGTATCTTATATCAAAGCGAAGTAAAAAGAATACCCAGTCAGACTTTATTTGACAATACTACTATACAAGGAGCACTGTAACTTATGGCAACTGTTCGATCACGTCAAACAAAAAAAGAAGAAAGTCCGCCTCACCGCTCGATCGCTAAAAGCCTTATCTTAACGATTCTGACCCTGTTGTTATTAGTGGTTCTGTTCGTTTCCGGGCAGCTCGTTCGAAGAGAGTATAGCTTTCATCCCATCTCAGGAACTTCTATGAATCCAACCTTGACGGAAAAAGATATGGTTTTAGTGAAAAAAAGGGATCCAATTCACCGATACGATGTGATCGCCTTTTCCGTCAAAGGAGAGAATGGGAAATTTGTGAAACGAGTGATCGGGATACCTGGGGATACGATGTTTATCCGCAATGATCGAATGGTTTTGAATATTGGTGATCATGGAGATTTTGAGACGACTTATACGTTTCAATTATCTCCGGCTGTCGCGGAAGAATTTCAAGCGTTGACGAAGATTCCAAAGGGCTTGTATTTTACGACAGGGGATCATATTGATGTGTCGAAAGATAGTCGCACATTTGGTTTTGTCTACAAACGAGATGTTGAAGGGACCGTTCAGTTTCATCTTCCCTCCTTGATCAGAAAGCAGGCGGACAGCGAATGAGACAACACAACCTGCTGGAGGAGGAACCATGATGGTGATACTAGGGATAGCTAGTGCGGGCTTAATTATTATAGCTCTTATTTTAACCTTTCTAAGACTTGTCTTCGATTTACGGTTCGCTGCGATTCAAAAGGAATCAGATCAATCGCCTTTGTTTCGGCGAAAGGTTAATTATCTCAGAAAACTCGAACAGACTCGCCACATTCGCTATTTACTTCTTACTTGTCTAGCCATCGGAATCGCGTTAATGCTTTTTATTGGTTCTTTTCTACTGTTGACTAACGACTATCAAAGTATGAAAAAGAAGACTGTTCATTTAGAAGATCGGTTAGAACGCTTGGAAGAGCAGCACAAACAGCTATCCGCCAGTATTCCTTTGAAAAATTATCCGGCAGAAGGAATTGGTCTCAAAGAATATGAGTGGGAGAAACTAACTGTGGAAAAGAAAGACTCCGCCTTCCAGCATCAAGTGGAAGCCGCCATTTCCCAAAAGACAAGTCCATATTTTGGTTCTTCTGATACAGAGGTTTCTTTGATTGTTCCGAAAGCAATAACACTTCATCTAAAAGGGCAAGCGAATGATAGAGGCGAAAAAGAAACAATTCAGAAGAATATTGATGCATTCGCGAAAGAAGCTGAAGGAGTTTCTGAATTGACCGATATCCATGTTCGGATGATCGCTTCTATAGGCAAAGAAAAGAAGATTGTTTATAGCGTGAATTACTCTCGTAAAAATAGTGAAGAGAACTTTAATAAAAAAAGTATTTCCGAGCAAAATCTAAAGAATGATGGTGGGAAGGGTTAATGGCAGAGAACAAGAAAAAGCGAAAATGGCTATCGACGCAATCGTTGAAAGAATTTATCAACGATATTACTGAGGAAGAGCTAAACGCAGAGGAACGATATATTGAAACAAAAGAGGTTCCAGAGGCGTTCTTTTCAACTGAGGAAGATAACCAAATTAAATTAGAAGGATCAACTCAAGAACAGGAGCAGGAAAAACGTAAATTCGCTCAACAATTAAAGCAAAGTGACTTTGAACAGAAGACAGAAATTCAGCAATTTCAGACAGAATTAGAAGCACTAAAAGAAGAAACAGAAATTCATGTTCATAAATTAGAGTTGGAAAATGAGTCATTAAGAGAAAAGTTGGCATTTGAGCGGATTCGATTAACTGACGAGCTGAAGGAACAAGAAAAGGAGTGGCAAACGAAACTTACAGAAATAGCTGAAGAAAAGAACGAGGCAGAATTAAACATCCAACAGCTCCAACAAGAACTAGAGGAAAAGCAACGAGAGTTAAACGATACAGTTGAGCGAATCAAAGAAGATGAAACTAAAGAAGAAACTGTCACCACAGACTTGAAGGAACTCACTCGACAACTTGCAGAGTACAAAAAAAATTATCAAGAGTCACAAGAAGAGAGCAAACAAAATGTAAAAAAGTTAACTCAGATCCAAACGGAAATGGAGTATTACAAAAATGAACTCGAAGAGTTCAATCAGTTAAAAAAACAACATGGTGAATTGGAAAAAGACTACCAACAGTTACATACCATTAATAAAAAGAATGAGACAAAAATGATTGAACTTCAAGCTGAAAACGACATACTCGATGAGATGCTTGAGGAAAAAGATCAAGAAATTGAAGCGGAGCTGAAGAGTTTAAAGGAAAAAAACGCGAAGTACAAACGAACGATCCAACAATTGAACGAGCAGGTTGCTCAAAAGCTTGAAAATGCATTGGAGGAATCACAAATGGCGATTGATGAACAAGGACAAATTCTGGAAGAACAAGTACAAGAAGAACCTACGGAAACGATGGAACAGCTAGCTGCGGAGAAAGAAGCTCTCAACAGCGCCTTGTTTGATGCCCATGAAGAAATCGCAAAGCTGGAGGAGAAGACGAACACGCTAGAACAGCTCGAGGCGGAAAAAGAACGACTGGCCAGTCGTTTAGCCGATGCGCAAGTCGAATTAAGCAAGCTGAAGGAACAAAAAGACGCGGAAGAAAGTCTTGAATTGATCCAAGCGAAGAAACAAGTCGATGAACTGATGGAAAAAAATGAACGCCTCAAAAAAGAAGTGGTTCAATCGCAACAAGAAATTGGCGAGGTGCTGATCTCAGCGAAGAAACAAGCCAATCGGACCGTGGAGGAAGCGCAAGTAGAAGCGAAGCACATGATCAGTTCAGCCGAATTGGAACTAGAAAATATCAGTAACCGGGCGAAAAAAATTCTTATCGAAGTTTCTGAATCAAGAAAAAGTGTGCTTTCCATTTATGATGATTTGGAATTCAAGGTAGAAGCCTTGTCGAACGGAACGCTGTTACAAGAGATAAAGAAAAAGAAGCACGATCAAAAGCTAGCGGATTATTTTGATTAAGCAGGAAACGAAACCAACGAGAGAAAAGGGGATAGAAACATTTTGATCATAAATTGGATTAGCGTGGCGCTAGTCATTTTGATACTGATTGTTTGGTTTCGGCGAATGGTCATCAAGGTGCAATTGCAGCGGCTGAAGCTGCCGCCAAATACACCCGCATCATTCCAACGGAAGTTGGAGATTGTCAAACAAGCGGAACAAGGCAAGCATGTGTCGTCCTTGTTGTACCTGACAATCTTATTAGCACTCGGCCTATTGTTGACGACCTATAGTTTGTTTCAAATGGAGGACCAGCTGCACGACATTACGGAGCGAAGCAATCAGTTAAAAGATGAACTGTATACGCTAAAAAAAGAACAGAAACAACTCATCAATAAATTGCCTATCAAAGTCTACCCCCAAAAGGGGATAGGATTGAAAGACTATCCATGGGAGGAATTGTTCTCCAATGAAAATCGGGAGAAACAGTACGAGATCGAGAGTGATCTTTCAACGAAGGTCAGTCCGTATTTCGGTTTATCCACCACCTTGATCGTCTTGGATATTCCAACCCAAACACTAAATATTGCCTTGGCAGGGGATTCCGGCAGTGAAGAAAATCGCCAACAGATCAAGGAAAACATCAAGGCTTTCGCGAAAGAGGCGAAAGATGTATCGAACTTGACGCAGATCACGTTCCAGATGAATTTGATGAACGATAAGAATAAGAAGAAAACGTATAGCTGTACATTCTCACGGGAGAACCCTGCTGAAGAATTTTCATTGATTCAAGAAGACGAGTAAAGAAAGAGGAGAGACTATGACTGCACAACAAAAGAAAAATGGTTGGTTTTTCAATAAGAATATTATCGATGAAATTAATTCCGTTCCAGAAGAAGAGATCCTATTTGAGGAAGAAGCGAAAATTCTGCCAGAGAGGCAAACAAAGAAACAAATCGATGAGATTGGAGAATTGAAACGTCTGATTGCTGAAAAAGACGAACTGCTTGAACAGGCGAACCGAAATACGGACTTAGAAAAGCAGCGCCTAACAAAGGAAAATGAAAAATATAAACAAGCACTTCTGCGA
The DNA here is from genome assembly GCF_051713785.1 of Enterococcus sp. DIV0187. NCBI lineage: Bacteria > Bacillati > Bacillota > Bacilli > Lactobacillales > Enterococcaceae > Enterococcus > Enterococcus sp. DIV0187. The sequence continues at coordinate 3,169,337 of NZ_JBIOQO010000001.1, forward strand.
ACCGGAGAAGAAAAAGCCGAAAATCGTCGTCAAATCAAAGATCTAGAGACAGAAGTTCGCCGAAAACGTCAAGAGATCCAACGGTTGCAAGATAATAAAGAAACTGGCTACTTGAAAGAACAGCTGGATCAAGCTGAAGAAGAGATTAACACCTTGAAGGTCTCGATAGAACAGTATCAGTCGGTGGATGCCGAGCTGGAAGAAGCTAAAAAACAGCTTCATGAGTTCGCCATGAACCAGCAAGACGGTGAACGTCGTTACCAAGAAACGGTTCAGCAACTCGAGGATCAAATGACTACTTTGTCGAATGACTTGACCCAAAAAGAAGAATTGGTGGCTCAGTTGGATCAGTTGATTATGGATAAGGACCAGCAGATTTTAGAAAAAGAAGAGCTGGTTCAGCAATTGATCGAAGATCAAAAGCATCAAGAGGCAGTAATTGAAAGTGAGCAGATCACTAACTTATACCATCAAATTGACGAATTGAAAACTGAAAATGAGCAGTTGAAGCAAGAAGCGATCCATTCCCAGCATGAAATTGGTGAAGTTTTAATCTCTGCTCGACGCCAAGCCAATCGGATGGTGGAAAAAGCCAAGCTGGACGCGCAACGGATTGTGAAAGATTCAGAAGCTGAATTACAAACCATCCATGATCGGGCCAAAGAAATATCTTGTGAAGTGGATGAATCCCGCCAAACAATCATGAGTATTTATGAAGAAATGAAGACCCGTGTGGATCAATTGGCTCAAAGTGATGTACCGGACTTAGAGGAAATCAAAGAGCGTTACGAATATCCAAAAGTTTCTGTGATCTCACGAAAAGAATATAAGTAAGTGAATTAATAGCATTGGGCTTAACAAAAAAGGGGAGATTATTATGAATCAAGTATTGATTCTGACTAGAAATGTTTTGGCTGAACAAGAAATTCAACAGAAGTTGCAGTCACTGGATTATGAGGTCTACTGTTCTTCAAAAATTTTTAACAGCTGTAAGCAACAGCAAGAAACAAGGGAGTTTTTTAAACTGTTCCAGTATGTCATTTTAAGTGAAACAATTTGTGAGAGTGAGGTAACAGAACTTATCCCACTCTTAAGAAATTACTCCATTCGTATTATTCGTAAAGTCGAAAGCAATGTGACGGAGATGGATCAGAGATATTTAGAAATTGCGCATCTTAATGCGATTATTTCATCCGCGGATTCTATCGATGAATTACGTGAACACTTGTATAACCTGAGGAAAAAGGATGCCCGAACGGAAGATTCGCAACAAGCGAGCAATGTTGCTCAGTTATCAGTATCAGGCAAGGTTTCGCCAATTAGTTCGAATTATCTTCAAGATACAGGGAAACATGCAGGTAAAGAAAATGAAATGAATTACGGAATTATGGAGACGTTGCATCGGTTATCTCAAACGGAATCAAGAATTTTATCCATTTTAATCGAAGCAGGGAGTCAAGTCGTTACACGAGAAGAAATTTGTCATAAAGTATGGAACGAAGAAGTGACTAAATCCCATTTAGCTTCTCTTTCCAGTACCATAACACGAATTAAAATGAAATTTGAACAAGCGAATGTAGAGAAAGTTGCGGTTCAAACTTTATGGGGAAGAGGCTATAGAATTAATACAAATTTATTAAATTATATTCAAAAGGAAGATCTTTTTAAAAATATTATCTCACAGGCGTGAAGAATAAAACGAGAAAAATGAAAAAGAACTATTTGGCATCACTAAGAACTGAGGAGTGTGTTATTCGTAAAGAAACGGTAACAAAAACGAATTAAAGGAATCCCCAATTCGACTAAATAAAGCACTTGAATCGTAACCGCAGAACCACTGTAAAAGCCCAGCGTCCATCCTATAGAATAGGGAGAATGGTAACCGTCCTATACTGTGGTGTCTCGCATCTTCAATAAATGCTTGATAAACTGAACCTAACAACTAGAAGGAGGTTCAAGTTATGGAGACAAAAGAAGTCGTTCCGATTCAATTAGTGGATCAAAAACCAATCGCTACCGCTGCATCAAAACCAAAAATTGCCGCACGGGTTAAACTTGGAGAAGCAGAAGTTAACATCTACAACGGTTCAGACAAGTACATTCTAGCAACGATTTTAAAGGAGCTGAGTATCCATGCTTCTCGACTTCACTCGCGTACCTAATATCTTTTTGGTTTGTGGGAAAACGGATTTGCGAAAAGGGATTGATGGTCTCGCAGCTTATGTCATGGAGACATACCAACTGGATGTTTTTGACAATGCGCTCTTTCTCTTTTGTGGGTCAAGGCCAGATCGGTTTAAAGCTCTTTATTGGGAAGGGGATGGCTTCATACTCTTGTATAAACGCTTTGAAAATGGTCGTCTTCAATGGCCGAAACATTCTTCGGAAATCAAACAATTGGACGGCCGACAATTGAAACGATTGCTTACTGGGTTTTCAATCGAAGAGAAGAAAACTATTCATTCAAGCACCAAGGGTGCCTTCTATTAAGTAGTAGAAAACGTTGATTTTATGCGATTTCTACTACTTTTTTGTATGAACAAATGGTAAGCGTCATATAGGTTCTTTCCGTAAGCGTCATATAGGTTCTTTCCAATTTCATGGGATTCGATATACTAAATGTAGTATAATTTAATTGTTGGTAGTTACTGTTACATGATAAGGAGGCGTATTTCTTTGGAAGAATTACTTTTATCATTGGACGTTAATTTACATGTTGATGACTGTCAAATAACAAAAGAGAAAATTACCTTTGATGTTTCTTCCATTTCTACCTCGGCAAAGTGCCCCACATGTCGCTGCAAATCCACCAATATTCATGATTCTTATACTACTAAAATTCAAGATCTACCGATTCAAAGTAAGACAGTCTATTTAAATTTACTTATACGAAGATTCAAATGTCAAAATCCTGACTGTTCTAAAAAAACATTTTCTGAGACGTTCCCTTTTAGGGAACGAAATGCACGAAAAACAACACGATTGATGAAACTAATTGTTGATTTAGCAGAAAGTCGGAGTTCTGTAGGTATGACTAAAGACCTTGAAGAAATGGGAATCATAGTAAGGAAGAGTAGTCTATGTAATTATCTTGGGCAAAAAAAAAATTCACGTAGATTATGATGTAGCTGAAATATGCATTGATGATTTCGCTCTGAAGAAACGCCAACGTTATGGCACAATTATGGTAGATATCAAAACTGGGAAAATTGTTGACCTGCTGGAATCTCGTGAAAAAGAGGATGTGATCGAATGGCTTAAAAAATTCAAATGTGTTGAGCTGGTGTCACGTGATGGTTCTCGTACATACTCTGCAGCGATTAAGAAAGCATTCCCTCATGCAATACAAGTCACCGATAGATTTCATTTGGTTGCTCGTCTTTGTGAACTCGCTCAAACATTCATGCGCCACTCTTTCCCGCCAAGGATTCCAATCGAGATTTCCAATGAAAAATATGAAAAATTTGAAGATTTTCTTCTATATGCTTCACGAAGAGATAAAATTGTTTATGTAAAACGGCTGCATACCGACGGTATGACACAGCAAGAAATTCGAATGAAAACAGGCTTCGGCCTTAAAACTATTTCCAAGTATATAAAAATGAAGGAGAAGGAAATTCCGGAAGATAAAGCAATATTTTGGGAACGACATCATAATGAGCTAATGGAAGAAAAACAACAACAAATTGATGAAGTGAGAGCCCTTGCCAAAAAAGGAGTTGCCCTTTCCGAAATAACTGATATTACAGGATACACGCCTCAAACAATTGTAAGATATTTAGGAAAAGATGCTTCTTCTCTCAGCGGACAATATGGGATCGATCGTCCTGGTAAATTAGAAAAATATCGCAAAGAAGTTCTTGCGCTTCGTAAAGAAAGAAAAACATACTCAGAGATTTTTCAAATTATTTCTGAAAAAGGATATACCGGAACAGTAGATGCTATTCGAGGATATATGTCCCGGCAACGTCGTCTTCATAAACATTTTAAAGAAGAGTATCAAGGGAAATCCATTGAAATATTAGAACGAAAATGGTTAATTAAACTATTCTATTTACCGATTGAGAAAGTTCCCGTCATTGATAGTGAGTTATTGGAATTAGTTTTCAATCAGCATCCAAAATACAAACAACTCTATGAATTAGTTTGGAGATTTCGTCATTGTTTAAAAAAACAAGATCTAGAGTCTTTTAAAAGCTGGATGTCTTCTGTAAAAGAAAATTTTGATGATGTCTCTCTATTAAAGTTTGTGGGTAGTCTCTTAAATGATTTCCCAGCAGTCAAATATGCGATTACTCATAAATATAACAATGGTTTAGCTGAAGGTAGCGTAAATAAGATAAAGACCATAAAGAAACAGATGTATGGACGGTGCAGTTTCAATTTATTACGAAAAAAAGTTTTATCATTGGAAAATCGTCGAATCCCATGAAATTGGAAAGAACCGTCATATAGCAAAGTGTCTCGTTTCCTCCTGCGATGATTGTTAAACTAACTCTATCAACTACAGGAGGTTTATTTATATGGAGAAAAAAGAAATTGTTCCTATTCAGATCGTGGATCGAAATCCGTCTATGACACCCACTGCTCCAGCAAAATCAAAACTCGCTGCTCGAGTAAAATTGGGACAGGCTGAGGCCTATATTTATAATGGGACGGACAAATATATTTTGGCCACGATCATGAAGGAGTTGAGCATCCATGCTTCTCGACTTCACTCGCGTACCTAATATCTTTTTGGTTTGTGGAAAAACGGATTTACGAAAAGGGATCGATGGTCTCGCAGCTTATATCATGGAGACGTACCAACTTGATGTTTTTGACAATGCGCTCTTTCTCTTTTGCGGGTCAAGACCGGATCGATTTAAAGCTCTTTATTGGGAAGGTGATGGCTTTTTACTTTTGTATAAACGCTTTGAAAATGGGCGGCTTCAATGGCCGAAGCATTCTTCGGAAATCAAACAATTGGATGCCCGGCAATTGAAACGATTGCTTACTGGGTTTTCAATCGAAGAGAAGAAAACCATTCATTCCAGTAACAAGGGTGCCTTCTATTAAGTAGTAGAAAACGTTGATTTTATGCGATTTCTACTACTTTTTTGTATGGATAAATGGTATAATAATAACAGATATAATTATATTTAGGAGGTGCGGATGATTGGCTAAAAAGGAAAATCAGCTTCTTTTGAATAACAAAAAATTGGAACAGAAGAATAAAGAGTTAACCGAACAATTTCAGCTTGTTCTTGAACAAAATCACTACCTTCAAGAACAACTATTTGTGCTGCAACGACAAATGTACGGCCGAAAAAAAGAAAACACCCCTTCTGTCGAAGGACAAACAAATTTATTCGATTCAGACCCTTTTAAAGAACCAGAGCACACTGGTCAAGAAAGCCAGGAATCAATCAAGGTAAGGAGCTTTCGTCGGAAAAAATCATCTGGCAAAAAGGCGTTATCACTCGCTCATTTGCCTTCTAAACATCTTCACTATTGTTTAGAAGGAGAAGACTGTCTTTGTGATGCTTGTGGGACTCAGCTAACAGAGATTGGCTCAACGATCGTTCGCGAAGAACCTCTATTTATTCCTGCTCATATTGAAAAGAAATTAGTTCATCAACATGCTTATAAGTGTTGTGCTTGTGAAAAGAAATCGGGAAGTACACCAATTAGAAAGGCACGCGTACCAAAACCGTTAATCAATAATAGTTTCGGCAGCCCAACGATGGTTGCACAAACAATCATTGAAAAGTATGTAAAGAAAGTTCCTGCCTATCGGCAAGAGAACGAATGGAAAACCTTTGGTTTTCCATTGGATCGCCAAAAGATCACGAATTGGCATCTCTTGGCGACTGATTACGTCTTGGAGCCAGTGTATCAACTGTTAAAAGAAACATTGCAAGAACAAGAAGTCCTTCATGCGGATGAAACAACGTATACTGTTTTAGATGTTCCCAAAGCCACGACCTACTACTGGTTGTACACCTCTGGAAAATCAGAAACACACCCCATTGTTCTCTATCAACACGAGCTGTCACGTAAGCACGAACTACCGCAAAAGTTCTTAGATCGTTTCACTGGTTATCTTCACAGTGATGCGTATTCGGCGTATGGAAAAATGTCTCAGGTAAAGAACGTCTACTGCTGGGCGCATGTTCGGCGAAAGTTTCACGAAGCAATTGGTTCACAGCCGCAGAAATATAGCACGGCCTTGATGGGGGAACGCTATTGCGATCTGCTCTTCAAAGAAGAGAAAAAATTGCGGCATCTTTCCCCAGTAGAACGTCAAAAACAGCGAGGGCAATGGATAAAGCCAATCGTTGATGAATTCTTTTCTTGGGCAGCGAATCTTCATATTCTGCCACGATCAAAACTGGGGGAAGCCGTTGGCTACCTATTAAAGTACAAGGAAGGATTGTGTACTTTTTTGACGGATGGTCGATTGGAAACGACCAATAATCGAGCAGAGCGAGCAGTGAAAGAGCTCGTGATTGGGCGTAAAAATTGGTTATTCTCGAAAAGTGAGAAAGGCGCGCAAGCGTCGGGGATCATTCTGAGTATTCTACGCACAGCGGTAGAAAATGGATTAGATCCGAGAAAATACCTTGTTTACTTATTCGAACAAATCCCCAATCTGCCAAGTCTAACAAAAACTGCGCTAGCAGCTTATTTACCGTGGAATCAAACAGTCCAAGCGGATTGTCGCGCAAGCTATTAGCAAACTTTAGAGAAGCCCAGCGTTCTCCCTATTCTATAGGATGGACGCTGGGCTTTTAAATACACCTTGGTATATGACGGTTCTTTCCAATTTCATGGGATTCGACGATTTTCCAATGATAAAACTTTTTTTCGTAATAAATTGAAACTGCACCGTCCATACATCTGTTTCTTTATGGTCTTTATCTTATTTACGCTACCTTCAGCTAAACCATTGTTATATTTATGAGTAATCGCATATTTGACTGCTGGGAAATCATTTAAGAGACTACCCACAAACTTTAATAGAGAGACATCATCAAAATTTTCTTTTACAGAAGACATCCAGCTTTTAAAAGACTCTAGATCTTGTTTTTTTAAACAATGACGAAATCTCCAAACTAATTCATAGAGTTGTTTGTATTTTGGATGCTGATTGAAAACTAATTCCAATAACTCACTATCAATGACGGGAACTTTCTCAATCGGTAAATAGAATAGTTTAATTAACCATTTTCGTTCTAATATTTCAATGGATTTCCCTTGATACTCTTCTTTAAAATGTTTATGAAGACGACGTTGCCGGGACATATATCCTCGAATAGCATCTACTGTTCCGGTATATCCTTTTTCAGAAATAATTTGAAAAATCTCTGAGTATGTTTTTCTTTCTTTACGAAGCGCAAGAACTTCTTTGCGATATTTTTCTAATTTACCAGGACGATCGATCCCATATTGTCCGCTGAGAGAAGAAGCATCTTTTCCTAAATATCTTACAATTGTTTGAGGCGTGTATCCTGTAATATCAGTTATTTCGGAAAGGGCAACTCCTTTTTTGGCAAGGGCTCTCACTTCATCAATTTGTTGTTGTTTTTCTTCCATTAGCTCATTATGATGTCGTTCCCAAAATATTGCTTTATCTTCCGGAATTTCCTTCTCCTTCATTTTTATATACTTGGAAATAGTTTTAAGGCCGAAGCCTGTTTTCATTCGAATTTCTTGCTGTGTCATACCGTCGGTATGCAGCCGTTTTACATAAATAATTTTATCTCTTCGTGAAGTATATAGAAGAAAATCTTCAAATTTTTCATTGGAAATCTCGATTGGAATCCTTGGCGGGAAAGAGTGTCGCATGGATGTTTGAGCGAGTTCACAAAGACGAGCAACCAAATGAAATCTATCGGTGACTTGTATTGCATGAGGGAATGCTTTCTTAATCGCTGCAGAGTATGTACGAGAACCATCACGTGACACCAGCTCAACACATTTGAATTTTTTAAGCCATTCGATCACATCCTCTTTTTCACGAGATTCCAGCAGGTCAACAATTTTCCCAGTTTTGATATCTACCATAATTGTGCCATAACGTTGGCGTTTCTTCAGAGCGAAATCATCAATGCATATTTCAGCTACATCATAATCTACGTGAATTTTTTTTTTGCCCAAGATAATTACATAGACTACTCTTCCTTACTATGATTCCCATTTCTTCAAGGTCTTTAGTCATACCTACAGAACTCCGACTTTCTGCTAAATCAACAATTAGTTTCATCAATCGTGTTGTTTTTTGTGCATTTCCTTCCCTAAAAGGGAACGTCTCAGAAAATGTTTTTTTAGAACAGTCAGGATTTTGACATTTGAATCTTCGTATAAGTAAATTTAAATAGACTGTCTTACTTTGAATCGGTAGATCTTGAATTTTAGTAGTATAAGAATCATGAATATTGGTGGATTTGCAGCGACATGTGGGGCACTTTGCAGAGGTAGAAATGGAAGAAACATCAAAGGTGATTTTCTCGTTTGTTATTTGACAGTCATCAACATGTAAATTAACGTCCAATGATAAAAGTAATTCTTCCAAAGAAATACGCCTCCTTATCATGTAACAGTAACTACCAACAATTAAATTATACTACATTTAGTAGTATATCATATCGAATCCCATGAAATTGGAAAGAACCTATATGACGCTTACAAACAGCTAACGTTAAAGTGCTGGAATAAAATGCCGATCAACATACTATGGGAAAACCTAGTGGATTTCTTTTGGAATAATTTGCGTCAAACTGTTGTGAATGGTGACGATCGTCACTTTCGACTCACAATTCGGCACTGAAAATCACCATCTCCGACTGACGTTTCACTGTCGCATCAATTTTTTTAAAATATTTCAAAATGTTGAATTAGATAACGATGTCTTTTTGTTTATAATAAAAATATTCAGTGAATGCGAGTTTTATTTATTATTTGAGCAAAATAGGCAACTATTTTACATGTTTCCAGTAAGAAATTTTGATAAAAAGATTAATGGGATACTTGACGGGATAGTTCTCGTTCTGTAGATGAAGTACCAAGCTGTAAGAGGATAGTAGAATTCCTATCTATAAAAATGTAGCGACTATCAATTTCTAAAGTCATAAATTTTTTGAATTTGTCTTTCAAGATTTTGTTCTTTTGTTGAGACGCGAGCATAAGCAAAAAGTATAAAGGTCCTCATTTCTATACCAAAAAGCATATTATTTTTATGATACATATCAATAATTCAAAAATAGATATTTTGATACAACATGTTTTTCAGTTTAAAATTAGTGACCCCAAAAGTCTGCTTTTTACCACATTGAAGAAACAAAAAAGAAGTGTTTCATCCTGAAAACAAAAAACGTTCGTTCTATAGCGCAACTTTTTGTACCATTGATCCCGTATACCCTTCTACGTAAAGATTTTTTAGAGTAAATCAAAAAACGGAACTTTTCGGAAGGATCCGATTGCCTGAAATACTCAAGGATAACCTTATTGTATCAAGTTAGAGGAGTCTCCTTTTTTTATGTGTTTTGAAAATAATGATGTATTATGGGGGAAATTATGAAATTATCTATATTATAAAAATAATTATATCGTTTTAATTGAAAAGGAAATCGTAATGTTTAATAGTCATATTTTTTTTTTTGAAAAATAATTTTTTAAGATTGCATTGTGCGAAAAAAATTAATAATATAATATAATCATGTAAGAAACGTGAGAATAAGATGTGTTCCATGTAATATTTATTTGGAAGGCAATGAAGGAGGGGCATCAAAGGACGAACAGACGAACATAAGTAGAGGTCTTGTATATTTTTTTGTAGGTATACAGTAGATCGGTTAGTTGGTAAAAGAGTAAGGAGTTAATAGACGGCAATCATATACCCATTCATTTTACCAGAGTATTTAATGAAGGACAAAAAGAATAGAGAAAAGGAGATTATTATGAACAAAAAATGGATAAGTAGAACAGCGACAAGTTTGGGATTGTTAACAATGGTTGGAGGAGTTGCAGTAAATTCAAGTATGTTAGTATATGCTGCACCACCGACACAAAATGTCAGTGGGAATCCGGTATCGGACAATACATCGAAACGTTCAATCACTATTTGGAAATATGAAATCAAAAGTTCTGCGGAATTGGGTGAACATGGAGATGGAGAAGGTCTAGATCCAGCAACAGCACCAGATTTAAGTGGTAAGACCTTAATGAAAGATGTTAATTTTGAAATTATTAAGGTAAAAGCTAAAGGGAACGCATCTTTAACTAATCCTTTAAAACAAGTAGAAGGAACTGATTGGGAAAAAGATACCGGATTTACTGCAATGACAGGAAAAACAGGTGCAGACGGTAAATTAACTTTTGAGGTAGGAACAGGAAAAGTTGGAGATGGTATTTACCTAGTACGAGAAATCAAAGATTCTGTGACGGGGGATTATACGTATACCGATGAGAATGGGGATACGAAGAAGATCAACAAGCCAATGGATCCATTCTTTGTACATTTACCGCAAACCAAACGGACCGATACAGGTAAATTGATCTATGATGTGCATGTGTATCCCAAAAATATCGTAACCGATACAGAGTTGGATAAAACGATCGAAGGCGGGAAAGGGTATTCGATCAAAGCTGGGAATAACTTCCAATGGGAGGCAACAACGAAACTACCAGCTGGATTGTACTTTAAAGCAGATAAAGACATGATCATCACAGATGTCGTTGATCCAGCGAATCATGCGAATAAATTACCGGACATCCATGTTTCGGCAGGAGACGAAGTTTATGCAAACTACTTTAAAGTAAGTGATACGCTTGATAAACGACTGTTATTACAAGATGTAGAAGTATGGGTGTTAGATAAGACAGGAGTACCTGTTCAATTGACGAATGGAATTGAATATGAAGTCAAATTAGATGGGACGACAATTCCTTCACCTAATAAAGTAGAAGATTTAACTGAAGTGGCCGATAAAGAAGTTGTTGTTAGCTTAACAGAAGCTGGAATGAAAAAAGTGACGGTTGACGAAGATACGCATTTAAAAGTGGTATATAAAGTAACCACAAATAAAGATTTTAATGGAACGATTGTGAATAAATATGATGTTGATTATTTGATCCCAGGGCAAGAGCCTGAAAGTGAAGAAAGTGAGAATAATCCAGAATACTACGATGGTGGATTAGATATCAAAAAGACAGATGAAGCGAAAACAGATTTACCTGGTGCAGAATTCCATATTGCAACAAGCGAGGCCAATGCGAATGCGAAGAAGTACCTAGCATCAGATGGAAAGTCGTATGAATTAAAAGATGATGGTACCACAGATCCAGTAATGCCAAATGGTGTAAGTTTCTTAACTGCTACCTCAGATTCAGATGGGAAAGCAGAGTTCAACGGGTTAGAACTGAACTGGTTTACTGATACCAATGGTGATGGCAAACAAGATCCAAGTATTCCAGGTGAAGGAACATGGGCACCTGCGGATATTGAAAAGGACTATTGGGTAGTGGAAACAAAAGCACCAAGTGGGTATGAATTGCTTAAAGACCCAGTGAAAGTAACCGTAACATTAGATACAGCATCAGATACTGATGTAGAAGTAGAGGTTGTCAATAGAAAGAAAACAGACCTGCCATTTACAGGGGGAACAGGGATGACAGTGATGATTGTGATTGCATTAGGAGCGATTACAGTAGGTACTGCAACTATGGCGATTGAAAAGAAACGTCGTCAAGCATAGAGCTGTGAAAAAACGAGTAAGTAACTACTAAATATTGCGTGTGAGGGATTGGCGGAAACGCCTCTCCTTCCCGTTTGTATGAAAAAAATGAGTGGTTATGGAATGAATGTCTTGTTGGAGACAATGGAAAGGAACGGAAGACGATGAGAAAAATGAAACAATTTAATTACATGATTCCACTCCTTCTTCCTATCGCATTGATAATAGGAGTTCTTTTCTTCTATTACTATGGGAAAGAGCTAAATGCATCAACACCTGATGCAATAGTCAGTGTTACAGTAGGAAATAAAGCAGTACCCAACAATTCGTTGACAACAGATCAAGAAACAGTAGAACTAACTTTAAAAGCAAAAGAAAATGACATAATAGCGATTCCATATGATGAGACGGTGTCTATCAAACCTCTAGATGAGGAAGGAAAAGAAACGAATTATCCTCAACTTATGGCTTCAGATTTTAAGAAGAGTGACGCCATCAACTACTTTGACGAGCGTATTTCATTACAAGAAGAAATGACTAGTAAAGAAGCGAGTGAGGAGACAACTGAAGAATCCTCGATCAAATTATCGAAAGAACTCGAAGAGGCACATACACGCCTCCCTTACTATCAAGTGAATAAAACTGAAAGCAAAGGTCATTTCTATTTTGAGTTGGAGAAAGATCAAACGCAACGAGTTCAGATTACCCGATCGACAAAAAAGGAACAGACCGTAAATATACAATCTGTAAAAGACAGCAGTCGTTCGCAGATTTTGGTGACTTTTCAAGCATTGAAAGAACCATTGAAACAAGTGGAGCAACCAATATTGCCGGAAGAATTGGAAGAAGTGGAAGAAGCGAAGTTATCGGAACCAGAACAGCCACAACCGGCAACTGAAGGTTCCCCCGTGGTAGAAGAAGTGGGAGAACAGCTTGCGAACGAGTCAGGAACGGTTGATCCGAAAGCCGTTAGTAAGGATACGCCCTTTAAGGTCGATGTAGATGTTGGAAAGACGACGGGATTAGCCCCATTTGATACAGCAAATGGTCCTGGTTTTGACAAAAGTGCAGATGATGACATTGTTCGGACGTGGGATTTAGTTAGCTATCGTGTCAATCTTGGGATTTCCAATATTGATGATAAGTATGCGTCCCTTCGTATCCGGCTAGATAGTGAATTGCCGGATGCTTGGCGTAGAGACAGTGCGAATCAATCGCGTCAAACGGCGGAAATAGCGAATGGCACGGTGACAGATACAGCTTCCGGGGTAAAAAAATCTACGCGAAGTAGCTGGGTGACGTTGGAAAAAGCAACTGGGCAGGCGTATTTCACGGAAACGATTGAAACATTTGGTGGTGTGAATGGGGACCTGTTAAAGCCGAAATTTAAAGTTACGATAGAAAGTGCGAAATTAAAAAATGGGAGTACAGAAACGATCAACCAAGTGATAGATGGCAGCGTTGATCCCCACTTGAATGATACGGTACAAATTAGTGCAAAACCGTTCGTAGATATAAAGTTAGCATGGACACCGAGCAAAATAGGGCGCTTTGAAAAAGTGGCTGGAACACCCGAGAGACCGAACACCATAGTCACTAATGTGGCGTCTTATGCACAAATCAAGCCGTTACCTGAACATATGGGCGGTAAATTTTTGGGTACTATTAAAGGTTCGACCTATCCAGTTGGTGGAATTGAGTATGAAATTACTCAAAAGCAGATCTATAACGCAAATAGTGCAAGCAAAGAATTAAAGATAGGCGTAGAGAACGACCCTGTTCAGGCGATGTTTTATGATGGGTTGAATGCTTGGGAGCCAAATACTATTAAAATGGCGAATGGGTATGAGAAATATCAAAGTACGTTTATGCCTCTTAGTAGGCAGGGACTAGCAGCACCTGTGGGGTATACGAGACGAACCTATCCGCCAACACAATCGGATTCAATTCACATTGGAATATTTGATACAGGGAATCCTACTGCAGAGAATATCAGTTCCAGTCATGCACTAAAAGTGATCAACAAGGATTACCAACCAGCGAGTGTTGGGAGAAATAAATGGTTATTGAGTGGACCTAAAATGGGCAGCAATGATGAGCCATTTTCAGTGATTGCGATGCAAGTTACTTTGCCTACGGATTACTTGGAAGCACAAGCAGGGACTGGTGCGCTGTCAGTCAGTTTGGACTATGTTTTGTCCGTTTCAAAAGTGAAATATGAAGGGAAAGAACAAGCTCTTTCGTCCAGTTTACGAATAAATTGGAATAAAGAATGGCCGGGCAATGCAAAAACATATTCTTGTTTTCAAAATGCAGCTGGGAGGGGCTTAAGCAGTGGACCAGTAAGCAATAGGGATTATGCGAGTATGGGAGATGGAATGACGACAAAGGGAAATAAACTTCGTGGCGCTGTTTATGCCTCAGTTACTGATGGAAGGGCAGATACAGGGGTATTGTATGGAAGATGGAATAGCAATAGTTTTCCGTACGATGATTCAAGAGGGATCACGCATACGTCAAATGGAGTGAAATTCAGGAAGGACTATTTTGGTGTAGGTTTAGCTACGCCAGATTTGTCAGTCCGTACACCCAGTCAAATTGAAGCCGCGTATACGTGGTATGCCACACCAGCAGAAGCCAAGAAGCATGGAAAGATCGCTGCGATAAAAAGTGAGTTTGATGTGGTCGATCCTTCAGGATACGTACTTCCGCGGACGTTCGTTCCGTTAGCCGCTACTGGAATCATTGGGGCAGAAGATTCTTCTGGAAATCCGAATGCACTTTTAACAAATGTTTTTATGTATTCAAAAGGAGCCCTGATCAGATCGTATCCCAGTAATCATGCGGATTTGATTTATAAGCCAACCAAATATTCGAATGCCGGAATCATCACTAGTTCGCAAGCGCCCAAACAAAATTGGGCGGATACATTATATATCGCACCTATGACCATTCGACCAACGATTACGACCAACAAATCAACGTATTCGCCAGATGAGACCGTGCAGTGGATAGTAGATGGCAAGGTAGAGAGTGGTTCGGAAAATAACCATAAGGTTCAGTTTGAAGTGACGATTCCCAAAGAGACGGAGTATATAGTGGGAACCGCAAAAGATTATCGAGGCACCTCTTTGTCAGATCCCTCCACTATTGTAGAAAATAGTGATGGCACGAAAACCTTAACATGGGTTTTAGACTATATGGCAGTCGGAAGTACCTACAATCCAAAGGTTACGTTTGGGACGTCTATTGTTGCCTCAAAATTGACTTTTGTGAATAATGTGGCCAATTTGAATGGAAAAGTAGTGTCCGAATTATGGCTAGAAAGTGATGAAAGTAATCGAGACACTTCAACTAAAGAGCAACGAACGGCTTCTAAAGACATTATAGTAACGAATTCTGGTGTTATTGTCGTCGATAAAACGGTGGATAAACCATTTATTGAAAGTGGCAATGAGCGTGATCCAGCAAAACCGGCAGACACGCATCCTACCGATTTTACGTATACGGTTTCTTTTAAAAATCATTCGGCAATTCCGATGCAGAATGTCCGTGTATTGGATGTTTTGCCCTACAACGGGGATCAACGAGGGACCACTTATCAAGGGACGTATTCACTGACTCAAGCAAAGCAGTTGTCTGGTACACAGGGGACGATTTGGTATACAAACAATTTTGTAGCGGCAAACATCGATCCCAATGCGATTGTTTTGAGTGCTGGCTGGTATAAGCTAGGTTCCGATATGTCTGTCTTGAAAAATGCGAAAGCGATTATGGCTGTCTATGATGAACTAGAACAAGGGAAAGATATGGCTATTTCATTGACATTGCGACCGTCAGGTCAAAAAGCAGGAGACAAGTATATTAATGCCCCTTCTTTAAATTCTCATCTGAATAAGTTTGTTCAAGGAGTGCCAAGTGGTGTTCGTGTTTATGGTCGTGATTTATCCGGTGTGGCATGGTACGACGATAAGTTGGACGGCTTGATTGGAACGAAACCTTCGGGAGCGCCTGAAGAATGGGCCAAAGACATTCCCGTGAAGTTGTATCGTTCGAGTCTAGAAGTGCCAACGTACAAAAACAACCTAGTGAAAGAAAGTTTGACGGGAGAAAAATTCATCGATGCCTCCGGAAATTCTTTGAAAAAGACGGATACCAATGGGAAATACCTATTTGAGAATTTGCCAGAAGGAGACTATATTGTCGAGTTTATCATTGGGAATAAAGTCATTCAGCGAGAAGTGAGAGTCACTAAGAAATTAGTGGGTAGCGATCCGAAACTGAATTCAAAAGCAGACCAAGACTCGTATAAAACAGAGGCATTTAATCAACCAATTTTAAGCGAAGTAGCTGGTTCTGGAGCGACGGATGCGAAGCATCATGTGACAGATGTTAACCTTGGATTAATTCGTCCATCGACTATTCGACTCTTTAAATATGCGACGGGAACGGCAATCGATGCCAACAAAGATGGGCATTTATCCGATGTTGAAAAGGCAACCGGGACGCCATTGAAAGGCGCGGAGTTCGAGGTATACGAAGGGAACGCGTCCACGCCGTTTGTTACAGATACAACTGATGGTAGTGGTAATTTGAGTTTCGTCAAATTATTCCCAGGGGAACATACATTAATTGAAACGAAGGCGCCAGATGGATATGAACTAATCAAATCACCAATTAAGGTGACAATCACTGAAGGGAATCAAACCATTCAACTATATGAAGAAGATGATAAGAAAACGGAATTGCCATTTACGGGTGGAACAGGTCCGATGTTTATTATTGTTATGATTGTGAGTGTGATGGGGATACTGGGAATGGGAGGTCTTTATTGGTACTATAGGCAACCTAGCAGGAAGGGAGAAGGATAACAATGAAACGAATGGTCACGATAGGTTTTAGCCTTCTTCTGCTAGGAATCCTCACGGCCTGGACCGATATGAGTATTGCGGCAGAAACAACCGATAGTTATTCGATTTCGGTTGTGAAATATAAACTGGAAGACCCAGAGGTTCTGACCAATCAATTGCCTTTGGATGGGACAAAAGCTGGGGAAATTAAAGATTCGCAAGGGAATCAGCTGGATCCATTAGCCGGGATTTCTTATGAAGTTACACGGGTATCTCTGGTTCAAGGGACGACCGAGTTTGAACCTGTAATTGGGGAATCAGCTTATTCTACAACAGTAACAACGAATGAATTTGGATTGGCTCAAGTGACCAATTTAGCCCAAGGAACCTATCGCGTTGTAGAAAAAGACCATGAATTACTTAAAGAAACAATGGGGCCAGTGATTTTGGAACTCCCATTACCTCAGCGAACTGGAGAAGTGCTATCAGAAGTGTACCTGTATCCAAAGTCGAGCGTTGTTACAAAAGAGGCCCCAAAGGATGATTCGTCCACTACTAGTAATGGAAAACTATCTAGTACGAATTCCACTAACGGAAACAGCGCTTCGGCTAGAACTGATCGGTTACCGCAAACTAGCGGAAATATTGGGTCGTATCATTCGTTACTGCTCGTTTTAAGCTTCATTCTTGTTATGACTTTAATTGGGTTTAGAGTTATGAAAACGAAGAAGTTTGATTTTTGATGAGAAAAAGTAACTCGAGATTCAAGAGTTACTTTTTCTTTTGCAAATTTTTGATTAGAAGGATGACGATTCATGAAGAAAAAAGCGAACAACAAACACAGTAAATGGATTATGAGCTTTGCCATTTTTATGATTGTTGCCGGTGTCGCAGTGTTAATGTATCCGATCGTTGGGAACTATTTGGCAAATCGTGAACGAAGTGCAGCGAGTATATCTTATGATGACTCATTGAAAAAAATGTCGACAAAAAAAAAGAAAGAACAATACGAAGTCGCCAAAATCTATAATACATACATATTCAATAAGCAACAAGGCCATAGTGCTGAGCCAATGGTCTATAAAAATATCCTCAAGAATGATTCGGGAGTTATGGGAACGATTGATATTCCAGGAATTGATATCGAACAAATGCCCTTTTTTCACGGCACATCCTTTAAAACGCTTGATAAAGGGTTGGGACATTTAGAAGAAAGCTCAATCCCGATAGGGGGTAAAAATACACGGGCTATTATTACTGGTCATAGCGGAGTTCAAAACCAAGTCTTGTTTACCGATGTGAAAAACTTAGAAGAAGGAGATATCTTCTATATTAATATTTTGGGGAAACGGTTGGCGTATCAAATCGAATCTTTTGAGGAAATCTTACCTAGTGAAGCCGAAAAAGTAAAAATCGTACCAGGAAAGGATATCGTGACACTCTTAACATGTACACCGCCAGGGATTAATACCTATCGGTTATTGGTGAATGGTCGTCGTATTCCTTATAAAGATGCTCAGAAACAAAAAGTTAATAAGCGAAATTTATGGAGTTATCAGAACGTTGTGTTAGCGACCATTCTTATAAACCTACTCTTGTTCATCATTTTAGTGACAATCTATCGTTTCCATATCAAGCGATTTCGTTCGGATGATCCGTTGATTGTAAACAAAGCACGGAAACATCTGCGCCGTTTATTCAGGATAACGAAACTCTATTTTGTGTTGATTTTTGTAGCAATGATGACAGTATTAGCAGTAGCTGCTTATGGTTATGTGCAAATGCAGGAAGATACATCTTTAGGTGCGGTTGATGTTGGTCAAAATGAATATTTAAGTACGTTCAATTTAGACAAAGTTAATCGGGCAAATTATGCAGAGAAACAAATTGCGAGTGTCAACGTTGCGAATTACGCGGAAGCTCGCGGGAATAGTTTTGAAACCACTAATAATTGGGGAATTGGAAAATTGAATATCCCAAAGGTTGATGTTGATCTGCCTATTTTAGCTGGAATCGCTAATCAGAACCTTTTGACAGGGGCAGCGACCTATCGGGTGGATCAACAACTGGGAAAAGGTAACTATGTTTTATTAGCACACAATATTTTTGAAACTGATGTGCTCCTTCATCGTATCAAACAATTGAAGCTTGGTGATAAGATTTATGCCACAGATTTTAAGGATATTTATACGTATGATGTATCGGTGAATAAAGTCATTGAGGAAACCGAAGTTTCTTATATTGATGCTAAAGCAGAAGATGAGAAGCAGACGTTAACCTTACTTAGATGTGAGGGAGATGTCGGGACAATCTATCGGCGCTTGGTTCAAGGAAAATTATCAAATGTTCAACCTATTAATCGGGCAAGTAAGCAAAGATTGAAGCAATTAGGAATTAAATCGAATGGACAGAAGATATCCTCGAGCAAGATTTTAAACAAGCGAAGAGTTTCTCCGTTTCAACAATTTGCAATGTTAATCGCAGCGAAGTTCGTCTCGGAACCACTACAAACAATGGTTCCGATGTTTCTCTTCTTTTTATTACCCATTCTGTTCTTTAGTCTTATTCGTTAGGAATGATTTAGTTCAATTCAGGAAGGAATTTTAATTCATGAAAAAGATAGTGATAGGAATTTGTGGGTTTCTCGTTTTCATTGGTGGACTAGCTGGTACACGCAGTGGAGTGTTGAAAGCAGGCGAACGAATTGAGGAATCTTCATTAATGGTAGAGACTAATACCGTTGAGAGTGCAATTTCTGTACCAGAGAGTGTAGAGATATCGACGGACAAAGGAGGGATCCCGATTGAAGCGCAGCCGGAAGTGCATGGGGAAGGAGAAACAGAATTATCGGTGCCTACTGTTAGTTCAGAGCTAACAACTGAATCTTCTTCGGAGTCTACTCCAGTTGAAAATAGTACAGATTCGACGACAAGCTCATCGAGTTCAAGTACATCAACTAGTCACACTAGCTCTAATAGTTCATCGAATAGTTTAACATCAAGTGACGCGAAATCGGGCAGCTCAACTAAACCAAGTACGACATTTCCTAGTAGTTCGGTATCACTCTCATCGTCTACAAGCCAAAGTAATGAAGAGCTGACACAACCAGTGATTTCGGAAACGCCGGTTGTTGTACCAAGTACACCAACCGTGGGGATGCCAATAACACCTGTAGGACCAAGTGTTCAAGCCAACTCCTTTGTTGCTTCAATTGCACCGGAGGCTTTTTCGGAAAGGAGTACATTGAGTTTACCGAGTGAGTTGAAAGCAACTGAAGTGGCACTCTCAGATTTGAAAGGATTTGAATTACCGTTATTGAGTAGTTTTAAAGACAAGGCTCAGGCGGCGTTGATTTATGAAGGAGTCAAACAGGTAGGGACAGAACAAAAGGCGAATTACGATGCGAAACAATTAGCAACAGAGTTGTATAGGAATATAGCTGGTTTGGAACTTACTGATAACTTAAAAAAATTACAGAAAGAAATTCATATTGGCAGTCTCGTGTATCGGGAAGAAAAGGAGAATCATATTTTGCTAGGAATCTACATCGGGGATGGGTACTACTTGACGGTTGATGATGTGGAAATTGGAGCAGATGAGAGTGAACTATCTAATGTAAAAGAAAGTGGTCCAACTGAAGATACTACTGAGGAATTGGAAGAAAAAGTAGAAAAAAATAGACAACGAGAAATTGTTGTGGAAGCAATTGATTTAGAAGAAGATCTTTTGATTCAAGAATTACCAAAAATGAATTTGACTAAATATGGCGAACAGGTTTTAGCAGAATACCCAGCTTCTATGAATTTTACTGAGAATGAAGTGGCAAAGAATTTTATTAAGAAAATCGCAAAAGATGCACAGAAATTGGGGCAAGAATATGATGTTTTTGCATCCGTAATGATTGCGCAAGCGTTATTAGAAAGTGGCTCGGGGACAAGTACCTTATCGCAGGTTCCAAATCATAATTTATTTGGAATCAAAGGAACCTACCAAGGTCAGTCGATTTCAATGGCGACGCAAGAGGATCGTGGTAATGGCGAGTTATATTCTATCAATTCTGCTTTCCGAAAATATCCAAATTACACAGCTTCGTTAGGTGATTACGTGGAACTGTTACGAGGCGGTATCTCAGGTAATGATGCGTACTACAAAAATACTTGGCGATCCACAGCTAAGAATTATCTGCGCACAACGAGCGCATTAACTGGAACTTATGCGACGGATACTACCTATGGACGGAAATTAAATTCGATTATTGCCTTATATCATTTAACTCAGTATGACCAAGTTAAAATAACCGGTAGTCACTCAGGTATTTTCATAAAAGGTAAAGAAGACATTCCAGTAGAATATCGTAACCGTATGAAATATCCGGATTATAATGGCGTGGACTACAATCGTTCGGGGTCTTATCCTGTTGGTCAATGTACTTGGTACGCATTCAATCGAGTGAAGCAACTAGGCAAAAACGTGGATGACTATATGGGAAATGGAGGAGAATGGGCAACCAAAGGCAATGCATTAGGCTATGAAGTGAGTCAGAAACCGAAAGTTGGTTGGTTGATTTCCTTTAAACCTGGCGTGGCTGGTTCTGATCCACGCTATGGACATGTGGCCTTTGTTGAAGCGGTCCGGCCAGAGGGGATTCTGATTTCCGAAGGAAATGTTTATGGTGGAACCGTTATTTCTTATCGTGTCATTGATCAGTCATTGGCTAATTCCGATCAAGTGTCGTATATCAAAGCAAAGTAAGAATTCAAAAAGGAGCATCGTAAGTTATGGCAACCGTTCGGTCGCGAAAAACAAAAAAAGAAGCGCACCCTCCACAGCGCTCGCTTACAAAAAGTCTTGTGTTGACAATTTTAACCCTTTCAGTATTCGTCGTGTTGTATTTTTCAGGTCAGCTTGTACGAAGAGAATATAGTTTTCATCCGATTTCGGGAAGTTCGATGGCTCCGACATTATCGGAAAAAGACATGGTTTTAGTTAAAAAGCGAGACCTGATTAATCGGTATGATGTTATTGCTTTTTCAATCAAAGGAGAGGATGGGAAATTTGTGAAACGTGTGATTGGTATGCCAGGTGATACGTTGTTTATTCAAAATGATCGGATGATTCTAAATATTGGTGAACATGGAAAATTTGAAACAACGTATACTTTTCAACTTTCGCCTGCGGTTTCCGAAGAGGTTCAAGCACTAAACAAAATCCCAAAGGATTTCTATTTTACGATCGGTGATCACGTTGATGTGTCGAAAGATAGTCGAACGTTTGGTTTTGTACCTAAATCATTAATTGAAGGCAAGGTACAATTTCAAATGCCTAGTATTATACATTCTAAAGAAGAAAAGTAATGGAGGGGAAATACTTATGGCGATTGTTCATTGGATCAGCGTGGCCTTGATTATCGTAGTATTGGTGATCTGGTTTCAACGGATAGCTATTAAATTGCAGTTTGATCGCATAAAATTACCGAAGAATATGCCTTTGTCGTTTCAACGGAAATTGGAGTATGTCAAACAAGTGGAACAAAGCAAACATGTTTCAGCCCTTTTGATTGTGGTCTTTTTTATGACGATGGGCTTATTATTAGTGACGTTTAGTTTGTTTCAATTAGACCATCAGTTAGTACTGAGCGTCAATCAAACAAATCAGTTAAAAGATGAATTGTATTTAGTTAAAAAAGAACAAAAACAATTGCTTACCAAAATGCCAATCAAAAGTTATCCCAAAGGTGGACTCGGATTAACTGAGTACCCTTGGGAGGAACTTTTCTCAGAAGAAAACCGTGAAAAACAATACAAATTGGAAAGCGATCTGTCTGCTAGGGTGAATCCATATTTGGGGTTATCTAATACGTTGATTGTATTGGACGTTCCAACACAAACCTTAAATATAGCATTGGCTGGAGGTTCTGGGAGCGAAGATAATCAAAAGCAAATTAAGGAAAATATCAAATCCTTTGCCAAAGAGGCAGAGGGGATATCTAAGTTGACTCAAATCACCTTTCAAATGAATTTGATGAATGATAAAGAACAGAAAAAAATGTATAGTTGCACATTTTCTCGTGAAAGTGAAAATGAAGAATTTATATTAATTCAAGAAGAATAAAGAAAGTGAGGAAATATTATGAGTGCGCAGTCAAAGAAGCCAGGTGGTTGGTTTTTCAACAAAAATATTATTGATGAGATTAATTCCATTCCAGAAGAAGTTATTCGAACAGAAGAAACAGAGCCAATTTTAGTGGATCTAGAAAAGAGAGCACCGAAAGTCACTGAGGAAATAAAGCAACAGAGTTTTGCTGCAAAGGAACAAGCATTAGAACAGTTAAAAAGAGAAACTGAAGCAGAAAAAAGTCGACTGATAAAAGAAAACGACAAATATAAGCAAGCATTATTACGTTCTGGAGAAGAAAAGGCTGAAAATCGCCGACGTATTCAAGAATTAGAGAGTGAACTTCGCCGAAATCGCAAAGAAATTCAACGCCTTCAAGAAAATAAAGAATATGATCATCTAAAAGGAGAAATCCATCAGTTAGAAACCGAAAACGCGACATTGAAAGAAGCATTGTCAGAATTACGTACAGTGGAGGGGGAATTAAAAGAAGCGCAACAACAGTACCATGAATTGATCATGCAACAAAAAGACGAAGAGGTACAACGGCAGGATGCCATACACGAACGTGAAGATCAACTCGCGCAAGTTCAGGAATTGTTGATAGAAAAAGATGAACAAGTGGAGCAATTAGATCAGATAGTTCTTGAAAAAGATCATGCACTTCAAGAAAAAGACCACTTGATTCAAAAACTGCTCGACGAGCAGCGAGATCAAACCGTTGAAGGAGAAGTTGTTTCTGACCTTCAACATCAGTTAATGATGATTCAAAAAGAAAATGAGCACTTAAAACAAGAGGCGAGTCATTCCCAACAAGAAATTGGGGAGGTCTTAATTTCTGCAAGAAAACAAGCAAATCGAATGCTTGAAAAAGCGAAACTAGAAGCAAAACGAATGATTGAACAATCAGAAAATGAAATACAAACAATTCAAGAACGTGCAAAAGAGATTTCTTTTGAAGTAGATGAATCGCGTCAAACTATCTTGAGTATCTATGATGAATTAAAACAGCGAGTAAATCAATTGGTTCAAGAACCTCCGCTAAGTGAGGAAGTAGACAATGGCAGATATAATTTTTCTAATCTTTCGGCGTTGTCACAAAAAGATAGATAAGAAAACAGAAGATTGCAACCATAGTGGAGACAAAGAGGAATACCGTACTTCTTCTTTGATTTCTACTTTGTACATAGAGATACGAATGATGTACTTACAACTCTTAGGAGAAGAATTAAAAAGGTCTGTTTATTAGTGAGCAAGAGTAACCTCGGAAACTAAAAGACAAAAAAGGCATAGCGGTGTGGGAAATAGGAAATGCTCTCGTTTTTTCAAAAAGTTTTTCGAAAGTAGACGCACTCAAATAAGCCTCATGTAAAGTGTTTTTTTTACGAATGAAGGAACGTATATTGAGCCTTTAAATGGATAGCCATTCCAGCTGTCAGTAATGCCAAATAATATTGTTTTTTCCTCTAGCTTTTGAGTATTCAAGTTGATGGTCAAGTAAAAGTTGTTTATTTAATCGTTCACAGCTGGATCGTTCGTTATGGAGCTTTGTCCATTTTTTGTA
Organism: Enterococcus sp. DIV0187; assembly: GCF_051713785.1. Taxonomy (NCBI): domain Bacteria; kingdom Bacillati; phylum Bacillota; class Bacilli; order Lactobacillales; family Enterococcaceae; genus Enterococcus; species Enterococcus sp. DIV0187. Next base: position 3,193,582 of record NZ_JBIOQO010000001.1, read on the forward strand.
TTTCGTGGTACTTTTGTGAACAGTCTAGGATCGTTTGCTGGCTGAGTCAGCTAAAAAGTAACGAATCTTACGAGTGGGATCATTCGTCCGCAATACTCAATTCCGATAGACAAACAAGTGCTGAAATAGAATCATGTCGTTTGGCCTCTACTAAGCGAAAATATAGAGGAAGATCTGTTTGTTTTTTTCTCATAAGTAGCGAGTAGAAAAGTACTATATCCATAAAAATACTGCTCTTTGTGACTGTTCCAGCCCCAGCTAGCTAAGGGATCTGAATAGTTACGTGCACAAGTACAACGATAAATCCCTTTTGACTGACAGGAACAGACTTTTCTACCCTGTGAGTAGGCACCTATTACCAGACATGTCCATCGCCCGAAAGGGTGAGTACTGGATGTAATAAGCCGATTTGTGTAGAAAAAGAAAGCGAAACAGCTTGAAAAATTTGTTGGATGATTTTCTCTGGTCGATTCGGACAAAGTTCTTTTTTTCGAGCGATTTCAGCGATCTTGTAGGTTGAATTCTTCTTTTTATTAGGTAGTTTTTGTCTTTTCTTCAGTTTTGTCTTGGGTTTTAGCAAAACAGGACGGAGTTGATTTTTCTCGTTAATGGGAATGGTACGAGCGATAAAGTCGTGAAAGGATGCAATACTAGGAATTTCTTGTTTAGAATTCCTGCAATCAAGTGAAACATGGGGCTGATTTTTAACATGTGTGGAAGCTGATTGAGTGTCAGCTTCCGATTCGCTGCGCGACCAGTATGAGAATACAAAGGACTGATAATTTCAATCACAGGATCTAGATTAAGTAATTGAAATTGTTGAAAAGAGAGTGTATATTCCTCCTGAAATTCCAACGGAATTTTCTTGAGAGCATTTTGTGTAAACATTAAATATTCAGAATGTGTTTGCCAATGTCCAAACATAGTTTGACCGCCTCTATCAAGTAAGATACAGATCATTCATCTGTTCCTGTTGATTATGGAGGTAGTTTTGAAAAGTCAAGTATTTTATTAAAATTTATGCAATTTATGGGGAGAAAATGAAATTTTTGATTACTTATTATCCCTTTAGATTAAAGAAAAACAGAGTTTCCGAGGAAGCTCTGAGCAAGGACGAGGTGGAGGAAAAGAAGTGAGGGAATTTCTTATCAGTGGTTTGATCGTTATAGGGCTGATAGTTATGGGGCTAATCTATCGATTTATTGTTCATTATCGATTACATCAAATTTCAACCAACCAAACCTCGCGTCTTTTTCGAACGAAATTGACGCAATTCAAACAAAAAGAATTACAGAAAAGTATGGTCACTTTTGGCGTAGCACTGCTCAGTGTCGTTATACTACTAATGATTGCTATGATTCAACTGACGCAATTAGAAATACGTGTACAAGGAGTAACGACTCATACTAAAGAGTTAAGGGGGAACATTCTCAAACTGAAGAGGAAAAGTAGTTCTTCTGTTAGTCAATTGAAAGACTATCCGTCAAAAGGATTAGCTCTCGAATCCCGATTGAAGTACACAGAACAAACGCTTGCAGAAAAAGAAGCAACGGAGAGAAAATTAGCGACATACTTATGCCCCTATATTAGTGAAGCGCAATGGGTGTTGTCTTCTGGGAGTGACGCAGACTCATTAACGGCAACTATCATGGGGAGAGTGGAAGCGACAGGCTCTGATCTTGTCATTCTTGGAAAGAATCTGACTGCACTGATGAGAGAAATTGAGGGGATCCCATCAATCATAGAAGTTCATATCAGTATTGTTGATAATGAAGAAAGAAGTATTTATAAAGGAACTTATCTTCGAAATGATACAGGATATTTTACATTTCGATCAGAATTGCGGAAAGGAAACGGGTAATGGTAAAAAAGAACAACTGGTTTTTTAATAAGAATCTAATGGAAGAAATTAATGAATTTACGAATGATGAAATTGAACAAGAAGCATTCGTGCTTGAGGATCAAACGAAAAAAATTTCACATTTAATTGGACAACTGGAGCATGCACAGCAACGACAGGAGGATTTTCAGACGGATAACCGACGGTTATCACAAGAGTTGGAAGAATTAAAGATCGCACAAGATAAGCTGATTCAAACACAACAAGTTCAACAAACAGAATACGAGAATGAGAAACAAGCCTATGAACAAGAAGTTCAAGCATTAAAAGAACAACTGGAAACTCAAAAACAACTTTTTATGAAAAAAACGGAAGGCAACAAGGAAAAAGAGCAAAGAATTCAAGTGTTAACGACCTCTGTTGCTGAGAAACAAAAAAGGATTGATGAACAATACTCAGAGATTCAAGCGTTGAATGAACAATTGGAGCGGTTGCATTTAGAGAAAACACAACCTAAACAAGCGTATAAAGATTTGGAAGCAGCTTATGAGAAAAAAGAAAAGGAAAGACTTAAAGTAGAGCAACAACTGAAAGAATTGAAAAAACAGCATTTACAGGTTGTTCAACAATACACAGAGGCGATTCAGCAAGTGAATCAGTTGAATGATGAACGTGCGGAATTGAGAAATCAAATGAAACAGAAAGTAATTGAACACAACCAATTAGAGGAGCGAGTAATAGTTATGGGAGAGATCAAAAAGGAGAACCTGCAATTGGATCAAGAAAGGGAAGTATTGAAAAAAAATTTCAATGAAGAAACAGAAGCGTTGAATGAAAAATTGAAGCTGGCCCAAGAAGAGATCAATCGCTTAGAAGAAGAATTGCATCAAGTATCTGATTCCAAGGAACTTTTAGAAAAGAATACGTTATTAGAGAGACAGTTAACAGAAAAAGAGACTCAAATAACCGAATTAAAAGAACGTCTTGAAAGAGTGAAAGAAACAAATGAAAATGAAGAACTTCCACAAGAGGAAGTATCTATTGAGCAGGATGAAGTGGTAGAAAACTTAACGAACCAGGTTGAGAAGTTGACTCAAGAGCAACAAAAGATACACATGGAGAAAGCTGAGATTTCTCGACGGTTACAAATGACTGAAGAGGTTCTTCAGCAAAAGAATCAACAGCTGCATCAATTTGAGGAATTGCTTGTTAAAAAGACAAATGATGCTGGTTGCGAATCAGAAGCTTTTTCACGAGCACAAACTCAAATTGATGATTTAAAGAAACAAAACGAAGCGTTAAAACAAGAGGTTGTCCAATCACAATTGGAGATTGGAGAAGTTTTGTTTACAGCAAAGAAACAGGCCAATCGAACGGTCGAGGAGGCTCAAACGGAAGCAAAATACATGATAGACGCGGCGGAATTAGAAGTAGAGAGCATTAGCAATCGTGCTCGTAAAATTCTGATGGAAGTTTCTGAATCAAAGGAGACAGTCATAGCTATCTATGAAGACTTAGAGAAAAAAGTTGAACAATTGACAAAAGGAACGATTATTCTTGAAAACCAGAATTAGGACACTCTAAGTGAGGTCTCGTCTAGTATTTAGAACGATGATCTGAGCAAAAATGTCCGGAACTATTAGAAGAGTTCCGATGTTAAGAATAGATTTTCAAAATAATTTATGACAAATAAAAGAGGAATGGAATGATAGTATGAGTCAAGTCTTGATTTTAACTAAAAATATTTTAGCAGAGAAAGAGATTCAGCAGAAGATTCAAACATTAAATTATGAGGTTTATTGTTCTTCAAAATTGTTTAGTATATGTCTACAACAACTAGAAGGAAACGAATTTTTGAACTTTTTCCAATATATCATTTTGAGTGAAAGCATTTGCGAGTCAGAAGTGAGTGTATTGGTTCCGTTTTTAAAAAAATATTCTATCAAAATCATTCGAAAGGTAGAAACATTTCCGACGAGTATGGAACAAAGTTATTTGGAAGATGCCAAACTTCATGCAATTATTTCAACAAGTGAAACAAATGATGAATTAAGGGAATGTTTGTATCAGTTGGAAAGACCAAATGTAGAACATAGAACATTCACACACCATGGGAATCGAGGGAATGAACAATTTTATAGAAGGGGGCCACTGGTAGATTCGACAATACTAACAGATAAGATGACTGATGAAAAGAAGATACAACTTATGGAAGTGGTATATCGATTATCTCAAATAGAAATAAAAATACTAACCATTTTACTAGAGTCTGAGAATCAGATTGTAGACCGAGGGGAATTGTGTAGAAAGATATGGAACGATGGAGTGACGAAGTCACATTTAGCATCATTATCTAGTATGGTTTCGCGGATTAAGTCGAAATTTGAAGATACATCGATTGGTGGTTCTGCGATACATACGATGTGGGGAAAAGGTTATCGGATGGAGCCCAAGTTATCTTATGAAATAAAAAATGACGCTCAATTATATAAAAACTTTCAAAGTTAAGCGATTCGAGAATGAACCCGTGTGTCACTCTAGGACGCGCAAGGAATACCAGCTCGTCTTCTTTGATCGCCGCAAAATAGTGAACGGACTCTGGCAAACTACGCAGAAAATCATGGTCAGCCAAATGCGGTATCACAACCAATCCATTGGATAGGAAAATGGCCTTCTTCAATCGTTTGTGTGATCATTTCACTAGCTAACTGATTTTTAGATTTGAATCGACTGGAGTCACAACTGGTATTTTATACTTCAATCGTTGTTGTTTGAAGTCCTCTGAAAACCATTTCTGAAACGAAGTTTCTGTATTATACTTATCCATTGCTTTTAGTCCTTTTTATTGGTCTTGGATAAGTCACCCGAGAACAGTATAAAGGATTTTTTTGTGCATGGATAGCTTCCTAACATGGTTGTAACACTAGTAATATTAAAGAATTGTGTTAGTTGGGGTTTTTAAAACACTAATTTTTTTATGCAAAGAAATTTTATAGTAAGGATGATTTTTTTTGTTTGGATTAGATTATCAAACTCTTTTGAAGAGAGATATTATTGAAAGACTTGATTCAGTTGATTATCCAATTTCTATAGAAGAATTAAAGGAACAATTGGGATATAGTAATTCGGTTACTATTCTTAAAATGTTGAAGGAGCTATCGCAACTTGTGACTGATGTATATGCCAATTCTGAGTATTCTATAGAATTGATAACTGTAAAAAGAGGAGTATTTCAATTAAAGAGGCAAGGATCAAATTTACAGGATATTTTTCATGCAATTTTCACAAGAGACTTTGCCTACAAATTATTGTCTTCGTTGATTGAAAAACGAACACTGTCTAGCATCGAGATATGTAATGAATGGGGTCTGAGTCAGTCAACACTACAAAGAAGGGTGCGATTAATTAATAAAAAGATTAAGGCGTATAGTGTGTATGTTTCATGTGCAGAAAAAATTCAGTTTAAATCGAATGAATTAAATATTCGGATTTTTTCTTATGTATTTCTCTGGAGTACCAACAGACAAATTTCGAAGGTGTCGTGGATTGAAAATAAATCAAAATATCTAGATTTGTCGAAGAGTGTAATGAGTTATTTAGGGATGCTATTTGATCCATTTAAAATAGAAATTTTAGCTTTCTGGGTTTTTATTTATTCTAATGCAATTTTAAAAAAGAAAGAACTTTCTCTGAATTATGAGCAAATTTCAATTTTGAAAGATTTCTCTATACCAAAAAGACCGATTGAATTTAATTCTTGGTCAGGTATAGAATGGGAAATGTTCGTATTAACGTTATATAATTCTGATATTTATGATTTTGATTTAAGCATAGTGGAAATGCCACATTCTTCTGTTTTAAAGAGTATTAATGGGTACTCTTCTACTTTTTTAGATTGTTTTGTAATGCAATTCTCATCGTTAAATTCTAAAAAGCAGAAGGAATTTAATTTATTATTTACAAAATCTGCTTTGTCTTCCTATTTTTCTGAATATAGTATTGATTACACAGGAAATACGGCACATGTTGTTAATTTTGCTGAGTTTAGCAAGGACTATCCAAATTATTGGACCAGATTTAAAAGAGCTTGGGCATGTTTTATCGATAAAAAAAGAGAAAGTAAACATCTAATTACCTATGAAAGCGTAGCTCTTTCATTATGTTTATCTATCTTTCCATTGAATAAATTTTCGCTACATCCACTGGAATTACAAATGTTTATTTCATCAGATATTTCAATTTCTTATGAGCGCTATCTAGAGGAGATGATTAAAGAAAAATTTCAAAATAAATACAAAATAAAATTTACAAAGAATTTTTTGGAAGCACAGATCGTTGTAACAACAATTGCAAATGAACAAACCTCGCTGCCCATTAACCAGCAGCTGGTTATCATTAGTCCTCGAATGAAAAAAGATGACTATTTATTGTTGGAAAAATCCTTAAGTTCAGTAACCAAGATGTTAACGGACACGATAAGATGTAGGAAAATGGGCAAATAGAAATGTAGGTTTTCGCTCCATTTTGATACGCTTTTCTCACAACAATTCATAGGAGGATTGTAAAGTGAGAAAAGATATCTACGAAGGAGTGTTATTACACATTATGAGTGAAACAAAACCCAATTATGCGGCATTGGCTAGACAATTTAACTGCGATTATCGTACCGTTAAACGTTATTATGATGCTGGAATTAGTAAAGAACTTCCCAGTCTTGGAAAAAGGAATCAGAACAAGAAAACTCTAATTGATGATTACGAAGCAATTATCATTGATAAACTCTCGTTAGGCTGTTCCTCTACAGCGATTTATCATTTTATTTCTAAAAAGGGATATTCCGGCAGCGAAAGGACGATTCGCCGATATTGCAGAAATATCCGTGAGGATAAGATTGAAAAAGCAACGATCAGAATTGAAACGACTCCTGGATTGTCTGCTCAAGTTGATTGGAAAGAAGATATCAAGTTAGTGCTAAAAACAGGGGAAGTCGTCACCTGTAATATTTTTCTCTATATCCTAGGTTATTCAAGAATGAAATACTTAGAAGTTACCTTTGATCGTTCTCAAAAAACGTTATTCCAGTGCTTGAATCAAGCATTTTATGAAACTGGAGGTATCCCTCAAGAAATTTGGTTTGACAATATGAAGACGGTTGTTAATCGCAGTAAAAGTCAATTTACTAAAGTCGTTTTTAACGAGACGTTTAGACAATATAGTAAAGATGCCGGATTTAAACCCATAGCCTGTCGGCCCTTTCGGCCCCAGACAAAAGGCAAAGTTGAAGCGTTGGCTAGAACAATGGATCGATTAAAAGTCTATAACTACGAACTAGACGATAAATTCGAGTTCTGTAGTGAAGTTACGCTTTTAATGGATCAGCTAAACTACGAAGAAATATCGCAAGCTACCTATGAACGACCAGTCGATCGATGGTCCATTGAAAAACCAAAACTAAAACCTTACGATTATGAACAATTATCAGGTTATTGTGCAGAGGATCAACTGATTTTACGAAAAGTTTCGATGGAATCGATGGTTCAACACAAAAACAAGAAATATTCCGTTCCTATCAATTACATTGGTCAAAATGTTCTCTTAGAAGAAGATGGCGGTTACTTAACTATCTACCATAATGGCAACCTTATCAGAGAACACTTGATAAGCGAAAAACGACTCAATTATGAACGAGAAGACTATGTTCAAATTCTTCAATCAGATGTATTCAAACATCTGAAAGATGATGAATTAGAGCGCTTCGTAGATGAAAATTTGAAAGCTTATGACGAATTGTAATGGAGGAAGAAATATGTCGAACTATCATCAATTATTAAATCAACTAGAAGATCTAAATTTACACTACATTAGAGAATCCTTACCGGATTCGTTAGACACGATTGTCCAACAAGAACTAAGTTTTGTGGATGCCTTATTAACTTTAACCACTGCCGAATTGAGCAATCGAAAAAAGAAAAAAGATGAATTGCGGCTGCACAGAGCGCGGCTTCCTTTCAAAAAGAGAATTAATGACTTTGATTTTGGGTTTCAACCACAAATCATTAAAAGTGAAATCCTTGATCTCTGTTCCCTTAGGTTTATGGATACAGCAGATAGTATTCTATTTATTGGAAACAGTGGGGTTGGCAAAAGCCACCTCGCTATTTCCATAGCCTTAGAAGCGATCCAAAAAGAGTACTCTTGTCATTTCGTTCTTAGCAATGAGTTGATTTCAAAATTAGAGCGTGCGCACAAGAGAGGAACTTTAGAAAGTATGCTTAAGAAATATAGCAACTATGATTTATTGATTATCGATGAGATCGGCTATTTACCTTTCAATAAAGACGGAGCAAATCTTTTCTTCCAATTGATCAACCGTAGATATGAAAAGAAATCAACGATTATCACCACGAATAGTCCGCTATCTCAATGGGCAGAAATCTTTCAAAATAAGAAACTTACGAATGCGATCATCGATCGATTAATTCATCATTCAAAGATTATTCAGATTAATGGTCCCTCATATAGAATGAAGGATTATAAAGAAAATAAAGCAAAGGATTCCAACAAGAAATAGATCTATGGACCAAAAACCAACATTTTGGATGGCCGAAAACCAACATTTTCAAGTGGCCAAAAAACGACATTTAGCAGGTTCTTTCCTGACTATGGTGCTACAGTTCTGAAAGAATCATTTTTGTTCGTAAAGTCTCAAAAGAACAGCGACCAAACATAATTCGTTTAATCTTTTTCAATTTATTTACTTTTCCTTCGGCCAGTCCATTTGATAGTTCTGGATAGATCAGGGCATTTTCTATGGCATCTTTGTCTCGTTCCAGTCCATTGACGAATTTATTTAATTCCGAGTTTCTCAGTTCCCTAACTTGTTGAATCCATTGATCCAACTGCTCAAAGCTGCAATCAGACAAAATTTTTCGAAATTTCTGAACGAATTGGATAATAGTGACCAACAAAGGAGTGTTTTCAAGGACCGTTTTTGACACATTATCTAATTGACTCCAGTTTAAAGAATGTTCAAAAATAAGCCGATTGATTGGCCTTTTATGTACTTTGGTTCGTGACACATCAGTGTCTGTTTTAGCTAGGACTTGCTTGTAACTTCTTTGAAAGGTTTCGAAAGTACGGTCATAACCAGATTCGACCAAAATTTCGTAGACTTGCTTTAGCGTTGAGCAGACAGTCATTGCTTCAACCAACAGCTCTTTATACTGATCCAATCGGGTAAGTCTCTCTTTTCTCTGATGGTCATCCAATGTATTGATTGAACGGTCACAATACCGTTTGACTGTTCTGGGATCCAGAGAAAAATATCGACCAATTTTAGCGAAGGACCAACCTAATTGTCTTTTTTGACGAACCTGTTCTACTAAATTCTGTTTGACTTGCTGACTGATCGTGGGGGCTGTTCTTTCCATCGACGAAATCTTTTCATATTTTATTTGAATCTGACTAGGAATCAATGGTCGAATAGCTTGAAGGGCATGGTCGGTAAGTGATTTTAACACATGGAAACGATCGGCAATTTGTATGGCTTCAGGAAAAGCTTGAGAAATGGCATTTCGAAAAGCTATTGCGCCATCTCGTATGACAAAGGAAATGTCCTGAAAAACAGAAGACAGCCATTGAGTGACAGATTCTTGACTCCTTGAGGGAAATAAATCTATGACTTTCTTTGTTTGAAAGTCAACCAGAATACTGCCATAAGAGTGGCGCTTTCTTAAAGCAAAGTCATCCAAACAGACAATCATAGCTGGTTTATTATTGAAGATTTCGATTTTTTTTTAGAAGTTCGGCAATCGAACTTTTACTTGCTTGAATTCCTAATTGTTTCAAAGTGGCTGAAGCTTCAATCAGACTGGTATTAGTGACTACTTTTAAGATAACCTTTTCTAATCGTTTGGTCTTTTTGGATTGCGGTCTGACAAACTGTGTTTGTTGCGTAAATAGTTTTTGCGGACAGTCTTTGTTCTTGCAGAGAAACTTGCGGCATCTAATTTTCAGATAGACAGATTTCCCATTGATTGGCAAATCTTGGACCACTCGGTCATAATATGCGTGAACAAAAGATGAATTCTCTTTACATGTTGGACAATCGCATGTGTCATTTCTCAAACTACAGTGCATCAAGTAATAGTCATCTATTTTTTCCTCAGATTCGATTGTTAATTCTTCAATATCCAGTGTAGACATCTTAATCAAGACCTTTCATATGGTGTTAACTTGATTATACATCGAATTACCACCATAGTCAGGAAAGAACCATTTAGCAATGTCCGTTGACAACCAAGAGGCTAATTGTAAATTTGAGCCACCCAAAATTTTATTCGATAAAATAGCATTAATGTTGCAAAGATTTTCCATGTTAGAAACCTTGTTCTAAAGCTATTCATACACAAAAAAATCCATTATACTGCACTCGGATGATTTATCTAAGACCAATAAAAAGGACTACAACTATGGATAAGTATAATACAGAAACTTCGTTTTAAAAATGTTTTTCTTCACTAGTGTTGTAAAGATCCCCACTCTAACTAAATCAATGATTTGGTTAGAGTGGGGATCTTTGCAACACTAGTGACATCTGATAAGAAGGGAACGGGGAACTCTATTACTTTTCAACCCACACTAGCGATTCATCCGTAAATGCCTAATCGGTTCTTTCCAATTTCATGGGATTCGACGATTTTCCAATGATAAAACTTTTTTTCGTAATAAATTGAAACTGCACCGTCCATACATCTGTTTCTTTATGGTCTTTATCTTATTTACGCTACCTTCAGCTAAACCATTGTTATATTTATGAGTAATCGCATATTTGACTGCTGGGAAATCATTTAAGAGACTACCCACAAACTTTAATAGAGAGACATCATCAAAATTTTCTTTTACAGAAGACATCCAGCTTTTAAAAGACTCTAGATCTTGTTTTTTTAAACAATGACGAAATCTCCAAACTAATTCATAGAGTTGTTTGTATTTTGGATGCTGATTGAAAACTAATTCCAATAACTCACTATCAATGACGGGAACTTTCTCAATCGGTAAATAGAATAGTTTAATTAACCATTTTCGTTCTAATATTTCAATGGATTTCCCTTGATACTCTTCTTTAAAATGTTTATGAAGACGACGTTGCCGGGACATATATCCTCGAATAGCATCTACTGTTCCGGTATATCCTTTTTCAGAAATAATTTGAAAAATCTCTGAGTATGTTTTTCTTTCTTTACGAAGCGCAAGCACTTCTTTGCGATATTTTTCTAATTTACCAGAACGATCGATCCCATATTGTCCGCTGAGAGAAGAAGCATCTTTTCCTAAATATCTTACAATTGTTTGAGGCGTGTATCCTGTAATATCAGTTATTTCGGAAAGGGCAACTCCTTTTTTGGCAAGGGCTCTCACTTCATCAATTTGTTGTTGTTTTTCTTCCATTAGCTCATTATGATGTCGTTCCCAAAATATTGCTTTATCTTCCGGAATTTCCTTCTCCTTCATTTTTATATACTTGGAAATAGTTTTAAGGCCGAAGCCTGTTTTCATTCGAATTTCTTGCTGTGTCATACCGTCGGTATGCAGCCGTTTTACATAAACAATTTTATCTCTTCGTGAAGCATATAGAAGAAAATCTTCAAATTTTTCATATTTTTCATTGGAAATCTCGATTGGAATCCTTGGCGGGAAAGAGTGGCGCATGAATGTTTGAGCGAGTTCACAAAGACGAGCAACCAAATGAAATCTATCGGTGACTTGTATTGCATGAGGGAATGCTTTCTTAATCGCTGCAGAGTATGTACGAGAACCATCACGTGACACCAGCTCAACACATTTGAATTTTTTAAGCCATTCGATCACATCCTCTTTTTCACGAGATTCCAGCAGGTCAACAATTTTCCCAGTTTTGATATCTACCATAATTGTGCCATAACGTTGGCGTTTCTTCAGAGCGAAATCATCAATGCATATTTCAGCTACATCATAATCTACGTGAATTTTTTTTTTGCCCAAGATAATTACATAGACTACTCTTCCTTACTATGATTCCCATTTCTTCAAGGTCTTTAGTCATACCTACAGAACTCCGACTTTCTGCTAAATCAACAATTAGTTTCATCAATCGTGTTGTTTTTCGTGCATTTCGTTCCCTAAAAGGGAACGTCTCAGAAAATGTTTTTTTAGAACAGTCAGGATTTTGACATTTGAATCTTCGTATAAGTAAATTTAAATAGACTGTCTTACTTTGAATCGGTAGATCTTGAATTTTAGTAGTATAAGAATCATGAATATTGGTGGATTTGCAGCGACATGTGGGGCACTTTGCCGAGGTAGAAAGTGCTTGCGCTTCGTAAAGAAAGAAAAACATACTCAGAGATTTTTCAAATTATTTCTGAAAAAGGATATACCGGAACAGTAGATGCTATTCGAGGATATATGTCCCGGCAACGTCGTCTTCATAAACATTTTAAAGAAGAGTATCAAGGGAAATCCATTGAAATATTAGAACGAAAATGGTTAATTAAACTATTCTATTTACCGATTGAGAAAGTTCCCGTCATTGATAGTGAGTTATTGGAATTAGTTTTCAATCAGCATCCAAAATACAAACAACTCTATGAATTAGTTTGGAGATTTCGTCATTGTTTAAAAAAACAAGATCTAGAGTCTTTTAAAAGCTGGATGTCTTCTGTAAAAGAAAATTTTGATGATGTCTCTCTATTAAAGTTTGTGGGTAGTCTCTTAAATGATTTCCCAGCAGTCAAATATGCGATTACTCATAAATATAACAATGGTTTAGCTGAAGGTAGCGTAAATAAGATAAAGACCATAAAGAAACAGATGTATGGACGGTGCAGTTTCAATTTATTACGAAAAAAAGTTTTATCATTGGAAAATCGTCGAATCCCATGAAATTGGAAAGAACCTATGGGGCATTTACATTCATCCTCAACAAAGTTGTTCAAAAATTCATCTTCATCCATTGCAATGAAAATTTCTTTCCCAATCTTTATTAAAACTTGACCAGTAGATAAAGCAAACGAACCGCGCTTTGTATCTAAGGAAATTTTCCCTATTGATTTAAATTTTTTTGTTTTTGTAATTGGTAGTTGATCACAGAATACGGCCAATTCTTTTAACTTGTCCGGTGCGTATTTAAAAAACTCAATCGGAGCTTCATTGAAGCAAGTTCCTGAAGACCTGATTTGAGTTTGCATCTTCTCTGCCAGTACATAACTTTTTCCTCGCAGCCGATCAGATATTGCTGAAGCGACCGAAGTGAGCGCGCCATTGTCTCTTTCTAAGTAAATACTCTCGTAATAATCTTTCTTTATCACCACAGATTTAGAAAGCTTTTCTTCCGACTTACCAACAAGCGTACAAGCTGTTTTTATAGAGGTGGCGTATACCATAAACTCTGAACCGTCTTTGAAAGTGAGGGTATAAATAGAATAATTCCGTTTCTGCCGTGTTTTTTTTTCTGGCACTATTACTTGCTGAATAATCGGATTAGCTACTGAGTTCTCTTTTTCGTACGCTTGTAACAACTGAAGATTACTATCTTGCTTGCTTCGTATCTCTTTGTACTGATCGCAATACACGCAATATTTATCTTTTCCTAACCCATGAAAGAGATCGGGATCCTCTTTGTGCAACGAAACGATCTTTTTAATTTCAGTTGCATACTGCTCATGTAATTTCCTTGCTTGTTCATATTCCAATAATGTCATTCCTATTTTCCTTTCCGTATGAATGTCTCCGTTTTTATTCTATAGGTTACTATTGATCGCCATTAATTATTTAATTTTTTCCATATCAATAAATCTCATGGCCTCGATCTTAATTAGTTTAAATATTTAATTACTGCGATTTGACGATACAAAACATCGATACTAGTCTTATGAGAGATATAACGTTTACATAAACCGACAATTGGAAGAAGCTGATGACCGTCGATAAAGAATTGTTGCTGTTAAAGCAATATATTTTAAACACATATCCGAAAGAATTAGAGTATGTTTCTGCTACAGTAATTGAATGTTGTTCAGGATATGAAATCTATACTTTTTTATACAATCAGAAACGGAATCAAAGCCAAAATGTCAGATGATAACGTCCGTCGCTTTTTAAATGATTACGAAGTAACCGCATGGCAAATGGCTCCTGAATTGCCACATTTACATCCGCATCTTTTCCGACACTCAAGAGCCATGCATCTTTATGTTGCAGACGTTCCGTTGCCGTTAGTGAGCGGATGGTTGAGACATAGCCAAATGGAAACGACACGAATTTATGCTCAAGCAACTATTGAAATGAAGAGAGAGGCTTCAAAAAAATTAAGTAGTAGTGAACAATCTGTATTTAAACAAGAGTTGCGTTTAAATACGCAGAGGACGATGAGTGGTGTTAAAAATTCTCTGCGGATTGAAATAGTTATACCGATATCGGTATAATCTGCCAACATGCTTGGTACATGTCGGCGACTTCGTTCGGTGTAATGTCAAATCGAGTTGTGATAAGTCTCAAAAACTTTTTCCCTTTGGTTAGAATCGTAACCAATCGAAACCGTTCAGTATGATAGTTCATACTGCCACCAAGAATTACTTGTTGGTCACTGATAACTTGTCCATCCGTTGTTCGGACATGCGCATGTTCAATTTGATCTAAGAATGTGATTTTTGTATTCGATCTTATCCGATTCACAAAGATGTAACCATTATTATGTAATCGATCAAGTAGTTTGTAATCAAAGTACCCACGATCCACCACATAGGTAGTTTCCCGATTTATCAATAAAACATTCGAACTGATTTCGATCATGTACCTCTGCGTTTGTGATAGTAAAGTTTTCAGGATATTGATTTTCTTCATCGATATAACAGATGTTCAGATGCAGTTTGATACCAGCTTTTGTTTTACAAAATTTCGCTCAAGGAAGCCACATTTTGTTCAACGGAATCGTTGGGGAATCACTGAGTTGAAGCATCGATGTTTTGGATCCTGGTTTTTGGGTAGAAATTTTTTGAACAAGCTGAATAAAAATATCCATCAAAACGTCGGAATGAATCTGAGATATTTTACGGGAAAGAGAGCTGTGACAAACCGAACCCAAGTGGAGCTCTGTACAAAGTAATGGATCCATAAATGCACGATCGATTTCTCGAAAGCTAGGTAGCTCCTCATAAACAACATAAAGCATGAATTTTAACGACGTTTGAAAATCTAATTTTTTACTGTAATTATCGTATTTATTAATGCTATTCTGGCTTTTCTTCAGACAGCTCCGAAAAGTTTATTGAAGAAAACCATAAAAAAATTTCTGTATTAAACTTATTTATGGTTTTTAGTACTTTTTATTGTTTTTAGTCATCCGAGAACAATATAAAGGATTTGTTTGTGCATGGATAGCTTTAGAACAAGGTTTCTAACATAGGAAATCTTTGCAACACTAGTGATTTTCTTTATATAAGAAGCGTAGAAAGGCTCGAGTGCCACACAAAACAAACTCAACCATTTTAGGACGATAACCTAATAGTGTTTTGACAAAATCATTTAGATTAGTAGCTGTTATTTGTTCAAGAATGATCCCATTGCCTTCTATAAAGCACAAAAAATTTTCTGCTGTTCTACTATAGCTTTCCTGTGTAGATTTAGCATATTCTGTGAAACGATTATCTTTTTTGAACTGTTCCAATAATTTTAAGTGCTTCGTCTGATTAACTTTATTTAGAGTTTGACTATAACGTCGAAGAACAATTCCGTGTTCTTGGAAGTCCCCCAGCATACGGACGATTCGGAATAAATACGCATTACTTTGAGTAAGTGTACCGGCTTGTTCTTTAGCGAAGAAATCACATTTTTCATCGACATAGCGCATAGCGACGGATTCTGAAAAATAAAGTTCATTTTGCGAATCAAAATAGGCAATAAGTCTTTTCCAGTTACTTCGATAATAATTTAGGGTGGCTTCTTTATAACCACCCCTTTGAAGCTCTTGATCTAGCAGTTTGATAAGTTCTTTCAGTTCTACTTTTTCTTTCATGATCTTGCCTCCAAAATGTATTTTTAGGGATAGCCCTAAAAATAATCTTGGCAGTATATAGTTCATTGAGCAATTTATTATGCGTAGTGTTTCAGCCGTAAGGCTCCTATCCATGCGGCTTCTACGCTTTCACTTTACATTATTCTTTACTGTGCATTAGGGGGATTCCTTATGTCTATTGTACAACAACCTACTCTATTTGATCTACAAATTTTAGAACAACTAGATATTGAGGAGAAATATCTAGCGATTTTCTCCCCACTAGATTTATCGTCGCTCGTCTTTCTTTTTCAAAAGGATACTTCTGTCGGAGCACCGATCACTGTAAATTATGAAGCCGCTGTTCGTGCGTTAATTGTTCGTTATCTTGAAGGAATTCCGACCGTCGCTGCGTTGGTTTCAAGAATCAAACAAGATGTTCGCTTTAAACTTAGCTTAGGCTTTTTGTATTCTGAGCGCACTCCGTCAGAAGCTACATTCTCTCGAATTTTACAATCGCTTGAAAGAAACAGTCACCTTCTGGAAGAACAAAACAATACGTTACTTAAACACATTGATCGGGAATTTACTATTTTCTCAGAAGCAGTCTCTCTTGATGCCACTGCAGTAGAAGGTCATACTAAGCCGGCTGAAAAATTAAAAGCACAAGTCTCCAGTTGCGCCGATCAACGTGTAATGACAACGGAAGAGATGAAGGCTCAACTGCCTATTTCGCCTCAATGGGGAATCAAAGCGAATAGCCAAGGAAAAAATAATTATTGGTTTGGCTACAAAGCGCATTTAGCAGTTACTTCTGAATCACAGTATATTTTGTCCGCCATTTTGACTTCCGCCAACATCTCAGATGTCAGTATGGGGATTCCTTTAATGCGAGAGTTGAGTATACTGGGAATCAAAAACACGCTAGTCATCTTTGATAAAGGATACGACGCCAAAGGCATTTATCAAGAAGCCCATGCTCTTCATTTTGAGCCAATTATTCCTCTAAAACGAATCGCTAAAAATGATGGCGAATGGACGAAGGAGTATGCGCCAACTTGCTTTTTAGAGTATGGCTATAACTATGACAGCTTCGATACTCGCTATAATGCGTTGAAATTCACTCGCCCTTTAGATAAATGCCAAAGTTGTGCGCTTTTTCGAGAAAACTTGTGTCAAAAAGTGATTAAGATCAAACAACACAATGATCCGAGAAAATTCAATCATCCCGCACGTGGGACAAAGTCTTGGAAAAAGTTTTATGCCAAGCGAAGTGCCGTCGAAAGAGTCAATGGCTATTTGAAGGAACATATGAACTTGAATGATACAACTTATTACAAAGCAGGTGCAGTAAAGGTTGAGCTCTTGCTTATTCAGCTAGCATACAATGCCAAGAATTACGCAGCACAACGATTAACACAAATAAATTTGAGAAAAGAAATAGTTGCCTAATTTCAAAAAAAGTGATTTTTGAAATTAGACTAGTGTTTGTTTTTCTAAAAAGCTGAATTATGAAATTAGCTCAATTAGAAATAATTTATGCTAGTATTTCATATTCAATACTCGTGGTGCTAGTTGATTTTAGAAACGCCCCAAAGAGTATTTTAACGTTTCTCCATAACGTTCTTGTGCCTTAGAAAGCATTAAACAGTAGACAAGCAAGATGCTTTCTAATCGACTTTCAAACCCTAATAATGACCTACTTTTAAAATTCTGAATCCCAAAATTTTCCCAACTAGAAAACACCGTTTCAATCACCTTGCGGTGTTCAGATAATAATGAATCGTTAAGTTTATTGTTATTTTTGGCATTCTTTTTTACTGGAGTAGATAGCTCTATACCTTTATTCAACAGTCTTTCTTGCATGTCTGAGCTAACGTAGCCCTTATCGCCCAATAGTTTTTCAATAGGACAATCAAAGGCAAGTGTTTCAGCCATATTCACATCATGAATTGAAGCTTTAGTGACTGTGTAAGTTAAGGGAAAGCCAGTTTTGGTAACCATAACACTAATCTTCAATCCGTAAAAATATAACTTTTTAGTTGAGTTGTAGCCGATATCAGCTACTTCAGACAAAACTTTTGCTCTTCGATTTCTTACGGGTTTACACAATGGGCTAGGAAAGCTGTCAATAATTGCAAAAAGTTGATCTTTAGGATTGGCATGTTCAATCACAAAACGGTAACGAATGAGTTTAATAGCTGTGGTTAGGTTGACACATAATCGAGTAAATCTTGATCGATCAGGAAAATGTTCTAATGCTAAAACGCTCCGTACGGAGCGATATATAGCTCTTTGAGTAGTTAATCCATTCATCATTCCCCATATAACACAAGAAATGATGACGGTATCAGGTTGCTTTAACAGATGAGTGTTCTTTCGATTTTTTATTTTCGCAGGAACGTATCTTTTGTAAAGTGACTGAATGATTTCTAGAATTTCAGAAAACATTAGTTGAGTATTTGTGTAAATTTCGATATATTTAGTTGACCAAGCTAAAGATAGCTTGAACAAATAAGCTTCAAAAACCTTGATATATAAAGCTTTCTCTACTGGGAACAGTAGAGTTTTTTTGTTTGTTACAGAAATTATACCAGAGATTTTCCATGTGACATGAAATCTGCAAAAAGGATGGCAGTTTCTTCCTCAGCACTTTTAGTAACATGGGTATAAACATTCATTGTTGTCTTTATGTTTGTATGACCCAGACGGGATTGAACTTGTTTCATTGTTGCGCCAGCTTCAAACAGTAAAGAAGCGTGTGTATGTCTAAAACCATGTGGAGAAATTCTAAACACATCTGGATTTTTTATATAGAAACTTTCTAACCAAGGTTGAGGCGTCCTAGGATACATTGGAAGATTATCATATTTTGAAAAAACAAGTTGGTCATTTTTTTTGTGTTTTCCTAATTGATCTAGCTCTCTTTGCTGAGAAACATACCATTTTTGTAGTAATGAGAGAGTGTGATCATCAAGAGTGATCTTCCTATTTGCGGCTTTTGTTTTTGGTTTTTGAATTAACAATTTCCCCTTTTTACCTACCGCTAGAGTTTTATTGATTTTTAAAAATTTCATTTCAAAGTCAATATCATTCCAATGCAAAGCTAAAGCTTCGCCTTTTCTCATTCCCGTATAGGCTAGAAGAGAAAAAAAGACATAGCGAATCTCAGGGAATTGTAATTTCATATCAGATAGAAAATCGATTAGTTGATCTCGTTCATAAAATTTTTTATGTTCTTCTTCATCTAGTTGAACTATGGGTGTTAATATCTTAGCCATGGGATTTACGTTTAACTCTCCAATGGATAAAGCGTAATCAAATATCATTCCAGCATAATTGATAAATCTAGAATATCTCTTTGGACTTTTTCTAGACCAGCAATTTGCAATTTTTTGGCAAAAAGTAACAGTAATCTTATTTATTCTAAGATTTCCTAATTCGGGAAGAATATGTTTATCAAAAATCATTCTGGTATTCCAAAATGTACTTTCCTTAACTTTCATCTTATAAACGATTTCAAACCATTCTTCACATACTTCTTTATAACTTCTAAATTTAAATTGTTGAGAAGGACCATTTTCTTGATAGTCAATTTCTAATTTAGATAACTCAAGTTTTGCTTCTTTTAAAGTTTTAAAACCTCTACGAGTTTTTTCTATTTGTCGTCCTGTCACTGGATCAAGCCCCAAATATTTTCTGAACATGTAGGCTGATGATCCATCTTTTTTTGTATATTTTTTGATATTAGTACTCATTTTTCTCTCCTTTATGTGTGGGGCACATAGGAAAAGAAACTAACTTTCATTAGTTTGTTGAAGACATAGTTTTTTCAAAATTCTTATGAGAAATCTATGCTTTTTGTGTTGCTTAAAATCTATTATTGATACTTTTTTCTCTACTATAGGTAGAGAACAAAAGTAGCTACTATAATTTTTCTCTATTCTCTAAAATGAATTTTAATTGATGATAGGTTTCATCAATTTTGTCAAAAGGGACATTTTCAACTGCAGTGGAAGTAAGTATATTGTGCTTGTCATCAAATACTGGATCACCTTCATTGTATTCAATTTTTGGAAAACAGAATTGTTTAATGTATTGGATTTGTTTGACAAGTGTATCCATCGAATCAAAAGGAAGCGAGTCAAATAAAGGATCAAGAAATACAAAATTACCTTGTTCATCTACAATGGCTGAACCTTCTTTGTCAGTAGCGTGTGGTTGGCTGAAGAAGAAGTGTTCAATGTATTTAATATTACTTGACAGTTTATCTACAGGTTCACCAATATCTTTCAATGTTTTTTCCGCTTGGAAGATTTGTCGTACTCTTTCATCATATTCATCAATTCTGTCTAATACGACAGGTACATCAGAAACCGCAATTTCTTTTAGTGTGCCAAATAATTGGATGGGGGAAGCATTCAAAACAGATGCAATGCGTTCCAAGGTTTCAAAGGTTGGGTATCTATTTCCCCGTTCAATATTTGAGATGGATTGCTTTTTCATTCCTAACTTATCTGCTAATTCTTCTTGTGACAACCCTCGATCTTTTCTAAGTCTCGTCACGTTTGCTCCAAAATTCTCTATCATTACGTTCACCTCTTCATTTATCATAGACTCTTTCTTCAAGTAAATCAACCTCTTTAGTATTCTTTTGAGGCACAAAAGATTCACAAATAAACCATTGACATCTTTTTAGAATCAAAGTATTGTATGTTTAAAGAATGTTTATATCCTTATAAAATATTTAGTATTCAAAAAAGGAGGGGTGAGATGGCAACAATTGATGAAACATTGATAGAGTGGCAGAAAGAGAATTTCAATAAGGTTTACCATACGATGAAAAAAGCATTGAAAGAAGCAAAAGAAGAACGAGATGTTGTGAAACAAAAATATTGTGCAGATTATTTTGGAGTAAGTGTGAATACATTGAAGTCTTGGGTTCAGTTTGGTTGCCCTGAAATCCGATTGGATTCAGGGATGGTTCTTTATAGTAAGCAAGCAGTTCGAAAATGGCTTTTACAATATCAAAAATAAACATGTGTGGGGCATAAGTGAGAGAAAAAGTAGTAGCTTTAGGAATGTACACTGATGAGCGTGGTGTGTGCACATGTCGCGGCGGAGCCAGGGACATTGTGCACACGCACACGCCAAAGTGTGCGTGGCTGGTTTTGTGCAGGCGCTTGCGCCTGCACAAAACATTTACCCCCCAATATCTAATAGGGGGGGTAGAAATAAAATAACGAATAGAAAAAAGCATGCGCAAGCTTGAAATAAAGCAGTTTATCGAAGTTGAACAATTGTGCGGGTAGAGGTGATTAAAAAGTGACACAAAAAAGGAAAATCCACTTATAGCAATTATCCAAGCGTGTTCTTTTCTTTTTCGGGAATTAAAAAAATGTTATTTTAAGGAGGAGTCGTGTGGAAGCGAAAGAATTACGAGCTTATCGGTATAAACTGGGTGTTCCTTATGGAAAAAGGAAACAAGTAAAACCTGTATCGCAACAGAAGTTTGCGGATATTCTAAACATTTCCTTATCTTACTATGAAAAGATGGAACGTGGAAAACGAGCCATCCCTGCTTATGTGAAAGAAACCTTAGATACGTATTTTCGAGTGTTTGTGAAAGAGGGCGCCAATATGCGGGTGATGATTGACTATTTACGCTTGTCCTTCTTTGATGCGGCACCAAAGGAGATTATTACGCGTGTATTGGGATTGGACGCTTCCGATTTTGAAACCAGACCTACCAGTTTGTATCTCTTTGATCAGGTTTCTGTGTGTGGCAATATTTGGGTGTTCTGGCATGCAAAGGAGACAATCGGCAATGTTCTGGTGCAATTTTCAGGGCAAGGCTGTCGAGAATATGAACAACGATTAGTAGAGGAGAAAATGGATTGGCAGGAATTTCTGTTAGACATTTGGCAAGATCAGGGGAAGTTAGAAAGTGGTTATAACCGTGTCCAATGCAGTCGAATCGATCTTGCGATTGATGAGGTATGGGAGCGAGAAGACTACGAATATTTTGATCTCTTTACCATTTTAGAGAAATACCCCAAAGGGTTGGTCACCGATCGGTTTAAGACCTTTGAAAACTATTGTAGCTATGTGACAGAAGAGGGGAGTTCTCGGAGTAAAGGGTTGTCGCTTTATTTTGGTTCTAGAAAATCGCCGCTTTACTTCAATTTTTATGAGAAACGCTTTGAATTGGCGCACAAGGAACAGTCATCTGTGGCTGACGCGCTGTTGAAACATGAAATCTACAATCGCTTTGAAATTCGATGTAGTGGTGTGAAAGCAAAGGAAGTCATTCACTATGTGATTTCTGGAAAAAATTTGGGAGAAATTGGCGCAGGCATCATTAATAGCAAACTGATCGTATATGATTTGTTGGATGACGAGACAAAAATTGTCAATGTTCGTTGGGCAAAGATGTTTCGAAGTGTAGGCGAGTTGACGTTCCATATGAAAGCCAAAAAATTCTCGCTTGAACGAGCGGAACGGTGGTTTGAGACACAGGTGGCCCCCACCTTAAAACTGTTACAGTTAAAGGACGAGATAGAAGGAAAGGATCATGTGGTGCGAACGATTAAAGATGCCGAGTTAAGTGTTGATCAGCAAAAATTTATAGAATCTTTTCAATTGATGGAATCAGAGGAATAAACTAATGCTGTATTCTGTTTAGCAAAAAAACAGCGTGTTCTATGTCACTAAATAAAGCATGTGGACTTGAAATTAAAAAGCACAAATAGTAATTACTGTAATTACATGGTATAATGATAGGAAGAAAGTGTGAATACGGAAACTATTGTATCAAATGATGGAAAAAAACTTGTGGAACAGCTTCTGTCCATAAGTTTGGTTTCTTAACTCCGAAAATGGATTGAAAGACATACCAAATAAGCTTACCTGTCACCATTTTACAACTATGTAGTTGTAATGGCAATTTGAGCTTTCAAATGGATATCAATACAAGCCATGACGGTATAAAAGAAGTTTCGATGTTTCGTTCGAATTTTCATTGTCTCCAAACCATGATCCAAAAGTACCTGTTTATTGATTCGCTCGGCCGCCGTACGTTGTTTGAATAATTGGCGAAATTTTCTAGATTGCCTTGGGATTTTTGTATAAAGTCGAAGATTATCTTTAGAGTGTGTATAGACGACACGACCATAAGGTCTGTCACTACAGCGCTGCTCTAAAGGACACGTACAGCTTTTAAGGGTAGCGTCAGGGCAACGAAACTTGAACCGTTGGTTCAAGTGGTCCTGTCATTTCCCCAAATAAGTCATAGGTAATCTGGCTGGACAAATGGGTGTTCCTTTTTTGTTAAAAGAGATATCACCGATGGCAGAGCGTTTCTCCGCTCTATTGTTCAAGTCGATTATAGCGGGAATTCTCCATTCGTTGAGTAAATAGTAAGTTGGTTGATTGTCCATAGCGCTGTCGGCGATAAACACCGACATATCAAGCTCGGGATAGAGCTCTTGGAATTCTTGTAATGCCATCAAAGCAGCTAGAGAATCATGCCTTTTGGCATCAATCAAGCGGACAGAAAGAGGGAGATCTTTGTGATAGACAGTGGAATAAGTCGTCATGAAAAAAGCTGTATACCCATAAAAATAGCTTTTCGTATGACTATCCCAGCCAATGTTTGCCAGTGGATCGGGGAACTTCCGCAAACATTTACAATGATAAATTCCTTTCTCACGACAAGCGCAAATCTTACGTCCGCGAGAAGAAGCACCTGTTCGAAGACAAGTCCCAGCACCTGAAACTACAGGTGCTTGAGCGATTAAACCTAATGCTAAAGAAGGTCGAACAGCTACTTCTTTGAATAGAAGCTGTAATACCCGCTCGGGCGTATCAGACAAACTAAATTTTTGATTTAGAATGTTTTCTGTAAGTTTAGTTGTTCGATCTCTGGGTTTCTTATCAGGGATTTTGCCATCTCCACCAATGTTTTTGGGTTTCTTTTTAGCGGTAAATGGCTTACGGATCGCCGCTTTTTCAGAAATAGGAACCAGACGATGCATAAAATCGTAGAAGGTACTAGTCCCAGGAACTTTCCTTCCCGAAAGCCCAACAAGCGCTCTTAGAATCAGATCGGCATACAGCTGACGGTGCAGCTCTTTTGGGGACCAGCATTTACGGGAAGCAAGCAGGAGACAACGGAAAAGAACCGTAGGGTCTGTTCCTGGTTTTCTAGTGGTGGAATAAAGGGGCGTGAGTAAAGGAAGGGCTGGATCCAAATCAAGGATTCGAAAAATGTTGATATCATCGAAGTGAAAGTCAAAAATTTCCAGTGGACATTTCGCTAACGCGCGATCAAGGTTAGATAAATAACAATCGTGGGTCATGATTTGATGAAGCATGAAAGTACCACCTTTCGCTGAGATACGGGAAACCCGTTCATGAGCGATTATGTAAGGCGGATATTCTTGTCAAGTGATATCCATTAAAACAAGGAGAAACTGAGGAAATCGGGAAATGATAATCCCTGAAAACCTCAGTGATTATAATACTTTGCGAGTTTCCGAACTCGCACAGAAACTTAATGAGGTGAATAAGATGGATACAGTAAAAACTCGTAAGCAAGGAAATGCAGTAATGGTAACTTTAGCTAGTAAGTTTGATGTTCCTGCGGGCAAGATGTATTACATTAATCAAGAACCTGATGGAACGATCTCATTGATTCCAAAGGTTGAAGATTATTTTGCACATGTAAGAGAAAATGAGTTTGTGGATGTAGAAGATGACATGGCAATAAGTCTTGAAATAGAGAGTAGGATACTGGATGAATAGTATTAAACAAGGAACGATCATTTACATTGATTTTGAACCGTCGAAAGGAAGCGAAATCCAAAAGAGAAGACCTGCCATTGTTGTTAGCAGAGATGAGTACAGCCTGTCTTCAAATTTGATTATTGTATGTCCCATAACTAGTACAAAAAAATCTCGGCCCTATTTTGTAGAAATCCAAAACGAAGTATTGAGAAATGGTAGTAAAGTCAATGCGAAACAATTGTATACGCTGGATTATACTTTACGTGGAGGAAGGAATGTGGAAATATTAGGTGAAGTACCAAAAAAAGAGTTCATAAATATAGCGCAACATATATTAATGAACTTCAATTTTCAGATTTGAAAATAAGAAGAGCTTGTCAAATCATTATTCAACGTGACTATAAGAAAAATTGAGTCTATTCTGCTAGATAGAAATTGTTAATAGATAAAAATGAGAGTTGATTTCTTTTCCTATGTGCCCCACACATCAAGGAGAGAAAAAGAAATGGACTTGAATGAAAAGATTAAGGAATACTCTACGAAACAAGGAAAAAAGAGGTATATCTCGAGAAACACATATATTGGAACATACAAGGATGGTTCGCAGAAGATTACTGATATTAGAGGTAAGTCGAAAGCAGAGATTCGAACAAAATATTTCAGATTTGTCCATGAGTTTGATCCAGAAGAGAAGTCACAAGTGAAACTACAAATAGTTACTTTTAGAGAGCTCTATGATTTATGGTTGCCACAATACAAAAAAGGTGTTAAGGAGTCAACCTATAGAGGAACGAAAAAAAGGGTAGAAAAATACGTTCTGCCTGATTTAGCGACTCAAAAAATCAGCGAGCTTACAGTGCTATCTCTGCAAAAGTATTATGATAAGTTCATGGAGAAAAATGGAACGAAATATTATCATCAAATTTTGCAAATAATCTCGAAAATTATTCGTTATGGTGTTAGTTTAGGCTTTGTTGATCAAGATCCAACAGAGTATGTGATTAAACCAAAGATAGAGCGTATAAAAAAAGAACGATTCTATCTGTCAAAAGAGGAACTGAAACGATTGTATAAACATTTAGATTCTTTAGATAATCGATATATTAACGAGGTTCAAAAAATATTGTTCAGAATGCTCGCTCAATCAGGAATGAGAATTTCAGAATGTTGTGCATTAGAATGGGGGGATTTGGATTTCTCAGGTAACACGATAGCAATTACTAAAACGTTTACGTTCACTGAAGAAGGTTGGAAGATTGGGACACCGAAAAATTTGGCTTCGAATAGAGTGATCGCAATGGACAAGGAAACGATGAAACGATTGTTAATATTTAAAGAGAAACAGGAGCATTATTTTTCTATTGTTGAAAAGTATGATGAGGATTTCATTTTTCTTTCTCGTAATGGAAATGTTTTGCATAATGCAAGCGTCTATGATATGTTGAAACGGATCATCAAAAAAGTAGGCCTACCAGATATTAATCTTCATAGTTTAAGACACACTCACGCTACTTTACTATTTGAGAGTGGTGCAACTCCGAAAGAAGTTCAAGTGAGGTTAGGCCATTCGAGTATAAAAACTACGATGGACACATATACTCATATCGGAGAGGATAGAAGTCAAAAAACAGTAGATATATTGATGAATTACCTTGGAACGTAGTAACTAAGTTAAATACTAAGGTAAATCTATTTACCCAAAATTTGAAGATAAAAAACACTCAAGCCCTTGATATACAAAGGCTTGAGTGTCTGTAAGAATTCTTACATTAATTTGTTGTAGAATTCAACGACTAATGATTCGTCGATTTCTGGGTTGATTTCATCACGTTCTGGTAAACGAGATAATGAACCTTCTAATTTTTCATCGTCGAAGCTAACAAAAGCTGGACGACCAACAGCTGATTCAACTGCTTCTTTTACTGTAACCATGTTTTTAGATTTTTCACGGATACCGATAACTTGGCCAACTTCAACTTCATAAGAAGCGATGTCAACACGTTTGCCATCGACAGTTACGTGACCGTGGTTTACTAATTGACGAGCTTGGCGACGAGTTGAAGCCAAACCTAAACGGTAAACAACGTTATCTAGACGACGTTCTAGTAAGATCATGAAGTTAACACCATGTTTACCTTCTTTGATTTTGCTAGCGCGTACGAATAAGTTACGGAATTGACGTTCGTTTAATCCGTAGATGAAACGTAATTTTTGTTTTTCTGACATTTGCAAGCCGTATTCAGATTTCTTTCCACGGCTGTTTGGTCCATGTTGACCTGGAGCGTATGGACGACGTGCTAATTCTTTACCTGTTCCTGATAATGAGATACCAAGACGACGAGATTGTTTCCATGATGGTCCTGTATAACGTGACATTAAAAATTCCTCCAATAAATTGTTTTGGAGTAAAATAATCCGTTGAAAAATTCATATCCGTGTAGTTCGTTCTTCAATCTTCACCTTCGCAGCCGCGGTTACACAATTGAACCAATACTGGCAACGAACTGGGGACGGGCTATTATTCTTCTGCTGCATTATTTTACACAAACGTCAGTATAACGGAAAAGAGCGGGCAGAGTCAAGTTCAAGTGTTGCTTTTTTGAAAAAAATGTGTTAATTGTTGGGTGCTGGCAAAAAACGATTGCTTTTTTCTAAGACAGCGAAAAGATTGAAACAGAATAGTGTAAGAAGCTTTTGCAAATTCTCTGAAACTTCTCTACAATGAAGGATGTCAGTACAACTTTGCCAGTTTTTCTTTACGCTTCAGCGTATTTAGAAGAATGGTGTGCGTACGAGAATCTTACGTTAGAAAAATTCGAACTTAGTTACGAGCTAGTTCGTAAAATAGTAGATAAACGCATTAGTTGAATGATATACGGCATTTGAATCGACCTAATTTTTTTATTTGAAAAAAATCTTACTTTAAAACGAATAAGGAGATTAAGGATGAACGCATTGATTTTTCCGTATCAACCCGAGATTGCGGAACCAATGGCTCGGTACATGAAGGATCTTTTTCCCTTTTGCGGAGTCAAAAAGCCGCAGCGAGCACTATTGGAACGGCCCTTTTTAAAAGAAAGCACCATGTTATCAATCGAAGAACTGATACAAGAGATTTTTCGCAACTATCGAATGAATGAACGAGAATATCAGTATTACGCGATTGATTTGGCACAAAAGAACATTCTGCGTTTTTCACTAGCGGATCTGGCGGCATTGCTTCCTTTATTAGGTGAAAAAACTTGGTGGGACAGTATTGATGCGTGGCGTAAGGTGTTTTCTACGTGGGTTTTAGCGCATCCAGCAGAGTTGGAGCAGGTGTATCGTTTTTTCTATCAGCATGAGAATTTTTGGTATCGGCGTGTAGCGATCAATTTACAGTTGATGTTTAAAGAAAGCACCGATACAGAATTGTTGGCGCAAGCGATCTTAGCGGATCTAACAACAGATGAATTTTTCATCCAAAAGGCGATCGGCTGGGCATTGCGTGACTATAGTAAGGTGAATCCTGATTGGGTAAGAGATTTTATACAGCAGCATTCATTCAGTAAGTTAGCCCTACGTGAGGGCAGCAAATACATAAAAATGGAGAGATAAATTTTGGAAAGAAAATTAATCGCACTAGACATTGATGGTACCTTGTTGAGCAGCCAAAGAAAACCTTTGGAAAGCACGATGAAGGCGTTGAAGGCATTGCGTGAGGCTGGACATTTAGTGACTATTGCGACGGGACGGTCCCGCTTGTTGGCTGGCGATGTGATTCATCAGTTAGGCTGTACGAATTACATTATTTGCAATGGTTCTGCAGGATTTTTAGATCATGAGCAGGTGTATAAGCATACGCTGGATCGTGAAGCGTTGACTCGTATGATTGATTTTGCCACGGAACGAGAGATCGACATTATGCTCTTCGGATTAGATTCTTTCGGGCGGGTAACTGATTTTGACAAGGAAAAGGTTCGCAATGCGATGTCTTCTTTTGGACAACAGGCGCCAGAGTATGAACCAGATTATTTCTCTCAACATGAAGTATACCAAGGCTGTGCCTTTTATGATCAGTCAATGGATGAGGAGTTTGAAGCGGCTTTCCCAGAATTTCGTTTGGTTCGCTGGCACGAGAATAGTGTTGATATCATTCCTAATCCTGGTTCTAAGGCACAAACGATTTTAGCTTTAGCGAAAAAAGTCGGGATCAAACCAGAAAATATCGTGACCTTTGGTGATGGCAACAACGACATTGAAATGCTGAATTTGGCGGGAACGGGTGTGGCAATGGGAAATGCTGCCAATCATGTTAAGGATGCCGCCAATCTCGTGACGGACACCAATGATCAAGATGGAATTTATAAAGCACTACGCCAATTAGAATTGGTGCATTAATAATAAACTTAAACTGCTAGAGGCTATGACAATTACTTTTGTCGTAGCCTCTTTTTTTAGAAGACAAACGCTTCACAAAAACACACAGTAGGAATTCATTTCTTTATTATTTAACAGGTCATTGCATAAATAAGCAGCAGAAGAGGAACGACTTCATTGCTTGAAAAGCTAGAAAGTAAAAATCACAAATTAAATAGTTATAAATATTATTAGCTCTTTTTTTAACATTTCTTCTATTAATTTTATTTGTTTTTTTAATATTATTAGATGTGTTGTTAATTTCTTTAATCATGTTGACGAAAAGGGTTAATTCCGTTTGTCATATATGTAATACGCGTTTTTTTATTAATCAAAAATGAAACATATGGGAGGAAAAAGCATGAAAAAAATTAGGGGATTTAGTGGGTTGATTTTATTGAGTAGTCTATTAGTAACATTGACTGCCTGCTCCGGCGGTGGCGACACAAAAAAAGCGAATGAGAAGGAAAATACAGCCCAAACATCAAAAGTTGAAATGAGCATTGAAGGAGGCAGCTACATCATACCTGATGGGAAAAAGGTTGATGATGAGACAGGCTTCCTAGCACTGGATATTAAAGTCAAAAATAAGTCAAAAGAGAAATTGGATGTTTCTTCTAACGATTTCGCTTTGTACGATGAAGATGGGAAGAAGGTTTCTTCAGAGCACGTTCATGATTCCAATGATAACTTTAAAGTTATGAGTAATGAGAGCCTATCTGAGGATAAGAGCTTTACTGAGCCATTGGTATTTGAAGTCAAAAAAGATGCAAAATATGATCTACATTATGAAGCTATGTACTATTCTGAAGACGAGAAGGATGAAAGCATCGAGCTGAAGCTTGATACAAAAAAATACAATGACGACACCAAGGCGGTACAAGCGCTGGTAAGTCAATATATAACGAAAGTCTTTTATAATTCTGACGAAGTGAAAGAAGAAGATAAGAAGGCGGCAGGGAAACTTGAGTTAGCCAATGATCTAGAAGCGGAAAGCAAAACCTTTAAAGAAGACAGCGTCAATAGCTTGAAGGAAGATTTTACAAACTATGATCCTTCAACAGCAGAGTTGGAAAAGGTTATAACTCAACTTCAACAGACCAATGCTGAAAAGGGCAAGGTAACTTACAGCTTTAAAGAATTCTTCCCAGAATCAGCAGTCATCTACGTACGTCCAGAAATGGTCTTTTTGGATGATGTTGATACCGAATCAATCATAGACAAATTCGTAGAAGAGAATGAAGGTAAATACACTGATTATACTAGTGTGCGTCGAGATGCAGAAAAATATTTATTGCAGGAATTGCCTGGAAAGATCAATGAAGCACCAATCAACACCGATGAAAATATGAATGGTGAAGGTTATCAGGTGAAGTTAGAGAAAAAAGACGGTAAGTGGGAGATCAATTCCGCAAATGAAAGTCGAAATTATCATTTCAAATCAATGAAAGAGGCCTTCAGAGGCGGGCTTAATGACTAAAAAGACTGGAATGCTGGCAACGATCGTATTAGTCATCGTGATCCTATTCAGCTTTGTCAGCTATTCTAGATATAAAAATAGTGTAGATGCTACGGTGGATCGTTTAGCGACTGCACTGATTGAAAATGATGAGACGTTAATCAAGCGGTACATGCCTAGCTACTCAAATAAGAAAAAAATCAGCAAAGACGCACAAGTTCTTTTTCAACAGCAGGTAAAAAAGCTGAAAAAAAAGCAGATCACTAAGCTTTTAAAAAAGGATGAATATTTTTCGATTGAAGAGGGAGCTTCCTTTTTAAAGCCAGCTAAAATCTATCCAAATGCACGATTTCTTATTGTAGAATTGCCTAAAGGTACCGATCTTCGAACCACGATCCAAGCACAGGAGGTTTCTGGAGATTTCGTTGAGGACTGGAATAAATATACTTATGGTCCTTTTTTACCAGGAACATACAACGTAACCTATGAAATGGCGCATCCGAAATTTGGCTCAAAAAAGGTTCAAGAGCAGGTTGATCTCAAAGCAGAGGATCAGCGGCTGACAGTGAAAGAGAATAGCCTGTATGAGAACAATCAAGGGTTCCAAAAGCATCTACTAGCATCAGTCGTCAATTATTTTGATTCCTTCAATCAAGGAATTCGCGATGGTTTGAATGTTTCGCAGCTAATCGCTTCTAAATCACATAAGGAAAAGCTGCAATTGAGTTTTGCAGAACTAAAGCCTTACTTGAAAAGCTTTGACCAGCAATTTCAGTCAATCAAGCTCAATTGCGATTCAATTTCGGTGAATACAGGACAAACAAAAGCTCAATTCGATGTCTATATCGATCTCAAGCGTTCGATGCAATTAGTCGAGGAAGTTGGGATTGATGAGGCATTGACGACGGATGCACAAAACGCAATCGCGAGCCTTGTTTATGATGAGGAACAGAAAAAATGGCTAGTCGATGATTTGGATTTCAGTACCTACCAACAGGACCCTAAGAATTGGGAGCATGTTCAAAGCTATCGTGCAAAAAGCGAGCAGAAGGCACATTGGGATAAAGACGATACGGTTGAGGTTGTTTAATAATGAAAAACTGCGAGTGCGTTGCTGCTCGTAGTTTTTTTATTTTTAAATTGCTTACAGCAAGTCGAATGGAATCTTTTATTTTCAAGCAAAAACAACTATAATAAGACAAGATGCTTAACTAGAGAAGGGGAAAAAAAGTGCGCTTACTATTCATTGGGGATGTTGTTGGTTCATTAGGTCGGCAGATGTTGAGTGACTATTTACCGCGTTTAAAGAAAAAATACCATCCACAGTTGACGATCGTTAACGGTGAAAATGCGGCGGCAGGCCGTGGCATTACAGAAAAAATCTATAAGAAATTTTTGCAAGATGGGGTCGATGTAGTTACCATGGGGAACCATACGTGGGATAATAAAGCGATTTTTGACTTTATCGCTGACGCGAAAAAAATGATCCGACCAGCAAATTTTCCAGAAGGCGTACCAGGTAAAGGCCATTTATATGTGAAGGTGAATGAGTTGGAGCTGGCGATCATCAACTTGCAGGCGCGTTCATTTATGACCGATTTGGATGATCCTTTCCGCATTGCTGATCAGCTGATTACGGAGGCGCAAAAACGTACACCGTATATCTTTGTAGATTTTCATGGCGAAACCACCAGCGAAAAGCAAGCGATGGGTTGGTTTGCGGACGGACGCGTTTCAGCTGTAGTTGGAACCCATACCCATGTCCAAACCAATGATGGCCGTATTTTACCAAAAGGGACGGCATATCTGACCGACGTCGGGATGACCGGTCCATATGATGGCATTTTAGGCATGAAAAAGGAACCGATCATTGAAAAGTTTTTAACGGCATTGCCGCAACGGTTTGAAGTGATTGAAGAAGGGCGCACCGTATTGTCCGCTTGTGTGATTGATATTGACAAAAATGGTCATGGACAAAAAATCGAAACGATCTTAATCAATGAAGATCGTCCATTTAGAGAATAGAAGCAGAGGGATAAAATGAATTTAACAAATGAAGCCGCCGTCGAAGCGGCTTTATCTCATTTAACAGCATTATTAGGTGAAAATGAAGTGATCACTCGTTTCCAGCAGCTTCAAAAGCGAGTAGCGGAAAACGACACGCTTCAGCAATTGGAAGAAGGCATCAAAGCTGCACAAAAAGACGCGGTTCAGTTTGCTCATTATGGCAAACCAGAAGCCGAACGGGAAGCAATGAAAGAAGCGGATCGTCTGACTAAGGAGTTTGATCAGCATCCGTTAGTAATCGCCTATCGTGAACAACTTTATGAAGCCAATGATCTGCTTCAGCATCTGACCACAATGATCCAAAAAGAAGTCAATGCAGCCTTAGAAGCAGATGAAGTTACAGGGGAGGGAGCGCAATAATGCCTCAAAAAACGAAGAACACACCAATGATGGAACAATATTTGGCGATCAAGGACCAATATAAAGACGCCTTTTTATTTTACCGATTAGGGGATTTTTATGAACTCTTCAACGAAGACGCGATCAAGGTTTCGCAGTTGTTAGAGCTGACCTTGACCAGTAGAAATCGGAATGCAGACGACCCGATCCCCATGTGCGGCGTACCGCATCATTCTGCTCAGGGCTATATCGACACCTTAGTCGAACAGGGCTACAAGGTTGCTATTTGTGAACAAATGGAAGACCCGAAGCAGGTAAAGGGCATGGTCAAACGGGAAGTTGTCCAATTGATCACACCAGGAACACTGATGGAAGGCAAAGGTATCGAAGCCAAAGCCAATAATTTTCTGACTGCTGTTACCCAAGTCAAAGACAAGTTCGGTTTTGCTTACGTTGATCTTTCAACCGGTGAATTAAAAACAGCGCTACTGCATGATGAAGAAGCCGTAATGAATGAAGCGACGGCTTTACAAACAAAAGAAATTGTTTTAGGCAGTGAAATCCCTGAAGGTTTGCAGAAAAATCTTGGGGAACGACTTGGCTTGGTCTTTTCAAGGCAGGAAACGGTCGAGGACAATGCGGAATTCAGCTTTCTGACCGCCGATATCACAGATGAATTAGAAAAAGAAGCGACTGGCAAGCTGTTGACCTATCTGTCAGTCACCCAAAAACGCAGCTTAGGACATATCCAAAAAGCAGAAGAATACCAGCCGGAGCATTTCTTGAA
This sequence comes from Enterococcus sp. DIV0187, assembly GCF_051713785.1. NCBI lineage: Bacteria > Bacillati > Bacillota > Bacilli > Lactobacillales > Enterococcaceae > Enterococcus > Enterococcus sp. DIV0187. The sequence continues at coordinate 3,227,291 of NZ_JBIOQO010000001.1, forward strand.
GCTGGACTATTTCTCAAAAACCAACTTGGAATTGACTCGTTCGATTCGAACAGGCAAAAAACAGGGCACTCTTTTGTGGCTGTTGGATGAAACAAAAACCGCGATGGGCGGTCGATTATTGAAGCAATGGATTGATCGTCCATTGATCCAAAAGCGTCAGATCAACGCACGTCAAGCGATGGTTTCTTCCTTATTGAATGCTTATTTTGAACGGATGGATCTGAATGAATCCCTCACAAAGGTTTACGATCTGGAACGTTTAGCTGGTCGAGTGGCCTTTGGCAATGTCAATGGTCGTGACCTGATCCAATTGAAAACTTCTTTGATGCAGGTACCTCAGATCCGTCAATTATTGACTGGCATCAACCAAGGCGAGTGGAATGATTTATTGGTGGATATGGAACCAATGGATGATTTAGTGGATTTGATTGAAAAAGCGATCAAGGACGAAGCGCCGCTGCAAATTACTGAAGGCAATGTCATTAAGGATGGCTACAACGAGCAGTTGGATCAGTACCGTGAGGCTATGACCAACGGGAAAACGTGGTTGGCAGAATTAGAAGCACGTGAACGTGAAGCTACTGGAATTAAAACACTAAAAGTCGGCTACAATCGCGTATTTGGTTATTACATTGAAATTACGAAATCCAATCTTGCTAACTTAGAAGAGGGCAAGTATGAACGTAAACAGACCCTAGCTAATGCGGAGCGCTTCATCACACCAGAGCTGAAAAAATTAGAGACCTTGATTTTGGAAGCCGAAGAAAAATCTGTTGCGCTTGAATACAATCTTTTCTTAGAAGTCCGAAATGAAGTTAAAAAAGCCATTACCCGCTTGCAGAAACTTGCAAAAAGCTTGAGTGCGACAGATGTCTTGCAAAGCTTTGCGACTGTCAGTGAACGTTATCAGTATGTACAGCCGACGATGGAGGTTGGGACACATAACCTGCAAATCAAAGAAGGTCGCCATCCGGTCGTGGAAAAGGTTCTGGGACATCAGGAATATATTCCAAATAGTGTTCACATGAGTCCTGATGAGATGCTCCTGCTGATTACTGGACCGAATATGTCCGGTAAAAGCACCTACATGCGTCAGCTTGCTTTGACAGTAATTATGGCGCAAATGGGCTGTTTTGTTCCAGCGGAAAGTGCCGAACTGCCGATTTTCGATCAAATCTTTACCCGCATCGGTGCCAGCGATGACTTAATCGCCGGCCAATCAACCTTCATGGTAGAAATGATGGAGGCCAATCAAGCACTGCGTCATGCGACACCAAACAGCTTGATTCTCTTTGATGAGTTAGGTCGCGGAACAGCGACGTATGATGGGATGGCGTTAGCACAAGCGATTATTGAATATATCCATAAAAATGTGAAGGCCAAAACGCTATTTTCAACCCACTATCATGAGTTGACGGTGTTAGAAGAAAGCCTGCCTCAATTAAAAAATGTTCACGTTGGCGCGGTCGAGCAAAACGGCGAAGTCGTCTTCCTGCACAAGCTGATGGATGGACCCGCAGATAAAAGCTACGGGATTCATGTCGCGAAAATCGCTGGGATGCCCACCGATCTGCTTTCTCGCGCAGCGACGATTCTATCCGCTTTAGAATCTGATGCGCCTGTGCAAAAAAATGCGGAGATTGTTGAAGAAACCGAGCAGCTTTCGTTATTTAGCGAGGTGTCAACTGCTGAACTTGGTGTAGTCGACAGTATCAAGAAAGCCAATCTACTTGAAATGAACCCGATGGAAGCATTAAACTTCCTATACGAGTTACAAAAACGGATTTAAACAAGGGGGAATTCGATGGGAAAGATCCAAGAATTATCCGAACGCTTAGCCAATCAGATCGCCGCAGGAGAAGTCGTCGAACGTCCTGCCTCAGTCGTCAAAGAATTGGTTGAAAACGCAATCGACGCAAAAGCAACACAGATCGATATTTTGATCGAAGAAGCAGGCTTGAAAAAGATCCAGATCGTAGACAATGGCGAAGGCATCAATCAAGACGATGTTGAAAATGCCTTTAAACGTCATGCCACAAGTAAAATCCATAACCGCGATGATTTATTTCGCATTCGGACATTGGGGTTCCGCGGGGAAGCATTACCGTCGATCGCCTCTGTGTCTGAGATGACTTTGGAGACGGCGACTGCTGATGAAACACAGGGTTCCTACCTTTTCTTAAAAGGCGGAAAAATTGAAGAACATCGTCCAGCTTCCTTGCGGACAGGAACAAAAATCACCGTAGAAAACCTGTTTTTCAATACGCCTGCGCGTTTAAAATATGTGAAGTCGCTGCAAACAGAACTGTCGAATATTGGGGATATTGTCAATCGGATGGCCTTGAGCCATCCTAATATCGCCTTTCGTCTCGTCCATGACGGTCACAAGATGCTGAGCACCAGTGGTACAGGAGATTTAAAACAAACTCTGGCTGGTATCTATGGAGTAGCCACGGCGAAAAAAATGCTGAAGGTCGAAGCGAAAGATTTGGATTTCACGTTGAATGGCTATGTATCGTTACCAGAAGTGACGCGTGCAAGTCGCAATTATTTGTCTGTAATCATCAATGGCCGCTACATAAAAAACTTCGCACTGAACAAAGCGATCATTAATGGTTATCAGTCAAAATTGATGGTGGGACGATACCCAATTGCGGTGCTTGAGATTACGATGGACCCGCTGTTAGTCGATGTAAATGTACATCCAACCAAACAGGAAGTTCGTTTATCCAAAGAAAAGGAATTGATGGAGCTGATCAGCCGCGGAGTTGCTGAAAGTCTGCGCCAGATCAATTTGATTCCTGATGTCGGTGAAAATCCCAGCTTCAAACGCAAGGTCGAAAAAATCCACACGGAACAATTGGACCTGCCGTTAGAAGAACAGCCAAAGAAAAAGAGTGATTTGAACTATGATCCTAAGACGGGGATTTTTTACGTCGAACCGAAACAACCAGAGCCAGTCGAAACACCGGTACCACTAAAGGAAGAAATCGTTGAAAAAACCATGACGGTTCCACTTGAAACAGAACAAGAGAAAGCGGCGATCGTGGAAGAAACACCTGAACCACTGATTGAAGAAGAGATCACGACAGAAGAGCAAGTTTATGAAGAAGCGCCTAATGCTGACCATCCTGAATTTGATCTAAGTACCCAATCTGGTGAAAAAGTGATTGAACAGGCGATAACAAAGCTGGAGAACGAGCATCCCAAAGAACGATTCCCGATGCTGGAATATTTCGGTCAAATGCATGGTACCTATTTGTTTGCCCAAAGTAAAGACGGCTTATATATCATTGACCAGCACGCGGCGCAAGAGCGGATCAAATACGAATATTTCCGCGAAAAAATCGGCGACGTTTCTGATGATCTGCAGGAGTTGCTGGTGCCATTTGTTTTGGATTATCCCAACAACGATGCCATCAAGCTAAAAGAACAAACGGAGCTATTGCAGGAAGTCGGCATTTATTTAGAAGAGTTTGGCCCTAACAGCTTCATCGTGCGAGCGCATCCGACGTGGTATCCAGCCGGACAAGAGGAAAGTATCATTCGGGAAATGATCGATATGCTTTTAGTTACTGGCTCTGTTAGCGTCAAAAAATTCCGTGAAGCAACAGCCATCATGATGAGCTGCAAACGCTCGATCAAAGCCAATCATCATTTGAACGAAGCACAAGCGCGCGTTTTGTTATCGGATCTCGCACAATGCGAGAATCCTTTCAACTGCCCCCATGGTCGTCCAGTATTGATTCATTTTAGCAACAGCGATATGGAGCATATGTTCAAACGAATTCAAGACCCACACTAGTCTAAAGAGGAGCAGATTTATGACCGTTATTTTAGCTTCGCAATCACCAAGAAGACAAGAATTACTCCACTGGCTGATGGCTGATTTCACCGTTCAACCGGCTGATATTGATGAAGAAGTCAAAGATCAGTACGCACCAAAGGATTATGTGATGGAGATGGCGCGGCAAAAAGCGGCAGTGGTCGCCGCTGAGCACCCAGAAGCATTAGTAATCGCCAGTGATACGGTGGTCGTACTGGGTGAACAAATCCTCGGCAAACCTAAGAGTCGAGAAGAAGCATTTGGTATGCTGGAAAGTATGAGCGGCGGCAGCCATTTAGTCTATACCTCCGTGGTAATTCGTCAAGGAGACCAACTGGAGGAAAAACTAACTTCCGCTACTGTGACCTTTTATCCTTTGACCGCTGGAGAAATTAATCGCTATCTCGATAGTGATGACTACAAAGACAAAGCTGGTGCATACGGTATCCAAAATGGTGCCGGCGTCTTCGTTGAAAAGATCGAAGGCGACTATTACAGCATCGTCGGTTTTCCAGTTGGTGCGGTGAATCAGATGTTGAAGAAGTTTAGCTATTAGATAGAATGTAGGAGAACACCGGATTACGATCCGGTGTTCTTTACCTTTTCGCAGTAAAAGCACGCACTATGAGCATATTCTTCGTATCTTTTTCTCATCGGGTGTATGCTCAGCGTGTTCTAAGTAATCATGAAAGCGGGGAAGAACCATGGAGCAGGAAGAATTGAAAAAGAAACTTTCACCCATCGAATATGCAGTGACGCAGGAAAACGCGACAGAGCGTCCATTTTCTGGAAAATATGATGATTTCTATCAAAAAGGCATTTATGTTGATGTCGTCAGCGGTGAGCCCTTATTTTCTTCTACTGACAAATACGACGCCGGATGTGGTTGGCCAGCTTTTAGTCGTCCGATCGAAAAGCGTGGAGTGGCTGAAAAGGCAGATTTTTCTCATGGCATGCATCGAGTAGAGGTCCGCAGTAAAGAAGCCGATTCCCATCTAGGACACGTGTTTAACGATGGGCCGCAAGATCAAGGCGGTTTGCGTTATTGCATCAACTCCGCAGCATTGCGCTTTATTCCAGTCGATGAGATGGAAGAAGCAGGCTACGGTCAATATAAGGAACTTGTTAAATAAAATGTGCCGAGAAATCGGCGCATTTTTTTGTATTTCTTCTTTTAGTGATTTTCTTAGTTTTTTCCTTTTCCATATTCAGTTGCAAATGATGTCCGCTTTTCAGAAAATGCATGTAATTTCAACAAAATTTGGAGAAAATAGCTATCTTTTTTCGCTATACTGGAACTATCCTATTTTTAGAAAAGGCGATATTTGTGAAATTATTTAAAGAATTAAGTCTGTTATTTCTCTATTCTATTATTGGCGAAGGTCTGCGGATGCTTCTTCATTTACCTGTTCCGGGAAGTATCATCGGTATTGTGCTCCTCTTTCTTTCCTTCCAAACCAAATTATTAAAGCCATCGGCAATTGAGGATACAGCAAACTTTCTGTTAAACCATTTGACGATTTTATTTGTACCAGCTGGTGTCGGTTTGATGCAATATTACGGAGCCATTAAATACACGTGGCCGATCCTGTTAGGCGCAGTTGTTTTGTGCTCTCTTGTCTCACTTGTAGCTGTCGGGAAAACAGCGGAATTTGTTGAAAGAATCAGCATGAAGAGCAAGGAAGAAAAGGCGCGACTGGTTGAAAAAGTTGGGAAACTGCGAGGTGAAGCGGATGATTTCAGCGCTGGCGAGTAACCCGCTTTTTGGATTAGCACTTACTTTGCTTATCTATCTAGCGATGGAAAAATTGTTGAGTAAGGTGAACATCCCTTTCATCAATCCTTTGATCGCAAGTGTGGTCATTATCATTATTTTGTTGAAATTCAGCGGAATCAGCTATCAGGAGTACAACATAGGCGGCAATTTATTTACCATGATGATTACACCGGCGACAGTGGCGTTAGCTTTGCCCCTTTACCAAAATTTCGATAAGCTTAAGAAATATTTTTTGCCGGTGATTTTAGGAACACTGGTGGGTGTGGTACTTAACTGTTTACTAAGTGTTGGAATCGGTCGCTTATTTTCATTGAAACAAGGGATTGTCGTTTCGTTATTGCCAAAATCAGTGACCACAGCGATCTCAGTTGATCTGTCTAGCCAGATGGGCGGCATTTCGCCAGTGACCTTAGCAATCGTTGTTTCGACGGGGATTTTCGGGGCTTTAGTTGGAACAAAGGTTTTTCAACTTTTCAATATTCAAAGTCCCGTGGCAAAAGGCATCGCTTTAGGCAGTACCTCTCACGCGATTGGTACCGGTCGAGCGATCGAGATTGGTGAACTAGAGGGCATTCTTGCTGGTTTATGTATTTGTGTCAATGGGTTAGTAACGGTGGCGCTGCTGCCGATTTTATTTCGTCTATTCGAAGGTCTTTAGTACCAGCTCCTTGCGCTCTTTTGCTAAAATGTAGCGTGAAGGAGTTTTTTTATGTATATCAAAGCGCTGGAATTACAACATTACGAAAAGGATGTATATCTTAGCGTCCGATTATTGGAAGTGATGGATGATGATCAGCTGTATAAGAAAAGTGAATTAGCTGAGATGCTTAAATTGGATGTTCGCAGTGTGCAGCGTCTGCTGACGGAACTGAGTAAACAGTATCACCGATTCACCGAAACAGAATTGCCACTATTTGAAAAAAAGGGAAACAGTTATCGTCTGTTGATTGCTGCTCAGACGATGGAAGAAAATCAATTTTTGGTCGATTTAATTCGTCATTCGTTAGCCTATCGCCTGCTTAATCTGTTAATTATCGAAAATATTCGAACAATCAAGGAGCTAAGTGATAAATTATACCGCAGCGAGTCTACGATCCGACGTAAATTAAAGGAACTAAGTAAAGAATTGTTGCCGTTGCAATTAACCATTCAACGAGGAGAGGTACTTTTCCAAGCACCGGAATCGGTTGTACGAATGTATCTATCGGTTTATTATTGGCGCTTGTTTCGTGGTAAAAATTGGCCCTTCACATTACTGCAGCATGAACCAATCAGAAAAATCAGTCGAGAGATCCAGCAATTTTTTCGAGTCGAGTTGAATCCTATTAAAGCACAGCGTTTGGAATATTTGGTAGCGGCTCACTTGCTGCGAGAGGTTCAGCAGCACGCATTAGAAAAGACTTCGAGCACTCAAAGCGTCTTAAATGATGACCCGCTCTTTAATGATTTTGCTCGCCAACTAAGACCCATTATGCCTATTTACTTTCGAAAGCAAGCCTCACTAGGAAATCTTTTTTTACATTTATTAACACGAGAGGAGTACTATCGTGTACCCACTATCGCAGAGAAAATCCATAGCTTATTGGCTAGACCGCCATTTTTGGTGTTTGAGGAAGTAGCAGCGATGGATCAGCTCTTGGAAAAGAAAATCAATGACCACGCGACTTGGAAAAAATTTCAAGCGTTACATGCGGAGAATTATTTGATCAGCGGGCATTTGTACCATCATTTATTTCCTATGATTCGCTTTAATATCAATGGAAAAGCTTTTTGGACGATGGTTACACGTCAACAGCCAAAGCTTGCAGCGTTTGTTTCTGAGCTTTTAGCGGATCAGGGTGGCAGTGAATCCATTTTATTCGGACGTTATCTATCGGTCTTGCGACGTTTACCGGAATTAACGATGCAGCCTGTGTTGAGGATTTTTCTCCAGACTGATCTGCCGGAATTTGAAGAAACGCTTTTGAAGGAAGATTTACACCAGTTTTTAGCAAATGATTTCCAAGTTGTATTTGCAAAAACATTGACTGACAGTGATGTTTGCCTAACGACCAGCCTGATTTATGAGGATGATGAGGTGCCAACTTTAACGATCACACAGGAATTGCATATGGCAGATTATTTTGCTCTATTAAGGTTATTACAAGGATTCGGCGGTAAGAGTTTTTAACCGCTGATTTTTGTGCTAGAATAATGAGAACATATGTGCAGTTTATCGGTAGCCTGCCGATACGAAAAAATAATGGAAACGAGCGGCAGTTTTTTGTCGAAAAGCAGTTTTCTTAACCAAAGAAAGGAACAATTATGTACGAGTATATTACGGGTCGTTTGACCTTCATCAGTCCCAGCTATGTGGTGTTGGATGTGAATGGGATCGGCTATCAAATCGCGATAGGCAATCCTTACCGCTACAGCAGCAAAATGGAGCAGTCCGTCACGATCTATGTGCAGCAGATCATTCGCGAGGATGCTCATTTATTATACGGTTTTGAAACGTTGGCCGAAAAAGAGCTGTTTTTACGTTTGTTGTCCGTTTCGGGAATTGGACCAAAAAGCGGATTGGCGATTATGGCAAATGAGGACCATCAGGGATTGATTCAAGCGATCGAAGCCGGTGATGTGACCTATTTAACGAAATTCCCAGGTGTCGGCAAGAAGACCGCACAGCAAATGGTCTTGGATCTCAAAGGTAAATTAACCGAATTAGTTGAAGATCCAATGTCGCTATTTTATGAAGGCAACGACGATACAGCACTTGCTGAAGCGATGGAAGCTTTGCAGGCGTTAGGCTACAGTCCGAAGGAAATCAAGAAGGTTGAAAAAGTACTGGAAAAAGAAAGTCTACAAAATACCGACGATTATTTACGGGCAGCATTGAAGTTAATGATGAAGAAGTAGTACCACTTCCGTCTCGTGGCTTTTGCACGATTAGTGGAATGGTATGCAAAAATCAACTTTATTACTGAGTTAGCTCTTAAATAAAGTATGATGCTTGTAGTATGTAATAAAGAAAATTGGAGGAAAAGTGATGGATGAAGAACGTTTACTCTCGCCTGATGCGGATGAGAGTGATAAAAGTTTAGAAAAATCGTTGCGTCCTCGTTATCTCGCACAATATATCGGACAAGATAAGGTCAAACAAGAGCTATCAATCTACATCGAAGCGGCTAAAAACCGTCAGGAAGCCTTAGATCATGTCTTGCTTTATGGACCTCCCGGTTTAGGGAAAACAACGATGGCGATGGTGATCGCCAATGAGATGGATGTGCAGATTCGCTCTACCAGCGGACCAGCGATCGAACGACCGGGTGATTTAGTTGCGATTTTGAATGAGTTGGAGCCTGGGGATGTCTTATTTATCGATGAGATTCACCGTTTGCCGCGGGTTGCCGAAGAAACACTGTATTCAGCGATGGAGGATTATTATGTGGATATCATGGTGGGGCAAGGTCCAACCGCTCATCCCGTACATTTTCCTTTGCCGCCTTTTACTTTAGTTGGCGCGACGACACGTGCAGGGATGTTGTCGGCGCCACTACGAGATCGATTTGGGATTATTTCTCATATGGAGTATTACGAAGAGGATGATTTGCGAGAAATCGTTCTGCGGTCAGCCGATATTTTTCAAACGGAGATTGTGGAAGAAGGAGCGATTGAGATCGCTCGTCGCTCACGGGGAACCCCGCGGATCGCCAATCGTTTGCTGAAACGGATTCGTGATTTTGCCCAGGTTCAATCAGATGGCGTAATTGATCGCACTGTTGCAGATCAGGCGTTAGGATTACTACAGGTGGATGAAGCAGGGTTAGATTATGTCGATCAGAAATTACTGAAGACGATGATCGAGCTTTATCATGGGGGACCGATCGGCTTAAGCACATTAGCAGTCAACATCGGTGAAGAACGTGAGACTGTAGAAGATATGTATGAACCCTATTTGATCCAGAAGGGGTTTATCAAACGGACACAACGGGGGCGCATGGCGACACCGTTAGCGTATGAACATTTCAATTATCCTTATCAAACATAGAAGGTGAAAAAATGGCGGAAGGAAAAGCAACCAAGGAAGCATTTGTCCAAGCCCTAGTTACTGCATGCCAAGAAAAAAATTATGATAAAATCACTGTTCAAGATATCAGTCAAAAGGCTAATCTGAACCGCCAAACATTTTATTATCATTTTAAAGACAAGGACGATCTGCTCCATTACGCGTATTATCAACGAGGACTGCAATATTTAATTTCTGAGGAGCTAGCATTGACGAATTGGGAAGAATCCGTTCTTAAAATGTTAAAAAAGATGCAGCTTTGTCATCAATTTTATTTGAATACCGTAAAGGCAAAGCCAGAAGTATTAACAAAAGAGTTCAATGAGCTGGCGCAGCGTCTATTTGTTCGTCTGTTCGATGAGGTTGATCGGGAAGGGGAGCTTTCCCCGACAGACAAAGAATTTTATGCTCGCTTTTTAGCCCACGGCTGTGGCGGTATTTTGACTGATTGGTTGTTAGCAGGGGCGAATCAGCCGCCGATTACTATTGCGGCACAGTTGTTTCGCTTTGCAAAGGATATCGAATTTTTTGCCTATCGCTTGTATGAAAAAGACTGGAATGAGCGTTAAGCTCAGTCCAGTCCATTGACGATGTGTTTGATTGATTCGTGTTTTTCGATAGCGATGGCATTGTTTGCCACGATCTCAGCCATCTGATCCCGAGCTTCTACGCTGGCGTTGCCAATGTGAGGCGTCAAGATGACATTGGACAATTTTTCCAAACCTTTAGTGACCTGTGGCTCGAACTCGTAGACATCCAAAGCTGCCCCGGCAATTTGATGATTTTTCAAGGCTTGAAGCAAGGCTGCTTCATCAATTAATGGACCGCGTGCTGCATTGATCAGGAAGGCAGTGTCTTTCATTTGCTCAAATGCTTCATTTGTCAGCAGATGATGGGTCTCTTCTGTTAACGGTGCATGCAGAGTCAAAACATCAGCCTGCTGAATTACCTCGGCTTGAGAAGCATAGGTTGCCTGCAATTTTTTCTCCAGCTCAGGAGTCAATGGTCGGCGCTGAGTATAGAGGATTTTCATCCCAAATGCGTTCATCATACGGGCTAAGGCTTGTCCGATTTGTCCCATGCCGATGATTCCTAATGTTTTATTCTTTAATTCATGGCCTAAGAAAAAGAGCGGTGCCCAGCCATCGAAGCCTTGATCGTGCATCAAGCGATCTCCTTCGACGATTCGACGAGATAAGCTGATAATCAAACCAGCTGTTAATTCTGCGGTTGCGTTGGTGGAGACCACGGGTGTATTTGTTACATAGATTTTTTTCTCCTTCGCATAGGCACTGTCGATATTGTTAAAGCCGGCCCCAAAATTGGCAATCAATTTCAATTCAGGTGCAGCATCAATGACTTCGCGATCCACCTGTGTTGATAGGGGACAAATCAATACTTCACAGTCAGAAATATTTTTGATAAGTTCCTTTTTTGAAATTAATCCGACGCCTTCATAGACTTGATAATCAAGTCCGGCTTTTTTTAATAAGTTTGTGCCAAGCTCTGGCAGTTTGGCGGAAAGATAAATTTTACTCATTTACAATCCCTCATTTCATTTCGATAAATTGACTATAGCACAGGAGGTATGACATGAAAAAGATTCTATTCGTTTGTATGGGAAATATTTGCCGCTCACCTATGGCAGAAGCAATTTTTCGCGATGCCTTTAAAACAAAACATGTGACTGATTTTGACGTTGATTCGGCAGCTACGAGTCGCTGGGAAGTGGGAAATCCACCTCATCCTGGAACACAAAAAATACTAGCGCAGCACCACATTTCGGCCAAAGGAATGCGTGCGCGTCAAGTGACGAAGGAAGATTTTTATGATACTGATTACATTATTGGGATGGATCAAGAAAATGTCAGTGACCTGCAAGCGATGGCGCCAGCAGGAACTGAAGACAAGATTTATCTTTATTTAGATCGTGTTCCGGGCTGCACAGGCGAAGGAATTCCCGATCCGTGGTATACAGGGAATTTTGAAGAAACCTATGATTTAATTCAGAAAGGTTTAAACGAATGGTTAACTTTTTTTGAAATGGATTAGATTCCTTGTTTTTTCGTTTGAATTTAAGTAAAATCAAACTACGTAACCATGCTCTTGATAGGAGGAAGCTGAATGACTAAAAACGAGAAGCCCAAGAAGAATTTAATCAAGCTGTTTTCAAATTCGTCGTATCGTTTCATCTCGGATTTTTTGAATGATTCTGCTGAAAAACGTGCTCAAGAGCAGGCCAATGAGAATATTTTTCTCAAACTGAAAATGGCATCTCTACAGAATAGTTTAGTAGTCATTCAAGTTCAGGATGAAAACAACGAAGAAAAATTTCAAACAATCTCTGGTTGGCTGCCTAAAGCGGTGACTAATGATTCTATCGTTATCCGTACTCAAGATAATCAATTGGTGATGTTGACGATTGATCGGATCAAAAAGGTGACGACCTTATCACCAAGTGGGGATCAAGAAAGTATTTCCCGATAAAAGTATTTTATACATTTACGAGCAAACAGACATCTGTTATACTCTGGATGTACTAGAAAATAGAATAATACTGTCGCAAAGGGGAGCCCTCGGGCTGAGATTGAGATTACTCTAAACCCTAGTACCTGTTTCGGTTATTCGAGCGTAGGAATTGTGATGAAGTAAAGATATTTACTTCTCCTTTGTGGACTGTATGTTCAAAAGGAGGAGTTTTTTATGTATAAGACAAGAATTTTAGTGGAAGGAACAGTGGTGGCAGCCTTAGCGTTGGTATTATCTTTTATACCGACCACTATCGGCAGCAGCTTCACGATTTCACTGGGAATGATCCCACTGACATTGTTTGCTCTGCGCCGTGGGTTGAAGCCCGCGCTGATGGCAGCTTTCATTTGGGGAATCTTGCATTTTCCAGCGAGTCAGGTTGTTTATCTCAGCGTTGTTCAAGTATTAATCGAGTATCCAATCGCGTTTACCTTTGCCGGTTTTGCTGGATTATATGCGAAAAAGGTTCAAAAAGCTTTGAGTGAGCGGGATATGGGGAGCGTGCGAAGGAATATTGTTTTCGGAACCTTTATCGGAACAGGAGCACGATTTTTCTGGCATTTCATCGCTGGCGTGGTGTTTTGGGGAAGTTATGCTTTATGGGGAATGAATCCATGGATCTTTTCTCTTGTTATGAATGGAGTTAGCGGTTTAGCAACCGCCGTTGTGACGGCTATTGTCGCAGTTGTGGTCGCAGAAAAGGCACCGCAATTGTATTTGCCGAAGGACCGCCATTTAATTCAAAAACAAAGTCATTAATAGATAGCAAAAAAAAGCATTTGTCCTGTGTAGGCAAATGCTTTTTTATCGGAATGAAAAGACTGGATCATCATTCTCAATGTCTAGTGTCCAAAGCTGTTTGGCAGTGTCGTAAGTGATTTCCGCGATCTGTTGTTCCTTTTTGTAGTTTTTAGGACTGCGGCGCCAACCTTTTTCATCGGATAAGAATATTGGGATGCTGTAAACGCGATTTTTCATTTCAGATTGACTGAGGCAAAAAATTGCACCTTCTTGTAGGATCGGATATAATTCCTTCAACAGTTCGCCATCTAAGGGAGCAACTGAAGAGCCTTTGCGGAAAAAAGATCGGCGATCGTTAACTTTTTCTAAGACGATTCGAGTCAACTTACTAGCTAAGATACGATAGAATTCATCCAGGTAGCGATAATATACACGCATCGTTTCGTTTCCCAAATTAAAATAGACGAAATTATTTTGTAATTTATAAAAAAAGGGTGAATGCAGATGTGTTCGCATATGCCCAAAATATAGTAGTTCAGAAATTTCTAATGGAGTTAGTTCCTTCAACATTGCGTAATCATTAAAATCAATCCACTTAATTCCTTTTGAATGTGTGAATACCTTGTTGTTAAAAAATTGTTGGACTTGATCAGGACTATTAACGATTTTCAAACCTGTATGGGGCTCGTATTCTCCAGCTTCTGCGACTGGATCTAGCAATAACAAATGTTTCGGCTGATGAACGATTCCATCAACAAAATCGCTGGGTGAAAAACCTTTTGAGAGCACAGCATTACTTGTGGAATCAATATAAGCAAATAACGTTTCTGGCACAAATTTTCACCCTTTCTAATAGTCGTCACAATCATTTTAACTCAATAATAAAAAAAAGCTCGTATCTTTTATTTTAAAATTTGATTACAAACCCCTTAATAACTGCAACATTAAAGCACCTTTTTAACATATAAAATCATTTTAATAAATAACGAATCTACCATCTGTTTATTTCATTTTTTTAAATTTTTTCTATTAAGTGAAAGTAGTATCACGAGATTTAATAGGGTATGATATGATTAGCGCAAGAATGCAGGAGGCATGTGATGAAGAAAAAAAGAAATTGGCTAATAAATATTTTTCTTTTCTTATTATTGTTAGTAGGCTTGGCTTTGATTTTTAACAATCAAATCAAATATTTTTTGATGCAATATAATGGTGAGCGGTATGCCGTAGCGAAAATGGATCGAAATGAAATTGATAAAAACATGGAAAAAGAAGCATCCTTTGATTTTGATGCGGTAGAACCGGCAAGCACTGAAGCGGTATTGCAGGCGCAATTAAGTAATAAACGCTTACCAGTGATCGGCGGAATTGCCATCCCATCAGTGGAGATTAACCTGCCGATTTTCAAGGGCTTATCTAATGAGGTGCTGCTTTACGGAGCAGGGACATTGTCTCCAGATCAAAAGCTTGGCGAAGGTAATTATGCCTTGGCGAGTCACCGAGCAGATCGTCCAGGATTGTTATTTACACCTCTTGAAAGCGTCAAAGAGGGCGATTTGATTTATTTGACTGATTTGCATAATATCTATACCTATAAGACGACGTTAAAAGTTCGAGTACAGCCGACAGAAGTAAAATATCTGGATGTGCAGCCAGATAAACAGCAGGTTACCTTGATAACCTGTGGTGAAATTGAAGGAGTTACTCGCATCATCGTTCAAGGAGATCTAGTAGCTATGACGCCAGTTGACAATGCTACTAATACGATGCGTAAGGCGTTCGAAATGGAACAGCGCACCTATTAAACACCTTGAATAGTTAGTTTGTGGAATAAACCTTTATCAGAAAGCTTCAAGGCTCGCCTTGAGGTTTTTTGTTACTAGAAAATTTCTGCTATACTGAAAGAAATATATGCCGTTAATTAACGATAAACAGAAGGGAGGACGCGATGGAGCTAAAGCGAATTTACATGTCGGATGTCTTAGCATTTTGGGGGAGATTCCAACAAATGCAGCTGCTCTTTCCATTTTATGCCTCTCATAGTCAAGGTCGGTCGGCTTTTTTAGCAGCTGTAAAACGCGGTGAAGGCTATTGGATACAATGCAAGTCACATTGGCTGCTGGTAGATAAAATGGATGAGAGTGATAGTTGGCGGATCAAAAATCTATTGATTTCAACAGAACTGAACTGGCAGACAGCTTTTGTGATGCTGGAAAATGCCGCACGCCAAAAGTTCAAACAGAAATTGCAGATAAAGATTGAAGCAAACCTGATTCTTCAACAGTGGCTGATTGCCCAAGGTTATCAACCGAATAACGGTGTTTGGCAAAAAGAAATGGTTTATCATACTGGACTTGTATTAGGTGGCGGCGGGGCACGCGGCGCTTATCAAATTGGCGTTTGGAAAGCATTATTGGAAAAGAACATTCAATTTGAAGTGATTACAGGAACCTCAGTCGGAGGATTAAATGGGGCACTGATTGCCCAAGGAGATTATAACCAAGCCTTAGCACTATGGGAGGAAATCGAGACCGATAAGGTATTAGACATTACCTTCAAGGAAGTGGAAGAGCTGGATTTTTCGGCGCAGGTGGATCAGCTGCGGACGTTTGTTCGAACCTCTTTACGGCAACGCGGCATTTCTTCAGAACCACTTAGGCGCTTATTGGAAGAGCGGCTGGATGTTCAGAGTATTCAAGAAGGTTGTCCTTTTTATATTGTCACGACTAAGGTTCCCGCTTTTCAAGAAGTGGTTGTTTCCCTTAACGAGTGCCGTGAAGAGGAGATGATTGATTGGTTGCTGGCATCCGCTTCCTTTTTCCCTATGATGACAATGGCTAAAATAAAGAATGAATTTTATGTGGATGGCGGCTACCGCAATAATTTGCCAGTGGATATTGCCTTGCAAAAACCGATAACGGAAGTGATCATAGTAGATGTTCATGGTCCGGGCTTGGACAAGAAGTATCGACTACCAAATGAGATTGCTGAACTGTCTTTGGCAAGCCCTTGGAGTTTGGGGGATTTGTTGTTGTTTCAGAGTGCGCGTTCTTCGGAAAATATTGACTTGGGCTATTTGGAGACCAAACGAGCACTGGGCGAATTGCAGGGATATCGCTACTTTTTTAGTCGTAACGTAGATTTTGAAAGAATAACTAAGAAGTTTTTACGTTATCTCAAAACGGAAATCGCAGTCAATAGAGCTACTCTTTATCCAGAACTGAAAAAGTTTTTTCAACAAAATATTCCGATCGAATTGCTTAGTTTGGCATTCATGGAATTTTTTGCCTATTGGGTAAATGTTTCGCCAGTTCGTGTTTTTACGCCACAGGAATTTATCGAGACTATCCTGCGGCAATTTGAGATGCCGATCAAATTGAATGCCAATTTTTCAGTTCAAGAGCAAATTGAAGATTTTATTGAGAATCACAATATTTTTTCTACTTATTATCAAGTTTTACAAATTTATCAGCTACAAGGTTCTCTCGAGAAGTTTTATCGCCGTTGGCCGATACCTACCATGCTGGCAGTTTTTTTAAAATACATGCGAAATGGCTATCTTATTAATGATTTGTACAATGATAAGTAATTTTTAGTTATATATTAGGAGGAACTATAATGGCAGAGTTTAATTATGAAATCGTCGAAGAAATCGCGGTACTATCGGAAAATCCGAAGGGCTGGCGCAAGGAACTGAATTTGGTGAGCTGGAATGAACGGCCGCCGAAATTTGATTTACGGGACTGGGCTCCCAATCATGAAAAAATGGGTAAAGGTGTAACATTAAGTAATGAAGAATTTGCTGCCTTGAAGGAAACGCTAAATAAGATGTAATCAAGAAGGGATCAGATAATATGAAGAGTATGACCGGTTATGGGCAAGCTGTGCAAACCAATGATGCTTATGAATTAACTATTGAACTAAAAAGCGTCAATAATCGTTTTTTAGATCTGCAGATTCGAATGCCCAAGGAATTAAACCCTTTTGAATCCCTAATTCGTAAGATCGCGAAAGAAAAAATCCAACGAGGACGCGTCGATGTATTCATTAACTTAACCCCGTTAAAAAGTGGAAACAAGCAGATTTCAGTTGATTGGCCGCTGCTGCAGCAGTTGGTGACAGAGTTGCAAAATGGTGGAAAGGAACATTTTGGAATCGTTGATTTCCCGGTGGAGCAAGTCCTAGTTAAGGCGATGGAACAAAGTGATTTTGTGACGTTGATTGACCAGCCCACAGAAGAAGATACGCTGGAGGAATTAGTCCAAGCAGTAGCTAATGAAGCATTTACTCAATTAGCAGCTAGTCGTGAATCTGAAGGGGCAGGTATTCAAAAAGTTTTAGTAGACTATGGCAGTAAGGTCCAGGCCTTAGTAGTAGAGTTAAGTGGATTTGTGAATGAATATGAAGCAGATTTTCAGCAACGATACCAAGCAAAATTAGAGGAATATTTGGGAAACACTGTCGACCAAGATCGCTTATTAACCGAACTAGCGATTTTATTGGAACGAGGCGATATTCATGAAGAATTGGATCGTTTGAGTATTCATATAGAAAAATTAGCGAAACTGTTGCAAGCGACCGAACCTGTTGGTCGAGAGCTAGATTTCTTGTTGCAAGAAATGAATCGAGAAGTCAACACGATTGGTTCAAAATCCAGCCCGATCCAGATTAAGGATATTGTAGTTCAATTAAAAACGATTTTAGAAAAAATTCGAGAACAAATCCAAAATGTTGAATAGTTTTGAGGGATTCTATAAGAAATATGGAGCAGCTTAACGATGCCTCTTGAAATTTTCACAAAAAAAGTGCACAATAGGCGTTAGCGAAAAAGAGCATGAAAGGGCGTTAGTATGTCTGAACGAGGACTGTTGATTGTATTATCGGGACCTTCCGGAGTTGGAAAAGGAACGGTCAGAAAAGCCATTTTTGAAAGAGACGATAATGAGTTCGAATACTCCGTCTCAATGACCACCCGTCCAATGCGAAAAGGAGAAGTAGACGGCGTCGATTATTATTTCCGCACGAAAGAAGAATTTGAAGCGATGATCGAAGCGGGCGAGATGCTGGAATATGCTGAATATGTTGGAAATTATTATGGTACGCCCCTTACTTATGTAAACAAAACATTGGATGAAGGAAAAGATGTCTTTCTAGAGATCGAAGTCCAAGGTGCCCAGCAGGTAAAAGAAAAAGTACCAGATGGTGTCTTTATTTTCTTAACGCCGCCAGATCTGGCAGAATTAAAAGCGCGGATCGTTGGACGAGGTACCGATAGCCCTGAAGTGATCGAAGAACGGATGCGTGTTGCGCGCCAAGAAATCGAAATGATGGCCCTCTATGATTATGCGGTCGTCAATGATCAAGTACAAAATGCTGTCGATCGAATCAAGGATATCATCGTCAGTGAACATTACCGAGTTGACCGAGTGATTGGTAAATATATTAAAATGTTAAAGGAGATATAAGCTTATGATGTTAAAACCTTCAATTGATACGTTGTTAGACCATGTAAATTCAAAATATTCTTTAGTTATCTTAGCCAGCAAACGCGCCCATGAATTAGATGCAGGGGCGCAACCAACCTTAGATTCATTTGAATCAGTAAAAAGTGTTGGACAAGCCTTAGAAGAAATTGATGCTGGCACGGTCATTAATGATCCGCATCCAGAAATCAAACGGGAACGTTTAAAAATGGAAGAAGAAGAACGCCATTTGCAACGTGAACGCGATCAACGCGATCTAGAAGCACGGATTCGCAACGAACAAAACTAGGCAAAGATTCTTTTGCTGACGAAGCGTAAATGGGATTGTACCAAATAATTTGGCGCAGTCCCTTCTTTTTTGTGTCAAAGTTTTCCTTACATAGTTTCATTAATTTAGGTGTTTGTCGTTAAAATCGAGTACAATATTTAAGAATGGAGGCGGAAAGAATGAAATTAGCACAAGTGATCGTAGATGTACCGGCGATGCAAACAGATCAGCCATTTAGTTACTTGATCCCGCCTCAATTAGCGGTAGAAGTTGGAATGCGGGTAGAGGTCGGTTTCGGATCACGCCATGTTCAAGGATTTGTGGTTGGCTTTGAGACTGCATCTGAACCATTGCCTGACAATTTGAAACCGATTATCCGAGCGTTAGACTTAACTCCCGTTTTAAACAAAGAGTTATTGGCATTGGCGGATTACATGAAAGAGACGACCTTTGCTTTCAAAGTGACGTGCTTACAAACCATGCTGCCTAGCGTAATGAAGGCAGATTATCAAAAACGTTTGTTTCTTGTAACAGATGACGCTGCTGTCAGAGCAAAGTATTTTGGTGAAGCCGATTCCCTTACTTGGGAAGAAGCAGAAGCACAAGGCTGGTTAAAGGAACTAGCAATATTGCGTGAACAAGGTATCATTGAATTACGCTATGAAGTTCATACAAAAAACAAAGTAAAAACGGAACGCTATATTAAGCGAAATTTTGCGCTGGAAAATTTAGAGAGTTTAAAAGCCGAGTTACGGAAAAATTCCTATAAGCAAGAACAACTGTTAGATTTTTTAGCAGAGTTGGACGATGAAGAACTAATAGCTGTGAAACAAATGAAGGCGGAGGATTTTACATTAGCCAATCTGAACCAAGCTGAGAAAAAGGGCTGGCTGGAATTTGTAGCGATTGAGAAATACCGAGATCCTTATGCCGAAAGAGAAATTAGCCCAACTTCGCCACTAGATTTGAACGACGAACAAAGAACCGCTTATGAGGCGATCAGTCAAAAAAGCGCTAACCATGAACATCAGGTTTTCTTATTAGAGGGAGTAACTGGCAGCGGCAAGACAGAGGTCTACTTGCAGGTCATTCAAGATGTACTGGCAAATGGTCAGACAGCTATGATGCTGGTACCAGAGATTTCATTGACGCCGCAAATGGCAACACGCTTTAAGGCACGGTTCGGCAGTGAAGTAGCCGTTTTACATAGTGGTTTGTCGCAAGGAGAAAAATACGATGAATGGCGTAAGTTAGAACGTGGAGAAGCTCATGTGGTAGTGGGTGCTCGTTCAGCCATTTTTGCACCATTAGAAAATTTAGGTGTAATCATCATTGATGAAGAGCACGAGACTAGCTACAAACAAGATGAATCTCCCCGTTATCATGCGCGTGATCTAGCGATTTGGCGTGGGAAATACCATGATTGTCCAGTTGTTTTAGGGAGTGCAACCCCTTCTTTAGAATCTCGGGCGCGAGGGCAGAAGGGTGTTTATCAGTTATTAAAGCTGAATGAACGTGCAAATGCACACGCATCATTACCAGCCGTCGAAATTGTTGATATGCGTGAAGAAATGCAGCGACGATTGAACTCTTCCTTTTCTGAAAAGCTAGAGGAGAAACTACGTGACCGTTTAGCCAGAGGCGAACAAAGCGTACTGTTGCTGAATCGTCGCGGATACTCTTCATTTGTTATGTGTCGTGACTGCGGCTTCGTCTTGCCTTGTCCAAATTGTGATATCTCTTTGACCTTGCATATGGACACAAAGACAATGCGTTGTCATTATTGCGGACACGAGGAAGGAATTCCTCGTCGCTGTCCAGAGTGCGGAAAGGATAAGATTCGTTACTTTGGAACAGGTACAGAGAAGGTTCAAGAGGAATTAGAAGAGTTAATTCCAGAAGCGCGAGTTTTACGGATGGATGTGGATACGACTCGACGCAAAGGAGCCCATGAAAAGATATTGACGGCCTTCGGTGATCATGAAGCGGATATTTTATTAGGCACACAGATGATTGCAAAAGGATTGGATTTTCCGAACGTAACACTTGTTGGCGTATTGAATGCTGACACTGCCTTGAATCTGCCGGATTTCCGCTCTAGCGAACGAACGTTTCAATTGCTGACCCAGGTCAGCGGCAGAGCGGGGCGTGGAGAAAAGGCCGGGGAGGTCATTATCCAGACCTTTAATCCAGATCATTACACGATCCAACTTGCTCAACATCATGATTATGAAAGCTTTTTTCAACAAGAAATGCGAATTCGTCATCAGACGGATTATCCACCATACTATTACACAGTTAAAGTAACAGTCTCTCATCAAGAAGAGATGCGAGCTGCGCAAAAAGCTTTCCAATTAGCAGAACAATTGCGCAAACAGCTAAGCCCGCAAAGCATTCTTCTAGGACCGACACCAGGAGCAATCTTGCGGATTAAAAACCGCTATTATTATCAACTGATCATCAAATATAAAAATGAACCGAAACTACAAGCAACCTTAGAAGATATTTTACAGGTGAGTCAAAAAGATCAGCGTCAAGGTTTGTTGATCGCTATTGATAACGAACCTATGTATTTTATTTAAGGCAGGAAAGGAGCAATTTATGCGTTACCCTATTATTATTCACCCTGATGAACGCTTAAATAAAAAAGCAGAACCCATTGAATATATCACTGACGAGATTGTCAATTTGTTAGACGATATGTATGAGACAATGGTAGCTCACGATGGTATTGGGCTTGCAGCACCACAAATTGGTAAAAATCTGCGTCTTGCAGTGGTAGAAGTGGAAGAAGGAGACCGCTTTGATTTTATTAATCCTGAGATCATCGAGCACAAGGGAACTAATATTGATGTAGAGGGTTGCCTTTCAATTCCAGAGACATACGGAACTGTGGAACGAGCGGATGAAGTAACTGTTCGTTATTATGACCGCGAAGGCTCAGAGATGGAAGTTACAGCTTATGGATATTTAGCTAGAGCCTTTCAACACGAGATCGATCATTTAGATGGAAAATTGTTTATCAATCAAGTGATTGAAGTGATTAAACCAGAAGACTTAGAACGTTATATGGAGGAACATGTCAATGACTAAAATTGTATTTATGGGAACACCCGCTTTTTCAGTCCCTATTTTAGAAAGTTTGATTGAAGCCGGTTATGATGTAGCAGCAGTAGTCACACAGCCTGATCGACCGGTTGGACGAAAAAAGATTATCACCCCTACACCAGTAAAGGAAGCTGCGCTGAAGCATAATCTATTAGTTCTCCAGCCAGAAAAAATTAGTGGCTCGCCTGAAATGGAGAAGATTAAAGAATTGGCGCCTGACTTATTGATTACGGCCGCTTTTGGACAATTTTTACCGGAAAAATTATTACAAGTTCCCAAATTAGGCGCAATCAATGTTCATGCCTCATTACTACCGAAATATCGCGGCGGCGCACCAGTACATTATGCGATCATGGAAGGCGAAGCCGAAACGGGTGTAACCATCATGGAAATGATCAAAAAAATGGACGCTGGTGGAATTTTCAGCCAGCGAAAAATTGCTATCACAAAACAAGATGATGTGGGGACAATGTTTGAAAAACTTAGCCAAGTAGGTAAAGAGCTTTTGTTAGAGACCTTGCCGAAGATTATCTCTGGCGAATTGAAGCCTACACCACAAAATGAAGAGGAAGCAACGTTTTCTCCAAATATCAGTCGTGAACAAGAAGCGATTGATTGGAAAAAAACAGCAGAAGCAGTTGATAATCAGGTTCGTGGAATGCATCCATGGCCTGTGGCATTTACAACCTATGAAGGTGCACGCTGGAAGATTTTCCACGCTACTCCATTAGAAGAAACAACTACTGCTGCTCCAGGGACAATTGTTTCTCGCACCAAAAAAGCATTACATATCGCATGCGGTGAAGGAACGGTGCTAGCAATCGACGAGCTACAACCTGCCGGCAAAGCTAAACAATCGATCCAAGCCTTTTTAAATGGCAGCGGCCAAGCAATTGCTGAAGGGCAGCAGGTGGGCTAATGGCAAAGATTCCAAAGAAATTATTACGCTCCGTTCGTTTCACCGCTTTAGAAGCAATCGAGCGGATCAATCGTGGTGGCGCCTATTCGAATTTATTATTGAATGAACTGATTCAAAAGAACCAAGTCGACGGTAAAGATACAGCACTCTTGACAGAGCTTGTATACGGCACTGTTAGTCGCCAGCTGTTGTTAGCGTATAATATCGAACCTTTTATCAAAAAAGCAAAAAAAGTTGATCCATGGGTCAGAAGCTTATTGCAGTTATCTATCTATCAAATGCTTTATTTAGATCGCGTTCCCGACCATGCGATTATCAATGAGGCGGTGGAAATCGCTAAAGCTAAAGGGAATCCTGGTACAGGGAAATTCGTTAACGGCGTTTTACGCTCATTTCAACGCGAAGGAGCACCTTCGTTAGATCTGATCCAAGATCCAATTGAGCGATTAGCAACTGAAATCAGTTTGCCTAAGTTTCTGACAGAAAAATTTGTTGCAGAAATCGGAGAGAAAGAGACGCGTAAATTAGGCCTGTCTTTATTAGAACCTAGCCGTGTCAGCGCTCGGATTGATTTACGCTTTTTAACACGTGCAGAGGCGATCGAGGCTTTGGAAGAAGATGGTATTGAAGCACGTATCAGCGAATTATCGCCTTATGGCATTGTAGCGGATAAAGGCTTTTTAGCTGGTAGTGAATTGTTTCAAAATGGCTGGCTGACGATTCAAGATGAAAGCTCGATGCTTGTCGCTCAAGCAATGCAGATCAAACCAGGACAAAAAGTGTTGGATGCTTGCGCAGCTCCAGGGGGAAAGACCACTCATATTGCCGCATTATTACAAGATGAGGGGTCAGTGACAGCGCTGGATATTCATGAACACAAACTAAAGCTGGTTCGTGAAAATGCGGAGCGATTACGTGTAGCTGATACCGTCGTGACGAAAAAAATGGATGCTCGTGAAGCGGCAGAAACCTTCGAACCAGAAACTTTTGATCGTATCTTAGTGGACGCGCCTTGTTCAGGTTTAGGCTTGATGCGGCGGAAGCCAGATATCAAATACCAAAAACAACCACAAGATTTTGTTCAATTGCCTAAAATTCAACTAGAAATTTTAAAGAATTGCGCTCCCACATTGAAATCTGGTGGAATTATGGTATACAGTACATGTACGATTGCGAAAGAAGAAAACCAAATGGTAGTTGCTGAATTTTTAACAGCTCACCCAGAATTTGAAAAAATTGAACTAGATTTAGAGATGAAATTACAGCCAGCGGTTCATGAACAAATGTTGGTTTTATACCCAGAAATGTTTATGACAGACGGCTTCTTTATTTGTGCAATGCGAAAAAAATAGCTAAATGAGGTGGACAAAAAGATGGAGATTCAATTTCAATCAGACATCGGCAAGCGGCGCAATATGAATCAAGACTATGCAAATGTTTTTACCAATCAAGCAGGTATGTATTTAGCGATATTAGCCGATGGCATGGGCGGTCATTTGGCTGGCGATGTTGCTAGTAAAATGGCGGTTGACGGATTAGGTGCTGCTTGGTCGACCTCAACTATTGAGCAGCCTGAAGAAGCCGCTAAATGGTTTTCAGCTGAAATTCAAAATGTCAATGAAGCGATCTATCAAGAAGGGATTGCTCATCCTGAAATGCAAGGAATGGGAACAACAATCGTCAGTACAGCCTTGTTGGATGAAAAATTTGTATTGGCTCATGTCGGTGACAGTCGAGCCTATTTGATTCAAAATAATCAGTTGCAGCAATTGACAGATGATCATTCCTTGGTTAATGAGCTGCTGAAATCGGGAGAAATTACTGCAGAAATGGCGGCAATCCATCCGCAAAAGAATGTACTGACACGTTCGGTAGGAATTGCTGGCACGATCCAAACAGATATTTCAAAGCATCAGTGTCATCAGAACGATTATTTGTTGCTGTGCTCAGATGGCTTGACTAATATGGTTAGTGAAGAAAATATTTTAGCAATCGTGGAAAGTGATCAAACATTGGA
The DNA here is from genome assembly GCF_051713785.1 of Enterococcus sp. DIV0187. Classification (NCBI taxonomy): domain Bacteria; kingdom Bacillati; phylum Bacillota; class Bacilli; order Lactobacillales; family Enterococcaceae; genus Enterococcus; species Enterococcus sp. DIV0187. Next base: position 3,252,007 of record NZ_JBIOQO010000001.1, read on the forward strand.
AGCTAAGACGAAACAATTGATTAATGCGGCCAATGATGCTGGTGGTGCAGATAACATCACTGTCTTGCTGATCCATTTTGAAGGGGAGGCTCGTCCATGATCGAAATAGGCAAATTGGTCAATGGACGTTATAAAGTCATCGCCAATATCGGTAGCGGCGGTATGGCTAACGTCTTCTTGGCCCACGATTTGATTTTGGATCGTGATGTTGCCATCAAAATATTACGCTTCGATTTTCAAAATGATCAAACTGCGATTCGTCGTTTTCAACGGGAAGCTTTAGCAGCAACTGAAATGGTTCATCCCAATATCGTCGGTGTTTACGATGTGGACGAAGAAAGCGGTATGCAGTATTTGGTTATGGAATACGTGAAGGGAATGGATTTGAAACGCTATATTCAAATGCATCAGCACATTCCTTACGGCAAGATTGTAGATATCATGGAACAAATTCTATCTGCAGTGAGCCTAGCTCACGCACATGGAATTATCCATCGTGACTTGAAGCCCCAAAATATTTTGATGGATCAGGCAGGCGTGGTAAAAATCGCGGATTTTGGTATTGCGATCGCCTTATCTGAAACCTCTCTGACCCAAACCAATTCTATGTTAGGTTCTGTCCATTATCTATCACCAGAGCAAGCCCGCGGCAGTATGGCAACAAAGCAATCGGATATTTATGCTTTGGGGATTATTTTGTATGAGATGATCACCGGTAGTGTTCCTTTTGACGGTGAATCGGCCGTAACGATTGCACTGAAGCATTTTCAAGACGAAATGCCATCGGTAAAAGGCTTTGATCCTGAAGTGCCGCAAGCATTAGAGAACATTGTGATGCACGCAACTGCGAAGGAGCCGGCAGATCGTTATAAGACGGCCGAAGAAATGGCAGCGGATCTTTCAACTGCATTAACATCCGGTCGGGCAAATGAATTGCCGTGGCAACCAACGGTGATGCTGGATGAGACAAAAGTATTGACGCCAATTCAGCCAGAAGATATGCAGACTGAAAAACCTAAAGAAGAACAGCCTGCACCCGAAGAAAAGCCGAAAAAGAAAAAAGGTAAGAAGCGCTTTATTATCATTTTCTTATTGCTGATGTTGGGAATCGGCGGGGTTGTTGGGTATCTGCTAACCAGTTCCGCTGAAATATCGATTCCTCAAGTTGAGAATATGACTGAAGCAGAAGCGCGAACCGCGTTAAAGAATGCAAATTTGACCGTTGATAGTAAAACATCAGAAGTACCGAGCGATACGATAAAAAAGGGTCACGTTGTTAAGACAAGTCCTGAAGCGGGTACTATGATTAAAAAGAGTCGTTCTGTACGGTTATTTATCAGCTCAGGTACTAAGAAGGTTACGATAAAAAGCTATAAAGGTCAGACGATTGATGCTGCAACACAAGAGCTAGTGGAAATTGGTTTTTTAGAAAAAAATATTGTTTCTGAAAAAGTCAACGACGACACAGTTCCAGCAGGACAAATTCTGAGTCAAACCCCTCAAAGCGGGACCAAGCTTGATCCAAAAGAAGATGAGATTACTTTTAAGGTTTCAGACGGTCCTGAAAAAATAAAAATCGGTGATTATTCTCAAATGACCTATGATGAGGCTGAACAAAGCCTGTTGCAATTAGGGATTACAATAGATCAAATCAAACGGATAGATGAATATAGCGAGACAATTGAAGCTGGCGAGGTCATCAGTCAAGACCCTGTCAGTGGAACAGGATTGACTTCAAAAGACACAATTACTTTAAAAGTCAGTTCAGGATCAGAATATGCGGCACTAAATGACTTATCTGGTCAAGATAAAGCTACGGCGGAAAGTACAATTTCCAATTTAGGTTTAAAATATTCTGAGCAACAAGAATTTTCAGATGATGTTGAAAAGGGAAAAGTTATTCGAACAGATCCCGGAGCAGGTTCTATAAAGCTTGGCAGTAATGTAACAGTCTATGTTTCAAAGGGACCAGAAAATGAAGAGACAAGCTTTGATGTGACGATATCTGCTAAATTTACTGGTTCAGGTGATCAACAAGATACGATTACAGTGATGCTGAAAGATGCAAAAAACGCAACTTCAACACGAGCTTTAGACTTTAAATTAGACAAAAATACCCCCTCAATGGAACAGTCTGTCTCAGTAACGATTATCAAAGGAGAATCTGCCACCATTGAAGTCCAACGTAACGGTAATTCAGCAGTCACGAAAAATGTTCAAAAGGCTGAAACAATCTCAGTACCGTAGAAAAAACCTTTCCTAAATTCTTTAGGAAAGGTTTTTAGGTTATTTGTACTGAAATTAGATTTGAAGTATGCTACAATAAAGCTGAATTGTAAGATGATTTTAGAAATGTTTGTAAAGATAGTACACGGCTTGTAGATTGAATTAATTTTTCAAAAGAAAAAGGAGATGAGACGGATCGAAGGACAGATTCGTAAAGCCCTGAGTGGTTTTTATTATGTTGCTAGTGAAGGAGAAATTTACCAAACTCGCGCACGGGGAAACTTTCGTAAAAGAAAATTGACACCCTTAGTTGGGGATGAGGTTGTTTTTAGTAGCGAAGAAAATAGTGAAGGCTATATTCTTGAATTGCTACCAAGAAAAAATGATTTGGTTCGTCCACCAGTCGCTAACGTTGACCAAGGTGTGATTGTGACTAGCCTAGTGGAGCCCAATTTTTCTTACAATCTATTGGATCGTTTCCTAGTAACTTTGGAAAATAAGTATATTCATCCGATCATCTATTTGTCTAAGACGGATTTAGTCGCTGATGAAATGTTGGTTGATGAAATCCGTTCAGTTTATGAGCCGCTCGGTTATCCTGTAATTGATGGTGAACAAGATAAGCAAAAATTAACAAATTTATTTACAGATAAATTAACCGTTTTTATGGGACAATCAGGAGCTGGAAAGTCAACATTGTTGAATATTGTTTCGCCGGACTTGAATTTAGAGACAGGGGAAATATCTGATTCATTAGGTCGCGGACGCCATACTACTCGCCACGTCGAGCTGTTAGAGTTATTTGGTGGTTTGGTAGCCGATACTCCCGGATTCAGTTCGATTGATTTTTTAGAAATTACAGCTGATGAACTTCCAAAACAATTTCCAGAATTTCGTGAAGCTGCGCCGAATTGCCGTTTCCGTGAGTGTCGACACGTGAAGGAACCTGGCTGTGAAGTAAAGCATCGTTTAGAAGAAGGAACGATTGCACGGAGTCGTTACGATGATTATTTGCAGTTTCTACAAGAAATCGAAAAACGTCGACCTATCTACAAAAAAAATAAGTAGTTTTTAAAGGAAAATAAATACATTAAAAAGAAAAAGGATGTCAGTCCAACTTTTCGCAGTACGTTTTGTATAAAGGGGACCTTAAAAATATTAGTACGTTTCAATGTTGTAGGGCGCTAGTTGGATGATATACGGCTTGAAAATCAGACTTATTTTTTCTGAAAGGGAAAATAAATACATTAAAAAAGAAAAAGGAGTAAACGACTATGAAAATTGCCCCATCGATTTTAAGTGCGGATTTTGCACGCTTAGGTGAAGAAGTGAAAATGGTAGAAGATGCAGGTGTTGACTACATCCACATCGATGTGATGGATGGAAACTTTGTCCCAAATATTTCTTTTGGTCAAGTTGTGGTGAACGCATTGCGTCCAGTTACCAAATTACCGTTAGACGTCCATTTGATGATCGCTAATCCAGAAAATTATATCAATGATTTTGCAAAAGCCGGAGCGGATATTATTATGGCTCATGTAGAAGCTACACCGCATATTCATCGCGTGGTTCAAATGATCAAGGCTGCAGGTGTAAAACCAGGTGTTGTATTGAATCCAGGAACACCGGTAGAATCAATCAAGTACATTTTAAATGATGTAGATCAAATTCTAGTGATGACGGTCAATCCTGGTTTTGGTGGACAATCATTCATTGAGAGTCAAGTTGAAAAAATTGCAGAATTAGACCGGCTGCGCAAAGAGCATGGTTACCGTTATGAAATAGAGGTTGATGGTGGAATTCAGCCAGAATCAGCAAGAAAATGTGCAGAAGCTGGAGCAGATGTTTTTGTGGCAGGTTCATACATCTATGACGCGGAAAATCCAGAAGAAAAAATCAATGCACTGCGGACGGCTATCGAATAATGAAAACTTTACTTGTGGCAGGCGGTGATCCTAATCACTGGCCTGCTATTTCAAATGATTTTGATAAAATCATCGGAATTGATCGAGGGAATCTATACCTTTTGCGTCGAGGAATTATTCCTGATTTAGCGATTGGCGATTTCGATTCGTTAAATGATGCTGAAAAAAAGGAAGTGTTTAGCCAAGTTGCTGAAGTGCAAACCTCACCTGCTGAAAAGGATGATACAGATACACAATTGGCGTTAGTTCGTACCTTTGAACGATATCCTAAAGCGGATGTAACTTTAATTGGTGCGACAGGCGGACGTTTGGATCACTTATTAGCGAATTTGTGGTTAGGATTAGAACCACGGTTTGAACCTTTTTTGTCTCAGATCACCATAGCAGATAAAGGAAATACGGTAAATTACATTTCTTCAGGAAACCATGTTATTGAGAAAATTCCGTCTATGAAATATCTAGCTTTCTGTTGCTTGACTCCTGTAAGTAAATTGACTTTAAAGAATGTAAAATATGAACTTGACGTCGTTGATTTTCTACAGCCAACTAGCTTAGCTAGCAATGAGTTTTTAACAGGAAATGCTGAGGTAAGTTTTTCAACTGGTCTGATTGCTGTGATACAAAGTAAAGATATTTAATCGAGGAGTATTGAATCGTTTTTTGGGAACGAGTTCACTGCTTCTTTTTTGTTTATGTAGAGATACTAAAATTCTCTAAAATCAATCGCCCAAGCTTTTTAATCCCTTCATTTAGTGTTAAAATTTGTTCTATATTATAGCGTTCAGAGGTGCCTACGTGAGAAAGTTTAATCCGAATAAGAATATTATTATCATACTAATTGTTGTTATTATTATTGTAGCAACTGTATCGATTACTGCAGCAAATCGTGCGAAGGATAGTGATACAAATGTTGTTCAATCGACCATTAATGATACTATCAGCGTGGTTGATAAAGTTATTACTGCACCAGGACGTTGGCTTGGCAGCGGTGTAGCAGCTGTTTCCAATTTAATTAATACGTATGACGAAAATCAAAAACTAAAGAATGAAATTGATCAATACGATGAGGTGAAACAGCAGACAAAGAACCAAGCTCAAGAAATCGAACGTTTAAAAAATGAACTTGAGTTGAATCAAACGTTGACCAGTTATGAAAAAGTTACAGCTAATGTTATCACCCGTTCTCCTGATACTTGGCAAGATATGCTGATTGTTGATAAAGGCAGCAGTGACGGAGTTGAAGGGAATATGGCGGTTATGTCCAAAAAAGGTTTAATTGGTCGAGTAATGGAAGTGAATGCTCATTCCTCCAAAATTCAACTATTAACCTCTGATAATAAAAGCAGTAATCATTTTCCGGTAAGAATAAGTTCAGATAAAGGGAATTCATTTGGTGTTTTAAGTAAGTATGATGTAAAGGCGCAACAATTAATTGCGTCAGAAATTACAGGTGATCAAGATATTAAAGAAGGAGACGTCGTTCAGACTTCTGGGTTAGGTGGGAACTCACCAGCTGATTTAGCCATCGGTACGGTCGTTAAAGTGAAGCCAGACAGCTATGGGTTAAATCGTGAAGTTTACATCAAACCCTATGCACAAATGTATGATATTTCAGTCGTAACGATTATTCAAAGAATGGCGGGAGCGACAGAATGATTAGCAGAACAACTCTAAAATATATTACCCCGTTCTTATTATTTTTCTTATTTTTAATAGATGCCCATGTCACACGAATTATCGCAGCTTGGACAGACAATATCTATGTTGCAAACGCACATTTAGCGCTGTTGGTCCTTTTGATTGTCTCGCGTGTTGTTAACGAGCGTTTTTTATTAGGAACTTCTTTAGTCTTGGGGACATTGTATGATCTGTATTATATTGGCGTTATTGGAATCTATGCTGTGATTTTCCCATTACTAGTCATGGTATTTTATTTTTTCAAAAAAACCATTCAGCAAAATATTTTAACGCTCTTTTTTACTGTTGTAATCAGTGTAACGCTCTTTGAATTAATCAGTTTATTATTGCAATCTGTTTTCGGACTAACAGGGGTCAGCAGCGATTTTTTTGTTCCGCGATATTTAGGCCCAACGTTGCTTTTTAATATTCTAACATTTGTAATTTTAATCTTTCCATTAGAAAAAATGTTGATTGGGCCACCCGAAGAAGAGCTTGGTATATAAGGGATAATCCGATTATTTTAATAAACAAAAAAAACAGAAGGAATTTTCTTCTGTTTTTTTGTAGACAAAATTTGTAACTAAAAAATAGTGAATTGAAATGTTTTTGTAACAAAGCTATTATCTGCATGACATACAGCTGTGGTAAACTCATGAATGTGTTAGAAAAAAGTCTAATAAAAATCAAAACTTTAAAATTAAACTTAAAAAATAGTCGGAGGACATAAGAGTGAAAAAAAGTTTGTTATCAGCATTAATGGTATGTTCAGTAACATTAAGCGCATTAGCAGCTCCAGCCGCAGCTTCTGCCGATGAATTTGATAGTAAAATTGCAGATCAGGATGCGAAAATTTCAAGTTTACAAAACCAACAAACCGATGCGCAGTCACAAATTAGTGCATTAGAAGGTGAAGTTGCTTCAATTAACGATAAGGCTCAAGGCCTATTAAACGAACAAGAATCTCTAAGACAAAAATCTCAAGAATTACAAAAGCAAATCGAAACGTTAGATAAACGTATTGAAAAACGCTCCGAGGCAATCAAAGAGCAAGCGCGTGATACACAAGTTAAACAATCTTCAGGTACAAATGTTATTGATGTAGTATTGAATGCTGAATCATTCACTGATGCTGTTAGCCGTGTTCAAGCAATGACAACGATCGTTAAAGCAAATAACGATTTAGTTGAACAACAAAAAGCGGACAAAGCAGAAGTTGAACAAAAACAAGCTGAAAATAAAAAGCAACAAGAGCAAATTGCTGCTAACCAAGCGACTTTAGAAAGTCAAAAAGGTGATTTGATCGCTAAGCAAGCTGATTTAAATGTTCAAACAACAACATTAGCTGCTGAACAAGCAACAGCTGAGAGCGACAAAGCAAGTTTGAAAGAAAAACAAGAAGCGGCTATCAAAGAACAACAACGTGTTCAAGAAGAAGCTCGTAAAGCTGCGGAAGCACAAGAAGCTGCTAAGAAAGCAGAAGCTGAAGCACAAGAAAAAGCAGATGCAGATGCTAAAGCGGAAGCTGATCGTAAAGCGCAAGAAGAAGCTGCGGCTAGCACGACTACAACTGAAAGTTCTAGTTCTACTGTAGAATCTTCTTCAACTGAGCAAACTCAATCAAGCACAGTGGATTCTTCAGCGACAGAATCTTCAAATGAAGATAATTTCCAAGGCGGCGGAGCAACACCAACAACGCCTTCTGAGTCTGATACAGGAAATACAAATTCAAATAATCAAGGCTCGACTTCATCAACAACAAATAACCAAACGCCATCAACACCTGCACCGACGCCTACACCAACTCCAGCACCATCTGGAAATGGCTCAGGCGTAGTTGCGGAAGCTATGAAATATATTGGTACGCCATATGTGTGGGGTGGAAAAACACCTGCAGGATTCGACTGCTCTGGCTTTACTTCATACGTGTTCCGTCAAGCTACTGGACGCGAAATCGGTGGCTGGACAGTACCTCAAGAATCAGCTGGAACTCGTATCTCAGTTGGCGAAGCACAAGCGGGAGATTTATACTTCTGGGGTAGCCCTGGTGGAACGTATCATGTTGCCATTGCAATGGGCGGTGGACAATACATCCACGCACCACAACCAGGTGAAACAGTTACAGTAAGTTCTGTAAGTTACTATGCGCCAAGCTTTGCGGTTCGTATGTAAGCTAATTTAATTAATCGTGACCGGTACGAATTTCGTACCGGTTTTTTTAATGGAGGAAATGCAATGCAAAAACAATTGAAAAATGGAAATTTTTATTTAGGTATTGCTGTTTTGATGATGCTGGTTCTATTTATTAGTTCTTCAATGACCTATCAACAGCAAAGTCAAGTTGGACTAATTCAAAGAGTATTAGTGAACGAACCGCTAAAAGGCTTTTTTAGCAAGATTTCTTTTGACTATGCAGGTAGTGAGGTAAGTATTTCAGCAAAGGGTTATGTTAAGTTTGTTGAATTTTTTATTCGTAAAGGTGCACACTTTATGACTTATTTTATTTTAGGTGGCAGCTTATATTTAGGATTATCCCCGAAATTAAAGCAAAAATCATCAGTCTTAGGTCTGTATTTCGCATGGATGGCTGCAACTGGTTATGCCGCAACAGATGAATTTCATCAAATGCTGAATGGTGGACGAACACCATTATTTCAGGATGTTATGTTAGATTCTTTTGGGGCACTGACTGCTTGTCTAATTATTATTGTTTATCAGACGATTCGTAAAAAGCGCTAATAGTGTTTATTCTTGACGGAAAGTAGTTTCAGGTAGACAATAATAGAGACCAAAAATATGGGAGGAATGTACCATGTCAGGACATAGTAAATGTCCTGCGTAGGTACTTGACAACGTATAAAATAATTGATACATAGCGATTTGTATGCTTTTTTTTAGTCTACTTAAAAAATAAAAAGTCTACAAACTGCTCAAAATATAACCCCGAAGTAGACTTTTTTGTAGACTAAAATTTAGTATGATACTAATTTGATGGTATACAGAAAGGTGTTGATTCTATTCTTAAATAACGAAGTAGTGTTATTTAAGTGGGTAGAATTTATTACCCAATTTTTTCTAATTTGGTAGACTAAAAAGTAGACTTTCATTTTTTGTTATTTGTTATTTGGTCAAATTGGTGTTATTAATAAATTTGTAGGATGTCAAGTATGATATAGTCGTTATTTAAAATTTGATTTTTTGCAAAAAAAGTGGTAATAGTAACATAGTTGGTACTTATTCTTGAAATTTTCAGAAAAGACTTGATGAAGTATTAGAACAGAGTTATCCTTCAATCGTTAAAAGAAAACGATTACAAAATATTGGAGGGTAATTTAAATGTCAACTACATCGAAGATTAAAGAAGAACTTATCAGATTACTGAACGAGGAAGAAAACAAGGCAGGACTAACTTTTTCAGAGGTCTGGGATAAGCTAGAGCAAACAGATTTTAAAGAGGAACTATATAATGACAAAAAAGAAAAACGTATTGGTTGCTTGGTAGGTTTAAGCACAAGAATTAGAAAGGGAAAAATTCAAGGATTAAAGATACTCAAAAATTCGAGTAATGAATTAGTATTTGTATCTTCTTCAAATGAAATTGATTATCTTATGAAATTGACTGAAAAGTTTGTAAAGGATACAACTAATATACAAGTGAAGACAGATAATTATTCAAAAGAAAAAATTGAAGTGATTGAAGGGTACAATAGTTTACTTGAGCAACTAAAACAGTATGTTAAAAAGCTTGAGAAGGTTTCGAGTGATGTTGAAATAGATAAGATACTTGAAAATAAAAAGCAAGAGAAAGAAAATGTTAAACCAAAGAAAATAATTGGAACAAGTAAAAAAGAAATTTCAAAAATTGAAGTAAAGGAAAAAGCATTTAAGAAGAGTAAAGGGAAAGATACTAATAGCGCCAAAAAGTAGACAAGGAGGAGCCTAATAGGCTTCTTTTTTATTTGAGTGTACTGGTAGGCTGTATAAGAGGATATAAAATTTTAAGGGTAAAATGTGTATTTAAAATTTTAAAGTGGCTTATAAGGTTCGACAAGTACCTTAGAGTTAACAAAAAGTAGTTTATCTCAAAATTTATCCTCTTATTCAAATATGATATACTGTTACCATTGGTGCAAGGGGTTGAATGGATTTGGTTGCAAAATTGATAAACGATGAGTATTTTGATTTTGATGGATTGGTGAAAAATTTAGATAATGAAAGAATTGGAAAAACTTACAGATTAAAATTCTGCAGGTTTTTACATGATATCTGTGAATTATATACACTTGAAAAAAACGAATTGCTGGAGAATACGATTTCTTTTTATGTTAAAGACAAAAATGGGAATAAATTAGTAAAGACTATCAAGTATCTAACAAAAGATAGGTACGGTAATATAGTAAAAAAGACAAGAAAAGAATTTGTCGTTAGTTGGAAATTCAAGAGTGCTAGCAAAATTGATAATTACTATAATGTTCTGAAATATCGTTCTTATTATTATCTGTTATTCAATTTCATCTATTTTGATTATTCTCTTGATGATGTTCTAAAATTCAGAAAATTACTTGAAGAAAGATTGAACGAAGAAAAATATTTTGAACCTTTTGAAGGGGATGAATATCTTGGTTAGGAAACTATGTATGCTGGGATTGCTGATATACGTGGATATATAATGGCAAAGGAAGAATACCAATACTTTTTATCAAACAAGCGAGTATCTGTGAAAAAATACTTAAAGGCAGATTTAATAGAAAAACAGTGTAGGATTTTGAAAAAGGATGTACAAGAAAGAGGGTTTCAATATCTAACTTATTACAGAAATGTAAACCCTTTTATTACTAATGGAAAAAGCAAAAAGAAGATATCGAATTCAACAAGATTGAGAAATGCTCGAAGGAATACTACAGATATATATGAATTTCAAAAAGAGAAAAGTGAAGAGACTGATAAGTATTTAATTAAGGTTATGGAAAATTATTATACTTTGAAAAACAGAAATTCAAAAATGATTATCAATGAATTCTTGAAAATGAACAACAATATTTCAAGAAGAACTTTCTTTAATTACAAGAAAATTTATGATGAAAGATATAAAGGGAGAAGTAAATTTGAAAAGGCTCGTGAAGAATATCTAAGTGAAATAGAAAAAGACCCAAATTTTAAAATTACTGCGGAATTTGTTGGTAAGTATAAAATATCCCAGAAGCAATTTAAACAATATTTAGATGATAATAGTGCAGAGGCTTGAATGAGTTATGCGAAATAACCTAATTCATAAAAACCTCTGTATTTTTATCATTCGAAATTATTTTATAGAAATTTTACAAAGAGCATTACTGGAAATCCAATTGACTTTATTACTTTAAATTATTACCAATAAAAGTTGTCTCCATCAACTCCCTTTTTCCGAGTCGATTAGTTGTTGGAAATACTAACTCGAATTAAATAACTACCAAATTTTGATAGATGATAATAAAGAGCAACATCATTACGATTAAGATGTTATGCTTACTTTAAGAAAAAAATAAAATTAAGCCCAAAAGTATATATACCATCATAGGACATATTGAAACATACTAATGATTGAAACATAGAATACATGATATCAACATTAGGAGGTTTCAATATGAGTAAGAAGAAATTAGAAAAGAAAATTATTAAGATAGGATATTGCAGAGTGTCGACGGATGATAGACAAGAGATGTCTTTAGAAAATCAGATTCAAATGATGGAGCAACAAAATTGTGGTTACATCTATTCGGAGCATGGAAGTGGAAGAAATGATAATCGAGTAGAATTTAGGAAGATGCTTAAGCATATCAAAGAATTGGCAAAAGATGAAAATAATGAGGTTTACCTTATTGTTTTTAAAAATGATAGGTTATCAAGAAAGTTTAGAACCCTTGTGAATACCGTTGAGGATTTAATGGAATTGGGTGTAAATTATATCAGCTTGGTAGACCATATAGATACTTCAACTATCGGTGGGAAAATGTTCTTTCAAATACTAAGTAGCTTCAATGAATACGAAGTAAACAATACTCGGGAACGTGTAAAAATTGGACTAGACAAGGCAAGGGAGAAAGGAAAAGTATTAGGAAGACCAAGTATTACAAAATCTCAATTTAATAAGTTAATAAGACTATACCAATTGAATAACCTTACTGTGGAAGAAATTTCAAGGAGATGCGGCATTAAAACGTCAACGGCATACAAATACCTAAAAGAAGCAAACATCCAAAGAAGAAGGTAAATAGGGTTTTATGATAATTAGTATCATGGTAAAATAATACTTGTAATCTGAATGTGAACCAAATGTCTGTTTTTTAGTTGATTTATAGAGTAGTTAGATAAAAAAATATAGGCAGTACATAAAGCTTGTGAAGGTTGGGTTTCCAATTTTCATGAGCTTCTTTTTTATGCTCTTTTTACTATTTCTATAAATCAACTGATAAATAGAGATAAGTAGTGTTTCACAAAAGATAACAAGTAAAGAATTATTAAATGAGGTTAGGAAGGAAGAGTGTAATGGCATTTAATATTAAAGGTTTTGCAGAAGAGGTAAATGCAAGTAGGTTAGCTTTAGAGGAGGGGAAATTGGTTTTCTTATTAAAAGATGGCAGTAGGGAAGAACATAATCTAAGTAGTGAAATTATTGGAATTGATGGGTTCTTTGGAAAGACTTTAGAGTGGAAATCTGATGGGAAGAAGCAAAGTAAAGATATCTACTATATTAAAAGTGCAAATGGTATTCAAAAATCAAAATTTGAGTAATTTTTAGGAGGTTGTTAAAAAGTGAAATACGGTTTTAGTAGATTAATATTGCAGTTGGCGTGGTATGGAACATTTGCTTGCCAGGCGATAATGGTAATTTTATGGATTAGTTCATTTTTTTCACAAGATTCCTCATTTTTTTTCAAGATGAACCTATTTACGGGTGTTCTAATTTTCCTATTAAACTTTTTTGTTCTTCGAAGAGGCTGGGAAATAATTGATGGGACTAATAGTGTAAATGTTCTATATATTGCTACTGGTGTGTTAATGATTTTAAATGTTTTTTGTCTGCCGGTTGGTGTGGTTTATGTCGGAATACCAATGTTTATGCGAATAAAAGAACATATTGAATTGAGAGGATAAAAAGTACTACAGAACATTAGGTAAAAGATGATCATCTTTTACCTACAGCCGCATAGATTATTTTGATTAACTAAAAAAGGAGTGTCAAACAGTGAAGAAAACTAAAATACTAATGGGTTTATCACTATTTCTAGGTTTAAGTATTAGTGTAGCATTCGGAGATGAGGCAGATGCTGCAAGGAGTATGCATCGATTATATAACCCAAATAGTGGTGAACATTTTTATACTGCAGATACAAATGAAAAAAATGTATTAGTTAATAAACATCGGTGGAAATACGAAGGTGTGGCATGGACAGCACCAGATGTTGGGAATAATGTTTATCGTGTATACAATCCAAATTCTGGAGAACATCATTATACAATGGGATTAAATGAAAAAAACTTTTTAGTAAAATTAGGTTGGCGATATGAAGGAGTAGGTTGGAAGAGTGATACTTACAAAGGACAAGCATTGTATCGTTTATATAACCCAAATGCAGGAGCAGGTGCCCATCATTACACGAAGGATATGAATGAACGAAAACATTTGTTAAAGGTCGGTTGGAAGAATGAGAATATTGGTTGGTATGGGATGAATCCAAATCAACAAATGAATATTACAATAATCCACAAAGGAAATGATGGAAAAGTATTAAATAAATCTGTAGTAAAAGTAAAACGTGATACTAATTACACTGCAAAAGGAAAAAGTTTTAATGGTTATTCTATTAAAGGTAGTAGCTCCCAAAAAGTAAAGGCAGATGGAAATAAAACAATTACTTTTAATTACATCAAAAACGCAGTAAAACCACCATCAGCACAAAAATTTACTATTAAAACAATTCATTTAGGAAGTGATGGAAAAACATTAAAATCATATTCAACAGTAATAGAAAAAGGAAAAAGTTATACTGCTAAGGCAGAAAGTTTTAGTGGATACACTTTAAAAGGAAATAACAGTAAAACAATTACTGTAAATGGAAATACAAATATTGTATTCAATTACACAAAAAATACTGTAGCACCAACTAAATTTAAAGTTTCTGTGCAATATAAAGAGAAGAATGGCAAGTTATTAACCGCGACAATTGATACAGCAACAGTAGAAAAAGGGAAGCAATATATTGCAACTGCAAGAACTTTTGATGGATATGTTGTAGAAGGAAGCAAAACACAAACAATAACAGTAAACCAAGATACGTTAATTACATTTAATTACTTAAAAAATGTACCTACAGTGAATAAAACAGAATTACAAAATTTGTATAATTCAGTAAAAGGAAAAGTAAAAGGGAATTATACAGATACGAGTTGGAAAACTTTCCAAAACTCTTTAAACATTGCAAAAAATATTTTAGATAATACTAATGCAACACAAACACAAGTAGATAATGCAAAGAATGCTTTGCAAATAGCTGTAAATGGATTAAAAGAAAATCCAATAACTATTCAGAAATTTAATGTGACAGTAGTTCATAAAGATACTAATGGAACAACATTACAAACAGAAAATACTGTTCAAATAGAAAAAGGTAAAACGTTTACAGCAAAAGCAAAAGTATTTAATGGATATACCTTACAAGGACAAAATTCACAAACAATCACAGTAAATGGAAATGCAACAATAACATTTACTTATAAAAAAGATGTAGTAGAAGATTTATTAGCAATTGAAAATCAATTAAACAATCAAGCATTAGTAAATATCAATAATCATCGGAGTTCGAATGGTAAAGCAAAATTAACCTTTAATAGTGCTTTACAAAAAGCAGCAACAGTACGTTCAAGAGAATTACCAATCAGATGGGACCATAAACGCCCAAATGGTAGTGATAGTTCAACAGCGGCAGAAGAGGCTGGATACGATAAACTAAATTGGAATGAAAATATTTATAAAGGTAATGGAATGTCTTTAAATTGGATTAAAACCAATGGTGCACAATTAATAGTAAATGCTTGGATTAACTCTCCTGAGCATAATGGAACTTTACTAAGTGGATATAACATTGATGGTGCTGTAGGAGTTTATATTAAAGATGATGGAGGTGGTCGTTATAGCCTATACGCCTCATTTATGCCGGGGGAAAAAAGATTAGGTACAAGAAAAACTCAAAATGAAAATATTGAACAATCAGAAGCTACACAAGAGGAAAGTAATAGTGCAAAAGAAATAAGTTCTACAGAAGCAAGTTCTATTGAACAACTTGAAGAAACAACATCAAGTATTGAAAAGTAAATTACCATTTTCTATATAAAGCCCTAGGAGCGATTCTGGGGCTTTATAAACGTTTGGGTGTAATTATCCCAAAAATATTTTTAGAGGGCACACAAGTAATCTGGTAGCTCTGAAAATTACAAATATTACCTTTTTAATAACTTGATAGAAGAAATTCCAAATCATGGAAACAAAAATGAATTGACATCAAATTTTAATAATTGAATATCTCCAAAAAAATTTTTTCAGTTATGAGAACATTGATTAAAATGTCAATACCGAGTATTTTTAGATAAAAAAATTTGAAAAGATGATAAGAAAAAGAGGAAATAAAATTGACATGATGCTATACTTAATTTAAGAATGAAAGATAAAAGAATAACAAAAAATAAAAATAATAATTGAAGGGAAACTTTATACATATATAGATAGTTAGATGATTGATACATAGAACATGATATAGATATATGATGAATAAGATACAGAGTAGATTCCTGATAATTGATATTAGGAGTCTATTTTTTTATATAGATGAAAATATCCTAATAATAGAATACATGAAGTATGTTGGAATTTGAGTAAACCAATAACATGGGGCAATTGCAGAAAATAAAAACGTTACGAAGACTAAAAAAAAGAATCCGATAGGATTCTATAAAAGAAATTGATTTAGGAAATACTCTTTCTGAATTTGTAATTTTGCCAAAACATATAAATTGAAAAAAATATCAAACTGAAGATTAGTAATTTCCAACTGTGGAATCGGAAGGAAAAGAATAATATAGCTAAGAAAACTGTTAAAAAAAATATCACTGCGTAGCCTGCTTCTCTTTTAATCATTTCACACCTCATGGTATAGATTTAGTTATTTAAATTCTATGCGAAATAAACAAAATATACAACATATTTCAGTTGAATAATATAGTTACTACACTAGTGGACGGAATAACATAGATTCAGAATCCGTGAATTTAATAAGTATTTAATAAATGTAGAAGGGTGTTCCACAAATGGATGAAGAGCAAGCTTTAAATTGATAACAATAACAAGGAGAGGATGATATGAATAAGAAAGAAAAAGAATTAATGAAAAGGTTATCACAAATGATGAAGGAAAATGGATATATCTTAGAAGATGCAAAAAGCCAATTGGATTTTAACATCTATACTGTAATGCTTTTTGACAAAATTTTAGAAAAGGACTATACCATACCTTTCGAGAAATTTTAAGGAGGCTACATAATGGTGAAATTAAATAACAAGGATGAGAATAATATCAAATACATAATAGAAAAATATGAACATGATATCGAAGTTTACATATACCTAACTAATTTATTAAAAATAATTTTAAAGGAAAATAAGGACAAATAGTTTAATCAAATACGGACATAATGTTAGTTCAAAAACGGAATATTTTAGAGCAACCTTATGTCCTAATTTTTTGATAAAAGTGTCAATACTTGTGAACCGAAAAATAAAAATTTTAGAGGTAATTAGATAAATTTTCTTGATGATTTAGATATTGAACAAGCAAATGTCATCATCAAATTAATTCAACAGGTGATATTTTAGAAGAACATCAAAATATAAAAATGAACCTTTTGTCCTATTTTAAATTAAAAAAGTGTCAAGGATTGTGAAGTAGGAATTAGGACATAAGGTTGAAGGAGGAACGAATGGAAGAAAAACAAAATTATGTTCCAAAGATTTTATTCAGTAGAATTGATGGGAATGAATTAAAAAAAGTATATAAGACTTTAACTAAGAATAAAAAAATTAGTGATGGGTTAAATACTTCAATACAGCAAGTCGGAAGACCCTCAAAAATTACAGAAGAAGCTGTAAAACGAGCATATCTATTATGGAAGCAAAAGAAAATTACTCAAAAAGAAATTGCGAAGAATTGGAATGTTAGTGAAAGGACTGTTAGAAGAAGATTTAAAAGGTTGGATAACTAAATATTAATATAAATTCAAATGTCGTGCCATTATTCCTACAAAAAGTCTACTTTTAGAGGTATAATTTCATTGATGGGGTGAGTTTGATGCTGAAGACAAGTCAAAAGGTAAAAGGTGAAGTTCTTAAAGTTGATGGTCGGAAATTTTCAGGGAGGCAAGGTATTGTCAAAACTGGAAAATATGAATATGCTTTCAATTATATTATAAGGGATGAAAATAAAAAGGATGTTATCTATTCAAAAAGTTCTTTCAAACATGTTGAAGGAACTGCAAAACTATTAAAAAAATACGATGCTTTTGTGAAAAAAGCAGAAGATAGTTATAGAAAACATCTTACTGTTAAGGAAAATAAACTTGAGGAACTGAAGTTAAAGGAAACTAAAAAAACTCAATTCAATCAATACATCAAAAGTGAAGAATTTTTGACAGAATACAAAAAGAACTATACTAATAGTAGCTACAATAACAATTTAGCAAATTTATATCGACTGCAAAAGAAGAATAAGACAATATTTCAACAACAATTTTATGATATTAGTACAGCAGATATAACAAAGATGCTGAACAAGATAGATAAGGATAATACAGTAGCAACAACAAGGAAATATTACTATTCGTTAAACAAAGCGTTTAAAATAGCTCTAAGGATGAACAATATTCCTTTATCAAATAATCCGTGTTTAGGATATGAATTTGATAGAGATAAAGCAATTGCGGAACAAGAGCGTGAAGCTAAGAAAGATAAACGAAATGTCTTAGATGTGAATGAAGAGAAATATGTGATAAGTAATTTGGAAAAATTAGATAAAATTTACGAGGTTGGATTTAGATTTGTTCTACTAACTGGTGTTAGAAATGGTGAATTTTTAGGATTAGAGTGGGATGCTATTGATTTTGAAAATAAAACAATAAGTATTCACCAAGTATTAACAGAAGCTGAGGGTAATAGGCAAAATACTGTAATCAATAAATACACAAAGAACAAAGGTAAGAGGATTATTCCTCTGTATAAGGAACTTGAAGAAATATTAATCGATTGGAAAAAATATCAAGATGATGTTTATAGTAAGTTTGATGTGAAGCATGAAGAATTAGAGTATGATTTAGTATTTGCTAAACAAGATGGTCAAAGTTATAATTTATCTCGATTTTCTTCGGAGTGGTTAAAATTTAGAAAAGATATTAAACTAGGAAAAGAGACAACATTTCATAATTTACGAGGTACTTATATTAGTAGATGCTTAAATAATAAAGGAATTCCGGCAACAGTAGTACAAGCGCTTTCAGGACACAAGACATTAGATATAACAACTATATATTATAATGAGGTATCTGTAGTGGATATTAAAGCATTAGTTTCTGAATATTTTATATAATTAGTGTTATATTAAATATATAAGTTGTTGACAACCATTAAAAAAGGTGTTAAAAAGTAGACTATTTAAAAGCGTGAAAAGTACTGATATATAGCGGTTTCTTTTGATTTTTAGAACCTAAAAGTAGACTATTATTTTTGGAAGCAAGTGTAAAACTAATTAATAACGTTGATATATAAGGGTTTAAGAGAGGATGAAAAATGAATGTCAGGACATAGTAAATGGCATAATATTCAAGGGCGTAAAAATGCTCAAGATGCGAAAAGAGGAAAAATCTTTCAAAAAATGTCGCGGGAAATCTATATGGCTGCTAAAGCTGGAGGACCTGACCCAAGTACAAATCCCGCACTTCGCTTGGTGATAGACAAGGCGAAATCTGCTAACATGCCTAATGACAATGTTGACCGTGCGATCAAAAAAGCGACATCAGCAGGCGAAGGTGAACATTATGATGAGATTACGTATGAAGGTTATGGGCCCGGTGGTGTCGCAATATTAGTTCATGCTTTAACCGATAATCGTAATCGAACAGCAACGAATGTACGTGTAGCTTTTACTCGAAATGGCGGGAATTTAGGAGAAACTGGTTCAGTGAACTATATGTTTGATCGCAAGGGATATATTGCTATTGAGCGTGAGGGCTTATCTGTGGATGAGGATACAATGCTTGAAGATGTGCTAGAGGCTGGAGCAGAAGATCTAGAGGTTTCGTCAGAAGTCTTTGAGATATATACTGCAGCGGAAGACTTTGCCAGTGTGCGAGACCAATTAGAAGAGGATGGTTTTACTTTGGCACAGGCAGAATTGACGATGATCCCTCAAACCACAGTTGCATTAAATGAAGAGCAACAAGAAAAGTTAGATCGTTTAGTTGAGAAGTTGGAAGATGATGACGATGTTTCAGAAGTGTTCACTTCAGCAGGATAATTATAAACTCAGCGAATCATCTAGCTTTGATTATTAGAGCTAATATTACAATTGAGCCGAATAAAAAAACCAGCGAAATTCTCGCTGGTTTTTCGTTTCTAAAATACTAATACTGGTGTACCGACTTCCACCATGTCGAAGAGTCTAGACATTACATCAGGTGGGGTGTTCACGCAACCATGGGAGCCGCGAGTTTTCCAAAGTTCCCCGCCATATTCAGGCTGCCAATCTGAATCGTGAAGGCCGACCCCGGTCCAATCAATCGGCATCCAGTATTTTACTGGACTTGCATAATCTGTTCCGTCATCATTTTTTCCCTTTAAGGTTTTGTTGGTCTCTTTTGACCAAACATAATTGACACCCGGAGGCGTTGGAGAACTTGGTTTTCCGCTGACAATATCTGTCTCTAAAGCAACTTTGCCATCTTTGTAATACCACATATGTTGATTTTGCAAATCTACTTCAATATACGTTTTATCTATTAGAGGTTTGTCAGCTGTTGTTGCACCAGTAACGATTGGTGAGCGAGTAAAATCTTTACCTTCTAAGATTTGTTTCGTTAAAGCTTCAACTTCTGCTGAAGTGTTGATAGTCCAGCTGTAAGTACCTGCCGGAACAGAAACCTTTCCGCGGCGAGTACTATTGAATTCGGTTGGTTTTGAACTGGTATTATATTTTTCACCTAAACTAGTAACATAGGCGGTAACTTTTTCTTGGTCTAGTGACATTGTACCATTGTCATCAATTAACCAGCTGTTGATATCTGCTGTAGGGATTTGGAAATTTTCTCCATTGATGTTGTAGTTCGCTTTGATTTTTGCTACAGCATTCATTTTGTCCATCGTTTTTTTCAACTCAGGATCATCTTTAGTGATAGTAGGTTTAGTTAGATAATTATCGAAATCAATATCCTGTTTCCCGTTTTTTGCTGCCTCTTTGAAAGCGTCAACGGCAGCGTCAATATCGATTGTATTTCCTTGTTTTTCTGGGGTTATCTCAAAACCCTCATTTGTCCGAGTAACCTTTGCATTTTCTGTAGCTGTTCGAGTTGTGTTTGTTTGAGTTAGTTCTGCTCGGACTGCTTCACCGACGGCATTCAATTTTGTTTCGTCCAAGGTATTGCCGTCAACATCCTTTTTCTCAGCTGCGGAGACTAATTGCATGCCCCAGCTAAAAGGATTTTGTTTTTTCTGCAACGTTTTTAAACCGGGCAGATAATCATTTTGCCAGCCTAAATCTTTGCGATTGATTTCTTTCCAATTTTCGTTGTCAATCTTAATTAGGAAAGGTGAGTCCGATAGCTCACGGGTAATCTTTCGATTGGCTTCACTTACCGTAAGATTATTGATTTTTACTCCATTAACTACTGTATTTGGGAGAAACCTTTGAGCATAATATGTACTGCGAATAGTGTATCCGCCAACCAAAACTACCAATAAACCTAAAACAACAATTACACCGATCCGTGTTCGGCTACGAGAATTTCTTTTTTCATTTCTTGTCATCGAAATAACTCCTCATGGCTTTTTTGTATTTGGTCTTCATTAATCATCAAAGCAATTTTATCTATATAATAGCTACTAATTTTAAATGATATACCGAGTATAAATATACCACAGAATAGCCGAAATACGAGTGATTTGTCTTGAAACGTTAGCAAATATTAAAAAAACCGCAAAGAATATGAGGATTCTTTGCGGTAGTGAAAAGTCTATTTTCCTTCAGCTTCAAGATCAGCGAAAGCTTTGTCCATAACTTCTTTAAGTTGGGAAGCAGAAGCATCCATACGATCTTTTTCAGCATCGCTTAATGGAATTTCGATAATATTTTGGATTCCTTTCGCATTGATAACTGCTGGAGCACCGATATAAATATCATTTTGTCCGTATTGTCCTTCTAAATAAACAGATAGTGGGAATACAGCACTTTCGTCATTTAAGATTGCACGAGTGATACGAGCCAAAGCAACAGCGATTCCGTAGAATGTTGCGCCTTTTTTCTCAATAATTTCATAAGCAGCGTCACGTACACCGAAGAACAAGTTAACTAATTCTTCTTCATCAACTTCTGGGTTATCTTTGACCCATTCGTAAATTTGCAAGCCAGCAACGTTAGCGTGTGACCAAACTGGGAACTCTGAATCACCGTGTTCACCTAAGATATATGCATGGACGTTACGTGCATCAACGTCTACTAGTTCTGCAATTGCTTGACGGAAGCGAGCTGTATCTAAAGATGTACCAGATCCGATAACGCGTTCTTTAGGGAAACCTGAGAATTTCCAAGTAGAGTAAGTTAGGATATCTACAGGGTTTGCTGCTACTAAGAAAATTCCGTCAAAACCAGAAGCAACAACTTGTTCTACAATGCTTTTGTTGATGCGTAGGTTTTTACCAACTAAATCCAAACGAGTTTCGCCTGGTTTTTGTGGTGCACCAGCGGTAATGACAACTAGGTCAGCATCGTGACAATCTTCATAAGAAGCAGAATAAATTTTCTTAGGTGACGTAAAGGCTAATGCGTGTGATAAGTCGATAGCGTCTCCTTGTGTACGGTTGGTATCGATATCGATAATACCGATTTCTTGAGCGATATTTTGATTGACAAGAGCGAAGGCATAACTTGATCCTACTGCGCCGTCTCCGATTAACATTACTTTTTGATGGGTTTTACTAGCTGCTGTTGCAGTCATGTGTACCAATCCCTTCTAATATTTGTTTTTCCAGAGGAATGATAACACTAATTAATGAAACTTGTCACGTATTTTACTCATTAATAATACAGTTATTTTAGCTGTTTCAGAAGAAAACGCTTCATGTGTTAATAGCTCAAGAAGCTGGTACTATTAACTTTTTTCAAAAATAACAGAAACTTATAAGAGACTTAAAGCGCTGAAAACGGTCACTACAGGTTAGTTTGTGTTATACTGTATAAAGAAAAATTTGGACTGGGTAGTCATTTGACTATCCAGCATTTTGTCATGCAGATGAAAAGTGACATTCCTTTGCTACAAGAAGGAATTACATATCTAAAAGAACGAGGCGAAACAATATGAAAATGATCGTAGGTTTGGGAAATCCAGGAAAAAAATATGAAAATACAAAACACAACGTTGGCTTTATGGTTGTGGATCGATTGGCGACGGAGCATGGTGCAGTTTTCAAAAAGAATGCTTTTGAAGCAGAAGTGGCTGATTATTTCGTAGATGGTGAGAAAGTATTGTTGGTAAAACCAATGACCTTTATGAATGAATCCGGTCGAGCAGTTGGTCCGTTAATGACCTATTTCGGCGTCTATCTAGAGGAATTAGTTGTCATAGCAGATGACTTGGATATGGATCTTGGCAAACTGCGCTTGAGACAAAAAGGCAGTGCGGGTGGGCATAACGGATTAAAAAGTATCATCTCACATATTGGGACGCAAGAGTTCAATCGAATCAAGATTGGTATCGGTCGTCCAAATGGAAAAACAGTGGTAAATCATGTATTGAGCACATTTGGAAAAGAAGATGAAATGACAATCGCGGATAGTGTTGCTCGTGCGGCTGATGCAGCGGATGATTTTGTTATAGGTAATGATTTTTTAAAAACGATGAATCGGTTTAATTAAAGCTGATTCTTTTTCAACGTTATTCAGAATTTTGAAGATTAGAAGTAGATAAGGAGTAAGAAAATGAATTTGATTGAAATTATTAATCAGTTGCCACTAGTAAAAGAATGGCAGTCTAATTTAGAAAAAAAAGCAAAGCGGCAATTGCTGATTGGACTTTCAGGTTCGGCGAAAGCTTTGGTAATGGCTGCTACACATCAGGCGGAAGAAAAACAAACAGTAGTAGTAGTTCCGAATCTCTATTACAGTAATCAACTTGCTGATGAGCTACGGCAGATTGTCGAGGATGTTCATTTATTCCCAGTGGATGAGGTGCTTTCAGCTGAGATGGCCTTTGCGTCACCAGAAGCACGCGCTGAACGTGTTTCTACTTTACAGGCTCTATCACAAGGAGAAAATGGAATATACGTTGTGCCTGCTGCTGCTCTACGTAAATATCTACCTTCAATCGAGACATGGAGAGAAAACCAATTACACTGGGAAATTGGCAGTGAGGTTGATTTAGAGAACTTAGCGCAGCGTTTAGTATTGATGGGATATGAACGTCAAACAATGGTTGGTAAACCTGGTGAATTCAGCATGCGAGGAAGTATTATTGATATTTATCCCTTAACGACAGAATATCCTGTTCGGGTAGAGCTATTCGATGTTGAAATTGATTCATTACGTTATTTTGAACCAGAGACTCAACGTTCGGTAGAGAATCTAAATGAGGTATGGATTACACCAACGACTGATCTAGTTTTTTCTGCACACGATTTGGCACAAGGGGCTTTAAAAGTAAACCAGCTCTTGCAAAATCGTTTGGCCGTCACTAAAGATAAAGAAGATTACAATTTCTTAAATGACTATTTTGGACAATTAATTGCTTCTTGGGAAGACGGTATTCCGACAGAGCAAGCTAAGTATTACACAGATTTATTATACGAGGAAAAAATTTCACTACTGGATCATTTTGCCAAAGATGCACAGTTGTTTGTCGACGATTATCCACGTATGATGGAAGCACAACGCGAAATGGAGCGGGAAGAGGCCGAATGGCATACGCAAAAAATTGAAGAATTGCGTGTTTTTTCTGATCAAACTTTTGGTATGAATGCTCATGACCTAATCAAAAAGAGTAAGTTAGTGACTAGCTTCTTTTCGTTATTTCAAAAAGGGATGGGGAATTTACGCTTTGAAGCGATCCATAATTTCCAATACCGATCAATGCAGCAATTTTTTGGACAAATGCCTTTATTAAAAACAGAAGTTGACCGTTGGCAAAAGCAAGAACAAACGGTATTATTCCTTGTATCTGACCAAGAACGGCAAGAAAAGCTAACTCAGGAGTTTCATGATGTGGAAATCAAAGCAGTTCAAACGACTCCTGATCAATTATTGATTGGTCAGACCCAGATTGTTACAGGTAGCTTGACGAATGGATTTGAATTACCGCAGGACAAATTAGTTGTAGTAACAGAACGTGAAATCTTTCAAAAAGTCACAAAAAAGCGGGCTCGAAGACAGACAATCTCCAATGCAGAACGCCTAAAGAGTTATAATGAATTAAAAGCCGGAGACTATGTTGTTCATGCCAATCACGGTATCGGTAAATACATTGGGATGGAAACGATTGAGATCGATGGGGTCCATCAAGACTACATGTCAATTGTATACCAAAAAGATGATAAACTATTCATTCCAGTGACCCAATTGAACCTAATTCAAAAATATGTCTCTTCTGAGGCGAAACCGCCGAAGATTAATAAATTAGGCGGTAGTGAATGGTCGAAAACTAAGAGTAAAGTATCGAAAAAAATCGAAGATATCGCAGATGATTTGATTGAGCTTTACGCCAAACGTGAAGCAGAACGTGGCTATGCCTTTGGTCCTGATGATGAATATCAAAAAGAGTTTGAAGACGCCTTTCCATATAGTGAAACAGATGACCAGCTGCGTAGCACTGCTGAGATCAAACACGACATGGAAAAAGCTCGCCCAATGGATCGCTTATTAGTTGGGGATGTCGGTTTCGGTAAGACCGAAGTAGCATTACGCGCAGCCTTTAAAGCAATCAAGGAAAACAAACAAGTTGCGTTTCTTGTACCAACGACGATTCTGGCTCAGCAGCATTTTGATACAATGACGGAACGGTTCGAGAATTTTCCCGTTAATGTAGCGATGCTGAGTCGCTTCCGTACAAAAAAACAACAGAATGAAACAATCGAACAAATCCGTACAGGACAAATCGATATCGTGGTGGGAACTCATCGGCTTTTATCACAGGATTTGCAGTTTGCTGATTTAGGCTTGTTGATTATTGACGAAGAACAGCGTTTTGGGGTAAAACACAAAGAACGGTTGAAACAGCTGCGATCACAAGTTGATGTGTTAACGTTGACGGCGACACCGATTCCTCGAACATTGCATATGTCGATGTTGGGTGTGCGTGATCTGTCCGTAATCGAAACGCCGCCAGAAAATCGTTATCCGATCCAAACATATGTAATGGAGACGAATCCTGGCGCAATCCGCGAAGCAATCGAACGTGAAATGGCACGTGGTGGACAAGCGTTTTATCTCTATAATCGAGTAGAGACAATTGAACGGAAAGTGGAAGAACTGCAAATGTTAGTTCCTGACGCAAAAATAGGATTTGCTCATGGGCAAATGACAGAAGTTCAATTGGAGAATACATTGATGGATTTCATTGATGGACAATACGACATATTAGTTACTACAACGATTATTGAGACAGGTGTCGACATTCCAAATGTTAACACATTGTTTGTTGAGAATGCCGATTATATGGGGCTGTCAACATTATATCAATTACGTGGAAGGGTTGGCCGAAGCAACCGTATTGCCTATGCCTACTTTATGTATGAGCCACAAAAAATCTTGAATGAAGTCAGTGAAAAACGGCTCCAAGCAATTAAAGACTTCACTGAATTAGGTTCGGGTTTTAAAATTGCGATGCGCGATTTATCAATTCGTGGCGCCGGAAATCTTTTAGGAGCGCAGCAGCATGGCTTCATTGATGCGGTCGGATTTGATATGTATTCACAAATGTTGTCTGAAGCAGTCGACCGTAAGCAAGGGAAAAATACCCAGGTTGAACGTACTTCCGTCGAAATCAACTTAGGGATTGATGCCTATATTCCGGGAACTTATATCGAAGATGAACGACAAAAAATTGAAATTTATAAACGGATTCGTGAGTTAGAAAGTATAGAGATGCTAGACGAGGTAGAAGCTGATTTAGTGGACCGTTTCGGAGATTATCCAGATGAAGTAGCGAACTTGTTAAACATCGGACAAATCAAGATGGACGGTGATCGTGCGCTAGTTGAAAGTATCCAAAAACGTCAGGAGCAGATTATCTTTACTTTAAGCAAGGTTGGGACGAAAGCATATAAAGTTGAACAGCTATTCGAAGCATTGAGCGCTACGAAGATGAAAGCAACTTTAGGCGTTGAAAAGGATCATATGGTCATAAAACTAGTAGTTGAAAAAACGATGGACGAAGCGATTTGGCTAAGAGAGATCAGCAAATTTGTTCGTGCATTACGAGAACAAAAATACAAAGAATAGGTGGTGGAGGCACTGGCGAATAAAGAAATGCGAGTGATGATGCAGGGGGCCTTTGTCTTAACTGCCGCATCTTTTGTAGCAAAATTATTGAGCGCTATTTATCGTGTACCCTATCAAAACTTTGCGGGTGATGAAGGCTTTTATGTGTATCAGCAGGTTTATCCAATTTATGGTATTGCCATGACTTTGGCGTTGTCAGGTTTGCCACAGTTTATTTCAAAATATGTAGCAGAGCAAAAAGAACCTAGAGAACAGCGTCGAGCACTGGAAGAGCTGTTTCCTTTGATCAGTGCTTTTGGTTTAATCTTGTGGGCGTTGTTTTTTTTCTCGTCTCAACCATTAGCAAATTGGATGGGAGACAGAAATTTAGCGCCCTTGATTCAAGTGGTGTCCTTTACTTTTATTATTATGCCTTTCCTCTCGATTACTCGAGGAGAATTTCAGGGAAAATTATTAATGGTGCCGACAGCTGTATCACAAGTGTTGGAGCAATTGATCCGTGTTTGTGTGATCGTAGTTGCTGCTTGGTCATTTAAGCAATTTGGCTGGGATGTTTACTACACGGGAAAAGTAGCGATGTCTGGTGCTTTGGTTGGCGGAATTGCGGCAGTTCTAGTTTTGTGGTATTACCGAAGAAAGGTTTTAGGAACGAGTCTTTTACGAAGAGTACCGGTTTTTGGCACAAAGATGATAGCGCTAGGAAAACGATTAGTACTTGAGGGAGGCTTGATGACGATCTACAGCGGTCTATTGATTTTATTTCAATTGATCGACTCCTTTACCGTAAAAAAAGCCTTAGTTGATTTTGGACTAAGCGAACATGGTGCAAAGTTAGCAAAAGGAATTTATGATCGGGGTCAGCCGTTGGTTCAATTAGGTTTAGTGATAGCCTTAGCCTTGAGTTCTAGTTTTTTACCATTACTTACACGGTATTTGATCAGTCGGGATCGTGGAATGTTTGTGAAAACGAGTCAGATTTTTTTGCGTTTGACTTGTGCGATTGGTGCAGCAGCCTCGATCGGGTTAGCTATGCTGCTTCCCTATGTGAATTATGCGCTATTCAAAGATTATCAAGGGAATAGTCCTCTAGTCCTGTTTGTTTTTGCGATTTTTTTGATGGCAATGGTACAGGCTTATCAAAGTATTGCACAAAGTCAAAACGAATATCGTAGTTCACTACAGGCGGCAGGAGCTGGACTGTTAATAAAAATGGTAACCACGGGAGGGCTGACAAAACAATTTGGTACAGTTGGAGCCAGCCTGTCGACATTATTAGGATTAGCGGTAGCTTTACTTATCTTGCATTTAGCCTGTGATCATGAAATACGGAATTATGGTACTCAGCGTCATTTTATGCGAAAACTTTTTATTTGTTTAACTGGCATGGTAGTAGTGCTCTTATGTTATTATGGCGGTATCAACATTATTTTTGGAATGGTCTATAAAAGGAGTTTGGCATTAGTGGCTGCTGTTTGTGGTGTACTGATAGGAGGGAGCGCTTTTCTAATCCTTGCTATCCACTTACGTTTATTAACCATTCGAGAATGGCTGATGTTGCCATTTGGAAGTAAATTATTGAGAATAAATTGGAAAAGGAGATAATTTATGCGATTAGATAAATTTTTAAAAATTTCAAGAATCATCAAACGCCGTACAGTGGCGAAAGAAGTTGCTGATAAAGGACGAATCCAAGTAAATGGAAAATTAGCAAAATCTTCAACAGATGTAAAAGTTGGTGATGAACTGCGTATACAATTTGGGAATAAAATTCTAGAGGTCGCTGTAGAAGAACTGCATGAATCAACAAAAAAAGATGACGCAGCTAAAATGTACCGTATCATTAGTGAGACACGTGTAGAAAATAACGGAAATTAGGGGTAATTCAAATAGACAATTATAACTTGAGTTGATATAATAGTAAAGAATTTCATGTAAGGAGCGAGCAGTAATGAATGAAAACGAGACGCAAAAAATTGCTTCGTTAGATACGCCATATGCAAAAGAGCAATATCTTAAATTTCAAAAGCAACATCGTCAATTGATTTTTAAACGTCGTCGTTTAGCAGCTTTAATAGCTATTGCTGCCTTTGTCGCTATTGTCATGGGAGTTCAAATCTTTAATGAGCAACGTCATTTAAGTGAACTAAATGAGATTAAAGTCAAAACTGTTGCTGAGTCTGCCAAAGTGGATGACCGAGTCGCTGACTTGCGGCAAGACGTAAAGCTCTTGAAAGATGATAACTATGTGGCTAAGCTAGCCCGTAGTCGTTTCTATTATTCAAAAGATGGTGAATTAATTTTTGTTTTACCAGATTCAGCAAATACATCTAATAAAGATAAACAAACTGCTGATGAAGTTGTTAAATCCGAAACTGCTAAATAAATTTCGTTGCAGTTTTAAATAAATTGGAAAAAAATTAGGAGGAACAATTTTTTTATGTCAATCGAAGTAGGAGCTAAGCTGCAAGGAAAAGTATCAGGGATCACCAATTTTGGTGCCTTTATTGACTTGGGAGAGGGCAAAACGGGCTTAGTCCATATCAGTGAAATATCTAATGGTTTCGTAAAAGACATTCATGATGTATTAACTGTCGGCGATGAAGTAACAGTGAAAGTGACTTCAGTCGGAGACGACGGTAAAGTTGGTCTTTCGATTCGCAAAGCCCAAGATCAGCCACAGCCAGAAAAGAAACCTTTTAAACGTGAGTTTCGTGATAATAATCGCTCAAAACCTGCGCCTAAAGGCAAACCACAAAATAGCGGCAAACAGGACTTCGATTCATTGATGAGTTCCTTTTTAAAGGATAGCGATGATCGCTTGTCATCGATCAAACGTAATACTGAAGGAAAACGCGGTGGTCGCGGAGGCCGCCGTAGTTAAAATAAAGGAAGGTTGTGACAGAAGTGCTCAGCTCTAAGAAATTTCGGTATATTTCCTAAGAAGCTACTTCTGGAACAACGTGTGTTCGGAAAAAGGAGCTGTGACAAGACTTTTGTCACAGCTCCTTTTTTTAAAGGAAAAGAGATTCTATTGATTACTTGGCGATAAAATCAATACAAGTGAAGTTCATAATGAATTAATAATTGGAAAGTATGATTAGAGAATATATGATAGAGATTGAGTATTCTTATAAATCAAGGAGTTTGACATGAAACAAGACTTTTTTCGTAAAAATCCTGAATTAACTGCTGATAAAAAGATACTACTAGCAGTTTCTACAGGCGTTGACTCAATGGTTCTTTTGCATCTATTGGAGCGGCAAGGACTGACTATCGGTGTAGCTCACGTGGATCATCAATTGCGCACTGAATCGAAGGTTGAAGCGGATTTTTTACATGATTATTGCCGAAAACAAGACATACCTTTTTATTTAAAAATTTGGAAAAAACCTGCTAAGAAAAATGTTGAGGCTGCTGCCCGTAATCTCCGTTATGCTTTTTTTAAGGAAATTATGGAGCAGGAAAACTATGATCTAGTTCTTACTGCTCATCATGGAGACGATCAGCTAGAGACACTTTTAATGCGTTTGACGCGTGGCGGCTCGTTTACAGGTCATAGCGGAATCGTGCGCCAGCAAACATTCGGTAATGGAATATTGCTGCGTCCACTGTTGTCCTTCTCGAAAGAGACGCTTTATGAATATGCTGAAGAGAAGAATTTGACTTATTTTGAAGATGCTACGAATATTTCACAAGACTACTTTCGAAATCGAATCCGTCAAAATATCGTACCAGAGTTAAAAAAAGAAAATCCGCAAATATTAGCGAATGCTCAACAGTTTCATCAGCAATTGCTCTGGGCAGATCAGTTAATTACAGAGGCGCTAAAAGAAAATTTAAGAAATATCGAATACGATGGACAGCGGTGGTTTTTTTCAGCTGATACGCTTCCCACGGATACGGGTGCTCGTTATTATTTTCTGTCGATATTTTTTCAGCAGAAGGCTCTACAAACGAATCTAGTCGTCTCACAGCGACAATTGTTTTTACTGCTAGACCAAATCCAGCGTCCTGTCAGTCAATGGGTCTTAGATTTAGGGGAGGGCTGGCAATTTTCACGTAGATACCAACATTTCTATTTGGAAAAGAAGATAATTGTCCATCAGGAAAAATATTTTTTGGGAGAAAACGAACGCTTTTTCTTATCCGACAATGAAACGATTGCATTAAGAAGAAGTGATACAGTCGCGGATAAAGGTGTATACCAAGTTCCGTTACCACTCACAGTTAAACTCCCTCTAACGATCCGTCGTCGCCAAGATGGTGATCGAATCCGTTTGACTGAAACATTAACAAAACGCATTAGCCGTTATTTTATTGATAAAAAAACTCCGATGGATATCCGTGATCAAGCATGGGTGGTGGAAGATTCTGCTGGAGAAATTGTAGCGCTTTTGCCTTTTGTCAATTCCTATTTGAGTATTGCAACTGAAACTGATAGAATACACTACATACTTGACTATACGCTTCAAGTAGCGAAATGAAAGGAGTTTCTACATGCTAGCAAAAGATATTGAAAAAGTATTGATTACTAGAGAAGATATTCAAAAACGCTGTGTCGAATTAGGCGTACAATTAACAGCAGATTATACCGATAAAAATCCATTGGTAGTTGGTATTTTAAAAGGAGCCATACCTTTTATGGCTGACATCGTTCGTGAAATTGATGCTCATTTAGAATTGGATTTTATGGATGTTTCAAGTTACGGGAATCAGACAGTTTCTTCGGGCGAGGTAAAAATCATCAAGGACTTAGATACCAATGTGGAAGGTCGCGATTTATTAATTGTAGAAGATATTATTGATAGTGGTCGAACACTTGGCTATTTAGTTGATCTATTTAAATATCGGAAAGCTAAATCAGTGAAAATCGTCACATTGTTGGATAAACCAGAAGGACGCGTGGTGGATATCCATGCTGATTATGTTGGTTTTGATGTGCCTAATGAATTCGTCGTTGGCTATGGTTTAGACTATGCTGAAGCATATCGGAACCTGCCATATGTAGGTGTATTGAAGCCGGAAATTTATCAATCAAATTAGTGACCGAAAAAATCACAGTATGATATACTTAAAAGGTCAAAATTGATAAAACTTTTTTAACAAGCTAATAAGCTAACAAGTGCGAGGAGGACGCAGATGAACAAAAACAATAAGGGAGTAAAAAATGCTCTCTATTATATTCTCGTCATCTTGGCTATGGTCATGGTTGTTTATTTCCTTTTTGGAGATAACAAATCAGCTTCGCCAGATATCGAGTATTCAACCTTTACGGAACAGATTCAAGATGGCAAAATCAAGAACATCAAGATCCAGCCTGCTGGTGGTGTCTATAAAATCACTGGTGAGTATAAGGCAAAACAGGAAGTTGCTAATTCCGGCGGCTTGAGCATTATTGGGGGAGGAACAGAGTCAAAAACGACACATTTCTCAACCATTGTTTTGCCAAATGATTCAACTCTGAGCCAGGTCAATGACCTAGCAAAAGAAAATAAAGTTAAAATAACGATTGAGGAAGAATCAAGCAGCGGTATGTGGGTTACTTTATTAGTAAGCTTCTTGCCTATCTTGATTATGATATTCTTCTTCTACATGATGCTAGGACAACAAGGCGGCGGTGGCGGCGGCAATGGCCGTGTCATGAACTTTGGTAAATCAAAAGCTAAAGAAGCTGATAAAAAAGCTAATCGTGTACGTTTCTCTGACGTAGCCGGCGCTGAAGAAGAAAAACAAGAATTAGTCGAAGTTGTGGAATTCTTAAAAGATCCACGTCGTTTCGTCGAATTAGGTGCCCGTATTCCGGCTGGTGTACTACTTGAAGGACCTCCCGGGACTGGTAAAACATTGCTTGCTAAAGCCGTAGCTGGTGAAGCAGGTGTGCCGTTCTATTCAATTTCAGGGTCAGATTTCGTGGAAATGTTTGTTGGGGTCGGAGCTTCTCGTGTTCGTGACCTATTCGAAACAGCTAAGAAAAATGCGCCAGCGATTATCTTCATCGATGAAATTGATGCTGTTGGTCGTCAACGTGGTGCAGGCATGGGCGGCGGTCACGATGAACGTGAACAAACGCTGAACCAGTTACTTGTTGAAATGGATGGATTCGATGGAAATGAAGGTGTGATCGTCATTGCTGCAACCAACCGTTCTGATGTGTTGGACCCAGCGTTATTACGTCCAGGCCGTTTTGACCGTCAAATCTTAGTTGGTCGCCCAGATGTTAAAGGTCGTGAAGCGATTCTTAGAGTGCACGCTCGTAACAAACCTTTGGCAGACGATGTTGATTTGAAAGTTGTTGCGCAACAAACGCCAGGCTTTGCCGGTGCGGATTTAGAAAATGTCTTGAATGAAGCTGCTTTAGTTGCTGCTCGTCGTAATAAGAAAAAAATTGACGCTTCAGACGTGGATGAAGCAGAAGATCGCGTTATCGCAGGACCTGCTAAGAAAGACCGCGTCATCAGTAAACGTGAACGCGAGATGGTTGCCTACCATGAAGCCGGTCATACGATTATTGGTATGGTCTTAAACCGTGCTCGTGTGGTGCATAAAGTAACGATTATTCCTCGTGGACGTGCTGGCGGATATATGATTGCCTTACCAAAAGAAGATCAAATGTTGATGTCGAAAGACGATATGTTTGAGCAAATCGTTGGGTTACTAGGTGGTCGTACAGCAGAAGAAATCGTCTTTAATGCTCAAACAACTGGAGCATCAAATGACTTCGAACAAGCTACTGGATTAGCTCGAAGCATGGTAACTGAATACGGAATGAGCGAGAAGCTTGGACCGGTTCAATACGAAGGAAATCATCAAGTCTTTGTTGGTCGTGACTATGGTCAAACAAAAGCTTATTCTGAACAAGTTGCTTTTGAGATTGATGAAGAAGTTCGAAATATCTTGATGGCGGCACATGATAAAGCTCGCGAAATCATTGAGACACATCGTGAACAGCATAAATTGATTGCGGAAAAATTATTGGAATTCGAAACACTGGATGCCAAAGCAATCAAATCATTGTTTGAAACAGGCGAAATGCCTGCAGGTTCTGATAGTCTTTATCCAAGTGAAAAAACTCAAGCTCAAACATTTGAAGAAGCAAAACGTGCTTTGGAAGAAAAAGATGCTGAAAAACAGGCTGAAGATAAAGCAAATGAACGTAAAGATTCAGATGATAAAATCGAACCAGAAGATACAAACGATAATCAAGAGTAAAATAAAGCGAAACGGCATGTCCTTAGGATATGCCGTTTGTTTTCTATTTGTCAGAATCGTATAGGAAATTTAAAGAGAAATATCGAATAAAGCAGATTGTTAATATAGGCGGATGATAAAGATGGAAGGATCTATTCGTATATGCAAAATTAAAGATTTGCTCGAATTGCAAAAAATCAGTATAGAAACGTTCAGTGACACTTTTGCTGAGCAAAATGATTCAGATAATCTTGAGGAGTATTTGATTGAAGCGTATCATTTAGAAAAATTAAAAAAAGGAAATGATGAATTCAAATTCACGTTTCTTTTTTATCTATTTAGATAATCTACTTGCTGGATATTTAAAATTGAATATCGATTCAGCGCAAACTGAGAAGATAGATCGGAATGGACTAGAGATCGAACGGATTTATATCCGTAAAGAATACAAGCGTCAGGGTTTAGGCCGACAATTATTAGAGTTTGCTATTGAACTTGCTACTAAGGAGAGACGTAAACTTATCTGGCTAGGTGTATGGGAAGAGAATGAGAATGCGTTGCTTTTTTATCAAATGTTTGGTTTTAGAAAAAACGGGACACATAATTTTTATATTGAAATAGATAAGCAAACGGATTTAATTATGGTGAAAGAACTTGGTAGAACGATTAAGAATGATGTGAGTTGTTAAAGGTGCGACCTATTGAATAGGTTTGAATATAGAACACAAGGCTACGAAAATGAGAGGCTAGTTATAGACTTGCAAATTATTAGAGGATCTGTGTAAAAATATCTGTTGCTCAAAACTACATTTAGCTAACGCTTTGATTGAAAAATATTGTTAAACTTTCCATATGACGTCGTACGAAGAAGTTGAAAAAAGCTTGAACACCTAGTATGATGCAATCACGAGTAAAAACAAGGAATAATATAAAATATTAAGGAGCAAATAGATTGAGTGACTATTTAGTGAAAGCATTAGCCTATGAAGGATTTGTAAGAGCGTACGCTGTTAATGCGACAGAAACCATCGCTGAGGCGCAGCGTCGTCATGATACATGGAATACGTCTTCTGCAGCCCTAGGACGTACGATGATTGGGGCTTTAATGCTAGGCGCAACGTTAAAAGGCGAAGATAAAATGACTGTAAAAATAGAAGGCAATGGACCGGCAGGAGCTATCGTTGTAGATAGTAATGGAAAAGGCGAGGTAAAAGGCTATATCAAAAATCCACATATCAGCTTACCTTTGAATGAAGTCGGTAAGATCGATGTGCGTGGAGCAGTTGGAACAGAAGGTATGTTTACGGTCATTAAAGATTTGGGATTGAAAGAACCATTTTCTGGTCAGACACCGATTGTTTCTGGCGAGATTGGGGAAGATTTTACCTATTATTTAGCTGTATCAGAACAAATTCCATCAGCGGTTGGTGTTTCTGTTCTAGTTGATACGGATGATTCTATCAAAACGGCTGGCGGTTTCATGATCCAAATTATGCCGGGAGCCAGTGATGAGATTATTGATCAAATTGAGGCGCGACTTAAAGAAACAGCCCGTATTTCGACCTTGTTAGATGAAGGTCAGACGCCAGAAGAAATTCTGCAGAAGTTATTAGCAACAGATGATGTAGAATTTTTAGAAACCATGTCTGTTCAATTTAAATGTGATTGTTCAAAAGAAAAATTTGCATCAGCGATTATTACACTAGGAGCGGAGCAAATTCAAGAATTGATTGATCAAGATCATGGTGCAGAAGCGGTCTGTGCTTTTTGTAACAACAAATATGAATATAGCGAAGCAGACCTTTATGAATTGAAACACGAAATTTTGGGGGAATAGCAGTGAAACCATTGAACGGTACATGGAAAATCGGCAATGTGGAAATTCCAAATCGGGTTGTTGTGGCTCCTATGGCTGGAATAACAAATGCGGCTTTTCGGGTAACGGTGAAGGAATTTGGTGCTGGATTAGTTGTTTGTGAAATGATCAGTGATCAAGGAATTCATTTTAGAAATAAAAAAACCTTAGAGATGCTTTATGTTGATGAGGGTGAGCATCCACTAAGTGTACAGATCTTCGGAGGCAGTAAGGAGACACTAGTAGAGGCTGCACGATTTGTCCAAGAGAATACGGAAGCAGACATCATCGATATTAATATGGGCTGTCCAGTGAATAAAGTCATCAAAGCAGAAGCGGGAGCTAAATGGCTGTTGGATCCTAATAAGGTCTATGAAATGGTAGAGGCTGTTTCCTCCGCTGTGGATATCCCTGTAACAGTCAAAATGCGCATTGGTTGGGACAAACAGCATATATTTGCCGTTGAAAATGCATTGGCCGCACAAAGTGCCGGAGCGTCAGCGCTTGCAATGCATGGTAGAACACGGGTTCAAATGTACGAAGGCCAAGCGGATTGGGAGGTATTGAAGCAAGTCGCTGATCAACTAACCATCCCCTTTATGGGAAATGGCGATGTTCGTACCCCAGAGGATGCAAAACGAATGATTGAGGAAGTCGGTGTTGATGCAGTGATGATTGGCCGTGCGGCATTAGGAAACCCCTGGAGGATTCATCAAACGCAGCATTATTTAGAAACGGGAGAATTGATCACCGAACCAAGTGCTCGAGAAAAAATTGAAACAGCCAAGCTTCATTTAGAACGATTGATAAATTTAAAAGGTGAAAAAATCGCTTGTCGCGAATTTCGCCAACATGCTAGTTACTATCTGAAAGGGATTTCACGATCAACCAAAACAAAAGTAGCGATTAATCAAACAGAAGACAAACAAGTCATCTTCGATTTACTTGATCGACTTGTTGAAAAGACTGAAACAAAAGCAAAAATTAGCTAAACTTCAAGCCGAATGAGGAATTCGGCTTGATTTTTTGCCTATTCATTGGCATTATAAGTAAGAGTAATTACATACTGAGGAGGAACATTCGTGACTGAGGAACAAACAAATTTGACAGAAATGAACGATCAGATGCGTGTTCGCCGCGAAAAAATGGAAAATCTTCGTGAAGAAGGTATTGACCCATTTGGCGCACGCTTCGAACGCACGACAAATTCAAAAGAGTTGCATGAAACTTACGATGAAAATACTAAAGAAGAGCTATTAGAAAAGCAATTAACGGCAAGCGTTGCTGGTCGAATGATGACCAAACGGGGGAAAGGTAAAGTTGGATTTGCTCATTTGCAAGACCGCGAAGGTCAAATTCAAATTTATGTTCGTAAAGACGAAGTTGGAGAAGAGCCTTATGCGATCTTTAAAAAGGGTGATTTAGGTGATTTCTTTGGTGTAACCGGTGAAATCATGAAGACTGATACAGGAGAAGTATCAATCAAAGCGAAAGAAATTACTTTACTATCAAAAGCATTGCGTCCGTTACCAGAAAAATATCATGGGTTAACAAACGTTGAACAACGTTATCGTCAACGTTACTTAGACTTGATCAGTAATCGTGAAAGCTTTGATCGTTTCACTAAACGCAGTCAAATCATTAGTCAAATCCGTCGTTATCTAGATGGTTTAGGGTATATTGAAGTAGAAACACCAGTTTTGCATAATGAAGCTGGCGGAGCGACTGCTCGTCCATTTATCACACATCACAATGCTTTAGATATGGATTTATACCTGCGTATTGCCCTTGAGTTGCATTTAAAACGTCTAATTGTTGGTGGAATGGAAAAAGTCTATGAAATCGGCCGTGTCTTCCGTAATGAAGGAATTGATACTACCCATAATCCAGAATTTACGATGATGGAAGTTTATACTGCGTATCATGATTATTTAGACGTGATGAATCTAACAGAAGGAATTATCCGTGATGTTGCAAAAAATGTTCTGGGGACAACAACACTTTCTTATGATGAGCAAAGTATTGATCTAGGCTCTGACTTTAAACGTATTCATATGGTTGATGCTATCAAAGAACAAACTGGGGTCGATTTCTGGCCTGAAATGACAGTTGAAGAAGCTCGTTCATTAGCAAAAGAGCACAATGTTGAAATCAATGATAATATGGAAGTTGGACATATTATCAATGAGTTTTTTGAAACATTTGTTGAAGAAACACTACAACAACCAACTTTTGTTTATGGTCATCCAGTAGAAGTATCTCCACTTGCCAAGAAAAATACGGAAGATGGACGTTTTACTGATCGTTTCGAACTATTTATAGTAGGGCGTGAGTTCGCTAACGCCTTTACCGAATTAAATGATCCAATTGATCAACGAGAACGTTTTGAATCACAAGAGAAAGAACGTGAGCAAGGAAACGATGAAGCACATGGTGTGGATGAAGATTTCTTAGAAGCGTTAGAATATGGTATGCCGCCTACTGGTGGGTTGGGAATCGGGATTGATCGACTGGTCATGTTGTTGACAGATGTTCAGTCAATTCGTGATGTTTTATTGTTCCCGACTATGCGTTAAAAATAGGCTCTTCGTCAATAAGTGTTGGTGAAGAAATTCAATAGAATAATCGAGATACTCACACGGCTAGACAGCTATCTTGTCTATCCGTGTTGTTGTTCTGGCTTTAGTCAGTTGGGTAGTGTTCTTAGTTTTCTTAAAATATTTTCCTCGATGTAAAAAGATTCGTTCTCGGTAGTTTTGAAAGTTTCTAAAGCCATAGGCAATTCGTTTTAGTACTTTGATATGGTTATTCAAACATTCTATAGGGCCGTTGGAATAGGGAACGCGCAACGCTCGTTTGATTTCTGTTCGATATTTTTTGAAGGTCGTGAACACTGGTTGGTAGTGCTCTGGCAACTTCTTGTAGTCTTCTTTTAGGAGCGCGACGAATTCAGGAACATCTTGTCTTCTGATAGTGGAAAGAAAATCCTGGTAGACTTCGTAGCCTCGCTTTAAGGAATCATCATAAGATAATAGCCGATCGACTATCTCTGCTTCTGTCAGATGATCTCGAAATGACGGACGCCAGTAGCGATGCTGACCCTTCAATTCCCACGCATTCTTTTGAAGTAGTCTCCAGTATTTCTTTAAGTGCTTCGACCGACGATCCCCTTTTTTAAAGGTCTTCATTACTTGAATTCGGTGGTTGGTAAAGGCCCGACCGATGTGTTGGCTAATATGAAAGCGATCGGCGACAATTCGGGCATTCGGAAAACACTCTTTCACCAATGTGCGATAGGGTGTATAGAAATCTGAAACCACTAGACGTACTTGTTCACGGACTTTTCTAGGGTAGCGCAAGAAATAGTCGCGTAAAGGATTGAGTTGCCGATTTTCCACAATATCAATCAGTTGATGGGTCTTGCCGTCCATCATGACAAAGCTCATGGCTCCCGAGACGTTTTTCACCGATTTGAATTCATCGAAACACACCACTTCTGGTAACGGCTGGTTCAAAGAAACGGTTTTAGGCCGAAGGCTGCGAAGTATTCGAATGACAGTGGTCGGAGAAATGTGCTTCATACGTGCGATCAAAGACATAGAAAGAGGTTCGCTTAATAGCTCAAGAATGGCTTGTTTGACTCTGCGAGCAATGGAGCAGTGACGATCACTAACGGAATCTTCTGCTAAAAAAGTCTTTCCACAGTGTTTACATTTGAAGCGCTGTTTGTTAATCCGCAGAATGGTCTTGTAGTTACTGACATCATTCAATAAGATGGATACTTTTTTCCAGCCCCATTTAATGATCGTTTGCTCATTTTCATAGTGGCAATGAAAGCATTCCTCTGGTTGATAGGTCAATGTGCCATCAAAAACAAAACATGTTTCGTCATTGATTCGCTCTTTGCGAAAGGCATCTTCATGGAAGGTAAGATTTAGGTCTAGAATATCTAGTAACTCTTTGGTAAACTCTGAATAGGACATCTTGAAACACTCCTTTGAATGGTTTTCGTCGACTTTATTCTAAAGGATTTCAAGGTGTCTGTTTGCGTTTATTAGAAAAAAGAAAAAGTATTGGCAACAGAAGGCGTCACCAACACTAGATATTATAGAGCCTAAAAATAAATTTTCAAAGACGTTCAGTTATGCTGAGCGTCTTTTTATAATCTTAAAAAGAATTATTAGAAAATGATGTAACTCTTCAATTCTAAAATGCGGCCTATCTTTTTGTGAAAAGGGAATTTTCAATTAGTTTTCATGTTATTTGCGAACATTTACACTAGCAATGAGTAACAATGGTCAGGAATGAAAAAAAGTTGAAAAAAATCAGTATTTTTGATTGACCGAAGAGGATTATGTTGGTATATTATTTTATGTTCCAAAGCGAGCGTATACCGCTCAAAAAAACTTGAAAATTGTTATTGACAGATGACTGACTTTCAGTTATTCTATCAAAGTCGCATAAAGCGATGGCAACAACTTCTTCGAAAAAAACTTCAAAAAAGTTATTGACATCAAAACGGCAATCTGTTATGATTTAAAAGTTGCTGAAACAAAGCGACGAACAATGTAGACCTTTGAAAACTGAACGAATAAAACAAACCAAATGTGTAGGGCGCTTCTATTATATAGAAGCAAACAACATAGCAAGCAATATGCTAGCAAGTCAATTATTACAATTGAGCTTAACAGTCGCAAGACTGTTTCAAACACTTTTTATGAGAGTTTGATCCTGGCTCAGGACGAACGCTGGCGGCGTGCCTAATACATGCAAGTCGAACGCTTTTTCTTTCACCGGAGCTTGCTCCATCGAAAGAAAAGGAGTGGCGAACGGGTGAGTAACACGTGGGTAACCTGCCCATCAGAAGGGGATAACACTTGGAAACAGGTGCTAATACCGTATAACAATCGAAACCGCATGGTTTCGGTTTGAAAGGCGCTTTTGCGTCACTGATGGATGGACCCGCGGTGCATTAGCTAGTTGGTGAGGTAACGGCTCACCAAGGCAACGATGCATAGCCGACCTGAGAGGGTGATCGGCCACATTGGGACTGAGACACGGCCCAAACTCCTACGGGAGGCAGCAGTAGGGAATCTTCGGCAATGGACGCAAGTCTGACCGAGCAACGCCGCGTGAGTGAAGAAGGTTTTCGGATCGTAAAACTCTGTTGTTAGAGAAGAACAAGGATGAGAGTAGAATGTTCATCCCTTGACGGTATCTAACCAGAAAGCCACGGCTAACTACGTGCCAGCAGCCGCGGTAATACGTAGGTGGCAAGCGTTGTCCGGATTTATTGGGCGTAAAGCGAGCGCAGGCGGTTTCTTAAGTCTGATGTGAAAGCCCCCGGCTCAACCGGGGAGGGTCATTGGAAACTGGGAAACTTGAGTGCAGAAGAGGAGAGTGGAATTCCATGTGTAGCGGTGAAATGCGTAGATATATGGAGGAACACCAGTGGCGAAGGCGGCTCTCTGGTCTGTAACTGACGCTGAGGCTCGAAAGCGTGGGGAGCAAACAGGATTAGATACCCTGGTAGTCCACGCCGTAAACGATGAGTGCTAAGTGTTGGAGGGTTTCCGCCCTTCAGTGCTGCAGCTAACGCATTAAGCACTCCGCCTGGGGAGTACGACCGCAAGGTTGAAACTCAAAGGAATTGACGGGGGCCCGCACAAGCGGTGGAGCATGTGGTTTAATTCGAAGCAACGCGAAGAACCTTACCAGGTCTTGACATCCTTTGACCACTCTAGAGATAGAGCTTCCCCTTCGGGGGCAAAGTGACAGGTGGTGCATGGTTGTCGTCAGCTCGTGTCGTGAGATGTTGGGTTAAGTCCCGCAACGAGCGCAACCCTTATTGTTAGTTGCCATCATTTAGTTGGGCACTCTAGCGAGACTGCCGGTGACAAACCGGAGGAAGGTGGGGATGACGTCAAATCATCATGCCCCTTATGACCTGGGCTACACACGTGCTACAATGGGAAGTACAACGAGTCGCGAAGTCGCGAGGCTAAGCTAATCTCTTAAAGCTTCTCTCAGTTCGGATTGTAGGCTGCAACTCGCCTACATGAAGCCGGAATCGCTAGTAATCGCGGATCAGCACGCCGCGGTGAATACGTTCCCGGGCCTTGTACACACCGCCCGTCACACCACGAGAGTTTGTAACACCCGAAGTCGGTGAGGTAACCTTTTGGAGCCAGCCGCCTAAGGTGGGATAGATGATTGGGGTGAAGTCGTAACAAGGTAGCCGTATCGGAAGGTGCGGCTGGATCACCTCCTTTCTAAGGAAATAGTTCATCGAAGATGAACGTTACGGAAACTACACAGGAATGTTTTATTCGTTCAGTTTTGAGAGGTCTACTCTCAAATCGTTCATTGAAAACTGGATACAGAAACAATTTTAAACAAACCGAGAACACCGCGTTGAATGAGTTTTTTAATAAGTTCAATTGCTTATTTATTACTAAAGAACATGATCGCTCATGGGAATTAGTAAGACCCTTGACGAAAGTCAAGATAAGGTTAAGTGAATAAGGGCGCACGGTGGATGCCTTGGCACTAGGAGCCGATGAAGGACGGGACTAACACCGATATGCTTCGGGGAGCTGTAAGTAAGCTTTGATCCGGAGATTTCCGAATGGGGAAACCCAACATCTTTTATAGGATGTTACTTTTCAGTGAATACATAGCTGATTAGAGGTAGACGCAGAGAACTGAAACATCTAAGTACCTGCAGGAAGAGAAAGAAAAATCGATTCCCTGAGTAGCGGCGAGCGAAACGGGAAAAGCCCAAACCAAGAGGCTTGCCTCTTGGGGTTGTAGGACTCCGATATGGTAGTCCAGTGAGATAGTCGAAGGACCTGGAAAGGTCTGCTAGAAAGGGTAAAAGCCCCGTAGACAAAATTTGACTGGCACCTAGGAGGATCCTGAGTACGGCGGAACACGAGGAATTCCGTCGGAATCCGGGAGGACCATCTCCCAAGGCTAAATACTCCCTAGTGACCGATAGTGAACCAGTACCGTGAGGGAAAGGTGAAAAGCACCCCGGAAGGGGAGTGAAATAGATCCTGAAACCGTGTGCCTACAACAAGTTAGAGCCCGTTAATGGGTGATAGCGTGCCTTTTGTAGAATGAACCGGCGAGTTACGATTACTTGCGAGGTTAAGTTGAAAAGACGGAGCCGCAGCGAAAGCGAGTCTGAATAGGGCGAATGAGTAAGTGGTCGTAGACCCGAAACCATGTGATCTACCCATGTCCAGGTTGAAGGTGCGGTAAAACGCACTGGAGGACCGAACCCACGTACGTTGAAAAGTGCGGGGATGAGGTGTGGGTAGCGGAGAAATTCCAAACGAA
>NZ_JBIOQO010000001.1:3297500-4120344 GCF_051713785.1 Enterococcus sp. DIV0187
AGTCCCTTCACCCGCATTTTATTTTTTTGTAGTTGCCGGCTTAGCTCAGTTGGTAGAGCATCTGATTTGTAATCAGAGGGTCGAGGGTTCAAGTCCTTTAGCCGGCATCACGCGGAAATAGCTCAGTGGTAGAGCACCACCTTGCCAAGGTGGGGGTCGCGGGTTCGAACCCCGTTTTCCGCTTTCCTGAAGACCAGGGAAGAACGCCGGGGTGGCGGAACTGGCAGACGCACAGGACTTAAAATCCTGCGGTGAGTGATCACCGTACCGGTTCGATTCCGGTCCTCGGCATTAACTAAATAACGCACCCGTAGCTCAATTGGATAGAGTACTTGACTACGAATCAAGGGGTTAGAGGTTCGAGTCCTCTCGGGTGCATTTCGGGAAGTAGCTCAGCTTGGTAGAGCACTTGGTTTGGGACCAAGGGGTCGCAGGTTCGAATCCTGTCTTCCCGATAGAAATAAAATTTTGGGGCCTTAGCTCAGCTGGGAGAGCGCCTGCTTTGCACGCAGGAGGTCAGCGGTTCGATCCCGCTAGGCTCCATTTTTTATTAATAACGCGGTGTAGCTCAGCTGGCTAGAGCGTCCGGTTCATACCCGGGAGGTCGGGGGTTCGATCCCCTCCGCCGCGATTTTATTCGAGCCAGGACCTTTAGCTCAGTTGGTTAGAGCAGACGGCTCATAACCGTCCGGTCGTAGGTTCGAGTCCTACAAGGTCCATAGTGACTCTTTTATGGAGGATTACCCAAGTCCGGCTGAAGGGAACGGTCTTGAAAACCGTCAGGCGGGTAAAACCGTGCAAGGGTTCGAATCCCTTATCCTCCTTTTAATACTATTATCGCGGGATGGAGCAGTCTGGTAGCTCGTCGGGCTCATAACCCGAAGGTCGTAGGTTCAAATCCTGCTCCCGCAATTAAAAACTAAAAATTACGGTTCCGTGGTGTAGGGGTTAACATGCCTGCCTGTCACGCAGGAGATCGCGGGTTCAAATCCCGTCGGGACCGCCATGCGGGTGTAGTTTAGTGGTAAAACCACAGCCTTCCAAGCTGTTGTCGCGAGTTCGATTCTCGTCACCCGCTTTAGTTTTTAAGAAGGGCCTATAGCTCAGCTGGTTAGAGCGCACGCCTGATAAGCGTGAGGTCGATGG
The DNA here is from genome assembly GCF_051713785.1 of Enterococcus sp. DIV0187. NCBI lineage: Bacteria > Bacillati > Bacillota > Bacilli > Lactobacillales > Enterococcaceae > Enterococcus > Enterococcus sp. DIV0187. The sequence goes on from NZ_JBIOQO010000001.1 coordinate 3,298,647, forward strand.
TTCGAGTCCATTTAGGCCCATTAAAATTTATGGCCCGTTGGTCAAGCGGTTAAGACACCGCCCTTTCACGGCGGTAACACGGGTTCGAGTCCCGTACGGGTCATTATTTTTATTTGGAGGATTACCCAAGTCCGGCTGAAGGGAACGGTCTTGAAAACCGTCAGGCGGGTAAAACCGTGCAAGGGTTCGAATCCCTTATCCTCCTTTTAATACTATTATCGCGGGATGGAGCAGTCTGGTAGCTCGTCGGGCTCATAACCCGAAGGTCGTAGGTTCAAATCCTGCTCCCGCAATTAAAAACTAAAAAAATACGGTTCCGTGGTGTAGGGGTTAACATGCCTGCCTGTCACGCAGGAGATCGCGGGTTCAAATCCCGTCGGGACCGCTTCTGGCTCGGTAGCTCAGTTGGTAGAGCAATGGATTGAAGCTCCATGTGTCGGCAGTTCGATTCTGTCCCGCGCCATCAGAATTGCGGGTGTAGTTTAGTGGTAAAACCACAGCCTTCCAAGCTGTTGTCGCGAGTTCGATTCTCGTCACCCGCTTTAGTTTTTAAGAAGGGCCTATAGCTCAGCTGGTTAGAGCGCACGCCTGATAAGCGTGAGGTCGATGGTTCGAGTCCATTTAGGCCCATTAAAAATCTTTTTGGTTTTTGGGGAAGTACTCAAGTGGCTGAAGAGGCGCCCCTGCTAAGGGTGTAGGTCGGGAAACCGGCGCGAGGGTTCAAATCCCTCCTTCTCCGTTTTTTGATATATGGCCCGTTGGTCAAGCGGTTAAGACACCGCCCTTTCACGGCGGTAACACGGGTTCGAGTCCCGTACGGGTCATTTTGAGACGTTTTAAACGTCTCTTTTTTTTGTGGCTCTTCGTCAAATCGTGTTGGTGGAGACAAATTTGAATAAAACTTAGTCCGAAAAAAATAAATGTTTATCTGTTAATTCGAGTAATTTTCTAGTATGATTATCCATTGAGAGACTCCTTTGGTAGGGTGATGTTTTGGTCGACTAAATTTTACCAAAAGTGAGTCTCTTTTTGAGTTGAAACGAAGAAAAAGTGTTGGTAGAAAATCGAAGTCGATTTTTCACCAACACAAAATATTATAGAACCTTTTTTGTTTGAAAACGAATTTCCATAAATTTTCAGGTTTAATGCCGGTTTATTAGTGACAGATGCTATTTTTCTGTTATAATCGAGACGTTGCAAGTTCCCGATAGGCTCTGAAGTATTCAGAGATTCCTTGTAACCGAATAAAAATTAGGGGGAATATTTATAATGGAAGAACGTCGTTTATTTACATCTGAATCAGTTTCAGAAGGACATCCGGATAAGGTTGCTGATCAAATCAGTGATGCTATTTTGGATGCAATTTTAGAAAAGGATCCAAAAGCCAGAGTTGCATGTGAAACGTCTGTAACGACTGGGCTTGTTTTAGTTTTTGGAGAAATCTCTACTTCGGCGTATGTAGATATCCAAAAAGTGGTGCGCGAAACGATTAAACGCATTGGTTATACAGAGTCAAGATTTGGGTTTGATGGTGATAATGTTGCTGTTTTAGTGGCAATCGATGAACAATCACCGGATATTGCACAAGGTGTTGATGATGCTTTAGAAACTCGTGGTAAAGAAGAACTATTGGATGATATCGGTGCTGGAGATCAGGGACTAATGTTTGGTTTTGCGGTGAATGAGACGCCTGAACTAATGCCACTGCCTATTTCATTGAGTCATCATTTAGTGAAACGTTTAGCTGATTTGCGCAAATCTGGCGAGGTAGCTTATTTTGGTCCAGATGCAAAGTCTCAAGTGACTGTTGAATATGATGAAAACGGGAAACCATTGCGTGTTGATACAGTTGTTATCAGTACTCAACACAATGATGCTGTTGATAACGAGACGATTCAAAAAGATGTCATGGAAAAAGTAATCAAACATGAAATTTCTGCTGAATTATTGGATGATAAAACGAAATATTTTATTAATCCCACAGGTCGTTTTGTGATTGGCGGGCCTCAAGGGGATGCGGGATTGACTGGACGTAAAATAATCGTTGATACTTATGGTGGTTATTCACGTCACGGAGGCGGTGCTTTTTCTGGGAAAGATGCAACTAAAGTAGACCGTTCTGCATCTTATGCGGCTCGTTATATTGCGAAAAATATTGTGGCTGCTGGTTTAGCAGAAAAAGTAGAGGTGCAGCTTGCTTATGCGATTGGCGTGGCACAGCCTGTTTCTATTTCAGTCAATACCTTCGGAACAGCAAAGGTTACTGAAGAAGCATTGATTGGTGCTATTCGTGAAAACTTCGATTTGCGTCCGGCAGGAATTATCGAAATGCTTGATTTGTTACGTCCAATCTATAGCGACACAGCCGCTTATGGACATTTTGGTCGAACAGATGTGGATCTTCCTTGGGAGCATATTGATAAAGTCGATGCGTTGAAGAAAAGCTTGAATCTAGAATAAATCGTACAGACATAAAATGTTTATGGAGTTCACGAGGCGGTTTCTATTGATCATTGATTGATAGGACTGTCTCTTTTTTTAGGCATTTTTGTTCTGCCTTATGAGAAATAAGTTATACTTCTATGTTAAAGTAACTAGAGATTGAAAAATAGATTTGGAGGAAAAAATGAATAGAAAAACAAATGTGAAGGTTGTGACTGCTGGAATATTTATCGCGACATTTATGTCTGCAATTGAAGGTACAATCGTGACGACGGCCATGCCGACGATCGTGGGTAGTTTACATGGAATTGAAATTATGAACTGGGTATTTTCCATCTATTTATTAACAAATGCAATGATTACACCGATCTATGGAAAATTGGCAGATAAGATTGGTAGAAAACCAATTTTTATTGTTGGTATTTTATTATTTGTTTTAGGCTCGGCATTATGCGGGATGTCTAATGAAATGTTGACGTTGATTATTGCTCGTGGGATTCAAGGAATCGGTGCTGGAGCGATTATGCCCGTGTCTTTGACAATTATTGCCGATCTCTATGATATTGAAAAACGGGCCAAGGTTTTGGGGCTGACGAGTGCGGCTTGGGGCGTTGCTAGTGTTTTTGGTCCTTTAGCTGGTGGCTTGATCGTAGATACGATTGGGTGGCATTGGATTTTCTTTATTAACGTACCAATTGGATTGGCTTTGATCGGTTTGCTGCAATATTTCTTTATTGAAGAGAAAAAAGAGCATCAAGCAAAAAAGATGGATATGTTCGGAAGCTTGTTCTTGATGCTGACACTTTTAAGCTTATTATTAGGTTTTCAACTGCTAGGTGATGAAGGTCTTTCGTTATCAGTTATTGCTTTATTTGCAGTGAGTATTTTCTCATTGATACTCTTTATTCGAACAGAAAAACGAGCAGAAGATCCTGTAATAAATTTGAAGCTGTTCAATAACAAGACATTTGCTAGTGTGAATGTTGTCGCGGCTCTAATTAGCGGATTTTTAATGGGATTGGATGTGTATATTCCTATGTGGATGCAGGGAGTCTTAGGAAAGCCAGCCGGAATTGGTGGTTTGGTCTTAGCGCCGATGTCGATTGTATGGATGTACGGGTCCTTTTTATCAGGTCAATTATTACGTAAGTATTCAGCAAAATGGATTATCGTTAGCGGATTGATTATTATCTTGATCGGTGGAGGAACATTAGTGGTATTGCCGCAACAAAGTCCTTTTTGGCTATTTTTCATCATTATGGGTGTCTTAGGTGTTGGTTACGGATTATCCGTTACAACGACAACGGTGGAAGCGCAGGCCAGTGTACCGAAGGAAGAAATCGGGGTGGCAACCTCTTTCAATACGCTTTCTCGTACAATCGGTCAAACAGTCATGGTTTCACTTTTTGGAATTATTTTGAACGTTGCGAACGTGCAGCAGCTAACAAAAGCTGGGATCACGGATCTGGATATCATGAATCGTTTGATTAATCCTCATACGGCTTTACAGATTGAGTCGAACTTGCGAATGGAACTACGTAATATTCTTTTTACCAGCCTTCATTGGATATATTTTGTTGGGTTATTGCTGATTATTTTTGCATTGATTTTTAGCTTTATGGTTGGCAAACAAACGAGAAGTGTTAAACTGAATGAAGAATAAAGAACTGGGGGATCTAGCTGAATGGCTTTTTTACAGGTGAATGTCTACTCGAATGTTTTACAAATGGAAGTAGCAATGAACGTGATTTTGCCACAAACGACGCATAAGAAGATTGGAACGGAAACTATTGGTGTAAATGAAGATGTTCCGGTCTTATATTTATTACACGGTATGGGCGGCAATCATAGTGTCTGGGAACGCCGGACTTCGATCGAGCGATATGTGGCTGAATATCAGATGGCAGTGGTGATGCCTTCGACGGATCTTGGGTTTTATACTGATACAACGTATGATATGAACTATTGGACGTTTGTTTCGGAGGAATTGCCAACGATTGTCCATGAGCTCTTTCCACAATTGACTCATAAACGAGAAAAAACTTTTGCAGCTGGGTTATCCATGGGTGGCTATGGTGCATTGAAACTAGGCTTGGCAAAACCAGAGAATTTTGCCGCGGTGGCTTCTTTATCGGGGGCAGTGGTTTTATCCGATGTAGAAAGTTTATTGCTGGTACGAAATGAAGCTTATTGGAAAGGAATCTTCGGGCCCTTGGATCAAATCAAAGGTTCAAAAAATGATCCTTTGCGATTATTGGATGAACTGGTTGATAGCGGAAAGACAGCACCACGCTTTTTCTTGGCCTGTGGAACAGAAGATGATTTGTACCCGGCTAGTCAATACATGGCTCATAAAATGAAACAAAAGAACCTCAATGTAACCTTTGAAGAAGGAACTGGGAAACATGATTGGGTATTTTGGGATACTTGGATCAAGCGTGTTCTAGAATGGTTGAATGAAAAGAGTGACTGATCGTTTTTGATCAGTCACTCTTTTTAGGTATATATGTTGTAGCAGATGATAGTGTTCAATATGAAATAGCTTCTACGCACAATAAAATCGGTGGATTATTCTTTTGATTGATAAATTGATAATTTAATACGCTGAATTTTTCCTGCGGTAATGCTCGGCAATAATGCAGGACTTCGTTTTTTTCAGCTTCTCCACCTTCGTGTCCATAATAAATGACGATGATCATGCGACCACCAATGGTTAACCGTTTTAGAATGGCTGACATGGCTTGTTTGGTCGTTTCGGGCAAGGTGACGATCTGTTTATCGCTTTTTGGTAGGTAGCCGAGGTTAAAAATTGCGGCTTTAATTGGTTGGTCAGCTGAGATTTTTTCTTCAATCGTTTCATGTCCAGCAAGATATAGCGTTGTGCGCTCGCTATAGTCAGAAATTTTGTCACGAGTATTTTGTAACGCTTGCTCTTGGATATCGAAGGCGTAAACTTGACCGGTTGTACCGACGAGTTCTGCTAGAAATAACGTGTCATTGCCATTGCCCATCGTAGCGTCAATGACGTGATCACCTTCGTTTACTATTTCCTTCAGCAATTGATGACTATACCGCAGAGCTGTTAGCAGCATGAGTAAACGCCCCTCTCAAAGCAAATTTTCCTTGATAGGAATCACGACGAATCAATTCTTGATCGATCGCGTTTAAGACTTCCCATTTTTTTAAACTCCACATGGGACCAATTAATGAATCCCACGGAGCATCACCGGTCAAACGATGAATAATAATTTCTTGAGGAATCAGCTCTAATTGATCGCAAATGACAGAAACATAATCGTCTTTGCTCATCAGTTGTAAATGACCTTCTGCGTAATCCCGCAGCATTTTGGTATTACGCATCAAATGCAGAAGATGTAGTTTGATTCCTTGAATATCGGAATCTAAAATCGTTCGGCGAACATTTTCCCGCATCATCTCTAATGACTCATCGGGCAGACCATTGATTAAGTGAGTGCAAACATTGATATTATGTTTACGTAGACGCGCGACTGCATCCACATAAGTTGGATAGTCGTGAGCCCGATTAATCTTATCACTAGTACTTTCATAGGTTGTTTGCAGGCCCAATTCAACCCAAAGATATAAACGTTGATTCAATTCAGCTAAATAGTCCACCACGTCTGGCGGCAAACAGTCGGGACGAGTACCAACAGATAACCCAACGACACCAGGAAGATTGACAACCTGCTCAAAGCGTTCGCGGATTACTTCTACAGGGGCGTGGGTATTTGTAAAATTTTGAAAGTAAACGATGTATTGATCGACATGGGGCCATTTTTGATGCATCATGTCGATTTCTTTATAAAACTGTTGAGGCAGCGGATCGCTTGGTGCAACAATCATATCACCAGAACCAGAAACGCTGCAAAATGTACAGCCGCCATGTGCAACCGTACCATCACGGTTGGGACAATCAAAACCGCCATCAACGGGGACTTTAAAGATTTTTCCGCCAAATTGCTGGCGTAAGGCGTAATTCCAAGAATGGTAACGTTTGGTTGGATCGTCAGTATATTGAAAAGTCATTTAATTTCTCCTAATCGTTTTTAGATCATAGATTAATTTTTTCTGTTTGTAATAAGGATACGTGAATAGTAGCCAACTGCTACCAAAAAGCATTCCAGCGAGGACGTCGCTTGGATAATGAACACCAAGATAGATACGGCTGATTATAATACTTAGAATCAATAAACCAACGACGATCTGAGCAGTCAAACGTGGTGTTTTTTCTTTGAAGAATAGAGCCATAACAAAAATCAATGTACCATATAATAAGGTACTAGCTGTTGCGTGACCACTAGGAAAACTAAAGCTGTGCTCTGTCACCATGTGGGGCAAGATCGTTGGGCGCGCTCGATGAAAGAAAAGTTTCAGCAGATGATTGCCGATACCACTAATCAATGCCATAGTAATGGCTAACCAAAGGGCCGTAATCTTTTGTTTATTGAAATAGAATAAACCAACAAATACCAATGTTAAGATGACAACGGTAATTGGATTAGCAAATTTTGTCACCCATAAAAAATAGCCGTTCATCTGCGGATACAGCTGATGGACCGCATGGATGATACTCCGATCAAAACCATTTAATGTTTCTGGATAAAAACGGACGATGTAACACAGTGCCGCAAAAAACAGCAGGGTAAAACTGCCGATTAATTGATAGATTGATTTATTTTTCATTGTTTTCTCTGATTCATCCTTTCTAAACAGAAGTATTATATCATGTTTTGACTAAGGGACAATTTATTCAACGATTTCTTAAAGGGAATTCAATTGAATATTGTTTTGGAATCTGCTAAGATGAAACTACTTTGAATATTGTTGCTTGGAAGAGGAGTAGTAGAAACGAACGCATTTCAGAGAGCGCACGGTGCTGAGAGTGTGTATGCGAGACATTCGAACTTACCTTGGAGCATGATCGAATGATCCGGTTAAAGACCGTTATTTCTTTTGAGGTCTGTCGTTTGACAGATAAAAATAGGTGGTACCACGTTGATAACGTCCTATGAGAGTTTTGAGAACTTTCATGGGATTTTTTTGTAGTTAAAAATGATGAAATCAATTTAGGAGGAACAACATGAGTTACGATCACAAAGCGATTGAAAAAAAATGGCAAAAATATTGGGCAAAGCATAATGTCTTTAATACCACAGATGATCCTGAAAAACCAAAATTTTACGCGTTGGATATGTTTCCTTACCCATCTGGACAAGGACTACATGTAGGACACCCAGAGGGCTATACAGCGACGGATGTCATTTCACGGATGAAACGGGCGCAAGGTTATAATGTACTGCATCCGATGGGCTGGGATGCCTTTGGTCTGCCGGCTGAACAATACGCGTTAGATACTGGTAATGATCCTGCGGAATTTACCAAGAAAAATATTGAAACCTTTAAACGTCAAATCAATGCATTGGGGTTCAGTTATGACTGGAATCGAGAATTAAATACTACAGATCCTGATTACTATAAATGGACACAATGGATTTTTGAACAGATGTATGAAAAAGGTTTGGCTTATGAAGCGGAAGTTCCTGTCAACTGGGTACCTGAACTAGGTACAGTTATTTCCAATGAAGAAGTTATTGATGGGAAAAGTGAACGTGGCGGCTATGATGTCATCCGTAAACCAATGCGTCAATGGATGCTGAAAATCACCGCCTATGCGGATCGCTTGCTGGATGATTTGGAAGATCTTGATTGGCCAGAAAGTATCAAAGAGATGCAGCGTAACTGGATCGGTCGTTCAATTGGTGCAAATGTACGTTTTAAAATTGAAAATAGTGAGGAAACATTTACCGTCTTTACTACACGCCCTGACACGTTATTCGGAGCAACCTATGCAGTGTTGGCACCAGAATTAGAATTGGTTCAAAAAATTACGACATCTGAACAAAAAACAGCAGTGGATGCTTATATTGAAGAAGCTTCCAAAAAGTCAGATCTAAAACGAACAGACTTAGCAAAAGAAAAAACGGGCGTCTTCACTGGTGCCTACGCTATTAATCCAGTAAACGGTGAAAAAATGCCAATCTGGATTGGGGATTATGTATTAGCTTCTTACGGAACGGGTGCGATTATGGCAGTTCCGGCTCATGACGAACGAGATTATGAATTTGCGAAAACATTTGGTTTGCCGATCATTCCTGTACTTGAAGGCGGAGATGTAGATAAAGAAGCCTTCACTGGAGATGGTCCGCATATCAATTCAGAATTCTTGGATGGACTAAATAAACAAGACGCCATCGATAAAATGCTAGCTTGGCTTGAAGAACATGAATGCGGGAAAAAAGAAATTAGCTACCGCTTGCGTGACTGGTTGTTCTCACGTCAACGCTATTGGGGTGAACCTATTCCTGTTATCCATTGGGAAGACGGTACAACTGGTTTAGTTCCTGATTACGAATTGCCGTTGGAATTGCCGAAAACAACAGATATCAAACCAAGTGGAACAGGCGAATCACCGCTAGCAAATATTGAAGAGTGGGTCAATGTCGTTGATCCCATCACTGGTAAAAAAGGCCGTCGTGAAACCAATACGATGCCACAGTGGGCAGGAAGCTCTTGGTATTACTTGCGCTTTATTGATCCGCATAATAAAGAAGCTTTGGCAGACTATGACAAACTAAAACGTTGGATGCCTGTCGATCTTTATATTGGTGGCGCTGAGCATGCCGTATTGCATTTGTTGTATGTTCGTTTTTGGCATAAATTCTTATACGATATCGGCGTTGTGCCAACGAATGAACCATTCCAAAAATTATACAATCAAGGCATGATCTTAGGTCAAAGCTTCCGTGACAGCCGCGGTGCTCTAGTACCAACGAACATGGTTGAAAAACGTGATGGAAAATGGTTCAGTATTGAAACAGGCGAAGAATTAGAAGAAGCCCCTGCGAAAATGAGTAAATCATTGAAAAATGTTGTCAATCCAGATGATGTCGTAGATAAATATGGTGCTGATACATTACGTATGTATGAAATGTTCATGGGACCATTGGATGCTCAGATTCCTTGGAGTGAAAACGGTCTTGAAGGTTCACGTAAATTCTTGGATCGCGTGTGGCGTTTGATTGTGGATGAAGAAGGCAAGATGCGTGATCATATCACCACCTTCAACGATGGCTCATTGACAAAGGTTTACAATCAAACTGTTAAAAAAGTGACAGAAGACATGGAGAACTTGCATTTAAACACCGCAATTTCTCAATTGATGGTCTTCGTAAATGATGCCTATAAAGCAAAAGCATTAACATATGAATATGTCGAAGGCTTTGTACAATTACTAGCTCCGATTGCACCGCATATTGCTGAAGAGCTGTGGGCGATCTTAGGACATGAAGGCGGTATTTCTCACGTAGCTTGGCCAACCTATGATGAAGAAGCCTTGGTTGAAAATGAGATCGAAGTCATTCTACAGGTTAACGGCAAGGTTCGTTCTAAAGTAATGGTAGCTGTTGATATGGCTAAAGATGAATTAGAAAAAATGGCGATGGAAGATGAACATATCCAACGCAATATCGAAGGAAAAACGGTTCGTAAAGTGATTGTCGTACCGAACAAATTAGTCAATATTGTAGCAAATTAATTTTGATGCTCCGCATGTTAATGCGGAGCATTTTTAGGTGCGGACAAAATAACGAGCGAATACTTGAAGTATGCTAGGATAAGAAAAAAAGGAATGAGGTGCATTTATGAACTCAATCGCTAAACTATTAGATATTCAGTATCCGATTTTTCAGGGAGCAATGGCCCATATTGCTCGCTACCCATTAGCTAGTGCGGTCTCAGAAGCTGGAGGACTTGGGATTATCGCTGCTGGCGGGTTAAGCAGCGAAGAATTGCGAGAACAAATTCGTAGGACCCAAGAACGAACAAAGAAACCGTTCGCCGTAAATTTGATGTTGCAGATGAACAATATTCCAGAGCAAGTTGAGGTGTTGATTGAAGAAGGGGTTAAGATCGTGACCACTGGAGCAGGAACACCTAAGCATTATATGGAGCGTTTGAAGCAGGCCGATATCAAAGTGTTTCCTGTGATACCCTCAGTGAAACTGGCACAAAAAATGGAGCAGCTGGGTGTAGACGGTATCATCGCAGAAGGGATGGAGGCAGGCGGACATATTGGTGAAACGACTTCCATGGCATTGATTCCACAAGTCGTTCAAGCGGTAGCTATCCCTGTGATTGCCGCTGGCGGGATCGGAGATGGTCGTGGAATGGCAGCCGCCTTTGCATTAGGAGCACAGGGTGTCCAAATGGGGACGGCCTTTTTGACAGTTGCGGAGTGTCCAGTTCATGAAAATTATCAGCAAGCGATTCTACAAGCAGATGATACGGCAACCGTAGTGCTTCATGAAACCAAGGGTGGAGCGATCCGTGGGTTAAAAAATAATTTGACTGATAAGGAAAAACCAAATGAAGCTTTTTCTCTAGAAGTATTGAAACGCGCCACAGACATCGGCGATACAGAAAACGGCGCTGTGATGGCTGGACAAATTGCGGGGCTGTTTTCAGAAGTGAAGCCAGCTAAAGCTTTGATTGAAGAGGTATATGCGGAGGCAACAGCGATCTGTCAGAACATAAAAATAGACTAACGGGCAATGCCGTTAGTCCTTAATAAATTCCTCTGCTAAATGATAATCACCTTCATAGGGCAGGTCTTCGCCGTTAACCGTCATATATTTGTCGGTCCCTTTTCCTGCTAAAATGATGGCGTCCTTTGGCCCAGCCTGCTGAATCGCCTCTTTGATGGCTTTTTTACGATCACTTTCAAATTGTACGCGTACATGATCATTTTTAATGCTTTGTTTGATTTCGTCTGCAATCTTTTTAGGATCTTCAAAGTTGGGATCGTCACTGGTCAAAATCGCCACATCGGCATATTCACCAATTGCTTGGCCCAAGCCTTCGCGGCGCGATTCTGCTTTGTTTCCAGTTGAACCGGTAATGACAAGGAGTTCACCATCTGGATGCTGTTCTTTAGCAAAAGCGAGCAATGATTTCATACTTAAATAATTATGAGCGTAGTCCACATAAATGTGAGCACCGTTTGGTTTTATTAAAAGATTCATGCGGCCTGGAACCAGTGCTTCAGCCAATCCTTGATGTCCCGCAGCTTGATCTGCACCGACGAGAGCACTGGCTAATAGAGCTGCAGCAGCATTTTCCTTATTAAAATCGCCTGCTAACAAAATAGAGTAGTTACCATTTAATCCAAAGGTGTCCTCCCGCCCTGTTAATTCAAAGGACAGCGGATGTTCGGATGGTTGTACGTGATAATCTGCTTGCTTATTCCCGTATGTTATGACGGAAATATTTTGTTTTTCAGCCAATTCCAATAAAAGATCAAAGTGATCAATTTCATGCTGCAAGATGACTTGACGAGAGTTGGCAACTAATTGCCGCTTACAATAGAAGTAATCTTCAAATGTCGGATGCTCGATCGGACCAATATGATCGGGAGAAATATTTAGAAAAATCCCGACATCAAAGGTTAAACCATAAACACGTGCTACTTTATACGCTTGGGAAGATACCTCCATGACAAGATGCGTCATACCATTGGCCACAGCTTCAGCCATCATCCGATATAAATCTAACGATTCAGGTGTTGTAAGTTTTGATTTGAAAAAGGTTACACCATCTAGTGTAGTATTTAAAGTAGATAGAAGAGCAGTCTTTTTATTCGTCGTAATGTCTAGGATTTTTTTTGTGAAGTAGGCAACGGTTGTTTTACCCTTTGTTCCGGTGATTCCTACCAGATGTAATTTTTCTTGCGGGTAATCATAGAAGGCCATACTCAAAACGGCCAATGCTTTACGAATATCGGTTACAATGATTGCCAGCTCTGCGGAAACTTCATAGGGCTGCTCGGCGATGTAGCAAGTTAGACCATCTGCTAGAGCTTGTTCTAAAAAGTGTTGTTGGAAATTGTTCCCTTTACAGAAAAAAAGGGTTTCTGCATCGACATCACGTGAATCATATGAAATTTTTTTAAAGCTTTTGTCAAAAGGAGCAGTCAGCGTCCAACGTGTGGGCGTAATGAACTCTCTTAAAAGATTTTCTTGTTCAAGTATTTGTTGAATTTGGGTAAGTGTCAGCATGTTGAGACCTCCAATATATAGTCTAGGCTATTATAGCATAGCTTAGTAAGAGAAAAAGTAAAGAGTGATTGTCAGGAGCGCGATTTAGCTTTACTATAAGGGTAGCGATTTTTTGAAGGAGGAGACCATGAAAGAGACACGACCGAGTGATCTGACTTATCAGGAAAAAATGATCCAAGGATCAGCTTGGCTATCTGTGGGAAATATTTTTTCACGGCTGTTAGGAGCGATCTACATTATTCCATGGTATGCCTGGATGGGTGAAAATGCCCGTGCGGCCAATGGATTATTTAATATGGGTTATACGTTTTATGCATTGTTCATGATGATCTCTACAGCCGGATTGCCAGGCGCGATAGCCAAGCAGATTGCTCGGTACAATTCGATGGGAGAGTATCGAACGAGTCGGCGTTTATTTATCAAGGCCTTGCAGGCTACGGCAATTTTAGGAATTTTCTTTGGTGGCTTGATGTTTTTCACAGCACCATTGCTGGCTGGTTTGTCCGGTGGGGGTCGTGCTTTGATTCCAGTAATACAAGCATTGAGCATCGCTGTTATTGCCTTTCCCTGTATGAGTGTCTTACGGGGCTATTTTCAAGGTCAACAGGATATGCGTCCTTCTGCCGTCTCACAATTGGTTGAACAGGCGCTGCGTGTTTTGTATATGCTCTTGAGTGTCTTTATTATTATGAAGGTCAGGAAAGGGGATTATTTAAATGCGGTGATCCAATCGACCTTCGCTGCATCTGTCGGAATGATCGGCTCTTATGGCGTCTTGCTTTTTTATTGGTTTAAGGATCGAAAAAAGAGTGATTTGCAGCTAGGACGCAGTCTAGACAAAGTAACGATTGATACGAAAAAATTATTGTTTGAAACGGTTAGACAGGCGATTCCATTTATTTTACTTGGTGGCGGAATCACCTTTTATAAATTGATTGACCAGGTGACCTTCATTCACACGATGAATGCTAATACGAATTACAGTCATGATCAGTTGGTGGATCTATACGCTTTATTTAGTGCCAATCCAGATAAGTTGACGATGGTCGTCGTTGCTTTAGGAACATCGCTTGCATTAACTAGTCTGCCAATGCTGACAGAACTTTTTACTCAAAGACGCCGACCTGAACTGGCTAAATTAGTAAATACGAATATCCAGCTGTTTGCTTTCATCATGTTGCCAGCTGTTTTTGGAATGATTTTACTGGCTTATCCTTTGAATACGATCTTTTATTCGGCCGATGTTTTAGGTAGCCGTGTGCTTGTTGCCGCCTGTTGGGCGGGGCTAGTCTCAGCATTGTTTATGATGCTGTCGACGACGTTGCAAGGAATTTCCCATAGCCGAGTCGCGGTGAAATATTGGCTGGCAGGCTTATTACTTAAAGCGATTATTCAAGTACCGCTGATTGAACTATTAGAGGTTTATGGACCTCTCGCTGCTACGTTTATCGGTTTAAGCCTAACCTGTGGCTTATGTCTCTGGAAACTACGCAGAGTTGTCCATGCGAACTATCAGCTGGCCTTTCGTCGTTGTGTTCTGATTTTGATTTTAACGTTAGTGATGCTGATAGTCGCTGTTATTGTGCGGCAGATGAGTTATCTCGTGTTTGATCCAGCGTCACGATTATCTGCTTTAGCCATCTGTTTGCTAACAGCTGGAGTGGGTGGATTGGTTTATTTCTATCTTAGTTTGAAAATTCGCTTAGTCGATAAACTGGTGGGATCCCAAGCAAGAAAATGGCGTAGACGATTGAGAATCAAATGAAAAATACTTCTGTACTTGAAAAGTACAGAAGTATTTTTTTGTTATAAATTAAATTTTAAATTCAAAATCTGTAAAAAATATTTGCAAAATAATTCAAAAAGAATAGAATTTTTCCTTCCGATTACTTTACAAAAAGATGTCAATGTTTCTAAAGATAATTTTTGTAATACAAGAATAAAACAGTTACATTTCGCGAAACAGCCTTGTATCACGGGTTTTTACTCATAATAATAAAAGTGATATATTTCAAAATGACACACTGACAGTCGTTTTGTTACATAGTTTTATGTTATTGTAATGAACTGTTACATTAATATTACCCATGAAACACAAAAGGATGGTAAAGTATCTCTCGTAGTCAAGAAGACAGAAGAAAAAAGACATAAGAAAAATCGGAGGAAGTTACAGAATGAAATTAGGGAAAACGTTTCTTTTTAGTACAGTATTAGCAGCAGGTGCAGGTTTAGCGATGGGAGCTACAGATGCGCACGCTTCAGAAACCTATACTGTAGAATCAGGAGATACTTTATCAAAAATTTCTCACAAGTTTGCTGGTAACGATAGTTTAGTGGATTCAATTGCAAAAGCGAACAAAATTTCTAACGTAAACATGATTTTTGCAGGTCAAAAATTAACAATTGATGGCGAAGCAAAAGCTGAAAAAGCACAAGAAACAGCTCCAGTTCAAGCTGAAGCTTCAGCTCAACAAACACAAGCAGCTCCAGTACAACAAACACAGGCAGCACCTGTACAAGAAGCGGCTCCAGTTCAACAACAAGCAGCACCTGTACAAGAAACAGCTCCTGCAGCAACAACTTCTTCAGCGAAAGAATGGATAGCCCAACGTGAATCAGGCGGTTCATATTCAGCTACAAACGGTCAATATATCGGACGTTACCAATTATCAGCTTCATATTTAAACGGTGACTATTCTGCAGAAAATCAAGAACGTGTTGCGGATCAATATGTGACTTCTCGTTATGGTTCATGGGAAGGCGCACAATCATTCTGGCAAGCCAACGGCTGGTACTAAAAACTAAAGATAGTAACCGAGAGGATCGAAACAATGGTCCTCTCTTTTTTATGGAAATAATTTTCAAAGCTTAAAAGAAAACCAGTCAAAACAGTCTATATTCTGTCTTGGCTGGTTTCATTTTTACTCCCATAATCCAGGCAATGCCTGAACAGCTATTTCTTGATTGGTAAAGGGGTGCAGCAAATGAAGTTCATAAGCATGCAGCATCAAACGGCCACTAGAATGTTTACTATACAAAGGATCACCCACCAGCGGATGACCAATGCTGGCTAAGTGGACACGAATTTGATGTGTTCTACCTGTATCTAATTGACAAAAAACAGCTGTCTGATTCTTATGTTGCTTTGCGACGGTCACATGAGTTACTGCAGATTTTCCGCCTTTAGAATCAATTCGTCGTTTGCGACGATCGTGTCGATCACGCCCAATTTTTTGATTGATTGTCAGATCCTTTTTTATCGTTCCATGGACGATTGCTTGATATCGGCGATAGATTTTCTTCTGTTCTAATAAACGACCTAAAATTGGCAAAACGAAGGGGTTCTTTGCAAACAAAATCGCGCCGCTGGTTTCTTTGTCTAAGCGATGCACGACATGAGGCTGATAATTAGGCGCCAAGTAGGCAGCTAAATGATTCAGCAAAGTATCCTGTTCCTCTGGTTGATTCGGATGAGTCTTCATGCCATGAGGTTTATTTACAATGATCAAATGCTCATCTTCGAAAAGAACCGAAATTCTTTTAGGGTCACCAAGTAGAATCGTTCGTTCAGGATAATCGCTTGCTTCGATTGTAAGTGTAATAACATCTCCAGGCTGGACCATCGATTGAAAATGGCAGGGTTCACCATTGATCAAGAGTCCCTTTCGTGTTCGAATAAAATGGCGGACCTTTCGTGGTACCAGCCACTCCTGTTCCAATAAATCTTTGACCGTCATTACAGATGTTTGATCGGGCAAGGTCATAGTGAAAATCATTTTACTGCTCCTTTTATTTCAATGTATTTAATTTCAAGCGTTCAGTGAATAAAGCGCAAAATACAGAATCGAGCACTTTTTTGCGATATGTTAGCTTTAGAAAGGGATTATCCGCTTAATTGTATCACTTTTAACGGATATTTAAGAAAAAAATCAGCTTTTCCTTGAGATCCCATGCTAGAATACTCCCAAGTGTGTATCCGTCTAAAGACCCAAGCATTAGATAGGAGATTTGTGATACACTGTGTCTGAATTTGTATAGAATGGAGATCAAAAAATGGATTTTCAGGAAATTTGGCGCAAATTTAAAAGTGGTACAAAAGTTTTTTGGCAAAAGTTTCGTAGCGGTACAAAAACCTTTTGGCAATGGATCAAACCCTATTTGATTCGTTTTCACCACTGGCGCAAACGTATTTGGAAAAAATATCATATCAATAAAATTTTGCTCTTACTAACACTTGTAGGTGTTTTAGTAATGAGCGTCTATCTATTTTTCTTGGCAAAATCGGTCAATGTGGAGACGCTGCAATCCAGTTTGAAGCAGTCGACAGTGATTTATGACGAGAAAAATGAACAAGCAGGGTCCCTCTATGGACAAAAAGGGACTTATGTAGAAAGCGATCAAATTTCGCCTTACTTAAAAGATGCGGTCGTTTCAACGGAGGATCGTAATTTTTACAAACACCACGGCTTCGATATCAAAGGGATTGCCCGGGCGGTTGTGGGCCGAATAACTGCTGGCCACATTACTGGTGGAGGTAGTACCTTAACACAACAGTTAGCCAAAAATGCATATTTAACTCTCGATCAGACGCTAGAGCGAAAAGCCAAAGAAATCTTTATGGCCATCGAGATCGAAAAGAAATATGATAAAGATCAGATTTTGACGATGTACTTGAATAATGCTTACTTTGGTAATGGTGTATGGGGCGTACAAGATGCGGCGAGAAAATATTTTGGTGTGGATGCTAATCAAGTAACAATCGGTGAAGCAGCAACGATCGTCGGAATGCTGAAGGGACCAAGCATTTACAATCCGATCGATAACTTAGAAAATGCCGTAAATCGTCGAGACACCGTCCTTTCTGTGATGGTAGAAAACGGCAAATTATCTAAAGAACAAGAAGCTCAGGAAAAAGCTACTGATTTAGGCTCTCAGTTGAATGATACGTATTCTTCGGCAGATGCAGGTTATCGTTATCCTTCTTACTTTGATGCGGTAATCGATGAAGCAGTTGAACGTTATGGCATGTCTGAAAAAGATTTACTAAATAAAGGCTACAAAATCTACACCTCCTTGGATCAGGATTATCAAAAACAAATGGAAGCTGTCTATGAAAACAACGCGAACTTTCCAGCAAATGCTGCCGATGGGGCAATGCCTCAGTCAGCGTCTGTTGCGCTAGATCCAAAAACTGGCGGGGTTCAAGCGTTAGTAGGAAGACGGGGGGAACACATTTTCCGGAGCTACAATTTCGCGACACAAATGCAGCGTTCTCCAGGTTCAACGATGAAACCACTAAGTGTCTACTCATCAGCATTAGAATCTGGCTATAAACCAGACAGTATTTTAAAGGATGAACCACAATCTTATTACAAAGCGAAAAACTATGATGGCACTTACCAAGGTGACGTACCGATGTATCAAGCTGTGGCTCAGAGCTTAAATCTGCCGGCGGTTTGGTTATTGCATGAGATGGGATTAAGTAAAGGCTATAATAAAGCCGAAGAATTCGGGATTCCATTGAGCAAGTCGGATAAATATTATGGTTTGGCTTTAGGCGGTCTGGAAAAAGGCACCTCACCACTGAAGATGGCCGCAGCTTATGGCGCGTTTGCAAATGAAGGGAAAGTTTATGAGCCTCATTTGATTACAAAAATCATCGACTCCACAGGTGCTGTGATCGAGGATAACAGCTCACCGAAGTATGAACAAGTCATCTCAAAAGAAGTTGCTAATGAAATGACTAGTATGTTACTAGGAACATTTTCTAACGGAACAGCGGCTCAAGCAGCTCCAGCAGGCTTCACTGTTGCTGGGAAAACTGGAACGACTGAAACGAACTTTGACGCAAATAAAGTCAATGATCAATGGATCGTAGGTTATACACCGAATGTCGTGATTTCTACTTGGCTAGGTTTTGAAAAAGTCAGCGAGACACATTATCTAAGTGGAACAAGCGGCTCAGAGGTGGGACAAGTCTTCAAGGCGGAAGCCGAATCAATTTTGCCTTATGCTGGACAGTATTCCTTTGAAGTTGCCGATGCATATGCGACGGGCGGACAAGTCGTTGCGGCTGATCAAGTTAATCAAGGCGAAACAAATGGCGATACGAGTAAATGGCGGGAAGAGTTAAAAGATATTGGCGGAAAAGCCAGTGAAGGAGCAGCTAACTTCTTTGAAAAAGCCAAAGAAGGTGCCAATAAATTGAAGGATAAGGCCCAAGAATTGTGGCAGCAGTATCAACCGGGAAATTAGGGTGTGAACCCGTTTCCATTCATGTTACAATAGAAAAGTAACTTTTATAGAAAATGAGGGAATACGAATGGCAAATATTTATGATTCAGCAAACGAACTAGAACGCGAAATTCGCGAACTACCAGAATTTAAATCTTTAGAAGCAGCTTTTGCAGAATTGAAGAAAAACGAAACCGCATATGCAGCATTTAAGGATTTCCAAGCATTCCAACAAAGCTTGCAGGAAAAACAAATGCGCGGTGAAGACTTCAGCGATGAAGATGCATCACAAGCACAAGCATTAGCTGAGAAGGTTCAACAAGAAGAATTGATCAACGAATTAATGGTGAAAGAACAAGCTTTCAGCGTAATTATCAATGATTTGAACCGCATCATCATGACACCAATTCGTGAATTATACGAAGGTTAATCAGAAATAGAAAGCTGCGACGTAAATTTACGTCGCAGCTTTTTTTGTTAAAAGAATTTTTTGAAGCGATCTATTAAACCATCGATTTTTTCAGATTTCAATAAAACCTTGGCTTTGTCATAGTAATCGCCCAGTTCAACTTTGTGCTCTTCGATAAATACTTTCGCCTTTTCGATATTTCCTTCATTTAAAAGCTCTTTCGCTTTTTTTATTAGCTCATCCTTATTCATTTGTATGTAGCCTCCTTTTTACAGCTATAGTGTAAACGATTGAAGCTGTTTTGACGAGAAAAGCTACTTGAAGGAGAGGAACGCTCAAAGCTCCAAATTATCCAATGTGCTATGAATGATTTCAGTTAAGTAATTCTTAATCCTTATTTTAAAGTCCGGCATAGCGATATAGTTCTTTTTTGCGTATGTTGAGTAGCTTTAACGAAATGCGAACAAGTTTTCGTTTTTTTATGGTAAAATAAACAAGATTAAAAGTCAGTATTGTCTTCTTTAATTCAGTTTTTTTAGAAGGCAGGATTTGACTGGAAATTATTTCTAAGAGACTGACTAGGAGGAGAGTAAATGAAATTTTTGCATGCTGCCGATCTACATCTGGATCGTTCTTTTGAGGGCTTAACAAGTGTGCCAGAGCATTTCCAAGAGCGATTAATAACAGCAAATCAAAAAATGCTGAAAAATATCGTGGATACAGCGATCACACAAGCGGTAGATTTTGTTTTACTCGTTGGTGATACCTTCCACCAAAATCGTCCAACATTAAAAACTCAGCGTTACTTCTTCCAGGAGATGGATCGTTTAGCTGAGGCAGCCATTCCCGTTTTTATGAATTTTGGTAATCACGATTTTTATCAAGCCGACCGTTATTGGTTTGCTTTTCCAGAGAATATTCAGTTATTTGACGAAGAACGAGTTGAGACAAAAAAATTAGTGACAAATAGCGGTGAGAAGATTGCCATTACGAGTTTTAGTTATCTGCATCCTACAATTGAAGCATTAATGATTGAACAATTTCCACGTAAAGAAGATGTCGATTTTCATATAGGAATGTATCATGGCGGTCAAATGCCTTACGCGCCATTTCAATTATCTGAGCTAGTAGCAAAAGGATATGATTATTGGGCTTTAGGGCATATTCATGTGCCGCAAATTTTATCTGAGAAGCCTTATGTGATTTATCCAGGAACACCGCAGGGACACACTCAAAAGGAAATGAATCTAACAGGTGTGACCTTAGTAGAAAGCCAAGGAAATCAATTAATTCCAACGACTGTTTCTGTTGAAGCTGTTCGCTGGAGAAGACAGACACTTTCTTTAGCAAATGTAAGACAGCCGAAAGAACTATTTCCGCTGGTTCGGAAACTCACTGTAACAGCACCAACTTTGCTGCATTTAGAATTTAGTGAGACTGAAAAATTAGGGGAGGAACTGGCGTATCAAGTTGCTTCTGGGGAATTGCTAGAGGCTTTACAGTCAGAGGTGTCTCAGGATATCTGTCTGTGGCAATTGACTATAGCTGATTCACCAATAGAGCGACCGTATCTTGCGGTTGATGAAAAACTGGTTGATCAGCTAATCATGACCTATCAAACACCGGAAATCTATACAGAATTGTTAAGCGAGCTGGAGCAAAATCCTCAACTCCACACTTTGATGAATCAAGAGTTCAGGATGGATACGATCGCCAGATTAAAAGAGAAAATGATGGAGAACTATCGTTTTAGGGGGAACGCTGATGTGGATTAAAAAAGCAGAGATCACCAGCTTCGGCAAATGGCGTCAGCAAACATTTTTATTTGAAGCGAAAAATCAACTAGTTTATGGCTTGAATGAAGCCGGAAAATCAACCTTGTATCAGTTTATTCAGGCGGTTTTATTTGGTTTTCCAACAAAACGAAAAAAAGGACAGGACTATACACCCAATGACGGCAGCGGATTTGGCGGACGTTTGTTGATTATTCATCCAACTTATGGAGCAGTGACAATTGAGCGCTATAAGGCAAAGAATAAAGGGAAGGCGAACGTTTTATTAGAGGACGGACAGCAAGGGGGAGAAGAATTATTGGAAAAGCTTCTTTATCCCTTGAATCAACAATTATTTCGTCAGGTTTTTACTTTTCAGCAGGAACAGCTGCAGCAGTTGGATGCACTAAGCGAAGAAAACTTGCATGAGGCATTGATTTCTTTAGGTTTGTCCGGTAGCAATGAATTATTTGATCAGAGAATCCAGTTGAAAAATCATTACGAAGGTATTTATCGACCACGTGGGCGTAAGCAACCCTTGAATCAAGCGCTAGTAGCGTATCAAAAGCTGCAGCAAAAGATCAAAGAAAAAGAAGCTCAGGAATCGGGTTTTCAGCAACTTGTAAGGCAAGCCGATGATGAGAAGCGACACGTCACCCAACAGGCAGCGAAGAATCGTAAATTACAGGAGCAGCAGTTAATTTTAGAACAACAGCGCCTGAACTGGTCAGGCTATGCGGAGTTTTTAGAATTGCAAAAGCTAGATTTGCGTTCAGCAGCAACTGACATAGAACAAACAGAGTTGCAGAACTTTTACCAAGAGTATCAGCAATTAATAAAGGAACAGGAAAAACTGCATGCGGCTTTGCAGCAGCATAGTGGCAATCAAGAATCGGCTCGCTACTACTTCTATTTAGAAAATGAGGCACGCATTCAACAGCTACTAGACGAAAAAGTGACAATTACTCGAATGTTGGATGAAGAACAGCGGATTGCCGTCAAATTAGCGCAAGCAACTGTGATTCCAACAAATTGGCGAGAGCATCCGCCACGACCGTTCGCAAATGAAGCAGCAATTCAACAACTGTTTGTTCCTTTGCAAAACCAACAGAAAGAGTTGGAAGAGCAAAAAATTCGGTTAGGTTTAGTTAAAGAACAACGGAATCAAGCAGAGGCTAGTTTAAATGATTATGAACAAAAGCATCCAGAACTGTTTAATAAGAAGAAAAATCCACCGTGGCTGTTTATTGCTGCAGGCGTGAGTTTTATTTTGGCCTTTTTCTTACCGATACCGTTACGCTATATTTTGATAGCAGCGGCAATTATTTGTGGTGTAGGCGGTACATTGAAGCAAAATAAACCAGTAAATAAAGATACCTGGCAGGAAAAATTAGGCCAATTAGATGTCTATGAAGGTCAAGTTGTCGAGATGACTGAAAAAGTTACAAGGAGTCAGCAAAAAGTGCAACACTTATCTGATCAGATTCAGACGGAATTGCGTCATAGAAATATGTCTAATGCTGAAAATGAGTTTGCAGTCGTGCAGGAAAATCAACGAGCGCAAAACTACCTGGCACAGCTTCAAACAAGTAAAGAACTACAGCAACGTCAATCAAGCCTACGACAAAATTTGATGCAACAGGAACAGCGTTTTGAATTTTTAGCTGAATGGCTGCCGTTAAATCAAAAGAATTTGTCGGAAAAGCTTTTAGTGCTGGAGCAATTTGCGAAGGAAATGGAGCAGATTCGTTTTGCTCAAACCTATCAAGAAAATACTCTCTTACAGCAGCGCATTCACGAAACTCAAAAGCAGCAGCAACAGCTTTTAACGCAAGAGCAGCCAGTGTTGGATAAGTTTCATTTGACGTATCCTTCTGAGATTCCAGCGTTTTTACAACGTGAGACAGAATTGCGTCACAAACAAACGCGTTTAAAAGAATTAACAGAAAGTGTCTTGCCATTATTTGAACAGGAAACGACACTTGCAGAAATTAACGAATCTTTGCGTACCTTACAACAAGAGATTCAAATCGGGGAACAGCAGCTCCATCAATTGCAGGAGCAAGAGCAGCGATCACGACTGCAGATTCAACAGATGCAAGCTGATGGCACATTGGATAGTCTTTATCAGCAAGCGAGCCAGCAACGAGCGGTAATAGAAAAGTTAACGGCTGATTATGCAGTAGCGAAATTAGAAAATCAATTATTACAGGATATTGCGACAGAATTATCGGAGCAGCAATTACCTGAGCTATTAAAGCAAGCAACCAGTTATTTTCAAGAGCTGACAAACAATGCCCATAGTCGTTTGGATTTTTCGGAGGGATTAGTAACCGTCGATCAATTGAGCCTATACAATCTATCGACTGGAACCAAAGATCAGGTCATGATGGCCTTTCGTTTTGCGTATCTAACCTTGCAGCAAAAGCATCCGCTGTGTCCAGTAATCATTGATGACGGCTGGTTGCATTATGATCATCGACGAAAATATCAATTTGCCAAGTTATTACGACATTTTAGTGAAAAATATCAAGTCATTTGTTTGTCATCTGACCAAGAAATGGTAAGCTATTACCAAGAGCTTCACCAGCCAGTCTGGGAATTGAAGGGAGTCCAACGATGAAAAAAATCAAAGAATTAACGGTCGATGAGCAGTTTGAGATGTATGTATTGATCAAAAATGCGGATGTTCGTTTAGCGAAAAACGGGAAAAAATTTATCGCTTTTACTTTCCAAGATACTTCTGGGACAGTTGATGGTAAATTTTGGGATGCATCTGAAGAAGAGATTAAACGTTATAGAGCTGGCCAAGTTGTTTTTCTAAACGGTAAGCGAGAAATGTATCAAGGCAATCCGCAGGTCAAAATCATGCACCTGCGCACAACAAAACCGGAAGAGCCTAATGATCCTGCGTTATATATGGAGCGTGCGCCAATCAAGCGTGAAGAAATGGAAGAAGAGATCAATAAAACGTTGTTCGAGATCACAAACGCTCATTGGAATCGAATCGTTCGCTTTTTACTAAATAAATATCAGAAGGAATTTTTTGAGTTTCCAGCAGCCAAACGAAATCATCATGCTTTTGCTGGTGGGTTGGCTTTTCATACGTTGACGATGCTGCGTCTCGGCAAGGCGATCGTTAAAGAATATCCGCAATTAAATGCTTCTTT
Source organism: Enterococcus sp. DIV0187 (assembly GCF_051713785.1). Taxonomy (NCBI): domain Bacteria; kingdom Bacillati; phylum Bacillota; class Bacilli; order Lactobacillales; family Enterococcaceae; genus Enterococcus; species Enterococcus sp. DIV0187. The sequence goes on from NZ_JBIOQO010000001.1 coordinate 3,322,807, forward strand.
GCTTTATGCGGGAATCATTATTCATGATCTAGGAAAGGTGATCGAGCTGACGGGACCTTCGTCAACTGAATATACAGTAGTAGGTAATTTAGTAGGACATTTGGTTCTAGTAGATGAAGAAATCACCAAAGCCTGCACGGAATTGAAAATTAATGATGCAGATGAGGACATCGTTGTTTTACGTCATATGGTGTTGTCTCATCATGGTTTGTTGGAGTACGGTTCACCAGTCCGTCCAAGAATCATGGAAGCTGAAATTTTGCATCAAATCGATAATATCGATGCATCGATGCAGATGATGTCCAGCGCTGTGAAAAATGCTGAGCCAGGAACATATACGGAACGGCTTTTCGGAATGGATAATCGCAGCTTTTATGTACCGAAAGATATTTAGAGAAAAGCCGCGGCAGTTCGCGGCTTTTTATAGTCTTTCTAGGTGAATTAAGTTTAAAATGGATTGCATAGGTTTAGTCTGATGAACTACGTAAAAAACTGCAAATTAAATGAGCTGTGAGGTGAGCAAAGGTGATTATTGAAACCGAAAGATTGTATTTGCGTGAGTTAGAGCAAACAGATATTGAGTCGTTAAGTAAAATCTTACAAGATGAACAAACAATGTATGCGTACGAAGGGGCCTTCGATGACATTGAGGTACAAAACTGGCTAACAAAGCAGATGAAAAATTATAAACGTGACGGTTTTGGATTGTGGGCAGTCATTTTAAAACAAAGGAATGAAATGATTGGACAATGCGGATTGACGTGGCAAGATTTTTCTGACCAAACAGTGTTAGAGATTGGGTATTTATTTCAACGAGAATTCTGGCACAATGGTTTTGCCACTGAAGCGGCAAAAGCTTGCAAGCAATACGCCTTTGAACAGCTAAACGCACAAGAAGTTTACTCTATCATTCGCGATACAAATGCAGCTTCACAAAAAGTTGCTGAACGAAACGGGATGGTTCGTTGTGGAGAATTTATCAAGCATTATCGCGGAGTCGACATGCCACATTATTTGTATAGAGTCAGAAAGTAAGTCGCAGATTATTGCGGCTTTTTATTTGTTTAACGATAATTTATGACTTACTTAAGTGCAATGCTCAATCCCGAATTAAAATGAAAGTAGTGGTAAGATAAATATAGAGAAATAATTATTGTGACTAAAGACTGCGTGGTTGCAAATGAGATGAGGTGAAACCGGATGAAGAAAAAGGGAATAGTTCAAACGGTGGAAGAAACTTTTGATAATGTAGAGATTCCAGCAGATTTAAAAGGCTTAACAGCTTCTGAAGTTCAGGAAAAAATAGAACAAGGTCAGACGAATCAAGTGGAAGAGAATCTATTGAAATCGGATAAGGAGATTATCAAAGAAAATACAATCAATATTTTCAATATTCTTAATTTCGTTTTGGCATTGTTGGTGCTATTAGTAGGTTCACCTAAAAATACGTTGTTTTTTGGCGTGGTTGTCATTAATACGTTGATTGGGATCGTACAAGAATTACGTGCAAAACACACGATCGATAAATTATCGGTTTTAGCGAAGACCAAAGCGGTCGTTTTAAGAGAAGGTAAATTAAAGCAGATTGACCAAGAAGCGATTGTTTTGGGCGATGTGCTCTATTTACGTAATGGTGATCAAGTGCCAGTAGATGGGAATTTATTGGTTGGTGCTGGTGTTGAGGTGGATGAGTCTTTATTGACCGGTGAAGCGGATCGTGTACAGAAATCGCTGCGAGATAAACTATTTAGCGGAAGTTTTGTGACTGCTGGCGAATGTTTTTATCAAAGTACAGCTGTGGGAAAAGATAATTTTGCTGAACAGTTGACTAGTGAAGCGAAAACGAAAAAAACAGGTAGTTCCGAATTGACCAAAGTATTGAGTCGCATGATCGCAGTTTTGACGATTGTAATTATTCCAGTAGGTTTAGGACTATTTTATAGTCAGTATCAGGCATCTGATTCAATCAAACAGGCTGTATTAGGAACGGTCGCGGCATTGGTAAGCATGATTCCTGAAGGATTGATGCTGCTGACGAGTGTGGCATTTACTGTAGGAGCAGCAAATCTAGCACGGAAAAAGGTATTAGTACAGGCCTTGCCTTCTATCGAAACGTTAGCACGCGTGGATGTCATTTGTTTAGACAAGACGGGCACGATTACTGATGGAACATTGAAATTCGAAGAAGCGTTATTAGAAGAAATTTCTGATAATCGCTTGAACGCAATTATGGGTGCCTTAATGAATCAATTGAAGGATCAAAATGCTACTGCCAAAGCGTTACGAGAAGCTTTCCCAGCTGTTGCTGATTGGCAAGCGGAAAAAATTGTACCATTTTCTTCGGCAAGAAAGTGGAGTGGAGTAACGTTTAAGGAACAAGGTAGCTTTGCTTTTGGCGCTCCGGAGTTTATTTTCAATAATATGTCTGCTGACATGCAGAATAAGCTTCAGCCTTATTTAGAAGAAGGTCAACGTGTGCTGGTATTGGTGGAATATCCTGGAACATTAGAAGAAGAGATGGTATACGAACCGCGTCTGTTGGCAACGCTGATCATCTCTGATAATTTGAGGGAAAATGCACGGGAAACGTTTGGGTATTTTGAAAAACAAGATGTCCAGCTGAAGGTAATTTCAGGAGACCATCCGCTAACTGTTTCAAAAATTGCCCAAAAAGCAGGAATAAAAAATGCGGAAACTTTTGTTGATATGTCGAGCTTAGATGAACCGATTGATTACAAGGCTTTAGTTGACACAACGACGGTTTTTGGACGAGTGACACCGAAACAAAAACAATTCTTGATCCAAGCTTTAAAGGGAAATCATACGGTCTGTATGACAGGAGATGGCGTCAATGATGTATTGGCTTTACGTGAAGCAGATATTGGGGTAGCGATGGCAAATGGAAGCAGTGCAGCTCGGGCCGCTTCCGATGTCATTTTGTTAGACTCTGATTTTTCAAGAATGCAAAATGTGTTGAATGAAGGACGTCGCGTCATCAATAATATTGAACGGGTAGCTTCGATGTATTTGGTGAAGACAATCTATTCGTTAATTTTGGCAGTGATTTTCATGATTCTAACAAACCCTTATCCTTTTGAGCCGGTGCAATTAACACCAATTAACGCGTTAACTGTAGGAATCCCTTCCTTCTTCTTGGCATTGAAGCCAAGCTACGAACGCATCAAGGGAGATTTCTTAAATAATATTTTACGCGTGTCTTTACCTGGAGCATTGACTGTTGTTAGTGCGGTCATGATTATCCAATTAGCTAATGTACTATTTGAATTAGACTATCAGGCAACCTCCACAATGTCGGTTTTTTTGACGGGGTGTGTAGGGTTGCTGGTGCTATATAAAGTTTCCTTCCCGTTGGATAAGAAAAAAATCGCTTTAATCACTGTTTTGAGCTTGGCTTATCTAAGCAGCTACCTATTTTTCAGAGAATTTTTTGATTTCGACAAGCTTTGGAATCGCAATTTATTCTTTGTTCTTCCTTTAACCTTTGGTATTTATTGGTTGTTCAAAGGATTGACCTTTGTAATGGATGTCTTAGTCGGATGGCGCATTCGCTGGCAGGAGAAGCGGCAAGCAAAAAAGAATCCGAAATCACGAGTTATTTAATTTAGAAGAGTAGAAAATACTTAAATTAATAAAATTTCCCGGAAAAGGCTTTCTTTTTCGGGATTTTTGGTATAATGAACTAAAAGTATGGATGAAGAACGTCCGTTTAATTTTTTATAAGTTGTTTAGTCAGTAAGATTGAATTAGTATTGAAAGCAATTAAAAAGCTGGAATTACGCAGTGGGAGGGTAAGTCCGCATAAAAAATAATAGGAGTAAGAAGGAGGAATTTATCAATGGAGTTAACAAAATTGCAAAATGGCTCAGATATTCGTGGAATCGCTATCACGGCAGAGGATAAAGTCAAAAACTTAGGTATTGAAGAAACCCGTTTGATTGCAAATGGCATTCTTAATTGGTTGTCGAATAAAGGGGTCCCGCGTCCCTTTAAAATTGGGATCGGACATGACAGTCGCTTAACTGGACCAGAGTTAAAGAATGCCATGATCGCCGTTTTTGAGGCGGCAGGTTGCGAAGTGTTGGATTTTGGGTTGGCTACGACTCCGGCCTTGTTTATGGCGACACAGTTTGAAGAGTTTGCCTGTGATGCGGGGATCATGCTGACAGCGAGCCACTTGCCTTTTTATTTCAATGGGATCAAGATATTCAGTCAAACTGGCGGTGCCGAGAAAAGTGATATCGCTTATATTTTGACGCACACTCAAGTAAGTAAAGCAGCAGATGGAAGTGTGAAGCAAGCAGATTTGTTGTCACGTTACGCGGCTGATCTAGTTGAAAAAATCCAACGCGGCAGCGGAAATGAACAGCCATTAAAAGGACTGAAAATTGTTGTTGATGCTGGCAATGGTGCCGGCGGTTACTTTGCGGATAAAGTTTTAGCGGTTCTAGGTGCTGATACTAGCGGCTCACAATTTTTAGAGCCTGATGGTCATTTTCCAAATCATATTCCGAATCCTGACAATAAGGAGGCAATGGCGAGTATCAAAAAGGCTGTATTAGACAATCAAGCGGATTTAGGCGTGATTTTTGATACAGATGTGGATCGTTCGGCGATTGTTTCAAAGGACGGGCAGATGATTAACCGAAATAATTTGATCGCGGTTTTATCTGCGATTGTTTTGCAAGAGCACCCCGGCAGTACGATTGTGACAAATTCTCCAACCTCGGATCATTTAAAAAACTTTATCGAGGAAAAAGGCGGTAAGCAATATCGCTATATTTCTGGCTATCGCAACGTCATCAACAAGGCAATCGAACTGAATGAGGAAGGCATCGATTGTCAATTAGCGATCGAGACTAGCTCCCACGCGGCGTTCAAAGAGAATTATTTTTTAGATGATGGCGCCTACGTGATTGCAAAAGTATTGATGCTGTTGCCGAAATTACAAAAAGAAAATCGTGAGTTGACCGATTTGATGGCGGAGTTAGAGCAGCCTATAGAAACCCTTGAGATTCGCTATGCAATTGGCGGAGAGAATTATAAAGAGTGTGGTCAGAAAATGATCGACACCTTCCGGACTGAACTACCAAAACAAGCTGGCTTTTCTGTAAACCCAGAGAATCAGGAGGGTGTGCGTTTTTCAGTGAATGAGCCTCATGGAAAGGGCTGGATGCTGTTACGATTAAGCTTACATGAGCCTCTGCTAGTCATGCAGGTAGAAAATGATCAAGCGGATCGGATTCAAAAACAATTGCCAATTTTCCGAGAAATCTTGGCACAAGATCCGCAAATTAATTTAATGAAACTTGATCAAGAATTAAATAAGTAAGAATCCTTGCAAAATGTGCCCCTTCGTCTGATGATAAGAATCAGATAAAGGGGCTTTATTTGATAGTCAAAAAAATGATGGAAGGTGATATTATGAAAATCACACTTGATGAAGCGGCAAAAGAAAAACTTTCAGCACATTTAGACTCAAACAAACAATTGCTGTTAACCTTCGAGGATGGTGTAGGTCCTTATTCTCAGCATGCGATGATCCACATGCAAACACAGTTTTCGATCAATATTATTTCTCCTGAGATGGAGAAGGCGGATTATGACGAAAAAATTCCTTCTAATATCGGAGATTTTTGGATCAAAGGGTATTCAAGGGAAGATTTGCAGGAAGAAATGCGAATCAAATTTAATCCAAGACTCAGCGCATTTAGCTTGTCTGGCGAAGGCGGCATGATTGATGACAATTTAGGCTTTAAGGATTTTACCAAAAATTAATCTTAAAAGGATCGCCTTTCATTTTTTTTGGGTTCTTTGATATGATGATAAAAAAGCGTTCAGGAAATCAGATAAGTTCGAGAAATGAGGGAACAGAATGGCAAAAATCATGATCGTAGAAGACGAAGTAGTGATTCGTCAATTGATTGGTGAGGAATTAACAAAATGGAGATTCGACGTTTACCAGACAACAGATTTTAATCAAGTCTTTGATGAATTTGAACAGATCGCACCGCAGCTTGTTTTATTAGATATTAATTTGCCCGTTTATGACGGCTATTATTGGTGCCAAAAAATTCGTGAAGTCTCCAAGGTTCCAATCATTTTTATTTCTTCCCGCAACACGAACATGGATCAAATCATGGCGATGAATATGGGTGCGGATGATTATATTACGAAACCTTTCCAAGTGGATATTTTAGTGGCAAAAATCAATGCTCTGCTGCGTCGCTCTTATAATTACGCAGAAAGCGGCGAAGAGCTGGAGCACAATGGGATTACACTGAACATTGATAATAGCAGCATGACAATCAATGATGAGGTTGTTGATCTTAGTAAAAATGAATACCGTCTGCTATTTATTTTAATGAAACAACACGGAAAAATTCTGAGCCGAGATAAATTACTGCGTGCACTCTGGGATGACGAACGGTTTGTTGATGATAATACATTAACAGTTAATATTAATCGTTTACGTCGCAAAATTGAACAAGCAGGCATTGACGATTATATTCAAACGAAAGTCGGGCAAGGGTACATCGTCCCGTAAATGAGGATCAGCTATGACATTTACAAAGTATTTAAAAGATCGCTTATTGGTTTTGGCGGGATGGGGAGTATTAAGTTTATTGCTGGTTTTTATGGTTTGGTTAACACCGGACTTGCATGGTTTTTGGGACAATCTTGGTTACTTATTGACCTTACAATTATTTTTAGTATTCCTCTTCTTCACACTTGATTTTTATCGGAGAAAAAAATGGTATAAGACATTTGCCAAGGAAGAAAATGCACATCTTCAGCATTTTGTAGAATCGGCCTCCAGTAATGAAGAGCAGCTGATTCAGGAATACGTAAATCAGCAAGTGCGGGAGCACCACCTGATGCTGGAGCAGTTATTAGCCAGTCAAAAAGATCAGAAGGATTATATGGATTCTTGGATTCATGAAATTAAGGTTCCGTTAGCAGCGGTGGATCTGATCTTAAATTCGATTGAATTTGATATTCCCGATGATAAGTTTATCTTATTACAAAATGAGATTCAGCAGATTGATGAATATGTCGAACAAATTCTATATTATTCTCGTTCAGATGAATTTGTGAATGATTATTTAATTCAAGAATATTCATTGAAAAAGATTATTCAACCGATTATACGCAGTCAAGCCAATTACTTTATCCAAAAAAATCTGCAGTTAATATTGGCGGAGCAGGACGCAAAAGTATTGACAGATGCTAAATGGATCGAGTTTATTTTCCGACAGCTTTTAAGCAATGCCATCAAATATACACCTGATCATGGTCAAATAAATATTGAGATTGAAGCCAGAAATGGCGGTATCGCCTTGATACTGCAAGACAGCGGGATTGGGATCCCCTCAGAGGATTTACGAAGAATCTTTGATAAGGGATTTACAGGTGAAAATGGGCGAAAAGCACAGCAGCATTCTACAGGACTTGGATTGTATCTAGCTAAAACCTTGGCGAGCAAGCTGGGAGTCGAGCTGAGTGCAGAATCCACAGTTAATAAGGGAACTACTATGACTTTGTTTTTCCCACGATTAGATTATTATCATGAAGAACGTTAAATTTTTTAGTTTTTAATTGCCAAATTTCCTTTTTTTCGCTAAACTGTTTCAGTTGTGAATTGAAGGGAGTAAGTTTATGAGTATTTTAATTGCCCTAATACCAATGGTAGCATGGGGAAGCATTGCTTTGGTGAGCGGAAAACTAGGCGGGGATGCCAATCAGCAAACCTTAGGAATGACGATGGGTGCTTTTGTTTTTGCATTAGTGACTTTTTTCATCGTTCAACCGGCAATGAATAGTTGGATAATGTTAATTGGATTCTTGTCAGGTCTTTTTTGGTCAATTGGTCAGAATGGTCAGTTTCATGGAATGAAGTTCATGGGCGTTTCGGTTGGATTACCGATTTCAACTGGATTTCAGTTGATTTTGAATACTTTGGCCGGTGCCGTATTTTTTCATGAATGGACGAAGACGAAGGATTTTGTTTTAGGCTTTATTGCGTTGGCATTACTTGTCCTGGGTGCCTATTTAACGGCTCGAAAGGATGACGAAAGCGGTGTGCAGTCAGACGACAGCATGCTAAACTTCGGCAAAGGTTTTCGTGCATTGATCTTTTCAACCCTTGGTTATGGGGTTTACACGATCATTATTACTTGGGCAGGACTTGATCCGTTAGCGATTATTCTACCGCAGAGTGTCGGCATGCTAATTGGTGCTAGCTTTTTTGCTTTTCGTAAAATCAAGGTTGATCGCTATGTATGGCGCAATATGGCTTCAGGTCTCTTGTGGGGAATTGGAAATATTTGTATGCTGTTGACTGTTCAAAATATTGGTCTAGCTATTGGGTTTTCATTGTCACAAATGGGGATTATCATTTCGACTCTCGGAGGTATTTTCCTATTAGGGGAACGTAAAACCAAAAAGGAAATGTACTACGTTATTATCGGCTGTCTGCTGATTATCGTCGGGGGCGTCTTATTAGGCTATATGAAATCTTAATACAACATTTTATTAAAGCTTGCCATAATATTGTTGGCAAGCTTTTTCTATTAAAACAAATAAAAATCGGATACCTCGTATGAAGTATCCGATCACGCTTTTCTATTGTCCGGAGTTTAACTCCATTAATTTTTGTTTTAGGTTGCTTTCCATATGACCAATTTCGATCTCAGCTGCTTGTCGGCGTTCGCGACCTTCTTTTTGGATACGCAAGGTTTCCTCCAGTGTTTCCACCAAGTCGTTTTGTGTTTGTTGCAACGTCTCTAAATCGACGATACCACGTTCATTTTCTTTGGCGGTCTCGATGGTTGAAATTTTCAACATCTCAGAATTTTTCTTCAACAGATCATTGGTTGTTTCTGAAACTTGACGTTGTGCTGTAGCAGCATCTTTTTGACGTAATAGCGTTAAAGCGATGGCTACTTGGTTTTTCCATAATGGAATCGCCGTATTGATTGAAGCTTGAATTTTTTCAGCCAAGGCTTGATTGGTATTTTGGATCAAGCGGATTTGTGGGGCTTGTTGAATCGTGATTTGACGGGCAAGTTTTAAATCGTGCGTTCGTTTGTCTAAACGATCTAAAAATTGCGTATAATCGTTCACCACTTGAACGTCCATTTGATCACCAGAAGCTTGCGCTTTTTCTGTTGCGGCAGGTATTGTTGTAAGCTTCATTTCTTCAATCTTCAATTCAGCTGCGGCAATATAGATATTTAAAGCATCAAAGTAATCTTTATTTTTGTTGTAGAGAGTTTCAAGCATTTGGTTGTCTCTTAATAAACCATCTTTTTCTACATTCAATTTTGTTGCGATTTTATCGATCTGTGCACCGATTTTTTGATATTTCGTTGTGATCTCATAAATCGATTGTTTTACTTTACCAAACATTTTTTGAAAAATATTTCCTTCGCCGACACGTAGTTCATCAGGATTAGCCTCGTTTAAGCGATACATTAATTGATTCAATGAATCACCGATTGGGCCGATATCTTGTGAAGAAACGGTGTTGAGCATTGATTGCGAGAATTCACTCAATTTAGTTTGAGCAGTTGAGCCATAACTAATCACGGCTTGTGAATCATTTACGTCGATTTTTTTTGCAAGTTCCCGAGCCTGCGCTTGTCGTTCTTCAGGTAATTTATCCACTAAGCGGTCAGCTTGTTCTTGTGACTGCAAGTGAGAGATTTCTTGTTGTTGAACGGGGGTTAAAGCATCAGTGCCAAAAGGGTTGCTAAGTAGATCGTCTAAAGTGCTGTCGACCGATTTGGTCTCTGGGTTATTTTCCGGTTCCATTGTGTGTCCTCCTGTTCGAAAAAAATCTAGCTTAAGCTAGATTTTTTGTTGATGTTTAGCTTGATGAACTAGCTTTATTGATCAAAGACTAAGCGAATTCATGAAGCTTTTCTCTTTAGCTATTTTTTGTTTTTAATTTTGTGGTCAGATCAGAATCTTGGTCGAGATTTTTTTTGGCAATTGATATTTCAACATCCATGTCCTCTAAATCTTCGGCAACGAATTGTTGATAATCCTTCACGATTAAATCAGCCATTTGATCAATGATCTGTGCGCTTTCTTCTAGTTTACCATAAACTTCTTTTGACTTAACCTCGTGTCCATTAATTTCGACATAATTGTCGGTTAAATCCACGATGTTTGGCAAGTGTGTATAAAGAAACTGACTCGCCTCAGGCAAACGCTTTGGATCTTTTACCAATTCCTTAAACAATGCTTTCGCCGCTTTCAAGGTTTCGTGGCGCAAGTCAATGGCTTTAAGCTTGGCATTCTTTTGAATATTTTGCTGTAAACGTAAAACTTGTTGTTTAGAAAGATTCATTGTTTCGCGGAACAATTCGATTTCACGTTCGCTCATATCCATTTTTTTATAATAAGCTTCTTTTTCTTTGGTCAGAAATGGTAATTCCTCTTTTTGTGGTTGGACCTTTCGCCCTTTAATCCCTCGATAGATCAACCAAAAACCAACGGCCAGCATTAAAAAGACAATATAGTCGCCGAAGTCTCCTTCAAAAAAGGAGAGAATACCGATTGCTGCGATGATGATCGGGAATATTTTCCTTCGCATAATAATCCTCCTAGTCTAGTAATAACCCTTCACATTATTTATTCAAATTACTTGATTTCTTTACACGCTCATCATAGCATGAATTTCTATAGAAATAGTATCGGACTAAAGATGGATTTTTAAGATTTAGAAAAAACATAAGAATTTTCTGTGATACAATAAGGCAGAACCGTTGGATTGAAGCTACTTGGAGGAAAGGTGTCGCAATGTTAGAATATAAAGATTTTGAAGAGAAGACGATAGAACGTAAAGAATTGTTTAAGGGAAAGATTATTGAAGTTTATTTGGATGATGTTGCCTTGCCAATGGGCGGAACAGCAAAACGTGAATTGGTTTTTCATCACGGTGGTGTAGGGATCATCCCTATTACTAAGGAAAATAAAATCATTATGGTCAAACAATTTCGAAAACCGTTAGAAAAAGTGGTATTGGAGATTCCTGCTGGAAAAATTGATCCCGGTGAAGGGCAGTATCCAGAAAGAACAGCCATGAGAGAATTAGAAGAAGAAACGGGTTACCATACTGAAAATTTAACGTACATAAACGAAATGTATTTATCACCTGGATTTTCAAATGAGAAATTATATATTTACGCCGCGACCAATCTGGTTAAAGTCGAAAATCCACGACCACAAGATGACGATGAGGTTCTAGAACTCTATGAATTAACAATGGAGGAAGCGAAGCAGGCGATTCAAGACGGATTAATCTGTGACGCTAAAACAATTTTTGCTGTCAATTATTGGGAACTAATGAAATTTAGAAAGGAAGATTACGCATGAGCCAATCACCCTTGGTGACGCGCAGCGAAATAAGGAAGCGAAAAGAGGAACAGGAGCGCTTGGCAGAAGAGCAACGTAGAGCTGCTGAACGCGCCTATGAAAAGAGAGAAAAAGAAATTAGCAATGTTTATCGGAAAGAATTGAAAAAGAATAAGCCCGTCACTAAATCTCGAAGCAGTGAGCGAATAAAGCAAAAAGAACGCAGCAGCTTTCTAAATAAAGCGATAATTATAGTATTATTGCTTCTGATCATAGTCATGTTGTTAGTATTTTTTGTTTAATAGAAGATAAAAAATTATTAGTAAGAAATAGGGGAATGATTATGAAAATCGGTATTATCGGTGCAATGGAACCAGAAGTAAAGGCATTACGTGAAAGTCTAGAGCATCCATTATCTTGGGAGCAATCAGGTGCGTTATTCATTTCAGGAAGTCTGGGAAATCACGAAGTAATCGTTGTTCAATCAGGAATTGGGAAAGTCTTGGCATCCATCACAACGTCTGTCTTAATTCAGCAGTATAAAGTTAATATGGTGATTAATACGGGAACTGCTGGGGGAATCGGTGCAGGTTTAGCGATTGGTGATTTGGTTATCGCGGATAATGTTGCCTATTTCGATGTTGATGCAACCACCTTTGGCTATAAAATTGGCCAAGTACCTGGGATGCCTTTATACTTTGAAAGCTCTACTTATCTAAAAAGTGAAATGCTAGAGGCGAGCAAGAAAATGAACCAAACTGCCCATGTCGGCTTGATTGTATCAGGCGATACCTTTGTTAGCAGTCCATCAAAAATTTATGAAATAAAAGCAGCTTTTCCTGATGCGTTAGCTGTTGAGATGGAAGGGGCGGCAATTGGACATACGGCCGCTCAATTTGGAATACCATTCTTGATCGTGCGGGCGATCAGCGATATTGCTGATAGTGAAGCTACTGAAACTCATGAAGAGTTTGTTAATCGAACAGGTACATTGTCAGCACAATTAGTGATTGAGTTTGTTAATCACCTAGTTTAGAAAATGAGACTGCAAGAATACGATCAATAAATCTGTCTATCATAATTAGAGGGGGAAATTTTCATGCGTGCATTACTTTCGATTGATTATACCAATGATTTTGTTGCAACTAATGGGAAATTAACGACTGGCGAAGCAGGCCAGGCTATCGAACAAGAATTAGTGTCTGTGACAAAAGATTATTTTGACCAGGGAGACTTCATTGTTTTTGCGATTGATGGTCATGATCCAAGCGATCAATACCATCCTGAAAATCAGCTTTTTCCACCACATAATGTGATTGGTACGAATGGACGTGACTTATACGGATCACTAGCGGACTTTTATCAAGCAAACAAAACAAAGAAAAATGTCTATTGGATCGACAAACGTCATTATTCAGCTTTTAGCGGGACTGATTTGGACATACGTTTGCGGGAACGTGGGATTACAGAGCTTTGTCTGACCGGTGTATGTACGGATATTTGCGTGCTGCACACGGCGGTAGATGCTTATAATTTGGGCTATCAAATAGTGATTCCTGAAAAAGCTGTGGCAAGTTTTGATGCGACTGGACATACCTGGGCGTTGAATCATTTTAAAAATACTTTAGGAGCAAAAATTATCTAAATTAAACCACTCTTAAGAGCAGAATTATCATCTGGTTCTTGAGAGTGGTTTTTCTTTAGGTTCTTCTATTTTAGATAATCTGAAATAAATGTCGCAAAATCCTCAATAACCCCGTTTTGAGCTAAGTTCTCTGCTTCAAAAACAGCGCGGTTTTTCCCACTCGGATCAATGGCGATGATCGTACCGATCTTGGCATTGTGAGCTGCCTGTAGTCCGGAGTATGAATCCTCGATTACTAAACAATTTTCTGGCTTAACCCCAATTTTTTTCGCTGCTATCAAGAAAATATCTGGGGCTGGTTTACCAGGGAAACGCCCAGTGTGACAAACCATTTTTTCGTAGTCAAACCAGTTTCCTAAATTTAGATAGTCAAAATAGAAATCCATATTGACTAAAGGTGAGGCTGAAGCGATCGTCATAGGAATTTTTTCTGCTGCGGCATAATCTAATACATTTACTAATCCTTTAGTAAAATCATTGTGATCAGGACTTTCTAAAACAGATTTTCGATAGTAGGCTTCTTTTTCATCAGACAATTCCTGAACCCTTTTATCTGTTAGGTCTTCTGAAATAAACCTGCGTAGGATCACATCATTGGTTTTGCCATGGATATTTTTTAAAATGTCCTCTTCTGTCATTTCTTTATCTGAATATTTTTGAATCAAATACAGCCAGGCTGCTTCATGCAGATCAGAATCCATGAACATGGTTCCGTTGAAATCAAAAATAATACCCTTCATATATATCCCCCATTTTTTCAAAGATAGTCCTAGTTTAGCATGATTTGTAAATAGTAGATGAAAAAAATTATTTGCAACTTCATATCAATCGTTTTATAGTGAGAAAGAATGAAAAATGGAGATGAACAACATGTTAGACTATTTAGTCATTGCATTTTTTGCTTTTATTGGTGGTACTGCACGCTATTGGTTAGGCGTATGGATTCCTGCCGTGAGTGGATTTCCTTTGGGAACGCTGCTCGTTAATTTATTAGGATGTTTCATTTTTAGTTGGCTTGTGAAGCATATTTTGAGTGATATCGATGTTTCTGCCCGTTTAGTATTAGGAGTTGGCGTTGGTTTTTGCGGAGCCTTAACGACCTTTTCGTCCTTTGCTTTAGATACAATGAAATTAGTGCAATCAGATCAAATTGGCTTGGCGTTTATCTATTTATTGCTATCGTTTTTCGGTGGCCTAGCCATGACTGTACTAGGTGAAATGATCTATCATAGAAAGGTGACGGATTAATGATTGAGACATTGCTTGTCGGAAGCGGGGCAGCAATTGGTGCGATGCTGCGCTTTACTTTAAACAATTATTTTGAACCACAAACAAAGCGCCTGCCAAAATCGACATTTTTTATTAATTTGACAGGTAGTCTATTGTTAGGGATTTTCTTCGGAATGCACCTGTCTGATCCAATCTACCTCTTCTTAGGAACAGGGATCATGGGTGGTTATACAACATTTTCTACCTACAACTTTGAATTATTTGTTTTATGGAAAAATGATCGCTCAATGTTTTATCGTTATCTGTTTGGATCTTACGGACTAGGCATGCTATTAAGCTTTATTGGTATTGTCATTGGTTCGAAGCTATAAAATGAGTCGCGGAATTTCTGCGGTTCTTTTTTTTTCGGAAAGTATTCGCTATAAGCATAACTTCTATAAGTCTTCCTCAAAGTAATTATTAAGAACGTCACAGTTTTTTTAAGAGAATAAGTTTTTTTTGTGATGAAAGCGCATACTATTATTTTTTATGGATGCTAAACTTACGATGTAATTAGGAAAGGAGGATAGCGGATGATCATTGCGGATAAGATGTTCTTCCCAGAATTGGTTGATGTATACGAGGGGACAGGTACATTCGATGCATTAATCGATTATACTGCAAAGAAATTAACAGAACTGGGATTTATCGAAACGACTTATCAAGAGGCTTTAAAAGAAAGAGAGAAGGAATATCCAACTGGATTACAGACACCATCATTTGCCGTAGCAATTCCCCATACTGATCCAAGCCACATTAAAAAGCCTTTTATTTACATTCTCAAATTAGGTGAGGCAGTAACATTTGGTCAAATGGGAACGACGGATGAGTTTGTAAATGCAAGATATGCTTTTTTTCTTGGATTTAATAAGGGCGAAGATCAATTGCAACTGTTACAAAATTTGATGGCGATGTTTATGGATCAAGAGATTATGAGGCAATTGGAAGAAGAGTCCAGTGAATCAGAAATTTTAAAAATAGTTACACAATTTTTTAAAACAGAAAGCGAGAAGTGAGATATGAGAATTCATGATATTTATGAAGCACCTTTTATTCAAGAAATGTGCGAAGTAACCAAAAATTTATGGCGGAATGGATGGGATGAACGTAACGGCGGCAACATCAGCTATATGTTAGACGAAGCTGAAGTTTGCCTGTATCTTGATTTAGATCATGTGATTCAAGAAAAAGATCTAGATTTTGAGGTTAAAGAATTGGCAGGGAAAATTTTTCTAGTGTCCGCTTCAGGAAGCTATTTCAAAAATATTTGCAAAAATCCAGCGAAAAACTTAGCGATCGTAAAGATTTCTGATGACGGAAAAAGGTTTAAAGTGTTATGGGGACTAGAAGATGGAGGTGTTCCAACTAGCGAATTAGCCTCACATTTAAAATGTCATGCGGTACGATTAGCACACGACCCTGATCATCGGGTAATTTTACATTGTCATTCGATTGCAATTTCTGCGATGACATTTATTCATGATCTAGATGAAAAGAAATTTACACGTTCATTATGGGAAATGATAACGGAATGTCTAGTCGTCTTTCCCGATGGAGTTTCTGTTTTGCCCTGGATGGTGGCAGGAACGGTTGAATTGGGGCTGGCTTCCGCTGAGAAAATGCATGATTCACGAGTAGTGATTTGGCCGCATCACGGGATCATGGGAGCAGGACAATCAATGGATGACGCATTTGGGTTGGTTGAAACAGTTGAAAAAGCAGCAGATATTTATATGAGAGTAGTACAAGTACCAGGGGGCTTCAGGCAAAAAATTACAAGTGATCAATTATGGGATTTAGCTGATCAGTTTGGGGTTACTCCCAAAGCAGGGATTTTAGAAGAACGAAGTCGATAAAAAAGTAGGAGGATAGATTAAATGGTTAAACGATTGAATGTAATTTCAGTGTGTGGCTCAGGAACAGTAACAAGCTCGATGGTGGCTGGCAAGGTAAGAGATTTTTTGGATGATCATGGAATTAAAGCAAAAACAGTTGAAGTGAATCCTGGAGGTGTAGAAGATCAGCTTTCTAGCGGTTCTTGGGATTTGATCGTTCACACGAGTCCTTTAAAAGGAAAATATGACTTACCGACGATCAATGCAGTTGGTTTATTATCTGGTATGGGAGAAGAGGAATTCTTTGACGAACTACTTGAGACTTCTGAGAAATTAGTAAACTAAAGAGAGGAGAAATGACATGTTAGATGTTTTATCGAAGGTTATGGATGCTTTTGGCGCGGCGATCGTAGTACCAGTAATTATTTTCTTTATTGCTTTGCTGATGAAAGTAAAGCCCAAAAAAGCTTTTAATGCAGCCTTGAACGCAGGAATCGGATTGACTGGGTTTAATATGATCATTGGTGCTTACACACCAATCGTCACCCCAGCCATCAATCGAATGGTAGAAGAAACTGGCGTTAATCTAAGGATTCTTGATACTGGTTGGCAAGCTACAAGTGTCGTGGCCTATTCGACCCAAGTAGGGATGATTTTCTTAGCTTTAGGGTTAGCACTGCAGGCGATTTTATTTGTTATCAAGTTTACAGATATTTTTATGCCATCAGATTTATGGAATAATTACTCCTTCATGCTATGGGGATCAATGCTCTATATTTCTACTAAAAATCTTTGGTTGTCGATTGGTTTAATGGTACTTTCTAATCTTTATTGTTTAGTCTTTACTGAAATTGTTGCTAAACGCTGGTCGGTTTATTACGGTTACCCACGCTGTACAATGAGCGCGCCTCATCACATTTGTTCCGTACCACTAGCCATGGCAATGGACTGGATATTAACCAAGTTAGGGGCGAATAAGGTACGTTGGAATCCAGAAACTTTGCAAGACAAATTAGGTTTTTTAGGAGAACCAACGTCATTAGGTTTCATTTTAGGTTTGGCATTAGGTTTTGCTGGGAACTTCATGCGTTTAGGTTCATTGACTGGCTGGGGGGAAATCATGGTTATCGGTATCTCAACTTCAGCGATCATGGCAATCTTTCCAAAAATCGCCGGGATTTTTGCGTCAGCATTTACGGCGATCACAGATGCGTCAAAAAGTACTGCGAAAACTTCAGGTGGCAAGGACCGTGTTTGGTATTTGGCAATCAATGATGCCGCCGGTTACGGTGAGACAGCAACCTTATTAACAGGAATGCTATTGATCCCAATTGTTTTGCTATTGGCGATCTTTTTACCTGGAAATCAGACTTTGCCGATGGTGGATTTAATTGCAATCCCTTACATGATCGAGCTGGTAATCTGTATTTCTAACGGAAATATTTTCAAATCACTAATCAGCGGAGCAATTTGGTGTGCTGGAGGGCTATATATTATTACTGCAGTAGCACCTATCTTTACACAAGTAGCTGTTGATGTGGGTGTTAATTTGCCTGAAGGAGCAATGATGATCTGTAGTTTTGCGGTAATGACGAACCATATCATGGGAATCTTGTTCTTGATATTTATGACACAAAATCCGCTTTGGATTGGTCTTTCTGTTGTGGTCTACATTGTGCTTTATCTTTTTGTTCGAGCAAAAAAAGAATCGATTCACGCATATTTAGAAAATATGGCTAAGCTGGAGGAAGAAGCCGGCATTGTGTCTAAGGAAGGAGCGGCTGTTTAAATGACAAAAGTTGTTGTTGTTGGAGATGGTTTAGTTTCTGCTGAAACCCTAGCCGAAGCTGCGTTGGAGCTAAACATTGAAGAACCGGTAGAAGTAACGAAGTATCATTGGTACGCTGATTTAAATAAAGAGCAATTCCAAGAGAAAATCAAATTGATTGAGCAAAAAGGCCCTGAATCAGTTGAGATACCAGCTGGAATTCTGGATGATATGAAGGAGGCGGATTATTTACTTGTTCACATCGCTCCCGTTTCAAAAGCGATGATTGAAGCAGCACCTCGACTGAAATTAGTAGGTACTTGTCGTGGTGGCATTGAGCATGTTGCCGTAGAGGAATTAAAAAAAAGGCAGATTCCATTAATCCATGTTATTCGCAATGCAGAACCAGTCGCTGATTTTACTTTAGGATTGTTTTACGCGTTGACCAGAAATATTGCATTTTCTTATCAACAGGTCAAAGAGGCAAAATGGCCCAAGAAATTTCCTAACGATCCCTATAAAACGACATTGGCTAATCTAAAGGTTGGTTTGGTAGGATTGGGTTATATTGGAAAATTAGTAGTAAAACGATTGAATAGCTTAGGAGTCGAGGTCATCGCTTATGATCCTTTTGTGAACCAAGAAAAAATACGAGAAGAAGGATTGAAAATAACCTTTGTCGGATTAGAAGAATTGTTTAAAACCGCGGATATCGTATCACTTCATGTACGGGTGACACCAGATACCAAGAATATGATTAACGCTGATTTACTTTCAATGATGAAACCATCAGCCTATTTAGTTAATACTGCTAGACCAGATATCGTGAATAAAGCAGATTTTGTGGAAGCGCTACAGATGAATATGATTGCTGGTGCTGCAACAGATGTTGTTTGGGAAGAACCGATCCGAGCAGATGATCCATTACTAGATTTAGATAATCTAATTATTACCTCTCATATTGCGGGAGATACGATCGATGCTATTCCACGTTCACCTTACTTGTTACGAGATGTCTTAAATGATTATTTTGAAAGAGGTAGGAGTGATATGCTCATTCGTGTTTAAAAAATGATTCAAAATGAGGAGGATTAAAAATGGATGTTACGGCGATTCAATTGTTAGATTTATTTCTTTCAAAAGGCAGTCATACCTCACTTTCTTTAGAAAAAAAGTTTAATTTGACTAAGGGGCAGTTAGATTACCGAATCAAAAAGGTCAATCAAGAATTAGTTGATTTAAAATTAGGAAAAATTAAGAAGAATGGATCTTTTTTTCTCTTAGATGGTCAGAGTGCAGCGATAAAAAGCTATTTAACGAAAGTTTCGCCGTCAATCCACTTATCAGATAGAGAACGAGAATGTTATCTCTATCTGATTGTTTTACTTCATCAGGGCGAGACACTGAAAACATTGGCTGAAAAACTTTTTGTTAGTAAAAATACTATTTTAAGCGACAAACGGAAGCTAATTGAAAATCATTTGAAACCGTTGGACATTGACTTACAATTCTCCAGAAAAAGAGGTTTTTATTTTTCAGGAAATGAGATGGACATTCGTCGACTAGGAATCAAATTCATTCGCGAAGTAGAAAAGTCAAAAAAAAATCTTGATTATTATCTGGCAATGATTGGAATCAAAAGTCAAACTTTAGCAGAAATAAAAAAACGAATCCATTTGTTAGAGCATGAGTTGGGCTTAGAATTTACAGAATTCAAACTAATTGATCTCTATCTGACAAGTTACATGTGTTCCGTTCGATTCGGACAAGGGAATGAATTGTCAGCGGGAGTCTTAGGCAACTATGTTCAAATGGTGGAAAAGGATTTTTATTCAAAAGTTTGCCAAGCGTTGAAACCTTTTTTCAAGGGTTCGAATTATTTAATTGAAATTCATTTTATTTCGATCCAGCTGTTAAGCACCAATCTGATCAAAATCCGTTCGAATTATAAAGATCAGGAATTGATGCGGCGGATTCAATCTTTTATCAATAGTTTTGAGATTTTAGGAATTACCGATATCAAAAATAAAAGTCAGTTGGAGGAAGCAATCTATCAGCATATTATTCCGGCTTATTATCGAATAAAATTCGGTTTGCCGGATAATGATCTGCTTTTTTTAGATAATGTTGAAAATTATGACTTCATTCATCCGTTAGTTCATCAATCAATTGGGATTATTGAGGACTATTTAAAGATTATTTTTCCAGAAGGGGAATTAATCTATCTATCAGTTATTCTTTTGAGCTTTATCAATGAAGAGCTGGAAAAACAAAAAAGGCGAAAAATTCGGGCGGTGGTGGTTTGTCAACATGGAGTATCCGTTTCAAAACTATTATTAGGAGAATTAAAGCAATTATTTACGACGATAGAATTTGTACGCAATATGTCTTTGCGAGAATTTTATGAAGAGGGTCATAACGTTGGAGATGTCGTCTTTTCAACAGTTCCGGTGAATACTAAAAAGGAAGTTTTTTTAATCCCGCATTTTTTGACGGATGAAGACAAGATGAATTTGATCAGCGATGTACGTAAACGAATCGATTTCGATGAGACATTTGGGCTGTCAAAAAATCGTCAAGTTGTTCAACAGTTACTGTCAATTATCAAAAAGAATGCCCAAATTATTAATGAAGAGCAATTAACGCGAGAAATACAAGATTGTTTACTTGCAACAGAAATCAATGAAGGTGTGTATGCTCAAAATCAGAACCCTGATTTGAAGGATCTATTGCCTCTTTCTCATATTCAAATTTATCCTAGTGTTCGATCTGTCGAGGAAGCGATTCGGATTGCAGGCAAACCTTTGGTCAATGAAGGCTATGTTTCTCCAACATATATTGAAACTGTGATTGAACATTACGATCCAGAATATCCCTATTCTGTAATTTCACCAGACTTGGCGATTCCACATGCTGGCCCAGAGGATGGTGTATATCGAGTGGGAATGTCTCTTTTAAAACTGGATCAGCCAATTGCTTTTGCGGAAAATATTTCGATTAGTTTAATCGTCGTGATTGCACCAAAGGATAAGAAGAGTCATATCAAGGCTGTGACTCACCTTTATGAATTAGCTAAAATCCCTAGTTTTATTTCAGCGATGAAAAATGCGAATTACGAGAAGGACATACGGAATTATTTCCAGTTAGAAAACCATAAATGATAAGGAGTAGAGGATGGGAAATCAAGGAATTCTGTTGCGCAAAGTAACGTTAGACAAGACACTCAATCAACTGAATTTTTTTCTTAAAGGAGCTTTCATGATCTTATTGATGTATCTCATCAATGGGTGGCTGATCGAAAAAAATCTGCAAATCAAAGATGTTCAAATGGTGGTAGGACTGTATGTGCTAGTTTTCGTCGTTTTTTTCTTTCTTAAAAAGAGAAAAAATAGTTTGAGTGAGAATCAGATCATGCACGATTTAAAGAACTATTTTGATGTGCAGAAATTTTCTGATGTTGAATACTTAGATAAAAAATTGATTCAAGAGATTAAGCAACAACGGAAATTTGTTGCGAATAATGGTCAAATCGTAGGAACACAGCATTTCCTATTGTTTGATTTGACGGATGGCCAGTTTTTATTAATTCCTATAAAAAAAATAATGGGAGTGCAAATAGAAAGGGTCAATCAATATTTTTGTATCAACATACGAACAGAGGTAAAAAAGGAAAAAATATTTTTCAAGAAAAAAAACGAGGCGAATGGCTTTATCCATCAATATGAAAAATATTATTTAAGAAATAGTTAAGTACGTCACATTTTACAGCAAATATTTATAATGAGAAGTCATGGAAAACGTTTTCTTGCTGTGGGATAATCAGCTGTGAAATAAAACACAATAAAGGAGAGAATACAATGGCAGTGAATCGAATGATTTTGAATGAAACATCTTATTTTGGTAAGGGAGCAATTCAAGAGGTAGCGAATGAGGCTAAGATGCGCGGATTTAAAAAGGCATTAGTTGTTACGGATAAGGATTTATTGAAATTTGATGTAGCGACAAAGGTTACAGCGATTTTAGACGAAGCAGAGCTAAGTTACGAGATTTTTGACGGTATTGTACCTAATCCTTCAATTGAGGATGTGCAAGCGGGTGTCAAAGCCTGTCAAGCGGCGGAAGCAGATTATATTGTTGCAATCGGCGGTGGTTCTCCAATTGATACAGCCAAAGCGATTGGAATCATTATGACCAATCCTGATTTCTCTGATGTAATCAGTCTTGAAGGAGTCGCTGAGACGAAAAAGCCTTCTCTGCCAATTTTAGCAGTGCCGACAACTTCTGGAACAGCTGCAGAAGTCACAATTAACTATGTAATTACTGATAAGGCCAATCAGCGTAAATTTGTTTGTGTTGATCCTCACGATATCCCGATTGTTGCATTTGTTGATAGTGATATGATGATGGGAATGCCAACAGCATTATGTGCGGCAACAGGTATGGATGCTTTGACTCATGCGATCGAAGGATTTATTACTAAGGGAGCTTGGGAAATGAGCGACATGCTTCACATCAAAGCAATTGGGATTATCGGACATGCGTTGCGAGATTCAGTTGCGGGAGATCAAGAAGCACGAGAAAAAATGGCGTTGGGTCAATATATTGCCGGTATGGGATTTTCTAATGTAGGGTTAGGTTTAGTTCATGGAATGGCGCATCCATTATCTGCTTGGTATGATACTCCTCACGGTGTCGCCTGTGCGACACTCTTGCCATTGATTATGGATTTCAATAAAGAATACACTGGCGAAAAATATCGTGAAATTGCTGTTGCAATGGGCGTCGAAGGTGCGGTAGATATGTCATTAGCAGAAGTTCGTAATGCGGCAGTCCAAGCCGTGAAGCAATTAGGAATAGACGTAGGGATTCCGCAAAGCCTAACTGAGCTTGGCATGAAGGAAGAGGATGTGCAAAAAATCGCTGAAGATGCCTTCCGTGATGTTTGTTCACCAGGAAATCCCCGGGATGCTACATTAGAAGAGATCATTGATCTTTACAAATCTATGCTAAAATAATCTGAATTTAAAAAATAATATAATGCAAAAGCGGGTATGCTAATCAGCACACCCGCTTAGTTTAATATTAATCGTCTTCTTCAGGAACTTTGTTGTCTAAATCTGTTCGAACAATTAAAACGTCACAATCCGCATTGCGAATGACATATTCAGAGACTGAACCGATAAATAAACGTTCCACAGCATTCAAACCAGTTGCGCCAAGCATAATCAAATCAATTTGATTATTTTCAGGGATTTGATTAGCAATCATTACTTTTGGTGCGCCATATTCAATCACCTTGCTAATGTTTTTAACACCGGCTTTTTGTGCTTCAGCTTCATAATCGTCTAGAGTTTGCTTCGCCATATCTGTTGCTTGTTCTGCTAAAACATTGTCAAAAGAAGAAACTGTTTGAAACGCTCGTGTATCAATGACGTGAGCTAATAATAGTTCAGCCTGATTTCGTTTTGCGACATTTACCGCTTTTTTAAACGCCAATTCAGCTTCATTAGAGCCATCGACTGCCACCATGATTTTACTATATTCTTGATCCATCGTTCCCAACTCCCTTTTTTGTTTTAAAGTCTTTATTTTTCTTTCTAGAAAAAATAGAACTTAAATACAAGTCATATACTATCTTCTCACCTATTATTTTAAAACAAAAGTTTTGAAAATGGTACTGTTAACCTTTTTTTGTTTTTGAGCCCATCAATAAAGCAAAGATCGCTGCGACAACCAAAAGTAAGATCAAATACATCATCGAATAAGAACGGTTATTAATCAAACCGACCAAAATCGCCATAATCCCTAAGACAGCATAAATAATTCCAAATTGGCGTAAAAAGCTGCGTGACTCATTTTGTTTTTCCTCGCTAAATAGAACTAGCAATCCCTGAGGTTTTTTGATCAAATAATAGCTGCAAAATAATAGGATAAGTGCCAGTAAAAATAATAAAATGCGGATCATCTTTTTTCCTCCTATACAATAAAAAGCAATTTGCGTACGCAAATTGCTTTCACTCCATAAAAATGGAAAATTCCGTCGATGCCGTTATTCACCCGATAGTATTGATCCCGCAAGATACAGCAGGTGGGTTCCATGGTCTAAGCATTGAACTACCAAATGTAAAGGCATGTTACCAACTTTGACACAAGACAGATCCCAAGATATCAATAAAAATGTTCGGTCAACACTGAAATAGGCAACGCGCACATCACAGAATTTCCATCTCAATCATAGCACAGTCATTATTGAGACGCAACGAAGTGGCTTATATCTGTAAATGAGAAGTCATCCAAAACATTCACGTCTTCTATAGGTACATTGTATAAAAAAATAAGCGAATCTGTCAAAACAAAATGCTTATTTTGTTTTGATCTTTTGGTGAATAGAAGAAAAGATTTTTGACGGATTAATTAAAGTCTTTTCAATTTGGGTAATGTAGTAGTTGTCTTATTTTTTCTTTTTCCATTCTTCGATGCGCTGATATTGTTGACCAAGGGCTTGCTCGTACTTCCCCGTAGCTTTTGGTTCATAGTAGTGGGCATCTTTGATTTTGTCTGGTAAATATTGCTGATTCACCCAAGCATTCTCAAAGCTGTGTGGATATTGATAACCAACGCCGCGGTTCAGGGCTTTGGCACCTTTATAATGACTATCCCGTAAATGATCGGGTACTTCACCAGCATTTCCCATTCGAATATCTGTGATCGCCGCATCTAAGGCTGTGTAAGCCGAATTTGATTTTGGTGATAGACAGAGATCAACGACGGCATCGGCTAAAGGAATCCGTGCTTCAGGAAAGCCTAATTTTTCCGCCGCTTGAACGGCTTGAACCGTACGGGCAGCGGCAGCAGGATTAGCTAGGCCGATATCCTCGTAGCCAATCACCATTAAGCGCCGACAAATAATCGGAAGGTCCCCCGCTTCGACTAGCCGACCTAAATAATGCAATGCAGCATTGACATCACTGCCGCGGATTGATTTTTGAAAAGCGGAGATTACATCATAATGAGCGTCACCGTCTTTGTCATGAGTAAGTGCTTTTCGTTGAACACATTCCTCAATGATGGATAAGGTTAAATGAATTTTTCCCTCATCATTTTTGGGTGTGGATTTCGTAGCTAATTCTAACCCATTCAGTGCACTTCTCAAGTCGCCATTCGTTGCACGGGCTAAGTGGTTTAATGCCTCCTCATCCAATTCAACTGGGTATTCTCCTAATCCTCGCTCTTTATCGTCCAAGGCCGATTTGACTGCTGTAATAACATCCTCTTCATCTAGAGGCTTCACCTCAAAAATCTGAGTTCGGCTGCGAATAGCGGGATTGATTGTAATATAGGGATTTTCTGTTGTAGCGCCGATCATGACAATTCGTCCGCTTTCTAAATGAGGCAGCAAAAAATCCTGCTTCGTTTTATCGAGACGATGAACTTCATCCAGTAGCAAAATAACCGTGCCGCTCATCTTGGCTTCTTCAGCGACAATCTGTAAATCTTTTTTTGTATCAGTGGCGGCATTTAGCATCCGAAAGGCGTAATTCGTTGAGCCAGCGATAGCACTGGCAATGCTGGTTTTTCCAGTACCGGGTGGGCCATATAAAATCATAGAGGACAGCATTCTAGCATCCACCATCCGTCTAATGATTTTTCCGGTACCGACTAAATGCTGCTGACCGACAACTTCATCTAAATTGCGGGGACGCATGCGATAAGCTAAAGGCTGTTGCATAGGGAACCTCCTTTTAGTAATAGTTCCATTTTATTAATATGTATGATCAAAACTGGCAGTAGCTTTTGATAAGAATAACCTTTTCAAAAAAAGAAAAATAGTTGGATCCTCGTAGCCATGCCAATTTACTAATCTATTAAAGCAGAACTGGCAAATATACGTTCCCATTATAGCATTTTTCCTTTGTGTTTGCTGAGTTTTGATTGCTGGGCGTAGCATGCGGCAGGATTATTGTGTATCATGTAGAAGGTGAGGAAAATGGAGCAAGTAATTAACTATTTTAATACAGAATCAACGGAGAATATCGCTAAATACTTACTAGGTATGTATTTAGAGCATGAGACATCGGAGGGGAAACTAGGCGGTTATATTGTAGATTGTGAAGCCTATTTAGGTCCTGATGATGAGGCAGCGCATAGCTATGGTATGCGAGATACACAGCGTGTGCGAGCAATGTATGAAAAACCGGGGACAATCTATTTATATACGATGCATACCCATTTGATCTTGAACATGATCACACAACCGGAAGGAATGCCGCAAGGAGTGATGATTCGTGGCTTTGAGCCAGTAGAAGGTATTGAGCAAATGGTTCAGAATCGTCATGGCAGAACCGGCGCGATGATTTCAGATGGGCCAGGAAAACTAGTTGAAGCATTAGGGATTACTCGAGAATTATACGGCGAATCAATTTTTACTAGTTCACTGCATTTAGTACCAGAAAAAAGACGTGTTCCTAAACAAATTGATGCACTTCCGCGTATTGGAATACCTAACAAAGGGATTTGGACGGAAAGGCCTTTGCGATTTGTCGTTCATGGCAATCCTTACATAACCAAACAACGAAAGCTTTTAATAGAAGAAAATAATGGATGGAGGAACTGAAAATGGCAAAAGAGACCATGGTTACTTATTTAGATAACTACTTAAACAAGAAAATTCCCGATTATGAATTAGCACTGGACTGGGATACACGCAATCATAGCTTCGAGATTGCTTTTCGAATTTATGGTGAAAACAAGGGGCAGATCGAGCTTGATGATGTCGATGGAGTGGCTTCAGAAGAAGAGATTATTGAATTTGAAGATGCGATCTTATTAGTCGATCCTGAAAAATCTACCTACGATTCAGAGGATTTTTTAGCGGTAATCCCGTATGAAGGAAAAAAAGGCATGAAGAAAAATGATTTGACGGCAGTTGTCGATTATTTGAAAGAGGTCATTGAAGAGGGTCAAAGCGATTTGTTGGATTTCTTAGCTGATGATAGCGAGGATGCGATTTTTGAGATGAAATGGGACGATGCTGTGTTTAAGGCATTAATCAAACCAACTGACAGCAGTTATTTGCCGTATCCAAGTTATTAAGGATTTCAGTTTCTTAATCAATCAGTCAAAATATAATGAAGTATAGAGGAATGACATACGGCATGAAATTAGCCCATTTACTATGAATAAGGAGGTAAAAAGATGAAGTGGAATGAAGTCAAGGTAACAACAGAAAGCGAAGCGGTCGAGGCTGTTTCGAATATTTTAATGGAGGCAGGCGCATCGGGTGTCGCGATTGAAGATGCGTTGGACTTTGAGAATTACCAAGAAGATCAATACGGAGAACTTTTAGATAAGGAAACATTTTCTAGTCTAACAGAGGGTGCCGTTGTGATGGCCTATTTTCCAGAAACGATTTTCTTGCCCGAAATTTTGCCCTTCATTAAAACGAAGATCGAAAAATTACCCGAGTTTGGATTGAACATCGGTAAAAATATTGTGGAAGTTAGTGAAGTAGAAGAAAGCGATTGGGCGACGGCTTGGAAAAAGTACTATCATCCTGTTCGGGTGACCCGCTATTTAACAATCGTACCTAGCTGGGAAAAATACGAAGCCCAACATGAAGATGAAAAAATCATTACATTAGATCCTGGAATGGCTTTCGGAACAGGGACACATCCGACAACGAATCTGACTTTGCAAGCATTAGAAACTGTTTTGCGCGGTGGTGAGACAGTCTTGGATGTCGGCACAGGTTCTGGCGTATTAAGTATTGCTAGTTCGCTTTATGGGGCAAAAGATATCTATGCCTATGATTTAGACGAAGTCGCTGTTCGTTCGGCGCAAGAGAATGTTGATCTAAATGCGAATACTGAAAATATTCACGTTTCTGCCAATGATTTATTAGTTGGCGTGGAGCAAGAAGCAGATGTGATCGTGGCGAATATTTTAGCAGACATCATTGTTTTGATGATTGAAGATGCTTGGCGTTTATTAAAACCAGATGGGACATTTATCGTTTCCGGCATCATTGAAGATAAAAAAGATATGGTGTTGGAAGAAATGTATACGCAAGGTTTTGAAGTTGATCGAATCTTCCAACAAAAAGATTGGTTCGCGATTATTTTGAAGAAACCAGAGGAAGACTAGAATGCAACGCTATTTTTTAGATCAGGCATATGAACCAACTGTAGAAATCAGCGGGGAGCCGCATCATCATATGTCGCGTGTGATGCGCATGACGGTCGACGCGGAAGTATTTCTCGTATTCAATGATCAAACTGCGATTAAAGCGAAAATCATCGCCATCGATAATGATAAGGTGACGTTGAAAGTGGTTGAAAAAGAGCGACTACAACGAGAATTACCGATCGATATCACGATCGCCAGCGGTTTTCCGAAAGGGGAAAAACTGGAGCTGATCGTCCAAAAAGGGACAGAACTCGGAGCCCATGATTTTATTGCCTTTCCTGGTGAGAGTTCGGTAGCTAAGTGGGATGCGAAGAAGCAGCAAAAAAAACAGCAGCGGTTGAATAAAATCGCGCAAGAAGCAGCGGAACAATCCCATCGTCAAGCCTTACCAGTGGTGAAATTTGCTTCAGAAAAGGAATTGATCGCTGGTTTTGCTGATTATGACGCTGTTTTGATCGCTTACGAGGAATCGGCCAAGCAAGGAGAGCAAGCCCAGCTAGTTCAAACATTTCAACAATTAACTTCTGGACAAAAATTATTAGTCGTGTTTGGTCCAGAGGGTGGATTGACTCCAAAAGAGATCGAAAATTTTCAGGAAGCTGGCGGAAAGCTTTGCGGTTTAGGACCACGAATTTTACGAACAGAAACAGCGCCCTTCTATCTTTTGAGCGCGGCAAGTTTCTATTATGAACTACAACACTGATTTGATTGAAAAAGCTTACGAGAGTTTGTATAATAAGAACAATCATTTTCAGAAAACAAGGGGGAACGTCACATGGCAAAAGAAGTTGAATTGACCGGTCCTGACGTCATCAGGATGGTTAGTACGTACATGGGAAAAGAGCACGTGGCGTTTGTACAAAAGGCCTACGACTTTGCATATGAAGCCCATAAGCCTCAGATTCGCAAATCAGGAGAGCCTTACATTATTCATCCGATCCAAGTTGCAGGGATTTTAGCGGACTTACATATGGACCCTCACACGGTTGCGACAGGTTTTTTACATGATGTTGTAGAAGATACGCCTGTAACATTAGAGGATTTGAAGGTTGAATTTGGTGAAGATGTTGCTTCGTTAGTTGATGGCGTCACCAAATTAGGGAAAATCAAATACAAGTCTCACGAAGAACAATTAGCAGAAAATCACCGGAAAATGCTGTTGGCGATGGCGCAGGATTTGCGCGTCATCATGGTCAAGTTAGCCGATCGTTTGCATAATATGCGGACTCTGAAATATCTACGTGATGACAAGCAACGTCGAATTGCCCGCGAAACGCTGGAAATCTATGCCCCACTAGCTGATCGTTTAGGGATGAGCCGGATTAAATGGGAATTAGAAGACACCGCATTACGCTATTTGAATCCAAAGCAGTATTACCGGATTGTTCATTTGATGCGCAGTAAACGTGATGAACGAGAAGGTTTTGTTGCCGAAGCTGTCGAAGAAATCAAAGAAGCAACGAAAGAATTAGGGATCGAAGGCGATATCTATGGTCGTCCCAAACATATCTACTCAATTTATCGCAAAATGCGAGATCAGAAAAAACAATTCGATGAAATCTATGATTTGTTAGCAATTCGTGTAATCGTGGATTCGATCAAGGATTGCTATGCTGTACTTGGTGCGATTCATACGAAATGGAAACCAATGCCGGGGCGTTTCAAGGATTACATTGCGATGCCAAAGGCCAACATGTATCAGTCGCTTCATACAACAATCATCGGACCGAGCGGCAATCCAGTAGAAGTTCAAATTCGTACTCATGAAATGCATCAAATCGCTGAGTTCGGGGTTGCAGCTCACTGGGCCTACAAAGAAGGCAAGACTGATAAGCAGGAAACAACACAAGATAACAAGCAGTTGGATTGGTTCCGTGAGATCATCGAGCTACAAGATGAAAGCTACGATGCGTCTGAATTTATGGAAAGCGTTAAAGGCGATATTTTCAGCGATAAGGTTTATGTGTTTACCCCTAAAGGTGATGTGACAGAGTTGCCTAAAGGTTCAGGACCATTGGATTTTGCTTACAGTATTCACACCGATGTTGGTAATAAAACAACTGGAGCCAAGGTTAACGGCAAAATGGTGCAGTTGGATTATAAATTGAAAAATGGCGATATCATTGAAATTATGACCTCGGCTAACTCCTTTGGACCAAGTCGTGATTGGCTAAACTTAGTAAAAACCAGTAAAGCAAAAAATAAAATCAAACGCTTCTTTAAAACTCAAGATCGGGAAGAAAATGTTACCAAAGGTCATGATGCAGTTGTTAAATGCATCAATGATCTAGGTTTTGTACCCAAGGAGATGCTGACGAAGGACAAGCTTTCGGATGTGCTGGACAAGTTCAATTTCCACAGTGAAGAAGATTTATATGCAGCGATTGGCTTTGGTGAAATGAGCGCCTTGACCTTTGCTAATCGTCTAACCGAAAAAGAACGTCGGGAACAAATGAAGCAAAAACAGCGTGATGCTGTTGATGAGATGGTCAATAATCCCAAAGAGCCTGAAAAAATCAAGGTACGGCATGAAGGCGGTATTGTCATTCAAGGAATCGACAATTTATTGATTCGGATCAGTCATTGTTGTAATCCTGTTCCAGGGGATAATATCGTCGGTTATATCACTAAAGGTCGCGGGATCTCGATTCACCGATCCGACTGTCCGAATATTACGAAGCAAAAAGATATTCAGCAGCGGTTGATCGAAGTGGAATGGGAAGATACGACAAATTCAGTCCAAGAATATAATGCTGATTTGGAAATTTATGGCTTCAATCGTGATGGTTTGCTAAACGATGTTTTGAATATCGTTAGCGGTATGACTAAAAAATTGGTTAGCGTCGAAGCAAAACCAACCAAAGATCGATTGGCTGTCATCAACTTGACCTTTAAGATTCAAAACTTGAATCATTTATATTCAATCGTTGATAAGGTCAAGACCATTCCAGATGTCTACAGTGTGAAACGGACGAAAGGGTAGGAGGTTTCTTATGCGAGCAGTTATTCAACGTGTGAGTGAGGCAAGTGTAACAATTGATGAACAAGTTGTCGGCAAGATCGGTCGCGGCTTCATGATTCTTCTAGGCATTCATGAAGAGGATACTCAGGAAGATGCGGATTATTTGATTCGCAAAATCCCTTTATTACGTGTCTTTGAAGATGCAGGAGGAAAAATGAATCAGTCATTGCAGGATGTTGGCGGCAGCGTTCTAAGTGTTTCACAATTCACACTATATGCGGATACGAAAAAAGGGAATCGACCAAGTTACGTAAAGGCAGCTCGCCCTGAAACAGCGATTCCCTTATATGAATATTTCAACGAAGGCCTACGCAAAGCAGGGTTAGTCGTTGAAACCGGAGAATTCGGTGGCGATATGGATGTAGCATTAATCAATGATGGGCCTGTCACGATTCTTTTTGACACAAGAGATAAATAACGAACGAAGTACAAAAGTTTGATCGCTTTTGTACTTTTTTTGTATCCATTTCAGTATAAATAAGAGATAATTGTACAAAATAGGAGAATAAGTATTTCAGTTCCTCCTAATATAAACAAGGAGTCGAATGTATGAAAACACGAATGGAATATGATTCAATGGGCCCAATTGAAGTGCCAAAAGAGGCTTGGTGGGGGGCGCAAACCGAACGAAGTCGCCAAAATTTTAAGATTGGCGGTGAAAAAATGCCACCGGAATTATTGCGTGCTCTTGTATTGGTAAAAAAAATGGCAGCTGTGGCCAATCAGAGGACGGGAAAACTAGCTGCGGAAAAGGCATTGGCGATTCAGTATGCCGCTGATCTGCTGTTAAAAGGTGAAAACTGGGATGAATTTCCATTGGTGGTTTGGCAGACAGGCAGCGGCACACAGAGTAATATGAATGCAAATGAAGTCATTGCTCATTTGGCAAGTCAAAAGGATTTGACTGTTCATCCGAACGATGATGTGAATATGTCTCAAAGCTCAAATGACGTTTTTCCAACTGCGCTACACATTGCTGGAACATTTGCTATTGAGAGAACTTTACTACCGGCAATCCATGAGATGGTCAGTGTATTAAAAGAATTAGAAGAAAAGAATCAGCATGTGATTAAAATTGGACGGACGCATTTACAAGATGCGACTCCAGTGACCTTTGCACAGGAAGTCAGCGGTTGGCGTTCATCCCTAGAGCATAATGCAACGATGTTGGCCAATAGTTTAACAGAATTGCGACAGTTAGCAATTGGCGGTACAGCTGTTGGGACCGGTCTGAATGCATCGAAAGCTTATGAGCGAGCATTTATTGAAGCGTTGAACGAAGAGACTGGGATTCAATTTAGCGGAGAAACTAACAAGTTTCACGCATTAGCCAATCGCGATGCGGTTGTTTATGTTAGCGGCGCGTTAAAGGCATTGGCAGCGAATTGTATGAAAATGGCAAATGATATCCGATGGTTAGCAAGTGGGCCTCGTAGTGGGTTAGGGGAGATTACCCTGCCAGCTAACGAACCTGGGAGCTCGATCATGCCGGGTAAGGTTAATCCGACACAGTGCGAGGCGTTAGCGATGGTCGCAGTACAAGTAATGGGGAATGATACGGCAATTGGGATTGCGGCCTCACAGGGAAATTTTGAGTTGAATGTTTATTTACCATTGATTGCTTTTGACCTGCTGCAAAGTATTCGATTGCTGACAGATGCGCTGCATTCCTTTAGTGATAAATGCTTAAAGGGATTGGTTGTGAACGAGGATCGGATGGCAGACCTTTTGGAACAGTCTCTAATGCTGGTGACGGCTTTGAATACGCATATTGGCTACGATAAAGGTGCTGAAATTGCTAAGAAAGCTTTCAACGAGGGAACGACTTTGAAAGATTCTGCTTTATCGTTAGGTTATGTGACAGAGGAAGAATATGAGAACTGGGTTCGTCCGGAAAAAATGATTGGAGAGAATGTTGATGACTATTTATGATGAAGCCTTAACTGCACATGAAAAATGGCATGGAAAGATTGAAGTAACTAGCAAAGCCAAAGTCCACAACAAAGATGATTTATCTTTAGCCTATACGCCAGGGGTAGCTGAGCCTTGTCGGAAAATCGCCGAAGATAAAAATAAAGCTTATGACTATACTTGGAAAAGTAATAGTGTTGCGGTTGTTACGGACGGCACAGCTGTTTTAGGCTTGGGGGATATCGGACCAGAGGCTGCCTTGCCGGTAATGGAAGGAAAAGCACTGCTATTCAAAGAGTTTGCAGACATCGATGCTGTACCGATTTGTTTAAACACAAAGGATCCGCAGGAAATTATCCAAATTGTTAAAGCGATTGCGCCTACTTTTGGCGGAATCAACTTAGAAGATATTAGTGCCCCACGTTGTGTAGAGATTGAACGTGCCTTAATTGAGGCATTAGACATTCCAGTCTTTCATGATGATCAACATGGGACTGCCGTTGTTGTGACGGCTGCCTTAATTAATGCATTAAAGCTGGTTAAGAAGGAAGCGAAAGATTTGAAGGTCGTGATCTCGGGAACAGGCGCGGCCGGCAGTGCGATCATCCATATGTTGGTTGATCTTGGTGTGAAGAATATCATTGCCTTTAATAAAGATGGTGCGTTGAATGACGAGATGACAACGGCTACTTTTGTTGAAAAGGAAATCTTGGAATTAATCTCGCCAACTGATTTTACTGGTACGATGCCAGAAGCTTTTGTTGGTGCAGATGTTTTCATAGGTGTTTCTGCACCGAATTTAGTTACCAAAGAGATGGTCGCTTCTATGAATGACGGCAATATTGTTTTTCCGATGGCAAATCCAGAACCGGAGATCACTTATGACGAAGCGATTGCCGGCGGTGCTTCAGTCGTGGGGACCGGGCGTTCAGATTTTCCAAATCAAATCAATAATGTCTTGGCCTTCCCTGGTCTGTTCCGAGGAGCATTTACTGCTGAAGCCACAAAAATTACTTCACGGATGAAATTGGCCTGTGCGCATGCAATTGCTGATTCAATTCCTTATGGGGAACTGAACTCTGATTACATCATTCCTTCCGCTTTTGATGAAAATGTCGTGGATTTGATCACAATGAAGGTAGCCGAGGCCGCTAGAAAAGATGGCGTGACACGCTAACACGAATGCTGTCATATCAAGGGTGGAAAGAATTTTCTATCGAGCTGCTGCCGTAGTTTAAAAGTATCAAATCCAACTTTTGAAGGTGATCAAATGGAAATCAATCAAAAAATCAAAACAGAACGGCAAGCCGCAGAATGGACACAAGAACAATTAGCAGATAAAATTTTCGTATCGAAGCGTACGATTTCAAATTGGGAGACGGGCAAGACTCTTCCTGATATTGAGAGTGTCCTGCGCTTGGCGAAAGTTTTCCAAATTTCGTTAGATGATTTATTGGTAGAAGATTCTGCTGTAGTGAAAGAATTGAAACGAAAAGAAGAGCTGGCGAATATATCCGGTATTTATTATTTGGGGCCAGTGTTGACAGGGATTATTCTGATACTTTTAATGTATTTGCCTTTACGAAATGCTAATGAAGTATTTTTGTTATTGATCGTTGCCGCCTTAATAACAAACTTTAGTACTTTATCTGCACTTAAGTGGAAGATCGCTCACTTGAAAGGCCAAGAAGAAAAGTTTTATAAAGAATTGAAATACATGAAAATCGCCGGTGTGAGTATGGTTGTAATTACTTTTATTTTTATCATCGCATTACATTTCATTTAGAGAAGAGGTCCTTAAATGAGTAAAATATTCAAAATGAGCTTTGGTTCGATTTATCTCCTGTATCTTAAAAAGATCGAAAAAAAGGGTCGAAGTAAAGAAGAGTTAAATCAAGTTATTTATTGGTTGACTGGATATGACGAAGAGGGACTGCAAAAGCAAATTGATTCTGGTAATGATATGGAAACTTTTTTTGCTGAAGCTCCAGAATTGAATGAAAATGTTTCTTTGATCAAAGGCGTAATCTGCGGCTATCGAGTGGAGGATATTGAAGATCCTTTGATGCAGAAAATCCGTTATATGGACAAATTAGTAGATGAATTAGCTAAGGGTAAGAAGATGGAAAAAATCTTACGGAAATAATTGTCGCAGCGAGTCTTTTTTGATTCGCTGTTTTTTTATAACCTTTTTTATTGAATGATGTCATGTTAAACTATGTGCAATTAAATAGGAAATGAGGATTTGTGATGGATCGAAAGTGGCGAGTGATCAATAGACTGGGAAGTATCATTTTTGTGTTACTTGGAATCTCGATGTTCTATATTTCTTACGATAATTGGCAAATGGATCAAGAATTTCTTGCAAGTGCTAAGGGGCGTTCTTTGGGAACGGTCCATATTGAACAAGGCGTTCAGACTGTCAATTTTCCTGAGAATAGTTATGGAGTATCAATTGATGGGAAACGTAAAGAGGGGGAACAGGTTTACATTTACTATCAAAAAGACAAGCCTTATCGTATCTCTACCTCACCTAACGAATATCAGACAAAACAAGATATTATCAAACCGCTATTAGGTGGTATTTTCATTATAGGTTATGTCATGTTGGCTCAAGTTTTCTCGTTAAAGTATAAAAAATTCGTTGAAATACAATGAATCAATTCATCATTCTAGATTTTTATATAAAGGACCACTAAGCAAGCTTTCTTTTTATGGATGTAAATAGAAAAAAGCCTCATTTAATGGATGGATTTTTCAAACCATATAAGGTTTTGTGGTATACTACGTAGGAATCTATTTTTAAAGGAGGAGCCTCATGGCAGAGAAAGATACATTTTATATTACCACGCCAATTTATTATCCAAGTGGCAAGCTGCACATTGGGAATTCTTATACAACGATTGCCTGTGATGCGATTGCTCGCTACAAACGCATGATGGGCTTTGACGTGTTTTATTTGACTGGGGTCGATGAACACGGACAAAAAATTGAAAAGAAAGCCGAAGAACTTGGTGTAAACCCACAAGAGTATGTAGATAAGATGGCAACGGATATCAAAAAGTTATGGAAGACGTTGGATATCAGCTACGACAAATTTATTCGGACAACAGATGATTATCATCAAGCGGCGGTTAAAAAAATCTTTGACCAATTGTTAGAACAAGGAGATATTTATCTAGGCGAATACGAAGGTTGGTATTCTGTTTCTGATGAAGAATATTTTACTGAGACACAATTGGATGAAGTATATTGTGATGAAGAAGGCAACGTGATCGGCGGGAAAGCGCCAAGTGGTCATGAGGTCGAATTGGTGCGTGAAGAATCTTACTTCTTCCGTATGAGCAAGTATGCGGATCGTTTAGTGGAATATTATGAAGAGCACCCTGAATTTATCCAACCGGAATCACGTAAAAACGAAATGATCAATAATTTCATTAAACCAGGTTTGGAAGATCTAGCGGTTTCACGAACAACCTTTAAATGGGGGATTCCAGTGAATGCGAATCCTGAACACGTGGTTTATGTTTGGATTGATGCGTTATCAAACTATATTACTGCTTTAGGTTATGGTTCTGATGATGACAGTCTATTCCAAAAATACTGGCCAGCAGATGTTCAAATGGTTGGTAAAGAAATTGTACGTTTCCACACGATTTATTGGCCAATCATGCTGATGGCCTTGGACTTACCATTACCAAAGAAAATTTACGGTCACGGCTGGTTAATGATGAAAGACGGAAAAATGTCTAAATCAAAAGGAAACGTCGTTTATCCTGAAATGTTAGTCGAACGTTATGGTTTAGATGCTGTACGTTACTATTTATTAAGAGCAATCCCATTTGGTTCAGATGGCGTATTTACACCGGAAGATTTTGTTTCTCGGGTGAATTACGATTTAGCGAATGACTTAGGAAACTTATTGAATCGTACAGTGGCTATGATCAACAAATATTGTGACGGCGTTGTTCCAGCTTATAAATCGTTAGTGACGGATTTTGATAGTGAACTATCTACAACGGCTGCGAATGTCGTGAGTCGTTACCGTGAAGCAATGGATAAAATGGAATTCAACAACGCGTTGGCAGAAGTATGGACATTGGTTTCTCGTGCAAACAAATACATTGACGAAACAGAGCCTTGGGTTTTAGCGAAGGATGAAGAACGCAAAGCGGAATTAGAAAGCGTGATGGTTCATTTAGCTGAAAGCTTGAGGATCGTAGCGATTCTTTTACAGCCAATCATGACACAAACACCTAAACGTATTTTTGAACAATTAGGTCTAAATGCTGACATGATGAATTTAGCGACAATTCATTTTGGAGAATTCCCAGAAAATACGAAGGTGACGCCAAAAGGCAAACCAATCTTCCCACGTTTGGATATGGATGAAGAAGTTGCTTATATTAAAGAAAAAATGTCAGAAGGTAGTCAGCCAGAAGAAGAAAAGATCAAATGGAATCCAGAAGAAACCGAACTTGTTTCAGTCAAGGATAAGGAAATCAAATTTGATGTTTTCGATAAAGTCGAATTAAAAGTCGCAGAAGTCATGGAATGTAAAAAAGTCGAAGGGGCCGACAAATTATTGCAATTCCGTTTAGATGCTGGTGACAAGCAAGATCGTCAAATCTTGTCTGGCATTGCAGAATTTTATGCAGATCCAGAAAGCTTAGTTGGTAAAAAGCTGATTATTGTTGCAAACTTGAAACCACGCAAAATGCGCGGCGAAATCAGTCAAGGAATGATTCTTTCAGCGGAAGCACCAGACGGTACATTGAAGGTCGTCGAAGCACCAGCTGATATGCCTAATGGCGCAATCGTAGGATAAATGAAAAGTCGAAATCCAAACATATGGATTTCGACTTTTTGTTTACCTGATTTTTTTGATAAATTTTCTCGTGAAAAGAATAATCCAGATTAAGCTGTTTGCCGTTCCAAGCAATAGAGTGAACTACTCACCACTTAGCTAAACCTATCGGATCTTAACGCTTGAAGTGGGAGCTTCTTGGGAAGAGAGCATACTTGATAGCGTATTTCTTTACTAACAGAGGTGTCTCTTATTTACCAAGCTATCTCCGTAGTTCCTACGGTTCTTGAGTGTAACTAAGCTAATGATTGTATTCTAAGACTTTCGGTCAGAATGTTGATACTAGCGTTGATATCTCGATCGTGATGAGTATGACAAATAGGGCAAGTCCATTCTCGAATTTCGAGAGATTTCTTGCCATCTTTGTGTCCGCATTCTGAACAAATTTGACTAGACGGAAACCATTTGTCTACTTTGATTATTTCACGTCCATACCAGTCAGCCTTGTATTGTAATTTAGTCACAAAACTAGACCAAGATACATCAGAAATGCTTTTTGCCAATTTATGATTACGCAACATACCTTTTGTGTTTAAGTCCTCGATACAGATAATATCGTGATTTTTGATAATTTCTGTACTCAACTTATTTAGAAAATCAGTACGTTGATTCATTACTTTTTCGTGCAATCTAGCCACTTTACGTTTTTGTTTTTGATAATTTTCAGCTTCAAACAGATTGATACCTTTCTGTTTAGCTAATAATGCTCGTCTTGACAACTTGCGTTGTTCACGTTTGAGTTTCTTTTCCATTTTGGACGTGAATTTATTATTATCAAATTTTTGACCGTCAGAAAGAATCGCAAAGTTCGTAATACCTAGGTCAATCCCAACAGCAGAATTAGATTTAGGTAGTTCGCTAATTTCTTCTTTGCACAACAAAGAAATATAATATTTACCGCTAGAATGGCGTGATATTGTAGCAGATTTGATATTCCCGTTAGATTGTCTATGAAGTTTAATTCTGATTAAGGATTTCAACTTAGGAACTTTGATGAATTTATTATCAATCAAAGCAATTGTGCCGTTTTGATTATTCGTTGTATAACTCTGAACAGGATTTTTCTTACTCTTGAAACGTGGGAATCCAACGGACTTATCACGAAAGAAATTTTTGTAGGCTTTATCTAAGTTGAGTTGAGCATTCGCTAAAGCAAGACTATCCACTTCTTTCAAAAATGGAAATTCTTTCTTGTATTTAGCGGGGGTGGGAAAGGTCATTTCTTTAGAAGAATCATTTTTTATTTCTTCGTATGCCTTTTTTCGGTCATGGAGCATTAGATTATAGACCTTACGGACACAACCAAAAGATTTGGCAAAGAAGATTTCTTGTGCTTCTGTTGGATATAATCTGAATTTGTATGCTTTTAGCCGTTTCATAAAGTTCACCTGCTTCCTATTTATGATTGTTTCCTTGATTTTGAATATATTTCTTTATGACATCAATTGGTGCGCCGCCGGTAGTCAAAAGACAAAAACTTTTAGACCAAAACATTTCCTTCCAAAGAAATCGTTTTACTCTTGGAAAGTCACGTTTTATCAAACGAGAACTGGCACTTTTATAGGCATTGATGAATTTTGTCAGTTCCGTTTTTGGTTGTGCTTTGAACATGATGTGAATATGGTCTTTATCATGATTCCACTCAACTAAAGTAATATGATACGATTTTGAAATTCTTTCAAAAGTATCTTTAGCATAATCTGATATTTCATCATCAATCACTTGTCTACGATACTTTGTAACTAAAACAAGGTGGTAATAAAGAAGAAACACTGAATGGTTATTTGTGTCTAATTCCATTGTTATATCAACCCATTTCTTATATAGACTGATTATAACATGAGATAAAATAAAAAGGCAATATGCCTTAGGTGTCGGTTTTCGAGTTACCAAAGGCAACTCTCATACCGAACGGCATTCATCACCCACCTGTAGAGGATGGGCGACTTCTGCCTAAATTAGTTAAAAATAGCATGATAGCATCCCGCATGACAACAAGCATACCAATCGAGAAAACTTTAAGTATTTACCGCATATTTCGTTCTCCTGACGCAGACGAGCCATTTTTTTTCCATCTGTTTAATCTGAGCCGTGGTCATCGAACTACCAGCGACAGGGGTGTTGTTTTTCTTCCATTTGTAAATCGTTTGTTCTACAATGCCATATTCACGGGAAATTTCGGCGACAGGTTTTCAAGTTGCGACGAGTTGAAGGATCATGACCTTTCTTTCTTGATGAATTCTCCATATTATCTTAATGATCTTTTTGGTTGTACTATAGTTTCAAGTATTTTTAGAACTGGGTAAAAATACTATATTTTTAGTAATAGACTAAATACTTCTTTTTTTGAATTTAAAAATAACGAATTTCAATTTTCGTAGTAAATGTAAATTGAATCACTTAGATAAAAACTTACCTATAATTATTCTTTTGTGTAAAAGAATTTTTGTTCGCAATCATAACCTAACTATATTTTTAGGATATTAAAAATATAGCTAGGTTAGTGTTGTTATCATACTTTTAGGAGATATATTCAATTTTCCTTTAGAATTATTAATACGAATTAAATTAAAACCATTTAATTAATAATATATTAATTAAATAAATACTCATTTTTTTAATAGATACTAAAAGATAAGAGTCTAATAACGATGAGCAGAGCTTATAAGGTATGGAAATAAACGTAATTCCACATTATTATTCTTAATAAATAACTAGAATAAAATTAATTTCAAATTTGAAAATCTCCATTATATTTAATAGAATAATAACACCGATGTAGGTATTTTCGGGTGAAGGGAGGTTAAAAGATGCTTAGGGGAAAACTACAGTTTCTAATTGTGTTAGGGGTCATTTTTTCAAGCTTAGTAGGTTTGTTGGATGTGAAAACACAGACATTTGCAGAAACAAGTTCAAACGTGTTAATTGACGAGCCATTTCTGAATGTTTCTTATGATACAGAGCAAACGGAAGAAGGAAATGTTTTTCGAGTCAATTTAAAACGAGAAGCTGACGGTGAGCAGAAAGAAAGTCGTTTGAAGTTAAAGCTACTAACGGAAAGCAACGAAGTGATTGAGTATCCTATGGTCAACGGGATGGAAAAGAAGGATGACTGGTTCATCGAAAAAGAATTTACCTCTTCAGCAAAATATGTTTTAAAAGTTGTGCTTCCTAAGAAAGAGAAAAAGCTTCAATTGTTCATCGAACTAAATGAACAAAGTTTGAACAATCAAACAAAAGAAAAAAGTACAAAGGAATCGAATACGGATGTTCTTGGGCTAACAGAGCCTTTAGTGTTGGAGATGGGAAAAACAGAGAATTCAAAAAGCTCTAAAAAATCGGCTTCTAGTAGTTCAGCTAATCAAGAAGCTCCAGTTACGGCAAACAGTTTTTCGCTCTATTCTGATCAGAATAGTCAATCACAATTGGCTGGTGTATCAGCTGCAAGAAGTTCTAGAAATTTAGTTCATGAAAATTTTTACACCAACAAAGTACCAAGCTATAAAACGGATAATGGGAAATATCCGGAATATTCATGGCAGCCGACAGGACAGACCAACGTCATCAATCATCAAGGGGGAAATGAAAGTGCTGCTGGCTGGGATGGGTTAACCAGCTGGAACGTACAAGGTGATGATCGAACGAACTCTTATATCCATTATGGTGATGCGAGTAACCCCAACTTATCATTGCGGAAACTGGCAATGGAAACGAACAAAAAGGACGAATTCGATGTTCGGTTAAATGTTCGCGGAAATTACAATTATAAACCAGGTGTTGATATTGTTTTTCTACTGGATAATTCAGGTTCGATGACTACCAAGAAAAAGAGTGACGCTGTAGCTTCGATTGAAAAACTAATTACTGAAGTGAAAAAGATCCATGTTCCAGATGCCGATAATATCCGTATGGGGGCACATGTCTTTTCAGATTATCTACCTGGCAGTCCAGATGCCACAGTAGCGATCTCAGGTCAGGAAAGTGCTTGGGACAATATTGTTAATCAATACAGGAATCTTACGCCAAGTGGAGGGACATTTACCGAGCGTGCCTTGATGGTTGGTAAGGATGTACTTGATGCTGCTGATCCTGATGGGACAGATGGTCGAAAAAAATTGATGTTTATTCTGACAGACGGGGCACCGAATCTTAGCTTCTATCCAACGGGAGCAGTAACGGATTCGAGTATGTATTTTGACCAAGTTTACATCACTAAAAATTCTGCAAAATATCCTGAAGGAGATCCCAATGCGGGAAAATATCGTAGTGGAGACCAATTAGGGAATTGGGAATATTCTGTTGGGCTTAAGGAGCCATGGCCAGTTGGTAGTTTGAAGATCACAAGTCACATTACGACGACTAATTCAACTGCACGAAATCTTAAAGATGCTGGAGTAGAGATTCATTCTCTGGCACTGGACATTGGACCTACTGCTACAGAATATCGTCATGCAAAAGCAGATATGATCAAAGGCCTATATAAAATGTCTTCGAAAAAAGCCAATGCTACTGGCGAAACGCAAAATGATTACTTCTTTTATGAAACGGATAATAGTGAGGAATTAACGGAATATACCAAGAATTGGTATCATACGATTCTGCGAACAGTCGATGCAGGGAAAATCAATTTTTCTATCGGGAATATGGTGGAACTTATTAGTACCCCCGTTGCGAGCTCAGTAGGAGAAACATCCGTTGAGTTACCGACAGTGACCAGCAGCAATGGAAAAATTGAAGTGAGTAATATCAATTTGTTCGGCGGTCAGGAAATTCAGCTTGATTACAAAGTTCGCCTGAAAACTGAGGATGCAAGTTTTGTGTCGGGAAGATGGTATCCGGTCAGTACAGATTTTGTTGAATTGACACCCACGCCAACACGTACAACGGATTTATTGTACTTTGGGATTCCTTCGGTTCGAGCGGTGAATGAAGACTTTGTCATTCCGGTAAAAAAAGTCTGGTCAAACGATTCTGAAGACTACTGGCAAAAACGACAAGAAATAACTGCTGTTCTGCAAAGGAAAAACGGGAACGAATGGACAAATGTTCATCAAGTTAAGTTGAATGCAGGGAATAATTGGACTGCTGATTTTCCGGCAGTTGTTGGGAAGACAGATATTGATTATCGCGTGATTGAGAAGGTTGGCAATCTGGATAAAGTACCAGGCTATGCGAAGCCGGAATACAGCAAGACAAGTTTCAGTTCCAACAATTTGGGTACTAATGGGATTGTCATCACGAACCGCTTAATGACAACTGACTATACGTTTACCAAGTTGAAAGAAGATGGAACAGCCTTTACGAGAACGAACAAACCTGAGTTTACGATTGAAGATACTAAGGGAAATAAACTCACGGGTATTAAACCAAATGATGCCGGCTTAGTTAAGATTGAGGGGTTACCAATAGGGACTTACACAGTGAGTGAATCTGTCGTTCCTACCGGCTATAAGAAGATGGCTGATTTTACGATCGTCGTCACGGAAAAAGCGGATGGAACTGGTGTTGTCGCCAAGGTCAATGGCAGAGAAGAAAGTATCACTGTTATCAATGAGCTTAAAGAAATCGTTATTCCAGTTGAGAAAAAATGGGTAGACGAACGAGATGGAACAGCGAATTTCTGGAAGTTGCGGCAAACAATAACTGCCGTTCTGCAAAAAAAGGATGGAGAAAATTGGATCGACCTTTATCAAGTTTCATTGAATGCTACAAACAGTTGGAAAAATTCTTTTCCAGCGGTGGATCGAGATTCCAATATTACTTATCGAGTGATTGAACGAGTTGGAAATGTCGAAAAAGTGTCAGGGTATGAAAAACCAAGTTATAGTCAAACCTCTTTTCAATCAGCAACGCTGGATGCAAAAGGAATCCTTATTACTAATAAACTGATGACCACT
Source organism: Enterococcus sp. DIV0187 (assembly GCF_051713785.1). Lineage (NCBI taxonomy): Bacteria > Bacillati > Bacillota > Bacilli > Lactobacillales > Enterococcaceae > Enterococcus > Enterococcus sp. DIV0187. The sequence goes on from NZ_JBIOQO010000001.1 coordinate 3,366,588, forward strand.
GATTATTCCTTTAAGAAAGTGATGGAGAATAACCAACCTTTTTTCGGTGATAGTTTGCCAAAATTCAAACTTACAGAAACAACAAAAAACATTGAAGTTATAGACAATGTTGCGCCAGATGCAAGTGGAATCGTTGAATTCAAAGATCTGCCGATCGGCACGTACCGAGTAAGTGAAACCTTTGTTCCAGAAGGCTTTAAAAAGATGGATGATTTTACGTTTTCAGTGACTGAAAAGGCCGATGGTACAGCGGTTATTGCTGATTCAACGAATAAAACAGTCGTAAATAAGTTGAATGAGTTCAAGTTGAAAGTCATAAAGACGAACGAGCAAGGAGCAGAAATCGAAGGTGCTGTCTTCCGCTTGCGAAATTTATCAGGCACTTACAATAAAACAATCTCTTCAGGATCGACCTTTACTTTTACTGGTTTGAAGTCAGAGCTCTATTTCTTAAAAGAAGTCACTGCACCAGACAGCTATGTCGGTTTAGAAAAAGAGATTGCTGTTGATATTTTTGAGAGTGGTCATGTAGGGGTCGAAAGCCATCCTCTGGTAACGAGTTCAACCAAACTAGGTGAAACAGAAAATGTAATTACTTTAAAGGTGAAAAATCGCAGACAAACGGGTGTACTCCCTAGAACTGGAAGTTTCGGGAATCGGTACTTCGTTCTATTTTCTATTATTTGCTTAGTAGCAGGCAGCGGATTGGGTGCAGTCTACTTATACATTAATAGAAGGAGGGACTAGACATGAAAAAAAAGCGACTACTTTTCTTGTCCCTTCTAGCAGTCTTGATTGGAGTTAACATGTTGACGAGTTCCGTTTCAGCAGTTACAACAAATGAGAAAGTCGAAATCATCATCAATACAAGACCAAAAGAGGGAGAAAAAGTTCAAGGAACCGATAATTTGAACTTTACGATCTATGATTTAACGAATTGGCGTCACTCAAATGTGATGTCAGAAAAAGAAGCCAAGGAATTCTTGCTAGATAAAAATGCAACCAAAGAAGAGATGCAGAGCTTTATTCGAACAGAAGGATTGAAACCATTAAGTGAAGAGGTATTGACAGTCAATAGTGAAGGGGAAGCTAGGACCGCACTTCCACGATATCAAGAAAACAAGGATGCGGCTTATCTGATTTTAGCTAATGGAGAAACCGGAAAATTTCATTTTCTGCCAGTTGTTTTATTCTTTCCGCAACACGATGTTGACTCGGAGTTAGAGATATTCAAAGTGATGATTTATGGAAAGTATGCAGAAGAAAAAGAACCGTTAGTAGTCACACCGCCAACTGAAACGACTGAGCGACTGGTGGTTCCTAAAACACCAGTAGATACTTCCGGTAAATCATTTCCACAAACGAACGAGCTTGTAAATAGCTACTCAGTACTTGGCGTTCTCATTTTTATTCTGGCAGTTATGGGTCTAAAAAGACCCAAAAAAATAGGGGGGGAAAATAATGAAACATAAAGTAAAATGGACAGGATTATTAACAGCAATTGTGTGTCTCGTACCACTACTAACAGGGTTATTTGGTTTGAGTGAGAATGCGGCAGCTGCAGAAACAGTGGCAGTAACCTTGCATAAAAAGAAAATGGATGAATTTCCAAATGAGGCAATTAAAAATACTGGTAAAGAAATGAATGAATTCAGTCATTACGAGGGTTTACCAGGTGTGGAGTTTACCGCGTGGGATGTAACTGCAGATTTTTATGCTAAACTGGCTTTGACAGGAAATGAATCGGAAGCCGAAGTAAAAACTAAAACGGAAGCATTGATGAAATCTTTTACTTTAGATAAATCAAAAGCCACTGAAAAAGGAAAGCAAACAACTAACGGTAACGGCGATGCAACGTTTGATGCATTGGAGAAACGAGCAGCTGACGGAACCTATAACGTCTATTATTTTGAAGAGAAATTACCAACAGGCTATCAAGGCTATTCAAATCCAACCATTCTGATATTGCCAGCGATGGATGGAGCGACTGAGTTAAGCACGATCCACTTGTATCCAAAAAATAAAATCGTTGATAAAGAAGTACCTGAGAAAATCTTAGTAGATGAGAACGGAAATAAATTACCTGATGTTCCTGCAGGAGAAAGTTTTTATACTTTTGAAGTTGGGAAACAGATCAACTACAAAGCGTCATTTACTTTTCCAAGTCAAATCGGTGAAATCATCACAGATGGCGCAACGAGTGCGCAGCAAACGCGTTACAATAAATTCGCATTCGTCGATCAGTTGACTAAAACAGGTGTAAAATTTGAGGGAATCTCAAAAATTGTGATCGATGGACGTACAATTGAGGGCAGTGATTTAACTGAATTCTATAGCCATATGACATTGACACCGCAAAACACTGCTTCTCCTTATTCAGACTATGCCGGCTTTACTTTAGCCGCTAATTTCAATGCTGAAACAAGTGTTTCTAGTGCGGCTGAATTTGCTAAGTCGAAGGCCACAGCTGATTATTTAAAACAATTTGCCGGCAAGAAAATTGAAATCACTTATGGCGTCAGTATGACAGAATTTACGCCTGTCGATGAAAAAATTGACAATGATCTAGTTGTAGAAATCACACGTGATGGTGATGTGAATGATGACCGTAACATTCTTAATCCGCCTCCAGGTTTCGGAACCGGTGGTCATAGATTCTTGAAACATGAAAGCGGCAAGGAGACTCAAACGCTAGGCGGAGCAGAGTTCGTCGTAGGCCGTGATAACGGTGGTAATGATGAGTATCTAAAACAAGATGTGGAAGGTGGAACTCCGGTCTGGGTAAGTGATCTATCTGCTGCAACGAGATTCAAATCAGAGGCTGATGGGAAAATCAAGGTAACTGGTTTGGAAATGGGCAGCTACTTCTTGAAGGAAACGAAAGCACCAAACGGTTTCGTTAAACTAGTAGAGGATACTCCGTTTGAAATCAAAAATGGTTCTTACGCTGAATCAACAACACTGAAAATCCCGAATGCGCCAAAAGGCTTCTTACCATCAACCGGTGGAAAAGGGATCATCGCCTTCCTAGTTGTAGGTTTAGGCTTAATGTTGATTGCAATCACTAAGTATCGTAAAGTTAACGAACAAGCAGTTTAATCCATAAAAGGTGCCGTATCGGTGATGATACGGCACCTTTGCATTATTCTTGCGATTCTAAGTTTTCAATATACTTGGTTAAAATATCATTGATTTTTGTGATATCTGAAAGATCGATTTGAGGTTGGAACGTGTAAACTGGAATTCCTCGGTAGGGACTATCTTCAACATTTTGAATAATCGAAGAGAAGACCATGTCGAATTTTTGTTCTTCGTTTTTTTCCACTTCAATAAAAGATAGAAAACGAACGTTGAAGAAATTACGGAAGATCTGTTCCAGCTTTTGGGCCAAGATATATTCCAAAGCCATCGTTAGATTGGTGTCAATCTTTACAACGATCTCCGGTTCGAATTTAGTAAAAATATTAATGGCGGAGAATGCTTCGCAAAACCTTGGTACAAGAAATTCGTCATTCTCCAACACAGTCGATTCCGACTGGTCACGCATTTTTTTAAGGATGTCTTCCATATAAGAATATAGATGAGGATACTTTGTTTGATAAAAAATTAAAAGATCGTAACCAGAAGCAACAGAAATAAAATTTTTAAAAAAAGTCGCATGCAAAAATGTCGATAAAATGATCGCGTGGCAGAGTTTTAAGTTCAGTTCTTCTTTAACCGGCGTATACATGATGTTGGTTTCCTCAGTGAAGAGAGTATATAGCTGATAGATCGGCGTATCAAGTTCTCTGTGCAGCTGAATCACCTCTTGGAGATTATCCTTGCGAATATAAAACTGTGGTCGACACTGAAAAAGCAACCCGATATAATTGATCTCGTGTTCCGATAGGAAAAACTCTTTTTGAAAGTCCTGATAAAAGGCCGAACGTGGAAAAAGCTGCCGCTGATTGATCTCTTTGACATAAGCTGGAATATCTTCCGGTGTTATCGGATGTTTAGAATGAAAGCGCGAAACATTCAGTGCAAATAAGTAAGAAAATTCCAGCGACAAAGTATTCTTTTTAGCCAAATCATAATTTTTCAATGCATATTTCACATAGTGCTCAATTCTTTTTTGCTCAACATTTTTGAAGGGCCAAGTGACACCGGTATAAAAGCTCCAGAAAAATTGATAGCCCAAGTAGCGAATATTGATTTCTTTACCGGTGATTTTTAATTGTTTGCCACTATACTTCAAGGATAAATGATAGGCCTCAATAAATTCGTTGATTTGTAATACCTTGCGTCTCAGCGTACTCTCACTAACAAAATAATTGTTGAGGATATCTGACGTCGCTACTTGATTGCTGAGAAATAATTCTTGCAATAAATTGAAAATCAAGGATTGCTTTAAAATATATAAAGAGAGTCTTTTATAATTAAGTTCCTCTCCATTGAAAAGGAATCCCTTTCCTTTGATGAAATCAATCGTTCCACAGGCTTCTTCCAGAAGATTCATCTGAGCTAGGTCTTCCTGTAATTCCTCCATATACTTCATGACATTTTTCTCGCCTATTTCAGTTTTAAAACACAACGTTGGTAATTTAACCCAATCTCCTGCTTGGTAAACAATATCTAATAATAAAAGTTTATTTTTAATCGCGGATTCAAATAATTCATAATCCAAAAGATTTCCTCCTAGCATTGTCCTTCATAGTTTAATTATAACATCTAGTAAGGCAAATAGAGTTCATGATACATTCGGTATTTCAGTATTCACCAAACGAACCCGACAAAATTGAAATATCTGGGTCTCCTTTTTTGATATACTCTTTTCTTATTCGGGGACCGTAGGGAATTGCGGCATCTGATTTGATTGCTCTAGCGAAACTGAAAAATAAAAAAACATACATTATAGTAATGGTAGCAAACAGTATTATAAAAAAGATGCTTTGAGGGCCTTTTTATTATTTCAATAGCCAACAAGTAACTATAAAAATATAAATTATTTGTAAAGCAGGAAAAGAAAGTAGTGAATGAGATGAAACCATTTTTAATTTTGACGAAAAATGTATTGTTTGAGCAGCCTCTGCAGAATCGATTGCAATGTTTGGGATATGAAGTGTATTGCTCTAAGCTTCTTTTCGATAAGCTACTGCATAAATTTGATGAGGAACAGATTGATAGGAAATTTGCGGCGGTTATTATTAGTGAAACTATCAGTGATAATGAGGCAAAACAACTTTTTTTAAACTTGAGCAAAATGAGCTGTTTCATCAGAAAAACATCGATCGAACCAGATGAAGAAGAACAGAAAATGATTAAAAAAATAGGTTTTTACGATTGGATCAGTGAGAGTCAATCAATTGAACGCCTTAGAGAGTACGTAGTGCATAACTTAGCCAACATGAATCATGAAAAGGAGCAAGCAAGGCTGATTTTTAATAAAGAGGGCGAAGTTAAACAAGAGGAGTTACGTGCGATTCTTCATGTACTATCGAAAAAAGAAACAGCCTTTTTCGAGAAATTACTTAATTCAAATGATGAAATAGTTTCCAGAACAGAGATGTCACGAGCAATGTGGGGAGACGGTCCTAATAGTTCTCAATTAGCTCAGATGTCTATTATTGCTAAACGAATCCGATGGAAGCTGAAAGAAATGGAAAGTGCCTTAGTCGTAGAGGCGATTTGGGGCAAAGGCTACCATTTGAAACAAAGGAATTTTGACGACGAGGCCGTTTAAGCTTTTTGATGTAGTGAAGCTATTGTAAAGTTGAAGAGGATGTTCATCATCGTACACAAAATATTTTTTTAATTTAGATGATTTTTCTAGGAGTAGTGACCATAGAAAAAAATTCGTGTTATCATAATTACAATGAGAATTTAATTAAAAAAGTATGGATCGAAAGGGTGTAACTTGATGGATTTTAAGTGTATCGTTATTTTTACAGTGAAGGATTATAATAAAAATAAAGAAAAGGATGGGTATTTGCCGCAAAATGGAACAGTGATTAATGCTTTTTTTGGCTCCAATGGGATGAATTGTCTCGCGGTTGGGTATGTGAAGTAGCAGCGAACTAACTTGTGGGCTTCAATAAAGACTTTAGTGGTATTTTTTTAAGCGAGTTGGCGATGAATTCAAATAATGCTGGTTCGTTCGTGTTGTGATTGCTCTTTTGAATGTGAAGCGAAAGCTGGTGATTGTTTTGGATAGTCATGTGATTAGAGATATTGCGTTTGTTGGTATTTTCTGTACGGGTCTTTTACTAGTGATCGCTTTGATTACTCGCTTAACAAATGGGCTTTTTTTCTCAAGGTTTCCATGGCAGTTTGTAAACGATCGAGATGATCCAAGATTTGAGGCGGAACGTAGGACAGGAAAAGCTTACAGTTATTTTATATTTAAGTATGTACCACCGTTTTTGATTGGATTTCTATTGTTACTTTTGTGGACCTATTTGTCTTAATAGGGGCTTTGCAAGGCGGTTAACTAATTTTGCAAAGAATTATCTTTTAATAGAGAGAAAAAATAATAGGAGCTGATTCGAAAGTCTTACAGACTTGTGGATCAGCTCCTATTCACGAATACACGGCGATTCATAAGTACGTCTACAGAAATAAGCCGAAAATTCACAAAATTTTAGAAACACTGAGTAGGTATCATTCATCATCTGTTCCTAGATCCTTGTATTTCTTTAGGCTATCCTCTTCTGTCAAAATTTATCGTTAACCATGTAATATTTCGACGATTTTTTGATTGAAATCAGGAAGATCATCTGGAGTTCGGCTAGTTACTAATTTGTTGTCTACTACAACTGCTTCATCTTTGACGATTGCGCCAGCATAGCCGACATCTGGACGAACGGTTGTGTAAGCAGTCATTGTGCGCCCTTTGGTAAGTCCTGTTTGAATGAACAATTGTGGACCATGGCAAATGGCGAATAACGGTTGATCCTTGTCTAAGAAATAAGACACGAAGGATACAAAACGTGCATCGCTACGCAATTGATCAGGTGAAAAACCGCCAGGAATTAGTAATGCATCGAAGTCCTCAGGTTTCACTTCATCAATTCCTTTGTCGCTTTTGAATTTGGTTCTTTTTTTTCCTGTGATTTCTTGATTGGCTTCAAAGCTGATGATTGTGACTTCGTTGCCATCTTTTTCCAGTGCTTCTTTTGGAGAGGATAGTTCAACATCCTCGACTAAATCCGTAACAATCGCTGCAATTTTTTTGGTCATTGAATTTCCATCCTTTCTTTTAAGTACATTTTAACCCTAAAGGATAATCGCCAAGAGTTCAAATAATATGTTTGGGATGATAGACTCCGCTTGGTTCTTTGATTGCTTTTTACATTTTTGAGAGTACAATTATTTACAGAACATAAAGTGAAAAAGGAGCTATGTATAATGATAATCGGACTTGTCTTTTTAGCTTTGGGAATTTGGCAGCTTTGGATAACAAAGCGTTCTTTTTCTAATTTGAGGAATAAAGGGAACGAAGCTACATCTCCTTTCGTAATGTTTAGTTTGTGGAGTAGCCTAGTAATGGCGATTATATTTTTGGTTATTGCGTATAATGTTATTGTAGGAAATTTCGGTTTTTAATTGATGGCAGTTTAGGATAGTAGCGATAACATTTACCATTATGTCGCCTATAAGGAGAAGCGCTGATGTAATGCTAGATAAGCAGGAAAAGAATTGTCACTTTCTATTTACAAATTTTGTTATTAAAAAAATTCTTTTTGTAAAATCTGTTGACAGCGCTTTCTGTGTTTGGTAAGCTAATTTTGAATTAAATAGACCATTTGATGGATAGTGATTGTTTAAATACAAGCTAAACCTGATGAGATACGTACGATTATTTGTCGTACCCTCATTGGGTTTTTTTTGTTGCTCTAAAACAGGAGGTGAGTTTATAAAAAATAACATTTTTGGGTTTGACATCAATTGCAAAGCTATCTATCATTTTAAGTGAACGAAGTCGGGAAAAATGATTTTTAGTAGCGAATGTCACAGAACGGAGGAGTGTTGAATGCAAATTCAGAAGATTTTGAATAACAATGTAGTCATCACGACTGATCAAAAAAATAACGAGATTGTCGCGATGGGGCGTGGTCTAGCCTTTCAGAAAAAGATTGGGGATGAGATAGCCGAGGAGGCGATAGATAAAACCTATCACCTTGCGAACAGTGATTTGTTTCATAAGTTTCAAGAATTATTAGTCGATGTTCCGATAACTTACCTAGAAATCGCCAACGATATTATTGATGAGGCAAAGGTAACGTTGAAAAATCCGTTGAACGATTCGCTTTATATATCAATTACTGATCACTTATATGCAGCAGTCCAGCGAGTTAAAGAGGGTGTTCGGGTTCGAAACTTATTATTGTGGGATGTTAAACGTTTATTCCCCGATGAATTTTCGGTAGGCGTGAATGCGGTAAAAAGAATCGAGGAAAAGTTTAAAGTCAATCTAGGTGAGGATGAAGCAGGGAATATCGCTTTACACTTAGTGAATGCTCAATCAGATAGCGAAAATGAAGATGCGTATATGATGGCGGAGCTGATGCAGGAAATCATTCAAATAACCAGCTATTATTTTAAAGTTCAACTGGATGAAGAGTCTGTTTACTTTTATCGTTTTACAACGCATTTGCGCTTCTTCGCTTCACGAATCATGAATCATCGCCAATTAACTGATGAGACAGATGACGAGCTGCTTTTAATTATTCAAAAGAAATATCAAAACGCGTATCAATGCGTAGAAAGAATTGCAGATTTTATTAAGAAGAAATACGATTACGAAATGTCAAATGATGAGAAATTATATTTAACCATTCATATCGCACGATTAGTCCAAAAAGTAAATCAATAGAAATTGGCACCTGCCCGCTTTTCACATTATCCCGGGTTGTTGATTAGTGGAAGGGCATACATTAAATAGGAGGGAAAATAGTGGGAAAATACCATGATTTAGCAGAGAAAATTATCGCCAATGTCGGCGGAAAAGAAAATATCAATAGTGTAACACATTGTATTACGCGTTTACGTTTTAAATTGAAAGATGAAGGCAAGGCAAATGAAGATGTCTTAAAAAACATGGATGGTGTCGTTACCATCATGAAAAGCGGCGGTCAGTTCCAAGTTGTAATTGGAAATCATGTACCGTTAGTCTATGCAGATGTTTTAGAGGTTGCTGGTATCACTGGTGAAGCTACCGAAGAAGATGCTGAAAAAGGCAATATTTTTAATCGTTTGATCGACTTGATTTCTGGTTGTTTCCAACCGTTCCTAGGAGCGTTGACGGCTTGTGGGATGTTGAAAGGGTTTAATGCCTTATTCTTGTATCTTAAATTGTATGAAGCAGGCAGCGGAACTGATTTATTCTTAACAGCCGCTGGAGATTGCATCTTTTACTTCATGCCAGTAGCGATTGGTTTGACCGCTGCTCGAAAATTCAAAGTTGCAGACTTTACAGGGATCGCAATCGGAATGGCGATGGTTTATCCCACAATTCAAGCCTCGGCTTTGGGTACAGGAAAGCCGATCATGACGTTGTTTGCCAACACGATTTTAGAGAGTCCGGTGTTCATCAAAGTCTTTGGTTTGCCAATTATTGCAAATAACTATACAAGTAGCGTGGTCCCAGTCATTTTAGTTATTTGGTTTGCGAGCATCATTCAAAAGCTGGCGAAACGCATCATTCCTGAAATGGTCCAAACTTTCTTAGTACCGATGTTTACGATTTTGATTTCTGTATTCTTCGGTTTCTTGATTATTGGTCCGATCATTACCTTCTTAACCAATATCTTAGGTAGTGGTTTTACCGCATTGTACGAATTCTCACCAATCTTGATGAGTGTAACAGTTGGTTTCTTCTGGCAAGTGTTAGTAATTTTCGGTCTACATTGGAGCCTGATTCCATTAGCCATGATCAACTTGTCAACGTTAGGGTTTGATACGATTTTAGCAGCTTCATTCTCAGCAAGTTTTGCGCAAACAGCTGTTGTATTAGCAATGTTCTTCAAGCTAAAAGACAAGAAATTGAAAGAATTAGCAATTCCAGCAGTTATCTCAGGGATCTTTGGAGTTACTGAACCTGCAATTTACGGATTGACCTTACCTAAAAAGAAACCTTTTGTGATTTCAATGATTGGTGCGGCCATCGGTGGGTTGATTACTGGTCTGTTAGGAGCGAAAAGCTTCATTATGGGTGGTTTAGGAGCATTTGGTTTTGTAAACCATATTGATACTGCTTCAAATGACATCAGCAGCATGGTCACTCAGTTTATTGCAGTTGGTGTAGCGATGGTCTTCAGTTTCGTAGCAACGATGTTATTCTGGAAAGACGATGAGGTGACTGAAGAAACAGAAGTTCAAAATGAAATGGGTGTTCGTAAAGAAGTCGTGACTTCTCCTGTCCAAGGGAATATGATGCCGTTAGAAACTGCAAAAGATCAAGCTTTTGCACAAGGAGCATTGGGTAAAGGCGTCGTGATTCATCCAACTGTCGGCGAAGTAGTAGCACCGTTTGACGGCACAGTTATGACGATGTTCCCAACAAAACACGCGATTGGTTTGATTTCAGATAATGGTCTGGAATTGTTGATCCATATTGGTTTAGATACCGTTCAATTAGATGGAAAATATTTTGAAGCGCACGTAGAACAAGGCGCAAAGGTCAAACGTGGTGATAAACTGGTGAGCTTCGACATCAAGGCAATTGAAGAAGCGGGATTCAGTGTAGAAACGCCAGTCATTGTAACGAACTCAGCGGATTATCTGGATATCATCGAGACTGATCACAAAGAAGGTATCAGTAGCAGCGATGAGTTATTGACTGTATTGGTTTAACGAATTAAATCAGAAAAAAGTTCGGGGCGAGCGCCCCGAACTTTAATTTGGTCGAAAAGATTCCGTGAAGCGAATCATTGATTCTGGTGATTCTGCCATGATTTCAGAGCTGGTTTTTCGCTTATCAGCAAGCTCGCCAATCTCAATCAAATGATTCAGATTTTTTTGATAGTCTTCGGCAAAGACACAGCTATATAGCACATCCAGTAAATAGCAGATTGATGAATTAATCGTAAAGTTCGCAATTTTTGAATAAAGCCGCTCCCGTGTCGTTATTCGCAGAACCGCTTGGCTGTAGGAGGCGAGTGTATTCTCGCCGATGCTAGTTAAGGCGATGACAGGAATGTTTTGTTTTCGCAAAATTCTTGCGAGCTGCAAGATAAAATTATTTTCTCCTGTATAAGAAATCAGAATCGCACAGGTATCAGCCTGGCTATTATAGGCTTCGTAGGTATCCTCGCCTAAAGTCTGACTGGTCACAACATTTTTTTTGATGCGGCGCATTTTTAAGGCAAAATCCTGAGAAATCAGTAAATTGGCGTTACTCCCGAAGATTTTGATTTGTTTGGCGTTTAATAAGAGCTGTTTCGCTTTTTGCAGGTTATCATGATTCAACAGGCTTAAGGTATCATCAATCGTTGTTCTTTCTAATGAAGCAATTTTATTTGCGATCGTCATGATGCCGTCATTGGTTTGGAAAGGAAAATTGGCGTCGACATCTTCAAAGTAGGTTTGGAGATAGGTTTGTTCAGCTAAAAATTCTGTACGCAATTCTAGCCAGCCCTTGTAGCCTAATTTTTTAGCAACGCGAATCAAGGTAGAGGGGTGAACGAAATTAGCTTCTGCGATTTCTTTAATTGTCATGGATTCAATCGCTGTACCCTTTTCTAAAATATAAGTGACCAAGGCTGTCTCGGCATTAGAAAAATCTGTTTGCTTCATTTTCTCTGATAAGAGCATTATGAGCACACCTCCTATTTACATTTATTGTAGATCATTTGTAAATGAATGTGGGCGATTTTAAGGAAAATGTGAGAATATCCATCGAGATTTACAAAATCAACCGTTTTCAATAGAGAGTTTGTAAATTCGTATGGAATGACTTGTGAACAGATTGAATTGAAGTTTTACATAGCAGATAATTAGTTTGTAAATAAAAATAGAAGGAGTCGATTGGATGTCAGCAGGAGTAAAGATCGCTACAATTGGTGGAGGAAGCAGCTATACACCGGAATTAATGGAAGGTTTTATCAAACGTTATGATGAGTTACCAGTTCGTGAAATCTGGTTAGTCGATATTGAAGCAGGTCGTGAAAAGGTTGAGATCGTTGGTGCAATGGCACAACGGATGTGGGATGCATCACCTTATGATGTAAAAGTTCACATTACCTTAGACCGCGAAGAAGCCTTGAAGGACGCAGATTTTGTCACGACTCAATTCCGTGTGGGCTTATTAGAAGCACGGATCAAAGACGAACGTATTCCCGCTTACTATGGCATGTTAGGTCAAGAAACGAATGGTGCCGGCGGAATGTTCAAAGCGTTCCGAACAGTTCCGATCATTTTAGAAATCGTTGAAGATATGAAACGTCTATGTCCAGATGCATGGCTGATAAACTTTGCTAACCCAAGCGGCATGGTGACTGAAGCAGTTGTTCGTTATGGTAAATGGGACAAAGTAATTGGCTTGTGTAATGTTCCAGTGATGGCGCAAATGGTGGAGCCTGAGATGTTAGGCAAAGAGCCAGATGAATTGATATATAAATTTGCTGGCTTGAATCATTTCCATTGGCATAAAGTAACTGATAATCACGGCAAAGATGTGACACAAGAGATCATTAATAAAATGTACGAAGGCGACGAAACAGGGATGCCGAAAAATATCCATGATATTCCATTCCCAAGAGAGATTTTAGAACAAATGCAAATGATTCCTTGTGGGTACCATCATTATTACTACCAAGAGGAAGAAACGTTGGCTCATGCCTTAGAAGAATACAAAACCATCGGCACGCGTGCCCAACAAGTGAAGCAAACAGAAACAGAATTGTTTGAATTGTACAAAGATCCGAACTTGGATTACAAACCAGAACAATTAGGACAACGCGGCGGAGCTTACTATTCTGATGCAGCATGTGAATCAATCGCATCAATTTATGCTAACAAAAATACGCAATTAGTTGTTTCGACGAAAAATGACGGTGCTGTGCCAGATCTGCCAGCAGACTGTGTCGTTGAAGTTTCTGCTTATATTGGCGGACAAGGCGCTCGTAATGTTGCATTTGGTGAATTGCCAACAGCAGAACGCGGGTGGCTGCAAGTGATGAAAGCCATGGAATTGTTAACGATCGAAGCTGCTGTAACTGGTGATTACAACACCGCATTACAAGCGTTTACCATCAACCCAATGATTCGTTCTGGTAAAACAGCGCAACGGATTATGGATGAATTATTTATTGCACACAAAGAACATTTGCCAAACTTCAAAGAAACCATCGAACGCCTAGAAAAAGAAGGTATCGAGGTTCAAGACGAAGTGGCACGTGAATTAGATATGGAAAAAGTATAGAAAGTAGGAATTGATTAATGGGATTTAGAAAAGACTTTTTATGGGGCGGCGCGACTGCTGCCAATCAATGTGAAGGTGGTTATAACGAAGGCGGACGCGGACTAGCAAATGTTGACCTCGCACCGGTGGGTGAAGATCGTTTTGCCGTTATCGCAGGGAAAAAGAAAATGTTTGATTTTGACGATGCGCATTTTTACCCAGCAAAAGAAGCGATCGATATGTATCATCATTGGAAAGAAGATATTGCGCTGTTTGCGGAAATGGGTTTTAAGACTTATCGTTTATCACTAGCGTGGAGCCGAATCTTCCCTAAAGGCGACGAAAAGGAACCAAATGAAGAAGGCTTGAAATTTTATGAAGACATCTTCAAGGAATGTAAAAAATACGGAATCGAACCATTAGTAACCATCACTCACTTTGACTGCCCAATGCACTTAGTGGAAAAATATGGCGCATGGCGCAGCCGCGAATTAGTCGGCTTCTACGAAAATTTATGTAACGTGATCTTCAATCGTTACAAAGGATTAGTCAAATACTGGTTGACCTTCAATGAAATCAACATGATCTTACACGCACCATTTATGGGGGCAGGTCTATACTTTGAAGAAGGCGAAAACGAAGAACAAATCAAATACCAAGCAGCCCATCACGAATTAGTGGCATCTGCGATTGCAACGAAGATCGCTCATGAAGTCGATTCAGAAAACCAAGTCGGCTGTATGCTAGCGGCAGGTTCTTACTATCCATATACACCAAAACCAGACGATGTCTGGGCAGGTCGTCAAGAAGAACGTCAAAACTATTTCTTCATTGATGTGCAATCACGTGGGGAATATCCAGCGTATGCAGTGAAGGAAATGGAACGCAAAGGGATCGAAGTGAAGATGGAAGAAGGCGACAAAGAGCTATTGAAGGCTCACACCGTGGACTTCATCTCATTCTCTTACTATTCATCTCGTGTAGCTACGACTGACCCTGAATTGTTGGAACAAACCAGCGGCAATATCTTTGCTTCTGTGAAGAACCCTTACTTGGAATCAAGCGAATGGGGCTGGCAGATTGATCCACTTGGCTTACGGATCACGATGAATGACCTGTACGATCGCTACCAAAAACCATTATTCATTGTAGAAAACGGGCTTGGAGCGATTGATACCCCAGATGAAAATGGCTATGTTGAGGACGATTATCGAATCGACTACTTAGCGCAGCACGTTCAAGCGATGAAGGATGCAGTGGACTTAGATGGAGTGGATTTATTAGGCTACACCACTTGGGGCTGTATCGACCTCGTGTCTGCCGGAACAGGTGAAATGAAGAAACGTTATGGCTTCATTTACGTAGACCGCGACAACGAAGGTAACGGAACCTTGAAACGCAGCAAGAAAAAATCCTTTGATTGGTATAAGAAAGTCATTGCAACCAACGGAGAAGATTTAAGTAATTAAGGAAAACGAGTGTGTGGCAATTACTTTTGCCACACACTCGTTTCGTCTTGATCTACTAATGTAAGGTAATTCCAACCCATACAATCTGCGGAGAAACAATAAAAAGTAATGGGAAATCCATTTTGGATTTTGTCCTCCGAAAGTATAGCGGCAACTGTAGAGTAGCTTTTAAACAAACTTTCGAAGGATGAAAAAGTGAACGATTTGTCTGGAAAGATTCTTTCCAGACTCTTTTTATTACGTGTTAAACATTGCACTTGTTAGATAGTAAAAGCTAGACAACAAGATGATTCGTGAGGACAAGGAGAAAAAAGTGAGGGTTCTCCGATGAATCATAATCTACTAGTATGGAGCATTTCAAAAAAACAGAACAGAACGAATCCTAGTTGTGTATCCAAAAATTATCATTTGAAACAGCCAGCATCATTAAAAGTATAGTGAACTGCTATCTGCTGCTAACTCTAAATAAGAGAAAAATTCTGCAAGCAATAACAATCTTCTGAAATATGTACTTTACCTCTGTATTTCATTATCAGAATCCCCCAAGTAGTTTAAAAAATCAATAGTGAATTATTCGAAGAATTACACAATTCAATGTAAAGCTATTCTTATAAAATGAGCTTTTTGTGTTGTCTGTGATAAATGGCATTAAAAGTTTTAGAATAGGCTTCCTTTTACGGTTATTGCTAGAATGTTTTCTTAAGTAATCGGCTAAACTTCTTGAATCGTCAGATTTAATATTTTAATCAATTCAATTGAATAGAAATATTAGAATAAAAAGACGATTTTTAAGCTATTTAGAAAATTATATAAATAATTAATCGGAAATTAAATGCAACAAATGTTATATCTGAGTATTTTTTGATTTTGAATTTATGGTAGAAAAATTCAATTTTTTTAATTGGTATTTTTAAAATGAGTAATAATATTTTTTAATGATTATTAAAAAAAAGAACTAAATAAAAAAAAAATATTTAAGAATTAATTGTTTGTTGATTCCCTGAGCTTTTTAATAACCATAAATAAATAAATGGTGAAAAAGCAAGGGGAAATAAGATTGGTTATTATGTATATAAGGAAAAAATCGTAAAGAAAATGGGTTGAATATTATAGTAACAGAGGATTATCAGTTTTCTATTGGCTATCAAATAATCTTTATGTTGAAAAAAATAAACAAAAAAACGAAATTAATTTGAAAAAGTTAAGCGTAAGAGGTGAACTTGATTAAAATAGTATAAATTCGATGGCTATTTTGATATGGAACGATACATTTTTTCGGGTATCAGCGAAGATTGATGATTCACACATATGATGGTTGGTCACTGTTAGTTGGAATTTTATGTGAGTTGTAGATTCATTATGCTGAGTATCCGATTTTTTCATATTTAAAAAATAGTCTTTTGTTACGTTCTAAAAGGGGAAGAACAAAGGGGATGATGAAATGGATTTCAGAGAGGTTTTGGGGACAAGCAGTTTGAGACGACTGCGTTTTGTTGAGCTTCTCTATGCAAGTCAAGTTGGGTTGCCAAGTGATCAATTATTAGAAGAGCTGGAATGTTCATTACCAATTTTGTTGAAGGATGTCAAGTTGATTAACGATGAGCAAGAGGATTTTCATATTGAGAAATTCAAAGGGCTTTATCAAATTAATGTCAAGCCGCATGTGAGTATCAACCGATTGTATGCAGACGTTCTTCAACAAGCACCAGAATTTCAGATTATTGAAGAATTGCTTTATGAAAAGTGTTCAAGCATTAGTGATTTAGCAGAAAAACTTTATCTTAGTGCCTCAAATACACAACGTTACTTAAAGAAACTTGAAACCGCCCTAAAGAAAGCAGGAATAAAACTGGATTACCGCCCGTTGCGGATTGAAGGAAAGGAAAGTGTTATCCGACATTTCTACTATCGCTATTTTTTAGAAAAATCGGATCATGTCGATTCACTTTTTTCAAATTTAAAGGAATACCAGATTAAAGCGATAACCAATTTAGTGGATCAGTTTATTCAGGTTAACCATTTAGAAAATCGTCATATTTTTAGAAAACGATTAAGCTACAACATTTATATCAGTCTATGGCGAATCAAAAATGGTCGACGATATCCTGCAAATGAATTGATAAGTCCGTTAAGCTTGCCTGATGAGGAAACTTTAGAAGCGTTTGAGAGAATCGCTTTAGAGTCTTTTCGAGTTCGGTTAACGGAGGAAGATGTCAAGGATTGTTTATGGTTGTCATATGCGGATATGCTGATTTTCAGCGAGGATCAATGGAAATCTGCGATGAAGCAAAGTAGGATCTATCGCGATTTGTATCAAAAGCATTATGAGTTGGTTGAAGATTTTAATCGTTTACTAGGTCGCTCGTTGGGGGACCTAGAAATGAACGAACTGACGATTATACTGGTGAATGATCAACGGATGTATCCACCTAAAGGGCGCTACATTGATATTTTATACCGTCAACGAGGGATTTTCTTAGAAAAGATGATGGAAACTCATTATCAAGCGGTGAAGAAGGTCCTGAAAATCGCCGAATCCTTTGTGAAGAAATACCGTATTTACCAAGAAACTGATTTTATCTGGAATTACACCTATCTGTTGATAACAATGGTTCCTCAAAGTTTAAATTTATTAGCGAGCGCGGATCAGCCTCTAAAGATTCTACTGCTTTCTGAATTGTCGCCAACCGAGGAAATTTTTTTAGCAGAACAGATTGAAGAACGGATCTATGGAAATTTTAAGATTCATTTTGTAGAGGAGCGTTCTCGGGATTCACGGATCACGATTAGTGAATTGATGAAATATGACGCGTTGGTTACTTCAAGTAGTGTAGAAGAAGTACCCTATGATTATCCTACAGTGATCATTGATCCTTTTTTAACTAATCAAAACATCGTTCAGCTGCAACAGTTGATCAGTGATCTTTCGGGATAAATAAGAGGAACAGGAAGCACTCATTGTAGTTGTGCAATATTGTCGTGTAAGAGAAATTTTCATACGGTAATAGATTCAGCTTTTTGCACGCCAAGCGAGGACATCTGGGATTGCTTTTCCTTTTTCATCTGATGATCGGTATTCTCAAGGAAATTGGACGAAGAAAGCCATATCTGGTGTTTGCGGGAATTCGCTCGTACCTGTTCATAGGCTGCTTGTCTAACGTTTGCAGATGTGATAAATGATTCGTATTCATATGTTTTGCCATTTTGCGTTTGATTTGGCGGACCGTGCGGTCTTTCTTAGTAAGGGTAGTTTGAGGAACACAATTTGGTGATTTTGCGATCGTACGATTGGATAATGGTTGATCGATTTGTTTCCAAGCTTCAATTTTCTTTCGTTCTTGATACTCAAGTCGATTCGCTAAATAATTAATAACTGAATAGTCATAAGGATGAGGCGAGTGTTTGCCTCATCCTTTTTCTTATGACTTTAGTCAGTTTCGTTCGCGGAGCGTACGAAACAAGAAAACTGCGCGCTTCTACGCGTGGATGGAATAGCTTTAGCGATAAAAACTCCTTTCGATATACTAATAAGTGGCTACCAACCGCTTATTTTATCGAAAGGAGTTTTTCTATGTCTAAAGACGACAAAAGTTTATCACATACTAGATGGAATTGTAAGTATCACATAGTCTTCACCCCAAAATATAGAAGAAAAGTAATCTATGGGGAATTAAGAAAAGATATTGGAAGAATTTTGAGGAAGCTTTGTGAGATGAAAGAGGTAGAAATAATCGAAGCACACGCAATGCCAGATCATATTCACATGTTGGTAAAAGTACCACCAAAAATAAGTATCTCGCAGTTCATGGGCTACTTGAAAGGAAGAAGTGCGACGCTTATCCATGAGCAGCATGGAAACTTAGTCTATAAATATGGAAATAAAAGTTTCTGGTCAAAGGGGTATTACGTGAGCACAGTCGGTCTGAACCAGAAAACAATTGAAAAATATATACGAGAGCAAGAATCAGATGATCGAATCCGAGATAGTATAAGTAAACGAGAATACGTTGATCCATTCAAAATGAAGAAAAAGAAATAAAGTAGCGAGCGAAGAGCGGTTGGTGGTCTTTTAGAAAGCTCCATTTATGGAGTAGGCGAGTAGTGACCTCTTCTAGAGGTGTTAAAAAGCCACCCGTTCTCACGGGTGGATGTGTTACTTTCTAAACGAAAGTAGTAAATAGCAGATTTCGGAAGTCTCTTTACAGTTGATGTTTCCTTTACTAATTAAGTGGAAATCTATTGATCAAATAAGGAGATAAAAAGAAAATAGACACATTATATTCATACTTGCCTCGGAAATAGATATTTCCGAGGTCTTTTTTTGTTTTTTTTGACGAAAAATTCAAAAGGTAAATTTTTTTTACGACAATCAAACTTTATTATTCTTTAAATCAAATTAAGTAATTGGGTCCAATAACACTAAAGGTTATAAAAAAAGATAAAACAACGCTGAAATATCATATTTGAATAACTAAAAAATATAAAAAAACACATTCAGCGAGAGAAAATGATATCAGTTATCATATTGTTATGCGGAAGGGAGAGTGGGTGAAAAAAGGGTGAAAGGAGGAATTTATGAAATGAAAAAGAAGCACTTACTCATGTTGGTTGTTCTACTATTTTCTTTTATTACAGAAACACTACCATCACTGGTTACTGCGTATGCCGAAACAACGAAAACGGAACTGATCAATGAAAAGTTCTTAAAAGTCTCCTATGAATATGAATCATTAGAAGATACAAATCGTTGGCGAATCACGTTTAGCAGGCAAAGCGAAGAGAGTGATAAAGAACAGCGTCTCAAATTGAAAGTAACAAATGAGAAAAGAAAAGTGATCACGTATCCAACGATTAAGAACATGGATGAGAAGGATGAATGGCTAATTGAAAAGAACTATTCAGCTTCCATGGAAGGACAACTCGTTTTTGAGTTACCGAAATCAACAAAGAAACTCAATTTAGATGTTCAACTAGACGAGCAGACACTTTCTAACGGAAAAGACGCGAAGATACAGGAAAACATTCTTGATATCAAAGAATCCTTTGTTCTTAAAGCGCAGGATACAAAAGAAGAAACAAAAACTTCTGAGAGTAAAGCAGCGGTCAAAACAAGTTCAGAAGATTTTATCGGTCCGCCTGAACCAGAAGAAGTTGTGCCAGTACCAGCAACGGCAGTTCCAAACAATGGGTTGCTTCGGATGGACCCACCGAAATATACCAATAAAGCACCCGTGTATACGTCGAATAACGGCACCTATCCTACTTGCTATTGGACGCCAACCGGACAGTCAAACGTTCGCAATCATCAAGGTGGTTATGAGAAAGAATCTGGTTGGGATGGAGTAACGAGTTGGGATGTCTCTTCAGATGACTATACGAAATCGTATATCAAATATGGTGAGAATAAATCAAAACCTAATATTGAATTGCGAAAATATGCGAGTGAGACATCTAAAGAAGATGAATTTAATGTTCGTCTAAATGTCCGAGGCAGAACAATTCCAAAACCTGGGGTAGATGTTTGTTTTGTGTTGGATAATTCAGCTTCAATGATTCAATCGCAAGGAAATATTGGCGGGATGACGAGAAAAACATTAGCAGTCAACTCGTTACAAAAATTGATCGATAAGTTCAAAGCGGCAAACCCAGATACTGACAGCCTTCGTATTGGTGGAGTAATTTACTCTTCGCCTGATTATTCAGGAAACCAAATTGTTCCTATGTCTGCCAACTCGACAGGCTGGCAAAACGTAGTTGATAGGTATAAAAGTATTGCTTCAGATGGAAATACCTTCACACAAAAAGCATTAATGGATGCGCAAACGATGCTGAATAATGCAAATGGAACCAATCGGCGAAAGGTTATTTTTCTTTTGACTGACGGTGCACCAAATATGAGTGAAGTACCGCTATCAGGGCATTCAGATTCAAGTATCTATTACGATAAGTTGCGAATTGATTCAAACCATCCTAGTCCACCTCCAATTTATGATGGGTCTCTGACCTATAGTGGACGTTATTGGGGACTTCCAGAAAGAGAGCCTAATGGTGAAAGATATTTTACGGTATATAAACCTTCGGGAATCGCGGTAGGAACTACGGGACAAAGGATTTATAGTCATTTAACGCCTGCCAATTCGACTGCAGCGGATATTAAGGATCAAGGAATGGAGATTAATTCCATCGCTATCAATATCCAAAAAAACTTTACAGTAGAACGGCATTCAAGGGATGAATTGGTCACTGGTTTGTATCGTATGGCTTCCAAAAAGGCGAACGCTGCTGGAGATTCACAGGCTGATTACCAATTTTATCATGCTAGTACAACAGGTGATTTTGACATTTCTTTTGATGATTGGTTTAACTCAGTCATTCAAACAGTAGATAAAGGCGTTATTGAAGATCCAATCGGAGATATGTTTGAGCTAGTAGGAAAACCTACTGTTAAGGAAATCAAAAAAAGCGGTGTGCCAGCAATTGAAACAAGTAAACTGCCGAACGATCCGGTTGTGACAAACAATACGATCAAAGTGGATAATATCAATCTTTATGGTCAGCAAGAAGTTCAATTGGATTACAAGCTTCGGTTAAAAACAGACGCTGTGAATTATGAAGGCGACACATGGTATCAAACGAACGGAAGGACGACATTAACACCAACGCCTGAACGAACGACGGATAAGCTAGATTTTGGCGTACCGTCAGTTAAGGGTAAGGCGAATAAGTTCGAAATTCCAGTTGAGAAGAAATGGTCAGATTCGCATATGAACACAGAAAATTATTGGGGACTTCGCGCAAATAGTGTCAGAGTTGTTTTACAAAGAAAAAGTGGCAGTTCATGGGTAGACGTTGAAACGAAGACGTTGAATGCGGCAAATAATTGGAAAACATCATTTTCGGCGGATGGCGGCAGCACTATCTATAGGGTCGTTGAGCCTGAGAGGACAACGGGATATGCCAAGCCGGATTCCAATGTGAATGAATTTACCGCGAAAACATTACCGAGCAAAGGAGTTCAAATTACCAATAAGTTGCTGAAGGGGGCAACGGTCTTTTGTAAGTATATGGAAGACGGGAAGACACCATTTACGTCAGATTTGCCGCGATTTACCATAAGGCGTAAATCGGATGGCAAAGTATTGGTGAGCAACCTTGAGCCGAATGCTAGAGGTCAAGTACTCATCACAGACATTCCACTTGGTGATTTTGTTGTAGAAGAGACCTATGTGCCTCAAGGCTATGACAAGATGACTGATATCGATGTGAAGGCAGTCGAAAATTCTGCAGGAACAGACCTTAATATTACTGTAAACAGTAAGACCTCATTGCATGAGGTGACCAATAAACGAACGAAAGACCTGGAGATTCCAGTTGAGAAGGTTTGGTCGGATAGTCATCGGGGGACAGAAAACTATTGGGGACTTCGGACAAATTATGTGCGAGTCACATTGCAAAAGAGAACAGGAAGTACGTGGGAGGATGTCGAATCCTTGACGTTGACACCGATCGACAATTGGAAAGGGGTATTCCAAAATGTTGAGGGCGGAAACACCGTCTATCGAGTGGTTGAGGAAGCCCGAACAATTGGGTATGCCAAGCCAACCTACAATTACGGAACGAGCTTCACTGCTGCAACGAAACCAAAAGAGGGTATCAAACTCACGAACAAATTATTGACCGGCAAGGCGGTCATCTGTAAATACATGGATGATGGCAAGACACCGTTTGGTAAGGACAAACCCAAATTCACTGTCACTCGCAGATCTGACGGCAAAGTATTAGCGACAGACCTCGAGCCAGATAATAATGGGCAAGTCACGATCGAGAATATTCCGATGGGGGACTTCATCATTGAAGAATCCTATGTACCAGCAGGATATGAAAAAATGGCAAACATCGATCTTAAAGCAGTGGAAAACGCTGCGGGAACGGTTTTGAATATTACATTGAATGGCAAAACTTCTCCATACAAAGTGACGAATAAATTGGCTGATTTCAAGCTGAAGATCAAGAAAGTCGATCAAGACGGAAATGAACTTCGCGGAGCGAGCTTCCGACTGATCGGAACGAGTTATGATCAAACGGAAACAGGGGGACCATACTTCGAATTTAGTGGATTGCGACCTGGTGAATACAGTTTATCTGAAACGGTCGTTCCAAACGGCTATCAAGGAATGAGCGGCACTGTTCGAATCAGTATTTCGCGTGAAGGTGTTGTAAGTATTCAATCCAATCCGAATGTCAGTGGATCAGGCGGAGTCGGCAATCCGAATCTTATTCAATTGACTGTCACAAACAGGAAGCGCGGAGCGGGTCCGCTGCCTAGTACAGGCGGATCGGGGACAGCGATGTTCTTTAAAGTAGCACTTGGAGTTATCTCTACAGCAGGAGGACTGCTTGGCAGCCTTTACTGGCTTCACACGAAGAGGAGGGGATCGTAATGAAAAAAATGATTCTTCTCTTGGGACTTATTCTGGGAATTTGTAACATGGGGGTTACTGCTTTTGCAGAGGAAAGTCTAGTGGAAGTACTGATCAAGACCAGGCCGGAAACCGGTAATGTATATACAGGGATCGAGCAAATCGACATGGATGTTTATGATTTGACCGAATGGCGCCAAAAACGCGCCAGCAACGAAAAGGCCGATAAGGAATATATCATGGACACCTATCCGACCAAAGAACGATTAGCAACATTTGTCCAAACTGAGCAATTGAAGAAGATCAATCAGGCGCCGTACTCAGTGGATGCCAAGGGGGAAATCTCACTGAGCCTGCCGCGGCAGCAGAATAATCAAGATGCCGCCTATCTGATCCTTTCTTCAGGCGAAACAGGCAACTATCATATGGTTCCGATCATTATTTATTTGCCGCAGAGAATGACGAATACGTTGACGGAAGCGGATAAGCTGGAGATTACATGTAAATATCGTGAAATTCCAGTGACACCGCCAACATCTGAACCACCACCGTCAACAACGACGACTACTACAACTAAATCGACAGAACCGCCGATAACAGATAGCTCAGGACCAAGGAAAGACTTACCAAAAACGATTGGAACACCAAGTGGAGGGGAGGGACCAAGTTACTCAGGAAAGGAGCTTCCGTCTACAAACGAGTTGATACGTAATTATTGTTTTCTAGGGTTGTTGTTGATGATTGTTGGTTTAGTTGGATTGAACAAAAATAAGGGGGAAAAAAATTATGAAAAATAAGAAGAAATGGGTTGCACTGTTAACGACATTGCTATGCTTAATTCCTTTACTAGCAGGGGTGCTAGGCGGAGGAGATAGCGCATACGCAGCAGATTCAGTAGATGTGACTATTCACAAGAAAAAAATGGATGAGTTTCCAAATAGCAGTATCGAAAATACTGGGGAAGAAATGAATGAATTCAATCGTTATGAAGGTTTACCAGGAATTACCTTCACAGCGTGGGATATTTCAGAAGATTTCTATGCAGAATTACGTGCACGTCTGACCGGGAATGAAACAG
Source organism: Enterococcus sp. DIV0187 (assembly GCF_051713785.1). Lineage (NCBI taxonomy): Bacteria > Bacillati > Bacillota > Bacilli > Lactobacillales > Enterococcaceae > Enterococcus > Enterococcus sp. DIV0187. Next base: position 3,390,936 of record NZ_JBIOQO010000001.1, read on the forward strand.
ACGCTGAATACAATACAATTGCTAAAGAAGTAATGAATAACTTTGAATTAAATAATGCACCAAATGCAACTAGAGTTGGTACTGATCAAACAACTGATCAAGATGGGAATGCAAATTTCACTAACTTACCAACAAAAAACGCTGACGGAACATACAAAGTATACTTCTTTGAAGAGCATGCTTCACAAGGCGTTGAAATCGGTTCGTACAAATTGATTATGATGCTACCAATGAAAGGCAGCAACGGACAAGATTTAACAAAAATCCATTTGTATCCTAAGAACAAAGTAGAAGGCGAAGACCCTGAGAAAGAATTAGTGGATGATAACGGCGATCCATTACCACCACGTCCAGCAGGTGCTTACGACTTTGAAGTTGGACAACAAATTCATTACCGTGCAAGCTTTGTGATTCCTAGCCAAATCGGTGATCTTGTTAACGGAGCACCTCGTTATACGAAATTAGAATTCAAAGATGCGGTTGACCAAACAGGTGTGAAATTCGAAGGAATTGATCAAATCGTGATTGGTGGTACGGCTGTTACCCCAGCGACTTTCTTAGCGAATGCAACAGATGACTATTATAATACAGCGGCACCGTTCACTGGCTATGCTGGATTTAATATTGCAATGAACTTGACAGGTGCTGCGGGACCTGCAACAGCGCAATACTTAAGTCAATATGCTGGACAAAGAATTGAATTTTACTACACTGTTTCATTCACAGATGAAACACCAGTCGACTTGGACATCAATAACGAATTTACTGTAACAATGAATCATGATGGTGGACAAGATGATGTGAAAACAAATGATCCAATCGATCCAATCATCACTGGCGGTAAAAAATTCTTCAAACATGAAGATGGCGAAACAAAAGGATTAGCTGGTGCGGAATTCGTTGTTATCAGAGAAGTAAATGGCGTAGAACAATACCTAACAGTTGGTACAGATTCTAAAACTTGGACGCCAGTTGGACCAAATGAAGACTACGCAAACGCAACAAAATTCATTTCTGATGCAGATGGACGCTTTGAAGTAACTGGTTTAGCATACGGTGACTACATGCTTCGAGAAATCAAAGCGCCAAATGGGTTCCAAAAATTAACCGACGATGTTGATTTCGAAATTGACAAAGATTCTTACAACAACGCAACAGCATTACCAATTGCCAATAGCTCTAAAGGCGGCACGTTACCATCAACTGGTGGAATGGGTATCATTGCCTTTATCGTAATCGGTCTTGGTTTGATGGCAGCAGCAATCGTTCGCTACCGTCGTGTACGTTTTGAGGTTTAATTGATAGAAAAGAATGAGCAGAAGGTGTCTAAGACCTTCTGCTCATTTTTTTGTTGGAAAGTGTGCCAACAATACCGAACAAGTAAGATTTAGAAAATCCAGAAGTCTAATTGACAACTGGATTTTCCTAGTAGGTTTATGCATTTAATGTTAACGAAGAAACGTTTAATTTCCATTGTAATTTCCATCTTTCCTGAACAAATAATAAATCAACATTCCCAAACCAATTAGGGCAATGATGCTTCCTATAATTGGGACCCATTTGGCATATTCACCTGCTAACATAAGTATCGCACCACCAACAAACATGAAGCCAGCTGCTAATAAATTTGTCATTTAATCAACCTCCATTCTGGTTGTTTATTTATATAGGAATAAATAATCATCGTTTAATATGTCTTTGAAAGGCTAATTGTAGGTAATTTTATTTTATTGTACATTGGTCAATTATCCAGAGCAAAAATTTTGCACCAAAGGGGAATATGAGGGTTCGAATTAGTGACCTACTGATTAAAAGTTCAGCTAACTCAGCCTATCGAAAAAAAGAAATATGAGAAGGCGGAACTTTCGAAATATTGGTACACGCTTGTATAGATTTTTAAAACTGCCGAGGGTAAAAAGCATGACTGGACGCTGGGTGAAATAAAAAAGATTCCAAAAGGTTTGGAAAGTGATACAGCGGATGCGCTGAAACTCCTGACTTCCATACGTTTACGCTGATCAGAGAGAAAGGCGGATAAATGGAAACAAGGTTTAAGGGAAATTCGGAAAAGCGGATAAACATGCTTCAGGCGCTTGAAAAAAATCCAGGGTATATTTGCGTTTTGCGTCAATTTAATGCAAATCTAGGATTTGAGAATTAAATTGAATTATCTGAAATAAATTAGCTTATGCTCGATTCCAAGTATTTACAAAAATTTCAGCGTCAAGCTCTGATTCGAGAATATCCTCATTTTATAAATGATAAAATACCTTTCTTTTTAAATTTTAGTAATATAGAAAATTACATTATGTAAGCAACTTCGAACGGTATTATATCAGTCGTGAACAGCAAGAAAGACTTACTGGGCAATTGCAAAAAAAAAGACAGCCTACTAAAGAGACTGTCTAGAACATTGATCCAACGATTTGTATTCGCCAGACAGTGAAATACTATCAAAGTTGAATAAAAACGCAACCGCAAACGGTATTGAAAAAGACGCGAATGGTAATAACGGGTGGTTTCGCTAAAAAAAAGACTGCCGGGCATGAATCGGCAGTCTCGGAGCTAAGGGGGAAGCTAATTTGTCAATTAGTTACCTAGCTCACGCACATACTTTGTCTATTACTAGACGAACACATTGTATCAAGTAGCTGGGTTCAAAAACAAACGCGAACGGTAGATAAAAAGAAATAAGTTAAAAATAATCACGTAGCGTCATTGTTCGGTTGATAAATTGAGAAGATGTAAGATTATCTGATTATAGAATTAGTTGAAAAAGTGTGGATGTAGTAAAAGAGATTAATTAGGAGGGCTATTTCTGCAAAAAAATAAGCATCTACCGTGAGCCACAGCAGATGCTTTCAGTACGAACAGTAATTGTCCATTAGAGGATTACACTCCTTATGCGATTTTTGCTAATTCTTGTACTGCATTTTCAATTGTCGTACCGGTCGCAAATTTGTTTTCGTCTTTTTTGTCGAAAACAATAAATAGATTTAAGTTGGTATCTAAAGTTACGCGGTATTCCAATTTGTTGTTAGTGAATGTCATAGAGCATTCTCCTTTCTCAAATAGTGACGAAAGGCAACTAAAACGTTCATAACGAAATTCCATGAATTATCATACCACGATTTGAAGATTTTTGCTAATTAGTAGATTTTGGTAGTTAACACATTAAAAAAAAGTTAAAACTTATCAGCTAAATTCTTCTGTTTTTATAGGCAGCTTGGATAACAATTCGAATAATACATAAAGAATAGCCAAATTCCACGAGTGCTGTACTTTTTGAGTTAGTACAGCAGATAAAAATGGTTCTGTCATTATTATAGATGGAAATTTCTATGTATGAAAATAATCAAATAGGAATCAGATTTCAGGTGAAAGTACACACAGACAGCCATGATGTATCTGACGAATTGGTTTAGTGATTGCGAAGAGTGTGCAGTTAATGTTTTTGAATACGAAAGGTTACTAGGTCATTGGGGCTATCAATTAGAAAAGTAATGCATAGCGAAATTTAAAAGATATTAGCTACTACTTCAAAAAGCAGTAGCTAGGAACATTATTTTTCTTTTTCGAATACGTGCTTTTTATAAATAATGAATCTGGCAATAGGTTGAGCAATGCAGAGTTCAATTAAGAAAGAAATACTGAAATTTCTCGGCCACTTATAAAAGAATTGTTCAACAGGGGTCCATGAGACTTCTCTCATACCTATCCAGCTTGCAACGATGGTTAAAACGATCGACATCATTACTACATTGACAAGACAATTTACAATCATATGTGCATTAAAACTATCTTCTTTTCCTATCAATAGATTGGTTACTTTAGATGCAGGCTGGTGAGTGATTAGAACTAACGCCACTACAACAACCCAAATAAACGGCATTACTTCAAAGGTACGGGACCAAGTTTCTAAGCTAAACCCCATTTCAAAACAAGTAATAAGCGGAGCAATAATGTTCACGGAGAGTATTGACAATATCAATAAAAATAGGGTAAATTCAAGTTTGTTTCGGGGGAGCTTCATATAAAAATCCAAAATGCTAACCTCTTTCTTTGCCTTTGCGCAAAAAAAAGCGCAAAGACACTTTTTGTAGTGTGCTTTACGCTGAACCATTATACGCAGTAAATACTAAATTAGTTTATGCGAAAAAAAAGTGAAAGTCAAGTAGTAAAAAAGCAGATAAAATTACTTAGCAAAGAAAACTAAGAAAACATGCAATAGGATTTTCTCTTGTATTCTCAGTCTTTCCTATTTTTAAAATAACTGTCAATAGAATTCTTTATTCCTTCAAAATCATTCGTCATGAATAATAGTGCAGGGACTTTGATTATAGGAAGTTCGTTTTCATTCTCAAAAGGAACAAAGGGATCCGGAACAACTAAATAATCAACGGAATCCTTATCTCTAATGTAATTAATCGAAACATCGTAATACGTTGAAAAATACTCTTTCAAATCCTCATTATTCAGGACAGCTGGTGTGGGGAAAATTGACGTATAGATTAAACCTGTACTGACGGTTAACACAAAGCATATTTTTTCATACGGCATCATTCCTTTTACAATAATGATAAATCTAAGAAAACGCTTTGTATATGTTAATTTCATATAACTGAAGCTATTTAAGCTGTATGAACAGGTAGGCTCACAAAAAAAAGACTAGAAGAACTAGTCCCAAAAGTATTAGAAATTCAATTAAACTAAACGATTAGCCATAGGATGATCCCGATTAAATTGAACAAGATCCCATAAATTCCCGTATAAATCTTTAAAAACAGCGACGGTACCATAATCCGCAACTTTAGGCTCTCTGACGAATTCCACTCCTTTAGAAACAAGGTTGTTATAATCACGATAAAAATCATCCGTTCCCAGAAATAGAAATACTCTGCCGCCAGACTGATTCCCTATAAAATCTTTCTGAATCGGTTTAGAAGCTTTTGCCAATAATATGGTGGCGCCGTTTGAATTTCGGGGAGAAACCACCACCCAGCGTTTATCTTGTTCAGGTTGGTAAGTATCTTCAATCAAATCAAAATCAAGAACATTTGTATAAAAATTTAGCGCTTCATCGTAATCGTTTACAATCAATGCAATGTGAACAAGACTTTGTTTCATAATAACCCTCCAACTATTTAGTGATAAGGATATCGTAGCAAATAATCAAAATAGAATTTTAATCGCTTAATAAAGGCTAGATATATCAACAAAAAAACAAGCGATTGCAACAATCAGGAACCCGATGGCGAGTGATAAGCTATGCCACTGTCCTAACATTATGAAGGGAGACGTATTTTCGTTACCATTTCGTCTAAGTCCAGTAAAGGAACGTTTAGTCATCCAAAACTGCCACATAGCAAGCAACAGGAAAAAAACACCAATTATATAGCGCATCGAATCTCCTCCTTTTCTTCTATTGTACGCTCAAAAGAATCAACCTACAAGAACTGAGCTAAGCAGTTTATGGTATCGAAAGCTAGAAATGGAGAAGTAAGATCAGCGTGCCAGCGAGCTCAAATTCCATAGTGAATCATGTACTTATTTTCATTTTTTGCTTGCATGATTATTTTACAAAGTTCATTTATCTCATCTTTCTGCTTCAATTGTTTAGCTGATAAAACAATCTCTAAAAAGGCAGACAATGATTCAGGAGGTATAATTGTCGTTCCATAATAAGCTAAGCCGTATTCCGGTCGATCTAAGGCGTGAAAATATGTTTTAAACAAAGATAGGGGCCGTAGTAAAATTTGAATATGTGCATCATCAATTGAAATGCAATGAAATTTTTCAGGTGTGTATTCCTCATAAGACGTTTCAGTGAGTTTATCTATGATCTCAAATTCATGTTTTAAGGGCATTCACATTCTCCTTTTTTCTTTAGTTACAAAAACGAACTAATTATACTAGCTCGCTAATGATCTGGGTGCAAACTTCTTTGGGAGCGAGCTTGGTATTGTTAATTTTTAAATGCTTCACCGCTGGAAAAAGCTTCTTTACTTCATTTTCACGGCTTTCCAAACGGTTTTTCAGTGTTGAAGTTAGGAGTTCCTTTCTTGAAAATTTGGTATCTCGTTTGGAAGGCTTGGCTTTTAGACGATCTTCATGAACATTACGCTTTAGGCGTTCCCTCAAGGCGGCAACGAGTTCAATGAAATAGACTTCTTGATTGGCTTCTAAAAAGATCGAAGCGATATCCTGTAAAAATTCAATGTCATAGGCTGAATCGAAGTCGATGACTACTGTGAAGATGATTGTTTTGGTCGTATTTGTCTCTGGACTATTGACGAAGGCTTTGAACAATTCTTTTCTGGTCCTATCAGAGAGCAGAAAGGCGTCTTTGCTGTAGCCGAGGAAATCTGCGAAGAGATCCAATGTTTGATGATTGAACAACAGCTTTCCATCTATTTGTTTTTCCAATTCTTTTCCAACAGTCATCTTTCCGACAGCCTGAGAGCCGATCAACACGATCAAAGCCATGAGGCTCACATCCATTCATTTTCTTCCATAGTACCAAAGCCGATTGGAAATGTCTTTGAAGTGAGTCATCAACGTAAAAAAGAGCTAACGCAAGGTCAGCTCAACAGGTTATTCTGCATAGGAGTCGTAGGGCGCATTATCAAATAGCGTGGTACTCTCTGGGTTCATTTTATAAAGCTCGTACCAAATAAGTGAGACATCGCCGTATCCCGTTTCTTCTAATCGTTGCTGGGCGCGATCTGCCGCCAGCTGATAATCTGCTTGAGATAAGTTATCAACAAAGGTGGGGTCAAACTTTCCGCCTTCGATTAGTTCCGCTCTTCGTTCAGGCGTCATCCAATCAGTTGTCGCTGCTGGTTGATTTTGGGCAGGCTGTTCAACTGCGGGTGCTTGGGGTGCCTGACTCGATTGATTAGGTGAGACGTAGTTTGCTTCTGGTGCTGCCTGGTTACTATGACTAGCTTGTGGTTCTTGTGGTGTCTGAGTGGTTTGTACTGAACTTGACTGAGTAGTTTCGGTGGTTTTCGTCGAAGACGCTTTTTTCTTTTTGGCAGCCTTACTAACCGTTGTTTCCTTTGGTTTGCTGTCAGCAGTTTCCTTCTTGTTATTGCAGGCGGACAAAGAAATAAATGATAATAACAACAATAGAACCATAATCTTCTTTTTCATGATAGCCTCCTAGTTTATGTCTTGTAACATAATTGTAACAAATGAAATACATTTGTAAAATGGTTCAGAGGAAAAACTTATCAATTTGCAATTTATCACAAAAAAGCTGAAAAATGATGAGCAGATAAATAAACTTCTTGCTGCTTAAAAGGGGAGCAAAACGATAAACCAGCAAATGTAAATGAACAAATCAAGAGCAAAGGCAACCAGATTTTTTTCTGTGATCGGGTTAAAAGCCAGGCATCAATTATAAAAAAAGCGATGAAAAGGCTACTTTGTCGAACAAGCGCCAAAATGAGGCACGTTAGCAAAAGGCAAATCGTGTAACCGATATAGATGAGCTTGTATTTTTAAGGAAGGTATTTCAAATTCGCAAACATAGCAGTCCTCCTTTTTTTGTTAAGCATAACAAAAGTAAAATGGTGAGATCATTCGTTTTGGACTATCTATTTTCCTTTTTTATCAGATTTGTATAAGCATTTTCTTCTTTAAGCTTATTTTTTGAGTTGTTTTTTTATCCGTGTTACGGTGAATAATGTAGTAAACAGCAGGAAAAAAATGATACGAATGCTGTTGATCGATTTTAACCACTACTGCACATGATAAAATAGGAGGAATTAGACACATGGCAAAAGAACAAGCTTTACCAGCAGTCGAAACACGTCTCTATATTAATGGCAAATGGGTGGAAGGCTCAGAAGGAACCAAACCAGTAACAAATCCGGCAACAGGAGAAACATTGGTTGAGGTTCATGTCGGAGGCGAAAAGGAAGTTCACGCGGCAATTGAAGCGGCGAACAACGCGTTTCCTGAATGGTCGCGGACATCTGCGGCTGAACGAGCGAAATTAATGAATAAAATGGCTGATCTTGTGGAAGAAGACGCGGATCGCTTAGCGACGATCATGACAATGGAGCAGGGAAAGCCTTTGACGCAGGCAAAAGGTGAGATTCAAACGAATGTGGAGAATCTTCGCTGGAACGCGGCAGAAGGACAACGATTATTAGGTGAAATCGTTCCATCTCCAGTGACCAATCAATGGCAGGTACGCAAACAGGCGGTGGGTATCGTGGGCGCCATCACTCCATGGAATTTTCCATCGAATATGATTATTCGGAAGATTTCTCCAGCGATCGCTGCTGGCTGTACGGTGATTTTGAAGCCATCGAAGGAAACGCCGCTATCTGCTTTAGCGTTGATGGAATTGTTTGATCAGGCGGGGTTTCCTGATGGCGTGGTAAACATCGTCTTAGGTGATTCTTCTACGATTGGACCAATTCTTTCAGAATCTGAAGACGTACAAAAGATCACCTTCACTGGTTCAACTGGAGTTGGTCAAAAGCTAAACGAACAAGCAGCGCCAACGTTGAAAAATGTTTCAATGGAATTAGGCGGACATGCGCCATATATCATTTTCCCTGACGCAGACATTGAACGGGCAGTGGAAACATTGATTCAAACTAAGTTCATCAACAATGGTCAGGTCTGCACTTCACCAAATCGAATCTTTATCCACAAGGATATCAAAGATGAAGTAACGAATCGTATCGTGGAAGCGATCAAAGAAGTAACAGTCGGAAACGGATTAGAAGATCCAACAGTAGGTCCTCTGATCAATCAAGCTGGCGTCGAAAAGGTTGTTGAACAATTGAAGGATGCGACGGATAAGGGCGCAAAAATTTTAGCTGGTGGTCATAAGCTGGATGAAGGCGAGTATGCTGATGGGAATTTCTTTGAACCAACTGTCTTAGATGGTGTCACAAAAGAAATGAATATCTTTTATGAAGAAACCTTTGGTCCGGTGATTCCGTTGATTACCTTTGAGGATGAGGAAAAAGTCATTGAAGACGCAAATGATACAGAATTTGGATTGGCATCTTATTTCTTCTCAACCAATATCCATACAGTGGAAAATGTCAGCAGTAAATTACAATATGGCATGGTCGGCGTCAATGATACCTCTATTTCCAATTCGGCGACACCATTTGGCGGAGTAAAACACTCAGGATTTGGTCGTGAAAATGGCACGTATGGAGTCGAGGAATATGTGAACGTCAAATTTGTCAACATTCGTACGGCTAAATAATCAAATAGTAATAAAAAGAGTGATCCTTTTCTTAGGATCACTCTTTTTTGTCATATATTAAGTTATATAAAAAGGAAGAAGCGAAAAATTCTTAGTAATTAATAAAAATAATAATTACAGAATTTATTTTATATTATCCGTAATTATCATTAATTCAAACGGAACAAAAAAAATTTAACTATTAGTTTCTAAAAAAATTTATTTTTATTTTAAAAAGTGAATTAAATAACTTTGCTTATTTGTCATGAAGCCATTACAAAGAGCTGTATGAGCTATTCGATAACGCTCTCTTTTTTTAAGAAGGCAAAAGCAGAGAAATCTTTTATCAGTTACCATTATTATACAGCAAGACAATGGATAAAACGAAGCAATATTTTATTTTTGTGATATTGCTTGGCTTTTTCTTTTGTCGGACAAAAAAGCTAAAGGAGGGGAAGTGAGCGAGTTTTAGTGCTTTAAAAAATGAGTTTATCAGCATGGCACAAAAGGGGGTTTGTTTCATGCGCCAAGGACTGCTTTTTTTTTAGAAGTCGGAGTTGGTGGGGATAAGCATAGGAGTTAGTGAAGAGGGTGATAGTATGAATTTTAGAGATATTTTAGGGGTAAGCAATCTGCGGCATCTGCGTTTGGTTGAATTACTTTACGCGTGCCGCATTGGTCTATCAAGTGATCAATTACTTGAAGAATTGGAATGCTCGTTATCTGTATTATTAAAGGACGTTAAGCTGATCAATAGCCAGCAAGACGCTTTTCGTATTGTAAAATATAAAGGACTTTATCAGCTGCAAATCAAATCGCATGTCAGTATCAATCGACTATATGCCGACACGATCCAGCAATCGCCGGAGTTTCAAATTATTGAGGAACTGCTGTATGAAGAGTGCGAGAATATTATCGATCTGTCGAAGAAGCTTTTTTTGAGTCCATCGAAGACCCAACGGAATCTGAAGAAGATTGAGAGTGTCTTGTTGAAAACAGGTATCACCTTGCAATACCGTCCGTTACGTTTGGAGGGGAATGAAAGTGTGATTCGGCACATGTACCACCGCTATTTCATTGAAAAATCAGACCGTTTGGACTCGTTGTATCGGGATTTAAAAGAGTTCCAGATCAAAGCAATCACGGAATTGGTGAATCAATTCATCCAAGTGAATAAACTAGAGGATAATTACATTTCTCGCAAACGTTTAGGCTATAACATGTATATCAGCTTGTGGCGGATTAAAAATGGACATTATTATCCAACCTTAGAACTGGATAGTGATCTGATGCTGCCGGAAAGACAAATCTTAGATGCCTTCAAACGGATGGCGTTGGAAGTTTTTCGTGTGAAGCTGTCTTCGGATAAAATCAAGGATTGTCTATGGTTGTCGTATGCGGATGTGGTGGTTGCTAGCAAGACGCAATTGAACAGTGCACTAAGAAGAGAAGATGAGTACGCGAGCTATTATTATCGTCACTTAGAACTAGTGGAGGAGTTCGATAGCTTATTGAATTTTTCATTGGGCAATGACAAAAAACAGGAATTGGCGATTGTTTTGATGAACGAGCATCGGATTTATGAGCCGGATGGACAGCTGATTGATATTTTATTCCGTCAGCGGAGAATCTTTTTAGATAAATTGTCTGAGACCCATGACCAAGCTGTCAAAAAGGTAAAGAAAATTGTGGATCATTTTGTCCGACGTTATCAGATCTACCAAGAAGAGGATTTTATATGGAATTACGTGTATCTTTTGATAACAATGGTTCCTCAAAGTCTGACATTGTTGGCGAGCTGTGATCGACCATTGAAGCTGCTGCTATTGTCTGAGTTATCACCGACAGAGGAATTTTTTTTAGGCAGTCAAATCGAGAATCAAATTTACGGGAACTTTGAAGTTCATTATGTAGAGAAAAAATTGACCAATGTGAACATCAATCGTTCAGAGTTAGAAAAATATGATGCACTGATTACTTCAAGCAGTGTGGAAGAAGTACCGGAGGAATATCCGACTGTTGTCATTGATCCATTTTTGACGAATCAAGATGTGTATCAATTGCAGCAGCTAGTTAGCAAATTAGCCGGATGAAAGGGTACGTTTCCACCCAATAGAGGGCGTGGCTTAGACGACCACAAAAGCCCTAAAGAAAAAGGCAGCGAGGAAAGCGACTAGCTTTCTTGGCTGCCTATTTGTGAATTAGTTTCTTTTGCAGTTTAATAATTTTGATAGGCAGAGATCACTTCTTAACCAGATGGGAGACAGGTGGTTTAGCCTAATCGTATGTGCAGCGAGAATTAGGTTTTTTCTCGTAACTGAATTATCCATTTAGATGAGCTTTTTATTTTTATCATAAATCTTCGTTTCTTGCGGATTTTTTTGCGGATTATCTGTGAGTTGATTCAGGATTTTATAGGCGTGGCTGAAATTTTTCGCATCGACTTTATCAAAGAATTGCCGGCCTAGTTTTTCAAATTCTTTGGCTAAACGCTCTTCATTCGTGGGAATTTCATATTTAGGGTTTATAATCGTCACCTCTTCAAAAAGACAAACACGTCAGGTTTATACATTTATCTTAACATGGTCAATTGGAGCGGGAAAATCTGGTTACAATAAAAAATCGTTAAAGAAGGGCCGTGATTGCCTTCCTTAACGATATTTTTTTACGTTTTTTAGTCTCGTTGATGGTGTGGTAGTCCGAAACGGTTTCTTGAAGCGTTTTGGCAAGATAAGTGAGATTAATTCAAACGGTGTAGCTAATACAGTCCAAGCGACTTGACGGGCGCTTGGATGGAAATAGTAAACCTGCATCAATACAAAATGGAGCAGTAATAATCCTGGCAATAACTGAAGTCCAATCTGCCATACCGCATCCCATTGGGTGAAGTAACGCAGGATACTCAAGCCTAACGGATACAAGTAAAATAGTGAGGTTACGATATTTACCCGCCAGCTTTTAGTCAATAAACGAATATTTAATAGGAAAAAAAGTGCGGAAAGAACGACACCTATTGGCGGAAATAAACTGACTAACAAGGAATAGAGGGCCCCGAAAACTAAGATTCCTGGTCCTTTGATCAAGGCGGAAACAAGGATCAATCCGCCGATTAATAGCAATTGCTGCTTGATTGTTGCGATACATAGCAGGGCAAAAAGTGCTAAAATTGCCCAATGCCAAAAGCTGCTTAGTGGCTCCTTATCAGGATAGCGTTGTTTCAGATAACGTGCGGCATTTGGAAACTCCTTTTGAAAATCAGGCATACACTCACCTCTTTCTAAATAGTAACTTACAATGCTTATTATAGAGAGAATATTTGAAGGAGACATCCGACTTTCGGCGGATTTTCTGCGAGATTTAGACGGAGTATTTTCTTATGAAATTTCGCTTGACCTGAAATGCGTCCCATAGTTTATGTTACTCTTATGAGGACGAATAAATAGAGGGAGATGACTAAAATGAGTATAAAAATGATTGCAGTTGATATGGACGGAACCTTTTTAGATGATCAAAAAGAATACAATCGGGAGCGATTTGATCGGATTTTCCAACAAATGAAGGAAAAGGAGATAAAATTTGTTGTTGCCAGTGGAAATCAGTACGATCAGCTAAGAAGCTTTTTCCCTAAGAATCACACAGAAATGTCCTTCGTTTCGGAAAATGGTGCCAATATCATTGTTGAAGGGACGCATTACTACAATGCACGACTAGCAATAGATAAAGTGTTGGAAACATTGAAGGGAATCAACGCACTGCAACCGATTGTTTTAGTCGTTTGCGGCAAAAAAAGTGCCTATGTTTCAAAAGATATTCCAGAAGATATGTTTCGCATCGTCAAATTTTATTATCCAAGTATAAAAAAACTTGAGCGGCTGGAAGATGTCGCAAATCAAGAGGATGAAATATTCAAGTTTGCTTTGACCTTCTCTAATGTTGGCATTGAGGAGAAGCTGGCCGCTTTGGAAGAAATGTTGGCAGATCAAATGATTCCAGTGTCTAGTGGGCATGGTGACATTGACTTGATTATTCCTGGCGTTCATAAGGCTAATGGGTTAGCAAAATTAAGCAACGAGTGGGGCATCGCACCTTCTGAGATCGCCGCTTTTGGTGATAGCGGCAATGATATCGAAATGCTAGAATATGCCGGCTTGAGTTATGCAATGGAAAATGCTCAGGAAAAAGTCAAACAAGCTTCAAAGGAAGTGATTGGTTCGAATAATCAAGAGGGAGTTTTTGAAGTGATTGAACAATTGTTAAATAACTAATCGAAGAAAGGGGACTCTAGAACATGATCGTTTTAGAGTTTTTTTGTTGTACTAGATTTTCGTTTGTTTGCAGTCAATGTGTTAAAATAGGTTGATTCTAAATGGATTTTGAAGATAAGAGTGAAGGATTTAGGAGGACAACACATGATTTTTGATTCACACACACATTTGAATGCGGAACAATTTGAAAATGAGATTCCAGAGACAGTTGAACGGGCGCGTGAACTTGGCGTGACAGAAATGGCTGTAGTTGGCTTTGATACACCGACGATTGAAAAAAGCTTGGAGCTGAACCAGCAATATGAGGGGATTTATTCCATCATCGGCTGGCATCCGACAGAGGCGGGCAGCTACACGAAAGCAATCGAAGAAGATTTGATCCAGAAATTGACATTGCCTAAGGTTGTAGCACTTGGCGAAATTGGTTTGGATTATTATTGGATGGAAGATCCAAAGGAAGTTCAGGACAAGGTTTTCCGTCGTCAGATCGCGATAGCTAAAGAAATGAATTTACCCATCAGCATCCATACTCGCGATGCGCTGGAAGATACGTATAAGATTTTAAAGGAAGAAGATATTCGCGACATCGGCGGCATCATGCACAGCTTCAGCGGCAGCGGTGAATGGGCGAAGCGTTTTTTGGATTTAGGAATGCATGTGTCTTTTTCTGGGGTTGTGACCTTTAAGAAGGCTTTAGATGTTCAAGAGGCGGCAGCGGTGGTACCGATGGATAAATTATTAGTAGAGACCGACGCTCCTTATTTAGCACCAATGCCTTATCGTGGGAAACGCAATGAACCCGGCTATACCCGTTATGTTGTAGAAAAAATCGCGGAACTTCGGAATTTACCAATGGAAGAAGTAGCACGGCAAACGACGGAAAATGCACACCGCTTATTCAGGATCAAAGCCAATGGATAACAAACAGAAGGAAAAAATTGAAGAAATCATCGTAGTCGAAGGCAAAGACGATACCAAACGTTTGAAGGAAGTTTTTGATGTGGATACGATCGAGACTCGCGGTTCGGCCATCAATGAAAATATCCTAGAACAAATCGAACATGCCCAAGAAACCCGTGGAGTGATTGTGTTTACTGATCCTGATTTTTCCGGCGAGAAGATTCGTAAGACAATCATGGAGGCGATCCCCGATGCCCAGCACGCCTTCCTATCCAGAAGAATGGCGGCACCGCAAAAGCGCGGGGCAAGTCTTGGGGTGGAGCACGCCAGCGATGAAGCGATCATCGACGCGCTGCACAAGGTTGTCACTCCCGCTGAGGGCGATCAACCAAAAATAGCTAGACAAACTCTCTTAGATTATGGTTTAATAGCGGGAGCTCAAGCCCGTGAACGGCGTGAACGTCTGGGAGATGAGCTGAAGATTGGCTATACCAACGCCAAACAATTGGAAAAACGTTTAACGATGTTTCGGATCACCGAAGCACAATTGCATGAGGCTATGAAGAAAGTTGAGGAAACCTCTTGAACAATTATAAAGACATTGCAACACCTTCTAGAACGAGAGAAATTTTGCAAAAGCATGGCTTCTCCTTCAAGAAGAGTCTCGGTCAGAACTTTTTGACCGAACCAAATATTTTACAAAAAATCGTCGCCACAGCGGAAATTGATAAACACACCAACGTAATTGAAGTCGGTCCAGGGATCGGTGCACTGACTGAACACTTAGCTCGTGCGGCTCACCAAGTCTTGGCCTTTGAGATTGATGATCGTTTGATCCCAGTGTTAGAAGATACCTTAAGTCCCTATGACAATATTAGCGTCGTGCACAACGACATTTTAAAGGTGGACCTGAAAAAAGAAACCGAGTATTTTGATCAAACGCTGCCAATCAAGGTCGTGGCGAATCTGCCGTATTATATTACGACACCGATTATGATGCACATCTTAGAATCAGATTTGGCTGTTGATGAGATGGTGGTCATGATGCAGCGAGAAGTCGCTGATCGAATCTCCGCAAAACCGGGAACAAAGGCTTATGGCTCCTTATCAATCGCTGTTCAATATTATATGGAAGCAAGTACGGCCTTTATTGTTCCAAAAACAGTGTTCGTTCCACAGCCGAACGTGGATTCTGCGATTTTACGTTTAGTACGACGCGAAACACCTGCAGTCGAGGTGACAAACGAAGCGGAATTCTTCAAATTGACTAAAGCCGCTTTTAATATGCGCCGTAAAACATTATGGAACAATTTGTTAAGCAGTTATGGCAAAGACGAATTAACGAAAACTTGGTTGGAAACGAGCTTAGAACAAGCCGAAATCGATCCAAAGCGTCGCGGTGAAACGCTATCTTTAGAAGAATTTGCGAGACTGTCCAATGCCTTGGAAGCGAATAAAAAAAATTAATCAACAAGCGCTCGGATTTTTCTTCTGAGCGCTTGTTTTGTCGTAACTTCTTGGCTAAAGTTAGTTAAGTAGCCATTTGCGAGTAAAAATGTCATCATGGCAACCAATGCTGTTGGCTTATTGGCATTTTGAAGTTGATTTCTAATGATTACTCACTAATCCATAACAAACAATTCATAAGCTTTTCTAATTAAATACACAGGGAATTTGTCAAATAAAACCCAACTACCCTATAATGAGTTACATAAAATCTTTTTGGAGGATACAATGAAAAAATTCATTATTGGACTATTAGTAGTAGCTGTATTGGGTGTTGGCGGCTACTATGCTTATACGACTTTCTTTACTAGCGAAGAAGCACCAAAGCAAGAAACTCGGAAAACAACGATCAAAAAAGCAAAAGAACCAGAAAAAGCCGGCGAAGCCATTAAAGCCAGCGACTATAGCAATGCTGATAATTGGCTGGCAAAGCCAACAGAAATCACGAGCCAAGCGGATGTCTTTATGTTGTATCCAACGGCTTACGCACAAAAAAATGAAAATTCATCTCCCGTAGCAAAAATCGATAACCCAACGATGCGTGCTGGAGCGCAAGTATTTCTAGCGACACAAGGTTCAGCCTTTGATACAAGCGGCAATGTTTATGCACCTTATTACCGTCAATTGGATGCAAAATGGCTGCTGACAAAATCTAAAGAAGAACAGGCACAATATACGGATGGTGTTCCTAAAGCAGATGTGATGGCAGCTTTTGATTATTACATCAAACACGAAAACAATAATCGTCCCTTCATTTTAGTGGGACACTCCCAAGGGGCTCGGATGCTCAAAGCCATCATGTATGATTATTTCAAGAATAATCCTGGAGTCAGTGATCGGATGATCGCCGCCTATGTATTAGGTCAATCGGTGACTCAACAAGAAATGAACGACAATCCGCAGGTGAAATTTGCGACAGGACCAGATGATACCGGTGTAGTCATTTCATATAATACGGTTGCGCCAGATTTTACTGGTACTTTGCCAACTTGGGATGAAGGCGCACTAGCGATTAATCCAATTAATTGGAGAACCGATGGCACACCAGCGACAGCTGAAGAAAATCTAGGTTCTTATGTGCGAAATGACAACGGTGATCACTCGAAGGTCATGAATCTTGCAGATGCGACGGTCGATGGAACAAGAGGTCTGGTGGTCTCCTCTACTGTAGATAAAGCTAAATATGAGATGCCGGAAAGTACGCGTAAGATCTTCCCAGCTGGTTCATTCCACAATAATGACATCAGCTTCTATTATTACAACTTGCAGCAAAATGCTGAAAATCGTGAAGCACAATATTTCGCAATGCATCCGCAGGGCACACAAACTACAGATCCGAATCAGCAAACCGTACAATAAAATAAATCAGAAGACGCTGCCTGTCGAAGAAGATAGGCAGCTTTTTTGATCGTGATTAAATGAAACTTTACTTAGCGGATAAAAAAATTGAAAGAAGATCTTTCTCCGCCAAATATTATAAAATGGCGGAGAAAAAGGAGTGGTTGTGATGAAAGAGTTTAATTATCAAACCTTGGAAAAGTTGTCGTTAAGTTATGACTTATTAAATATGTTTACAAAAATTCATGAGTACAAAGGAAAGCAAGAGCTTTACATCTCTAATAAACCTGAAATTTTAAGCAAACTAACTGATCTAGCATTAATTTAAAGCACAGAAGCATCCAAGAAAATCACTAAATTACGAACACCATTGGAAGTATTTTTGAGCTGCATAGATAAAGATAGATTGTTTAGCTTAATTTGACAAATCAGAAAATTATATCCTTTTTGTTGGTATGGGTTCATCATGAAAGAAAATGAACCTGGATTTCCTACTACATCTTACGAAGAAAAAGCCGCTTCCCTAAACAGTTTCTCAAGGGTTAGCGGCTTTTAACTATCAATCCAAGCTTTTATCCAAAATAGAGCGTAACACGGTTTCTCTTAGTTCGATTGTGTTTACGTTATTTTCGATCTCGTAGCTTTGAACAAGTAAATCACACAAATATAACTGGGAGATCTTACCTGCCAGTGAAGCGCCGTCCAAAAATTCATCGATCGCTGTTTGCAGGACAACGTCAGCTAATTGGGCGATAGGTGACAGTTGGTAATTGGTAATGGCGATGATCTTCGCATGATTTTTCTTAGCGATATTCAAAGAATCATGGGTATCTTTTGTTCGACCAGACAAGGAGAAGCCAATCACTAAATCCTTTTCGGTAAGCAAGGAAGCGATTTGTGCTTGGAAATGAGGATCGATCACTGAGCGTGATTGGACGCCGACGCGCAGCAGCATTGCTTCTAGATCATTTCCAGTATTGCCGCTAGAGCCTACGCCAAAGATATAGATTTGATTGGCTTCGGTAATCATCTGGACAGCTTGTTTAAGCTTATCATTATCCAAACGTTGATTCGTGGTTTTTAAAGCTTTGTCGATGGTCTTAGTACGTTTATCAAAAAAATCAGATTCCTGTGAATCTTCCTGCTGTTTGCTGAAATCTTCTTTAGCGATGGCGATCTTTAAATCTGAAAAGCCAGAAAAGCCAATTTTTTGGCAAAAACGCATAATCGTTCCGTCGCCAACAGTTGCGGCTTCCCTGATGTCGCTCATGGTACTGTGAACGATTTTTTCACCGCTGGACAAAATATAGTCAGCAATTTTTTTTTCGGATTTTGTCAGGGTCGCATATTTTTCTTGAATTGTATATGAAATGGTCATTCTTTCTCCTTTTTTCCTCTCAGTTGTCATCTTCGATTATACGTCAAAAAACTTTTTTTTTCATTTTCTATTTACATTTTTGAAAGCGCATGCTATATTTTTGGAGTAATAATCCAAAATAATTTAAAAACGGAGTGAAAACGGAGCGTGAGAAAAAAAGAGTTTTTAAGTACTATGAAAGGCGGCTTGATTGTTTCCTGTCAAGCTTTGCCAGGAGAACCGTTGTATACAGAAGAGGGGGGGATCATGCCATTAATGGCTTTAGCGGCAAAAGAAGCAGGAGCAGTCGGGATTCGAGCGAATACCGTCAGAGATATTCAGCAAATACAAGAAAA
This sequence comes from Enterococcus sp. DIV0187, assembly GCF_051713785.1. Classification (NCBI taxonomy): domain Bacteria; kingdom Bacillati; phylum Bacillota; class Bacilli; order Lactobacillales; family Enterococcaceae; genus Enterococcus; species Enterococcus sp. DIV0187. The sequence goes on from NZ_JBIOQO010000001.1 coordinate 3,409,878, forward strand.
AATTGATTTGCCGATTATTGGAATTATCAAACAGACCTATCCAAATTCTGACGTTTTTATCACACCTACGATGAAAGAGGTCGATGCGTTAGCGGAAACGAATGTAGAGGTGATTGCCCTTGATTGTACTTTGCGTGAACGTCCCGACGGCCAGACAACGAATCAATTGATTAAACAAATCAAAGAGAAATATCCTAATCAACTTTTGATGGCCGATATTTCAACCTTTGAAGAGGGGGTTGATGCTTGGCAAGCTGGTGTCGACTTTGTTGGGACAACGTTAAGAGGGTATACCCAAGCTGATTCGATCTCAACCAGTGATTTAGTAAAAGCCTTGGTTGATGAGGGAATTCATGTGATTGCGGAAGGACAAATTCATACACCAGAGGAGGCAAAAAGGATTCAGGATTTAGGCGCTGTGGGCGTTGTTGTTGGCGGAGCGATTACTAGACCGAAGGAAATTGCGACGCGTTTTATTCAAGCATTGATGAATGAAGAATAAGGAGGATAAATCATGTTTAAAAAGTTTTCACAGTTAGGACGAGCTTTTATGCTGCCGATCGCGATTTTACCGGCGGCAGGTTTGTTGTTGGGATTAGGTGGCGCACTGACAAATGAGAGTGCGGTAGCGGCTTATCCATTTTTGAATCAGCCATGGCTGCAAACGATTCTAAGTGTCATGAGCTTTGCGGGAAATGCCGTGTTTGCCAATCTTGCCTTGATTTTTGCGATTGGTCTTGCAGTTGGGTTGGCTAAAGGAGATAAGGGGACAGCCGGTTTAGCAGGTGGTGTGGCATTTTTAGTTTATACAGCAACGATCAGCGGGTTATTGGAATTATTTTCTGCTAAAGATGCTAGCATTGATACTGGTGTGGTTGGTTCGATTGTGATCGGTGGAACGGTGGCGTTTCTGCATAATCGTTATCGTAAAATCGAGCTGCCGCAATTTTTAGGCTTCTTCGGAGGTTCTCGTTTTATCCCGATTGTTTCTTCTTTTAGCGCGATTGCGATTGGTTGTGTTTTCTATCTGATTTGGCCGCCGATTCAAAATGGGATGGTGGTCATTGGGCAGCAGGTCGCGCAAATGGGCAGTATCGGGACCTTTTTTTATGGATTCTTATTGCGTTTGACTGGCGCAGTGGGCTTGCACCACACGATTTACCCGATGTTTTGGTACACTTCTTTAGGCGGGGTTGAAACGGTTGCCGGACAATCGATCTCTGGAGCACAGAATATTTTCTTCGCGCAACTTGCAGATTCTAGTCATACTGGTTTATTCACTTACGGAACTCGCTTCTTTGCGGGCCGTTTCGCAACGATGATGTTTGGCTTGCCAGCTGCTTGTTATGCGATGTATCGCGCGATTCCAAAAGAAAATCGCAAGAAAAATGGCGGCTTGTATTTCAGCGGGGCATTGACGTCTTTCTTAACTGGGATTACAGAACCGATTGAATATATGTTCTTATTTGTTGCTCCTTGGCTCTACGTAATTCATGCATTTTTGGATGGGTTATCCTTTTATTTTGCCGATATTTTAAATATCCGAATCGGAAATTCGTTTTCTGGCGGCTTGATTGATTATTTGCTATTTGGCGTGCTGCAGGGAAATGATAAGACCAACTGGATTAAGGTGATTCCATTTGGGATCGCTTGGGCATTGATTTATTTCTTCGTCTTCAGCCTCTGCATCAAGAAATTTAAAGTGGCGATTCCTGGTATGGAAAATGATGAGGACATGCTTGAAGTAGCCGATGACTCTGGTTCAGCGAGTTTGAAGGAACAAGCGTGGCAGATCATTGAAGCACTTGGCGGAGATGAAAATATTGAAAACGTGACAGCCTGTGCAACGCGTTTACGCGTGGCTGTAAAACAAGGCGATAAGGTTCAAAAACCGGTATTCAAAAAACTTGGAGCAACTGCGGTTTTTGAAGTTCAAGGTGGCATTCAGGCAGTCTTTGGCGGAAAAGCCGACTTGTTTAGTCAAGAAATCAATCAATTATTAGGACGCGATGATTAGTACGCAGGATTGGAGAATAGAAAATGTTTGAACGCTTTAAAAAGAAAAAAGCAGAAGCTTTCTTTGCACCCGTGGATGGGACGTTTGTTCCGTTAAGCGAAGTAGCTGATCCCGTGTTTTCACAAAAAATGATGGGTGAGGGCTTTGGAGTTCAACCGACTGCATCTGAAATTTATGCGCCGATTGAAGGGACGGTCACCACGATTTTTCAAACCAAGCACGCAATTGGCTTGACGAGTCAGTCAGGTAGTGAAGTCTTGATTCATATTGGTTTAGACACGGTGGAATTAGACGGTGCTCCCTTTGAGGTGCATGTTCAAGAAGGACAAGTAGTAGATGAAAATACGCTACTAGTCATTGCAGACTTTGATAAAATTCGTCATGCAGGAAAAGCCGAGGTTGTTTTAACGCTGGTTACCAATGGCGGGGAAAGTTTTGACTTATTGGATAAAAATCAGGTTAAGCATGGGGAACAAATCAACAGCTAAAAATAAAGTCGTTTCATCCTAAGTATTTTCTAGGATGGAACGACTTTATTATTTCTTTCTCTTCATTAGGATAAAGCTGATAGCTATTAACAGTAGTCCACTGAAAAGCAGTACGAGTTTAGAATGGACATCTTTTTCTCCTAAAGCAAAGAGATAAAACATCTTTAAATATTTTTCACCAGCGAACAGACTAGCCACGTAATAGCCCAAAGGCAGAATCAAACCTGTGACCGGTTGGTTGGTGAAGGCGAAACCAATCGCATATAGCCCACCCATAAACAGTGCATTTGCTAGGCCGCTAAAGAAAAAGAGATCAAGCTCGATCGTTGCGTTGCTCAATTCAAAAAGCAGTAAGCAGCCACAAGTCAGTAATAGTAAAGTAATAAGAATCTGAAGAAAACGTAAAAATAAGATGCCTACATAGGAAAAAAGTTTGGTTTTGATCAGCAATGTCGTTTCTTCCAAACTATCAGGTAAGTAAAGAGGGATAAACAGGATCAATCCGATCAAGGGAAAGAAGCGTTCATAGATCTCCGCACTTTGCAAAAATGGCGCATTTTCGACCCCAAAGAAGGTAGGAAAGAGCAGCGTTAACAGGAACGCCGTAAAGACTGCCGGATAAAAATGAAATCGCCAGAAAGCGATGGATACTTTAGCGAGAATTCCCATAGTGCATCCGTCCTTTCCGTTTCCGATCAAAGATCACACAGCTTAGCAAGAAACAAATCAAACCAAGAGCAAACCAAAGGACGCGGTTTATAACTAACTCAGAAAAAATCTGTTCAAAGACTTCGCGAGACCCTACTGTATTAAATCGCGGGATCAGATTGACCCCAACGCTGCCAACGATATTACGGCCGTTGCTCATAAGTGATAAGAGCCAAAAGCCTAATTGGAAGATGACGCTCACCAACCCATTAAATACAGTAGTGATCAGGAAGCTAATTCCGATAACCGCTACGATTGTTGGTAAGGACCAGCCGATAATGTATTGATAAAACAGCAGCAAATCTCCAACATGTTGATATTTTTGAGCGACATAGACGGATTGAATGGCCGGCAATAGACTGAACAGAATAACTGGCAATAGCACCAAGAGAACGGTCGCTAAAAAACGAGTGCCGTATAATTTAAAGCTAGAAATTCGTTTAGAGTGAATCACCAATTGGCTTTGAGCACGTTTATCCCGCAGAACGACGGTCGCCGCGATAAAGACTGGAACCAAAGCCAGCACCAATCCTAAATAATCACAGGTCATACGAGCAAAGGCGCCAGAGACTCGGTCTTTAGTCAATGTTGTTTGAAAGTTCTTCGTGGCTTCTTCATAGGTTAATTGTCTTTTTGTTTGATTCAAATAGACATTCTTAGAGAAATCCGACCCTTTACCAATCAGCTCTTCTACTTTTCGCATATCCTTTTCGAAGGTAGGATAGGTGTAGTCTTTAGCTAGTACAAATTTTTCTGCCAAAGCAAATTGATCGATTTGCGGATTTTCGATGGCCAGATTCGATTGGGCTTGATTTAATTCCGCGACTGACTTTCCAGTCGCTCGCTCTAGAATTTCTTTGATCGTTGCTTTATCGGATTTTGACGGTGTAACGGTTTTTAAGAAACCAAAAGGATAGGTGTTAAAGCCTTTACTGTTGTATTGCTGCAACAATGAAAAGATTGTTTGCTGTTGAATGGCGTGCTTATCGGTCGTTCGACCGATACCATAATCATTATTACCTGGCTCAGGCTGTTTCAACGAAATAAAATCCGAACCAAGTTGTGTAAAGAGAAATCCGCCGATAAATAGGACGACTAACCAATATGTCAAACTTTTCAAGGTTAATCCCAGTTCTTTTTTGAGTAACATGCTAATCCCCACCTTTCATTGATAAAAGGTAGAGATAAGCATCCTCTAATGTCGGACGCTCTTCAATCACCAGCGGATGGCGCATGATTGATGCAGCTGGATTGCCGATGAAGCGCAGGTGAGAGGTACTGCCATCTTGCTGCAGGCTAATAATTTGAACTTGTTTTTTGGCAGCATTCAACTCTGTTCGCGGAACCTGAACGCTAAAGATTTTTCCTTGGGCGTTCAACAGTAATTGTTCAATTGAATCTGAAAAGATGATTCGTCCCTGTTCCAAAATCGCGACATTTTCTGCAGCAGCTTCAATATCTCCAGCGATATGGGTCGATAGTAAAACGATTTTGTTTTCACTGACCTCCGCTAAGAGGTTTCTAAAGCGTAGTCGTTCTTCTGGGTCTAACCCCGCTGTCGGCTCATCCACCACCAGAATTTTCGGGTCGTTCAGCAAAGCCTGCGCAATTCCTAAACGACGTTTCATCCCGCCGGACATGGCTTTGACTTTGACATTTTTATGGATCGTCAGATTAACTTGTTCCAGCAAGGCGTTGATCCGTGTTTGGCGTGTTCGTTTATCTAACTCGGAAAGCACAGCTAAATAATCCAATGCCTGATAAGCAGTCATATTGCCGTACATCGAAAATTCCTGCGGAAGAAAGCCGATGATCGAACGAATTTTTTTCTGATCATGGATATCGATCCCGTTCATGCGGATCTCGCCCTCATTTGTCGGAAGCAGGGTAACGAGGGTTTTTAACAGAGTCGTTTTTCCGGCGCCGTTTCGTCCCAGCAGGCCGAACATCCCCGTTGAAATAGACAGGTTTATATCGTAGAGAACTTGGTTTTTGCCATAGTATTGATTCAAATGATTGATTTCGATTTGCATCGGTGATCCCTCCTCATTCTTCTGTTGCCTTGCTTAAAGGATACTCATCAAATCTCTATAAATTCTCTACAATTGTCGATTTTTCTATTAATCAAGCAAAAAAACAGCCGAAACGATCGCGCCACTATCAAGACTATTCGCAATTTTTAATTGTCCGCCATGTTTTTGAGCCAGCGCTTCGGCAATGGTCAAGCCCAGTCCAAAATGACTGTTTTTATTTTGTGAGTAATAGGGTTCTGTCGCTGTTAACAGTTCCTTTTTAGAAAAACCAGGGCCATCATCCTTAACATAAATAATGACTAACTGTTCCTGTAGCGCAATGGTGATGTCGATTGTTTGCTTAGCGAAACGATAAGCGTTATTTAGCAAGTTCTCCACTACTTCGTTAATCAGATCAAGATCGTATTTCGCAGTGATTTTTGGATAATCCTTCGTAATCAGCAGCTCTTTTTCCGGATAATGTTGATCAATCTCTCGAATATGCTCTTCAATTAGACTCAATGGTTGCATTTTTTTGTGCAGCGGACGATCTTCTAGCTTCTGTAATTGCTGCATCGTTTCAGAAAAGGAGCTTAGCCGGATAATACTGTTTTTGATTTTTGTCGCGGATTTATCAAAGGCTTCCGGACTCAGACAATCTTGTTCATAGTAGGCTTCTAGTAGCTCCAGATTATTTTGGATTGTTGCTAATGGTGTACGCAGATCATGGGAAAAGGCGGCGTTGACTTTTTTTTGATCACGATACATTTCTTTGAGTTTTTTCTCGTTTGTCTGCAATGTCAGTCGCAGATGCTCCAGCCCAAGAGAGGTTTTTTCAAACTCATCGTAGGTATTGTAGTAGACCGGCTGTTGATAATTTCCTTGTTCAATCTGCTGGATGCTCTTTTCTAAAATCGTAATCGGCTGCAAGATTCGTTTGCGGTAAAACATTTTCGTTGCAAAAAAAATCCCCAAAAAGCTATATACAAAAACCGCAGACTGTCGGACCATTTCCAACAGCTTAATCGTTGGTAATGAAGTGCTAGGCGGCGCCCAAGTCAAATAATTCCAAAAAAAAGTAGGTTCCTCTTCTGGCATAAGTATTAGCCGTTCCCAGCTAACACAGATGGAGACGGTGATAAGTGTTGCACAAACGATTCCTAAGATGCCAATTAAAAGGTAAAGGAGCAGACTTTGGTCAAGGCTGCTCCTTTTAGCAAACAGCCGAGCAATTACATCATCTAGCCAATCCATTTATAGCCGACCCCCCAAACGGTCTGAATATAGTCAGTCGCTGAGTATTCTGAGAGCTTCTTTCGTATCCGCCGAATATGCTCCGTAATGATTGCGGCATTACCTAGTTTATCCCAGTCCCAAAGATATTGATAGATTTCTTCTTTTGAAAAAGCTCTTCCGGGATGCTTAGACAACAGCTCAACGATTGAAAATTCGACTTTAGTTAAATAAATCTCTTGTTTGCGATAGAAAAGTACCTTTTGATCATAGTCAATTATCAACTCGTCAAAATATGTTATCTTTCGTGCGGATTGTTTGCGATTTTCTCGTCTAAGATGCGCCTCAATTCGCAATCCCAGCTCCTTTAAGCTGACGGGCTTAACTAAATAATCATCGCCGCCAATCGTCAACCCTTGTATTCGGCTTTCTTCATCTTCTTTCGCAGATAGAAAAACAATTGGACAAGTAATTTGTTCTCGGATGGCTGCACAGAGCTCAAAGCCGTCCATCTCTGGCATATTAACATCTAAAATAATGATGTCTGGTTGATACTGAAGCTGCTTTAGTCCTTCGTAGCCATTTTCAGCGGTGTAGACGAGATAATTCATCAGTTGAAAATAATCCCTGAAGGTTTCCAGCAGATCTCGTTCACCATCAATAATTAGTATTTTTTTCATGTCGAGCCTCCTGAATAAAAAAATGAATTTGTTTCGAAATTACATTAGGAATTCTGTTCTAATACCTAATCCAAAGTTCTTGCCCGCAATCTAATAAAAATTGAATACCTGAAAAAAGTAAAAATAACAGAATTAGAAGGGCTAAAACGAGGGTAATTAAAGAAATCAAGGTTCTATATCCAGCGTGAACCAAAAGGATTCTCCCTTTGGAGTCCTTCAAATATTTCAGCGGCCATGGTTATTTCATGTTAGGAAATCGTCGTGGATAATAGTAAGACTGCTTATGATTAAGACAAGACACGATCCCTTTTGGATTGGCAGGTGATTTGAAACGTCTAGATTTGAACAGCAGTCGAACGATCATGATCCTTTTATGAGCTAAAAGAAAGCTTTCCTCATACATTTTCTCTGTCGCCTTTGAATAAGGCACTAAGGAGATTGTTTCACCCAAAAGAAGCGTTTTTAGTATTTTAAAAAAGGCTAATGAAAAAAGGAACATCAAACCAAGTGCAATTGCAATAACAATCAGTGACAGCAGTAAGCCGATAATGGCATTGAAATTTGTTGAGTTCATACTTCCTCCTCAGTTCAAATGGCTAAAGATATCATGGAACGTTCAATAAATCTGATTGGCTTCATTTTTCAAATCATTATTAGGAGATTATTATTTTAGTAGAAGTGTTTTGGAATAAGATAACTTTAATATAACGGAAACAGGAAGAATTGGAAAGGTGGTACGGTATTCTTTAGTGATTTGATTGGTTTTAAAAACAGTTATGAGTGTCGGTTATCGGTTCTTAAAAAGTATGAAGTAGCATATTTCTATTATAGTAGTTGGTGTGAAGTCTGAAATCGGTTCATTAAATTACAGGAAGTTAAGTTCGGATGATCGGTAGGAGTAGGTGTATTTTACTTTAGCATTTGTTTCCGTCTTTTTAGTAACTATATGCTGAAGTTGAATGCCCATAGTTAAAAATGTAAAACAATAACCTCTTCCTGTGTTTTATCTCATTAATGAGACTTACAATGTATTGCTAAAAAGGTTAATACTGACATTTCTTATATCGATAAAATAACAAAATTATATATCAAATAGTGAACCGGATTAACCAAGAGGGTGTGAGAATTACTCTTTTACCCCTCATTCCTTAATTCAATTTGTACTTAATCAGGTATAAACCTTAAAGTTAGCACCGCAAATAAACCTCTGATTTCTTATAAACAGAAGCTCTATGCTTCCTACCTAAAAAAATCAAGATTGACTCAATTTTTTTAAGAAAATCCCTTCAGACCGCCTTCCATTCATTTCAATGATTAAAAATAAAAATATTGAATCGGATGTTTTTCAATAATCCATCAATTTTTAATGGTTTTTGACGTATATTAATTTCGAAGAGTTGTTTAGTGTTGCTATCAACTAAAAATATATATTTTAAAATAGTGAGGAGAGAGTGTCATGTCAGTAAAGGAAATAACTAGTCGTCAAATTTTTGGTATGAAAAGAGAGTCTGTTGAAAAAAGAATTGAAGAGTATTTCGAAGAAACCAGAAATGCTGCAACTGTGCTTCAATTTGTGTTTGCTCTATTATTACGCAATGCGTTGACGGTAACTGACTTCTCAGGGATGCTAACAACGATTGTTCAACAGATTCTTCTGTACTCACAACCTGATGACACACTGCGTGCGCTCGCTCCATTCTTCAAAAGTTATTTTTCTGGTGGGAATTGGAAACAAGTAATGATCCGCTTATTTGGCAATGAGAAAAACTATCATTCTTATGATACGGCAATCAGTCATTATAAAGAGTTTTTATTTGAAAAGACAACACCGATCGAGGAGCTGGAGGATCAGCAATATAAACTTACCTCGATCTTTTTAAAAGAAAATAAAAAGACACAAGCTTGGAGCCTGCGGGATGCCGATCCCTATCTATCGGAGGAGAAGGTTAAGGCAATCTTGGAGCTTTTAAGTCTGTTAACTGTTTTTGAAAAGGACGGGGTTCGTCTTTTTGTAGAGGTAGTTAGTTCAGATGTGATGAACTGTACCCGCCACTCACTGATTAAAAAAAGCAAAGCCCCCAAAAAAGGAGAAGAGTTTGAGGAGCTAGAAGTAGTCGAAGAAAAGAAGCTGCCTTTTAGATCAACATTAGCTGATCTTATTCAGTCTGCGACAAATGAAGAAACGATTGAAGAGTTAGAAGAAAAGCAGATTGCGTTGCCGGCAGGGATTAAATTGGAGAATCTGAACAGCGAGGAATTGCTGGAAATTGTCAAAGAACAATTACCAGAGGAGGCTACTTTGACGGATTTGCGACTTGTGTCAGAGGGGGAATCGGAGCAAGAAGAAATTCTGCCGTCTGATGACTCGAAGAATCTCACATCAAAACAAGCTGATCATTCACTGATGACTGCACTCATGTCGCCGCCTAAGGATGATCAGAAGCCAGTAACAGGATTATTAGATAAAAAGAAACCAGGAATAGAAGCAACCAAGAAGATGTTGAATGACTATCACTGCAGGCAAAAGAAAAGTAGAATGAGGAAAAGAAGAAAATAATCAAATGATTAGATGAAGTTGCCAATATAATCATCTATTGTTTTTGTTGTGGTCTAATTAAATGAAAAGAATCAATCCAGTAGAGTAGCCTGACAAATGCTGTGTCAGGCTATTTTGCATGCCTTTTTCTAATACTCCATTATGCGAATTCGACTATTACATGATTTCTTGAGCAACTTATTTTTCAATTAAGCGCTTAAATGCTAGTCTGTCAGCATCAAAAAGATTTTTATAATAACAAAGGGGGATTAACGATGAGTATAAGAGATGAAGAACAACAATTAGAGAAATTAGGTGCGTTTGAAATTAGCAACGAAATGTTGAAATTAGCTCAGCACAACAAAAAAAGTAATATTTTTCTCAATGCAGGCAGAGGAAATCCCAATTGGATTAATACAAAAGCACGTTTAGCATTTGCGCGAATCATTGAATTTGGTGCTAAAGAATCCAGTCGTACAATTTCGGAAGGCGATTTGGCAGGATATACTACACTTGAAGGAATTCGCGAGCGTTTGGAAACTTTCTTATCACCTAAAACAAGTGAAATTGATCAATTTTTGATCGATGCAGTGAATTACGCACACGATACGCTAAAAATTGATAAAGATGAATTTGTTAAAGAATTGGTAGATGGTGTGATTGGCAATAATTACCCAGTTCCCAGCAGAATTCTGAAACATAGCGAACGCGTAATCAACGCTTATTTAGAATCTACTTTGTATCGTGGTGAAAAACTAGCTGAACAAACTGATTTATTCCCAACAGAGGGTGGAACTGCGGCAATCGTTTATATTTTTAATTCACTAAAGGAGAATAAATTAATCAAGCAAGGAGATAAAATAGCGATCAATACACCGATATTCACGCCTTATTTACAAATTCCTGAATTGAATGATTACGAAATGGTCGAAGTCGATCTACGTTCTGATGAAGAACATAACTGGGAAATTCAAGCTAGTGAACTCGACAAGCTAAAGGACCCAGAAATTAAGGCTTTCTTTGCGGTAAATCCATCAAATCCTGGAGCAATGGCCTTCGATGATACGGCGTTAGAAGAAATCAAAAAAGTTGTAGCCGAAAAACCGGAACTGATTATTATTACCGATGATGTTTATGGGACATTTGTCGATGAGTTCAAGACGATTTATAGTGTGGTTCCATACAATACACTATTAGTATACTCGTATTCGAAGCTTTTTGGAGCAACGGGCTGGCGTTTAGGGGTGGTCGCTGTGAACAAGGAAAATGTTTTTGATCACTTAATCAGCAATCTTTCACAAGAAAAGAAAGCTGAGCTGACGACACGCTATTCAATCAATGTGCTGGAACCAGAAAAGATGAAGTTTATTGACCGAATGGTAGCAGATAGTCGGTCAGTTGGACTTTACCACACATCTGGATTGTCGACTCCACAACAAATTATGGAGGTTCTTTTCTCGTTGACTCATTTACTTTCACAAGAAAAAGATGTATATATTGAGACCTCTAAGGCCATTGTTAATCGTCGTTATGAAGATTTGTTTAAAGGATTGAATATTGAGGGAAATGCCAGCAAAGAAAACAGCAAGTATTATTCTTTGATCAATATTTATCAGTTGGCAGAAAAAATCTATGGTTCAGAATTTAAAAAATATCTGATGGAACAGTTTGAACAAGTCGATTTTCTCTATAATTTATCGCAAAAAAATGGTGTGGTTTTGATGGACGGTGTGGGCTTCGGTTCTCAGCCGGGAGAACTACGCGTCTCTGAGGCCAATCTTCCTGATGAAGACTATGAAATTATCGCGAAACAAATTCTTGAATTAATTGATGAATACCAACAAAGTTTCTTACAGCAGTAAGGAGGAAGACCGATGTGGAAGGAATTTAGCAGTTTTTTAATAGCGAATCCGATCATCAGCATCTTTCTGGCACTTGCTGGGGGCTATTTTATCGGCAAATTTAAAATTAAATCTTTTAGCTTAGGTTCGACTGTTGGTGTCTTGTTGGTGGGGTTGTTGGTCGGGCAATTAGGTATATTTACGATCGCACCGATTCTTAAAAGTGTCTTTTTTGATCTCTTTATTTTTGTTGTTGGTTATGAAGTTGGACCAGCCTTCATCCAAAGCTTGAAAAGTTCTGGATTGAAGCTAGTCGTTCAGTCGGTCTTTTTTTCAGTAGTGGGATTTGGAGTTGCAATAATACTCTTCAAACTATTTAAACTTAACGCCGGAGAAGCAGCTGGCATTATCGCTGGGTCCTTGACTCAATCAGCAACGATCGGTACAGCAACTTCTGCCATCAACGGACTAAATATCTCTGCAGCTGCCAAAGCTACTATGACTTCTAATGTTGCGATTGCCTATGCGGTGACATATGTATTTGGAACGATGGGGGTAACGATCTTTTTAAAGAATATCGCCCCTGTACTTTTACAAGTTAATTTGAAGGATGAAACGAAAAAAATGGTTGAGTCCTTGGACATCGGCTCAGATGATCGCAATGTTTCGCCCTTATTAAGCAATATGTCCACAAGATCTTTTCAAATCTTGCAGACACCAAAAGAAAATTTGACGATTAGTAGGTTCGAAAAAGATTTTCATAACAAGGTCATTGTTCAGCAAGTATTCAGTAAACATAAACCCCAGACTTTTGACAGTCACACAGTTTTGAAGAAAGGTCAGGTATTGACAGTTCTTGGAGAAAGTGAAGATTTATGGAAAGTTATGCAAGCGGAGGTTTACTATAAAGAAGTCTTTGATGATGCTTATCGAAAAATACCGTTGCGAACCGTTGAGCTGATGCTGACAAACGTGTTCAGCCATCATGCATTATCGACATTGATTGATGAGAATATCGTCGTAATCGATGCCACCCGCGACGGGAAACAAATCGAGGATCTTTCTACTTTGACGCCTGGGGATCGCTTGACGATTGCGGGACCTGATCGTTCTGTCAAAAAAGTCCTGCCTACTTTAGGCTATGCTGTGGATAATAGTTCTGAAACAGATGTTACCTTTATGTCGATTGGGATTGTTTTAGGTATCTTGATCGGAACTTTAGTATTGACGATTGGCGGCATTCCTTTGACTCTAGGTGCTGGTGGCGGAGCGTTATTTAGCGGTATCTTCTTTGGCTGGTACCAAAATAAAAAGGCTTATCTTGGCAATATTCCTAGTGCTACACGTTGGTTCTTAAAAAGTGTCGGATTGAATCTTTTTATTGCGGCTGTCGGGTTGGAAGCTGGAAGCCAATTCGTTAAAGCATTAGGGTCAATGGGGATTCAAGTCCTATTGATTGGCGCGGTAATTTCCATTTTACCGCATGTGATTACATTGTTTTTCAGTAAATATGTACTCAAGTTGAATGCAATTGATAACATTGGGTCATTGACAGGAGCTGGAACAATCAATGCGGCCTTAAACGCGGTCAGCGAAGAAACACAGAGCAGCGTCTTCTCAATTAGTTTTACTCCCGCTTATGCGATTGGAAATGTACTGCTTACAATAATGGGACCATTAGTTGTTGCTTTATTAGGATGATAGATGGAAATCAGAATAATGGATAGTCATGACGAAAAGCGGCGTTTGGTTGTTTAACGGTGTTCAACTGCCTTTCACCGTATTGGTGCTACACAAGATTTTTACGAATGACCTTGACGTAATTAAATAGACGATCCCATGAGCGAAGGTCTGCATAAAAAAATAAAAACCGTGAAGTTACCACCTACCTAGGTTCAAGGGTTACTTACACGGTTTTTATGCTGCTCTCTTTTAAAAAAATTAGTGAACACGGGGTTCTGAGTTTAATTGATCACTTGTTTTGGCTTTTTGATTGCTTAATGCATTTTTTGCTCGATCGGTTTGTTTAGCAGCGAATTTTCCAGTTGTTTGAGCAGCGCTGCTGACCTTATCTTGAACGGTTTCGCTATCTTCTTCATATTCTTCTCGAGTTTTAATATCCACAACATTTACGTTGACTTCAATGACCACCAAATGAGTCATCCTTTCAACCTCTTTAGAAATTAATTCTGTCATTTGATCAAAGACCTTTTCTACATCTTTACCATATTCTACAACGATATCCATATCGACAGCTACTTGCTTCTTCCCAACTTCAGTTGAAATACCAGCGGTCATGTCATCTGTATTTACCAGCTTCTCTTTCATATTTGAGAAAAAGCCGCCGTCTACTGTTAATAGCCCATCAATATTTTCTAAGGCAATTCCGATAATTTTTTGAATCACTTTGTCTTCATAAGTGAGGTCACCCTTCACGTTTTGGTTGTTCACATTTGTGTCTGCACCACTTTTAGTTGTTGTGTTTTCCATTGTCTATTCCTCCTATTTCTTTAGATGGTCATCTAAGAGATGATTGTTCTTCACATAGATGCCGATCGCTCCTCCGATGATCGTAATAAGAATCAATAGAATTGTTTTGAAGAAGCCGACTGTAAAGAACAATACAGCCAAAATAAAACCTAAGATGCCGCCAATCAGAGGCAATCTATCTCTAGTTAAAAAATCTTTCATCATATTTCCTCCTAACCCACTCGTGATTCTACAACGCCTGTTTTAGACGAATCAGAATCAAAAGAATAAAATTTTACGTTGATCGAGAACTTCTCTTTAGATCCCAATAATTGGTGTATTTGTTTTTCCATTCCTTTGGCCCAATTATCAGTTCTATCAATTAATGCCGATGTTTTTTTCAATTGTCCTCGCACATTGACTTTAAGCTTATTTTTTGTCGCAATCACATTGACTTTTGGTGTATCCATGAAGTTTTCCTGTTTTAAACTTGTTCGAACATACCCTTCAATTGCGCGCTTATCTAAAGCCAAAGCTCCTCGTTGTTCTTTCAAAATGAATGTTGACACACGTTTTGGATAAAGCAAAATAATCAACATAATGACTACTGTTAAGATTGCTAGGACAACCGCAGCCCAGAATAAGTAGCTTTGAATATACTCATTTGTTAATACAAGACGTTGCAGAGAAGTAAGATCTAAAGATTTTGATGCGACAAAATAGTAAATCGCGATGATTGGTAAGAAGATGGAAAGCAGAATCAATAAGATAATGATTAAGATGGCTTTCAGGCCTTTATTCATAACAAAACTTCCTTTCTAATTTGTTTACTCTAAAAGCATAAGATGCTAGTTACTCTTTGTAAAAAAGCCTGCTCGTCTATTTATTAATAAGAATAATAAGGAGTGGAACAGAGGTATAGTCTTTGAGCAAGGGTTCGGTTGTTTTTGAGAGAGCTTCAAATTTTTCTTAGAAAAGGAAAAATTATAAAGAGCGCTATGTTTGACTGAATATAATAATTAATTGTATATAGATTTGATTTATTAATGCAAAATGTTTTCGAATAATGTTTTGCTCGCCATAAAAATCAAAAAAAGATATAAAAGTGAAAAAAACATTTTTCTTCCAATTTCGTGTAACGTTTTAGTCACTATTTTAAGAGTGAAAAGCATCTATTATGTTCATAATTTAATCTGTCTATTTTCTTGATTTAATGCTATTTACAGTTGTTTTTATCAATTTTAAAAACAGCTGTTTTTTATATAACCATGGTCCATTATTATGTCATTTTTTTGGTGTTTTTTGTTTATTTTTTTAACGATATTGAATAATTGCTGAGCGTATTTTTTGAAATTGTTGATTTTCCGTATTAGGATGGTCTCAACGAAAATTAATTAAAAATAATAAAAAGGAGAGAATTTTAATGACAAAGCTTTTAACAATGTGTAACGAAATGGATATTCCAATTGTTACAGCCTCTGATGAGAATTATGTTCCCTGTTTGAAAGTAATGATCCGTTCAGTAATGGATAATATTTCTAAGGATAGGAGGGGAATCTTCTTTGTAATTGATGATAATCTTTCCTCTCAAAGCAAAGATGAGCTGGAGGCTTTAATAGATGCATATTCAGGTAAGGCAGCAATCGAATTTTTAACCGTCAATAGAGGGCTTTATGAAGAGTTTATGATTAGTGATCATATTAATACAACTGCCTATTTACGCATTTCATTGCCAGAATTATTAGAAAATTCTCCTTATAATAAAGTGCTTTATTTAGACTCAGATACATTTGTTTTGACTGATGTGGCTGAATTATACGACCAAAATTTGGGCGATCATATCATTGGTGCCGTGATTGATCCCGGTCAAGCAAAAGCTCTTGCTAGACTAGAAGTTGATTCACATGACTACTATTTTAATTCAGGTGTGATGCTGGTCGATTTGGATCAATGGAGAAAGAATAATGTAACTGAAAAAACCATTCAATTCCTTGAGGAGAAAGAACAGCTCATTGTGTTCCACGATCAAGACGCGTTGAATGCTATTTTGCATGATAACTGGAAACAATTGCATCCTAAATGGAACATGCAAACCTCATTGATGTTTGATGTCCATCCGGCTCCAACGAAGTATTATGATCATTTGTATCAATCGGGGAGAAACAAACCGGCAATTGTACATTTTACAGGGCATGATAAACCATGGAATACGTTAGAGAATCATCCTTATCAAGAGCAATATATGCAAATCTTTACTGAAGATAAATCTTATGAAGTAGGTGTTAGCAATGAATAATCAGGAAGAGAAAAAGATGCATTTAGTTGCCAGCTGCAACACACAATTTGTTCCCCATCTAGCTGCTTTATGGGTATCTATTTTAGATAATTGTGAGGATCGGGAATATACGTTTGATTTTTATATCGTTGACGATTCAATCGAAGATGATTGTAAAGAAACGCTGCGTGAAACCTTAGAGAATTTCGAAAACTTTGGGTCTTTGACGTTCTTAACGATTGACAAAGCAATTTTCAAAAATGTCGTAACTAGCGATCGCATTCCGGCGACTGCCTACTTCAGAATTGAAATTCCAGAACTATTCCGAGACAAGAATGTTGAGAAAGTATTATATATGGATTGTGATATGATCGCTCTTACGGACATTACTAAACTATGGGAAACAGACCTGCAGGATCATATTCTAGCTGCCGTAGAAGACGCAGGATTTCACCAGCGATTAGAGAAGATGGGGATTAAAACAAAATCAAATCGCTACTTCAATTCTGGTTTGATGCTGATTAACGTAAAAAAATGGCTGGAGGAAAATGTTACCGAGAGAGTCTTTCAATTTATTGAAGAAAATCCTGAGAAATTACGTTTCCATGATCAGGATGCATTGAATGCGATCTTGCACGATTGCTGGGTTCCGCTGCATTCAAGATGGAATGCCCAAAGCTATATTTTGAAACGTGAAATCGTAAATCCTCGGAAAAAAGGCGAGGAAGAATACGAGGAGACACGACAACAGCCAGCGATTATTCATTTTACTGGACACATCAAGCCGTGGAACAAAAAGAAGAAGAATGTCACAGCTGGAAAGCTTTATATTAAATATTCACGAATGACAGAATTTGAAAAATAAGAAATTTATCGAGGAGGATACCTATGGAAATGCTAGTAAGTACTGAAGCAAAGGATGTTTTATGCCGTCAGCTGGGGGAGAATCATGCGTTTATATTGGCCTCCAGAACAGAAGAAAATCAAGAATTAAGAGATAAAGGCTGCTGCGCAAAGGGCAGCTATTTCCAAATCGTTCCTATTTATGGAAAAAGCCAGCAATACAATCAATCGATAGAAAACGAGGAATTTCAAGTCTTTATTTCTACTGAGGATCAAGCTAACTTAGGCACAGAGATTGAATTGGATTACTGCAATGAATTGAACAGCTTCATTTTAGAAAATTCAGATGGAGTATTGGATTACAATATGAAACTAAAGAATTATTTCTTTAGTTAAAAGACTTAAAATATTAGTTGTTTTAGGAGGTGCAAAAATGGCTAAATTAGCAAAAAAAGTAGTTATTCCAACGCTGCTGTTTTTGATTCCTATTATCTTAAAGAAGAAACAAACGAAAACAAATTAAAATACAACAGTAAGAAAAACTTTTGATAAAACAAGAGAGAATATAGAAGTGAGGAGAAATTTATTATGGGTTTATTATGGTCATTAATTATTGGCGCAGTGATTGGTGCAATCGCTGGAGCGATTACAGGTAGAGGAAATAGTATGGGCTGGATTGCTAATATCGTTGCAGGTTTAGTTGGTTCAGCACTAGGTCAAGCGTTACTTGGTTCTTGGGGACCATCGTTGGCGGGCATGGCCTTAGTACCATCAATTATTGGTGCTGTGATTTTAGTACTGATTGTTTCGTTTTTCTTAGGACGACGCAAATAGACGTTTTTTAGGCAGGATCAGATTATAGATAAATCAGGTTTCACTTTCAGAGGATGAGAGGGGAACCTGATTTTTTCTGTTTTCCAGAAATCTAAAGTAGTAAATTAAGACAGACTTATCCATTTAGTAAGGATAAATAAAGATGCATGATCCAGCTTTTGATTTCAGACCAGGTGTTTATCATTAAAAGATATGTAGGCAGAAGTGTAGATTGACAGGATCAAGGGATCATGCTATTCTTTTTGCGAATATAATTATATAAATATTCGTATAGTTAGAAAGGAATTCGATCATGCCTAATAAACCAGTATTAAGTCCAGAGGATAAATTAGTAATCAAACAGAAGCTGCTTCAACTGTGTGAGGATTTTTGGATTGCTCAGGGCTATAAAAAGACGAGCATTAAAGCCCTTTGTACTGAGGCAAAGATTTCTATTGGTACGTTTTATGTGTTGTTTGCTACAAAAGAACAGCTATTTTTAGAAACAGCGCAAACAATCCAGTCACGTTTGACGGAACGATTTAAGGAGACTGTCCTCCAGACACCTAATCGTATGGGATTATCAAAGGCATTAAAAAAACTAGCACGTGAGTTTGATCATAACCCATTTCTTTATGATGTAAACTCAGTTGATTTTCGTGCGTTTGTTACAAAGTTATCAACGGAGGAAATAGAAACAATCAAATTTGAAAGTATGTCTTTTTTCAAAGAGGTTTGCCAGATTGTTAATTTGCAACCTGTTATTGATGATGCGACTGCTTTTGGTGTACTGAGTACCTTGCTGTCTTCTATCGCTACGAAAAAAACTATCGAACCAGTTTGCGACTTTTTTACTGTTTTTGATTTTATGACGGATAAATTGATTGGAGAATTATTTGTAGAGGCTTCAGGTTAGAAAGGCTTTAGAAAGTTGTTTTGGATTGTTTATGTCAACAATGGCTGTCGTTGCAGTAAAAAGGAGGAGCAGAAAGATGATAAATAAATCAGCAGATTTTTTTGAAGCGTTTGGTGAAAGATTAGGTGTGAGTGTAAAGCTTCCTCGACCAGACAGAAAAACAAAAGAATCGATTGCTCGTACAAATAAAATTTTAGGAAGCTATTTCCTATTATCAGGGGTAGTGTTTAAGAAAAAAAGTTTTGTAGTATTAGGGATTGGGTGTCTTGCTAATGCAGCTATTTTAAGTACTGATAAATCAATAGAAACAACGAGTGATAAGGTTTGATTAGCAGCGTTAGGACACGTTGATTTATCGGAACTTAGAATAATCTCCATTGTATTTTAGGAAGGTTTAGAAAGAAAAAGATAAAATAGCTCCTGCAATCGCAAGCAATTTTTTCTCGAGAGATGGTTATAGCACAGATTGGTGGTACATTTGATCTTGTTTTCAACAAGTGTCGAATGCACCACTAATTTTTTATTACACCCAAACTTGAGAAAGAATCCACAAGCATCAAGCTCGAAAAAACAGGGTCTATCTCCTATAGTAGTAAAGGATAAAGAAACAGGAGGAATCATCATGGATTATCGCGTATTACTTTACTATAACTACACAACAATCGAAGACCCCGAAGCGTTTGCTAAAGAGCATTTGGCTTTTTGTCGTGATTTAGATATTAAGGGCCGGATTTTAGTGGCACCAGAGGGGATCAATGGCACTCTTTCAGGAACGAAGGAAGCTACGGATCGCTATATGGATGTTATGCTGGCAGATGAACGCTTCAAAGATACTTATTTCAAGATGGATGAAAGTGAGGGGCATGCGTTTAAGAAATTATTTGTCCGTCCTCGAAAGGAATTAGTAGCGTTGCATTTGGAAGAAGACATTGATCCGCGGCAATTGACTGGAAATTATTTAGAGCCTCAAGCATTTCGTGAGGCTCTATTAGACGAAGACACGGTGGTCATTGATGCTCGAAATGATTATGAATATGACCTGGGGCACTTTCGCGGGGCGATTCGTCCAGAGATTCATAACTTTCGTGAGCTCCCTGCGTGGATTCGCGAGAATAAGGAACAGTTCATGGACAAAAAAATCGTTACTTATTGTACTGGCGGCATTCGTTGTGAGAAATTCTCTGGCTGGTTAATCCGTGAAGGCTTTGAAGATGTGGCGCAGCTTCACGGTGGGATTGCGGCTTATGGTAAAAACGAAACTACCAGAGGCGAGTTATGGGATGGGAAAATGTACGTCTTTGATGAACGGATCAGTGTGGAAATTAACCAAGTCGACAAACAGGTGATCGGCAAAGAATGGTTTGACGGTACTCCTTGCGAACGATATATCAATTGCAGCAATCCAGAGTGTAATCGGCAAATACTTGTTTCTGAAGAAAATGAAGGAAAATATTTAGGGGCTTGTTCGATTGCCTGCGCCAAACATCCTAATAATCGATATTTGAAAAAACATCATATGACGCTAAAGCAACGGGATGAACGTTTAGCACGAATTGATCAATAATGAAATTTTTCATAAAATTCTCACTCCAACTGTCTTGACACCTGAGTGGTTTTGGACTAAACTGAAACTCAATTAAGTGTCTTGACATATCAAGGAGGAAAAAATGAAAAATCATTCTATTAGAAATTTGACGATTTCAGCGTTACTGATCGGACTTGGGATCTTGATTCCGATGGTTATGCCGAAAATTGTGATTGGACCAGCGTCATTTACGTTAGCCAGTCACGTTCCCGTGTTTATTGCGATGTTCTTCTCACCGCTAGTGGCGATCGCGGTTGTTTTAGGAACTACATTCGGCTTTTTCATTTCTACTACGCCGATTATTGCTTTACGAGCCTTTTCACATTTGATTTTTGCGCTGCTTGGTGCTTATTATCTACAAAAACATCCTGAGCTTGTGCTAAAAAATGGAAAATTCACATTAGCAAATGGGCGTTTTCAAGTATTTAACCTAGTAATCGGTCTGATCCACGCGATTGCTGAAATGATTGTCGTCTCAGCCTTTTACTTTATGGGAAATATGCCGGACACCTTCTATTCTCAAGGATATATCTATACCGTCTTTATTCTGATGGGCGTTGGTGGTTTAGTTCATAGCTTAGTTGATTTCAACATTGCTTACTTCGTGGCAGGTGCGTTGTATAAACAATTCAACTTACCAATTTTTGAGAAAGCTGTGAAACATACAAAAGAATTAAATAAGGTAACTGCTTAACCGTGATAATAAATCACGGTTTTTCTTTATTAAGGCTTCAAAAAAACGATATAATTTATAATGTTCAATATTTTGTTTATTATCCTCTAAAAAAAGAACTTTTATTTACTTAAATTTAAGTTATATTCTATTCATGAGTATTATGAGTAGAAAATGAGGGTATGAGAATGGTTCGAATCTTAGTTTTAACAAAAAATGTATTAGCAGAAGAAGCTTTAACAAATAAATTGCAGCATTTAAATTATGAAGTATTTTGTTCCACCAGTATTCTCAATGAGATTCAGATGGAAGGACGCGTTTCGAATTTAGTCAATCATTTTCCGATTATCATCATTGGTGAGACCATTTCAAGCTACGAGATGGAATTGATGTTACCGAAACTACGGGAAAATGGTCAAAACATACTGAGAGAAGTTGATCATTCCCTCAGTGAGAAGGAACGTTCATTGTTAGAAGTACAAGGAATAAATGGGATCGTACAAAATAGTGATTCGGTAGAGCTGTTGAGAGAACAATTAGCCGAAGTTGCTACACAATATCAGAATAAATCCTTTGAACCTGTGGTAACGGAAAAGCGTCAGGAAGTAGTCGAAGAAGATCTAGATCTTTCAGCGATGACGCTAGTTAATTTATCGTCATTAGAGCTGCAGCTTTTAGAAAAATTACGGAGTAACCCAGGGGAGATCATCTCGCGCGATGAGTTGTGTAAGAGCTTGTGGGGACATATTTCCCAATCGCGTTTAGCCCAGCTTTCTTCTTTAGTAAAGAATATCAAGCTGAAGCTGGAAATTATGGAGGTTGATCACGAGATTATTCAAACGATTTGGGGCAAAGGCTATCGTTTTCGTAAAAGTGCTGCAATTTCATACAAGTAAAGCAATGCTGAGAAAAGAAGATATCTTCTTTTCTCAGCATTTTTTATAGAAAAATTTGAAATGACGCTTTCTTTTCGCAAGCTGTGCTAGAATAATATCGTAAATATTAAAAAATATCCGTTCTGATATTTATAATCCGCCTTTTTATAAATGTGAAAAAATAATAGAATATTTACAATAAGCATACAGAGTTAAACGGAAGGCATATATTAGTGAAGACAATCTAATTTATTAGATCACCCTTCACATAAGGAGTGTATCCAAGTGAAAAAAAGCGTTGTACTGAGTTTGATGATCCTATCAGCGGTCCTGAGTTTGACTGCGTGTGGAAATTCTAAGAAAGACTCTTCAATAACTAGTGAATCAACAAAATCAAGTGAGTCCGTAAAGCAAACAAAGCAGACGTCTGAATCCCAGAAAAAGGAGTCGACAATGAAAGAAACAGTTGATAAAACAATGAATGCCATGACCTTGGAAGAAAAAGTCGGACAATTATTTATGGCTCGTGTACCAGAGCAAAATCAGGTAGCCGATATCCAAAATTATCATTTAGGCGGTTATTTGCTTTTTGACCGTGACATGGAAGGGAAAGGGCAAGCAGAAGTGAAGCAGGCGATCACAAGTTATCAAGAGGCCAGCAAAATGCCAATGTTTATTGGGTCCGATGAAGAAGGCGGTACGGTGAGTCGTTTGAGCAGAAATCAAATCGTTTCGCCGCCTTTTCAAAGTCCTCAAGCGCTGTATCAAAAAAATGGCTGGGATGGAATCAAACAAGATATTGATCGTAAAGCACAGGTCTTTGGTGAATTAGGAATTCAACTAGGGATGTTTCCAGATGCGGATGTCTCAACAGATCCGCAATCCTTTATCTATGATCGGACGATTGGGATGGATGCAACTGGTACCAGTCACTATGTCAAATTAAGCGTAGAAGAAATGAAAAAGCAAAAGCTGGGTTCAACTATCAAACATTTTCCCGGTTATGGGAATAATCGCGATTCCCATGTGGAAATTGTAACCGATAATCGTTCGCTGGTTGAACTGCGTAGAAATGATTTTCTCCCATTTGAAGCAGGAATCGAGGCAGGTGTTGATAGTATTATGGTCTCCCACAATATCGTTTCTGCAATTGACGGTCAGCGGCCAGCTTCAATTTCAAAACCAGTGCATGACTTGATTCGCAATGAATTAGGCTTCAAGGGTGTGATCATGACAGACGATATGGATATGGCTGGGCTTGCTGATTTTATCTCTCAAGAAGAAGCCGGATTGCAGGCTTTGCAGGCGGGAAATGATATGATTTTATCCTCAAGCTACAGCAGCCAGATTCCTTATATCCTGGAGGCGATCAAAAATGGTCAATATAGTGAAGAGCAGCTCAATCAATCGGTGGAACGGCTGTTGACATGGAAAGTTGAATTAGGTTTAATCAAGTAAAATAGAAAAAGGAGGAATTCTTATGTGTGCTTCGATGCGTTTGAAAATTAACCGATTCGCCAAATAATTAACGTATGACGAACTTTTTGTTTGTTCAAACGACAAACAAAGGAGCAATGATGGAAAAACAACAGTGGAGAAAGAAGTATTTAACAATTTTATCTGGACAGACAGTTTCCTTGATCGGAAGCTCGGCCGTTCAGTTTTCATTGATTTGGTGGCTGACCAACGAATCAAAATCAGCGATCATGTTGTCTTTAGCAGGACTTTTCGCCTATTTACCTCAAATGTTCTTAGGTCCTTTTGTCGGTGTCTGGCTGGATCGGCTGAAACGAAAATATGTGGTGATTTTTGCTGATTTATTTATGGGGCTTGTTGCATTCGTGCTGTCTATGTGGTTCTTATTAGGACAACCGGGCTTTGCTGTAGTGATCGTGGCGTTGTTCTTGCGGGCATTGGCAAATGTCTTTCACACACCCTCGATCCAAGCGATCGTACCATTGCTGGTTCCAGAAGAGAAACTGGTCAAAGCCAACAGCTGGAACCAATTTTTACAATCTGGGGCGTTTATGCTGGGGCCGGTTTTAGGAGCTGCAATGTTCGCGGTGATGCCCTTGTGGCTGGTTCTACTAACGGACTTGATCGGTGCATTGGCTGCCTCCTTCACCTTGTGGATTGTGGCAGTACCAAATATTGTTCGCAATGATGAACATCCGCAACATTATTTTCAGGAGCTGAAGGATGGATTCAATGTATTTAGAGAAGATCCGCCGATGTTGGTGGTTATGATCTTTTCCTTTTGCATTATGATTTTCTATTTACCGTTGGGCACACTATTTCCTTTAATGACAAATGTTCATTTTGAATTGTCCGCCTGGTTTGCTAGTATGGTGGAGTTTTCTTACGCAGCTGGAATGATGATCAGTGCATTTCTGATTGGAATGAAAAAGGAATGGCGGGAAAAATTATTAGCAGCACAGTTGTCATGTGTCGGATTAGCCCTCACGTTTATCGGTAGCGGCTTAGCGCCTGCAAACCAAAACGGTTACTGGCTGTTTGTCTTTTTCTGTATTCTGATGGGCGGCGTGGGAAATCTGTACAACATTCCCTTTACGACTTACCTGCAAGAAACAGTGGCACCAGAAAAACTGGGTCGGGTTTTTTCTTTGTTTGGTAGCGTGATGTCCGCCGCCATGCCTGTTGGTTTATTACTGGCAGGGCCCTTTTCAGAAAAGCTGGGAATCGCACGCTGGTTTTTGATTTCAGGAATTTTGACGCTATTCTTTAGCCTTTTATGTTTAGTGTTTTATCGCCGAGCGAAAGTGAAATGAAACTCATTTTAAGTTTCAGACTGTAGATAAAAAGCTGTACCAAACTCGTAATTCCGAGCTTGGAACAGCTTTTTATCTGGTCTTTTTCTGTGTGAGTTGTTAACACAATATGATGAGCTAATCAATACCCAAGATACAGCTGAAAAAAACTGTGCTGAATTAATAAAAGAAACGGCTACACTTTCAGAGGGTGGTCTCGTTTTTATGAGGAATAAAGCGAGCTATTTAACTTAAGCATGTTTAGTTAGAAATTTTATTAATAAAATTATTTCGCTTAATACAAATAACTGTTTGTATAATAATTTTAGTTTTTTAAATAATTTGTTAATAGATAGTGGTTTATTCATATATTTATTTAGAAATACGTTGGCATTGAATGACTGTATAAAAAAATAAAACGATTATTTGATTTTAAATGAATATTAAATTTAAAAAAATATGATATTTCCATTAGTTTGTATATTGAGTGTCAGATGTTTATATGTTAATGTTATGTTATAAAGTAATTGTGATGTGTTTGAAATGTATAAAATATTGATAACTGAACTTATTTATATAACAAAGTAGTTAGATGTTTTTTTGTTGAAAAAGCTAGCAGCACTTTAGCATCTTGAGGTGGAAAAATGATCGAGAAAAAGGAATTAGAAAACAAACGGAAACCAGATTCTCCGTTACTTAGAGAAGAGATTTTTTCTCTAATTGTGAAAGTGATGATCACGATTGCATTTGTCTATGTTGTATTGACATTTGTCTACGGGGTGACACGTTACACAGATGATTCAATGAGTCCAGCTGTGAAAGCTGGAGATGTACTTTTGTACTATCGGTTGAACAAGAATTACGTAGCTTCAGATGTTCTTGCCTTGGAATATGAAGGAGAGGTACAGACCCGACGTGTCGTGGCGATTGAAGGTGACACTGTGGATATTACAGAAGAAGGGGTGATCATCAATGGCAACCTTCAAGTAGAAACACAAATATATGATGAAACCTTGCCTTATGTAAAAGGAATTGATTATCCGGTAAAAATTGGAACGGGTCAAGTATTTGTTTTAGGAGATAAACGGACTGTTGCGGTTGATAGTCGAGTCTATGGTCCGATTGATGTGAATGATTCACTAGGAAAAGTGATTACTATTTTGCGAAGGAGAAACATATAAAATCTTAAAAACAACAAAAATAGTATATGAATGATTTGAGGGGGAAAGATTATGAGGAAATATTTGAAAAAAATGATGTTCGGATTAGCAGTAGTAAGTGCAGTAGTTGGTATGGCTCTAGCAGCAACGACAAAGGTAAGCGCAGAGGATATATTATACGAACAAGAAGCAGTAGTAACAAAGGAAATCAAAATACCTCAAGGGGTGATGGTTCCAGATATTACCTTTGAATTTAAGGTAGAAAAGTTGGGGACTGAAGACACGGATGGTGTGGTGACTCCAGATAGTACGCAGCCGGAGTGGTCTATTCCATCAATTACCTTTTCGAATGCAGACAAAGGAACAGCGGACAATAAAGTAGTGAAATCTACGGATGATTTAATGGCCACGATAAAAGGATTAGGTTTCACTCATGCTGGTGTTTATCTGTATAAGGTTACGGAAAAAAAAGAGAATCCAGCAAATGTCATTACTCATTACTCTGAAGCGGAGTACACAGTAAGGGTTTATGTAGAAAATACAGACACTGGTGTGGTGGTCGTCAAGGGAATTACTGTTTTGAAGGTAAAGAATGATGATGGCGGAGATAATGGAACAAAGGTCGATCCAACGCCAAATCCAAGCGATTACGGTGGAAGTGAATTTCGGTTTGTCAATGAATTTTGGGACGCTACGAATTTAGAGGTGGAAAAACAAGTTAAAGGGAATTCAGCAGATAAAAACAAAGCGTTTAAGTTCAAAATCAGCTTGAATGTGCCGACTCTCGTAGCGGCCCCAGGGGATCGTAAAATTACTTATACCTTATCATCAGATCCTAGTAATGAGATTGAATACAGCATGAATCCAATTGAGATTTCATTGAAACATGGAGAAAAAATCAACTTTAAGAACCTGCCAGTTGGTTCAACTTATCAGGTAGTAGAAACGATTGCAACGGGCTATGAGCCTTCCGCGGTAGTGACTGGTAGAGGAACGAATGGTACAGTAAAGGAAGCAGAAGAAGGCTTGACTGACTATACTGTGACGGTTGTTGAAGACTCAAAAGAGATCACGGATCTACTAGTTGACGCGGAAAAGGACGGGACAACAAACAAAACAACGGTAACCAATACCTTAAAGGATCCTAGCATTACTGGGGTCATTACGGACAACCTACCCTTTATTTTGATGATACTAGTGGCGGGAGCAGGGATTGCTTTCCTAACCATTTCAAAACGAAGAGCGCAATAGAATGTCAGAGTCGGAAAGGAACTCTAAAAAAACAACTGTTTCTTTCAGTGTTCGTTTAGTACGTCAGCTGAGTCAGATTATTGATCGTGTAGTAATAATCATTTTATTACTGCTATGCGCCTATGGAATATATGGTATATGGGATACCAATCAGTTGCTTTCCAGCGCACAGGCTTCGAATTTGCAGCAGTATAAGCCTAAAGAGGACGATCTTTCATTCCAAGAATTGAAAAGGCTCAATCCTGAAGTGATTGCTTGGTTAACGGTTTATGGGACGAAGATTGATTACCCCATTACACAGGCTGATAACAATCAAAAGTATGTGAATACCAATGTAATGGGCGATTATTCTCTAGCTGGCAGTCTGTTTTTGACAAGTGAGAACGCTGCGGATTTTTCTGACTTTAATAACATTATTTACGGCCACCATATGGATAAGGAAGCGATGTTCGGCGGATTGGATCGGTTTCAACAAAAGCAGTATTTTAATCAGCATCAATACGGCAATCTCTTTTACGAGGGAAATGACTATGGGATTGAATTTTTTGCTTTCATTAGAGGGGATGCTTACGACTGGCGCTTGTATGATCCGGGAATTCAAGAGCCAGCTGCTCGTGAAGCCTATTTAACGTATTTGCTGGAGCAGGCGAGTCAGACACGAGATCTTAAGGTGAGCGGAAATGACCGGATCGTTTTACTAAGTACTTGTGCCTCTGAACCAACGAACGGCCGACACATTTTTGTGGGAAAGCTTCACAATACGCCTTTTAAGGATCCATTTTATAAGAAGAAAGAGAAGCGTCCTTTTTTAGGGATTGATGTGCAGAACTGTTGGAAAAAAATTCAGAATCTGCCGCGTTGGCCAATTATCCTCCTTTCAGTGATTTGGCTTATTGTGCTTCTTAGAGTTTTTTTAAAGAAAAAATTTGGTAGGAGGGGCAAGCCAGATGATGAATAAGTGTTGGAATAACGGCTACTTGCTATTTTTCACTCTCCTCGCTAGTATTTTTCTATTGATGCCAGAAGCTTCTGCTCAGGCTGCGATTCGTATTCCAATTGAACAGGAATTTCGCAGCGACTCGAACTCTGTGAAACAGAGTGAGAAAATAGGTATCTATCAACTGGATCCTTTAGCAAAAAGTAATCCAATGCCTTACGGAAAAACACCTTTTCAGTTTAAATTAGTAGGAAATCAAAAAAGTGTGATTGAGGGATTTACCTTTTTGCAGGAAGGAACATACTCCTATAAGCTGTACCAGCAGCCAGTGGGAAAATCAGACTTTTCCTATGATGATCAGGTGTATCTGATCACAGTTTATGTAATGAACACGACAGATGGACGGAAAGAGGAAGTGACGGTCGAGAACAAAGAGAAGCTGAAAGTAATGACAGCTTCATTTATCAATCACCAATCTGAAGTAATTACTGGAAATACTAGCTCTGACCTGTCAAATACGAAGGATAAGGAGCAAAAAGCAGTCACTGATTCAAAACGTCGACTGCCGAATACCGGTCAATTAGCGGAGAATATCTGGGTCATAGGGTTATTCCTATTACTTATCATTTATATCTTACATCATCAAAAAAAATGTACCAGCGAATGACATGGGTATGGGGAGGTGTCGATTCAACCAAGTTTGAATCGACTCTTTATTCTTTTCTCTAAGTGTGTGATATCTGTGTCATTCTTATAAACAAAAGAGTAAGGAAATAATGAAAAACAAGGGGGTTTGACAAAGTGAGAGAGAAAAGAATCATACGGCGTAAGATTTCAGCTTATCTTTCTAGTTGGCTAGTATGCACACTTTTTTTAGCGAACCTTCCTTTTTCAATCATTCATGCGGACTCGATTGAACCGACAACTATAAATGAATCTCATGAAATACACCAAGATCCGTTAGCTTCTTTTTCAGAGACAACTGGATATCAGGAGGTGCAGGAGTCAACGAACGTGGATAAAATTGCAGAATCAACAAAAACCACGGAGAAAACAGAATCAATGGCAACTTTGGAAACGGAAGCAAGTTCTGAAACGGAGTCAGCAGCTGAGCAGATTGCTAATGGCAGGATTATGGGAACTGTTTGGTTAGATGAAAATGAGGATGGTCTACATAATAAAACAGAACAACCGCTTGCGGCGATTGAGTTGCAACTAATGGATGGACAGGATAAGAGTCGGCTGATCAAAAAAACGGTAACTGATTCTGCTGGAACGTATAAATTTACAGATTTAGAAGCAGGGCAGTATTACGTCGCTATTAGTGAACAAAAGCTGATGGAGGATAGTTATACGGCATCGAAATCAAGTACTGATAATAAATTCTCGAAGGATCCGAAGCAGCAGCTTTCTTATACAGAGAGGCTAACAATAGAAGAAAGCAATGTTCTTGCAGGTGTAGATGCTGGATTGATAGGAGTTTCGTCGCGGGAGATACCAAGCATTTACGAGGTCTATGATTCAGAGAATGCACTGCTGGTAATAGAATCTAGCTTAAAAGCGGCTGTGGACTATTGTAATTCAGCGGCAGGTTCCACCTTTACAATCACAGTTAAAGCGGATGATCCAGAACAAGGATTAGAGGCAGAAATCAAGCAGGAAAAAGATATTACGTTAACCTCTGCTGCTAACTCTGCTGCTATACGTACGATTACCCAAAATATCGAAGAATCAGTCGATAGTTCAGGAAATGAACAAAACAAGCGTCATATCGTTGTGGAAAATGGTGCCAAGTTAACCTTAAGGAACATCATTTTAGCAGGCGAAGGCAAGGTGTATAATGCAGATCAATGGAGTCCTGCGAATGGCGGTGTAAAGGTAAAAGGAGGCACCTTGCTGGTTGGCGAAGGCGCTATGATCACTAAAACCTTTGGTAATAAGGGCGGTGCGATCGAGGCGGAAACGAACAGCCAAATTTATTTACGATCGACAGGTGCGATTTTGCGCAATCAATCTAGTGATACCGCTGGCGGAATATACGCTCAGGGAAGTAGTGTCGAGCTTTCAGATACTAGCTGCGTTTCTGAAAATGTCGGGCAATGGCGTGTCGGTGGCATTTATCTAAACAATAGTTCATTGAGAATAGAGGACGATGCAAAGCTCTCTACCAATGTCGCTAAGCACGGTGAAGCTGGGGGGATTAAGGCGGAAAACAATAGCAGTATTACGATGATCAACGGAGCGATCGAGGATAATACAGTTGAGAAAAGTGAGACTGAGGGTTCATGGAACGCTGGATCATTTGGCGGCGGAATTTACATGAATGGTGGGAAACTTACACTACAGGATACTCGGGTCCATCAAAACACCGCAAGTGACGCAGGTGGTGGTATCTATGCGGATAATACCGAGCTCATGTTGACTCGTGTTGAAATCAACAGCAATGAGACGAAGCTAGGAGATGGGGGCGGTATTCATCAAAGTGGCAGTTCATTAACGTTGAATGAAACGAAGTTCAGCGGCAATCGAGCAACTGGTAATGGCGGTGGGCTTTATGCTAATAATAGCTCAGTAGAAATAACCGACAGTGATTTTGGGAGTCAGACTGAAGCAGTGAAGGCCAATCAAGCTCACAATGGCGGCGGTATTTTTGTCAAAGAGAACCAGTTGACGATAACTAATGGAAAAATTGATGGCAACAACGCGGTTGCAGATGGTGGCGGTATTCGGGTCAGCGGCGGTGCAATTTTGAAGATTCGCAAAACAGGAGATCATAATACGAGCTTTACAAAAAATACAGCGGCATACGGTGGCGGTATTTCCGCGAATGAGGATAGCAAGATTACCTTAGAGGATGTCACGATTCATAACAATACTGCCTCTCAACGTGGCGGGGGCGTTAATCTGGATGGTGTAGATACACGTTTGACGATGGTAAACGGTACGGTAAGTGAGAATGAGGGTCTTCAATGTGGTGGGATTCTTGTAGATAAAGCTATCGTAGAAATAGAAAATGTAAAGGTGATAGGAAATCACGCAACCGGTAATCAAGCAGGATCAGGTTATGGTGGTGGTATCCTGATTGAAACTCAAAGTAATGGACAGGGAGGTTGGCTGGCAGGCAAGTTGACAGTTACAAATAGTGAATTTTCGAACAATCTCGCTTTTGATGGTGGTGCCATTTATTCCAGTAAATATAGCCAAAAGCTAACTATTACCGATTCAGTCTTTCATGGCAATCAGGTTCGTCATCATGGCGGTGCGCTATTTATTGATGCCACTATCACAGAGCTATTCGGTACAAAGATTCTTTCAAATTATGCGAATAGATATGGCGGAGGGCTCAAAATCGGTGATCATTCGGAGCTGATGATGACGGGAACTGCCGTTATTAACAGTAGCACTAGTGTCATTGAAGGGAATATAGCGCGTTACGGTGGTGGCCTTTCTGCCAATGATGGAAGTAAGATTGCACTAAAGGATACCTTTGTTCTTAATAATAAAGCAAAATACATTGGTGAAGACGATGCTGAACTGGTGGAAAATAGTCATGCTATAGTGGATGAAACAGAGGCCAGCAACAAGGGTGGCGATGGTGGCGGTATAAATCTTGATTTACCAGAAACCAAATTTACGATGGAAAATGGTAAAATAAACGGAAATCATGCGGATGCTAGCGGCGGCGGCTTGTTCGCTACCGCGGAAGCGGAGTTTGTCCTTGGCAGTGTTTCTAGTGAGGTTTTGATTGCGGACAATACTGCAGATTTACAAGGTGGCGGGCTATTCCTCAAGCAAGATGTTAAAGGAACGATTACAAATAGTCTAGTAGAGAATAATTCTACTGAGGTAAATGGTGGCGGTGTTCGGCTTGAAAAAAACGCGAATTTCACTATTCAAAATAGTCAAATAAATAGAAATACAGCAGCGTACGGCGGTGGTGTTTCGGCGAACACAGCTAGTACTGTGGATATGAATGGAACTGAAAGTGAAATATCTGAAAATGTTGCGGCTAACTTAGGCGGCGGTGTGAATATTGATAATGCCAACACCGTCTTTACTTTGAATGAAGGATCACTTGCCCAAAACTCTGCTCGAAACGGTGGGGGTGTTTTTGCTAGTGACTATGCTCAATGTTTAATGACTGGCGGATTCATTACACAAAATTCGGCGATCAATAATGGCGCGGGAGCCTATTTGCAGAGTTCCGCTATGATACTGATAACGGATGGGAAAATTTCAAAGAATACCGCACAAAGAAGCGGTGGCGGGATTTTTACCGAGGATTATTATTACCAATCTCCAGTAGATGCTACTAATTTTTATAAGAACATCACTGTTACAAGTCCCGGAGAAGTAACGGAGGATAATCGTTCTCAATGGAAGCAAAAATTGCCTGAGGTAACTGGTGAATTAAAGTTCGATAAGACGTATCTTAATGACTATCAGGTAAACTATTTTCCAGATTCTGTGAAAATTGTTTACGATCCAAATGGCGGTGGCGGTCTTCCTTATGAGGAAAGGTATCTTGATGGAGAAACGGCGGAAATTGCGACGATCCGTTCAGAAAAGGATTTAAACTTTACACCGCCATCAGAGAACTATGTCTTTTTATATTGGAGTGAAAGTTCTGATGGCACTGGCACAAGATATAGCACAGAAGGAACCGATTCGATAACAATGGATAGCGACAAATATCTTTATGCTATCTGGGGTCCACCTACGACTCTTTCTGGTACTGTTTTTCTTGATAGTAATAGAAACAGCATTTATGATTCAAACGAGATATTAGAAAATCGCACGGTCACATTGTACAAGAAAGAGAATGATGGATATGAGAAGGTGGAATCCACCGTTACAAATCAAGACGGAAAATATTATTTCGCAGTGACGGATAAGGGAACCTATAAAATTTCGGTAAAGGTCACTGATGGAGAATATGGAAAGTACGGATTTGTCAAAAAAGGAACGACGGACTTCAGCAGTCATATCAATCAAGACGGTTACTCTGATCCACTACTGATCGATATCGGCAATGAATTAAAGCCCATTCTAAATGCGGGTTACGTAGAATCGGTTGTTGAAGCAGGTATCAAATTAAACGAAACCAATTGGTTTTTCTATCTCATTCTGTTGCTTCTAGTCAGTCTAGTATTGAAACGTTTTTCTTTAATGCGTAAGTGGGTGAATTAGAAGTAACTCTGTAATTACTGTGTATATCACTACAGGTAGATTTGGTACTGCCAGTATGGAAATGCTCGCTAGCGTACCATTTCTATTGATGATAGGTGTGACTGGACAAAAGATGAAAAAGTGAAGCCAAAATCCTAATTGCTAAGGACTTGGGCTTTGGAAGAGTGATTATACATTTAGGTAAGATAAAGACTAACCATTAGATGTATCGTTTAAGTTTTATATGATACAATTCAATCGAAGGGATGAGAATACATGAATAATACGGGCGAGAAAAAATATTGTGATCCTATTAAGAAGATAAAATTCTCTAAAAACCATTTAAATCAAATAAAAGGAATTGCAGAAGCAATTATTGATTATGATCCGGAGTTAACTAAAGAAATCTATAATGCTGCTGATGACGAAACTGAAAAAATGTTTCGAGATATCAGACTCAATACAGCCAACCAAAACATTCAAATTGGGGATTATGTGATTTGAGTAGTGGCTAATATATTACGAGATGAAAAAAAGAAAATAAATTATGTTACTGGCAAAGGAAAGTATCTAAAAGCAAGTGATAAGTTGATATCAAAGGTTTTATTAAATGATAAAAATAAAGGAAATATTTCTGAATTTTGCAGGAATAACAGAATCCACAGGAGCAAGTATTACAGAATACTAAGAAGAAATTTGAAGCACCAAAGTGATGTTGAGCGGGTTGAGAAAATTGCAAGAAAAGTGCTTCATAGTCCAAACACAGAAAACTAGAGTGCAATATAAAACGCGTAAGTAACCATTTAACGGCCCTTTGTCAATAGGACTGATAGAGTGATATAAGAACATCTAAGGTAGAATTGATTTTCTGCTTTAGATGGAGAGTGTAATATAAACCGTGTAAGTAGCCATTAATCCTAGGCAGGTGGTTGCTTCGCGGTTTTTCTTTTTCTAAAATAAGATCAATAGGTGAGTACACGATGGCTAGAAAGAAAAGAAATCCTGATGCCGAAAAGTTAGCTGAATCCATTCTGAATGTCTATCAACCTGAATCTGTCGATGACATGCAAGATGCTTTGAAAGAGGTGTTTGGTCCCCTTTTTGAAAAAATGCTTCAAGGAGAATTGAATAACCATTTAGGTTATGATGCCCATTCTAAAGAGCCTAAGGAACACGATAATCGTCGAAATGGCTATGAAAATAAAACGCTTAAAACTAGTTTTGGTGAAGTAGCTATTGATGTTCCTAGAGACCGGGGAGCTTCCTTTGAACCAGAGTTAATTCCTAAGAGAAAACGAGATGTCTCCGACATCGAAGGGAAGGTTCTTTCCATGTATGCACGAGGAATGAGTCAACGGGATATTGCCGCAACCGTCGAAGATATTTATGGCGTTGATATTTCCCATGAAATGATTTTAGATGTCACTGACGCTGTCCTTCCTGAATTGGAAGAATGGCAAGCCCGCCCTCTAGCCAAGTGCTATGCCTTTCTATTCGTTGATTGTATGTATGTTACTTTACGAGAAAATTATGAAGCCAAAGAATATGCTGTATATACCATTCTTGGCTATGATTTCAAATGAAATAAGGAGATTTTAGTATTATGATTAAATCAAACAGAATCTAAAAATCGCTGGATGCAAGTATTTGATGAACTGAAAGTACGTGGTGTCGAAGATGTCTTTTTCATTTCGATGGACGGTGTTTCTGGCCTCGAAGAAGGCGCAAAAGCGAGCTTTCCATCGGTAATTGTTCAGCGCTGTATTATTCATCTTGTTCGAAATGCATTGCGCTATATTCCAAGTAAGGACTATAAGGAAGTCTGCCGAGATATGAAAAAGTTCTACGGTGCTTCGCCTCTAAACGCTGCACATGCTGCTTTTGACAGTTTTCAAAATCGGTGGTCTCATTATTCTGGTGCTGTAGATGTCTGGAAACGGAACTTTGCACATGTTGAACAACTATTTGATTATGGTAGTGCCATTCGAAAAATTATGTACACTACCAATGTGGTTGAAAGTGTCCACTCCAGCTTCAGAAAAGTCACAAAAAAAGGAGTGTTCTCTAATGAGAATGCACTCCTAAAACTACTTTATTTACGTACGAAAGAATTACACGTGAAGTGGTCAGGTGGTCGAATTCAAAACTGGGCTATGGTGCTTAATCAGTTAATGATCAACGAGGCCTTCTCCTCTAGAATTGAAAAGTATGCGATCTACCTTCCGTAACAACGGTAGGTTTATTCAACTACGTGTCCAATCAAAATTTGTCTGATTTCAAAATAGCCAAGAGAATTATGGTTGTTAAAAACTCTTAACTATTTAACTTCCACAGTTTAGTTGACAAACCCAATTCAAGTCTCTACAGATACGATCCCCAATAAACCTGGCAGGTATAGCATTAAGTATTAGTTGAAGGACCATTCTGGCAATGAAGTCGTTCAAATAAGAAAAACAACGGTTTTGAATCCAACAGATATTCCATCTAAGGAAAGTTTAATCGAGAAGACAGTAATATCTCCAACCAAAGAAGATGAAATGTCGGCAGATACCAATTCAGTTGAAGGAGCGTACGATGAAGCCACATTGTCGTCTGAAACGGGCGGTCAACAACAGTCAACTATATCTACACTTTCTTTTTTAGGATCAACGATTCCATTTATTCATGCAAATGGTGCGGGTGGTGGTACTTGGACTAGGGCAGGGGCTGTTGATGATAATGCGCCGATTCATTTCATAGAGCATAATCCGGGAGATTTTTCACCGGCTATGAATATTACTATAGGAACACCTATTACCGTTGTCAACGAACAGGGAAACACGAAAACGTATACCGTTTATGAAGTATTGAACGTAAATGATGATGGAATGAATGCAGACAAACTTTCAGATAATACTTGAAATCGTGTGATAGAGGAAGGCGGTGAACGAATTTCTTTACAAACTTGTATTACAGATAGCGTGAATCGAATTGTACTTGCTAGATAGTTAGAAAGTACAATTCGGATGGAAATCTCTCAGTAGCATTTCAATCAATAAATTGCTAAGATTTTTAGCTGTCTGAAAAACGAGCAAGTGGGAACAAGTTTGAGCTCTCTTGCTCCTTTTTTTCTGGCTAGTCTAGCCGATTCATTGTAATGAAATAGGGGCGTCAAAGTAACTTTAAACAACAGCTGAGAACGGTTAAGTGCTCCTTTTTATTTGTACTAGCTAGCCGTAAAGATGATGAGAATTAGAAAACGTTCATTTTTGTTATGAAATAAGCATTTAAAAAAGAAAGGGGTTGCAATTAATTTTAACTGCGGTTACAATACATTTTGTAATTATTAATTACTTACCAATATACAAAAAAATGTACATTCGATCAGGAGGAATTATTATGAAAAAAATTGTAGTAGGTGGACAGATTGACAAACCTGAAGTGAAGGAGCTGGTTGAAAAATTTGGTGATAACCAATACGAAATTGAGATCAAAAGTGACTTGGAAGCAGCAATGGCTGTAAAAAATGGACAAGCTGAGTATTATGTTGGAGCCTGTAATACAGGTGGTGGCGGCGCTTTAGCCATGGCTTTAGCTTTACTCGGTCATGATAATTGTGTAACCGTTTCAATGCCGGGAAAACTAATGCCAGAGGAAGAGATTCGTGAAAATGTTCGTTCTGGAAAACAAGCTTTTGGATTTACAGCTCAACATAAAGAAATTGTGATTCCAATTATTATGGACGAACTTAAAAAACAATAGAAAGACAATGGAGGAAAGAAGATGGATTCGTCAAAAATTATTGAATTAATTGCAATCGCGCTACTTGGTGGTTTGTGTGCAGTGCTAGCAAATAAAGGAATTGCTGTCTTTAATGACGGCCTCCGACCAATCGTGCCAGAGTTTTTAGAAGGTAAGATTGGTAAAAAAGAAATCGCTGCCACTAGTTTTGCTTTAAGTTTTGGATTAGTTATTGGATTTGGAATACCTGTTTCTATTGGTGCTTCCATTCTACTAGTTCATAGTGTGTTATTAATGACTGATATCATTGGATCATGGGCGCCAGAAGGAAAAACCGGTATGATCATTGCTGCATGTGTTGGTGCAGTATATGGCGTTGGATTAGTTTTGGGACTTCAGGCAGTGGTTGATCTATTCGCAATGTTGCCGATAAACTTCATGGATTCACTTTCTCAAGTAGGATCTCCAGTTGTCATTGGTTTTAGTATTTTTCCTGCGGTGGCTGTTGCAAGTCAGCATGGTTACAAAAAAGGAGCTATTTCATTTGGCGCTACATTGTTGACATTGTTTATTGTAAAAAGGTTTGGTACATTTGACTTAGGAAATGGCGCTACGTTAACGCTAAGTGCTGAAGGAATGTCACTACTTGTTGGTATGATCTTTATGATTGTTTATGCTATTCAAGTAAAAAGTGATGGTAGTAACTCAAATGAAAATCTTGTCAGTGTTTTTTTGGAACGAGTGAATAGAATTAAGAAAAACTGGATTTGGCTTTCTATTACTGGTGGTTTAGTTGCTGCTTCATCAAGCTTGATGATTATTGCAGGAGACCCAATTTCTCTAAGTTTACTTTCAGAAGGGAAAATGAGCGAAGCAGCATTAGCAGCTTTTGCTAGAGGTATTGGATTCATTCCGTTAGTATTCTCTACAGCAATCGTTACAGGTGTATATAGTCCCGCCGGAACAACTTTTGTGTTTGTAGCAGGTATTTTATTACATGGGAATCCAATCGTAGCGTTTTTTGTAGGTGTAGTATTAATGTTTGTGGAAGTTCAATTATTAAGTTTAATGGCAAAAGCACTAGATAAATTTCCGGGAATCCGTGAAATGGGCGAGCACATTCGTACAGCGATGAATAAAGTTCTAGAGGTTGCGTTATTAATTGGTGGGGCAACGGCTTCAGAACAAATCGCACCAGGAATCGGCTATTTTTGGGTTATTGGCTTGATGTTGCTAAATAGAAAAGCAAAGAAACCAGTTGTAGAATTAGCTGTTGGACCAATTGCAGCAATCAGTTTAGGGGTAATCGTAAATGTTCTATACTTAGTTGGGCTATTTGTTCCAGTTGTTACAAAATAGGAGGTATCAAACTAGATGTTACTTGATGGAATAACTTACATGCATGAGCACACAACGATTGATTTATCACGTTTAAAAAATATTGATGACACAAATTTAAATTGTTTTGATGAAACTGTTTCAGAATACAAAAAATTGTATATTAAAGGTGTGCGTAATATTGTTGATGTGACGAATATGGATATGAGAAGAAATCCGGAGTATGTTCAAAAAGTTGCTGATTTATCAGGAATAAATGTCGTTCAATCTACTGGATTTTATCAGGATAAATTCCTTCCAGAATTCGTAACAAATGCAACTGTTAATCAATTGACGGAATTCATGGTTAAAGAAATTGAAAGTGGAATTGCTGATACATCAATTAAAGCTCAAATCATTGGTGAAATAGGGACAAGTAAAGATATTATGACTGAGCGTGAATGTAAGGTTTTTACTGCTTCAGTGATAGCTCAAGAACATACTGGAGTCCCAATTACTACACATACTACTTTAGGAACCTATGGACACGAGCAAGTTGATTTCTTTAAAAAGCATAATGCGAATTTAGAAAAAATTGTTATTGGACACGTTGATCTAACAGGAAATGTCGATTACATCTTGCATATGTTGGATCAAGGAGTGTATGTTGAATTTGACACAGTTGGTAAAGAAAACTATCAACCAGATTTATTACGAGCTACGATGTTAAAAGAAATAGAAAAAAGAGGATATGATGATAAAGTTTTTCTTTCTATGGATATTACACGGAAATCGAATTTGGAGTACAAGGGTGGAATCGGTTATTCTTACTTGCTAGATAAGTTTGTCCCATTAGCACTCGAAATAGGTGTTTCTGAACATTTTATCAAAAAAATGCTTCAATATAATCCTCAAACATTTATGAATTAGGAGTGGATCGACACTATGGAAGCATTTCCTTTGAAAAGTTTAACAATCGAAGAAGCTACAAAGTTGCAATTCAAATTGGTAGATTCAATTACGAACCATTTTTCTGGTGATGAAATTTTAACTAGAGGAGATCTCGGAGTAGTCAAAGGATTGAATCAACCAAGAACTACCAACAAAGTTGAAAAAGTATTGGCTGATTTTTTCAGTGCTGAAGCTGCTATGCTAGTACGTGGTTCAGGAACGAATGCAATTAGACTTGCGCTACATGCTGTTGTCGGAGTGGGAAAAACATTAATGGTTCATGATGCTCCAGTATATCCAACAACCCAAGTCTCTATTGATATGCTAGGTATAAACTTAGTTTATGCAGATTTCAATGATCTTAATAGTGTTATAGAAATACTTAAAGAGAAAAAAATTGATGGGATTTTGATTCAAGTAACCCGTCAAAAAATTGATGATTTATACGATCTGAAAAATTTGATCTCAAATATTCGCTCATTGAAAAAAGAAA
Organism: Enterococcus sp. DIV0187; assembly: GCF_051713785.1. NCBI lineage: Bacteria > Bacillati > Bacillota > Bacilli > Lactobacillales > Enterococcaceae > Enterococcus > Enterococcus sp. DIV0187. The sequence goes on from NZ_JBIOQO010000001.1 coordinate 3,449,608, forward strand.
TACCTATTGTGACGGATGACAATTATTCTGCATTAAAAACAGAGGGAATCGGATCACAATTTGGAGCAACGTTAGCTTGTTTTTCGACATTTAAGCTGTTAGGTCCTGAAGGAATAGGCTGTATCGTTGGAGACAGTGATGCGATTGAACGACTGAAGAAAGAGAACTACTCGGGTGGCGGTCAGGTTCAAGGCCATGAATCAATAGATGTATTAAGAGGCATGATTTATGCTCCAGTATCTTTAGCTATTTCAGCGCGAGTTAGTGAAGAAGTCAGCGATCGGATCAATAACCATGAAATTGAAGGATTGGAAGAAGCCTTTATTGTTAACGCTCAATCAAAAGTGATTGTAGTGAAGATTACTAAACCAAATGCAAAAAAGATAATTAAGGCAGCGACGAAGTTTGGAGCTTTACCAAATCCAGTAGGAGCAGAATCTAAATATGAATTTGCACCGTTAGTTTATAGGGTGTCGGGAACTTTTAGAAAAGCAGATCCTACCGCAGAAGACACAATGATTCGTATCAATCCTAATAGAGCGGGAGCGGATACGATTATCAATATTTTAAAAAAGGCGATGGCGAGTATTTAAAGAATGAGGGGTTTATATGGGAGAAGAATTTTTAAAGAAAAAGGGACTTGTTGTAAACTATTTGGCTTCCGATCTATTACAGAAAAAAAAGGGTGATCGGGTACTAAGTGTGACTGAATATCAAAAAAAGTTTGAAGTTTCTCGGGGAACAGTACAAAACGCTTGGACATTTTTGAAAGAAGTAGAAGCAATCAAAGTAAAAAGTCACGGACATATGGGAACATTTATTGAAGACATTGATTATAGTATTTTACAAGAATATGCGTTATCAGACACTATTCTTGGAACGATGACTTTACCATATTCAAAGCTTTATGAAGGATTGGCTACTGGAATTTACGATGTGTTCAAGGAAAATAATATTAAGTTGAACTTGGCCTATATTCGAGGTTCGAAGGAAAGAGTACGTTCTATTGCAAATAAAACTTACCGTTTCGCTGTTGTTTCGAAATTTGCCGCAGAGCAAGCAATCTCTAATGGAGAACCAATAGAAATTAGTCTTAATTTTGGTCGACATTCTTATCTAAGTGAGCACGTCTTGCTTTTTCGAGATAAGAATCAGAAGAAGATTGAAAAGAATATGAAGATAGCCATTGACTATAGCTCAATTGATCAGCAGCTTTTGACTAAAGCGATAATTAAAGATGAACAAGTAGAGTACGTTGAAATGCAAGGACATCAAATTATTGCAGCTCTTCAAAAAGGACAAATTGATGCCGGTATCTGGAACTTTGATGAAATACGTGATAAGAACTATCAAGGATTTCACCATGTTCCTTTGACTGAAAGTGAAATGGAGAATGATATGAGCACATCAGTAATCATTACTCAAAAAGATGATTCATCAATGAAAGCATTCTTCCAAAAAAGTGTAGACAAGGAAAAAATTCTGTTTATTCAAAAAGAAGTGTGTGATGGAAAAATGATTCCTCAGTACTAGTTCCTTAAAATACTTCTTTCCCATAAAAAAATTTTTACTTATACGCCATGAAAACGATCCTTCAATAAATAAAACAATTTATTAGTAACTAGGGGGAATATCATGATTCGAGAAAAATTAGCAATATTACTTAGCTCTAACATTATTGATCAAGAAACACACGAATACGTTTTAAGTGTTTTAGATTATTTACTTAAAAATGACATTATCGAGGAAGAACAAAAAGCAGATGTCTTTTTGACTCATCTAGCTATGGCTGATATGCGTAGAAAGAAAAGCGAGACCATAAATGACTTAGAGTCGTTTATCCGCGCAGAAATTGAAGCAGATGCAAAATTTCTTCACTCAAAAGAATTATGGCAAGACCTTCAAGAAATGACCTCAAATAAGCACTTTGATGATGCAGAGTTAGATTACTTTTATCTTCATATCATCAATATGCTAAGGGAGGAATAGGATGTTTTTAGATGTCACTGCCCGAAGAAATTCAAAATTGATTGATGCAGCAGTTGAACTTCATCAAAAAGGGTTAATCCTTCCAGATACTTATATCTTGGACCTTGATACAATTGAAGAAAATACAATCAGTCTTGTTCAAGATGCAAAAAAACAAGGGATTCAATTATTTTACATGACAAAGCAATTTGGTCGGAATCCATATGTTGCGCAAAAAATTCATGATGCAGGAATCGAAAAAGCTGTTGTTGTGGACTTCAAGGAAGCATTAATCATGATGGAACAAGGGCTGCCACTTGGAAATGTTGGACATTTGGTTCAAATCCCCCAGCAACTTTTAAAAAGGATCATGCTTTACGGGACAGAGTACATTACAATCTATTCTTTGGAATCATTACAGCAAATTATCAATATTGCAATCGAGTTGAACATAAAACAAAAAGTTTTAGTCAAAGTAATTGAAAAGGATGACCAAATATATGAAGGTCAATTTGGCGGCTTTCACTTAGATGAATTACCAAGTATCGCTCATTTATCAAATGAAACAGATTTAGTTGAAATTGCAGGTGTAACTTCTTTTCCATGTTTTCTCTTTGATGGTGAATCGAAATTATTACCGACAAAGAATGTTGAAACGATAAAAAAAGCAAAAATGATATTTAAAGAATCAGGTATTGAAATTACTGAGGTGAATATTCCATCAGCCACCTGTCACGAAACCATGCCACTAATCAAGAGGATTGGAGGCACACAAGGGGAGCCTGGACATGCATTAACAGGAACTACACCTTTGCATGCCAAAATAGATTTACCTGAAAAACCAGCAATGGTATATGTAAGCGAAGTCTCACATAATTTAGATGGACAGGCTTATTTTTATGGAGGAGGCTACTATCGTAGAGGGCATTTTGAATCAGCTTTGATTGGAAATGAAGACACCTTAGTGAGGGATGCTGTTAACTCATTCAGTGATGAGAATATTGATTACTATCTTTCAACTCAAAATGAGCACCCGATAGGATCAACGGTTATTGCCGCGTTTCGAACACAAATTTTTGTCACTAGAAGTGATGTAGCAGTAGTATCTGGTATTCAAAAAGGAACAACAAGAATTGAAGGAATTTATGACAGTCTAGGAAATTTGATTAGAAGGTGAAACAATGGGAAGATTTGTCGTAATTGTTTTAGATAGTTTTGGCGTTGGAGCGATGGAAGATGTAAAGGAAGTTCGTCCAAGAGACATCGGAAGTAGCACAGCAGGACATATTATACAAAAGAATGAAGCCATTCATATTCCAACTCTTGAAAAATTAGGGTTAATGAATGCTCTTGGATATGAAATAGGCAACCATAAATTTTCAAAAGAGGCAAACTATGGAACCAGTAATTTAGCTCATCACGGAGCAGATTCCTTTTTAGGACACCAAGAGATTATGGGAACCACACCTAAAATACCTTTAATTCAGCCTTTCAATCAGAAAATTGATGAAATTGAAGAAAATCTTATTAAGCACGGCTACAATGTTAGACGTATAGGTGAAAAAGGAACACAAATCTTGGTGGTTAATGAAGTAGCAACCGTAGGTGATAATCTGGAAACGGATTATGGGCAAGTTTATAATGTATCCGCTTGTTTAGATTTAATCAGTTTTGAAGATCTAAAAAAACTTGGGCATGCTGTTCGAGAGGTTGTTCAAGTGTCTAGAGTTATAACATTCGGAGGACAGCAAATTACATTGGATAATTTGTTGAAGGCAAGAAAGGTTAAAAATAATGAGATTGCTGGGGTAGATGCTCCTGAATCAGGGGTTTATGATCACGGTTATCAAGTTGTCCATCTAGGTTATGGTATCGACAAAAACGTGCAAACGCCTACGATTTTAGATAAAGGAGAAATTCCTGTCTCTTTTCTTGGTAAAGTAGCGGATATTATCCAGACTGAGAGTAAACGATTATTTCCAGGAGTCGACTCAAATAGACTTTTCGATGACTTAATTCAAGAAATAAATGCGGTAGAACATGGTTTCATTGCGTTGAATATTCAAGAAACAGATTTAGCTGGTCACGCAGAAGACGTTGATAGATATTCAGATCGACTAGAACTCAGTGATCGACGAATCAAGGAATTGATTCCGTATTTGAATCAGGGGGATATCCTAATTGTTATGGCAGACCACGGGAATGATCCTACAATCGGTCATAGCAACCATACGAGAGAACGGGTACCATTACTAATTTATAGTCCAGGGATTCATGGAAGATATGTTGGTGAGCGAGAAACCCTGGCTGACGTAGGAGCAACAGTTGCTGATTATTTCAATGTTGATGCTCCGCAGAATGGGAAATCATTTTTAGCAGAATTATTATCAATCTAATTCGATGTACTCGATCTACGGTGATAAACTAGGTAGATCGAGCTTTTTATGGAGGGATGGATATGGAATTTCAAAGAATTCAAGAGTATTCACTGAAAACAAGCATGGCAATGGCAAATTTATTTCAATCAGTTATTACCGTTTATCCTAATTGCATTACAAATATCAATTCTGAAAATGACTACTATATAGGTGTCAAGCAAGCACCGTTGATTTCAGAATCATTTCTAAATCACTTAGAACAAAATGGGTTTCATCTTCACACGATTGATAAGGTAAGTCATAAAGGGAGAGGGATTGATATTGACTTAAAGAATCCAATTACAGGAAGATTCATGACTGGATCATCAAGCGGTACAGCATTGAATGTTTTTTATGGAATAAACGATCTTGGAGTTGGAACAGATGGTGGAGGTTCAGTACTATCTCCTGCAGCTGCGTTGAATTTAATTGGATATATTCATCCTAATCTTGGATCGGAATGGATAGATTACTCAAGATTTTCAAAGACATCAACAGATGGCATTCTTTTTACCCCGTCTCTTGGATTTATCAGTAGAGATTTGGAGTTAATAAAGAAGGCTTCAAAACTATTCATAAATGAGGATTTAGAAAAAAAGGCGATTAAGCTTGCTGTTGATTCTGAGATTTCTGAAAATGACTGGTTTTCAAAGAATCAATTTATGATAGTAGAACCCCATAATTTTGATTATAAATATGAAGCGAGTAGAGAAGATCTAATCAATGCTCTGGAAGTGCTTCTTTCTGATTTTGATATTGTTGTTTCAAAAGAGGGGCCTATTGATACTTATGGAATCGGAGAGACCCTTTTTGGACATTTTGATGAACAAACGAGAGCGATGCAGGTTCAGGGAAAAAAGGGGTTTATTCGTGTAGTGAATATGTGTAATCTAGTGGGTCTGATAGTTCCCAGCTCAGATTTTTCAACGGGGTATTTGATTGTAGGGAAAGTTCAAGATTCAATCGTAACTAGCATGTTTGAGTTAGCTGAAGTATTAATAGCTCAGGATGATGCGATGATTAATACTTATTTTTTAGATCAGCTATCTTATTTTTCTTATGGCTACAACCACAATAATTAGAGCGAAGTACTGTTTCTAGTTAATCATGTCTTTCAAAAGATGGAGGGCTTTTTTCGTAGTCGCAGGTTTACAGGTAGTGGTTAGCTTTATATTTTCCTTCAAGCCCTCGTATATCCATCCAACAGCACTGTGTTTAGCATAAAGATTCTTCCATGCATTTGTTTTACGAATTGGAGGACGTTTCTTTTTTATGTACGCTGAAAAAACGAATTTTAAATCATTCTGAAATTAGATCAAGTTAGCAAAAAGATGACTACAAGTTCCGAACAGGGGCTCGTGGTTATCTTTTTTTGCTTATGTAATAGCCCCTCTCTTTGTATAGATTCCGAAAAAATGTGAAAAAATTCTTTTTCAAAAATTTCAAGCAAAGGAGGACGAAAGCGAAACTGAGTTAGAAGAACTCATTCAAGAAGAAGTTTTCCGTAATCGAAAAGACTCTAACATACGAAAATTAAAGAAACTTAGCCAATCTTGGACTCCAAGTTAGTCGACGCAGAATCGGGTGAATCATGAAACAGCGAGGATTACAATCAATGTATACACTCGCTCATTTCAACGTGGAACCTTCTGCGTGTAAGAAAGTCAGATCGAACGTTTAATCAAGAAACGCCATTAGCAGCCTTGATTGGTCGATATTTTTCCAGTGATGAGATGGATGTCAAGACTGCGCATCCGTTTTTGCCCTCGTTTGATAAATAAATCAAAGCCTTGTTTTATAAGCTGGTGATGGGTTTTCCATGGAACATACCGTTTTTTGCTGTTGGTGTAGAGTGTCAGGATTGTCTGATCGATTTGTTCGTTCTCAAGCTCGCAATTACTGGCTGATGTTTGAGCTCTTTGTATTACGTGCTCGGAGCCTCCCCCATTACTCGTAAAAGCATTCGAGTCGGATACTTATCGCTTTCGTTTTTAATGAAAAGACTTTTACTGTGTAAAGTTACTTCGTGAATATAGCCATTGCTTTTTTTAGATTTCGTTCTCTTGACGCAGATGAGCCATTTCTTTTTCCATTTATTTGATCTGATCGGGAGTCAGCGAACTGCCAGTAACGGGAGGATTGCTTTTCTTCCATTTATAAATTGTTTGTTCTGCAATGCCATATTCAAGGGATCACGGGAAATTTCGGCGACTGGTTTGCCAGTTGCGACAAGTTGAAGGATCATGTCTTTTTTTCTTGACTATACTTTTTCATTTGGTGAACTTCCTTTCGTTTGAAGATATTATAGTCTTCTCAAAAATATGTCCACTAAATCATCCTAACACCATTGAATTTACTGGAGCGAAATTATTAAAAATAACTTATTTAGAAAGCAATCACTTACTTATTCGTTTACCCAAGGGTGTAAATATAAGGAAATTTTTTTTCTTTTATAGAGTAATCTTCTTTATAGCAAAGTTGGGAGGAAGATTATGAAGAAACAGATCTTAGTTGTGTTTAGTATAGTAATAGTTTTAAGTTTGGCAGTAATTGCCAACAGTAAGGAGTTTCATGCACAAACTTCCGATGTTCGAATATGCACGGTTTCTTTTGATTCAGAAAAGGAAAAGCTGGTTTCTGCATCAATGATCAAAACAAAACTTGAGAAAAAATATCAGATCGCAGATCGAGACTTAAGGTTCAGAAAAATTCCTAACCCATTAAAAAGTGAGGGAACTTACTATGTGGAATTTAACGATAAAGATGGTCTTTTTCATACTACAAAGATAAAAACAACTGTTTCTTTTACTGACAAAACTGGACCGAGTATCACGCAATTAATTAAAACAGTTTGTTATGGAAGTAATCTTAAATCAGAGACGCTTTTTAAAGCAGAGGATCGACATGACGGACTAGAATCCTCTGAGAAAATTCATATTCATAATTTGAATACGCATAGACTTGGTAAAAATATTGTTGAGGTAGAGGCTTTTGATAAAGCTGGCAATGAAACTAAGAGAGAATTTGAGCTGACAGTTGTGGATAAACAAAGCCCTGAAATTAAAAATATCGAGAATACTACACTTTCAATTGATCAAGCAGCATTATTTCAACCACTTCAAGGAGTTAAAGGACAGGATAATGTAGATGGCGATATATCTGATAAAATTCAGGCTTCACTAGCTACTGTTCCAAGTACACCGGGGATTTATTCTATTAACTATAAGCTAAAAGATCATGCAGGGAATGAAACAAAGGCGGTTCGAAAGGTCACTGTGGTGGAAAATGAAAATAAATCGGAACCTAAGACTCCGGCAGTATCAGTAAGTTCTGAGCAAAATAATGAAGCAAAAAATCAAATAGTCGATGATGCGGCTATTCCTCAAGAAGGGATTACATCTAAAAAGTTCGAAAAATCGGTAAATGCCACTGTGTCTTTTTTAGGAGTGACGATTCCTTATAGCCATACAAATGGGGCAGGAAGTGCTCCTGCTGCTGACTGTGGTACGTGGACTGGTACGGGAGCGGTGGATGATAATGCACCCACTCATTTTATTGGTCACAATCCTGGGGATTTTTCACCGGTCATGAATATCACAGTTGGTACTCCGATTACTGTGGTAGATAATCAAGGGCATTCAAAAATTTATACGGTATATGAGGTATTGAACGTAAACGATAATGGCATGAACGCGGACAACCCAACAGACGATACCTGGCCTAGAGTAATCGATGACGGTGGAGAGCGAATTTCGTTACAGACCTGTATTACAGATAGTGTTAATCGAATTGTATTAGCAAGATAAGAATGTTCTTTTCTTGTGTCAATCCGTGAAGAATTTTAAAGAAAATCAAATGTGGAAAATCTATCTAATTTTTTTAATGTGTTAGAGATATAACTTACTACAAATGTTTTAAACAAGAAAGGACAGCATATGCTTCTATTTATCATTACTCTAATTTCGTGTTTCGCTCCATTCGTAACTTTTTGTGTATTTTGTATCGTGGCGATTCAGGCGGAATTGGAAGACCATCAAAGGAAAGAATAGTTTTAGAAATCATTAATAAAGAAGGAGAACGTTTACTTGAAGAAAATTTTATTTTTAACCAAAAATGTTTTAGTGGATCAGGAATTTCAAAATGTACTTCAACAGTTAAGCTTTGAAGTGTTTTGTACAAATAGTTTTTTAGAGAAATTATTAAAAGAAGTTTCTACACCTATTATGCAAAAGATCAAGGATTGTTACGATACGATTCTTTTAAGTGAAACAATTTCCGATAGGGAGGTAGTTTATTTATTAAATGAACTTCAGCCTTATTCTTTCTCAATTGTTAGAAAAGACGACTCCAAACCAGAAGAGGAAGTAATGAAAGAAATGAAATCCTGCGGTTTGAAAGGATGGATTCATCCAGATGTGACAAAAAGCGAAATTAGAGAGCTGCTTACGGATTTTGAGTGTTTATCCATTGTTGATGAACAAAATCCTAAAAGCAATCTTGTGAAATTGTATAGGGTTCCGAATTTTTCAAAATTAGAACGATTGTTAGTCTGTATTTTATGTAAGTATCCTAATCAAACCGTTTCAAGAAATGAAATTTGCTATCAGCTTTGGAAAAAGAAGGCAACCAATTCAATGCTTTCTCATCTATCCTTTTTGATCAGCAAATTAAAGAATAAATTTGCTTTAATGGGTTTTGAAAATGATTGCATCTATACCACGTGGGGAGAGGGGTATAGATGCAACCAAGAAGTTCTTGATTGGTACACAGCAATGATTGATCCTAATGCGCATGATCAAAAGCAAAAGACTGGTTCGTGCAAGTAATTAAACAAAAATAAATGGGAGTATCTGTCCCAAGAAATTCTGTCCAGCCAATTTTATAAGTTGTTCAACAGCAATTACTAAGAAAAGTAGAGTTGTTAAAAATGCTGTATCTGTTCATTTTGTGAGTTTGTGCTGTAAATGTAAAAGTATAAATATCTTACTTATACAGTTTTACGAGTGCAGAAATCTAGATTGTTCTTCTGTCAATACTCTTAGTTGCTAGTGATTGTTAAGTATGATGAAAAAATCATAATGTGATAGTACATTTAAAAACAGAACGACTCGAATAGTAATACTTAAGTAATTGGTTTTGCATGAAATAATTTGAACTTAATAAATTATGTGGAATGGTTTATAATTATATTATTATAAACTGATAGGAGAAATTATGTTTGAGAGATATGTTGAAAAAGAATTGGCTAGAAAAGTAGATCTCATTACTTTACTGTGGGAAAATGAACAATTAACGTCTAATGAGATTGCACTTATGCTCAATGTAACAGCAACGACCATAAAATCAGATGTAAAATCAATTAATTTGTACTATTGTGCGGCACACGAGCCCTTGATTGTATCAGAAACAACAGGATATTCGATTTTGAACAAAAAAATAAAAAGCAAACGTAATTATTTAAAGCAAATTTATTCAGATTCCTTGTTTGTAAGAGCTTGCTGTTTCTTTTTGAAAAATAATTTTACTCAGACTGGTAAATTCGCTGACGAAGAATTTATTTCTGTTTCAAAAGCTTATGAACTAAAGAATAAAGTGATTCATTATGTAGAGGAATTAGATATAAAGGTTACTAATGAACCTATTGTGAATAATGAATGTCGCATGCGATTCCTGATTACTTTTTTTCAAATGAAAGTCGGGATTGATTTCATTCCTATTTCAAAATACAACAGTTACCGTTTTGAAAAGTTATTTGATGAGGTCGAGAAGGTTGAAAAATGTTTGTTGTCGAATTACTCAAAAGAATATGCGAGTATCTTGTTTCAATTAGATTTTGATCGAAAGAAAAAAACGCCGATTCTATTTGATGAAGAATCTGTTAGTTTGCTTAAAAATACCCCGATATATCAGCGATTGTCAAAACCAATCTATCATTTTTTGAAAGAGGAGTTACATGTCAATATTCCAGAGGAAGAGGTTTTTTATTACGCTTTAGTGTTCAATATTATGAATGCCAACTATTACGAAGATGAAGAGCATCGAGATACCTATTATTCATATGTAGAGTTAATTACCAGTTCTAGCCGTTTGTGCTATCAAGATTTACTTGCTTTTTTTGAAGAAGAATTTCAAGTTTCCTTAGGCGAGGAACCGCTATTCGAAGCCTCTTTAATTACGTTTATACGAAAATGTATTTTTAATTTGCAAATGCTTATTCCGGAAGAACATATTGAATTAGGAAACACAGTTGAGGTGCCTAAGGATATTGTTAATAGAATTAGACAGATTCTCTTGAAGTGGAATGAAAAAACAGGGATTCCATTGATTTTTTCGGACGATCACATCAAATATTTAGCTTCCAAATTATTTTTCTTATTACGTAAACGGACTCGACCAAAACGGATTTATTTGTTAACTAGTTTTTACGCGGATTATTTATTAGCCAAAGAAGTATTGAGTCATGAATATGGAGCATTAACTGAAATTCGACAGTTTGACCCATGGAAATCTTCTGAGGATTATACAGAGAATGATTTATTACTTTATGATACGGGATATGAGTTATTGGCAAAGCTTAAGTGTCCAAAATTAAAAATATCCTATGTCTTTGATTTGCCAGAATTACAACGAATTCGTGAAGAATTGTTTTCCTATGATTTAAAAGGGATTGCTAGGAATAAGTACGCTGATTAGTCATTCCTTAGTATAGATAAAAGCTATCTGTAGTAGGTTCAAAATATGTATACATACTATTTTACTGAGTGATCAAATTATTCGAAAAAATAAGTAGTCAGAGAAACTATAATAACTATTGCAAAAACAAATAATCATGTGAAAGAGGGAATCTACTCGCAAGACAAGAAACACAAGATAGGAAGATACACAGATTAAATCAAAGGAGAATGTTGAGCTTATGAAGACAACAGCGGAATTAAAAAAAGAAGCAAAAGTTAGTTTGAGAGGAAAATGGGGAAATGCCGTTCTATTGAATCTGATTCCTACGTTAATTATGGCAGCTGTTTTAGTGATAATCGGAATACCTATCTTGTTAATGGTGATGAAGACAACCATAGGAAATACGTGGATTCATTCTTTTCCAGTTATACAACAAAGAGATGGAAGTTTTCCAGGGACTAGTTTAATCGGTGTAATTATTAGTACCCTATTTATGAGCGGCATTTCTTGGACATACCTAGAATTGATTCGTGGAACAAAGACACGGATTCATCCGCTGAAAGACGCCTTGCGAGGATTTCAACGTCCATTTTTAGTAGGCGTAATTTTACTGGCATTAACAACGAATCTTTTTATCTCCCTTTGGACGCTAGTATTGATTATCCCTGGGATCGTAAAGATGTATGCTTATTCACAAAGTTATTTTATTTATTACGATCACATCAATAAAGAAAATAAAAAAAACAAAACCTTTGACACGATTACTGCTAGTCGGTATATGATGAAAGGGTACAAAAGAAAATTGTTCTGGTTAGATCTTACTTTTGTAGGCTGGCATATCTTAGCAACATTAACTTTTGGCATAGGTTATTTATGGTTAAATCCATATATTTCAGCTACCAAAGCTGCATTCTATGAAAATTTACTTGAAGAGCATTACGAATCAAGTAAATAAACTAATTTTGTCGAAGAATAAAATAACTGCAAGTTTATAGTCAACTTTGCTACCTGAGCTAATTTCACATTTCGCTTTTATAGAAAAGCAAACACTCGTCCAATTTTAAGAATATTTTTTTAAGCTACGCGACTATTTCTCCCCATTTTTTAGTTGTTCAATCGTTGGATCGCGTATCTTTTGGTATTATAAGCTAGCTGAATAAGCATAGACTGTTGTACAATAGTCATTTCCGCCTTCTTGAATACGTGTATGACAAAGATAACCTAATTGTACCTGAACGGAGGGGTTCCTTTTTATATAGTTTGAAAACAGTGATGTAGTAAGAGCTAAAATTATGAAATTAGCTCATCTATTAACTATAGAATAATGGTTTTAATATAGATATATTCCCCAAAAAAAAAGGGAAGTCTCGGTAAAAAGTTAACGACTTTTTTAGAAAAAGTAACTTAATTAATTGCTGTAAATCAACTACACTAGACAGAAAAAGAGGCTCTTTGTGAAACACCCATGAGTTCGTAAACTCATTCATCCTGAAGGATGAAAGAATTTGTAGTACACTAACTAATAGTGGAAAGGGAAAAAATGCAACTATTTTGTAAAAGTGAGATGTGCCGATTGTCAAACTGGCTTGCTTTATTTCTCGAGCACCCTGAAATATAGCCGATAAGCATACGTATAAAAATTTGATTCTACATGAAATAAAGCACTCCTTTTCAAAAAATCGGGGTCTTCGTCAATGAGTGTTGGTGAAGAAATTCAATAGAATAATCGAGATACTCACACGACTAGGCAGTTATCTTGGCTCTAAGTCAAATCGTGTTGTTTTCATTAAATCACTGAAAGGAAATGCTTCGGCGTTTCCTTTTTTCTTTTTGTTTTTTTGCTCAAATAATGTCGCAAAGGTTCTGTTGAATTAGAATTCGCATACGAAGGTGGCGAAAGGTTCTAAAGTAAGTGCCTAATCACTGAGTATCTGCACACCAAATAACCTGAGCCCTATAATGGACTTAAGTCATCTGGTTGTTTTTACGTACTGTTTGATGCACTCTGCTTGTGCTAGAGGCAGCCAAGGTAAAAGTTTATCCAACGTTTCATTAGAAACATACGCTAGATTAGGAATGCGATCAAATAGAAATTCCAAATACTTCATTGGATTCAATCCATTTACTTCAGCTGTTCGATACACGCTTAGGATGATTCCCGAAGTTCGAGCACCTTCCAAACTGCACGAATGCATAGAATTCTTGCGACCGATTACCAGCTCTTTTATCTGGCGCTCCGCTAAGTTATTACTAAGTTCCAAGCGTCCATCCTCAAAAATCCGCTCAAATCCTCCACGCAACTTTAGCGCATATTTGACCGCTGTATCTAGTTTGGATTTCGGAACTGCTGTAAAGGAGCCCAGCCATTCATAGAAATTGATGAATAGAGGGGTTAAATAATCCTGGCGTTTTTTCAGCCGATCTTCAGCGGATAAGTCGACCCACTCTCGTTCCAATCGGAACCAGATATCGATCATTTTTACAGCGATCCAAGCAGGCGTTTCCTCGTTTTTATTGTTCTTTGGAAGTGCTTCAAAAAACTTCCGACGTGCATGAGCCAAACAATAAACGAGTGTGACGTTTTCCACCGCGTGATAGCCTGCGTAGCCATCACAATGCAGATACCCGTTGAAATCTGCCAGAAATTGCTTCGGCACTTCACCAGCTCTCGTTTCTGCGTGATGGTAATACACGATTGGATGCGGGCTATACTTTCCCGTGCTGAATAGCCAGTAATGAGTATCTTTCTTGCCTTTCTCGATAACCCGATACGTTGTTTCATCGGCGTGAAGGATATCCTCTTGGTTTAAATGATCCTTTAATCGTTGGGCTAGACTGTCTAATGCATTATGACAAACTTTGATATGCCAGTTGGTGATGTTATCACGAGAAATATCCAGACCCAGTGTTCCTTGCCAATAGCTTACCTGCCGATTGGCAGGTACTTTTTGACCAAACTTCAATCGGATCGTTTCGGTGATCACGCTGTTGGAGCCTAAACTGTTGGAGACGCCAGGCCTTGGAACGAGTGCTTTTTTATAGCTTGAATTGTCAAATCAAATGCAACACTTTATTAAAGAAGACTTCATAAGGTGTTTTCCAACCTAAACACTTTCTAGGTCTGCTATTTAATTTTTCAACCATCCGATAAATCACTGAATCAACTACCGTATCCATCTCTTTTGATTTCGGCAAGTATTCTCGAATGAGTCCATTCGTATTTTCATTTGTTCCTCGTTGCCAAGAGGCATGCGGATCTGGAAAATAAAAGGGCACATTATTCAAAGCTTCTGTAACTGCGAAGTGATTGGAGAATTCTTTTCCTCTATCTGGAGTGATCGTTTTAACCACCTTATTGGGGATACTGCTTAAAAGTTCAATCATTTTTTCGCTCACGTAAGCAGCTTTCTTTCTTGGTGCCTTTCCTGCTAAAAGGAATCGCGATTTTCGATCTGTCAAAGTCACTAAACAAGCACCACTAGTTTTTCCAGCTACGGTATCGGCTTCCCAATGTCCAAACTCACTTCTATCGTTCGCGGATTTTGGACGATCATGAATCGAATGCGTAATGCGTATTTTTCCACGAGCTTCGACATGATTTTTTGTATGTCTTGTTTTTCCTCGATGGCGTAATGAACGGATCAGCCCTCTATTGCCAGGGGAGAGCGGTTCTGTATCGAAAATACCGTTGTAAATAGCACGGTAGATCGTGATAAAACTGATTGAGAAGTCCACCTGTTCGTTCACACGCTTTACAACAATAACTATGTTGGACATGTTGAAGAGTTTCGATTCGTACTTGATGAAAGTCAATTTCATCTCGAACCTTTTTTGTTCCCATATCAATCATTAGAGTTCCACAGTGTCCGCAAAGACGATCACCTTCTGGTAATTCATGATGAACTTCTTTCGTTGGAAAATCCGCCAGTTTCTTTGCTTTCAACCCTTTTTTTCGCTGATGAGTTTTGATGGTGATCTCTTCCGTAAGAGGTGGTAGAGTTTCAGGCACATCAAATAGATACAAGCTTATCTGACCAGAGAGTTGTTCTGGCGCTGTCTCCCTGGATTTTCCATAGATTTTATTGATCAAGTAAGTGATTTGTTCTCTAAGTAATTGTACTTCTTCAGTCAGTGTATCAATTACTTTTGATTGTTCCTGATTTGCGTGCATTTGCTCATGAAGCATAGTGATTAATTGTGTGTTTGAATTTGTTATTTTCACTTTTATTATTTTCTTGATGAAACGAGCAAACAAACCACTTTACATATATATTCTGTTATTATTATACCGTTGGATTGACACGAAAAGAAGGAGGAATCGCATGAAACCAAAACTTCTTGTCGTTACTCCTTTATTTTTTTGGGACTAAAAAATACCACGTTTTCCAACAGAACTTGCTTTTGGCTGATCAATGCTTAACCCTTCCAATAACCATCAAATCTGTTGGTGTATAAGACAACGAATTTCTTTTTTTGATCTCGGCCAACGAAGTTTCCCTTGATCCAATCGCTGGTATAGTAGTTGATTTACAGCAATTAATTAAGTTACTTTTTCTAAAAAAGTCGTTAACTTTTTACCGAGGCTCCCTTTTTTTGGGGAATACAATTATTTAAAAACCATTATTCTATAGTTAAAGGAAAATGCAAACCAAATAGACATCAAGAAAAACGTGGAAAACAAGCTTTTCGCCGCTTGATTCATCAACGAAACAAAGAGTATTCAAATTATTCCGATGAATTTGGTCACCTCGAAGGAGATAGAATCGTTGGTGCGAAGCATAAAAGCACAGTTATTACCTCTTGGTGGAGCACTTAACCAAAGTGATCATCACGCTAAAATCTACTGGCTTACAGGCAAAAGATATTGAACACAGAATGAATTAATGGTTCTAAAAATTTCCTCGTCACGTGTTTAAATCAATCAAATTTGATTGCGGAAAAGAATTTTTAAACTGGAAAGAAATTAGTAATGTCAACAACATAGACATTTACTTTGCCGATGCAGATACTCCTTCACAACGTAGATTAAATGAGCGCTCTAACGGATTATTGCGTAAAAACGGCTTGAAAAAACATGGATTTTACCAACGTACCAGAGTCATTTATTCAATTCGTTGCTTTTAGGAGAGATCATATTCTTAGAAAGTCATTGAATTACCGAACACCATTGGAGGTATTTTTGAGTTATATGAATGAAGAGAATTTGTCCAGCTGAATTTGACATTGAGGATTCTTATAATAAAAAAACAGAATTTCACTACCTATGTTACACGCTGTTTATGAAGAACTACTCAGCTTTTCGAATTGAATTATGCATTTATGAACCCAGTAGTCGAGATTGACTTCCTGTGCTGTAGTTCGCTCTCTCATACAATCGCTAAAATTAGTAAAGATGTTCTAATGGCTACCTTTGTTGATTCGACCACGAATCCACTTAACAAGACAAGTTTTCCTTGGGTGAGGTTTAGGAAAAGAAAAGCAGGCATCAAGTTTTAATTGACACTCTGTTATCTGAATAAAGATAGTCAGTATTTAGAGCATTTTACAATTACCAACGTCGACCCACACTATCGAAACTCCTTCGAATATTTTCTTGATAAAGCGTAAGCCGACTATTTCATGGACTGTGAGTATTTTGGTTAAACTGTTGGACCACTTGCATAATAACGGATATTTCTTTGTGACAAGGACAGAATTTTTATACAACCATCACAGTCTTGGAAGAAATTGAAATCATCAAAGATATGTTACATAGCCATAAATTAGCGAAAAGTATTCCTAATGTCTCACAGTCTAATTTTGTTACTAAATTACAATACAAGGTTGACTGGTAAAGACCTAATATTATCAAAATAAACAAAATTTAATTTGTTCAAAATGTGAATATGCAGATGGCAAGAAACCTCTCAATCTAAACATTAGGTTTAGATAAGTGGGGACAACAGATTTAATTAATATATAAGGAGTTGAAAGGAATTGATTATGAAAATGAATCCAGTAGATTGTTTGGAATATGTAAAGCAAAATACTGATAATACTGTTTCCGGCATATGTAAAGGTTTAAATTTATCTTCTCGAAAAGGAGGAAACTTACTACGAATCTCTTTGCATAGAGGTTGGTTAGAAGTGAGAGAGAATGACATTATCTTTCTAACTGAAGAAGGTGAAAAAGCATTGGATGAATATCGAAAGATAAATATTGGCGGATTTCATAATGAACTTAGCCACCTAGAAAAATAAAAAATCCCCTTGCAAATTTCATGTATTATTGAAGTTCCAACACAATCAATAAAAGATGAATTCGCAATGACACAAATAGAGAATATGGAATGAGGTTGTGACAGTAGTGGTCAGCTTCAAGAAATAAGAAGGAATTTCCGAAAATTGTTTCTCAAATTTTTGTAAAATTTTGGCTTATTTCCGAAGAAGCTACTTCTGGAACACCGTTTATTCGGAAAAAGAAGCTATGACAAGACTTTTGTCACAGCTCCATTTCAAAGCGATTAATCTATATTATTATATTATTGTGCGGTTAATCCCCCTTTGATTGTCTCAGAAACAACAGGATACTCAATTTTGAATAAATCCACATGTAGCAAACGAGAATATTTAAAACGAATATACAAAGATTCATTGTTTGTTAGAGCTTGTTGCTTCTTCTTGAAAAATAATTTTGGTAGTGTCGATCAATTCGCCGAAATTGAGTTTATCTCCATGTCAAAAGCTTATGAGTTGAAAAATAGTAAATGCCTAATCACCAAGTACCTACACACCAAATAACCTAAGCCCTATAATGGACTTAAGTTATTTGGTTGTTTTTGCGTACTGTTTGGCGCACGTTGCTTGTGCGAGAGGCTGCCAAGGCAAAAGCTCATCCAACGCTTCATTAGAAACATGCGCTAGATTAGGAATGCGATCAAATAGAAATTCCAAATACTTCACTGGATTCAATCCATTTACTTCAGCTGTTCGATACACGCTTAGGATAATTCCCGAAGTTCGAGCACCTTCCAAACTGCACGAATGCATAGAATTCTTGCGACCGATTACCAGCTCTTTTATCTGGCGCTCGGCTAAGTTATTACTAAGTTCCAAGCGTCCATCCTCAAAAATCCGCTCAAATCCTCCACGCAACTTTAGCGCATATTTGACCGCTGTATCTAGTTTGGATTTCGGAACTGCTGTAAAGGAGCCCAGCCATTCATAGAAATTGATGAATAGAGGGGTTAAATAATCCTGGCGTTTTTTCAGCCGATCTTCAGCGGATAAGTCGACCCACTCTCGTTCCAATCGGAACCAGATATCGATCATTTTTACAGCGATCCAAGCAGGCGTTTCCTCGTTTTTATTGTTCTTTGGAAGTGCTTCAAAAAACTTCCGACGTGCATGAGCCAAACAATAAACGAGTGTGACGTTTTCCACCGCGTGATAGCCTGCGTAGCCATCACAATGCAGATACCCGTTGAAATCTGCCAGAAATTGCTTTGGTACTTCGCCAGCTCGCGATTGGGCGTGATGGTAATACACGATTGGATGTGCGCTATGCTTTCCTGTGCTGAATAGCCAGTAATGCGTGTCTTTCTTGCCCTTCTCAATGACCCGGTACGTGGTTTCATCGGCGTGAAGGATTTCTTCTTGGGTTAAATGACTCTTTAATCGTTGGGCTACACTGTCTAAGGCGTTATGACAAACTTTGATATGCCAGTTGGTGATGTTATCTCGGGAAATATCCAGACCCAATGTTTCTTGCCAATAACTTTCCTGCCGATTGGCAGGTACTTTTTGACCAAACTTCAATCGGATGGTCTCGGCAATCACGCTGTTTGATCCTAAACTATTGGAAACGACAGGTCTTGGAACAGGGGCTTTTTTATAGGAAGAAACATCTGCCTTTTCGCATTCTTTGCAACAATACGTATGTTGGTAATGAACGAGCCGATCTAACATGGCTTGATGGAAAAGCACCTCTTCGCGAATCTTGGTTGTGCCAATGTCGGTCATTTGAGTGCCGCATTGGTTACAGATTCGTTGCTCATTTGACAATTCATGGTGTCTTTCTTTTAAGGGAAGATGGGCGATCTTCGCTGCTTTTTGACCGATTTTTCTTTTGTGTCCTTTTACTGTTATTTCTTGTCCTTCTTCTATTTTGGGAACGGTCTTACTATCTTCAACCTCATCAGAAAATAGGTTTAATTGACCAGTCACTTGTGAATCCAGTGTTTCTTTGGAACGACCAAAAAAACGATCCGTAAAATAGCTCAATTTCTCATTGAGAAGATGAACCTCTTGGTTCAATGCTTGATTCGCACGCTGAAGTTCTTTAATCGTTTCTGTCTGAGATTCAAGGAGTTGAAGTAGGATATTCACATCTACTTCGACGTTATTGTTAGAAGAAGAATTTGTTTGTAAGGACAAGAAATTCACCACCGTTTTATTATTACTACTGTTATTATTATACCATTTAAGCGCATCAAAAAACAGAGAAAACCGCATAAAATCAACGATTTCACTCTGTTTAAAAGAATCCTTTTGTCCCAGCCTTGATTGCTTTGGGTTGGTGAATGCTTAATCCCTCAAGTAGCCAGTGAATCTGTTGTACAGACAGTTGGCGAACCTCTTCCTTTTTTCTCGGCCATTGAAGTCGACCGTTTTCAATTCGTTTGTATCCCAGAAAAAAGCCATCGTTATGCCAGTAGAGTAATTTAAATCGATCACAGCGATTGCCGCAAAAAAGAAAGAGGGCATCTTCATAAACATCCAGCGCATAGTCTTGTTGGATAATCCTGGCAAGTCCGTCAATTCCTTTGCGAAGATCTGTCTTACCGGTTACGAGAAAGATTTTTTCTACTTTGGTAAAATCGAGAAACAACTTATCTCAACTCCTTAAGGATTGCCGAGAGGATATAGCTGTTTACGCCATTATAGATCAAGACTTCAGAACCATCCTTCTGACGGATACGCAGGGCAATTTTTGCGGGACTGTTTTTTTTCTGATCACGAGCCGTTCTCGATTGATCGTGAAGTTGAATAGGAACGATATCATTTGTGTTTTTCAAAGAACCACCTCCGTTTCACTTGATAGCTCAAGTATAGATGAAGGTGGAAATACTTTATAGGTACCGAGTTATTAGGCATTTACGAAAAATAGTGTAATTCATTACGTAGAGGAACTAGATATTCATGTCACGGATGAAGCACGGGTGAACAATGAATGCCGGATTCGTTTCTTATTGACTTTCTTTCAAATGAACGTAGGTATCAAGTTTATTCCGATTTCAGATTATCATACTTATGCTTTTGAAAAATTATTTGCCGAAGTTGAGCAAATCGAAAAAGGCCTTCTTCCAAATTATTCCAAAGAGCACGCCAGCATTTTATTCCAACTAGATTTTGACCGTCGTAAAAAAACGCCAGTAATCTTTGATCCGATGTCACAGAAACTATTACAAAATACGCCGATTTATCGACGCTTAGCTGAGCCAATCAAAGTGTTTTTACAACAAGAAGTCCACATAGA
Source organism: Enterococcus sp. DIV0187 (assembly GCF_051713785.1). Taxonomy (NCBI): domain Bacteria; kingdom Bacillati; phylum Bacillota; class Bacilli; order Lactobacillales; family Enterococcaceae; genus Enterococcus; species Enterococcus sp. DIV0187. The sequence continues at coordinate 3,470,185 of NZ_JBIOQO010000001.1, forward strand.
TATTCAAGAAGCAGAAATTTTTTATTATGCGCTAGTCTTTAATATTATGAATGCCAATTATTACGATGATCAAGAATTGATGGAGACTTATCAGTCATATGTTGAACTGATTGCGAACTCCAAGCGCCTAGCTTATAGTGAATTAGTTGGGTTATTTGAAACCGAATTCGGTGTGACATTGCAAAATGAACCTTTGTTTGAAGCGGCACTGATTATCTTTATCCGCAAATACATTTTTAACTTACAAGCGATGATTCCTGAAGAGCACATCGAACTGGGGAATTCGGTAGAAGTGCCGGCGACTTTAATGCTGCGGATTAGAAATATTTTTCATAAGTGGAACCAATTAACTGGTATCCCATTGATTTTTTCAGAAGATCACCTCAAGTATTTAACCGCTAAACTGTTTTTTTTTGCTCAGTAAGAAGGCGCGGCCAAGGCGGTTGTTTATATTAACTAGTTTTTATACTGATTATTTACTTGTCAAGGAACTATTGATTCATGAATATGGGGCGTTGGTAACGATTCATCAATTCGATCCTCGTAAGAAAGATGACTATAGCGAGGAGGACTTACTGCTGTATGATACGTCATACGCTATTTTGGATAAGTTGGCTTGCCGAAAGTTGCAGATAGCCTATATTTTTGATTTGCCGGAGTTGCAAAAAATACGTGCTCAGTTATTTAAGTATGAGCTAAAAGGAATCGCAAAAAATAAATTTGTAGATTAAAACTGAAAAATAATGAACACCGATAAACTAACTCAAGAATGAAAAGTTTTTATAGTATAGTGTAAATTTAAGTTGACAGTGTCTAGTTTAGCTACATTTCGTTAGAAAGAAAGTAGTGAAATAGCTGGATCAACGGACAAGTATCTAGGTATGCTATAGGCTGGAGTTTTCTTTGGTTGTGAAAAAGTTCAGAATATCTTAAGTACATTGTTACGACCTAATTGTTATCAATCGCGACTGTCTTTTTAATTAGCATCTAAGAATTATTTAGTTGAAGTTTAGATAAGCCAGCAGATTAACTGGAATAAGTGGAAGTTAGCGAACAGATATTTCCCTAACGACAATTGATTATAAACTAGAACTAACCAATTTTGTCTTTGAAACATTGGGATTACTATTAGAAGTTAGTGTTAAAGCAGCAGAAAATTGTAAGAAATAAAAGTAGCGAAGAGGCGCACACATGTCTCTTCGCTACTTTTTTATTTTTTTGACCATACGAGTTGAATTTGCGGAAAAAATATGGAAAAACTTCTCTATACTTACTTCTTGTGAGTCAAATAAACAACGAAATTGATTTACTTAATCAAAGGAGGTTTAGCGATGGAGATGCAGATTATATACGAATAATAACAGGTTCATCATTTTTGTTACTAAGAAAAAGCGATACCGGAAAAGGAATAAAGCCAATCTCTTATTTCTCCTGAATTTGTGCCGGAAATGTCTAACGATAAATAAAAAGTCAATTTAACTATTCAATTGACGCTGGTCAAATGTTTAATAATGGGAAAGGCCAGTTAAAAAGTTACGTTTTATGTCGGAATATTTTGCAACAAAGAAAAGCCTTTAAATAGGGCTTTCTAGCTTTCATTCATCACCGATGCGGCGTATGTTCGTTTACTAATATCAATACCAAGATAGAACATAAGAACACCTTCTTAATAATAGTTGGATTGATTACCACTTAAATGAAAAGAGTCACTACTTTGTTTTGGATAGATGATCAGGCGGAGAGCCTACAACATCTAACTCATTAGCAAAGGGCTTAGTAGAAAGAGGGATCAATCTTTCGAGTAAGAGTTTTAGAAACTCGAGGAGGAGATGAACCACTCTCTCAATCCATTAAGTAAGGAATGAGGAAATGCCAATAGAAAGATACAAAGGTTTCTAGGGTTCTCTTTTGATAATCGGAAAATTAAAACCCTAAATATAATAATATACAAGGCGGTAAGCGATTAGGTTATTATGCAAAAAAAGAGCGGGATAGTTTTATCCTATTTAAATATCTTATTAAAAAATTTATCAGCTTTTCTATATACACCGTTTTTAATTCGTATGCTTGGTCAAATTGATTATGGATTGTATCAAATGACGACCTCTTTTATAACTACACTCTTTGTTCTTCATTTAGGTTTTTCTACAGCCTATATCAAGTTCTATGCAGAAGATTTTAGAGATCGAGACAAATTAAAGCAATTAAATGGTATGTATTTATTGATCTTTTTATTCCTTACCTTCCTTTCTTTCGGTATTGGAATATTCATATTCCGTCATGTAGATAACATATTGGGTAAATCGTTTACTTCAAACGAGTTAGTAACTGTCAAACAATTGATTAAATTATTGATTATTAATGTAGGACTAACGTTTCCATCAGTTTATTTTGATTGCTATATTTTAGCAAATGAACAATTCAAAACTCAAAAACTACAAGATGTTTTGATTACGTTGCTTGTTCCAATACTTACACTTCCTTTTCTATTATTAAAATTTAAAGTAGTTATGGTTGTGTGCATCCAAGTTTTTATTACGTTTGTTTTTTTGTTAGCCAAATGTAAAGTTGCTTGTATTGATTTAAAAATGCGGTTTAGTTTTAAAAACTTGAAAACAAAAAAATTTAAATTAGTATTCTTGTTTTCAGGATTTATATTTATTAATCAATTTGTTGACGTAATCAATTGGAATTTACCTAATTTTGTTTTAGGAATTACTTCAGGAGCAAAAGAAGTATCGATTTATGGTGTTGCTAACCAAATTAAGAATATATTTTAACGATTTCTACAGCAATTTCAAGTGTTTATATTCCACAAGTATATAAATTAAGAAATGAACATAATAAAATTGAAAAATTGAGTAAATTGATGGAGCAAATTGGAGAGATCCAATTTCTGATTGTAGGTTATTTGTTTGGTGGATTCATCATTTTAGGAACTTACTTCATTCAATTATGGGTGGGAAGTTCTTATGAACAATCTTATCTTGTGTCTATTTTATTGATTATTCCATTAATAATTCCTGCCATTCAAAGCATAGGCATGGAAATTATTCGCTTATTTAATAAGCATATGATTGTTTCATTAGTTGCATTAAGTTTTTCTTTTTTAAATATTCTGCTTACGTTTTTCTTAGCATTAAAATTTGGAATCGTGGGCTCTGTTTTAGGAACGTTAATCACAATGCTAATTGTAAATGGGATATTTATGAATGTTTATTATTATAAAATAATAAAATTAAACATGAGATCATTCTGGCAGAAAATGATCAAAATTACTTTAGTAGTCTTTACGACAACAATAATAGGTGAATTGTTTAAACTTTTATGTCCAATTGATAATGTCAAAATATTTATTCTATTTGGTATCGGCTATACAGTAATCTATTCGTTCTTTGTTTTCTTTTTCATATTAACTGATTATGATCGAAAAAGAATTTGGATGACTCTTTTAAGTAAATCAAAGAGGAGAGAAAAATCATGAAACCAATAAAACTTTTTATTGTTTTTGGAACAAGACCTGAAGCAATAAAGATGGCCCCCTTAGTTATTGAGGCGCAAAAAGACAGTAGGTTTGAAGTGAAGACAATTGTGACTGGTCAACACAGAGAAATGTTGGACAGTATTTTAAATTCTTTTCACATTATTCCTGATTATAATCTAAATATTATGTCTATTAATCAAACTTTAAGTACTATTACAAATAAAATTTTAAGTAAATTGGATAGTATTTTTTCTGAAGAAAAACCAGATATTCTTCTTGTTCACGGAGACACATCTACTACGTTTGCAGCTTCACTAGCGGCATTTTACCATCAAATAAAAATTGGACATGTAGAAGCTGGCTTACGTACTTGGGATAAATATTCTCCATTTCCAGAGGAGATGAATAGGCAATTGACCGATGTTCTTGCCGATATGTATTTTGCTCCTACAACTAAAAATAGAGAAAATTTACTTAAAGAAAATCACGATGAGAAAAAAATTTGTGTAACAGGAAATACAGCAATTGATGCTTTAAAATACACTATTTGTTCTAATTATGAACATCCTATTTTAACAAATAGTAATGGAAAAAAAATTATTTTGTTAACTGTTCACCGTCGAGAAAATTTAGGTGTTCCAATGATTAATATATTTAGAGCGGTCAACCAATTATTGAAAGAGAATGAAGATATAATTATCATATTTCCCATTCATAAGAACCCTAAAATACGAAAATTAGCAAGTGAACATTTAATTAGATCGGATCGTTTGAAGAAAATAGAACCTTTAGATGTAGTGGATTTTCATAATATTGCTAGTCGGAGTTTTTTAATTTTAACAGATTCTGGAGGAGTTCAAGAAGAAGCCGCTTTTATGAAAAAACCAGTGTTAGTTTTGAGAACTGAAACTGAGCGACCAGAAGGGGTTATGGCAGGAAATCTGCATTTAGTAGGAACCAAAACGAATAATATCGTTAATATGGTGACACATTTTTTAATGGATGAAAATTTTTATAATAAATCGATAAATAATAAAAATCCATATGGAGATGGAAATGCCAGTAAACGAATTTTAGAGGCAATTTTATATGATAAAGACAATTCATAGATCAGCTAACAGAATTTTTTGTTTTAAATGCATAATAAAAGTTGAATAAGTGTAGCCATTGAATATGTATATAAAAAAATAGAGAATAATTTTTGATTGATATTTTCACAAATAGTAAAAAAGTTAGGAGAAAAATAGAGGATGAATAAAAAATTAGTTAGTCACATTTTATTAGGAGTAAGTTTGTTTTCTTTAGCAGGATGTCACACAGCTAATACTGCAACAGAAGCGACAAAAGAAGACCATAAAGTTGCAGTAGAAAATAAAAAAGTAAAAGAAAATAAGGAGGCTCAATACGTTAAAGGATTAGAGATAACACTTAATAAGGTGTCAGTTGCTAAAAAGGGTGGTGACAACAAGCATAAAATTATTTCAGTAAAATTAACAGCTAAAAATACAACAAATACAGAAGTTGGTTTCGGTTCAAATGATTTTATCGTGAAAGTCAATGATAAAAAAATTTCACCCTATTCAAAAGGAACCAACTTTGGTCAGATGATTGAGAAAGAAAAAAGTTTGACTGGAACAGCAACATTTGAACTTCCTACAGAAACTAAAAAGATTACCTTATTTTATGATGCAGGTGAAGCAGGAACAGCAAGTTGGGAAATTTCTGTTTAGATTCAAATGTTTAGAACGGAAGAGGATTTATTTTAGAAAAAAGTAAGAAAACGTACCTTATTTTCTTATTATAGTAGTGAAAAACAAGGAGGAAAAAAATGAAATACAAAAAAATTATTTCTAGACTGATGTTTTCAGCAATGACCTTAAATATACTACAACAAGGTGTTACTGTTTATGCGGAAGAACAAGTACAGCAGGCACCTGCGACTACTGTAAGTGGTGAAGATGCAAAAAAAGAGCTCAAACAGCCCAGTGATTCTGTTCTTGATTCGATAGATGGGTCTACTGTTTCTAGTGAAAATGTAGAATCCGCAGTGGAACAGTCTGACGAAAATGATAATGACAATTCGTCATCTGAAGAATCAACTTCGTCGAGCACTAGAAATGAACAGGCCGCAGAAACTCAAAATAAACCAAAAGTAGCTCAACCTCAAGATGATGGTACCGATGTAACTGAAGGTGATTGGACCGGCCAGTGGGATGAACAGCTAGGAAGATATAAGCTTACGAACTATACTGGAGATAAAACAAATGTTCAAGTACCGACTACTTTCAAAAATAAACCCGTAGCCATTTCTTTAGTGGAAATGTCAGATACCTTGAACTTAAAAGGTTTAACGAGTTTTTCAGCAATTGGAACGAACAAAGAGATCAAAGTGTTAGATACGGATTGGACTTCTCTTTTCGACGGTAGTACAGCAACAACCATTGATATGCGGGGATTTGATACATCGAATGTTACCAATATGTTTGCTGTGTTCGCAAATTGTAAAGCTTTAACAAATGTAGATGTAAGCAATTTTGATACGTCGAATGTTAATACTATGCGGACTATGTTCTATGGATGTAATGCTTTAACAAATGTAGATGTAAGTAATTGGGATACGTCGAATGTCACCGATATGCAGTATATGTTCTATAGATGTTATGCTTTCACAAATGTAGATGTAAGTAATTGGGATACATCAAATGTTACCAATATGGATACTATGTTCTATTACTGTAATGCTTTAACAAATGTAGATGTAAGTAATTGGGATACGTCGAATGTCACCAATATGTCTTGGATGTTCGGTGAATGTAATGCTTTAACAAATGTAGATGTAAGTAATTGGGATACGTCGAATGTCACCGATATGCAGTATATGTTCTATAAATGTAATGCTTTAACAAATGTAGATGTAAGTAATTGGGATACGTCGAATGTCACCGATATGCAGTATATGTTCTATAAATGTAATGCTTTAACAAATGTAGATGTAAGTAATTGGGATACATCAAATGTTACCAATATGGATACTATGTTCTATTACTGTAATGCTTTAACAAATGTAGATGTAAGTAATTTTGATACGTCGAATGTCACCAGTATGAGGTGGATGTTCGGTTACTGTAAAGCTTTAACAAATGTAGATGTAAGTAATTGGGATACGTCGAATGTCACCTATATGCAGTATATGTTCTATAGCTGTAAAGCTTTAACAAATGTAGATGTAAGTAATTTTGATACGTCGAATGTCACCGATATGACGAGTATGTTCGAGGAGAGTGGAGGCATTACAAACTTAGACTTAAGTGGTTGGGATGTGTCAAATGTCACAACATTTAGACGCATGTTTGTTAATGATCGAAAACTGACTACCTTAAATATAAGTGGATGGAAGACGTCAAGTTTGACTGATACATACATTATGTTTGCTCGATGCGAAAGTCTAACAAGCTTAGATTTATCTGGGTGGGATACCTCTAATTTGACCACTTTAAGAGGTATGTTTGAAAATTGTAGTAATTTAAACGTTCTAAAATTAAATGGCTGGGATGTATCAAAAATAACTGATATGGACAAAGCATTTCAAGGCTGTGAGAACTTGACAGAACTAAATCTTGAGGGTTGGGATGTATCCAATGCGAGTGTCATTAATGTGTTCGATGGTTGTGATAAATTAACCAAGTTGAATTTAAAAAATTGGAAATTACCACTTTCTTTGGCTGGGATGTTTACGAATTTTAAAGGGTTAAAATTCGTTGACCTATCTGGGTGGGATCTATCAAAAACAGTAGATCTTTCGAAGATGTTTGATGGATGTGATATTGATACGCTTGATTTGAGTAGTTGGAATGTTTCAAATGTAACGAATATGAGCGGCATGTTCAATAATTGTAGTAGTTTGACTACATTAAAATTAAACGGCTGGGACGCATCCTATGTAACGAACATGGATGCTATGTTCGCAAATTGTGATAACTTGACAAATTTAGATATAAGCAACTGGAAATTACCTAGTTCGTTAGCCGGAATGTTCAGAAACTATACTGGGAAAACAACTCTAGATTTAAGTACCTGGGATGTCTCAAATGTAACGAATATGAGCTTTCTGTTTGATGGTTGTAAAAACTTGACCGAGGTAAATGTCAAAGATTGGGACGTATCCAATGTGACCAGTATGGAAGGTATGTTTCGGGACTGTTCAAGTCTAACCACTTTAGACGTAAGCCAGTGGGATACATCCAGAGTCGCGAATATGCGTGGACTATTTATAAGGTGTTCAAAAATATCTACTTTAGATGTAAGTAAGTGGGACACATCAAGAGTGACGGATATGTATGGACTGTTTAGTGGTGATCCACAAGTATCTACTTTAGATGTAAGCAATTGGAATACGTCTAAAGTGACGAATATGGAGTATCTGTTCCAGAATTGTTCAAGTCTAACGAATCTGGATTTAAGCAATTTTGATACGTCCAAAGTGACTACTATGAGAGACATATTTAACGGCTTAAAAAATTGTCTTATCTATGGAGAGAAAGTAAACTTTACCAAATTTGGAAATATTAATTTAGATGCAAGTAATTTATGGCCGGATGAGATTTCTAAACAAGTGAATGCTTTGTTTAGAAGTGCCGAACATACCAGTTTGAATGCTGGTGTGACACAAACGACCATTGACACTACAAAATCAAGTGTTGAAGCTTTACCAGATACGGAAACGAACAAGCAAACATTAGTAGATTTAGTGACACAAGCACAAACTTTATTGGATCAAAAAGCTGGGAACGATGAAATTACGAAAGTGGATTCCTATGTTGTAGGTACAGATGAAGTGGTAAAAGGAACTTATACGGCGGATAAAGCAGCTTACATTGGTGTAGAGATCAATGGAGCCAAACAAGCCATTGTTTCTTTGGAAGGATTAACATCTGGTGAATTCCGATATTACATTGGGAAAAAAATAAAAACGACAGATAAAGTTTATGTTGTTCTTTATGATGAGAACAAGAATGAAATTACTTGTCAGTCTGTAACAATTGAAAAGGCTGGAACCGATGAGATTACGAAAGTAAACGCTTATGCACCAGGGCCAAATGGCATGGTAACAGGAACAATAAAATACAATAGTGCAGCCTTAGTTGGATTGGAAGTGAATGGACAATCCAAAGGGATTGTCCCGTGTGATACGCTGAAAAATGGCACCTTCCAGTATTATCCAGGGAATAATGGATTAAGTGCAAACGATAAAGTAGAAGTCGTGTTATATACAGCCAATTATAGTGAAATTACACGAGCAACCGTACCGATTAAGCAAGCGGAAGATCTAATAACCAATGTGACGCCTTATATTGCAGGACCGAATGGTATGGTAACAGGAACTGTGTCTTATGATCAAGCAGCATTGATTGATTTGGAAGTAAATGGGCAATCTTTAGGTATGATGGCGAGTGATACATTGAAAAATGGGACGTTCCAATATTATCCAGGAAATAATGGATTGAGCACAACCGATAAGGTCGAAGTGGTCTTGTATACTGTTGGAGGTGTAGAAATTACGCGGAAAGTAGTGCCAGTTCAAACAGCTCGAGATAAAATCGTCAGAGTGAATCCATTTGTTTTGGGAATTGATGAAAAGGTGACAGGAACGTTCATTTATAATAGTGCAGCCCTAGTTGGATTAGAAGTAAATGGGCAATCCAAAGGAATTGTGCCATGTGATACATTGAAAAAAGGCACTTTCCAATACTATGCTGGAAAAGGGTTGAAACCAACGGATAAAGTGGAAGTGGTCTTGTATACTGCAGGGTATACAGAAATTACTCGCCAAGCCGTATCTTTTAAAAAGGCAGCGAAGGATGAAATCACTCACGTCAATCCGTATATCGAAGGAACAGATGAAAAGATAACAGGAACCTTGAACTACGACAAAGCCGCATTAATCGGTGTCGAAGTGGATGGTAAGATGGAAGTAATCGTTCCTAGTGAAGAATTAAAAAATGGCACCTTCCAGTATTATATTGGAACGGGGTTAAAAACGACGAGCAAAGTTTATGTTGTTCTTTATTCTCCAACTTATGTAGAGATTACTCGGGCAGCTGTTCCAATTAATACAAAATAAAAGTTTTGACTATGTCTCATCAATATGAATTGGCGGCATATTAAGTGTGCCACTAATTGTGAATGAAGAAATTAGTAGCAACTATAATTGACTCTTCGTCAATGAGTGTTGGTGAAGAAATTCAATAGAATAATCGAGAGACTCCCACGGCTAGATAGCTATCTTGTCTAGCCGTGTTGTTGTTCTGACTGTAAACGTAATATAGTAAAGTGTATTGTAAGCGTCATATACTAAAGGTAAAGTAAATGCCTAAACACTCGGTACCTACAAAGTGTTTTCACCTCTGCCTATACTTGAGCTATCAAGTGTAATGGAGGTGGTTCGTAAATGCCTAATCATCAAGTACCTACACACCAAATAACCTAAGCCCTATAATGGACTTAAGTTATTTGGTTGTTTTTGCGTACTGTTTGGCGCACGTTGCTTGTGCGAGAGGCTGCCAAGGCAAAAGCTCATCCAACGCTTCATTAGAAACATGCGCTAGATTAGGAATGCGATCAAATAGAAATTCCAAATACTTCACTGGATTCAATCCATTTACTTCAGCTGTTCGATACACGCTTAGGATGATTCCCGAAGTTCGAGCACCTTCCAAACTGCACGAATGCATAGAATTCTTGCGACCGATTACCAGCTCTTTTATCTGGCGCTCCGCTAAGTTATTACTAAGTTCCAAGCGTCCATCCTCAAAAATCCGCTCAAATCCTCCACGCAACTTTAGCGCATATTTGACCGCTGTATCTAGTTTGGATTTCGGAACTGCTGTAAAGGAGCCCAGCCATTCATAGAAATTGATGAATAGAGGGGTTAAATAATCCTGGCGTTTTTTCAGCCGATCTTCAGCGGATAAGTCGACCCACTCTCGTTCCAATCGGAACCAGATATCGATCATTTTTACAGCGATCCAAGCAGGCGTTTCCTCGTTTTTATTGTTCTTTGGAAGTGCTTCAAAAAACTTCCGACGTGCATGAGCCAAACAATAAACGAGTGTGACGTTTTCCACCGCGTGATAGCCTGCGTAGCCATCACAATGCAGATACCCGTTGAAATCTGCCAGAAATTGCTTTGGTACTTCGCCAGCTCGCGATTGGGCGTGATGGTAATACACGATTGGATGTACGCTATGCTTTCCTGTGCTGAATAGCCAGTAATGCGTGTCTTTCTTGCCCTTCTCAATGACCCGGTACGTGGTTTCATCGGCGTGAAGAATTTCTTCTTGGGTTAAATGACTCTTTAATCGTTGGGCTACACTGTCTAAGGCGTTATGACAAACTTTGATATGCCAGTTGGTGATGTTATCTCGGGAAATATCCAGACCCAATGTTTCTTGCCAATAACTTTCCTGCCGATTGGCAGGTACTTTTTGACCAAACTTCAATCGGATGGTCTCGGCAATCACGCTGTTTGATCCTAAACTATTGGAAACGACAGGTCTTGGAACAGGGGCTTTTTTATAGGAAGAAACATCTGCCTTTTCGCATTCTTTGCAACAATACGTATGTTGGTAATGAACGAGCCGATCTAACATGGCTTGATGGAAAAGCACCTCTTCGCGAATCTTGGTTGTGCCAATGTCGGTCATTTGAGTGCCGCATTGGTTACAGATTCGTTGCTCATTTGACAATTCATGGTGTCTTTCTTTTAAGGGAAGATGGGCGATCTTCGCTGCTTTTTGACCGATTTTTCTTTTGTGTCCTTTTACTGTTATTTCTTGTCCTTCTTCTATTTTGGGAACGGTCTTACTATCTTCAACCTCATCAGAAAATAGGTTTAATTGACCAGTCACTTGTGAATCCAGTGTTTCTTTGGAACGACCAAAAAAACGATCCGTAAAATAGCTCAATTTCTCATTGAGAAGATGAACCTCTTGGTTCAATGCTTGATTCGCACGCTGAAGTTCTTTAATCGTTTCTGTCTGAGATTCAAGGAGTTGAAGTAGGATATTCACATCTACTTCGACGTTATTGTTAGAAGAAGAATTTGTTTGTAAGGACAAGAAATTCACCACCGTTTTATTATTACTACTGTTATTATTATACCATTTAAGCGCATCAAAAAACAGAGAAAACCGCATAAAATCAACGATTTCACTCTGTTTAAAAGAATCCTTTTGTCCCAGCCTTGATTGCTTTGGGTTGGTGAATGCTTAATCCCTCAAGTAGCCAGTGAATCTGTTGTACAGACAGTTGGCGAACCTCTTCCTTTTTTCTCGGCCATTGAAGTCGACCGTTTTCAATTCGTTTGTATCCCAGAAAAAAGCCATCGTTATGCCAGTAGAGTAATTTAAATCGATCACAGCGATTGCCGCAAAAAAGAAAGAGGGCATCTTCATAAACATCCAGCGCATAGTCTTGTTGGATAATCCTGGCAAGTCCGTCAATTCCTTTGCGAAGATCTGTCTTACCGGTTACGAGAAAGATTTTTTCTACTTTGGTAAAATCGAGAAACAACTTATCTCAACTCCTTAAGGATTGCCGAGAGGATATAGCTGTTTACGCCATTATAGATCAAGACTTCAGAACCATCCTTCTGACGGATACGCAGGGCAATTTTTGCGGGACTGTTTTTTTTCTGATCACGAGCCGTTCTCGATTGATCGTGAAGTTGAATAGGAACGATATCATTTGTGTTTTTCAAAGAACCACCTCCGTTTCACTTGATAGCTCAAGTATAGATGAAGGTGGAAATACTTTATAGGTACCGAGTTATTAGGCATTTACCAATAAACGAGTGTGACGTTTTCCACCGTGTGATAGCCTGCGTAGCCATCACAATGCAGATACCCGTTGAAATCTGCCAGAAATTGCTTTGGTACTTCGCCAGCTCGCGATTGGGCGTGATGGTAATACACGATTGGATGTGCGCTATGCTTTCCTGTGCTGAATAGCCAGTAAAGTGAATCTGTTGTACAGACAGTTGGCGAACCTCTTCCTTTTTTCTCGGCCATTGGAGTCGACCGTTTTCAATTCGTTTGTATCTCAGGAAAAAGCCATCGTTATGCCAGTAGAGTAATTTAAATCGATCACAGCGATTGCCGCAAAAAAGAAAGATGGCATCTTCGTAAACATCCAGCTCATAGTCTTGTTGGATAATCCTGGCAAGTCCGTCAATTCCTTTGCGAAGATCTGTCTTACCGGTTACGAGAAAGATTTTTTCTACTTTAGTAAAATCGAGAAACAACTTATCTCAACTCCTTAAGGATTGCCGAGAGGATATAGCTGTTTACGCCATATAGATCAAGACTTCAGAACCATCCTTCTGACGGATACGCAGGGTCAATTTTACGGTACTATTCTTTTTTCTGATCACGAGCTGCTCTAGATTGATTGTGAATTTGGATAGGAACGATGTCATTTGTGGCTTTCAAAGAACCACCTCCGTTTCTCCTGATAGCTCAAGTATACGTGTAGGTGGTTTTAAGTTGTAGGTACAAATGATTAGGCACTTACGGTAAGCGTCATATTGGTTGACTCCGCAACGGCGTTATCATACAGACAGCCCTGCTTAATCAACGAACGAGTGAGCCCAAACCCATTCAAAATTTCATGGATGGGTTGTTTATCAAATTCAGAAAAATGTAAGATATAAAGGTAGTGAGGAGGAGCGTACATACACGCCTCCTCACTACCTTTTTTCACAAAATAACACTTTTTATTTTTTTGACCACGCGAGTTAATTCTACGAAAAAAATGTGGATTAACTTCTCTATACTTAACTCCTGTAAGGCAAGGAAACAATAAAATTGATTTACTTAATCAAAGGAGGGTGAGCAATAAGTATGTAGATTAAACATAATCAAGAACAGATTCATCATTTTTATTACTACGAAAGCGATATTGGTAAAGAAAGATAGCTTTTAATTCTTCAGAGTTGTACCAGAAATGCCCAGCGATAAATTACTATTTTTTGTACACTCTATTTCTTTAAAACAAGATCCACTCAACTATTTTTGAGAACGTCTCATTATTATGGTCTTTTGTCAAATGATAGTTATGTGTTATTTAATAAAGAACAACCGTGAGAAAAGTTAACCTTAATGATATTTATTCACGTTTTTGTTTAAATTAAATTTAGTTCAAATTACACGAAGAAAGTTGGTAGATTTAGATTGGAGCAAAATTTTTGGGAGTCTAAAAGTGGATACTGCAATATAGGAAAAAGGGGCATTGATTTAATTTTTAGTGTGATAGGTTTAATCATATTATTTCCTTTATTCTTTATAGTGTTTTTATTAATAAAAATTGATTCGCCAGGACCAATTATTTTCAAACAAACTAGAGTAGGGAAAAATGGTTCTACATTTAAAATGTATAAATTTAGGAGTATGTGTTTTGATGCAGAGGAAAAATTAGAATTGCTCAAAGAAAGAAATGAAATGAGTGGAAAACAATTTAAAATAAAAAACGATCCTCGGGTTACAAATGTTGGTAAATTTTTAAGAAAAACTAGTGTTGATGAATTGCCACAACTTGTAAATGTTTTAAAAGGAGAAATGAGTTTAGTTGGGCCTAGACCCGCTTTATTAGAAGAAGTTAACGAATATTCGGAATATGAAAAGCAAAGATTATTGGTCTTACCCGGATGTTCAGGGTTATGGCAAATTAGTGGAAGAAACAATCTAACATTTGACCAAATGATACACCTTGATTTGATATATATCAATAATATTAATTTTTGCAATGATTTAAAAATTATTTTGAAAACCATTAAAGTTATATTAACTAATGAAGGAGCGTATTAAAATTGATGCTTTTAATGAATCAAAAAAAAAAGATGTTTGGAATTGATATTGATGCTTTAACAATGGAACAAACTATTACATACATTTGTCAGCTAAAAAAACAAGAAAAACCTATCCATGTTTTAGGAGTAAATGCGGATAAAATAAATCAATTTTATAAAGAATCAGAAAGATTCCAAAAAATTATTACTGATGCACAAGTAATTAATGCGGATGGTGCATCAGTAGTATTAGCTTCAAATATTTTAAAAAAGAAATTACCTGAGCGAGTAGCTGGAATAGATTTGATGCAAAATCTATTAACATTATGTGAAAAGAAAGAATATACAGTTTTTTTCTTAGGAGCTAAAAAGCATGTTGTAAAATTGATGGTACAGAATATTGAGAATAGCTACCATAATTTAAAAATTATTGGTTATAGAGATGGTTATTTTGAAAAGAAAGATTGGGATATGGTTGCTCAAAGTTTAAAAAAAAAGTCACCTGATTTTGTATTTATAGGTATTACTTCCCCAACCAAAGAGTACTTAATTGATTATTTTATGAAGCAAGAAATTAACTCAGTTTTTATGGGCGTAGGAGGAAGTTTTGACGTCTTGTCAGGATGTATAAAGAGAGCGCCAGAATGGATGCAGGAATTTAATCTAGAATGGTTATTTCGAGTAAAACAAGAACCTCGTCGGTTATTAAGAAGATATTTTATTGGTAATTTTCAATTTCTATTTAAACTAATTAAGGAAATAAGGAGTAGCAATGATGACGCATTCATATCGTAAAAGGGATAAAAGACAGAAAATTATAACTCAAATTTCAAAAAATTTTTTTGATTCCAAACAAATCTCTGTGTTTTATTCGGATAAAATCTTGGAACAAAAAAGTGTGAATTTTGTAAAAGATCTAGTTGTTGAAGACAAATCAACAACTAAATCTTTAATAGTAAAAATAGTGAAAAGTAAGAACAAATTACCAATCCTTTTTGATGAAAAAAAGATTAATATTCAAGAAAGTTTCGATGAAACAGAAATAAGGTTATCTATTGATGATGTTTCTAAATTTTTTGAAAGTTATGAAAACCATGAATTGAATAAAAATTATAGAAAAATTTATTTAATGTTTAATTCGCAAGATTTTTTAAGTGCTACCGAGATGAAGGATTATTTCTGCGATAGTTTATTTATATTTGATAAAAAGAATGTCAAAAAAGAATATCTTCTTTATATAAGAGAATTAAAAGAAAATCATAAGATAGAGAATATTTCTGTTGTTTTGACAAAAAGCAAAGGGGAAAACTAATGAAAGTTAAAAAAGATACTGTTTTTTTTGCTTTAAAGAAATTTGGTTTACTTATTGTGGTGATAGCAGGAAGCATTGCACTATTTGTAGGAACATTCTATGAAAGTGTTATTCCTAAAATTTATGATGCTAAGAGTCAAATATTAATATCCGAAGATGAAAAGACACGTCAAACAACCATGCAACCTTTTGATTTAAAGTACATAGGTACATATAGTATCTATATGTATACTGACGAATTTTTAATGAATGTGCATGACCAGATAAATTTATCAAAACTAGATAAAAAATATTCCCTTGATGATTTAAAAAATAATTTAAAGATATTGATTAGCGATAATTCTCAAATTGTTTCAGTACAGTTTTTTTCAGATAGTAGCCGAGATAGTATCTATTTATCCAATTTAATTGCAAAAAATGCTGTAAAAAGAATACCTAAAAAATTAAACAATTATCAATTGAGTATGGTATCTAAAGCAAAACGAAGTGAAGTTCAAAAGAGTTTGAATAAGAAACAATTTGTTCTAATTATATTTTTAATGTTTGTTGCGTTAGAAAGCATAATCATTTTATATATTTTTTGTTTTAATGAATATGTTCATTTCAAAAAACAAATAGAAGTAACATTAGGTGAGAAAAAAATCTATGAATTATAAATCAATGGAGCTCTAATAATGAAAATAGAAAAATTTACGCTAGGTGTTTTGGGAATGATGCCGTTAGTAGAATCATTAAATGGGGCATTTCAAGGATGTCATGTTTCGGATCTATATCGAATTTTTTTATTGGTTTTGATATGTATAAGCTTGGTACGGGGTTACTTTTATGTGCAAATTTTAGAAATGCTTTTGCTATGTTTGTTTTTTGTTTTTTTAGTATTAGGAGATTATACCTTTTTACATGGACAATTACAATTTTTTTTAAGTGATTTGAAATCCATTTTTAGAATACTCTTAGCACCTGTGTATTACGTTTTTTTTAATGTTTCTATTTTAAAGGGACGCTTAACTCGAAAAGATTTAGTTCAATTGTTAAGTTTTCTTTCTATATTATATAGTGTTTTAGTAATTGTTCCATCTATGTTTGGGCTTGGATTTGCTACTTATGATACAAGTGGAGAAAGTTTTTTTACGCAACTCAGTGAAGGGGTCGGATCAAAAGGCTATTTTATTGAGGTTAATTCTCTTTGTGCCATATTAATGGGATTTGTAGTATTTACAGGTGAATCCTTTTTTCAAGATTTACGCATAAGTGGAGAACAGTGTATGAAATTCTTTGAATGTAAGATTCATTTCGTAGGATTTTGGTTAAACTGCATTTCACTGTTGTTATTGGGGACAAAAACAGGATTAGTCTTCGTGCTTACTTATTTTTGTATATTTATTCTACGAATTTTAGGTGGTAAAAAAATTTCTAAGCACTTTCGTATTAAATTTTTAGGTTTAATTTTAAGTATATTATTAATGGGTTATGTACTTTTTTATAACACTTTTGTTGACATGATTAATGGAATTTTTGGAAGAGGGGAATATTTCTATAATCAATTTGAAGGAAACCTACTTACCTTTATTACTAGCAGTCGTTCTATGTTTTTAAAAAATACCTTAGATGCAATAGTTTCTTCTAAGGGAGGAAATTATCTCATTCTTTTTGGAGGTGGTTACACTATTAATTTGGAACATTTTTGGGATCCTATTAGAAGAGTTGTAACGGAAATGGATTGGTGTGATTTCTTCTTTTCTTATGGATTAGTAGGCCTAATCAGTTATGTCTTTTTCTTTAGAAAAGGATTGATAAATTATTTTAGATATATAAACACCCCAGTTAAGTTATTATTATTACTTCTGTTTATATACAGTATTTTTGCGGGACATGTATTGTTTAATTCAATGACCGCAACAATTTTAGCGATTTGTTTAGCTTATATAAGTACAGATGGTCATAAGGAGAGTGAAGAAAGTTGATTTTAGTTATTTCGAATATGTATCCATCGCCAAAAGCTCCTAATTATGGGGTATTCGTAAAAAATTTTTGTGAAAAACTGCAAGAAACACACAAAATAAGAGTTATTTCATTAACAAAAAAAGAAAGCATAATGGCGAAAGTATTGGGCTATTTAATCTTTTATATTAATGTTTTTTTTAATTTTGTATTTGGGCGTTATGAATTAGTTTATGTTCATTATGCAGGATATAATAGTCTCCCACTAATTTTGGGATGTGTTTTTAACAAAAAAACTAAATTGATTGTGAACGTTCATGGAAGTGATGTAACACCTGAAAAAAAATTAGAAAGAAAAACTAATTTTTTAACTAAATATCTGGTGCGCTTAGCAGATTTAGTAGTGGTCCCTTCAGTATATTTTGAAAAAGTTGTAAAAGAAAAATATGGAGATGTTCCAACATTTGTTTCTCCATCCGCAGGTATAGATTCAAATATATTTAATACAGATGTATGTGTTTCTAAAGAAGCACATAGTTTCATTATTGGATATGTAAGTCGTATAGATAAAGAAAAAGGTTGGGATACTGCATTATATGCTTTTTCTAAGATACTAAATAAGATTCCAGAAGCTAAATTGATAATGATAGGTAGTGGAAAAGAAAATAAGGAAGCCTTAAATCTAATTGAAAAATTGAATTTAAAACGATATGTACAAAAAATAGAAATGTTAGATCAAAAAAAACTGGCTTATTATTATAATTTATTTGATGTGTTTCTTTTTCCAAGTACTCGAGCCGGAGAAAGTCTTGGACTAGTAGGATTAGAGGCAATGGCCTGTGGATCGCCTGTCATTGGTAGTGAATTTGGTGGAATAAAAACATATGTTAAACATGGGGAAAATGGCTTTTTGTTCGAGCCTAGAAATGTTGAATCATTGGCTCAATCTATTTTAGATTTTTATGACTTAAGTGAAAATCGTAAAAATGAGATTAAATTAAATGCTGTAAATACAGCGAAAGATTACGAAGCAAAGAAAGTAAATAAGCAATTGATTGATAAAGTAAATTTGGTATTGGAAGATATTAAATGAAATTTATAGCCTATCTTTTTTTTAACCTATTAAATAGATTTTTTGTTCCTTATCGATTAGCTAGTTTAGAAAAAAAAATTAGACAATTTAAAAACTTTTTTTTGAAAAAAAATATGGGATTTGTTGGTAAAAATGCGAATGTCAGACCCTATGTAAAATTATCCTATTTAGAAAATATTTCAATAGGAATGAATTCAAGTATAGGAGACAGAAGTTGGATTATAGCTGCCGACAAGGTGATAATTGGAAATGATGTTTTAATGGGACCAGAAGTTATGATTTTTACACAAAACCATGAAATTACAAATACTAACACAAAATTGATTAATGGAGGAACAATAAAGAAACCAGTTTTGATTGAAGACGATTGTTGGATAGGAGCTAGAGTTATTATTTTACCAGGAGCTCATATAAAGAGTGGTACGGTTATTGCTGCTGGTTCTGTTGTTCCTGGAAAAGAATTTCCAAGGAATGTTGTTATTGGAGGAAATCCAGCAAAAGTAATTAAAGAAAGATGAAAAAATATGAATCCTATCAATTCTTTGATTGAAGCTAAGATTGCATTATTTAGTAGTTCTAATAAAGAGTCCCATTATTAAAGGAGTTAAAATATCAATAAAATTGAAAGTGATAAATATATGAAGAGGGTGAGTCCCATAGTAGACGAAAATATAAAACAAAATTGTCTTGATATCGGTGATGTTATAGAGGCTGATACAATTGATGGTTCTATAGAGAGTGGAAGAATAGAGGCATTTGGTGAGCGAACCGTGATTATTTCTAGAGGAACAAAGCGATTTGTAATTAGAAAAACTGTTCTAATAGAAAAGGGATATTCTTTTCCAAAAGTAAAAAGAAATATGTTTATTAACATTTGATGTTACATCAATACTTAATTTATATTTAATGGAATATATCGAATATGCAAGTTCTGTTTTTTTGAACATAATTATTTTCTGGAGTAAAACTAATTCTAACAAATGAATTTGTGAATTGTTTTGATGTTCGCGGCATTACTTATTCTATTCCATTCTTTGGTGGGGTCTAATTATAGTAAAAAAAGTTTATGGTGTTTTATTTTGTATCCGAAAAGAGGTGTTTATATGACTTTAAAAAAAGATTCCAATCTTGAAGTAATTAGAGTCTTTGCTATGCTGCTTGTAATTTTAATGCACGTATTTTCAAATGGGTTTACTGAAGAAGAAAGATTAAATAATCTTCTCTATTATTTAGGTAATAGTGCAGTCCCATTATTCTTAATACTATCTGGATATTCAAATAGTATAAGCTATTCTAAAAAAAAATGGGACTTTTCAAAATACTTCAGAAAACTAATTTCATTATTGATTTACTATATTTTTAGTACTTTTTTTTATTCTCTAGTAAATAAAGTGGATTTTTGGATAAGTCTTATAAGAATTCAAGGTGCTTATCATTTATATTATTTAGTTATTCTCTTTTTATTAATAGCGGTATTCCCTCTATTTTATTGGTGGTTGAATACTAATTATTATTTTTGGATATTATTATTCATAATCTTTTCAATAGCCTCTAATTACTATATTACTTTCCATTTTTCTGAACTGGTTTTTGTTAGTCCTTTTCTTTGGGGAATTTTATTTATAATTGGGATATATTTAGAAAGAAAGAAAGTATTAAAGAATATTGCGATTAAGAAGATTAGTTTGGTTTCAATTATTATGCTAGGACTATACTATGGGATATCTATTCTCAAAATAGACAGTAATCTATATACGGCATTCCTAAATTCCATTGTTAGGTTCAGTTTTTCTATTAGTCTGTTCATCTTACTATATGGAATTGCACCTGTTTTAATAAATAATCCCTTTATTAAAAATTTAGTTATTCAATTGAGTAAATATTCCTTACTAATATATTTGATTCATCCATGTATCATTAATTTTTTAAACAAGTATATTTTTTTTCGTATTATTAATATCCATAGTTTTATATACTGTTTTCTTAGTTTTATATTTGTTTTTGTTATCTCTGTTATATGCAGTATTCTTGTAAAAAAAATTTATTTATTAATAAAAGATCAATTCTTAGATCTATTATCTTATTAAAAAATATACAGGTGAAGTTAGCTTAGATAGAAATGAAGTAAAGGACATTAGTAGTCAATCAGGAATTTATCTTTATTATCATTCATAGTTTATTTGATTTAAAAAAGAGAACTGCTTCTAGAAGCAGGATATTAGTTTTTAACTGCGGAGATAATTTTTTTAAAAAAATAACGGAAGAAATCGTTTTATACTGATAACAAGTTTGTTAGAGGGGAGGAAATAGACCTTGTAGAAATGAATTGTTCCAATTTGTTTTGTGATTATGGCAGGTATTATGCTGCATTCTTGGCAAACCGACACATTAAGTATAGCTGAAATTTCGAGTCTCAGTGTAGTCGCTCTATGCCTAATTTATTGTTTGTCTATAAAAAGATATGAAAAATAAAAAAATGGAAAAAGAGAGTAGGTATTGAAAAAACTTTTTTAAAATAATTTCGGTATTATCATTTCAGATTTTGATCGTATTACTGAGTCAAGTTGTAGCAAATGAAATAATCAACAAGTATAAATTCAAATTTATCAACAATGGAAAGTAGTACAGTGACAATTAGTGAGACGTCTACTAGTTCAACAAATTTAAGTTCTTCAAGCGCAAGTGGTTAATCTACTTCGAAACCAACGGAAACAACGACTTCAATAAAAGAGGAACAATAAAAGGAATTTTGGAGTCTAGGAAACCCATTGCTCAAACATCGAAAAATTCAGCTCTGATTACAGAAAATAATCAATATCTACAATGATAGATGGAGCAGACAGCTTGATTACTTTTGAAAAGGATGAATCGGTAGAAAGCTTCATTAGTAAAATAGGGGAACTAGCTCGTAAAATTGGGAAAGAAAAAAGTGACAATTTTGAAATTAGCTCAGGTAGTATCTTTTCCATTATTTTATATTTTTGTTTAAAAAAACAAAGAACAATTATGAGGTCTTTGGAGATAGAATAATTAAATAGTTAGTATAAATTTAGTTAGGAGAGATAGAATGGCTCTAAAAAAAAGAACCGGAATAAAGATATTTTTGATAAGTTTTGGTATGGTTTTGATAATATTAGGAAGTGTAGCTGGTATATTTTACCATGATGTTTCTGCAACTGCTAAAAAAGTTTACACACCAGTAAAGTCAAAAAATTATAGTTCCAATTTAAATACTTTAAAAAAGAATGGGTCGTTCAAAATATTATTATTAGGAATTGATTCGCAGGAAGGTGAGGGGGGAAGCGAACGAAGAGCAGAAAATATGCATGCAGATACAGTATTTGTTGCTAAAGTAAATCCAGAAAGTAGTAGAACGGACATCATTAGTTTACCCAAAGAGTCTATTGTTTCGATTCCTGGAGAAAGTATAAAGTCTGATAAGCTTTGTAATAGTTATTCTTACGGAGGAGTCACATCTACCATAGAAACCATTCAGCCACTTCTCAATACAAAAATAGATTATTATATGTCTTTAGATTGGATAGGCTTAGAAAAATTGGTGGATCAATGTAAAGGTATCGATATAAATAATCCAATAACTACTAATTATAATGATCATACGTTTGTTACAGGGGAACTTCACTTAGATGGAAAAGCAACATATGATTACTTACGTGGGATTTTTTTAACAGCCTCAAATGAAACAATCAGACAAGAAGCGCAAGCGCGAGTACTTAGTGCAATCTTTACGAAATTAGCTACAGCTAAAAATATTAGTAGTTATCCGGAGTATTTGAACCTTGTAGAGAATAATGTAGAAACAGACTTATCATTTAAAGATTGTATGACAATTGGGCTAAATGACACAAAAGCTTTGAAGAACGTCTCCTTTAAGAATATTCAGGAATTGACACCAACAGAAATAAATGAAGCACATAATATTTTGGAAAAATAATTTCAATGATAACATATGTCTAGTTATGTTATCATTGAAATTCGAAATTTTTGATTACAGAATTTCTGAGCGATAACTCTTTCGATTAAAATTGTGGCAGGATAGTGAACTAGGTATGAGGGGGCTTTATTGAGAATTCGCAAACCTAAAAGTTGTCCTTTTTAAAATTCGCCAATTGTAAAATTGAGCTAGACAACTAAAAAAGTCATTTGTGCTACACTCAAAATAGTTCCGTCCAAAGAATTATTTTGAGTGAGTACAGTTGTCCCTCCCTCTGAAAGGAAAACGCAAACCGAATGGACATCAAGAAAAACGTGGAAAACAAGCTTTTCGTCGCTCGATTCGTCAACGAAACAAAGAGTATTCAAATTATTCCAAAGAATTTGGTCACCTCGAAGGAGATACAATCATTGGTGCGAAACATAAAAGTACTGTTATTACCTTGGTGGAGCGCTTAACCAAAGTGATTATTACACTCAAACCAGATGGCCGACAGGCAAAAGATATTGAACACAGAATGAATCAATGGTTTTAAACGTTTCCTTGTCACGTGTTCAAATCAATCACGTTTGATTGTGGAAAAGAATTTTCAAACTGGAAATCAATTAGTAATGTCAATGACATAGATATTTACTTTACGGATCAGGGTACACCTTCACAACGTGGGTTAAATGAGCATTCTAACGGATTATTGCGAAAAGATGGCTTGAAAAAAGCAATGGATTTTACCAACGTACCAGAGTCATTTATTCAATCCATTGTTTCTAGGAGAAATCATATTCCTAGAAGGTCATTGAATTACCGAACACCATTGGAGGTATTTTTGGATTACATGAATGAAGAGAATTTGTCCAGCTTAATTTGACATTTAGGACAAAAAAGAGAGGGATTAAAAAGATGGGTTAAACTTATCAATGATAAGTTTACAACGGATACATTTCAGAGAGGGGGATTAAATGTGTTTTCAAAAAAAAGGATCAGCCTATGTATGTGCCTAATGTTGGTAGCTTTGTCAATTATTTCTGTGTACGGAAAAGGAGTTGTGTCAGAGGCAAGTGAAGGGGTGCGGGTTTCATTGGGAAATGGGACGACTTCAACCCAAGGGAAATTTAAAATGTCAGATAACATTTTGTTGAATGTTTCTTGGGATTCTAAACAACAATCTTTTTCATTTTGTGTACCAAAAGAGTTTGTTTTAAACAATGATTGTAATTTTCCTTTAAAAAGGAAGGGGAGACTTTTAGGAGAAGCGGATATAGATAGTAGCTCAAATATTGTGAACGTAAAATTAAATGAACCGATTAAACGGGGAAATTTTCACTTTAATGTTAAATTGAACCCTAAAGTATGGGGAGAAAATGATCAGAAATTTATAGATATTTGTGGAGGAACGTTGAACGTATCATCTTTACCTGAAGGGAAGCCTTCCCAAAAAGAAATGATTTTTTCATGGGGAAAATATATTTCAAAGAAAGATATATTAGTAAATGTTCGATTAAATAGTGCTTGTCAATATTTGGAGAAGGTTACTCTTATAATTGAGAGTGAAGATGCTAATAGGTTTAAAAATTTAGAATTACGTAAAAATCTTCAAGAAAGAACTCCTGTAGCTACATATCACGATGGTTTAAAGAGTATATATTTAGGGGATTTAGATACCATGTATAATTTAACACTTGATGCATTGGTGCAGAAACCACTATCTTCTCAAAATAAGTTGGTATTTTGTCTATTCTCTAATGGGGAATTAATAGAAAAATCAGAATTACTTCAAATTGATAAAACGGAAGGGAGTTTTATTAATGAGTGATGCTTTTTTAAAAGGTGTTTACTCAAAATACTGTTGCTTTATTTAGGTATTTTGAGTAGCTCTTTTTGTACTCTAATAAATTTTTCAACTTTGTCTTCTTTGTATTTTGTTTTATATTTTATATTTTATATTTTATTTATTGAAGCTTTTTTTGCAAAAAAAGTAAATGATTCTAAAAAGGGGTATTGTATTATCGCTTGTTCCTTGTTTTTTTTTGTTTGGGGATTGTGCAAACAGTATCCGTATTTAATGCTTGGGTAGTCTTTGGTCCTGTAAGTAGTCTTTTTTATAAGAATAAAATAGTTCTTTTTCTAAAGAAGCTATTTTTCTTTGTACTACTCCTTTTTGTTATACAGATAGTCCAATCGTCTTTAAAAGAGACTGTTGGTTTGTGTAAGTATGCTATTTTTTTTAGCATAGGTATTTATTTTCTAAAAAAATTTTTTTTAGTAATTAGTATAGTAAGGTGAATAGATTGGTTTTTTTAATGCTTTATTACCCTCTTTTTATGAGTTTTATTTATGTTTTTTTTTTGATAGTTGACTTTATTCAGAAAAAGAGTACCCATAAAGGGAATCTGGGATGTTCGTACCCCTTTGTATCGATTCTTATTCCGTGCCACAATGAACAAAAAGTTCTGTATAAACATGTTTCTAAAATAATTGAATGCAATAACTACTCTAATTATGAAATAATTATTATTGACGATGGTTCGTCAGACAATACTAGGCAAGTGATATCTGAATTGATTATAGAATTTTCTAATATTAGGGCCTGCTTAATAGAAACTAATTGTGGAAAAGCCCATGCCTTAATACAGGGAGCGCTTATGAGTAATGCGGATTATTTGTTATGTATAGATGCTGATGCTACATTAAATGAAGATACTGTTCGACAGTTAGTGTCTCCAATGTTAAATAATAGTCAATTAGGTGCAGTAACTGGGCACCCGTTTGTAAAAAATAGATCTTCTTTTTTAGGGAAAATCCAAACGGTAGAATTTCTTACTTTAATAAATATGACGAAAAGGGTTCAAAATTATTTAGGAGCAATTTTTTCTATATCAGGTGTGTGTGCGTTATTTAGGAAAGAGGCATTGATAGATGTAGGTTGGTGGGATCAAGAATGTAGTACAGAAGATGTTTCTATTACTTGGAAGCTTCAAAGAAGAGGTTGGTCCGTAGAATTTATTCCGAGTGCGTTTTGTTGGATGCAAGTTCCATCAACTATTAAGGAATTGTTGAAACAAAGAATTAGGTGGGCCCAAGGAGGTACAGAAGTATTAATTAAAAATTCACTTGTTTTTTTTGCTAAAGGAAATTTTCGTTTGAAATTATTAGGAGCTGAGCAACTGCTTAGTGCTTTTTGGGCGATAGGTTGGTTTGTATCAAGTCCAATTTTCATTTCTAAGCTAGTCCTTACTAAAGAAATTCCTTTTTATTTTTATTCGTCTAATTTTCTATTTCTTATAACATCGATATTCCTAGTAGGAATTGCTATTTTGTTAACTTTTCGAATAGAATATAATATATTGGGGGTGTCTCTTTTTTTTGTGTGGTATATAGTTTGTTTATGGCTTATAAATACTATTGCGTTGTTGATAGGAATCCCTTTAGGGATTAAAAAGATTTTTGAAGGGGGGCAGGCTACATGGAAAAGTCCGGCAAGAGATTAAGGATAATGAATTTGATGAAATATTTAGTTTTACTATTCATTACACTGGTGATTTATTATTTTATAGGTGGCTTCTTAATGGATTTTGAAGGCAGAAGCGCTGTTTTTTTAATTTTCAAACGGATTCTTTTTTTTGTAGTACTATTTATTTCATGTTCCTATTTATTTCTTAAAAAAGAAAAGAACATCATTCAGAAAGATACACGGGGGTGGGATATCCCTGAAGAATTGCAACATATGTATTTTCAAAAAATAGTATATATAGATTCTTCTAAGGTGCTGACCAAGAAACGAATTGAGAAGTTCTATCATTGAGTCTAAGCTTTTTATGGGATGGCAACATTGACAAACCTACAAAAATTCTAAGGTGTCTTGAAAACTTAGTGTTGTTGTTCCGAGTGCCCTTGACAACGCATCTTTTAGGATCTGATTTCCTGCTGGCATTAAATCCGAGCTCATTTTCAAGGGTACGTTGCGCCAAGCTCTGCTGTCGAAATCCAAACGGTGTTTCATAAACTAGCGTTGTTGTGCAGCTGTAAATAATTCCACCAATGGACATAATCAAACAGTTCTAGCCGTACGTGTTCCAATGTCTCAAATTGATACCGGTGAACAAATTCTCCTTTGATTGATTTAGACTCTGCAATCGCACATCCCTTTTTACTTAGAAAACGCGTGATATCAAAGGTGTGTAAAATTTCGTCATTCGTTTGGTTAGCGAATTCTTTTTCGTGATCTGGGCAAAGGCTTATTTGGCTAACGCCGTATTTTTCTTTTTACCACAGGAGTAAACAATAACCTCTCGATTAAATAAATCAAGAATCAGACGGACATAATGTCATTTTTCCCCGACTCGGACATAGGTGAAATCAGTTAAGATGGTTTTTAATGGTGTTTCTTGTGTGAACGTACGATCCAATACGTTTGCCGTTCCGACTTTATTACAAGTTGAAGTGAGGAGCGTGTGTATACGTGGACTGTAATCCTCGCTGTTTCATGATACGACTAATTATTATGTCGGCTCACTTGAAGTTCAAGAGTGGTTAAGCACCGCTTTAATTTACGAGTGTCGTAAGCTTTTCGGTTGCGAATAAATTTTTCTTGAATGAGTGCTTCTAGCTCAGATTCGTTTTCGACTTATTTTGCTTGTTCAGAAGTTCAATATGATTTATCAGAAAAAAAAGCTAAAAGGGTCATCGAAAATTTTGATTCTTATAGTAAAAAAAATTGGATTTTAGAACGGACGTAAAAGTATTACTTCACGCGGTTTATGAAGAATTTCCAAGGTATCGTGAGATTGTTCGTACCTTTTTAAATCTGCGTCTCTGCAAGAAAATTGGTATCGATTTTTGTCACAGTTCGTTATCTCGAAAAGCACCGTGCTGAGTCAAGAAGTCTTGATGGAAATCTTTGTGCAGTTAGCTACAAAGTAAATACTTAGTTCCAAAACAACACGTCTTCAACTGGTTGATTTGACAACAATTCTATTGAATAGAACCTTGTTTTCATGGGTACAGCCTTCTCGGATCGGATCGGATTCTTTCTGGCAGAAGCGTGCTCATTCAATTACGCTGCCTCTCCAGAGGTATCAGATCCGAGCTCACTATCAAGGGTTCGCTTCGCCAATCTCTGTTGTCGAAAGAGGATCGGTGTTTCATACCCTAATGTGCCATGCAATCAAAGGTAGTTCCACCAATGGATATAATCAAACAATTCTTAGACGTAGCTGTCTGTGCCAGTGTCTCAAATTGGTATTGATGCACGAATTCTACTTTGACAGATTTATAGGTTGATTCCGCAACGGCGTTATCATACGGACAGCCCTTCTTACTCAACGAACGAGTAATTTCAAAGCCATTTAAAATCTCATTAATGGTTTGATTATCGATTTCCTTTCCACGATCGATATGGAAAAGTTTGACGTCTGTTAAAGGATAAGGGATCCGTCCAAAGGCTTCTTTTACCAATGAGGCGTCCTTTTTCTCCCCATAGGAATAACCAATAATTTCTCGATTAAATAAATCCAGAATTAAGCAGATATAATGCTCCTTTTTCCCCACGCGAACATAAGTAATATCCGTGACGATTGCTTCCAATGGCTGTTCCTGTGTAAAGGCCCAATCTAATACATTCGCTTTTTCCGTTTCATTACAAGCTGTTTGGTGGCCTTTAAAATGAGCCATCGAATAGGTAGATGTCAATCCGCGACATTTCATGATTCGACCAATTCGGCGTCGACTGAGTTGAAGCTCACGCTTTGCTAAACATTTCTTCAATTTCCGGGTGTCATAGGCTTTTCGGTTACGAATAAATTCTTCCTGTACGACTTCTTCTAACTCAGACTCGTTTTTGACTTTTGACAGGTTGTGCTTGATAATAGTAGGTTTGACGAGAAATAGTTAGAATTTTGCACATCGCTGATATCGAGTATTTCTGCTTGTTGGCATCAATTACTTGTCTTAACATCTTCAATCAGCGCCGCTTGCTTTAAAATATCATTCTCCATTTCGAGCTGTTTGTTTTTCTTTCATAATGCGATCAGTTCTGCTTGTTCCGGGGGTAAGTTATCTTTTTCCTTGAATGAGCCTGTTGACCGTGCTTGCTTCACCCATTTATCGAAGGCTGAAGCGGTCAGCTCATAGTCTCGAATGATTTCTGCGCGCGGTTTGCCTGCAAGGTAGAGATTGACGACCTGTTGCTTGAATTCTTTTGAATAGGTTCTTCGTTGACGTCTTGACATGAAAAATCCTCCAGTGTGTTTTTTATTATTCTACACACCTTATTTTTTCTGTCTAGTCTAACCGATTCATTAGCTTACTTTGAAATGTGAATATTTTACAGATCATTTTCCTGTTGCATTCCACACTTTCTAGGTCATATTGTCAAAAGTAAATCGCCTCTAGATTATTCCATATGATATACTAGCAAAGGCAGCTGCCTCCAAGGGAGGTGTCTCTAACATGAATGAATTCTTCACATTAGTTGTTGCACCACTTTTTGTGGCTCTAGTGACAACACTAGTCGATCATTGGTTAAGTGATCGAGGCGACAACTGAATGCAGCTGTCCTTTTAACTCACGCGCCAGCCGTCGCATCTGGTGAAAAGAAAAGCCCTACTCTGGCAGGAGTAGGGCTTTCGTGTCTCTAACATTCGAAATCTTCACATTTCGCAAGTACAGTATAACATGTTCGGTTAACAAATACCAATTAACAAATTGTTAATTTTGGTACTTGTGAAGTAAATGCCTAATCACCAAGTACCTACAAACCAAATGTAAACGTCACATAGTAGGGTGCCTCGTTTTCTCCTTCGCCGACTGTTAAACTTACTGTATCAACTTACAGGAGGCATACTATGGAGAAAAAAGAAATCGTACCTATTCAGATCGTGGATCGAAATCCACCGATGTCGCCAACTGCTCCAGCGAAATCAAAACTCGCGGCTCGAGTGAAATTGGGACAAGCTGAAGCTTACATCTACAATGGAACGGACAAATATATTTTGGCAACGATCATGAAGGAGTTGAGCATCCATGCTTCTCGACTTCACTCACGTACCTAATATCTTTATCGTTTGCGGGAAAACCGATCTTCGAAAAGGGATCGATGGACTGGCAGCCTTTGTCACAGAAACGTATCAACTGAATGTCTTTGATCAGGCACTCTTTCTTTTTTGTGGGACAAAGTCCGATCGTTTTAAGGCACTCTACTGGGAAGGTGATGGTTTTCTATTATTGTACAAACGGTTTGAGAATGGCCGACTTCAATGGCCAAAACACACGTCAGAAATTAAACAATTAAATGTTCGGCAATTGAAGCGACTGCTTACAGGCTTTTCGATCGAAAAGAAGAAAACGATTCATTCCAGCACCAAGGGTGCCTTCTATTAAAGTAGTAGAAACCGTTGATTTCATGCGGTTTCCACTACTTTTTTGTATAGGAAAATGGTATAATAATAACAGATGATATCGGAAAACAGGGGGTGTAAATGGTTGGCAAAAAAGGGAAATCAGCTTCTTTTGGATAACAAGAAATTAGAGAAAAAGCTCTACGAGATGACGGAACAATTTGAACTCGTCCTTGAACAAAATCGGTACTTACAAGAACAGTTATTTGCGCTGCAACGTCAAATGTATGGGCGAAAAAAAGAGGATACCCCCTCTGTCGATGGACAGACAAATCTCTTTGATACAGACTCTTTTAAGAAACCAGAGCAGACTGGTCAAGAAAGCCAGGAATTGATTGAGGTAAAGAGCTTTAGGCGGAAAAAGACAAAAGGAAAAAAAGCCTTGTCGCTGGCACACTTACCCGCAAATCATCTTCACTATTATTTAGAAGGTGAAGATTGTCTTTGTGATGCCTGCGGCACTCGCATGACTGAAATTGGCTCCACCGTTGTTCGTGAAGAACCTTTATTCATTCCTGCTCATATTGAAAAAAATTTATTTCACCAACATGCCTATAAGTGTTGTGCGTGTGAAAAAGACAATGGATCAACGCCGATTAAAAAAGCACCAGTACCAAAGCCCCTAATCAATAATAGTTTTGGGAGCCCGACGATGGTGGCTCAGACAATGATTGAAAAATATGTCAAGAAAGTGCCTGCCTATCGGCAAGAGAACGAATGGAAACCTTTGGCTTTCCATTGGATCGGCAAAAAATCACGCATTGGCATCTTCTAGCGACAGACTATGTCTTGTCGCCATTGTACCAACTACTAAAAGAAACCTTACAAAACCAAGAAGTCATTCACGCGGATGAGACGCACTACAATGTATTAGATGTCTCAAAAGCCACGACTTATTATTGGCTTTATACTTCAGGAAAAGCCGAAGGGTATCCAGTTGTACTTTATCAACATGAATTATCCCGAAAACATGAAGTCCCTCAGAATTTTCTTGCACACTTTACTGGTTATCTGCATAGTGATGCTTACGCCGCTTATGGAAAAATGTCTGGTGTTAAGAATGTTTACTGTTGGGCACATGTTCGTCGGAAATTTCATGAAGCGATCGGCTCGCAGCCGAAAAAATATAGCATCGCCTTATTAGGTGAGCGCTACTGTGATCTTCTTTTCAAAGAAGAGAAGAAACTACGTCATCTAGATCCAACGGATCGAAAAAAACAACGTGATCAGTGGATCAAACCAATCGTGGATGAATTCTTTTCTTGGGCATCCAATCTATGCGTGCTCTCAAAATCAAAATTGGGAGAAGCGGTGGCGTATCTGTTAAAGCACAAGGAAGGATTATGTACGTTCTTAGAGGATGGACGATTAGAAACCACGAACAATCGTGCGGAACGAGCCATCAAAGAATTGGTCATCGGTCGAAAAAATTGGTTGTTCTCAAAAAGTGAAAAAGGTGCGCAAGCAACAGGGATCATTCTAAGTATTTTACGCACCGCTGTAGAAAATGGATTAGACCCAAGAAAATATCTGATCTACTTATTTGAAAGGATACCCAACCTGCCAAGTTTAACAAAACCTGCGCTGGCAGCTTATTTGCCTTGGAATCAGGAAATTCAAGAAAAATGCCGGGCCAATTATTAATGGAAAAAGCAAGCCCATCAATCATCCTCAAGTATACAGGATGATTGATGGGCTTTTGAATACGCCTTACAATATGACGCTTACAAATAACCTAAGCCCTATAATGGACTTAAGTTATTTGGTTGTTTTTGCGTACTGTTTGTAAATGCCTAAACACTCGGTACCTACAAAGTGTTTTCACCTCTGCCTATACTTGAGCTATCAAGTGTAATGGAGGTGGTTCTTTGAAAAATACAAATGACATCGTTCCTATTCAGCTTCACGATCAATCGAGAACGGCTCGTGATTAGAAGAAGAACAGCACCGCAAAAATTGTCCTGCGTATCCGTCAAAAGGATGGTTCTGAAGTCCTGATCTACAATGGTGTAAACAGCTATATCCTCTCGGCGATTCTGAAGGAGTTGGGATAAGATGTTTCTCGATTTTACCAAAGTAGAAAAAATCTTTCTCGTTACGGGTAAGACCGACCTTCGCAAAGGGATTGACGGACTCGCAAGAATTATCCAACAGGACTATGCGCTGGATGTTTACGAGGATGCTATTTTTCTTTTTTGTGGTAATCGATGCGATCGGTTTAAGCTGCTCTATTGGAATAAGAATGGCTTTTTCCTCGGATATAAGCGAATCGAAAACGGCCGACTTCAATGGCCGAGAAAAAAAGAAGAAGTTCGCCAACTGTCTGTGCAACAGATTCATTGGCTACTTGAGGGGTTAAACATTCACCAACCCAAAGCAATCAAGGCTGGGACAAAAGGAATTTTTTAAACAGAGAAAAGCCGCAAAATCATTGATTACATGCGGTTTCCTCTGTTTTTTTGAGCGATTAAACGGTATAATAATAACAGGTGTTACATTAATAATGGTGGTGTATTTAGTGTCCTTACCAACAAATTCTATTTCTAATAATAACGTTGAACCAGACGCAACTGCTCTGCTTCAGCTTCTTGAATCTCAGACAGGAACAATCAAGGAGCTCCACCAATTCAATGCCGATTTACAGAAATCAAATCAAGCGTTGACGAATGAATTCCATCTACTTAATGAAAAAATCAACTATTTTACGGAGCGCTTTTTTGGCCGTTCCAAAGAAACGCTCGATTCACAAGTGACGGGTCAATTAAACTTATTTTCTGATGTGGGTGAAGAAAGTGAGTCAGTTACACCAACAGAAGAAGGAAAAGAAACCACAGTAAAAGGACACAAAAGAACCCTGGGGAAAAAAGCAGCAAAGATCGCTCATCTTCCCTTAAAAGAGAGACACCATGAATTGTCAAAGGATCAACGAATTTGTGACCAATGCGGCACTCAAATGGCAGATATTGGTACAACCAAAATTCGCGAAGAGGTGCTTTTCCATCAAGCCATGTTAGATCGGCTCGTTCATTTACAACACACGTATTGTTGTAAAGAATGTGAAAAGGCAGATGTTTCTTCCTCTTGAAATGTCAAATCAAGTGCAACACTTTATTAAAGAAGACTTCATAAGGTGTTTTCCAACCTAGACACTTTCTAGGTCTGCTATTTAGTTTTTCAACCATCCGATAAATCGTTGTGTCATCTACCGTGTCCATCTCTTTCGATTTTGGTAAGTATTCTCGAATAAGACCATTCGTATTTTCATTTGTTCCTCGTTGCCATGGGGCATGCGGATCTGGAAAATAAAAGGGCACATTATTCAATGCTTCTGTAACCGCGAAATGATTGGAGAATTCTTTTCCTCTATCTGGAGTGATCGTTTTAACCACCTCATTGGGGATACTGCTTAAAAGTTCAATCATTTTTTCGCTCACGTAAGCAGCTTTCTTTCTCGGCGCTTTTCCTGCTAAAAGGAATCGCAATTTTCGATCTGTCAACGTCACTAAACAAGCACCACCAGTTTTTCCAGCTACAGTATCGGCTTTCCAATGGCCAAACTCACTTCTATCGTCTGCGGATTTTGGACGGTCATGAATCGAATGCGTAATCCGTATTTTTCCACGAGCCTCGACATGATTTTTTGTATGTCTTGTTTTTCCTCGATGGCGTAATGAACGGATCAGCCCTCTATTGCCAGGGGAGAGCGGTTCTGTATCGAAAATACCGTTGTAAATGGCACGGTAGATCGTGATAAAACTGATGGAGAAATCCACCTGTTCAAGCTTCAAACGATTGGAGATTTCCTCTGGCGACCATTGAAAATCGACAAATAAATGACGAACAATTGACCAAATTCGCGGATCTTTTAGAAGGCTATGACGCCCGCAATTCTTTCTACGAGAAGTATACTTTTTGTCTGCTTTGGAAGGGGAGTAGGTTTTCTCCTTGTTTCTTCTCAGTTCACGTGAAATGGTAGACGGGCTACGGTGAATGTCGTTCCCATTTTTTCTAATAGAAATACCTTCTTCATGAAGTAGAAAGATTCTTTCTCGTTCGAGTATGGTAAGATGATGGTACTGGCTCATAATTGTCTTCCTCCTAGTAGTGTTCTCGACAAACCTATTCTAGTTGGATATTGATTATGAGTCATTTTTTATGTGTTGCACTTAAAGTGTAAATTCAAGTTCCAACAACTCAATGATCGAACAAATGATGGGATACATCGAGAAAAACAATACGGATGGTGAAATAAAACACCCCAGAAAAAGAACGGCTAAAAAAACTGTAACGCCAAGTCGAAAGGTTTTTTTTTTCGCAAAATCGGATGAAATAAAAGCTTGAGATACTCTTGAGATAAAGCTTGTCTGTACCAAAGCAAAGGTACATAAAAAGGTGAAAAAGAGAAAAACAAAAGAGTTGGAGCCAAAAGAAGCAGCTAGTGCCCCATTAATACCGATGGAAGGTAAAAGCCCAATACTACCGATACACAACAAGCTAGGCCAATCAAAACCCACAGAGAGCCATAGCAACAAGGAAGCGATAAAAATTCCGATTACGGCATTTGCTTCCCGTGATAAATTATGAATGATAGGAAAAGAGAAGAATAGAAATAACAGGGCTAACGCTGCAAATATTGCTATTTTTTTTTGATTCATTTGTAGAAATTGTCTGATAGTCATGAAAATCCTCCTTTACCTTTATTTTAATTGTCTTAATTACATCTGTATAATAGTTAAAAAGTACAGTTCAATAGATAATAACTATATTCGAAAGACAAAAAATAGGATTCCTACTTTGAATAGGGGAATTATTGCATTAGCAATTGTTGAACTTCTATTTGTTATATTTATAGGTTGTGTAAAAGCTGAATTGACTAAAAAAATTGGATGTCAATACCGATATAGGTATTGGCTTGTTTAGGTTTGGGAAGACGCCACAGCCCCCCTAACTATCCAATGAATTGAGCTGCGCTAAGTTCATCAATGCCAGAAAAGCTAGCGATTACTTGAAATTCTTCCAGCCGTTTGGTCGTTTCAATCATTTGAGTAGCCAGAAGTTCTTTCTGTATCAGAAGGACTTGGAGCTGTTCATCCTAATAGCGTGTTTTCTGAACAGAAATTGCATGTTCCGAAATGATTGGATACGAATCTTAGGAGTTTGCGATTAATTTTTCTGCTTTGTTTCTTGCACGATTCTCTGAGATTTTTTTGTGGTTGATTGTAGTAGCTAATTCTTTATAATGGTTCTGGAATGATTCCAATGATGGGTGTGGGTATTGAGCAATTATTACTAAGCCATAAAAAGTGAGTCTATTGGACAAAACAAGTTCTACTTCAGGAAAAGTTAGTTGGATTGTATTGTGCAAGTTCATGTGCATGCGGCTGATCTCTTTATAAAATCGCGAAAGATCTCTAAGAACTTGATAGCAGTATTCAAACGACACAGTTTTTGTACAGATATTGTTCCAGCGCATCTGTGCCAATTTGTATGCATCTCGTTTGTGGGTACTCCACTTTCTAAGGGATTTTTTCCATCTGTTGTTTGGCTTGAAGAGGATTTAAAACTCAATAGATCAACTGTTTTTTCGTCAGAAGGTTTCTACTTGATGAGAATAGATCCCGATAGACTCAAAGACAATTTCAGGCATCTCAGGCAAATCCTGTATCATTGCCATTAATTTTTGAAACCCATATTTTGTATGTGTGATTTCTTCTTTGAAAAGACACGTCATTTCTTGATAGGCGACACAAAAACATTTTCCATTTGAAACATCTAATACGACAACAGTTGCCATATTCATCCTGTTTTCTGTTTTTGAAAGCTCTTCACTTCGTCATTCTAAATCCAATTTTCTATACACGGTTTCGAAGCCTCAACATACTTAAACCTGATTCAACAATGAAAACGAAGAAGCTTGTTTTTTTGATGCGAACTTTTTTGTCCTTGAGGCCACGTTCGAGCTTTCTCTCACTTCGTACTATAATCCCAAAAAATAGAGGGAAGAGTTTTATTTTTTTACTTTAGTTAAGAGACTTTTAGCTCAGACTCGTTACAAATCAAGACGGAAAATATTATTTCGCAGTGACGGATAAGGGAAACTATAAAATTTCGGTAAAGGTCACTGATGGAGAGTATGGAAAGTACGGATTTGTCAAAAAAGGAACGACGGATTTCAGCAGTCATATCAATCAAGACGGTTACTCTGATCCACTACTGATCGATATCGGCAATGAATTAAAGCCCATTCTAAATGCGGGTTACGTAGAATCGGTTGTTGAAACAGGTATCAAATTAAACGAAACCAATTGGTTTTTCTATCTCATTCAGTTGTTTCTAGTCAGTCTAGTGATGAAATGTTTTTCTTTATTACGTAGGATGTTAAAAGTAACTCCGTAGCTACTGTGTTTATCACTACGGGGGAATTTAGTACTGTCAGTATGGAAATACTAAATTATCCATTGATGATAATATACATGACTGGACAGAATGTAAAAAAGTGAGCAAAACCCCTAATTGTTAATTACTTGAACTTCGTAAGAGTGATTGTATATTTAGGGTAGCCAATTGATAATTAGAAAATGTATCTTTTAAGTTTTATATGATACAATGAAATTGAGGAGATGAGAATATATGAAAGATACAGGCGAGGAAAAATATTGTGATCCTATTAAGAGTATAAAATTCTCTAAAAGTTATCTAAGTAATATAAAAGAAATTGCAGAAGCAATTATTGATTTTGATCCGGAGTTAACTGAAGAAATCTATAATGCTGTTGATGACGAAACTAAAAAAATGTTTCGAGATATTAGACTCGATACTGACAACCAAAGAATTCAAAATGGGGATATTGGGGATTATGTGATTTTAGTAGTGGCTAATATATTACGAGATGAAAAAAAGAAAATAAATTATATTACCGGCAAAGGAAAGTATCTAAAAGCAAGTGATAAGTTGATATCAAAGGTTTTATTAAATGATAAAAATAAAGGAAATATTTCTGAATTTTGCAGGAATAACGGAATCCAAAGGAGCAAGTATTATAGAATACTTAAAAGGAATTTTAAGCATCAAAGTGATGTGGAACGAATTAATAAGATTGCAGAAAGTGTAATATAAACTGTATAAGTAACCATCAATTCTAGATAGGTGGTTGCTTCGCGGTTTTTCTTTTCTCTATACCTCGAATTTCTTTTCTTTAACTACTAGGGTTTAATTAGACTATAAAACCAATTAACTTCTGTCTTTTACCGATCTTTTAAGTAAAATCATGATTACTTATGAAAACCCAAAGTCAGTAATTTAATTATCTTAAATGTCAAATTAAGTTATGAGGCAGTGGAGATTAGGATATTAATTAACCATATTAATAGCTGAGACCAATTATCTAAGCGATGATTGGTCTATTTTTGTATGTTTTGAAACCATAGGCTCGGTCTGTGGTTCAGAACAGTTTCCATCAAGGGAGTAAAAACTCCTAAGAAACTATTAATGAAAGTGGCTCTCCAACCATTCATATTCAGTCACCGACGGATATGTCATGAATGATAAACAAAGCTTATCAAACAGTGTATTTTGAGCACGAGGAAACTTGAGAGGAGAAAAGGTATTTTCAAAGCAAGACTTTTCAAAAGATTGAATTAGGACTTCCATAGTTGATATGCAAGTATAGGCTATAAACCACTCATGATGCTGTAATCAAAAGCTATGATACTGAGCGCATTGCGAAAAGACATTAAGAAAAATTGTCAGGTGTGTGTCATAGAGCTGAACGAAAGAGAAACACTGATAAAGCAGTGTTAAACAATAAGTACAGTCAAAACTAGGATTTTGTGTGACTCTCAGGATAAGTCTAATGGGTACCTATTTATTGATTAGGTGCCTGTTGATGTAGAGGTTACAGGATAGAGCTGCTTCAACAAAGTGGACTGTTTTGTTTAGCAAAAGTTAACAGTAAGTCACTTTTTGAAGCGCGGGTAATTTATAGCTGAACAAAAATTGATGTTACAGTAAATTTAGTAGAGCGTGTTTAGGTAAGTTTAAGGTTCTTAAGAGAAAATATATTCGAGAAATAGCTAACTAGCGTTTATTTAGGAGATGAATGTATGAAGAAATTTGCTTCACTATTGCTGTGTAGTTGCCTATTGATGAGTTTAACTGCTTGTGATCTAGTTAAGAAAAACAGTGTTGATAATACGCAAACTAATACAACTACTGGGAAAACAACGGAAAGTTCAGAAAAAATCACATTGACCGATGAACAGAAGGAAATTCAGGGGCAGTTAAATTTAGCAAATAATGCAGATCAAGAATGGTCGTTTTCGGATAATGCTTGGGTATTATCCATTGTGACAGCCGTGACAAATCCAGAAATAGCGGATCAGCAAGGGGTATCGGTTTGTGTGCCAGCTGCATACGTCAAAGGAATTGATACGGATGAAGATGGTAAAGTCGATGTCACTAGTGATAAAACGACAGCCGCCGTCAAAGGGCAGCTTGTAATTGATTATAATGCTGAAATAACTAGTACCAATGGACAGATATATACGGCAGCCACAGCTCCAGTGATTTTAAATACAGGAGCCGCTGGTTATAGTTCAAGTACCAATACGTTAGCAGGGACAACTTATGCAGCAGAGGGCTATATCAATGTTACTTGTGGTAATCGTGGTAAACAGGATATCGTAACAGATGAGGAAGGAAATGAGACTTACACTGGGGATGCACCTTCATGTTTAGTCGATCAAAAAAATGCCGCACGTTATGTGAAATATAATATTTTAGCTGGTAATCTTCCAGGAAATGTTGATTATTTTGTTTCAACTGGTGGCTCTGGTGGTGGGGCTCATGCAACGATGTTTGCTGCAACATCAAACAATGAAGATTTCTATGACTATGAGATAGCCGCTGGGACAGTGGGCGTTTATCAAAATGAAGATGGTAGTTATACCACTGCAGTTTCGGTGAATGATAAAACTTATGTGCTTTCCGACGGTGCTTGGGGCTGTATTGCTTATAGTGCGATTACGCCACTTGCCGAAGCCGATATATCGATGGCCTTCGAGTATTATTTAGATACCACTTATGAATTTAGTTCAGATTTCCAAAAACAAACTGCCAAATACTTAGCAGACGAATACATGAATTACATTAATGAGCAAGATTTGAGTGCTGATGAGTCGGTATTGGGTTTTGATATCAATGAAGATGGGGATACAGATGATACGATAGACTTGAAAATCGAGTATGATTTGAAAAATCATCCTGATACAAATGGATATTACGGCACCTATTTGAACCTTTACTTGGATAAATTCCGATCGAATCTTCAATGGTATCTCGACAATCTTGACTATGCGGAAGGCTGGACATGGTTTGACATTGATGGCAATGCCTTGTCTAATGAAGAAGTCGCGGCGTTAACGGAGGAAGAAAAAACAACAGCTTTTCTTGAAGGGCACTATGCGAAAGGTAGTATCGGCGGCATGGAAGGTGCACCAGGAGGAGTTCCTAGTGGTGCAATGCCTTCAGGAACGCCGCCAACTGGTGAAGTCCCAACCGATGCACCTACAGGAAGTGGCGATTCAATGGTTGTTGGTACGCCGGATAGTGGTACGACACAAGCTGCTGGCAGTTTAACTGATTCTGCCAATTACGCTAGCTACGAAGAGATGCTAGAAGCTTATACAGCTGACGTCGAAGCAGTGACCGCCGGTGACGAATATGGAAACAATATCGTTGAGTTATACAATCCACTGAACTATATCGATGATGAGACGACTGAAAATCTTACTTGGGTTCGCATTGTGATGGGGGCAGCAGAGGGAGACATGTCCTTATTTAGCTCAATGAATCTTGAGTTAGCCATGGCTGAGGCAGGGATCGATTCAAAAGTTGAGTGGCAATGGGATGGTGGTCACGTTCCTTCTGAAACCTTGAGTGAAACCTTCTCCCTTTATGTGGATCAAATGTATGGGAAATATGTCAACGACAATGACATTGAGACACCTGCATCTACAGACCAAACGGAAAACGGTACAGCAACAGAGGCAACAGGAACCGATATTACCAGTTGGGTTAACACAGATGACACCGGGAAAATTTCTTTTGATTTGAAAGCTGCCGTTAGTTATCGGACAAAGGGTGCTAGCAAATCAATTCCAGGTTTTGATGTTATCGACTATGGACAAGAAGATTATGTATTTGGTGATGCCACCACGGATGCTCGTCATTGGGACAAGTACGTATTGAAAGTCTTTGAGGAAAATCAAGAGGAGTTGAGTAAACTATTTAATAAGTAAAACATTTCTTGATAAGAATATAAAACGAATAAAGGTGATTTTCAAGAAGTGACTAACTTGCACTTGAAATTTGGGATTTATCATCATAGTGAAACCACGCAGCAAAGAAATTTCCAAAGATTTCTTGATATCTCATGGGGGGAAACCTTCATTGCGACGGTTACACTGGTTATGATGACTTTCCCAATATTTTCACTGTTCGGTGTTGGGATTATGGCCGCAAAAAATCTATGCAACTATACCCAAAGCTTAAGGAGAGACAGAATATCCAGCTGAACATGTTCTGGCAGCCTTTAAAACTTGTTTCAAAAAAGAGCAAGACTTTGAAAAAAATTCCCGACGAGTAGCGCATTCAGAAAAGAAGAATTACGTCCATTACTCAACCAATTTATTCTTATATTCCAAGAATTCCAGCTGTTCCAAAATCGAATTTAGATGAAGCGATTCAGTACCTGAGGAAACATCGAATCTCGATGGAGCGGGTATTTGAAGATGGTCGTTTGGAGTTGACGAACAATCAAAGTGATCGGTTGATCAAGGAGTTGGTGATGTGTAGAAAAAGTCAATTGTTTTCTACTAGTTTGAGTGGGACACAGACATTAGGAGATATGGGCAGTGTGATTAAAACAGCTGAGATTAATGTTCTCAATAGTACAAGGTATCTTCAGTACCTGTTTGAGGAACTGTCAAACTTACCACTTACACCAGAACATCTTCCTTAAGCAACAAACGTTCAAGACAAGAAAAGTGTAAATAATCGAAAAAAGACTTTAGCCTGATTGTAGAATAACAATCGGGCTAAAAGTCGTCTAGATACTCTGTGCCTCAGTGTTTATGAGTGCATTAGTTTTACACTAGATTTATTTAATATACCTTTTTTTAACGGAATTGGTTTGTCTATCTCAGAGGTTCTTTCTAAGATTGAATAGCTGTCTTTATATTCTGAAAGAGTAACAAAAAAAGCTCTAAAACAAAGGCTTTTGAAGGGGATACGAAAGGTAAAAAAATTAAGTGTGAGTAATTTTCACGCTTATCAATTTCATAAATGAAAGATATAAATATTTACTACTTAGTGAAAGCTTCACATTTCTTCGAATTCTATATTTGTTCATTAGTATTCTTATTTCGCTGTTCAACCAGAGCGCGGGCAGTAGCAAGTATCACTTGTCTCTCTGACTCGGAAAGAGTATTACCTTCATATGCCATAGTAATATTATTGTCACTAATATCTATTTCTTCTGGGAGTTCTGAATTATTTACAGATGGATTATCCGTTCTTCCTAAAAGGTAATCCGTAGAAACATGGAAATAATCAGCGACCAGTTGTAATTTATCAGCTGTTGGGCTACTTTTTTTCCATTTATAAAAAAGGTTTTCTCCTAAGCTTAATTCTAAAGCTATTTGTTTTGGTGTTTTCCCACGTTTTTGAGCTAATTCTTTGATTTTATCAAAAGTCGTCATATTTCTCCTCCTGATAGATTACGGATTACGAAATATAATTGTAAAATATGATACTCTGACGTTTGACAAAAGTATCGAATTGGATTATATTTGTATCGTAAGCTAATTTAATAAGCTAACAAGCACAAGAAAAAGGCCTATAAAAATAAACAATTCGGCGTCGGCAAACTAAGAAATGTTGATTTAATAGAGTTGATTCTATGCTTATTTAACTACGAATAAATAGTATCCCATTGAATACAGACTGTCAATTGGAATTAGCTAATTATATTAGCTTACAAATCTATTGAGAAAGGGCAGGTTTTCTAATGTCACAACAATTGATCGAAGACATCAAGATACAGTTAACGTTAAAAAACAAAAGCCGTAGATGGCTAGCTAAAAAATTAGGGATTTCTGCGGTGTATGCAAAAGAGATATTGGATGGGACAAAGCCAGGAAGACCTCAAATTGAAAAGATGCAAGTTCTTTTAGCAGAACTACAAGCAGGAAAATATGATCAGGAGGATAGCTGATGTCAGAACATACAATCAATTACAACAATTTGCAATATTTGGCGCTCATGCGATATGGACATCAAATCGGCTGTGGTTGGTACTCGATTTTAGTAAAAGCTGAGAAAGAACTGCTTGCACAAGGATACTCCATTACTGGTGTGGAGAAAAAGGAAGGCGTTCTTTTGATTTCCTTAGATACAGACATGGAAAATCTGACATCTGAGGTACAGAATATTTTGTATGAGAGTGAGCTTACTAGTGAGACAACCTGTGAATGGTGTGGTATTTATACGGTTTCACAAACAGTAATTGATAAGGAAATCTGTACGATTTGTGAAGGTTGTCAAGAAAATTGTGAGAGTTTAGTCGGAATTGAAAAACGATTGCTGCAACAAAGAATTCATAAGCTTGAGCAGAAGATTCAAATTCAAAATAGGGCTTTGGAGAAACAACAAAATCAAGCAGCATTTTTAAAAATGGAACTTGATCATTACAAAAAAGCCAATGAAAAACTGAAAAGCGGAACACGAAGGCCAAAAATTCGGGTGGTTACTTCAAATCGCCATGAAAAAAATTAGACCTAGTATAGATTAAGAGGGAGAGAATGTGAAAATGGGAAAACATAGTAAAAAAAGCAAAGTAGTTGAATATGGAAGAAGCACTAAGAAAAAAATTGGATATGTAACTTTATTCGGTACGGTACTTTTAAGTAGTGGATTCTTAATGGGCGGACAGAATATTCAAGCATCTGAAACTGACGGTAAATGGGAGCCTCGATCAATTGAACAAATCAAAAAGGATGTCGCAGGAAAAAGTGAGTATACGATCGTTTGGGGTGACACATTGAGTGGGATTTCTCAAGCTACGAACTTAACGATGGAAAAGCTAGCTTCTTTGAATGGCATTGGTGATTACAATTTAATATATGCAGGTAATAAAATGATCTTTGAAGGAAATGCGGTCACCGTTCAAGACTCTAATGGAGTAGTAACAGATCGGCAAACGATTCAAGAATCAGATAAAGTAGTTCCTAACCAACCGGCAGGTCAATCAGTAGCACAAACTGAACAAGTAGCTCCAGAGCAGCAATCACCAACTGTAGACAATACAGTAAACACAGGCGGCGGACAAACAGAGCAGCCAGCACCGACGCCTGAACAGCCGACAACACCGTCTCAGCCTGAGCAACCAACAACGCCAGTTCAGCCAGAGACTCCAACACAGCCCGAAACACCAACGCAACCAGAACAACCTGCGGAACCGCAAATCAAATATACTGTTTGGTTTACAGTCTATGAAGGCGATGATGCTTCCAAAAATATCGTACGTGGAAGTCAATTATTCGATACTGAAGCAGAAGCAACAGCATTTATTGATAACTATGCTGACCAATTATTAATGCAAGGAATTGCAGGATCATACGGCGTAATGTCGTGGGAAGTGTAACAATCATCTAAACGAATAAACGAACGAAAACACTTATTAGAGTAATAAATCTTCTAGGTGTTTTTCTTATATAGAAAGAATAGATTTAATAACAAGCGATTAACATATCGATTCAAAAATCGAACCTATGTGTAAATTAATGAGGAGATTAGAATGAGGAAGAGAAATTTATTGTTTGTTATGATTCTAAGTACTTTTTTATTTAGTGCTTGTCAAAAATCAGACTCTAATTCAACTACAGAATCAACAGAACAGGCTAGCGACAAAATGAGTAGTTTAAGTAGTTCAAGTATGTCTTTATCCCGAACTAGCTCGACTTCTACCACTAGTGAAAATAAGAATAATTCAACTGATCAAGAAAATGATACACAAAATACCTTGTCTAGTGAAGAACTGGCCGTTGCCCTGTTTTTATCATCCAATCTTCAGAACCGATCAATGGATGCAGCGATTACTGAACAAATCAATGCTTATGAAGAAGATACAGGCTCTAGTTCTAAAATCCAATTATCGAAAAGAATGCTACCAGATATGATTGTAAGTTTTTCCTCAATGGGATCAACGCAAAGAGTTCATTTCGAAGAAGATTTTCTAACTGTAACAGCATATTCAAATTCTGGAGATGAATCAGTAGAAAAGTATAGTAAAAAGGAATTGAATCGAGAATTTGGAAAATATAAAAATCGATTGGCTATATTATCTGAAAAAGCAGAAGCATATTCCCCTTTAGAGGAATCATCCGGGGCAACTGAAAATTCTTCCGATGCAGCCGTGGATACTAAAAAACTAACTTCGCAACAATTCAAAGACTGGGTCAGTGCGGTGCTGGACAAGCAATTTAGTTTAGAAAGAACTTCTTTTCCTTATGATCTATTCTTAGAAAATCATGAAGGTTACGCCTATATTCGGGTAAAACATAGCGAGTTGCAAGTGGACACAATTACCATGTTCAGAATAAATAATGAAGGACAGTTAGAAGAAGAGGATAAATCAAATGGATATCCAGTATCTTATAGGGTGATGTCTTCAAAATTCATGGATACGTCTGATGTGAGTGTAATAAGGTATTAATAATA
Source organism: Enterococcus sp. DIV0187 (assembly GCF_051713785.1). Taxonomy (NCBI): domain Bacteria; kingdom Bacillati; phylum Bacillota; class Bacilli; order Lactobacillales; family Enterococcaceae; genus Enterococcus; species Enterococcus sp. DIV0187. The sequence goes on from NZ_JBIOQO010000001.1 coordinate 3,514,982, forward strand.
TTAGAAGAGACTCTAATGGATAGGAGATTCAAAAAGCTATTGCAAAGACAGTTTTTAAATAGTAGAAATGGCATATTTAGAATTCCTAAATATAGCATAGGTAGTATGCTACCATAGCTGTTTGATTTTTATTAGGATAACCATCTTTTTTGATTCGCCTTTTTTTAACACTATCAACTGTCAAAATTAAAAATTGATTATAGTAGGAGGAACGAGTATTGAATCAATTTTCCGATCAATTATTACTTGCAGAAAAAATTGCTAAAAAAGTTCATGAGGGTCAAAAGGATAAAGCAGGAGTAGATTATTTTGAGCATGTAAAGACTGTTAGCAAAATGGGTAACACTCTAAATGAACAAATCGTTGGATACCTTCACGATACCATTGAAGACAGCGACATGATATTTTCTGATCTAGAAAGCTATGGCTTTTCAACTTTTATTCTGAATGCAGTTGAAGCAATCACTCGAAATGATAACGAAAGTTGGAATGCCTATATTAGGCGGGTGGGTGAAAACTCACTAGCAACAAAAGTTAAGCTTAATGATTTAGCACACAACAGCGATTTATCGCGAATTAGCCAACCCAAAAAGGTAGATTTTGATCGCGTAGAAAAATATAAACAAGCTATTTCTAAGTTAGAGAAAAAACTAGCTTCGCATAAAATCACTTCCATTAGAGAAATAGCGAGTTCTATGGGTTTGAATAGAGGGACAGTCAATAAGGTCTTGAAAAAGGATTACATTGATAAAAGAGATATTGAACGGATTAGAGTTGCTGAAAAGAAAGTAGCTGAAAATCATAAAACAAAAAAGTAGATTGAGTGTTTAATGGTATGTGTGGTATTAATTTAACGCTCTAAATTTTGAAACGGAGTGACAAAAAATGAAATCCAATGAATACGAAAACGAGTTACTGATGGCCAAGAAAATTGCAAAATCTGCACATAAAGGTCAATTTGATAAAGTAGGTGTCGCTTATTTCGATCATGTAAAAGCAGTCGGAGAAGCTGGAGAAACAATCGAAGAAAAAATTGTTGGCTATTTACATGACGTTGTAGAAAATAGTGATATCACATTAGTAGATCTAGCCGCCCATGGTTTTTCAAGGAATACTTTGACTGCTGTAGATGCAATTACTCGTAGACAGGATGAAAGTTCTCGAAAGTATAATCAAAGAGTTGAGAGTAATCCTATTGCTGCGAAGGTAAAGTTGAATGCTTTGAAGTGCGATAGTGAGTTAGATCGAATTGATTCACCAAGTAAGAAGGATTTATCTCAAAAAGAAAAATATAAAAATGCTGTAGATGACATGCTAAGAGATCAGCTATTCGCTCATCTAAAAAAACTCGACAAGTTCCCTCCTATGAGATTTAAATTGGGTCAGAAAGTGAGAATTAAAGATAAAGAAAATCTTATAGGAATTATTTATGCAGCTGATTTTGGCGGGGCCATGGGATTTGATGTTCATACGTATGATGTAAAAATCAAAGATGTACTGCATAAGCATATTCCTGAAGCACAACTAGAAGAGGTGGAACAAGAGGAGAGCGAAATATGAAGATACAAACCATAGTGGATGCAATCAACGATTATCAATATGAAAAAGGTCAAGAAAGTGGCATCCAACAAGATCAATTAATGTATACAGAAATCGTTGAAACAGGAGAAAACATTGTCAGTTTTGAGACCAGAGCTTATAGCAACGATACGAAGAAAGTTGAATTTTCAATAACAACTGAAAAAGGGAAAATAATATCAGTCAACGAAATTTAGTAAAGTTGTTTTTCTTAGAATCTAGTTACAATAATGTAAAGTGAATTGGAAAGAAAATAATGATATGGCGTTCGTGACAATTAAGTTATGCTAAAAAGATAGCCAAGTAGTAACATTTGAAAAGTTTAGATATCGTTAAGACAATTGAGCGGAAATGTTTGATATAGACGGATTAAGTTTGTGAATGTTTGCTTTTTTAGTTTTGATGTTTACTTATCTAAAAAGCCATGCTATACTCACTGTATAAATGAATATCTAGTGGATCGTTACTAACATGATTAGGCGAGACTGCGAATGGTAGATTTAATTTCTTTGTGAAACTGTCTACTGTTTGCAGTCTCTTTTTGTTTGAAAGGAGGATAGAAATGTATCGAATCGTTAAAATTCTAAACAATAATGTTGCTATTGTACGGGATGCATCTGACCAACAAGCGGTAATAATGGGAGCCGGAATCACCTATCAAAAAAAGAAGGGTGAGTTGATTAACGAAGAGTTTGTAGAAAGAACCTTTACTTTAAGAAATGAAGAATCCCAGAATAACTTTTCTACTTTGTTAAAGGATATTCCACTAGATTTTATTACTACCTCTTGTGAAATAATTAAACGAGCCATCAGCCACTACCATTATCCAGTCCAGGAGTATATCTATATCACTTTGACAGACCATATTTATCTAAGTTATCAAAACTTGAATAGAGGAACCTATGAAACGACAGTTTTGCCAAATATGAAAGCGGATTATCCAGTGGAGTTCAGTATTGGAAAGGATGCATTAGCCTTAATCCATGAAAAACTTGGAGTTAGTTTTCCAGCAGAAGAGATCGGTCGAATTGCTCTGCATTTTATTAATGCCAAGGGAACATCATCATTGATAAAAACAGAGGATGGAATAGAAAAGAAAATGATCGAATTGGTGCAAAACGAATTGTCAGCTGCTGGAATTCGCAGAACCAATAAAAACAAAAACTACTATGACCGCTTGATGATTCATTTGAACTATTTCTTGGAACGGATCACGAGTGACTCAAATGATGCGGAACCTTTTTCTTTGGATTTTGAGGAGACATTGAAAAAGGATTATCCACAAGCCTATCAAATAGGAAATCGAATTTATGAGTTAATCGAAAGTCACTTAGGAAAATCATTGAATGAGAATGAACGAATTTATTTTACGATCCACGTACAAAGGCTTTTATAAAATTTCAACAAAATACAACAAAACAACGAGGAGAAGAAAGAATGACAGAATTGAGAAAGCTTCCAGAAGATTTTTTAATGGGCGGAGCAACTGAGGCCTATCAAGTAGAAGGTGCCATTGATAAAGATGGGAAGGGACCTGTTGCTTGGGATACCTTTTTAGTAGAAAAAGGTCGTTACACGGCAGAGCCAGCCAGTGATTTTTATCATCAATATCCAGTTGATATCGAATTATGCAAAAAATTTAAAATCGATAGCTTACGTATGTCAATCGCTTGGAGCCGGATCTTTCCAAAAGGTTACGGAGAAGTCAATCAAAAAGGTGTCGAGTATTATCACAAGGTTTTTGCAGAGTGTAAAAAACACGGGATCACGCCTTTTGTAACCATCCATCACTTTGATACCCCTAAAGTATTGTTTGATGAGGGGGATTTTTTAAATCGCGAGAATGTTGAACACTTCGTAAATTACGCAAAATTCTGCTTTGACGAGTTTAAGGAAGTGTATTACTGGAGTACCTTCAATGAAATCTATCCGGCAGCAACGAATCAATATCTAACAGGCGCATTTCCGCCAGAGATTCGGTTTGATTTACAAAAAACGATTACTGCTTTGCATAACATGATGTACGCTCACGCGCGAGCTGTAAACATTTTTAAAGAAGGAAATTACGAAGGAGAGATCGGTGTCGTTCACTCATTGGAACCGAAATATCCTGCGTCTGATGCACCTGAAGATATACATGCGGCGGAACTAGACGATGCTTTATCCGTGAAATTTTTGATGGATGCTACCTACTTGGGGTATTACTCTGATCACACCATAGAATGTATCAACGAGATTTTAGAAGCAAATGAGACCAGTATTTCGATAGATGAAAGCGATTTTATAGAAATGAAAAAAGCGGCGAATCGCAATGATTATCTAGGAATCAACAATTACGTGAGTCATTGGGTAAAAGCTTATAACGATGAAAGTCAGATGTTTTATAACACGACAGGAGAAAAAGGGACACAGGTTTATCGTATTAAAGGAATCGGTGAACGTATCCAAAGAGATGATTTGCCGCGGACAGACTGGGATTGGCTGATTTATCCTGAAGGAATCTATGATTTATTGATTCGCATCAAAGAGGATTATCCGAATTACCAAAAGATCTATATCACAGAAAATGGTTTAGGCTATAAGGATCACTTTGATGACGGCATTATTTTGGATGATGATCGGATCGACTATCTTAGAGGCTATTTTAACTATATCTCTAAAGCGATTGAAGCAGGAGTGAATGTAAAGGGCTACTTTATCTGGTCCTTGATGGATGTCTTTTCTTGGGTCAATGGCTACAACAAACGTTACGGTCTATTCTATGTCGATTTTGAGACGCAGAAGCGGTATCCGAAAGAATCAGCTTACTGGTACAAATTGGTTAGCGAAACGAAAACGATTATTTAAGATAAAGGGGATTTAGAGATGAATAAAAATGACTTGCAAATGCTTGGTTTTGAAATCGTAGCTTATTCTGGTGATGCACGTAGTTCATTACTTAGCTTGCTAAAGGAAATTCGGGTTGGCGATTTTTCTAACGTAGAAAGTAAGTTACAAGAAGCAGACGAAAATCTCAAATTAGCACATAATTCACAGACACAGGTGCTTTCTAACGAAGCCAGTGGAGAAGATCTAGAATTAGGTTTCATCTTCATCCATGGACAAGATCATTTGATGACGACTTTATTACTGAGAGATCTTGTTCAAGACTTCATTGAGTTGTATCAAGAAAAATATCGTTAAGGCCAAACATAGGGGGAATAAAAAATGAATGTGATCATCAAACAAATTGAAAAAAGACAGGCCTTTTTTCAAAAGGTATCTAAGAATATTTATTTAATGGCGATCAAAGACGGCTTCTTAGCCGCTATGCCAGTCATCTTGTTTTCTAGTATCTTCATTTTATGTGCAGCAATCCCACCAATTTTCGGGCTGGCAATTCCCAGCGGAATAGAAGCTTGGCTATGGAAAATCTATGATTTTACGATGGGAATCGTGGGGATGCTAGTGGCCGGAACAACCGCACGCTGTTTAGCTGGAAGTATGAATCGTAAAATGCCAGACGGAAAAGTCATTAATGAAACATCTGTGATGTTGGCGGCTACTTGTGGTTTCTTATTACTAGCAATTACGAAAACAGATGGTGCATTTACAGCGGATTATATGGGAACGAAAGGAATATTATCTGCCTTTATCTCTGCGTTCATCACGGTCAATATGTATAAGTTTTGTGTGATTCGTGACATTACAATCAAGATGCCGAAGGAAGTACCTGGTAGCATCGCCCAGAATTTTCGAGATGTTTTTCCATTTTCCTTCTCTGTCTTATCCTGTGCAATTATTGATATTGCAGCAAGAACAGCGATTAATGCACCCTTTGGTGAAGTTTTTTCAAAACTATTATCACCTTTATTTGCGGGTGCCGAGAGTTATTTTGGTTTAGCTTTTATTTGGTTTTTAATTCCTCTATTTTGGTTTGTGGGTGTTCACGGACAATCTGTTGTGAAGCCAGGTCTGTCCGCAGCACTATATGGGAATACAGAAGCCAACCTTAGAATTTTTACTGAAGGCGGGCATCCAAACCATGCTTTAACGGAGAATTTTGGAAACTTCATTGGTGAGTTGGGCGGAACGGGAGCAACCTTCATTGTACCGATTATTTTTATTCTGTTCATGCGTTCGAAGCAATTAAAAACAGTCGGAAAAGCATCAATCATTCCAGTAATGTTTGCTGTAAACGAGCCATTGCTGTTTGCAGCACCGATTATTTTAAATCCATATTTCTTTATTCCATTTTGTTTAGCACCGATGGTAAATGTACTGATTGGAAAATTCTTTATTAGTGTTTTAGGAATGAATGGATTTATGTATGTTCTTCCATGGGCTACACCCGGTCCGATTGGAACCGTTATGAATACGGGATTCCAACCAATTTCGATCGTCCTGTCAATTGTACTCTTGCTTGTTGATTTCGCGATTTATTATCCATTCTGTAAAGCCTATGATAGAGTATTGGTAGCGCAAGAAGCAGAACGCGTAGAAGAAATCGAAGAGCTAGAGGAAATCGCTCCTGATTTATCGTCAGCGAGTGCAGCCGCGATCGTTGATAAGGATGAAGCTGATGTCTTAGAAGCAGATTCAGCTACAGCGACAGTTACCAATGAGAAAGATTTGAAGGTCCTAGTTTTATGTGCGGGAGCAGGCACAAGCGCGATGCTGGCAAATGCCTTGGAAGAAGGAGCGAAAGAGACTGGTGCACATGTAGTGGCTAAAGCAGGTGCCTACGGGTCACATTATGATATTATGCCGAACTTTGATATGGTCGTCTTAGCTCCGCAAGTCAATTCCTATTACGACGATATTAAAAAAGATACGGATAAACTAGGGATAAAACTCATTGCAACTAAAGGGGCTGAGTATATCAAATTGACTCGTAATCCAGCTGGAGCAATCAAATTTGTAATGGATCAAGTTTGATAAGGAGAGACAGCCTAAAATTATCCATCTTACTGATTTTTGAGGTTGATAGTAGTAAAGAGTTAGACAAAAAAATTAAATAATCTCGGAAAATAAAAAATCGCCGGCAAAATCTTGAAAAAATTTTGTCGACGATTTTTCGTTTAGTTTTTTTGAGAGTCGGAGCTGAGCTATTCTTTTTCTATTTTTGACACCAATAAGCGTCTTGTATAAAACACCTTCTCGTCAAGAAGAATTTTCCTTCTTTCATTAGTTATTTAATGAAGGTTAGAAATTAGCATGTATTGATTTACAAATAATCAACAATTATCATCTGATTTATAATAAATATCCGATAACGAAAAAAATCAACTTCGTGAAAACTGGGCTTCGTATAATTTTTTGTAGAACCCATTTTTTTGTAATAACTCTTGGTGACTGCCGACTTCAAGGATGTGTCCGTGATCTAGGACCAGGATCTGATCAGCATTTTGGATCGTTGATAGACGATGGGCGATCACGAAGCTGGTATGATTGGCCATCATGGCTAGAAAGGCGCTTTGTTTTTTTTGTTCAGTCAAGGTGTCGACAGAACGGATTGCTCTATCAAGGATCAGCATAGAGGATTGGCTAACGATTGTACGGAAGATCGTCAATAGTTGTCGCTGCCCATTGGAAAGCTTGATTCCTGCTTCGTCAACAATCGTATCTAATTTATCAGACAAGCGCATCATGAAATCATAGATATACGCATCCTTTAACGCAGCATAGAATTCTTCATCTGTTGCTGATTTACACTCGTGACGTAGATTGGCATGCAAATTACTGTCTATAGAAAACATTCTCAACTTTGAGACAAGAGCTTATAACAACGAGGTGAGCAAAATCATTAGGAGGCCGAAAGTTTTTGCAGCTTTTCAGATAATCGTCTATTTTGGCTTTTACCAAATTATTTTGCGTAAAAGTCAAATTCCTTATGATATAATAGAAAACGTACAAGTTATCAACTATTATTTTGGTTGATCATTCTTATATAATAGGGGTGTTTTGATGGGGAAAGTTACCTTACGAAGAAAGAAAATTATTGAAGTGTTAAGTAGTAATCCGATAATTTCTTTGACAGATTTAGCAACGCTATTGGATGTGACAACAGAAACTATCCGAAATGATTTGAAATCAGAATATTTAGTGGATAAGGTTGTTCAGGCACATGGTAGTGTGGCATTGGCCCATACAACAATTGCTAGAGATGTTCCCTATTCTTTTCGGAAGGAAGTCAATTCAGAAATAAAAAATAAAATTGCTGACCGAGCTTGTCAATTAATTTCTCCAGGGCAAGTTGTAGTCATTGAACATAATAGTATTTCTGTGCCGCTAGTTCATTTGCTTAGTCAAAATTCTGAACTGTTGAATAGTATTACGATAATTACTAATTCCTTTAGTATCATGCAGTATATTCAAGAAAAACAATTGAATATTCATGTGATTTTTCTAGGGGGGACATTTAGCCTTAAACAAGAAAACTCTTTTGGATCAACAACAGTAACACAAATGAAGAATTTAAGAGCCGATATTTCTTTTTTAAGTCCAAGCGCAATGAATGAGGGACTAGAGGTTACTGCATATAAGGAACAAGATGCAGAATTGCAGAAAGAGATTATGCGAAGCTGTAAAAAAAACGTGTTGCTAATTGAAAAAAATAAATACCCAGAGATTGCGATGTGGCGAGTGAACTTAGCAACAGATTATGATGAGATCATTACCGAAGTGTCTTTTGATACAAAACAAAAAGAATGCTTACTGCAGAACGATGTGCGACTTACTACAATCTAAATTTCTAAGAGGATAATTTGGAATATCCAATTTATTCTCTTTTTTTGCCAAAATATTTGGTATAAACAAAAAATAATTTGACATTAACCAAAAATGTGGTAGTATTTGAAATGAAGAAAACGTTTTATTCGAAAAAAAGAGAAAGAGGTATCTCTAGTATGGAAAATAGCGAGATTATAAAAAAGTTGGAACGACCGCAAGGAAAGATTGATGTGGTTCTAGACACAGATACATTTAATGAGATTGATGATCAATATGCACTAGCATATATGATTCAGTCGCAAGATAAGTTCAATATTTTAGGAATTTATGCTGCCCCATTCTTTAATCACCATTCGGCAAGTCCGAAAGAAGGAATGGAAAAAAGTTACGATGAGATTTTAAATGTTTACAAGTTATTAAACCGTCCGGAATTTGAAACGATTACATTCAAAGGATCGACGGAATTTCTGACAGATTCAGAACCAAAGATGACGGATGCTGTAAAACATTTGATCGATACAGCATTGGATCATTCACCAGAGAATCCGTTATATGTGATTGGAATTGCTGCCGCAACAAATATCGCATCAGCAATTTTGCTAGAACCAAAAATTATCGATAATATAGTCGTTTTGTGGTTAGGTGGATTAGGATATGAATGGCATAACAATTTATCCTTTAACTGCCGCCAAGATTTAATTGCAGCAAGAGTATTATTAGATACGCCAATGCCATTAGTTCAGTTTCCTGGAATGGGCGTGATTTCCGCTTTTGCGACAACAGGCCCTGAATTGGAGTATTGGTTAAAAGGGAAGAACAGTTTTTGTGATTATATGGTTAATAAAACAGAAGAGGAGGCAAGAATTACGAATCTTAAAAATGGTGGGAAAGTTTGGTCTCGTGCATTATGGGATATCGTACCCATCGGTTGGCTATTGAGCGATGAATTTATGAAAGACAAACTTGTTTATAGCCCAATCATGCAAGATAATCACTATTACAGCTGGGATTTTAGAAGGCATTTTATCAAGTATGTCTATTTCGTTGAGCGCGATAAATTAATGGAAGATGTTTTTGAAAAGTTGGCGAACATTGAAACTATTTAGAAATGGAGGAGTTTTTTGATGGGGAAATATGAGAACCTAAATAACTTTATCATTGAAAATGTGGGTGGGGACGATAATATCTCTGCTCTGACACATTGTGTGACTCGACTACGCTTTACATTGAAGGATGAAAGCTTAGTAAATCGAGAAGCATTGGTAGGTCACAATGAAATTATGACGGCGCAAGCAGCGAATGGTCAATATCAAGTGGTTGTGGGAATGCAGGTTGATGATATTTATCAAGAAATGCTGCCTAAATTATCTATTTCAGGTTCAGCGCCTGAAAAGGAGAACGCTCAGGAAAAAAGTGGTGACAAAAAGACGCTATTGAATCGTTTTATCGATACTATAACTAAGATCATTACACCAACGCTTGGAGTTATGGTGGGGTGCTCATTGATACTGGGGGTACAGTCCCTCTTAGTGGCCTTTCATATCATCACACCTGGTGACGGAACGTTTGTCATTTTGAATGCGATAGGCTATGCACTATTCACTTTCTTTCCAATTATCTTAGGATATACTAGTGCCAAAACTTTCGATTCGGACCCATTTATCGGCATGATTGTTGGAGCGGCATTAGTTTTCCCGAATTTAGTAGCAGATCTAACTGGGTCGGACGTTCTTTATAAACTATTTGACGGAACCATTCTTCAAACCAATATTCATAGTAACTTCTTAGGTCTTCCAATTGTTTTCCCAGAGAATGGTTATACATCAACAGTCATCCCAATCATTCTTTCAATGTTTTTCTTATCTAAGCTAGAACGATTTGTAAAAGGTATTATTCCAAAATCGCTTCATTTTACATTCGTACCATTCTTTACATTGATACTTGGTGTTCCAGCAACAATTTTAGTGTTTAGTCCAATTGCAAATGTAGCAAGCAGCTTGATTTCTAGCGCAATTTTAGGTCTATTCAGCTTTTCACCAATTATTGCGGCTTTGTTTATCGGAACATTGTATACGCCGTTAGTTATCCTAGGATTGCATTGGCCGTTGGTTGCGATTGGAATTAATAATTTAGCAACTACCGGAACGGATTATCTACTTCCGATGATATTTACAGCTCCTTTAGCACAGATGGCCGTAGTTTTTGCAGTTTATTTGAAAACGAAGAATCCAGAGGTGAAGAAAATCTGTGTTCCAGCAATGGTATCTGATTTCTTCTGTATTATTGAGCCTTCAATTTATGGAATAACTTTGCCTGTGAAAAAGCGTTTTGTCTATACTTGTGTGGGATCCGCAGTTGGTGCGTTGATTATTGCTATGGCTAATGTTCATAATTTTGCGAGTACAATCGGTGTATTAGGTATTGGTGGTTTTATTAACCCACAAACCGGAGATACAAGTTTTGTGTTGATTGTTACCTTAGCCACGTTAGCAACAATGGCTATTTCATTTCTACTAACAATTTTCACTTATTCAGAGGATTAGCGAATTAGCCAAGCAAGAACGCTCTTGCTTGGCTAATCTTGAAATTCGGGCAGATATACGGAGGAAAATAAAAATGTTTTTTGATCGATTTAAAAAAATAGAAGAGACCGTTGTAACTCGACCAGTTGAAGGTCAGCTTATCCCACTAACTGAAGTGGCGGATCCTGTCTTTTCACAAGGTGTAATGGGAATCGGATTTGCAGTGAGACCTATAAATGGAAAAATCTTTTCTCCTATTAATGGTGTGGTAGAAAGTGTATTTCCAACACAACATGCCATAACCTTGAAAAGTGTAGCAGGGATTGAGCTATTGTTGCATATTGGAATCGATACAGTTGAACTAGGTGGGAAAGGTATTCAGACTTTGGTAACTGCTGGACAAAAAATTACTGCTAATACTCAAGTCGCAGAAGTAGATTTGGATGCATTGGCAGAATCAGAAAAAATCAGTGATGTTATCGTTGTTTTTCCCAATTTGGAGCGAGAATTGATTGGAAAATTTGATTTATCTGGTGAAAGCTCGGTTTTGGCTACGTTGTGAGGAATATAAAGCTTATGAGGAATAAACTATTAGTAAACTTGTTAGGGAGCACTTTAATGGGAGTCGGAATCAGCTTGTTGATTTGGTTGGAGTTAGGAGTAGATACGATTAGTATCTTATATCTGGGTATCCAACAGTATTTTGCTCTACCTGTTTGGCAGCTATGTTTTCTATTTAATGTCTTTGTTGTTTTCCTTGTCTTTTTGATTGAGCGGAATGAAATTGGTTTAGGAACGGTGGTCAACTTTCTAATACTAACCATTTGTTTAAAATATTTTCCGTTATTGTTGTCTCATTTTTCAATAGACAATTTCACTCGAATTGTCCAAGGATTGTTTCTTTTGACAGGTGTCTCCATTCTGGCTGTGGGGTGTGGTTTATATGCTTCGGCGAACTTAGGAAGTGCGGCATTAGAAGCATTGAGTACTGCACTTTCTAAAAAGATTTCATTTAGTTTCAGAACTGTTCGAATTTTTTTGGATGGATTATTAGTGATTGCTGGACTGATATTAGGAGCAAAAATAGGCGTAGGAACTATTCTGTGCGTTCTATTGATTGGCCCGATTTCACAGCAAGTACAAAAAATGTATTGTTAACGAAAAGATAATAGTAATTGGCAGGAGGATTCGATGGAAAAATTATTAGAGACAGTTACCTATTTAAGAGAACGTGGGATTAAAGATGTTGATTTTGGTTTAATCTTAGGTTCAGGACTTGGTGAATTAGCAGAAGACATTCAGGAAAGTATTAACATTTCTTATCGAGAGATTCCAAATTTTCCAGTGTCAACTGTTGTCGGCCATATGGGTCAATTGGTTTATGGGAAGCTGGCGGGGAAAAAAGTTCTAGTTATGCAAGGACGCTTTCATTATTATGAAGGTCATTAAATGGAAGTAGTCGTTTATCCGATTCGAGTGATGAAGGAGTTAGGGTGCCATTCATTGGTAGTAACAAATGCTGCGGGTGGAATTAACGAAAGTTTTCAGCCAGGTGATTTGATGCTGATTACAGACCAAATCAATTGTATGGGTGATAATCCGTTAATTGGTCCGAATTGGGAGAATATGGGACCACGTTTTCCTGATATGAGTCAAGCATATGACTTAGGGTATCAACAAAAAATTGAGAATCTTGCTAAGAAACAAAAAATTGTTTTGAAAAAGGGTGTCTATTTAGCATTCTCGGGACCAACCTATGAGACTCCAGCTGAGATTCGGATGGCTAGACTGTTAGGGGCCGATGCAGTAGGAATGTCCACCGTTCCAGAAGTGATTGCGGCTAATCATGCGGGGATGAAGGTTTTGGGGATTTCTTGCATTACTAATTTAGCAGCAGGTATGCAGCAGAGCTTGGATCATGGAGAAGTTGTTGAAACGACTCAGCGAGTAAAAAATATTTTTAGTTGTTTAGTTAAGGAAGTTCTGTCGATTTTGTAAGGAGGTGAAGTACTGTCATGGAAAAATCACAGATAAAGAGGCTGCCTAAAGTAGAGCTACACTGTCATTTAGATGGATCAATTCGCAAAGAAACCTTGCGCAGCATTTATGCTGCGCAAGATAATCCATTACGACTCTCTGACGCAGAGTTACATCAAGTAATGACCGCAGCTGAACAGTGTAGCTTAACCGAATATTTATCCTGTTTTCGAATTGTCTCATCAGGGCTGCATACCAAGCATGCTTTACAGTTAGCGCTTTTAGATGTAGCCAAGCAAGCAGCAGAAGAGAATGTTCTATATTTGGAAGTTCGCCTTTCTCCTGTGCATCTAACTACAGAGAATTTTTCATTAGAAGATGTGGCTGAAGCATTGATTACCGCTGTTGATATAGCTGAAAGACATTATGACATTCAGCTTGGTTTGATCTTTTGCTGTATGCGGCAGCAATCAGAAAATCAGAATAAAGCGGTGATAGATCTAGTAAAAAGGTATCTAGGAAAGACTGTTGTAGCCGTTGATTTAGCTGGTGATGAGTTGAAATTTCCTACTAGCAACTATCGAGCTTTGTTTAGTTATGCAAGTCGGCTAGGTATCCCTTACACAATCCATGCAGGCGAAACGGGAAACCTAGAAAGTGCGCTAACTGCGATTGATTTCGGGACCAAAAGGATCGGTCACGGAATCGCTTTAGCTCAATCACAAAAAGGAATGGAGATAGCAAAGAAACAAGAAGTGTTGTTAGAAATGTGTCCAGTCTGTAATATCCAAACTGGTGCAGCAGCTAACTGGCAAACTTATCCCGTGGGAATATTTAGTAAAAATAACTTAGCATTTTGCTTTAATACAGATAATCGCACAGTTTCGAATACAACATTAACGAATGAGTTTTTTCAAGTTGATCAAAACAGCTATTCTTTATCGGAAGAGATAATTTTTCAACAAACTAAAACAGCGATCTCTTACTTGTTTATTGATACTAAGTCTAAATTATCATTGATGAGAAGACTAGAAAGTTTTTTAGCCAAACATCCTAACGCTTACAATTATTTTGAATGAATAATGTAGAAAAAGTAGTCATACATCTTTATTAGGAAGTCCAATCGTTTATTTTTAAGGATTGGACTATTTGCATGCTTTGAAAACCATTTGTTTTGTGAGTAGTTCTAGAGCCAGGAGTGTCTGCACAAGTTGAATGGAAAGAAGATCTTGTCCTTTACAGTCGTTCTGGTCAACGGTTTCAAATCAATCTATTTTTATATGTTCTAGGCTTTTCACTTTGGAAGTATATCAAGTTAACGCTGGACAGAAAACAAGATACATTACTTCGTTGTTTGAACAATACCTTTCTTTCTTAAGAAGGAATCCCGCATGAAATTTGGTTTGATAATATGCGCACCGTCGTTGATCAAAGTAGAACGCAGTTTAGAAAGGTCATTTGGAGCCAAAGGTTCTATGAATACAGTAAAGATGCAGGATTTAAACCAATTGCCTGCCGACCTTATCGTCCGCAAACAAAAGGGAAAGTGGAATGAATTTTATTTGAAGGCTGGTCGAAATGATGAGAGGATCATCCGCCGGAATCTCAAAAACTCTCGTAAACGTATCCGAAGTATTGACTCAAATCCAGTACTAGCGAAAGAGTACTGATTACAATAAGTAGAAGAATTACTTTCATTTTCAACTGTAAACTGTCCATTAACTAAATCAAAAATCGTCTAAAAAGAATTTTTTATATCAAAATATTGATTTTGTGTTTTTTTTAGAGTAAACTCAAGATAATAAAATGATATTAGAGGGATAGACAAATTATGAATAACCAATCTGTGAAAATAGAACGTATAAACTTGGAAAATATCAAGAATGTATGCAATGGAACGATTGATTTGACAGCTAAAAATGAATCTCTCAATGTTATGGGGGTTTATGGTCAGAACGGTTCAGGAAAAACAGCGCTAGTTGATGCGTTGACAATGGTTAGAGAGCTGATTTTAGGTGGCAAATTAAATTCAGGAGAAGTAGATCTTTTAAATGAAGATAAAGAATCGAAAATAAAAATAGTAGTAGTATTTAATAGTAACTTAGAGGTTTCTTACGAAATGAGGTTAAAAAATAAAGACCATAAGGTAAACGTCATATCAGAGTGTGTTTATTTAAAAAAATTAAAAAAGTATCAACGAAAAAAAATGATTTTTGATTATAGACCTACTGAGAATGGTATTTCCGTAGATTTTTGTGGAAATAAAGACAGAAAATACAATGAAGATGAACGCGTGGAGTTATTGACAGCGCATGCTCTATCTGAACAAAATGAAACCTCTTTTTTATTTAGTGAGAGAATTAGAAAGTTTGTTTGTGATGAAAAAAATAAAGGAATAATTAATTCAGAATTACCATTAATTTTAGAGTTTTTAGTAAATGAATTTGCTAAAAACTTGTTTTGTTATTCAAATAAATTTTCTGGGATGATATATGCTGAAATACTTTTACCTATGAGCTTTCAAGTTGAAAATATGTATGGCTTAGTTCCTATTCCCATGGATGCATCAGAAGAAATTTCGGAAAATTTATATGAAACAGCAAATCTGATTTTCACACAAATAAATCAAGTTTTACCAAATTTAATTCCAGGTTTAACGATAAAACTGAGAATTGAAGATAAAAGCAAAAACCTTGAAGGAGAAAGTGAATATCGGGTTTCTGTTGATTCTATTAGAAATGGTAAAGCAATTCCTTTTAGAAAAGAATCGGATGGAATAAAAAAGATTGTTTCTATTCTTAGTACGTTAATAAATGTCTATAATTCTTCAAAAGTTATAGCTATAATTGATGAATTGGATGCTGGGATTTTTGAGTTTTTATTAGGAGAAATTGTAGAAGCTTTGTCTGATGAAGCAAAAGGTCAATTAATTTTTACATCACATAATTTAAGAGCCTTGGAAGTTTTACCATATCAAAAGATTCTTTTTACGACAACTAACCCTGAAAATAGGTATATTCGGGTAACGAATGTGAAGAAAACAAACAATCTGAGGGATATGTATATCAGAGCAATACAGTTAGGTGGTATGGAAGAAGAAGTTTATCAAGAAACAGATTCTTATGAAATCAAAAGATCATTTAAAAAAGCTTTTAAAAAGAAACGCGATGCGAGGGATTCGCATGGTAAATAAAAGAAAAGTAGTGATCATTTTAACTGAGGGTGTAAATGATGTTGATTTATTAAAGCCATATATAGATCAAATAGTCGATAAAACAAAAGTTAGATTCGAAATTACTGGAGGAGATTTATTAACCAAGCCTGAAAATAGTAGAAAAAATGCAAAAAACATAGTAGGTGACATTGTATCTAATATTTGCAAAAAAAGAAAATTTCGTGATGAAGATATTTTGTTTGTTGCACATATACTGGATCTTGATGGTTCTTATATAGACGAAAAAGATATAATAGTTGTAGACTCTCATGATGGAAATAAAAGATATGATATAGAAAATAATAAAGTAGTGGTAAAAACAGACAAATTTAAAGACCATCTTCTGAATACATGGGGGAGAAAAAGAGATAGACAAGGCGTTCTACGTTGTACGAGTAGAATTAAAAATTTAAAGTACTATATTTACTATAACTCAATAAATGCTGAACACGTAGTAGCTGATTGTTTATTAGAGGAACAAGAAGATAAAGAAGATTGCATTGAAAATTTTGTTGAGAATAATACACTGGAACAATTTACTAGTCTTTTAGCGGAGAGTAATATTTTACTTGGAAATGATTATAAAAGTTCTTGGTTAGCGATTTGTAATTCTAACGGTTTTAAAAGAGCATCTAATGTTCATTTTTTATTGGAAGAGATAAAAAGCATTTAATCCTATACTCAAATTTCAAGTAGAGCTTAGCCGCTAAAGAGGAGTAGCTAGGTTCTACTTGAAATTTTTATTTATCCAGTCTTGTACTCTGCGAACTGGTGTTAGTGGAGCATCTGACATTCATGTTCTTTTATGATAAAGCGCCAAATGATCCGTCGTGATTTTCCTTTTTTCACTTTACTAAGAAGAGTAGGGGTGATTAAAAGAACGTAAGTATTTTTTTCGAGAGCTGCGAACTTTTGTTCGGGGCTATTATAATCTTCTCCCAAAATGTGTCCAATAAAACAACCTAACCCCAACCCTAAAAAAGCTTTAACCATATTCGTTCAAAAGTAAAAACTAGCGATGTCTTCGAGGTTATTCAATCAAAGAAAATTATCGAGTGGAAATTTGGCAAGAAGATGACTAAAGAATTGGTTATTGTCCCTTTTGACCTTGCGTGTTTAAATCAAAGATCTTCAGAGAACTTGATTTTCCACTCAGATTTAGGTTCTCAGTACACCAGCGAAGCCTATGAGGCAAAGCTAAAAAAATTGAACAACCAACATTCCTTCAGCCGGAAAGGTTGTCCATACGACAACGCTGGTATTGAATCGTTCCACGCATTAATAAAGAAGGAAGACGTCTATCCGTCAAAAGCTTATGAAAATTCTGAAGTTACTCATTTAGCTCTATTTCAGTATATTGAGGGATTTTACAATTCACGGCAGTATTGATTATTTAACACCAAATCAGATGGAGGAGTTGTCCCTACAAGCTTAATCATTGCCAGCCACCTACAATTTTTTGTGAGCATTCCGCTGGAGAATTCCTTCATCATTTCGATCAGCAATCAAATAAATTTTGTTTGATGGCTGGTCGAAACGATGAGAGGCTAATCCGTCGGAATCTCAAAAAAACTCTTAAATCATGTCCGATGTATTGACTCAAATCCAAAAAGTATATGGAGAGACAAGTGCCTTTTCTGTCTGGTCTAGTGTAGCTTATTCACCCAACTTGGGTTTAACTATGTGGTGAGTGATTCACATCTTTCTTTTTATGAGTGGTATAATGGCTACATTAAAAACAGGAGGGCTTTGAGTTTGAGTGGGAGTCAGGAATTAGGTCGGATAGAAGAAACTGCTTACTTGAATGCGGAAAATGTAGAACGTTATCGCTGGGTGATGCATTATTTCTTTACCCAGCATCGTCAAATGAATATGCTTCTTTATCGTGATGATGTATTGACATATGTTCAAGAAAAATTTGATGGTTATTATGGCGAGCGAGAGGTTGATCAGGATCTAGATCAGCTATATCAATGGGGCAACCTTTCGCGTCGGCAGGAGATGGGAGAACCTAAAAGTATCGAGGAGTATAAGAATCGTCGTTACCGTTATCAGATTACGGAAACGAGTATCCAAATTGAGGAGATGCTGGAACGATTAGGGACTGTAAGTGGCAACAGTCAAGGGAGACTAGATAAAAATGTTTTCCAGGAGTTATTGGATGGCTTGCAGGAGCTAGTTCAATCTGATCTTTTTGATGAAGAGGAAACACACAAGTTATGGGAAAGAATTGTCCGTTTGTTTAGCGATATTCAACGGAATACTTCGAATTATATGGGTTATCTTGCGAATGAAGCGGTAGTAAACTACATGCAGACGGAGAAATTTTTGATTTACAAGGATCAATTTGTCCAATATTTACGAGATTTTATTGTAACGGTTCAAGGTCTGCATTATCAGATTGAGCACCAACTGCAACTGGTTTCTCAGGAGAAGCTGAAATTGGTTTTTGAGAGTATGTTGGCGCGTGAGCGAAGGATTCCTCGAATCGATGGTTTTCAGTTGGATCAGGAACGGATCAAGAGTGAACTTTTTGGTAGTTTTCAAACGATGAAACGCTGGTTTATTGATGAGGGCGATAAAACGAGTGAATTTTCCACCTTGATTCGTTTGACCGAACAGATGATTCGTCGGATGACTGGTTTGATCCAGCAACTGAGCAGTCAGTTCAAGCAATATCAAAGTCGTCGTAAGGATTATTTACAATTGGCGCACTGGTTTGACGAAGTCGCTTCCTGTGATGAAGCGGCGAATCGTTTTGCCTCGATTTTTGGCAGTCTGACATGGAAGCATTATTATGGTGTCGAACCGATTGAAGGAACAAAAAACGAAAGTATTTGGAATTTATCGCCAGAGGTATTGCAGCTTGATTCCCGCAGCCGCAAGTCGCTCCTTAGTCAGCGAACGATCACCTATACAGTCGATCGCAAACTAAAAGAACAGCAAAGAGTGGAGATTGCTGAAAAGAAAAATGAATTACAGACCAAAATCGCCCAGTTTATAACGGATGGTGAGATCCGTTTGACAGATGATCTAATGGTTCCAAGTGAGATTCGTGTGGTTTTTCTTCAATGGATCAGTAGTAGCCTAGCAAAGGATGTCCAAGTGTTTGAAGAGGAACGGCTCGTTTCCACCAATTTAGGCTATCAAGTGGGAATCATGATCCAGCCTGAGAAGCGGATTACGATTCGTTCTGAAGATGGACTACTGGAGATGCCGCAAGTGACTATGAAGATCAAGGAGACCATAAGCGATGAATGAGGATGTTTTTTTAGCACTTGAGAGCTTGTTTGAACAGTTCTGGATTATTCGGGATGAGCAGCCAGAGTTGTATCGAATGATCCTGCGCAATCGCAAAGAGATTCGAAAAATTTTAAATGAACGCTTTGGCTTGAATTTGATTTATCATCCGCGTTTTTTTCAGGTGCAAAAGCGGCCAATCAAGCCGATGCCTTGGATGGGGATCGAGGGCTTTTCGGATCAAATGGATTATGCTTTGATGATGTGTGCCATGGCGTACACAGAAGAAAAGAATGAAAAGGAAGCCTTCTTACTGAGTGAATTGGTGGAGGAGCTCCAGCACAGCTATCCGCGAGAAAATTTTGTTGATTGGACCAACTATCGCCATCGCCGAAGTTTAGTACGTGTTTTGAAAAAGATGGTGGAATTTCGTTTGATCGAAGTGATTGAAGGAGAGACTGAGGATTTCTTAAGCGAGGGAGAAAATCGTGGCGATGTGCTGTATCAGGTCACGGTCTACAGCCGCTATTTCTTGGGACAGCGGCCGGAATCTTATAGTGATTTTGAGGATTTTTCGGAAATGCAGGCTAGCTTTGAACGAATGTATCCAATTGAGCGACCCCATCGGGTGTATCAACGCTTGCTTTTAGAACCGGTACTTTTGCGGACAGAGGAGACGCTTTCTGATTTTGAGTATTTGAGAAATCAATATACTTCGATCGAAAAATTTTGGGAACAGACCTCTTTCCGCTTTGAATTGACGAGAGATACGGCGATTCTTTCGATCAATCGCCGCAGAGGCGGAAATTATTTTCCGGCTTTCCGAGTGGTGGATGAGATTTTGCTACAGCTTGCGGAGGTCTTTCGGCTGGCTGATCAAGATTATGATGAATACGGGCGGATTCATTTGTCACGAGTAGCGTGGCGAGCGATTGTTGAAAAACTGAAGGATACAAATGATGAGTATTGGTCCAAGGAATATCGTGAGCTGACATTGACTGAATTGGACGAAACACTGCTGAAAACAGCCTATGATCATCATTTCTTAACTCATGATGAAACGGATGTGGTCATATTCCCTTCATTTGCACGAACAATCGGATATCTGAACACGGAAAAGGAAGGGGATACAACAAGTGGAGGAAAATAAATGGCAGCTTAGTCGAGCGGGACTATTTAATTTTTGGTATTATGACAATCAAATTTTCAATTTTGCCGATGGGAAGATTTTATTGCGGGGAACGAATGGCTCTGGAAAATCAGTCACAATGCAAAGCCTGCTGCCGGTGCTATTGGATGGTCGAACAGAGACGAAAAGGCTTGATTCCTTCGGCTCGAATGCGCGGCGGATGGAGGATTATCTGTTGGGCGAGGAAGAGGTGTCCAATCAGTCTGAACGGATCGGCTATTTGATGTTGGAATATCGAAAAAAAGGTACGGATGAGTATTTTACTTCAGGGATCGGCTTGTCGGCCAGACGAGGTGGCAGCCTGAATAAATGGTATTTTGTGATCACCGATGGGACTAGGGTTGGTCTTGATGGAATTGATTTGGTGGAGATGCTAGGAGCAGATCAATTTCAACCGCTGACCTTGAAACGCTTGAGAAATAAGTTGGAAATTGAGGGTAAAGGGAAGGTTTTTACCAAGCAAAAGGATTATGAAGCCTTCATCAATCAACGGATCTTCGGTTTTCAGTCGCTGGAGCAATTCGATGAGCTGATCAAGCTGTTGATACAGCTGAGAAGTCCGAAGTTGTCGAAAGATTTCAAGCCAACGGTAATTTACGAAATTCTCACCGCTTCTTTACCACCCTTGAAAGATGATGATCTGCAACCTTTGTCGCAAACGATTAATCAGATTGATTCTTATAGAGAGCAGCTGGAGCAGCTAGAGATCGAGACTCAGTCACTAGAAAGCTTATTAAAGGCTTACCGTCCTTATCGTAGCGAAAAAATTGGTCAATTAGCTTCAACTTGGCTAGAAAAGAAGAACTTATTGAGTCAGATCACGCAACAGCATCAAGCACTTAGTGAGGAATTAACCGCGACTAAAACTGAGCTGGCGGAAAATAGGAAGCAATCTGAAGCACTGATGATCCGGAAAGAGGTTGTACAGAAGAGCCTACAGCAATTACAGATGGATGATCGACTAAAATTAGTTGAAGAAGGACAACGATTGGAGAAACAGCTGGCAGAAAAAAAAGCTGAGCTACAAAAAATTCAAGAGAAATTGAAGAAAAAGGAGAAGCAGCTTGATCAAGAAATCAATCAGCTAGAAGCCCTTGCTCGAAAGATCGCCGTTTCTGAAAATGAACGGACGGAATATATTGAAAGCTTATTTGATTATGCGTCGGCTTTTGCTTTTGAGGAGGAAACGGAAGAGATTAAACGGCAGCTGCTCCAGCCAGAGGTAGACGCTCATTTGACATATTGGAAAAAGCAGCTTCATGAGAAAAAGGAACAATTAGGGGAAGCTAAACAGCACTTGATCGAAATCGATAAGCTGCGGGAAAAACAAAAGACTGCCGATTCAGCAGTTGGTGAGCAGGAGCAGAGAGTTGAAACGGATCAAAAGCATTTGAAGCATTGGGAAGAATTTGCTGGCACAGAATTGGAAAAATTGCGAGAGAATATCTATCAATGGAAGCAAGCTTTTTCTTTTGATCTATCCAGTGATCATTTTATTGAGTTGATCCAAAATATAGAGACCTTGGGAGAGACCTCGCAAAGCTTTGAACAGCTGAAGGAGCCGCTTTATCAAAGTATTCAAAAAATCAAAGCGGAATTGAACCAGCAGCGCTATCCGCTGACGAACCGTTTAAGGGAGCTGGAGCAAAAAACAGCGGAGTACCAAACTGAACGGAAGAATTGGCTAAAAAAGCAAGATCCAATCCCTTTACGGACTGCCGCAACGATTGAGAATCGTGAACACTTAGTAGGGAAAAAGCAGAAATTTTACAGCTTTTACGAAACGGTCGATTTCCAGCAGGAGATCGATATGGAGAGTCGAAATCGATTAGAATCGGCGATTGCTGAAGTTGGTCTGTTGGATGCCTTGGTCTCAATTGATTCCTTGACGATCGAAAGTGACCGCCAGCTTCAGCCGACCGGAGCGATCGTATTAGGAGAAACATTGGCGGATTACTTGCAACCGGAGACCAGTCTATCAGCAGCGTATCAAAATTTAGTGACGGAGATTTTGCATGAGATCCAGATTACCTCTGAAACGTTAGACGCAGGTATTACGATGACTCCATCGGGCAGCTATTCGGTGGCGTTGCTGCAGGGAGAAGCTCATATGGATTATCAAGCTAGCTATATCGGTAAACGGAGTCGTGAAGAATTTCGTGAACGGAAAATTACTGAGCTAGATCAGCTGATCACAGAGCTAAAGGTGCAACAAAATGAACTGATGAATCAAATAGATCAGTTGGATCAGTGGGAAGAAAAATTAGCTGAGGAGGTGCGGCAATTCCCAACCGACGCTGATTTTCAGATGGCGAAGAGTGAATTGAAGAAGGCTGAGATGCAGCTGAAGGATGATCAATGGCAGCTTCAACAGCTTCGGCAGCGCTTGAGCGAATTGCTGCAGGAGCTGCAGCAGACCCGGTTCACCTTTGACAAGGTACTCTCGGATTATTATGGTTCGAAGACCTATGAGGGATTGACCGATGGCATCAAGTCTATCGGTGATTTCGTGGATACTTTGGAAGATTTGCGGCTGAACCATGCACAACTCATCAATGACCAAACGCGTCATGGAGAAAAAGACTTATACATTAAGGATCTACAGGAGGAACAAGCGGAATTTCTGTTTGACCAAGGGGAAATCAGTCGGACCTTATCACGAACTGAACAGTTTTTAGCTGAGAATTATGCGCAACAGTCGTTAGAAGATATCGAGAAGCTACAGTCGGAATTTCGTCGTTTTAAGAAAGAGGAGCAGGAATTAGACGAAAACGAACGTAGCTTGATGAATCGCAAGGAGGCCTTGATCAAGCTGGAAACCAAAGCCGAGGCTGACCTAGAACGTGTCACCCAAGAGGAAATCGAGCTTCAGCAAATGGAGGAACTGTGGGGAAAGACTTACCGTGCGGAAACATTGCGTTTTAAAGTAGACAGGATTACCGACTTTGTTGAATTAGCCAAGACAGAAGCTCACCCAGTGGATTCAGATAAGCTGGCGAAAAGTGAAGAGGTCTTTGAAAATGCCTATCGCCGTTTTGAAAATGATTTATTAGAATATCGGCCGGTAGTTCGTATCGAGCAATCGATTTTGGAAGAGGAACTGTTATCTACTAGAGAGCTGGAATATTGGCGCATGATGAACAACCAAAAAATCGTCAATTTGGATGTCGACGGTCAGTATGAAGATCCATTTACAGTCCAAGAAAAAATTGAGCAGCAGATCGAGACGACTCGTCTTTACTTGAGTCAAGAGGACGAGCAGCTTTTCCGTCAAATCATTTTCGATTCTGTCGGTCAGGTGTTGCGCCGTTCGATTGAAAAGGCGCAAAAATGGGTGGCTCAAATGGATCAATTGTTGAAACGGCAGGGAAAAGAAAATTCTTCCGGCTTGACGCTGTCCTTAAAATGGTTGCCGAAGGATCCAGAGCACAAAGATGAATTATCGACCTCGCGTTTGATCGCCCTGCTGAAGAAACCAGTAGAAACCCTACAAGATACCGACCTATTAGCCATTCGTAATCACTTTGAGGATAAGATCAATTTTGCGAAGGAGCTGCAGGCGGGGGATGAAGGGAATGAAAGCTTGTACGATACACTGAGGGATATTCTAGATTATCGGAATTGGTTTGAATTTCAACTGTCCTTTAAAAAAGGAGATGTTAATTTCAAGACGATGAACAACAATCAATTCTTCAAGTTTAGTGGAGGAGAAAAAGCGATTGCGATGTACCTACCGTTATTTGCGGCAGTCTATTCCCGCTATCAGGATGCTAGTGCGAATGCGCCATACATCATTACTTTAGATGAAGCATTTGCGGGGATCGATGATAAGAACATCTCTGGATTGTTTGAGGCCTGTGAACAATTGGGTTTTAACTATGTTATGAACTCTCAATCATTACAGGGAGAGGTTTCAACAGTCACGAACCTGAATACCTATGAACTGATCCGACCTAAGAATTCCGCGGTAGTTTCGTTGCTTTGCTATCACTGGAATGGACGAAAGCTTCAGTTGGTGCTTGAAGAATGACAGCACAGGAGGGTTTAAAGAAAGCGGCTTTGCAGTATTTTGACAGCCCGGCTTTTCGAAAATTTTTTACTGAACTCGCGCGAAAGTTTTACCATCAAGGTAATTTTGGTAAAAGCGTTGGCTTTCAAAAATTTTCTAAAGAAGAGCTGTCAGAGCTGATGCATTTCATGGGTTTTAGTGAATGGGAATGGTCAAAAAGGCACAGTATCTCGGTGACCAAGTTTCTTCAAAGTTATCAGGAAAGTCGCTTTGCCAGTCTATCTTTTTCAACGGTGCTTGAATCGGTGCTTGGACAGCCGTTAAGCTACAAGCAGGAGATTTTTCAGGCAGAGCAGCGTGAGTATCAGCGTTTTGAAAGCATGCTACAAGAAAGCCTCTCAGGTCATGAAGCCTATTTATCAACGGAGAAAAAGAAAAGCTGGTTAAAAAGCTTTAAAACTGATCAAGACATATTATCAGTGGGTCTGACCAATCTGAAAAAGGCGTTGGATCATTTACCCGATCACTTTGAGAAACTGCCCTATTTTTCTTATCATTTGTTTCGCGATCCGCATCGTTTAGATCGGTCCACCGTAAGCGGACGTTTGTTTTTCGATTACCTAGAGTCAATCACACGACTGGTCACTCAAGAGCCTGCCTATATGGGCGATGCTGAATGGGAAAACGCGGTCTATGAAAATTTTTATTTGTTAAAGGATGACTCCTTCAATGCGGTTCAAATAAACGGGTTGACCGCCTATCAACAAGGAAAAGAGGTCCAGATGTGGACCGCGGCAGCTCAATCGGCTATCGCATGGAATGTTCCCCTGAAGCATATTTTAGAGGTCGATCGGATTGTACCGTTTGTGGGAAACAAGGTTCTATTCATTGAAAATTCCGGTGTTTTTTCGATTATCTGCGGTGCTTTTCCTCAGCTACCTATCGTGTGCTCCAGCGGGCAATTTCGTTATTCGGTCTGGAAAATAGCGGAAAAGCTTACTGCCAGCGGCGTTGAGATTTTTTATTCAGGTGATCTTGATCCTGCAGGGCTGCAGATAGCCCAGAAAATTCTGCGGCGCTTTGCTCCACAGGTTGTTTTGTTGCTAATGGATGAAGCGGCCTATCGCAAGGTTCCAAAAGAGGTAGAGCTATCAGAGGAACACCTCAGGCAATTAGGCTCCATCAATGAGCCTAGCTTAATAGCAGTCCGAGACTTGATGAAGATGGAGAAGCTAGCAGGCTATCAGGAAGGTCTGTTGGAAGAATTGTTTGAGCTTTTAGCTCAGTGGTAAAAAGTCTCGATATTAGTCTTTTTGTCTAATATCGAGTTTTTCGAAGAGTTTCCAATGGACCAAAACTACTTTTGGATTAAGGAAACCCCGGGGGAGAACTTGCGCTATTCATGACTGGGAATCAATCTAATTCTAGGGAAAAAAATAAAACTATTCTCAAATAAATGGGTATAACGAGTAATCTCTAGTAACATCAAAAAAAGATTGTCCCCTACGCATGTAATCGTTTTTTGTTATACTGACATATAAAATAGTTGGATACAACAAGATGTCTTAGTGTAACGCCAACAGAAGTATTTTTTTTGAGACTAGTGAGGGTCATCAAACTCTCTACTAGTCTTTTTGCGCATCCTTCGCTCAATTGGGTGGTGCAGATGGTTCACAACTGTCTAGTCGTAGATTCGATTCCTACAGGTGACATTTAATTAATGAAAGGCTATTGGAAACTAATTATAAAGGGATTTAGTCAATTGGCAACGTAATTTTTTGCAACTTAAGTGAGTTACTGGCGTATCCGTTATAAAATAGAATTGATTATGTGTATGATGATGTTTGATAAATTATAAAATTGACTCAGTTAATAGCTTTAGAAAAGGAATCTTAGAAATTAAGTATTTATACGATAATTTTCCCACAATTTACACTGTACCTGTATATAGCAATTTTTCTGTTATTCCAAAAAAATAGCCGCTTATTTTTGTGAAGAAGTAAAATCGCAAATAATGTCTTTATTGTCATTGGAGCTTTTCTATTCTGACGAAAAAACACAAGGTTTCCTTCATCATCGGGTTTTGCAGTAGTAAATTGAATCAGATTACCGCCTAAACGGGTATAAATACCCTTGTAGTCCTCATGAAAAGGATTCGCAGTTAATTGTTTTAATAATTCACCAGCCTTCATCTTGGACCTTCTTCCGTTGGAATATGCCTGACTACAAATTTATTAGTACAGGTATTACAAATATTTGATAGTCACTACTTTTCTTTGTAGAAGAAAATGGAAAGTTAAGTCGGACCGTTGCAACAGAGTACAATGGCCCTATCCAACCTATTTTTTCTGATATCGTTTGCCATCACATAAATATTATGTTTTTTTACATCTAGATTTTTTTCATACATTTCTTTTTCCAATTTTAACGAACTTGATCCATCATTTCAAACTCAATTTTACCTTGATTTTTTATGTTCAGGTTAGAAAGAATGCCAATTAAAGAGTGCTTCTTCAACAAAACCGAACACTTCCAGCTTGTCGTTATACGATAGGATAAGTTGATAAAGCTGTTTTAGTGTTTGTTTATGTGGGAGACATCTTCAAGTTTTTGCAAATTTGATATGAGTCTTGTTATCTCTAGCGATGTATCGTTTAAGTTTTATATGATACAAATGGAAAAATATATGTATGAACAATACAAACAAAAAACCATACTAAGAAAGAAGGTGGAGAGATGCTAACTCATTCTACGTTCTTTCTTAGTATGATTGATGAAAAAATGAAATCTATAATAATTTGTCTAAAAAAATCAACTCTGTGAAAACTGAGCCTCATATAACTTTTTATAAAATCCGTTTTTTTGCAGGAGTTCCTGATGATTGCCGACTTCAAGGATGTGCCCGTGATCTAGAACCAGGATCTGATCAGCGTTTTGGATCGTTGATAGGCGATGAGCAATCACAAAGCTGGTATGATTTTTCATCATTGCAAGAAAGGCACTTTGGATTTTTTGTTCAGTCAAGGTATCGACGGAACTGGTTGCTTCATCAAGGATCAGCATTGATGGCTGACTGATCATGGTACGGGCGATCGTCAACAATTGCCGCTGACCATCCGAAAGCTTGATGCCAGCTTCGCCAACGATCGTATCTAGTTTATCTGGCAAACGCATCACAAAATCATACATATAGGCATTTTTTAATGCAGAATAGATTTCTTCATCGGTGGCTGATTTGCGACCGTAACGGAGATTGGCTCTTAAACTACTATCCATCAACCACGTTTCCTGCAAGACCATCCCGAACTGTTGCCGCAAACTATCACGGGTTAAATGACGAATATCTGTGCCATCAATCGCAATCTTGCCTTTATCGACTTCATAGAAGCGCATCAGAAGATTAACCAAGGTCGATTTTCCAGCACCGGTTTTTCCGACAATAGCGATGGTTTCACCTGGTTCAACGGTTAAATTGAAGTCTTCGATTAACGGCTGGTCTTTTTGATAAGCAAAGTCCACATGCTCGAAAACCACTTTTCCTTTTGCATCCGATAACGTAATCGCATCCGGATCATCGGCTTGCTCAACGGGTTCCTTCAGTAATTCAAAGGAACGATCGAGTCCGGCGATGGCTGTTTGAATCTGGATCGTGATACCAGATAGTTCAATAAATGGCTTCGTAAATTGACTGGAATAGATCGTAAAGCTGGAAATGATCCCAATCGTCACTCCGCTGTCAGTCTTTAATGCTAACAATCCACCCACGAGCCCAACCATCAGATACGCTAGATGGTCAATAAAACGTGAAGAGGGATTAGTCAATGATGACGCGAATTGTGCCTTTTGTCCACGAACATAGAGCTCTTGATTCAAGGCTTCGAAGTTCGTTTGGTTTTGGTTTTCACGTTGGAAGGCTTTGACGATTTTTTGATTGCCCACCATTTCCGTAATGAACCCCGAGATTGAACCGACTAATTGCTGCTGGCTGGTAAAGTATTGCTGCGAAGTACGAGCCACGATATAGGTGATCAAAAAGATGATCGGGGTTGCCACCAATACAACTAATGTCAACATTGGACTTAGATACAGCATAAAGACTAAAGCGACTAAGACGACGGTCATGCCGGAGAATACCTGATTGAAGACCGCAGAAATCGCGGTAGAGATATTATCCATGTCATTCGTAAAGCGGCTGACGATATCGCCTTTTGAGCTTTGATCGTAATAGCTCAATGGCAGCTTATTCAAATGAGTGAAGGTTTCTTCCCGCAATTTAGCGACTGAGTCAAACGCTACGGTGTTCCCCAAGCGTTGAATAAAGTATTGACTGACCACTGTTACTAAAAAGATTCCGACAAACAATTGAAGAATCTGGAAGAGCCGGGTAAAATCAACGGCCCCTTGATTAACCATCTGATCGACAGCGACACCGATGTAATAGGTCATCAGCACCGAGGTGATTCCGCTGGCGATTCCCAGAATGATCGCCGCGATCAATTCCTTCGGATAAGCAGCTAGGTAAGGGATGAACAATTTTAATGAGCGGAAAAAGTTTTTCTTCTTGATCATTGAGCAGCCCCGCCTTCCTCTTGAGATTTGACCAGCTCTTGATAAAGTGTGGATTCCTGCAGCAAGATTTCATGTTTTCCTTGTGCTGCGATTGTTCCATTATCCATCAACAAGATCGTTTCAGCGTCTTGGATCGAACGCAAACGTTGCGAAATAATGATCACGCCGCAATCTAGATCACGTTTCAACGCTTGGCGTAAATCTAAGTCAGTTTGATAATCCAAGGCGGATAAGGAATCATCCAAGATCAGCAATTTTGGTTTGCGGATTAATGCGCGGGCGATCGTCAAACGCTGACGCTGTCCGCCAGAGAAGTTCTTTCCATTTTCCAGGATCATTGTATCTAATCCTTTGGGCAAGGTTTCGACGAATTCGCTAGCTTGAGCGGTGGCTAAAGCTTGCCAACATTCTTCATCTGTTGCGTCGGATTTGCCCCATTGCAGATTTTCCCGGATCGTTCCGCTGAATAAGACTGCTGTTTGGGGAACGATTGCGATCTCAGAACGCAAGCTGTCCAGTGTCCAATCCTTAACATTGCCTCCAGCGAAGCTCACCGTTCCCTTGGAAGCATCATAAAAACGCGGAATCAAACTGATTAAGGTAGATTTTCCACTACCTGTTGCCCCGGTAATACCGAGGATTTTGTTTTCCTGTAAGGTGAAGGAAACATCCTGTAGAGCAAGTCCTGATTTTTCTGTATAACGAAAATCGACGTGATTGAAACCAATCAATGACGCTTGTTCATCTGCTTCTTTAATCGTGCCATTATCAGCTAAAGTCGTGTCGGTAGCAAAGACTTCATTGATACGATTGGCAGAAGCTGCTGCGCGAGTGAAGAGCACGACTAGGTTGGAAACGACGATCAAGGCTAGGAGCATTTGGTTCATATAGTTGATCAAGGCCAAGACTTGTCCCTGCTCTAAATGACCAATATTAACTTTGAAGCCGCCAAAATAGAGCAGGGCAACAACGCCGGCATTCATAATTAAGGTCGTGCTAGGAGAGAGCAGCGCAGAAATGTTCGCTACTCGCTGATTTAAGCGAGAAATGACTTCGGTTTCTTCATTGAAATGCTTGGTTTCTGTCTTTGTCCGAGCAAAGGCGCGAATCACGCGGACACCGCTCAAGTTCTGAGTAACCAATAGATTCAACTGATCTAGTTTTTGCTGAATTTTTTTGTATAACGGCACTGAAAAATGAATAATCAAAAAGAGTATCAGACAGAAAAGAGGGAGTAAAATTAAGAAAATCAGGCCCATCTGCCAATCAATGTAAAACGCCATAATAACCGAACCAATACTTAAAAATGGTGCACGAACAACTAGACGAATCAGCATCGCCAGAGCCCCCTGCATTTGATTGATGTCATTAGTCATGCGAGTGATCAAGGTATCCGTGCCGAAGCGATTTAACTCATTATGGGAAAAGCTGTTGATTTTTTCCATCAAGCGATTTCGCAAAACAGTGCCGAAACCCTGTGAGGCGATCGAAGCATAATATTGACAGACTAAAGCGCAGAGCAGTCCAACGATCGATAGACCCAGCATGGCGACTGTCATCTCGATCACCCTGCTTTGATCGTGGCGGGCGATGCCTTCATCAACCAAGCGAGCCATGAATAGCGGCAGGATCAGTTCGAAGACGGCTTCCAAAAATTTGAAAAATGGGCCAAGGATGATCTGTTTACGATAATCTTTGGCGTAACGTAAAAGCTGAAACATGTAGGTTCCTCCAATATATATAAAGTAGCTAATAAGCAAAATAGGATCGCTTCTATTGTAACTTACTTGTCAAACAAGTCCGAAGAATATACTTAGAATTGTCAGAAAAGCTATTCATTGCTTAGAAGACAGGTCAAATAAAAAAGAGTGAAAAATTCTTTCACTCCTTTGTAACTTCTTCAATTTTAGATAGCTCATGTTGCTTTGAGAGATCGCTGATTGTTTCTTGAATGAAATTCCTGCTTTGATTAGTGATGAATGGATCAATCACGACGACTGGGTAATCTTTTGGCAAACCTTCGGATGAACCTGTTGTGATTAGACAATCATAATTTTTCAATTCTTTTTTTAGATTAGGTAAACCACCCGATAATTTTTCAAAGTGCGTAATAGTGAAGTTACCATAGATATTTTCAGAAATCTGTTTTGCTAAAAAGGTCTCTTCTGTTGGGGCTAAATCAGATAATAACAAAATTTTTAGCGGTTGATCCTGACTTGCCAGCCATTCCATACTATATACTTCTGTCGTGATTAATAGATACACATAATTTTGGATAAAGTCCTTTTCTTGATACATATTATATTTTTTCACAAATCGTTCTACCAATGTACGGATTTTTTGAACGCCGCGCTGATAAACCTTTGAAGCTTGTTCGACAAATACAGAACGATTACGCCAGAGTACGCCAATATATTTTCCATTTGGATCACACAAGTATAAATCGTTGCATAAAACAGTGGCGATATCTAAACGATTCAAGTTGCTGAGGCGATTTCCTAACATCTCATCAAATTCTTTAGCTAAAGCATAGTGTTGCACGAATAATCTTCGGTATTTAGGATTATCCAGTAATGCGACTTCTCGATGTAGCAAACTAAAGACAATAGCGTCTGAAAAAGTTAGCCAGAGAGTGTCTTGAATCATGTCCATAGTGAGCTTCAATCCTACCCCTTCTTTAACGGCCTGCTTTAATTTATTATAGGAAATACCTGTTGGAAGAAGAATGGCATTTCTTCTTAATTCTTTTTTAGGAAACTCATGTCCGCTTTTTAGTCGCCAAAAACTAATATACATATTGTAGATCAAACGTTTCTCATAAACATATTTCTCATGAATACAGTTCATTTCGATAAACTCTTGGATATATGTTTCGATGATGTGATAATGCTCAGTCGGTAGTTTAGGCAGAGTACTTTCGAAGGCACTTTGTCGTTCAGTATAAAAGCGATAATAGAAATTTCGAATTTCACCTTCGTTTCCTTCTAATCGTAGTGGACGATAATGAAGTTCCATTCCTGCTTCAGTTAGGGTAGTTTCGATTTTTTTTAAATACCGTTGAGTATTAGAAGAGCTTAAATATAGTTTTTTAGAGAGTGCAGTAATATTTTCGCATTCTTCATACAGAAGTTCCTCGATGATTTGAAATTCAGGACAGGCATTTAGAAAATCCGCATAGATACTCCCGAGGCTCATTGATTTATCCATGACAAGACGAAACAAGCCCTTCACTTTGAGAATTTGGAGGACATTTGGTTTTTCAGAATTGATCAAATCGATATCGTTCAATAGGATCGGCAGGGAACAGTTCAGCAAGCTTAATAATTGAGCACTAGATAGACCATCTCGTTGATAGTATAAATGCTCTAACAACAACAAGCGGCGTTTATTGCTGGTTCCTAAAGTTGTGCGAAAATCCATCGTCGTTACCTCCTACTTTTTTGAAGTCAATATTTTTGACTAAATAAAACTTTTTACGAAAATAATAAATCGATAATTTTCAATTACTGAAAGTGACAATGTTTAAAATAAATATACAGATATAGTAACAATAGTCCTTCGATAAAAACGTTTTCTATATAAAAATCATAAAGGGAGGAACCGTTAAAAACAAGCTTTAATTGTAAATACATGAAAAAAATAAGTGCTTTCTAATGTGTTGAATCAGCCATTTTTATAGTCGATTACTTACTTCGTTGGGTTGAGTCAACGAAATTTTCCGAAAAATTGGCTACAGAAAATACAACACTTAATGGACAAGTCTAGTTAGCGAAAAAATGTTAACTGAAAGGTAGCTACAAGAGTTTTCGCTGCTACAGTTGAAGCGGACTATCCACAAGGTTATGCAGAACCAAGTTCATTTCCTATAGAGAATTCAATAGTTAGACAGGCAGGACGCTTTCTAAAGTTAAGCACAAGGCACATTGTGGAAGCTTTACCCATGAAACTAGCATTTTCTGACTATCCGTGGAATAATGAAAGCCAAGCATTCGTTTAATGGAGGAAGAAAATGGAAAAAATATTTACGATCATTGTGCTCTTATTTTTTTGCTATTCATTTATTGGTTGGTTATGGGAGACGATTTATTGTTCGATCAAGGCGAAACATTTCGTGTATCGCGGCTTCCTATTAGGACCGATCACACCGATCTACGGTTTTGGAGTCGTTGGTGTGCTTTATTTTATTGAGCCCTATCAGCAGAATATCGTGCTCCTGTTTTTCTTAGCTCTGATTCTCGTGACCGCCTTGGAATATCTGACCAGCTTTTTATTAGAGAAAATTTTTCATCTAACATTATGGGATTATAAGGATGTTCCATTGAATATCAATGGACGGGTGGCCATACCAGTCTCCATCTTTTGGGGCATTGCCTGTGTGTTTATCGTTCGCGTCTTAAACCCTTATTTAATGACTGTCGTGAACAGCTGGCAGCAGCGCTTTGGAATTTTTCTACCGATGTTTCTATTAATGCTAACAAGTTTTGATCTAGGTTTTACCCTAGCGAACCTTGCATCATTGCGTCAGGCGATAAACAAGATGAGTGCTACGATCCAAGATAAGAAAGAACAGCTGCAAGCAGATCTTGGAGAATTAAAGGTAGCAGCTGAAGAACGTCGCCAGGGTTGGATGGCTGAAATCAAAGAACAGCCTGAGTGGCGTAAACAACTGCCAAGGCTGAATTTCCAAGAACGCCGCTTCTTGAATAGCTTCCCAAATATGAAATCGAAGGAAATAAAAAGCCCTTTAGAGGAAATTCGCCAGTTATCTAAAGAGCTGCGAAAAAAATAATATTACAAAAATATGACAAAAGATAGTCCTTTCAAAGCTTGAAGGGACTATCTTTTTTATGGTGTCTAGGAAAAATAAAGCAAATGTTACTAAAACATGTTTCGTTTTGTAATGAAATGTAATGTTGGTGAAACAAAAAGTCCGTCATTTTCTCGTATAATAACTGAGGGTAAATAGAAAGGTGGACTTTTAAGTGAGAAAGCAAACGTTTGGGTTCGTTGCCACGCTATTGTTGGGTGCTAACGTACTTTTACCAGTCTTTGCACAGGCAGAGTCACTGAATGAGTTAGATAAAAAAGAATCCGCAATCGCCCGACAAAGCGACAAGATCAGCGGAGAGTTACAAATCGCACTGAATGATGTCAACGAAAAATATCAAGAAGTTAACGATATTCGGACAAAAATCAGTGAGAATGAAGCAGTTTTGGAAAAGACCAAAACAGATATTGTGGAAACAGAAAAGAAGATTGAACAGCGTAAAGAAGCAATTGCAGAGCGGATGAAAACTGCTCAAGTCAATGGTATGACGGATCGTTCGATTAATGCATTATTGGAATCAAAGGATCTTGGTGAGTTTTTGAATCGTGCCTTTGCGATGTCCGTTATCCAAAATGCAGAGAAAACAAAAGTTGCTAGTCTAGGCGAGGCCAAAGAAAAATTAACTGAATTAAAAGCAACACAAGAAAAAACACAAGCCCAATTAAAACAAAATAGTCAAAGTCTGGAAGCTGAAACGACGAAGTTAGATGAAAAAATGGCCAACTTGAAGCAAGAGTTAGCCGATAATAAAACTAGTTTAGAAAAAATCAGCCAAGACAAAGAAGTA
The DNA here is from genome assembly GCF_051713785.1 of Enterococcus sp. DIV0187. Lineage (NCBI taxonomy): Bacteria > Bacillati > Bacillota > Bacilli > Lactobacillales > Enterococcaceae > Enterococcus > Enterococcus sp. DIV0187. The sequence goes on from NZ_JBIOQO010000001.1 coordinate 3,549,606, forward strand.
GAAAAAGCCCGCCAAGCTGCTGAAAAAGCACAAGCGGAGAAAGAAGCAAAAGCATCCGAGGTTGCAAAAGCGGCGGAAGCTGAAAAAGCATCAAAAGCTGCGACAGCACAGTCACAAGAAAAGGCGAGGGCTGAAGCGTCATCGCAAGCCTCTGCACAATCGTCAAAACCAGCTGCATCAGCGTCAAGTTCACAACAAACAACACAAACAAGTGAACAACCAAAACAAGAACCAGCGCAACCAGCACCAAGCACACCGACGACATCCGGTCGTACGATGCAAATGGAATCAACGGGTTATTCATGTGCAGAGTCAGTGAATACATTTTTTACAGCGATGGGGATCGACTTACGTCAAAACCCACAGGTTGTAGCTGTTGATCCAAGTGTCATTCCATTAGGTTCAATGGTAGAAGTATCTGGCTATGGAATTGCAATCGCTGGTGATACCGGTGGTGCCATCAAAGGAAATATTATTGATGTCCATTTTCCAACGGTTGAACAATGTATCCAATGGGGACGTCGTTCAGTAACTGTGACCGTTATTAGTTAAGACAAGTTAAGCACCGTTTGAGATCATAGGATTTCAGACGGTGCTTTTTTTGCGTATTTAGTCGTTATTCTGAATGATAAGATTATCTAAATGACTTTCTATTTGTTCTACGTCCAACTTATTTGTGAAGTTAAACTAAAAAGCTTTCAATCACAGAGCTAGGTGTTACACACCAAAAATGTTAATTCAGACTCGGTTAAAAAATGTAGAAGAGCTAAATTGTAGGTAAAAAAATCGTTATTGGAAAATAGGTCCGAATGGCAAATTATTGATGATGACACATAAATATGTTCAATTGTTGCTTAATATTCAAACAGAACCGTTTGATTCGCGGAATTATTCTTTTTAGAGATAGTAAATAGTAAGAAAGCTATTGACTACACTAAAACGTAATCATAGATTCTTTGGAAAACGAACATAGCGTGTCAGAAAAATGGAAATAATTATAACAAACAGAACTTGATACCATAGTCATTCAAATGATCACTTAGAGACCTCTAATAACATTAACAATGCTAGCTTATATTTAGGAGAAAAACTAAATAATAATAAAAAGAACTATTTTATCATCCTCAATCATCTTTTACTTTGTTAAAGAAATAATTGAGTAATCACCTCTTTTGTACATTACGAGTGTTATCTAATGTTTCTATACAAGAAACTTTATAAAGCTTGTACTACTTATAATCTTTCTATCATGTCATGTATACCTTATTTAGAATAAGTATTATTTTAAGTTATAATATAAAATTTTTCATTGTGACTAAGTATCATTTTTTGATACTTAAGAAAGTGAATTGTTTAACATATGCCTGTAAATCTTGTATTGTAATAGGTGTAGAACAACTCGTGTTATTAAAATAATGAATTAGAAGGGTGAATGTAAAATGATTAAATTGTATACGTCAGCTAGTTGTACATCATGTAGGAAAGCAAAAGCTTGGTTAATAGAAAATGGACTTGAGTTTGAAGAAAGAAATATTATGTCTAATCCGTTAACGAAGGACGAAATTAAAGAAATTCTCTCAATGACTGAAACAGGAACAGATGAAATTATTTCCACACGTTCAAAGGTCTATGAAAAATTAGACGTTGATTTCGATGAGCTATCTCTAAGCGAATTGGTCGATATCATCGAAAAATATCCAAGCTTATTGAGACGTCCGCTTGTTTTTGATGAAACGAAATTCCAAGTCGGTTACAACGAAGATGAGATCCATCAGTTTATTCCGAGAGAAGTTCGCAGAGTGACTTCGAAGAAAATGGCTAGAGTCTTGCTTTACATGGATTTGCAAAAAGAAAGTCTTGTATAAAGACATAATTATAGATAAATCCCCATCCCGTTCTTTTGGCTCTTCGTCAATGAGTGTTGGTGAAGAAATTCAATAGAATAATCAAGATACTCACACGGCTAGACAGCTATCTTGTCTAGCCGTGTTGTTGTTCTGGCTTTAGTTAGTTGGGTAGTGTTCTTAGTTTTCTTGAAATATTTTCCTCGATATAAAAAGATTCGTTCTCGGTAGTTTTGAAAGTTTCTAAAGCCATAGGCAATTCGTTTTAGTACTTTGATATGGTTGTTCAAACATTCTATAGGGCCGTTGGAATAGGGAACGCGCAACGCTCGTTTGATTTCTGTTTGGTATTTCTTGAAGGTCGTGAACACTGGTTGGTAGTGCTCTGGCAACTCCTTGTAGTCTTCTTTTAGGAGCGCGACGAATTCAGGAACATCTTGTCTTCTGATGGCGGAAAGAAAATCCTGGTAGACTTCGTAGCCTCGCTTTAAGGAGTCATCATAAGATAATAGCCGATCGACTATCTCCGCTTCTGTCAGATGATCTCGAAATGACGGACGCCAGTAGCGATGTTGACCCTTCAATTCCCACGCATTCTTTTGAAGTAGTCTCCAGTATTTCTTTAAGTGCTTCGACCGACGATCCCCTTTTTTAAAGGTCTTCATTACTTGAATTCGGTGGTTGGTAAAGGCTCGACCGATGTGTTGGCTAATATGAAAGCGATCGGCGACAATTCGGGCATTCGGAAAACACTCTTTCACCAATGTGCGATAGGGTGTATAGAAATCTGAAACCACTAGACGCACTTGTTCACGGACTTTTCTAGGGTAACGCAAGAAATAGTCGCGTAAAGGATCGAGTTGCCGATTTTCCACAATATCAATCAGTTGATGGGTTTTGCCGTCCATCATGACAAAGCTCATGGCTCCCGAGACGTTTTTCACCGATTTGAATTCATCGAAACACACCACTTCTGGTAACGGCTGGTTCAAAGAAACGGTTTTAGGCCGAAGGCTGCGAAGTATTCGAATGACAGTGGTCGGAGAAATGTGCTTCATACGTGCAATCAAAGACATAGAAATAGGCTCACTTAATAGCTCAAGAATGGCTTGGCTTGTTTGACTCTGCGGGCAATGGAGCAGCGACGATCACTAACTGAATCTTCTGCTAAAAAAGTCTTTCCACAGTGTTTACATTTGAAGCGCTGTTTGTTAATCCGCAGAATGGTCTTGTAGTTACTGACATCATTCAATAAGATGGATACTTTTTTCCAGCCCCATTTAATGATCGTTTGCTTATTTTGATAGTGACAATGGAAGCATTCCTCTGGTTGATAGGTCAATGTGCCATCAAAAACAAAACATGTTTCGTCATTGATTCGCTCTTTGCGAAAGGCATCTTCATGAAAGATAAGATTTAGGTCTAGAATATCTAGTAACTCTTTGGTAAACTCTGAATAGGACATCTTGAAACACTCCTTTGAATGGTTTTCGTCGACTTTATTCTAAAGGATTTCAAGGTGTCTGTTTGCGTTTATTAGAAAAAAGAAAAAGTATTGGCAACAGAAGGCGTCACCAACACTAGATATTATAGAGCCGTTCTTTTTTGTTGGTAGGAACAGGCTGGGGATTATTTTGCGAGTTAGGCCTTTCGCAGTGTATTAAGTTTGAAGTATAGATATGATTTTTTAACAAATTAATGAACAAGCAGTTTAGCCTAATCGTATGCGTACGAGAATAGAAGTCATTTTTCACGCTTTTGGAAAAATGATTACCATTCAACTGAGCTAGCTGCGAGTTAAGCTTCTTGCAGTGTATTGAGCATGAAACGAAAATAAGCCTCATTTTTCTGTTTTTAGAAAAATGAGGCTTATTCTACTAACTAACTGTTTGTCGAATCAAATAATCAAATGCACCGAGGGCAGCGGTAGCTCCAGAACCCATGGAGATAATGATTTGCTTATATGCGCTGTCTGTACAATCTCCTGCGGCAAAAATGCCTTCTACATTGGTTGCGCCATGTTTGTCCACTAGAATTTCACCACGATCGCTCAAGGCGACTGTATCGGCTAACCACTCAGTGTTCGGCATTAGACCAATCAAGATGAAGACCCCTTCAACATTCAAAGTATGTTCTTCATTTGTTAGACGATCCGTATACGTCAATGCTTCAACGTGAGAAGAACCGGTGATCTCCTTCGTTGCTGCATTGGTAATTACCGTGACATTCGACAATGAATAAAGCTTTTCTTGCAACACTTGATCGGCCTTTAGTTCAGGAAGAAATTCCAGTACATAAATATGTTTCGCTAATCCAGCTAAGTCAATGGCCGCTTCAATCCCTGAGTTTCCGCCACCAATCACCACAACTTCTTTATCTTTGAACAATGGGCCATCGCAATGCGGACAATAAGCGATGCCTTTGTTCTTAAATTCCTTTTCACCAGGAACATTGATGGCACGCCAGCGAGCACCTGTTGAAAGAATCGCTGTTTTTGTCGTTAAATGAGCACCATTTTCTAATTCAACTTCGATCAAATCCTTCTTCTGAATGGATTTGGCACGTTGTACTTTCATGATATCTACATCATATTGTTTCACGTGTTCTTCCACTTGACGCATTAATTGCGGACCTTCCACGTAAGGCGTGCCGATCACGTTTTCGATTCCCAGCGTTTCTAAGACTTGACCGCCGAAGGTATCCACGACCATTCCGGTCTTGATTCCTTTACGAGCAGCATAAATTGCTGAACTGGCACCAGCAGGACCACCCCCAATGACTAAAACATCAAAGGTTTCTTTATCAGCGAATTCATCCGCGCTCAAAGGTCCGCTGACTTTTTCGATAATCTGTTCGATCGTCATTCGACCGCTATCAAATTCTTCATCGTTTAGAAAAACAGTCGGTACTGCCATGACTTCTTTTGCATCAACTTCTGCTTGGTACATCCCACCTTCGATCATGGTATGCGAAATCTTTGGATTCAACACAGACATAATGTTCAACGCTTGGACGACATCCGGGCAGTTATGACAGGTTAGGCTGACATAGGTTTCAAATGCTAACTCCCGATCAATCAATTTGATTTGTTGAATCAGCACATCATCAATCTTCGGTGCCCGACCGCTGACTTGCAGCAAAGCTAGAATGAATGACGTAAATTCGTGTCCCATTGGTAGACCGGCAAAGACGATCCCACTAGCATCTGCACCCACCTGATTAATCTCAAAGCTTGGCGTACGCTTTAAGTTTTTTGTTTCGATCAAAATCTTATCATCCATCGCTGCGACTTCAGTCAAGAAATCTTCTACTTTTTTCGAATCTTCAGAGTCATCCAAACTTGCTGAAAAAGCGATCTTTGATTCTAATAGTGCTAAATATTGTTTTAGTTGTTCCTTCGTTTCGTTATCTAACATAAGAACCCCTTAAATCTTGCCGACTAAGTCAAAACTTGGTTTCAACGTTTCGCCGTCTTCTTTCCATTTAGCAGGGCAAACTTCGCCTGGATGGGTGCGAACATATTGGGCAGCACGAATTTTGTCGATCAAGCTGCTGGCATCACGGCCGATGCCGTCCGCGTTGATTTCCATTGCTTGAACAATCCCGTCTGGATCAATGATGAAGGTTCCCCGTTGTGCCAATCCTGCTTCTTCGTCTAACACATCAAAGATACGTGAGATATGATGAGAAGGATCACCGATCATCGTATAGTTGATCTTGCCGATGGCATCTGATGTATCGTGCCATGCTTTGTGCGTGAAATGAGTATCTGTTGAGCAAGAATACACCTCAACACCTAACTCTTGTAATTTTTCATATTGGTCTTGTAAATCCTCTAATTCTGTTGGACAAACAAAAGTAAAATCTGCTGGATAAAAACAAACAACGGACCATTTGCCCTGTAAGACTTCTTCAGAAACCTCGATAAATTTTCCTTGACGATAGGCTTGCGCTTGAAACGCTTCAACTTGTTTTCCGATTAATGACATAGATGTACCCTCCTGTTTAATAGTGAGAAAATATTCTCGTAATTGATAAAAGAAAATCTGAAAAAACTAGCATTGATCTTCTTTTATTTAAAATAATTATAAACAGAAAACAATTACATTGTAAATGCTTTTTTTGCATATTCCTGAAACTATTTGCCCAAAAAAGCGAAATAATATTGGAAAAAAGATTTTTAGCGAGTAGAGGTTGATTTTTCAACAATAAATAGATTCTAAAAAAGCGATTGCATAGCAGGTGAAGAACCGCCATAATTGAGAAAAAGCAAAGGGAGTGAGGAAAATGAAGCGGGTACTTTATTTTTTCTCGTTAGTACTGTTTGGGTTATTCTGGTGCGGTACAGTCCAGGCGGAAAATATCTATGTGGAGGATCATGCGAACGTGTTGTCCTCCGAAACGAAAGAACAAATCTATCAATACAATCAAAAATATAAAGAACTAAAGCTAAGTCCTCAGCTGGCAGTCGTGACTTTGGAGCAGCTACCAGATAATCAATCGATCGAGAGCTTTGCCAACGAGATATTTAACCAGTTAGGGGTTGGGGATAAGGAACATGATTCTGGTGTCTTATATGTGATCGCGGTGAAGGATCGTAAACAACGGATTGAAGTAGGTTATGGGCTGGAGGGCCACATCCCAGATGCCTTAGCGATGGAGCTTATGACTGAAGAAGCGAAGGAGTATTTCCGCAAGGGAAATTATGATGCAGGAGTCAAAATCGTTACAGACAATATTAATCACATTTTAATAGGAAAGAAAACGATCAAGGATTTTGAAGCGGGTTTCTTTGAAAAACATTTTGCTGGTAAAAATACGAGGGAGATTATTGGGAATTATGTATTTCCAGTGTTGGTTATGGTCGTAATCCTTTATGCCTTTTTAGAGCCGCCAGTGTTAAAGCTTTATATTTATTGGAAAGCTCGTAGAGAATTTGCTGCTGAGTTAAAGAAGGATCTAAAGAAAGACGATCCGAAATTTCAACGCTATTCGGTTAGAAAAATGATTCATAGTAAAGAGGCGGAAGTAGTAATTGCTAGAGAAAAAATTGTGAAGCGCTATAAACGACTAAAAAACAAAAAGCCACGATATTATCATTTTTACTACGCCTTTGGAACTTTGAAGCTCAAGGATTTGTTTGTGAAGAAAAAGAAAGAAATGAAACAATACTCCGTTTATTATCATCACAAGAATCTGTGGAATATAAGCAGCTTTAGCCGCGACAGATATGACAGAGACAATTCCTCAGGCGGCGGAGATTCGTTTGGCGGCGGAAGCTCTGGCGGAGGCGGTGCAAGCTCAGATTGGTAAAACTAGGAACATGAGGTCTTTCGCTTGATTACGTTTTAGTCTAAAAATAATAAAAAGAATGTAAAAAGCAACTTGCTTTTTACATTCTTTTTCATTTTTCTTTCATTCTAATTTTCTGGTTTTAAAATTTTATGGACGATTTCAGGGGTTATTGTTTGTAAAGTGAAAATAATCATAGCATAATTATAAAAAAACTATCTGATTTTCTTTTAATTGAGCAAGAGATAATTAGAAAATTTGAAAAGTGGGGATTATATGAAAAATCGGGAGAATATGAAGAGATGGGTAAGTGCAGTTATGCTATTGAGCATCGTTGGAGGCTTTGCCTCGCCGCTTCTTGCGACCGCCACAGACACCGCTGAAAGTTCTCATAGTAACGCAACTAGCGATAGCTCAACACTAAACTCAATGACTAGTGATCCACAACAGGTGCTATCCACGGCATCGGAGCCGATACCTGCGAAAACAGGCAGCACGGAAAGCTCTGATGAGATTACAAATTCATTACTTTTTGACAAAAATAGTGAAATGATTAGCAAAGATTTGGTCAAGAATCAATATGAAATGAATTTAAACGGAAAAATCAATAGTTCAGTAGAAAATAACCAACCGGTCACTTTTGAAATGACGAAAGCTTTTACACAGGAAGACAGTAAAGATAAAGAGAACAATATTTTAAATGAAACCAACGAAACAATAGGTGAATACACTGTTGATGCGACCGGTACTCGAACGAAGTACACTCTCAGTTTCAACAAATTAGTAAAAGGTGAAAATCGCTTTAGGCTAAATTTGATAGGCAGGATCACTCGCGGTCCTGACAAAACAATAGATATTTTTCATGAAAACCAAAAAATTTTCCAATTAACTATACCAGAGAATAACGAGTCTAGTGAAAATTCAAGTTCCATTAAGAGTGAGGAAACTAGGACAGAAGGCAGTAAAGATTCTGTTACAGAAGCAACAGCTAGTAGTCAAGAATCAGCTAAAGACAGCTCGAAAGCAACCACTGAGAGTACGAAACCGAATAAGAAAAAAGAACCAAGTCTCAAAGTACAAGCAGAGGAACAACAAAGCGAACCGAGAGCAGCGGGGCCAATTGATGATTTATTCAGTCAATATGCGCCAGGTGATAATTTTGTCAAAAAGATTCAATTGAATTTCAATCCTGATCCGCCAACGATCCATTCAACGATCGATTTTGATTTGGATTTTACTATACCAGATGCGGTTCGGACTGAGATGGTGCCTGGTGATTATTATGAGATGGATTTTCCTCAAGGACTTACGATTAAGCAGCCTTCACCACATGGAAATCTAGTTGATGACGATGGAAAAATTTATGGAAACTATGAATTTAATGCAGATACGCAAAAAGTACGAATTACTTTTACCAAACAAGAGAACGAAGACTTTTTGCCAGCGAATGGCGGCTCTATTTCAGCTGATGTTTACTTTGATCAGAAACAAGTCACGCGGCCGGGAAAGACAAAAATTATTTATCCTAGTAAAACCAATATCCCACCAGTAACAGTAAGTATCAAAACAACTGGCGGTTCATCGATCAGTAAGGCGGGACAGCCGGATTCACCGAATAACCCCACTAAAATCAACTGGCAAGTAGATTTCAATAAGGATTTTAGTGAATTGACGAATCCTCTTGTGACGGAGCATTTTCCAAAGCAAGTCGCGTTTGATAAAGAAGCGGCTGGGGCAGTCGTTGTCTATCCGTTGAATGTTGACTTCAATGGAGAAGTAACGGGGACAGACTCTACACCGCTTGATCCGAGTGAATATACAGTGGCAGACGATGGCTCGATCCAATTCAATACGCCGGTTGATCGACCTTACCGTATTATGTATTCCACGAAGATCAATGATTCAGCTAAACCGACTGATGGCGGCAAGGTTACAGTGATTAACAACGTCGATTTAACGACAGATACGATCAATCTGAAAACCTCGGCTTCCGTTGTATTGAACTATAAAAAAGCCTTGGAAAAAGTAAAAACTGGTTATGATCGCGTTGGACAAGTATACAGCTGGTTGATTCGTTACAATTATGGTCAAAAAGAACTTGCGAATGATACGGTGGTCTCAGATGCTTACTCGTCGAATATGGATGTCGATCCTAACAGCTTTAATGTTTATCAAGTGAACTTTGATAGCAAAGGGAATCCTGTTAATGGTGCACCAATCAATCCGAAAGATTACACGATTGATACATCTACGAATCCCTTTACGGTGACCTTTAAAAATAATGTCCAAGCTGGGAAAGCTATCAATATTGCTTATAAAACAAAGGTCAATAAAATTGTCGCGAATAATTCAGCAGTACAGGTAACGAACCAAGCCAAGACCAAAAATTTACCGCCAACAACAGAAATTCAAACCAATCCTGCACAGCAGGTGGTCATTAAAAATAAACCAACAATCGATGTCGGAACGAAAACGGCGCATTATTTGATTGATATCAATAAGAATAAATATGAAATGGAGCATGCTCTCTTTACTGATACGATGAGCTATACGAATGAAGGGTATGCTAGTTTTCCTTTCAAAGTCAAGGTGCCTGAAAGTGAAGCAGATGCAGGTGTGTATATTCGAGATGTGTCAGCTAGTAATCGTCTTTTAACTGGAGCTATCCGCATTCTAGCTAAGGATGGGAAGGTTTTGTACACAGCCGGTGACTCTGAAACGTCTGATTATGTTATGGATATCCATTTGAATGAGGAACAAACAGGCTATACCGATTTCAGTGTAAACTATCAAAATGCTTATGCGAAGACAGCTCATCAATTCCAAATGGAGTATTACATCACGTACAATCAATTTAGTGAAGGGTCCCCGAATCCGAATACTAGTCTTGATTACAAAAATACGATGAATGTGGCATTCACCAACAATGGACAGCCTTATGGTGCTTCTAGCAGTACGGATTTCAAGACGAGTACTCAAGAAGTCAATCAAGGAATGAAATCTGGCAGCTACAATCCGGCAACCAAGGAGATTACTTGGACAATTGTAACGAACTACAATAATTTAGGGGTCTCCGAATTTGATTTCAATGATCCGATTACTGGAAATCAGGTGTACGAGCCTGATTCATTAACAGTCACCCGAGGAACGATCAATGCTAGTGGGAAATTTCAAGCAACGACTAAGGAACCTTACCAAGGAAACCAAGTGGGAAAAAGCTACTTGACGGTGACGAATCCGAAACCAACAGGTGAAAATGATCAAGGCAGCTTGTCGATAGGTTTTGGAAGAGCAGGGAACTTCATTCCAGGCTGGGATGGCAACTCCACGCCGATGGTCTATCAAATCCAGTTTAAGACTACTTTGAAAAATCAAATTGTCTACGATCAATCTACTTACAAAAATATTGCGACTGTTGATATTGATGGAGTAAAACAAGAATTGCCGGCTTCTGTATCGATTGCTTTTGGCGGGAAATCGGCGATGAAGGATGCAAATTTCAATTTACAAACGGGAAAGATCAATTGGCATCTTACGCTCAACCCGAATCAATCCTTACTATCGAATGTCAAAGTGGAAGATCATCCAAGCGCCAATCAGATCATCCAAGAAGACAGCTTCAAGCTTTACACGGGCAAATATTCAGGCTCCGGTAATGAAACAACTGTGCAACCCGATCAGGAAGTACCGACGGATCAGTATCATATTCAGGTAGTTACCGATCCAGCGACAGGACAACAAACCTTCACGGTGGATATGTCTGGGATCAAGGAAAAAGCTGATCCTAACAGCGAGGGCGGGTTCTTGACGGGTGTGATTGAAAAGCCGTATATCTTAACTTATGAGACTGAACCTAATTTTGCTTCTAAAACAGAAAAAGTCACGAATGATGCATCCATTTCGAGTGAAGGCAGAGAATTGCCTGGAAAAGATACTGAAGGAACGGTCACTGTTACCGTTCAAGAATCTGGCGGCTCTGCTTATGGAACAAAAGGCAAAGTTGTTGTACAAAAAGAAAATGGTAATGGAGAGGTTGTTCCAGGAGCCGTTCTCCAATTGATCCGCAAAAATACGCAGACTAATAAATCGGTCATACTTTATCAGACAACAACAGATAGTCAGGGGATGGCCACGTTCGGTAACCTGATCGCTACCAGTCCTGTGTATGAATATTATGTCAAAGAAATCCAAGCGCCAGATGGCTATACGATTTCATCTGATTTATTGAAGGGCAAACGAGTAATCGCAGACACTAGCAATAAACCTGTGGTCACTGAGCTAAAGAATGAACCGATTAGAGTCATTTTCAACAAGACTGATAGTGTCGGGAAAGCACTCGCTGGCGGGCTATTCAGTTTATATGTAAATGAGGGGACGAAAGATGCGCCCAATTACACCTTCTTGCGAGGATATGAGGCAACAACCGATGGGGTGGACCTTTCTGGTCTAGAAGATGGTCAGTATTACATCCAAGAGGTAATGGCACCCGCTGGTTATCAAATCAATCAAACACGGATCAAGTTTGAAGTGAAGAAAAACGATGATAATACACGAAATGTTTTCGTCGATGATCAAAAAGTAATTGATGGGATGCTCAGATTAAAGGACTACCAAGGTTCCGCAGTTTTGAAGAAAACCAACGAAACGGGCAAAAATCTTGCTGGTGCACAGTTCAATTTGCAGCGTGCGGAGTTGAATTCGAATGACTACAGTGATTATGGTAATCAGAGTAACTACGTGACTAACAGCAATGGTCAATTGAATCTAACTAATCTGGCACCAGGTAAATATAAATTAAAGGAAAGCAAAGCGCCAGACGGTTACTATTTAAATAGTAAAGAAATGACTTTTGCAATCGATCCTATCTCGATCGGCAACCAAGTACCTACAACGATCCAGTTGAATAATGGCGAGGCGTTGATCGATTATTCAGGCTCCGCTCGCTTCAAGAAAGTCGATGGACGCGATTTCGCAGCTGGAAAAGAGACACCATTGGCTGGTGCTCGTTTCCAACTGTATACTGCGGATGGTAAAACAGCGATCGGCAATAGCGTTACTTCCGGTACAGATGGATACTTTACCTTTAATAATCTAGCACCAGGAACGACCTATGCCATCAAAGAAACGCAAGCGCCAGATAATTATCTGATTAATCAACAGCTGATTCGCTTTACGACTCCAGTATCCAATAATCAAGGCGCTTCTGCGATTACGATCGACAATGAAGGACAGAAGCTGGTCGTAGATGAAAAAACACCCTTCAAAAACTATAAAGAAGGGGTGCGTTTCCAAAAAGTTGATGCGCAGGGCCGTGGCTTAGGCGGTGCGAACTATCAATTATTGATGCAACGAAACGGTCAATGGCAGCCGATTACTGATTCAGCGAATGGCGCAAACAGCAACGGAGTTTTCACATCTGATGCCTTAGATGGAAATGTGCGGGCCTTTGAATTAGCTCCCGGCAGCTACAAGTTTGTCGAAAAAACTGCACCAAACGGCTATCTGTTGAACACCAAAGAAATTCCTTTCGTTGTTCAAGCCCAAGCCGAAAGTGAGCCAGCCATTCTGGACATCCCGATTACTGGCGATGCCAATGTCAATTATCAAGGCTCGGCACGGCTTTACAAAGAAGCGGAGAATACGTCTGATAACGGTTTTAGTAAATTAAGCGGAGCAGCCTTTGACGTCTATACCGATGCGGCTGAACCGGTAAAAATTACACCGGAAAGTATTAAGTCTAATGCTGATGGAAATGTCACGATCGATGGACTAGCGCCTGGAAATTACTATTTCCAAGAAGTTTCAAACAGCAACAACTATCTCGTAAACACGCAAAAAATCAAATTTACGATTCCAAATAGTGCGGCTGGCAAACCAGCAGTCGTTACAACAAACGACCAAACGGCTCCCGGCGGCAAGCTGACCCTGCGAAATTATTTAGGAGCGGTCACACTAACGAAAGTCGATCAAGATGATCAAGTATTAAGAGGCGCGGAATTTACTATATATAATAGTAGTAACAAAGCCGTCGGCACCGGAATCTCTGGTCCAGATGGAAAAGTCACGATCAATAAATTGGCACCTGGGGATTATACGATCAAAGAAACCAAAGCGCCAACTGGCTATTTACTCAATGATCAAGTACTCAACGTCACGATTCCAGCTTCAGCAGATGGTCAACCGCAAACAGTTACGATCACTGAACCTTTCAAGGATTATCAAGGCTCAGTCAAATTGATCAAGACCGATGACAATGATCGACCATTAGCCGGGGCGAAGTTCCAGTTGCTAGATAACGACGATCATCCTGTCGGCGCTGCATTAACAGCCGACGACAAAGGTGAAGTCATATTCAATAAGCTGGCCCCTGGCGACTACACCTTTAAGGAAGTCGAAGCACCAGCCGGCTACCTATTGAATACCACGACCGTGCCAGTCACTGTCGCAAAAAATGCCGACGGTCAACCAGCAGTCGTGACGGTTCAAGAGCACTTTATGAACTATCAAGGAACCGCGGAATTGACCAAGACCGATGGCGATGGCACCGTATTACAAGGCGCGAAGTTCAAAGTTGTTGATGAGCAAGGAAAAGATGTTGCCGGCAAAACCGCAATATCCGATGATAAAGGTCTCGTTCGCGTAACCGGATTAGCCCCTGGCCGCTATCGTTTCGTGGAAACCGAAGCACCAGACAAAGGTAATGAGGGCAAATACATCATGACCAGTGAAGACTTAGCTTTCGAGATACCAGCAGAAAGCCAAGGTGAACCTGCAATTGTGAAAATCAAAGAGGATGTCGCAAATTATCGCGGTACGATCCGTCTGCATAAAGTCGGTAATGATATTAATGATGATTCCAAGACCGTTAATCTAGCAGAAGCAGAATTCACACTGTATACGAAGTCTGATTTCAGTGATACAAATCCGGCGAAAGTAAAATCTGATGCAAAAGGAATCGTTGAATTCAAAGATCTAGCGCCTGGCACCTACTATGTGAAGGAAACAGCGGCACCAAGTGGCTACTTGTTAAATACCTTCCCATTGACTTTTGTAATTCCTGAACGGGTTCCAGCGACAATGCCAATGACCGATAAACAAAATCATACGAATACCATCCAAGACGGTGAGTATGTTGTTGATAACGGGGATTTCCAAAATGGCAGAAAAGAAATAGAGTTGAAGAAAAGCGATGGCGAATCCTCCGGCGATTTAGATTTGTCACAGGTCGCCTTTGCGTTGTACATCGATGATGGAAGCACCGATGGCGAACTGGTTAAAGACAATTTGAAACCAGAAAACGATGGAACGATCGATTTGAGTAATCTGGCGTTAGAAAACGGCAGCTACAAATTGATCGAAGCACAGACTGCATCAAATTACGTGATCAGCAGCCAACCAATCTATTTTGTAGTGGATAATCAGCAAGTCAACGGTATGACGTTAGATTTAGCCAATTACCAAGCTTCCATTAAAGGGAGAAAGGTTAGCGGCAGTAAGAAGCTTGAAGGAGCGGAATACCAGCTCTTCAGAGCAGACACGCTAGACCAACCAATCAAAACGACTGATAAAGCTGGCAACGATCAAACAATCATCAAAACTGATGCTGATGGCGAGTTTTATGCGAAAGGATTGAGTGCTGGCGACTATGTCTTGAAGGAAACCAAAGCACCAAAAGGCTACATTCTGGACACGACCGAGCACAAATTTACGGTCTATCCGCAAAAAGATAAACCGATAACATTGGACCTTGGCGATTTTGAAAACTATCAAGGAACGGCGAAGCTGACGAAAAAAGCCGAATCTGGGAAATTATTACCAGATGCTGTTTTTGACGTTCAAACCAGCGCTGGAAAAACAGTCCAAACAGATTTGACGACTAATGAAAATGGTGAAGTTACGGTAAAAGATCTCGAACCCGGCGATTATCAATTCGTCGAAACCAAAGCACCAAACGGGTACCTGATCAATACCACACCAGTACCATTTACCATCGAGGCAGCATCAAAAGGCAAACCAGCAATAGTCACTGCCAGTGAAAATTTTGTAAACTATCAAGGTTCTGCCCACTTCCGGAAGACGAATGTGAAGAACACGCCATTAGCAAATGCTGAATTTGAAGTGCGGGATGAAAACGATCAGCCAGTCGGTGAAAAAATCTATTCTGATGAAGACGGGTACGTTACAGCAAATGGATTAGCCCCAGGCAAATACACATTTGTTGAAACCAAAGCTCCTGATGATTACCTGATCAACAAGACAGAAATACCGTTTACGATTGCTAAAGAGGCTGCTGGCAACCCAGCGATAGTCGAAGCGTTGAATGGCGAAAACTTTATCGATTACAAAGGCTCAGCGATCTTGACGAAAACAAATGCGGACGGGACCAAGTTATCCGGAGCAGTTTTTAATGTTTTAGATGCATCAGGAAATCCAGTAATCAAGTCCATTACAAGTAACACCGATGGAGAGCTTGTTGCTAATGAGTTGGCTCCAGGCAAATATACCTTTAAAGAAGTGAAAGCTCCAGCTGGCTATCTGATCAACGCTGATCCAGTATCATTCGAGATACCCGTAGAGGCAAAAGGTGAACCGCAGCAAGTCCAAGCTAATAACGGTGAAAACTTTATCAACTACAAAGGCTCCGTTGAAATGAAGAAAGTCGCCTTTGATCGGACAACAGATGATGAAGGATTAGCCGGAGCAATCTTTGCGGTTGAAGATCAAGACGGCAAGCAAATCGCTAAAGGTCAGCCGACAAAAGAAGACGGCATCGTTCATTTTGATGGACTGGCACCAGGCGATTACGATCTAATTGAAATCGAAGCACCAGAAGGATACTTGATTAATAGTACAAAAGTGCCATTTACGATTCCAGATCATGCTTCAGGTGAACCAACATCTGTTCAGGCAAACGACGATGAACCGTTTAATAACTACAAAGGAACCTTCCTGCTAATCAAGCAAAATAAAGCTGGAGCAGCTTTGAAGGATGTCGAGTTCGACCTATTTAAAGACGGCATCGAAAAACCAGTTAAACAAGGAACAACCGATACAAATGGTGTAATGACGTTAACAGGCCTAGCTCCTGGCAGCTATCATTTGATCGAGACCTATTCTTCCGGTTATATTGTCAATCAAACGCCGATCGTATTTACGATTAGCGATACAGCAGAAGGACAGCCAGCAGTAGTGATGCCAGACGAACCAGTCATTAACTATCAAGGCTCAGCCAAATTGATTAAGACTGATGAAAACGATAAGCCTTTGAAAGATGCAGAGTTCGAAGTTTTAGATGAAGATAATAATCAAGTCGGTAAGACGATCAAGTCTAATGAAAATGGTGAAGTTATCGCAACAGACTTGGCACCAGGGGATTATGTATTCAAAGAAGTCAAAGCACCAACTGGATACGTGATCAACACCACGGAAGTGCCGTTCACCATCGATAGATCAACCGAAGACGGTAACCAAGCAGTAGTCATAGATGATCCATTCATCAATTACCAAGGCTCAGCCAAATTAATCAAGACCAACGAAAAAGGTAAAAAACTAGCAGATGCGCTCTTTGAATTGCAAACGAACAAAGGTCAAGTCATCATTAAAGACTTGAAAACCAATGCTGATGGTGAAATAATGGTTGATTATCTAGCGCCAGGTGATTACCAATTTGTTGAGACAAAAGCACCAACAGGCTATATTATCAATACCAAACCAGTTGAGTTTACGATCAAGGCTGAAGCGAAAGGTCAGCCAGAAGTAGTCGCAGCTAGCGAAAACTTCATTAACTATCAAGGAAAGGCTGTTCTGACAAAAGTTGCTGCCGATAATACCGGCAAGCATTTGACAAATGCCGAATTCCAATTACTTGATAGCGGTCAATCAGTCTTACGCGAAAAACTTAAGACAGATGCCGATGGCAAATTGCAGGTAACGAATCTAGCACCTGGCAAGTACTACTTTAAAGAAACCAAAGCGCCAGTCGGCTACCAATTGTCAGACAAACTCGTTGAATTCACCATTGCAACGAAAAACAATGACAAACCAGCACAGGTTGATGTAGTAGCCAAGAATAAGCAAATACCGAATACTCCAAACCGACCTAATCAACAAAGGAAACCCGGGCAAGGATTTTATCCGAAAACGGGCGAAGCTAAAGGGGTGCTATCGGTCATAATAGGAGTGATTCTTGTTCTTATCATTACTGGCGTCACGTACACACGAAGAAATAGGAATCAAAAATAAGCTAAGTTGAACTGTAGGCAATGCTCGGAAATGGAGCACTGCCTACAGTTTTTTGCGTAAAGGAGTTTTTCAATTTTTAAGAAAGAATTGATACATACTGCACTTTTTTTGAAGGAAGAAAGACTAATTCAAAAATTTCAAATGTATCAAACAGATTTCAACTGTGACGAAAATAAAAGAGACGATTATTTATGGAGACGAATCGCTGAGGGAATCCCCTTTCTTTTTCAATATAATAGTGAATAGCAATACATTCAACTTATAATATATAAAATCATTTTTATTTTTAAGCGCTTTTTTGAAATAAAAAATGAATATAATGTTATAATTGCTGTTTAAATAATCATTGATATTGCAGACCGTCTGAACTATAATAATAACGTTGATTGTGTTTTTTAAGTTAAAATGGTATGAGTGCGCAATCATCTAAGTGAATGAATAAACAAAAAAACATTGTATTTTTATTTGGTTAGCATTATATAAAACAAGTATTTAACGTTTTAATTTGGAGAAAGTTTTTTTCATGCTTTTTTTATGGAAATGAAGCAACTTAGCTTTAATAGAAATAGCATTTAGCAAAAGAAGCGAAACCGGCATTGTTAAATTCTTTTTCTTTATAAAAGACGTTGAAAAAAGAAGCTAAAGTTTCTAAAGGAATGCCTTTCGTATCAAGCTTTTTTGATATACTATTTCTGCTATTTAAGGAAACTAACCGAATGAGTTAAAAGTAAAGTATAGGGAAGTTGAGGGTCTTATGGAGCAAACAATCAGTATTAAACAATTATTTGAACTATTAAGGAAAAGGATCGGATTGATCATTTTAGGAGGTTTAGTGGGCCTTTTGATCTCAGGTCTGTTAGCCTTTTTCATTTTAACACCGAAATACAGTTCACAAGCACAGCTAGTAGTCACATTGCCGCAAACAGAAACAACCAATGCCAACGATGTGAATACCAACTTGCAGATGATCAATACATATAAAGATATTATCACCGGGGATTTGGTAACTAAGGAAGTATCAGAGAAACTAAGTTCTGAATACGGCTTAAAAATGACTACCAATGACCTTAAGGAGAGTATCAAGGTAGAACAAAATCAGAACTCTCAAATGTTTTCAATTATAGCAACAAGTAAAAGTCCAAGAGAAGCAGCGAATATTTCGAATACGACTGCTGAAATTTTTAAGGCTAACGCGAAAGATGTGTTGAATGTCGATCGGATTTCAATTATCTCTCAAGCAGTCGCAACCAGTTCACCAGTCTTTCCGAATAAGAAGCTGACAATTGCAGCGGGGCTATTAATTGGTTTAATGTTAGGAACTTTTCTAGCTGTTCTTCTAGAATTATTGGATCGCACAGTTAAGGAAAGCAAAACTTTAACAGATGAATTTGGTTTAACACTTTTAGGGAATATCCCAGAGTTAACCCAAAAAGAATTAAATGCCAAAATTCGTCGTGAACCAGCACCGAAGATCACTAAAAGAGAAGTTCCAAAAAATGAAACAGACATGGCTCTTGATCGTCGCAGACGAAAACGGGTCTAGGAGGTAGTTATGGCTAAAAAATTCAAACAATCAGATGTAGCTCAAGCAGTCAGCTTGATTACGTTAGTAGATAAAAGCTCACCAGTCTCAGAACGCTATCGTACAATTCGTACAAATATCCAATTTGCTTCTTCAGCAGATCGTCAAATTAAAACATTAGTAATCACTTCATCAGGTCCTGGAGAAGGAAAATCAACGACAGCAGCGAATCTTGCAGTGGTATTTGCTAATTCAGGACAAAGCGTTTTATTAGTCGATGCGGACATGCGTAAAGCCACCGTGCACAAAACCTTCCTATTAAATAATGGCGTGGGATTGAGTAATGTTCTAAGTACAGATATGAACGTCAGCGAGGCAGTTCAGCGAAGTATTGTTCCTAATCTTTATGTAATGACTAGCGGTCCAAAGTCTCCTAACCCTTCAGAATTATTAGGTTCGACTCGGATGGATCAACTAGTTAGAGAGTTACGCTCAGATTATGATTTTGTGATCTTTGATATGCCGCCGATCGTGGCGGTAACGGATGCTCAAATCGTTGCTTCGAAAGCAGATGGCACCATGTTAGTAGTGCGTGAGAACTTTACTCGCAAGGATTCCTTACAAAAGGCTCGCGAGCTGTTATCCATGGTAAATGCCAATGTATTAGGCGCTGTTTTTAACGGCAGCACTGATGCAAATGATCAAGGTTATTACTATTATGGCACAGAGAACTAGCACAAGAAGGTGAAGGGCTTGATTGATTTGCATAGCCACATTCTACCGGGAGTAGATGATGGTGCTCAAACGATTGAAGATAGTATCGAAATGGCAAAAAAAGCGGTGAGTCAGGGGATCACGCACTTGATGTGCACACCGCATCATAATAACGGGAAGTATTCCAATCCTGCTCAGCAAGTGATTACTAGAGCCAACCAGTTGCAATCAGTTTTGGATCAAGAGGATATTCCACTCACTCTCTTAGAAGGACAAGAAGTACGGGTTACAGGGTCACTGTTAGAGGATATTCAAAATCAAGAAATTTTATTTACTGACCTTGATAATACATATATCCTGATTGAGTTTCCTTCTGGCGATGTACCAGAGTATTCAGAGCAACTTTTCTTTGAGTTAATGAGTCATGGTCATGTTCCAGTAATTGTTCACCCGGAGAGGAATGCGATCTTTCGAAAAGATCTAAATCGATTAATACCATTCTTGCAGATGGGGGTGCTTACTCAGTTAACAGCGCCAAGTATTGTTGGCGTCTTTGGAAAAGATATTCAAAAAACAGCAAGAACTATGTTAAAGCACAACATGCTATACATGGTTGCTTCCGATGCACACAATCTAAGACACCGAACGTTTCTGATGAAGGAAGCCTATGAAGAAATTCATAAAATTGGTGGAGCAAGAATGGTTGAAGAGATGCAGCAAATGGCGAAAGATCTGGTAAATGGTGATGAAGTTGTTAGACCGGAATTTACAATGATAAAGGAATCACGCTTCAAATTCTTTAGTTAATAATTTGTTTGGGGGAGCTTATTATGAAAAGTGAAAAGTACTTTGGGGATGTGAATATATTGAAGACCAAGTCTCCTGTAGAGAGAGAAGGATCTCTATTAATTTGGGTAGATAAAGAAAAAATTAGGAAGCAAAAGGGATATGATTTTGTTAAACGACTCATTGATTTTTTTGCAGGACTTATCGGAATAATATTGATTTCTCCGATTATGCTTTGGATAGGTTATAAAATACATAAGGATGAGCCGGGTGCTCCGGTAATCTTTGCGCAAAAACGCGTTGGGCGAAATGGTAAATTGTTTACTATGTATAAGTTTCGATCAATGTGTGTAGATGCGGAAGAGAAATTGAATGGGTTGGTTGACAAAAATGAAATCAAGGGTGCTATGTTCAAAATGAAAGAGGACCCAAGAGTTACAGAATTTGGGAAATTTATTCGAAGGACTAGTTTGGATGAACTCCCACAACTGATTAATGTCATTAAGGGCGATATGAGTTTAATCGGACCAAGGCCGCCATTGCAAAGGGAAGTTGCTGAGTATACACAGTATGATATGCAACGTTTGCTTGTAAAGCCAGGATGTTCAGGATTATGGCAAGTAAATGGACGTAATGACGTACATTTTGATGAGATGGTCAATTTTGATATTGAATACATTCAGACTAGAAGTGTGCAGAAAGATATTTCTTTAATTTTAAAAACAATCAAAGTTATGACTAAGCCCAAGGGTGCCTATTAATACATTTGTGTACTTAGAGCATATTTTTTGAACTTTGATTGCTAACTATTCAAAGCTTTGTAAGATGAAAATATAGAAGAGTTCTCAAATTAAATATCTTATATTTTGAAGGAAGACAAATTGGTTAGTAATGATATTACTGGTAAGTACTTTGAGCATATTGGCACAAAGTGCTTTAATTTTTAAGATCCTAAACTTTTAGTCAAAAAAAGTAATGAGAAAATTTGATAATTGAGGGGAAATAAATGGTTTATTTAGAAAAGTTTGCGCAATGGAAGAATGATCCTTTTTTTGATTTTGAAACTAGAACTGAGTTAGGTGGATTAAGAGGAGATAATGAAATAGAAGATAGATTTTATAAAGAATTAGAGTTTGGGACAGGTGGACTCAGGGGAATTATGGGTGCAGGAACCAATAGAATGAACAAATACACTGTGGGCAAAGCAACTACTGGATTAGCTAACTATTTGATAGCTACCTATGGAGAAGAAGAATGCAAGAAACGTGGTGTAGCTATTGGATACGATACTAGAAATAACAGTAAATTTTTTGCTGAAATTGTTGCGAATGTTTTGATTGGTATGGGGGTAAAAGCCTATCTTTACTCATCTGCCAGACCTACTCCTCAACTAAGTTTTTCAGTAAGAAAGAACAATTGTTTAGCCGGAGTTGTTATCACTGCTAGCCATAACCCTAAAGATTATAATGGATATAAAGTGTATGATGAGTTTGGTTGTCAGTTAGTTCCAAAAATGGCAGAAGAAGTAATTAAACATGTGAATGAGTTAACCGATTATAAAAAAATAAATTTTACTTTGTCTGATTGTGATGTAATTATGATTGATGATACTGATGATTTTATCGATACTGTTTTATTGCAGAGTCGACTAAAGAATGAGGGGTTAAAACAAGAACTAAGTGTCGTTTACACGCCATTACATGGCGCAGGGTACATTCCTGTCATGGAGGTACTAAAAAGAGATTCCTTTAGGAAACTTAATATAGTCCCAAAGCAAGCTGAATTAGACGGTGATTTCCCAACGGTTTCTTCTCCAAATCCTGAAGACAAACTCGCACTTGATTTAGGTATTGAATTGGCAAAAACGATTAACGCAGATATCGTCTTAGGGACTGATCCGGATTGTGATAGAGTCGGTATAGCAGTTCGATCTGCAAACGATAATTATTACTTGCTATCAGGAAACCAGATTGGAGCATTGCTAGTCGATTATTTACTTTCTACAACTGATCTATCAAACTACAAAAAACCAACTGTTGTAAAAACTATTGTAACATCTGAACTAGGTGCCGAAATTGCTAAGAAGAAAGGAATTGAAATCTTCACAACTTTAACAGGGTTCAAATTTATTGGTGAAAAAATAACTCAATTTGAACAAGCTAGAAATTGTGGAGATACGGAACACGATTTTGATTTTCTATTTGGTTATGAGGAGTCATATGGCTACCTTGCTGGGTTACACGCTAGAGATAAAGATGCTGTTGTTTCTTGTATGTTAATTTGTGAGATGGCTGCTCTGTATAAAAAACTTGGGAAAAATCTAATAGAGAGATTGGAAGAATTATATTCTGAATTTGGCTACTATTTAGATGAATTAGATAGTTTTACTTTTAGTGGTAAGACTGGACAAGAACATATAGAAAACTTGATGAATGAACTAAGAGAAGATGAACACCTTTTCGAGGGTGTTAAGAAAAAAATAGATTATCTATTAGGATCTAAAGAAAATAGTCTTTTTGAACCACTGCCTAAATCAAACGTTTTAAAATTCATTTTGATTGATGATTCGTGGGTAGCAGTTCGACCTTCTGGTACAGAGCCTAAAATTAAGATTTATTATAGCGTTAAAGGGACGGATAAGGAAGACGCAAAAAATAAATTCAAAAAGATTAGAACTCAATTGATGAATAAACTTGGAATAAATGAGGAGTTATAATATGAACATAATTTTGCTTTCTGGAGGAAGTGGAAAAAGATTATGGCCGCTTTCAAACGACGTACGGAGCAAACAGTTTATCAAATTGTTTAAGAATGAGGAAAATCAATACGAATCAATGGTACAACGTGTCTATAGACAAATTCAATCAGTCATTCCTGAAACAAACGTGACTATTGCTACTAGCAAGACACAAGCTAGTACAATTAAAAATCAATTGGAGGACAGAGTTTCTATTTGTGTGGAGCCATGCAGACGGGATACTTTTCCCGCAATTTTGTTAGCAGCTGTGTTTCTTAAGTATAAGAAAAATATTTCCAAAGATGAAAGTGTAATTGTTTGCCCAGTTGACCCGTATGTTGATGATACATATTTTGAAGCTTTTAAAAAGCTAGAAAAAAATGTAAATGAGAAGAAATCAAATTTAACGTTGTTGGGTATTGAGCCTACTTATCCAAGTGAGAAATATGGATATATCATTCCCAGTTCTTGTGATTCTATAAGTAAAGTCAAGGAATTTAAAGAAAAACCTGATCTTCAAAGAGCAAAGAAATATATCAAGAAAAATGCTTTGTGGAATGCGGGAATATTTGCTTTTAAGCTAGGTTATTTAATAGATAAAGCTCATAATTTGATAGACTTTGAAACGTATGAGGAATTTTACAGGAAATATGAATTAATTGAGAAAACAAGCTTTGATTATGGTGTTGTCGAAAAAGAAGCAAGTATCGAGGTAGTGAGATACAGTGGTGACTGGAAAGATGTTGGTACTTGGAACATGATGACTGAAGTAATGGCGAATGATATCAAAGGAAATGCTATTATGGATGATTGCTGTGACAATACTCAAATAATTAATGAATTAAATATTCCTATTATTGCTCTAGGGTGTAATGATATGGTTATTGCAGCTAGTAATGATGGAATACTGGTTTCTGATAAAGAGCGAAGTGGCTATATGAAGCCCTATGTAGAAAGCCTTAAGCAAGATACTATGTATGCTGAAAAATCTTGGGGCACATATCGGGTTATTGATAATCAATCTGAGTCTATGACGATAAAAATATCAATGCGCTCAGGAGATTCAATGAGTTATCATAGCCATAATAATCGTGATGAAGTGTGGACAGTTGTAACTGGTGAAGGGATCGCTACTATTGATGGAATCGAAAAGACGTTAAGTCAAGGAGATACTTTATCTATACCAAGAGGTGTAAAGCATACGGTGAAAGCGAAAAGTGTTTATTTTGAAATTGTAGAAGTACAATTAGGAAATTCGATTAATGTAGAAGATAAGATTAAATATAATGTTTTATAAGGAAAGTATCTTAAACAATTAAACTAATTAGATTTAAAGAATGAGGAGAATAAAAAATATGAAAAAAGCATTGATTACTGGAATTACCGGACAAGACGGCTCTTATTTAGCCGAATTTTTACTTGAGAAAGGATATGAAGTTCACGGGATAATTAGAAGAGCATCAGTTTCCACAACTGAGAGAATTCAGCATCTTATTGATAAAAAACTGATTACATTGCATGATGGTGATTTATCAGATTCGTCCAGTATTATTAGAGTTATTTCAGAGGTAAGGCCTGAGGAAATATACAATTTAGCTGCACAAAGTCATGTAGGAGTTAGTTTTGATGCTGCTGAGTACACTAGCGATGTAGATGCTCTTGGTGTTCTCAGAATTTTAGAAGCAGTTCGGATGTTGGAATTAACAAAAACTTGTAGAATATATCAAGCATCCACCTCAGAACTTTATGGTAAAGTTGAGGAATGTCCACAAAATGAATCTACACCATTCCACCCATATAGCCCTTATGCGGTAGCCAAACAATATGGGTTTTGGATAATCAAAGAATATCGTGAGGCATATGGTATGTATGCTTGTAATGGTATACTGTTTAATCATGAATCAGAGCGACGTGGGGAGAACTTTGTTACTAGAAAAATTACTTTAGCAGCAGGTAGGATTGCTTCTGGTACACAAGAGTATTTAGAATTAGGAAACCTTGATTCCTTGCGTGATTGGGGTTACGCAAAAGATTATGTTGAATGTATGTGGTTAATGTTACAACAAGAAAAGCCAGAAGATTTCGTTATTGCCACTGGTGTTCAACATACGGTAAGAGAATTTACTACTTTAGCATTTAAACATGATGGTATAGAAATTGATTGGCGAGGAGAAGGAATGGAAGAAAAAGGATATGACAAAGCAACAGGTAAAATGGTTGTATGTGTTAGTCCTGAATTCTTTAGACCTACAGATGTTGTGAACTTATGGGGAGACCCAACGAAAGCTAAAACAGTTTTAGGTTGGAATCCTCTTCAAACTAGTTATGAAGAACTGTGTAGTATTATGGCGGAGCATGATTTAAAAATTGCTAAGAGGGAAGCTAAAGATAATATAAAAAAGTAACATTTCAAATGTGATAGAAACAAAAAAGAGTAATGAGGTGCAAGAGTGAGTAGGATTCTAATTTTTGGCATTGGTGGCTTTGTTGGGAAGTATTTAGCTAAAGAATTTTTAGATGCTGGATATACTGTAATAGGATCGGACTTGAAAGAACCAACAAAGTTATGCAAACGAGTAACTTTTATCAAAGCTGATATTGTAAATAATCAGGAAGTTTTTGAAGTAATTAATCGTGCTCAACCAGAAATGATAATAAATCTAGCTGGAATCAGTAGTGTAGGGAGTTCTTGGAGTATACCCCAAACAACAATTACAGTTAATGTCATAGGCGCTCTAAATATTCTTGAGGCAGTCAAAAGGTATAAGATAACTTCAAAGATTATGTTTATCGGTTCCAGTGAGGAATACAAGAGTAAAAACGAACCAATGAATGAAAAAACACAGTTAAGTGCTAATAATCCTTATGGCATTTCTAAAATTACTCAAAGTAATTTTATATCATTGTACAGAGATTATTATGGTATGAAAATATATGAAGTAAGGCCTTTTAATCACACTGGAGTAGGGCAAAAAGATACTTTTGTCCTGCCGAGTTTTTGTAAACAAGTTGCAGAAATTGAAAAAAATAAAAATGGTGGGACAATTAATGTTGGCAATCTTAATATAAAGCGTGATTTTAGCCATGTAAAAGACATTGTTAGAGCGTATCGTTTAATCATTGAAAGCGATGATTATCAGGTAGTATATAATGTAGGTTCTGGTAAATCATATGAATTAAATGATTTACTTAATTACATCATAAAATTGAGTAGTCAAAACATCAAAATTGAAATTGATCCTGATCGATTCAGATTAACTGATACACCAATAATTCAGTCTGATAATAGTTTGATAAGAAGTAAACTTGGATGGGAACCAAGAAATACAGTATTTGATGCCTTAAAAGAGATTTACGAGTTCTATCTCAATGAAGAAAAATGATTTTCATATGGAGGAAGCAATGTCAAAACTAGAAATTTTAAATATGCGTGTTGATAATCTTACATTGGAAGAATCCATTGATGAAATTAAAAAATTAGTAAAGAAAAAGAATCCTTCATATCTGGTTACGCCGAACGTAGACCATGTTGTTTTACTAGAAAAAGATAATTACTTCAAAGAAATATATCAATATGCTGATCTAGTTTTAACGGATGGTAAACCGTTAATTTGGATTTCAAGATTAAGAAAAAAACCAATTGTTGAAAAAGTATCCGGTTCAGATTTATTTCCAGAAGTATGCAAAATGGCTTCTAAAGAAGGCTTTTCGATTTTCATTTTAGGCGCAGCTGAAGGGGTTGCAGAAAAAGCAAAAAAAAAATTATGTTCAAAATATCCAGGATTATTAATTGTTGGAACGAATTCTCCTCCACATAATTTTGAAAATGATCCCTTAGAAGTAAAAAACGTTATTCAAAATATTAAGGATAAAAAACCTGATATATTAGCAGTTTCTTTAGGATCTCCAAAAGGAGAAAAATTTATCTATACACATTTAGCAGAGATAAATGTTCCATTGTGCATGTCAATTGGTGCAACTATTGATTTCGAAGCAGGTAATATTAGACGAGCTCCAAAATGGATTTCGAATATAGGATTTGAGTGGCTATATCGCGTTTTCAAGGAACCTAAAAGACTTGCAAAAAGGTACATTAATGATTTTTTTGCGATTATTCCAATTATCATAAAATATCGTAATTAAAAAGAATGGTAGTGTCCAGTGTAGTTTTATGGAAAATAACAATTAGATTTGAGGAATAAAATGAAAATTTTGATAGATTTGACCTCTCTTGCGGATAACTTATCAGGTATTGAACGATACGCTGGTTCTATTGCGTATCAGATGGTTACGCAATTCGAAGAAGAGTATGTACTTATATTTAAAGAAAAAGTTTATCATACTTTTGAAATATTTAAAGAAAATACTAATGTAGAAATGATTGTTATTCCAAGATGTCGTAAAATTTTTTTTAATCAAATAAAATTACCTTTAGAAATAAGAAGACACAAATGTGATTGGTACCTATTTATGGCTTTTCCTGTACCAATCATACTTTTCAAAAAAAATATGATATCTACAATTCATGATATTTGTTGTTGGGATTGTCCAGAAACAATGACATTTTTAAGTAAGTGGTATTTTCGAATTTCTCACAGAGTAGCTATAAGAAAATGCACATCAATAATTACTATTTCGGAATTTTCGAAACAAAGAATCGTCGAAAAGTTAAATTATCCAGAATCTAAAATAGTGATAGTTTATTGTGGTGTTGATGGAAATTTTGACAGTTTTAAATCAAAAAGTCGAGACAATAATTTTGTAAAACAGAAATATAAATTACCAGAAAAATTCTTTTTAACCTTATCCACTTTAGAACCTCGAAAAAATCTTACATTACTTTTAGAAGCTTATAATGATCTTAGAACTAAAAAGGAAATTAAGATTCCTTTGGTTCTTGCTGGTAGAAAAGGGTGGAAAGTTGATGATTTACTTGAGAAGGTTAATAGAGATACTAGGGATAATCTCTATTTTACAGGTTTTATAGACGACAAAGATTTACAATATGTGTATCAAAATGCAGAGTGTTTTGTTTTTCCTTCGAAATATGAAGGGTTTGGAATGCCTCCATTAGAAGCAATGGCATGTGGAACAACTGTTATATCGTCAGATTCTACATCTTTACCAGAGGTTCTAGGGGAAGCAGCTTTCTATTTCAAAAATGAGAGTAAAAAGGATTTAGAGCAATGCTTGAAAGAAGTTCAAAAATTGGATAGTTATGAGAAGAAGAGACGGGAAGATCAGGGGATTATGAACACAAGAAAGTATTCATGGTCAAAAGAGGCGTATAAGTTATATCAATACCTTGATAAGAAGAGGGGAAAATCGATAAGGTGAAAATACTGATAGTAAATTCATTCTATTATCCAGAAGTTATTGGTGGGGGAGAATATAGTGTTAAAAAATTAGCAGAAGGTTTGGTCAAAAGAAATCACGACGTACTTGTAATTACCGCAGGGAATCAAAATAAAACTGAATATATCGAAAATGTGAGAGTAAAGAGATTGAAATTGAAGTCATTTTATCATTCATATGGAAAAGTTAAAAAAAATCTTTTTACAATGATTGGTCATAGAATTTTAGACATTTATAATCCCTTCAACGCCACCATTTTTTCAAAAGAAATTGAACAATTTAAACCTGATATTATTCATACTAATGGGATTTATGAAATATCTTCTTCAATTTGGTTTGTAGCCAAAAAAAAAGGAGTTCCTATAATACATACTGCTAGAGATTATAATCTAGTAAATTTAAGAAGCACATTAGAGAAAGATTCTGGTATATTAAATATTGAAGATTTATTTTTTGGTGTTCCTTATCGTTTTATTAATCGACGATTATTACAAGCAATAGACTATGTTACAACTCCTTCACAAGCAATGATGAATAATATGAGAGAGATGAATTTCTTTGTTAACAAAAATAATAGCGTGGTATACAATGCAATAGATTTCGATTCTATTATGGTTTCAAAACAAATAAATAAAAAGAAGAAATCATCACGAGAAGAAGTAACTTTTGTATATTTGGGAGGGCTATATCCACATAAGGGAATTACAGTTCTATTGGAAGCATTTGCGAAAATTGAAAGCACAAAAGCTAGATTAATTTTTGCTGGAAAAGGTGTTGAAGAGGATGCTGTTATGGAAGCTTGTATTAAGGATACTCGAATTAATTATGTAGGTTTTCTCGATGAAACGAAACTTGCTAAGATTCTTGAGCAGTGTGATGTTCTAGTATGCCCTTCAGTATGGGAAGAACCATTTGGGAGGGTGATATTGGATGCATACAAGAATGGTCTTCCAGTTATTGCTAGTCGGGTTGGTGGATTACCAGAAATAGTTAATAATAATGTTACAGGAATATTAGTTGAACCTGGTGATAGTAATGAACTATCTGAAGCAATTAATAAATTTTTAGAAAATGATGCTTTTTATCAACAATGTTTGAATCAATTACTTGATGAACTCAGGAGATTTAGCTTAGATAGGCAACTTGATGTATTTACAAATATTTATAATGATTTATTAAGAAGGAAGGCTTGAAATGAATACTATACTTTATCCAAAGGAAATAAAAGAGAATCCTTATATAACAAACGTTTATAATGCAATTGTTGAATCTGGATACGAAGTATATGATCTATCTGACATTAAGCATAATCGTCAGTTGGCCAAAAAGATTGAAATTATCAATCTAAACTGGTTTGACTCTATAGCGAATGTTAGCCGACCCAAAGCATGTGCTCTACTTATTCGTCAGATATTGCGAGTATATTACTACAAATATTGTGGAATGAAAATAATTTATACATTGCATAATAAGGTAGCTCATGATACAAATTTTCCTAAAATAAATCGGTTTTTAATGAAATTTCTATGCAAAAAAGCTGATAGGATTGCGGTGCTTTGTAGTTATTCAAAAGAAGTTTTGGGGGCCTTTTTAAGCGAAAAAGAAATATCAGATAAGATGCGTATTGTATATCTGCCTGTTTACTCCGAAACAATAAAGGAAACTAACTCCTTTGTTTCGGAATTACCTGATGCGAAAAATGAACTCCATGCTCTTTTTTTTGGAATGATAAGACCGTATAAAAATATTGAAATGTTGATAAGCATTGCTAAGATGTTTAAAAATCAGAATATTCATTTTGTCTTTGCAGGAGAGCCGATGTCAGATGAGTATCGTAAATATATAGAAGAAAAGTGCTCTAATAGTTCTAATATAACAACGATTTTTAGGTTTATTGAAGAAAGTGAAATAAAGACTATTTTTGATTGGGCTGATATCATTTTACTACCATTAGCAAAGAAGAGTGTCCTTAACTCTAGTAGTGCGGTAATGGCCTTTTCCTTAAACCGAACAGTAATCGCTCCAGTAATAGGTACATTAGGTGATTATCCTAGCAGAGATTTATTTATGTATGATTATAGAGATGAGGAAGAGCACCATAAAGAATTCTCAAAGATGTTAGAAATTGTTTTACAAATATGGGAACATGATCCTGATAAACTTAAGGAAATGGGAAGAAGAATTGGCGAATTTTCAAGGGAACATTTTTCACAAGAAAAAACAAAAGAGCGCTATAAAAAATTATATTCAGAATTGGAATAATCAATAGTGTAAAAAGATAAGCAATTTTGGGAGGATAACGTGATTACAAAGCAACTATCAAAACAAAGCCCAACTTTATTGTATGTATTTTTTCTCTTTGGGTATTTTTTTCAGACTTCTAACATACCAGCTCAATATAGATTTTTTAGAATGATAATGCTCTCCCTTTATTTTATTGGGTTTATCATTGGAATACAGAAATTGTTATTTCAACGATGGACAAAAAGAGAATTATTATTATCGATTAGTCTACTTGGATTGGGGTTTGGTACTTTTATTGCAAATCGAAACATTGATTTGACAACAAGTATTGGTTTTTTTAGTATTATCTTTTTAATAGTTTGTTCGAAAAATTTGAATCTAGATAAACTTATAAAAATAGATTTAATCAGTAGGATTATGTTTACAATACTATTGTTTTTCTTGACAAAAATGAATTTGCTAATTAATGTTACGACAGTCAGAGATGATGGGAAAATAAGAGAATCATTTGGGTATGGACACCCCAATAGACTAGGGACAGCGATTTTTTTAATAGTTCTGTATAGTGGTTATCTTAGAAGAAAGAAGCTCAGTGTATTGGATTTATTATTTCAAATATCTATGTTGGTAGCTACTAGTAGTATTACAGATTCTCGTAGTAATCAAGTAGGTATTATTTTAGTGATTTTGTATACAACTTGGCAACTATTGAAAAATAGAATATTTGAGAACAAACTTAGAAGGGTATTAAGTGTAGAAGTTACAGGACTTATTTTTCAAGTTTTAGCGTTTATTCTAATTGTTTTAATTGTTTATCTATGCTTCAACTACGATTATAGTGATCCAAATTATCTTAAACTGAATACTTTTTTAAATTCGCGTATTGAGTTAGGAAAGATGATAATAAACTATTATCATCTTTCTCCTTTTGGAAGGGGAATTCAAACATATACTTGGGAAGAGGTTATGAGATTAGGATTATCAAAGGCATTAGTAAGTGTTGATGTTCTTTATGTATACGTACTTGTAACATTTGGAATTGTTGCGATATTACTTTACATTTTTATTTTGTTAAAAATTATTGATATATCGGCTAAAAAGGACAGCTATTTACTATTTTCAATAATGATTATAATTCTAGTTTCTTGTATTGAGAATCAATATCTAGCAGTTGGATCTAATATTTTTCTACTTCTTTTTTCGAATTACATTTATAAAACATCTGGGAAAGAAAAAATAATTAAGGAGTTAAGCGTGTCATAGAATGCAGTATTTAAACAGAAAAAAAGATGGTAATAAACAGTCTAGTTTAGTATTTAATATGTTATGGTCAATTATTGCAGTCTTAATTACTTTTTTAATTAATATGTTTGTAACCCCCTATGTAACCAATATTTCGGGAGCAGAAGCTTATGGTTTTGTTACACTTGCTAATACGTTAACCTCGTATATTGACGTTATTGCAATAACCATTAATGCATTTGCTGCACGATATATATCCATTGCTTATCATAAGGGGCAATATAAAGAGGCAATAACATACTTTAATTCAGTGTTAGTATCGAACTTGATTCTATCCGGGATATTTCTATTAATTTGTTCAATTTTAATTGGACAATTAGAGAAAGTATTGAAAATATCTTACAATTTGATTTTTGATGTAAAACTACTTTTCATATTTGTATTAGTAAAATACTTATTTTCTATGCTTACAACTGTGTTTTCTGTGGGTACTTTTATTACTAATAGAATTGATTTGTCTGAAAGACAAAAGAGTATGAGTACCTTATTCCAAGGAATTGTTTTATTAATTCTTTTTTCAGTTTTACCTATGCATGTATGGTATGTAGGACTAGCAGGATTGTTAGCAATTTTCTGGCTTTTAATTGCAAATATCCGTTACACCAAAGTATTAACACCAGAGTTAATATTCGATATAAGATTTTTTAATATCGGTTATGTACTTAGGCTAATTTCTTCAGGTATCTGGAACGCTATAAATAATTTGGGAAATGTTTTAAATAATGGGCTAAATCTTTTAATGACTAACTTAATGATAAATGGTACGGCTATGGGACAGGTGTCCATCGGGATAAGTCTAGGCACGATGTTCAATGTTCTATTGGAAGCAATAACGAATTCTTTTAGACCTAAATTATTATTCTTATATGCTAGTGAAGCTAAGGATAGTTTAAAACAGGAATTAATCAAAGCTATGAAATTTTCTGGATCATTATCCAATATTATTGTTGCAGGATATATTTCTTGTGGATATACATTCATGGAATTGTGGGTACCAACACAAAATACTAGATTTGTATATAGTATTGCTGTCATAGTCCTACTAGGTAGTTTAGTAGTTGGTATTGTTAAACCATTATATTATGTCTTTACTATGACAGACAAACTAAAAATACCATGTGCTATTACAATAGTTAGTGGGGTTATTAATGTTTTTTCAATGTACTTTTTGCTCAAGTATACAGACATAGGTGCCTATGCAGTTGTATTAACAACTATGGTTCTTAATTTGGTTCATTTCATTGACACTCCAATTTATGCTGCATATTGTTTGAAAATGAAATTAACCACTTTCTATCCTACAATAATAAGACTCTTTTTATCATGTTTCTTAACTATTATAATAATGTGCTTTTTAGGTAGTTTTTTCTCAACAATTGTTTCGTGGAAATATTTACTAGTAAAATGCTTGATTTGTGGTGGTGCTGGCACAATTACTGCAATGGGCACAACATTTAGTAAAAAAGAATTATCATTATTTTTCTCTGCTATTTTTAGATGAGTAAATCCAAATAGGAGAATATTATTAAAAAATTGTTAGGGGTGTTAGATATGAATATATCTATAATTGGTTTAGGTTATGTCGGTCTTGCAAACACTCTATTGCTTGCGCAAAATGAGTATGTGATGGCATATGATATTGTATCAGAAAAAATAGACATGCTAAAAAGAGATTGCTCTCCCATAGAAGATCAAGAAATCCATTATTTCTTAAGACGAGATGATTTAAATATTGAATTTACTACAAATTTTGATGATACTGTGAATTTTGGTGATTATTTAATTATTGCAACCCCAACTGATTATGATGAAAAGAAAAATTATTTCAATACATCAACAGTAGAAGACGTAATCGAAAAAGCATTAGCAATTCGTCCAGATGCAACGTTTATTATCAAATCAACTGTTCCAGTGGGTTATACTGAAGAATTAAAACATAAGTACAATACTGATAATATTATCTTCTCTCCAGAATTTTTGAGAGAAGGTAAAGCTCTTTATGATAATTTACATCCCTCAAGAATTATTGTTGGTGAATGTTCTGAACGGGGACAAGAAATTGCTGATATGTTTTTAGAAAATGCTCATGATAAAGATGTTTCAGTATTATTGACTCATTCTACCGAAGCAGAAGCGATCAAATTGTTTTCAAATACCTACTTAGCATTACGTGTAGCATATTTTAATGAACTGGATACATATGCTGAATCTAGAGGTTTGAATACAAAACAAATTATTGAAGGCGTTGGACTAGATCCTCGAATTGGAACTCACTACAATAACCCTTCATTCGGTTATGGAGGCTATTGTTTACCAAAAGATACAAAGCAATTGCGCGCAAACTATGAAGATGTACCTAGTAATATCATTGGAGCTATTGTCGAAGCAAATACGACACGCAAAGATTTTATTGCAGAGCAGATTTTGGCGAGGAATCCCCAAGTCGTTGGAATCTATCGTCTAACAATGAAATCGAATTCTGATAATTTCAGATATTCTTCGATTCAAGGGGTAATGAAAAGATTGAAGGCTAAAGGTGTTCAAGTTATCGTATTTGAACCTACCTTAAATGAAGAAGAGTTTTTTCATTCTAAAGTAATAAAAGACTTTGAAGAGTTTAAAAAAATGTCTGATATTATCGTTTCTAATCGTTACGAACCTGAACTCCAAGGGGTTGAAGAAAAAGTTTATACTAGGGATATCTTTGGAAGAGATTAAAAGTATTGTTTCAAAATCAAAAAAAGCGAGTTGATCAAATGTCTGAAAAGAGAAAACGCAAGCGTCAGGGTGTTAAACGAACAAGTCGATCCAAAAAGATTTTCTTAACGTTATTAGGAATCTTACTAGCGATCATTCTTGTAATCGTTGGTGTTGGTGCAAAGATGTATCATGATGTGAAGTCTACGGCAGACGATGCTTATGAGACAGTAAAACGTAGTGGTTCTGAAAAGCGTCAGGTGAATTTGTCTGAGCAAGAACCGTTTAGTGTTTTACTTCTAGGAGTTGACACAGGGGCGCTTGGTCGTACCGAGCAGGGGCGCTCGGATACGATGATGGTGGCGACGGTGAATCCGTCAACGAATGAGTCGTTGTTAGTGAGTTTGCCGCGGGATACGTATGCGGAGATCGTTGGGCATAATACGGAGGATAAGATTAATCATGCGTATGCCTTTGGCGGAGCTGCGATGTCGATGGATACGGTGGAGAAGTTAGTGGATATTCCGATTAATCACTACATCACGATCAATATGGAAGGCATCGAAGCGCTGGTTGATGCAGTTGGCGGGATCGAAGTGGATAATCCTTTTGAGTTTACGTATGAGGGAACGACTTTTCCGAAGGGTTCTCAGGAGCTTGATGGTGAGTTGGCCTTGAAGTATTCGCGGATGCGTTATGATGATCCGAATGGGGATTATGGTCGTCAGGAACGGCAGCGTCAGATTATTACGGGTGTCTCGAAAAAGGTTTTAAGTACGAATGGCTTGACGAATTATCAATCGATTTTAACTACGATGGGCGAAAACGTGAAGACGGATTTGAGTTTTACGGATATGCGGACATTGATGGGTGACTATCGTGCGGCGTTTGGCAATATCAAATCGGATCAAATGAAGGGTGAGGGCTTCATGCAAGATGGGGTTTCTTATCAGCGGATCGATCCAACTGAGTTGAAGCGCGTGCAGGATGAATTGAAGGCGCAATTAAAGTAGAATTGGCAGAGAAATCCAAGATAGGAATATGTTCGGGTATTCTGTTTTGGATTTTTTTACTGGTTGCTATTCGAGTGCAGCATAACTGATAATTTTTTTGTCGTGGTTATGAATTTTTTTGTTTGATAATAAAAAGCTATTTGCAACAGAAATATTTGGCAGGAAAACTTATTTTTTAGAATTTTAGAAAGATACGATTAAGCAACTAACGTTTAATAATATATAAATAGTTTTTGTTTGCATGTATTAATAAATAATTAATTATCTATCTTTTTTACATAGTTAAAACAAAAATATAAAATTTATTGTCTTTTTTATTAATAAAAAGTATACTTGAATCATCGAAAATATTATTTTTGATGATTTTTTTGTTTGCCATTTTTTAGTAAAGTAAGCGTCAGATAGGTTCTTTCCAATTTCATGGGATTCGACGATTTTCCAATGATAAAACTTTTTTTCGTAATAAATTGAAACTGCACCGTCCATACATCTGTTTCTTTATGGTCTTTATCTTATTTACGCTACCTTCAGCTAAACCATTGTTATATTTATGAGTAATCGCATATTTGACTGCTGGGAAATCATTTAAGAGACTACCCACAAACTTTAATAGAGAGACATCATCAAAATTTTCTTTTACAGAAGACATCCAGCTTTTAAAAGACTCTAGATCTTGTTTTTTTAAACAATGACGAAATCTCCAAACTAATTCATAGAGTTGTTTGTATTTTGGATGCTGATTGAAAACTAATTCCAATAACTCACTATCAATGACGGGAACTTTCTCAATCGGTAAATAGAATAGTTTAATTAACCATTTTCGTTCTAATATTTCAATGGATTTCCCTTGATACTCTTCTTTAAAATGTTTATGAAGACGACGTTGCCGGGACATATATCCTCGAATAGCATCTACTGTTCCGGTATATCCTTTTTCAGAAATAATTTGAAAAATCTCTGAGTATGTTTTTCTTTCTTTACGAAGCGCAAGAACTTCTTTGCGATATTTTTCTAATTTACCAGGACGATCGATCCCATATTGTCCGCTGAGAGAAGAAGCATCTTTTCCTAAATATCTTACAATTGTTTGAGGCGTGTATCCTGTAATATCAGTTATTTCGGAAAGGGCAACTCCTTTTTTGGCAAGGGCTCTCACTTCATCAATTTGTTGTTGTTTTTCTTCCATTAGCTCATTATGATGTCGTTCCCAAAATATTGCTTTATCTTCCGGAATTTCCTTCTCCTTCATTTTTATATACTTGGAAATAGTTTTAAGGCCGAAGCCTGTTTTCATTCGAATTTCTTGCTGTGTCATACCGTCGGTATGCAGCCGTTTTACATAAACAATTTTATCTCTTCGTGAAGCATATAGAAGAAAATCTTCAAATTTTTCATATTTTTCATTGGAAATCTCGATTGGAATCCTTGGCGGGAAAGAGTGGCGCATGAATGTTTGAGCGAGTTCACAAAGACGAGCAACCAAATGAAATCTATCGGTGACTTGTATTGCATGAGGGAATGCTTTCTTAATCGCTGCAGAGTATGTACGAGAACCATCACGTGACACCAGCTCAACACATTTGAATTTTTTAAGCCATTCGATCACATCCTCTTTTTCACGAGATTCCAGCAGGTCAACAATTTTCCCAGTTTTGATATCTACCATAATTGTGCCATAACGTTGGCGTTTCTTCAGAGCGAAATCATCAATGCATATTTCAGCTACATCATAATCTACGTGAATTTTTTTTTTGCCCAAGATAATTACATAGACTACTCTTCCTTACTATGATTCCCATTTCTTCAAGGTCTTTAGTCATACCTACAGAACTCCGACTTTCTGCTAAATCAACAATTAGTTTCATCAATCGTGTTGTTTTTCGTGCATTTCGTTCCCTAAAAGGGAACGTCTCAGAAAATGTTTTTTTAGAACAGTCAGGATTTTGACATTTGAATCTTCGTATAAGTAAATTTAAATAGACTGTCTTACTTTGAATCGGTAGATCTTGAATTTTAGTAGTATAAGAATCATGAATATTGGTGGATTTGCAGCGACATGTGGGGCACTTTGCCGAGGTAGAAATGGAAGAAACATCAAAGGTAATTTTCTCTTTTGTTATTTGACAGTCATCAACATGTAAATTAACGTCCAATGATAAAAGTAATTCTTCCAAAGAAATACGCCTCCTTATCATGTAACAGTAACTACCAACAATTAAATTATACTACATTTAGTATATCGAATCCCATGAAATTGGAAAGAACCGTCAGATAGTAAGGTGTATTAAAAGCCCATCAATCCTCCTGTATACTTAAGGATGATTGATGGGCGTGCTTTTTTTATTAATAGTTAGCTTGGCACTTTCTTTGAACTTCCTGATTCCAAGGCAAATAAGCTGCCAGCGCAGGTTTTGTTAAACTTGGCAGGTTGGGGATATTTTCAAATAAATAGATCAGATATTTTCTTGGATCTAAGCCATTTTCTACAGCTGTCCGTAGAATGCTCAGAATGATTCCTGTTGCTTGCGCCCCTTTTTCGCTTTTTGAGAACAACCAGTTTTTTCGACCGATCACCAATTCTTTGATGGCTCGTTCCGCGCGATTGTTCGTGGTTTCTAACCGTCCATCCTCTAAGAAAGTACACAATCCTTCCTTGTACTTTAGCAGATACGCAACGGCTTCTCCCAGTTTTGATCTTGGGAGAACACATAGATTAGATGCCCAAGAAAAGAATTCCTCCACGATGGGTTTGATCCATTGACTGCGCTGTTTTTGACGATCCGTTGGATCTAGATGGCGTAGTTTCTTCTCTTCTTTGAAAAGAAGGTCGCAATAGCGCTCGCCTAATAAGGCGGTGCTATATTTTTTGGGCTGTGAGCCGATCGCTTCATGAAATTTCCGACGAACATGTGCCCAGCAGTAAACATTCTTGATGCCAGCCATTTTTCCATAAGCTGCGTAAGCATCACTATGTAGATAGCCAGTAAAGTGTGTAAGAAAATTCTGAGGGATTTCATGTTTGCGCGATAATTCATGTTGGTAAAGAACAATGGGATAGCTTTCTGCTTTTCCAGAAGTATACAGCCAATAATAGGTCGTGGCTTTTGGAACGTCTAAGACATTGTAGTGCGTCTCATCCGCATGAATGACTTCTTGGTTCTGTAAGGTATCTTTTAATAGTTGATACAGCGGCGACAAGACGTAGTCTGTCGCCAGAAGATGCCAATGTGTAATTTTCTGGCGATCCAATGGAAAGCCAAAGGTTTTCCATTCGTTCTCTTGCCGATAGGCAGGCACTTTCTTGATATATTTTTCAACGATTGTCTGAGCTACCATCGTAGGACTGCCAAAACTATTATTGATCAGAGGTTTTGGT
Source organism: Enterococcus sp. DIV0187 (assembly GCF_051713785.1). Lineage (NCBI taxonomy): Bacteria > Bacillati > Bacillota > Bacilli > Lactobacillales > Enterococcaceae > Enterococcus > Enterococcus sp. DIV0187. The sequence continues at coordinate 3,588,730 of NZ_JBIOQO010000001.1, forward strand.
ACACGAGCTTTCTTAATTGATGTTGTTCCATTGTCTTTTTCACATGTGCAACACTTGTACGCATGCTGGTGAAATAAATTTTTTTCAATATGAGCAGGAATAAATAGAGGTTCTTCACGGACGACGGTGGAGCCAATTTCAGTCATGTGAGTACCACAGGCATCACAAAGACAGTCTTCGCCCTCCAAATAATAGTGAAGATGGTTTGCGGGTAAGCGGGCAAGCGACAAGGCTTTTTTTCCTTTTGTCTTTTTCCGTCTAAAGCTCTTTACCTCAATCAATTCCTGGCTTTCCTGACCAGTCTGCTCTGGTTCCTTAAAAGGGTCTGTATCAAATAAATTTGTTTGCCCATCGACAGATGGCGTATCTTCTTTTTTTCGTCCATACATCTGACGCTGCATCGCGAATAGCTGTTCTTGAAGGTACTGATTTTGTTCAAGGACGAGTTCAAATTGTTCAGTCATTTCTTGGAGACGCTTCTCCAGTTTCTTGTTATCCAAAAGAAGCTGATTTCCCTTTTTAGTCAATCATTTACACCTCCACGCTTGATATCACCTGTTATTATTATACCATTTCTGACGACAAAAAAGTAGTAGAAATCGCATAAAACCAACGTTTCTACTACTTCAATAGAAGGCACCCTTGGTGCTGGAATGAATGGTTTTCTTCTCTTCGATCGAAAAGCCTATAAGCAGTCGTTTCAATTGCCGAACATCTAATTTCTTCATTTCTGAAGAGTTTTTCGGCCATTGAAGCCGACCATTTTCAAATCGTTTGTACAATAATAAAAAGCCATCACCTTCCCAGTAAAGTGCCTTGAAGCGGTCTGGTTTTGAGCCACAAAACAGAAAGAGCGAGTGATCGAAAACATCGAGTTGATATGTTTCTGTGACAAAGGCCGCAAGTCCATCGATTCCTTTTCGAAGATCGGTTTTCCCACAAACGATAAAGATATTAGGTACGTGAGTGAAGTCGAGAAGCATGGATGCTCAACTCCTTCATGATCGTTGCCAAAATATATTTGTCCGTTCCATTGTAGATGTAAGCTTCAGCTTGTCCCAATTTCACTCGAGCCGCGAGTTTTGATTTCGCTGGAGCAGTTGGCGACATCGGTGGATTTCGATCCACGATCTGAATAGGTACGATCTCTTTTTTCTCCATAGTATGCCTCCTGTAAGTTGATACAGTAAGTTTAACAGTCGGCGAAGGAGAAAACGAGACACCCTACTATGTGACGTTTACTTAGTAAAGGAGGTATGTAGATGAAGAAAATTGTAAGTGGGTTCATTGGTAAGCGGTAAGCGTCAGATAGTAAGGTGTATTAAAAGCCCATCAATCCTCCTGTATACTTAAGGATGATTGATGGGCGTGCTTTTTTTATTAATAGTTAGCTTGGCACTTTCTTTGAACTTCCTGATTCCAAGGCAAATAAGCTGCCAGCGCAGGTTTTGTTAAACTTGGCAGGTTGGGGATATTTTCAAATAAATAGATCAGATATTTTCTTGGATCTAAGCCATTTTCTACAGCTGTCCGTAGAATGCTCAGAATGATTCCTGTTGCTTGCGCCCCTTTTTCGCTTTTTGAGAACAACCAGTTTTTTCGACCGATCACCAATTCTTTGATGGCTCGTTCCGCGCGATTGTTCGTGGTTTCTAACCGTCCATCCTCTAAGAAAGTACACAATCCTTCCTTGTACTTTAGCAGATACGCAACGGCTTCTCCCAGTTTTGATCTTGGGAGAACACATAGATTAGATGCCCAAGAAAAGAATTCCTCCACGATGGGTTTGATCCATTGACTGCGCTGTTTTTGACGATCCGTTGGATCTAGATGGCGTAGTTTCTTCTCTTCTTTGAAAAGAAGGTCGCAATAGCGCTCGCCTAATAAGGCGGTGCTATATTTTTTGGGCTGTGAGCCGATCGCTTCATGAAATTTCCGACGAACATGTGCCCAGCAGTAAACATTCTTGATGCCAGCCATTTTTCCATAAGCTGCGTAAGCATCACTATGTAGATAGCCAGTAAAGTGTGTAAGAAAATTCTGAGGGATTTCATGTTTGCGCGATAATTCATGTTGGTAAAGAACAATGGGATAGCTTTCTGCTTTTCCAGAAGTATACAGCCAATAATAGGTCGTGGCTTTTGGAACGTCTAAGACATTGTAGTGCGTCTCATCCGCATGAATGACTTCTTGGTTCTGTAAGGTATCTTTTAATAGTTGATACAGCGGCGACAAGACGTAGTCTGTCGCCAGAAGATGCCAATGTGTAATTTTCTGGCGATCCAATGGAAAGCCAAAGGTTTTCCATTCGTTCTCTTGCCGATAGGCAGGCACTTTCTTGATATATTTTTCAACGATTGTCTGAGCTACCATCGTAGGACTGCCAAAACTATTATTGATCAGAGGTTTTGGTACACGAGCTTTCTTAATTGATGTTGTTCCATTGTCTTTTTCACATGTGCAACACTTGTACGCATGCTGGTGAAATAAATTTTTTTCAATATGAGCAGGAATAAATAGAGGTTCTTCACGGACGACGGTGGAGCCAATTTCAGTCATGTGAGTACCACAGGCATCACAAAGACAGTCTTCGCCCTCCAAATAATAGTGAAGATGGTTTGCGGGTAAGTGGGCAAGCGACAAGGCTTTTTTTCCTTTTGTCTTTTTCCGTCTAAAGCTCTTTACCTCAATCAATTCCTGGCTTTCCTGACCAGTCTGCTCTGGTTCCTTAAAAGGGTCTGTATCAAATAAATTTGTTTGCCCATCGACAGATGGCGTATCTTCTTTTTTTCGTCCATACATCTGACGCTGCATCGCGAATAGCTGTTCTTGAAGGTACTGATTTTGTTCAAGGACGAGTTCAAATTGTTCAGTCATTTCTTGGAGACGCTTCTCCAGTTTCTTGTTATCCAAAAGAAGCTGATTTCCCTTTTTAGTCAATCATTTACACCTCCACGCTTGATATCACCTGTTATTATTATACCATTTCTGACGACAAAAAAGTAGTAGAAATCGCATAAAACCAACGTTTCTACTACTTCAATAGAAGGCACCCTTGGTGCTGGAATGAATGGTTTTCTTCTCTTCGATCGAAAAGCCTATAAGCAGTCGTTTCAATTGCCGAACATCTAATTTCTTCATTTCTGAAGAGTTTTTCGGCCATTGAAGCCGACCATTTTCAAATCGTTTGTACAATAATAAAAAGCCATCACCTTCCCAGTAAAGTGCCTTGAAGCGGTCTGGTTTTGAGCCACAAAACAGAAAGAGCGAGTGATCGAAAACATCGAGTTGATATGTTTCTGTGACAAAGGCCGCAAGTCCATCGATTCCTTTTCGAAGATCGGTTTTCCCACAAACGATAAAGATATTAGGTACGTGAGTGAAGTCGAGAAGCATGGATGCTCAACTCCTTCATGATCGTTGCCAAAATATATTTGTCCGTTCCATTGTAGATGTAAGCTTCAGCTTGTCCCAATTTCACTCGAGCCGCGAGTTTTGATTTCGCTGGAGCAGTTGGCGACATCGGTGGATTTCGATCCACGATCTGAATAGGTACGATCTCTTTTTTCTCCATAGTATGCCTCCTGTAAGTTGATACAGTAAGTTTAACAGTCGGCGAAGGAGAAAACGAGACACCCTACTATGTGACGTTTACGTTCATTGCACTCATTGCGGTGATTTTGTTTGTTGGGCCTAGTGCGCAAGCAGACGGTGCGATCACTGCGGATGAGCAAAGAATTTTGTCGGAGCTGGACAAGGGTGTGACTGTAGGTGGAAAGACCTTCAGCATTGGCGCCTCTGAGCGTGCACAAGCAGAGAACTTCTTGAAGCAGAATGATGTGTCTGCGGATAAGGTGAATGTTGTGGTTGAACAGATTCAGCGTGCGCGGGCATTAGTTGAAGCTTCTGGTCTTGATGTGTCGAACATCAATTCGATCGAAGCGTTGATTAAGGCATTGCCATTGAACACGAAGAATCAATTGAAGGATATAATCACCAAAGCGGCGAATACCCTTGGGTTGACAATTACCTTCTATCCTGGAGGCTATTCGATTACTCAGCCGGGTGCTAGTTCAGCTGGTGCAACAAGTTCCGGCAGCACCGTTTATACATCAGGTGGTGCGGTGAAGCAGACAGGTATGACGTACTTGTCTAGCGCGATTTCCTTTGCAAGCTTACTACTCGTTGCAGCAGGTGCATTTGTAGTGGGACGTAAAAAGTTTGCCTAGGTCTTCAAGCTTGAAGAGGGTTGGAGTGACATTAGTCGCTCCAATCATCTTTCTGGTTATCGGCTATTCTTTGATCTGTGTAGTAGGAAAACCTGTTATACAATTTGTGACGTCTTCTATCCAACTGTTTTTATTAACGGACACCCCTAACTTTGAGACTACGAAACAGTCGTTTACGGCTGTGGACAATAAAAAGATCGCAACGAATGCGAAAAATGAACTGCCATCGAGTAAGATTGATTATCCGGTAGGCGGGCAGCTATATGGGAAAGTGAAGATAGAAAAACTGCAATTGAATGTTCCTTTATATTTTGGAGATACCGAAGAAATTTTGCGTGAAGGCGCGGGACAATTTATGGGTTCCGTTTATCCTGGGGAACTGGGAACATCGTTGATCGGCGGACACAACGTTGATGACTTTGGAAAACTGGGTGCGGCGCAGGTTGGCGATGAGATTACTCTTCAAACAACCTACGGAAATTATGTTTATCGCATCAATCAAATTGAAGTACGAGATAAAAAGGATAAAGAGATCAATGACATGATCTATCAACGAAACGATCGGCGGATCATTCTTTATACCTGTTATCCAATCGATAGCTTGGGATTAACCAACGAACGGTTATTTGCCATCGGAGAATTTGTCTCTGGGCCGATGATCAATGGCAATGAGTAATAAACAAAAAGTAAACGAGCGCAGAACGAGGAGGAAGCAACGACAATGAATCATATGAAACGAAATATTCCCCGATGGATTTTAGCTTTTATCGGGTCCTTGCTTCTTTTTGCGGCGTTGGCCTTGGTTTGCATCCGCATGACGCTGTTCAATCAAGATTTTATGATCCAACAGGTTCGTCGGACGGGCTATGTTGAGACGATCAGAAAGGACATGACGGAAAGTATTCAAGACTTAGGTCGGGGGAGTAATATTCCGCCTGAAGTCTTGGCGGATGTTGTTCCGAAAGAGGCGGTTTCGTCGAATGTTGAGAATTATATTCGGAGTATTTATCAGGAGGTCCCTTTTGAACTTCAGGGGGAGGAGCTGATTAAAGAAAATATTCTCAAAAATGTTGACCAGTATGCGGAACAGAAGAATTACACGATCGATGACGCGACACGCACGAATTTGAATAATTTAGCAGAGAGTGCAACAAAGAATTATTCTTCCTATATTGAGATTCCATATTTGCTGGAATATGGGAAGAAGGTCATGAGCTTTCGTTCTTCGTTGAACCTGATTTTGATTTTGGTGGCAGTCGCCGCATTGTTTATTTTTCTAGGATTAATCATGATGGTAAAAATGAAGCATCAGCGCATGCGTTGGAGCAGCATTGTATTTTTTGGAGCAGGGCTAATGCTAATCGTCTTGCCAGCAGCGATTTATTTTAGCGGTGTGATTAATCGTTTAGGGATTATGTCTGAAGGCTTGTATCGTTTTGTAACGCAATATATTACAGCGTTTGATCTGAGTTTTGTTTTTGCGGGACTGGGTTCGACGGTTCTGGCGATTCTACTGGTGCTTATCAGTGAGCGGTTTCGTCATAAGAAAATACTTAAGGTTCGTTAGTGAGGGGAAAAGTGATGGAAGAGACAATCAGCATAGTAGAATTAATTCAAATTTTAAAAAAGAAGGCACTATTGATCATCATGACCACGATCGCGGGGATTGGACTGGCGGCTGGGGTCACCTTTTTCATGCTCACTCCGATTTATGATTCAGCGGCGCAGCTGATCGTGCAAAATAAGCAGGCCGAGGGAACTAATCTACAAAATGATATCAATGGCAATTTGATGCTAATCAATACATACAAGGATATGATCAAGGGAGATATCGTGATCGATGCGGTTCAAAAGGAGCTGCAAAAGGAATACCAGTATACCTATAGTAATAGCGAATTAAAAGAAATCATCGAGGTGGAACAAGCGCAAAATTCTCAAATGTTCCGCATTATCGCAAAATCTCCTGAGCCGCGAAAGGCAGCGACGATCGCTAACGTGACAGCGGGTATTTTCCAGAAAAAGGCGGAGGATGTACTGGAGGTCAGCAAGGTAACGATTACTTCAAAAGGCGTCGTTCCATCAAAAGCGATCTTTCCTAATAACAAACTGAATCTACTGATCGGTGCAGTCATCGGGATGATGCTTGGTGTCGGATTGGCATTCTTGATCGAATTGTTCGATAAAACGGTCAAAGATGATCGTTTTATTGCTGAATCATTAGGTTTGCCAATTCTGGGGCAGGTATCTGAAATCAGTAAAAAGGATCTGTTCGAAAATCGTGGTGTGATTGTAAAAACATCAGAAGAGACTCAGAGAAAGGGTGCTCGGACAGTCAATTCACGCAAACGCAAGCGTGTGTAAGAAATGATAATTGAGAACTAGGAGAAGATAGTAGATGGCGAAAAGAAAACAGATGATCAATCCGGTTGATTTGATTGCTTCAATCAACCCTTTTTCTACAGCAGCAGAGCAATACCGTAAAATTCGAACCAATATCGAGTTTTCTTCAGCGGACAAAAAAATTAAATCATTGGTCATTACTTCGTCAGGTCCCTCAGAAGGAAAATCGACGACGGCGGCCAATTTAGCGATCGTTTTTGCCAATACGGGAAGTCGTGTGCTGCTGGTAGATGCAGACTTACGACGGCCGAGTGTGGCGTTGAGCTTTAAGGTTCCTAATGTGAATGGCTTGAGTAATTACTTGACTGAAGGCAATTCATCCAGCGGAAGCTTTCATAAAGAGAGCACCTATCTGACACAGGGGAGCACGGCGCTTGATAATCGGTTGATTGAAACTAGTACAGAGAATTTGTATATCATGCCAAGCGGCCCGACTCCGCCGAATCCTTCTGAGCTGTTGCGTTCACAAAAGATGCAGGATCTGGTAGAGGTGTTGGAGGAATCCTTTGATTTAGTGATTTTTGATATGCCGCCGGTGGTGACGGTGACGGATGCACAGATTTTATCTGCTTATGTGGATGGGACGATCCTAGTGATTCGGGAACGAGCGACCAAGAAGCAAGCGGTGTTGGAAGCGAAAAAAATGCTAGACATGGTTCAGGCGAAAATCATCGGAGTCATTTACAACGGGAAGAAACAAGGCGACGACTCCTACTATTATTACGGAACGGAAGGAACTAAGTGAGCAATAAATGATCGATCTACATAGTCATGTCTTGCCTGGGGTGGATGATGGCGCGCAAAACTTAGAGGATAGCTTGGAAATGGTCCGCAAGGCGATCAGTCAGGGAATCACTCATCTGATGTGTACGCCCCATCACAACAATGGAAAATATCACAATCCAGCAGACAAGATCATTCAACAGGTGGAAGCTTTACAAAAAGAAATTGACCAGCGGGGATTGAAGCTGACCTTGCTGGAAGGGCAAGAGGTTCGATTAACGGAATATCTCCTGATGGAAATCGAACGTGGAGAACTTTTATTTACGGATTTAGATGATACCTATTTATTGGTGGAACTGCCGACAAATGAGGTTCCGTTATATGCGGAGGAAGTCTTTTATCATTTATTGAAGCAAGGACACGTTCCGGTAATTGTTCATCCTGAAAGGAACACCGTTTTTCGCAGAGAACCCAATCGCTTGCTGCCATTTCTTGAAATGGGTGTGCTGACACAACTGACGGCCCCAAGTATCGTAGGTGTCTTCGGGGATGAGATCCAGCGAACAGCCAAGCAAATGCTGGAGCACCAGATGCTGTATATGGTTGCTTCTGATGCTCACAGTTTGCGGCATCGGAACTTTTACATGAAGGAAGCCTACAAGGTGATTCAAAAAGTTGGCGGGAAAAAGATGGTGGCGGACATGCAGCAAATGGCTAGGGATTTGGTGAATGGTGATCCAGTCGTGCGGCCGAAGTATCAAGCGATAAAGGAAACACGGTTCAAGCTTTTTTAACTGGAATTATCCCAACTCGATAGTATTGAGAAATTGAGACTGTGATTGATAAAGTACATCACGGTCTTTTTTTAATAACTTTCTTTAAGCTTTTCTTGTGACCTTCCCCTTTTTAATGAAGCTTTTGAGATGTTTCGCTATAATTAGTTGCTATAGGAATCACGTTAAGGCTTCACAGATAAAGTGATCGAGGAGGGGATTGTATGAAGAAAATCATCGCAGGTATCGTATCTTTTGTGGCAAGCTATGGGATGGTCTATTACTTGGTCATGCCGACCTTGCAGAATTATCCCCGCTTGGATCGGATGGCGCAGCGATTTGAATATACGGATGAAGCTCTGTGGGTGTTCATCTTTTTGAGTTTATGGCTGTTTTATTGGCAGTGGGAGCAGCGCAGGCTATGGAACATCTATTTGTATCTTTTTTATAGCTGCTACTTTTTATTGTTGTTTATCATGCTCTTCACGAAGGCGCGGGCGTATCACTCGTTTAACTTGAATCCCTTTGAGCTGTATTTGAACAATGGGCAGCAGATCATTGAACTGATCTTGAATACAGCTTACTTTGTGCCTTTAGGCTGTTTATATGGATTGCGGGCGAAGCCAGTGGAGGCGGCGTTGATCGCCTTGATCACGATCGTTGGGATCGAGACGATCCAATATGTCTTTTATATAGGCACCTTTGATATTTGGGATATCTTTACGAATTTCATCGGGTGTATGATCGGGTATCTATTATGCAAACGAATCATTAGAAGAATGGGATGAAACAACTGTTTTGGCTGGAGATAACTTCTCCAGTCTTTTTAATGACTTTAGTCAGTTTCGCTCGCGTTAGCGAGTGAAACAAGAAAACCGCGCGTTTCTACGCGTGGACGAGATAGCTTTAGCGATAAAAACTCCTTTCGATATACTAATAAGTGGCTACCAACCGCTCATACTATCGAAAGGAGTTTTTCTATGTCATCAAATGACGACAAAAGTTTATCACACAGTCGGTAGAAATCATAGAAGCACATGCCATGCCAGATCATATTCATATGTTAGTTAGAGTGCCACCGAAAATAAGCATTTCAAGTTTCATGGGATTCTTAAAAGGAAGAAGCGCCACGCTTATCCATGAGCAGCATGGAAACTTAGTGTATAAATATGGGAATAAGAGTTTTTGGTCGAAAGGCTATTATGTAAGTACAGTAGGGTTAAATCAGAAAACAATTGCAAAATATAAAAGAGAACAAGAAGCAGAGGATCGAAATCGAGATAGCATAAGTAAAAGAGAATACGTCGATCCATTTAAAATGAAGAAAAAGAAATAAAGTAGCGAGCGATGAGCGGTTGGCGGTCTTTTAAAAAGCTCCATTTATGGAGTACGCGAGCAGTGACCTCTTCTAGAGGTGTTAAAAAGCCACCCGTTTTCACGGGTGGATGAGTTACTTTGTAAATTTTATTTTTTGGGATATTATTTATACCTGTCTGACAAATAGCGTTTTTTTAATTTATTTAATCTAATATTAACAAATAAGTTTGTTGGTGCACATGAACGATAGTATAATTATGCTATAAAAGTTATATTCGGATTCTGTCATTTTTATTTTTAGATTATTAAAATATCTTTTTTACTCATATGAATTCTATTTTCTTTCAAAAATCAAAAATAAAGAATAAAAAGGAGTTGAAGTTGCTCGTCGAAAACATTGAAAAAGAGATAAATGGGTATTTTTGGATTATCAGTTTTTAGTACTTTATTTATTGTTGGTTTGATTTTGATTACAGGATGTTTCTGGCGCGATTGTTTGGTGAATGGACAAATTGGAATGAGAGGTCTGAAAGCAGTATTTTTGATGCTGTGACTTATTTTTGTGGAAAAAAGGGGTAACTCAAAAGAATCTATGAAAAAATCCAGCTAAATAACCGGTACACTTGACAACGAGCCTCCATCATCGAGCGTTCTGACGTTAAAAAGTGCCGGAAGAAAGCGCGTCAGAACAGCGATTTTAGCTCGGTGATGCTCATTGTAAAGTGTTCGTTTCGCCACCTAAGATAACGGGCACTATCCATGCTTAGGGGGGAGAAGCCAAAAGCGCCGGAAATCCTAGTAACATCAGGGAGTTGGATCATTTAAGCTAGTAACTTTTGAATTACCAAAAAAGGAAAAGGGGAAAGAAGATGAAAAAAAGGTTTAGTAAGATACTCGCGTTTGTCTTCATTTTGGGAGCGATGATTGGCGGCGCGGCTGCTGGACTTGCGGCACCCGGGGCGAAGCCGGCGACTGGTGACTTGACGATTCACAAGCATTGGGCGGATTCAGCGGCAGCGATCAGTCCGGATGAACACGATGGTTCGGAGCTGATGGATAATGAGATTCTAGATAATCCGACCGTAAGCGGCATTCAATTTGATGTGTATCTAATGGGAAAAACGGGTGAAGCACCGCCTGTTCCGCCATCAGAGAAGGATGGCTGGACGTACGAACGAAATGGAACTAATTTAACAGTGAGTAAAGACGGTGTAGACCATGTCTATTTACTAACGTTAAAAAATCCCGACAACGGCGCAGAAGGGAAAACCGATCAAGCAGGTCTACTGAAGTACACGGGACTGGCTGCCGGCTATTACTATGTGGAGGAAAACTTGGCGAAATCAAAAGATCACGTGGTTCAAGGGACGGGCAATGAGAACAAGCAAGTAATGGAGCCATCAGCGCCGTTTATTGTGGCGGTTCCGATGACCAGTGGCGAGCGAAATGACTGGAACTCAAATGTTCATGTCTACCCGAAAAACCAAGGGTCAAATGTCGAGAAGAAACCTAGTGCTCCATCTGTAAATGTTGGGGATACGGTGACTTGGACGATCTCTGCCGATGTTCCGGAGAATTTTGGCGAGTATAGATCGTTTGCGATCAACGATGAATTGGATAAACGCTTGAACTATACGGCTGATTCAGTCGCAGTCAAAATAATGACCGGAGATATTGAAGATGATACTTTGGATTTAGGCACGGATTATGAAGTAAATCCGACGGCTGCAACAGACACTGAGAAGGCAAAAGTGACGGTTTCGCTGACAGCAACTGGGATTCAAAAGATTGGAGCAAGCGCCTCTGAAAAAATCGTCGTTTCCTTTGATACGACGGTGAATGGGAATATCGATCCTAATGAAAATGAGAATGCCGAAAATGTGATTGATAATGAGGCCACGATCGCGTTTGAAAATGGGTCAGGTGCCACTGGTGAAATCAAGTCGTCACCAGCTAAGATTCATACTGGTGAAATCAAGGTGGAAAAAACATACTCAGGCGGAACCGTCGAAAAAAGCGCGCAATTCCAATTAGCTTCGACGGAAAACGACGCAAAAACAGAAAACTATCTGCAAGTGCTGCTAGATCCAACGAAAAAATACATTCAAGCGATCGTTCCTCATGGAACCGAAAATGCGGTGGACTGGATTGCGTTGCCATCTCATAAGACGACAAATGAGCCATTAGGCTTTAAGAATGGAAAATTCTATGTCGAATCCTTTGAAGGACTGGTGACCTATACTCAGGTTGGCGATACGAAAAACTATGAGGACTACTATTTGATCGAAACGCTGGCGCCGGAGGGCTACAATTTGTTGGACGCGCCAGTGAAGGTGGAATTTACTGACGGTGTGGATGACCAGACGGTTCTTTCTAAAGAAGTTGAGAATAGACGCGGCTTCACACTTCCAAAAACTGGGGGCATGGGAATGATCGTGTTGGTTGTAGTTGGGATTGTCCTAATTGGCTTGGCGATTATTTTAAGTATGAGCAAAAAGAAGACGACCGTATAGTACAAAGCACACTTCAACAGTAAGCCGGGTGAACGCTCGGCTTTTTATACATGAAGGAGGAGCCGGCGATGAAACGGATTATTTTGATTATTCTTTTATTGACGGCGGGGATTGGAATCATTGTCTTTCCTTTTATCAGTAATTACTTGAACCAAAAAAATGCCACAGAGGCCTTGGGGGACTATCAGGCAGAGGTTAACCAATTAACTGACGAACAAATCGCGGAGATTTTCCATGCTGCTCAGATTTATAATGAAAATTTGCTGGGACAGCCGGCTCATGATCCTTTCATTCCTGGCTCGGGGATCGTTATGCCGGATAATTATTATCAGGTATTGAACGTTGGTGGAATCATGGGGCAGGTGGAGATTCCCAGTATCGATGTGAAGCTGCCAATTCTTCACGGAACCAAGGAAAGTGTCATTCAAAAGGCGGTCGGGCATTTGGAAGGGTCGGCTTTGCCGATCGGCGGTCTAAGGACTCACACGGTGTTGACTTCTCATACGGGGCTGAATCACGCGAAATTGTTCACGGATTTAACCGAGCTGGAAAAAGGCGATCACTTCTATATTCGGGTATTGAATCGAACGTTGGCGTATGAGGTAGAGGCTATTTCTGTGATCGAGCCAGACTATACCGCAGCCTTGAAGGCAGAAAAGGGAAGAGATTTGGCGACCTTGTTAACCTGTACTCCCTATGGTGTGAATTCTCACCGTTTGTTAGTGCGGGGAAAGCGTGTACCTTATCAGCCAAGTAAAGTAGAGAAGAAAAAGCATTTGACTAATGAGCAACGCTTGCTATTAAAGGCTGCGCTGATTACAACGGGAATCATGCTGCTCTTGATTCTGGGGATTTATTTGAAGAATAAAAAGGAAAGTCGAAAGGTGACGGGCTCACAGGGTGAATCAGAAAAAGTGAGGGGGTGAAGTCAAGGTGAGTCGATCAAAAAAAATGGTTACGTCGCTTAGTTTACTTATTTTGTTGGTGGTTGCGCTCCTTCCTGTCACCGCTCTTTCTGAGACACAGAAGTCGAGGGAACCCGTCACTGAGAGCACGACTCACAGCTTGGAGGAGCCTCAAGAGCCTTCGCTTGATTCGACGATTGCTTCTGAAATAACAGAGTCTTCACAAATTTTTGAGGCTGAGACAGAAGATGTTGAAGAACAGACAGAACCCTCAAGCTCGACGTCTGAGACAGAGAGCACCAGTGAAGAAAGGCGTCAGCTCCGAGCCGATATCACTGATACGTTGGAGGTTATTGACTGGGAGCTATTAAAAGATGGCATTGCCGTATCGGAAGCGGTTCATGCTGTCACGGGTGAGGCATATGAGTTGAAGTTTCATTGGAAGGTAAGGAATTCGACACTTTTACCAGGAGACTTCGTGACGTTCCGGCTGCCATACAATCGTGGAGTCGCGGGCGATGACGTGGGTGCCAGCGGGGCTTGGCGGACAAGCAGTTCTGTTCAAGCCGTTCCGCTGATAGCGACGATTGATGGTCAAACCATCAAATATGCGGAATGGTTTATTGAAGCGTATGATGGCGGGATTGATTATGAGCAGATTCGGATTCAGTTTACAGATGAGGTTAGATTGTTGACGGGAATGGCCATCGAAGCCGAGATTTCGACTGGATTGGATTCTATCAAAAACTATACTTATCGTGGCGGTATCCAGCAAGTAGAGTTTGCAGGGATTCAAAAGAGGATTGATTTTAGTCAGGATAAATTAGAAAAGAGCACAGGCTGGAACTTTAAGAATGCGCTTGGTGCTAGTATCAATCAAATTCAATTTGATCTTCCCGTAAATTTACCAGCCAGTTTAGAGCTGGGAGGAGATACCTTTGATTATGGCAAACATAGCGAGGGCTGGGGCTTTGATCCTGTTAATCCTGAGAATGGCTGGGGTGAGCAGGTAACAGATATTGAAGATATCTATGTGGAGGATACGTTGGATGAAGGCGTGCTTGTCCACAATCTGATGATTATTGCAACGGCACACGCGCCAATGCAGCTGCCGCCGAATGCGCTGACGGACTATCGCGGGGGGATAGCAGCGACACTTTCTGCGTTTCATTCCTATTTGTTGGTTGATTTTGGAAATGGGCCCATTTATCGGACTCCGAATGATCCTGTTTCGGAACGACAGCTGTCGAAGCAAGACTATTCATTTCAGCGTCTGTATCAAGAAAGCGGCGAGAGCAAGGAAAGCTTTCGGACAAGAGTGAAATCTCAGGCTTATCAATATGGACTCTATCTTGACCAGACGACGAATCGTCAGACGATAATGGCTTATTTCGGTGATGTTAAAAAGGGTGGTACGATGCCGAAATATAGCGATATGACCGATCAGCGCTATACGAATCCAGCAAGAGAGGTTGCCGGCAGCAAAACGGAGCAGGTCCTTTCATTTGCAGAGCAGTCTGCTAGTCGCCTGATCGCAAATGGTCATTATACCGAAGCGGATCGTGATGAACTGGAGGCTTACTTTACACTTGTTTATGGTGACAGTAACGCGCTAGGAGGACAAATTGCAACATTTGAAATCAGCTTCAATGCGCAATATCCTCCTGAGACTATCAGCGGTGAAAAGGTAAACACGGCACAGCATTTCTATATTGGGCCGAAAGAACCAAATTTTCCTATTCTTTCTGAGGTAACAGGAACCTATAACCTGACGAACCCTTACAGCAGTGTCCAGCTAACAAGTAATGAAGCGATGCTTTTCAAGTTCACGGAACAGAACCTGCCGTTGAACGGCGCCAAATTTGAATTGCAAAGAAAACGTTCAACGGATCAATGGGAGACTGTTCCCAATTCCGCAGTGACGACGGGAACAGTGTCCGTGAATGTGCTGGAAGGCGGTTCAGTCGTGGGTCGTCAATTAGATGGGGGTGCGAAGGTTTCTAATTTGGCAGATGGCGTCTATCGCTTTATCGAAGTCGAACCGCCGGATGGTTATGACCCTGAAATATCTCCCGGCTATGACGAGGATGTTGGAAAAGTCATTTCCAGCGAGTTTTCGATTCCTTCGTCAAATCAACGGTCCATCGTTTTTGCGACGAATTATGCGCAGCCTAAATATTCGGTTCAGCACTATGTTCAGACCAATCCAGATTCTTCAGATGAGTCGGCCTTTGAATTACGCCTGCAGGAAAATTTCAATGGGAAATTTGGGTCAGAGGTGGAGGCAATCGGCAAATCCTTTGGCGGTTATCGCCTAGATGAGACCGTTCCCTACACCGTAGCAACCGGAAGAGTCTCAGAGGATGGCAGTTTGATTTTAAAGCTGTATTATGTAAAAGACGAGACGAGCCAGCCCTTTTATTTTTATAAGTATGACGAAAATAAAAAGCCGATGCCTTCCATTGACTTTAAGGGAGATCCTTTGGGTGAAGAGAAAGAAGTCGTCTTTGATGTTTATTTGTACAATAATACAAGCTGGAGCAGCGGTGCGGGCTATAGTCCCACAGAGGTCGTGCCAACAAGCGGCAAGACGCTCCCAAACAGTGAGGAAAAGGTCTGGAAAAAGGTCGAAACACTAACCTCCGATTCAAATGGAAAAGTCAGCAGTAAAACATTGTCTCTAACGGATGAACAGGGTGGACTGATGACCTATGCGGTGGTTGAAAAGAAGACCTATGAAGGCTATCGACTGCCAGCGGATCATCAGTATTGGATTCTTTGGACAAATAATACATTGGGGGAAAACCAACCTCAAGTAACGCCATTTGTCAGTGGAATCACGCCAATGAATGGTGCGCCAAGTGCGGATGCGATCAACCCTTCTGCTCCTGAGAATGAGCGAGAGTATTATGTGATGAATCACTACGAAAAGTGGTCGCTGTATAAAGAAGATGTCCGAGGAAACCCGATGCCGTCGGTTGATGCAAATGGCAATTCTCTCGGCGAAAACAAACAAGTCAGCTTCGATTGGTATCAATATGTCGGTAGTTGGACAGACGGGACAAAACCTGATGAGGTTGCCCCAGGAGGATCAGCGGTCTGGGAAAAGAAGGGCACATTGGAAACCGATGCGAATGGAAAGCTGGTAGGAGATGCCATTCCCCGCGATTCCGGTGCAGTCTTAGGTTTAGTCGAGACAAGTACGTACAAAGGCTATCATTTACCAACAGCGAAACAGGCCTATTGGGTTTTATGGGAGGATGGGAATTTCAGCAATTGCGGCACCGACAACCCAGGTACTGAACAAAAGGGTGCCTATTATCATGTGATCAAAAATGACTATCAGACAGAATTACAGTTATACAAGACAGACGCTTGGACAGGTTCTCCGCTGCGCAAAATCAAAACGGCTAAGGTTGGTTTCCGCTATTATCGCTACATTGGAGGCTGGGAGGGTGAAGGACCTACGACCAATACCGATCTTTCCAATCCGGCCAAGTGGCTGCCCATGAAAAATCTGCAGGATGATACCTATCTTTTTTACGGCGATGAGGACGGGAAGCTGACTGGATTGGCGGAAACCATGGTAGGCTCCTACCCCTACGGAAATACCTATGCGATTCAGGAGGTCGAGGCGTATCCGGGCTATCAGCTGCCTTCGGGTTATTGGGTCGTCTATCTAAATGAAAATAGGAAAGCCAACAGCTACACGATTGATGGTTTGAGCTACGTAGGCGAAGGCTATCCGATCGTCGAGCCAGGTGAGACCGGCAATCAGTTCAACGCCTACCAACTAACCAATGAACAATTGCCGTACCCTGACCTTGAATTTACAAAGATCAATGATAACCATACCGCGCTGGCAAATGTCGTCTTTGAATTGTATCAGGAAAAAGGTGATGTCCCTTTGAATGATCAAACCGAAAAGGACGGCAGTTACTGGGAATTAACAGCCGCTTATCGCAGAGAGACCAGTTCACTTTCCGGTAAAGTTACTTTCGTGAAGCTGCCGAAGGGAACCTATCTATTAAAGGAAAAAAGCACAGCAGCCGGCTATCAGCTGCCTGAAGGAGATTGGCTCATTCAAGTCGATCCAGCGGCACAACAACCGCTTACGATTCGTGCGCGGAAGGATACGTCACCGCCAGCCTTTAAGCTGGAAAATGGGCAGTACTATTTACCTAATTATCGGAAACAGTCATTGCCTTTTGCGGGCAAGTGGAGCAAACTACTACTTTTGATCATAGGAATTCTCTTCATTGGAGCCGCTGGATTGGTCAAAGCTAGAAAACCGCTAAATTCAAAAACAGAGTAGCATGATGAACCAAACGGTGTGAATCGTTTGGTTTTTTTTGCGTGCTCAAAAAAGGTAAATATCTAGATAGCATATGTCAATTATAAAGAGAAAGATGAGATAATATTCTGATTCGGCGAAGAAAAAAATCAGTTGTACGCGGTGGTGAAGAAGCGGCTGGAAATAGAAAGAGCCGTATTGGATTCGAGCCGTAATATATATAGAACAGCTTCCACGACAGAAGTAAACCTACAAATTTTATTGGACCTTATTTATTAATGATCTGACAAGGGATTCGGTATAAATACTATAAAAAGCGATTTCAATTTTATCCTTTATAATTAATAGATTATAAAGATTATTTTTAGAACATTCAATATTTTATCGTAATAATTAGTTCTATTCTAATTTTTTGTTTATCAAAAAAACATAAAATAGTTTGAAATATTTGGCAGATAATAGTAATATTAAATTATAAAGTCATATTTTAATTGTAAATTCCTTTGAAAAACATTTAAGTGTTTTTTTTTGTAATGTAGGTCTATTTGTTGAAGAATTTGAAGGTGAAGGAGGGAGGCGGACAAGCAATGATCAAAAAAGAAAGCTATAAAGGGAAAATACTGATCTTGTTGGTGATTTTCTTTAGTCTCTTTTCTGTATTGTCTCCAATTCTTTCATTAGGACAAACACAGGATGAAGTCGCTTCTAGCCAAGTTGCAAATGAAGTGCTAAGCACAACTGATCGATTGTCTTCTCCTGAAATTGAGTCAAGTACGAGTACAACTGAGGATGTGAGTCCTGCTGATTCCGCTGTTTTGGATTCTAGTACAAGCCAGTCAGATGAGAAAAAAATAGTGAGTGATGCGGACACGCAGAAGGAAGCAGCTGCCCGAGAGGTAAAAGTGAGTTCAACGGACATTAGCAACTCAATCGTTGTAACAGATTGGGAATTGTATCGTGAAAAAGGTAGTGTAAAGGAGTCTTTAACTGTAGAGCCAAAAAGCTCAGCGGAGCCGAACCAAGCCTATGATTTCAATTTTAGCTGGACGATAGCAGCTGAGAAGTTAGGCAGAAATATTTTGCCAGGGGATTACTTTGTTTTAGCGATTCCTCAAAATGAAAATCAGGACACAGGACACTGGTATGCTCTGCGGGGAGAATGGCAAACGATATCTACCGATGATGGAGTAAATAAGATTTATCGGTATCGTGTTGAAAATTCAACAAATGGAGAAACACAGGTGATTCGCATCGAGTTTTTAGAGGGTGTAGATGAGCTTCATATCAATACTCTGAATTCGGAATTGACGTTTGCGGGATTCATGAATTACGTGACAAAGGAAAGTGTTCAAAATGTCACGTTTGGCCGTGATGCAAATGGAACGACGATTTCAAAAAAGATTACCTTCAATCCTATTGCTTTACAGGCTTCGAATGGCTTTTCATTTAAATATGGCTCTTCTGGCTCCAATAATTCGCTGAAATGGACGATTCAATTTAACGGGGCTGCCAATATTGAATTAGGCGGCGATAAAGTTAATTACGATGCCAACGGCGGTGCAGGAAATAAGTATCAAGGATTCTATACTGATAAACCAGGAAGAGATGTTTGGCTTCCATGGGGGAGCAATTATACTGATATTTATTCTCCGCGAGAAACCGAAGGCGGAGAAGAATACGGTGGGTACGTAGAGGATGAACTTCCGGCTGGTGCTGAGTTGACCACACTGACGATTGCAGGGTACATCCCGATTCCTATTGGACTCACACAGGAAAACTATGCGAAGCAGGAAGGAGTTTATTTGTCTTCAACCGCTGCTTTTCAATCATTTGTTCTAGCCGATTTTGGGAACGGACCAACCTATCGTTCTGGCTCAGATACTGGGGAGACTCAAAAGCCCAAAGCTGGAACGGGCTTCACACTTCTGACTCAAGGAGCCGGTGAAACTAAGAAGGCGTTTAAAACGCGGCTTCAAGCAGCGCCTTATCAATATGGTGTCTACAAAGATTCCTCCGGCATATCCACAGTAATGATGCATTATGGCTCAATGAAACAAAAAACGAATCAGCAGCAAACGCTTAGTGAATTAACTGATAGTCCTTATACAGGAAGAACAATCACGAATCCTAAAACCGGCGACAATATAGCTGTCACTCAGTTCGCCGCCCAAGCTGCTGATTATTCTATCCGGCGGGGCTATTATGCCGAGGAAGATCGTGAGTTGTTGGAGAATTATTACTCAATAACCTTTGGCGATAGCAATGTAATTGGCGGCAAGATCGCCTCATATAATATTTCTTTGACCGTTCGCTACCCGCCAGATACGCCCTCAGGTCCGATTAGGAATGAATCTGCGATCTATACCCATAGTGCATTGACATTGAATCGTAAGGAACCAGAGTCGATGCCGAAAAGAGATAGTGCGACGGCGAATTTGAAAAATCCTTATGGCAGTATCACCTTGAATGCGAATCAGGCGCTGCTGCAAAAGTTCGATGTCGAGCGTGACGAGAATGACGAATATTCTCCAATCAACGGAGCGAAGTTCAAGCTTCAGCTTAAAGACGGAGATAAGTGGAATGACGTCAAAAAAAATAACGAGGTACTGATCTTCGAAACTGACGGGCTTCAGTATTTCGAAGTGGAAAACGGGGCGACTGTAGAAAAGACAGTTAATGGATTAGTGAAAGTTGATTTTAACGCATTGGGTTTGGTCAACGGGACCTATCGGTTTGTAGAGACTGAAGCTGCAGCGGGATATGACGAAAAAGAATCTCCCAATTGGGATGGATCAGCGGTAGTGTCGAACGCTTTTGAGATTCCGGCTACGACCTCCAGAGGACCGACTGTGACTGTATGGAACAAAAAACTTCCTCAAGCTAGTTACAAGGTTGAACATTATGTTCAGAAAATCGAAGGAAGTACGGCAAAAGAAAATTTTGAATTAAAACAGACAGAAACGAAGTCCGGCTATCTAGGACAAAAAATCGTTGGCGAACCTTCAATGGAACTGTTGAAGTCGTATGATTATGATGAAGATCTGTCTATCTTACACGGAAAAATCACTGGAAACGTGACGGAAGATGGCAGTCTAACCTTGCAGCTTTATTACACGATTGCTGCCGAAGTTCCTTTCACCTTCTATAAGCAAGGGATGGATGGCGAAATGATGCCTTCAGTCGACTCAAATGGCAAGCAATTGGTGGATGAGCAAGGTAGGGAAATGAAGGTTGCTTTTGATGTGTATGAATGGGATGGTGTCTGGTCTTCTTCAGATCCTGTTTCTGGGAGTAATCCGTATAATCCTGGAAACGGTCCGGAAGCAAGACCTGACGTATGGACAAGGATTAATGATAAACCGGTTGCTACAGATGCATTGGGAAGGGTACGTATTCCTGAAATTACTGATTTAACGAAGCTTTATGCAATCGTTGAAGTTGCAACTTATCCCGATTATGTTTTGCCATACAACGATCCGCCAACCAATATTTCCACCTATCGAGAGGTCTATTGGGTTGCTCAGATGAGTGAAAAGAAAATGTTTTCTGCGCCGAGTTGGGCGCATGGGACAGAAGTAGATAAACCAGATTATGAAGAGCCTAGTGAAGCCAATGGCAATCGTTATATTCTAAGAAACCGTAAATCCGATATTTCTTTATGCAAGGTCAATGAGCAAGGAGAAGTGATGCCATCGACGGATCAGCAAAAAGTTCAATTTGATATTTATCGTTGGACTGGTGGCGGTTATTTTTATGAAAATTGGTCATATAACAAATCACCATGGAAAAAAATCACATCTGGTACGACAGATAATCAAGGCTTTTTTGGAACGATCGGCAAAACGGGTTTGAAGGTGGAGGATGCTGAACCAAAAAACTTCGATTGGTATATTATTCGTGAAATGAGCACGTATAGCGGATATCAATCTGTAGAAGGCTATTGGCTCGTTTCAA
Source organism: Enterococcus sp. DIV0187 (assembly GCF_051713785.1). Taxonomy (NCBI): domain Bacteria; kingdom Bacillati; phylum Bacillota; class Bacilli; order Lactobacillales; family Enterococcaceae; genus Enterococcus; species Enterococcus sp. DIV0187. The sequence continues at coordinate 3,609,838 of NZ_JBIOQO010000001.1, forward strand.
CCGCATGGAATAAGGAAACTCAGCAGTTCGAAATTTTTAATGTGAAATATAAGATTGGACTTGATGATAATGCCGTTGATGCAGAAGACCCAGGGCATAAGATCAGCGATGATCGAACCAATATCTATTTTACGAACAAAGCCAAACCTATCAGCTTCACAAAAGAAGATGCGAACCAGAATCCATTAGGCGGGGTGCATTTTTCCCTCTACAAAACTAAAGAGGGTGAGGCTGGAAGTACCGGCAGTGAAGATCCGGAAGCTGCCGATACGAAGTGGGATATGGATCATCCAACCGAGAAAATTAGTAGCGAGAATGCTTCAGATAAGGGGCAAGTAATCTTTGAAAATTTGACGCGCGGGGAGTACCTGTTGGTGGAAACGAAGACGCATCCAGGCTATCAGTTGCCACTGGGCTCATGGGTCATCACCGTCAATTTTTATGGTGAGATCGAAACGATACGCGGAAGAGGCGATCCTTTGCCGCCGGCATTTCGAGTGGCGAATGGCAAGTATTATTTACCGAATTATTTAACAAATTCATTACCTAATGCAGGTGGATATATGAGAGTATTTCTGATTGTTTTGGGAATTGTGCTCTTAGGTTTTGGAGTAATTGTTTTGCAGAATAAAAAAATGATAGCTAAAGAGAAGGGGAAAAAAGATGAGAAAAAAATTAAGTAGGATAATAGCGATACTATTGATGTTAGGGGCAACGGTGGGCGGAGCGCTTTCTAGCTTCGCAGCCACACCGGGGACAAAGCCGACTGAAGGAAATTTGACGATCCATAAGTATTGGGCAGAAACGTCTGCTGATGTTAAGGATGAAGGAAATGGTGAGGAATTAGATGTAGCGCCTAGTAATCCAGCAGTAATGGGGATTCAATTCGATGTCTATCAGCTAACTCCAACAGCTGGTGCTCCAGATACACCTCCATCGGATAAAGATGGCTGGAGTTATACAAGAACTGGAACTGAATTAATTGTAGAAAAAGACGCGACTCAACATAAATATTCTTTAACTTTAAAAGACCCGGATGCTGGTAAAGATGGCAAAACGAATGATAGCGGGGAATTAACCTACACGAAACTTTCAGCCGGATATTATTATGTAGAGGAAAATTTAACTGCCTCAGCGGACTATCAAGTACAGGGTAAAGGAAATGAAGAAAAATTAATTACGTCTGCTTCTAAGCCTTTTATCGTAGCTGTGCCCATGACAAATGCGGCTGGTGATGATTGGAATAGCGATGTCCATGTCTATCCAAAAAACCAAGGATTAAATCCTGAGAAAGAGCCAAGCGTCCCATCGGTAACGGTTGGAGATAAAGTCACTTGGACAATTTCAGCCAATGTTCCTTCTGATTTTTCTGAGTACACGAAATTTGATATTGTGGATACGTTGGATAAACGATTGAGTTTTGCAGAAAATGTTGCGGTAAAAGGAGCAAGTGATACTAATCCTAATGTCGTTACATTAACGTTTGGCGATGACTATACTGTAACTGGAGCTGTCGGCACTCCTGGCGGAACGGTCAGAATATCTTTAACACCAGCTGGAATTAGTAAACTCGCAGGAACAGCAGATGTCACTAAAGTACTTGTATCATTTGACACGACAGTGAACAGTAATATCGCGAGTGATGATGAAAATACCATCAAAAATGAGGCGGAAATCGAGTTTGAAAATAATTCAACGACTGAAACAGAAAAAGACAAAACACCGCCGTCAGAAATTCACACCGGGGAGATAAAAATTGACAAGACCTACTCTGGTGGTACAGTAACAGAAAGTGCACAGTTTTAATTAGCGCCGACAGCTTATTACGCTGGAAGAGGCGAATATTACAAAGTCATTTTAGATGCAAGTGATAACTATATCGTGGATATCGTTGCGCCTGGCGAACCCGGCTATGATGCTGCTAAAAACTGGGTAGCATTGCCTTCTTATGATGACACTGGAGAAGGATTGGGACTTATTGATGATACTTTTTATGTGACCTCATTCGAAGGGCTGAGAACTTACACTGAATCAGCAGGAATAAAAACATTTGACTCTTATTTCTTAGTGGAGACAAAAGCACCAGAGGGGTACAACTTGTTGGATGAACCGTTAGAGGTCACCTTTACTGAAGAGGACAGTGGGAAGAAACACATCCACACTGAGTCTATCGAAAACAAAAAAGGATTCACGCTACCGAATACGGGTGGCATCGGAACGATGCTCTTAGTAGTTGTCGGTATTATCCTGATCGGACTGGCTGTTCTTCTAACGATGAATAAAAAGAAAAAAGCGGTCTAATAAAACGAAAAGTCGAGTAAAACTCGGCTTTTTCTATACATAGAAAGGGGAAACGATGAAGCGAACGATTTTAATTGTTTTATTATTGATTTCGGGCATCGGGATCATCGCCTTTCCGTTCATTAGCGATTATCTGAATCAAAGAAATGCAACACAAGTCATGGAGAACTATCAAAAGCAAGCTGATCAGCTGAGTCCTGAACAGATAGCCGAAATATTTCAACAGGCACAGATCTATAATGAAAATCTCTTAGGGCAACCTGCCCACGATCCTTTTGTTCCAGGCTCTGGAATTGTAATGCCGGACAATTATTATCAGGTCTTAAATGTTGGCGGAACGATGGGGCAGGTTGAGATTCCTAGTATCGATGTAAAATTGCCGATCTATCATGGAACAAAGGAGAATGTCCTGCGCAAAGCCGCGGGTCATCTTGAAGGTTCTGCTTTGCCAATCGGAGGCGAAGGAACACATACCGTTTTAACGTCCCATACCGGATTGACTCACGCCAAATTATTTACCGATTTGACTGAATTAAAAAAAGGCGATCATTTTTTTATTCATGTGTTAAATCGCACCTTGGCATATGAAGTAGATAAGCTTTCAGTTATCGAACCAGAGAACACGGAGCTGTTGAAGGCAGTTAACGGGAAAGACTATGCGACATTACTGACCTGCACGCCGTATGGGGTCAATTCTCATCGCTTATTAGTTCGTGGAAAGCGCGTGGCTTATCAACCAAATAAAACAGTAAAAAAGAAGAAAATAACCAAAGAACAGCACTTATTGTTGAAGGCCGCCATTATTACAAGCCTAATCATGCTGGGCCTGATCCTATTTACTTATTGGAAGAATAAGCGAACTGCGAAATCACAGCCGGATGAATAAAACAAATCCATCCAGAAAAAGCAAAATCGAAAATCAAATGAATAGAGCAAGTAAAATATGATATTCGTTACCTTTGTCGGTTCATTTTACTATCCGATTTCGGGTCCCAATTTTTTCTGAACAGTGAGTAGCAAGCAGACAAATAAGTTGTTCCGATGGCCGATTCGTGTTAACTTACAATTAGTAAGTGAGGTGCAGGAAGATGGAATATCTTTATCAAGCAGGAAAACCAGAGGGGAAAAAGTTTATTTTGCTTCATGGAACGGGTGGCGATGAAACATCGTTAATTGAATTGGCTAAGTTTTTAGATGCCGATAGTACGATTTTATCCTTTCGTGGCAAGATCGTAGAGGATGGCATGAATCGTTTCTTCAAACGCAATGGATTGAATCAATTTGATTTTGAAAGTTTAGAAAAGGAAACAGATAACCTATTGGAAGTGATCAAGGAGATCAGCGAAGAAAAAGCAATCCCATTGGAGGAGTGGATCTTAGTCGGTTACTCAAATGGGGCAAATGTCGCGGCGCATCTATTGCTGGAACGTGAAACGACGCTAAACAAAGGGATATTTTTCCATCCCATGTCATTAGAGGTCCACACCCAATCATTTCCTTTAATAGATAAAAAGATTTGGGTTTCTTATGGCGGAGACAATGATCCAATCGTTAGCGATGCTTCTTTTGCAAAATTAGTTGCGGCCTTTCGCGATCGCGATGCAGATATCACTGTTATTGAGACACTCCACGGTCATCAAGTTTCGATGGACGAGGTGCAAAACGCCCGTGAATGGCTGAAAGGGTAGTGACACTTTTTTCGGATGTGGTAAAATGAATCGAAGGGGTGGCGCAATGGCAGATTCATTTGAATACAAGGGCTTGACCTTGAAATCGACAGACTTGGCCTTTAACGACGAAGAATTACAAAAATTATTGACCTTTGAAGGAGCGATCACACATGAACGCTTGAAGGGCTTCAATTTTCATTATTTTTTGATGCCAGAATACGACTTGAATGGTCTATTGGCAAAACTCGGCGAGGCTGAGCGCAAAGCAAAACGGATTTACTACATTACAGGGCAGCTGGTCTCCAGCGATTTGAAAAACATGGCGGTGGATGGCTATTATATGCCGACAAACTGGGGCTTTATGCATGTAGATAGTCATAAATAAGAGGCGGAAGATGAATGCTCATCTTTCGACTCTTATTTTTTTGCGGACAAAAGGGCTTCATCCCCTGTGGAGTTAATCGCAGGGATGAAGTATGAGTCTGTTTTTGTTGAGTATGGCTTTATTTTCTTATCTTGACAGTTATGAAGAATCCTCATTTTCTTTTCTGTGATTTCCCCAGATATGAGTAAAGAAGTCTTTCAATCGCCGCTTCTTTTTTTGATCCCCTTGAATCTGATTATCAGACACGACAGGACTGTCTATTTTGTTAGAAGCTGAGTGATTTTCTTCTATCTCCGACATGTTCGTTTTAAGAGTACGTGCTGGTAGCTGTGAAGAAGAGACCATAAAGGCGGGCAAATCTTCGTTCGTGGTGATTGCTTTCGTATTTTGTAAACTTTCTTTTGTTGATAAGTCGGTAGAACGGATTGTTTCTGTGGACTTCGTGGGCAAAACACCAGAATTTCCCACAGTTTCCACATAGTTCACATGTGGATAACTGGTTGATACTGGATTTTCTGTGGGTAACTCTTCTTCCAAGGTGTTATCAAAAATTGGGATTTCTCTTGTGTGGACAAACTTTGCTGAGACGGCCGAATCGAATAGTTTTACGTCATCTTGTTCAAAGAGGTCTAACGTCGTCATCAGCTCACAAATATCTTTGATTTCTTGTGCAGATAAGCTGGTGTCCACGTCATTGTAGGACCAGTGATGTTTTTTATTGTCACTCTTCATGAAAGTGGTGACTAATTTAGTTGTTTCAGTAATCATATTTTTTTTCCTTTCTATCGTTTTATTAGATTGGTTTCTTATCAAGATTCAGTCGTTTCTTCAGGGCGAACCGCTGAGATAAGCGAGCGGACAACAGAGAAGACTTTCTTGCCAAAGTTTCTTAATGGAAAGACTCTTAAGGTTAGACGTTTCCATTCAGAGGCTTGGAAGTAATCCTCAAAAAAATAAAAGAAGCGTTTCATTGTACGTGTGGCTTTGGTATTCATGAATAGGTAACGGACAAGGTCCTCCAGGATGTGGGCAAACTCTTGTGCACCAAGTTTGAAGCGTACACGTAAAGCTAAGACATATTTGATCGTCAAGCTGCTGTTTTGTGTTTCTTGGTAATACTCCATGATGCGTTTTTCTAATGTTTCAGGTTTAAGTGAAAAGGTCTGTTTGCAAGTTAATAATTGTTCGTTCATTGGGTGTTCCTCCTGTATGGATTGATTTTTTATTTGAAAAGGCAGCAGCGTCCTGCTTATCCTTAGTGTTTTCTCTATTTGCTGACTACAAGATAGCCGATTTTGAAAAAGATTGCGAACCGCAATTTCGAACGAGAACCCCCAATTTCGAATGTTTAGGGGCTAGAAACGTTGAAAGACCGTTTGAATCACTCGAAATTGAGGGTATTTATTCGAAATTGCTGTTTGACTTGATTATACGAAAAGGAATATAATTAAGAGTTTCTCGTAGAACACAGAAGAAAAAAGTGGTGTAATGTGCGGAGGGATACTGGCTCACTAACGTAGATTACTTAAAAATGATTTCAAATAGTTTAACGAATTATACTGAGGAAAAAATCGTTATGTATTATGATTAATTCGTATAATGCGTATATTTTGTTCTAACTAACGAATGTTAAGCCGATATCTTTGTTGATGAAGTTGGTGAGAGAAATGGTAGAAATAGAAAATAGCAAGATTGAAAAAAATGAGGATGATCTTAGAGATCAAATCACAGAGATGGCAGCGATAGATTGACAGACGAGCTTATGCCGATGATCTGTCATCGTATTGAAAGATTTCAAAGAGTATATCATGCAGATGAAGGAACTTTTTAGCAATAGGCAGAAGGAACAACAAAGGAATGAAAAAATAGAATGCGATCCATGAAAGGATTCATTGACCGATCTGATTCATTTTCTAGAAGCAGAGCAGAATAACAGCAACTAAAAAAAACCTCTAGAATATCCCGCTATTCTAGAGGTTTCATACTGACTGTAACATGAGCAACATATTATATTACTGCCAATTTTCCCAGCGAGGCAGTGGGCGTTCGTTTTCTAACCGTTCATGATAATACAGAAAGCGCGCACGATGATACCGGCGATAGATTTCGCCTTTACCGGTGACGAACTTATTTAGTAACGGACGTTTGCGTAGATTTTGAGCAAATACCGTATTCGGCAGATTCAAATAATCCACCGGCCGCTTACCTTGGCCCTTATAATAAAAAGCTTCCTGACGGAGTGCGGCTAGGACAGCGCAGGCAATCTCGCTGCGTAAAAGTGCGTAGTAGCGTTGAACGGGGATATAGAATTTTCGTCCCGTTAATAATTGGACATAGTATCGTCCGTCTCTTAGATTGATATTTTCTATCATAAGCGGATTGATCCAAAGACTATTCGAACCACCCTCTAGTGGAAATAAGGAAAAATGTGGACACGCCCAAGGAAGCTTGTATTTTCCAAAGTGGTCAATGTCCTTGAGAACAGAAGAAAAAGTGGTGTAATCTGGAAGGCAATGTGCGGATGCATACTGATTCAACGTCGCAGATGACGTATTCGCATTAAAAAAAGCGCCTTCATCTGAAAGAACCATCACCTCATTGCGTTCAAAATTTGGTGCAATACAATGTATTTCTTGAATCTTCAATGGGTCAAAATCTTCCGCTATCGAACGATAGGCCTCCCATAGCGTTCCTGGATATCTGTCATCGAAAATATCTACATACCGTTTAACACTCATCATAAATCCCCCTTAAATTAAAAAACAAACTCGGTGGTGCTATAACAAGAATATAAGCTAAAGTTTCAAAAACACAAGATTTCTTTTTTAATTGGTATTAAAGAAAAAAATAAATTAAGAAGAACGGTGTTATTGTAAAATCGCAAGGGACAGCGTTTGTTTGGTTACTTTTTTTATTTGTAAAATTAATTTATGGAACAAAAAAAGGCATCTTCTCATTCAGTTTGAGCGGATGTCCTTATTTTTTGTTGTCATATTTAGTTGAAAAAGATATTATATTCGTTTAACTTGTTACATGGTTTGGTTAAAACCATGAATAAAATTCGCTATCAAAAACAATTTTCTAATAAAAAAGTGAATTCGTTTGATTTAATTATAGAATACTGCTTAAGAATAATCAATATATAGTTTTAATTTATTAAAAAAAGATATTTGTAATATTTTAATAAGCAAGAATCTCATGCTCGAAAACTAGAAAGAAAGCAAAAATATGGAAAACGGTGAATTATTTGCCGTCAATTAAGCCGTCAGGAGGAAAAGAATACATGCGTAAAGGCGAAAATATTTATAAACGAAAGGATGGGCGTTGGGAGGGGCGCTACAAAAAAGGCTATAAAGCCAATGGTCAGATCAAATATGGCTATGTTTATGGGAAAAGCTTTCATGAGGTGCGCCTCAAGCTCTATCCATTGAAAGCGCACTACCTCACTCAACAAGAAATTTACGGAGAGTCCTGTATTCCTTTTGCGGAATGGAGCAAGTGCTGGCTGATAGAGATTCAAAATGAGATTAAGCCATCAACGTATAGTTCTTATCACTATAAATTATCTACCTACGTGTTTCCTTATATAGGAAGCTTATTCTTAAATGAACTGACCGCAGAGGAAGGAAGAACGCTCATTCAGCGATGGATAGAACGAGGACTGAGCCCTTCAACCATGCAGGTAATCTTACGAATCATCAATAAATGTTTGAATGATGCCAAAGAAAAACAACAGCTGAAAGAAAATCCCTTCTCACATTTAAAACTACCAAAAAGGAGTCCACAAAAAATCCGTGCTTTAACAAGAAAGGAACAACATAAACTAGAACAAGTCGCGCTAAGAGAGAAGAAAGACACAGGACTTCCAACTTATCTCGCACTTTATACAGGTCTTAGAATTGGCGAAATCGCTGCTTTGCGATGGCGTGATCTTGATTTTGAACGCAATCTGATTCAGGTGAATCACACCTATCAACGAATCAACCTTGCGTTAAAGGATCAGAAAACACAGCTAGTGATTGGGTCGACAAAAACGAGTTCAGGTGCTCGAACCATTCCCATGAGTAACTCTATCCGAAAGCTTCTTTTGAAGCATCGACGTCAATCTAAGGGTAGCTTTGTCTTCTCAGTCAACAATCATCCAGTTGAGCCACGCTTATTGACGTATCACTTTCATCAGATTCGTAAAAAATGCGGCTTGGAAGACATTCACTTTCATCAATTGCGCCATACATTTGCGACTCGTTGTCTTGAAGCGCAGAGTGATATTTTGTCTGTTAGCTCTCTATTGGGTCATACGTCAACCAAGCTGACATTAGATACTTACGCTGATTCGATGCTGGAACAACGCATCGAAGTGATTGATCAAATGGAGACTGCAATTAGAAAAACCGCTTAATAGCATGTTTTTTTTAATAATTGCAGAAAATATGTCTCACTAGTTTTTGCCCTAGTAAAGTAAGCGCTTACTATGTCTGTGGTTTACAAAAATTCAATTTCATTACGAAAAACAATGAAAAATGAATTGACGAAAAATTCACAAACGAACAAGTCGCCGTCACTAACCGTCAACATCTCCGATAAACGTTGTAGTACCAGAGTTTATAAGAGGAATCATGGTTTTAACCAAACCTAGAAACAACTGTTCTAATTATCATGAAAAGTGAGTCATTCTACTTATTTTAATATCAACGGTACCATGTGTACTTTTTTGATATATAAAAATTAAATTATTTTAAGGAGAGAAAGAGATGAATAAGAAAAGAATCGTAACTTCACTAGTTGCAACATCTATGTTGGGAGGGTTGTTCGTTGGAGGACTGAGTGCAAATGCGGCTCAAGTTGACTCTGATAAAACAAAAGTAGAATTTGGTTTTACTAAGGCTTACAATCCGCCAAAACCAGGGCCAGACGGAAAAATGACTTTGCGTTGGACTCCTAAGGCTTTTCAGTTTGGAAATGCAAACACACTAACTACTGGTGTCCATGATTATGAAGAAATTAATACAACTGGTGGCGTAGGGCGATATGTCGTTGTAGATGATCAACGTCCAACAACTTCTACTAATAAATGGAAGTTAGAAGCTGCGTTGTCAGACATTGAAGATTCTAATTCATTACAACTTGATAATGCAGAAATTGAGATAACATTAGGAACGCAGGTATATGAATATACTGGAAATAATGAGCCAATCGATGCAGATATCAGTACAGCAGTTGCACCTTCAGTTGCACTGCCTTCAGCTGCGACTATTACTCTTGCTCAACCTGCTGATGGCGGTGGCACTGTTGAGGTATCAACAGGACCAGGAACTGTCAAAGGTGCTTATGCGACAAAAATGACGAATATTAAATTGAAAAGTGTGGACCATTTAGCAGTTTATGACGGTAAACAATTCAGTGGTGATATTACATGGACATTGTCTGACAATATTTAAAAAGGATAAATAAAGGTGGGGGAGAGGAGCGTTCTTCTCTTCCATCTTTTGTCATTACAGGAGGAAACAAGGTGCGCAAGAAGCTGATAACGACTTTATTAACGAGTCTTTTCTTAATAGGATTCCCAACATTTGTGAATGCGGCAGATGATCACGGACAGACTTCCATTGGTTTCACTGTGGAAACAATCCAGCCCGAAACACAGGTGGATAAAAATCTGAGTCTTTATTATGTATCGGTCAAACCGAATGAACCACAAACACTAAAAATGAAAATCATCAGCACACAAAAAGAGAAGAAAACAGTGGAAATCTTTCTTACGGATGCTGTAACAAATAAAGAAGGCTACATCGAGTATGGAAAACGGAAACCGATTCTAGATGAAAGTCTAAAAACTCCTCTTACAAGCATTGCTGAAGTAAAAGACTCCATGAAAAAAGTAACGGTCGCTAATTTTGAGGAAAAGATCGTGGAAATCAAAGTGACACCGCCTGCGGAATCCTTCGAAGGAGTCAAACTTGGCGCAGTTCAGGTATTAGCTAGTGATGGTGAGTCAGAGGAATCAGGAATCAGTAGTCGTTATGGGTATGCAGTGAGTCTGATGTTAACAGAAGACAATAGCGATTATCGTGAGGGTGGCGACTTGAAACTAAAACGAGTGGAACCTGGGGTTGAAGCTGGAAAAAAAGTGGTAAAGATTCCGATTCAAAATTTTCAACCGAAAGTCATGAAGGATCTCACAGCAAAAGCAAGTTTTGCGAAAAAGGGTTCAGATAAAGTCATTAAGAAAAGGGAACTTGAAACATTGGAGTTCGCGCCAAATTCCTCCTTTCAATTAGACCTTTCCTTTCCACCGAATGATGTTGAACCGGGTAAATATATCGCGACAATTGAAGTGAATGATGGGGAAAAGAAATGGGAGTGGCAGGAAGAGTTCGAAGTAACCGAAGGACAGGCGAAGAAAATGAACAAAGAAGCGGTCTTCAAACTAACGATCGCGCCATGGGTAAAATGGACGAGTATCGCCTTGTTCGCTGTTCTGGTACTTTTGACAGCCTTCTTGTATGTCAGAAAGACGAAATGGCAAAAAAGCCTTCAAGAAAGGTAGGTGACTACTGTTGGTAAAAAAGAGATACATTCTTTTTCTACCTGTGATATTAGTGGGGTTATTACTACATGTAATGCAATCTCAAGCAGCCACAGAGGTAGGAATTGGATTTGAGTCAGCAAGCAGTACTACATCTAGCAGTCAATCATCAACAACAGATACAACAACGAGTACAAGTAGTACGACAACAAGTAGTTCAATGAGCAGTACTTCAGTTAGTAGTTCGTCAATAGATAGTAGCACAACAAGTAGTTCGCTAATTGGTGGTGTTGTACCATTAGATTATTCTTCAAATTCGTATCGTTATCGTGCAGTACAGCAGTATGTAGCAAATGAGAGTAGATTATTACCAAAAACAGGAGAAGCAAAAGAGTCATTGTTATTTATAAGCATAGGAGTGATAGTACTCTTATGTGCTGGAGTACTTTATTTCTATCAGTTAAGAGGTGTTACTGATGAAAAAAATTAGATACTTATGTTTGACTATCGGTTTGTTTCTATTTTTTTATGCTAATTCATCTGTTTCGTACGCTTCTTTATATTTTGATGCATCTTCGTCCATGAATATTAAGTTTCATGCAAAATTTGTTTATCCAGATGGGACTTCAGTACCTCCTAACGAATTGAAATTAGAATCTAGTGTATCATATGTTCCTCATAATTCTGAACAAATGTTAGTTTATCAAATTAAACCAACTGAAATTTTACGAAGTACTCGGGCAATTGGATCAATAGGTAATGGTGAGTATTCGGATAATTATAAATCGAAGATAATTCCTCTGAAAATCCTAGATGAGTTTAAGAGCATGGAAGGTGGAAGGGTAAGTTATCATTCATTGTTTGCTGAAACTTCTGACTGTGTCAAAGGAATTGTTCCAATTCAAAAAGTGGGAACAGTTAATATTAACACTTTTCTAGCAAATAATAACAATCCCTCCCCTATTACGAGTGGTTTTTTAGTAAATGGTTCTTTTGTTCGGAAAACTGTCGGAACAAAGCGAGGATATCAGTACGAAAATGTTGCGCAAACCGCTTATGAACAATATTCAGATCCATTAGATGTTCTTTTTGCAACTACAGTTGGTGGTACAACTTCTAGTGTATCCGGTACTGTCAATAAGTATTACACAGGATTTCAGATTAATAGCTACATTGGAACCAATTCTTCAGCAGGAAACCCAATCACATTTAAGTTAGAAATACCAGAAATCAATGAAACTTTCGTTGACACATCTGGAAATGAAATTCAAAACAATGGACTCCATCCATCATTTATTCAAAATAATAAGTATTATGCAAGTGGAGATAGCTATCAATTTGGTGGCGGTGAAAATGGACAAGCAACTTCGCTACCATCTAGCTACGTGGGTTCGAATTCAGCACAATATACTTATAAAGGTTGGTATAGCGGAGATACATTCCATGCGGGGACGACTCCATCTTTTGACTGGAAAGATATTAATGATGAAGATAAAGATAGTAATGCAAAAATTCGAATTGTTTATGAAGAGAAAAAAACACAATATAATGTAACTGGAAGTTGGGTAGACGATACACCACAGGCAAATTTATTACCTCCTAATTATCAATTAGGTTCTACTGTATCAGGTACTGTACCAGTTAACCATGGAGATGATTTTAATGGTACTGGGAGTGCCACTATTCACTGGAATATCACTGATTATTCAGGAAAGAATTGGGAACTTCAAGGATGGAAAAACATGACTAAAGATCCCGCTACTTTAATAACAGATAATGTTCCTAAAGTATTGGATGTAACTCAAGATACAAATTTACATTATATCTATAAAAAGATAGCTCCTCGGTTAGAAATAAACTTAACACCAGACTCAACAGTGATGAGAAAGCCTGGGGAAACGATTGATTGGACATTAGAAATAAATAATACCGGATACAAAGCAAATGCTACTGGGCTTGATTTGAGCCATGTGATTACTAAAACGGGTGGAAATATGACGAATCCATCGAATACAGTTATTGAAGACAACAACGGTACTGCTATTGCTGGGATTACCAACGCCGTATGGACAGATGGAGGTACTCTATTAGCTTCCAAAGGAGTCGCAATAAAACCAAACGAGAAGATCACAGTGAAATTTAAGACAGTTGCTACAGGAGATATCAATGATCTGTTGAATTTGAAAACAAAAGTTACGGCTACCTCGGATAATTTATCTGCTGAGGATGACACAAATGTACGAATAGAAGATCCCGATCATCATGTAGTAACAGATCCTGCTAATTCGAAGTTATCCCTTTTGTATGTTCCAACAATTTTTGGTTTTGGATATCATGAAAAAAATAATAATGGTGCTAATCAGACAGTGACTATGGCTACAGGAGCCTATCAAACAAAGACCGTGAATGAAGGTTTCTATGTAAAACTACAGGACCCTAGGGACAATCTAGCCGGAAATGACTGGAAATTGAGTGCAAACTTAGATTATTTTATTGATAGTTCAAATATCCTTTTGCCTATGCAGCCTGTACTGTCTTTAGACAACTACACTTCTCAGGTAGTCAATAATCCTGAAACAGATAGCGAGAGTATCTCACCAACTAGTGATGTCTCATTAACAACGGGAACGGTGACACTGACAGGTGGGGGAGGCACTGTACCACTTATGAATTCTCAAAGTACGAAAAATAAAGGGACATGGATTTTTCGAATCCCATTCAACGACGTGAAACTCCACATCCCAGCAGATGTTGGTGAAGAGGGTAAAGGCTATACAAGTGAACTAACTTGGACTTTAAACGATACGATTTAACAAGGAGGAAATGATGGGACCTTATCAATGGCTATACCTTTTTATAGGAGGAGCAATTCTTTCCTGCGGAATTTTCGCATACTTTTTAATCAACGATTCGAAATTGATTCGACAAATCAATCTAAAGGGAACCAATTTAGCTCTAGATTGGTTAGTACTGATTATTGCTTTTGGATTTGTTGGATTGGCTGTGTTTAGCTATATCGATATTCAAAATCAAATTCATTTATTTTCGTAAACGAATGATAAAATAGGACCGCTCGAATTTTTCGAGCGGGTCTGTACATATCTTATTTAATTGGAAAAGAAAAAGAGGAAAAATGGGTGAGATTTAGAAAATGAGGTAGAAAATGAATCGAATATTGATTTTAACAAAGAACCTCTCTGTAGAGAGTCACTTGCAAGAACAGCTTCAAAAATTGAATTATGAAGTGTTTACAACGACTTCTATTCGGGATATTTGGGTGCATTCTCAGCGAATGGATAATCTCGTCAAGTCCTTCCGATGGATTTTTTTAAGTGAAACAATTACTGAAGAAGAAGCTAAGGCGTTTGCCCAGCAATTTCAGTTTAATGTAGATTGTCTGGTGAGAATTGTCGGTGAGGAGCCTTCTGAAGAGAGTGTATCTGAATGGAACACTTGGCATATTTCTGATTGGATATTAACGAATACTACGCTGGAAAGGCTACGCGAGAAGCTAACACATAAGGCATTACTTTATCAAGTGGCATTGACTGATGGGAAACAACGTACGCCGGTTTATGAGAAGGAGCTAGTGCTGGAACAAAAGAAAAGAACTTTTCCACTTTATTTTTCGGACGTTCATTTTACCAAGCTTGAAAAGAAAATCATTTGCAGACTAATGGCGGCAACGAATCAGACGTTATCAAGAGAGCAACTTTGCCATGGTTGGTCTTCGAATAATATCAATTCGAAACTAAGTCAGCTATCTAGCGCCATCACAAAAATTAAAAAGAAAGTGATGGATGCTTATGGGATAGAAGATGCCATCCGTACTATGTGGGGGAAGGATATCAATTAAGTACATTCTTTTATCAATGTCTATTGAAGGGGGAGTTTGGAAACTACCCCAAAAAATGAGCAATGAATCACAAAAACATTAGAGAGAAGGATACAGGATGAGTCAGATTTTATTATTTACCAATAATCCATTGAATGAGCAGTCCTTTGAGGAACGGCTGCGGCAGTTAGGGCATGAAGTGTTTACCACTAAACGATTGATCGACCTTTGCCTATTGGAGAATACAAACCACGAGTTTATCCGTATTTTCCAACAAATCATCTTAAGCGAGACGATCGCAAATGCGGAAGTAAAAGAATTGGTTCGCGCATTAAAATCCTATTCGATCCCACTCTTCCGAAAATCCGACGAACAACTAGAAGAGGCACAGCTGGAAGAATGGGAGGAACTAGGAATTACTGATTGGATTGAAAGCTGCCCATCCATTGAAGTGTTGAGAGAAAAATTGAGTGGCGATAAAGTTAGAAATGGTGAAAAAATCGTCTACTTACCTAAGTCGGAAAGCAAGCGACCGCTGACCGCCTTATCCTTGAGCAGCGGAGAGCTGAAGCTTTTCCAGATTCTCTATGAATATCAAAAACAAACCGTTTCACGGCAGGAATTATGTCTACGGATGTGGAATAGAGACAAAACAAATTCCAGTATGTCTCAATTATCAGTAATGGTGAAGCACTTAAAAAATAAATTAGCCGATCAGGGAATCAAAGGTCCAATCATCGAGACTTGTTGGGGCCAAGGGTATCGATTGGATGAGCGGGTGTACGAGCAGGTGTATGTTGATTCAGAAGGGTTAAAGTATGGGAATGACTAGAAAATTTAATAAGAGAACAACAGCTATCCATATATGAAGGGGGATAGCTGTTGCTTTTTTCTAGGGAATATCTGCTGAGAACGGAAAAATCGGTTTAAACTAGTATGATAAAGCGTTACGTGGTTGTACTTTTAATATACATAGATAAGGAATTTTCTTATTTTGTGAACAGGGTCATGAAGTATTCATGCGAAAAATTTGATACTATGTAAGCGTCAGATAGTAAGGTGTATTAAAAGCCCATCAATCCTCCTGTATACTTAAGGATGATTGATGGGCGTGCTTTTTTTATTAATAGTTAGCTTGGCACTTTCTTTGAACTTCCTGATTCCAAGGCAAATAAGCTGCCAGCGCAGGTTTTGTTAAACTTGGCAGGTTGGGGATATTTTCAAATAAATAGATCAGATATTTTCTTGGATCTAAGCCATTTTCTACAGCTGTCCGTAGAATGCTCAGAATGATTCCTGTTGCTTGCGCCCCTTTTTCGCTTTTTGAGAACAACCAGTTTTTTCGACCGATCACCAATTCTTTGATGGCTCGTTCCGCGCGATTGTTCGTGGTTTCTAACCGTCCATCCTCTAAGAAAGTACACAATCCTTCCTTGTACTTTAGCAGATACGCAACGGCTTCTCCCAGTTTTGATCTTGGGAGAACACATAGATTAGATGCCCAAGAAAAGAATTCCTCCACGATGGGTTTGATCCATTGACTGCGCTGTTTTTGACGATCCGTTGGATCTAGATGGCGTAGTTTCTTCTCTTCTTTGAAAAGAAGGTCGCAATAGCGCTCGCCTAATAAGGCGGTGCTATATTTTTTGGGCTGTGAGCCGATCGCTTCATGAAATTTCCGACGAACATGTGCCCAGCAGTAAACATTCTTGATGCCAGCCATTTTTCCATAAGCTGCGTAAGCATCACTATGTAGATAGCCAGTAAAGTGTGTAAGAAAATTCTGAGGGATTTCATGTTTGCGCGATAATTCATGTTGGTAAAGAACAATGGGATAGCTTTCTGCTTTTCCAGAAGTATACAGCCAATAATAGGTCGTGGCTTTTGGAACGT
This sequence comes from Enterococcus sp. DIV0187, assembly GCF_051713785.1. Taxonomy (NCBI): domain Bacteria; kingdom Bacillati; phylum Bacillota; class Bacilli; order Lactobacillales; family Enterococcaceae; genus Enterococcus; species Enterococcus sp. DIV0187. Next base: position 3,626,448 of record NZ_JBIOQO010000001.1, read on the forward strand.
CTAAGACATTGTAGTGCGTCTCATCCGCATGAATGACTTCTTGGTTCTGTAAGGTATCTTTTAATAGTTGATACAGCGGCGACAAGACGTAGTCTGTCGCCAGAAGATGCCAATGTGTAATTTTCTGGCGATCCAATGGAAAGCCAAAGGTTTTCCATTCGTTCTCTTGCCGATAGGCAGGCACTTTCTTGATATATTTTTCAACGATTGTCTGAGCTACCATCGTAGGACTGCCAAAACTATTATTGATCAGAGGTTTTGGTACACGAGCTTTCTTAATTGATGTTGTTCCATTGTCTTTTTCACATGTGCAACACTTGTACGCATGCTGGTGAAATAAATTTTTTTCAATATGAGCAGGAATAAATAGAGGTTCTTCACGGACGACGGTGGAGCCAATTTCAGTCATGTGAGTACCACAGGCATCACAAAGACAGTCTTCGCCCTCCAAATAATAGTGAAGATGGTTTGCGGGTAAGTGGGCAAGCGACAAGGCTTTTTTTCCTTTTGTCTTTTTCCGTCTAAAGCTCTTTACCTCAATCAATTCCTGGCTTTCCTGACCAGTCTGCTCTGGTTCCTTAAAAGGGTCTGTATCAAATAAATTTGTTTGCCCATCGACAGATGGCGTATCTTCTTTTTTTCGTCCATACATCTGACGCTGCATCGCGAATAGCTGTTCTTGAAGGTACTGATTTTGTTCAAGGACGAGTTCAAATTGTTCAGTCATTTCTTGGAGACGCTTCTCCAGTTTCTTGTTATCCAAAAGAAGCTGATTTCCCTTTTTAGTCAATCATTTACACCTCCACGCTTGATATCACCTGTTATTATTATACCATTTCTGACGACAAAAAAGTAGTAGAAATCGCATAAAACCAACGTTTCTACTACTTCAATAGAAGGCACCCTTGGTGCTGGAATGAATGGTTTTCTTCTCTTCGATCGAAAAGCCTATAAGCAGTCGTTTCAATTGCCGAACATCTAATTTCTTCATTTCTGAAGAGTTTTTCGGCCATTGAAGCCGACCATTTTCAAATCGTTTGTACAATAATAAAAAGCCATCACCTTCCCAGTAAAGTGCCTTGAAGCGGTCTGGTTTTGAGCCACAAAACAGAAAGAGCGAGTGATCGAAAACATCGAGTTGATATGTTTCTGTGACAAAGGCCGCAAGTCCATCGATTCCTTTTCGAAGATCGGTTTTCCCACAAACGATAAAGATATTAGGTACGTGAGTGAAGTCGAGAAGCATGGATGCTCAACTCCTTCATGATCGTTGCCAAAATATATTTGTCCGTTCCATTGTAGATGTAAGCTTCAGCTTGTCCCAATTTCACTCGAGCCGCGAGTTTTGATTTCGCTGGAGCAGTTGGCGACATCGGTGGATTTCGATCCACGATCTGAATAGGTACGATCTCTTTTTTCTCCATAGTATGCCTCCTGTAAGTTGATACAGTAAGTTTAACAGTCGGCGAAGGAGAAAACGAGACACCCTACTATGTGACGTTTACGATACTATGATAAAATGCAGACGACCTTAATGACGGCTAGGAGACAGGCTTATGTATACAAAAGAAGTTTTCAACAATAAAATGAGCAGTTGGATCAATATCGATGCGGAAAATACGGACGAATTAAAGAATCTCTATCATGATTATGGGATTGATCGAGAATTTGTGGATTATTCCTTGGACCGCAATGAACGGGCTCATCTAGATTATGACAAAACTACCGATGTACTGTTGCTGATCTTTAATGCACCGAATCGGCGTAAGATTGACAATCATTATGAAACGGTGCCGATGACGTTCATCGTGGTCAATCGAACATTGATTACGGTGACGAATCAACAAAATAAATACTTGTATTTCGAAATCAAAAGTTACTTGGAGAAAAATCCTGAGAGCACATTGTTTGAGCTGCTCTTTGGCAGTCTTTTCATTGTTTCGGATCAGTATTTTCCATTTGTCGAGGGGATGGATCGTGATCGGAAGCGTATTAGTAACCTACTAAAGGAAAAGACCACCAAACAGAATTTATTGCTATTATCAGATTTAGAGACAGGGATCGTTTATTTCGTGACGGCTTCGCGGCAAAATGTGTTATTAGTGCAGCAGATCAAAAGCCATGGTATCTATCGTCGTTTAAGTGATCAGGAAAAGGAGCGGTTGGATGATGTTTTGATCGAAGCGCAGCAATTGGTGGAGATGACGAAGCTATCTTCGCAAATTTTACAGCAATTATCTGGTACGTATAACAATGTTTTGAACAATAATTTGAATGATACGATGCGTGTTTTGACAGTGTTATCTGTCCTTTTAACCATTCCTACAATTGTCTCCGGCTTTTTCGGTATGAACATGCCTTTGCCGCTCGAGCACAATGCTTTTGGTTGGATGATTACAATCATTGTCAGCCTGCTTTTGTGGCTGGGGTTGTCCTATGTGTTGAGACGATTAATGAAGTAACGAGTGAAAATACAACTTCTTGAGTGGATTGCTATCAATGAAGTATTTAATCGTTAGGTGTATTTTATCAATCAAGGTTTCATGTAAGAATTTCAGCCTCTCATTAAATCGCATAGTTGCCAACTGCTCAAGTCTTGCATGTGAGACAATCATCATTTTTTATTTTTCTCAGTCAAAAGTTGAGTTAGACAGTTCACTCTTTGACAAATAGGGTCATTTTCGGATAAAGAACCAATCTACCTCAGCGGCTGATGTTCACTTCTGTTCTTATATTTCTCGGAACTTGTAAGTAATTTTATTATGAATCAATAAAAGTTAGTAAACAGACACGATTCCCTATAGAGTGGAACGTGTCTTTTTTATTGAAGTTTTTTATCAGAAAAAAATATTTTGGATAATGATCCAAATCAAGGAGAAAAGATGATAACGTAAGCGTCAGATAGTAAGGTGTATTAAAAGCCCATCAATCCTCCTGTATACTTAAGGATGATTGATGGGCGTGCTTTTTTTATTAATAGTTAGCTTGGCACTTTCTTTGAACTTCCTGATTCCAAGGCAAATAAGCTGCCAGCGCAGGTTTTGTTAAACTTGGCAGGTTGGGGATATTTTCAAATAAATAGATCAGATATTTTCTTGGATCTAAGCCATTTTCTACAGCTGTCCGTAGAATGCTCAGAATGATTCCTGTTGCTTGCGCCCCTTTTTCGCTTTTTGAGAACAACCAGTTTTTTCGACCGATCACCAATTCTTTGATGGCTCGTTCCGCGCGATTGTTCGTGGTTTCTAACCGTCCATCCTCTAAGAAAGTACACAATCCTTCCTTGTACTTTAGCAGATACGCAACGGCTTCTCCCAGTTTTGATCTTGGGAGAACACATAGATTAGATGCCCAAGAAAAGAATTCCTCCACGATGGGTTTGATCCATTGACTGCGCTGTTTTTGACGATCCGTTGGATCTAGATGGCGTAGTTTCTTCTCTTCTTTGAAAAGAAGGTCGCAATAGCGCTCGCCTAATAAGGCGGTGCTATATTTTTTGGGCTGTGAGCCGATCGCTTCATGAAATTTCCGACGAACATGTGCCCAGCAGTAAACATTCTTGATGCCAGCCATTTTTCCATAAGCTGCGTAAGCATCACTATGTAGATAGCCAGTAAAGTGTGTAAGAAAATTCTGAGGGATTTCATGTTTGCGCGATAATTCATGTTGGTAAAGAACAATGGGATAGCTTTCTGCTTTTCCAGAAGTATACAGCCAATAATAGGTCGTGGCTTTTGGAACGTCTAAGACATTGTAGTGCGTCTCATCCGCATGAATGACTTCTTGGTTCTGTAAGGTATCTTTTAATAGTTGATACAGCGGCGACAAGACGTAGTCTGTCGCCAGAAGATGCCAATGTGTAATTTTCTGGCGATCCAATGGAAAGCCAAAGGTTTTCCATTCGTTCTCTTGCCGATAGGCAGGCACTTTCTTGATATATTTTTCAACGATTGTCTGAGCTACCATCGTAGGACTGCCAAAACTATTATTGATCAGAGGTTTTGGTACACGAGCTTTCTTAATTGATGTTGTTCCATTGTCTTTTTCACATGTGCAACACTTGTACGCATGCTGGTGAAATAAATTTTTTTCAATATGAGCAGGAATAAATAGAGGTTCTTCACGGACGACGGTGGAGCCAATTTCAGTCATGTGAGTACCACAGGCATCACAAAGACAGTCTTCGCCCTCCAAATAATAGTGAAGATGGTTTGCGGGTAAGTGGGCAAGCGACAAGGCTTTTTTTCCTTTTGTCTTTTTCCGTCTAAAGCTCTTTACCTCAATCAATTCCTGGCTTTCCTGACCAGTCTGCTCTGGTTCCTTAAAAGGGTCTGTATCAAATAAATTTGTTTGCCCATCGACAGATGGCGTATCTTCTTTTTTTCGTCCATACATCTGACGCTGCATCGCGAATAGCTGTTCTTGAAGGTACTGATTTTGTTCAAGGACGAGTTCAAATTGTTCAGTCATTTCTTGGAGACGCTTCTCCAGTTTCTTGTTATCCAAAAGAAGCTGATTTCCCTTTTTAGTCAATCATTTACACCTCCACGCTTGATATCACCTGTTATTATTATACCATTTCTGACGACAAAAAAGTAGTAGAAATCGCATAAAACCAACGTTTCTACTACTTCAATAGAAGGCACCCTTGGTGCTGGAATGAATGGTTTTCTTCTCTTCGATCGAAAAGCCTATAAGCAGTCGTTTCAATTGCCGAACATCTAATTTCTTCATTTCTGAAGAGTTTTTCGGCCATTGAAGCCGACCATTTTCAAATCGTTTGTACAATAATAAAAAGCCATCACCTTCCCAGTAAAGTGCCTTGAAGCGGTCTGGTTTTGAGCCACAAAACAGAAAGAGCGAGTGATCGAAAACATCGAGTTGATATGTTTCTGTGACAAAGGCCGCAAGTCCATCGATTCCTTTTCGAAGATCGGTTTTCCCACAAACGATAAAGATATTAGGTACGTGAGTGAAGTCGAGAAGCATGGATGCTCAACTCCTTCATGATCGTTGCCAAAATATATTTGTCCGTTCCATTGTAGATGTAAGCTTCAGCTTGTCCCAATTTCACTCGAGCCGCGAGTTTTGATTTCGCTGGAGCAGTTGGCGACATCGGTGGATTTCGATCCACGATCTGAATAGGTACGATCTCTTTTTTCTCCATAGTATGCCTCCTGTAAGTTGATACAGTAAGTTTAACAGTCGGCGAAGGAGAAAACGAGACACCCTACTATGTGACGTTTACATGATAACTTTATAAAGTGATTAGTGCAATGAAGGAGTGGGCTATTTCCACTCAATGTGTCTTTTTTTCCTCTATTTTTTTAATAGAATCCGGCATTTCCTATGGAATAAAGACTTTTTGCACTAGAGTAAGTGCAATCATTTCATATTGTTGAAGAAGAAATTAATCACTATAGTTAAACGTGTAAGGAGAGAGCATGATGCAACAGATGACGAAACGACAGATTCAAGTATTGCTTCAATTACTTGAAGATTCACAACCAAGAACCACGAAAGAGTTGGCTGATCAGCAGAATGTAAGCGTACGCACAATTAAGTATGACTTGGAAAACATTCGTTTGTGGCTTCAGGAAAGAAATCAAGAGTTAGCGAGCAAAAGGAGCCAAGGCGTTTGGTTAACGCTGAGTGATTCTGAACGAATCAAGCTGAAAAGTGAACTGATGGATGTTGATCGCCTAGAGCTGTATGCGGATCAAACCTTGCGTTTGGATCGGCTGAGTATCTACTTGATGCTGACAAATCAGGCAATTACCTCTTTTGAATTAGCGGAACGTTTGATGGTCAGTAAGGATACGATTCTGAATGATTTAGAAGTTTTAGAGCAGCGGTTATCAGAGCAGGGAATGACGCTTGAACGGTTACCGCGGAAAGGTTTTTTGATTACTGGTCCAGAGCATCAAGTCCGATTGTTAATCGAAGAGGTGCTGCAAAAGGATTTGACGGATTATGACATCTACAAAATCATGGATCTGCTTTTGCAAAGTGAAAAGCAAGAAGGCTATGAGCTGTATTCAGCTAAGGGGACAGCGTTTCAAGAAGTTTTTAATCAAGTCCTTGCAGATATGCGGCAGCTGTTGAAGCAGATTGATACCGCGGAATTGAATTATGCAGAGTTGCTGAACATGTTGATTCGCGTGGCGATCGCTACAGTCCGATTGCAAAACGAGTACACGATCGGTCGTTATCAGTTGCTGAATGATCCAAAAGAGCAGCAAGAACTCTCTTACTTATTGATGCAGCAAGTTTTTGCACATTATCAGCTGCCCTTATTCGAAGATGAATATCGCTATATTTACAGCGATACCTTTGAAAATGATCTGCAGCAGGATGTCATGACTCTGACGGAGAATCTGATTCAGAAGGTGAGTAAAAAGATTTATTATCCCTTTTTTAACGATCCGCAGCTGTTGACGAATCTATATGCGCATTTATCGATGCGGTTATCTCGCAAACAGAAATTCGTGAATGAGTATAACCCGTTTAAGGATGATATCAAGGCGAAGTATCCCGAATTGTTCGATGCCATTGAAAAAGTTGTACGGCGAGAGATACAAGGAAAAAGTTTGCTCATTAATGATTCCTTTATTGCCTACATCGCGTTGCACTTTCTCGTTTCTTACGAAAAGGCGGCCGATCTGCGGAGTGTTCGGGCGGTCTATGTTTGTTCGACGGGCTTAGGGGTGACCAGTTTGATTAAGCAAAAAATTTCGGAGGAGCTCTCGAATATCGAGATTGCGGCTTTTGCTTCAGTATTAAATGCCCAGGAGATCATTAAGCAAAAAGAACCGGAGTTAGTCATCAGTATTTTTCCAATTGAAGGAATGACGTGTGAGTTCGTCAAAGTACATCCACTGCCAACAAAACAGGATTTGGAAAAAATCCAACAAGCAGTCAAAAAAATCCTGAATCACTCACCGCAACAAGGCAGCAGAAAATTGAGATTAGAACCGGCAGGAAATCGAACCTCACTAGAAGATTTCAGTAAGGAATTAATATTGCAAGCGTATACCATTTACGAGAAATTGTTGCTGCTATTTCAAGAGCAGCTGAATCAAGATTATCGTGAAGCCTTCTTACTGCATGTCTTTTTAATGGTTCATCGGATTACCTTTGATCAGCAATATATGATGGAAGGAAACAAGACAGATGAAGCGTTCACTGCTTCTACGTCATACAACAAACAGATAGAGCAGCTGTTTGCCGAACACAATCTAGCGATTAATCAATCAGAAATCAATGCTCTATTTGCTTATATCAAAGGAGGAAGTCAATGACCGTGACTGGAGAGGCATTACAAATCATTTCAACCAGTGAGCATCAAAAAGAACTAGAAGAATTAATCGATTGGTTGAAGCAGGAACTTATTATAGCGAAAATCGAACCGACTGAACTACAGTGGACGATCTTGATCAATCATTTAAATGAAATGTTGAAGCGTTCGAAGGAGCAAGAAACGATTCCAGAAGTGGACCCAGAAATGTTCAGTGAAGTGTCAAAAGAAGCGTTGCATTTAGCAGATGGTGTCGTGAAGAAAATCGACCATTTATCGCAAGACGAGATGTATGTGTTATCTATTCATTTTGAAACAGCCAAACAAAATTAATTATAGGGGGAAAAATAAATGATCACAGTAGTAATTGCAGACCGAATGGGTAAAGGACAAAACGTAGCAAAAGGTGTCGAAGCAGCAGGCGGAAGAGCAGTCGTTGTTCCAGGGATGGGCGCGGATATGCGGTTGGGTGATGTGATGCAACAGGAAAATGCGGATATGGGGATTTCATTTTGTGGCAGTGGCGGAGCAGGCGCACTGACAGCTTCAACTAAATATGGCTATCCAGAACGCCACGGTATGCGTTCCATTGAAGAAGGCGTCACTGCAATCAATGATGGCAAAACAGTTTTAGGTTTCGGCTTTATGGATGTGGAAGAATTAGGCAAACGTCTAGTGGAAGCTTTTGAAAAGAAACACAATTAGGGAGATGAGTAAATGAGTATTCAAGATTGCCAACAAGTCATCGTGACAGTCGAAGGCAAAGGTGATTCCAAACAGCATGCATTTGCCAGTGCCTTAGGAGATATCCAGAAGAAAATGATGCAGGAATCCGAGGTCATTTTACGCATTGAACCGATCGAAGTAGAAGTCATTAAGGCAGTTGAAAAGACCTATAAGGAACGCTTCCTCTTTTTCTTCTTTCCAAGAAAAAGAACGAGCTATCATGTGGAGTTGGAAGTGACGGTTAATGTAACAACCCTTCAAGTCAATGAAGTGGCATTTGCACAGGAAGCGACAGATGATCCTGATGGCATTCAACTACCAGTTATTTCCAAGAAAATATAAATAAAGGGAGGAAAAAAATAGTGGAGTTTACAGTTATCTTAATTAAATCAATCATCATTGGCGGCTTACTGGGCTTTTCTGCCTCAATGGGCGCGGCGCGTATGTTCCATGCCCCAAGTACACAAGGGTTGGGTGCCTTTCGTACCTTGGGAGAAATGAATGCGTGTATGGGAGACCCTGCGTCGCACTTCTCATTTGGACTCGGCTTTTTCTTTAATGCTTGGGCTTCAACGGTTGGAGCAGGAGCATTTACTCAGGATGTGACGCATCGAATCATTCCCAACTGGGCAGCTTCGGTCTTATTAGCAAAAAATAAAAATGTTTCAGAAACGATGCATGATCCGAGAAAAATGGGCTTTGTGGGTGCTGTTGTCGGTGCACTTGTTGTTGCTTTCTTAAATTCAACTGCAGCAGCGATTCCAGAAGCACTACAAGTAACTGCCGTAGCCGTATTGGTTCCAGCAGCAACAACTTTGATTAATGTCGTTATGCCAGTCATTTTCTGGTTGGCGGCGTTAGATGCAGGAAAACGCACTGGATTCTGGGGAACGCTATTTGGCGGAATCGCTCAATTGATCATGGGAAATGCCGTACCTGGTGTTGTATTAGGGATTTTGATTGGTAAAGGCGTCGACGAAATCGGCTGGTCAAAAGTAACGAAGATGATGATGGGAGCAATTATCCTGCTATTCGTCTTGAGTGGCTTCTTCCGCGGCTTCGATCTGCAAGTCTTAGAAAGCTTCAAATTACAAGCACCAAATTGGTTGGAAAACATCCATAAAATGCTTGGGTTGAGCTAGGGGCAATTTTAATTTAGGGGTTAGTTGAAAAAGTTGTTGGATAGCGTATTAACTAGATAAAGCAGATTGAATAGGTGATGAGAATAGTATTTGCATTTCTTATTTGAAAAAAGTAAACAGACAACTATGAAATAGGATGCCAGTTCCACTTTTCGCAGTTTTATAGTGATTAAAGAGCTTAATCATGCAATTAAGTTGAATTAAAGTTTCAAGATACTAGTGGAATGGTATACGGATGAAAATAGAACTCATTTTTGAAAAAAATGAATACCTTAATATGAAGTAGGATGTCAGTTCTGCTTTTTGCAAAAAAATAAAAGTAGAGAATATAGTCATTCGTTTTTGTGAATATACCGATTGAGTAGTTTAGCAGAATGATATACGTGGTGAGAATAAAACTTACTTTTTCTTGAAAAAGTAAATTCATTAATACGAAATAGGAGGAAAATCAATGGACAACACAGAGGAATTGGAAAGAGAGCAAGCAATGCTTTCTGAAGAGAAAAAAGCGAAAAGCTTCTGGTATGCGGATTGGGCATTTCCGATCACCGTTGGAATCATGGCAGCAGCGGTTTTTGCTGGAACTCATATGTATGTCGTACACGGAGTAGGAGCCTTTAATGAAGTGTCGATCGTAGCGATGTTGAAGGCTGGGTTAGACGGTGGTTCTTATGGAGCAGCGGCGGCATTTGGCGCAAGCTTCTTGTTTGCACGTATTTTGGAAGGTTCTTTGGTAGGGATTCTGGATTTAGGCGGTTCTATTTTAACGGGGATCGGTATCGGAATTCCGGCGATCTTCTTGAGCATGGGAATTCGGGCACCAATCGATAACTTTGCTCTGTCATTGATAACGGGTGCTGTTTTAGGGTTATTAGTTGGCGGTGTGATTATTTTGATTCGTAAGTTCACCATCAATCAGGCGAACTCAACCTTTGGTGCAGATGTGATGATGGGAGCCGGAAACTCATCCGGCCGTTTCTTAGGACCACTGATTATTTTGAGCGCTTGTGGTGCTTCAATTCCGATTGGGATTGGTGCAACATTAGGAGCACTAGGATTTTATGCTTGGAAAAAACCAATAGCTGGTGGAGCAATTCTTGGAGCGATGATACTTGGGACGATCTTCCCAGTCGCGCTTCAGTAGAAAGAAGGCCGAAGGATGTTTGATTTATTAGTCAAAAATGGCAAACGTATCAACGGGGAAAAAGTCGAAGTGGCAATCAAAGATGGCGTGATCTTAAATGTAGACACCACGATTGAATCCCCCGCTGAAAAAATAATCGATTTAGCAGGAGAGCATTATGTATCCGCCGGTTGGATTGATGATCATGTTCATTGCTATGAAAAAATGACACTTTATTATGATTATCCGGATGAAATCGGTGTAACCAAAGGTGTGACAACCGTGATTGATGCTGGAACGACCGGTGCAGAAAACATTGGCGATTTTTATGAGTTGTCTAAAAAGGTCAAGACCAATGTTTACGCACTCATCAATATTTCAAAATGGGGTATCGTTGAACAAGATGAACTAGCTGATTTAACGAAGATTCAGGCGGATATTGTACATGATCGATTGGTTGAGCTTCCACAATTTATCGTAGGAATCAAAGCGCGAATGAGTAAGACCGTTATTGGTGAAAATGGGATTACACCGCTGGAATTAGCAAAAGATATTCAGCGGAAGAATCAAAACTTGCCATTAATGATCCATATCGGCTCAGCGCCGCCAGAGCTGCAAGAAATATTAGCAGTATTGGATGAAGGCGATGTGTTGACTCATTGCTTTAACGGCAAACCGAATGGGATTTTGGACAAAGAGACAGATCAAATCAAGGATTTTGCCAAAGCAGGTTATGACAAAGGCATCGTTTTTGATATTGGTCACGGTACGGACAGCTTTAACTTTCATGTTGCAGAGACTGCGCTAAAAGCAGGGATCAAAGCCACATCAATTAGTACGGACATCTATCATCGCAATCGCGAAAATGGACCTGTCTACGATTTGGCAACAACAATGGAAAAGCTACGTGTGGTAGGATATTCGTGGGAAGAGATTTTGGATAAGGTAACAAATGTACCGGCACACTATTTCCATTTAGAGAAAAAAGGTAAATTGGCAGCTGGTTATGATGCTGATTTAACGATTTTTGATTTGTCCAACGGAGAAAAGACATTGACCGATTCAAATGGTTTCACTCGTACCGCGAAGGAATTGATCAAACCAGTGAAAACGATTATTGGAGGCACCATTTATGACAATTAGTTATGACAAATTTGGCTTAAAGGAAGTTATCAATGCATCTGGAAAAATGACGATCCTAGGTGTATCAAAAGTATCAGAAAATGTCTTAGCAGCACAGCGCTTTGGCGGAGAGCATTTCTTTGAGATGAGTGAATTATTTATTCAGACTGGCGCCTATCTGGCAAAGCTTTTAAAGGTTGAGGATGCGCAGATCGTATCTTCTGCCTCAGCCGGTATCGCACAATCTGTTGCTGCGATTATTGGACAAGGCAGTTTGTATCACGCCTATCATCCTTATACCGATCGGATCAAAAAACGCGAGATTCTCGTGCCGAAAGGACACAATGTTGATTATGGTACTCCTGTTGAAGTAATGGTAGAGCTAGGCGGCGGTGAAGTTGTTGAGGCGGGATATGCTAACGGCTGTTCAGCCGAACAAATGGAAATGATGATTACCGACAATACTGCAGCACTACTTTATATCAAGAGCCATCACACAGTGCAAAAAAGTATGCTGACAGTCGCTGATGCTGCTGCAGTTGCTAAGAAGCATCAAGTACCGTTGATCGTTGATGCGGCGGCGGAAGAAGATCTTTACAAATATTTTCAAGCTGGAGCGGATTTGGTCATTTATTCAGGCGCCAAAGCGATTGAAGGTCCAAGCAGCGGATTGGTGATAGGCACAGCAAAATATATTGAGTGGGTTCGCTTGCAGGGCAAAGGAATCGGCCGGGCAATGAAGATCGGCAAAGACAATATTTTAGGCTTCACGCAGGCTTTGGAGGATCGTTTACAAAATGGCAGCGAGTCAGGTGAATCGATGAAACAACGTCTATTGCCTTTTATTGAAGAGCTTAATAAAATTGAAGGACTCGAAGCCAAAACTGTTCAAGATGGTGCTGGCAGAGACATTTATCGGGCCAGTGTAAAAGTCCAAAATAAACCGGCAACAGAAGTAATTAACGCACTAAAAGCAGAAAATCCTGCGATCTATACACGAGAATACCAAGCCAATAATGGCATCATCGAGTTTGATATCCGCTCTGTCAATGAGGAAGAACTAGGAAAGATCATTACACGATTAAATGAAATCATGTAGAGATATCAAATCAAATTATAAATTGAAGGAGCAAATCGAAATGTCTTTAACCCCAAATTACTATCAAGATCGTGTTTGTTTAAACGTCTTAGCCAACTCTGTCGAAAATGCTCGTGACTGTTACGAAGCGGCAGAAGGACACGTTGTTTTAGGAGTGCTGTCAAAAAATTATGACAACGATGAAGCCGCGATTGAAGCGATGAAAAAATATCAGGAAGCAACAGAAAATGCACTATCTGTCGGACTTGGTGCCGGTGATCCAAATCAAAGCCAAATGGTTTCCCGAATTTCTGGCGTGCTGCAGCCGCAGCATGTAAACCAGGTCTTCACGGGTGTAGGAACCTCACGGGCTTTGTTAGGTCAGGCGGATACAGTAATCAATGGACTCGTTTCTCCTTGCGGTAAAGTGGGCTATGTCAATATCGCCACAGGACCTTTGAGTTCTCAAACAGCAGAGGCGATCGTTCCTATTGAGACAGCCATCGCCTTATTGAAGGATATGGGCGGAAGTTCGGTCAAGTATTTCCCAATGAAAGGTCTTGCCCATAAAGAAGAATACGAGGCAGTCGCAAAAGCCTGCGCAGAAAATGATTTCTATTTAGAACCAACAGGCGGGATCGATTTGGAGAATTTTCAAGAGATTGTTAAAATCGCTTTAGATGCTGGGGTAAAAAAGGTCATTCCTCATGTTTACAGTTCAATCATTGATTCCGAAACGGGCGATACACGACCAGAAGATGTCAAAGCTTTGTTAGATATGGTGAAAGAGCTTCTTTAATAGAAGAAACAATGCAGAGCTTATTATATTAGCACAATGCAAAAAGGCAGGAATTCGAAGTTCCTGCCTTTTTGCATTGTGTTTTCTTTGACGGAGTTTATTTTTGTTCATCCCGTAGTTTTTTGATTTCATCAATGTCCAAACCAGTGAATTCTGCGATTTGTTCAAAGGAAAGGTTTGCTGCTAGCATTTTTTGAGCAATGGTATATTTTTCTTGTTCAATCCCTTCATCTCTCGCAGTTGAAAGCTCGGCATTTCGGATGGCTTCGGTTTTGTTGATGTTCATAATCATCGTCTGTTCTTCCTCCTTTAGCGAATAAAAATCGATTTTACGTTTGGCTTCTTTAAGATAGTTGGGCGCATCTGGTGTGACTTCGCCGGTTTTAAGAAAATGTTGCCAGTGGCGGGCTGCGCTGGTTTCTTTGATATTCTTATTGGTCAAGCTAAGGAAGCAGAGCATCAGCAATTGTCTGTTTTCTTGACCAATAAAGGGTTCGTGTGTCTGCTCATCCAGTAGACGGAAAATTCGTAGTGCCGCTTTTTCACGGTCGAATAAGTCAAAATCAACGACATTGATTCCATACACTGGTCGGAGCGCAGAAAAATTATTATTCTCGATAAATTCTATGGTTTTGGTATTGCCAAAGGGTGAACAATAGGCCTCTGCCAGATAAAAAAGCGTGCGTTCGTTGAAATATTTATGCTTTTGAATCTGGCATTCAATCGTTGTACAGCTGCCATCGTCTGCCGTGGCCAAGATATCCACTTCGGTCATCCGAAGCTTCAGTTCATCATAATTTTTCTTGTACGTATCAATATGGTAAGGAACTTTCGGTTTCAGAGTCATAAATTCCAGTCCTAATAAATCTTTGACGAAGGCTTTCAGAATGTGCGGAGAATCCTCAGAGGTCAGCAGCTTCTTAAACAACAAATCGTTTGTCGGTAAATATTTTTCCATCGTATCATGCCTTTCTGACAACGTATTGAAAGGCTTTTCTCGCCTTTATTATAGCATGTGCGGGAAAAACTCTTCTATAGATAACATACGAATAAATCCTGTTTTTCCCGTAGATAACGAAAAGGAGGAAAGGGATTGATGTTAGAAGGTTTTTCCGTATCCGAGATGAGCACAACCTATGAGAAGATTTGACAGCGCTTCAAAAATGATGTAAGTTAAAAGACAACTTGATGAACAAGATTTACATTTGTTCTTATCAGGGATGAAAAATCGAGAAATTTTTTTTAGTGCAATTAGTGAATTTGTGCACAAATGAATAGAGTAGGAGGAAGCGGAATGATTGAAACTTTTGTATTTTCAAGTGAGAGTATTTTTTTACGGGAAGAAGATCAAACAAAGGTCCATCAATTGCTAGATTATCTGAAAAGTCGAAAACAGCAAATCGGCATGGTTTTCTACGATCAAGAGATGATGAATCGAGTTTTACTGGAGCATCATCTGGCTGACTATTTAGATTTTTCGATCAATGGTGAAAAGGCTGGGACGGTTCCTCATGGATTAGTGGATTTTCTGCAGGTGGAGCTAGCGTATCAAAAGGTCAATTTCATCTCGAATTCTCCGGAACAACTGTATGAAGCTAAGGAATTAGGCTTTAAACCGCTGTATATTGCGGAAGATTGTGATAAGAAAGCTATGCCTTGTCAGTCTTTCCGAGACTTTAACCAGTTGCACTTAGGAGTCATCGAAAGTCGCTTTGAGAAGTTAATGTAATACCCAATCGAATCTTTACTCAAGAGTTTTTGACAGTTTTTAAAAGTAGACTGTTAAAAACTCTTGTTTTGTTATTTCGAGCTCTTCAATTAGGTCATATTTTGATTGATAATAAAATTCATTTTTTTAAGATTAGAGATGCTCATCAATATTTCATAATAAAAATAACAATTTTGGGTAAACGATGATGAGAGCTATTGTGGCTTGGTTTTCAAAAAGAGTGAATAAAACTTTATATTGACAATCTTTTGTCAACTGGTATAATCAAAAAATAAAATATTTTTCGAATATTCTGAATAAATACACGGAGACTGACTGATTTTAAAATTAGAATCTACAGTTATTTTTTAACCATAATTTAAAAATTGAAAAGTGGGGAGTTAATTATTTTATGGAGAAAGAACTGCTACGGGTCGAAGAGCTTACAGTCAAATTTCGTACCTATAACGGAGAAGTGACTGCCGTAAATAATTTAGAGCTTCTGTTAAATGAAAACGAAACATTAGGGATCGTTGGGGAAAGCGGCAGTGGGAAAAGTGTGACTTCTCTGAGTATCATGGGGCTATTAGACGAAGCGACTAGTACAGTCACTGGAAAAGCTGTGTTTAGAGGTGAAGACCTGATTGCTATGAAGGAGAAGGAAAAGCAGCATTTTCGTGGCAATCATTTGGCGATGATCTTCCAAGAGCCAATGACTTCTTTGAATCCGCTTCATAAATGCGGGAAACAAATTGTCGAGTCCATGTTGATCCATACAGATATCTCAAAGGCAGACGCAAAGGAAAAAGCGATAGAGCTGTTAAAGCTTGTGGGGATTCCTGCACCTGAACAGCGCTTCAATGAATATCCTCATCAGATGTCTGGAGGAATGCGGCAGCGGGTAATGATTGCGATGGCCCTTGCCTGTGATCCGCAGCTGTTAATCGCGGATGAACCGACCACCGCATTAGACGTGACAATTCAAGCACAAATTTTAGAAGTATTGAAGGAATTAAAAGAACGTCTCAAAATGGGAATCATTTTGATTACTCATGATTTAGGCGTAGTATCAGAAATCTGTGATCGCGTTATTGTCATGTACACTGGAAAAGTCGTAGAGCAAGGACTGATTCGTGAAATATTAGACAATCCAAAGCATCCTTATACGGAGGGCTTGATCGCAGCGATTCCAAATATTAACGATAAAAAGGGGAAGTTAAGCAGTATTGAAGGCATGGTTCCTCAATTGAATGAAATGCCTAAAGGCTGCAGTTTCCATCCTCGCTGTCCTTACGCGATGGCTATCTGTAAGGAGAAACGACCAGCGATTACAACCAGTGAAGATGGACGGAAAGTCCGTTGCTTTAAGTATTCGACAGAAGAAGAAACTGAGGTGACGACGTAAATGATGACGCAAGAACCGATTATTCAAATGAAACACGTCAAACAATATTTTGAAATCCGCGACAGTAAAGGCAAAAAAGGAACTTTGAAAGCTGTCGATGATGTGTCATTAACTGTAAAAAAAGGCGAGACGTTCGGGATCGTAGGTGAGAGCGGGTGCGGGAAAAGTACATTAGGCAAAACCATGTTGAATCTTGGTGCGATCACTGATGGAACGATTATTATTGATGGACAAGATGTTAGCGCTTTTAAAAATCGGAAAGAAAAAGTAGCCTTTGGTTCAAAGGTCCAGCTTGTGTTTCAAGATCCGTCGGCATGTCTGAATCCGCGGAACAAAATCAGCGGTATTTTAGCGGAGCCTTTCCAGATTCATCATAAGAAGGACATGACAAAGGCTGAAATTGAAGCGGAGATAGATCGTTTGTTGACGATGGTCGGATTAGCTCCTGAGTATAAAAATCGTTACCCTCATGAGATGTCGGGAGGACAAAAGCAGCGAATCGGAATTGCTCGTGCACTGGCATTGAAGCCGGATATCATTATTTGTGACGAGCCAGTTTCAGCGCTGGATGTATCGATCCAGGCACAGGTCATCAATTTGTTGGTAGAGCTGCAAAAGCAAATGGATTTGACCTATTTCTTCATTTCTCATGATCTAGGAGTGGTTTATCACTTGTGTGACCGCATCGCCGTGATGTATTTAGGAAATATCGTAGAATTGGCGGATCGGGATGCTTTATACAATGACACGCTGCATCCTTATACCAAAGCCTTGATTTCAGCGGCACCAACGATTGATAAGGAAAAAATTGATCGGATCGTATTGACTGGCGATGTGCCAAGTCCAGCGAATCCGCCTAAGGGCTGTAAGTTCCACACCCGCTGTCCTTTCGCGATGGAGAAATGTAAAACTGAGGTACCTGAATTATTGGAAGTAAAAGGCAATCATTTTGTGGCTTGCCATTTACATAATAAAGAGGAATAACTTTTAGTAAAAACAAGGATGCCAGTCCAACTTTTGACAGTTCCTTAAAGTGGACCGTGCAAAAAAAATTTCTGTGAAATAAAAGAATAAGGAGCTAGTTGGATGGTATACGGCGTTTTAATCAGATTTAATTTTTCCTAGGAAAAATTAAATACATTAGTAAAAACAAGGAGGAGCAAAGGTATGAAAAAAAGGAAGATGTTGTGGAGCGTCATTTGTCTGGCAATGTTGACACTCGCTGGTTGTGGCGGCGGTGGCGGTAGTACAGATGGGTCAAGCGAGGGTGGCGGCAGTGCAGATGGCGATAATACGTTGGTAGTCGGGATGGCATCTGATTTGAAGACTTTAGATCCTCATCATGGATATGAAGTATATGGAAACATGGTGTATTACGCGATGTATGATTATTTGTATCGGACCTATGAATCCTCGACACCAGAGCCTTCATTAGCAGAATCTCACGAAATGGATGATTCACAAAAAGTCCATACATTTAAAATCAAAGAAGGCGTGAAATTCTCCAGTGGAAATGAGTTAACTTCTAAAGACGTGAAGTTCAGTGTGATGCGGACCAAAAATCTGAAGAGTAACACGACTCACCATACGGAAAATGTGGAAAGCATTGAAACACCGGATGATTATACGGTGAAATTCACATTGAAAGAACCAGATGCAGCTTTCTTAGTGAAATTAGCGAATAACTCGTTTGCCATCGTTGATTCAGAAGTTGTTAAAGAGCATGGCGGTACGGATGCGGAGGATGCTTCTTCGAAAGATACCGCTGAAAAATGGTTGAATTCAAACTCAGCAGGTTCAGGTGCCTATGTTTTGGACAAATGGAAACAAAACGAAGAACTTAGTTTAACGAAGAACAAGGAATACTGGGGCGAAGTGAAAAATGATAAAGTCATTTGTAAAGAAATCCCAGATGTAAACACACAGATTCAAATGTTGAAACAAGGCGATATCGATATTGCTTTAGGTATCGGTGTGGATAATGTGTCGCAACTAAAAGACCAAGAAGGCGTGAAGATCAAAAACTATGTTGGTTCAACTACAACGTTCTTATTGATGAATCAAGATGAAGAAATTGGCGGACCAATGGCTAATCCTAAAGTTCAGGAAGCCGTTCGTAAAGCGATCAATTATAAAGAATTACTGAAAATCTCTGGCGATAAAGCTGTGTTGCCGCTTGATATTGTGCCAAAAGGATTTACTGGTGCTTTAGAAAAGGATGAAGATTATCAAGATCTTGATGAAGCAAAGAAATTGATGGAAGAAGCGGGCTACAAAGATGGCTTCGAAGTGAAATTCACAGTTGCCAACTTTGATACAGAAGGGATGTCTTGGACAACTCTTGGTCAAAAAATCAAAGACGATTTAGAAAAAATCGGCATCAATGCTAAGATTGAAACATCTGAGATCGGAGTCGTAATTGATTCTTACCGTGAAGGGAAAGAAGCCTTCTTACTGATGCATTGGCATCCAGATTATATGGAAATCAATAACCAGCTAGTCTTCTTACCAGGCGATACAGTCGGTGAGCGTGCGAAATGGACAGACACTTCAAATACGAAGATGGCAGAATTGAAGAAAACGATCCAAACAGAATCAGACGAAGACAAACGTGTAGCAGCATCAGAAGAGTTGCAAAAATTATTGGCAGATGACATGCCATATGCGTTCTTAGTTCAGCATCCGAAAGTATTGGCTTACCGTGATAACTTGAAGGGCGTTAATTACTACGAAGTACAAAAAATCAATTTCCAAGATGTTGGTATCAATTAACCAAAGGGCAAGGGGCAAAAGTGTATGAGAAATATGGCTAGATTTTTATTACGGCGCTTACTATTTGTTTGCTTTTTGATCATTGGGGTGACGTTCTTAGTATTCATGATCTCGCATCTCGTTCCCAGTGATCCGATTGCATCCAATATGAGTCCAAATGCGATGAGCGATCCTGCAGCCGTGGCGGCTTACAAAGCGCGCTGGGGTTTGGACAAGCCGCTAATGGAACAATACTTTATTTATCTAAGTAATTTGTTGCGGGGAGATTTAGGAACTTCGATTCGCACCGGTAATCCTGTTATCAGTGATTTGAAACAGTTTTTCCCTGCGACTTTAGAACTATCCATCATGGCGATGCTGATCGCTGTTCTATTCGGGATCACATTTGGAATCATCTCAGCAGTCTATCGCAACAAGCCGTTTGATTATCTAGTTCGTACGATCTCAATCAGCGGGGTTTCGATCCCGAACTTTTGGTTCGCGCTAGTCATGTTGTTGCTGTTTTATTCCAAATGGCATTTGTTTCCTGGAGGCGGGCGAGTCAGTTCGCGAATATCGGCACCAACGGGAGGAACCGGACTTTATGTTTGGGATGCCTTAACCAGTGGCAATTGGGCGCTATTCAATGACGCGCTGTCCCATTTGATTTTGCCGGCAATCGTTCTTGGCTTCTTTACGATGGGGTTGATCTCACGGCAGACACGCTCGAATCTCTTGGAAGTTTCTTCATTAGACTATATTCGAACTGCTAAAGCGAAAGGACTTTCGCAGCGACAGATCGTCCTGCGCCATGCGTTAGGAAATGCCCTAATTCCTGTAATTACTGTTATGGGAATGGGCTTTAGTAACTTGTTAGGCGGAATGGTCTTTGTTGAAAAAATCTTTTCGTGGCCGGGAATAGGACAGTATGCTTATCTTTCAGCCACGACACTTGATTTTCCGGCAATCTGCGGCGTTTCATTATTGATCGCGATGATAAATGTGATACTGAATCTCGTGATTGACATTCTTTATGGGGTCATCGATCCGAGAGTGAGGTACAGCTAATGAAACGACTACTGAAGCAAAAAAACTTTTTATTCAAATTAGGAATCGTCATCTGCGTGTTATGGGTGCTCGTTGCAGTTCTTGCTCCGCTGATCGTACCGCGGAATCCCTTGGCACAAGATATGATGGAACGTTTTTTATCGCCAGGCTCAGCGGGACATTTCCTAGGAACAGATGAGCTAGGGCGCGATGTATTCTCGCGTGTGTTGATGGGAAGTCGTGTGTCGATTACTGCAGGTTTGGTGACGGTCTGTATTACGATCGTCATTGGCACGATTTACGGCGGGATCGCCGGCTATGTCGGCGGCATCATCGATGATATCATGATGCGTTTTGCGGAGTTGATTGCTGCATTCCCACCATTAGTTTTAGCGATGGTGATTGCTGCGGCTTTAGGCCCAAGTATCTTTAACTCAGTGCTGGCGATGACAATTATTTGGTGGCCCAACTATGCCCGATTAATGCGTAGTCTCGTCATCACCTTGAAGGAAAACGAGTACATTGTTGCCTCAAAGGTATTAGGAGCGAGTCATTTGCGCATCCTAGTCAAAGAAATTGTACCAAATGCGTTAGGCTCATTATTAGTTATGGCGACTCTGGATATTGGGAATGCCATTGTAACCTTCTCGGGGTTAAGCTTTTTAGGTTTAGGAACACAACCGCCAACACCTGAATGGGGTTCGATGGTATCTGATGGTGTGAGTAATATGAACTATTGGTGGATCTCAACTTTCCCAGGTGTCGCGATCTTTTCTATGTCAATTGGGGCCAACTTTGTTGGTGACGGATTACGCGATTACCTTGATCCAAAAATCAAAAATAAATAAACTAAGAAGTCTGTTCTATTTTCATAGGACAGGCTTCTTTGCGCAAAAAGTTAAAGTAATTGGGTGCACTGATTCGTAGGTATGATAAAAATACAGTCTAATATATTAACCAAGTTTAGAAATCCCTTAAAAAGTAAAGAATCCCTTCAGCAATAATGCTTAAAATTTATAAATCACATATTCTTTTCTAAAAGAAATTATTTTATAAATGAAATATGATAAACTAATTATTGAATGAAACGTAAGTACTGAAAGGGAGAAGGTGAAGGATTTGGGAAGACATACGGATCCAAATGAAAAATCTAAAGGAAAATATGTCGTGGTCGGTCTGGCGGCGCTTCTGTTGGCAGGTGGCGTTTATTTTGGGGTGACGCGCATTTTAAATAATACAGCTGAAAAACCAAAGGAAACAGTCACCGCGAAAGAAAGTCAATCATCATCAAAAGAGCAGCCTGCCGCAAGCAGTACAAAGAAAACAACTAAAAAGAGTTCTGAGAAGAAGGCTAAAAAGAAAAAAACAACGGAAACTTCAAAGAAAAAGACCAAGACCTCAAGTTCAAGTAAAAAGCAGGCAAGCGCTGAGAAAAAATCTGCTTCAAAGGCTAAAAAGAAAACCACCGCTAAACTAGATGCTTCAGAATTAACAAAAAGCGCGGGGAAAGTCTATTACGGTGTGCAATATTTAAAGACTAAGCAGGAGTTTTCTAGCAAGAATTCTGAACGAACGATCGCAGCGAATATCATTGAACTCTTCATTATGGATTATGCTCTGGCTCAAAAGGATGGCAATAATCAAGTGATTGAAGATAAACCGTTGAATGAGTGGTTAACGCCGATGATCCAACAAAATGATATCAATGCGACCAATGTTTTAATCGATCATTATGGGATGGGGAATATGAACAGCTATTTCAAGGATCAGGGATATGCTGATACATACATTGAACGTCGTATGGTGGATATTAATGTTCGAAGTACTGACAAGGACAACTATACTTCTTTAAATGACTGCATGAAATTACTGAAAAAAATCTATGACAGTCGTGATAAAGAACCACAAAAGACCATGTTAGATATTTTGAAAGGCCAAGTTATTCGCACAAAGATTCCTGCAAAATTGCCGGACAACATCCCCGTAGCAAATATTACGGGTGAACAGCAAAATGTTGAAAATGATATCGGGTTGGTTTTGACGGAAGATAATCCATTTGCGATTGTCGTACTGACCAATGAAACTTCAGATATCGTAAAAACTAGAACTGCAATCGCAGACTTTAGTTTAGCTGCGACGAAGATCAAGGAATAAAACAAATTTTTTTGAACAATTGAATAGGTAAGTGAGTCAGTTTTGCTTTGAGTATTAAAAGCAGAACTGACTTTTTTTGAACCATTGAAAAGTTACCATCTAACTAGCAGAGAATGTGAAAATCTTATTAGTTATAAAGCCAAATATACAAATAAAAGATATTTTTTTGAAAATGGATACGATTCTTTTGTTTGTATACAGAACTCATTTTCCGCTTTTTGAAAATGGTTTCAAAAAATTATTGACAAAAAAATGAAACGGATATATATTTGATTTGTGAATAGTGCCAATGGTTCTTTTTTAGAACCAAAGGCTTTTTGGAAGGAGAGGTTTTGTTTGATTGGTCTGTTAGTTGTTACTCATGGGGATTTAGGGAAGTCGCTGTTGAATTCAATTGCCATTATTGCTGGGGAAGTAAAGTGTTCTGCGTCCGTTGGTTTGTATCATGGAGATAGTCCTGTTCGACTGAAGGAGGAGATTCAGGAAAAAGTTGAAGCGTTGGATACTGGAGAAGGAGTGATTGTGTTAGTAGATTTTTATGGCGGAACTCCCGGAAATGAAGTAATGAAGCTTTTAACAACAAACAAAATGAAAGTGCTTTCGGGCGTGAACATGGCGATGCTGTTGGAAATCGTGGTGAATCGTGAGTTTTCAACCGATATCGAGGCATTGGCTAAAACCGCGTTAGTCAGCGGCAAAGAAAGCCTTCAAGATTTGAACGAAGTATATAACAATTTAATCGCAAAGGCAGGGGATTAATAATGAGTATTGTATTAGCAAGAATTGATGATCGCTTGATTCATGGTCAGGTTATGACCTCATGGCTCAACTACACTGGGGCTAATCGAATTATTATTGTGGACGATGAAACAGCGAATGATACGTTTCTAAAGATGATCATGACATCTGTAGCGCCGGCGAATATCAAAACAGAAGTCTTTGGTATTTATGATGGTGTTGAAGCCATCAAGCAACTAGCAGCATCAGATAAGGTCATTCTTTTGGCAAAATCACCTGGGGCTTATGTTGAATTGATGGAGCAGGGCATCGCATTGGAAAAAGTAAATATTGGCGGCATGGGTGCAAAGGAAGGCCGAACAAAATTTTATAAAAATATTTCGGCTTCTTCAGAGGAGAAAGCCAGTCTCAAAAAGCTGATCGATCATGGGGCAACGGTCACCATTCAGATCATTGCAGAAGACAAAGCGATTGATGTAGCGAAACTATTAACTTAGGGAGGGGTATCAATGGAAATTTCTTTTATTCAAGCAATTTTAATTGGGGTTGTTTATTACCTAGGCGTAACAGGGACGCCTTGGCTCTCGTTATTAGGAAGCATTTCCTTCATGCAGAAGCCTTTGGGCGCTGGAACAGTTGTAGGAATTATTTTAGGAGACCCCGTTCAGGGTGTGATTATTGGTGCAGCGATCCAATTGCCTTATATTGCGTTCATTTCGGCTGGCGGGACAGCACCGGTTGATCCTGGATTAGCAGGGACTTTGGGAACAGCGTTAGCGATCGCTTCGGGAGCTGACCCGCAAACGGCTGTAACTTTGGCTATGCCTATCGGACTATTAGGAACCGTCATCTGGGTGGCTCATATGACGATTGATGTTTTCTTTGTTCATATGGCGGATAAAGCAGCTGATGAAGGAAATCTGGATCGGATCAATTTTTTACATGTGGTACCACCGCAGATCATTCTGTTTCTGATTAGTGTCATCCCAGTTACCTTAGCAGCCTATTATGGTGCAGGAGCGGTCACAACGATTCTCGGGTATTTAGAAGGAACGCCGCTGCACGTGCTCCAAGTAATCGGCGGGTTATTACCAGCGCTGGGAATCGCGATGAATTTGCGTTCGATCAATCGGCCGAATACCATGCTGTTTTTCATTTTAGGGTTTGTGATGTCGATCTACATGGGGTTGGATGTTATCGTCATTGCTGTTTTAGGTGCGATTATTGCGTATCTTTACACCATCACACCTAGAAATGAAATCGGCGGTTTTAGTTAGGAGGAAAAAAGATGGAGCAATCATTAGAAAATGAAGTTCAAAAACCAAAAAAGGAATTATCAAAAAAGGATGTCACTCGCTCCTTTTGGCGTTGGACTTTTTTCAGTCACGCGAATTATAACTACGAACGACTGGAAGCAACGGGACTCGTTCATTCTCTGAGTCCGATTATTAAAAAGCTTTATGCCGATGATCCAGAAGAATATCGAAATGCATTGAAGAGACACATGGCGTTCTTTAATACGGAACCGCATTTCGGTGGAATTATTTGCGGGATGGTCATTGCAATGGAGGAGGACCGGGCAAATGGCGCCCCGATCACGGATGATGCCATCAATGGGATCAAGACAGGTTTGATGGGACCTTTTGCCGGGATCGGCGACACCTTATGGCAGGGGACATTGACGCCTATCTTGCTGGCCTTCGGTGTCAGTCTTGGTGCTGAAGGAAACCTGATGGGACCCGTTGTTTATGGATTATTAATGTTCGGTATCATGTTTTCACTTGCTTATTTTGTCTGGATGCAGGGATACAAGATGGGGAAAGCCGGGATCGAAAAAATCCTCAGCAGCAATATTCTACAGTATTTGATCACCGGAGCATCGGCAATGGGAGCGATTGTTTTGGGCGCCTTGACGGCCAATTTCGTCTCTGTTTCTTCTCCGTTTGTGATCAAGGTCGGTGCCGTGAAGCTCGGGCTGCAGGAAGATATTCTAGATAAATTATTCAAAGGAATCCTGCCTCTGGGAATCACTTTACTGACGCTGTATCTGCTTAAAAATAGAAAAATGAAGTCGACGAGGGTGATGCTGATTTTAGTGGCTATTGGTGTGCTGTTTGGCGCATTCAATATATTCTAGGCAATCGTTAGGAAGGGGACAGAAAATGAAGACAGCAGTTTTTTATGGAATCAAGGATTTGCGAATTGAGGAGTGTCAATTACCGGAGGTTTCAGAAAATAAAATTCTGATAAAAATTGAGACCTGCGCGCTTTGTACTTGGGAGCAGCGGGTATATACGGGGGTAAAAAAAGTCGAATATCCGTTCATCGGAGGACATGAGATCGCAGCAGAGATTGTGGCGCTAGGAAATAAAATTGATCCGACGAAATGGCAGATTGGCGATAAAGTCGTTTTCGGCACAAACCTCGCTTGTGGGGACTGTGATTTTTGTAAGAGCGGTGAGGAACAGAACTGTATCGATTTCAATCACAGTAAGCATCTAGAAGGACTTCCGCACAAGGGGATGGGGGGATTATCAGAGTATATGCTGGTAGAGCCGAAGCATCTTTTTCATTATTTTGGCGTAACGCCTGAAGAAGCGGCTTTAACCGAACCGTTGTCATGCGTGGTTCATAGCTGCGAGACCGCGGATATCCAATATGGGGATTTTGTGGTGGTCATCGGCTGTGGCATCATGGGCTTGCTGCACGTTGCGTTGGCAGTGAAAAGCGGCGCACGCGTTCTTGCTTGCGATTTAAATCCAGAGCGATTGGCACTGGCAAAAAAAATTGGCGCTCACTATATCGTTGATTCTTCTAAAGAAAATCTTTCGGCAAAGGTCAAAGAAATCAGCCGCAATTTAGGAGCGAATGTAGTCTTTGATACAACTCCGATTCATAGCGTAGCGGAAGAAGTGGTGGAATTGGTGTCGAATACTGGTAAAGTGATCCTTTATTCATCCTTCTATCCAGACGAACCCGTTAGCTTTAGTCCCGACAAGCTGCATAAAGGCGGCTATTCCATCGCTGGAACAGCTAATTCGAACAGTCGTGATTTTGTTCGGGCATCCAGAATGATCAGCGAACGGGTAATAGACATGCGCCCATTTATCAGCGAAATCGTTTCATTTGAAGAAATCGTGAAGGGATTTGAATCCGCGATCAAAGGGGATAAATATCGTGTGGTAGTAAGATTTTAAGCTGTAAAACAAAAAAAGTAACATCGGCAACTATAGTATGGTAGGTAGTTGTATAAAAAATCAGTTATAATCAATAGTGAAAATCCAATTGATCGAATAATAATTTATTATGTAGCTGCCTGTCTGTTTTGATAGAAATCTTTAGGATCTCCCTATCCAAGACAAGACGAGTGAAGGGAGGATTATAAAGTGGAAGAGTTTATTCCAAAGTATAAAAAAATCAGTGATGATATTCAAAATTTAGCCAAAGTGTTGAGCGGACAAGGAAAACCGCTTCCCAGTGAACGAAAGCTATCAGAAAGTTTCAATGTGAGCAGGACAACAATCAAGCGTGCGTTAGAGTCACTGGAAAGACAAGGCATTGTTACTTATATAGAAGGAAAAGGGTATATTATTCCCAATCGAGATGTCAAGATTGTTTCGAGTATGCATATTTCTGGGTTTTATGAGGACATTGTTTCACGTAAAAAGAAAATCAGCTCTAAAGTGCTGAAGAAAAACGTGATCCAAGCAGATCAAAAATTAAGTAGAGAGCTTAAGATAGCGGAAAATGAGTACGTTTTCTATCTTTTGCGTTTACGGAGTGTCGACGGCGCGGTCTATTCTTTATCAGAAAGCTTCATTCCCCTCAATCGCTGTCCAGAGATCGGTTCCTTTGATTTAACAGATAAATCGCTTTGGAAGGTTTTAAATCAATTTGAAATCTTTCCAGAAATCGTCAGTCAACGGGTAAGTGCTCGAATGGCGAATTATTCAGAAATAGAATATTTGAACATTTCTAATCCTGCTGTGGTCATGGTCGTAAATAACATGGCTTATTGGGAAGGGAAGCCGATTGAACTTTCCTATGTCTATACCGATGTTTTCTCAACAAATCTTGAATATCGTTTTAGTAAATAAAACGAGGAGGAAGATTCATGTTAGTAACATTGAACGAACTGTTAAAAGATGCGAAGGAAGGAAAGTATGCGGTCGGAGCCTTTAACGTACCGAATCTTGAAGCAATCCGCGGTGTGATTCAAGCAGCTGAAGAACTGGGTTCCCCGGTTATTTTGCAGCATGCCGAGGTTCATGAAAATCTGATTGGGTTGGAAGAGATCGGGCCGATCATGCTGCAATATGCTAAAGCGGCGAAGGTTCCAGTAGCGGTACATTTGGATCATGGAGCCTCCTATGAAATGTGCGTTAAGGCGATTCGCTTAGGTTTCACCTCGGTGATGTATGATGCCTCCAGCAAGGAATACGAGGTGAATCTAGAAGAAACGAAGGAAATTGTCAAAATCGCTCATGCGGCTGGCGTGAGTGTTGAAGCCGAGCTAGGACATATTTTCACCTCAGCTGTCGGCGGCGGTGAGGGCAGAGGCTCTGATTCAAGTGAAGATTACGAAGACTTAGAGGATGTTTACACTGATCCTGATTTAGCCAAAGCATTTGTTGAAGAGACCGGTGTCGATTGTTTGGCGATTGGTTTTGGTACTGTTCATGGGATTTATTTGAAGGAGCCGAAGCTTGATTTAAATCGAATCCTGCAAATCAAAGAAAAAATTGATGTGCCTTTCGTCATGCATGGCGGTTCAGGTGTTTCAGAAGAAAATTATCGAACCGCCATCAAAAACGGCATCTGTAAAATCAACTATTATACCTACATGAATAAAGCTGCTGGCAAGGCTGTTCAGGAATGCTTGGAAAAGAATTCAGGCGATTCTGTTTTCTTCGATGAGCTTTCGCTAAGTGCCACCGCAGCAATGAAGGATAATGTAAAAGCAGCGATGGAGATTTTTATGAAGCCGTAGCTTTTAGTGTAATCATTGATGGAGGAGCGGAAATGGAAAAAATCGCAGCATCAATCATGTGTGGAAATCAACTAGCATTAGGACAAGAATTGCAGGATTTGGAGGCAGCCGGAATCGATTGGCTGCATTGCGATGTGATGGATGGTGTTTATGTCAACAACTTGGCGATGGCGCCTTATGTCTTAGAACCGATCATTCAGACAGGAAAATTCACTACTGATGTTCATTTGGCCTGTGTTGATCCAGAGAAATACTTTGAAATGTTTGCCCCACTGGCACCTGACTATCTGACGTTTCATATCGAGACGACAAAGGAACCGGCAACACTATTGAAGAAGATTCATGACAAAGGGATCAAAGCTGGGATTGCGCTCAATCCTGAGACGCCGATCGAAATGCTTTTTCCTTACCTTGATTCCATCGAACTGATTCTTGTAATGACCGTTAATCCAGGATTCGCAGGACAAAAGTTTCAGTTAAAGGTTTTGGAGAAACTCAAACGCTTGAATCGTCAGCTGGAAACGAGGCCAATCAAACCGCTGATAGAAGTGGATGGCAATATCAATTCAGTGACGGCTCCAGCGATCAGCAAATATGGCGCGAACCTTTATGTAGTGGGAACCTCTGCCTTATTCAATGAAGAAGCAGGCTCTTACAGGGAGAAAGTCATAAAGCTGAAACAGAGTTTGGTTGCGATAGAAAAAGATTAATCACGTTCTCACCTTGAGATTTTTGAGGTGAGAACTTTTTTTGTCTATACAGATTTTTTTGGTCATGTTAATCTTTTAGTATTATTTGGATAATACGGGAATCATGTAAAGACTGGATTGGAGAGAAGTAAATGACTAGAGAAGAATTTTTGACCGTAATAAAAAATGGCTTAATCGTTTCCTGTCAGGCTTTACCGGGGGAACCATTATATAGTGAAAAAGGCGGAGTGATGCCGCTCTTAGCCTTAGCAGCAAAAGAAGGTGGCGCGGTAGCGATTCGGGCAAATTCTGTACGAGATATCCGGGAGATCAAAGCTGTGGTGGACCTGCCGATGATCGGCTTGATCAAAAAACAATATCCGCCAGAGGAACCCTTTATTACTGCTAGTATGCAGGAAGTCGATGCGCTAGTAGAAACAGGTGTGGAGGTGATCGCCTTGGACTGTACCCTGCGTAAACGTCACGATGGATTGACGATCAATCAATTCATTCAACAGATCAAGGAGAACTATCCGGATCAATTATTGATGGCGGACATCGCTACCTTTGAAGAAGGAATGAATGCTTTTGAAGCTGGCGCTGATTTTGTTGGGACGACATTAAGCGGGTACACAGCTGAGACAGCTACCCGAACAGCTCAGGGTCCAGATTATGAATTGATTGAAAAATTAGTCGAGGCCAACCTGCCTGTGATTGCTGAAGGACAGATCCATACACCGGAACAAGCGAAAAAGATTCAAGCCATGGGCGTGTGTGGAATCGTCGTAGGCGGCGCCATCACACGACCTAAGGAAATCACGGAACGCTTTGTAAAAGGTCTAAAATAATTCCGACAAATCGTAACGATTAAAAACAATAAGATTCACGAGAACGAGACGAGTAGTAAAGTCTCGTTTTTTTGTTCAATCGAAAGTATTCATATTTTCTCGATCATTTAGTGCTTCGGAATTTAGTTACAAAACGAAACTATTTTACAATAGAATAATTTTGTTTTATAATTATATAAAGAGATAAAGGACTATCGATTAGGAGGAAGTAGAGAATGGACGAATTAGTAAATGAGTTTTACTCAACGTACATAGCAATAAAAAATACGGAAGCGGTCAAAGAATTGAGAAAATATTCTGAAGGAAGAGCACTTGTACTCGTTTATTTATCTCAATACTTAGAAGGAGAGGTGCTGCCTAGTGAGATTAGTAAAGCCTGCAATTTGCCACCTGCCCGCATCACCACTTTTCTAAATGAATTAGAAAAAAGTGGTGAAATAGCTAGAAAACTAGATTTAGAAGATCGTAGAAAAGTTCGAGTAGTACTTACGGATAAGGGAGAAGCTCACGCAAAAAAAGTAGTAAAAACTATTCAATTGGCTATCAAAAAGATTATTAAGCAAATGGGTGAAGAAAATGCCTCGTCACTAATTAAGAATATGGAGCAGGTACTTAGTGCGATCAATTCACTAAAGGAGAATGAAGATGAGTAATTATTCAAAGGATTCAATCATGAACGAAGCTTTGTGGTTGAAGAGTGCCTCTGCAAAATTCGAGGTTGCTAAAGCAGACTATCCACATCCAGGAAGCGAACAAATGACTGTGAAGGTTCATGCTCTAGGAATGAACGTTGTTGATGCTCTTCAAGGAATGCAGCGTAGACTGATCATGCCTTGGTTGAACTATCCAGCAATCGTAGGCGGAGATGTTTCAGGCGAAGTTGTCGAGGTTGGAAGTGAGGTCACCACGTTCAAGGTGGGTGATCGTGTGATGGGACTTGCTTTGGGAACCGAGAAAGAGGTAAATTCTTCAAAAGAAGGGGCCTTTCAGAATTATTGCCTGCTAAATGAAAAAATGACTTCGCCTATTCCCGCATTTATCGACTATTCAGCCGCTGCGGGGTTGCCCATCGCGTTATCAACCGCAGCTACAGGTTTATTTGAAAGGGAACATCTTGGTTTGAGACTTCCAAAGGTTGATCCAGTTAAACGTGATCAATTTGTTGTCATTTTAGGAGGCTCCTCCGCAGTTGGTAGTAACGCGATTCAGTTAGCCGCTGCCGCTGGCTACCGTGTGATCACCACTGCTTCTGCCAAGAATTTTGCTTATGTTAAATCACTTGGGGCTGAATTTGTGTTTGACTATCATGAGGCAAACGTAGAAGAAAAAATTGCTGATTGTCTTAGTGGTGCTCCTTTAAGCGGGATATTCGCTATTGTCCAAAATTCTCTTCAGTCTGCTCTAAAAATCCTTAAAGGGTCTACGACTAAAACGAAAATTGCCTGTGCACAACCAGCGCTATTAACTAAATTAGGATCATTGTTCAGAAATACACGCAATGTTCAACTATCTTCTATCTGGGGCAGCGATATACGAAATACTGAGGTGGGAACAGCGATCTTCAAAGAGTATTTGCCTGAAGCATTCAGTACGAAACAATTCGTTCCGGCTCCTAAAGTCCAAGTAATGGGAACAGAATTATCTTCAATCCCAACCGTTTTAAACGAATTGAAAAAAGGCGTTAGCGCGACCAAATATGTAGTGACATTGATAAACTAAAAATTTTCTAAATACTTAACGAATGATCTTTTACCCTTCATTTAAATAAATTTTCCAAAATAAACGGGATGCACAACAATGCATCTCGCTTTTTTCTTTCAACAATATCAAGTTTATTTATCTGAACGTATGTCTCTTAAAAAAGACCACAACATTGATGCAAAAAAAGTTCTACCTCTCATTTATACTATTTATTTGACCACAATTGTGAGAGGTGATTACGATGGACAGTTTAATGGAAGAGCAGCAGGAATGGCAAGCCATTCGTAAGGAGATTGAGGAAAAGGAAACCAGTCTTCAGCAGGAATTGCTTCATTTCTCAACGGAAACGCAGCAATTTCATCAGTATCTGGTTGATTATAAGGGAGAGATCGATCCTCATGAAATGTTTATCAATTCACGACTTTTAGATCAGCAGCAAGTAGCGGAGACGGTTAGCGGAAAACAATTGATTCGCTTGGAGAAACAAAAAAAGAATCCTTACTTCACTCGAGTGGATTTTGTTTATGACGGTGAACAGACAGCGGAAAAAATCTATGTAGGCTCTTTTTCATTTTCAACGAAGGAAGAGGGACTGTTGATCTATGATTGGCGAGCGCCAATTGCGAGTATTTTCTATGATTATGACTTAGGAGAAGCACATTTTCAAACGCCAGCAGGAACAGTCTCTGGTGACATTCAACGAAAACGGCAGATCAAGTTTAAGGATGGGGCAATCGATTATGTAGTGGAGTCTGACACGACAGTTTTTGATGAGGTGCTGCAAAATGAACTGCGGCAGCAAAAGGGCGGACAGATGTCGACCATCATCAGCACGATCCAAAAGGAGCAAAATCAAGTGATTCGCGATAGCCGCTCAAAGGATATGATCATCCAAGGAGTGGCAGGATCAGGTAAAACATCCATTGCGCTGCATCGTATCGCTTTTTTACTTTATCATTTTCGCAATCGTATTACGTCAGATCAAGTGATGATTCTTTCTCCCAATCGTACATTTAGCAGGTTTATCGCACAGGTGCTGCCTGAACTGGGTGAAGAGCCAGTGACTGAATGGACGATTGATGAGTTTGGACAAAGAATAGCTGGAACTGACAATGTTCCTTCTCGTTTTCAGGAAATTGAAATGCTCTATTTAGAAAAACAGCCGCAACTAAACGAACGAGTTCGATATCTCTCTACCAAGAAATGTGTTGCTGATTTGAAGACCTATCTTAAAGAAATCGAAAACTTCTCTCCACACCCGATCTTAATCGGTGATTACGAATACGATGCGGAGTTTATTCTTAAGCGATACAAGGCGTATCATAAGAAATCGATTTTTCAACGCTTTCAACTAATCGCAGAGGATATTTTGGAAAATCTGCGTGTCCGCCCATTTCAGCCAAAAAGAAAACCGACGAAAAAACAACTAGTCAGTCGTTTGAAGAAAATGTTCAACAATACCAATAGCACTAAACTTTATCAAAGTTTTTTAGCAGAGCAAGGATTTGAAATGCGAAAAGCCCTAAGCTACTCTGATTTATTCCCGATTATTTATATTCGACTATTTCTTGAAGGGGTGGATGAATTTTCAACGATTCGCTATTTGATTATCGATGAGATGCAGGACTACACACCGATCCAGTTTGAAGTATTCAAAAAAATGTTTACCTGTCCGGTATTGCTAATTGGTGATTTTACTCAGTCCTTGACTACGATCAATGAGATGCATTTATCCGACGTACAAAATTATTACCCAAGCGCCCAATCGATTTACCTGACAAAAAGCTATCGCTCGACCTATGAGATTATTTCCTGTGCGAAAAAAATTATTGGGGATCAAACGATTGAACCGGTTTTGCGCCATGGTAGGAAACCAGAAAAACGGATGGTTGGTTCTCAGTCGGAGGAAATATCAAGTATAATAGAATTAGTCGAACAGTTAAGAAAACAGGAATTAGCAACGATTGCTTTAATTACAAAGACCTTAGCACGAGCGCATGAATGGCGAGAGCTATTAGAAAGTCAAGGACTAGCCTGCGAAGTGTTGGCGGATGAATCGACAAGCTTACAGGAAAATCTATCCATTTGCCCCCTTGTTCAGTCGAAAGGTCTGGAGTTTGATGCGGTAATCGTGGTTGACGCAGACGAAGCAACATATCCTGGCTTATTAGGCAGAAAGCAATTATTCGTTGCCGCAACACGAGCGATGCACGCTCTTTATTTTCTTCAAAGGAAGTGAGATCAATGAATAATTCTCAGTTGGTAACCAGCATTACAGCGTATGTGGAGGAGCATCTTCATGAAAAGATGACACTGGAAGAACTAGCGAAGCAGCTTCACTATTCAAAATATTATCTGCTGCATGAATTCAAAGAGACGACTCATCAATCTCTTTATAACTATATCAAGCGCCGCCGATTGAATGAGGCTGCCAAAGGGTTACTTTATTCAGATCAGAGAATTCTTGAGATAGCGGTGCAACTGGGGTATCAGAGCCAGCAGGCCTTTACGAAAGCCTTCGAAGAGCTTTATAAGCTTACACCGAACCGTTTTCGTTTGCAGAAAAAGGATTTCTTCATTCAGGAACCTTTTATCGCAGCTGACTATCTGCTTTGGGTTGAAAAGCAAGATATTCAAATTCGCCAGGGGAAAATAAAGGAGCAAGAACTGATTCTTGCATTTGCTCAACTGATGCGAGGGGCCCTTCCTTACTTAGAGAAGGAGGCGTATCTTCATTCATTACATATGTTTATTAATGAAGGGAATTGTTATCTAGCTTGGGCAAAAGGACGAATTGTTGGATTACTGCTGCTTGACTCCAAGATGCAAAAAATCGAGAACCTCACAGTATTACCCACATGTTGGGAATTGGATCTAGAGAAAAAACTACTCACGAGTGTAATCAGTGAAAAAAGACCGCAGCTGCTTTATACGACAACCTTTAGGGAATCCGATAAATTGGATATTGGTTATCGGCAGCGACTATTAAATCTTGGCTTTCTGCCCAGCCAAAAAATTGTCGAGATTAATTATCCAACAGAAAAAATGATTCTTACCGTATCTTAAGAACAATAGAAAAGAAGTCTCTACTAGCTTGATCACATCAGATCAAGCTTTTTTTATTAATTTAACTTCAAAATACAATTTAATTTTAGTCAAATTTCTTCAAAAAAATATTTTTTAAGAACAAATGATCAAAAAAAGAGGGGATAATCGATCAGAAATTTAAAAAAAGCAGAAAATGTTTGAGTGTTATGGGCTTCTTTCAAATAATTTCAGAGGTAAAATCGCGATGATATTAATTGTAATTATTATTTATTTATATCTATTTTAAATAATTAATGATTAAAATCACAAATTTCAATGACAAGTGTTATTGAATATTTTGTTTTATTTTGAAATTGTTAATTGATTATTTTTTATTTATAGTACTACTATTGGCGAAGTTTTAAAATTTTTGGAGTCGATACAATGAATAAAAGATTATATATTAGTTTGATTTGTTTTTTTACAAGTTTAGGATTGTTTTTTACTAATTATGTTCAGGCAGAAACAAGGACTAGTGAGTCTTCATTTAATCAAAAGACAGAACAGAGTGCAACAATGACTGAAGATTCTGAAAAGGTTGAGAGCCAGCTACCAACTGATTTGGATACGACAAGTGTACCTACAGAATCTGTTGCCTCTCGAGCTCAGAACTATGAAGAATCATGGGCG
Organism: Enterococcus sp. DIV0187; assembly: GCF_051713785.1. Taxonomy (NCBI): domain Bacteria; kingdom Bacillati; phylum Bacillota; class Bacilli; order Lactobacillales; family Enterococcaceae; genus Enterococcus; species Enterococcus sp. DIV0187. The sequence goes on from NZ_JBIOQO010000001.1 coordinate 3,661,483, forward strand.
ATTGTAAGCACATTAAGTGAGTTGCAGCTCGCGTTAAAAAATAAGGAACCTTACATAAAATTAGCAGAATCTTCGGAAGTTTTTGTGATTGGCAATGCTGCTGCCACAATCACAGCCGATGTGGTGATTGATGGGAATAACCGTCAAATTTCTTATTACGGAGAACATGGATTCAACTCTACTACGGCAGGAATAACCATCACGCTACAAAATATGACCTTTGGCTCACCAGATTTTACAGTTCGAGCAGAGGGGCTTTATGGCATTATGCGAAGTGCTGCAAAGAGTGAATTACATATCACGAATGTCAATTATTTTTCCGATAAAATTGCTCAGCCTTTCTATTTTCGGCATTCTACAGGAAAAATCTATTTTCATGGAACCAATCTTTTTATGCAACAAAAAGTGGATGGTTCAATGGGAAGTGGTGAAGAGTTTGCTGAGTGCAATAATTTTGTATTTACTGCCGGTAGTCATACAAAAATTGTGCAGAATACTAGTGGGACGATCGGCTTATTTTGGCTGCCGGAAAACCCTAGCAGTATTACATTGGAGGAAGATGCCGTATTGGATGTCACTTCGAATCATAGCTTTAGCTACTCTGATGGAACAAACAATAGCCGTATTTCGTTAGGGAAAAATTCTAAATTACTTGTAACAGGCACGAATCCTGATAATGGCTATTTCTTCTATTTTGATAAACCAAGCTTCATTACTGTAGGAGAAGGTGCAGAATTTTCTATGAATTATCCCCGTAATATAAGAATTGCTGTAGGCAGTCAAATCAAATTTTTGCCGAATTCGATCGGAAATTTTAACGTGACTCATGATGAAACAGTTTTTGATCGGACAGTTGGACAAGGTTCTACATTTGAGATCGACAACACAAAACGTCTGCATTTTAAAGCGAAGGCTGGAAGTAATTTCAATCCAATTGGCTTCGCAAGTGTTTCGAATACCTTTTCATTCAACCAATTTGGAGCAGATACGAATGGGTACGAGATAGTTACGAATGAGGACACAGCTCCTTTAAAGCTGACGCCACAATTAGACCCAGGTGTTTGGACTATTCTGAAGGATATTACCCGAACCGTTGAACCGAAAACACCGGATTTCACAAACGAAGAAAAGACAATTCTTCAGAATGCTGAAAGTATAACGCTGAAGCGATTGAACCCTCCCATCGAATTACGAAAGGTTGATTATGAGGCTGGTGTCAATGAAGCAACATTTAACTTAGCAGAGTATCTATTACATGATAATGATGACTTAATTAGCCGCACGGAATTCAAACTATATGCGCAAAAATCAATTAATCCAGCAGCGGAGGGAGATGGATTCATCGAGCAGAAGCAGGCTGTTCATTTGGATGAATCTGTAGTTTTTTCGAAACTAAAGGAACAAACGGAATACTGGCTCTATGTCCGGATCAAAGCCGATCCTGATAGTCAATCGAGTGAGTGGTTGGAAGTCCCCTTCAAAACAACTCAGGAAATGCTTGATATTAATTTTCCTGTTGAGGTGGCTTTTTATACTGAAAAAGGACAGAACCAACAAGCGGTTCATGCAGCAGCAGAGTATTCGATTGATAACCACAGTTCTTTTCCAGTGAAGCTTCAAGCGACAGCTTTGCAGGAATTGTCAAATCCTTCAGGTATTCAGCTGCTATCTCAAGCGGTTGAAGGAAATCAAAAAGATTTGTTTCTGAATTTGACAGAGCAAGGTCAGAAATTAGGCGTTTTAACAAATTCATTACATGAAGCACCGTTATCATTTTCAGATTTAGCTGGGAAATCATCTACTAAGTTAGGATTTTCCGGAATCTATTACGGTGATGCAAGAACAGCGCAGAAAGTTCAGTATCAATTGACTTTGACTGCGGAAAGAAAGGAATAACCTTAGTGGAACAGGAAAAACAAAAAGATAAGAAAAAAAGGCTCGTAGTCTTACTCCTATTATTATTAACTTTGGCTGGAGTAGGCATCTATTTTTTTACTAAAGAAGAAGCGAAGCCGGTGTCAATTATAAGTGGTGAATTTTTACCGGATGACAAGGATGCTTCTAAAATCAGCAGTGCACAATTAAAGAAAATGGCCCAGGAAAAAGTTGACCGAAGTAAATTCAATATGGTGATTGCGCCAGAAGCGACTTTTGAAAGCAGCGATCAAGCTGGTGAATTGATTATCCAGAACCCAGCACATAATGCTTATCCAGTTAACGTAGAAATTACTCGTAACGACAATGGGGAATTGATCTATACATCAGGCGCTATCCGACCAGGATACGAGGTCAAGGAAGCCAAATTAGAAAAGAGATTATCAAAAGGAGATTATCCGGCAACCGCAAAATTCTCTTTATATGATGATAAAACCAAAGAAAAGAAAGGAGAGGTAGCAGCTAAAATTATGATTCACATCAAAAAATAAATTTAAAAAATGAATGGAGAAATGGGAAATGAAAAAAATTATTAGTGGACTATTACTAGGTAGTATTTTATTTGGCGGGGCAGCAAGTATTTATGCAGCAGAGGATGAGGTGAATGGGAAAAGTTCTGCATCAATTACCGTCAACGGCTCATTAGGGCAGGACAACGAGGATGAAAACGCACCAAATATTGATGAGAATTCTGACGATTGGATTAACGTTACGCTAGATACAGCCAATATTTTTTATACAACAAAAGAAACAGCGCATAAAACCATCGAATCACCTTATTATTCGATTAAGAATAATTCAGGCCGCGGGGTGAAGATTTCTGTTGCTGATTTTACTGTCACTTCTGGAAATTTAAACAACGTTGACGAATTAAAAATCAGCGGAAAAGATTACACAGCTGCTGATCAGGAGGTTGACTTGAAAGGTTCAGGAAGCAGAGCATTTTTAACCTTGGCAAATAATCAAGGGAAATTAAATGTAGAGACAGATCCTTATGGTGGCTATACGAATGACACATTATACCAATATTCTGGAACTACTAAAGATGAGTATTACAAAGAGAACGCTGAAAAGACAGCTCATGCGTTGACTTTAGCATTTGAAGCTTTAGATAAGAATGGAAATCCCATTGTAACGCCTTAAACTAAGGAGGCATTTATGTGGAAAGTGAGATTCAAGTCACTGGGCTATTAGGAACAGCAAAGGAGCAGACAATCATCTCTTCTCAAGAAAAACCAGATACAAAAATTGTCAATGTTCAAGTATCCACCAGTTATCCTAAAACAGGAGAACAATTTAATCCTTACTTATTTTTCTCAGGGATTTGTATACTATTATTGTTGCTGATTTTGAAAAAGCGGAAGACGGCTATTTAGAGCTGTTTTCCGCTTTTTGTTTGCTCTGATCTCGAAAACGATGACAAAAATTTTTAAGACAAAAAGCTTGTTTTGAAATTAAAGGTTGAACAAAGGAGTTTAATTATTAAATTTGTTTCTTGCGTAAATTTATTCTACTAGAAAAAGTAACGTTGTTTTTAATAAGGGAATCTTTATTTATTGTTTTTTAAAATAATATAAAATAAAAATAATGACGATTATTTAATATTGAAAACGTTGTTGATTCAATGATTTTTATATGGTATCGTTTGTAAGAAGTTACTATCATTTTTTTATAGCGGTTATTTTATAAGTGCTTTTAACAGGTTCGAAGGAATATAAAATAACGATTTTATTAAATGTGATTTGAGAGTAGCTTTAAAAAAGGGTTTAAGTTGAAATAAGTCTCTTGTAGAAGAGAGAAAGGGAAAAAAATGAAAAGAAAACAATTAACATGTGCAGCACTTGCGGGATTGTTAGTACCTGCCTTACTTGCTGCACCAACGGCACTTGCGACAGAAGAGTCTCAAACAGCAACTAGCGAAATGGAGAAAACTGTAGAGGAAGCAGCTAAAACTCAGCCAAGTATTGCTGCACCTGTGAAAGAAAATCCCACAGGTTCAAGCCAAAAAACTGAAGTACCCAACACAACAACTGAGAGTAGCCAAAACACTGGAAATACGGCAACGAAGCCAGCCACTGAAAACAGTACTGTGAACCCAGTTGAAAAGCCAAAAACAGAGACAGCTACAGCAGTTGAAGCAGAAAAAGAGACAAACACATCAACAGTGGAGACAGAGAAAAAAGAAGTGAAGCCGTTAGATGTAAATCCATTTCCACCAAATAACCCGACAGACACACACCCTGCGATCAATATTCTGCCAACCCAAAGTATTCGTAAGGGCAGCAGCTTTGATCCTAAGCAAGGTGTTAGTGCTAGCGATAAGACCGACGGGGATTTAACATCCCAGATTACAGTCACCGGAACAGTGGACACTAATACCGTTGGTGAATATCTTTTGACATATTCCGTGACGAATTCGCAAGGAAATACAGCTACTCAAAGTGCTATTATCCGAGTGATTGAAGATAATATCGGTATGTATGATCTTGAAATTGCAGATTTTAGTTTGCCAAAAGGTAGTGACTATATCCAAGCGATTCGTGAACGTGTTGTGGTTAGAAAACCTGACGGAAGTATCGTACCTACTGCCACAGCTAATATTGTAGTAGCTGGACATCATTCGACTGATAAGCCTGGAAAGCTTGCGGTTGAGATTTCGGTGCTCTCTGAATACAATACGATTACTAAAAAAGTCGTGAACATTACTATACTTGATACGAATGATACGATTCGGTTAGATGTGCAAGCCTCATTAAGCCTTGAGGTCGGTCAAGCGTTTGATCCTTACAGCTTTGCACAAGCACATGTGTTGAATGCGTTGGGCAAGGAAGATGCACTTACCAAAGCAAGTGCAGCAGGCGGTGTCGGTGTATGGGCGGAATCAACTGTCGATACAACGAAAGCCGGTAACTATAAAGTAACCTATACAGCATTAGCAGCATCAGGTGCGACAACTACGAAAACAATGGATGTTACAGTAAAAGAAAAAGCTGATAAACGTACACCAAACATTTTAGTTGAAAACAAAGTGATGTATGTCGGGGATAAATTAGATGAAGAAATGATCATGGCCTGGGCCAAAACAGAAAATTCAGCGGATACGATCGATGGTTTCAAAGTAACGAATGGCGAGATCAAAGTAAAAGTTGCGGACAATACGCTAGTTGAAGCTGGCGAGCACACTATTGAGTTTTACGCTTCTACACCAGAAGGTGAAACGAGTACTAAGACAATCACTTTGACTGTAAAAAATCGCTCGACAGAAGAGCCAACTAAAACAAACGATGAAACCAAAAATGTAGCAGGTACAGGAAATAATGTGACAAGTACTAAGACTGTTCCTACACGCACTCAAAGCAGCAAGCAGCTACCGAAAACCGGTGAAGAATCAAGTAGTTTATTGGTTACTATGATCGGTGGGATTATGGTACTTTTAGCCTTCGTAATGAAACGAGCAAAAAAAGTAAATTAATATGAGAAAGCTTCCTTCAATATTTTTGAAGGAAGCTTTTTGTGTCTATCGTTATTTTTGATTTCTGCGTCCGTGCTTGATGATCCATTCCTGTGCTTTTGTAGTAGGTGTTTTTTGCCATTCGCTAATAAGAAAGTCAGCTTTTTCCGGAGCATCTTTATAGAGATCATTGAGATTATTTCCGACACTTTTTTGTACAAATTTTTCAGGATCGTCCTTCAAATTTGTAAGAATTGCAGCATAACGATCAAATTCCTCCAAAGCGATATAGAGTTTTTCAGACCACGGCAGACGAGTTCGCACTCCTTCACAGGCTAGTCGACGCACGTGAACATTCGGATCGTTACTCCAGTCGATCAATTCATCCATCACTTCTTGCGGATGTTCTTTTAATAAAGGCCGGATCGCGTATTCACCAGTAAAACGTTTGGTCAATTCTTTCAAAAAAGCCAAAGAAGCTTTCCAATCTTTATTTCCATGTCGTTCCACATAACGACCGATCGGCCATAGCCACCAGCCAAAGCTGAACATTCCGGTTGATTGTTCTAACTCCGGTCCGAGAATCTGGTAGAAGGCTTGGAGATTTTCTCGATAGTCTGATCCAAGATTTGTTTCTAGCGCATCAACAATAAAATCAAAGCGGGCAAACAATTCCTTATCCTCCAGTTTGCCGATCAGAGAACTAGAAAAAGCTTCCTTATCAAAATCAGGCATGACTCGTGTCAATTTTTCTGATAGCTCTAAAATATATTGATCGTCGTAATGGTCTTTATGCTTCAAATGTATTCGCCTCCATTTTATCTTTGATTCGATCATACCATAAAGTCAATATCTTCCAAGCACTGCATCAGCCAACTTGTTACAATAGGAAAAGAAAGGGGGCGAGACATTGAATCAAAAAATTATTTGTTATGACGAGGATTTCGGGATTGAAGCCTATTCCTTTACTGGTGTATCGCAAAATTTTCCCAATCATTTCCACGATTACTATGTAGTCGGACTGATTGAAGAAGGTCGTCGAACGATGGTTGTAAATAATCAGCCTTATGCACTTGAACCGGGTGATTTGCTGACCTTTAATCCCTATGACAATCACAGCTGCGAAGGAATCGATGGTAGTCGACTTACTTATCATTGTATCAATCTTAAAAAGGAAATTTTTCAGCCCTTTACAGGAACGGAGCTGCCAAAATTTCTTGCACCGATGCAGAGTCAAACAGTGTTGGCTGAGGATTTTAGTCGATTGCATCAGCTACTCATGAATGAAGGCGATAAGTCTGAGAAAGAAACGCTGTTCATTTTACTGATTGAGGAACTTTTGCAGAACTACGCACAGGAAGCGCAGGATCAAATGCTGCCGGCACCAGAACCAATTGCTGTCATCTGTGAGTATCTAGAAGCTCATTACGACCAGAAGATCACGTTGGATCAGCTTTGTAAATTGGTTCATCTCAATAAGCATTCATTGGTTCGGCAGTTTACACGAGAAAAGGGCATTACACCCTATCGTTACCTCGAAACTTATCGGATCGTGAAAGCCAAGGAATTATTGGAGCAAGGCTGTAGCTTAATCGAGACTGCGGATCGGACTGGCTTTTATGATCAGAGCCACTTTACTAATTATTTCAGTCGCTTCATCGGCTTGACCCCTAATCAATATCGCAGCATTTTTGCGAAAGGAAATGAGGAAGAAGATGCCAGCAAATGAGTTAAAATGTGTCATGGTTGTAGATGAAACAATGCCTCAGGGAATTATTGCGAACAGTACGGCCGTTATGGGTGTAACGATTGGAAAATTATTTCCTGAAGTTGTTGGTCAGGATGTCATTGACCAGACCGGCTATCGTCATCAAGGAATCATCGAATTTCCGATCCCGATCTTAAAAGGCAATCGTGATTTTTTACGAGATATGCGAGAGCGTTTGTATGAACCGAATTTCGAACAACTAACAGTCGTCGATTTTTTTGATGTGGCCCAAGGCTGCAAAACTTACGTTGAGTATATCGAGAAAATGACCCAGGTTCCAGAATCTGCAATCGATTATTTTGGGTTAACGCTTTTTGGGAGTAAGAAGCAGGTTAATAAGCTAACGGGTAGCTTGCCTTTGTTGCGTTAAAAAGAAATTCTCAAACCAAATAATTCGTGCATTTTCATGTTTTTTTCAGTAAAAGGTGCTATTTTAGACAAGATAAATGTTTAAAACTGAGGAGACAAGTAAATGAGTATTGCGATTCTATCGAAGATTCTTTCGATTATTGTATTGAATTTAGTATTAAGTGGTGATAATGCGGTGGTGATTGCTCTTGCAACCCGAAAACTGCCAGCTTCATCACAAAATAAGGCGATTGTGATTGGGACTGCCGGGGCTGTTGTGTTGCGTATTTTATTGATGCTGATCGCAGTTGAGCTATTGACGGTGCCTTATGTGAAGATCATTGGAGCTGTCTTGTTGTTTTATATTGCCTATGATTTGTTGAAATCAAATGGGGAAGAGGCTGAAGTCAAAAGCGAAACGACACTTTTATCCGCGATTCGGACGATCATTATTGCGGATCTGGTGATGAGTCTGGATAATATTTTGGCGATCGCTGGAGTGGCTGATGGGCATTTTATGTTAGCTGTTTTAGGTTTGATTATCAGTATTCCGATTGTTATTTTCGGCAGTCAGGTTATTTTGAAATTGATGGATCGTTTCCCTTGGTTAATCTGGGTGGGTGCGTTATTGATCGCGTACACGGCAGGTACTATGCTGGTGGAGGATCATTTCATTCATCACTTATTGCGAGGGCTAAGCAACGGACATATTGTATCGCTAGCTTCATGTGTATTGTTGGCGGGAATGTATTTCCTATTTAATCGTAAAAAATCATAAGAGTGTTCATGAGGCTGTCGCAAAAATGCGGCAGCTTTTTCTTGTGAGTTGTCGATTAAACCAACTTTTAAGAAAAAAATCAGAGATTTGATTCCAATAGTTCCAATTTGAAAAACAACTGACTAGAATTCTCAGGTATACTAGAGAAAACGTTATCAAAAGGAGATGGGCATGAATATTGCAATCTGTGATGATGATCGCTTGATGAGCGGTCAAATTGAAAAATTAGTCGAACAAGTCTTCCATGGCGAAACCAGTAAATACAACACGGAAGTCTTTTTTTCGGGGGATCGTTTATTGGATTTTTTGGCGCAGTCTCCTAATTATTTCCATATGTATTTATTGGATATCGAAATGGAGGGGACTGATGGCTTAGAGACGGCTGCGAGAATTCGAGAAGCGGATTCTGATGCGGTGATTATCTTTATGACCAGTCACGCGGAATTGATGTCAGAGGCTTTTGAAGTCTTGGCTTTTCAATTTATCATTAAGCCCTTTGATCCTGAAAAGGCCTTAAGCATTTTATCCTCAGCGGTTCGTTATTTGCAAAAACGTAAGGGCGTTTTTCAATTCGTGTCGCAAAAGAAAATCTATACTTTCTTCTTGAATCAAATTCGTTACATTGAAAGCTCCGGACGAAAAATTTTTCTGCATACAACTGATGGACAGACCTATGAATACTATGGAACCTTGAAGGATGCGCGGGAACAAGTAAAGGGAATTCTTTTTGCCCAGATCCACAATTCGATCATTATCAACTTGGAGAGCTTGAGTACAGTGGAGAGTAATTTCGTCTATTTAAAAGAAGGCGAAAAATTACCCATCAGTAAAAAATTTCACACTTCCTTTCATGAGCAATTTCAGCAATTTGTTTTATCGCGTTAAAGGATGCGATCCAACCTATCAAAAGGAAAAACTTTCAGAGAAAATAAGGAGGAATGCGGATGGCCTTTTTAGAAAATTTTATTCCGGTCACAATTTTAACATCCTTGAGCTTAAGTTTGTTGTTTTCCAGCTTTTTTTCAACAAAACCGCGAATTCCGAAAAAAAGTATTTTTCTTGTGATTTACTTGACCTGCGTTCCATACTATTTCATTAATAATCTAGCAAATGAGTCTGGCACAGGAAGTTTCCGTCCTGTTTTAACCACCTTAAGCACCGTCCTTTTACTGCTATGTGTTCAATTTTTCTTTAGTGGAAAAGCCTATCAAAGAGGATTGGTTGCTGTCTTATTTATTGTTTTTTCGATTATCAGTGAGGGAATTCTGCTGATTCTGGCTCGACTGATTTTACCAGTTGATAATTTACTAGATTTCGTAAGCTCTGGCGGAATAGGGAACCGCATAGCTATGCTGATTAATTTTCTAATGGTCTTTTCTTTCTGGTCAGCTAGAAAGAAACGTGACATTTCGATCCAACGAAATTTTTCAATTTTGCAATTATTGATCGCATCCATATGCAGTCTTTCGATCGGGATACTGATCATTAGTGTGACGGGAACCAATCAGTTCGTCACGAGAGATCTTATTTTAATAGTTAGCTTCGTTCTATTATTGATTCTATTTTATTTAAGCTTTGAAATGTCGGATAACATGTCAAAGAAAAATCAGGAATTTCAACTACAAAAACAGCGCCATGAACTGCTGGAGGACTACTATCAGCAGGTAGAAAAGCATCAACAGGAAGTTCGAAAAATCAAACACGATTTGAAGAATCATCTGTATTCGATCGTGGGCTATCTAGATGCCAATAAGGAGGATGATGCGAATCAGCAGATCAACCAATTAATCAATCAGCTAGATTCAAGCGAACTACCTTCATTTACCCAACATACTGGGCTGAATGCTCTGTTGCGGCTGCATTTCCAAACAATGAAGGAGGCGGGAATTACTAGCGAGTTTGAGATCAAGTGTCCAGAAACGATGAAGTTTTCCGACTCTGATCTCTCATCATTAATTGGAAATATTTTGGACAATGCTCGAGAAGCGTGTGAGCATAGTAGTACGCGAAAATATGTACAGCTAAAACTTGTTTATTTTAATCATTCGTTAGTTGGCTCCTGCGAGAACAGCACTGATGGAAAAATCACTTCACTTGCAACTCGCAAAAAAGACAAGAGCAGCCATGGATTTGGACTGAAATCAATCCGCCAAATCGTTGAAAAGTATCATGGCAAGCTTAATTATGCAATCGACGACTATTCCTTCAAGCTAACCTTTAACTTATTTGAGCAAACATGACGAGAAACCCTAGCAAACATGACACACTGCTAAGAATCACCTCCTGAGATGATAAATTATGAGTGTAGCAAAGAGAAACACAACCAACACACATAAATGGAGGAATGAAAAATGGATTACAGAATCGTAGAATTAGAAGGTTTCAAATTAGCAGGCGTAAAAATGAGTTCCACAAATGAAAATCAACAGGGGATGAAAGATTGTGAGGCTTTCTGGAATCAGTTTATTTCTGGTAATAAGCAAGAAACGGTAGCACCTTTAATTAATCGTGAACCATTCGGTGTGATCGGAGCAAGTTTTTATAATGTTGATCCAGAGGATAGTAAAAAATTTGATTACTATATTGCCGCGGCAACCACAGCTGCAACTCCTGACGGCATGGAGGAAGTAGAAGTTCCGGCAAATACGTGGGCCGTTTTCCCATGCACGGGAAAAACAGCCGGGACAACTCAGATCGAAATCGTGACGAAATGGGGCCCTGAATCGGAAGAGTATGAGTTGTTAAACAGTGGATATATGACTGGAGAAATGACTTCTGGTGGACCAGACTTGGAAGTCTACACGCAAGGTGAAGACATGGAGATATGGGTACCAGTGAAAAGAAAATAGTATATTGAAAAAATTTCAGAAGTTTATCTCGAAAAGACCTCAGTATTGGACACAAGTGTTCAATACTGAGGTCTTTTCTGATGGCGCAAATCAGCATTAGTCAATTTGGATCACTTTCACACCAGTATTTTTAATTTCAGTCAAGACATTTTGAGAGCAAAATTGGTCAGTGATCAAATAATCAAACACGGAAATATCCGCAATTTTAAACTTTGATGTCAACCCGATCTTGCGATGATCAGCAACTAAAATTTTACACTTGATTGTTTTGTTGATCATCATTTCGTTGATTGTAGACTCATTCAAGATTTTCGTTGTGACTCCATTTTCAACACTCACACCACTGCAACCAATGATACAGACATCCGCATTCATCGATGAGATTGTATTTAAGGCGATATCACCAACCAACGCTTCCTTTGGAAAGCGCATTTCGCCGCCAGTCAGAATGTAGTTGCAATTGTCTCTGTGGGGAGAGTGATTTACTTTTACATTATTCGTGACGACGGTTAAATGGTTTGATTGAATAAAATCGAGTGTTTTTAAGGCAGTTGAACTTGAATTAATGAATAAAGTATCATAGTCACTAATATATTTACTCGCTTCCCTTGCGATCGCTTGTTTAATTCTTTCAGGACCAGATTGGTCAAAGTCGGTCTTATTATCGTAATTATAGGAACAATAACCATAACTGCGAATAATTTCATTCTTTTCTTCTAATAGATTTAAATCTCTGCGCACGGTGCTAAGTGATACCTCTAATGCTTCCGATAGTTCTAAAGCGGTCATCTGCTCGGTCTTTTGCAGCAATTCCAAAACCTCTTTTTGTCGTTTATCGATGTTTGCCAGCGAGTTCTTCATTGTTAAGCCTCCTAAATGATACTTTCATTAAATATATGACCTTGTTTAGTGAGAAGTTCGTTTAAAGTTCTTTAACCGCTTTCATTATACTAAGAAAATCATTAAAAATGGATAGAAAGTCATATAAAAGATAGAAAGTCGTATAAAAGGGTTTTCATAACATCAGATACCCATTAAGATTTAGTTGTAAGTCATATCAAACATACAAGGAGCAATCATAATGAGCAAACATGTCAATGAAGTAACAAAAGAAAGTTGGATATTAAGTACATTTCCGGAATGGGGAACTTACTTAAATGAAGAAATCGAATCAGAAGTCGTTGAAGCAGGAACCTTCTCAATGTGGTGGTTAGGCTGTACAGGAATTTGGTTGAAAAGTCATGAAGGCACCAATGTCTTATGTGATTTATGGTGCGGAACGGGCAAACGCAGTCATGGAAACGGCACGATGAAAAAAGGGCATCAGATGATGCGCATGAGCGGTGTTCAAAATATGCAGCCAAATTTGCGGACCCAGCCTTTCGTCATTGATCCCTTTGAAGTGAAAAATGTTGATGCCTTGATTGTCACTCATATTCATTCGGATCACTTAGATATCAATACAGCGGCTGCCGTGCATAAAAATTGTCCTGAAGCGAAATTTGTCGGACCGAAAGAAGTGGTCAATACCTGGTTGAAGTGGGGCATTCCAGAAGAAAAGACCATTGTGGTAAAACCAGGAGATGAAGTACAGATTAAGGACATCAATGTGGTCGCACTAGAAGCCTTCGATCGTACAGCCTTGGTGACCTGCGAAGATCCTGAAGTAACATTAAAAGGGAAGCTGCCGCAAGATATGGATCAAATCGCTGTCAATTATTTATTTAAAACGTCAGGAGGCAGCCTTTACCATGCTGGCGATTCTCACTATTCAAATATGTTCGCGAAACATGGCAATGAACACAAAATCGATGTCTGCTTGGGTGCCTATGGTGAGAATCCCAGAGGAATCACAGATAAGGTCACTTCCGTAGATATGCTGCGCATGGCGGAATCGCTAAATGCTAAGGTCGTGATTCCGGTCCATTATGATATCTGGGCGAATTTCATGGCCGATCCAAAGGAAATCACAGAAATTTGGAACTTTAAAAAGGATCGTTTGAAATATGATTTCAAACCTTACATTTGGCAGGTCGGCGGTAAATTTACTTATCCAACCAATAAGGATGATCTTGAGTTTAATTTCTATCGAGGCTTCGATGATGCCTTTTCAATTGATAACGACACGCCATTCCCATCATTCCTATAAGAGAGGAGCACCAACATGCTTAAGTACTTTTTTGATAATGGTCTAATCAACTATTCTGAACGGGATATCACTGATTGGCGAGACGCAATTTCTGAAAGCTGTCAATTATTAATAAATAAAAAAATCATCGATCAGACCTATGTGGATGAAATCATCCGCTGTGTAGAAGAACATGGTCCATATATCGTGATTGTGCCAGAAGTAGCGATGCCTCATTCATCGGAAGACAGTAAAGGGGTTTTCGGTACGGCCATCTCCTTCACAAAGATGAAACAACCGGTTCAATTCGAAAGTGATGAGGAAGAAAAAACAGCGATTCTTTTCTTTACACTAGCAGCAAAGAACGCGGAAGAACATATGGAAAATATTCAAAATTTATCAGAATTGTTGATGACGGATGGGCTGATTGAAAGTCTCGTTGCTACGAATTCAATGGAAGAGTATCAAGCTGTGATGAGAGAGTACGACTTATAGGGGGAAAATTTAATGGGTGACTTTTTATTAAGTATTTGGACATATTTTGCAACAAACATTTTGACACAACCGGCCTATCTGATTGGTTTTATTGTGTTATTGGGATATATCCTATTGAAACGTCCGTTGTATGAATGTATCGCTGGTTTCTTGAAGGCAACAGTTGGATACTTTATTTTGACGGTCGGTTCAGGTGGTTTGGTGAATAATTTCCGTCCAATCTTAGTCGGGTTGAAGGAACGCTTTAATTTGGATGCGATGGTTACTGACCCGTACTTCGGACAAAATGCGGTAGATGCTGGATTAATGGAAACATTTGGGCGAACCTTTGGTGATGTCATGATTTTGCTATTGATTGCTTTCGTTATGAATATTTTACTGGTTCGTTTTCAAAAATACACCAAATTACGTTCTGTTTTCACCACTGGTAATGTGCAAATTCAACAGTCCGCTACAGCCTTCTGGATTTTGTTGTTCTGTTTCCCAGAGTTAGGCAGAATCCAAGTGTTGATCTTTATGGGCTTGATTTTAGGTTGTTACTGGGCAGTTGCTTCAAACTTAACTGTTGGAATTACACAGGAATTAACTGAAGGCGCTGGATTTGCGGTAGCTCATCAACAAATGTTTGGGATTTTCATCTTTGCGAAATTGGCTGAATGGTTGAGAAAACGTGATGAGAAGAAGAACAAGTCTGAGAAAATGGATAAAAAACTTGAGGATATTGAATTACCAGGCTTCCTATCTATTTTTAATGAAAACATGGTTGCAACTTCTTTATTGATGCTCTTCTTCTTCGGTATTATTTTATTGGTATTAGGTCAAGATTATTTAGTTCAGGCAGAGTTTATGCAAGAGGGACAAAGCTTCTTGTTTTACATTATGACGACATCTCTGAATTTCGCAGTGTACCTGGCTATTTTACAATTAGGTGTACGGACATTCGTGGATGAGCTAACACAATCTTTCCAAGGAATCTCCAATACGATCTTACCTGGTGCGGTTCCTGGGATTGACGTAGCCGCAACATTTGGTTTTGGTTCACCAAATGCTGTAACGATTGGTTTCTTATTTGGTGCGTTAGGGCAATTCTTAATGATTGGCTTGCTGATTTTATTGAAATCGCCAACAATTGTCATCGCTGGCTTTATTCCACTGTTCTTTGACAATGCCGTTATCGCTGTATTTGCAAATAACCGTGGTGGATTTAAAGCGGCTTGTCTGTTTCCGTTTCTTTCAGGAATCATCCAGGTTGGTGGTTCTGCGCTGTTTGCAACATGGATCGGTATGTCGAAATATGGTGGATACATCGGTATGTTCGACTGGGCGACGGCTTGGCCTGTCTTTACAGTTATCATGAAGGTCCTTGGTTATGTCGGAATTGCAGTTGTAGTTTTAGGTTTGTTGATTATCCCTCAATTACAATATCGGAAAAATCCAGATGGTTACTTCATGATCGTGGATGACTATGAACAATATGCAGAAAAATATCAAGAACAATAAACAAGTAAAAATACCCAGATAAGGGTTTATTAGGAGGAAGAAAACATGAGAATTTTAATTTCTTGCGCGAACGGATCAGGAACAAGCTTAATGATGATGAGAAGTGCTGAAAAGGCAATGAAGGAGTTAAAAGTACCTATTACAAAAATTCATCACTGCGCCATTTCAGAAGGTAAAAGTTCTGCTACTCAATATGATGTCGTATTTACACCAGTTAATTTCTTAAACATGTTCACGCAGGCTGAGAAAAAAGGCGTAACTGTGATTGGAATAAAGAATGTCATGTCCGCAAAAGAGATCGGCGAAAAATTCGCAGAATCAGAATTATATAAAAATATGAAGTAGAAGAGGCGTTTAAAATGAGTAGACCGAACTTACAAATTGCATTAGACCATAATGATTTAGAGCATGCCCTAGCCGATGTATTCAAAGTTGGCACTGTGGTAGATATCATTGAAGTTGGAACGATTCTTTGTTTACAAGAAGGGCAAAAAGCGATTCGCTGCATTCGCGGGATGTTTCCAGAAAAGAAATTGGTAGCTGATACAAAATGTGCCGATGCGGGTGGAACAGTCGCGAAAAATGTCGCTGATGCTGGTGCTGATTTTATGACGGTCATCTGCTGTGCAACGATCCCAACGATGGAAGCGGCAAAAAAAGAAGTTGGGGAATTACAGGTTGAGCTATATGGAGATTGGACCTTTGAGCAAGCTGCAGCATGGCGTGAGATCGGCATCAAACAAGCCATCTATCATCAAAGTCGTGATGCCCTGCTTTCAGGTGAAACTTGGGGAGAAAAAGATCTCTCGAAAGTGAAACAATTAATTGAAATGGGCTTCAATGTTTCTGTAACAGGCGGATTAGATGTTGATACGTTGAAACTGTTTGAGGGTATTGATGTCTACACGTTTATCACAGGCCGGGGAATCACTGCCGCAAAAGACCCAATTGAAGCTGCCAAAAACTTTAAAGATGAAATCATTCGTATTTGGGGGCAATAAAATGGCTCAGATCGGAATTTATGAAAAAGCTTTACCGAAAGATATTTCTTGGAAGGAACGCTTTTTGATCGTAAAGGAGTTAGGCTTTGATTTTATTGAAATGTCGATTGATGAAACAGATGAACGCCTAGCCCGCCTAGACTGGTCAGATGAGCAAATCGCGGAGCTGAGAGATGAGATGTTTGAGACAGGTATTCGTATCAACTCCATCTGTCTCAGCGGACATCGACGTTTTCCCTTTGGTTCTTCTGATCCAGAAAAACAAGAGATTGCCAAAAAAATCATGGACAAGGCGATCCAACTAGCCCACAAATTGAGTATCAAGGTGATCCAAGTAGCCGGGTACGATGTTTATTACGAAAAAAAATCAATGAGTTCTCGTGAATATTTTATTGAAGGTTTGAAGGAAAGTGTAAAAGAAGCCTCGAAGTATGGTGTGATTCTTTCGATTGAGATCATGGATGATCCCTTTATGAATTCCATTTCAAAGTTTTTAGAGATCAAAGATCAGATTCATTCTCCTTATCTGCAAGTGTACCCGGATCTAGGCAATCTTTCTGCTTGGCCTGAGAATGATCCAGCTCGTGAACTGGAAAAAGGAATCGACTGTATCACGTCCATTCATTTAAAGGATACGTACCCAGTAACCGAAGATTTCTCAGGACAATTTCGTGATGTCCCCTTTGGTTCTGGCTGTGTTGATTTTCTTGGGTTATTAAAGAATTTAAAGCGTTTAGATTACGACGGCACCTTTTTAATTGAAATGTGGAGTGAGAAGAGTCAAGATTTTCAAACTGAGATTCAGAAGGCAAAAAAATATCTTTATCCAAAATTTAAGGAGGCAGGCTATGATGTCGCGTGAACAGACGATTGCAAAGATGAAGCAACGAGTATTTGAGGCGAATTTAGAACTGCCACAATATGGATTAGTGAAGTTAACTTGGGGAAATGTGAGTGAGATTGATCGTGAGCTAGGTGTGATCGTCATCAAGCCGAGTGGTGTAAAATATGAAAAAATGCAAGCGGAGCAAATGGTCGTAACCGATTTATCAGGCAATGTCTTGGAGAAGGAAAGCTTGAATCCCTCATCAGATTTGCCGACCCATGTCGTATTGTACCAAGCATTTGAACAGGTGAATGCCATTGTCCACACCCACTCGACCAATTCAGTGATGTGGGCACAGGCTGGGCGAGACTTACCGGCCTATGGAACGACACATGCAGATACTTTTTATGGAAGAATTCCTTGTACACGTCAACTTACTGAGCAAGAAGTAAAAGATGCCTATGAAGTGAATACAGGCCATGTGATTGTAGAGACTTTTAAAGAAAGAGAATTATCAGAAAATGATATTCCTGGGGTACTAGTTTATGGTCATGGTCCTTTTACGTGGGGCAGCAACCCGCTGAAAGCCGTTGAAAATAGTCTGATCTTAGATGAAATCTGTTTGATGGCGAAGGAAAATGAACAAATTAATCCAGTTATCACGGATATTCCCCAGTATTTGCTTGATAAGCATTACTACCGCAAACACGGCGCGCATGCCTATTATGGACAAGGGTAACTTTGTTAAGTTAAGTATAAGTGGTAAAGGTTTAAGTGCTGATAAAAAAAGGAAAAAAGTAACAGAATAAAAAATCCAGCATTCGAAGAAATGTTGGATTTTTTTATGTCCTTCATGGTTTAAAATCCTCGCTAAAATATTATTTTCAGCTAATTTTCACATTCGCTGAATATCCGAGCAGGAATGAGAACGATTCTCTTTTGGAAGTATTGCAGGAGAAAATTCCCTTCGTTATACTAAGAAGGTAATTGTAAATGCTTACACAAACTTTAGGGATGTTGCTAGATAGACATCCATCAAAAATTTGAAGATACACATCTGGAGGTGGGAAAAATGGTTAGGCGATGACTTTGAGTAAATCAAAACTTAGAGGTTCTAAGCGCGTTAACTGAATATTTTTCCTCCTCGGATCAAGTGAAATAAAAAACTATCCAGGAGCAGGCCTTTTTTGGTGTGCTCTTTTCTTTTGGGGGAAAATGGTGAGTACAGCTGCGTACTTTATTGTGTTTGGTGATATCAAACATAGGCAAAAACAAAAAATGGGAAGGATGCCCGTCCTGCTTCGCGTGTTTCATGTGATTAGCAGAAAGGGTGTGCGACTCGAAAATTAAACGAATGACCTCCAAATAAGAAAGGAACGGATAAAATGGAATTAAAAACAAGTTTACCAGAGATTTTTGATGATTTTGGCGAAGCGAGAAGACAGGGCTTTTTAGCGGTTAAGGAAATCAAAGAACAAGGCAAACCCGTTGTAGGTGTGTATTGTACCTTTATGCCAGAGGAATTAGTCTTAGCCGGCGGGGCGATTCAGATTAGTTTGTGTTCAACGTCAGATGAAACGATTCCTGATGCAGAAGAAGATTTGCCGCGAAATCTTTGCCCGCTAATTAAATCGAGCTATGGCTTTGGCAAAACAGATAAATGTCCCTATTTCTATTTTTCTGATTTAGTGGTTGGTGAGACTACTTGTGACGGTAAGAAGAAAATGTATGAATATATGGAAGAATTCAAGGATACCTATTTGATGCAATTGCCTCATATGCGCGATACCGAAGAAAGTAAAAAATTGTGGTACAGCGAACTCGTGCGTTTCAAGGAGAAGCTAGAGGATTTCTTAGGCGTTGAGATCACTGACGAAAAAATTCGTGAGGCGATTGTGCTGAAGAACCGCGAACGTCAGGCAAAACAAAACTTCTATCGTTTAGGTCAACTGAATCCGCCAGCAATCACTGGTCAAGAGATTTTCAAAGTGATGTATGGTTCACAATATAAATTTGACAAAGAAGAAGTTATTCAAATGTTGGAGGAAACGACAGCAAAAGTCAAAGAAGAATACGAAGCGGGCAAACGTTTAGATGCGAAGCCAAGAATCTTGGTAACAGGGTCTCCGATGGGCGGAGTGACTGAAAAAGTGATTCGCGCGATTGAAGAAAACGGTGGTTTGGTCGTTGCTTACGAAAACTGTACCGTGGCAAAAGCCGTAGAACGTTTAGTTGATGAAAACGAAGCGGATGTGTACCAGGCTTTAACGGATAAATATATCAATATCGGCTGTGCCTGCATGTCAAATAATCAGCCGCGAAAAGAATTATTGAGCCAAATGATCGATGACTATCAAGTCAATGGCGTAATCGACATGGTCTTGCAAAATTGTATTCCGTTTTCAGTGGAATCATTAAAAATCAAACGATTCCTAAATGAAGAGAAGAATATTCCCTACATGTATTTGGAAACGGATTATTCGACTTCAGATATCGAACAAATCAACACCCGCGTCACCGCGTTTATTGAAATGTTAGAGGAAGAGGCTGTATGTACACAATAGGATTAGATTCAGGCTCCACCACAACAAAAGGTGTGCTTTTTTCCAACGAGGAATTAATCGATAAGTATTTGATTCCCACCGCTGGAAATCCTAAAGGAGCGATGTCGAATGTTGTTGATTACTTCAAACGAAGCTATGTTTTAAATGATCTGAAACTTGTGACAACCGGTTATGGTCGTAAGCTGCTGCCTGCGGATCTAGTAGTTACGGAAATTACTTGCCACGGAAAAGGAGCAGACTATTTGTCTCCAGGAGTTAAGCAAGTTATTGATATTGGCGGACAGGACTGCAAGACCATTCAGCTAAATGGTAAAGGCAATGTCATCGAATTCAGTATGAACGATCGTTGTGCTGCTGGAACCGGACGCTTTGTTGAAGTCATGATGCGAACCTTAGGTGAAGATATTGAAGATCTGGATCAGTTCGTTCAAGATGCGAAGCCAGTTACTATCAACAGTATGTGTACGGTTTTCGCAGAGTCAGAAGTCATTAGTCTGATTTCCAAAGGTGAGGCACGGGAAGATATTGCACTAGGCGTTTTGCATTCTATAGCTCAACGAATCAGCAGTCAATATTCAAAACTAAGACCCGTACGAGGGGAAGAAGTCCTTTTCACAGGCGGATTATCCAAAAGTGTGACCTTTGGAAAAGTCTTGGAACAATACGTATCAGCACCAGTCAGACGAGACAATCTGTCGCAATATGCTGGAGCTATTGGGGCAGCACAGATTGGACTGAAGAAATTAAAATAAGCAAAAAGGATACGGCTGAGGCGGTATCCTTTTTGCTTATTATTAATGACTTTAGTCAGTTTCGCTCGCGTTAGCGAGTGAAACAAGAAAACCGCGCGTTTCTACGCGTGGACGAGATAGCTTTAGCGATAAAAACTCCTTTCGATATACTAATAAGTGGCTACCAACCGCTCATACTATCGAAAGGAGTTTTTCTATGTCATCAAATGACGACAAAAGTTTATCACACAGTCGGTAGAAATCATAGAAGCACATGCCATGCCAGATCATATTCATATGTTAGTTAGAGTGCCACCGAAAATAAGCATTTCAAGTTTCATGGGATTCTTAAAAGGAAGAAGCGCCACGCTTATCCATGAGCAGCATGGAAACTTAGTGTATAAATATGGGAATAAGAGTTTTTGGTCGAAAGGCTATTATGTAAGTACAGTAGGGTTAAATCAGAAAACAATTGCAAAATATAAAAGAGAACAAGAAGCAGAGGATCGAAATCGAGATAGCATAAGTAAAAGAGAATACGTCGATCCATTTAAAATGAAGAAAAAGAAATAAAGTAGCGAGCGATGAGCGGTTGGCGGTCTTTTAAAAAGCTCCATTTATGGAGTACGCGAGCAGTGACCTCTTCTAGAGGTGTTAAAAAGCCACCCGTTTTCACGGGTGGATGAGTTACTCTGTACGAAATGGAGTTATTTTTTAGCGAGCTGTCTAAATGCAATACTGAGTGCGGGCAGATAAAGAAAAAACAGAGATAATCGCTGCCAAAATCCGCGAGTAGAAGAAAGCCATCGTCCAATCACTGGCAGATAATAAGCAGCGAACAATAGTAAGGCTAAAATCGAACCGATTAAACAAACAGAATAAAAAAGTGAACGAACTTTTTGCTGATTCAGCGCTGCCTGATAAGCTAACACTAGCGGAACAAACATCATTGCCACCATCGAGATTCCGGAAAATGCCGCATGTAGAAAATAAGCAGGACTAAAGAAACTTGCGGATTCGCTGATATGAACCAAACCTGTTAGTATACAATCGCCAAAGCCATAGAGAGCAATCGCTCCTGCTAGAATTTGTGCGAAGCGTTTTGATTCTGATCGAAAGAAATCATAAATACCGAAACTCGCTAAGACAAACAATGTACCTGTAACAACTGAACCATTATTAAAATAGTTTTGTACAGGACTAGTCGGTTCGCCTAGTTGACTAATGATCATCGTCATTTGATTAAAATCAGAATAAAAGCGTCCCAAGTAGTAAGGTAATGAAAAGTCACCAATAACTGCACAAATCAGAAATAGTGGTGAAAGTTTTTTCAAAATAGTCATCAGTTGCTCCCATGAAAAGTTTTCTTTATAATACTGTACTTTTGGCGAAAATTCGAGAAATAAGAGAAATACAGACTTTTTTCACTTTCTTTTCGTAATTGTAAAAAAATGATTTCGAATTGACTGACCAGTCATTGACTCGTTAGTCAAAAAGGAGTATTCTCTCGATATAGAGCTATAGTAAGAAGAAATCAATTTGAGTGTAGGTAGCGAGCCAGTAAATTTTTTAAAACTAAAAAATGAATAGATAAAAATAGGAGTGAGAACGATGGAAAACCAGATCGTGTCGTTGAATAAAGTAGAGAAAAGATTTGGAAAGTTTCAGGCATTAAAGGATGTCACCTTTGATGTGAACAAAGGGGAAGTACTAGGTTTTATCGGTCCTAACGGGTCAGGAAAATCTACCACGATCCGGATATTGTTAGGTATGCTGAAAAAGTCTGGCGGTGAAGCAACGATTTTTGGTAAAGACGTGTGGAAGGAAGACACAGCAATTCACAAAAATATCTCCTATGTCCCTGGGGACGTCTTTCTTTGGCCTAACTTGACGGGAGGGGAGATCATCGACCTGCTTCTAAGATTAAATGATCAAAAACGCACACAGAGAACAGAAGAACTGATAAAAAAATTTCAATTAGACCCCAAGAAAAAAGCGCGAACCTATTCAAAAGGCAATCGCCAAAAGATAGCGTTAGTTGCAGCTTTATCTCAAGAAGCAGAGCTGTACATTTTTGATGAGCCGACTTCCGGACTGGACCCGCTGAATGAGAAATCCTTCCAAGAAGAAGTGTTGAAACTAAAAGAAGCAGGTAAGAGCATTTTGTTGTCTAGCCATATATTGTCAGAGGTTGAAAAGATGTGTGATCGGATTGCGATCATCCGTGAAGGAGAGATTATCGAGACAGGAGATTTGACTTCCATGCGGCATTTAACACGACTGGAGATTGCGGTAGAAACGAAGATACCTCTTGATGGTATAGAGCAATTTGCTGGCGTGCATAAGGTTCGTTTTTCAGACGATGACCACCAGGAAGCTGTTCTTTCAGTCGATCGAGATCAAATGACACAAATTATGACTTTTTTAGCAGAAAAACAAATCGTCAATTTGACCTCAACGCCGCCAACCTTAGAAGATTTATTCATGCGCTATTATGAAAAACAAGGGGCTGATTCTCATGAATAGTGGGGTAAAAACAGGTTATTTGTTAAGGGCAAATTTGAAGCAAAACCGTATCAAACACCTTATCTGGATCGTGATTTTAGTTGGCCTATTTGCTTCTGCATCAACAAAATTCAATGTATTATTTGGGACGCAAACAGATATCAATGCAATTGTTGAAACGTTGAAGACCCCAGCTATGGTTTCGCTGTTTGGTGAATTTTCTGCTATTGAGCCGTATACGACAGCGAATGTTTTTGCTTCTGAAATGCTGGTTTTTATGGGAATGTTTATGGTCTTTATGAATATTTCGTTGGCAATCTCAAATACACGGGCGGAGGAAGATTCAGGACTGTTGGAAATGGTTCGCTCACGAACAGTCGGACGCTTGGCGCCAACCTACGCGACAGCTGTTGAGATACTTTTGATCAATGGATTGATGGGGATTTTATATGTAGCTAGTTTAATTGCAGCTGATCTTAATGGGGCAACGCTGCAGGGCGATCTATTAATGGGTGCCAGTATTGCCAGTATTGGTATCATGTTTGGTTTTATCAGTCTGCTGGTGGCTCAGCTGGCAAATAATTCTCGTAGCGCGAACTTTATGAGCTATGGGTTGTATGGATTCTTTTATATCATCCGAATGATGACCGACGTGACAGATCCTGATTGGACATGGATATCTCCTGTTGGCTGGATTCAAAAGACCGCAATCTACACTTATGATGATTGGCTTCCGGTCATAATGACTTTAGGGCTAGGTCTGATTTGTTTAGTGATTGCTGTAAAGATCGCTAAGACAAGGGATATTGGCAGCGGTGTTTTAGCCGCTCGTGATGGCAAAGGAAAAGCAGGCAGGTTGTTATCTTCACCGTTGGGATTAGTTTTAACGATTGAACGAAATAGCATCATTGGGTGGATCTTTGGCGGTGCTGTACTAGGAGCGGCTTATGGTTCGATCTTCAGTACGATTGGCGATATTATCGGCAGTAATCCAACCTATCGCAAAATTCTTGGTGTAACGCAAATTCATGCGGCGAATCGAGAATTGATCTTGAATTTTTTGAACATGTTAGGGTTGTTTTTTGTAGCGATCGCTGCGATTAGCGGAATTCTGATTATTTTTCGATTGAAATCAGATGACAAAAAGGGCTATCTGGAGATCCTTCACTCAAAAAGTATTTCTAAGACACGCCTAGCCTTCAGCTATTTCAGTGTTGGAACAATCGTGAGTGTTGTGGTGTTTACAGCAACTTTAGCTGGTGCCTTCTTTACTGGCAATAGCACACTGGATGACCCGATTGCAATCAACTATTTTTGGGAGACGCTGCTGGGCTTTTTACCGGCAACTTTATTCTTTGTTGGTATCGGAACATTCTTATCTGGTGCATTACCTAAATTAACGACTGTTCTGTGGATTTATTTAGCTGCCAGTGTATTAGTCAAAATGTTTGGTCCGTTGTTGAACTTATCGGATGATGTGGCAAATATTTCGCCTTTAGGTTGGGTGGGGAAAGTACCGACCGAGAATGTTCATACGACTGTGGCAATTGTCTTAGTTGCAGTTTTTCTTATTTTGACGATTGCTGGATTAATGGGCTACAATAAGCGGGACTTGGAGTGATTGGATGAAGGAAGTAGTGAAAGATCCGCAGAAGGAACAGCGCATTTTAACAACGAGCGCCAGTTTATTTGGTCAGCATGGCTATCGTGAGACAAAGACTGATCAGATTGCGGAAGAAGCTGGGGTTTCAAAAGGCTTGCTATTTCATTATTATGGAAATAAGGGCGGATTATATCAGGCAACGTATACTTATGCTTCTGATTTTTTCTATCAGAGAATCGATTATTCAGTTTGGACGAATGCCTCTGATCTGTTAGAGATGGTCGTCGAAGCTACGAAATATAAAATCGAGTTACAGTTGAAATATCCGCGTGAATTTGCATTTTTAATGAAATCTTACACTGAAATGCAGACGTTGCCAGAACCTCTACGAAAAGAAATGGTAGAGCGTCTAAATCAGGATTTTAGCCGTAGTATGAATTTAACAGATGAAGTGATTGGCAAACTGCCCTTACGCAAAGAGATTCAAGAAAAGGATGTGCTCGAGTTGATCTATGCTATTTTAAATAGTGAGACGACTAAGATTCAGCAGGAATTGGCACAACATCCAGAATGGAAAACGATTGAGGACTTGATGCCGGTAATTGACCGGTTGAAGCGTAAGCTGAAAATACTTGAATACGGTTTTGTTGAACGCTAATAAACTCTGTCGCCTCATTGAGGTGACAGAGTTTTAGTTATGGGCCTAGACGCCCAGTTTCGGACGAACTTTGTCCGAAACAAATAAACTACCCGCTATGCGGGTAGAGACAAGTGGTTTTACCACCAAAAATACCATTCCTTTACAATAAGAGTGTTCAGGCTCAAAAAGAAAGGAATGGTATTTTTGGCAAACAAGGCAAATAGCTTAGCGCATACAAAATGGATGTGTAAGTATCACATTGTTTTCACTCCAAAGTTTAGACGAAAAGTTATCTACAATCAAGTAAGGAAAGATTTAATAGAAATTTTCCAACGGTTATGTAAGTACAAGAGAATAGAAATTATCGAAGGGCATATGATGCCGGATCATGTTCATCTTTTGGTAAGTATTCCACCGAAAATGAGCGTGTCGAGTTTTGTTGGATATTTGAAAGGTAAAAGTGCGTTAATGATCTTCGAGAAACATGCGAATTTGAGATATAAATTTGGAAATCGAAAATTATGGGCGGAAGGTTATTATGTAAGTACAGTGGGGTTGAATGAAAAAACAATCGCAAAGTATATTCGAGAGCAGGAGCAACACGATCAAGCAATTGATAAGTTGAGTGTAAGAGAATATGAAGATCCATTTTCAGATGGGAAATTCCGAAAAAAATAAACCAGTTTAACTGGTCGTGAAAGAGGCAAAGACACTGAGCCTGAACAAGGTGAAGGGTAACGTCTTGAGGCGTAGTCATAGCAACAAGGGGTTTCACCCGCAGAGCAAACCACCCGTTTTCACGGGTGGTCCTGATTTACAGAATCAAAAATCAGAAAGAATAATCATCACAAATAGACCTTCTTCAGCTAGCGCACCGAAAAAAAGAATCAGACTATCAACAAATAGGACACTCATATTTGTTCCAAACATCACTGCTAAACGCTCTAATTTATCCTCAATCTTTTTCTCTTTGAAATAGACAAGGAAAAGATAAACATTCGCTAGCGCAAGTATAATAGTTGAAAGTATGATGGCGATTTTCATTGGTGTACCCCTTCACTTGATTAAAAGAAATCGTTTTTCTATTATTCATTATACTACTCAGCTTTTAGAAAGAAAGGGGAAATCTCAAAGCTTTAAAACCGCTTTATAATAGTTAATTATCGGAATTAGAAGAAAGAAAACGCATTCCATAAAGGTTGATATTTTAGAGGAAATATATTATTGTTATGACAATAGAACTTTTAAGGGGTGATATTTTTGAACGAAAAGCTAGCTAAAGGAAAAGGTGCAAGTCCTTTATATAGTCAAATAGCAGATGATTTACGATTCAAAATTGTTTCAGGTGAGTGGGGGGACGGAGAGAAAATCCCACCAGAGTTGGATTTATGTGATATTTACAATGTTAGCCGAATCACGATCAGAAAAGCGATTGATGAATTGGTTCGTGAGGGACATCTATACCGCGAACGGGCAAAAGGAACTTTCGTTTTATCAATGGATCATTCAACGGAAAAGGAACATTATACAATGGTCCGCAGCTTTACGCGGGAAATGGAGGAGCTGGGGAAAAAGGTTCGGACATTACACGCGCAAGTTAGTTTAATTGAGGCTTCCGAACGAATTTCTCAGCAATTAGGTATCGAAAAAGGTTCGAAGGTTCTTCAGCTTAGAAGAACCAGAGGAGTTGATGATGGAAAGGCTTTTGCTTATTTCGTCACACATATCCCTTATACGGAGAATTTCTCGCTGGATAGTAAGGATTATTATGGCTCCTTGTATGACTATTTAAAAACGTTTGACATTGTGATGAGTGAAAGCAAAGAATATGTCGAGGCGCTTAGTGCTACTCCAGAGCTTCAAGCTGTTTTAGAAGTACCAGAAAATACTCCTATTTTAAAAAGGGTTCGGATGGTTTCGAGAGCAGATGGACAGTATAAGGAAATCAGCGATTGCTACTATATCGGTGACCAGTATCGCTATTACATTGAAATCTAATAACAAAGAAGTGCAAAATACGCTTAGTAATTTTGCACTTTTTTCAAAAAAAGAAAAGAAAGCGTTGTCTTTTCTTAAAAAATGACTTATACTCTATTTGTGCTATTGTTATAACAAAATGACATAAAGAACAGGAGTGGAAAAAATGGCAATATCTTTTATTCGAATCGACGACCGAATCATTCATGGACAGGTAGTCACACGCTGGATGAGTGAACGAGCTTGCGATGGGGTCGTAGCAGTAGATGACCGTTCCGCCAACAATCCAACATTATCGAAGGCGCTTAAGGGAGCGGTGCCGAAGCCTCTGAAGGGATTTGTTATGACGGTTGATCGAACGGCCTTAAAATGGGACGAGATCGTAGGCAGTAAGAAGAATTATTTTCTAATTGCGAAGACACCAGAGACCCTTGTGCGCTTGTATGATGCTGGAGCAGATTTTATTTCTTGTTACCCGATTTTAAATGTTGGACCTATGAGTGCACGAGAAGGCGCCCGAAAAATTGGACCAAACGTGGCGATCACTGATGGAGAACGAGCAGCCTTCGAACGGTTAGATGCGTTAGGGATGGATATTCAGTTTAAATTGGTACCGGATTCAAAAGGCTTTACTTGGAAAGATATCGAAAAATAAAGAACGGAGGAATTCATTATGCTCTTTTTCCAAGCTGTATTGATCTCACTGCTATGCTACTTGGGTGCTCTCGGCACTCCCTGGTTGATGGGGCTGACCGGCGGCTGGTATACCATTAGCCGCCCCCTAGTATCAGGATTTTTGATTGGACTTATTTTAGGTGATGTGACACAGGGAATTATTATCGGAGTTGCCATTCAGGCAGTCTATATCGCGATGGTTACACCGGGTGGGCAAATGCCGGCAGATTTGAACTTTGTTGCTTATCCGGCCATTGCTTTAGCTATTTTATCCAATTCATCGACAGAGGTTGCGGTGACGTTAGCCACAACGATCGGTGTTATTGGTACGATCGTATTCAACTTCTTTCAAGTGGCCAACTCCTTCTGGAATCATCGGGCACAAAAAGCAATTGAAGAAGGCAACGAAAAAGCCTTCCATTTCAATTCGATTGTTGGACCGCAGCTGTTGAGCTTCGCTTTACGTTTTATTCCATCGTTCTTAGTGATTTATTTTGGATCCAGCTTTGCTAAGGAATTGTTAGCCAGCATGCCACAATATTTGATTGATGTCATGGGAATTTTAGGTGGCGCACTTCCTGCAATCGGGATCGTGATGCTGCTGACAGCCGTTGTTAAAGAAGACATCATGCTGCTGTTCTTCCTATTTGGGTTTGTCTGCGTGATTTTCTTGAAATTAAACATGATTGCCTTGGCTATTGTGGCAGGTGTGATTGCATATATCTATTTTCAGGCGCAATCTAAGCCAGCGGTAAAAGCCGCCACAGAAGACGGAGCTTATGATGATTTCGATGATGAGGAGGAATTCTAATGGAACAAAAAAGATCTTACCAACTTTTAGATAAAAAGACGCTGAATCAATCGTATATTCGTTGGATGATGTACAACTTAGTCGCGACAAGTTTCGAGTTCTTGGAAGCCTTTGGTTTTGCCTTATCAATGGAGCCAATTGCAAAACGTTTATATAAAGATGATCCTGAAGCACAAAAAGCGATGTTGAAACGGCATTCTGTTTTCTACAATACCGAACCGCAAATTGGTTCATTGATCAATGGTGTGGTTGTCGGATTAGAAGAGCAGCGTGCGTTAGGCAAAGAGGAAATCGATGATGATTTTATTAATGGTTTAAAGGTTGGTTTGATGGGACCTTTAGCAGGGATCGGCGATTCAATGATTCCGGGAATGTTGATTCCGATTTTGCTATCGATCGGGATGGGGCTGTCAGAAAACGGCAGTATCTTGGGACCGATCTTTTACATCGTTGCCTACAATACGATCATTATGCTGGGTACGCGTTTCTTGTTCTTTAAAGGGTATGAGCTGGGTGCTGAATCGGTCGATACCTTTGTCGGAGAAAAGGCGCAACAGATCACGCAGGCCTTCTCGGTTTTGGGAATGATTGTTATCGGCGGCGTTGCAGCTAGTTACGTAAATCTGCAATTACCGATTGTCTTGAAATTCAGTAGTGCGAAGATTGATATTCAACAAATTTTAGATGGGATTTTCCCGAATCTACTGCCATTAGTTTTAGTCTTAGTTTCATGGTATTTGATGGCGAAAAAAGGTGTCTCAGCGTTGAAGCTGATCGGTATTTACTTTGTGACAGCCTTTGGCGGTGTAGGAATTGCCTACTTGATCCAGATGATGTTCTAAGAAATTGAAAAACAAGGAGAAATGACGATGATCGGAGTTTTATTAGTGAGCCATTCAAAACTGGCTCATGGTATGAAAGCAGCAATTGAGTTTGTCGCTGGTGAACAGAAAAACTTATTTTCACTTGGTTTGGAAGAAACGGGCATCGCTCCATACAGAGCGGAGCTAGAAAACTTAGTCGCAAACTTATCAGAGGATATCAAGCAAATGATCATAGTTTGTGATATCCCAGCAGGTTCTCCAGGAACCAATGCCTATGATATTTTAACTCAAACCGATTTAGACATCGAAATGCTGTCGGGGATGAATCTGGCAATGCTATTAGACATGATTTTGATGCGAGAAGGAAAAGAATTCCACCAACTGATCGCTGATGGCATCAAGGCTGGAAAAGAAAGTATCGATCGAATGGATTTCTCAGAGGACGAGGACGAAGAGGAGTTCTAATGTCATATCATTATGATTATTAAAGAGGGGTAAAAATGACGTATAATTTGCAACCGGAGATCAAGGTGAATCACGCTGCACAGACATGGAACAGTTATGAGGAAATTCTTGAGGAACTAAAGCAGCAGCTTGATGATGGAAAGAAAACAATCACTTTAGAGTGCTACCCAGGAGTATATTTATCTGAATTAGAGGAACACCTGTTGAACCAATTGACAGATGTTCGACTAGTAAAAGCAGATGATTTTGCTTATGACGCTGAAACATTGACGAAAAAAATCGCCGCAAATATGACCGATGACCGTGTCTTCGGCATCATGTCACATGCCACATTAGATGATTTTTATCCAGACTATGAAGTAAAACAATTACAAAAGGAACTAGCAAAAGAAAAGAAAGCAGTCGTCGTTTACGGTACCGGAGCAGCGATCCTGCAGCCGCAGCCTGATCTTTTATGTTATGCCGACTTAACGCGCTGGGAGATTCAAAAACGACATCGCGCAGGCATGCCGAATTGGAAAGCGACCAATGAACAGGAAGATAATCTAAAAAAAGTAAAACGCGGCTTCTTCTTTGAATGGCGGGTAGCTGATCGCTTGAAACAAAGTATCACTGATCAAATTGATTATCTAATTGATACAAATGTTCCAGAGCAGGCAAAAATGGTCGATGGAACGAGCTATCGTGTTGCCCTGGATCAAATCGTGGAACAGCCGTTTCGTTTAGTTCCTTACTTTGATGCCAGTGTGTGGGGCGGTCAGTGGATGAAGAAGCAATTCAATCTAGACCCTAATCAGGAGAACTTTGGCTGGGCCTTTGATGGTGTGCCAGAGGAAAATAGTCTGTGTTTGAACTTTTCAGGGACAAAAATCGAGATCCCGGCAATCAATGTGGTTCATCAGCGTCCGATTGCTTTGCTAGGAAAAAAAGTTCAAGCGCGCTTTGGAAATGAGTTTCCGATTCGCTTCGATTACCTGGATACTGTTGGCGGCGGAAACTTAAGTCTACAGGTTCACCCACGCGTTGATTATATCCAGGATAAATTCGGCATGCCCTATACGCAAAATGAAAGCTATTATATTTTGCAGGCTTCTGAAAAATCCACGATCTATCTTGGCGTAAAAGAGGGAGTAGAAAAAGCAGAGCTCTTTGAGGAGCTGCGTAAAGCCGAAAAGGGCGACTATCGTTTTCCAGATGAGAAATACATCAATTGCTTCCCAGTGAAAAAACATGACCACTATTCGATTCCAGCGGGCACGATACATTGCGGCGGACCGGATACGGTGGTGTTGGAGATCAGTCAGACCCCCTACATTTTCACCTTTAAGCTGTGGGATTGGGAACGTTTGGGGTTGGATGGCGTTCCAAGGCCTGTTCATTTAGCACATGGAGAAGAAAATGTGAATACTGATTTTGACACGGCTTGGGTTAAAGAAAATTTGATCAATCCGTTTGAAACATTGCAGGAGGATAATGAAAGCCGTGTTGAAAAGACCGGGCTGCATGAGCTGGAGTTTATCGAGACCCATCGTCATTGGTTCAAAAAGGAAGTAAACGTACAGGTTCACCAAAGTGTCAATATGCTGAATTTGGTAGAAGGAGAAGCGATCACGGTCGAAAGTTTGGATGACAGCTTTGAGCCTTTTGAGATTCATTACGGAGAAACCTTTATCGTGCCCGAAGCGATCAAGGAATACAAATTGGTCAATCAAGGAGATCCGACAAAAGAAGTCGCTGTACTTCAAGCCTTTGTCAGAAATTTATCGTAGAATGGAACCAAATAAAGGAGGGAAAAAATGTTTGAAACAGGGTTAGGTATAACCTTTGATGAACAAACCCACGAGTTTATCTATCCACCTGCCGTTTTTGGTCCAGCTCATGCTGAACAGCGTCATTTAAAGGATATCCTTCATAGTATGGCGGATCATGAGGCGACCGGACCTGAGATCGTTTATTCGATCGCGATGGATGTGGGATCAGAACGTGATCGATCGGACTTACTGGAGCGAGAACTACTTTTTGGTATCGTTGCTTACGCGAAGGGTTCGATCGGTGAAGAGCCAGTCAAAAGCCAAGGACATATCCATTCAATTTCGCAGGCTTGTCAAATGTCGACCCCCGAGGTTTATGAGATTTGGTACGGCGAAGCAATCATCTATATGCAGGAAAGAGCGACGGATGATCCGGGGCGTTGCTATGCTGTGGGAGCCAAAGCTGGAGAAGTGGTGATCGTTCCGCCAGGCTGGGCACATTGCACGATCAATGCCTCAAAAACGGAACGCATGATTTTTGGTGCGTGGTGTGTGCGAGATTTTGGTTTTGACTATGAAGACGTTCGAGCGCATAACGGCTTGGCGTACTATCCTAAGTTCGATGCTCAAGGCAAGATTATTTGGGAGCAGAATCCCAGTTATCGATCAGACAAGTTGATCGAGAAAGCACCGCGTGGATACTCAGAATTTGCGATCGAATCGGAGCTTCCGATTTATCAGCAATATCAGCGAGATAAAAGCAGATTCGATTTTGTTGTCCGTCCCGATTTGTATAAAGAGAAATGGGAAAAATACGTTCCATGAAACCATATGATAAGGAGTCCGCGATGATCAATAAAAGTAAAATCAGGTATAACGGCGAAACCTTCAAGTTAGAAGGCAAAGGCATCCAAGAGAAAGAGACTCGAGCAAAAGATTTGGCAGGCTACTTTTCAGATACAGCCGCTTATCAGGAATTAAGTCCGGAAACGGTGATGTATCGCGTTGAATATCAAGACAATGATTTAGTTGAAGGAACGCCGGGGGGACTGTATTTTGGGATCACCCATTTATATCCTGGAGTGGTTGGAGCAGAATACTTTCTGACAAAAGGGCATTTTCATGCGAAGCGAGACACCGGTGAGTATTACTTTGGATTAGAGGGACAAGGTCTGCTGATGATGACAGACAATGGTGAAACACAGCTGGAAGAGGTGGTTCCCGGATCAGTTCATTACATTCCGGGGAATACGGCGCATCGTTTGATCAATACTGGAGCAACGTTGTTGTCAGTCTCTGCCTGTTGGCAAACGGAATCAGGCCATGACTATGCGCCGCCAGAAGAAATGTTTCCCCAAAGAGTTTTGCGGGCTGCATCTGGGGAGCCTGTCATTAAAATAAATGATTAAAAAAGGAACTGGATCGGCAAGAATGTCGATCCAGTTTTTTAGATAATTTTAATTCTCTGTGATTTTTCTAGGAATAAACTAACTGTCATGACATTGACTTTCCACTCTGCTTCGCTATACTGCTATACTATATAAGAAAATAAGAGATTAAAGAAAGGGTGGTGAGTTTGATGAATTTTGCTGAATCGGATTTTGCGTACTATGAACGTACGATCAAGATCATGTATCAAAACTATTACTGGAAACGAATCACGATCAGTGCAGTGGCATTAGTGATCATTATGGTATACAGCGGCATATTTCAAGATAATTTAGTATTGAATGGTTTACTGATGGTACTGATAGCAGCGTTGATGGTTTATCTGTTTTTAGAAAAGCAGAAATTTCCGGAGGTCTATCAAGCTTTTTTAGCCGAAAATACACCGGACGTACAGATCCACAAAATCCAAGAAGAAGAGTACAGCTATAATGTGATGGACGATGAAAAAATTCGGATCAATAAAAAAGGTGTACGCAATCTGCCATCCAATAACAAGCAATATACGATGATGGTCGGTTTCTCCAAAGCCTTCTTCTCGCGGGAACCGCTGCAAATCGTCTACTACGATATGCTTGATCTTACATATGAGGAGAAGTTTCGCTTAAAACGTAATGGCTACAGCTCAATGCCGCGCTTTTTACGTCGTTTTACCTTGAGTAATTTGAAGGCAAGTGCTGGAAATGCAGTTAGTTTTATTTTAGGAAATATTTTCCTTTTATTTATTTTATTTCGATTATTACGTTATTTATGGTCGTTCTTGCGAATTTTTTTTTAATAAAGATCGACGTTATCACCTGTGGAAGACTCCACAGGTGATTTTTCATATTTTAGATGATTTTGCCTCAGTGAAGTCCTTTCCATGGTAAACTAATTTTGAAATCGTTTTACGAACAGTACAGGAGGGAAGAAATTGATTAAAACAATTATTGTTGGTCCTCGGGGGAAGATGGGGCGTTTAATCACTCAGATAGCTGCTGATAGTGAGGAGTTAGAGTTAGTAGCAGGAGTAGGAGCAAAAGGTCGTGATTATATAGGTCAGGATTTAGGCCAGGTGGCATTACTTGGACGTGATCTTGGAATCTCTATCGTGGATCATTTAGAGGCCGTGATCGATGAGTGCGATGTTATTATTGATTTTTCAACAAGAGAAATGGGCTTGAAGGTATTACAATTAGCTAAGCAATATAAAAAAGCTTTGGTTTGCGGAACGACTGGCTTTAGTTCTGAAGAAATGGCACTGTTTCATGAAGCGGGAGAAACGATTCCAATGCTCTATGCTGCGAATACTTCAAAATTAGTCAATGTCATGAATAAGCTATTGCAAATGGCAACTGCCGCTATCGGGGAAGAAACGGATATTGAAATTGTAGAAATGCATGATCGCTGGAAAAAGGACGCACCAAGCGGCACATCGAAAGAAATGGGCGAATTGATCGCACATGAGTTAGGGGCTGAGTTTTCGGACTTAGCGGTCTATGGTCGTGAAGGGACGGGGGGACGTAAAACGGGAACAATCGGTTATCATTCTGTTCGGATGGGGGATACACCAAGTAGCCATACCGTTTTCTTTGGCGGATTCGGTGAACGGCTAGAGATCAGTCATCATTCAACCGATTGGCAAGGCTTTGCAAGAGGAGCTTGCGATTGTGCACTATTTTTGGCTAAACAGCCACCAGGTAACTACTCGGTTTCTGATGTGTTAAAAATTTAGATAAACTGTTTTTTTAAGAGATGTTTTTCACTGAATATCTTTCTAAAATTAGTTCATTAGCTAGATTTATCTAATCATTAAGATAGTTATTTTACTTTTTTTCTGAGAGTTTATTGATTGACTTCTCATTTTTTAAGTGCTAAATTTAATCCAATCATTTAAGGAGGTCAGGACTCATGACAAACAACACTGCGAAATATATGACTCTACAAACAGTTGAATCAGCATGTTGTTGTATGGTGCAAAAAAGCAGCATACCACTTTGTCATGCCTATTAACTGTTCTGAGCTCGTTTAAAAAGAAGGAAACTTCTCATTTTTAACGATACTAAGAGGTGCAGCTTTAATAGCTGCACCTCTTTTTGTCAGTTCCGCTTTTCACAATATAAAAAGATCGAGGGATGTTCATTGGATAAGAAAATTTATGATCGTGCTGTTTAGCGGAATGATATACGTATGAAAATAACTTCACTTTTCTGGATTTTAGAAAAATGATTACATCAGAAATGAGCTAGCTGCCGTTGTTATCACATTCTAACGTGATTAGAAAATAGTACGTATAATAAAAAAGACAGGAGGAACCACCATGTGTTGTTGCTTAACAGATGAACGCTGAAGAAATGACTAAATACTAGGAGGAAATCACATGCATTTATCAACGAAATTAATTCACGGAGGAATCAGTGAAGACCCGTTAACAGGATCGGTCAGTGTACCAATCTATCAAACCTCAACATATCGTCAAACAAAATTAGGACAACCGGGAGATTTTGAATACTCACGTTCTGGTAATCCGACTCGTTTGGCTCTAGAAGAGCTGATTGCTGAACTTGAAGGTGGAGTGAAAGGTTTTGCTTTTGGCTCTGGCTTAGCAGCTATTCATGCGACATTATCCTTATTCCAACCGGGAGATCATTTGATTTTAGGTGATGACGTGTACGGTGGGACGTTCCGCTTATTGGAAAAAGTCTTTAAGCCGCTGGGGTTAAGCTACACAATGATAGACAGTCGGGAACTTTCACAATTAGAAGCGGCTTTCACTGAAAAAACGAAGGCATTGTATTTGGAAACACCTAGTAATCCGTTATTAAAAATCGTCGACATAGAAAAGAGTGCAGCGTGGGCAAAGAATCACGAGTTACTGACTATCGTTGATAACACCTTCGCCACCCCCTATTTGCAGCAGCCTCTATCATTGGGCGCAGATATTGTTTTGCATAGTGGGACAAAATATCTAGGGGGACATAGTGATTTAGTTGCTGGTTTAGCGACAACGAATAACGAAGAGTTAGCTGAAAAAATCGGCTTTTATCAGAATTCAATCGGCGGAGTTCTTGGCCCGCAGGACAGCTGGCTGCTCCAAAGAGGAATCAAAACCTTAGCCGTACGAATGGAAGCACATCAAAAGAATGCTGAAACACTTGCAAACTATTTAGTTGCTCATCCAGCCGTAGAAAAAGTATACTATCCTGGGTTATCTGATTATGTTGGACACGAAATCGCTGCGAAACAAATGCGCGGTTTTGGCGGAATGGTCGCTTTTGAGTTAGTGAATGAAATTAAAGTTGCAGAATTTGTTGAGGCACTGAAAGTCATTACTTTGGCCGAAAGCCTTGGAGGCGTTGAAAGTTTGATTGAAGTTCCAGCGGTTATGACTCATGCCTCGATTCCAAAAGAAAAACGAGAAGCGTCTGGTATTAAGGATGGCTTGATTCGATTATCAGTGGGAATTGAAGATATTGAAGATTTAAAGCAGGATTTAAACCAAGCGTTAGAAGGGAAAGAATAAAATGAAAAAATCAATTATTGCAGTTGTTAGTTTATTAGTCGTCGGTATCTTGTTTTTGGCAGGCTGCCAGTCAAAAGGTGACGGTGAAGCAAGCTCGGAAAAGGTTTTGCGTGTAGGGACAGAAGGAACGTATTCACCGTTTTCTTTTCGGGATGATAATGATAAGTTGACTGGGTACGACGTGGATGTCGCAAAAGCAGTGGCGAAAAAAATCGACTATAAAGTCAAATTTGTGGAAGCACCTTGGGATTCGATGTTAGCAGCCTTTGATGCAAATAAATCCGATGTGATCTTCAACCAAGTGTCGATCACCCCTGAACGTAAAGAAAAATATTTGTTTAGTACACCGTATTCAGTTTCTCATCCAGCGTTGATCGTAAATAAAGATAATAATAAGATTAAGGACTTCGCTGATTTGAAAGGAAAAACATCTGCTCAATCATTAACTAGTAACTACGCTCAAATGGCAGAAGATCTTGGTGCAGAGATCTCAAGTGTTGATGGATTTAGTAAGGCAGTAGAACTGGTTGGCGATAATCGTGCAGATGCTACTTTGAACGATGACGTGACTTATTACGATTATTTGAACCAAAAACCAGATGCACCAATCAAAATCGTGAAAACTTCGGATGAAGCAACAGAAGTAGCCGCGATGTTCCATAAAGATGATAAAGAATTAGCTGAGAAAGTTGATAAAGCCATCAAAGAGTTAGAAGCAGATGGTACCTTAACGAAGCTATCAGAAAAATATTTCAAGAAGGATATTTCTAAATAGAGGGAAGGTCTAAGTAAAATGGAACGAACAATTGATATTATTCAAAGCTCTGCGCTGCCGTTGTTTTGGGCACTGTTAAAAATGACGATTCCTTTAACCCTGATCTCTTTCGCCTTGGGGATGGTCTTGGCTTTAATCACTGCCTTAGCCCGGATTTCAAAAAATCGCATTTTAAACGGAATCTTTTTCCTATATGTTTGGGTCTTCCGTGGGACGCCTTTATTAGTCCAATTATTTATCGTCTTTTTTGGACTCCCTTCTGTAGGGATTCAAATGGATGCATGGACTGCAGCGATTTTGACTTTTTCATTAAATACCGGCGCGTATGCTTCTGAAAACATTCGTTCCGCTTTACTAGCGATTCCTCAGGGGCAATATGAGTCCGCGGCATCTTTAGGAATGAGCCGTTGGCAGATTCTTTATCGTATTATTGCACCTCAAGCTTTTAAGATCGCGTTGCCGCCTTTGTCCAATAACTTTGTTAGTCTGGTCAAAGATACCTCATTGGCAGCTAGTATCACGATTGTGGAAATTTTTATGACGGCTCAACGGATTGCTGCTCGTACTTACGAGCCATTATTGCTTTACTGCATGGTGGCGGTCTATTATTTAGTATTTTGTACCTTCTTGAATTATTTGCAGTCTGTACTTGAAAAACGGATGGTCTATTAGGGGGAAGAATCATGTTAACAATCGAGAAATTAAATAAAAGTTTTGATGGCAATCAAGTGTTAAAGGAAATCGATTTGACCTTTCAACCTGGGGAGACGACCGTCATCTTAGGACCTTCGGGTTCAGGGAAAAGTACATTACTGCGTTCAATCGATTTATTGGAGACACCGGATAGTGGCAGAATCAAAATCGATCAGGACAATCTTTCTTTCCCGCAAAATTTATCCTTTCGTCAATTAAAGGAATATCGTGGACATTTCAGTATCGTTTTCCAAGCTTATAACCTTTTCCCCCATTTGACAGTGATCCAAAACGTCATGGAAGGACCCACGCAGGTGAAGAGAGTTTCCAAAGATCAAGCGCGAGAACAGGCAGAACAACTACTGGAAAAAGTCGGATTATTAGATAAAGCAAACGAGCATCCGAAACAATTATCTGGCGGACAAATGCAACGGGTAGCGATTGCTCGTGCATTGGCGATGGAGCCTGAGTTTATGCTTTATGATGAACCAACGAGTGCACTAGACCCAGAGCTGGCACAAGAAGTATTGCAAGTAATCAAGGATTTAGCCGAATCAGGCAATGGCCAGATTGTTGTGACTCACCATTTGGAGTTTGCTCGTAAAGTCGCAGATCGAATCGTTTTTCTTGAAGAAGGACAAGTGACTTTTGACGGCAGCAGTCGAGCGTTCTTTGAAAGTGACAATCCGCGAATTCAACGTTATCTGCAACAATTCTTATAAGCCAAAAGCCGACATCAGAATGCTGATGTCGGCTTTTTCATGCGGTTAATCTCGTTTAGTATTTATTCAATTGTGCTTTTGCCCTTGGTTCTTGTACTTTCACTATGATCATCTTAGTGATTTCCATCAATAGAACGGCTGAAGTTGCTAGAGCGAGAGCCAAGCCAATTTCCTTCAAAGCAAAGGCTGCTGGAATAGCAAAAACTTCTCGTAACCCTGGTAATAATGTCAGGCTAAATAATCCGCCACAAACAAGAATTGCCAACAAGACCATTTTATTGGAGAACAAACCAACTTGTACGGAGGTTTGTGTGTTGGAACGAGCGGCAAAAGTTTGTAATGTCCGACTTAAAATCAAGGTCGAAAAGGCCATCGCGACACCCATTTCAGCGGATTGCAGATTTCCGATCCATTGGGCGGTGATCACGGCAACGGCGATCAAAATCCCACGATAGGTTACAGAGATCAGTGTTTTACCAGTGAAGATCCCGCTGTTCGGATCTCGCGGCTGACGCTGCATAATCGTCGGCTCCGCTTTTTCCATTCCTAAAGCAATTGCCGGCAGTGAATCATTTACCAAATTGATAAAGAGTAGTTGCAAAGCAGTAAATGGATTTGCCCAACCGATTGCTAAGGCAAAGATGATCGCGATGATCGCACCTAAATTTCCAGCAAATAGATAAGCAACAGCTTTTTTGATATTATCAAAAACATTTCGTCCAACTTCGACGGCCTTAATAATTGAAGCAAAGTTGTCATCTGTCAGAACCATCGCAGCTGCATCTTTCGCAACATCTGTTCCAGTTCCCATCGCAATTCCGATATCTGCTTGCTTCAAGGCAGGAGCATCATTGACACCGTCACCGGTCATAGCAGAGATTTTGCCTTTGTCTTGCCAAGCACGGACGATTCGGATTTTGTTTTCTGGTGAAACACGAGCGTAAACCGTGATTTGTTCTAATTGTTCGGCTAACTCAGCTTCACTCAATTGATCCAATTCAGCACCAGTCAATGCAAGATCGCCTTGTTGGAAAATCCCAATTTCTTTCGCAATGGCAACGGCAGTCGTTTTATGGTCACCGGTGATCATCACTGTTTGAATACCAGCAGAGTTGGCATCAGCGACCGCTTGGAAAACTTCTTCCCGCGGCGGGTCGATCATTGCCAGCAATCCGACTAAGATCAGATCTTTTTCATCGTCTAACGTTATCGAATCTGTTGTTACTTCTTTATAAGCAAAGGCCAATACACGTAATGCCCGTTCAGAAAAAGCCTCGTTTTGTTTTTGGAAACGCGCTTTAAGCTCTGGTGTAAAATCGACAACCTGTCCGTCAAGCAACACTTTCGAGCTGCGCTCAAAAACGATATCCGGGCCACCTTTCGTTACCATGGTTTTTTGTTGGTCGATCGTGTGAAGTGTTGACATCAATTTACGATCAGAGTCAAAAGGCAGTTCCGCCTGTCGAGGATATTTCTTACGCAAGTCACGATACGATTGGTTTTGTTCTTCGCTATAGTCGATTAATGCGATCTCCGTTGGATCGCCTAATTTTGTACCGTCTTCACTAATCGTTGCATCATTAGCTAGAACACTAATTTCAATTAAACGTTGTTCATCTGCTTCCCATTGCTTCGGATCGTTTGAAAATTCTCCGCTTTGTCCATCGGCTAAGAAGTGATCAACAACTGTCATTTTATTTTGTGTCAACGTCCCCGTTTTGTCAGTACAAATAATACTCGTTGAGCCTAATGTTTCTACAGCAGGCAGCTTACGAATGATCGCATGCTGTTTCGCCATTTTCTTTGTTCCTAATGAAAGAACGATTGTAACGATTGATTGCAGCGCTTCTGGAATTGCCGCCACGGCTACGGCGACAGCGAACATAAAGGCATTGACAATATCTTGCGTCATATCGGCTGAACCGTCTAAGAAAACGCGCAATAATTGAACACCTAGGATCACTAAAGATAGAACCAAAATCGCCATACTTAATTTCTTACTGAAACTGTCTAATCCTCGTTGAAGTGGTGTTTTTTGTTCTGTCGTTGATTCTAATAAATCAGCGACCTGACCAATCTCCGTATCACTGCCTGTAGAAGTTACTAAAAATTTTCCGCGACCATAAGTCACGATCGTTCCGCTAAAAACCATGTTGAGACGGTCACCAATAGGGACATCGTTACCCAATGTTGTGATTTCTTTTTCAGCTGGGGTCGATTCACCAGTCAGCATTCCCTCGTCAACTTTTAACGATCCGGCTTCGAGCAAGCGACCGTCAGCCGGCACATAATCACCAGCTTCTAAAATAACGATATCACCAGTAACGATTTCTTTAGCAGGAATGCTTTGCTCTTGTCTTCCACGCAGCACGCTAGCATCCGGTGCAGAAAGTTTTTTCAAAGCATCCAGTGAACCTTCAGCCTTTTTCGTCTGAATGACACTCACAATCGAGTTTAACAACAGTACAGCAAAAATGACGATTGATTCAACGTGAGCGCCCATCACCATTTGAACAACGGCAACGATCAGCAACACGATCACCATTGCATCTTTAAAGGTTTCTAAAAATAAAGTCAGCGAGGATTTCTTCTTCGCTTCTTTTAACTGATTTGGTCCATTTTCCTGCAGGCGCCTTTGGGCTTCTGCTTGGCTTAAACCTTCTGGCGCAGTGTTCAAGTCCTTCATTAATTCCTCTGTTTCTTGCTGGTACGCGTGTTTTGTCAATTTATATCCTCCAATTTTTTTATTTCACTTAGCTTAGTGGTAACGTCCTGAAAAAAAAAGAAAGAGACCCAAGGCAAGTGTTTAAACTTGTCTTAGGTCTCACCATTTCATACGATACCAGAAAACCATCGCTGGTTAACTTACTGTTGATATCACAACAACAACGTTGCCGGTTACTCCCCTAAGGAGTTATTAATATGTTTAAATCTTAACGGAAATGATTTTTGATTGCAAGGAAAATGCTGGTTCTACTGAATAAAGTCATCAAATAAGTTAGGAAAGCCTTGATAATCTCGATTTTTCTGAAGTTATTTAATTTTTCTTAAGCGACTACTTTCCTTCGATAATTGTTTTGATCGTGCTTTCATCTAAGCCTTTTAAAACTTGGATTAGCATTTCTCGCGCGGCATCAAAATCTGCAATGCTGAACATGGTTTGATGGGTGTGGATATAGCGCCCGCAAACACCAATCACAGTACTTGGTATTCCTTCATTTGCAGTGTGAGCGGCACCTGCATCAGTCCCACCTTTAGAAACAAAGTATTGATATGGAATGTTATGTGTTTCCGCAGTGTCCAATAGATATTCTCGTAAGCGCGGAAGTAGGATCATACCGGGATCTTGGATACGTAAAAGCGTTCCTTCCCCTAAGTGACCAAAAGTCCCATTCGTTGTCACTAGATCATCTGCGGCTGAACAATCAACTGCAAAGAATATATCTGGTTTGAACTTTGTGACGGCCGGTTTTGCTCCCCGCAAGCCGACTTCTTCCTGCACATTCGCGCCAGCGATTAGTGTATAATCTAATTCTTCTTTTTGTAATGCTTCTAATGCTTCCAAAACGACAGTGCAGCCGTAGCGATTGTCCCAAGCTTTACTGATAATGTTTTTTCCATTCGCGGTTTTGATTGTTTCAGTTTGTGGAACAATTGTATCGCCTGGTAGAACACCGTAAGCCAAAGCTTCATCCTTTGATTCAAACCCTGCATCAAAAAGAATGTCTTCAACTTTGATCTGTCCTTGCCCGCTGGTTCCCCGTAATAAATGCGGCGGCACAGAAGAAGAGATGCATGGATAATTACCTTTACCAGTTTTTAGAGTAAAGCGTTGAGCAGACACCACATAAGGATTCCAACCACCTAGAGGGACTACTTTGAATAA
The DNA here is from genome assembly GCF_051713785.1 of Enterococcus sp. DIV0187. Lineage (NCBI taxonomy): Bacteria > Bacillati > Bacillota > Bacilli > Lactobacillales > Enterococcaceae > Enterococcus > Enterococcus sp. DIV0187. The sequence goes on from NZ_JBIOQO010000001.1 coordinate 3,704,132, forward strand.
ACCTCGGGAGGTGATTTCTGTTAACATAAAGCCAACCTCATCCATATGAGCTGCGACCATCACACGTGGTTTACTTTCATCAGCCTGGCGCAGACCAAAAATTCCGCCTAAACCATCTTGCTGCACCTCATCCACTAATGGTGTGATAGCAGTTCGCAGGTAGCTGCGAATATCTTCTTCAAAACCGCTGGTTCCTTGCAGTTCCGTTAATTCTTTAATTCGTTGAAACGTTTTTTCTTCCATCGAAAATCCTCCTTAAAAGTTAAAAACCGATCTCATTATAAGTCTTTGGTACATGAAAATAAATCAACTCAAAGTCGAGAAATTGTTGATTCCATTTTTTAAGTTTGTTCCCAAAAGTTTTTTCAGTGATTTCAGCTAATTCTGTTGAAGAAAAATCATCCATAAAGTATTCCTGAAAAAAATCACGAGTGATTTCTTCGCAATTGGTGTATGCAAATTTTTTTGTACGATAAGGAATGTTCAACTCATTCAAAAAAGTTTTATAGCGGTCATTCAATAACAGATCAGAATTCTTTTCTTCATAGGGAGAAAAGATCTGATCCTCGTCGGTTACGACTCTTAGAATCAAACACCAATCATGGCTTGCTTGGCAAAAAGCGAGTAGCTCTTCTTTTGTTTGTAAAGCAGGATTCATAGCTGAAAAAACAATGTTATAACGCTCTTTATTCTGTGATAAGAATTTTTTTTGATCGTTTTTGATCAACTGAACATTACTATTAGATTTATCAGCTGCAAGCTTCAACATTTCCGCTGATAAATCTACCAGATCATATTTTTGAACATATGCTTTTATTGTAGATAAATAACGACCAGAACCTCCAGCAAGATCTAAAAAGGTTTGGCAGGGCAGGAGATTTTCTGCTAGCAAAAAATCCCGCAGTTCTTCAGTAATCGGAAATATTGATTCTTGTTGAATCATTTCATATTCTTCGGCGAATTCATTCCAAAAGGTTTCGAGTTCATTCAGATAATCAGGCATAATGATCCTCTTTCTAAGTGGTGATTGTAATTAGTATACACCTCAAAAATTAAATTTTGAAATTTATGAAATGAATCAAAATAATTCAGAAAAGTGAATGAATGTCAAAAAATATGCTTTACATCATGGATAACATGTGTAATACTTCGAGATAATTGAGAATGATTATCAGTCGCAACTTGACTTAAGATGTCCGTTTAACTTTGCGCTGTTAGCAAAGAAGCAGACTATCTTCAAAGATCAGATATCACTTTGAATAATGTCCTTTCATTGATTGATCTACATCATTCGAATCGAATTAATTTTTCACAGAAAATTAATTCATTGTTATGAATAAGGAGGAGAACAATGGAAAAAACAAATGTAACTTATCTGTTTCGGTTGGCTGGGAAATCGAGTTTGCTTTTATTAGCTTCTGCAATTTTTAGTATTGTTTCTGGCATCATGGATTTTGTACCGTTAGTGATGCTGTATCGTGTCTTGATGTTTTTATTTGGCGATCAGCCTAATATAGACTTGGCGATGCGCTATGGAATGTATGCAGGAATTGCGATCATTATAAAATTTTTGACGATGATGGTAAGCGGGGCATTGTCACATATCGGCGCGTTCAATACGTTATATGAGATTCGCAGTCGGTTAAGTGCACATATTGCGACACTTCATCTAGGATTTTTTACTAAAACGACTTCAGGCAAACTGAAAAAGACCATTATTGAAGATACCGAGCGAATCGAAACGATGCTCGCTCACCAAGTCCCTGACTTAGCAAAAGCGATCACTGTGCCACTCTTAATGTTTGTATATTTGTGTACACTAAGTCTTCCTTTAGCTTTATGCTTATTGCTTCCAATCGTGATTGGCGCGGTCATCTTGATGATCGGTATGCGATCAAGCAGCAAGTATATGGGATGGTACCAAAAGTTAGTGGGGCAGCTAAACTCATCAATCATGCAGTTTATCAATGGGATGAATGTAATGAAATCCTTTAATGTCACTGCCAAAGGATTTAAACAATATTCGTCGACAGTTGAAGAGTATCACAAGATGTGGACCGAATGCACAAAAATGCAATCTTGGCCTTACGGGATGTTTCTCATTTTGATTGAATCAGGATTGCTATTTAGTTTTCCTGCGGGAGGCTGGTTGTATTTAAAAGGGGCCGTTGATTTGCCGACCTTTTTATTCTTTTTGATTATGAGTATCGTGTTCTTGTCTTCTTTGAAGAGTTTAAGCGGCTTTGCGATGGCGATCTCGCAAATTTTGACTGGGACTGAAAAAATCAAAGATATTATGGATCTTCCTCAACAGAATTTCGGTAGTCATACGGAACAACTTGAAGATGTCAAAATTACCTTTGACCATGTTCATTTTTCTTATGAAGAAGATGAAGTATTGCATGATGTTTCATTAGAGGTACCCGCTAACAGTTTAACTGCTTTTGTTGGAGTATCAGGTTCCGGGAAATCGACGATGGCTCAGCTGGTCCCACGTTTTTGGGATATTCAGCAAGGCCAAATTCTTTTGAACGATCACCCAGTGGAGAGTTTTAGCGAAGAGGCATTGATGCAAGGGATCAGCTTCGTTTTTCAAGATGCCTTTATGTTAAGTGATACGATTCGCACAAATATCGCGGTAGGAAAAGATCAGGTCACAGACGAAGAAGTCCATGAAGTAGCGAAAGCGGCACAGATTCATGAATTCATCATGAGCCTGCCGAATGGCTATGATACCGTCATGGGCGAAGCTGGAATCAAAATGTCTGGCGGAGAAAAGCAACGTATTTGTATTGCCCGTGCAATCCTGAAAAATGCACCGGTTGTTATTTTTGATGAGGCTACCAGCTTTACTGATATTGAAAATGAACGGAAAATTCAGTTGGCTTTAAATGAACTGTTGCAAGATAAAACGACGATCATGATTGCCCACCGTTTGAATACGATCAAGCATGCAGATCAAATTTGTGTCTTTGAGCAAGGGCGTGTGATTGAACGAGGAACCCATGATGAGCTGCTGCGCCAAAATGGAAGTTATGCGAAATTGTGGAAGATTTATACAGAAAAATAGGAGGGAAAACAAATGACTAGTGTGATTAGAAATATACGAGCAGTAATTGGTGAAAAAATAAAGCTATTGTATACACCAATTTTATTAGCGATTCTTGATGCTTTCTTGAATATGGTATTCTACTCGATAATGATTTTGAGTATTGTTACCTTGATCAAAAATCAGTTTACGGAAAGCTTCTTTTTCCGTGGGATCGCGGTCTTGGCAGTCGTTTTTGTATTAAGAACATTCTTGGCACGGTATAGTTTTGCCTCGCTGCAATTGAATGGTTCGGTGATCGCGACTGATTTGCGTTTGCGCTTGGCAGAGCATGTTCGCGGACTGAATTCTGGTTACTTTAATCAAAACAGCGTCGGAAAATTGACGAGTTACTTTTTTACAGATATAGCTGATTTCGAGCAAGTTTTGACGCATCATTTGACGGATTTTGTCAAAGCGCTGTTCAGTGTATCAGTTTGTATGTTGGCAGCCGTCGTGATTGATTTTCGTTTTGCAGGTGTGCTGGTAGTCATGATTTTGGTAGCTTTGCCTTTAATGATCAAGGGTGGTTCTGTCGGGCATACTATCGCGCCAGAACATCGTGTGAAAATCAACGCGGTAATCTCACGTGTTGTGGAATATATAAACGGGATTAAAACGTTTCGTTTATATCAATTAACCGGTACGAAGTTTGAACGTTTGGATCAGTCCTTCCATGAACTAAAGAAATCCTCGATTCGTGTGGAACTCTCCATGATGCCTTATGTGATGGTTTTTTCAACGATCGTATCCTTTATGATTCCAGTTGCCTTGATCTGGGGAACTAATTTATTGATCCAAGGTAATTCGACACCAGAACAATACATTGCAGTGTTGATGCTGAGTGTCTCAACTTCCAGTCAATTAATGACAATTGGAATGCTGTATCCAGAATTGAAATACCTATCAAAATCGGCTGATAATTTACGCCAGATATTTGAAATGCAGCCACTACCGTACACAAAAGAGGCGTTTATCGGAGACAATCACACGATTGCATTTGATCATGTTTCCTTCAGCTACGAAAATGATGTCGCAGTATTAAATGATCTTACCTTTACAGTAGAAGATGGGAAAACAACTGCTTTAGTAGGACCTTCAGGTTCAGGAAAATCGACGGTTATCAGTTTGATCTCTCGCTTCTGGGACGTTAAGCAGGGGGAAATTCGAATGGGGAATGAAAAGCTTCGTGATATCCGTCCAGACGCATTGACGGAAGAAATCACCTGCGTGTTCCAAGATGTTTACTTGTTCAATGACACGATTTTGAATAACATTCGGATGGCAAAGCCAAGAGCAACGATGGAAGAAGTTACTCACGCTTGCCGTTTGGCTAATTGCCATGAGTTCATTATGCAAATGGAAAACGGGTACGATACGTTGGTTGGAGAAGGAGGATCGACACTGTCAGGCGGTGAGAAGCAGCGAGTTTCGATCGCGCGTGCACTATTGAAGGATGCGCCCGTAGTGTTACTAGACGAATCAACCTCCAGTCTAGATGTTGACAATGAAAAGGAAATCAACAGTGCTTTGGATCATTTGATGGCTGAAAAAACAGTTGTAGTAATCGCCCATCGCCTAGATACCATCATCAGTGCGGATCAAATCATTGTCCTTGATGAAGGTCAAGTTCGCGAAAAAGGGACACACAAAGAATTATGCCAACAAAACGGCTGGTATGCTCAAATGATTAAAGAACAGGAAATTGCGAAGACATGGGTTATTGGGGAAATAGGGGATTCTTTAGCTGCATTTGAAAAAGCTAAATAACTTAGTATAATTAAAGTATTACCTTAATAAAGAAGGCTTAATGGGGGAAGAACTTTATGATGGATGTTCAGATTATTGAGTGGGAAGATAAGTATGCCGAACAATTTAAGAGACTTTCATTGGAGTGGTTGGAAAAATATGTTTCTGTTGAACCGGCAGACTTAGAAATCATAAATAATCCCCATAGGAGTATTTTAGAAAAAGGCGGAATGATCTTTTTTGCACTTTGTGATGGTCTAATCGTTGGAACTGTCGCTATGATAAGACAGAATGACGGGAGCTTCGAGCTAGCCAAATTAGCCGTAACAGAAGGCTATAAAGGATTAAAGCTCGGAAACCTGCTGATGGATGGAGAAATCTTTGGAATTTGCTAGTCAAAGAAAAGCAACAACTGTTTTTCTATATACAAATCGAAGGTTATTGCCAGCGATTAACCTTTACGAAAAGTTTGGTTTTAAAGAGATACCAATAGCTCAAAATAAATATATCGAAGCAGATATGAAGATGGAACTAAAATTTTAAGCTGTTTATTTCATTCCTTTCAACTGAATCCACAGAGGTTTAAATCAGGAATGAGCTGGAGAAATGCAAATAGTATAATGAAATGTTTCGTTGGAAAAGAGGACTCCTTGATGAAGATTCAAACTGTTACCAAGAGCGAGATTACAGATAGATTATTAGAAATATTGGATCAGCAGCAGGTCGATTTTTTTGCATCGGAACCTGAACCAGATGCTTCCGAATGGGCTTTTTGTGCGAAGGAGGATAAGCATATAATTGGTGGAATCACAGCGAAAAAGCAATATCAGACAATGCACATTTCATTATTAGCTGTTGATCCAGCTTATCGTAAATATGGTATAGGTAGTCAATTGTTGACTAAAATGGAACAAGTAGCTTTACAACACCAAGTTACTACGATTACCTTAACAACAAAAGCGTATCAAGCATTGGATTTTTACTTAAAACATGGCTATGAAGTTTTTGGCGAACTGAAAGATGTTCCGATGGTGGGTACGACAAAATATTATCTGTTAAAAAAAATAAGCAGATGAAGGAAAGACTCCTTCATCTGCTTTTTAAAAGTAATAATATTGCACTACCATAATGGCTATTAAAACGAGAATCCCCGGCAAATAGTTAGAGACACGAATCTTGGTCAGCTTCATAACGTTTAGGCCAATGGCTAAGATCATCAAACCGCCGATTGCACTGATTTCATTCATTAGACTATCTAGCAGCTCTGTAGGTAAATAACGAACAATGACGCTAGCAAAAATTGTGATAGCGCCTTGATAAATCAAAACCGGAAATGCCGAGAACAGAACACCGATGCCTAGTGAAGCAGTCAGCATGATGGACATGAAGCCATCCATTACCGCTTTAGTAAATAGGGTCTGGTGGTTACCGGTAACGCCACTTTCAATTGCTCCAATAATCCCCATTGAGCCAATGACATAGATCAAAGTCGCGGTGACAAAACCTTCCGCAAAGTTACTGTTGCCGCGTGCAAAACGATTTTCAAGAAAAAGCCCTAAACGAGTCATGGAGTCTTCGATTTTTAGAAATTCACCGATCATTCCCCCAAGGCAAATACTGATGATGATAATGATAAAAGAACTTGCTTGCAATGACATTTGAATCGCTAAAGCAATGACCCCTAAAGAAATTCCTTTTGATACTGTATCTTTCGTTTGTTCTGTAATATTTCGCAAAACGATACCAGAAAAACTTCCAGCGATAATCGCAAGGCAGTTCACCAATGACCCCAACAACAACATACTATTCACCCGTTTCTATGATTTCGATTAAAAAATAATTAATTCTTATTTAGACATCATCTTACCACGAGTGAGATTTTTTTTGAATAGTAAAAAGGACTGTACACAACTTCCTTAAAAAGGAAGAAGCGCACAGTCTGATAGCTGCCTGAGAATTATGCAGCTTTTTCACGTTCACGCTTAGCTAAAGTTGGCATGATGAAGCCCAAACCAATCAATACAGCGATCCCGATAATATTGATAATTAGCTCGTGCCAAAACAGGCTTGAGCCATAAGGGGCATCTTGTGGTAAAACACCGAATAAAGTGGCGATAATAGTAACAACTAGGCACCAGCCGCCAACAAATACGGCCATCCGATCATTCTTAATGAAGACATAGTCTGATTGGAATTTTTGACTATCTAAGCGAATTCGAATAAAGGCATAGAAAATCCAGCAGGTCACGCCCGGTGAAATGATGCCGTTAAGATTCAATAGCCAATTGAAAATATCATTCATCTCAGGCAAGAAAACACCTAGTAACAAAATAAAGGCGCTCAAAGCAGTTGTTAAAATATACCCATTGATTGGCAGCCCATCGTCATTCAATTTAGTTAATTTCTTCGGCATGAACTGCTTGCCTGTATCAGAGATCAGCATCCGTGTCATGGCATCTAATAAGACGGCTAGCAAAGCACACATGTAAATAATTTGCGTCACGGCAAAAATATACATCAGAGTATTGCCTAGATGGAAAAATTCTCCCAAACGTTGGAAAGCATAATACGAACCATTCATCTTCAAATTATTTGGTAAGTGGTGTGCATTGAAAAAGACCCCTAATGAAAAGGAACCAAAGACGGTTAAGAAAATCGTCATCACCGTTAGCATGATCATGGCTTTTGGAAATTCTCGTTGCGGTTTACGCATCCGTGTGACAAATGGAGCAACCAATTCGGCACCATTGATGGCATAAATCAAAAGTCCGATCGTCGTCAAATAGTGAAGATCAAATTTCGGGACGATGGCACCTAAATTCATTGGCTGCGTTTCGATATGTCCATTCGGCATAAATAAGGAAGCAAACGTCATAAAGACGAATAAAATTGCCATGATGAACATAGCGCCGCCACCTAAAGTGCTCAGAACTTCTAATGACTTTTTAAAGTGGCGCTGCAAGAAAATAAAGGCCAGAAAAACACAGAAGGTTAATAAGGCAAACATCGAATTAGACATTTTGTCTTCCATTGAATCATTTCCATTAACTAACCAACCGAAGCCAACAACAACGGCATTGGCAGTATCAACTACATAAGGAATTGACGCTGCCCAGTAGGTCCAGGCAGTGAAGTAACCCAATCGATCGCCGCTGGTTCCTCGAACCCACGAGGTCAGACCACCGCCTTCATGATTAAAAACAGAACCCAATTGGCCAACCATTAAAGAATAGGGAATCACGTATAATAGCAGTAAAATTATCCAAGAAGTGATCACACCTAATCCTTGATTAGCAAAATTATAAATAATATCATCAAAGCCGATGACTGTAACAAATGACATCATGGCAAGTACAGGCCATGAGATAAAGCTTTTCTTTTCCTCAATCATACAAATTGCTCCTATTTCTATTAAGGTCTTAATTTTTTTTACTTACTGAAATATGAGAAAGGTTATCTCTCTGGAGACAGTGATGGTGATGGAGGCTTATTCCGATAGGTCACGAAAATCCCCTTTCTATTCACAAAATACGATTTATCATCCCATAGATAATAGAATTTCGCTACTAATAACTATTTTTTCATTCATAGTTTAGCATAGAAACCTTATTGGTACAGAATATCATTGATTATAGGCTTATTCTGTTCATTCCTCTTCTTTTTAGCTATACTGGTTTTAGAAGAAAAGGAGGACGTTCATATGAATGATTTTTTAGCCGAGGAAGAATTGGAGAAATCGGAAGAAAAAAATCCGATGATGTTAAAATTATTGAAGCAGCGCACGATATTGATTTACGGAGAAATTAACCAAGACTTGGCGAAGTCCGTGACAGAGCAATTGCTTTATCTATCTGCTGTCAGTGATGATCCCATCACGATGTTTATCAACAGTCAAGGCGGTCATGTGGAATCTGGTGATACGATCCATGACGTCATCCGTTTCATTAAGCCGAAAGTGAAAATGATTGGGACTGGTTGGGTTGCAAGTGCGGGAATTACAATCTATTTGGCTGCAGACAAAAAGGATCGCTATAGTCTGCCAAATACACGATATATGATCCATCAGCCAGCAGGTGGTGTACAAGGTCAATCAACTGAAATCCAGATCGAGGCAAAAGAAATTTTACGTATGCGTAAACGTGTAAACAAATTGATTGCCAAAGCAACTGGTCAAACATTGGAGCAAATCGAAAAAGATACAGATCGTAATTTTTGGCTGTCAGCCGAAGAAGCAAAAGATTACGGAATTGTTGGGAAAATTATAGAATCTGACTCCGCAGTAAAATAAGAGAAGATATATTTTTCGAGGTAGGCGAAAGCCTATCTTTTTTTGTATGTTTGAAAACCACCTGCTGTGCTGGTGGTTCAAAAGAGCTTCCAGCGTGGTATTAAAAAGACCTCCCAAAATTGATAAACTGATGTTGGTTTCCCGACCGCATCACCATCAAAGATAGGAGGTGTCCTTATGGAAAAGGACAAAGAAAGTTTATCACATAGTAAATGGAGATGTAAGTATCACATCGTGTTTGCGCCAAAATATCGGAGACAGATCATTTACGGAAAGTATAGAGAAAGTATAGAGAAAGTATAGGTGAGATTCTTCGCACGCTCTGTGAAAGAAAAGGAGTAGAGATCATTGAGGCAAATGCTTGTGCAGATCATATTCATTTGCTTGTAAGTATTCCACCAAAGTTAAGTGTTTCGCAATTCATGGGCTATTTAAAGGGAAAAAGTAGTTTAATGATATTCGACCGTCATGCAGAGTTGAAATATCGCTATGGGAACCGAAAATTTTGGTGTCGAGGGTACTACGTGGACACGGTTGGACGGAATAAGGAGCAGATAGCTGAGTATATTCGTAAACAAATAAAAGAAGATTATTCAGCAGATCAGCTTACGTTGTTCGAAGAAGTTGATCCGTTTACAGGAGTTAAAAACAAAAAGAGATAGAGTGAGATTCTTTTAGAATCAGCGAGTAGAAGTGGTGCGGGGGGGAAGCTTTCAGAGGGCCTTTTAGGCCGAGGCCGGTAAGAGAGGCTTCTAGCCGAAGAGCAAACCACCCGTTTCACGGGTGGTTATGATTTTGTCCCATTTCCTATATAACTGCTTCTAACATCATATGATTAAAGAGATTTTATAATTTTTGAATAAAAATGGATAGACAATAAAAAGTGAATCTGATAATGTTAGAAGAAAAATAAAATTTGATGTGAAAATTTTAACGATATTAATTTTACTTTGATAGGAATAAGGAGGAATAAATGTGGGTGCTAAATTAAAAGAGTTGTTAGGGCTGCCATCTTTACGTGAAGCTCAGTTAATGAGTGGACAAAATTGCTTAAATCAAACGGTCACATCCTTATCTTTCTTGGATATTTCAGATATGGATGATTATGTTACTTTGCTTGAGACAAATGAATACTATTCTGGCGAGTTAGCACTGACTTCTTTTTTCAGCATCAAAGACGACATAGAAAAGCAATGTGAAACAATTCGGCGGTTACATAAAATGGGTGTGCTGGGGGTCGTCCTCTATTACGTAGGGATCGTAGTTCCAAAATTATCATCAGAAGTGATCCAAACAGCAGAAGATCTAGATTTTGTGATTATTCAAATGCCGAAAAATCAAAATCAGCTTCGCTATAGTGAAGTCATCGTAGAAGTGATGACAGCAATTCTTGAGAGTCGCCCGACAGAAAATATTGTAAACGAGGTTTTGGAGAAGGCCTCATTATTGCCAGACCATTTGCGAACAGTCGAGGTGACATTGAGATTGCTTTCTGACTTACTACGGACGAATATCATTTTGACTAATCCTGATAATGAGGTGATTAATCAGGTCAAATGGCCGCGTAATTCTTCTGTTGATCTAGAGCGACTGTTACGTCGAGTCGTAGTGGAGGATGATAAACAGGTTCAAAAAAATGATTTCGCGATTTTTTACAAAGAGCTTTATCACAAAGAAAACGGTCTTCTGCGATTCTATTTAATAAAGGAGAACGAGTTATTGACGGAGGTTGAATGCAATCAATCCGTTGAACTGCTGCAGGTGGCGATGAATTTGTGGGGAAAGAAGCACGGAGAAATCAGTGAGTATGCTTTAGTGCAGGCAATTTTGAGTGATGAAAGCGAAAAAATGTATCGTCTGGCTAATCATTTGAAGATTGATGTTAAGGGAATCGGTTTGATGTGGCTCCTACAGTTGAACGATTTGAGAGAAGAAAAGAAATTAAGACAGGATATTCTAGATTACGCCTCAAAATTTTATAAGACCTGTGTTGCTCAATTAATGGATGATCAATTGATCGTACTATTAGGAAATTATTGCCATAATGATTCTGAGCTAGAGCTAGGGGAGTCTTATCTGCGGACAAGTCCTTATCAAGAAATGATTGACAGTATCGTTTTGTGTCCACGTTTGCGCAACACCATGGATGTAAGAACGACCTATCAGTTAGTCAATAAAGTTGCGTTACAATTGCCAAAACTATTTCATGGGAAAAAGAGCTTTTCTATCAGTGAGATCCGGCAAGTGGCGAATGCGAGTAAGCTGATTCAATCGGGTGAAGCAGAAGTGGAAGAGACACTGAGCGTATTATCGCCGATTATGGATAGCAAGGAACAGCTGATGACGTTGTGCAGTTTTTTATTAGATGCTGGAGCCGATTTTCAAATTTGCAGCGAACAGCTGTTTATTCACAAAAATACAGTGAAGTATCGAATTAAAAAAATTAGTGAAGCATTAGGTTATAACGTTATGCGTTTTTCAGAGAGTTATGAATGTTACATCGCTTGTTTGACCTACCGTTTAATCAGTTTATAATTTTTAAACTGAAGGTGGCTCGGAATTCCGAGCCGCCTTTTTCATAATAATGCCAATAAAGCATCAATATCTTTTTCCTTCGTTGCCCAACTAGTTGCAAAACGAATCACTGTATGGGTATCATCATATTTTTCCCAAAAGCTAAAAGCGACTGCTTTTTTTAGTTCCGCCATTTGTTCATTTTCCAGAATAACGAATTGCTGATTTGTAGGTGATTCTAAATAAAAACGGTAATTCTTTTCAGCCAATCCTTGCTTCAATCGCATTGCCATCGCGATAGCGTGTTGACTAATCTCGAAATATAGTTGGTCAGTGAATAAGGTATCAAATTGCAACCCAAGCAATCGACCTTTGGCCAATAATGCTCCTTGTTGCTTCATATGGGCAACAAAGTATTCAGGTACGTTGTTTTTCGTAAAAACAATGGCTTCGCCTAATAAGGCCCCAACTTTAGTACCTCCGATGTAAAAGACATCACAATACTCTGCAATTAACGGCAACGTCAAATCAGATTCTGGACTAGCTAAACCGTAGCCCAATCGAGCCCCATCTAAGAATAAGGGGATTTGGTATTCGCGGCAGACATCAGAAATATTTTTTAATTCTTGTTTGGAATACAGCGTGCCATACTCGGTTGGGTGGGAGAGATAGACCATTCCTGGGAAAACCATGAATTCTTTATTATCATCTGACCAAAATTGTTCAAGATAAGCACGGATTTGCTGTGCTGAAATCTTACCATTGGTTGGGGACAAACTCAAAACCTTGTGTCCAGAAAACTCGATTGCGCCTGTCTCATGTGTAGCGATGTGGCCTGTTTCAGCAGCAATAACACCTTCAATTTTTTTTAACAGAGAGGCGATCACTAAAGCATTAGTCATTGTGCCACCAGAGATGAAAAAGACATCGGCATCAGGGCAATGACATGCTTGACGAATTTTGTTAATAGCGGAGGCTGAATATTTATCTCGTCCATACCCGCTCAATTTTTCCTCATTTGTTTCTAGCATGCGTTGCAGGATTTTTTCGTGCGCCCCTTCTAAATAATCACTTTCAAAATTTAACATAGTGTACCCCTTTCATTTAAAATAGTTCTCTTTTATTGTAGCAGATTGACAGAGTGTAGAAATGATAAAAAAGACATGCGGCAAAATTGCTCACATGTCTCAATTTAATTAAAGAGTAATCGTTTCTCCAACAGCCATAACCTTACCGACATTTTCTGGTAATAGCTTGATAAAAGCTTCAGGATCTTGTTTGATGAGCGGGAAGGTATTGAAATGAATCGGTACAACCTTTTTTGCCCTTAAACGTTTCGCAGCATTAGCCGCTTCAGATGGTCCCATCGTGAAATTATCTCCAATTGGTAAAAAGGCGATATCGATATCAAAGGCCTCACCAAAAAGTGACATATCCCCGAAATTTGAGGTGTCTCCAGCATGATAGATTGTTTTACCTTCTGTCTGAAAAATAAAACCAGCCGGTTCACCCATATAAATCATTTGTCCATCTACTTCATATCCCGAGCTATGTTGAGCATGGACCATTTTTACTCGCCCAAAGGGAAAATCAAATTTTCCACCGATATTCATACCATGAGTCTTATTCACGCCATTTTTTTCTGCAAAACTGCAGATTTCAACGTTACTAATAACTGTGGCTTCATTGTGTTTCGCAATTGGAATCATATCTCCGATGTGATCGCTATGTCCATGGGTGATCAAGAGCCAATCCGTTTCTACTTCATTTGTCTTTAAGTCTGTCAAAGAATTTCCTGTAATAAAAGGGTCAAACAACAATTTTTGTCCGTCTTCTGTAATGATCGATAGAACGGAGTGACCATGATAAGTGATTTTCATAGTGTATCCCTCTCTTTCTATAAAGCTATTATATCGAAGCTACACAATAATAAGTAAGCTTTTGCTTTCGTTTGAAATCGTTTAAAATAGGAGAAAAGCAAATCAGGAATTAACGGAGGGAAGAAGATGAAATTAGCGATTGATCCAAAGGTGAAAGAACAAGGTGTATCACTAGCTTATAGTGTTATCGAGTTTAAAAATGAAGCACACAACGAGAAAATTTGGCAGGAAATGTTGAATCCTTTATTAAAAAGTATTGAATCAACTGACACATTAGATACTATTAAAGAAAATCCGCAGATTATCACAACAAAAAAAGTTTATAAACTGTTAGGAAAAGACCCTGCTCGTTTTAGACCGTCTTCTGATAGTTTATGGCGGCGGATTGTTCAGCAAAAAGGACTGTACCAGATTAATGCACTCGTTGATCTGAATAACTATTTTTCATTAAAATGGAAACTGCCATTTGGGGCCTACGATCTAGAAAAAATCACAGAACCAATTCAATTGACCGTGGGACAAGCAGGCGCACGTTATACAGGGATTGGAAAAAAATCCGTCAATATTGAAAATCTTTTGGTGTTAGCGGACGATGCCGGACCATTCGGTAGCCCAACATCTGATTCGACACGCGGGATGATTGCTGAGGAAACAACACGTGCATTATTGGTTGGGTACCAATTTGAGGATGAAACGGTTATTGATCAAGCAGAAGTCAGATCTATTCTGGAAAGATATTTGGCTGACTGTCGAATCATTGAACAAGGGGTTATATAAAAAACGAGGCAAAAATCTGCCTCGTTGTCTATTCCCAATTTTTACAAACATCGATCCATTGCTTGAACTGTGTATATTTTTCTAATTCAGGTATGGTCAGTTCGATGGCATTATTTGAACTACCGCAAGCAGGATAAACACTTTCGAAGCGCTTTAAGGAATCATCAAGAAAAACATCGATACCATCATTGATTCCAAAAGGACAAACACCGCCGACTGGGTGTCCAATGGTTGATTCTACCTCCTCTGCCTTCAACATTAGAGCACGTTCACCAAAAGTAGCTTTGAATTTTGCATTGTCGATCTTTGCATCACCGGCAGTAACAATCAAAATACTTTTATCCGCTCTTTTTAGTTTAAAGGACAGAGTTTTTGCGATGCGTTCAGGAGCACAATTTAGAGCTTGGGCCGCTAGTTCAACCGTTGCACTAGAGACAGGGAATTCTTGAATCCGGTCAGCCATTCCATAGTGTGAGAAGTACTCTTTTACAGCTTCAACTGACATATATTTTCCTCCTTATTTATTTAAAAGCAATAAAATTTTTCTCAAGAGAGAAATTAGGTGGATCTGAATGTCGAAATTCTTTTTAGCTAAATATTCTGCGAAGAGTTGACATTCTTAATGTGATCATTTCATCTGTACGTTTATTTAATTAATAATGATACACGCTTTATCGGACGTAGTAAATAATATTTTGTTAGAATAGGAAAAGAGGTTCTCATAGGAGGAATCGAATATGAAAGAGGATAAAAAGAAGCTGCTAGCTAAGATTGCCTATATGTATTATGAACAAGAAATGACACAGGCTCAGATTGCTAAAGAGTTGGATATCTATCGTACAACGGTTAGCCGCATGTTGAGTCAAGCGAAAGCAGAAGGAATTGTAGAGATCAAGATTAATCATTTTGATGCGAGTCTGTTTGAGTTAGAAGAGCAGTTAAAACATGCCTTTAATCTGACTGCCGTTGAAATAGTCCCAAATGAAAGTGACAACAGTGAAGAGGCTAAAGAAGAGCAGTTAGCTGAAGCAGCCGGTGCTTGGATTCGTCGTCATTTATCGGATGATATGGTGATTGGCTTGTCTTGGGGTGCCAGCGTTGGAAGAGCAGTGAACAGGATTGATCCAAAGCAATTGTCAAATGTTTCTGTCGTTCCGATAGTCGGTGGACCAAGTCATATTAATTCACGCTATCATGTGAATACACTGGTCTATGAGTTGGCCCGCAAATTGAATGGACAAAGCTTATTTGTAAATGCCACAGTTATTCAAGAAACAAAAGAACTAGCAGAAGGAATCTTCAATTCGAAATATTTCCACGATCTAAAAGAATATTGGAAACGACTCGATTTAGTCATTGTAGGTGTTGGTGGACCTTTAAGCTATCATAAAAGTCAGTGGCGAGATTTGCTATCGCAGGCAGATTATGAGGAGTTAAAATTACGTGAAGCAGTAGGAGATTGTTGTTGTCGTTTCTATGACGGCTACGGAAAGCTTTTGAATGGACCTTTAAATCAACGAACAATAGGCTTGTCATTAGCTGAGCTAGCTAGGGTTCCTCAAACAGTGGGAATTGCTCGCGGCGTTTCGAAGGCTCGTTCAATCGCTCCATTGCTGGAA
Organism: Enterococcus sp. DIV0187; assembly: GCF_051713785.1. Classification (NCBI taxonomy): domain Bacteria; kingdom Bacillati; phylum Bacillota; class Bacilli; order Lactobacillales; family Enterococcaceae; genus Enterococcus; species Enterococcus sp. DIV0187. The sequence goes on from NZ_JBIOQO010000001.1 coordinate 3,720,047, forward strand.
AAAGGGTACCTTAAAACATTGATTACCGATCAAGAGACGGCCCAAGAGATTCTACGTCTGAATCAACGAAAGTAGTTTATTAATTATAAAATGCACATTTGTGCGATTCACTTAAGAAATTTATCTGCGGAAGGCTTGCGTAAAAGCTTTTCGCATTTTTTGTAATGAGAAGGCACAAATCTTTTTTTGAAGGTGCTATGCTAGTTCTATACAAAAAAGTAAGGGAGTTTTCAAAGATGGAATTTATGTTAGATACAGCCAATCTTGCTGATATTAAGAAATTTGCGGATTTTTTACCGATTGCGGGAGTCACTTCGAATCCTTCAATTGTTAAAAAAGAAGGAAAAATAGATTTTTTCCACCACATGAAAGAAATTCGCGGCATCATTGGAGAACACCGTTCATTACATGTACAAGTAGTGGCAACAGACTATGAAGGAATTATCAAAGATGCTGAAACGATCTTAGCAAACATTGATCAAAAGGTATTCATCAAGATTCCGGTCAATGAACCCGGCTTGAAGGCGATCAAAGAATTAAAACGCCGCGGTGTTAACGTCACTGCAACAGCTATCTATACGAAGTTTCAGGCTTATCTTGCAATCGCAGCTGGTGCGGATTATATCGCACCGTATTTTAATCGGATGGAAAACTTGAATATCGATCCACGGGAAGCTATTTTCGAAATGGCAGAAGAAATCGCTCGAACAAAGAGTGGAACAAAAATATTGGCAGCTAGCTTCAAGAATGTTGGTCAAGTAAATGCCGCCTTGGAAAATGGCAGTCAAGCAGCCACAATGGGTGTTGATATTATTCAACAAGCATTAGCAATGCCATCAATTGCCCAAGCAGTGACTGATTTTACAGGAGATTGGGAGGCAATTTTCGGAGAAGGAACAACAGTTGCTGATTTATAACAAAAACACAAAAATATTTTTATGACTGTAGACGAGGTCTACAGTCTTTTTTTGAAAAATGAATGCTCTATTTCGAGATAGAGATATATGATTAGACGAATCAGCAAGCTTTTCTCTTCAAAAATCAGATTATCAGATGTTAAGCTGAAGAGGAGGTGGGAACAATGCATGAGTTTCAGAAAGAATGGGCACAATGGAAGTATTTTGTCATGGCACGGTCGCAAAAGGAGTATTTAGTATTGCGACAGCTTTTTTCCGGCAATCAGTGGTCAGAGAAGAAAACTGAGCAATTTTATCAGCATTTGGCTGAGGTGAAAAAGTTGCCTATTAATTTAAATGCTCAAAGAAATGCTTACGAACATGTTTGGGGGTATTTCAAAAAAGTAGCTACGATAGAAGAAAAACAACACTTTTTTACATTGCTAAATCAGATGACAGAAACTAACAATGACGCATTGTCTTATTTGAAAAAGTTAGCGCAAAAGTATCAAACGAATTATCTTTTAGAATCTCATTTATTTGATTAAAGCAAATCGTTTCCGAATTTCTAACAGGACTTTTATAATGAAAGGATATGGAGGGATGTATGAATGGAAACACGTGCAATTGTAATAGAAGAATATGGTCATGCAGATCAATTAAAAGAAAGTAACGTAGCATTACCTGAGCTAGGTGAACACCAAGTTTTGGTTAAAATAAAGGCTACGTCAGTTAACCCAATTGATTGGAAATTACGAGAAGGTTATTTAGCACAAATGATGCCTTGGGATTTTCCGATCATTTTAGGATGGGATGTCGCTGGCGAAATTGTAGAGATTGGTTCAGCAGTAAAAGATTGGCAAGTTGGTCAAGAAATTTTTGCTCGTCCAGAGACCACTCGTTTTGGTACATATGCGGACTACACAATTGTGGATGATCATTTGTTAGCACGCAAACCTGAAGGGGCTTCTTTTGAAGATGCTGCCGCAGTGCCTTTAGCAGGATTAACAGCTTATCAAGCATTGTTCACTCACGGAAAACTAAAAGCAGGTGAAAAGGTCTTGATTCACGCAGGTGCGGGTGGAGTAGGCATTTACGCTGTTCAATTAGCGAAGAATATTGGTGCAACAGTAATCACTACAGCAAGCAAAAAAAATCACGCACTATTAAAAGAACTAGGAGCCGATCAAGTAATCGATTATCATACGACTGATTTTTCAGAGGTTTTAGAAGATATTGATCTAGTTTTTGATACAATGGGCGGCGATGTTCAAAGAGACAGCTTTAAAGTATTGAATGAAAATGGCCGTTTAATCTCAATCGTCAGTCAACCAGATGAAGAATTAGCTAAAAACGTTGCTGTAGCAGAAAGCATCTGGCTTCAACCGGATGGCAAGCAATTACAAAAGATAGCAGATTTAATGACTGAAGGAAAAGTGAAAAGTGTCGTTGGACATACTTATCCTCTAACGGCAGAGGGTGTGAAAAAAGCACATGAATTAAGCGAGACCCACCATGCTAAAGGAAAAATTGTCTTAGTCAATGAATAGTTAAGAAGCTGTACCTAAACTTGGTGCAGCTTTTTTTCCATAATGTTTTTAAAAATCGTAGGTTCAGTAATTGAAGATAAATAGTAATTTGACAGCGAATTTATTTATCGGTATCGTTAAGATAAAAATGAAAGCGATTTAAGGAGGAGTAATATGAATGAAATTGTGAATAGTGTACACTTTTTAAAGCAACAAAAATGGGTGGATTTAAGTCACAGCATATATGGTGGTATTCCTTATTTTCAATCATTTCAGCCAATGCAGGAAAAAACACTAGTTACAGTCAAAAATGATGGATTTTTTGCTAAAGAGTATCAATTAGTGACACAATATGGAACTCATATTGATGCTCCAGTGCATTTCGTAGAAGATCGTGTGGCGGTAGATCAGTTACCAATCAAAGATTTTTTATTGCCTTTAATAGTTATCAACAAAGAAAAAGAAGTTGCAGAAAATCCTGATTATTCTCTGACGGTGGAAGATATTCTTACTTTTGAAGAAGAGCATGGAAACATTCCAGCAGAAAGCTTTGTCGCATTTGCCAGTGGCTGGTCTAAACGCTGGGAGGATTTGGAGGCATTCTATAATGTCGATCAAGAAGGGCAGGCCCACACGCCAGGTTGGTCCTTGGAGGCCTTAAAATTCTTACATGAAGAACGACAAGTTACAGCGATAGGTCATGAGACACTGGATACTGATTCGGCAGTGAATTGTACCCGAAATGGGGGACTAATTGGAGAGCTGTACTGGCTTCAGCAGGACAAATTTCAAGTGGAGGTCTTAAATCGGTTGACGGAGCTTCCACCAGTTGGCGGCGCTATCTCGATTGGTGTACCAAAAGTCAAAGATGCTCCAGGGTTTAATGTTCGTGCGATTGCTATCATTCCAGCATAGAAAAAAGCAAGGTTTCGTTTAAAAAACGAAGCCTTGTTTTTTTAGAAATTCAACAGTATTTTGACGTCTTGGATACTCAAAATGTTGTCGAACTTTTTCTGACCAGTTAGTGCTCTGAACATTCGTGCTTCGAGCTTGATAATAGTCAGCAGTTTTTTCATCGTAAGCATTGATCATCTCCGCTGTTAATGATTGGTAGGTATTGGTTCCAAGTATAGTATTGAGTGGCAGTCTTGGTTTTACCTCATTTTTTTTAACTGGATAGCCGACAAACATACCAAATACTGGATAAGTTAACTCAGGGAGTTCAAGAATATCCTTCATCTGAAATAAGTTATTCCGAATACCACCGACATAACAAATTCCTAGACTAACCGATTCAGCATAAATTGCCATCGATTGTGCAGCTAAGGTTGCGTCAACGATTGAAACCACTAATGACTCCATTGTGCGCAAGTGTTCCATAGAGTCGTTGTTCATAGCTAAGACTTGTGCGTGTTTATTTAAATCTGCAACAAAAATGTAAAGAGCGCCTTTTTCCCCATTATCAACAGGAAAATTTGCGATTTGTTCAATCTTTTTTCTTTTTTTAGCATCGGTAATTTCAATTATCGAGAAGGCTTGTAAAAAGTTAGAGCTGCTGGCACTTTGGGCGGATAAGATTAACTGTTCTCTTAGTTCGTCAGTTAGTTTTTGCTGGGTGAAGGACCGTACTGATGTGTGTTGGAGCATTGTTTCAAAAAGTTCCATTAAGAAACCTCCTCTTTTTATAGTGATTTACTCGTCAAACTGAATATATCACAGGGAAAAGACAATAGGAAGTAAAGCGATATTGGAGAGCTTGTGGGTATGCACAAGCAGCCAACAGAAAAATCAAACTATTTTCGAAGAGAAGATATGTGATTCTACTTAACCTGTTGAAGCAAGAAGTTGAACTGACAAAGCGTAAAGAAAAAATCAAACTATCTTTGGACGCATACGATTCTACTAATCGCACTAAAAATACGAAACGAAACTCGCAAAATCCGAACATTTTGATAAAAAGCTTTGATTTAATTCATAAAAATCTCATCGTTTTGTCATCACTGTGCTATAATGAGAAACAATTATCTGAAGGGAGTTATGCAAATGCGTGGCGTAGTAACGGTTATTGGAAAGGACAAGGTTGGTATCGTAGCCGGTACCAGTCAAAAATTAGCGGAATTAAAAATTAATATTCTTGATGTTTCTCAAACAATTATGGGAGATTATTTTACCATGATGATGTTAGTGGACTTGACCAATGCTACAGCAGATTTTGAAGGAGCACGTGAACAGCTTCATGAACTAGGGAAAAACTTAGGCGTGAAGATTAGTATTCAAAATCAAGAAATTTTTGACACGATGCATAAATTATAGGGAGGACTCTTTGTGGAAATCAATCAAATAATGGAAACGATTCGAATGATCGAAGAAGAAAATTTAGATATTCGAACGATTACCATGGGGATATCATTGCTAGATTGTATTGATAGCGACAGTGATCGCGCCTGTGAAAAGATTTATAACAAAATTACTACGAAAGCAAAAGACTTGGTTAAAGTTGGTGAGTCGATTGAAGCTGAATATGGTATTCCTATCATTAACAAACGTATCTCTGTTACACCGATTGGAATTATCGCAGCGGCGACTCCCGATACAGACTATGTGAAATTTGCTAAAACATTAGATAAAGCAGCGAAAGATGTCGGGATCAATTTCTTAGGTGGCTTTTCAGCTTTAGTTGAAAAAGGCTATCAGCATGGCGATCGAATTCTAATTGATTCGATCCCTCAAGCGTTGGCGGAAACGGATTTTGTTTGTGCTTCTGTAAATATCGGTTCAACCAGAGCAGGAATCAATATGGATGCTGTTGCTCATACTGGACGAATCGTTAAAGAAACCGCTGAAGCTTCTGACATGGGCTGTGCAAAATTAGTGATCTTTGCGAATGCGGTTGAGGATAATCCCTTCATGGCCGGTGCTTTCCACGGTGTAGGTGAAGCTGATTGCGTCATCAATGTTGGCGTCAGCGGCCCAGGAGTTGTGAAGCGTGCATTAGAAAAAGTCAAAGGCGAATCCTTTGATGTTGTTGCAGAAACGGTGAAACAAACTGCTTTCAAAATTACTCGGATGGGGCAAATGGTTGGGAAAATCGCGTCTGAACGTTTAGATGTACCTTTCGGAATCGTGGATCTATCATTAGCACCAACACCAGCAGTGGGCGATTCAGTTGCCCATGTTTTGGAAGAAATGGGCTTAGAGACAGTCGGAACTCATGGAACGACCGCTGCTTTGGCATTATTAAATGATGCTGTGAAAAAGGGTGGTGTCATGGCATGTAATCATGTTGGTGGATTATCTGGTGCATTCATTCCTGTTTCAGAAGATGCTGGGATGATTGATGCGGTGAATAATGGTTCTTTATCGATTGAAAAACTAGAAGCTATGACGGCGATTTGTTCAGTAGGTTTAGATATGATCGCAATTCCTGGCGATACACCAGCTAGTACCATTGGGGCAATGATCGCAGACGAAGCGGCGATTGGTGTGATCAATCATAAAACTACCGCTGTTCGGATCATTCCAGCGAAAGATAAAAAAATTGGTGATATGGTAGAATTTGGCGGTTTGTTGGGTAGAGCACCAGTTATGGCTGTTAATGCAGCTGGCTCTGATGATTTCATAGCTCGCGGTGGTCGAATTCCAGCCCCAATTCACTCATTTAAAAACTAAACACAATAAAATTGATTTTTTTAATAGAACGCTGCAAGAGTGGAAACTTTTGTAGTGTTCTTTTTTTGATTTTAGTTGAAATTTTTTGTGCCAGTCATGAAAACGTTTTGTGTTAGAATGAAATGGACGAAAAAACAGGAGTAGACAGATGAAAAATAAAACATATCTAAAGGCGAGTTTACGAGAAATCATTTACTCAAAAGGCCGTTTCATTTCAATCGTTTTAATTATTCTATTAGGCACATTACTGTATGTAGGAATCAAAGCGACTGGCCCAATTTTAAATCATTCGGCTAGTCAGTTTGTGGATAAACAGGAGTTATCGAACCTGCAAATTATTTCCACTAGTGGTTTGACAAAAGAAGATGAAAAATTGGCAGAGACAGTCCCAAATGCTGAAATCGAAAGTGGATATCAATTGTTTTATGCTGATAGTGATAAGAATCAAGTAGTGAAGCTTTATTCTTATGACAAAGACAAACAGCAGAATCAATTGATTGTAAAATCGGGACATTTGCCAAAAAAAGATAATGAGATTGTCTTGGATGAAAAAGCCAAAGAGGAAGGCTATCGTCTCAATCAAACATATAAAATTGATCAGCCAGATCAGTTGAAACGTAAAAACTTTAAAATCGTTGGATTTGTACAATCACCAATGTATATAAGTACAGAAGAACGCGGTCTTTCGAACGTCGGAAACGGCAGTGTTGATTTCTTCGCTTATTTACCAGAGAATAATTTTTCCAGTGAGATAAAATCGGTAATCTATCTCCGATTTTCAAATGTCGATGGGAAAGAAACCTATGGTAAAGCTTACGAGAAAAAGATGAATCAAAATATCGACAAGGTTGAAAAGCTTTTTGCAGAACGACCGCAAGAACGCGCGGCAGAGATCAAAGCAGAAGCAGAAAAGGATTTACTGCCAAGAAAAGTTGAAGTAACTGATAATTTGGCGAAGGTGGATGCCGGACAAAAGGAGTTGGATCAAGCCAAGGCTCAGTTAGAACAACAGGCCGTCATGGTACCAACTGGAAATCCAGAATTGGCAAAGGCTCAGGAAGAACTAGATGCGCAGCAAAAAGAACTTACTAGAAACCGTGAACAACTAGTCGACGCTCAACAAAAAATCAGCGATAGTGAAAAAGAAATCAGCGAGTTGAAAACGCCTAGTTATTCTTTTGACCAACGGGCAGACAATCCAGGCTTTCAAGAATATGGAGACCTTTCCGAACGGATTGCAGCGATCGCTAATGTCTTTCCTATTTTTTTCTTTTTCATTGCAGCATTAATCACATTTACAACAATGACTCGGATGGTAGAGGAAAATCGACGAGAGATTGGTACTTTAAAGGCACTGGGCTATTCACGTTTTGAAATTTCGATCAAGTATATTATTTATGCTTTATCAGCAGCGGCTATAGGGATTGTTTTAGGTAGTGTGATTGGAACTCACACATTGCCACGATTAATTTTTGTACTTTCCAGTGATCGCTATAATTTTTCAGGAGTGACTGCATTTTATTTGCCGCGTCCCATCTTCCAAGCCTCCATTGCTTTTCTATTTGCTAGTTTGGGAGCTGCTCTACTGGTATTGTTCCGTGAGCTGCATGAAAAACCGGCCGACCTCCTTCAACCGAAGGCTCCAAAACCTGGTAAACGGATTTTCTTGGAACGGCTCACACCGATATGGTCGCGTATGAGTTTTAACTCAAAGGTCAGCTATCGCAATTTATTTCGCTATAAATCGCGGATGATCATGGCTGTGATCGGAATTGCTGGCTGTGCTGCGTTGATGGTTGCTGGAGTCGGCTTGAAAGATTCACTAAGTTCAGTCGGTGATAAACAATTTGGCCCGATCATTGATTATGATGCGATTGTCACTCTGAAAGATCAACCTGATGAAGCAAAAGTTAATATGATCTTTTCTCAGAATAAAAAGCTTACTAGCGAATTGGCAATGATGAATCAAACCGTTGAATTAAAACAAAAAGGACAGGCCAATCAGAAACTTACCATGATGGTACCAAAAGATCGGCAAAAGTTTAAAGAGTACCTGCATTTGAAGAATCAAGGTGAGAAATTTAATTTGCCAAATGATGGTGCCGTGATTACACAAAAGATGGCAGAACTGTTTAATCTAGAGAAAGGCGACAGCTTAACAGTCCATGATGAGGATCAGCAAACCTTCGAAGTAAAAATCGCCAATATCGCTGACAATTATCTAGGAAACTTTTTGTATTTATCAAAGGATTACTATCAGCAGGCTCGGGGAAAAGATTTCAAAATGAATAGTTATTTATTGAAAAGTAAAAAAATGACTAAATCAGAGGAAAAAGAACTGTCTCAAAAACTGTTGAGTTCTGGTCAAGTGGTAAATACTTCTTTTATCTCTACGCAAATAGAAGCTCAAGAACAATCGATGGATAATCTTGATGGTATTGTATGGATCTTTGTCGTTTTATCAGGCTTATTGGCGTTCATTGTGTTGTATAATTTGACGAATATAAATGTTTCAGAACGAGTACGGGAACTGTCAACAATCAAAGTATTAGGCTTTTATGACCGAGAAGTCACTTCATACATTTTTCGTGAGAATTTTGTCTTTACTATTTTAGGGATTTTGTTTGGTTACGGTCTAGGGATTATTTTGACCAAATTTATTTTAGATCAAGCATCGATGGAGACTATCACATTTCCATTAGTAATTCGCTTAGGTGCATATCTTTCGTCTGGCGGATTGACTATTCTTTTTTCCGTCATTGTAATGGTCGCGACACATTTTCGGTTGCGGCATATCAATATGATTGATGCTCTGAAATCAAATGAATAACCTTGGAAGAAAAGCGTTGACAAATATTTTTTGTGGGGCTATGCTTTATTCAATAATACAATGCAATGAAAAGGACAATATCTGAGTTTGTTTCTCGTCTCACCAGAGAAAGAAGCCATGGCTGGAAGCTTCTGAACGATAAAACCAGATTACTCCCTTTGAGCGGCCGCAAACGGTCCGGGTGATACCCGTTATCTATCTTACAAGCCAGAAAGTCTACACTTTTTGGGAACTTGGGTGGTAACACGTCTATTCACGTCCCTATTTTTTATAGGGACGTTTTTTTATTGAAAACCCTTCAGGCCTTTTGTTAAAATTAATTAGAAAAGGTACGCAGGAAAGAATATTATGAAAAAGCGGATCGGAGTTGAGTTGGATGTCAAAAGAAATCGAAATTGTTTTACCAGATGGAAGCAAACAAAAGGTGACAAAATATACCACCTTATTCGAGATAAAAAATCAGCTGATGGAAGAAGCAGTCGTCGGTAGTATTGATGGCGAGTTGGTTGATTTAGCAACTCCAGTGAAAGATAATGCTGAAATCGCTTTTTATGATTGTTCTTCTCCTGAAGGAACTACGGCAATTTGTCAGCTTGTTAGCCTCCTGCTGGAAGAGGCGATCAAGACGCTTTATCCGGAAGCTCTTTTTGCTAAGGCTCAACGTGATGAGCAAACAGTTTGGGTCGATTTACGTGTGAATCAGCCACTGAGTGCATTGATCTTAAAAGATTTGGAGCACCATATCAAAAAGCAAATTAAAGTAGGGGCCTCGATTGAAAGTACAACAGTAAGTGTGTCCGAAGCAAGAGAAATCTTTAAAGACAATGAGTTGAAGCTATTTGCGCTGGCTGAGTTAATGGCAGATCAGCAAGTCTTTGTTTATTCTTTCGGTAATGTAACAGAATTTTTCCTTGAACCGATGGCGCTTGAATTAGCGACAGCGCAATATTTTTCATTATTAAAAGTTTCTGGCGCTTACTGGCAAGGAAACCCGGAAAACGAAATGCTGCAACGGGTCATGGGAGTTGTTTTTGCTGAGAAGTCACAGCTCCTTGCTCACTTAGATTATCTGGAAGAGTCAGAAAAACGCAGTCATCAGAAATTAGGGAAAGAGCTTGATTTATTTATGTTTTCTGAAGAAGCTCCTGGGATGCCTTTCTACTTGGAAAATGGCTTGACTATTCGGAATGAATTGCAGAGATTCTTACGAGAATTGCAGGCAAAATATGATTATAAAGAAGTTAAAACACCATTGATCTTGAATCAACGATTGTGGGAACGTTCAGGGCATTGGGATCATTATAAAAATAATATGTACTTCACGAAGGTTGCAGATGAAGATTATGCATTAAAACCAATGAATTGTCCTGGTCATTGCTTGATCTTCAAGGATCGCAAACGATCATATCGTGATTTACCGATGCGGATGGCAGAGTTTGGCCAAGTCCACCGTCATGAATTCAGTGGTGCTTTGAACGGATTATTGAGAGTTCGGACCTTCTGTCAAGATGATGCTCATATTTTTGTACGACGGAATCAAATCGAACAAGAAATCGCCTTGGCCTTGAAAATTATTGATGAGGTTTACAAGATTTTTGGCTTTGAATATGGTGTCGAGCTTTCGACGCGCCCAGATGACTTTATGGGTGAAATTGAGTTATGGGATGAAGCAGAAGCATCCTTAGGAAAAGTATTGACTGATCTTGGCTATAAATACAATATCAATGAAGGCGATGGCGCATTTTATGGACCGAAGATCGATATTCATATCAAAGATGCCTTAAACCGAAGCCATCAATGCGCCACCGTGCAATTAGACTTTCAAATGCCAGAAAAATTTGATCTGACTTATGTTGATGAAGATAATCAGGAGGCTCAGCCAGTGATGATTCATCGTGCGGTTTTTGGTTCATTGGATCGTTTCTTAGGTATCTTGATCGAGCATTATGCAGGAGCATTTCCCTTCTGGTTAGCTCCGAAGCAAGTCGCACTTATCAATGTAGCTCCGCCTCATGAGTCTGGTGTAGAAGAACTATTTCAAGAGTTTCATGCCGCAGGTATTCGTGTAGAGAAAGATTTGCGAAATGAAAAATTAGGCAAAAAAATCCGTGAGGCTGAATTACGGAAAATTCCTTACATCTTGGTAATTGGCGACAGGGAAATAAAAGAAGGAACATTTGCGGTTCGTAAACATGGCAGCGATAAAATCAAGCAAATGACCAAGCTCGAATTTATGAACTTGGTTAAACAGCAGATCCAAGAAAAAAATCATCAATATTATTAAAACAAGATAGGTATTAAAAAAGCTGGAATTTTCCCAGCTTTTTTGATACCTATAAGCAACTAGGGAACTTTTATTAAAACAATAGTTGCTATTTTCCCTTTTTCCTGTGTATGATAGTCAGGTTGGCAATACTGTTTTACGCAGTTACTTTAAAAATAAGCTGGCTTTTTTAGCTCATAGAAAGAATTAAAAGTCTCAATTTTAGAAAGCAGGGAACTTATGGATATTTATTTAAAAAAAGCTGCACTTCACATTGTGGATCGCGAATCAGGGGATCCGATTTATAGTCAGAGTGAATTAGATTTAACAAAAGAATACGTTCGTGAGTATTTGATAAAAAAAATTCAAAAGTTATCTTCCGCCCAAACCAAAACAGGAACGCTAGCAGAGGATTCAACATTTGCATTATTAAGCCAACAAGCAGAACATGATTTTTTACCCGCTAGTGAAAAAATTGTGACGCGCTGGTATGAAGCTTATAAAGAAAGTGAGGAAGCACCAAGTGCGGATGCCTTTGTCGTGTTATACGAAGAAGACACTCAACTATATTTGGCCTTTCTAAAAGTGAATTACCATGAAGGTTATACTCATATCGTAGATTCAGACGATACTGGCTTGAAAAATGAATTGATCATTCATCGTGCGTTGCTTTCGGGTAAGACACAAAAAGCCGATGAAGGCATTGTAGTTAATCTGAGCAATCTGAGTTATGAAATGATCGAAAAAAAATACCCATTTTCAGGAGAAAAGCGTTTATACTTTTCAACGCAAGTGATCGAAAGTCGTCCCGCACCATCATTGGAAGAAAATGTTCGAGTGATTAAGAAGGTTGCGGAAAAAATTGGGGCAAAGTTTGAAAATCAAAAACATGATGTAATCGCTGACGTGAAAGAAGCTGTTTACGATATTGTAGAAGAAAGCGGACAGATTGATGCTAAAGTTGTGGCGCAAAAGGTTTTCAAAGACAATGTTTCAGCTCAAGTTGCGTTTCAAGAAGAAGTCGTTGAAAAAGGCTATGTGGATCAAGCGCCATTGTTGAGAGAAGTCCGTGAGATCACTGAAAAAAAATATGGCAAACAAAAATTAAAATTATCGAATGGAATTGAATTGATTGTGCCATTGGATGTTTATCGTAATCCAGAGTTAATCGAATTTATTAACAATCCTGACGGTACGATCTCTGTGACAATCAAAAATGTCGATGAAGTAATTAACCGTCTATAGCAGGCGGTTGTTTTCTTTTATGGGAATCGCTAGAATTAGAGAAAATATCTTTGGAGGACAAGATGGAAGCATATCAAAATTTTTTTCATATTGGGCAATATACCGATTCTGAAGCGATGACGGGCTGCACAGTAATTCTTTGCAAAGATGGAGTTACAGGTGGCGTTTCTGTACGAGGGGGATCACCGAACACACGGGATACAGACGCTTTGAAATCTGAGAATAATCGAAAATTTGTCCATGGCGTGACATTATCTGGCGGCAGTGCTTTTGGTTTAGCCGCGAATGCTGGAGTTGTGGATTTTTTAGAAGAAAACAAAATCGGACGAGATATGGGAATCACCTTTGTACCTAATGTTGTTGGTGCGAGTTTATTTGATTTACGAATCGGTCGTTCAGATGTTCGACCAAATTATCAAGCCGGACGCCAAGCGTGTGAAGCAGCATTTAACGATCAGCCATTTCAAGCGGGAAATTATGGTGCTGGAACAGGCTGCAGTGTCGGAACGATCAATGGTGCAAAAAACGCTATGAAAGGCGGGATCGGACTTCATACGATTGCACATGGAAATTTATGGGTAACCGCAGTGATTGCTGTCAATGCTGTAGGAGATGTTTTTGACGAAGAAGTTGGAAAGATAATCGCTGGTGCTCGTAAACCAGGTGAGCAGCGAATCGGCTTCTCGGAGGAATTGTTCCTCGAGTATTATCAAAATGAAGCAGCCTTGTTTGATGGGAATACAGTGATTGGCTGTGTGATGACTAACGCGACTTTCCCAAAAGCTAAGATGAACAAATTAGCGGATATCAGTCATAATGGGATTGCGCGGGCGATTCGTCCTTCACATACAACCTATGATGGTGATACCTTATTTGTTTTAGGGGCAAATCAAATTAATGCTAGTTTTGAAGCAGTCTCGATTTTAGCGGTTGAAGCTGTTCGTCAGGCAATTGTAAAAGGAACTAAAGCTGCAGCGACCTATGGGGACTATTTAGGATATCAGGATAGATAAACAAACGGCCAAGACTAACATTGTCTTGGCCGTTTGTTTTATCAATTGATTTTAACCCTGTCTACGATTCCACTAACTTGCTAAAAGTAGAACTGGCAACTCGCGGCTAATTCGTTATAAGGAAACAATTTTTTCAAAACCTGAAAAAATTGAACCAATACTCATTCCGCCTACCATCCAACTAAACATCGCGAAGGAAGTCATGTTTTTAGGAATAATTTTTGCCAGTCCAACTAGAAGCACTGCAAAAAGACTAGCTAAGGTTCAGCTAGTCAATGGGGAAGAGTTATTTAACGCGTGGTTCTGATTCTAAATTGTCGCTGATTTTGTCTGTTTGATTGCTCAAAGCACTTTTTGCACGATTTGTTTGTTTTGAGGCGAATCTTCCAGTCGTTTGAGCGGCACTAGTAACTTTATCTTGAACAGTCTCGCTGTCTTCTTCGTATTCTGCGCGAGTTTTAATATCTACGACGTTCACATTGACTTCAATTACATCTAAGTGAGTCATTTTATTGACTTCCTCAGAGATCAATTTCTTCATTTGATCATAAATATTTTCGATGTCTTTACCATATTCAACAACAACATCCATATCGACAGCGACTTGTTGTTTGCCAACCTCTGTGCTGATTCCAGAAGTTACATCATCACTATTGACTAATTTGTCTTTGATGTTCGAGAAAAATCCGCCATCTACAGTTAATAAGCCATTTACATTTTCCAAAGCAATGCCGATAATTTTTTGGATGACTTTGTCTTCATAGGTTAATTCACCTTTAATATCTTTTTTTGGTTCTGTTGGTTTGATTGTTGTGTTTTCCATTCTTTTGTCCTCCTATTGTGTTAATGGATGATTCTTTTCAAAAGAAAAGATCATGGTAATCTGATGTGTGTAACTATTTTTTTAAATAGTCATCTAAAATATGATTATTTTTTAAATAGATACCGATGGCTACGCCGATGATCGTGATCAGAATCAATAAAATCGTTTTAAAAAAGCCGATTGTAAAGAATAGCACAGCTAAGATAAAACCGAGGATACCAAAGATCATAGGCAGTTTGTCTCGTGTTAAAAATTCTTGCATCGCTGTTCCTCCTATTCTACTCGCGGCCGAGTTACCGTTGCTTCTGATGATGTTGGTTCAATTGCCTGTAGTTTTACTTTAATTGAAACTTTTTCTTCAGAACCTAATAATTCTCGAAGTTTTGTTTCCACGTTTTTAGCCCATTGATCTGTTTGACCAATTAAACCAGAAGTTTTCTTTAACTGACCATGAACATTTACTTTAATTCTATTTTTCGTCGCCACTACATTGACCTTAGGGTTATTCATAAAGTCTTCCTGTTTGATACTTGTCCGAACATACCCTTCGATCGCTCGCTTATCCAGAGCTAACTCGCCACGATTTTCTTTCAAGGAGAATTTGGTTACTCTCTTTGGATAGAATATGATTACGAAGATACCGATTACCGTTAAGATCGCTAAAGCTGCTGCTACCCAAAATAAATAGAGCTGAGCATATTGATTTGTCAGCACAAATTGCTGCAGTGAGCTAAAGTCCAATGGGTTTGAAGCGATGAAGTAATAGATTGCTACAACGGATAGAAAAATGGAAAGTAAAACCAGTGAGAAAATAATCAAGATGGTTTTGAGAAATTTGTTCATACCGTACCTCCTTACTTCAATATTTTTAAATTGTTTACACTCAAATAGTAAAATGACACCCCTTTTATGTAAAAGAATCTGCCTATTGCCATAGTAAATTTCCTCTTTACATGTGGATAAAAGTAATATAATTAAGGAGATAATAACTTTTTTTAGAAATTTTCATTTTTTTTATTGAATCGGAAAAAAATGAAAGAGCATTTTTTTTGAAAAAAAGAAGTGGGCTAGGAACCCACTTCTTACATAATTAAACTTGTTATCGTTCTTTCCATTTACGGTATCGACGATAGAGACTTTCAATGACTAAGAAAAGAATCGAAAGAGCTGCTACGGAATAGCCAAAGACACCAAGATCAGAGATCAAGGTATCACCTTCAGGAGATGTCTGGACCAAAATTGATGAGCCGATAACCAAAGCGGAAAGAATTAAGCCAATTACCAAACGATTGACCATTGCTTCTGCTCGTTCTAAGAAATTATGCTGATTTTTAAGCTCTAAATTTAACTTGCCCTTACCTTTAGCAAACGTATCAAGTACATTTAAGGTGCGATTAGGTATTTTTGGCAAAGCTTTTAGAGAAGTTAAGTAATCTAAACCAGTTTCTTGCAATTCATCTTTCAGATTCAATTGTTGAAGAAAATATTTTTGTGCAAAGGGAGCAACAACTTCAAATAAAGAGAGATCTGGATTAAGATCCTCGATGACTCCTTCTAGGGTACCGAAGGCTTTAATCAACATGGTGACTGAATCATCGATCTGTAGATTGTTATCATGACAGATAATCACTACTTGAGAAAATACTTTCTGCAGGTCGATTTCTTTGACAGGTAAGTTCAAATAACGATTTAAGAAATCATCTAGCTCATAAGTAAATTTCTCCTCATCAAAGCTGCCGACTTGTTTGCAAATAGCGTGAACAGCATTCGTAATTCGTTGATTGTCTTTACTATAAATGGCAATGATCGTATTACTCATCTTGGCCTGCATCTCGTGGTTGATAGTACCCATCATTCCAAAGTCGATCACGTTCAGACGAAAGGGTCGCAGCTGTTCATTGCGGGAAATAGTAATCTCATAAGGAATATTGCCAATTTTTCCTTGACGTTCCTTTGTTTTCAACTGTTGATCCTTTCGATTTTCTTCCTCGCTCATCAGCTGCAATAGAAGATTACCTGGGTGTGGATCAGCATGAAAGAAACCATCCTCAAAAACCTCTTTCATAAAATGCTCGATCAATAATTGACTAATTGTCTTTTTTAATTCCTTATAGGTTGTTTCGCCTTGGACGATTTTTTCATCCTTCGTATTGATTAGTTCCTTTAAATTTGTCCCAGGCATTAACTCCATTACGATGACTTTTTTAGAAGAGTAAGCTGATTCCATTTTAGGAACTCGAATTTCTTTCCAATCATTGTTCAATCGATAAAATTCTTCCGCTAATTCTAGCTCTTTTTGGAAATCCAATTCATTTTGTAGGGATACACGAATCTCTTTTAAAATATTTTTGAGATCAATGACTTTGCTTTCTGGAACCCAATTGGCGATTGGTATGGCCTTTTCAAACAAAGATAGATCTAACTCGATTTCGGAAGCGATCCCAGGATGTTGAACTTTAGCGACAACTTTTTGCCCCTTTTTTAGCCGCGCATGATGCGCTTGTGCAATTGAAGCAGAGGCAAAGGGCTGTTCATCAAAGCTCTCGAAAATTTCTGTTAAAGGTAGCTCTAATTCTTTTTCAACTAAGGCTTTAACAGAGTCAAAATCATCTGTTTTCACGTCATCTTGTAATTTTCGCAGCTCTTTAGTGAAGTCTAAGGTAAAAATATCTGTCCTGACTGACATCATTTGCCCCACTTTGATGAAGGTGGGTCCTAATTCCTCGAAGGCCTTACGAACTTTCTCTGGATTCTTTTGTTGAGTAATATTTTTAACGACGCTGTAGTGGTTAACGATTTTCACGATTTGACGCAAACGAGCAGCTTGGGATTTTTCTCGCATTATTACACCCCCTAGTAGGTATTAAAGCAACTATTATGAAGAAGACGGTGAGTATCATTTGTTTCTATCTTACAAAAGATTTTTATGAGATACAAACAACCCCTAATTATTTCCGCTAGAAAAGAATTAGGGGTTCAAGAAATTAACGATTTGTCACGACTTGAATGACCTGCATGATGCAGTAGGTGATACCTGCGGCAATTACGGGTCCAGCGGCTATTCCTTTTAGAAAAACAACTCCCATAATCGTACCAAACACTAAAGCAACGGTAACTTCAGGAGATTGATTAATCAATCCAACCCCTTTTGAAGATAAGACCGCAACCAAAACACCACAGAGTGTTGCGACCCAGCCCAACGGTGATTTTAAGGTGTTCAATAAATCTTTTAAGACAATATCACCAGTAGCGATAGGAACCAGAATTGTTGCTGATATTAGCGTAACACCCCAGTTGATTCCTTGTTTGTTTAAGATTGATAAAAATTTATCTGAATGGGGAATTAATTTTAGAACTAGTATCGCAAGTGTCGCGATCATTAAACTTTGATTTTTCGCAATAAGAGCGATCAGTAAAATGACACCTAAAAAAAGCCAACTCTCCATTTTATTCACTCCTTCTTTGTATATATAAACTAATTTTTCTTCTATAAATCATTTGGACTTTCACAACGTATCTACTATACAAGATAATTCGTCAAGTTGCGACTTTTTTCCTGAGTGACTTTAGTGTAAGCTTTTAAGAAGGGAGGACACAAATGAAAATAGGATTACGTACGATCAAGACCGCGGTGGCTGCGCCTATCGCTTTATTATTAGCTGGAGGTTTAAGCTTAGAGTCGGCCGCATCAGCTGCTATCATAACGATCTTGACTGTCACAAATACTAAACGCTCTACAGCAAAGACTGCACTGAATAGACTTTTTTCATTAACATTAGCAACGAGTATTGCGGCTATCTGTTTTTCACTCTTGGGATTTCATCCAATTGTCTTCGGTTTGTATCTATTATTCTTCATCCCCTTGTCGATTCAGTTTGATTTAGCAGAGGGAATTGCCGTTAGTTCTGTTTTGATCACACATTACTTAGCAGCAGGTGAGATGCCTGTACCGTTGATCATTAATGAATACCTACTGATGATCATTGGGGTGGGCTGTGCGCTGGCCGCCAATCTTTATATGCCAAATACGGAGAAAAAAATTCAAGAAGATCAAGCAGTCGTCGAAGTTTCCATGAAAAAAATGCTGGGACAAATGTCCGCCTATCTGAATCAACCAGCTAAGGAAGAGCTTTTGCGGCAGGAATGTTTATCCTTACGCGACTTTGTTCGAGAAGCTCAAGTTCGCGCTCAAGAATATGAAGAGAATAGGTTCTTTTCTGGCAATAGCTACTATTTTGAGTATTTTGCGATGCGCCGCTTACAATTAAAAGTCCTATCTGACATGTTGCAGATATTAAATCGTCTAGATGCAGAACCAGAAGATGTGCAGGAACTACAAGAACTGTTTGAATTTACTGCTCAGACTTTAGCAGAGGACAACGATGGTGCAGAGATTTTAACGAAGATTGCTGAAACAGATCAGCGATATCAACAAAAAAAGTTACCAGAAAGTCGCCAGTCTTTCGAAGAACGAGCTATGCTTTTCCAGCTTTTTCAACTATTTCAAGATTTCATTGAGATCAAAGCTGGATTTAATCGGAACAAGTGATGAGAAAGAATCAGTCTTTTGTCCCATGTAAACGGTTGAAAACTTCTTTATGATAAAGATAAGAAAACAGGTAAGGGGTATAAATATGAAAAAGATAGTTTTAGGGTTGATTTTAATTGGTGCGGCGTTAGTGTGTATCAGCAGTATGTTTGTTCACAATCGCATGAGTAATGAGACATTCACTACAACAAAGCCCGTTCGGGAATTGGTTGTAGATGATCGGAATATGCCGGTCGATATTGTGGGTGTGTCTGGGAATCGAACGCGAATCAACTATAAAAAGAGCAGAGATATCAAATACAACATTAAACAAACGAATAATACCTTAACTTTGGAGCGTAAAAGAAGTATTGGTTTTAATTTTGATTTCTTTAATTTCGGAAACAGCAGTCCTAGAGTAACAATTGAAGTGCCAAAAGCTAAGTTGAAGGATTTGCAGGTTGAAACGTCTAATGGCAAGCTGTCAACAGAAAATTTAGTGTTGGATAATTTAAATTTGGAAACTAGCAATAGCAAAATGATTGTCAATGATGTCGATGCCAATAGTGTGGATGCAGAAACCAGCAATGGAAAAGTGGAGCTTTCACAGCTCAAATTTGATGATGGGTCCTTTGAAACGAGCAATGGTAAAATGGATCTTTCAGATTTGAATTTTAATGAGGGAGAATTCCAAACGTCAAATGGGAAGATTAATCTAATGAATGTGAAACCGAAGGAATCGCTTTCTCTTGAAACCAGTAATTCAGAGGTGAATGGAACGATTATTGGTAATAAAGAAGATTTTTCGATCACGTCAAAAACAAGTAATGCCTCAAACAATTTAGGCAATCAAAAGAATGGTTCAAAAGAGTTAGAAGTTAGGACTAGTAATGCAGATATCGAGATTGCCTTTGTTCGATAATTGATTCTTTAGGAGTTCTTCTAGGAATTTCAGCAAAGGGCTTACCGTTCATGAAGAAGTTGGCGTTTCTCTTTTTATTCTCGCTATTCATTGAAGGAATGCAATTTGTCTTAAGAATAGGGGGCGACCGATGTAACGGATATTCTGATGAATTTTATCGGTGGTTTCTTAGGAATTTGTATTTATCAAGGGTTACGGCGGATTGTTCCTGAAACAAAATTAGATAAGCGTCTCATTGCCATAGGTACTGTAATGGGGGTCCTATGTTTGAATGGTACTGTTTGTCATTTTTATTAATCGTTAAAGACAAAGAAACTCTTCAGCAAGGTCGCTGAAGAGTTATTTTTTTTGGAAAGCATTCGTATTTCGTTGGAACCGCCATACCAAGAACGATTCAGAAACGGCTAAATATAGGAATAAACCAGCTATAATCAAGACCGCATCGGTACCAATCATTCGATAAGAAAAAACTGAGACAATCGCACCAGCGATGAAAGCCAAAACCACTAATAGAAAATGCACAAAGCGTGATTTAGCCTCGGAGTTTTTGGTAGCCAAATAATCGTAAAGATTTGTTGCGACCCCTTTTAAATTACCAGTTGTAAATAAATTTGTATAAGCAAGCCCGTTAATTTTATCAAAGGATACCCATTGAATTGCAGCAGTAAAGGCAATCATGATAGTAATAATTGCCGGATGTGGTTGTATAAAATCTAGGCTGATTATAAAAAAGACAACCGCTTCAAAATAAAGCAGAAATAATCGCCAGAAATGCATTTCCTTCTTTTTGAAATAATCAATCATAAATTTTGCTAAAAGAATTCCGATAAAGAAGAATAGGGTGGAAAGCAATTTTTTTCCAACCATGCTCCACTGCCGATCGTAGGCTTGAATGATTGCTAAAATTATATTCCCCGTTTGGGCTGAAGCAAAGGCGCTGTAACGAATATAGGTATAACTATCCATCATTCCGCCAATAAAGGTCAATAGCAATCCGACCGAACGATTCTCATGAAAACTAGTAGTCATTTGTTACTCATCTCTTTTCGCTGACTATCTTACCACATTTTTTCAGAAAAATGATAATCAATATCATAGGTATTTTCATTTATTAATTATTCAGCAGATTAAGATAAAATTTTATGCGATTCACAATCAGCACTTGAATTTTCTAGTAAAAAGTTGATATAGCAGAAAACGTACATGAATTTTTCATAAGAATCATTTAAAAGTTTCCTCTTTTTAGCGGCCGAAAACAAATGATTTTATTTTTGATAGAAATATAATTCGGATTATTGGCTTTAATAGATAGGATGTTAAAAATAAATTAATGTTATTGGCTTATTTCACGAATGATTAGAAGAAAAAGAACAGCGAGTGAAGATATTCGAAAGGTGCTCTCTTTTTCGAAAGAATGTGTTAGAATGAAAATGCTTTTTATCCTGTGAACGTGAAGGGAATTGAGAACTTACCATGCCTGTAAAAAAAAGGACACCATGGTTAGAGGCGTTATACGCGGCGATGCCGCTCTGTTTTAGTTACATTCCGGTTGGTTTGGCATGTGGTATGCTTTTACAAAAAGCGGGGTTTAACATCTTCTTAACAGCCTTACTGTCGATGCTTGTTTTTTCAGGAGGCGCACAATTTTTAGTCGTCTCAATGATTAGTGTGCATGCATCATTTGTGTCTACTATCCTAATGGTTTTCTTCTTGGAGCTACGTTATGCTTTACTTGGTTCCAGTTTGTCGCAATTTTTTAAAAAAGAAAAACGATCATTCATTGCGCTTTTTTCACAATCAATGAATGATGAAAATTACGCAGTCAACTATTTGAAATATTCTACTGATCCTGAATGGAACCGTAAGAAAGCGTTATATGTTAATTGGTTTTCGATGGCGTCTTGGACAGGGAGTACAGTTTTAGGAACCATTTTCGGTTCTGTGATCCATGTCGACACTGACTTGGTTCATTTTGCTTTGACAGCCATGTTCATTTTTATGTTTATGATGCAATTAAGCAATGGTCTATTATTAGCCACTGGTTTATTGTCTGGCGTCTTAGCAATTATTTTCATGCTCCTTTTCAAAAATACCTTTGGGTTGATTTTAGCGACTTTATTGGCTTCATTAACCGGCTATTTGGTTGAACGTTTTTGGAAAATTGCCCATAAGAAAAATGATGGACCGGATCATTACGATCTGACCGGTGGGGAGGTTCATCATGAGTAATACTTCTTTGCTATTGCTAATTCTTTGCTTATTTGGTGCTTCCTATTTACCGCGTCTTTTTCCGATGTTGTATTTTTCCCAACGACAGGTGCCGCAATGGTTCAGTGATTGGATGAAATATGTGCCAATCTCATTATTTGCAGCTTTAGTTTTTAAAGATGTATTTATCAGCGGAAATCATTTTGAAGTGATCGGCAATGTACGGATCATCGCAATGTTTTTAGTCGCTGGGGTAGCATACAAGACTCGTTCGATGGCTATTTCAGTGATTACTGGATTAGCGGCTATCTTCTTATTGTCCATGATTTAAAAATGAGACACTCTTGTAAGGGTTCTTTCTTAACGTTGAGTATGGAGAAAAGTTAGTGACGTATTTGTTCTTATCTTCAATAAGAGCCAAATAGATTACTAAGTTTTTCAGTCATATTCAAACTTGAGAAAGAATCTTTTTTAGAGTGTCTCTTTTTCCTGTTTGATTGTTAGTTTTGGTACTCAGCTATAGGTCGATAGGTTAGGACCTGCATTTTTCGATAGAATTCTGCTGGTAGATTTTTCCAGGACTGCAAAAGGTTATGAAAAAAACCGCCATCTGCATTGATGATGTATTCATTTAATAATAAGCCAAAGGATTTTTTTGGCTGCTCTTTAACTAATTTTTCGTAGACCTCGGTTGCTTGTTCTTGGTTATCTGCGACAAAAAGTGTGTTGACTTCAACATATGCGCCCTCGATATTTTGGGTTTCTTCGACAAAGTACACGGACTTGGTAACCTTTTGTTTCTCCACCATATGAGTCACCCTTTCTTTAAGTTACTCATAGCTTACAAGACAAATATTAACTAATGATGAATTAATTCGTTTTTTACGTCAATTAATTATGAATTTTTTAGGTTGCTTGGCAAAAATATTTTAAAATTACTGCCTTTATTTGGTGAACTGTTGACTTTGATCGTTCCATGGTGTAGTTCAATGATTTGCTTTGCTAAAGCTAGACCTAAGCCGTTGCCTTTCGTTTTACGACTTGTATCGCTTTGATAAAATTTGTCGAAAATACGATCGGCGACATCTTCAGTCATGCCTATACCTTCGTCGCTGATCATAATGGTTTGCCCAGCGTTATCATTTTTTAGATAAACACGGATGTTGCTGTTCTTACGACTGTATTTAATTGCATTGTCCATTAAATTCAGCCAGACTTGATAAAGAAATTCCTCGTTGCCATAATACTCCGTCCAAGGAAGATCCAAATCTAGCGACAAGTTTAGCTGCTCCCATTTTGGTTGTAGAAATAAAATGACCTCACGAATTTGTTCATCTAAACGAAAGTATTGGAAATCCAGTCCGATGCCTTGGTTTTCCAATTTGCTTAGTTTTAGAATATTATCGGTAAGATGTGTTAGCTGATGTGTACCATCCAGCATTCGTTCTAAGTAAATTTGCCGTTCCTCTTTTGATAATTCCTCATTTTGTAATAATTGTACATAACCCTTGATTGTAGCAATCGGTGTTTTAAATTCATGAGAGACCGTCGAAACAAAGTCATTTCGTAATGTTTCGATACTGCTTAATTCTTTTACCATAACATTGAAATCATGGTAAAGCTCTTCAACGTCTTCCATTTGCTGTTGTTCGTCTAATTGTACAGTGAAGTCGCCTTTTGAGACTTTGCTCATCGCTTGCCTTAGATTGCCGATTGGTAAAAGGATTCGCTTTCCTACAAAAAATGAAAGGGTAGCGCCAATCACTAGGCTTAAGAAAATAATGAAATAAAAAGGGAAAAGGTGCCCTTCTTTTTCAGGTGCCAGCAGCTGGTAGTGATTGACTATAAAAAGCAGGCCGACAAAAACCGCTAATACAACGACCATCATTAAAAACGTGATCGCAACGAAGTACATCCATAATTGTGAAAATAATTTTTTTCTCATGAGTGAATGACCGCCTTGTAGCCTAATCCGCGAATTGTTTCAATCGAAAAATCCGAATTTTTTTCCAAGCGAGTACGCAGTCGTTTGATATGAACATCGATGGTTCGCTCATCAGTATCAGAGTCCAAGCCCCATATCTCGTCCATTAATTGCTGACGGGTAAAAATTTTGTTAGGATAAGCCAGTAATTTATATAGTAATAAAAATTCTTTTTGCGGCAAGGTTTCCGTTTGGTCGGTTGTTTTGATCTGGTAGGTTTCTTGGTCCAGCCGAGTTTTTCCTACTACTAATTCTTTTGTGTGGACAATTTGTGCTCGACGCAATAAAGCATCCACCCGCAGTATCATCTCGTTTACATCAATTGGCTTAACCATATAATCATCTACACCTATTGTAAAGCCACGTTTTTTATCTTCGAAAGAGTCCTTAGCTGTGATAAATAAAATAGGTAACTCATAGCCTGCTTCTCGTAAACTTTCGGCTAACTCATAGCCGTCCATATCCGGCATCATGATGTCGCTGATGATCAGATCAATGAATTGCTTATCTAGAATATTTAAGGCATCTACACCATTCATCGCACGAAATACCTCGAAGCGTTCATTTTTTAAAGCAGATTGATAAAGTAATGATAAGTTTTCATCATCTTCTACAATAAGTATTCGATTCATTTGCGTCACCTTCCTTTTTGCTTAATAATAGTAACAAATCACTGTGAACCTAGTATGAATTCTTGTTCATTTTGAGTTAATAATGCCATGCTATCTTTACGATGTAAACAGAAAGAAAAGGGTGACGTAATGTTAGAATTAAAAGACATTAAGAAATACTATCATGTGGGGGATACGACAACCAAGGCTTTAGATGGTGTATCAGTCGCATTTCGGCGGCAAGAATTTGTCGCAATTTTAGGTGCCAGCGGATCAGGTAAGACGACTATGTTGAATGTGATTGGCGGCTTAGATAACTATGATTCTGGTGATATGGTGATTGATGGGAAATCAACTAAAACCTTTAAGGATGCCGATTGGGATGCTTATCGTAATAACTCCATCGGATTCGTTTTTCAAAGCTATAATTTGATTAGTCATTTAGGAATCATCGACAACGTGGAACTTGGTATGACGTTAAGCGGGGTTTCAAAAGAAGAGAAACAACAAAGAGCAGAGGACGCTTTACGACGAGTCGGATTGGCCGATCATATGCATAAGAAGCCTAATCAGCTTTCTGGTGGACAGATGCAGCGGGTCGCCATTGCTCGAGCGTTGGCGAACGATCCTGATATTTTACTTTGTGATGAGCCAACCGGGGCGTTAGATACGGAAACCAGTGTGCAAATTATGAATCTAATTCAAGAATTGTCGAAAGAGAAATTAGTCATCATGGTGACTCATAACCCTGAATTAGCAGATAAATATGCTGATCGGACCATCAGATTTTCCGATGGTCGGATTATGGATGATTCTCATCCGCATATTGAAGGAAAAAAAGGAGAACAATTTCAATTAAAACGTACGAAAATGAAATTCGTGACCGCATTGAAGCTTTCCTTTAATAATTTACGGACAAAAAAAGGTCGGACCTTCTTAACTGCCTTCGCTTCAAGTATTGGGATCATCAGTATCGGGATTGTGCTTTCACTATCCAGTGGATTCCAAAAGCAAATCGATAGCACGCAAGCTGAGACTATGGCGAAGTATCCAATCACGATCTCAAAAACAACAACAGATCAATCGGCTAATCGCGATCGGGCACTCGGTTCAGAAAAGGCCAGCGGTTCAAATAAAGACACGAAAAATAGTGTTGTGGCAAAGATCAGTGATGAGGACAAAGCCCAGCATACGAATAAAATCAATCAGGATTATGTTGATTATATTAATGATATCGATCCTAAATTGAGTAATAATATTGGCTTTACTCGTGTGGTTGGTATGAATCTTTTACGTGATATTGATGGCGATGTGAAGCCAGTAAAACTATCTAATGATTCGCCAGATAATGGTCCTTCAATGATGAGTGCGATGTCTAGTATGACAGGAATGGGTGTGTCTTCGTTTCCAACACAGCTAGATAAAGACTCAGGTAATTTCTTAAAGGATAACTATAAATTGCTGGCTGGTGCTTATCCAAAAGCTAATACAGACGTTGTATTGATTGTTGATGCGAATAATAGTACCAATATCAATTCGTTGAAAAATCTTGGATTTGACGTTAAGGATGACGAAAAGGTAGATTTTGATAAAATCGTTGGTACTGAATTTAAGTTGATTAATAACAATGAATACTATTCAAAAATACCAACAGGTAACTTTATTCCTAATAATGATTACAAAGCGATGTATGATAATGCCAACAATGACACACTGAAAATTTCTGGAATTCTACGGGTGAAGGAATCATCAACAATGAATCTTTTAGCACCGGGAATTGCCTATAGTAACGAGCTAACCTCTAAAATCGTTAAAGATAATGAAAACTCTGAAATTGTTAAAGCACAAAGAGATACAGACATAAACGTTATGACAAATGAAAAATTAGACGATGCAACTAAAGAAAGTACATTGGCTTATCTAGGGGGAGATAGTATCCCTAGCAGTATTATGATCTATCCAAATAACTACAAGGACAAAGAACAAATCTTGAGCTATTTAGATGATTACAACAAAGGAAAGAAAAAAGAAGATAAAATCATCTATACTGATTTAGCAGGAACGATGACTGAATTGACTGGTGGTTTGATGGATGCCATCACTTATGTATTGATCGCCTTTGCTGGAATTTCTTTAGTGACCAGCATGATCATGATCGGTATTATTACCTATACGTCAGTCATTGAACGGACGAAGGAAATTGGTGTTTTGAAAGCTTTAGGGGCACGAAAAAAAGATATTACTCGTGTATTTGATGCAGAAACCTGTATTTTAGGGGTTGCATCTGGAACACTTGGCGTATTGATTGCCTACCTGGCAACTTTTCCAATCAATGCGATTTTATACAATATGACTGAATTAGAAAATGTTGCGCAATTAAATCCAGTTCACGGCGTTATCTTGATCATTGTTTCAACGGTATTAACCATGATCGGTGGTCATATTCCAGCAAGAATGGCAGCAAAGAAAGATGCTGCAATTGCATTGCGAGCAGAATAGAAATAAAGGCAGCTTCTCTAAAAGATAAGGAGAAGCTGCCTTTTTGTGATTCTTGAAGGGTAAAAGCATATTAGTTATCGGACAAAAAGAAAATTAAGGATCGCCAAGGCTACAAACCCAACGGTAATCAATCCACAAACAATCAGATGAAGACGTTTATTCATTAAGGCTACTGCAATAAATTCTCTAAGAAAAGCATTCGGCAAATAGTAGCGTGCAGTTTTTGAACCGATACCGTCGATTTTTAAACCAACATCTTCGGCATACATTCCGGCCCTAAAAATGTGGTAGTTATTTGAAGTAAAGATTGCGTGATAGCCACTCGGTTTTTCACGTTCCATAATTTCTTTACTAAACTTCATGTTTTCAAGAGTATTGGTAGATTGTGCCTCCATAATAATATCTTCGTCTGGAATTCCCTGCTCCAAAGCATATTCTCTCATTGCTTGCGATTCAGGAATCTTTTCATCAGGTCCTTGTCCACCAGACATTAAAAGCTGGGGCGGTGATAATGTTTTTTCGCTTTGTTCGCGGTAAAATTGAATTGCACGATCAATCCGTTTGGCCAATAATGGCGTGACTTTTTTACCACCGATTAATCCGGCACCTAAAACAATCACAAAATCCTGATTATATTTTGGTTTATTGAGTTGATAAATCAATGAGATCGATAAAAAATTCCAAAAGACGACAAAGAAATAAAACGCAATCGTCGTCGGAATCGAAAGCAAAATGACTGACCAATCAGGAAGTATTCGTGGACCGATCGTTCGTAAAATAATCAATGCTACGATCGCCAAACCCAGAATCAAGGTCAACAAGTTAGGCAGTTTGCGTGATTCGTGTCGTAAGACAATGAAACTATTGCCAATCAAGAAGATTACGGCCGCGTAGATACCAAACAATATGGTCATTAAAAATAAGAGTGCTAATAGTCCTAAGATACCCATACCAATCAAAGAGCTTGCGGTAAGGGTTACAAGCGCTACGTAGCCCATAAAACTTATTAGTGCAAGATTCAGTAGCCAGCCATTTCGTAAGCGGCATTTCTCTTTAATATAAAAATAGCGAAACAATAAAAAGAAGAAAAGCGGGATCAAAATATAAAAGGTTTTCTTTTGAATTTCAATCACACAAAAATATAAGACAAGAAAAATGCCTGTCCACAATGCAAAATTACTAAATTTGTTTTGTTTGAAACGAATCATTACACTAATTAAAACAATAAAATAGATGGCTAAAGCAAGTAAATCTCGTTGAAAATCCATCCCATCACTCCTTTGAAATTTGGGAAATATATTTTTAAGCTTTTTTGATGATTAGCTTATGCTTGTTTATATGTCAGTATAACAAAGAACGGGTGAAATGCGCAGTTAAGAACTATTAGTTGGTTTTATTTAGGAAGATTAGTAAACTTAAGTGGAGGATGTCGTTTTTTGCTTTTTACAGTTACTCTTTTCATTTTTAATGAACTGAGTATAAAGGATGAATAAATTAAGTAAGATGGTATTCGTAATAAGAGTATATTTCAAGAAGTAATTTACTAAAATGATCTAGGAGGGATATGGATGAAGATTAAAGGCATTGATCGCGTGGATCTGCCCACTATTTTTGTTGTCGGAAAAGAAGGACATGGTTTAGCTGAGGATGGGCAATCGTGGGTGCCCTTATTATGGGATCAAATGAACACTCATTTTGAAGAATTGGTTGATCTTTTGGCAGGACAAGAAATGAAGGATTTGCAGCTATGGGGTCTGATGAGTGATGCGGAGCATTGGTTAGAGCCATGGCAAAATGAGGGACGTTATTTAGCTGGTGTTCAAGTGCCGGAAAAAGCCCAAGCACCTGAAGGATGGATTCGTTGGGAAATACCGCCAATGAGCTATTTGACAGTTAAGGCTAGTGCGGAAAAAATTGAAGAGGCGACAAATCTAATGTTGGGAGAAATCTTCCCTATGGAAAATCTGAAGCTTGCCGGTGCGATCCATGAACATTATTTACCACATTTCGAAGAAGGGGAAGTCGAGTTGTATTTTCCCTTTAAAACAAAGGAAAAGAAATAAATTAGATAAAAAAGCTGTTCCAAGCTCGAAATATGAACTTGGAACAGCTTTTTTCTACAGTCTGAAACTGTCGATGTTCTTGAAATTTTTTTATTTTATGCAAAGATACCTGTAATTTTTTGCCAAATCAATTCGAATGTACTGGCTTTTTCAACGGCACTCTTGGTTACGAGATCTGTTTTTGCACCTTCGTTTTCTTGGACATAGCCCAAAGTATCTTGGGCTAAAGCGACACTGACAGTACCAATTTTTTCATTCTTGTGGACCGGTGCAATGATTGCATTCTTGTCCAGCAATGAATGATCTAAGGTTGTCTTAATCGTTAAATTTTTAGGATCCATATCGTTTCGAATCCAAAGCTTAACAGGTTTTTCCATGGCTAAAGCGACTGTTTTTTTCTTGCCATCTGTGACTTTTAATTCTTTTTTATCAGTAGGTGTCTGTCCAGCAACAGTCACATCTTGCTGACTCCAATTATTTAAGCAATAATCCATCAAGTTGCTTGTTTCGACGTATCGAGCATTCTCGTCATTTGGTTGATTTAGTGCATTCAAGATGACTGTGATAACACGGCGTCCGTCTTTTTGGATCGTACCGACAAAACAAGCACCAGCTAAATCAGTAGTACCGGTTTTTAAGCCATCGACGCCTTCTTTATAATTCGGGCCGTCAAACAGCATAACATTCCAATTTTCCATTTCAGTTGGTTGAGATGAATTTGGAGCGAATGTTTTTTCCTTGATCTTAGAGGTTTCCAAAATTTCTGGGAAATCTTTGATCAGGTGCTGGGCTACGATTGCCACATCTCTAGCCGACATTAGATTCTCATCATTTTCTTCGGTACCAGGATAGATATGTTCACCTAGATAAACATTACTCAACCCAGAAGCATTGATGATTGTCGCGTCTTTGATGCCCCACTCTGTGAGCTGTTCGCGCATTTGATTCACAAAGGTATGCTCATTGCCGGCAATGAGTTCAGCTAGAGCAACCGCACAGGCATTGGCTGATTGAACGATCATGGCTTCAAAAAGATCTTTGACTGT
The DNA here is from genome assembly GCF_051713785.1 of Enterococcus sp. DIV0187. Classification (NCBI taxonomy): domain Bacteria; kingdom Bacillati; phylum Bacillota; class Bacilli; order Lactobacillales; family Enterococcaceae; genus Enterococcus; species Enterococcus sp. DIV0187. The sequence continues at coordinate 3,750,176 of NZ_JBIOQO010000001.1, forward strand.
ATATTTCTGATCACGAACCAACGTTACATTTGACAATTCAGGAACAGTACTTAATTGTTCAGCGTATTCAGAGATCGGTACTTCTTGCTCCCAAGAGATTTTTTGCTGTTTGATCGCTTCTAAAACGAGGTATGCCGTAATCGTTTTAGTGATAGAAGCAATGCCTTTGGGAGAGTCGCCGTCTTGGTTGAAAAAAACTTTTCCTGAATCAGCATCAATGGCGTATCCTGCATTCGCATTGACTGAAAACTCATCTGCCGCATGGACGGGGATTCCAATGAGACTTTGGAAGAAAAGTACTAGGGCAACCAAAACAAGGGGGAAACTTCTCTTTTTTTTCATCGATGTGCTCCTTTATTTCTATTAACCCTAAAAGTTTAGCAAAATCATAGGGTGAATTCAAGAAAATACATGAAAACACCAGAGTTTTTCATTAGTTTTGAAAGGCTCTGGTGTATAGTGATAACATTTTTTATTTTATTTGATTAAAAACTGCGTCCGCCACCGCCAAAAGTTCCACCTCCGCTAGAGTGAGTGGTACTTCCGCCACCGCCACCTCCGCCATTATTATTGGAAGGCTTCGGAATCCGACGAGTGGTAACAAAGGAATTCACTAATTGGTCTTGACGTTCAGTCAAGTCTAAGTGCGCATTTTGACGATATGAGTAACGATAAGTCCCAGCTTTTAATTGATAACGCAAGCGTACAGAAACAAAGAAGGCGATTGCCGCCACTGCTGCAATGACAAAACCAATAATGAACTCAATCGGTGTGATAGACTTATAGCGGGTGATTTTTCCGGTTTTCTCATCAATACGATAAGCCCCACCAGGAACGCCATCGTCAACAAATTCTTGTGCATTAAACAAGAAATTTTTACTTGCTTGATAATAATCGCCGTCTCTCATTGCTGCCTCGACATCATCTAAAAGCTTATCACGCCGTTTATCATTGATGTAATCGATCATATTCCCCGAGGTTGAAAGATGGATTTTACGCTGGTTCATATCTAACAATAGCAGAGCACCATTGTGATTATTACCAATCCGATCTCTCAACTGATTATCTGCGAATGTTTCAGGATTCTCATTATTGGTGTCAGTAGTTAAAATAAACACTTCGCCTTTGATTTTTTCGTTTATGGCATCAGCTTGATTAGACAATTCGGTTCGTTCTTCCGGTGTTAGCAGATTTGCCTGATCATCTACCGTATTAGAAGCGGCAGAGACCTTCAACGGGCTCAAGAATGCTAAAAAGCCAATTAATAATAGGATTTTTTTCATAGGAAATACCCCGCGATCATTGCAATTATCATAATCGCAGCGAAAATTCCGCCTGAGAACAGCCCTAAACGTTTATTGCTGATCGGCAAAATTCCACTGACTTTACCTGTTTGGCCATTCATCGCATAATAATAGGTTTTCTTCGAAGCATCTTGATACGTCACAAGCCAGACAGGGAGTAACATATAGTGATTGTCCTGTTTCTCTACATTTACGGATTTATTGCCGGCTGTAAAGGTGGTATATCCCGAAACCGTATCTCGTAACAAGTCTTCTGTATACTCGGTTAATTCATGTTCAATCTGATCAGCTAAGTCCTTGATTTCAATATCCCGCTTTTCCGCTTGGAAGCCTGATAAGTACTCAGTATGGAAGTCCACGGCTTGATCAATCGGGAAAGGCTGTACTCCTTCGACCATTTTTTGCTGCAGATTTTTTTGAAGGGCATTCTTGGTTAAATGACGAATCTTCGCTTTGCCTTTTCGGAAAATCTGATAGACTTTTGTTTCAGTGTATTCAATTTCACCGACGATCCAGACCCGCAAAGAGGTCCCTTTGCCCGTCAAATTACCAGCAGTCTCAGCGTCAACTACCCAATAGGGAAAATAAACACCAGTCATTTTCTCAATTTGTTCTTTGTTGAAAAAATCTTTTGGAATAAAGCGTTTCTTTTGTGTCCATGCTAAAAAATCTGCGATGGCTTTTTCGCGGTCGATTTTAAAAGGTAAAACTTTATTCGGTAAAAATTCTCCTGTCAAACGTCCTGACAATACGACAGGATTATGACAAAAGTAACAGTAGGTTGCGGCGGTAGTGTGATCAGTGACAATTTGAGCACCACAGCTGGGACATAGAAAGAGATCGACATCATCAGTACTTTCTTCCTTAACGGTAGTAGTTTCTGTTACTCCATCCGTAGCTGGGGCAGCTTCTTTAGCTTCAAATTTTTCGATATCCTCCACTGTAAAAATGCTTAAACAATAATCACAATGGAATTTTTGATCACTTGGATTAAATGTCAAGGGTCCGCCACAGTTGGGACAATGATGCGTCAATACATCTGCCATTTGCAGGTCCTCCTATGGTTAGTAATAGTTTAGTCGATCGGAACACCTTTGAAGGGCTTACCGCAATGCGGACAGAATTTTGGAACGCCATTGCTTAAATCAACTGTTTCACCGCAGTCGCTGCACTTCATTTGGATTTTTGCTGCGGCTGTTGGAGCTGGCTTTGGTTCTCCGCAGTTGCTGCAGAATTTACCAGAATTTTTTTCGCCGCACTTCGGGCAAGTCCATTGATCACCTGTGTTTTTTTGTTGAGCCTGTTGATTCTGTTGCATTTGTTGATTATTATTTTGCGAAGCTTGGTTGAGATAATCTCCGCCAGCGTTCATTCCCATACCCATTCCGAAGAAACCAGTAGCAGCGCCTGCATCATTTTTACCAGCAGCTTCCATGCCACGAGCAACTGAGCCTTGGACGTAGCCTTCACGCACGTTAGGATCACCTAACATGGCACCTTCATTTCGCATGTTGATTAATTTCGTTGAGTCATCGGTATAAGAGATGCTGGCAACTGCCACTGAAACAATTTCCATTCCTCGCAATTCTTTCCAGCTGTCATCTAATGCATCAGATAAGTATTTGCTAAGTTCCAAGCTTTTTGATGGAACATATGAGATTCGTTGTCCATCGGCAGACATTTGATTAATTGCAGCTTGTAAGCCTGTTAGAAATTCTTGCAAATATTGTTCATTGATATCGCTAATATCAACCTGATCCATATTTCTTGGGATCGCATTTGCGAAGAAAAGAATTGGATCAGTTACTTTGATGGAGTAGGTTCCGTGCGCCCGCAAGAATAGCTCTGCATTGTAGAAATTATCAAAATAATTCAACGGAGTACTGGTCCCGAATTTGATTCCTTTAATTTCTTGCAAGTTAATATAAAAGACTTGCTGTTTCTGTGGGGTCACACCGCCAAACTTGAAGCGACTGAATGTTTCAGCGACCGCATCTTTTAATGAACCATTAAACATGGATGGAGCAGAATTGTTTTCAACGGTGTAGTAGCCTTCTTCGGCGGTATAATCAATAATCTTACCACCGTCTACTAAGAGCATCATCATATTTGGATAGACATGAATCACAGAACCATCTGTGATTACATCGCTGGTTCCTTTTTTATTGCTTCCGCGTTTATCATCCTTTCGAACGGCCACGCCTTTTGACATAACTGTTGTTTGTCCCATATCGGCTGGTTCGATAATTTCCAGCCATTGATCGGCTAAACCACCGCCAATACTGCTAGTTGCTGCTTTAAATAGTCCCATGAATATCCCTCCATAAAAACGTTTTTTCTATTATACCACAGGGCTTTTTCTAAATAGAAAGGAAGCCAACCGACAAATTAAAAGACACTAAACAATTGCATTAGACAATTGGTTTCTATAGTTTTTTTACTCGAAATCACGTATAATAAAAAGCAGTGATTTTGAAAGAAAAGAGGAGAATTATGGCGTATCAAGCACTTTACCGCGTTTGGCGGTCGCAACGGTTTGATGACCTTGTTGGACAGGAAGCGATTACCAAAACGCTGAAAAATGCAATCCAACAACAGAAAACTTCCCATGCCTATTTATTTACCGGTCCCCGCGGAACAGGGAAAACTAGTGCGGCGAAAATTTTTGCCAAAGCCATCAATTGTCCGAATAGTGTGGATGGGGAACCTTGCAACGAGTGTGAGATGTGTCGTTCAATTACAGACGGACGACAAGAAGACGTGATCGAGATTGATGCGGCCAGTAACAACGGTGTGGAAGAAATCCGTTTTATTCGCGATCGAGCGAACTACGCGCCGACGACAGCGAAATATAAAGTCTACATTATCGATGAAGTCCATATGCTTTCTACGGGGGCCTTCAATGCCTTATTAAAAACGTTAGAAGAACCGAAGGAACATGTGATCTTCGTCTTAGCAACAACTGAGCCGCATAAGATTCCAGCTACGATTATTTCACGAACACAACGATTTGATTTTAAACGCATTGATGTTCAAGCAATTATTGGACGGATGGCTTATATTCTTGAACAAAGCAATCAACCCTATGAAGAGCAGGCGCTGTCCGTAATCGCACGAGCGGCTGAAGGCGGGATGCGAGATGCGTTAAGTATTTTGGATCAAGCGATTTCCTTCAGTAATGAAAAAATTACCTTAGAAGATGCGTTAGCCGTGACTGGCAGTTTGACTACAGAAATGATGGACAGTTTTATCGGAGCTTGTCTGCAGCAAGATGTGAGTGGAGCGCTAGAAGTTCTGGAAAATATTTTAGCAGAGGGGAAAGAAGCTCGACGCTTAACGGAAGATTTGTTACTGTACTGTCGTGATTTACTGATCTACCAGCAAGCACCCAAGCTATTGGAAAATCGTGCTGCTTATTTAACTGAAACGTTTAAACAATTAGCGGGTTCTACACCTTCTGACCGTTTGTATGTCATGATTAAAATTTTGAGCGAGACACAAAACGAGATTCGATTTACCAATCATGCCAATGTTTATTTAGAAGTAGCGACGGTGAAATTGGCGACACCGCAAACGTCTGCTAATATTGCAATTGGTGATTCTTCAAGCAATCAAATAGCAGTAGCATCTGCGACACAACCAGCAGATCAAGCAGAATTCACTGCCTTGAAGACTCAAATACAGCAGCTTCAAAAAGAAGTTCAACAATTAAAAAAACAGCCAACGGTTGAAAAAGAAGAGCGCAAAACGGCACCGAAGAAAACTGCAAGCACCTATCGTGTTCCGACAGAACGTGTGTATCAAGTGTTAAGTGAGGCAACTAAAGATCATTTACTAAGTGTGAAGAATGTTTGGGAAGACCTGTTAATGGCTTTGCCAGTTACACAACGGGCGATGTTGAAGGCTAGCGAACCAATGGCGGCAGGACCTGATCTGATGTTAATCGCTTTTGATTATGAGATTGTCTGTCAACGAGCTGATAGTAGCGATGAGCTTCGCTTGAATATGCAAAACACTTTGAGTATGATGATCAAGGGGTACACGCCAGAATTTGTCTTTATTACTCGTGAAAGCTGGCCACGATTACGACAAGCTTTTGTCAGTCAGCATCATGATCGCCCAGTAGCAGCTGAAACGAATGAGACAGATGATGAAATTACTTTAATACCTGAGGAAACGAATGAAGTTGTTGAGCAAGCAAAGAGTCTGTTTGGCGATCTTGTAACAATTAAAGATGATTAAAGTGTATTAGGTTTTCTTCATACTTTAAGGCAATTGGTAAGTAGTTTTATGAAATAAATTTATTAATTAAAGGAGCGAATAGATACAATGATGCGCGGAATGGGAAACATGCAAGGCATGATGAAACAAATGCAAAAAATGCAAAAAGAAATGGTAAAGGCTCAGGATGAACTGAATGCGAAAGAATTCACTGGAAGTTCAACCAACGATTTAGTCACAGTGACATTTACTGGGGATAAAAATATGAAAGCAATGACAATCAATCCGGAATTAATTGATCCAGAAGATCCTGATATGCTACAAGATATGATTGTTTTAGCAGTTAATGATGCGATTACTAAGATTACAAAAGAAACCGATCAAACGATGGGGAAATATACAAAGGGACTTCCTGGAATGTAAGCGACTTTGATCTCAGCAAAAAATATTACTTTTACAAAGATATATTGTTTTTGCTAGTAGTATTATCCATGTCCGGCTTAACGAACTAGCTTTTCTACGCAAGCTCTGCATATAGTGACTGTTTGCAGAGCTGATGTGGAACAGTACCTACTTAGTGCTCAAAAGCTGAACGAGTTCGTGAAGCCTTTCTGGAAGAGAGGAAGGACAGAATGCAATATCCAGAACCAATTGCAAAGTTGATTGAAAGCTATATGAAGCTGCCGGGAATCGGTCAAAAAACAGCGACACGTTTAGCCTTTTTTACAATTGATATGAAAGACGAATCGGTAAATGAATTTGCACGCTCGTTGATCAGTGTTAAAAGGGATTTGCGTTTTTGCAGTGTTTGTGGGAATATCACGGAAGAAGATCCTTGCGAGATTTGTTCGGATACAACTCGTGATCGTGGCACAATTCTAGTTGTGGAAGAACCAAAAGATGTGATGTCAATGGAAAAGGTTCGTGAATATCACGGTCTTTATCATGTCCTTCACGGTGTTTTGTCACCGATGGAAGGGACAGGTCCTGAAGACATCAATATCGCACCTTTAATCAAACGTCTACATGACGATGAGGTAAAGGAAGTTATCATCGCAACAAATGCAACGACAGAAGGCGAAGCAACTGCAATGTATCTATCGCGTCTGATCAAACCAGCAGGTATCAAGGTTACTCGACTTGCTCACGGATTATCCGTTGGCAGTGACATCGAATATGCTGACGAAATCACTTTGTTAAAAGCAGTGGAAGGACGCCGTGAATTATAAAAATTTCGCGGTGTTTTTTTAGAGAAAGAAGATCAAAATTATTTTGGGGGACAAGAACGTGAACGGATTATTTATTACGATTGAGGGGCCAGATGGAGCTGGGAAAACCAGTGTTTTGAATGAGCTCTATCCTAGATTACAATTAACGGCGAAACGATCTATCGTCAAAACAAGAGAACCTGGAGGCATTCCGATCGCAGAAAAAATTCGTCACGTGATCCTTGACCCTAGCAATGATCGAATGGATGATCGAACGGAGGCTTTGCTTTATGCCGCAGCACGCCGTCAGCATCTGATTGAAAAGGTCTGGCCTGCACTTGATGAAGATAAAATTGTCTTGTGTGATCGTTTTGTTGATAGCTCATTAGCTTATCAGGGTGCCGGTCGTGGTATTGGTATAGAAGAAGTTGCTAAGATTAATGAATTTGCGATTGAAGGGACGACTCCTGACATTACGCTGTATCTGGATGTTGATTCCGATACTGGCTTGCAACGAATCATGAAGAACCGAACCAATCAAATTGACCGTTTGGACTCGGAAGGGTTACAATTTCATCAGAGGGTCCGACATGCTTATCTAAAATTAGCAGAAGAAAATCCAGATCGGATCATAAAAATCGATGCTCGGAAGCGTTTAGACGAAGTCGTGAGAGCTTGTTTTTACGAATTGTTGACACGTTATCCAGACTATTTCCAATCATGAGAGGTGTAAACTATGAAACTTATTTTAGCGATCGTTCAAGACAAAGACTCAAACCGTTTGGCCAATGAATTTATTGATGCGAACATTCGAGCAACTAAACTTTCTTCTACTGGAGGCTTCTTAAAAGCTGGTAACAGTACCTTTATTATTGGGATCGAAGACGAACGAGTGGAAGATGCTTTGGCTTTAATCAAAGAAACATGCCAAGCGCGGACGCAATACGTTACAACACCAGTAACTTTAGACATTTCGTTGGATGGACAAGTCCCTTATCCAGTTGAAGTTGAAGTCGGCGGTGCGACAGTATTTGTCTTGCCAGTCGAAGGCTTCCACCAGTATTAAGATGGAAGAAGCGAAAAAACTCCAGACAATTCAGCCCATTGTTTTTCGCCAATTACAAAACAGTTTTGAGCATGGGCGTTTGGCCCATGCTTATCTTTTTGAAGGCGACCAAGGAACAGGCAAAGCAGAATTGGCATTATGGTTTGCCAAGCATCAGTTCTGTTTAAATTTGCAAGAGGAAATGCCTTGCGAAACATGTAACAATTGTCTGAGGATAACCAGTAAAGATCATCCCGATGTAGTTGAAATCGAACCTGATGGACAATCCATCAAAGTTGATCAAATAAGAGCACTGCAAAGCGAGTTAACTAAAAGCGGCTTTGAATCTGCGAAAAAAGTCGTGATTATTCACCAAGCAGAAAAAATGAATACGAACTCGGCTAACAGCCTACTAAAGTTTTTGGAAGAACCACCAGCTAACTTTATGATTATTCTAGAGACCCAATCGCTAGGAAAAATTTTACCTACGATTCGCTCTCGTTGTCAGATCATCCACTTCCAAGCGTTGTCCGCAGAACGCTTGCAGTCTCGTTTAGAGGCAGAACAAATCCCTGAAAAAACTGCAAAACTCTTAGCAAATTTAACAAATAGTTATACAAAAGCTGTTGAAATCTCAAAAGATGAATGGTTTAATGAAGCTAGAGATGTTGTTATTCAATGGTTTAATTATCTCGAAAAAAATGATCCGCAAGCGTTTATCTATGTTCAGAAAAAAATGGTCAGGACGTTTAAGGACAAAGCACAGCAACAGCTCGCCTTTGAGATGTTGGCGTATTTTGTGAAGGAAAAACGTGATCAAGTGATGAGACAAAATCAAATAGGTGTAGAAAAATACAATTACCTATTGGAAGATGTTTTATTCGCCAGTCAGAAACTAGAAGCAAACGTATCATTTCAAAATATCGCAGAACAAGTAACGTTGCACATCGTTTATGCTTAACGTTATTTAAGAGAGTAGGGAGAACCATGGTTGAAGTTGTGGGTGTTCGTTTTCGAGACGCAGGGCATATTTACTATTACGCGCCAGGAAAAAACGAATATTTTTATAATGATAAAGTCTTGGTCGAGTCACAGCAGGCGCACCAGATTGCGACAGTGGCAATTCCAAAAATAGAGATTGAAAAAAAAGATTTGTCCGATGATTTAAAAACAATTTTACATAAAGCATCAGACAAGGAATTAAAAAAAGTAGCTCAAAACGAAGCGGACGCAGAGGCGGCCTTCAAAACTGCCAAGGAAAAAATCCGCGCTCATGAATTGGAAATGAAATTGATCCGAGTAGAATATACTTTTGATCGCAGTAAAATGATTTTTTATTTTACCGCAGACGGACGGATTGATTTTCGCGAGCTGGTAAAAGATCTAGCAGGCGTTTTCCGTACACGAATTGAGTTAAGGCAGATTGGTGTTCGTGATGAAGCAAAAATACTTGGTGGAATCGGACCATGCGGGCGTCCATTATGTTGTTCGACCTTCTTAGGTGATTTTATTCCGGTTTCGATCAAGATGGCTAAAGATCAAGGATTATCGTTGAATCCAACGAAAATTTCTGGACTTTGCGGTCGTTTAATGTGTTGTTTAAAATATGAAAACGGTGAATATGAAGCTGCGAAAAAAGAAATGCCTGATTATGGTAAGGAAATTAATACACCAGAAGGTCGGGGAAAAGTAATCGGCCTGAATTTACTTAGTAAAGTTGTTAAAGTTCGTTTGTTTGGTCGTGATGCGACGATTGATTTTGATTATCAAGAACTAGTTGAAGCAGGTGATCTGTCATGATGGATCGACGTTCCTTGTATGATGGCTTGAATCAATTAGAGCTTGACATGCAAAAGAATCTCGAAGATTTAGTCTCGATGAAAGAGACCTTACTGGAGCTCGTTGAAAAAAATGCTAAATTAGAGATGGAAAATGAACGATTGCGGGAGCGGATTCGTGAGATTGATGAGAAGAAGTCCCCAGTCTTGGATGAGCGACAAGAATTGTCAGAATCTCGTTTGAATCTTGAAAAAATTTATGAAGATGGCTTTCACGTATGTAACTTGCTTTATGGATCAAGGCGTGAAGCAGATGAGCCCTGTGCTTTTTGTTTAGATGTTATTTATCGTGAAAGCAAACAAAAATAAAATGAATTAGAAATAGTGGGTATGACGCTGTTCGTCACACCCGCTTTTTTAATCAGTTTTGGATTTAGTCTATCGTTGCATTGATCTGTACACGAAGATAACGCTAGTTTTTTAAATTTTTGATTGGATTTACGAGAAAGAATTAGAAATAGTAATTTTTAACAGATAAAAAATGAGTTAGGAGAATGATCGTGAAGATCCAGAAAAGTTTCTCACAGGAAGTTGGCACACTGTATTTAGTACCGACACCGATCGGTAATTTGGAGGATATGACTTTTCGTGCAGTCAAGACATTGCAAACCGTTGATTTAATCGCCAGTGAGGATACACGTAATACCCAGAAGCTGCTGAATCACTTTGATGTGAAGGTTCCACAAAAGAGCCTACATGAACATAACTATAACGAAAGAATCCCTGAGTTATTACTTTTTTTGAAAAAAGGTCAGTCGATTGCTCAGGTCAGTGATGCTGGGATGCCTTCAATTAGTGATCCGGGACATGAATTAGTGGTAGCTTGCATAGAAGAGGATATTCCAGTGGTTGCCTTGCCTGGAGCCACTGCCGGAATGACAGCTTTGATTGCTTCTGGATTATTGCCTCAACCCTTTTATTTTTATGGCTTTTTACAACGAAAGAAAAGCGCTCAGAAGAAAGAATTAGAAGAGTTGAAAAATCAGACAGCAACATTGATTTTCTATGAGTCGCCTCATCGTGTAAAAGAAACACTCAAAAATATTTCTGAAATTCTTGGAAACCGTGATGTGGTGATTTGTCGGGAATTAACCAAACTATATGAGGAATATCTGCGGGGGACGGTAACAGAATTGATGGATTATCTATCAGAGCATTCTTTAAAAGGGGAGTGCTGCTTGTTAGTTTCTGGCACAACGGAGGTATTGGAAGAGGAAGTATTCCAAGGAACGTTGAAAGAGCAGGTTGAAGCATTAGTTGAAGAAGGACAGCTAGCTAAAGAAGCAATTAAATCGGTAGCCAAACGACATGGATTGAAGAAACAAGATGTTTACAGAGAGTACCACGAATTATAAGAGCAGGGATTTATCCCTGCTCTTTTTATGTGAAGTTTTCTGACATGGAAAGTGATTAAATTAGAAAAAAATGAAAAAAATGAGTAAAAACTCTTTTTTTATTTAAGATTGATGTTAGAATACTTAACATAAAAAGAAATGGAGTGGTTTGATGGCAGCGAATATTGCATTTATTTTGATTTGTTCAGGATTAGTTTTTCTCATGACTCCCGCATTAGCATTTTTCTATGGTGGGCTAGAACGACGAAAAAATATTTTGAACACAATGATGATGGTCATTTGTACAATGGGACTAGCATCCTTGATTTGGATAGTGATTGGCTACTCGCTATCATTTAGTGGTGATGGAAATTTTATCGGAAATTTGGATAAAGTACTTTTCAATGGGGTCTCTATGACTAAAGGTGATGGAATTCCCGAAGGATTGTTTGCTTTCTTTCAAATGATGTTTGCCTTGATTACAACAGCGATTTTAACAGGATCAGTTGCTGGTCGGATGCGGTTTTCTGCGATTTTTCTATTTATCGCGATTTGGTTGATCGTGGTTTACTTTCCAATGGCACACATGGTTTGGGGCGGAGGCTTCCTTGATAAGATCGGCTCAATTGACTTTGCCGGAGGAAATGTCGTGCATATTAGTTCAGGAATTTCAGGGCTGGTTTTAGCAATCGTATTAGGTCGTCGTCGCGAGTACCATCTTGGTGATTATCGACCACATAATGTTCCTTTTGTTGTTTTGGGAACAGGGCTTTTATGGTTTGGCTGGTTTGGATTTAATGGCGGCTCAGCATTAGCTGCTGATGGTTTGGCAATTCATGCAATGATTACGACGAATACAGCGGCCGCCTGTGCGATGCTATCTTGGATGTTGATTGAGAAAATTTTAAATGGTAAACCAACTGTTGTTGGCGCATGTACAGGTGCTGTGGTAGGATTGGTCGCTATTACACCTGGGGCTGGCTTTGTATCAATTTGGTCTAGTCTGTTAATTGGTGCTTTAGTAAGTCCATTTTGTTTCTTCTTCATTTCAGTTATCAAGCAAAAGCTTGGGTTTGATGATGCTTTGGATGCGTTTGGTTGTCATGGTGTTGGCGGAATTTTTGGAGGAATCGTAACAGGAATTTTCGCTGATCCTTCAGTTGGTGGAAAAGTTGGGCTAATTTATGGTGAAACTCATTTATTTATCGCTCAAATTGAAAGTGTGCTGTTTACGCTGGTATTTGCTGGAGCAGCAAGCTATTTGATTATTTCATTAATTAGAGCCTTCATGCCTATTCGAGTATCACAACAGGAAGAAGCACTAGGGTTGGATAAAATCGAGCATGATGAAAATGCTTATCCGACATTTATGGGAATGGATTCTTAAAAATAGCCTGAGGAGGACGCAATGAAAAAAGTTGAAGCGATTATTAGACAAGAAAAATTAGAGATGATCAAAGCAGCGATTGATCAAGAAATAGAAGTGAACGGGTTGACAGTCAGTCAAGTATTAGGCTGTGGACTTCAAAAGGGGCAAAAAAGCCATGTTCGCGGACAAGAAGTTATCACTACGTTATTACCTAAAGTGTCGGTGAGTTTTATCTTAGCGGATGAAGACGTCGAGCGAGTGGTTGATTTGATCTTAGAAACGTGTCAATCGGAGGAATGCGGAACGGGAAAAATATTTGTTTATCCGATTGAAGAAGCGATACGCATTCGTACGCGTGAAACAGGTAAAGCAGCGATCCAATAAAAAAGCGCCTATCTAAGAAATTTTTTCCTTCTTAGATAGGTGTTTTTAATTAAGAATGTCTTCTTTTATTTTTGCGAATTCTGCTTCTGTTAAGATTCCTTGATCCAGTAATTCCTTCATCTTTAAAAGTTGTTCTGCTTTGCTTAATTGCTTTTCATAGTTTTTTTCTTTAGTGGCGAGTGGATTATTTTCCTTTAATTGTGTCAATACTTTTGGAGCTTCTTCTTCTGTTAGGACAATTTTAATTGTTCCTTCTAAAGAGGCAATTTCCAATATATCTAAGCTGGTTACTTTGGTTAGTCGAAGGTCTTGGAGATTTGTCAAAGGAATGACTTTGAAATCATCACCGATCAACTTTTTCTGTCCTAATATAAAACGTTGATCAGTCAAGGCGTAGGCATAAAATCCATCATTCTTTGTAGCAGATGTTCGATTGTGCAGTCCAATGAAGCAAATCAGCACCTCTTCATCCGTCCTTAGCTGCTTTTCTAAGACAGAAAAAAGTCTGACACCCCATTGACGATCTGAACCAGAGAAAAATCCGGCATCTTGACAGAATTGGTACATTTCCTCGGCAGTTTTCATGGTCCACCCCCTTGTTTTGTTAGTTTCAGTTTAGCAAAATTTGGAAACGCAAACAAATTTTTGTTGAGGGAAATGGATAGGCGTCACGCATACGATTCCACTAACGTATTGGAAGAGGCAACTGGCAGGCAGCTAATTCGTTTTAGCGTACTAACTTTTTTCAAAAACCGAAAAAAAGTTAATTTGATTCTCATCACGCATATCATCCAACTACCCGCCTCGTATCAATATCTAATTTGAGAATGAAATTTGTCAGTCTGACTTTGAGGAACTGCGAAAAGTTGGAATGACAAAAACCACCATAGCCGTCACTATGGTGGAAATGAAGGTTGTTATTTACTCTTGGTAGGAGTAAGTATGAAAAACCAATTCGGGATAATTGGTATAAATTCATGATAAAGCATTCAATCAATGAAATCATGAACGACTGTTTGTTAATCACTAAGAAATGTATTAGAAAAGACTTATGCAAATTACAGTAAAATTTTTAGGATTATTTCATAATGTAAGGGTTGCATTTCGTTTTAAGGAAATTGAGAGCTATGTTACACTTGGGTTGGAAGATTAAATAGGAGGGTACATTTATGGCAAATATCAGTAAAAAGTTACTAACTGAATTGACTTCAGAAGAAGCAACCGGTCCTTTTATCACATTTATGTTGAATACTCATCATGCGCATCAAGATGTTGAAAAAGATCAAATCATGTTTAAAAACTTTGCTAAAGAAGCGAAGCGACGCTTTGAGAAGAAGTACACTGATCACAGCTTTGAACCATTCCAAGAAAAAATCGATCAATTACTAGCAGATGGAGATTTTTGGCGCAGCGGAACAAAAAGTGTCGCAGTAATCCTGACTGCAAAAGAGATGTATGTTCATCGTTTAAGTATTGCAGTTGATGATCAATACTACGTAAGTGATCTGCCGTATCTTTTGGCAATCATTAAGAATGCACAATTCAACTATGCTTATTATTTAATGGCTTTAAATAGAGATTCTATGAAACTTTATTTTGTTCGCAATAAAGAAGTCGAGCTGATCGAGCTTCCAGAAGATGCACCGAAGGATATCGTGACTGCTTTAGGTGACGAGCTGACTGGAGGAAATCTAAGTGTTTCTACAAGAGGCGGTGAGGCCGGTAGTATTCATGGAGTCAGCACGAAGGATGAAGAAGTTGAAATTGATTGGGTGAATTATTACCAAGCTGTCGATAATTTTTTGAAGGAATTAGAGAATCCGGATCAATTGCCAGTGTATCTTTTTGCTTTGCCAGAAAATCAAGCGCAATTCAAAAAAATTGCCAAAAATCCTTATTACTCAGATAAAGCAGCGATCAGTGGATCTCCTGCTCAGATGAATATCAATGATATTAAACAAGAAGCACAAAAAATAGCGGATCAGCTAGCAGAAGTGGAAACACAAACCTATCAAAAATTGATTAATAGAAAATTTATTGATCAATTGATTGATATCGTTCCAGCAGCGAAAGAAGGAAAAGTCTCCCATTTATTTATTGCGACCGCAAATCTTGTAGATGGGTTTGGCGAAGATCCCGACGTAGAATATGATCGTCGACAAGTATTGAACGAAATTGCCGACAATGTTATCAAAAATGGTGGACAGGTCTTTGTTCTAGACCAAAAGGATGCACCGGATGAGAAAAGCTTATTGGCGATCCTGCGGTATTAGAAACGAAATATTTCAAATATATTAAGAAAAAGTTTTTTGAGCGATAACCTAGTGTTATCGCTTTATCTATGTTATACTTCTAATTGTAGTTTTTGTACGGTAATATTGGCAAGTTTGTTTCAGACAACATCTTTCCTATTTCACCATTCAAGTAATTACAAATCAATTTTTTATCCTAGGAGGATGTTTAACATGGAACAAGGTACAGTAAAATGGTTCAACTCAGAAAAAGGCTACGGATTTATCACTGCTGAAAACGGAAACGACGTATTCGTTCATTTCTCAGCTATCCAAGGCGACGGCTTCAAAACTTTAGAAGAAGGTCAAGCAGTGACTTTCGACGTTGAAGAAGGCCAACGTGGACCTCAAGCTACAAACGTTAACAAAGCTTAATTATAGTAGACTTTTATGCCAGATGCGTAAGCATCTGGCTTTTTTTGACATTAAAGGAAGTATAACATTTTAAGAGGTCAAAGGATTGATACATCAATCTTTTGACCGCTTTTCATCTGGTCTTTTTCCTATTAAACTGGAGATATGAAACCCAATATTTTACACGCCATTTTCTTTGATGAATATCAAAACTGGGAGAAATTCAATCAAAGGTACACGAGAAGGATTCGATCCGTTGTGAAAAGAGAAGTGAAGAAGTTTCGCGATTGTGGTGACCTTAAAAAAGGTTATCGTCTATTTGTCTGTGAAGGATGCCATGATGTAAAGAAAGTGGCTTTTCGTTGTAAAGGGAAATTTTGTCCAACTTGTGCAACTGGGGAAAGTCAACGGTGGGCAGAGGTTGCGGCGAATGATCTGTTTACAGTGACGCATCGACACGTCATCTTCACGATCGATGAAGGTTTACGTGAGATTTTTCTGAAGGAGAAGTATCGTAAGGAGCTTTTAAAAGGATTAATGGATGAAGCTGCACGGATACTATTAGATTTTTTTAGAAAGCACCATATACAAGCTGGGGTTGTGGCAACACTCCACACCTTCGGTTCTCAGCTAGAATACAATCCGCATGTTCATTTAGTCGTCACCATGGGTGGACTGACGAAGGATGGAAAATGGAAGGACTATGACTATTTTCCGTTCGCAATGTTGAGGAAATATTGGCAGAATGCGGTCCTAAAGCTCATTCGAAGAACCTTATCCCAATGGGATAAGGCACGAGTCCAGCCGCTTTTACAAGCGGCGTACACGAAAAATGCAGAGGGTTTTTACGTGCATGCACCCAAAAGGAGCCGAACTTCTCTCAAAAAGATATTAGAATATATCAGTCGTTATATGAAACGTGGTCCCATTGCTTTAAATCGTATCCTTTTGTACGATGGGAAAATAGTGATGTTTCAGTATCATGATAAACGAACTAACACGGATAAGATAAAGACGATGTCGGCAGAGGAATTTATTGGTGCACTGATTCGTCATATTCCAGAGAACCAGTTCAAAACAATTCGTAGATACGGCATTTATAGTCGGCGGATCAAGACAATCATGAAAAAAGTATTAAGTAATTACCAGAAAGAGATTCAACGAATGCTTGTGAATGTGAAGAAAGCACTTAAACCAAAATCATGGTGTGAACGAATAGCCGAAGAATTCGGAGTAAATCCATTGGAATGTACTAGATGTGGCGAATATTATGAATTTAGTGGAGTTAGTGTGTCTAAAAATGGACGACTTGTAGTGAAATATGCGAAGAATAAAGAATCGGAACGATTCATGCGAGAGGAGAATAAAAAAATTGGGGAAGAAGCATCGAAACGTAAGTATGAAAAAGAAAAAGAAGCAGCTTTTAAAAAACTTCGATTCCAATGGAGTGGTTCATTACATTTGTCTTGAATGTGGGATAAAGGAAAAAATTCCAAAGGAAGTAGTTCAATTTTTGGATGCAGGAGATGTTGCATTTGATCCTGAGAACGCTCCGCAATTTGATTGCGAAAAATGTGGTGGAGAGATGTATCCAGAATACTATAAGAACATACTTGGACACGAATTTAGAATCAGTGATCGACAATAAAATGATTTATCTAAACAAAAAGTCCTCAGGAGCGGTTTTCTCCTGAGGTTTTCTTATGATTTTTTACTTTAGATTTTGAAAAGGAAGGATTTATTTGTGAGTACGAAAGAAAGTCGAATCGTTTTAAACAAAGAACTTTCTTGTAGAAAGTGGTACTATTCAGATATAATGCGTGAGGTAAGCTAATAACAAACGGAGCATAAATCTTCGTCGATCACGTATAGTTCTTCTAATTATTACGAATCTGAGAAAGGAGGGGCGCAGGTGAAAAAAAATTATGCCGTTGTTGATATTGAAACGACTGGAACAGACCCTAAAACGGATCGAATCATTCAATTCGGTTGTGTATTAATTGAAGATGGGAAGATTGTCACGCATTTTTCGACCGATATCAATCCGGATCAACCGATCCCAGCGCAGATCCAAACGTTGACTGGAATCACGAATCAGCGAATCAAAAGGGCCCCCTATTTTGAAGACGTGGCGCAAACGATTACGAACTTATTAGCGGATACGATCTTTGTAGCTCACAATATTCATTTTGACTATCCCTTTTTAAGTAATGAATTAGAACGCTGTGGGATGCCGCCGCTGACGATTCCTGGTATTGATACTGTAGAATTAGCGCAAGTATTCATGCCTACCTCTTTGAGTTTTCGCTTAAAGGATTTGGCAGAAGAACTGCATTTGGTTCATGAAAACCCGCATCAGGCCGATAGCGATGCAGATGTGACAGCGCAATTATTGCTGCACTTAGAAGCGAAAATAAAAGAGCTGCCAATCATTACCTTAGAAAAAATAATTGATACTGCTGATCAGATGGCTTTTCAAACAAAGAATTACTTGGAAAATTGCTTAAGAGAGATGCAGGCCAATCCTAAACCATTATCAAAAGATTTAGCCATTATTCATGGTTTGGCTTTGCGAAAGAAACAGGTGCCGCTCTTTTCTGAGAATTATTTTGGTACGAAGGCTTATCCACGTTCGCGAAAGGCGAAGGAGAAGGTCTATCAAGGTGAATTGGATTTTCGAAAAGAACAGGCTCGTTTGATGAACCTGGTGTACGATTTCTTTAATAAAAAGGATGACAAAAATGTTTTGGTGGAAGCCGCAACAGGAATCGGCAAGACACTAGGCTACTTGTTGCCTATGAGTTTTTTAGCAACACCAGAAAAGCCGATAATCGTTAGTACGGTATCTTTATTGCTGCAGGAACAGATTTTGAATCATGATCTGCCACTGATCAATCGTTTATTGGATCAGCCTTTGCAGGCGGTGGTGATGAAAAGTAGTCGACATTATATTGATTTAGAACGCTTCTATCAAAGCTTTGAAAAGAAATCTGAGCAAAAGCAATATACTTTTTATCAAATGGCTTTGCTCGTTTGGCTCACCCAAACCGAGACCGGGGATTTTGATGAACTGAATATGACCAGTTTAAAGCATCCTTTTTGGCAAGAAGTAGCTCATTTAGGAACACATACATTGAACCCTAATAGCCCTTTTTATGCGGTTGATTTTATTCGTCACCGTCAGAAAAAATTGACTCAAAGTAATTTAATTGTGACAAATCACGCTTACTTAGCCCAAGAGGATCAGCGCAAAGAGCCACAGCTGCCGAAGAGTCCTTATTTGATCATTGATGAGGCACATCATTTGAATCGAGTGTTGGAAAAAGTGACTAGCCAGCATTTTAATCTTCTAGCAATTCAACGCATGATCACTCATTTGTTCGATAATCAGCAATTTTCTGTTTGGCAAGCACTCGTACAAAAGGATCAACAGACGCAGCATCTACTTGAAATTTTTCAAGATGTATTGCAGGAATTGAACGAGGATTTGACTGATTTTTATCAAATTTTCAAGGACGAATACCCAACAGAAAATGAGCGGTTTATTACTAAAGATATGATCGACCAGCTTTCTCTAGCTGGCGAACAAGTTTTACAGCGTATCGGTCGTCTTTATCAAGATGCCTTGACGTTAGGGGATCAGTTGCAGGCGTATTTTACGATGTATAAAGAGACATTTGGTATCAAGGAACAGGCGGAGTGGAGTGACCTTCAGTTATTGTTAGAGAGTTTGGCCCAGCAACAGCAAGCGTTTGAGACCTTTAGCGAAAAATGGGATGCTCGGTATATTCATTGGTTCAATGCGAAACGTAAAACCTTCCAAGTACAGGATTTAGATGCTTCATTGATCAGCCAGACAAAATGGTATGATCGTTATCAACAAATTCTTTATTTAGGCGGTACGTTAAAAATTGGCAGTGATCGTCATTATTTTGCGAAGCGCTGGGGAATTCCAGATGCCGCATTGAAAATCATTAGCAGTCCCTATGATTATGCCGAACAAGCGCGTTTGTATTTGCCGACTAACAGTATCAGTATCCAGTCGACCTCGCCTGATCAGTACGCGAATTATGTAGCCAGTGTTGTTCATAAGATGGCAGAAAATCAAAAACGTCCGATCCTAGTTCTGTTTACTTCGCACGATGTATTGAATCGTGTTTATCAGCGTGTGCGTGTTCCTTTATTAAACGAAGGCAGAGAAGTATTAGCCCAAGGTATCGGCGGCAGTCGCGAAAAACTTCTGAAGCGGTTTTTATTGTCTCAAGATGCGTTGCTGTTCGGTGCGGATAGCTTTTGGGAAGGGATAGATTTACCGGGAGATATTTTGCAGATTTTGATCGTAACACGTCTACCATTTGAAAATCCGCAGCGGCTTCAAGTAAAAGCGCGCAATGATTTTTTAGCAGCAGAAGGAATCAATCCCTTTTTCCAAGAAGCGGTTCCTCATGCTGCATTGCGATTGCGGCAAGCATTGGGACGCTTGATTCGCTCAGAAAAGGATAAGGGTGTGATGCTGTTATTAGATCAACGCTTTATCACTGCTGGCTATGGGGAAAAATTACGCAAAGCTTTGCCAAAAGAATTGCCGATCAAACAGCTACCGTTGGAAGAAATCTTACTTGAGACCGACCAATTTTTAAATTCTGACAAAAGTACAGAGAATTAATGAGGCGAAGCTCTTCTTTTGGTATAATGTAGCTTGTCTGAGAGGAGTATGATTTTGGATACGAATAGTGCAGGACAACAACGGCTCAACCGATGGCTTTTAGGAATCGTGGCATTTTTACTGATTATCATTGTGGTAGCGACCATGATTTTTATTCGTTCAAATCGTCCGATGCAGCAAGCCAAAAGAGAGGCTGTTCAAATGGCAGAGAAATATGCCGATTTAAAAACGGTAGATCAATTCTATTGGTTTAACCGTGACAAAACGTATTTCACCGTCACTGGTGAAAGCAACTCTGGAGAAGCGATTATTGTGATCGTTCCAGAATCGGGGGAAAAAATCCGCGTTCTTAATCAAAAGGATGGTCTGACAGAGCAGCAAGCTGAAAAACGTTTTGAAAGTGATCACCCAGAGCTAATCTTTGAAAAGGCTGATCTGGGAATCTATCGCGACCAGACTGCTTGGGAGATTACTGCGAAAGATGAACAGGGCGCGATTTATTATTACTTGCTGGCATTTAATGACGGCAAGACGATCAAAGAGATCAAAAAAATTTAAAAAATCTTGGTAAGGGAGTTATCAGTTATGAAATTGTCACAGCGTGTAACAAACCTAGAACCGTCCGTCACTTTAGCCGCTACAGCTAAAGCCAAAGAGTTGAAGGCTCAAGGCTTAGATGTTATTAGTCTAACTGTCGGAGAACCGGATTTTACGACTCCGGAGAATATCGAGCAAGCTGCGATTGAAGGAATCAAGAGCGGAAAGGTTAGTTTCTATACTGCTTCCGGCGGTACACCAGAATTAAAGACGGCAATTGTGGACTTTACGAAGAAGAATTACGATCTAACTATTGAGCCGAAGAACATCATCGTAACCAGCGGCGCAAAATTTGCGTTGTACACATTGTTCCAAACGATTTTGGACGCAGGCGATGAAGTGATTATCCCAGTGCCTTATTGGGTGAGTTACGGAGAGCAGGTTAAATTGGCACAGGGAATGCCGATTTTTGTTACTGGTGCTCAGGACAATGATTATAAGATAACCGTTGATCAACTTGAAGCAGCTCGGACTGAGAAGACAAAAGTGATTATTATTAATTCGCCGTCAAATCCTACAGGAATGATCTACACAGAAGATGAGCTGCGGGAAATTGGCGAATGGGCCGTCCGTCATGAACTGCTGATTGTCTCAGATGATATTTATGATCATCTTGTTTATAATGGGAACGAAGCGCCGCATATGGCTTCATTATCTGACGAGATTTTCCATCATACAGTGATCATCAACGGGGTATCAAAAACCTATTCTATGACCGGTTGGCGAATCGGTTATGCGATTGGGAATGCTGAGATCATTGGCGGAATGACGTCAATCGCCTCTCAAGCGACAAGTAATCCAACCTCCGTCAGCCAGGTAGCGGCTGTTGAAGCTTTAACTGGCGAACAAGAAACGGCAGAAAAAATGCGCCAAGCCTTTGAAGAGCGCTTAAATACGATCTATCCGAAGGTGGCTGATTTACCAGGCTTTAAGCTGAAAAAACCGCAAGGGGCATTTTATCTATTTCCAAATATCAAGGGAGCAATGGAGATGGGCGGCTATGACAATGTAACGACTTGGGTTAACGATCTGTTGGAGCAAGAACAAGTAGCGCTGGTAACTGGTGAAGGTTTTGGATCAGATGATAGTGTACGGATGAGTTATTCAGCCAGCATGGAGGACTTAGAAGAAGCCGTTGTACGGATTCGCCGCTTTATTGAAAATAGTAAAAAGTAAAACATCAATTCGGGATAAATAAGTTAGGAGAGACATTTGTGGAACAAATTCAAATCATTGATGCCAAGAATCATGTTGGCGAAACAGTAAAAATCGGTGCTTGGGTCGCTAATAAGCGTTCAAGCGGAAAAATCTCTTTTTTACAATTGCGTGATGGAACGGCTTATTTCCAAGCAGTTGTTGTAAAAAGTGAAGTGTCAGAAGAGGTCTTTCATTTAGCCAAAGAATTGACGCAAGAAACATCAATCATTGTGACTGGAGAAATTCGGGAAGATACTCGTTCAAAATTCGGGTATGAACTAGGTGTGAAAGAGATCGAAGTGATCGGTGAAAGCCATGACTATCCCATTACACCAAAAGAACACGGTGTTGATTTCTTGATGGATCATCGTCACTTATGGTTGCGTTCGTCACAACAGCACGCGATCATGCTAATTCGTAACGAAGTGATTCGTGCGACCTATGAATTCTTTAACAACAACGGCTTCGTGAAAGTTGATCCGCCGATTTTGACAGGTTCAGCTCCTGAAGGCACCAGCGACTTATTTGAAACAAACTATTTTGACCATAAGGCTTATTTATCTCAAAGTGGACAATTGTATATGGAAGCAGCTGCAATGGCACTAGGCAAAGTATTTTCATTTGGTCCAACTTTCCGTGCAGAAAAATCAAAAACACGCCGTCACTTAATTGAGTTTTGGATGATTGAACCAGAAATGGCCTTCATGCATCAAGAAGATAGCCTAGAGGTTCAAGAACAGTACGTTGCTTACTTAGTTCAAAACGTATTGGACAACTGCGATTACGCGTTAGATGTACTGGGCCGTGACAAAGAAATTTTGAAGAACTATACAAAACTTCCTTATCCGCGAATCTCTTATGATGATGCCGTAGAATTATTGAAGAAAAATGGTTTTGATGATATCGAATGGGGCGATGATTTCGGTTCGCCGCATGAAACCTTTATCGCGAACTCCTTTGACCGCCCAGTCTTCATTTTAAATTATCCAAAGGCGATCAAACCGTTCTACATGAAGCCACATCCAACTCGGGAAGATGTTGTCATCTGTGCGGACTTGATTGCGCCTGAAGGCTATGGTGAAATTATCGGCGGTTCAGAGCGTGCAACGGATTATGATTTCTTGTTAGAACAAATCCGTGAGCATAATCTTAGTGAAGAAGAATACTCATGGTATTTAGATTTACGCAGATATGGTACTGTTCCACACTCAGGTTTTGGTTTAGGTCTTGAACGAACGATTACCTTTATTGCTGGGATCGATCATGTGCGTGAGGCTATTCCATTCCCACGTTTGTTGAACCGTATTTATCCATAATTGAAATAGAGCAAAAGCGTCGAGGATAGCCTCGACGCTTTTTTAAAATCCAATTTTTTCTATTAATGATCCTTGTTTGTCATCTTCATGCTGGAAGTAGATTGATTCATTCTCGGAAGCATTTTCTTTGAGATTCGTAGTAACAACAGTTTTCACTTCTTCTTTGTCGATGTTCTTTTCGACGATTTGTGAAGTCGCACCTAGAGTAATAAGTGCCAATGCGATGATAGTAAGTTTTTTCATGTTAAATCTCCTCCTAATTAAAATCCGATTTTTTCGGCTAATGTATTTTCAGCGTCGTTCTCATGACCAAAGTCAATATCGCTGTCTTTTTCATCGTGCTCTTTGAGATTCGTAGTAACAACAGTTTTTACTTCTTCTTTGTCGATGTTCTTTTCGACGATTTGCGAAGTCGCACCTAGAGTAATGAGTGCCAATGCGATGATAGTAATTTTTTTCATTTTATTTTCCTCTTTTCATTTTTTTAGGTTAAAAGAATTTATGTTTGATTTGTTTTTTCACTGTGTCAAAGAACTGGGTCATTACTTTTGAGCAGGTTTCTTCTGGCAAATGAGTTTCAGCAGTGATAAAGTCGATGATTGCAGCTAAGTGTTTGCTGGAGTACCGAGTAATATTTTCGTTGCAATAGTGTTCGTAGCTTTTTAAAATGCTTTCGATTGTCATAGCGTCTTCGTTTGTTTGGATAGCTAGTGTTTCCATCATTTCTGTATTGTTCATAGTAAATTCCTCTTTCTTGACCGACTGTCGGTCACTTTAGTTTTAAATGTTAAACTCAACAGGTTTTGTTGAGCTTATGGGATAAAGATATTTTGTAATTGTTCGGTAGTTTGATCGTAAGGATGGATTTCTGGGTTCACATCCAAGGCTTTGTAAATTAAATCTGTTGCAGCAATGATTCGATTTTGAATGATTTCAGGTGGTAATTTTTCAATTTCGTCAAACATCGTTTGAATCCCGGCGATTAAGAATTGGATACTCTCCAGCGGATAAGCGGTGTTGAATTCTCCTTGCTGTCTGCCAACTTCAATCATTTCTGCTAAGACGGGACAAACTTGATTGATGGTACCGGCTAGCGCTCGCTGTTTCATTAAGGAATTCTCCGGCATTTGGAATTTGTCGACGATTTCTTCTTTTCGTTCATCTTCCTGACTATTTTGTGCAAGGAAGGTGATGAGCTTTTCTAGTGCTGATCCATTTGAAGCTTGGATTTCTTTCGCTCTTGAAATTTCTTGATCAATGATTTGACCAATGACGGCATCTAAGACTTCTTCTTTTGAAACGAAGTAATGATAAAAGGTCCCTTTCGCGATGCCGATTCGTTTCAGAATGTCATTGACGGTTGTTTTGTTGAATCCTTTGGTTAAGAAGAATTCTTCGGCGGTGATGATGATCTCATTTCTTCGTTCATCATGCTCTTTTACGATACGCATGTCTTACCTCCTTTCTTTAAACCGACTGTCGGTCGTTGCTTCTGACTTAATAATACCGACCGCGGGTCTAGAAGTCAACCACTTTTTTTAAAAAAAGTTCCTTATTTAATAGAAATGCTTTTATATCAGGGTTTATACTGTTAAATTATTTTTGAAAAAGCTTTCTTTTTCGCTTGACACATGAATATCCGCTCATATATAATATACATGAAGAATCATTCATATGTAATTTTAGAGAGAAGGGTATCTCATGGAAAAAGTATATCGTTTGGATGGATTGGATTGTGCTAACTGTGCAGCAAAAATCGAGCGTTCCGTCCAACAAATCAAAGGGGTCGAGAATGCACAGGTTGATTTTATGAGCACGAAGCTAACGATTCAAGCGCCTGAAAAGGAAATCGCGCGGGTTTGCGAGGAAGCTAAAGAGGTCGTGAACAAATTAGAACCAGATGTTGAAGTGAATAGCGTGCAAACAGAAAAAGTCGAAGAGAGTTCTAAAGGGAAAATCATTCAAATTGTTACGGCAATTTTAGCGTTAGGCGTGTTGGTTATTGTTAAACCAACAATGCCTTGGGAGTTCATCGCTTATCTGATTTTATATTTATGGATTGGTTACGATGTTTTGAAGACTGCGATAACGAATATTTTTCACGGTGAAATCTTCGACGAAAATTTCTTGATGGCAGTGGCAACGATTGGTGCGATTGCGATCGGTGAATATCCTGAGGCCGTGGCAGTGATGTTGTTTTACCAAGTCGGAGAATTTTTTCAAGATTATGCTGTGGCAAAATCAAGAAAATCCATCAGTTCCCTATTGGCGATACGTCCTGATTCGGCGAACTTGATCCAAGATGGCGAAGTAAGAAAGGTCGCGCCGGAAACAATTCGTGTTGGCGATCAGATTTTAGTTAAGCCTGGTGAGAAGGTCCCATTAGATGGGATCGTCAAAGAAGGACGTTCGATGCTGGATACTTCGGCGTTGACTGGTGAATCCGTCCCACGCAGTATCAATGCGGGTGAACAAATACTTAGCGGTTTCATTAATCAAAGCGGACAATTGACGGTGGAGGTCACGACGACTTTTGGTGAATCGACCGTCAGCAAGATTTTAGACTTAGTTGAAAATGCCAGCAGTAAAAAGGCGCCGGCGGAAAACTTTATTACCAGTTTTGCCCGCTACTACACACCGATCGTTGTTGGTTTGGCCGTGTTGTTAGCAATTGTGCCGCCGTTAGTTATGGGTGAACCTTTTTATGGTTGGGTGTATCGAGCGTTGACTTTCTTAGTTATTTCTTGCCCTTGTGCTTTGGTGATCTCCGTACCGCTGAGCTTCTTTGGCGGAATCGGTGGTGCTAGTAAAGCTGGGATCTTGATTAAAGGAAGTAACTACATTGAAACGTTGGCGAATGTGGAAACGCTGGTCTTTGATAAAACCGGAACCTTGACTAAAGGCGTTTTCGAAGTTCAAGAGGTGGAAACAACGATCGATCAAAAGGATTTCTTACGCTATGTTGCCAGCGCTGAACAAAGCTCCAGTCATCCAATTGCACAATCAATTGTGAAGTACGTGGACCAACCGTTATCACCAGTTAGTAAATTGGAAGAAATTGCCGGCTTTGGGATTTCCGTTGAGATTGAAGGGCATCATTTCTTAGTCGGGAATGAAAAGCTGTTAGCGAAATATGATATTCCCTTCCAAGCAGTCAATGAAATTGGCACGATCGTTTATGTGGCAATGGATGGAAAATACATTGGACATCTATTAATTGCTGATGAACTGAAGGACAATGTCACAGAAGCGTTGTCAGAAGTGAAAAGCTTAGGTGTGAAGCGGACGGTGATGCTGACAGGTGATAACCGGATGATCGCAGATGCGATTGGCAAGAAGGTCGGGATTGATCAGGTCTATAGTGAATTGTTGCCGGAAGATAAGGTCAATCATTTGGAAGCAGAATTGTCTGATGAACAAAAGACCGCCTTTGTCGGTGATGGAATGAATGACGCGCCTGTATTAGCTCGAGCAGATATCGGGATCGCTATGGGGGGACTTGGTTCGGATGCAGCGATCGAAGCAGCGGATGTCGTGATCATGGATGATCAGCCAGCTAAAATTCCGGTTGCAATCCAAATTGCTCGCAAGACGATGGGCATTGTGAAACAAAATATCGTTTTTGCGATCGGAGTGAAGGTCATCGTTTTATTGCTAGGTGCTTTAGGCTTTGCGACGATGTACGCCGCTGTATTTGCTGATGTTGGTGTGACAGTGATCGCAGTGTTGAATGCGATGCGTTGTTTGCGAGTGAAATAAGATTATATAGAAGAAAAGGCTTTGCGACTATTTCTAGTTGCAGAGCCTTTTTGCCAGTCATGCTTTTCGCAGTTTTTATGGAAAGAGAATCGTTTAATACGGAAAAAGAAATTTTTATACGTCCAGTTTAGCATGATGGTATGCGAACGAAAAAAAGCTCATTTTTCCTGATTTTAGAAAAATGAATTTCCTAATTGAATGAGTTAGCTGCCAGTCATGCTTTTCGCAGTTTTTTATGGAAAGAGGATCGTTTAACACGGAAAAAGAAATTTTTATTCGTCCAGTTTAGCATGATGGTATGCGAACGAAAAAAGCTCATTTTTCTTGGTTTTGGAAAAATGAATTTCCTAATTGAATGAGTTAGCTGCCAGTCATGCTTTTCCCAGTTTTTTTATGGAAAGAGGATCGTTTAACACGGAAAAAGAAATTTTTATACGTCCAGTTTAGCATGATGGTATGCGAACGAAAAAAAGCTCATTTTTGTTGGTTTTGGAAAAATGAATTTCCTAATTGAATGAGTTAGCTGCCAGTTTCTCTTTTCGTAAAATGAATGAGTAGTGTGTATGTTGGAGGTAGTTTTAAAAAATTTCGCTTATCAGTTGACTAAAACAGATTACAAATGTAAACTGTGTTTGTAGATTACAAATGTAAACGAAGGAGGCGAAGAGTAATGACAATGACGGTGACACCGATCAAAATCAGTGACTCGGAGTGGGAAGTCATGCGGGTGATTTGGACGCAGGAATCTACTACAGCACAAGAAATTATTGATATTTTAGGACAAACCATGGATTGGAAACCAGCGACGATCAAAACATTGCTGGGTCGATTGGTAAAAAAAGAAGCAGTACGGACAGAGCAAGCTGGGAAAAAATACATTTATTATCCGGCAATCAGTGAAGGCGAAACGGTCAAAAGTGCGACGGAAAATTTGTTTTCTCATATTTGTGCGAAACGAATCGGCGAAACAATCGCTGAGTTAGTTGCGGAAGCGGAACTGACAGATGCAGATGTGGAAATGATCAAAGCGCAGTTAATTAATAAAAAAACTGTAGCCACGATCGAATGCAATTGTATTCCCGGTCAGTGTGAATGCAATCATCATAGATAATTGGCAGCAGCCATAAAAAAATAGGAATGGGAGATTATTATTATGAAAAAACAATTTGCAATCAACGGAATGAGCTGTAATCACTGCGTGGCAAACGTGGAAAAGGCAATTAATCAATTAGATGGGATCGATAAGGTCAAAATCAATTTAAAGAAGAATCAAGGCGTTGTTAAATTCGATGAAGCGCAAGTTTCCGCAGACCAAATTGCTGCAGCAGTGACTGAAGCTGGGTATGAAACTGAGGTGATCTAATTGGCAGACACGACAGTAGAAACATTTGCCATCACTGGCATGACCTGTGCCAATTGTTCTGCTCGAGTAGAGAAGGAGCTGAAAGCAACAGAAGGTGTGCTAGAGGCGAATGTGAATCTGGCAACGGAAAAGGCAACCGTTCAGTTTGATGGAAACTTGACGGCGGAAAATTTAATTCAACGAGTTGAGTCTATTGGCTATGGCGCGATTTTGTTTGATGAGGCGCATAAGCAAAAAATCCAAGAAGAAAAAGCTGCTTATCTTAGAAAGATGAAGCGGGATTTGATTTTAAGTGCGGTACTAACAGCTCCTTTGATGATTGCCATGATCGCGATGCTTTTAGGCAGTCATGCAGGCTGGGTACACTTTTTACACCTTCCATTAGTTCAATTAATTCTAGTGACACCTGTGCAATTTGGTGTTGGGCAGCGTTTTTATCGCGGGGCATATCATGCGTTGAAAACCAAAGCTCCGAATATGGATGTGCTGGTAGCGATGGGAACCTCGGCTGCTTTTGCGTTAAGTGTGTATAATGGTTTCTTCAATCCTCACAATTCAGATCTGTATTTTGAAAGCAGCGGCATGATTATCACCTTGATCTTGTTAGGGAAGTATTTAGAACAAAAAGCTAAGACCAAGACCAGTGATGCGATCAAGCAGTTAATGAGTCTGCAAGCCAAGACGGCAATGATTATTGTGGCAGGCGAAGAAAAGGAAGTACCAATCGAAGATGTACAGGTTGGTGACATTTTGAGGGTTCGTCCTGGAGAACAAATTCCGGTAGATGGAAAGATTTTAAAAGGACAGACAACGATTGATGAAAGCATGCTTACCGGGGAAAGCTTGCCAGTGGATAAACAGGTAGACGATCAAGTGTTTGGTGGCACCGTTAATACCACAGGCAGCATTCAATTTAGTGCTACACAAGTCGGCAGTATGACCGTCCTTTCACGGATTATCCGGATGGTGGAGGATGCGCAGGGTGAAAAAGCACCGATCCAGCAGATCGCGGACAAAATCTCTAGTATTTTTGTTCCGACAGTATTGGGATTGGCATTACTTACGTTGCTCGCGACCGGTTTAGTGACTGGTGATTGGCAACAGGCCATCGTCCATAGCGTCTCTGTGCTGGTGATTGCGTGTCCATGTGCACTTGGTTTAGCGACACCGACAGCTATTATGGTAGGAACGGGTTTAGGCGCGAAATCAGGAATTCTGATTAAGGGCGGCGGCGCGTTAGAAAAAATTGCTCACCTGACAACAATCGTTTTGGACAAAACTGGAACGATTACAGAAGGCAAGCCAGTAGTAGCAGATTTTGAAGCAGTGGATCCGCAGGCCTTGGCTTATTTAACAAGTCTAGAACAGCATTCAGAGCATCCTTTGGCAAAAGCAATCTATCATTATGGAAAAGATCAGGTTGAAATCATGCCAGTCGACAATTTTGAGAGCTTAACAGGGCAAGGAGTTACCGGCATAATCAATGGGCAATCCTATTTTGTTGGTTCAAAACGCGGCTTGAACGAGCGAAACATTTCATTTCCTGAAGATCGTGTGTTAGCGTTAGAAGAAGAAGGAAAAACGGTGATGTTCTTAACTGACAGTACGAAAATGCTGGCAATGATCTCGGTAACGGATCAAGTCAAAGCGTCTTCTAAAGCCGCTATTGCTGCTCTTCATCAATCAGGAATCAAGGTAAAAATGCTGACAGGTGATAATCCTCAGACAGCGCAATATATTGGTGAACAGGTTGGCTTACAGGCGTCAGATATCGTTGCGGAAGTTTTACCGGAGGATAAGGCTCAGGTTGTTAAAGAGCTTCAGTCTAATGGTCAATCGGTCGGGATGGTCGGCGATGGGATCAATGATGCGCCTGCATTGGCTTTAGCAGATATCGGCATTGCCATGGGCAGTGGTACAGATATCGCGATGGAGACCGCCGATATTACCTTAATGAACAGCGATCTTTTGTCGGTTGAAAAGAGTATTCATCTATCCAAAGTAACCTTAAGAAAAATCAAGCAAAATTTATTCTGGGCGTTTTTATACAATGTGATTGGGATTCCTTTTGCTGCTTTAGGCTTTTTGAATCCTATCATTGCCGGCGGTGCGATGGCCTTTAGTTCGGTCAGTGTGCTGCTCAATTCTCTTAGTTTGAATCAAAAGAAGCTTTAACAGAAAGTAATTCTCTCAGGATAAGAATGCTGTAAAAAATAGGAGGCATGCAACATGAAACAAGGAGATCAAATGGATGAATCGATGAAAATGGACCATTCCAAGCATGATCATTACGAAATGAATCATTCAATGAATGGACACGATCATCACAATATGAATCAGGAAATGAACGGACATGACCATCACGAGATGGCGCATGGAGGCATGGATCATTCGATGCATATGGGGAATTTCAAACAAAAATTTTGGCTCTCACTTGTTTTATCGATCCCGATCATCGTTCTTTCACCGATGATGGGAATGCAGCTTCCCTTCCAATTTACTTTTCCGGGTTCTGAATGGGTTGTTTTAGTTTTAGCGACGGTTTTGTTTGTTTACGGCGGTCAGCCCTTCTTGAGTGGGGCGAAAATGGAGCTGAAGATGAAGAGTCCAGCTATGATGACCTTGATTGCGATGGGGATTACAGTTGCCTACATTTATAGTTTGTATTCCTTTATTGCAAATAAGCTGAATCCTCATGAGCACGTGATGGATTTCTTCTGGGAGTTGGCAACATTGATTGTCATTATGCTCTTAGGTCATTGGGTCGAAATGAACGCCGTATCCAATGCCAGCAATGCCTTGAAGAAGTTAGCAGAGTTACTGCCGGACGAGGTGAATCAGATCCAAGAAGATGGCTCCACACAAAAGGTCAAGCTTCAGGAGATCAAGAGTGGTGACATGCTCTTAGTTCGTGCTGGAGATAAAATGCCGACCGATGGACAGATCATCAAAGGGACAACGATTGTCGATGAATCGGCTGTGACCGGTGAATCCAAAGGTGTTCAAAAGAACGTCGGTGACACAGTCATTGGCGGTTCGGTCAACGGTGATGGTACGATCAGAGTAAAGGTCACTGGCACTGGCGAAGATGGTTACCTTGCCAAGGTCATGACAATGGTACAGCAAGCTCAGCAGGAAAAATCAAAATTAGAATCAATTTCAGATAAAGTAGCGAAATGGTTATTCTACATTGCGTTAGTTGCTGGGCTTCTAACTTTTACTGTCTGGCTGTTTGTAGCGGATTTGCCACAAGCATTGGATCGAATGGTTACCGTTTTTGTCATCGCTTGTCCGCATGCTTTAGGTTTAGCGATTCCTTTAGTGATCGCTCGTTCCACCTCATTAGCGGCTAAAAATGGCTTGCTGCTGAAAAGTCGTCAAGCCTTGGAACAGGGAAATCAATTAGATTACGTTTTTCTTGATAAAACAGGTACCTTAACAGAGGGTAAGTTTACGGTGACAGGGATTGAGAAATTGGCAGAGGCAAGTAAAGAAGAGGCGCTGAAATATATCGGAGCCCTTGAAGCGCAAACCAACCATCCCCTTGCCGTTGGCGTTATGAATTATTTGAAAGCTGAAGGTATTGACCCTTATCAAGCACAAGAGGTGTCGACCTTAAAGGGAATCGGTGTAAGCGGGACAGTAGAAGGTCATCAGGTCATTTTAGCGAATCAAAAAGAAATCGAACGCCGTGCATTGAGCTTTGATCAAGAAAAATTGAAGGAGTACCAAGCACAGGGAAATACGATTTCCTTCCTATTAATTGATGAAGAGCTGGTTGCTTTCTTTGCGATGGGAGACTCGATAAAGCCACAAGCCAAAGCGTTTATCAAAGACTTGCGTAATGCTGGAATCGAACCTGTTATGCTGACTGGAGACAATCAAGAGGCTGCAAAAGCAGTGGCTGATTATCTGGGTCTTAAAGAATTTTTTGGCGAGCTATTACCAGACGATAAAGAAAAAATTATTAAACGCTACACCGATGATGGTAAGAAAGTCATGATGGTAGGAGATGGGATCAATGATGCTCCTGCTTTAGCTAGAGCGACAATCGGAATGGCGATCGGTGCTGGAACTGATATTGCGATTGATTCAGCTGACGTTGTGTTGACCAATAGCAATTTACAGGATATTTTAAAATTTGTCCGTTTGGCGAAGAAAACACATCGTAAAATGATACAAAATCTTTGGTGGGGTGCCGGTTATAATATTTTAGCAATCCCTTTAGCGGCGGGTATTTTAGCACCTATCGGAATTTTACTGAGTCCCGCTATTGGTGCGATTTTAATGTCCTTAAGTACGATTATTGTGGCGATAAATGCTATGACTTTACGCGTCTGAGAATTCAGACGCTTTTTTTTTTGAAAAAAAGTTGATAAAAAACTTTGTGTCCATTTATGTTATTTTTAAAGAAGAGGAAATTCAATGAGTAAAAGAGGAGACACAAGGCATGATTTGGCAATTTATAATAAGAAAGAAAACCCAGGGCTATTTGCAGCTACTTGAATTAATAAATAAAGAACAGTACACGATTACTGAAATGGCTAAGCAACTAAAGGTGAGTATTCGAACAGCGATGCGTTATAGTGATGAATTACAGCAAAAGGGCTATGTGATAAAAGGAAAACCATGGCGAATTAATCGGCAGCACCATCCAAATTTCTTAGAGCTTCATCGGAAAGTGTTAACAGAAGATCCACGCTTTAAACTTTTCAAACAATTTCTTTGGCAACAGACTTCTGCTGACACAGATTACACAAAAATGAGAGAATTGAATCGACAACTGATTCATTTGAACCTTTGGGTAAATCGACGAGCAGGCAGGCTTTTAGGTGATCCAGGTATCATTTTATTGTTACAATTACGCTATTTGAGAGATTTTTATTATTTTGAAGAAGGCGAGGTCTATCAGCAAATCGAACAGTATTATAAAGATCAACCAACACCTTCAGTGAACCAGGTATTGTATCCAGATAAAGTACTAATCAGCCGATTCGTTGAAAAATTCGATTTACAGGGAAATTTAACAGAGTTTTTCTTCTTTGATCATTTGCGCTATCATTTTCAAAGCTTTACTGAGTTTTACCATTGCCACCAACAATATCAGACTGATTTATATCAGGAAGTCAGGAAGGCGAGTAGAATTATTGAAGAAACGATTGCTTTGGAAGGCGAACTATTAAGGAGTACATTCAACGTAAAGCTTTTTGATCTTTTCTTTGGACTATCTCAAGGACTTCCAATACTACTCTTCAATTTAAAATGGAAGCAGGGACCGGTTCCGTCAAGTTATGATCATCTTAGTAGGGAAGTAAAGCGGCAAATTCCGATGCTAAGGAATTGTCAAAATGAAGGGCTGGCTTTGGCTTTGAAAAACATTGTGGTTGCAAGTCATCAAGTTGCGTTGAAAACGACGCCTACTTTAGACTCTTCTTTATTGATTCAAGAGAGATATCAGACGGTTTTATTATCTGATTGAGGAAAATTGGATCAAGATTTTTCTTAAAGAAAGGTTATGCTATAATGATGAGGACTACGATAAGAGTGTCATTCTATTTCACGTGTTTCTTGAACATTCGCGTGATTTGTAGAAGGGGATACAGTTGAAAATAAGGGGTAGTTCTTTCATTTGAAGGGCTAGGAAGTAGGAGGAGAGCAGAATGGGATTGCGAAAGTTAGATGTTCCGACATCTTCAATTACAGAAGTAAAAAAATCACCAATGGATGTTTTTGCTCAAGCTCGTAAAGCAGAGACCGGGGTTTATATTTTTAACCGCGAAAAAATCGCTGGTGTGATGCTGACTAAGGAACAGTATGAAGCCTTAGTAGAGGAGTTAAATACCTTGCGAGATACGTTATATCAACCAGTGGAACGAGAATTACCTGTTCCTGAAGAATTAGAGGAATTAGCGACAGCTCTAAGAACAACATTAGCCAAAGGTTCGGTGATTTCGGCGCGCTATTTGGATGAACGCATGGTGGCGACTGGTTTTATCACGAAGAAAACCGGCTTTGGCGGTGTGACAGAAATGATGAAGGAGCTGGAGGATACTGGAAAGATCATCTACCAGCTAAGGCGGCGGGAGCACAACAAGGTCATCTATGCTGAAATTTTTGGTGAGCCGCAGGAGTTCCAACGCGGATCGGCAGACAAGCTGATGATTCGCAAAGTGAACTTAATCGAGAGATAAGGTAATTGACTTAAAAAACTTATTCGGACAACGCTGTTTCTATTGTTTTTGATAGGACAGGTTGTTCTTTTTTTTGCAGAAATTATGTTTTTCTATCTTCTAGTGGGAATAATTGTCTCTGAACAGACGTTCGGTTATAATGAAGATAAGATAGGAAGGGGAGAGCAGAATGGCAGATTTGGTTTTTCCTTTGAAAAATGATACATCGCGAAAAATTATCCATATTGACATGGATGCTTTTTTTGCCTCCGTCGAGGAACGGGACGATCCGGAACTGGCGAAGCATCCTTTAGTAATCGCTCGTCATCCTTCTGATACTGGCGGCAAGGGTGTCGTGACGACGGCGAATTACAAGGCTCGGATTTATGGGATTCATTCGGCGATGAGTGCCCAGAAGGCGTATGAATTGTGTCCTCAGGCTATTTTTAAGCCTGGTGACCATGCTAAGTACAGTGCTGTTTCACAACAGGTTCGAAAAATTTTTCATCGCTATACGGATATTATTGAGCCGGTGTCGATCGATGAAGCTTATCTGGATGTAACGGAAAATAAGATCAATGCGCGTTCGGCCATCAAAATTGCTCGTCTGATTCAGCAAGAGATTTGGCAGGAGCTGCAATTAACCTGTTCTGCTGGAGTCAGCTACAATAAGTTCCTGGCCAAGCTGGCTTCGGATTACCAAAAGCCTCAGGGAATGACAGTAATCTCGCCAGAGGAATCCGTCGTCTTTTTAAAACGTTTGCCGATTGAGAAATTTCATGGCGTAGGGAAGAAGACTGTTCCTAAAATGAATGAGCTGGGAATTTTTACTGGAGCGGACTTGTACGAGAAGAGTGAAATGTTCCTGATTCAAGAATTCGGCAAGATGGGCTATTCCTTGTATCGAAAGGTACGGGGAATCCATGATTCACCTGTTAGTATCACGCGTGAACGAAAGTCTGTCGGGAAAGAACATACGTATGGACGCCCGTTATCGACAGATGATGAGGTGTTAAGTCAGTTAAGACAATTGGCGGAAAAAGTCGAGGCCTCCTTAAAACGCGTACAGCGTCACGGCAAGACGGTTGTTCTTAAAGTTCGCTATGCGGATTACACGACAGTCACACGGCGGGTCACTTTGCCTTATTACATAGAAAAGAAAGAAGACTTGTTTTCACAGGCCAGTTTGATTTGGGAGGAGATTGGCGGCGTAGAAAAAGGGATCCGCTTAGTCGGAATTACTCTGACTAATCTTGATCCCATTGCATTTGAAAATATTGTGTTGCCTTTGTGGGAAGAGCGTTCAAATTAGTTCGCTCTTTTTGATTTGCTCGAAAGCTTTTTCGGAGTCATGAAGCTTCTCCCAAATGACGACTTCACCTTTAGCCAATGATTTTTTTACATCGATGATGCGTTGGTTGGAACTGCCACGAAATTGTAGCATCAAGTTTTTCTTTGAGAGTTCGAAACGACCGTCAACTAAAATATCGATCTTGCTTAGCATTTCTAGCTTATCATCGCTGTCTAACAACAGTTCTTCAAAGGTGTAGCCGCTCCAAGACCAGATGTCCTTCGTATCGCCGAATTCAGCGCGAATTCTATTGATAACTTTTAAGCAGACCTGCGTATTTAAGAAGGGTTCACCACCTAAGAAGGTCACACCTTGGACATAGTCATGAGCGGTATCCGCAATTAGCTGGTCTTCTAATTCTTGAGTGAAAGGCTTGCCGTAATGAAAATTTTGCGAAGCCGCGTTGAAGCAGCCTTCACAGGCAAAGGGACAGCCACTGACGTAAAGACTATTACGGACGCCTTCGCCATCAACAAAGTTGAAGGCCTTGTAGTCTGCGATATATTGTTGGCTCAACTCGCTGGCCAGCCATTCTTTTGGTTTAGGATTACGCATATTTTTCCCCTTTCAAGTAAAACAGGGAGCGGCAAAGAGCGCCGTCCCTGTCAATCGTATTTCTGTTTGGCTCAATGAACGAAGAATGTTCGTTGAGTTTTTTTTTACATGTGTTTTACACGTGAGGCGATTTCTTCGTGACGTCCGTGCACCATTGGACGTGCTTGAGGGTTTCCTAAGTATCCGCAAGTCCGTTTGACTACGTCACATGATTTTGGATCGTGATTGCCGCATTGTGGGCATTCAAAGCCACGTTTGGTTGGTTTGAAGTCACCTTCGAAGCCACATTCGTAGCAGTGGTCAATTGGTGTATTCGTTCCTAGATAGGCGATGCGATCGTAACCGTAATCCCACACAGCTTCCAATGATTTTGGATTTTGTTGAAGAACAGGGTATTCACAATAATGGATAAACCCGCCAGAGCAGTATTTAGGATAATCCTTTTCAAAGTCTAGTTTTTCAAATGGTGTTGGATTTTTACGAACGTCGTAATGGAAACTATTTGTATAGTAGTCCTTGTCTGTAATATTTTCGACAATACCAAAACGTTCTGTATCTAAACGACAGAAGCGGTCAGTTAAGCTTTCACTTGGTGTTGAATACACACTGAAATGGTAGCCATATTCGTTGCCCCATGCATCGGCGTGTTCTTTCAAGTCTTTCATGATGTCAATGGTAAAGTCTTTTGCTTCTGGATTGTTTTCCCATTCGCCGCCGTAAAAGACACTGGCTACTTCATAAAGTCCGATATAGCCCAAAGAAATCGTTGCCCGTTTATTTTTGAATAATTCGTTAACCGCATCGGTCCGTTTCAGACGTTTGCCGAACGCGCCATATTGATAAAGGATCGGAGCGTTTGCTGGTGTAGCTTCTTTACAACGATCGATACGGAAGACTAACGCGTCTTTGGCGATTTGCAGGCGTTCTTCTAATAGAGACCAGAATTTTTCTTTGTTGCCGCCAGACTCTAAAGCGATCCGCGGTAAGTTTAAGGTAACAACACCAAGGTTCATACGACCTGCGTTGACTTCTTCTCCTTGTTCATTTTTCCAGCCTTGTAAGAATGAGCGGCATCCCATTGGCACTTTGAAGCTGCCGGTTAATTCGATCAATTTATCATAGTTCAAGATATCTGGATACATCCGTTTGGTTGCACATTCTAACGCTAATTCTTTGATATCGTAGTTTGGATCATTTGGTTCTAAGTTTGTACCACGACGCAAAGTAAAGATCAATTTAGGAAAGATCGCTGTCCGTTTTTCGCTGCCTAGACCTTCGATTCGGATTTGCAGAATCGCTTTTTGAATTTCGCGTTCAAACCAATCTGTTCCAAGACCGAAGCCAAGAGAAGTGAAAGGCGTTTGTCCGTTTGAAGTAAATAGGGTATTGATTTCATATTCTAAGCTTTGCATCGCGTCATAAATATCTTTACGTGTTTTTTGTTTCGCGAACGCTTTTTGTTTTTCAGGGTCATCGATCCACTCTTCAGCGTCTTTTAAGTGTTTTGCGTAATTTAGACGCGCAAAAGGAGCTAATAATTCGTCCGTACGGTCTGCTGAACAGCCACCGTATTGGCTTGAAGCCACGTTGGCGATGATTTGTGAGATCTGGGCTGTTGCTGTTTGGATTGATTTAGGACTTTCAACTTCCGCATTCCCGATTTTAAAGCCGTTGTTCAACATGCCTTTGAAGTCAATCAAACAGCAGTTGGTCATCGGTGTATATGGATGATAATCTAAATCATGATAATGGATGTCGCCTTTTTGGTGCGCGTTCGCCACATGAGGCGGCAGCATCTTCAAACCAATTGATTTGCCGACAATTCCAGCTGTTAAATCACGCTGCGTGTTAAAGACATCACTATCTTTATTGGCATTTTCGTTAACGACGGTTTGATCCTTGTTGATCAATTTTCCGATCGTAAAGTTGATATCGGTGGCTTTGCTGCGCTGGAAGTCGCGGCGCGTCCGATAATTGATATATTCTTCCGCTAATTCATATTCGTTGTGTTCTAATAATGTATGCTCCACGATGTTTTGGATTTCATATATTTTGATATCGCTAGTAAAACGTTCTGAAATTTCTGCATCTACACGCTCAACGATTGACTGGATACGTTCATGAGCCAATGGATCAACAGATCCTTTAATTTTCGTTTCTGCCTTGATTAAAGCATCATAAATCTTTTGATCATCAAATGCTGTGTGACGACCATCACGTTTTACGACCTTAATATTTTTTAGCGACGGTTGATATTCGTTGAACAACGAATCTTTTGTGTGGATTTCCATCATTGCAAACACTCCATTTCCTTTAAAGTTCATTATCAATCATATAGCATTTCTGAGTTTGTTGCAACGATATATAGTATTATTTTTTGTCAAAAAAAGAAAAGCACACTATATATAGTGTGCTCGTTTACTGAAAGATATAAGAAAACTGATGAGGTCAAGCTTCCCTTTATGATAAAATAACTGAAAAATATTTTTCCAAAAAAGTGAAAAAATTGTAAGACTATTGAAGGACGTTTCACATAGGAATCCGCCTCAAATATGATACCATAAAGAAAAAAATTTAGATATTAAAAATAAGTATTCGTCATATTAATTTTTTGAATATGTTGATCACTGCTGCGTCAGACAAGGGCCAACTCATTTTTCTATTTGAGAAAAATAGTACATTAAAACGAATAAGGATGTCAGTTCAACTTTTTGCAGGAGATGTAGGCAAAAGAGAAAATATCAAAACTAGCTAATACATTGATTGAACACTTTAGTTGAATGATATACGGCATTCGAATCAACCTAATTTTTTCTTTTAGAAAAAATGATTACATTAAAACGAATAAGGATGTCAGTTCAACTTTTTGCAGGAGATATAGGCAAAAAAGAAATTATCAAAATTAGCTAATACATTGATTGAACACTTTAGTTGAATGATATACGGCATTCGAATCAACCTAATTTTTTCTTTTAGAAAAAATAATTACATTAAAACGAATAAGGAGGCACTCATGAAAAAAATGATCGATGTGCAGCATCTTAGTAAAAGCTTTGGCACACGAAACAATAAAGTCACGGTTTTAAATGACCTGAACTTCAGTGTAGAAAAAGGCGAGTTCATCGGTATTATGGGACCTAGTGGAGCTGGGAAGACGACCTTGATGAATATCCTCTCCACAATTTTATTGCCGACAATGGGTTCCGTTAAAATCGACGGAGCAGATATTACCCAGATGCGAGAGGCTCGTTTGACGGATTTTCGGCGGGAGAATTTAGGATTTATCTTTCAGGACTTTAATCTAATCGATAGTTTAACAGTCAAGGATAATATTATTTTGCCATTGACTGTCAGTAAGCTCTCTAATGAAGAGATTGAAGAACGGGTGCTTCGGTTGACGAAAATTTTGAAGATTGAGCAGATCTTAGCACGTTACCCGGAAGAAATATCCATCGGGCAGCAGCAGCGAACAGCAGCGGCCCGCGCTTTGATCAGCCGTCCATTGGTTTTGTTTGCTGATGAACCCACGGGCTCTTTAGACTCTAAGTCTGCTTCAGAATTTTTGAATTATTTAGATGAGGTGAATCTTCATGAGGAAACCACAATCTTAATGGTGACCCATGATCCTTACACTGCTAGTTATTGTAACCGAGTATTGTTTATTAAAGATGGGCGTTTTTTCTCTGAAATTGTCCGTCGTTCTTCTCGCAAGGATTTTTTTGAAAAGGTCATTGATATGCAGGCAACGATCGGCGGAGGAGGAAAAGCCAATGCTGATTAAAATCGTTTGGCGAAGCTTTAAAAAGCAGTTGTCGAACTATTTGATTTTTTTCTTCAGTCTGATTTTTGCAGTAATGGTTTATTATTCTTTTACAGCGATGACCTATGAGCAGCCTTTAATTCGCAGTGCTGGAAAAAATACACAGCTAGTTGGGATGTTAGGCTTCGGCAGTTTTGCGGTTGTACTGATTTTGCTGTTTTTTATGACGAATACCAATCGTTTTTTTATAGAAAATCGACGAAAGGATATCAGCATCTTCCATTTATATGGATTGAACTACTATCAGATTTGTCTCTGGTTCATTTTAGAAATTTTCTTTATCGGGATTTTTTCTTTTGTAATCGGGATCGGTGTTGGAGTTTTGCTTTCTAAGCTGTTTAGTATGATTCTTGTGAAAGCTATGGACCTGCCGCTAAGAGTGCATTTCTTTTTCTCGACCGATGCGATCATAGCAACTGGCTTAGTGGTGCTCTTTATATTGGCGGTTGTTTCTTTCCAGATTTTATGGCTGGTATCAGGGTCTAAGTTTTCACATTTAAAGACGCTTCGCTTACGTAAAATTCAAGCGATGAAGGTATCTTTGCCGCAGAAAATCGCCGGTAGTATTGGTGCTCTATTTTTATTGGGCGGCTGGGGAATGGCGATGACCTATGTTGTTTTTTCCCGGACAGCCAGTGATCGTTTCGGCTTGCTTCGAGGCAATGCTTTGTTAATGGGCTTGATCTTTTTACTATGTGTATTTGGCAGCTATTTATTTTTTGCTTTTACATTGCGCTGGTATAATTCCTATCGGCCAAAGCGCTTAAACAAAAATTTGGGAATGCTATCAAGAAGCGAATGGCAATTACGATTATTTAGTGAATGGCGTTTTTTGGGTTCTATCACAGTTGCGTTAGGTTTAGCATTGGCGATTTTAGGGGGAATGGCGGCACTTGTGTCACTACAAATGCGTTTAGTTGATGAAATTGCTCCGGCCTCTGTAATGATGACACAACAAAGCTATCAGAAGCTAGAACCGAAGCTGCAAAGCGTTGCTCCTTATCAACGGCAGACCTTACACTTAAAAGCAGTGCCAGCCAAACAAAGCGTAGCAATTTCTGGAGAGGGTGTAAATTCTCAGCCGGAAATTACGGATGTCGTTTCGATATCTGATTATCTGGCTTTTCGAAAAACCAATCCTACCTTGCAGAATATTCAGTTAAAGTCTGCTGATTCGACAGTTGTTTTGAGCTCCTATCAGCGTTATCTGAATGATTATGCTCGTTACAGTAAAATCATATATTTGAAAAGTCAGAAGCTAAAGGTTCAAGAAACGCACCCCAATTTTTTTGGTGATACGAGCTTGCGATATGGTACGGGAATGATTGTCGTTTCTGATGAACTTTTTGATGAATTATCAGGCATTTCTTATGCGTTAGAGGTGATCGATGTAGAAGATCGTTTTGAGAATAAGCTGAATCAGGTTATTCGTGCAAACCTGAAGGGCGATTGGGATTATCCGATACATTATGATCTGACTTGGAAAAATGAACAGATTGTCGGAGATATTGTAGAAGGAGAAGGAACTAATAAAGATGGGTCGACGGTATATCGTTCCGAGTATACCTCGTATCAGGAAGTTTATCGAATGACTCGCAGCAGTATGGGGTTGGTGCTGTTCGTAGTGACCTTTGTGACCACCACCTTTATCATTGTGACAGCAAGTATGGTCACACTGCGGCAGCTTTCTGAGTTTAAGCAAAAGCGAAAGAAATATGGTTTATTACGACAAATGGGAATACCTGATAAAACAATTTATCAAGAAATTAAACGTGAAAATCGAGTGGTTTTCTTTATTCCAGCGATTTTGGCTCTGATTCATAGTATGTTAGCTATCTCGGTCATTTCTCACATTGCCAAAAATGCCAACTATGGATTTGTTTATCTGTTTTGTGGACTGATGCTGGTGGTCTATGCGCTATTTTATTGGGCAACGTGCGTATATCAGAAAAAGCTTTCATAAAATCTTAAGAACAGGATGTATCGATATTCGGTATATCCTGTTTTTTCGTCTAGTAATCTTCCTAGTTACATTGGCAGAAAACCAATGATAGCAGGCAGTTTTTCCATTTAAAAAAATGCTCTAAACGCCGTGGATACCAATGTGACAAAACTGTTCGTTTGAAAGCGGTATATGTAAGAAAAACAAATGGTAGATTTTTGGCATCCTCCTATAATGAGTACTAAATAAAAGGGAGAGGGCGATCGGATGAAGAAATTTTTTAAACGCCCCGCTACTCGTTACTGGTTAAGTTTTATTGGAAAGACGCTTTTCTACTTTGCCGTCCTTTTAATACTCGTTTACTTATACCATTACAAGAGTATCCAAGGCGGTAATTTTATCTATAACGAATTTTAATCGATTGAAAAGAGTTCGTTCTTAAACTGAACGGGAGGGGGACCAACATGCAAAATATCATTACAGCGATTGACCAATGGGCTAATGAAAAGCCAGAGGCACTCGCTTATCAATCAGAAAAGGAAGAATTCAGTTATCAAACATTACGTCAGTGGTCAGATAACTTAGCACACTATTTGAATCAAAATATAGAAGCTAAAACACCGATTGTTGTCTTCGGAGAATTGGAATTTGCTATGCTTGCCAGTTTCTTAGGAGCGGCCAAAAGCGGACATGCCTATATTCCGATTGAATCAACTACCCCATTGGATCGTATCCAACTGATCCTAAAGGTAGCACAGCCAGCAATGATTTTAAGTGTTTTGCCTTGGCCAGAAGAATTAAACGTGACGATTCCAGTCGTGTCGCCTGAAAAACTAGCTGAGATTTTTACAACAGAACATGCATATGAAAAATTGCAGCCAGTGATGGGCGATGAAACCTTCTATATCATCTTCACTTCTGGAACGACTGGGGTACCGAAGGGTGTTCAGATTAGTCACAAAAATTTATTGAGTTTTGTAAATTGGAATCTAAAGGATTTTGAGATCGAAGCGGGCATGCGTTTTTTATCGCAGGCACCCTATTCCTTCGATTTATCCGTTATGAGTATCTATCCTGCACTTTGCAGCGGTGGAACATTAATTCCGATGGAAAAAGCAGTGATCAATGATTTCAAGAAATTATTCAACTTTTTACCAAATTTAGCTTTGGAGGTCTGGGTATCAACACCGTCATTCATGGATATCTGTCTAATGGAGAAGACCTTTGATGGCGAACGGGTGCCTTCACTGAAGATTTTCCAATTCTGTGGAGAGGAGCTGCCAAGAAAGACGGCAGAAGAGTTATTACGTCGCTTTCCGCATGCGAAGGTCTTTAATACTTACGGGCCAACGGAAGCAACGGTTGCCATGACGCAAATTGAAGTGACTGAAGAGGTGTTAAGCAAATATGATCGTGTGCCGATCGGTTATATCAAAGAAGATACCGAAGTCCTGATTTATGACGGAAATCGAGCAGTAACAGACGGCATTGCCGGGGAGATCATTATTAAAGGTCCGAGTGTTTCAAAGGGCTACATGCATAATCCAGAAAAAACGGCAGCTGCCTTTTTCAAGATCGATGGCGTTCCTGCTTATCGTACAGGAGATGCTGGAAGACTTCAGAAGGATGGGTTACTGCTATATGAAGGACGGATTGATTTTCAAGTGAAGCTGCACGGCTTTCGAATCGAATTGGAAGACATCGATCATCATTTAGAACAGGTTTCTTATGTTAAGCAGGCGACAGTGGTTCCCAAGTATCAAGACCACAAGGTTCAGCAATTAGTCGCTTATGTTGTTGCCAATGACAATGACTTTGAGAAAACGTATCAGCTAAGCAAGGCAGTGAAAGAAGAATTAGCGGAAGCTGTCATGGACTACATGATTCCGCAAAAATTTGTCTATGTCGATCAATTACCGCGGACGGCAAACGGCAAAATTGATCGCAAGCGACTAATTAACGAGGTGAATAGCTGATGTTGATTCCTCACATGGTCCCTTATGCGTCACCGATTTATTTCATTATTTTGATTGTGGCGCTGCTACCGTTAATTTTAAGCTTACTGCTTCGCGGTAAACGAATCGGCTGGTACCAGTCACTGATCACACTGTTCTTCTTGTATGTTTCTTTTGGCGGAAAGGATTATCGCCAAGGGCTGGCATTGATCGGCTACGTGATCTTCCAAAGTATTCTTGTTTGGTGTTACAACCATTATCGTAAAAACAAGAATCAAGCGGGCATCTTTTACTTAGCCGTATTTTTAAGTATCGTTCCTTTGATTTTAGTTAAGATCACCCCATTTATAGATGGAGAAAACTCCATCTTTGGATTTTTAGGGATTTCTTATCTGACCTTTAAATCGGTTCAGATCATCATGGAAATGCGGGATGGGATGATCAAGGAATACAGCCCGTTGAACTATATCAAGTTCCTGCTGTTTTTCCCAACGATTTCCTCTGGTCCGATCGATCGGTATCGCCGCTTTGAAAAGGATTTGAAGGAGCCGCCTACACCAGAAAAATACGTCGATTTATTAGGCGCTGGTGTTCACGATATTTTTGTCGGCTTTTTATATAAATTTGTAATCGGCTATTATTTTGGTCAA
Source organism: Enterococcus sp. DIV0187 (assembly GCF_051713785.1). Lineage (NCBI taxonomy): Bacteria > Bacillati > Bacillota > Bacilli > Lactobacillales > Enterococcaceae > Enterococcus > Enterococcus sp. DIV0187. The sequence goes on from NZ_JBIOQO010000001.1 coordinate 3,794,865, forward strand.
GTGCTGCTGCCAATCGTTGATCGAATGGCGATGCAGCATGGTGGTATTTCTTGGGGCCTAGTCGGCTATATGTATGTCTATAGTATGTATTTGTTCTTCGATTTCGCTGGCTACAGCCTGTTCGCAGTAGGTACCAGCAAGCTGATGGGATATGAGACACCACCGAACTTTAATAAGCCGTTCTTATCCTGGAACATCAAAGAATTCTGGAATCGTTGGCACATGACCTTGTCCTTTTGGTTTCGCGATTATATTTATATGCGTTTGATGTTCACCTTGATTAAAAAGAAAACCTTCAAGAGTCGGATCGTCGCGTCAAATGTCGGCTACTTTGCTTTGTTCCTGATCATGGGCGTTTGGCACGGCTTGACTTGGTATTACATCTTGTATGGCTTCTATCATGCCGCATTGATTTGTTTGACAGATGCGTGGCTGCGATTCAAGAAGAAACACAAGAAGCAGATTCCATCCAATAAATTTACCCACGCGTTGGCGATTTTCTTAACCTTCAACGCCGTCTGCTTGAGCTTTTTGATCTTCTCAGGTTTTTTGGATAAATTAATATTTCACAATTTCTTTCTAGGAAGATAAACAACTAGACTACAAAAAAACGAAATGGAGCGAGTAACATGGAAGACACATTATTTAGTATTTTAGAAGATATCACAGGAACAGAGGAAGTTCGAGAAAATCCTGAGGTAGATTTATTCGAGGAAGGATTGATGGACTCCCTAGCAACCGTTCAGCTATTGGTTGAAATTGAAGGACAGTTAGATGTGCAAGTACCTGTTTCAGAGTTTGACCGCGCGCAATGGAACACACCAAATAAAATTATTGAACAAGTGAAAGCTTTACAGGCTTAATGAAAAAGAAACTTTTCGGTATCTTTGGGCCGATTCTTTTAGCGGCAGTATTATTGGTTCTTCTGTTTTTTTCCCCATTTAAAATCAACAGCAATGATCCAAAGCTGATCAAAGCTGCTTCAAGTTCAATGGCTGGAAATGTTTTGCGAGGAAACAGTATTACAAAAGAAGCTCTAAGTACCGATCATTACGTCCCATTTTTCGGCTCTTCTGAATTGAGCCGAATCAGTCCCTTCCATCCATCGGTCTTAGCCGAAAAGTATGATCGCGGCTACACGCCTTTTTTGATGGGAGCGCCTGGAACCCAATCATTGACTCAATTTATGATGATGCAGTCATTGGGAAATGAGTTGAAGGATCGCAAGGTTGTATTCATCATTTCCCCACAATGGTTTGTTAAAAATGGGATCAAACGTGATTACTTTGATGCCTATTATTCCCCAGAGCAGACCTTGACTTGGCTAATGAATCTCAAAAAAGTTCAATCTAGTGATAAATATTTGGCTCAACGCTTGACTCACTATGGAGTGGTAAGAAAAGATGAACGGTTAGAAAGAATGCTAGATGCAGTGATGGCGGGAAATTTACCAGACCAAACGGATGTCACCTTCAGCAGACTAAAATTAAACATGTTAGAACGAGAGGACGAATTGTTCAGTACAATCGGCATGATTAGTAAGCAGAAGGCTATCGATAAAAATGTCAAAGCACTGCCTGAAAATTATGATCCCCATAAATTGAATCAGTTAGCCAATCGTTTAGGCAAGCAGGCGACCCAAGGAAATGAATTTGGGATTCAACAGCATTTCTTTAAACGCAGGATCGAACCACATATGGATCGATTTGCCAATTCGCAACGAAAATGGGATTATCGCTATTCTCCAGAGTTTTCCGATTTTCAATTGGCGCTTGATCAATTAGCGAAAAAGCATGCGAAGGTACTCTTTATCATTCCACCAGTCAATGGCCGCTGGGCAAAATTTACGGGTCTTTCTGATGAGATGCTGCAGCAATTTTCTGCTAAAATCAAATACCAATTAACATCGCAGGGCTTTACCAATATCGCTGACTACTCAACTCAGCAAAATACGCCCTACTTTATGCAAGATACGATTCATTTAGGATGGAAGGGCTGGCTGGCGGCAGATAAAGAAATTGCTCCATTTTTGAAGAGCTCTAATTCTCAAGGTGAGAATTATACGATCAATAATCGTTATTTCCTAAGCAAAGAATGGCAAGAAATGAATCCCGAAGCGATAAAATAGAAATAGGGAAATTACGCTTGTGAACTTGTGATTGTCTGATTTATCGGCTGGATTAGTAAAGAAAAAGAGCGGTTTTAAAGCGTTAATTTCATCTAAAATAGTTCTTTTTTAGAGATTTTAATGGTGATTCACAAACATTAATCAGAACATCTTTGAGACTTAATTTTGTCTTGAGGTGTTCTTTTTTTCTGTTCTAATAACGAACATAGAAAAGTTATGGTTAAATGGCTTTGTGATTTTAATTGTGTTAATAAAATACAGCTAAAAAGAGGAAATGATAATTTTTCTTTTTCTATAGAAAAAAGTAAATAACTCCAAATTTATGCTAAATTTACTTTTGTTTTATTGATAATGTTATAATTTTATTATAAAAAAGCGCATACATCGCTGGAAGGAGCATTTCTTAATGAAAACAATTGAGCAGAAAAAACCGTTATTACAAAGAACATTGTTTGGTGTAAAAAGAGCCACACTTGAGGCGAAAATTACTAGCTATTTTAAATTTTCTCAAGATGTTGCTACATTCATTAAATACCTTGTAGTTGTCATGGTACGAAATTCGCTTGTTGTTAGTGATTTTTCTTTTCTTTGCCAAGAATTGGTTTGTGAGGTGTTTCTGACAGCGGAGCCTAGTGATGTGCTGCGTGAATACTGCGCCTATTTTAAAGATTATTTCAAAAAAAGCGGAGATTGGGATAAGGTCGTTCATCGCTTGTTTACCGACAAAAAGGAATACTATCGTTTAACCGAAGAAGCTCGTTCAAATAAAAAGCTTTTAGATACTCCTGGAACAGAGAAGGTTCAGAATTCAGCGCTGACTCTTCGGATCGTTTCTGCCTTTGAAGACGCGTCAGGTAAAAAGCATACCTTAACAATTGCGGATGCAGACGAAACACGCTCAAGGGCAGAAACTTCTGAACTTCTGGAAATCCTAACGACTGTGGCACTCTTTGAGACAGCTGCTGGTGTAAGACGATTTGTAAAATTTATTCAAGCAAAGCGTCCGGGAACAAAAGAGACATTTAAAGAGACAGTTGTAGAAGTCGATCAGGTGGAACAACCAGCAGATCAACAGGAAGAGTGTGTCTTAAATTCAGAAGTAGAAACACCAGAAGTGAAGACGATCGAGATCGTTGTGCCAGCAGGTGTTGATCTGAGTACGGTGAATGATCAAGATTTACTGACAATGGTTCGCGTCGGACATCCTGATGTGGTTAGTTTGGAAAATATCCGTGTTATATTTACTGAAGAAGAGCCGGAAGAACCAGCAGATGATGAACTGGAAATCCAGAAATCTTTTCTCGAACCTGTGATAGAATCGCAGAGTTCACAAACGTTGTTAAAAGACAGAGTTACACCGAAAACCATAGACGATGTTTCTGCTCCACCAACGACAAAACCGCAGAAGACTAAAAAGAAGAGATTGCTTACGCATAAAGAGGCTTATGTCCAGAGTTTGATTGAGAATTGGTCTCAGAAAAATCACAATGGGAAAAATAAGGAGAGTAGTATTAAGAAGAAGAGAAGATGAGTGATTTAATTTTAGGTGCGTATAGTTTTTGCCTCTTCAAATGGCAGAATAAAAGAGCCCAAAGAAAAATATTCTTTAGGACTCTAGTCAATTCTTATTGATAATTTTTATAATAGAAGATCGCTAGCTGTGTTCGGTCACGAACTCCTAATTTATCTAATAGCTGACTGATGTTGTTACGAACAGTGCCTTCACTTAAGAAGAGCTCTTGGGCGATCTCTTTGTTGTTTTTGCCATTTGCCACTGCAATGAGAATGCTTTCCTCTCTTTCAGATAAGTCAATGGCTGGTTGTTTTTGAGGAGATTGATCTGTTAAGATCGAAGCTAATTTTCCAACGATCTCTGTTCCAAAAACTGTCTGCCCATTGTATACAGCTTTGATTGCAGGAACGATACTGCCCAGCTCCTGCTTGATTAAATAGCCTTTGACACCGATCTGCAGGGCTTCTCGGATATATTCATCATCGGAAAAAGTCGTCAGTAATAGGATGACGGCTTCTGGCACCTGTTTAAAAATCGCTTTCGCGGCTTCGATACCGGTGCTATTTCCCATGCGAATATCTGTTAATAGAACGTCCGGTCGTTCCTGCAAATAGAGTTTGACGGCTTCTGGTGCAGAATTTCCGGTACCGACAACGTGTATTTCATCAGATATTTCTAAAATAGTTTTCAATGATTCCGTTACTAACGGATCGTCATCAACAACAACAACGCGAATCATGACATACCTCCTCCTGGCAGGATAGATTATTATTTTCTTGTTCGATGGTGATTGTGAAAGGATGGTTGACTATCTTTTGGCAAAACAATGTGAATCAGAAAATTATCCGGAGTTTGTGAGACGTGAAGCTGTCCGTTAATTTGTTCTACGCGCTGACGCATGCTTTTTAACCCAATGCCATCTCCACTTTTCTTAGCAAGTGTTCCATTATCAAGAATTTGCAGTCGATAAAAGGCAGGCAGCTCGTTAAATGAAAGTGTTACATTGCTAGCATTGCTATGTTTCATCACATTAGCAAATGCTTCCTTAAGCACCATAAGCAGTGTTCGTTCCTGCTCCTGATCCATACCTTCTGGAATATTCCCTCGAATCTCCACTTCACAAAATTGAAAATCTGCTATTAACAACTCAAGTCCCTTCGAAAAGGAAAGTGAGGTCTCGTGAAGATCATGAACACTTTCGCGAATATTATCCATCCCTGTATGAATCGTTGTCCGTAATTGGTTCAACGGTTTTTTTAACTTCTCCGATTGATTGATCGCTTCAATCGCGCCAAGCTGAATAATCGCACTAGATAGCAGATGGCCTACATTATCATGAATGTCGCGAGCGATCCGATTTCGTTCTTCGGAAATTTCTAAATCGATGAAGGTTTCCTGCGATTGGATTAGCTCCTGATTTTTCAGTTTCAACAGTTCTTGCTTTTCCCAACTGTCATCCTTTAATTGCAGCAAGGCTTCTTTTACTTCGACCTGTTTTTTTCCACGCCAGGCTAAAAGGATCGCGAAGCTACTCAAAAGTATAATCAGCATACGCTCTGGTGAAGAGTAGGTATCTTGCAATAAGGGAACTGCTAAGACGATTAGCGCCCAGCTCCAAATAATCTCTTCGCGCCAAGCGATCCGCAGGTTAGCGGGCAAGAAAAGGAGCAGGGGCGGCCAGAAAAAACTCAGGATTAGTAAAGGAAAAACGCCTAATGCTTGCCCTAAAGCCTGCTTCAGCAATAGAGCGGGACCAGCTAAGAGGATACTAGCCAACAAATAAACTACCATTTGCGGTTTAAAATCCTGTTGAAAAAGCAGCAGGATACCAATTAATTCTAAAAAGAAAAAATCTATTGAATAGCTATTTAAATTTTTCATTGCGGCTCCTACTTTGTATTAAAGGATTTATTTCTCAGATTACTGGAAAATAGGTTCGATTTGCATCATCAATCATTGAATCATTTGATTTAGATGGAAATTTGTATGGATCAAATGACATTTGTCATCGTATGATTGGCGCAAACTCACTACAAGCAAATGCTTATTTTCATTATAGTAAATGTAAGAAGAAAAGGAAAAGGGGTTTTTCAAATGTTGATCGAAATCGAGAACTTAGTAAAACGTTATGGGGATTTCACCGCCTTGAATCATTTAAATTTATCTGTAAAAAAAGGAGAGATATTGGGATTGCTTGGTCCAAACGGCAGCGGCAAATCCACTACTATCAATTGTATTCTTTCATTATTGACCTATGACCGCGGATCAATCAAGATTTTTGGAGAAGAAATGGGACCGGAAAAGTATAGCATTAAGCAAAAGATTGGGGTTGTCCCTCAGGAAATAGCCTTCTTTGAAGAATTGACAGTAACGGATAATATCAACTATTTTTGTGGATTGTACGTTCAAGAAAAGTCTAAACGCGAACAATATGTTGAAGAAGTGATTCAGCTTGTTGGCTTAGAGGAGTTTCGTAAATTTTATCCGAAACAGCTGAGCGGCGGATTGAAACGACGGTTGAACATTGCTTGCGGGATTGTTCATAAGCCGGAATTGATTTTTTTAGATGAACCAACTGTCGCAGTTGATCCCCAAAGCCGAAACAAAATTTTGGATAGTATCAAGGAGTTAAATCGACTGGGCGCGACGATCGTTTATACGACGCATTATATGGAAGAGGTCGAGATTTTGTGTAACCATATCGTTATTATTGACCAAGGACAAGTAATTGCAGAAGGCAGCAAAGAACAATTGAAAAACATGGTTCGTGAGAATGAAAAACTGATTATTGAAGTTCCAGGGCTATCTCAAGAACAAGTTGAGGCGGTAGGAGCTTTTCCATCAATTATCGAAGTAATTTATGATGAAAACTATTTAAGTGTGACGACGAAAGAGCTGAAGGAAGCCTTGCTGCCAATTTTAAATTATTTCGAAGTTGAAAAAATTATGTACGCCAATATTCATACACAAGAAGCGACATTAAATGATGTCTTTTTAGAAATTACCGGAAAAGAATTGAGAGATTAGGGGGGAGCTAAGATGTTTATTCGTTTGTTTACGTATCGATTACGTGTTCTGTTAAGAAATCGCAGCTTGCTTTTTTGGACCTTTGCTTTTCCCATAGTATTAGGTCTGCTGTTTAATCTAGCCTTTGGCGATCTCGATAAGATTGGTGGGATAGAACAATCAACAGTTGGAATTGTTTCTACTAATGAAGCCAATCAAAAACGCTTTGAAAATGTGTTAAAGGAAATCAAACAGGATGGCAAAGTGGTTTTTAAAAGCCAAGTAATGACTAAGAAAAAAGCTCAAGAGCAGTTATCCGATGATAAGCTTTCCGGTTATTTTACAATTGATGAAAAAGAGATTGAGCTGTTTGTCAGTAAAAGCGACACACAGCAGACCGTTTTAAAAGAAGTATTGAATCAGTATTTACAAAATACGAAAAAGGTAGAAACCTTATTGGCAACTGGGAAGGTTCAACCGCAAGAGGTCAGCCAGCTGCTTCAGCAGGAGAGCTATATAAAAGATGGAAATGGTACTGGTAATTTCAATTTGAAATCCTTCTACTTCTTTACATTAGTCGGTATGACGATCATGTATGGATTCATGTGGGGGCTGCGCAATGCAAATGACCAGCAGGCCAATCAATCACCTGAAGGTATCCGCTTATGTCTGATTCCTCGAAATAAATTACTTGTTTCGTTTGCCAATATGCTGGCAAGCTTTGTTCTATTCTTTGTCCAAACAGTTTTGATTTTGATGTTTTATCGATTTGTTTATCAAGTTGAGTTTGGTGATCATTGGAACTATATATTGCTTGTCTGCGCTTTAGGTGCCTTTACCTCTATTTCATTTGGAACCTTAATTGGTAATGTGTTTTCAAAACTGGATTTTCAACAAAAAATTTCGATCGGGATATCAATTTCTATGATTATGAGTTTCCTAGCTGGAATGATGGGTTCCCAGTCAATTAAATATTGGATCGATGTGAATCTGCCGTTTTTAGGCCGGATTAATATCGTTAATTTAATCAGTGAAAGTCTCTACCAATTATTCTACTATCAATCATTGAAGCCGTTTTATACCAATTTGATTTGGCTGATTGGATTTGGCGTGGTGTTTATCCTGCTTAATTATTCTTTTGAAAGGAAGGTGCAATATGACCACTTATAAAGCAATTCTGGAAATTTTAAAAAGAAAAAAGGGCAGTTTGCTGCTAGGAATCATCATTATGGCTGTGATCACCTTTTTCTACGCTGGGCAACTAACCAAAGACGCGGAAGAATTAACCGGGGCAAAAATTGCGATCCTTTCAGAGGATGATTCAGCAATCGAAAAAGGCTTCGTTGATTATTTAGCTAAGCAGCATAATCTTATTACGCTGAAGGATACTTCGCAAAAAGCATTAGACGATGCGCTCTATTTTGATGAAGTGGAATATATTTTAGAAATCCCCAAAGACTTTTCTGAGAAATTAGCACAAGGAGAAGGTGTTAAATTAGCCAGTAAGACGCGTCCGGCAACCTTTTCTAAATCATTAGTAGATACGACGGTCAATAATTTTATAAACACCTATTTAACCTATCAAAAACAAATGCCGGAAGACAGCCAAAAGGACTTGCTAAAGAAAACGCAGATAACGTTGAAAGAAGATGGAAAAGTAAATTTTGATTCGACCTATCATAAAAAGAAAAAACAGCGTGTTTCGGGTCAAATATACAATCTATTGGCTTATGGGATGTTTATGTCGATTTTCAGTGGTTATGCAGTGATAAATTTAGCCTTTAATCGCGAGGAAATCAGTCGTCGGAATAGCTGTTCTCCTATATCGCGACGAAAACTGTCACGAAAAATCTCAACTGGCAATTTACTTTACTCAATCTTTTGTCTAGTACTATTTTTAGCCTTCGTTATGTTGGTTACTAGAAACAGTTTTGATCAGGTAGTAGGGTACTTCGTGATCAATACAGTGTCATTTTTTGTAGCAATCGTAGGCTTTTCGATTATGGTTACCAGTATTATGAAAAATGAGGATGCAATTTCGGGGGTCAATAATATCTTTATTATGGGTAGCTGTTTTGTCGGCGGTATCTTTGTACCAAGCGAGTTTTTACCAGACGTAGTAAATAAAATTGCTGCTTTCACCCCGACCTATTGGTTTGCCCAGAATAATGAATTAATCGGAAAAACAGTGGATTTCAATCAAGCTTTCCTGGATAAATTCCTATTCCAATCTGGCGTGCTATTAGCATTTGCGGCAGCATTTTGGGTGATCCATTTGATTACGATGCGAGAAAAGGGGAGTTTGGCTTATAAAAAAGTTCAAGTATAAGGAAAATCAGCGTGTCCGCAATAGGATACGCTGATTTTTATACATCAAAGTAAATCTGTTGTTCTTCACCAAAAAAGATTGGTAGTAACTCGGTCAAGGTACCTGCAAGCTTATGTGTGTTTAAATCACCTTTTTTGACCCAAAAGAGATCTTTGGGAACGGTTCGCTTTTTGACTGTCGCCGTATAAAGAAATGCCAGCTCACGAGTCTCCTTAGCTAAGTTGTTCCATTCAGCAGTTCCTCGCAGAACTGGTTGGATCACCAATCCAGTTTCTTCTTCAATTTCTCTTAAAGTAGCCTCATAGCTGCCTTCTTCTTTTTCCACATGACCACCAGGAAAAGTCCAGCCGGGCCAATCCTTCTTCTTTCGATCCTGTACCAAGATTTCCCCTGCTTCATTTTCCAGCATGACCATCATAGTTAATTCAATCGCCAACAAACGTGTCATTTCATCACCTCGTAGTGATTATACAACATACTACGCAGAATTTTTTGACAATGGTATACTAATTTATGGATAAACGCTATCCAGCTTTCTCGTTTTAAGAGAATTTGAACGATTATTTTTTTTAGATAGTCAAACACAAAGCAATTATATTTTTTAGCAAAGCAGGAGGAGTAAGAGTGGAAAAACAGGAAGAGCAGTTGTTGATCGATTTAACTTCAGCACGTGGCATCGCTGGAAATGAAGATGAGGTCAGAGAAGTCTTTAAAAAATATGCGAAGGATTTTGCTGACGATATTTTCTTTGACGGACTAGGCAGTGTTATCGCCAAACATGGTGGCGGAGGCGGACCGAAAGTCTTTATTTCGGGTCATTTAGATGAAGTCGGCTTTATGGTTACCAAGATCACCGAAAAAGGCTTTTTAGAATTTCAAACGATTGGTGGCTGGTGGAATCAAGTAATGTTGGCGCAGCAGGTCGAAATTAAAACGCGTAAAGGCAAGGTTATTCATGGTGTGATTGGTTCTAAACCACCACATGTGTTGACGCCAGAAGCTCGGAAACGACCATTCGAAATCAAAGACATGTTTATTGATATTGGTGCGTCAAGTGATGATGAAGCCAAAGAATGGGGGATTCGTCCTGGTGATATGGTCACACCATATATCCAATATCAACGAATGAATGATTCAAAATTCTTACTAGCAAAAGCGTGGGATAATCGGATTGGCACGGCTGTGGCTTTGCGTGTGTTGGAGAATTTATCAAAACGGGAGCATCATAATGTACTGTTTGCCGGCAGTGATGTACAAGAGGAAGTTGGTTTACGGGGTGCTCGAACAAGTTCGCATATTGTGAATCCAGACATCGCCTTTGCTTTAGATACAGGTACTGCGGGTGACACACCAGGGATGACACCAAAAGAGGCAGATTCGGTACTGGGAAAAGGACCGCAAATTTTGATCTATGATGCATCTATGGTTCCTCATAAAAAATTATTGGATTTCGTGATCGATGTTGCTGAAGAATTAGAAATTCCATTCCAGTATACAGTGATTGCCGGCGGCGGAACCGATGCTGGTCAAATGCACTTGACGCGTGATGGTGTTCCTTCATTAGCTATCACAGTACCAGTCCGTTACTTGCATTCACATACATCAATTATTCACGAAGAGGATTATTTTAATACCGTCAAATTAGTGACGGAAGTTGTTGCTCGTTTAGACTATGATACAGTTGGAGAAATCAAGAATTACTAATTTTTTAACTAAAACAGGTTGTTGTTTGTTTTATGTCCCTTGGTTCCTGTCAAAGGAGAAATGCGATTTGACTACGAAGATAGATACAAAACGTACAGAAGTGGATCACTTGAAAAAGGAATTGCAAACATTTAAGCGATTAACCTTTGCGAATGTTCCGATTGCACCTGAAAAACAACGGATTGAACAAAAAATAAAGAAATTAAACGAAGAAATAGCCAAATTAGCAGAGTCATAGGAAGATGCTGCTGCCTTTGGAAAAGGATATCAGTCCAACTTTAGTCAGATTATTCTGTTCAAAGCCAGAGAGCAGTCGATTCATGCTAATCAAGGTCAACAAAACGAAGAAGGAGTGTCTTTATGCGTCTTAGTGAATATCGTCAAACAGCCAAAGACCGTCTTAATGGTCAATGGGGAATTAATGTAGGGTTAGTAGTGATTGTCGGGCTGCTGACAGGAGCAATTAGTAATGTTTCTACGATGACTGATAATACGAATATTCAGTTAGGAATCTCATTTTTATTAGGTATTTTAGTACTTTTTGCTTTTAGCTACTCATTATATTATGTCAGCTTGTATGTCGTGCGGGGTGGTCGAGCTGAATTAGGTCAAATTTTTGTTGTTTTTCAGCAGGGCTATTATGTTCCATTGATGATTATCAATATTCTTTCCCAAATTGTACAATATGTTTTGGCAGCGATCTTTTTCATCCCGTTACTGCTGCAAGCTGGTAGCAGTGTATATGTATCGCTGATTTCAACTGGTGGATTAACAACGAACACAGAAAGTGTTTCTACGCTGATGAACATTGGTGTATTAGGACTTTATGTCATCTCAACGTTACTATTTTTACTTGTAACAACAATTATTAGTATCATCTTTAAATTTGCTGTTTGGGTAAAATTTGATTATCCTGATTTGAGCGTCGGCGATTGCATCAAGCGTGCGTGGATCTTATTAAAGGATCGCTGGGGGAAATATATCTTATTACAACTATCATTTATTGGCTGGTACATTTTAGGATTTGTCGCATTGATCGTGGGTTTGCTTTTTGTAGCAGTCTATGTAAATACGGCAAGTGCTGCTTTTTATGATCAAGCGTTAAAGGAAAAAATTGATCAGGGGGAATTAGCATGAAACTGACCGTACTCGGTTGTTTAGGCGCGTATCCGTATGAAGGTCAAGGAACCAGCAGTTATTTGCTGCAGGCTGACGGATTTAACTTATTGTTGGATGCTGGCAGTTCGACTCTTGTAGAATTGGAAAAGGAACTTGATCCGTTGGATTTGGATGCAGTGATTTTATCTCATTATCATCACGATCATATTGCGGATCTTGGAGTGCTGCAATATTATTGGCAGCTGTATCCAACACAAACACCAAAGCCTATTTTGCCGATTTATGGACATACGGAAGATGAATTTCATTTTAACGATTTGACAATGGACGGTGTTACTGAAGGCCGTGCTTACTTTGAAGCAGAAGAATTGAAACTTGGACCGTTTCTTGTTACGTTTATGAAGACGATTCATCCAGTGCCTTGCTATGCGATGCGTTTTGTGGAAGAAAAAACAGGTGCTGTTTTTGTGTTTACAGGAGATTCAGGTTATCTGGAATCCTTTAATGAGTTTGCTAAAAAGGCGGATCTATTCTTAGCTGACACCTACTTATTTGACGGCAACGAAAAACATAAAGCACATTTTACCGCAGGCGAAGCTGGGACATTTGCGAAAAATGCGGCAGTTAAAAAGTTAATTCTGACTCATTTACCGCAACATGGCGATTTAGAAGAGCTGCGTCGACAAGCTGCAGCAGCTAGCGGGAAAATTCCTGTCGAGTTGGCTCAGCCGCATAAAGTTTTTGAGATTTAAACGAATTTATTCCTTAATAGGGGTTAGGAGTTGGAACTATGTTATATGTACCAAATGACAAAGAACGTGATCCACGAGTAAATCTTGCTATTGAGACGTATTTATTACAAAATATGCCTCTAGATGAACCAATCTTGCTTTTTTACATCAATGAACCCTCGATTATCATTGGTCGTAATCAAAATACGATTGAGGAAATCAATAAAGAATATGTTGATGAAAAAGGTATCCATGTTGTTCGCCGATTAAGTGGCGGAGGCGCTGTGTATCATGATTTTGGAAATTTAAATTTTAGTTTTATTATGCCAGATGACGGCAACTCCTTTAGAGATTTCAAAAAATTAACGGAACCAATCGTTGAAGCCTTGCATAAGCTGGGGATTGAGGGTGCGCAACTAAAGGGGCGGAATGACCTTGTGATTGAGGACAAGAAATTCTCTGGTAATGCCATGTACTCAACCAATGGCCGGATGTTTGCTCATGGCACCTTAATGTTTGATAGTGATATTGATGAAGTTGTGAATGCATTAAAGGTGAAAAAGGATAAGATCGCATCAAAGGGCATCAAGTCGATCCGTTCCCGTGTGACGAACATTAAAGATTATTTACCTAAGGATAAGCAAGCAATGACGACAGAAGAATTTCGTCAAGCAATTCTTTTACAAATTTTTGGTGTTGATAGTGTGGATCAGGTGAAGACTCATGAGTTGAATGAGGAAGACTGGAAAGCCATTAACCAAATTTCGGAGGAATACTATAAGAATTGGGATTGGAACTATGGGCGTTCGCCAGAATTCAACTTGGAACGACAAAAACGTTTCCCCATTGGTTCAATCGAAGTTCGTTTGGATGTTGCCAATGGTGAAATTGAAAAAGCCAAGATTTTCGGTGATTTCTTCGGTTTAGGTGAGATCAAGGATGTTGAAAATCAATTGATCGGAACCCGTTACGATAAAAAAGCACTAGAAGAATGTATCGATGAAATTGATCTGACACATTACTTTGGGAATATTACCAAAGAAGATTTTCTATCACTAATTTATTAATAAAAAATGGTCTTTCTGCATTTGGAAAGACCGTTTTTTTATAGGGTTAGTGTGATCTTAAAGTATTGCTGCTTTTCTTTATTTTGCCAGTGCCATTCGCCATTGGACCGTTTAACCGCTTGTTCCAATTCTTGATGTGAATCGTTCGTGGTTGCTGTGACGACGGATTCATCAAGAGAGTGGTGAGTGAAGGCGCTGGTATTGCTTTCAATGATTAGTTGATTTTGCTCCTGTTTGATCAAAATATCGATGGTTCCAAAGCTTGGATCGCTTAGAAATTTTTCGAATAGTTGGATCAGCAAATACAATGTTTCATCGTTTAGCACGTTCGTCTCTTCTTCAACTGTGTACTGACAGGAGAAAAATTTTGCTTGTTTACGGAATTCTTTTTGATAATACTCTCGCATTTGTTGAAGATGAGAGGTTAGGGAGGCTGCTGGCTTATTTCTAGCAGCTTCTTTTTCAGCTAATAAGTTGAATGTCATCAATAGATTCTTTTGCTTTTCTTTTATGATAAGTTGCTGTTGCGCAAATTCCTGCTGCTTTATTCGATAATTCCGAATATAGTTGATTTCTTCTTCAAAATGATAGCCTGAGATTAAAAGCATTAGAGCGGTAAACAGCACTAACGGCCAGTCTGTTGTAAGATTTGCAGCGCCTGTAAACAATTGAATGTAGAAAAAACAGTGGACAAATGCAGCCATAATAATTCCTGGTGAGCAGATAGTATAAAAACGATTCTGATCGGCAGATTCAGCTAAAGCGATTGCTGAGGTGTATAACGTCATAAAGACATTAAACCCACTGAAAATCTGCATTGCAATTGGTAAAGATAGTTTTCCGATAGCGATACAAAATGTTCCGACAGTCAAAAGAGTGACTTGTGAACCGACACCATAGAGATAGTAGTGCTGATACTTTTTTGTCCGCAGCAAATAGTAATTCGTTAGAAAAACCGGAATCAAAATCGCCGTCAGATTATAAAGAATCGACAAGCTTTTCGGACTGAACAAGGTACTTGCTGGAACATTCAGAACGATTGATTGCAGCCCAATTAAGAACGTAAAACCGATTAAAAGCAGAGAAGAAAATAGCTGTTTCTTCGTATAGTTCGGTCTTAAAAAAAGCAAGCCCAGCATGAGGACAATTAAGGCCGAGCAGATACTTAAAAGTAAAAACTGTGGCAGTGAACGAAGCAGAAAGAATCGACTGACTTCTGTGGAATTTCCGATAAATACTTGAGCAGGAATCCCAGCGTAATATTCATAAGGTGTCTTCGTAATGATACGCAGCTTGTGTTTCCGATAATCATTTGGCAGCTGGATGGTCGTCTGAAGCATGCCTGGTTCCTTGTGCTTCTCGGTAGCGGCATATTTGTAAAGGAGCCGCTCTCCGACAACTACCGAGACCCACTGATGATTAGACCGAACAACTAGCTGAGGTTCTTTGAGTGGTGTCTCTAGCTGTTGCTGCATTATAAGTGCATTATTCGGTTGTACATTTTTCAATCGCTGGTCTGTGTTTCCGTAAATATAGTAATCAGAATGATTCTTGACAATAAATGTCCAATGTTTTTTTAATTCTGTAACGTTTGTTTTTTTTAGTTCGTCAATAGTTTTTAATGTGATAGTTGAAATCACTATTAAAATAACTAATATTATTAAAATTAATCGTTGTTTTGAACAGAATTTTAAAAAGCGTTGGTTGCTTAGTTTGGTAATGATAAACAACACCCTTTCATTTGGAGGAAGGTAATCAAAATCGTTAAATACAATAATAATAGTAACACATTGCGATATTCAGTCAAAATTTTATTCAATTAGAAACTAAAAAATAGATTTTTTTGACGAGTGTGATATGATGAATACAGATAGTTTTTTCCTTTAAAGGGAGGTGGTTCCGAGTGTTGAAAAGCAGAAAAATAACACTAGTATATGCTGTATTGATTTTCTCGATCTTTCTCTTAGCGATTTTGACAATCGTTATTCCAAAAGTGTTGAATGTGACACCATATGTCATTTCAGACAATAAAATGGCACCAGAATATCAAAAGAACGGACTTGTTTTCGTAAAGGATGTGATGGAGCCTATTCATGTTGGCGACACAATCACTTATTACGAAAATCAGGGAAAATCGATCAAAACACGGCGAGTATTAGCGGTTGACAATAAAATAGACGGTTATTTTGTTAAAGGAGACAATTCTGTTAAAGCAGAGATGGGACTTGTTCATGAACGAAATTTGATCGGCCGACCACATTTTTACCTTCCATACATAGGTTTTTTAGCAGACACAAAAGTGATGACGATTATTAAAAGCAGTTTTTTTGTCGGAGCCATCTTGATGACACTCTTAACCTTGTTTTTCCAAACAGAAATGAAACGTAAAATTCGGCAGCAAGTCGAATAAAAAAGACCTTCGCGAAGGAAGGTCTTTTTCAATAGGATGATTATTTTCAAGTAAATTAACAAAAATCAGCTGACTTTAATACGACAATTCTAGACCATCCTTAAGCTCGTTTTTCACTTCTTTCATTTCTTCCTTGATTTCTTGTTGCTGTTCTGCCAGCTCAAGTTTGGTTGTTTTACGACTTTCCTTCAATTCATTCTTTACTTCTTTAGACGCTTCTTTAATATCATCTTTGCTGTCGTTCACATCTTCTCGGATGTCGCTTTTAACCTGTCTCATTTCAGTCCGAAATTCTGATTGCCATAAAGGGCGTAAAATATACCGATTCACTGTCAATAAACCAATGCAAGCAATTCCCAATATTACTACCGTCATATCTAAACCATTTCGCTTCATTTTTTATTCCTCCTAATTTCTACCAGCAACATTTACCAATTATGAATGATTATTTCTGTTTTATCTCTACACTCTCATAATAAGAGAATAGCGAAAGCGTTTCGTCCAATCAAAGTCCTATTTTCTTCTCGGAAAAAAGGCTGGATAAGTCTAAAAAATGAAAAATACATAAAAAAAGAACCTTAAAAGGCTCTTTTTGGCAAAAAATCGTTTATGCGACAGTATATCCACCTTCACGTAAAGCTGTAATGGCAGCATCAAACTTATCGGTCTTAATTAAAACATAGTCCGTATTGTAGGTTGAAACGGCAAAAATACTAATTTCCTTCTCTGCTAACAATGCAGCGATTTTTGCCAAAATTCCAACTAAGCTGAAATCCAATACACCTTCAATCTTGAAGGCTTTCCAACTGTCCTCACGATTGATCGTATTTGTAGGGACATTGGCAGTAGCGGAAACAACCGATATTTCCTCTTCGGTTACACTAATAAAAAGTGGTTGCTGGGTGAAATCTATTTCCTTCAGGTCTGCAACCTGATAGACAGATAATTCCTGTGGCAAAGTGACTAAGTTCATGGGCAAAGGACTCCTCTCAAGGATTTGTGTTCATTCAAAGGTATCAAACGCGGGGAGAAAATGCAATCTGATTCTTTGCCGGAAAAAAAGCTTCATAGTATATTTGAGAAAATAATCAATAAAAAAGAGGGACAGTTAATGAAAGCTTTGTATTTTGAAAATTTTGGCGACAGTAACGTTTTACAATATGGTGAGCTTCCTAAACCGGTGATCGGGGAAAATGATGTTCTAGTACAGGTAGCATATATCGGTTTGAACTTTGCCGATATCTATCGCCGCCGTGGTGAGTATCATATTGAAAAACATAAACCCTATATAAATGGCTATGAAGGTACAGGCATTGTTGTTGAAATTGGCTCTAAAGTAACGAAACAAGCGATTGGAGAAACAGTGCTGTTTGTCGATGTCCCTTTAGCGAATGCGGAATATGTCGTAGTACCAAGTGTGCAAGCGATTCCTTTACCGGCGGACATCGACAGTAAATTAGCGGCGAGCATTGGACTGCAGGGGATGACAGCCGATTTTCTTGCTCATGATCTCGGCAAAAATGATCCCGGCGAGAAAGTCTTTATTACAGGAATTAGCGGCGGCGTTGGTCAGTTATTGTCACAAATGCTGATAGCAGATGGGATAGAAGTCTATGGTTCTGCCTCTTCTGAAGAGAAACAGGCATTGGCGTTGTCTCATGGGGTTAAGCAGGTTTATCCAAGTCGAGAAAACAATTGGACTGAAGCGGTTAAAGGGCAATTTTCGACTGCTTATGATGGCGTCGGTTCTACCATTCAGCAAAGCTTAGATTTGATCAAGCATCGTGGAAAGGTCATCTTTTTCGGAATGGCTGGAGGCGATCCAGTGAAAATTGATCCAGTCGCGTTAATGGCTGAATCAAAAAGTTTGTTAACGGGAGATCTTTGGGATTATTTGACCAGCTATGAAGAAAGAAAAGTTCGTAGTGAGCGCTTATTCAGCTACTTCATTAAAGGACAAATTAGCATCAGCGAACCAACAATTTTTCCTTTAGCGGAGGGACGAAAAGCACATGACTATCTTGAGAACGGAAAGAGCATCGGGAAAGTGTTGCTGCAGCCTAATCAACCTTTGAAATAGAGATGGGAAAGTTGAGGGGATGTATGTTTGGCAATCTCTTTATTCTTTTTTCTGATAACTTATCTAATAAACAGCATCGTCCTTACTTTACTGCAGCCAAGCAAAGTAAGGTCTTTTTTTAACCTGACACGTGTTTGCCAGTTTACGATGCTATACTGATGATGGAGGTGAGTAGTGTGGCAGAGTATCGATTATTTCAGATGGTGTATTATTTGATGGATAAAGGCAATACGACCGCACCTGAATTAGCGGAAAAGTTCGAGGTTTCGATCCGAACGATCTATCGCGATATTGACATCCTTAGTTCAGCAGGGATTCCTGTTTATACGACACAAGGAAAAGGCGGCGGGATCTTCCTGTCGGAAAATTTTATATTGAACCGTTCCTTGATTTCAGAAGAAGAACAAAATCAGATTTTGGCCGCTTTGCAAGGTTTAAGTGGAGTGGATGAGAAAAACAATCAAGCGTTGTTAAAAAAACTGGGTAGTGTTTTTCAGAAACAAACCACGAATTGGCTCGAGATCGACTTTTCAGATTGGCATCCGCAAAATGAAGAACAATTTCAGATTTTACAAAAAGCGATTTTTCAAAAAACACGCCTTCGTTTTCATTATTTTAGCCGAGGAAAGCTTGGCTCTGATCGTAAAGTTGAACCATTAAAGCTGATTTTTAAAGCAAGAGAGTGGTATTTATATGCGTATTGCTGCGAGAAGCAGGCGTATCGTCTCTTCAAGCTGAAACGGATCAAGCAGCTCCAGCAAACTACTGAAACCTTTGAACGAACCGCACCAGAAAAAGTGCTTGACCCACAAAAAATTTATACCGAAAAGAAGCAAATGGTGCGGCTTGCCTTTACACCAGAGCTGGCCTATCGGGTTTATGAAAATTATGAGCAGGTGGAAGAAGCAGAGGATGGGCGTTTGCTGGTAGAAGGGGAATACCCAGTGAATGAGAGCTTTTATAGTTTTCTACTTTCCTTTGGCGGACAAGTCGAAGTCTTATCTCCACGTTCCGTGCGCCAAGAAATGAGCAAAAAAATCGACCAATTGAAAACTATTTATTAAACCTGACACGAGGTTGCAGGTTTTACTCGCTATAATGAAGTCAAAGCTGAAAGCGAGGGAAAAAAATGAAGTATGATTGGAAAAAACAAGAGAAGCATTTATATGGAAAGAAAAAGAAGCCAGAAATTGTGACGGTACCATTGCAAAAATTTCTTACGATTAAGGGCGAAGGTGATCCTAACAACCAAGATTTCTCAGCTAGAGTCGGGACACTCTATCCAGTAGCCTGGAAGATTAAGATGGGATTTAAGAAGTTTTATCAAACACACGAAGAAAATCAGTCTGAGTTTGATTATAGTGAGTTTGCGATCTTCCCGTTAGAAGGTATTTGGTCCACTAAAAATACGGCAGATATTACTGATAAAGCAAGCTTTGAATACAAAATCATGCTGCGACAGCCGGATTGGATCACTCAAGAAATGTTCGAGACGGCGCTTGCCGCTGTGGCAGAGAAAGAAACCAATGAGTTGCTGCAGGAGCTTTGTTTTGAAACAATCGAAGATGGAAAATGTGTTCAGATGTTACATGTAGGTTCTTTCGACGATGAACCGGCTTCTTTTCAAAAGATGAATCAGTTCGTGAAGGAGCAAGGGTTAACACGCAGAAGCTACCTTCATCGTGAGATTTATTTAAATGATGCTAGAAAAACCCCACCAGAAAAACGGCAAACGATTTTGCGTTATCAAGTTGAATAACTAGGGAAAATTCAAATTTTTGTGGGCACATTCTTAGTCTTCCATCAGGCTTTCTAGTATAGTGGTTCTGAGGGAGGTGAAGACATGGAAAATCTTATTTTAGTTGGTCACATCGTTTTTGGGTTCGCTTCATTTGTTGGTTCATTATTATTGACGATCGGTTTTAGAAATACTTTCGCCAAACTGACGGGAATCCAAAAATCAGGCATCGTTTTAACCGTTGCCAGTCTTTTCAGTACGATCGCCTTTGCGATGCTCACGAAAGGGAATGTCATGGGGGCAGTACTTTTCATCGTATTGGGATTAGCAATGTGTGTTTTACTTGTGGCACCAAAAGCAGTGAAAACGAAAATAAAATAATAAAGAAAAACCGATAGAGACTCAAGTCTCTATCGGTTTCTTTGACATCACAGGAGGGATTCGAACCCCCGACCGTCCGCTTAGAAGTAGAAGCGACACTCATAACTATTTTCCCGTAGAGTGTTGTAGAATAGCTCTATTTCGGGATTTAAAACAAAAATTTGAATCTAACATTTGATAGTTTGTAGTAGCAAATAAACTAAAATGATAAAAAAAGTGTTAGCAAGTTGTTAGCAGAGCCATCAGTTTAAAAGAAAAAGTAGAATACGTATGAGTTAGACACATTCAATAAACGGATGTGTCTTTCTGTTATTCTATGGTTCATTCATTTGGTAATAATAAAACGCAATTTATACACAGAAATATAAGAAAGAAGGAATTAAATTGAAATTAACGAAAATCAAAGTAAAAAAAGAATGGGTAGGAAGAGTTTTCATCTTAGGGACACAATTTAAAGAAGCACCAAAAGAAGTGAATGGGGTTCTAGGCAGCTACGTCAAATTCTACGGTGATTCGGAAAATCATGGTGCATTACCAATTGTAGTGGATAAAAGTGTTGCAGCTTTACCAGAAGGTGAAGTGGAGGTCGAGTTCGAGGAGGCATACTTAGTCCCTGATAAAGTTCGAATCACGAGTCGGGAAACCAATGATGATGGTCGGATGATCAATTCGGTGAATGGCTATTTAGATTTTTCTCTTTATTTATCTGGTTTGACTGTTAAGGAAGGTGTGTAGGTATGGTATTAAAATTTAAGGACAATAACAATATTACTGCAGCTTTAGATGTTTCTAGCTTGGGAGCAATCCGATTTAGTTCAATGGAAGACCCTGTTATAGGCTTTGATGATGAAACCCGCCAAAGTACAGGTGAGATCACTAAAAAAAGGGCGGAGCTTATTTTTGGCGATAAACGAAAGATTTCAAGTCGTGTGACGTTTCCACCGACTGCTGAAATTGAAAATTTCAAATGGCGTGAATCAGTTGAATTAGTGAATCCCGAATTTCATTTGACTTATATTGCCGCTCAAGATGGCAACCGAGAGTATTATGAACTAGATATTTATGCTGATGGGTTGAAGAAAGTAGCCGATCAAAAAGAATCAGTCGTTACAGCTCAAACTGATGCAAACGATAAAAAGAAAAAATAGGTGGAATTCAATTGAAAAGGAAGCTGATTATTAAATGAGTTTGTTTTCCTACAAAGGAAAGAGGCTTCAACTGTATCACAAATACCTAAATGTAGGGTACACCTTTCTTTTTTCTCTTCCATCATTTGCCATGTTTGCTTGGGTATGCTGGTCAAAGCAATCAGAAATCGTATCTTTTGTGAATGGGAATCAGCGAAATTTCCAACAAATTGTGATCTCAGGAGTACTTGGTTTGTGTTTACTACTCTCAAATATCTGTGTTTCCATGTCAATCATTAAACATTCTAGATTAAAAGGTGGCTACTTTAGTCGACTTCAACGCTGTCAATGGCTGCTGAAATATCTGATTGAAAATAATTTGGTAGATATAAAAAAGAAAAAGACAGAGAACGGATCGCAAGAGCTGATCCAAGCACCAAGTGTTTATTATCGAAGAAAAGATTCCCTAGATTGTTTTACCTTCAAATTGGGTGGAAAACATCACAAAGAATTTCTATTGATGGGATCAGTTCTGGAAGAACTATTCTTAGGTGATCTAGTTGAAGTGGATCGTGCACCTATGTTTGTCACGTATAAACTGTTGCTGGACACGAAGGATCGTCGTCTATCTATTCGAGAGGTCAAAGCGAAAGATGGATCAATCGAGCTGATGAAAGGTGTCTTTTGGGATTTCGATAAAATGCCGAATCTACTCATAAGTGGAGGAATTGGGGGCGGGAAGACTTTTTTCATTTATACATTAATCAAAGTATTTATGGAAATTGGAACGGTGAAGATTGCGGACCCAAAACGTTCCGACTTAGGTGTTTTAGCAGACCTTCCTGCATTTAAAGGGCATGTCTTCATAGAAAAGGAAGAGATCTTTCGTTTACTGGAAGATAGTTATGAAATGATGATCAAGCGCTATAAATATATGCGTGAACATGAAAACTATACCATGGGAAAAAACTATGCCTTCTATGAAATGCCACCATATGTTGTGATAATTGATGAGTGGGCCGCCTATTATAGTACGTTGGACTATAAGGAATCAGAGAGAGTCTTAAAAGTATTAATGCCATTGATCTTACAAGGCCGTCAAGCAGGAGTCTATATGATTATTGCCTTGCAGCGGCCCGATGCTCAAAATTTACCCAATGGACTACGAGATAATTTACTCGCCAAAGCATCACTAGGTCGCTTATCTGAACTTGGATACACGATGTGTTTTGGTGCCGATCATAAAAACAAAAGTTTCGTCAATAAATCCGGTGTCGGTAGAGGGTATCTGGATATTGGCAAAGGCATTCCTCAAGAATTATACAGTCCATTTGTTCCCGATGACTTTGATTTTCTAACGGAGTTCGCCAAATTTGATCGAATGATCGAGCTTGATTTTGAGGCGATGCGAATCACGAAAAAGGACCAGGAAATGATGAATGCCATGTATAACGAGGAAGATGAACTGCAGACAAGAAAGTTGGTTTCAGAAGAATATCAAAAGGAACGACAAGAACGATTGAACCAATTGGAAAACATTACGATAGAGTAGCTTGCGTTGTTCTGTAACGAGGAGGTGACGGACGTGAGTGAAAAATACTACCGAGTAAAAACGGCAGCTAAATTAATAGATCCAAATTTTTCTGCTCGAACCTTATATTCTTGGATCGCAAAAGTTGAAAAACGAACCACCTATCATTTTTTACGAAAGAGTATTTTGCGAAATGGCATTCCTGTTGTTCAGATTTTATTGAAGGAAGAGGACATTCAACTACTGAAAAAATTGTACTCATTGAGGAATAAGGAAAAGAAGGAGTTAACAGCGGCTATTTTCGCCACCTTCTTGTCACCAGAAGAACTCGATGAACGATTAACCATGGAACGAAATATTTTTTAACCAACTACTATCCAATAGAGATACTGGTGGGGAACTATGCCCAGCATAGCCATGCACTCAATCGAGCGTGGCGTTTGCACGGACAGCGGCGGCAGCCGCTTATGTCAAGGGCAAACGCACACGCCATGAGTGTGCGTGGATGGATGAGGGCAGGCGCCAGCCTGCCCTCATCCGTTACCCCCCAGTATCTAATAGGGGGGGTAGAATTAAAATAACGAAAAGGAAAAAGTGGAATTAAGGTTGATATAGCAGCATCCATCGAAGATGGCGTTTTGTGCGAGTTTTATACTTTTTGAAGTCGCACAAAATTGGAAAGCCAGTTGTTGCAAGGAGATAACCTCGTTGACGATTCATCCACTAAAATTGGAAATTGTTATTTAAAAGTAGGAGTGAGGAAATCGAGTCCAAAAGAATTGAGAAATTATCGGTACAAATTTGGTTTACGCAATACTAAGACGAAGAAGGTAAGACCCGTCTCGCAACGAAGGTTTGCAGAAATTGTGGGCGTTTCTTTGTCCTACTACCAAAAGATGGAACAAGGAAAACGTCCCATCCCAGAGGAGATACAAGAGCGGCTAGAAGCATATTTCCGCATTTATCTTAAACATGGTATGGATATGCGGGTCATGATTGATTATTTACGCTTATCCTTTTTCGGAGTTGATCCAAAAGAGGTCATTCGAACGATTCTAGGAATGAACGAACTCGAATTTGAGACTCGATCCACAGGGCTATATTTATTTGATCAAGTCTCTGTACGAGGTAACATTTGGGTTTTCTGGCATACAAAAGAATCCACGAAAAATGTGTTGGTTCAATTTTCGGGGCAAGGCTGTCGAGAATATGAGGAATTGTTGAAAGAGCGAAAGACAAATTGGCAGGATTTCTTACTTCGTATATGGCAAAAACAAGGAATGGCGGAAAGTTGTTACGACCGTGTACAATGCAGCCGGATCGATATCGCGATTGATGAATTGTGGCTACGTGAAGATGAAGAACACTTTGATCTCTTTTCCATTTTAGAAAAGAAACCCAAAGGATTGTTGGAAGATCGCTTTAAATTGTTTGAAAATTATGGTGGTTATGTGACGGAATCGGATGTTGTTCGAAACAAAGGCTTGTCTTTGTACTTTGGTTCCCGAAAATCACCGCTGTACTTCATTTTTTATGAAAAGCGCCTTGAAATAGCAAGTCGAGAGAAAATGACTGAGGAGGAGGCATTACTGGATTATGGCATTTTCAATCGGTATGAAATTCGTTGTGCAGCGGAACGAGCCATGGATGTGATCAGTCAATTTATTACTGGAACGGATTTAGGAGTGATCGGTGCTGGAATCATTAATTCGAGAATTACCGTGTACGATTTATTGGATTCAGAAGCAAAAATTGTAAATAAGCAATGGGCACAAATGTTTCGAACCGCACGAGAACTAAATTTTACGATGAAAGCAGAAAAGTTCTCACTGGAGCGGGCGGAACGTTGGTTTGAAGGACAAGTCGCACCGACACTGAAACTCTTAAAGCTGGTGGATGAATTAACGGGCCGTGATTTTGTGGATGCAACCATTGAAAAGGTAGAACTAAGTGCGGATCAAGAAAATTATCTGGCTTGGTTTCAATCTTCAGGAGGCGATCAAGTTGGAGGATAAAAATAAGAGTATTTATTCAGGAATAGAAAATCATCAGAAGAAAATCAAGGCGATTGAGCAGCGAATGATTGCTTTGACTGCGTTTAATTATTCGTTGGATTTAGTCGAACGAATGCTTGAGCGTGGAGACTATGAAGGCGACTCCGCATGGGATGAAATCGCGCGATTGATGGAAGTCCGGAAGGACTGTGAAGAGGACTTAGAAGCACTGAGTTGGCAGGTCGCTCCAAGCGACTTGAGTCAAATAGAATTCTATGCGTTCAGTATTCCTAAATCTGCATTAATCGCAGTAAAGATGGGCGTCAAACCATTGCTGGTGTATTCGAATTGTGTAACAGAGATTTACCAGCAACGTGTGTGTTATGAAAAGTGTTCGTTGACGGAAGTCGAACACGTTTTAAGAGAAGCACGCTGTGAGTTAACCGAACAGAAACTAACAGAGCAACAGATTCAAGACGAATTGGTTGACCTAGGAAAACATGGCGAAGAACGTTTTTATCAAGGGTCGGTGTTGTTGATAGAAAATTATTTTGTGTAAGAAGGATCAAGGTGGGAGGAAATATGATGGACGCACAAATCTATATTGCCAATCTTTCTAAATATGTTAGTGGAACGATTCAGGGCGGCTGGTTTGATTTACCAGTGGAATATTTTGAAATTGTAAACAAGTTAGGATTAAATGAATTCGAAGAGGAAACGATTATTTTGGATTCTGAGACACCATTTATCGTGAATTCATACGATAGTTTGGATCAATTAAATGAACGTTATGAACAATATTTGGAATTACCAAGTGAGGTTCGTGATCATGCCAAAGAATTAATTGGAGATTTGTTCGAGTCTGAAGAAGATTTATTGGAAAATGCTGGAGACGTCACCTTTTTATCGGAGGTTGACACGGATGAAAAATTGGGAAGTTATTGGATCAATGAAGGATTGATCACTGTACCAAGTGAATTGGCCTATTATATTGATACGGAAGCTCTTGGTCGGGATATCCGGTTAAACGGTGAAATCCTATACGTATCCGATGGCTGTTTCATGAAATAATGTTGAAAGAAGGGGCAAATTTGGATGGTTGAGTTGAACTATGTCGGTTCGTTTCATTTTGGAAATACTGATTTACTGCAGAATCCAGAAGAATGCCAAGATTTCTTTGGTGAAATGTATCATTGGTACAAAGTAAAATTGATCAACTTTCTTGAAGCCAATCCATTCGAAGATTTACCGTTTGAACCATTTTTTGAACGATTCAGAAATTTATTTATCAAAGAGCGAGAACAGTTGAAAAAGCTAGATGATCCAGTCACATTTGAGAGATTAGATGGACTCTTCAAAATGAACGTTTATGATCCGATACTTGGTCAAATCGTTGAACGCTTGAGAGAGGTGGACCAAGAGCGGACGTACTTCATGAACTATGTAAAAAAGCGACAATGGCAGGTAACAGATCAATTTTGGGAAGGCCTTTGGGCCTATGGAGAGATTCGTGTAATAGAAATCAATTCTGCTTATGCTGAAAAGTTGATCCCAATTGATTTTGTAGAAAAATGTCATTTGAAAATAATCAGATAAACCCGCATTTTATTGTAATAAAAATTGACTATCGAATCAGAGCCACGTTCTAAGGAATCCATTATATAGAGCGTGGCTATTTTTTTGTCTAAAAATGGTGGTGATTGCTTTTCATCGAATTAGAAATAGAAGTCCTTAATCATTCCAGCAGGAAAAGACCCAACGAAAACTATTATGGAGGAACGTTTATGAAAAGAAAAATCAGTAGAATTATTTTTTCACTCGTAATGATCGTGACACTGCTTACTCAGATAATCCCCTTCAATGTGATTACTGCTTATGCAGAAAGTACTGAGACAACACAAGTACAAAAGAATGAGGAGAAACAACAAACCTCAGATTCGACAAAAGAGGCGCCACCTGAGTCAACAAGTGAACCAGCCAAGGAGACTACAGAAAGTACTAGTAGTTCAAAGGTTCCTGAGAGTTCAAAAAAACAAGAAACTGTTGAATCTATTAGTAGTGAAGACAACAATGAGAAAGATAAAGTGGACTTAGATGCTAGTATATATGGTTCTGGTGCAGGTGTTCCTGGAGAACAAGTCCTTTTTCCAAGAGCGAGAGCACTTTCACCTGATTTGCCAACATTCTTTGGTATTTCGACAAATGCGATTACTGCAGAACTGACCGCCCATCAAAATGATTCATTCTACTTGGGCACACCTTATCGTGGTTTATATTTGAATCCCGATGAAGCCTATTGTTTGAGTCCTAATGGCGCTCCAACAAGTTATGGACCTGGGATGAATTGTACAGGATTTGTGGCAACGGTCATTCGTAGAGCTGGCGGCGATATTTCAAGAATCACTAACAACAGTTCTGGTTTTGGTGGTGCTGCGAATGCCTATAACTGGCGTGATGTGTTACGCTCAACGACTTATGCGGATACCTACAATTCGGTATCTGAAATGTTGGCAAGTGGCACGATGCGTAAGGGCGATATTATCTACTTTGAACCGGATAAATCAGTGACAAATTACGATTGTCATATTGGCTTTTTCTGGGGAAATACTTCTAGTGACAACAAATTCTGGCATAGCTATGATCCTGGTGGAAATATTATTTCTGATATCAAAGCGAAATCCCCTGCAGAAAAAATCTATGTTTTCCATAATGCACCACCAGAAGTACCAAAAGGAAAAGTACTGTTGAAAAAAGTCGATGATACTGGCAAAGCGCTTGAAGGCGTTGAATTCAAGCTTACTGCAAATGGAAAAACGACTACGAGTAAAACCAACAGTAAAGGTGAATTAACAACCCCTGATCATGAAGTTGGAACAGAGCTTCATTATGAAGAAACAGCTACCATTGCAGGCCATTATATCGATTCTGCTTCAAAAGGAACCGTCACAATTAAAGAAGGAACAAACACGATTACCGTTAAGAATCCTCGTTATGCCAATCTGACCTTGAATAAAAAGAATGATGCAGGCACTAACTTAGAGGGTGTTGAATTTAAACTTACCTATAACGGGAAAGAGCACAAAGTGAAGACCGGCAAAAACGGGATGATCAAAGTGACCAACGACTTGAAACACAATACCCAAGTCGATTGGGAAGAATTAAAAACGATTAAAGGCCATTATATTGATCCAAAACACTCTAAAGGTTCTCTAGTGGTCAAGTCTGGCGAGAATGCTATTAATGTGAATAACCCAACGTTAAACTTTGGGATGACTTCTCAAGCGAGTAATCAAGATGGCGCTCAATTTGTCAATCCAATGAAGGGCCAACAATTACGGGATGAAGTAATGATTCAAGTCAACCAAGCTCCTGCCAATGCGAAATTACGATTAACGAGTGATTTTGTCGAATTTGGGACAGGGGAACAATTGGGCGAAGAATCATTGAAGCAAGTCAATGAGTTCGAAGCGAAACAACCCGTATTTGTGAAGAACGTTTATTTAGACTTTGACGCAACAGGCATGAATGGTAAAAAAGGTGTTTGGACGAATGTCTTAGAATTTTACAATCCTTCCACTGAGTCATGGGAAGAAGTGGCTCGCCATGATGACTTGACCAATGAAGCAGAGTCGATTCAATTTGTAGCTCCTGAGATTCATACTGAGTTTTTCTTCTATGATCAAAACAACAACGAAACGAAACTGACTGACCCATTGAAAAAGGTGAAAGGTTTTGACCGTGTCTTCTATAAGTATTTGATTTCTGGTCAAACTTATACGTTTGATTTGTCTGTGATGGATCGTGAAACAGAAAAAGAGTTCAAAGACCCAAATGGAGAAATCGTTACAGGATCAATTACAGTGGTTGCAGGAGTTGATGGTGAAGTGACTTCAACCATCAATGCAAAAGAGTACTATGAAAACAGTGCAAAAGAAGAAGTGGAAAAAGAAGCCGAAAGTGAAAATGCGAAAGAAGAAAGCAACGATTCAGACGAGTCAAAAGAAGCGGTTAAACCCATGGATGCAGAAGTCCCTGCAGCCAAAGAGGAGCAAGAAGACGAAACGGAATTCTCAACATTGAGTGAGGTAGAGTTACTCGAAGGTTATGTCGATGTGCCGTTTGAAGCAGACTTGTCCGCAGCGAATGGAAAAATCTTAGTCGCTTATGAGCAGCTTTCAACCAATGGCACACCGATTGCGGAAGAGAAGACGATTGATAATGAGAAACAAACAGGGAAGGTAAGAAATCCTAAGATCGGGACAAAAGCGCTGGTCGATGGTGAGGTAGAAGTAACCACTGACGGCAAAGTAACCCTAACTGATGAAGTCGGTTTTGAAGATTTAACGCCTGATGTGGAGTATGGACAAAAAGTCATCTGGATGGACCCACGGACAAAACAGCCCGTCATGATCGATGGGAAAGAGTTGACTTCAACCATCAAATTCACACCAAAAGAATCAACAGGATCAGTTACGGTCATGATTGAAGATGTGGCGGTTCAACAATTATTTGGGAAGGACAATAAGATTCAATTGGTTGCGTTTGAGGAAACAACTTCTAATGATGAAGTGGTTGCTTCAGAGAAAGACTTCAACAATAAAGGCCAAACCATTACTATCAATAAATCGGTTGAACCATTGAAACCAACGAATCCAACAAATACGTTGCCTCAAACATCAGGATCGTTAGGAGAGTCTATGCTGTGGGTATTCATAGGTGGAATACTGATAGCTGGTGCATTGATTATATTTAAGAGTAAATACAAGAAAAATAGCTAGAATTATCTAAATCGATTCAGCAGATAGTGACTCTGAAATATAGTAATATTCGTTTTCAGAATGATCTCAAACCAAGGTAAATAATAAGCGGACGTGTTGCCAACGTAATCCCAACGTGATAAAATGAAAGTGATGAAGGGAAGTGATTTCATGACTGTATCACGTTTGAATATTCGTATTGATGGAGAACTCAAAGAACAAGCAAAAGAGGTTTACAAAGATATGGGAATGGATTTAACAACGGCAGTGACAGTCTTTTTAAAGCAAAGCGTCAGAGAACAGCGTTTACCATTCCAACCAAGTAGAGAACCTGTAGAAAACATTATTGCTCGTTATGAAGTAGAGAATGGGATGACAACAAAAGTAGATTCCGTCAAAGACCTAATGGAGCATTTAAATGCGGAAGATTGAATATACGTCCATATTTAAGCGAGACTTCAAAAGAATAATGAAAAAACACTACGAAATAAGCAAATTTGAAGACGTAGTTGAACTGCTTGTTGAAAATGATCAAGACACATTAGTACGAAAATATAAGGACCATGCGCTAAAAGGAAATTGGAGAGGGTATCGAGAGTTACATTTAGACAAGGATTGGTTGCTGATTTACAAAATTAATGCTACAAAGCTTGTTTTGACGATGGTAAGAACGGGAAGCCATGATGAACTTTTGTAGAGCATTTGGACTTCAATTAATCTTATTATCTATCTTAATGAACGAATGATTTTTCAGAGTTCCCAATAAAGCGAAAAATGACTAAATCATATGATAATCTTACTTTTTCTAGAAGAAGGGGTAAGGCTATTTTGTAGTAGGAAGATCATTTTCTAAAAAGTAATATTGAAAATCAAAATAGTGAACCAATACCAGCCAGGTGTTAGTAAATTAGCATCTGGCTGTTTTTATTGTCCGCTACGAGGAGGCAAGAAATGATGAAAAAAGTTTGGAAGGTGTTTCCAATTCTATGGTTGAGTTGTGGGGTGTTTTTTTCCGTCGCAAGTTACTATGGCTATCAGTTATTACTTCATGCGAATGAGCAGGCAGAACAACTAACCTATCCTATTGAATCCAAGGGCAAAATGAAAGAAAAGCAGAAACGAAAAATAAAGAATGCCGTTTATTGTCCACGACAAATTAAGCCCGTTACACCAAAGACCTATGCGAAAGCGCAATTACATTATACAGAAATCGTGAATCAGTCGGGCATAGGTGCTTTGTTTATTCCGAGTGCAAACATTCACTCAAAAATTCTTGCAGGAATGGCAAATAAAAACTTGATGGTCGGTGTTGGAACATACTACAAGGATCAACAATTATCCAGCGGCAATTACGTTCTTTTGGCTCACAATTTAGTTCAAGGAGGCGGAATCCTTGGAAGCCTACCAAAAACTTCTTTACAGGAAATCATTTATGCGACTGACTTTACGAATGTGTATGAGTATCAAGCGACAAAAAATGAAGTCGTACCAGCAAGTCGTGGTGATCTGTTGGTTATTCCAGATGATGATAAACCTGCAGTTCTGACGCTTATCAGATGTGAAGGCGGCATCAATACGTCCAATCGTGCGATTGTTCAAGGGGAGTTTTTGAAGGAATATCCAGTAAGTAAAGCTAGTGATTCAGTCAAGCTTGGATTGGGATTAGTTGAAAGTCATTTATTCATTGATGACACAATGATTAGCTCGCAAAACAAATTCCGTGAAACAAAGAATGACGTACAAGCAAAAAAAGGATTAAAGCAGGGGAAGCAAGAACCCAAATTCTCTCCAATTGAAACTCTTTGTATTTATCTATTTACGGTATTGAATGAGTTCCCATTTTTGATGGGAATCAGTTATTTGGAGGGACTTCTTATTTCGACACATATAGCAACTCGCAAACAGGTTGAGCTTTAAAAAAATAGGAGGAGATTATTTTGATTTGGATTATTTTAGCATTTATAGCAGGAACGACATTAGGTGTATCTATGATGGCTTTGTTAAGCGCCGGAAAATACGATGACATGATGAACAACAGGATTGAATGAGGGGATGATTAAATGAAGAAATTTTCAACCATTACTTCGGCACTAATACTTAGTTTACAGGCATTTCTTTCAACACCAGTGACTGTTTTGGCACATGACAGTCTGCCCATTCAAGAAACAACTGAACAAGTTGAACAATCTACCGAAACAGCGGGATCAACAGAAGATAGCAGCGGTTCAAGCAGTGAATCAACTACTACAGAATTGAGTGAAAGCAGTACCACTTCGAGGAGTCAATCAAGCGCTGAATCTTCTAGTAGTATGACGAAACCATCAGAATCTACAACTTCTAGTAGCCAAGAACCACCAAAAAAAGAGAAGCCAAAAGAAGAAACCATACAGGAAGATCCTAAGAAGGAACCAGCAGTAGAACAAACACCACAAAGTCCACAAGAAATCTCAACACGACAAACGATGATTGATCAAGAAGCAACAGTCGATTTATCCCGCTCTGTACCATCAAGCAGTGTCACTCAAGATGGAGCGATTCACTTTGAAAAGGATGAATCAGTCGATAGTTTTATTCGGAAAATAGGTGAGTCTGCTCGGAAAATTGGACAGGAAAAAGACCTTTATGCGTCTGTCATGATCGCACAAGCAATCTTGGAATCGGGCTCTGGTCAAAGCCAATTGGCACAAGCACCGAACTATAATCTGTTTGGTATCAAGGGAACTCACAACGGAAAATCTGTTTCAATGGCAACACAAGAAGACTTAGGAAACAAAACCCTTTATGCGACGCAAGCTGGGTTTCGAGTCTATGAGAACTATGAAGATTGCTTCAATGATTACGCCACCTTGTTAAAAGAAGGTCTTACAGGTGATCCAAATTATTATGCAGGTGTGTGGAAATCGAATGCAAAAACGTATCAAGAAGCAACGAAGTTTCTGAAGGGGCGTTATGCGACAGATACACAATACGATCAAAAGTTAAATGGTCTGATTGAAACCTATGATTTGACCACATATGACAAAGAGATTCAAGGTGCGCCAGTTAGTGCTGCAGGCTATATAGTTCCATTGAATCATTACACAATCTCAAGTCCATATGGAAACCGTGGCTCAGAATTCCATCGAGGGCTAGATATGGCTGCAAATCAAGGCGAAGCAATTCATGCCAGTAAAAAAGGAACAGTCACAAAAGCGGAATACCATTATAGTTGGGGGAATGTCGTTGCCATTGAGCACGAGGATGGTATGACGACTCTTTATGCCCACCAGCAACAGTATATTGTTCAGCCTGGGGATCAAGTCGAACAAGGGCAAATCATTGGTTATGTGGGAAGTACGGGCAACAGTACAGGGAGCCACCTTCATTTTGAGCTTTGTAAGGATAACAGCCTTTCTCAAGGCATGTTGCTTAATCCGCAAAGCGTGATGTTTGGCAATTAAATCTGAATCATTTGTCTAAAGAGTCTTTATTTAAGGCTCTTTTTTGTGGAGGTGAACCTGCAAATGGAGTTTATTGGAAAGCCTATCTTAGAAGAGGAATTTATTGAGCATTACATGCATTTGTTTGAATCAGCCATTCGGCGGTTATGTTCGATTGATGAGTTCTTTCCAAAAGAGAAAGAATACCTTCAAGCAGAATACCGATATGCCTGGTTGTTGTATAGACAATTTGAAGTCGAACAAAAGAGGCCGCCTGACTATCGGTTTTTGAGTGATAGTGTGACCAATGCGGTTATTGCTCGTGAGTACCTGTTTCAAGAACGAGAAAAAAATATCATGAATGCGGAACATTTTGCGGAAAGATATGTTGGTCTTTTACGATCACACGGCTTATTGTCGGTCACAATTTTTGGATCGACTGATTTTGCCTTTGTGCTACAAAGTGAACAACATCGAGCAATGAAACGGTATGAAGAGGAGGATCACTATACTGAGGGCTATGAAATGATGCGTATTCAGAACAATCGATTCCTGCAGAACTATGTGATCCAGCAATTGGCCGATGACTTTCTTGATCTTTACTCCGTGTACATGAAGAAAAACCAGGAGGAGTGAAAAATGATTCGAGTCATTGTTCTATTAGGAATTGTGGTTGCTTTAGTGAAAGTAATTTTCTATGTTTTAGGATCAAAATTTGATTGGTTGCAGAGGAAAGACAAGCTGTCTTGGAAACGAGGATTCAAGCGGAACCGCTATGAGTTGCTTCTAAAATTTGAAGATGGCCGTTTCGCTTTTTACACCTTCTATGCCAACTATACAAACTATAAAGCGGCAGACTTAGTAGCAAAATTATTCAGCGATCATTCTTTTGTCGGAATAGAAGAAAATGGACGTGTCTGTTACTACCATTCTTCCGAGATTACCAAAATTGAAACGCAAAGAATTCCCTTGAGATGGCGAAAGGAAGGCCCCATATAGCATGGTCAATTTCCAAGTTTTGTATGATCATTCTCAGTTTCAAGAATTCCGACACTTGATTGCCGATGTGTTAGCAACAATGAAACCTACCATTCAGCCATTTGTTGGATTACCAAAAGAAATGAAAGTTCAATTTAAACATGATCCAGAAATGTATCAACGGTATGTACAGCAACGAGTTCGATATATCAATGAGCGAGAGCGAAAAAGAAAGCAATTTATGCAGTGGTGTACCAAAGAAGTGATTGAGCAGTGCAAAGAAATCTATCCTGATGAAGATCATGTTCAGTTAGTTACGGAAATAGTATCGGGATTAACTCAATTATTTATGAATCGTTATGAGTTCATAACGGATTTCTCTTTGGAAATAAATTTTTAATGAATGGAGAAAACAAGATATGAAAAATAGAAAGATCACCTTATTAGCTATTACAAGTATGACGTTGTGCGGGCTGCAGCTTGGAGGTCAGATGGCAAACGCCAATGAGCTAAATTTAACAACTGCAGACTCAGAAATACCACTGATGATTTTGCCAACGTCAGAGGGATTGGATGAAGAATTACCAGGAGAGTTGCCGACTGATCCTGAGTTACCCACTGATCCAGAGCTGCCAGAAGAACCAACGGACCCAGAGATTCCGACTGAACCCGAAATTCCTGTAGAACCTGAAATCCCAATAGAGCCAGAAACACCTATTGAGCCAGAAACACCTATTGAACCAGAAGTTCCTGAAACACCCAAGGAGCCAGAAAAGCCGACTGAACCCGAAATACCGATTCAACCAGAGCAGCCGAAAGAACCACAGAAACCACAAGAGCCAGCAGCACCTGAGAATGGGGCTGGAGAGATTATTCATCAACCTACGCCAGAAACACCTATCGTGACCGATACAGGGGAACAAATTATATCGGTTAAGGATGGTGTAGCGTATAAAGAAACTCCAGCAGGATTAACGGCCATTGATAGTGCAGTAACTGCTTTGCCTGACGGAAACATTTCTATAAAAGCGGCAGATGGTTCCACAAAAGTTTTGCCTAATACTGGTGAAGTCGGGGCCAATGGATTATCCATTTTAGGGATGGGATTGATTTCAATGATTGGTTTGATCTGGAAGTTTAAACGATAGAATGAAGTTGATCATTGGAGAGGTGTTGGCTAAGAAATGAAGAAACAATCTCTTCGGAAAAAAGAAAAAACAACAAGTGACAAAATCCCTAAAGCAAGAAGAATCCATACTAAAACAATGAGGCGTGTTTTCTGGGCAGGGATTTTTTTCTTGAGCATTTCTGGCGTTTTGGCGATTCTTCAAACCCAGGGATTGCGATTAAAAATGAGTTCACTCAATAAAGAAGTAGTCACGATTCAGCAGAAGAATAAAAAGGAATCTAGCAACTCAGTGGTTTTAACCCCTGAGATTGAGTCATTCATGAATCGATTTGTCGCTTTGTATATGGCAATTTCAGAAGATAATGAGACTCAGAAATTGCGCCAAGAAACACTCTTGAAAGAGTATTATGCAAAAGGGATCAAGGAAGAGGATTCCTTTTTTTCTGTAAAGCGAACACTTAAATCAGCCGCTTTTACCTCGTTGAAAAAAGTAGATGGGATTGCGACAGCAAGCTACAAAGTGACCTATCTCATTGAAACAAAAAATGAAGAGGATCAAGTGAAGAAATTGACGGTCAGCCAATTATTGAATATTCCTTTTCAATCGTCCAAAGCAGGAAGTCGAGTCATTTCTTATCCCTATTTCACGGCATTAAAAGAGAACAAGGAACGAGCAAAAATCTTAGATTATGATCCCAACGAGTATGATTCTGTCGATGCAACAACTCGTGAAAAGGTAATGGCGTATATCGAGGAGTTTTTAGAAAAGTATGCGGAAAATTCGTCAGAAGATATGCGCTACATGATGGATGATCCAGAAGGATTAAATGGTTCAGCAACCATTGATCAAGTCAGTGGTCAAGTGTTTCAAGAAAATGATCACCTACTGGTGAAGGTTGCAGTTAAGTTTAAGGACAAGGGAATCGATTTGATTTGGCAAGAGAACATGTCAATTGAAGTTGTGAAAAAGGCGGATAAGTATTATGTCCAGCAATTATCACATACGTGGTAATTATCAAGGAGGGAACAATATGGGATTAAAAGGATTGTCGGATTTTGTTTTAGAACAAGGAAAATATGTGATCATTATGTTGGTGGTTTATTTGGCTTCCAAAAACTTTGCAAAATCCAAAGTAGTGCAGATTATTTCTGCATTTGTAGGCGGAGCGGTAGCATATTTCTTCCTAAATGATCCACAAAAAGTATTTGATGGCATGGGAACGATTATCGGAAAGCTGTTTGGTGGGTAATCATGAAATGGGAACCATACAATTACTCAGCGGCCTTCAAAGAACCCTATCGGATACAAGACTTAGGAAATTTAGGTCGATTACCAGCACCAATCGCTGCAGCAAACATTGGAAGTTTCCTATTAGTGTTGGGATTAATGTGGGGAATTTTTCGGGAAGTAATCCAAGGAATATCAGAGACACTTCCTTTCTTTCCAGCTCTATGCTATATCGGAATACCTGCAGGAAGTGTACTTCTAATGAATAAGGTCCAACCTGATGGAAAGAAGATATATTACTATATCTTTGATCTAATTATTTATATTGCGACGATTCAATGGCGAGGTGTTGTTTTCTACAATGGAAAAACCTATAAACAATCAGAAGTAGATGAAACCCTGCATTTCAAATAGTAAGTAAACTCGCATGTCTCAAGAGATGCGAGTTTTAATCCGTAAAAGGGTGTGATAATTTTGGTGTTGAAAACTAAAACTTTCGAGGAAATGAAAGCATTATCCGAAAGCGAAGTGATAAAGTATTCTTGCTATTTGATGGATAGAAAGCTAGAACTCGCTAATTTAGCAATTACCAACGAAAAAAATGTAACGGATGAGAGTATTTGTGAAGCAAATAAAATCAGTGAGCAATTACAGTTATTAGCAGAGGCAAGACAAAGAAGTAAGATCAATAGTTAAATGTTTGATAGCTTTGTCAAATATTACTCATTATTCGTCTAGTTAAGAAAGAGGTTTGTATTTTGAGTATTAACGGCAAATTATTTTGTTGAACGATTTAATGTTGTAAAAATATATCTAATTATTTGATGAAATGGTAGTATTAAATCATATAGATGGATTGTTTGCCGTTATCCTTGGAAGGAGAGGGTTTGATGAATGAAAATAAAAACCAAAAGAAGCATGACTTTTCAAATGAAGAACTCCGCAAGCTTCTTTCTCAACGGATTGAAAGATTATCTAATAAACATTTGCGAGATGTCATGAATTATATTGAACCGCTTTATGCAGAAGATATTCTCAAACCATACTTGCTCGGAAATGAAATGCCAAAGCCAACTTCACAAGAATATATTTTCTTGCAAATGGCTAGTAAGTATAATGGAAACATTATTAGGACGCTTATGCTGGAAGTTGGAATCAGCAGATACAATTTTCGATCATTTGTAGAAAAATATGAATTATTAGAAATTTCACCAGGCTCGTACGTTTATCAAGAAAGCGAAATCGATGGTCCTTTTATGTTTCAACAAAAATATAGTAAAGCAACTATTGCGCTAGAATCAGCGCTATATTTTTATGGGTATTCTGATGTCATACCAAAAGAGACAATTATGTATATGCCTAGAACCTATAATTTGAAACAAATTCATTTTGGGGATCAATCTTTAGTTAAAATAGAAGATACCAGTACTTCGAATACAAGGCAGCAACTAAAGATTTTTTATCCAGACAATGATCCGATTCGCTTAATAAAAAATGTGAAAACAAAGATGGAGTCGCATTCTCAAGTGTCTCAACAAAGTTCTCTTCCTTATTTTGTAGCTACTCTTGAACAAACGCTTGTTGATATCGTGAAGCCACAATTCGCTGTTGAAGAAGAGATCAAAGTTCAGGCCTATAAAAAATACATTGAGAATTATCCAAAGTTTATACCGAGGATTCAACGCATAGCATCCGCTGATGGCGTATTGAACAAGGTCAACTACTACTTAGAAAGAAGGTTATACTAATTGAATCCTCAACGTTTCAAAGACATGATTAGAAATATGCATGGAAATGTAGGATATGAGGAGTATTATGTGCGGTTTGTTACCGAACGTTTCCTTGCCAGATTGGAAACCACACCATATCTCGATAAATTTGTTATTAAGGGCGGCTTTTTGTTAGAGACAATCTATGACATCCAACAACGTACTACTCAGGATTTGGATACGTTGATCAGAAATATGTCTAATGATAAAGAAGAGCTTTCAATAATTTTGGAAGAAATTGCAGCAGTTGATTTGAACGATAATGTTGCCATGGAAGTTTTGAGCGTTGACTCCATTCAAGAACAGAAAAAATATGCGGGAGTTAGGGCGAAATTTGTTTTAAAATTTCTAGGTGAAAACGCAAGTTATCATTTTACTCTTGATATTGGCGTTGGTGACGCAATTACACCGGAACCTAAATTGCGTAAGATTCCTTTATTGTTCAATGATAAGAAGCAGGAGAATAGGGCAATCACTGTCTATGCTTACCCAATAGAAACCATACTTGCAGAAAAAATAGAAACGATTCTTACCCTAAGTATAAGTAATTCTCGTATGAAAGATTTCTATGATATCTATTTAATTCTTTCTGATCCCAATCTGCCATCAATAGAAGACTGCTTCCTAGCCTTTGAAAATACTTGGAAGTTTCGAAGTGGTTTTCCTATTGAGGCGAGTTTTTTTGAAGATTGGTTTTTTGTTATTGATCTGATCCAACAAAATAAATTGATTCAGGAAACGTATTGGCCAAACTATTGTTCAAAGCGAGCATACGCAAAAGATATAGACCTTAATGAAATTTTGTTCCTATTACGAAATTATATGGAAGAACTTCAGCAACAGTTTATAAAACAAACAAGAACAAATGGGGAATGAAATGACAATTGCTAAAAGTCCTATTAAGGCATTGAAAGAGAATCTATTACTGACAAGTGACAATGATATCTGGGCATATTACCAAGTATCACCCAAAACCATTTCACAGAATAATCCGAATGCCATTCAAGAGAATAAAGAGCATATGGCAAATTTAGTACAATTGCTTGCACCTTATGAAGATGTGGAATTAATCATGTTTCCTCGAACGATGAATCTATCCAGTAAGTTCACAAAACTATCCGAGGGATTTGATAAGGAGAATCCAAATTTAGGCGAGTACTATTCAAGTGAAACAGTCAATCTATTAGAAAGGGAAGGTACGATTTATCGTCCTTCTTTTTTGTTGGGCGTAAAGATAAAAGACCAGTATATAGCCGAAAATTTAAAAGAGGTATTTACCAAGTTGACGACAGAATTGGTCGATGAGGTTTTAGGTTTTGCTGGCTATGAATGGATTGATAACAAAGAATTATTGGATCGAATGCTAGAAGTTTCAAATGAAGTGACACAATTACTTTATTCTTTTTCAATCCGACCCTTAGATGAAAATGAAATGATCTATGTGAATCGGCTGCAGTATATTCGAGGAATGTCCCATAAAATTGAAGATGAAAATCATTGGCAGGATATTGAGGATATTCAGTCGGCAGTGATTCGCCCGATCAAAAAAGGGAAGGGAATTCTAAAAATAGAGGATGAATTGGGAGAAAGTTTTTTATCTATTCTGCCAATAGGTAATTTTCCTGACAATATGAGCAATATGAATATCTTTCAGTTTGCGCAGGATTTGAATTTTCCAGTAGAATTTCGAATGAAACTCCATTATCCAGAATTGACGGGTTCTCAAGGACTTCAAATTCGAGCCGGATGGTTGAACAATCGGTTTAAGGATGAACAAAATGATCAAGAAAAACACGGGGATGAACCAACGGATCGTGTACTAACGATTCGCTATTTATTGAAGCATATGCGAGAGCGAATGAATAGTGGGGAACCTATCATTGATTGGTTAGGATGTTTCGTTGTATATGGAAAAACTAGACAAGAAGTACGGCATCGTAGTTTAACCATCATAAAATTGCTGAGTCAAAGTGTGAAAATTTGCCGAGGAAAGAATGATCAAATCAAACTATTTTACAAATTATTAATGGGTCAATCACTTGGAAATCAAACACATTGGAAGCAACGTACGAACGTGGATGCCATAGCTGAGCTTCTTTTTGGGACCATTACCGAATTAGGGATGGATTCGGGTTGGTATATTGGCCGACAAGATGTGGTGGGGTTGAAAGGCTCAAAAGGTGAGAAGACAGAACTGGAAGAATTAATTTATGCTTCCAACAAGTATGTTTTTTTGAATCCTTTGGCGATTGCAGAAGGGATCAAAGGGGCCTTGTATGATGCACCACATATGGCGGTCACTGGAAAAACAGGGAAAGGAAAGACATTTCTTGTTGGATTAATTTTTCTCTACAGTTCGTTTTTAGAAGCCCAAAGTCTTTTCATTGATCCAAAATCTGAAAAACGAATATGGTTTAATAAGCTAGTGAACAATCCGTATTATCAGCAGAATTATCCGCTGTTTGTCCAGCATCTTAATCGAATCAGTTATGTCACCTTAGATGTGAACAAAGAGAAAAACTATGGCGTATTGGACCCTTTTGTTTATTTGGATCGAATTGAGGCAAAGCAAGTGGCTCAAGATATGATCGATGAATTGAGTCCACTAGGATCAGAACACAAATTGAAAGGAGCCGTACTAGAAGGGATTCAGAAAACACTGACTCGCCGTGATGAGGGTGAACGGGTGGGGTTGTTACATGTAGTGGATTGGTTAGAAAAACATTCAGATGAAAAAATTCACGAATATGGCCGATTCTTGCAATTGAGTATTACCGATTCTATTCTACGTTTAGGTTTTTCTTATGGAGAAAATAATGGACTGGATTTTAAAGAGAAGACAACCGTGCTGGAAATTCAAGGATTAACATTGCCGAAAGATGATATCTCGCCTGAACTTTATTCTGATGCCGATAGAAAAGCCTTGTGTTTAATGATCAGTTTAGGTCGCTTTTGTGAAATGTTTGGGAAACGAGATATTGAGAAAAAGACCGCTGTTTACTTTACGGAAGCCTGGATTTGTGCGAAACGTTTGTAGTTGAAAAGACTGCGCACGCTCTAGTAATTTGTCGCTTAGAAAACAATAAGCGAGAAAACTAATTTAAAAGAGCGGAGAACTCTTAACTTGAGAAGTGGAATGATAGAGTAACGTCTTGAAACGCTTCCTCTAATCCCCCGACATGCAATGATTTCGTGCAAAAAGTTATTGTATGAAGCTC
This sequence comes from Enterococcus sp. DIV0187, assembly GCF_051713785.1. Taxonomy (NCBI): domain Bacteria; kingdom Bacillati; phylum Bacillota; class Bacilli; order Lactobacillales; family Enterococcaceae; genus Enterococcus; species Enterococcus sp. DIV0187. The sequence goes on from NZ_JBIOQO010000001.1 coordinate 3,836,221, forward strand.
GGTAAGGTCGGCAGAAGGTTACCGTAATGAAGACTTATCTTTATCGAAATTGTCCTAGAGGTAGGATATGTAACGGATATGCCGGGAGTCACAAAAAGTTGAATATGGTGAGAATGTCCCGTTCGGGACTGACGAACTGGCGAATGTACGCTCCAAACGCTAACGTATAGAAATATACGAACAATTGAATTGAGGATGAGTAAGAATAGATCCTATGAAAATCCTTGATGTGTTACAGGCACATGATAATTCAGTGGGGTAAAGTCAGCACCTAAGTTCAGCATTGATAGAGTTAAGGGAACGTTGAAAGCTAAAGACGTGGAGGGATGCACAACCAATGAAACGTAGAAAAGGAAATCATAACTTTTCATCATCTTTAGTGAGAGTAGTGGCATGACCAAAGAAGATTCTGTAATGGAATTGGAGGAATAGCCACAAGTCATTTATTTATTGAATAAAACTTAATCACTACTCATGGATTCTGGTAAGACTCAAAAGGTCACGAATCTGACGAGAGGAGTGATAAACCATGAAACAAACAGTAAGAGAAGAAGTTATCTTAAAAGATAACAAGCTGCGTTATGCAGAATATTACGGAATGACGGAGACTTTTGATGAATTATATGGAAAAAGTTGCAATGGAAATACTTTCCATCATCTTATGGATATTATTACCTCCGATGAAAATATTCAACTTGCTTATCGAACAATCAAAAGTAATAAAGGTAGCAGAACCAAAGGTATTGATGGTGTAACGATTAGAGATATCGAAAAACTCCGCTACGCAACTTTTCTGGATATTGTGAAAAAAAGATTCAAAAATTATTCACCAAGAAAAGTTCGTAGAGTAGAAATTCCGAAACCAAATGGTGGGAAACGCCCATTGGGGATCCCCTCAATTTGGGATCGAATTGCTCAACAATGTATTTTACAGGTAATAGAACCAATTTGCGAAGCAAAGTTTTACAAGCGTAGCTATGGATTTCGACCGCAACGTTCTACGGAGAACGCTCTAGCTATGTGTCTACATCGAATAAATAAAGTTCATATGAGTTATGTAGTAGATATTGATATTAAAGGATTCTTTGACCATGTTCATCATGGGAAACTAATGCGCCAAATTTGGACATTAGGTATCCGAGATAAACAATTATTGGTTATTCTTCGGAAAATGTTAAAAGCACCAATCGTTTTTCCTGATGGAAATATTAAAATTCCTACCCTCGGAACCCCCCAGGGAGGCATTCTAAGTCCATTGTTAGCAAATATCAATTTAAACGAATTTGATTGGTGGATTGGCAAGCAGTGGGAAGAACGTACGTGTCGGGAACTTAAACCTTATTTTAGCAAAGAGGGTCATTTAAACAAAGGGTATTGTTTTACTAAATTACGTAAAACAACTACTTTAAAGGAAATGTATATTGTTAGATATTGTGACGACTTCAAAATCTTTTGTAGAAACAGATCAGATGCACATAAAATATTCCACGCTGTTAAATTGTGGCTAAAGGAACGATTAAAGCTTTCTATCTCAGAAGAAAAATCGAAGATCACCAATCTAGAAAAAGAACCAAGTGAATTTCTTGGTTTCACACTTAAACTTGTTTCAAAAGGAGGCAGGAAAATCTGTCATTCCCATATTTCGCCAAAAGCACTAAAGCGTATTAAATTGGGCCTCAAGAAACAAATGAGAAAAATTGAAAAGGTTGGAACACGGTCATATATCGTCAAAGAAATTCAGAAATACAATTCTATGATAATTGGTATTCACCAATACTACAGCATGGCAACTCATATAAATATCGACGTTATGCCAATCAATTATCAATTAATGGTTAGCTTTTACAACCGTTTCCATCTCCATGGGCTAACAAAAATTGGTGTATATAAAGGTCATGACAAAGGAATCAAGAGATATCTAAAGTCAAAGCAAGTAAGATACCTACAAGAATATCCTATCTTACCTTTAGGCTATGTTCAAATGCGAATACCTATGCTAAAGAAACATGCCTACAATAAATATACGCCAGAAGGGCGACGTTCGATACACAAAGAACAACAGTCTGTTCCAGCTTGGAAAATACACTGGTTGCGTCAACATCCTGTGATAAATAAGAGAGCAAGTATTGAACTCAATGATAATCGCATTTCACTATTTGTCGCACAAAAAGGAAGATGCGCAATAACAGGAAAAGAACTGTTTCTGGATGACTTCCACTGTCATCATAAAAAAACTTGGAAAGAGACAAAAAACGATTCCTATCGGAACCTAGTTCTTGTAACAAAAGAAGTCCATATGCTTATTCATGCAACAAAAGGTGAAATAATCAGACGATTGTTGAAGCAATTAGCATTGCCATCAGACCAATTGGAAAGACTAAATAAGCTTCGCGAATTAGTAAATAATCCTGAAATACCAATACCCAATGAAATAGTAATGAGCAATTGACTCTTCTTTTAACTGATTCAAAGATTAAGAAAAATGAATTCAATAAATAAACGATAGAGCGCCGTATGAGGTGAGAGTCTCACGTACGGTGTGGAGCGGGGGAAAATCTGAAGATAACTTCAAAGGATTACCTATCGCTATTCAACAAATCGAATTCAGGTCGAGCCATCATTTCCTCAATGGCTCGTGTAGGTCGGTCGCAAATGAATCAATTGATATTGGATACGCAATTTATTGATGATTTGGGTACAGAAGATGAAAAGGGCAATTATGGCGTAGTCTTTGCCTTTGATGAAGACAGTGAACGAGATAAAATTCTGACTCATCTGGGATTGGAGTGCAACGAGGAGAACCGAAAAGAGATGAAACGAATGATCAAAGGTCAATGCTGGATGCGTGATATTTATGGACGAGTAGGCAAATTGAATGTTCATAGTTTATTTGAAGAATTTACGGAAGCATTAAAGACCACTGAAAAGACTAGTAACAGTGAGGCAGAAGAACAAGGTGCTTAGAATTACTATCTTTTATGAATGCGAGAAATCTTCTACGGTGATTTGAAGAGTCTGGAAACGGGCTCTTTTTTTCTTGAGAATAGGAAAGAGGGATGCTGTGAAAAAAAGCAATAAATATTTGATCCATCTGGTTTTACTCTCCATTTTTTTCGTGTTGATTCTATCGGCTTCTGTTTATGCAAAGTCAGATAAGAATGATCTTTATACGGTTGGGAAGTACCACCTAGATACGTTTTCCTCTTACATTGGTGATACGGAGTATTCGCTTGGGAAAATGCTGTTTGGAAAGAACGGGACAGACTTCATTCAAATGATTACCAATATGATGTTTAGTTCCAATAAAATTGTCTGGCAAGTTTTTGATTTTGTTATCGAAAAACTCTACAAAGGTGCTGCAATGGATGGACTCATTCACACCTTCTTTCAGTTCTCCAAGAATATTTACGATAAGCTATTCAACGCTGTTGGCTTAGGATTAACAGGTATGTATGTTGTTTATATATTCTATTTGAAAGTATGTAAAAGTGGTAATCAAGCAAAAAAGACATTGGTTCGTTTCTTATGTGTGGTTGGATTCTCCATTCCATGGTTTGGCAATGGGACAGTGGCTAGTCAAGGGGAAAAGTTGACCAAGGATTTAAACACCTATTCTACTGCAGTCGAAGGTTTGATTTTTGAAGCGACAAACGGCATTGATGATTTAAGTGTTGCTACGACGAGTGAGGACGCCATCAAGCAAATTCGAGAAATGTATTATCAAAAAGCGGTGGTAGAACCTTATTTATTGCTAAATTATGGCACGACAGATATTGATGAATTAGCCAAAGCAGGGATTGATCCCACAGAATTTTTATCCGAAAACATAAAAAGTGACGATTTAAAAACTATTTCTATAGACGTTACGGATGCCGCAAAAGAAGAGGATGACCAAAAAGAAACCTATCGTGCCTTTATTCAACCTACGAAAAGCATTTATAAAATGATCGTTGGGATCATGAGTCCTAGCTTAAATGTCTCATTAGGAATTCCGATTTTAATGATCGGGATGGTGCGCTTTCTATTTCAATTAGGAGCCTTATTGATGTTGTTGGCACTGGCTTTCATGTTGCTTGTCTCTTTTTTCCCTGGGATGGACTATCTGATTTTTCGAGGGATCAAAACGTTTGTTGGCTTTCTTTTTCAAAAATCGATTTATAGTGTCTTGATCCTAGTGGCCTTTCTTGTCTTCAATAGTATTGATGAGTTGATTCCGATGAATACCGTTGCAGGATTTATTGGCAATATGGTTGTTCGAGGGCTTGTCTCACTGATTGTATTTCTAAAGCGAAAAGCCATTCTGGAGAATCTAGGTTTAGGACAAGTGGATCGAATATTATCCAAAGCAAAAACAAAAGCACAAAATACAAAAAGAGAAGTCACTCAAACTACTCGTAGAGGCAAGGCGTTGACAGAGCAACTTATTTTGAAAGGAACAGCTATTGCTGGGAAGATCCATCCAGGTATTTTGGCAGCCAGTCAGTTGTATCAACGGACGAAGCAAGAAAAAGCTACACCTGCTAGAAAATCGAAAGAAAAACCATTAGAGATTGCGGATGGTCGCAGGAAACAATTACCCTTTGATGATAAGTTGCTTGTCAGTAATATGCCGTCACCATCAATACATCAGACTGTGGCAGCATTACGTCCACGGAAAACTGCTAAGCCAATAGATGAAAAAACAGCAGAGATCAATAAAAAAATCCCCTTACAGACGTCCTCTTTGCCTATTGATCGACTTCTTCAAGGTAGAAATGCAATAGGAGAGAACGATCGGAAATTTTCTATCACTCAACCATCCATGAAACACATTGGACAGAGTATTCCTTTAGCAAAAAATATTCCTCGATTAGTTGCGAATGAGTCATTGACTCAACAAGTAACGCAATTGAAACAATCACGAGCATTGATCACAAATCAAAACAGGATGAAGTCATTGAAACAAGTAAATGCATTATCACAACAGGATCGAACCATAAAAATGATTGATAGCCCAAATGAATCCGTTGGGACGAATCAAGGATCAATCGATTCTACTAGCAGCAAGACAACAAGAAAAACAATTGATGCACAATTGGGTAGAGACTTCACTTTACCAGAAGGAAGAAGCCCACAACAAAGATAAAAATATCTGCAGTCCTAGAGAAAAGACTCTCTAGGGCTTTTTTCATTTAGTAGGAGGGACGGCTGGGATGGAAGAGACAAAGAAAAACAGAGGATGTGGATGTGGTTGTTTAGGGTGCTTGATCCCTCTATTGATTGTTGGATTCTTTTTCATGCTAGGCATGTATATCATGGGCGTGGATGAAGAGAATTATTGTCAGGATAGACCTAGCATGGTATCCGTTGATATTGACAATGCTGGCTCAGAAGAAAATGCAAAAGCGATCTATGATTTTTTTATAAATGAACTGAATGCTACACCTCAAGGAGCTGCAGGACCAATGGGATGTATGGATTTTGAGTCAGGTGGATTTAATCCTGGGATTGAAAATTCTTCCAGTGGTGCCTTTGGGTTAGCCCAATGGTTAGGTTCTCGCAAGGAAGCACTACGGGCATTTGCGGCTGAAAAAGGAAAAGAAATGTCCAACTTAGGACTTCAATTAGAGTTCTTAAAACAAGAACTGGAAAATCCTTACTATGCAAAAGCGAAAGCGGCCCTACGCTTGAATGATGTTCATGAAGCTCAGCATCAATGGTTGTTATGGTTTGAAGGACTTAGCCAAGATTCTTCTCAATGGCATTCTGAGGAACGGAATGCTAGAGCGGATAAATGGTTTGCGAAATTCGGCAATAGTAATCCAATCTCAAGTGTTGCAATGGAAAATGCGGCAAAGGGACAACTAGAAAATTTGGCAGTGGAATGTGCGACAGCCAATCTTGGTGATGGCGGTGATATCCTTGAAGTAGCAAAAAGCTTGTTAGGATACTTTAGTTATTCTCAGGAAAACAGAACCTCTTTTGGCGATCCGATGAATCCAAAAAAGAGCGGACAAGCAGACTGTTCAAGTTTTGTTTGGCTGGTACTTACGAAAGCAGGTTATAAGACACCACAAGTAGCATGGGCGACTCCAACTATGACTTCTGATGCGCGAGGAGCAAAACAATATCTTCAAGAAATACCAGAAAGTGAGGCAAAAGCTGGTGACATACTTGTGGTCAATTTAGGCGCAGGGTTCGGAAATGATGGGCATACGGCAATTCTGGCTGAAAACTGGCATGGGGATACTACGAAAATCATTGAAATGGGGGGCTATGGAGCTGATTCCGTTCATGAAGGACAAGTAGACACCTCTTTTGGCTATCTATTGGCGGGAGACATTTGTTTTGTACGAGCAGTGGGAGCACCAGCAGGCAGCAGCAACAAAGGACAAAAAGGCAATTTTAAAGCGCTGGACCAACTGAATCAATCTGCAGGCAAAGTAGCTTTCGGTATTTTCTATTTTGATGATAAAAAATATCTATCGAATAACAACAATGAGCCAATGATCTCTGCCTCCGTGATAAAAGTATTTATCATGGAATATTTTTATGACAAAGGAAGAATAGATGAAACTGCAGGCGAGCAATCAGTTCAAAATTTGATTGAACGAATGATCACGGTAAGTGATAACGAGGCGACCAATATACTCATTGATCATGTTGGGATGGAAGAATTGAATCAATTCTTTTCAGAAAAAGGCTACTCCAGTACTAAACTGCAACGAAAAATGTTGGCACAAGGAAATGAGAATTATACTTCTCTTCAAGACTGTATGAAGTTTCTTAGAAGGCTTCACGAGAATCAAGGCAATTCAAAGTATTCAGCTATGTTGGAAATCATGAAGCGGCAACAAATAAAAACAAAAATCCCAAGTAAACTAGACGTTCCTGTAGCAAACAAAACGGGTGAGTTGCCAAGAGTTGAGAATGATATCGGGATTGTGTTCAGTGACAAGCCCTATGCGATTGTAGTGTTAACCAATGAAGTGGCAAAGACAAATGAAATTCAAATAGGGATAGGAAATCTAGCAAAAGAAGCGAAGAAATGAGGAGGCTTATGAAAAAGCAAGCAATAGTGTTGGCGACCCTTTTAGTGATTACTGTTGGCATTAGCTACTGGAATGTGGAACAGCACCAAACGATTGTTTCGTTACGAGAAACATCAAGTATACTAAAAAGGGAAAATAAAAAGGTGAAATCGGAAGAACAGGAACTGTCTTCTGAAGTTGATCAATTGAAAAATCAATTGGCTAATTCATCAGAGACATTAAAAAAAATACAAAAACAAAGAACTGATACGGCAACGAATGCTGATCTAATTGGGGAGTATGTCCTTACTGTGACGAAATTATATGAAGCAAATCTGAACTTCACGCCAGAAACTTATAAACACTGCAAGGAGGAAGTGACGAACTATTTATCTGAGGAGTTAGTAAAGGAGTATTTTGGACAGAAAAGAAATACTTATCAGGAAGCCAATGGAATGACCTCTAAGTTGATTTCTTTAGAGGTCTATCCGAAAGTGGAGAAACAGGATGAGATAGAAGGTCTGGCTGTAGCTTATCACCAAAGTAAAATGAATGGGGAGGATTGGATTTCTGGTATGAATATTTTCAAAGTTACCTATGATAGGAATATGAAAAAAGTGACAAAGATAAAGAACTTAGGAAGTGGTTATGTTGGAGACTGAAAAGAATAATGCTCTAAAGAAATTTTTTTGTGACAAGAGCCCCTGTTATTATTAAGTTTGTTTGGTCGAAAAAGATTGTGGCAATTGTCTGTTCAGGATAATTTAGCATCTGTACAAAAATAGAAGCTTGAATTTTGAACTATTGACTGACTTCCTCCCCAACTTCAAGTATATTGAAAACATATTAGATTATGAATCGAAGGCAGTAAGAAAAACTGATTTTTGAGACAGAGTATTTGGTATATTCTTATTTAAGAGAACATTGTTGTGGTGGGGAGACCGAAATACGCTCTTATCAATTTCTAAGAACTAGATGCTCAGATATAGAAATAAGTAAAAAATAAAAGATAATTAAACTAGAAGGAGAAGTCACCATGGGGGAAAGAAATGATAATTCCAAAAGACGATGTACTAATTGTCACAGAGTTATGAAACAACAATTCATTGGATTAAAACATTGCAAATGCGGAATGAGTTGGAGCAAAGAGATGGGCTATTTTCAGCGAACAACTGACATGACTTTTGCATTGCAACGTCAAAAAATAAAGAAATCAAAACATTCAATGAAGAATAAACGAATTCCGATTATTCGCGAGGAAGATTAACATAGTTGAAAAGATAAAAGAAAAGAAATTTTTTAAAATCACATAAACAGACTGTAGACATCAGCCCCGATATGGACTTTGTCTATAGTCTTAGAACTACAGAAGGGGCCTATTGTTTATGGATAACCAACTGAAACATGGGTAGTGAAAGTGGAGGCATTGACCATGGTATTAATAACTATTCCATCTTGTGGTAGAACACCATCCTTCTCTTTGTTATCGTTAAATTCTCTAATTGAAAATATCACAATTTTTTTAAATCTCACTTTATCACTCCGTTTTTGATCATATTCAAATAGTAATTTCCTTCTATTTGATCAAATAAAGCAATGCTTGGAGTTTTTTTGTCAGGAATAAGTATTAAGTATGAAAAAATGGGATTAAAAATATCAACGGACGTGAATGCTTCGAACCAAATATGGTGCCATTTTAGGAGTTCATCAAAGCTCTATCCTGGCCACCAACATATATTCAGTGTGATTGTAATAAAGTAATCGGAAGATCGCAAGGAGGTAACGGATCATACTATTGGAAATGTTAAGAATACGGGAAAGTATTTTCTATGAAAATGGGCACTATTGTTGGAAATTAAGTTGTTTTGACTGTATGCAATTTAGATATCATCATTTCACGCACTTGTGAGCCATCAATCCGCAATATTCACATACAAAGACGATACTTGTTTTTATTAGCTGCAGCAATCGACCAGCTTCACTAATGAGTATCTTTTTTTTTTATTCTCACGTTTTCAATCAGTGTTTGAGCCCCTGTCGGTACCTCATAGTGAGTAAATCTGTAGTTGTTGGAAAGGCTAAAATCATGCTAGAATTTGATTCAAGTAGCTACCAATGGAAGAAGGTTTGAAATGAAGGCGGGTGAAATGTTAAATAGATTAACTGAGAATCCATTTCATGAAGAGTACATAGGCATTTATACGCAATTAGGTGGAAAACTAGTTCCATTGACTGCAGCAAAGCCTGATGATGATGGAAACCTTATTTTTTTTCGCCAGAACAGAAAGCCTCCAATGAGTACGAAAACATTGTTTACGATCTTGTTGTTACACAAGAATAAAAGGATCTTCTGCTGGAACAATCATAAGATTGAGATATACAGTTATCAGATCGATCATGGAAAAATAATCGTATGAAAAAGACCAACAAAGGTGTCTGATCTAAAACAAAAATGTTAGTACATGAAACGAACGTTTTTTTCCGTATTTCAGTTGTCTGTCTTGTCAAATACAAAAAAAAAGACTGACTATCAGGCATAGTCAGCCATGGTCAAAAAACTTCAATTATCTCTTGGTGCTACCAATCGATATTAAAAATATAACATATCCGTGAAATCATTCAAGACTTTTTTTATGTATATGGTCGCTGATGTAGGGAGCAATCGTATAAACAATTCTCAATGGAAGTTTATATGAAGCTTGTCATTTTTGGATTTAATTGGCGTTTTTCTAATGAATATATGACGACAAAAAATCACTCTTCAACTTAAGAAGGGTGATTTTGCTTTTTCTATTTGCTTGTAAGGAAATTCTTTTGCCATAGTTCGATTCTACGTCTATCTATTAATAATTCGAATTCTCATTATTAATTATTTGATCTCCTAGTATTCCATAAAATATTTGTTGTAAAAATATAATGATTTAAGAGTTTTTTTCATAGTTTTATAAAAAACTAGAAACAAACAGGATACGTCAAAAATAAAATAACTAATATATGACATATCGAAAATAATTCATAAAGCAATTATATATTATCTATTATTAATAGGCAATACGAATTATGAAAATAATTATTTTTCAATAGTAAAAGTGAAGATAGGAGAATAGACATACTCCTATCCCTAGCTTTTCAATTAAAAGATTATATAGGACAAAAAATATACACCGTCAGTTACGCCGTCAAAAAATAGGAGGAATGATCGTATGCGCAAAGGTGAAAATATTTATCTTCGGAAAGATGGTCGTTGGGAAGGGCGATTCCCGAAAGGGAGAAAAGCGAGTGGACAAATCAAGTATGGATATGTCTATGGGAAGAGTTATACGGAAGTAAGGCAAAGAATTTATCCGCTTCGAATTCATTATCAATCCCTGCAAAAAATTCAAGGTTCCTCAGTGGTATCTTTTGAAAAATGGACCGAGAGATGGCTTGATGAAGTTCAGGACGAGGTCAAGTCATCAACACTTTCCAGTTACCGTTATAAGTTAACAAAATATGTTTTTCCGATGATTGGAGAAGTTAGTTTAAATGAATTGTCGATTGACTCAGGAAAAATTCTTTTAAAAAGACTGCAGGAGACTTTATCCTGTTCAACCATTCAAGTGGTTTTCAGAATATTGAATAAATGTTTGAATCACGCTAAGAAAACAGGGAAGATTCATTCGAATCCCTTTTTAGAGTTGAGAATTCCAAAGGCGAAACAAACCAAAGTACGGGCCTTGACCCGCATGGAACAAAAGAAAGTGATGGCTATTGCACTGAATGAGAAGAAGGGCTATGGGGTCCCTTCGCTGCTCGCTCTCTATTCAGGCATGCGAATAGGTGAAATTGCGGCGCTTAAATGGGCAGATATTGATTTTGATGCCAACTTGATTCATGTAGTTCACACGTACCAAAGAATTCCAACCAATAGTCCGATTAAAAAAACACAATTGATTTTAGCAGACTCAAAAACGGAAGCTTCTGGGCGGATAATTCCTATGAGTAAGACATTGAAGAAACTATTACTGATGCATCGGAAGCAATCAAAAGGCCACTTTGTCTTTTCCACCAATGGTCAACCATGTGAACCGCGACTACTTACCTATCATTTTCACCGGATTCGTGAAAAAGCGGAGCTTCTCCATATCCATTTTCATCAATTGCGGCATACATTTGCGACTCGCTGTTTAGAAATAAAAGAAGACATTTCCTCTGTGAGTGCTCTTCTTGGTCATGCCTCTACACAGATGACGTTGGATACCTATGTGGACGCGATGCTAGAACAACGGTTTTCAGTAATTAACGAATTGGACAGTTTTCTAAGAAAAAGTATTTTGTAAAATTTTAAAAAAAATAGTCTCTCTTTTTGGGGTATTCTTTTTTCAAAAACCAAGAAAGCGCTTACTTATAACTGTAAATGAACCTCCCAGCAGGAACCCTTCGGTTTATTCATTTTTTTTTGCCAAAATAAATTGATAATTCTAAGCATTCTATGATAAGCCGTCATTCATCGTCAAGGAAGGAGGATAAAGCCCTATTCAAAGGGAGTGGGGGTGTGTTTCTAGTTTTTTATAAGACTAAGAAGAAAATAGTGTATAGATCTATTAAAAACTAGAGGTTTTAACAAAAATGATGAACTTATATCAAGCTTTTGAAAGGAGGTATGTTTATCGAAGGACAGACATACTAGTTTTTCATTAATTTCCAATATAGAACTGGAAGGAGATGTTCTCCATTTGTGTATTGGAATGTATTGGAAAAAATAAGCAATTAGGAAATCGATAATCCTTCTTTCTAATTCTTTATTTTAGCTAATTTAGGAGTAAAAAACAAAAAAAAGCAAGGGAGATAATTATGAAGAGCAAAAGAAAATGGATAAGTAAAGCAGCAATGACGTTGGGTGTATTAACAGTCTTGGGTGCAGCGGGAGCAGGAACGATGGATGTTGCCTTTGCAGTAGATCAAAATATTGGTTCAAATGCGGTTTCTGACAACACATCTGACCGTTCGATCACGATTTGGAAATATGAAATCAACAGTTCATCTGAATTAGGCGATCGTGGAGACGGAATCAATCCCGATCCAAGTAAAGCACCTGATCTTAATGGAAAGAAATTGATGAAAGACGTGAACTTTGAAATTATCCGAGTGAAGCCCAAAGGAAACGCGTCCTTGACGGACCCGTTAAAACAAGTCGAAGGTACAGATTGGGAAGTCGATGCAACATTCACAAAATTGACTGGCAAAACTGATGCTGACGGTAAATTGACCTTTGACGTAGGCACAGGTAAAACAGCGGATGGGATTTACTTAGTTCGAGAAATCAAAGATTCTGTGTCTGGTGATTATACGTATACAGATGAAAACGGCGATACGAAGAAGATCAACAAACCAATGGATCCATTCTTTGTTCACTTGCCACAAACAAAACGAGATGACACTGGCAAATTGATTTATGATGTCCATGTGTATCCGAAGAATATCGTGACGGATACAGAACTAGACAAAACGATCGAAGATGGAAAAGGCTACTCAATCAAAGCGGGAAATGATTTCCAATGGGAAGCAACAACGAAACTTCCATCAGGGCTGTACAGTGAGATCGATAAAGAAATGACGATTACTAATTGGTTGGATCCGGCAGATGGTACGATCAAGGATTTGGTGATTGGAGCGGGCGACTTGCCATTTGATTTATTTGCCAACTACTTCCGAGTAAGCGATAGCATCGATGAAAGACTGAAATTACAAGATGTGGAAGTTTACGTGTTAGACAAAAATGGTGATCCTGTCAAATTAACCAATGGGACAGAATATGAAGTGACACTAGGTGGCACGAAGATTACTGCACCAAATAAAGTAGAAGATTTAACGTTGGGTGCTAAAAAAGAAGTCGTTGTTAGTTTAACGCAAGCTGGGATGAAAAAAGTGACTGTTGATGAGGACACACACTTGCAAGTTGTGTACAAAGTAACGACGGACAAAGACTTTAACGGTACAATCGCCAATAAATATGGCATCGAATACTTGCTTCCTGGACAAGACCCAGTTACAGAAGAAAGTGAAGAGAATCCAGAGTACTTTGATGGTGGATTTGACATTGAAAAGACAGATGAAGGGTCAACAGCGTTGGATGGCGCGGAGTTCCATATTGCGACCAGTGAAGCAGATGCGAATGCGAAGAAATACTTAGCCTCTGATGGCAATTCTTATACATTAAATGATGATGGGACAAGTACACCGGCATTACCGAGCGGCGTTACTTACCTAAAAGCAACTTCTCTTAACGGAAAAGCAGAATTCAATGGATTAGCATTGGATTGGTTTACTGATGATGATGGGGATGGGAAACAAGATCCGACGAATCCAGTTGAAGCAACATGGCCTAAAGCGAACATCAAAAAAGATTATTGGGTAGTGGAAACGAAAGCACCTTCTGGCTATGAATTGATTAAAGATCCCCAAAAAGTAACGGTAACTTTGGATACGGCAGATGATGCAGCTGTAGAACTAACCGTAGTCAACAAGAAGAAAACGGACCTGCCATTTACTGGGGGCGTGGGTACAACATTGATGATTGTGATTGCTTTAGGAGCCATTACAATTGGTACAGCGACGATGGCGATTGAAAAAAAACGTCGTCAAGCGTAAGCGATAACTAGCGCATGACATACGTTGTATTGCAAACTGCTTACGAAGGATTGTCTGAAAAAGACATCCTTCGTATCAATCTGTTAGACAAAATATATGTTTAACGGCTGATAGATTGTCTCTTAAGAAGGCAATGGAAAGGAAAGGAAGACGATGACAAAACCGATTCAATTAAAACGCATGGTCCCCCTCCTTCTTCCTGTCGTGTTGATAATAGGAGTTCTTTTCTTCTATTACCATGGAAAAGCACTAAAAGCATCAGCACCAGACTCGTTAGTCAGTGTAACAGTGGAAAATAAAGCAGTTCCCAATGATTCTTTAGAAACTGATAAAGAAACTGTCGAGCTCGCTTTTAAGGCAAAAGATACAGATATTTTTGAGTTATCGTATGATGACACCGTTTCTATTGTTCCTTTAGATGAAGAAGGACAAGAAATCGCGCATCCTCAATTGGAGGCTTCTGATTTTAAAAAGAGTCAAGCCTTAAAACTCTTTGAAGACCGTTTGAAGACAGAACAATCAAGTGAGAGTAAAAAAACAAAAGAAGAGGATGCAACAACAGAAACCACAGAAGTAATAACGAGTGAAGCAGAGAAGCGTTTACCTTACTATCAAGTTCGCAAGGATGATAAAAAAGGTAACTTCTACTTTGAATTAGAGAAAGACCAGGTCCAAAAAGTTCGGATCACTCGTCTGACGACGAAAGAAAAAATGGTTGAGCTTCGGTCGTTGAAGGATACGACGAAAAAGCAATCCATGGTCGTATTTAAATCAACAGAAGAGTTAAAAGCAGTCGAACAAGAACAACCTGCCGCAGCGCCTGTAGATACAGACAAGGCAGAAGAACCGCCTGCAGCAACAGAAACTGAAGAGCCAGCGAAAAGTGAGAGCGAAGAGGAACCTGCCAAAGATGCCGCAACGGCCAAAGCAGCCATTGATCCGAAAGCAATCAGTACTACGACGCCATTCAAGGTAGATGTCGATGTAGGGAAAACGACGGGTCTGGCTCCTTTTGATACGAAAAAGGAACCTGGCTATGACAATAGTGCAGATGATGATATTGTTCGAACCTTTGATCAGGTGAGCTATCGTGTCATGCTTGGAATCTCAAATATCGATGAAAAATACGCCTCGCTTCGTATTCGACTAGATACTGAGTTATCTGATGCATGGCGAAAAGATTCTTCCGGTCAGATTAGACAAACGGCAGAAATTTCGAACGGTACAATGACTGACACCGGTGATGGGACAAAGAAATCTACCCGGAGTAGCTGGGTAACCTTAAGCAAAGCTACTGGACAAGCGTACTTTACTGAAACGATGGAAACCTTTGGTGGTGTAAACGGGGATGAATTGAATCCGAAATTTACAGTAACGATTGAGAGTGCCGAATTAAGTAATGGTAGTACAGAAACCATTGATCAAGTGATCGATGGGAGTGTTGTTTCCTATTTAGATGATACGGTTTATGTCAGTGCGAAGCCTTTGGTGGATGTGAAGTTAACGCGAAACGCTGGTAAGAATAGTACTTTTGAAAAAGTGTCAGGGACAGATGATAAACCATATCGTCTGGTTACTCCTGTAGCAGCATATGTTCAATTAAAACCACTTCCTGGACGGACAGATATTACTTCTATCAAAGGTTGTACTTATCCTGTTGGAGGGATTGAATACAAACTCGATCAAAAAGTAGTATACACCGGAGGGGCCACAACTAAAGAACTAGTTATTGGAACGGAAACTGATCCTGTGGAAGTGATTGCATACGATGGGTTTAGTGGTGTTTCTATGCCTAATAGGAAATTTACAACGGAGTACTCATCCTATGTATCTTCTTATCAACCAGTTTCATTGCAAGGAACTGTAGCTCCATATGGATATACAAGAAATACCTATCCTCCTACTCAATCCTACAGTAATTTGATAGGTATATACGATACAGGTAATCCAACTGTAGAAAACGTTTCATCAGATCATTCAATTAAAATTTCTAATGATGACTATGCACCAATTAGTGTTGGAAAGAATAAATGGTTCTTTAATGGCGCTACTATGCCAAGCAATACAGAACCGTTTTCTGTGGCGGCCATGCAAGTCGCTTTTCCTTATGAATACTTGGAGAAACAGGTGGGGACGTCTAGTAAACTAGATTATACGTTATCAGTTTCTGAAGTAACATATGAAGGACAGTCTCAAGAAGTAGACAGTAAAGTGGTAGTTTCCTGGGACCGACATTGGCCGGGGGATATGAGAGCTTTTGCTACTTTCTTAGATAGTAAAAATCAGCCTCTTGGTTCTCTTCAATCTGACTATCGAAGTAACGGAGACGGTGTAACGACGCAAGGGAATTCAATTTATGGACAGTTTTTTCAAACTTCAACTGATCCAGAGGTTACGAATGGAGTGATTTATGGTCGATGGAATGCGAATAGTCTAGAATTTGAGGATGGAAAGCAAGCTACATCTAGAGCAGCAAATTCAACAAAAGCTAAACAATTTTACTATGGTGTTGGTGCGAAAATCCCTGATGACAATTTGCGAACTCAAGCACAAATCGAAGCGGCGTATACTTGGTATTCAACTGTTGCGGAAGCCAAAACAGCGGGTGTCATTTCTGCTGTAAAAATGACGTATGATATTCTCGCCATTGACGGGTATAACGGAATTGCTGTTATGGCTCCGTTAAAGGCAACTGGTTCTACGGATAAAGACAGTGAAGGAAATAGTAACATAGGTATCACGAATGCGTTTCATTTTACTGATAAAAATGAACAAACTAAGTATTCTCCAGGGACGTCAGAAGTAAAATATACACCCAGTAAATATGATGACGACGGAAAGTTAGTTTCCACCCATTATCCGTCTGGGTTAAGTTGGGATACTTTATATATTGCTGGAATGACCATTCGCCCTACAATTTCAACGGATAAGAAAACCTATGCCCCAGACGAGACTGTGAAATGGACAGTGGATGGAAAAGTTGAGAGTGGTTCAGAGAATAATCACAAGGTTCAATATGAAGTCACGATTCCAAAGGAAACACAATATACAGATGGGTCGGCTAAAGACCATGAGGGAAATCCCTTACCAGACCCAGTAATTATTCCAAATGGCGATGGTACACATACGTTGAAGTGGGTGTTGGACTATATGGCTGAAGGTAGTACCTATAATCCTAAGGTCACGTTTGATACGTCGATCATTTCTTCTGCGTTGAATTTTGTGAACAATGTGGCGGATATGACTGGGAAAGTAATCGCAGAGGTCTGGTTAGAAGAAGATCCTTCTATTAAGGATACTTCTATAGAGCAACTTAGAACGAGTACGACTGATTTTACGGTGACCAATTCCGGTGTAATCGTCGTGGATAAAGTCGTGGACAAGCCTCATATTGAAAGTGGAAACGAAATTGATCCGGCGAAGCCTTCGGATACCCATCCGACAGACTTTACGTACACGGTTGCCTTCAAGAATCATTCTGTGATACCGATGCAGAATGTTCGTGTACTGGATGTATTGCCGTACATGGGGGATCAACGTGGTACGAACTTTAATGGAAGTTATTCATTGACTCAAGTGGAACAGCTACCGGGAAGTGTTCAGGGAACGATCTGGTATACGAATAATTTTGTTGCAGCGGATATGGATCCCAATGCGGTGGTTCTGAGTTCTGGCTGGTATAAATTAGGCTCCGACATGACGGTATTGAAAAATGCTAGGGCAATCATGGCTGTCTATGATGAATTGGAACAAGGAAAAGACATGTCGATCTCTCTGACTTTACGACCATCCGGTCAAAAAGCAGGGGATAAATATATTAATGCACCATCCCTGAATTCCCATTTGAACAAGTTTGTTCAAGGGGTCCCAAGTGGTGTTCGGGTCTATGGGCGTGATCTATCCGGTGTGGCATGGTATGACGACAGCAATGATGGCTTGATCGGCAACGTTGCCTCTGGTGCGGCAGAAGCGTTTGCCAAAGATATTCCGGTCAAATTGTATCGCACCAGTCTTGAAGTTCCTTCCTATAAGAAAGAGTTAGTGGAGGAAAGTCTAACAGGTGAGAAATTTATTGATGCATCTGGCGATTCGTTAGTGAAAACCGATGCGAATGGGAAGTATCTCTTTGAGAATTTACCAGAGGGGGATTATATCGCGGAGTTTATTATCGGTGATAAGGTCGTTCAACGGGAAGTAAGGGTCACGAAGCAGCTGGTAGGATCGGATCCAACAAAGAACTCAAAAGCAGACAAGGATTCCTATCAAACACCGAAGTATGAACAACCAAGTTTGAGTGACGTTGCTGGTTTAGGTGCAACGGACGCGAAACATCATGTGACCGATGTCAATCTCGGTTTGGTTCGTCCATCAACGATTCGTCTATTTAAATATGCAACAGGGACGGCGACCGATGCTAACGGAGATGGAAAATTAAGTGAAGCTGAAAAAGCAACAGGCACACCATTAAGTGGTGCTGAATTTGAAGTTTATGAAGGGGATGCAAGTACACCTTTTGCGACTGAAACAACAGATGGTAGTGGGTATCTGAATTTTGTGAAGCTGTTCCCAGGGGAACACACCTTGATCGAGACCAAAGCGCCAAGTGGCTATGAATTGATCAAAAATCCGATCAAAGTCACGATCACGGAAGGAAACCAAACGGTGAAGGTTTATCAAGAGAATGACAAGAAGGCGGACCTACCATTTACTGGTGGAAATGGCCCACTACTTGCGATTTTATTGACGGCAAGCGGCGCATTAATCTTCGGATTTGGCTATATGCTTTGGTACTATCGCACACCTAAGAAGAAAGGGGGAAGGTAAATGAACAAGTTTATCAAACTAGGATTTATCTTTCTCTTGATTTTTGGGACATGTGGTTCTTTTGGAAGCACGGCTCAAGCAGAAAAAGCAACGACTGAAGGGTATTCCATTTCAATCGTGAAGTATCGGTTGGAAGATCCAACGATCGTGGAAAATCAATTGCCGTTAGACGGAACGAAGGCGGGAGAAATCAAGGATAGTAATGGGAAATCTCTAGATCCTCTAAAAGGGATTTCCTATGAGATTACCCGTGTCTCTCCTGTTCAAGGGACGACTGATTTTGAACCTGTTATTGGTGAATCTGCCTTTACTACGACAGTGACTACCGATGATGCGGGCTTGGCTCAAGTCACAAATTTGGCTCAAGGAACGTATCGTGTTGTAGAAAAGGAACATGAACTTCTAAAAGAAACCATGGAACCCGTTATTCTGGAATTGCCTTTACCACAACGAACGGGAGAAGCACTGAATGACGTGTACCTCTATCCGAAATCCAGTGTGGTTACGCCAGATGATCCGAAGGATGATCCAACTAAGGGCAATCTGCCAAACACGAATAAATCTGGAAGTAACAGTGCTTCTGGTGCAAGCGAGCGATTACCACAAACTAGTGGGAATATCGGTTCTTACCACTCGTTATTACTCGTTTTAAGCTTCATTCTGATTATGACTCTAATTGGATTTAGAGTTATGAAAACAAAGAAGTTTGATTTTTGATGAAAGTAGAGTAACTCGAGCATTAAGAGTTACTCTTTCTTTTCCAAATTAATGAATAAGAGGATGGCTGATCATGAAGAAACAACCGAATAATAAACGAAATAAGTTTGTCATGAGCTTTGCCATTTTTATGATCGTTGCTGGCATCATTGTTTTAATGTATCCGATTGTTGGGAATTACTTAGCCAATCGTGAACGAAGTGCGGCGAGTACTTCTTATGACAATGCATTGAAGAAAATGTCGGCGAAAGAAAAAAAGGAACAATATGAATTAGCGAAAGTGTACAACAAGTATATCTTTGAGAAGCAACAAGGCAGAACCACGGAATCTGTGGTTTATAAAAATGTTCTTAAAAATGAATCCGGCGTGATGGGAACGATCGATATCCCTGGGATAGACATTAAACAAATGCCTTTTTACCAAGGCACGTCTTTTAAAACACTCGATAAAGGCTTGGGGCATTTAGAAGAATCCTCGATCCCGATAGGGGGCAAAGATACTCGTTCTGTTATTACCGGCCATAGCGGCGTTCAAAATCAGGTTCTGTTTACCGATATAAAAAACTTAGAAGAAGGGGATATTTTCTACGTCAACATATTAGGAAAGCGATTGGCTTACCAAATCGAATCCTTTGAGGAGATATTACCTAGTGAAGCGGAAAAAGTAAAAATCGTCCCAGGAAAGGATATGGTGACACTTTTAACGTGTACACCGCCAGGCATTAATACCTATCGGCTATTAGTGAACGGGCACCGTATTCCTTATAAAGATGCGCAAAAACAAAAAATTAATAAACGAAATTTATGGAGCTATCAGAACGTTGTGTTAGCGACCATTCTTATAAATCTACTATTATTCATTATCTTAGTGAGCATCTATCGTTACCATATCAAGCGGTTCCGTTCTGATGATCCGCTGGTTGTGAACAAAGCACGGAAACGACTGCGTCGTTTATTCCGAATAACGAAACTCTATTTTGTACTGATTTTTGTCGCTATGATGACGGTACTAGCAGTAGCGGCATACGGCTATGTTCAAATGCAAGAAGACACCTCTATAGGAGCTGTTGATGTTGGTCAAAGTGAACACTTAAGTACCTTCAATTTGGATAAGGTCAATCGAGCAAATTATGCAGAGAAACAAATTGCGAGTGTCAATGTCGCAAATTATGCAGAGGCTCGCGGGAATAGTTTTGAGACCACCAACAACTGGGGGATAGGGAAGCTCAATATCCCAAAAGTAGAGGTTGATCTGCCCATTTTAGCTGGGATCGCCAATCAAAATCTCTTGACGGGAGCGGCGACCTATCGGGTGGATCAACAACTCGGAAGAGGGAATTATGTTTTATTGGCACATAATATTTTTGAAACAGATGTGTTGCTCCATCGAATCAAGCAGCTACAACTTGGTGATAAGATGTATGCGACAGATTTTAAGGATATTTATACGTACGATGTTTCGCTGAATAAGGTGGTTGAAGAAACGGAAGTTTCCTATATTGATGCGAAAACAAAGGATGGAAAACAAACGTTAACTCTGCTTCGTTGTGAAGGAGACATCGGGACCATCTACCGACGAGTAGTTCAAGGAAAATTATCAGATGTGCAGCCTATCAATGGTGCGAGTGAGAATTTATTGAAACAATTAGAGATTAAAGCAAGTGAACAGGAACAATCTTCTGGCAAGATCTTAAACGAGCGAAGAATTTCACCTTTTCAACAATTTGCGATGTTGATTGCGGCGAAGTTCGTCTCCGAACCTCTTCAAACAATGGTTCCGATGTTCCTTTTCTTTTTATTACCGATTCTATTCTTTAGTCTGATTCGTTAAGCGTGATTTAGTTCAATTCAGGAAGGAAATTTAATTCATGAAAAAGATAATGATAGGTGTTTGTGGTGTTCTCGTGTTCATTGGCGGACTCGCCGGGATACGCAGCGGGGTATTAAAAGCAGGAGAGTTGACCGAAGAGTCTTCTTTAATAGTAGAAACAGGCACCGTTGAGAGTGCAGCTTCTGTGCCAGAGAGTGTCGTCGAGGCACCAGCGCCCGAAGTGATTACACCCGAACCAGCGACAGAAGCTCCGATTGAAGCACAGCCAGAAGTACCGGTGGAAGCAGCACCAGAAACATCGGTGCCCGCTGTTAGTTCAGAGCCCGTACCAGAAGAGTCTTCAGAACCCGCACCGGTTGAAAGCAGTACGGTAGATTCTTCAACCAATACAGATTCGACGGCGTCGTCATCAAGTGCAAGTACATCAAGCAGTCAAACCAACTCAAGTAGTTCGTCTAATAGTTCAACATCAAGTACGACGAAGCCAAGCAGTTCGACCAAACCAAGTAGTACAACACCGAGCAGCAGTACCAAACCAAGCGCGACAACGCCTAGTAGTTCGGCACCAACGCAGTCGTCTACGAGTCAAGGTAACGAAGAACCACCACCAGTGCAACCAGCACCAACGCCTGTAGTACCAAGCACACCAGCTACGGTGGCGCCAGCGACACCAAGTGTTCAAGCAAATTCATTTGTCGTACCAACTGCACCGGAGGCTTTTTCGGAAACCAGTACGTTGAATCTGCCAAGCGAGTTGAAAACAACGGAAGTCGCACAATCAGATTTGAAAGGCTTTGAATTACCGCTGTTAAGCAGTTTTGAAAACAAAGCCCATGGGGCGTTGATCTATGAAGGAATCAAACAGCTTGGTACAGAACAAGAGGAAAACTATAGTGCGGAACAATTAGCAACAGAGATGTATCAGAACTTATTTGATTTAGAAATTGCTGATAAGCCAGAAAAAATGCCAGAAGAAATTACAGTGGGCAGTTTGGTGTATCAGAAGAAAAAAGATAAGAATGTCTTACTAGGAGTCTACATCGGAGATGACTACTACTTAACCGTTGATGATGTGGAAGTTGAAGAAGCATCTGATACAGAAGAAAGCACCCCAACAGAAAATTCCAATGAGGAATCAGAAGAAACGACAGAACAAGAAACTCAACGCCAAGTCGTTGTGGAATCGATTGATTTAGAAGAAGATCTCTTGGTTCAAGAATTGCCAGAGGTCACTTTGACCGAACATGGTGAACAGACGTTGGCGGAATATCCTGCTTCTATGAACTTCACTGAAAATGAAGGCGCGAAAACCTTTATCGAGAAAATCGCTGAAGACGCTCAAAAGCTAGGACAAGAATACGACGTCTTTGCCTCTGTCATGATTGCCCAAGCCTTACTAGAAAGTGGCTCAGGCACGAGCACCTTATCACTAAAACCAAATCATAACTTGTTCGGAATCAAAGGAACCTATCAGGGGCAATCCGTTTCGATGGCAACCCAAGAAGATCGTGGAAATGGCGACTTGTATTCCATCAATTCGGCGTTTCGTAAGTATCCAAATTATGCGGCGTCACTAGGCGATTACGTGGAACTCTTGCGTGGTGGAATCTCAGGTAATGATAGTTTTTACAAGAATACTTGGCGATCCACGGCTAAGAATTATCTGCGTACGACAAATGCCTTAACCGGAACTTATGCGACGGATACGACTTATGGGCAAAAGTTAAACTCAATTATCGCTTTGTATCACTTGACCCAGTACGATCATGTCAAGACAACAGGTGGAGACTCAGGCGTCTTTATCAAAGGCAAAGAAGAAATTCCAGAGGAATACAGCAGTCGTATGAAATATCCCGATTATAATGGCGTGGATTACAACACTTCCGGCTCCTATCCAGTCGGTCAATGTACCTGGTATGCCTTCAACCGAGTGAATCAATTAGGAAAAACCGTCGATGATTATATGGGAAATGGCGGTCAGTGGGCAACAAAAGGCAAAGCGTTAGGTTATGAAGTCAGCCAAAAACCTAAAGCTGGCTGGTTGATTTCCTTCAAACCTGGGGTTGCCGGATCGGATGCTCGCTATGGGCATGTAGCGTTTGTGGAGGTTGTCCGGCCAGAAGGCATTCTTATTTCAGAAGGAAACGTCTATGGCGGTACGGTGATTTCGTATCGCGTGATTGATGCGGCATTGGCTACCTCTGATCAAGTTTCGTATATTAAAGCAAAGTAATTCAGTTAATAAAAAGGGGTATTGCAACTTATGGCAACTGGTCGTTCACGTCAACTAAAAAAAGAAGGAAACCTACCACAACGTTCGATCGGCAAGAGTTTAGTGCTCACGATTTTGACACTCCTGTTACTGGTCGTGCTGTTTATTTCGGGACAATTAGTGAGAAGGGAATATAGTTTTCATCCTATTTCAGGTACCTCTATGAAGCCTACGTTAACGGAAAAAGATATGGTGCTGGTCAAAAAGCGTGATCCAATCCGTCGATATGACGTTATCGCATTTTCCGTTAAAGGAGAAGATGGGAAATTTGTGAAACGGGTAATTGGCATGCCAGGAGATACGATGTTTATCCGCAATGATCGCATGGTTCTAAACATTGGCGAACATGGAGATTTTGAAACGACCTATACGTTTCAACTCTCACCAGCTATCGCGGAAGAATTTCAAGGATTAACCAAGATTCCTAAAGGAATGTACTTTACAACGGGCGATCATATCGATGTTTCAAAGGACAGTCGGACGTTTGGCTTTGCCAAAAAGAATGATATTGAAGGAACAGTTCAATTCCATCTCCCATCATTGATTAGAAAGCAGGCGAATAGTGAATGAATAAGAGAATCCTGCTAGAGGAGAAAAAATGATGGTCATACTAGGAATAGTCAGTGCTGGATTCGTTGGTTTAGCCATTATTTTTGTCCTCCTTCGATTGGTATTGGATTTACGATTTTCAACGATTCAAAAAGAACCCGATCAAACGCCGATGTTTCGCCGAAAGGTCAATCATCTAAGGAGGATCGAACAAGCCCGGCATATCCGTTATTTACTGTTTACGAGTTTGATGATTGGACTTGGATTGATGGTATTTATTGGTTCGTTTCTAGTTTTAACAGATGATTATCAGAAGCAGAAGACACAAAACATGGAGATGAAGGAACGAATTTCTGAATTAGAGAAGCAACAAACCGCACTTATTGCAAGCATTCCTTTGAAGAATTATCCAGAAGAAGGAATTGGGTTAGAAAAATATGATTGGGAGAAACTAGCGGGAGAAACGAAGGATTCCGACTTACAAAAACAAATAGAATCTGCAATTTCTCAAGCGACTGGTCAATATTTTGGTTTTATTGATACGACGGTTTCACTAGCTGAACCAAACGCATTGTCACTTCAGTTAAGCGGTCAGGTGGATGACGAGGCAAGTGAGGAAACGATCCAAAAGAATATGGATGCCTTGGCAAAGGAAGCCGAAGGGATTCCTGAACTAACCGCTATTCATGTTCGGATGCTTACGTCTGTCGGTAAAGAAAAGAAAGTTGTCTATAACGTGAATTATTCTCGTGAGAACAGTGAGGATGAATTTAATAAGAAAAACGTTTCTGAGCAGAAACTAAAGAATGATGGTGGGAAGGGTTAATGGCAGAAAACAAAAAAAAGAGAAAATGGCTATCAACACAAGCCTTGAAAGAGTTCATCAACGATATCACTGAAGAAGAATTAAATGCGGAGGAACTATACAATGGAACAGATCGTATTCCTGATCCCTTATCTATGGGAGAAGAAATAGATGATTCTGAAACGGAACTTGACACATTGATACAGGAACAAGAACTCTTCGCTGAACAAGCATCCACAAGTCAAAAGTTAGAAATGCAGTCAGAAACGGCTTCTTCTGATCAACGTCCCTCTGAACTAAAACAAATTTATGACGAATTGGTTGTATTAAAAAAGAACGCGGAAGTTCGGATTCATGAATTGGAACTGGAAAATGATGAGTTGAAAGAAAAATTAGACTTTAAACGTATCCACGACGATGATGAGTTAGTAGAACGAGACGAGGAATGGCAAGCGAAGGTTGCCGCGATCGAAGAAGAAAAGAACGAAAAAGAAGCAGCGATCGCACGGCTCCAACAGGAGCTAAAAGAAAAACAGAAAGAACTAACGGATACAGCTGAGCGAATCAAAAAAGAAGCTTTGGAAAGAGAAGCTTCAGTAGTTGATTTGAAAGAATTGACGCGACAGCTGAAGGACTATCAAAAAAAATACCAAGAAGCACAGGAAGAAAATAAAACAAATGAAAAAAAGCTAGTACAGATTACCACAGAACATGACGAAGAAAGAGGGCGGTTGGAGCAGCTAAAAAAGCAATACAGCGAATTGGAACAAAATTATCAACAGTTACATACTCTCCATCAGAAAAATGAAGCCAAAATGGTGGAGCTTCAAGCAGAGAACGATGTGCTAGACGAATTGCTTGAAGAAAAAGAACAAGAAATCGAAGCAGAACTAACACAACTAAAAAAAGAGAACGCAAAGCACAAACAAACGATTCAACAATTAAAAGAGCAGGTCGCTCAAAAGCTTAAAAACGCATTGGAGGAATCACACATGGCTATTGATGAACAAGGGCAAGTACCAGAAGAACAGGAACAAAAAGAAACAAATGAAGACATGAAGCAGCTTGAAGCTGAGAAGGAAGCCCTTAACAGTGCCTTGTTCGATGCGCATGAAGAAATCGCAAATCTGGAAGAAAAAGCGAGCAATCTAGAACAGCTGGAAGCTGAAAAGGAACGCTTAGCTACTCGATTGGCGGATGCACAAATCGAGTTAAGCAGATTAAAGGAACAAAAGGCCCACGAAGAAAGCCTTGAACTGATCCAAGCGAAGAAACAAGTCGATGAATTGATCGAGAAAAACGAACGTCTGAAAAAAGAAGTCGTTCAGTCCCAACAAGAGATTGGCGAAGTCCTAATCTCAGCGAAAAAACAAGCGAATCGAACGATCGAAGAAGCGCAAACCGAGGCGAAACAACTGATCAGTTCTGCGGAATTGGAATTAGAAAACATCAGTAACCGAGCGAGAAAAATCTTGATCGAAGTCTCTGAGTCACGAAAAAATGTGTTATCGATCTATGATGACTTGGAATTTAAAGTCGAGGCCCTCTCGAACGGAACACTGTTAAAAGAGATAAAGAAGCAAAAGCAGGATCAGAAACGATCTGATTATTTTGAGTAAGGGCGAAACTAAACATGGTACGGAAAAGGAGATAAAAATATTTTGATCATGAATTGGATTAGCGTGGGGCTGGTCATTTTAATACTCATTGTTTGGTTTCGGCGCATGATCATTAAGGTGCAATTACAACGTCTTAATGTCCCACCGAATGCACCGCGGTCATTTCAACGAAAGCTAGAACATGTCAAACAAGCAGAACAAACAAAACATGTTTCTGCGTTGCTCTATTTGACCATTTTTTTGGCAATGGGACTCCTGTTGACGACGTATGGTCTCTTTAAGGTGGAAGATCAGTTGCATACGATGTCAGAGCGAAGCAATCAGTTAAAAGATGAGCTGTATACACTGAAAAAAGAACAGAAACAAATCATTACCAAATTACCAATAAAAGCATACCCCAAAAAAGGCATTGGGTTGAAGGACTATGCGTGGGAGGAATTATTTTCAGAGGAAAAACGTGAGAAACAATATGAAATCGAGAGTGATTTATCCACAAAAGTCAGCCCCTACTTTGGACTATCAACTACGTTGATCGTGTTGGATATCCCAACGCAGACATTGAATATTGCGTTGGCG
Source organism: Enterococcus sp. DIV0187 (assembly GCF_051713785.1). Lineage (NCBI taxonomy): Bacteria > Bacillati > Bacillota > Bacilli > Lactobacillales > Enterococcaceae > Enterococcus > Enterococcus sp. DIV0187. The sequence continues at coordinate 3,863,054 of NZ_JBIOQO010000001.1, forward strand.
GGGGATTCCGGCAGTGAAGACAATCGCCAACAGATCAAGGATAATGTCAAAGCCTTTGCGAAAGAAGCGAAGGAGGTCTCAAAACTCACCCAGATCACGTTCCAAATGAATCTAATGAACGATAAAAACAAGAAGAAGACCTACAGCTGTACATTTTCACGAGAAAAAGCCGATGAAGACTTTTCATTGATCCAAGAAGACGAGTAAACGAAATGAAAGAAGAGAGGACACACTATGACTGCACAACAAAAGAAAAATGGTTGGTTTTTCAATAAAAATATCATTGACGAAATTAATTCTGTTCCAGAAGAAGAACTGCTATTTGAAGAAGAAACGAATATCCTGCCAGAAAAGCATACAAAAAAGCAACTTGACGAGATTGCAGAATTGAAACGTCTAATCGCTGAAAAAGACGAGCAGCTTGAACAAGTAAAGCGAGACACGGCCTTAGAAAAGCAGCGCCTAACAAAAGAAAATGAGAAATACAAACAAGCACTTCTACGAACCGGCGAAGAAAAAGCGGAGAACCGTCGTCAGATCCAAGACCTAGAGACAGAGGTTCGCCGAAACCGCCAAGAGATCCAACGGTTGCAAGACAATAAAGAAACTGCCTACTTGAAAGAACAGCTGGATCAAGCTGAAGAAGAGGTCAATACCTTGAAGTCCTCATTAGAACAGTATCAGTCGGTAGAAGCCGAGCTGGAAGAAGCCAAGAAACAGCTTCATGAGTTCGCTATGAACCAACAAGACGGTGAACGTCGTTACCAAGAAGCGGTTCAGCAAATCGAGGATCAAATGACTAGTTTGTCGAATGACCTGACCCAAAAAGAAGAATTGGTGGCTCAGTTGGATCAATTGATTATAGATAAGGACCAACAGATTCTGGAAAAAGAAGAGCTGGTTCAGCAATTGATCGAAGATCAAAAGCAACAAGAAGCCGTAATTGAAAGTGAACAGATCGCGAGCTTACATCATCAAATTAACGAATTGAAAACCGAAAATGAGCAGTTGAAGCAAGAAGCGATCCATTCCCAACATGAAATCGGAGAAGTTTTAATCTCTGCTCGCCGTCAAGCGAACCGAATGGTGGAGAAGGCTAAAATGGATGCCCAACGGATCGTCAAAGATTCTGAAGCGGAATTACAAACGATCCATGATCGGGCCAAAGAAATCTCTTGTGAAGTCGACGAATCCCGCCAAACAATCATGAGCATTTATGAAGAAATGAAGACCCGTGTGGATCAATTGGCTCAAAGTGACGTACCGGACTTAGAGGAAATCAAAGAACGTTACGAATATCCAAAAGTCTCTGTGATCTCACGAAAAGAATATAAGTAAGTGAATTAATAGCATCAGGATTAACTAAAAAAGGGGAGATTATTATGAATCAAGTCTTGATTCTGACTAGAAATGTTTTGGCTGAACAAGAGATTCAACAGAAGTTACAGTCACTGAATTATGAGGTTTATTGTTCCTCAAGAGTTTTTAAAAACTGTAGGCAACAATTAGAAACAAGAGAGTTTTTCAAACTCTTCCAGTATGTCATATTAAGTGAAACAGTTTGTGAGAGTGAGGTAACAGAACTTATTCCGTTTTTGAAGAATTATTCTGTTCGAATTATCCGCAAAGTCGAAACCAATGTGACAGAAGTGGATCAGAGATACTTAGAGATTGAACAGTTGAATGCGATTATATCATCCACGGATTCTATTGATGAATTACGTGAATGCTTGTATAACCTGAGGGAAAAGGATGCCCGAACGGAAGCTACGCAACAAACCAGCAATGTTGTTCAATTATCAGGCAAGGTTTCGCCAATTGGTTCGAATTATCTTCAAAATTCAGGTAACCATATAGGTAAAGATAACGAAATGAATTACGGAATTATGGAGACGTTGCATCGATTATCACAAACGGAATCAAAAATTTTATCCATTCTAATTGAAGCAGGGAATCAAGTTGTTACACGAGAAGAAATCTGCCATAAAGTTTGGAACGAAGAAGTAACTAAATCCCATTTAGCGTCTCTTTCCAGTACAGTAACACGAATTAAAATGAAATTCGAACAAGCGAATGTAGAGAAAGTTGCGGTTCAAACTTTATGGGGAAGAGGCTATAGAATTAATACAAATTTATTAAATTATATTCAAAAGGAAGAGCATTTAAAAAGTATTGTCTCACATGGGTGAGGAAGCAACTCAGCAGAATTTTTGAGAGAGTTTTCAATATAAGGTCTTATCCTCTTTTAGAGGTTAGATAAAACAATAAAGGAATAAAAGGAGAGAAAAATGAAAAAGAAATATTTGGCATCACTAACGATAGCATCGGTGTTATTACCCGCATTTCTTGCGACTCAAGGCGTGGTTGCGGCAGAGACTGAGGTTCACTCGCAAGAAATGACGCAAGCGACGGAGGTACCTGCACCGACGATTCCCGCAGTTGAAGTACCGGTGACACCGCCAGTTGCAGAAGCGACACCTGCACCAGAGGTAGCAACACCCGCTCCAGAAGTAGCACCGCCAGTGCAGGAATCACCTCAAGCTGCTACACCAGTACAGGAAAAACCTGCAGTAATAGAAACGCCTCAGGAAAAAATGGTTCCAGAGAAACCGGATGAAGTGAAACCACTAGACGTGAATCCATTTCCGCCAAATGTACCAACCGATTCAGCACCAGCGATTAATATTATCCCAGTCCAATCCATTACTAAAGGAACAGCATTTGATCCAATGGCAGGTGTGAGTGCGACGGATCAAACGGATGGTGATATTACCTCGAAAGTAACGTACACAGGTACTATTGATGTGAATACTGTAGGTTCTTACTTACTTACGTACTCTGTAACAAATTCTAAAGGACAGACGGCTACACAGTCAGCGATTATTAACGTAGTTGAAAGTAACGTGGGGATGTACAGCATTGAATTAGCAGATTTTAGTTTACCTAAGGGTGCGGATTATGTGCAAGCGATTCGTGATCGTATCGTGGTGAAAGACGTGGATGGGACAGTTCTTCCTATTGACCCGTTAAATATTGTTGTCTCTGGTCACCATTCTACAGATGAAGTAGGGACAATTGCGGTTGAAGTAGCTGTTCTTTCAAGCTATAACACCGTTACAAAAACAATTGTCAATATTACAATTGTAGATAACAGTGCCGTAAGAATCGATGCGACAGATGTCACTATAAATGTAGGGGATGCTTTTGATCCGTACAGCTATGCCAAAGGGTATGAGACAGATGTTAATGGTCAAGAGACTGCGTTAGGTCAAGCTGCAGATGCTTCAAGTACGGGACTTTTTGTAGTATCAAATACTGTTGATACAACGAAAGCCGGAACGTATCAAGTGACCTATCAGGTAAGAAGTTCTGCGGGGACTGTAGAGACCAAGACAATCACTGTGACTGTCAGTGACAATGTTAGCGATCGTTTACCAGTCATTCTTGTGGAAGACAAAGTCATGTATGTCGGCGATAAATTGACCGCAGAAATGATTTTAGCTTGGGCATCTACAGAAAATCCAAATGATTTTATTACAGGATTTGAAGTGTTAAACGGCAAGATCAAAGTTAAATTTATTGATGATACCTTAGTAGAACCAGGTGTCCATGAGATTAAGTTTTCTGCGGAAACTGTGGAAGGAAAGACTGCTGAAAAAACGATGACGCTAACGGTTAAGGCAAAAGAAGTACCTGTAGACGGAAATACTTCTGATACACCATCAGAAACACCTACAGATGAACCAACTAAAGACATCGCATCAGATCAGGCCAAAGCAGAAGGAAAGGATACTGTTAAGAAATTGGCAACGACAAAAGCGGAACAAAAAGGATCCGTAAAAGTAGCCTCGGCAAAAGAAACATTACCAAAAACGGGTGAGTCTTCAAGCAATGTATTTTTGACATTACTTGGATTAGTAATGAGTACAGGAGTGGCTGCATTTTTATTCAACCGAAAACGTTTGAATAAAATGTAAAAGTTAAGAAGTCTGTTATACACGTTTATCATACGACCACTAGTCCGATTGCTCGATTGCAGTTAGGCTAGTGGTGTTAATTTTTCTTATCCATTTTTGAGAATATTGTAAACGAGTATAAAAAGGTGAAGCCGAAAATGAATAAATGTATAGAAAGAAGGAAAAAAATGAACAAAAAGGTAGTGGTTTCTCTAGCAACACTTACGTTATTAGGCATTAGTGGTTGTAGTTATAATCAAGGGCCGAATGGTTCGGACTCTAGTGAGCCAAAGCTTTCTTCTAGCACCTCAGAGGTTAAAAAAAGTACTTCTACGACAAGCACCAGTGAAAGAGAAACGACAAATTCTTCTAAAGAAACAGATTGTAATGACGCACAAAAAAAGATAAAAGAAACGACTGAAGCGGAAAAAATGGCGACGCTTTTTGAAAATAATGAGCCGATTGTTCATGGTAACGATCAGGTCAGCTTTACGATAAATGCTTATCAATATATTAAACTAGAAAATGTCTCACGTAATTTTCGTACTATTTTCGGTGATCAGATGAAAGAAGGTGGCGTGTTACTCGTTTCCACTACTTACAAAAATACCAGCGATAAAAGTGTCTATACGGGTCCTAGTTTCTCAATGGGTGTTGTCGGTTATGACTCTGCGATTAGCCGAAATGAAAGTCTTTTAGGAGAAGATTTAGTCAGTGACTTACTTGATAGGGAAAATGAAATCAAACCGAACGAAGAGCTTTCAGGTTATGTCGCTTTAGCAATTAAACCGGCTGCAATGGAGAAAATTTCTGAATCCGGGATAGCAGAATTTGAGTTTCCAGGGATTTATAGCAAGCCTGATAGTTTTAGTAAATCAGATGCCCTTGTTGAACCGAAAAAAGAAACGATTGCTTTGTCTGATGAAGGGAATGGCAGTAAGACTGACAGTTCTAAGTTTTATGAAGACAAGGTAACAAAAGAGAATATGGGTACAAAAACAATGCTTCTTGAAAAAGAATTGAGTAAAGCAGAAACGTTTGAAGATGTGACCGTTACCGCAGAGGGGTACCAAATTACTTCATTTGAACCTAATGAGGAAGAAGCGTCAAGATTTAGCAAATTTGACTCTGGTGTCGTTTTAGTAACAGTGAAGCTTACTATGAAAAATGATGGAGCCGAAGCCTTGAATGTGGATAGCACGTCGGCAACTCTAAAAATCGGTGATAAAGTCAAAATGATGAGTGAGAATATGTTGCAGCTTAAGGATGGGGCAGCAGATGTCGGAAAAGGAAACAGTGCAACGAAATATATCGTTTTTGCATTAGATAAAGAATCCTATGAAACCCTTTATAAGGATCAACCATACGAATTAGATGTCAATCTTTATAATACTAATTTTGAACGCATCACCAAGCTTAGTGATGTTCTATTTGAACTTTCGTAAAAGCAGATGGAAAGGAATGTATGTGTTGCTCAAAATTTATTATTATAAGGAGCTCTTTCTTTTGTTCAATAATTAGTATCAAAATCTGTGGAATTTAACTTCAGATAATAGATCGAAATTATATATTGATAAAACTATACGAACTCTTGAGGCACTTCGTTGTTCGGTCTATTTGTTTTTGAACGCAATCTAATGTTTGCTTGAGTGTATTTGTGTCGCATTGTTTTTTGATGTTTATTTTAAAATTATCTTTTTTTATTTCATTATGAATATTATTGTGTTATGAGATAGTAAATAAGAAACAAAATTTATAAACAATAGGAGGAATTGGATGAAAAGTGTTGTATTTAAAAGAGGAGTATTAGCAGGGGCTGCTTTCCTGTTGGTTATGGGGGTAGCTGGTTGTTCAACAAATGATGGAACGAGTTCTTCAACAAATAGTTCAAGTAAGGTCAAAGAAACGACGGAGTCATCGGTTAAGAAAGTAACAAGTCAAGATATAATTGATGAGTTAGAACTAAAAAAAGTTGATGAGAATGCGGATACGAAAACTAAGAATGAGGTTTTAGTCGAAAATAAAGAAAAAATTGAGGCTGCCGGCTATCTAGTCATAAATGCAAATATGATTTTTATACAAAAATATGAGAGCGCAAAAGCAAGCTTAGTGGCAAGAAATTTGAAAGTAAAAGGGGTCAAAAGTGAACCAACTAGTGATTCTGATAGTGCAGGGAAAATTATTTCCACCGATTATCCGGATGCAATAAAATTCACTTCTGGTTATATTGGACCAGCAATCAAGGTAATGACTGAAGGCGATAAAGTCATACTAAACTATTATGAAGGAACTACAACGAGCAGTTCTGAAAAGACTGAAAAGACTGAAAAGACTTCTGAAAAGCAGACTAAAAATGACGATGTCATAAGTGAATTAGGCTTAGAGAAAACGGAAGATTATAGTTCTGCGGTATATGTAAAAAATAGAGAAAAGCTGGAAAATGCCGGCTATCTTGTCATTAGCAATAATGATGTTTTTAATTCAAACTATGACAGTGTTAAGGAGAATTTGGAAGAACTAGGATTGAAAGTCACAGGTAATGAGGGGAAAAGTGCAGAAGGCGATAAGACGGCTGGAAACATTTATGAAACCAACTATCCTAATGCAATTAAGCTAAGCTCAAAGTATCTCGGATCGGCATTAAGAGTTCTGTCTGAAGGCGATAAAGTTATTGTAACTTACTATAAATAAAATAGCAGTTCTGGATAAACTTAGGCGAGTTGTTGCTTCACAGTTTTCATTTTCCAAAAATGAGACTAAGAGGTGAATGAGCGCCATATATCAAGGTGCATTTATAAAAGCTTAGTGATAGTTTAATTGAGCTTTCGTAAGTATCGAAACAAGGTGTTTATAGTAAAAAGTGATTATTAGTTATTTCTTATGCGGCGGAGGTGACGGTTTTTGTGAATTCATTCAAGCTGAATGGAAAGGTGCCAAATTCCGATACCTAAACCTTCGTTGGTCGTTTCCAATCGACCATCCGTCAAAAAAGTAGTAGAAACCGCATAAAATCAACGTTTTCTACTACTTAATAGAAGGCACCCTTGGTGCTTGAATGAATGGTTTTCTTCTCTTCGATTGAAAACCTAGTAAGCAATCGTTTCAATTGCCGACCATCCAATTGCTTGATTTCGGAAGAATGCTTCGGCCATTGAAGACGACCATTTTCAAAGCGTTTATACAAAAGTATGAAGCCATCCCCTTCCCAATAAAGAGCCTTAAATCGATCTGGTCTTGACCCGCAAAAGAGAAAGAGTGCATTGTCAAAAACATCCAGTTGGTATGTCTCCATGACATAAGCTGCGAGACCATCAATCCCTTTTCGCAAATCCGTTTTCCCACAAACCAAAAAGATATTAGGTACGCGAGTGAAGTCGAGAAGCATGGATGCTCAGCTCCTTCATGATCGTGGCCAAAATATATTTGTCCGTCCCATTATAAATATAGGCTTCTGCTTGGCCTAATTTGACTCGTGCAGCGAGTTTGGATTTCGCTGGAGCAGTGGGTGTCATAGACGGATTTCGATCCACAATCTGAATAGGAACAATTTCTTTTTTCTCCATATAAATGAACCTCCTGTCGTTGATATAGTTAGTTTAACAATCATCACAGGAGGAAGCGAGACACTTTGTTATATGACGCTTACTTATGAATCGCGCTCGCTCATCTAATGGTTGACAAGGAAAGTAAGCGCTGAACCGGTTTCGGCGCTTACTATACGACACCAGAGACCCAAGCCATTTATCAGCAACAATTGGTACAATGCACAGATTTGGAGAAACTACAGGAACTGCTTCAAGTAATGGAACGGGGGGAGCGACAACTTTATGAGATACAAAAAGCACAGTTTCAGACGTTAGAAACATACATTTGGAAGGTCAATGCACTCGATTATTTGCCTAAGGCAGAAAAAGTAAAGTGGGTAGAACAACTTATCGCCTGTGATTTTGAAGAGGAGATGGCAGCTACATATGCAAAAGCTGTCGAAGCAGATAAGGCAAGCAAAAACGGCCAAGCAGGAGGGTGGACAGTTTTAACTAAGTAGGTAACTGTGAAAAAGGTTTCTGTATGAACTTAAAAGGTCGCTGAGCTTGCTTGTATTCAGTCAAAGTATTTTAACTGGCGCAAGCTAATGTTAAAACTAGAGTAATAAGAAAAGTAGTAGGAGGAAGAAAGAAAATGATCGAGATAAAACGAGTCACGTATTCTGATTCTCATAGACTATCACATCGAACGATTTCTCATTCCGGTATTTCTCTGATTATTCATCAAAAGCAGCTTCCTAGAGAGTAAGCGTCAGATAGTAAGGTGTATTAAAAGCCCATCAATCCTCCTGTATACTTAAGGATGATTGATGGGCGTGCTTTTTTTATTAATAGTTAGCTTGGCACTTTCTTTGAACTTCCTGATTCCAAGGCAAATAAGCTGCCAGCGCAGGTTTTGTTAAACTTGGCAGGTTGGGGATATTTTCAAATAAATAGATCAGATATTTTCTTGGATCTAAGCCATTTTCTACAGCTGTCCGTAGAATGCTCAGAATGATTCCTGTTGCTTGCGCCCCTTTTTCGCTTTTTGAGAACAACCAGTTTTTTCGACCGATCACCAATTCTTTGATGGCTCGTTCCGCGCGATTGTTCGTGGTTTCTAACCGTCCATCCTCTAAGAAAGTACACAATCCTTCCTTGTACTTTAGCAGATACGCAACGGCTTCTCCCAGTTTTGATCTTGGGAGAACACATAGATTAGATGCCCAAGAAAAGAATTCCTCCACGATGGGTTTGATCCATTGACTGCGCTGTTTTTGACGATCCGTTGGATCTAGATGGCGTAGTTTCTTCTCTTCTTTGAAAAGAAGGTCGCAATAGCGCTCGCCTAATAAGGCGGTGCTATATTTTTTGGGCTGTGAGCCGATCGCTTCATGAAATTTCCGACGAACATGTGCCCAGCAGTAAACATTCTTGATGCCAGCCATTTTTCCATAAGCTGCGTAAGCATCACTATGTAGATAGCCAGTAAAGTGTGTAAGAAAATTCTGAGGGATTTCATGTTTGCGCGATAATTCATGTTGGTAAAGAACAATGGGATAGCTTTCTGCTTTTCCAGAAGTATACAGCCAATAATAGGTCGTGGCTTTTGGAACGTCTAAGACATTGTAGTGCGTCTCATCCGCATGAATGACTTCTTGGTTCTGTAAGGTATCTTTTAATAGTTGATACAGCGGCGACAAGACGTAGTCTGTCGCCAGAAGATGCCAATGTGTAATTTTCTGGCGATCCAATGGAAAGCCAAAGGTTTTCCATTCGTTCTCTTGCCGATAGGCAGGCACTTTCTTGATATATTTTTCAACGATTGTCTGAGCTACCATCGTAGGACTGCCAAAACTATTATTGATCAGAGGTTTTGGTACACGAGCTTTCTTAATTGATGTTGTTCCATTGTCTTTTTCACATGTGCAACACTTGTACGCATGCTGGTGAAATAAATTTTTTTCAATATGAGCAGGAATAAATAGAGGTTCTTCACGGACGACGGTGGAGCCAATTTCAGTCATGTGAGTACCACAGGCATCACAAAGACAGTCTTCGCCCTCCAAATAATAGTGAAGATGGTTTGCGGGTAAGTGGGCAAGCGACAAGGCTTTTTTTCCTTTTGTCTTTTTCCGTCTAAAGCTCTTTACCTCAATCAATTCCTGGCTTTCCTGACCAGTCTGCTCTGGTTCCTTAAAAGGGTCTGTATCAAATAAATTTGTTTGCCCATCGACAGATGGCGTATCTTCTTTTTTTCGTCCATACATCTGACGCTGCATCGCGAATAGCTGTTCTTGAAGGTACTGATTTTGTTCAAGGACGAGTTCAAATTGTTCAGTCATTTCTTGGAGACGCTTCTCCAGTTTCTTGTTATCCAAAAGAAGCTGATTTCCCTTTTTAGTCAATCATTTACACCTCCACGCTTGATATCACCTGTTATTATTATACCATTTCTGACGACAAAAAAGTAGTAGAAATCGCATAAAACCAACGTTTCTACTACTTCAATAGAAGGCACCCTTGGTGCTGGAATGAATGGTTTTCTTCTCTTCGATCGAAAAGCCTATAAGCAGTCGTTTCAATTGCCGAACATCTAATTTCTTCATTTCTGAAGAGTTTTTCGGCCATTGAAGCCGACCATTTTCAAATCGTTTGTACAATAATAAAAAGCCATCACCTTCCCAGTAAAGTGCCTTGAAGCGGTCTGGTTTTGAGCCACAAAACAGAAAGAGCGAGTGATCGAAAACATCGAGTTGATATGTTTCTGTGACAAAGGCCGCAAGTCCATCGATTCCTTTTCGAAGATCGGTTTTCCCACAAACGATAAAGATATTAGGTACGTGAGTGAAGTCGAGAAGCATGGATGCTCAACTCCTTCATGATCGTTGCCAAAATATATTTGTCCGTTCCATTGTAGATGTAAGCTTCAGCTTGTCCCAATTTCACTCGAGCCGCGAGTTTTGATTTCGCTGGAGCAGTTGGCGACATCGGTGGATTTCGATCCACGATCTGAATAGGTACGATCTCTTTTTTCTCCATAGTATGCCTCCTGTAAGTTGATACAGTAAGTTTAACAGTCGGCGAAGGAGAAAACGAGACACCCTACTATGTGACGTTTACCCTAGAGATAGGGAGCCAGCTGTTTCTTTCTATATACGAGCTAGTCAAGGGGATCGACCCAAACGAAGTTTGGATGATCCAGAAATACAAGAACTTATATTGGATTTGACTGATTCCTGTCAGTGTCGTGGAGTGGTGGTGATCCCACTAAAAGCAACGCGAGAAATGCGACAGAAAACGTCTTTGTTATTTACCTACTTCATACAAGAAATTGGAAACTACACGGTAGATGAGGTTATTGCCAAACTAGTAGACCAAATGATTCAAGCAAATGAAGATGTTTTATACCGGAACCATTCTTATGTAACCTTGATACGGTTTATGGAAGAACAGGTGGATAAGCAGCTAACCCGAAAAGATTTTTGTCTGTTGTTACACATGAGTCCAACAGCGTTACAACAGATGTGCCTAAAATATGCGGGGATGTCAGCCATGAGATTATTTGCCAAAGTTAAATATCGTGAAGCAGAGCGGTTATTGATAGAAACGTCGCTTTCAATTAAAGAGATCAGTGAGAAGCTCGGGTTTAAGAATAGTAAACATTTTTCAACCTATTTTAGGAAACAAAAGGGAAAGACACCAAGTCAAGTGAGAAAAGAGAGAGGAGCGAGTATATATGAAAGAAGATGAAAAAAAAACGGATTTATCAGCAAATGACCCTTCTTTTAGACGAGATCGACCGACTGACGACGCTTTATGACTCATGGAAAGAGCGACTGTTGGATGGACCAATGGCTCGGAATGTGAATAAGCGATCTACCCCACGATCAATATATAGTGTAGAAGTTGAAAACCAACACTATTTCGAGAATAAACGAGTGCAACGAAGGAATTATGATTATCAAAAAATTGCTTTATGGATCGCTTCTATATTGAAGGAGAGTGGCCGGCCATTGTCAACAAAGGAAATTTATCAGAGGCTAGCTGAATCAGACTGTACCTTAACTTATGCCAATCTTTCGAGTAATATTTTGAGAAAGCTGCACGAGGACTCTAAAATTAATGTAGAAAAAGTAACTCGTGGTTATTGGCAATACCGATTTCCGTAAGAGAAAGACCGTTCATTCATTTCTTGAAGCATTCAAAAGTTGGATGTTTCAAGAAGTAAGTGATCTTACTTCACCATAGTTAAAATATGGACTATTTGATCCTTGAAAACAGCATATACACTACTAGGTACGTTTATTTTTGGAAGAGCTGTCGTAACCTATCGCCAAGAAGCAGTGACACTGTGGAGCGAGAGAAATAGGTATACGAATCTAATAAGCTACGATTAGATGCGAAGAAAGCCAAAAAGATAATGATACTTCTGTAAAGCTTGCGTAAATAGCAAGAGGTGAGAGACCTATGTGCCTTGAGTAGTAAGGTAGCCTAGTAGAAGAGTAAAACAAATTTAATGAGATATTGGATGGAAATTTTGATCTTTGAACGTTTATATGATGAAAAAAGCTGACTTGATGTGATTTATCTTACTTCATTTTGTTTAAACATCAGTAAATATTGATATAATGATACTGCTACTACAATCTACAAAATGTAATTGGAGGGATAAAGATAGTAAATCAAAACAACGAGACAAAAGAAACGTACTCTATTAATGAGATTGCCCAAATTTTGGACATCAGTAACAAGACAGCGTATTCTTTAGTTCAGGAAAATCTTTTCAGACATGTAAGGATTGGTCGAATTATACGTATTTCAAAAAAATCTTTTGATCAGTGGTTAAACAATTTTGCTGATGTCTAATTGTCTATATGGGAGAGATTTCTAATGGCATCAATCATACCAAGAAATAAAAAATTAGTTGTAGTCTATAGTTATATCAATGAAGAAAAGAAACGTAAACAAAAGTGGGATTCATTCTCTTCAAAGTCAGAAGCAAGCAAAAGAAAAAAGTTTGTAGAATATTATCAGTCAGTGTATGGATCAGTTTTAGTTCCTGATGAAAAAGAATTATCTTTGGGGCCGCTAAGCAGCAATGAAGCTGAGACAAGTGAAAGAATCTCTTTAAGCGAATTCATTGGGATATATGTTGAAATATATGGACAAGCTAATTGGTCAGTCACAACGTATAGAAACAAGAAAGCTTTGATAAACAATTATATTGATCCTTTAATCGGGGCTACAAAACTTGATGAACTTTCTACTAGAAAACTATCGAAGTTCTATAATGAGCTGTTAGATGTTGAAGAAGCTACGGGTAATCGACCTACGAATGGAAAAACGTTGCAGCCTGCAAATATCAAAAAAATTCATGATTTGATTCGTTCTGCGCTTAATCAAGCTATCGCTTGGGAATATTTACCACCTACTGCAACAAATCCAGCGAAAATGGCTGTGTTACCAAAGATTCCTAAATATGAAAGAAAAGTTTGGGAAATCGATACATTCAAACTAGCTATTGAGAAGACTGATGACGATCTCTTAAGATTGTGTATGCATTTGGCTTTTGCTTGTTCTCTCAGAATTGGAGAAATTCTTGGATTAACTTGGAGTGACCTTGTTATTGATGAACAATCAATTGAGGACGGAACTGCGAGACTAACTGTTGAAAAGCAACTTTCGAGAGTATCAAAAAATGCAATTGAGCAATTGCGTGAAAAAGATATTATCAAAGTGTTCCCCTCTAATAAGAAAAATAAAACCAGTTTAGTTCTAATGACACCTAAAACTGATTCAAGTCGTAGAACTGTTTGGTTACCTAGAACGGTTGCAAAAATGTTAGTTCAACACAGAGAAAAGCAAAATTCAATGAAGAAATTTTTTGGATCGGAATATAATAATCATAAGTTAGTCATTTCTCATGAAGATGGTAGTCCGGTTGAAAACAAGATAATTGGAAAACGGCTTAGAAAGCTCTGTACAAAGTTTGATTTACCAAAGGTAGAATTCCATAGTCTGCGTCATTTAAGCACGAATTACAAGCTTAAAATGACAAATGGCGATATAAAGAGTGTGCAAGGCGACACAGGACATTCAAAGGCTGATATGGTTACAGAAGTTTATACTCATATCATTGATGAGGATCGCAGACACAATGCAGAAAAATTGAATCAGTCTTTTTATGAAAGTGATCCTATTAAGAAAAATGAACTCGATCAAAATTTAAAAATAATGAGTTTCATTCAATCTTTGCCTGATGACGTTAAAGAAAAATTGTTGTCTTTGGATGGCGAAGTCAGTAAAGTGGATTTAGAAGGATTAAAAGTATAGGTGCTTGCAAAAAAGAGTGTTAGCAAAAGTGTTAGCAGAAACGAGGTTTTTTGATGATTTTTCGAGAAAATAAAAAATCTGTTAGCAGATGTCGGAGTCAACTAACAGATCATTTTGAGCAAAGTGTTAGCAAGAATAACTTCTCGCTAACGACTCGATAAATTGTTAAAACGTTGATACATCAACGCTTAGAACGTTCCAGGAGGGATTCGAACCCCCGACCGCTCGCTTAGAAGGCGAGTGCTCTATCCAGCTGAGCTACTAGAACAATGGTAATTTAGGCGCATGGTCAGTCGCCCGCTTAGAAGGCGGATGCTCTATCCAGCTGAGCTACTGTGACAGTAGTTTTGCAACAAGAACTATTATAGAAAAACTACCTTTGCTTGTCAACCTAATTCGTTATTTTACTGATTCGAAAAGATATTCCTTGATCAGTTTCAATGTTTTAGGATTTTCGATGAGTGATCCGTGATCTGCTTGTTCCTCGACAATTATTTCCTTATATTTTTCACTATTTCCATAAATCAGACGGCCAGCCAAGACGCTCGTTAGCGGCACAGTGGTGTCCGTGTTCTGATGATCAACGTTACCGGCAATATTATAAACGGTGATGTTTTTAGGAATATTCTTTTTGTTTTTCAAATAATAATTCAGTAATTCACTTTTGGCCTTTGGTTTGGTGAATGAGTTGCTGTTGTCATTGTATTCCCAAGAGGTATCATTATAAGGTGTACCTAGTGTAATCAAATGATAGAGGGCAGGATCATCGCTTTTTTGTTCATTCTCCAAATAACCGGTAATGATCAATCCGCCGTTTGAATAGCCTAAGTAATCATAAGTGTTAAACGTATATTTTTTTTCGGCATACGCTAAAGCCTGTTGAAACCAACGAGATTGTTTCGGTAATGAGGGATCTGAACCATCTTCAAAGGCGACGGCGATAATGGGCCGTTTTGTCTCTTTCGTAAAATGGCCTGAAGAGGTGATAGAATCATCTTTATTTACCGTAATTTTTACTTCCTCCACACCTTTTTCCGTTTGTTTTAATGAATCAACCAAACTATCGAAGCGATCAACATCCCCATTGGTTCCCGGAACCATAATCACTGGTGCTGGAATCGCTAAAGAGGTGTCCCCATTCTTTATTGCGTGTACATGATCTTTTGCTTCGAAAAGGAGTATTCCGAGGATGCATACGACTAAAATTGCTAGGATGCTCCCGATTTTTTTGTTTTTCATAGGCAATTCCTCCATTTCAGTTTCCTAGTGTACGCCGATTTTTCTCAGGTACAAGTAAAAAAGACGGAAATTCAAAAAAGATTCAAATTTCCGCCATACATCTATTTATTTTTAGAAATCAGTGCTACGCCATCACCTAAAGGTAGTAGGGTGGAAGTAAGCTCTGATGATTTAGTAATTTCCTCTAAGAATTCATTTAAATGCCGATGGATCGAACGATTTTTACGTGGAATCTCTTCGATCGGCTGCAGCACCGTGCCTGCTTGGAAAACATCATCTACCATCAACACCCCATCGTCTGATAATAAACGCAGACATTCCGGCAAGAAGGTGATGTATTTTGATTTCGCGCTATCCATGAAAATAAAATCGTAAGGACCTTCTAGACTGCTGAGTAAATCTGCCGCATCTCCTTCTAATAGAGTGACTTGATCAGTTAAACCAAGTTTTTCAAAATTTTTCTTTGCTTTTTCGATCATGACAGGGAAACGATCGATGGTCGTTATTTTTGCGTCTTCGCCAAGGGTTTCCGCCATCAAACTAGCTGAAAAACCAATAGCGGTACCAATCTCTAAGACATTTTTTGGCTGTTTTTGTTTTAATAAAAATTGCAGGAAGACTACCGTTTCATGTGGGATTACAGGTACGCCATTTTCATGAGCCAGTTCTTCTAATTCGCCTAGTGATCCAGTCAGTTGTTTTTGTTCTGTTCGCAGATAGTGCAGGATATCTTCATTAATAATTGGGCGGTACATCATTTCATTGCGCATTATATTTCCTCTTTCTCTAGTAGTTTTCCGATGTTTAACCAGTCGGTCGCTATTTTTTCTTTCAGTGAACGATTATAGAAAATCGCTGCCGGATGAAAAAGCGGGATGACTGTATATTCTTTTTTGGTTGGTTGATAGTTATTCTGTTCTCGGTTCAGCTCTAACACAGGACCATGGTAAATTTCCCCGTGTCGTTCGCTGATCTGCCACTTTGGTCCTAGTAAGCGCTGTAGTCCAATATTGCCTAAAGTCGCGATGATTTTTGGCTGAATTATTTCCAATTCATAATCCAGAATTGGTGCATGTGCTAGGATTTCTTTTTTATTTGGTGTTCGATTGGGATAAACAATTTCGTTTTCTTGTGTCCGTTTGTTTAAACGTTGCACGACTTTATAGGGACGACTTCTAACTGCGCTGGTGATATATGTGTTTTCTCGAGTAAGCCCGATTGACGCCATCACTTGGATTAATTCTTTTCCCGCTGCACCAGAAAAGGGAATGTGATTTACTACTTCTTTACGACCGGGGGCTTCACCAACCAACATCAACTTCGGGTGGAGCGGTCCTTGTCCGGCGATAAAGCCTTCAAGCTGAAATCCTTTTGAACGTTCTTCAACGAACGTGACCAAACTATTTGGATAGTCCATTTACTTCGCCTCACTTTGTCATCCTCCTAATAGTAGAAAAAACCAAGGCATGCGTCAATAATTAATCATTGACTTGACCTATCTTTTTTAGTAAACTATGAATGTTGTAATTGTGGAACTCACAGCTACAACCGCACAGAACAAGTTATTAAGAACTTCGGTCACTTGGGATGGCGAGTCTAAGTATTTATTATAAGGAGGTGCCACAAGCATGTACGCAATCATCAAAACTGGCGGTAAACAAATCAAAGTTGAAGAAGGTCAAGCAGTCTACATTGAAAAATTAGACGTTGAAGCTGGCGAAAAAGTTGTCTTCGACCAAGTAGTTTTAGTAGGCGGCGAATCTACGAAAGTAGGAGCTCCTATCGTTGAAGGTGCAACTGTTGAAGGAACTGTTGAAAAACACGGCAAACAAAAGAAAGTCGTTACTTTCAAATACAAACCTAAAAAACATTCACACCGTAAACAAGGTCATCGCCAACCTTACACTAAAGTTGTCATTGACTCAATCAAAGCATAAAAAAGAAGGTGCCTAAGTTGATCAAAGGTACATTCACTCGAAATCAAGCAGGACTAATCAGCGAATTTACTTTGACTGGTCATGCTGAAGCCGGTCCTTACGGTAGCGATATCGTTTGTTCCGCTGTTTCCGCATTAGCCATCAGCACAGTAAATAGCTTGGATGCATTAGCAGGTGTCACTCCGAATATCGAAACCAACGATGCTGAAGGTGGTTATCTTCATGTAGCGTTGAAGGAAGATGATTCCATGACACAAGAGCAGATGAATATCTCGCAAATTTTGCTGGAGCATTTATTATTAGGCTTGCAATCAATCGAAACTGAATATTTGGATTTCATTGAGATCCAAACAGAATCTAAATCATAGGAGGTGCAGCTCATGTTATTGAATATGAACTTACAATTATTCGCCCACAAAAAAGGTGGCGGGTCAACTTCTAACGGACGTGACTCAGAATCAAAACGTTTAGGTGCTAAACGTGCTGACGGTCAAACTGTTACTGGTGGATCAATTCTTTATCGCCAACGTGGTACTAAAATTTTCCCTGGTGTAAACGTAGGTATCGGTGGCGATGACACATTGTTTGCTAAAGTTGACGGCGTGGTACGTTTTGAACGTAAAGGTCGCGACAAAAAACAAGTGTCTGTATACCCAGTAGCTCAAGAAGCTTAAAGACTACACGCTCTATCCCTTGGGACACAAGGGATAGAGCTTTTTTGTTTGGTCAAACAAAAAATTGAATGCCATATTGAATGCCATTTATAATAACAAGCAAGGTTAGAAGTCGGCGAACTTCGCTAGTTTTTCTGCGGTCTCATTTTTTTGTTTTTCACTCAAATGAGTGTAGATAGTATTCGTGATTTCAAGAGAGGCATGTCCTAGTCGAACTTGTGCTTCCTTCATTGGCAAACCTGCTTCATACAACATAGAAGCGTGCGAATGTCGCCAACCATGTGTACCGATATTTGGTAGACCAACAAATTCAGCAATTCTTGAAGATCGCATGTACAAAGCCTGTCGGTTTGAATGATTCCCATCTAAGTCACAAAAAATAATATCAGATAGAGGAGTTCCATTTGCGAAATGAAGCTCCCGTTGATGTAATCGCCATTTCTTGAGAATCTGAAGCGTTTTATTATCCAGTGAGATAATTCTATTTGAGGATTTAGTCTTTGGCGCAGAAACGGCAAATCCTTCTCTGGTTTGAGACAGAGTCTTGTTTATAGTTAATTGTTTGCGGTCATAACCAAGATCCGAATATGTTAATGCGAGAGCTTCACCACCTCTGATTCCGGTGAATGCAAGTGTTCGATACAATACATAATCCCATTCAGCAAAGTAGCGGTAGAGTAGATTCTCCTGTTTAACCGACATATACCGTTTTTCAAGATGATTTAAAACCCTTTTTACTTCCTCGGTCGTATAAAACTTAACCTTTTTTTCTTTTCTAGTTCGTTTTACTTTCGGACGAATGACCTTCTCAAAAGGATTTCTCTCGATCAATTCAAGAGCGATAGCATAATCAAATATTTTAATGACATACTGATGAATGAGTTTATACACTTGTAGTTTATCTGCCCATTCGTTGACAGCCTTTTGAGCCATTAGAGGACTTATTTTTGATAACTGTATATCTCCAAATTTTGGAATTACATGTATCTTTATATATCTTTCAGTAGCTATGCTAGTTGATTCTTTTACTGTTCTCTTGTAATTCTCATACCAAAGTTCATAGATTTCTTTAAAGGTCGACGTATCCTGTTTAACTAGACCTGATTTTTCGAATTCTACCTGTAATCGTGCCAGTTCCCGTTGTGCCTCTTTCTGTGTTCTGAAATTTCTTCGTGTAGTTTTTGTTGATTTCCCAGTCACTGGATCAATACCAAGGTATGCTTGGAACTGCCATGCTTTTGTTCCGTCCTTTTTTTGATATTCTTTAAATGTTGCCATTTGCAAATCTCCTTTTATGTGTGGGGCACATAGGAAAAGAAATGAACTTCATCTATCTTTGTCAGAGGTCGAATCGTTCCCAAGAAATAGTTGGCAACGATTCAACCTTCTTTTTTTCACTCGTAATTCTCTCTAAAAGAATGGTGGGTTATATGTTCTTTTTACTCTCGAGAATAACTTTTATTTGATGGTAGGTCTTGTCAATTTTGTCAAAAGGAATCGCATCAATCGTTGTTGACGTAACAACATTGTGATTTTCATCAAAAATCGGATCACCCTCTTGATAGGTTACTTGTGGGAAGCAGAACCGTTGGATGTATTGGATCTTTTCTACTAACGTGTCCACGGAATCAAACGGTAGGGAATCGTATATGGTATTAAGAAACACAAAGTTTCCTTTCTCATCAAAAAGAGCTGCGCCCTCCTCATTGGTAGCGTGTGGCCGGTCAACGAAAAATTCTTCTAAGCACTTCGCATTTTTTATCAATTTCTCTATAGATTCATCAATATCTTTTAACGTTCGTTCCGCTTGGAAAATTTGGCGAACACGCTCATCGTACTCATCAATTCGATCAAGTACCTTAGGTACATCTGAGACGGCGACTTCTTTTAAGCTCCCAAATAATTGAATGGGGGAAGCCTTCAGAAAGGAAGCAATTCGCTCAAGACTTTCGAATGTGGGGTATCTCCTTCCGCGTTCGATATTCGAGATCGTTTGCTTCTTTAATCCGACCTTATCTGCCAACTCTTCTTGCGATAGTCCTTTTTCTTTTCTGAGTCTGGTAAGATTGGATCCGAAATTTTCTATCATTTAATTCACCTTGTATATTAGAGTTAGGGTTTTAACCTTCCGGTTTTATCTGGATAACCCTATAAACCATTGTTATTTTAATTTGGTATTAACTCATTAATTTTGAGATAATATATTTATTGGATTGAGAGGGAAAACCGTATTCACCTTGGGTCTTTGAACCTGTACTTGGAGACTGGTACCTCTCTCTGATAAGCGGATCACGTATGAGTTAGATGTTGAAAGTCTTTACTTTACTCCGTATCTCGTACAAGGTAGTGAGGCTTTTCAGTTGAGTGGATTTCAATCCAAAATACTTTTTTAGAAAGGTCAAATCCATGTACTTCTTAGGAATTGATATCGGTAAGCGAACTCACGTAGCTTCTCTAATGAGTGAAGAAGGAAAAGTGATCCTAAAAGGTTTTTCTTTCACTAACACTACGGAAGGAGCTGACTCACTGATTGAACAACTTTCAAAATATTCAAAGACTCCAGCTGACTTTGTTGTCGGAATGGAAGCTACAGGGCATTATTGGCTCTCTATCTTTTCATACCTTCACGAATCAGACTTTTTGATTCACGTTGTGAATCCTCTTCAAACCGATGGCTGGCGAAAAGGAACAGAAATCAGAAAACGGAAAAATGATATTATTGATTCTGTTTTGATCGCTGATTTAATGCGCTATGGTTCCTTTGTAGAAACAGTATTGTCTGATGAAAATGTTTTTTCTTTGAAACAACTTTCTCGCTACCGAACCTATCTAGTAAGCACCGCAAGCGACTTTAAACGAAAAATCATAGCTATCCTAGATCAAGTATTTCCCGAATATGCGTCAATTTTTACTAAACAAGGTATTTTTGGGAAAGCTTCTAAAGAGTTATTGCTTGAGTTTAGTTCCCCTTTAGAGCTAGAAGAAATCTCGGCGGAAACATTGGCGCAATACTTAGCTGAGTTAAGCAGAAACCGAATAAAGCCAGAGAAAGCAGATCAATTGAAGCAAGCAGCTTCTAACTCCTTTGGAGTGAAATTTGCACAAGAAGCTTTTACCTTTCAATTGCGTTCCATGATTGAACAATTGAAATTCATCGAAAGCCAAGTAAAGGAGACTGAAAAAGAAATCAAGCGCATAATGAGCGATTTAGACTCTCTTATTCTCACAATCCCTGGAATCGGTCCTATAAATGGCGCGACTATTCTTGGTGAAATTGGAGATATTCACAAATTTTCTAATCCGAAAAAACTGGTTGCTTATGCTGGCATAGACGCTTCTGTGTCTCAATCGGGGCAGTATGAAGCACTACATAATGTTATGAGCAAGCGTGGTTCTCCTTACTTGCGAAAAGCCTTATTTTCCGCTGCTTTGGTTGCTTCTCAATGTGATCCGGTTTTTAGTGCGTTTTATCAGAAAAAAATTTCTGAGGGAAAGCATCATCTGACTGCCTTAGGTGCTGTTTCTCGAAAACTTTGTTATGTGATTCATGCTATTTTGACTAAAAATGAGCCTTATAAGATTGTTTCCGATTAACCATTGAATAGTCAAAAAAAACTGATAAGGAAAGGTCTATTTGTTGTACACTTTTTTGGGGAATTATTTGTTATGAAATATTTTTTTGATTGTCTCTAATTTTTACTTGACTCTATATAGTTAGTCTCTTCTAGTATCATAGCTTCTAATTTCGAATAAATCAAGCCTGTTGATATTCTTTTAAGCTTGAAAAAATTCATAAAACGGTTATTGACTTCTTTTTTTGTGTGAGTTATAATCGTATTATAGAATATATATATCTTTTGCAGAATGCAAATAGCTCTAAAAGAAGTCTTGGGTATGACGTCAATTGATGAAACACTGATTGAGTGGCAGAAAGAAAATTTCAACTCTGTTTACCAAACAATGAAAGAGGCATTGGATGAAGCGAAAGAGGAAAAAGATGTAGTGAAGCAAAAGTATTGTGCCGATCATTTTGGAGTAAGTGTGAACACGTTGAAATCGTGGGTTCAGTTTGGTTGTCCGGAAATACGCTTGGATTCAGGAATGGTTCTTTATAGTAAGCAAGGGGTTCGACACTGGCTCTTGCAGTATTAACAATAAATCGTGGTGGGGCACAGAAGAAGCAGTGAAGGAAACGAGGCAACAAGGAACACTGACGCTCGTGGCGTGTGCACATGCCCTGGCGTCAGCCAGAAGGGCGTTGTGCACACGCACACGGCAAAGTGTGCGTGGTGGTTTTTGGACAGGCGCTTGCGCCTGTCCAAAAACCTTTACCCCCCAATATCTAATAGGGGGGGGAGAATTAAAATAACGAATAGAAAAAAAGATGCACAAGGTTGAAATAAAGCAGTTTATCGAAGATGAACAGTTGTGCGGGTAGAGGCGATTAAAAAGTAGCACAAAAAGGAAAAACCACTTATAGCAATCGTTCAAGCGTAATTTTCTTTTTTTCGGAAATTTAAAAATTGTTATTTTAAGGAGGGATCGTGTGGAAGCGAAAGAATTACGAGCCTATCGATATAAATTGGGGGTTCCTTATGGAAAAAAGAAACAAGTAAAACCTGTCTCGCAACAGAAATTTGCGGATATCTTAAACATTTCTTTGTCTTACTATGAAAAGATGGAACGCGGAAAACGAGCAATCCCTGCCCGTGTGAAAGAAACCTTAGATACGTATTTTCGAGTGACTGTGAAAGAAGGCGCCAATATGTGGGTGATGATTGATTATTTACGCTTGTCCTTCTTTGATGCGACACCGAAGGAAATTATCACACGTGTCTTGGGTTTGAACGAAGCAGCCTTTGAAACCAGACCTACCGGTCTGTACCTGTTTGATCAGGTCTCTGTGTGTGGCAATATTTGGGTGTTCTGGCATGCAAAGGATACATTTGGCAATGTCCTTGTGCAATTTTCAGGACAAGGCTGCCGAGAATATGAGCGACGATTGGTAGAGGAGAAGACGGATTGGCAGGGATTTCTGTTGGACATTTGGCGAGATCAGGGGAAGTTAGAAAGTGGTTATAGTCGTGTTCAATGCAGTCGAATCGACCTTGCGATTGATGAGGTATGGGAGCGAGAAGACTATGAGTATTTTGATCTCTTTAGCATTTTAAAGAAATACCCGGCAGGGTTGGTCGAGGATCGGTTTAGGACCTTTAATAACTATTGTAGCTACGTGACAGAAGAGGGGAACTCTCAGAGTAAGGGGATGTCACTTTATTTTGGTTCGAGAAAATCGCCGCTTTACTTCAATTTTTATGAGAAACGCTTTGAATTGGCGCGAAAGGAACAGATCTCCGTGAATGACGCGCTGGTGGAACATCAAATTTACAATCGTTATGAAATTCGTTGTAGTGGTGTGAAAGCAGATGAAGTCATCCACCACGTGATTTCCGGAAAAAATTTGGGAGAAATAGCGATGGGTATTATTAATAGCAAAATGATCGTGTATGATTTGTTGGATGACGAGACAAAAATTGTCAATGCCCGTTGGGCAAAGATGTTTCGAAGTGTGGGCGAGTTAACGTTCCATATGAAAGCAAAAAAATTCTCGCTTGAACGAGCGGAACGATGGTTTGAGACACAGGTGGCTCCCACCCTAAAACTGTTACAGCTAAAGGACGAGATAGAAGGGAAGGATCGTGTGGTGCGAACGATTAAAGAAGCCGAGTTAAGCGTTGATCAGCAAAAGTTTATAGAGTCTTTCAAAACGACAGAGCTAGATGCATAGAGGAAAATGATCCATTTAAACAAGGGTTCGAAATTTCAACGGAGGACTTCGGAAAATCATTTGTCTTAATGGTTGGCGTTGATTTTAGTGCGAATCTTGACTCGAATAAACCAGTGAAAAAACGTTGAGTATTTCTATGTGGCGGTTCGGTTAGAGTTAGCAAAGCCTAGCTAGTTGTGCTAATGAAGTCAATAGCTTTAACAGAGCAGTAGGTGATTTTAGTTAAAAACCATGATCATTCGCTTTTTTGGAGCGGAGATCACTTAGTGTATACAATTTTCTTGTTAAGAGAATCATTCAAATTTTAAACTACTTATGAACACGATCCATTTAGCAATGTCCGTTGACAATGTTTGGCGTTTTTTTTACTAGAAATAAGCATTAAGTATGTAAAAATGGGATTAAAAAGATCAACGGACGTGGATGATTCGAACCAAATATGGTGCCAATTTAGGAGTTCAGCAAAGCACTGTTATGGCCGCATCCGTATATTTGTCACCGTCAAGTGGAAATGAGCCATTTTCGCTCATTAATTTTGAGCCACTTGACAGAACTTTGCTCACTTAGTTTGAGCCATTTTTGCTCATTTAAATTGAGCCACTTGCTTTCCTAAGTGTTTTTTTATTAAAAATCCCTTCTCGATGCCGTAGTCGATAACTATCTCCTGATAACTGAATGATTTCCGCGTGTTGAACAATTCGATCTAAAATAGCACCAGTAATTATTTCGTCTCCAATTAGTTGCCCCCAATCCGTGGGATTTTTATTTGAGGTCAAAATGATCGACGTTTGCTCGTAAATCTCATTGATAAGATGGAAAAATAGATTGGCTTCTGTTTTGTCCATTGCCATAAACATCAAATCATCAATAATCAATAGATCGCATTTTTTTATTCTTTTTATTTTAGCTAGAGAGCGATTTGTAAACTCCATTGTTTTTAATAAATGAACTATTTCTCCAGCCGTTACGAAAACTACATTATAGCCTTCTTGAACGGCCTTTATCCCGAGACCTATGGATAAAAATGTTTTTCCTGTTCCTGTTGGTCCTAAAAGGACCAAATTATAATTCTGATCAACCCAGGTCAATTCGATCAGTTTTTGAAAATCTTTTTTGTTTAAAGAGGGCTGTTCAGTAAGATCGAAATCACACAACTCGCGATAATAGGGGAAACTGGCTAGTTTTAATTTCCGCTCTTTGTTTTTTCTTTCTCGCTGCTGAATCTCATTTTCTAATAAGTGTTGGAGAAATTCTAACGGTGTTGAGTCTTTTTCTATTGATTGATTCCATAATTCAGGCAAAGCTTTGGCACTTTCCGCACATTGGATTCTAGTTAACAACGTTGCTACATCTTTGAGTTTATGCTTACTCATCTCATTTTCCACCGCCTAATAAATGAGTATAATTTTCTAGTCCTCGAATTTCTGGCTTAATGCCTAGTAATTTTTGTTTCGTCTCATCAGATACTGCAGGTAAAGAATGCGTTTCAATCTTTTTTACAGCCGTTTTTATTTCTAGTTGTCGCGTCCGGCGTTTTACTATATCGCGGAGTCCTGTTGCTGAAATTATAGAAGATTTTATGCATTGCTCTAAAGCATCGTCTAACATTTCTGTTGGATACTCATTGAACAGTGATTCTATCAATCCTACTTGATCCCGCGCATAACGAGGGAACTTTTGATGGATTTTATTTAAATATGTCTGTGCCTTTTGTTGATCATTAAATTGACTGCCAACTCTTTGAATTAACTGCGCTACGCTAGCACTCATATCTCTGCCATGTCTTCGTTTCTTGATTAAATGACCGCGTTCATGACACAGTTGGTGTGTAGCTAGGTGTTCCCCTGTCTCTGGATCGCAAATTTTTAGCGTATCTTCTATTTTTGATACTGAAACGACGACTTTTTTTAGTCTCGTATACGTACCTAAGGGTACAGAATAACGGTTTGTTTGATATTTGACTGTATTATCCTTATGTACCGCTCTTATTGCTGGGTCGGAGGTAGATAGTTTTCCGCTTGTAGTTGTCATTGATCGGACTGGAATCAAATAGCGTCGTTCTTCTTTAAATACTTCGGAAGGTATCTTCTTTGTTGTATTGTGTACCTTGCCATTTCCTTTTCGCCGTAGCCAAGAAAGTGCTTGCTCATTCCAGTTATCCAACGTCGTATAGCGTCGATTTTTGGCGAAATTATGCTTTATGAAACCAATCACATTTTCAATACGACCTTTAGATTCTGGATCTCTGGATCTGCACGCATGGACTTGAAATTTTTGTGTTTGTCTGTAAGTTTCAAATTTAGCTGTAAAAATAATTTCACCATAATTCTCGTTCACGAACATAGCACGATCTTGGTCATAAACAATCGTTCGTGGCTTTCCGCCAAAAAAATCAAATGCACGTTCATGAGCCTCAATTACATCGGCACAAGAGTACGGATGATCCCACCATTCCATATACTTGTAGCGAGAATGAGAAAGAACGAATGAAATCACATAAAGTTTCACCTGTTTTCCAGTTTCTGTCGGAACCATTATTTGACCAAAATCGATTTGGGCTTGCTCGCCCATTGGTGGATCTTGAATCGCTTCATATTCACGTTGGTGAATCTTCTTAGGAATTTGAAATTCTTCTCTTAGTTCTTTGACATATCGTCTCAACGTACTTTCTGCGATTCCTAGAAATCCACGTTCTTCAAGCCAGTCATGGATTTGTGAAGAAGATAAATCAGGATATTTTCTTAACCAATCTAGAATTCTATTTTGATGTACATCAAGTTTGTGACCGCGCTCTTGAGTGGAAGATAACCAAGTCGTAAAAGTCTCTATATCCTGAGATAGGTATTTCTTAACAGTATTTCTAGAAACTTTGAGTCGTTTGGCGATAACTCTTTGGGAAAAGCCTGCGGCTTCAAGTTCTTTCATTTTTGAATAAAGCATGATTTTTTTCTCCACCTTTGTTCCTCCGATAAAATAAAATGATGTTATTTATTTTATCGAATAAAATTTTTGGTGGCTCAAATTTATTGAGCAAAAGTGGCTCAAAATTAATGAGCAGAAATGGCTCACTTTATTTTAGCAGTCACAATATTCAATATGATTGCGAGAAAGTAGTTGGAGGAACGCAGAAGGGGATACTATTGGAAATGCGAAAAATTTGGGAAGGCATTTTCTATGAAAATGGGCATTATGTTTTTTTAATTAAGTTGTTTTGACTCACTAGTGTTGCACAAATATCGTCAGAATAATCTGACAAATCATTTACTCTAAAAATTTCCAAAAAGTCGAATGCTGACGCAGAGGATGACTTTTTTTCCAGAAATTTTTATGGTTATTCAAATTAATTCAAGAGTGACACCAACTTTTTCATTCTCAGCCATCTGGTCGATGCTTGGCAACCCAACATTCAGCGGGCTCAAACATCAAATAATGAAACGAGCGCTTTAGCTGAAAAAGTGTAGCGGTTGTTTTGAGTTTGAGCTTCACCAAAAAGGTAAGAAGAGTGGCGATCAACGTAAGAATCACTTGATTGATGGCCCCTTGTTCGCTTTGCGAATAAAGCCGCTTGATTGTCAGGTTTTGCTTCAAATGTTTAAAGAAAAGCTCAATGTGCCAGCGTGCTTGGTACATATCTGCGACTTCATTTGGCGAAACATCAAAACGATTCGTGACCAATCGCAAAAGCTTTTGTCCTTTTGTCAGGATCGTGACCAGCCTAAAACGTTCCGTGATATGGTTGACACCTCCGCCAAGAATCACTTGTTGGGCGCTAATGATCTGCCCATCAGATGTCTTGGGGTGATCGACTTCTATTTGACTTAAAACGTTTACTCTCGTATTCGATTTTGTTCTGGTCACAAAGAAGTAGCCGTCGTTGTTTAAGCGATCCAGCAGCTTGTAATCAAAATAGCCGCGATCCATCACATAAGTTGCTTCGGTCTTATCTACCAAACATTCGAATTGATTTCGGTCATGTTCTTCGGCATTTGTGAGGGTGAAGCTTTCCGGATATTGATGATCCTTATCGAGATAACAGAGATTTAGGTGAAGCTTAATGCCAGATTTTGTTTTCCGGAACTTCGCCCACGGGAATAACGTCTTGTTTAACGGAATCGTGGTCGAGTCAATCAATTGTAAACTGGATGTTTTGGCGCTCGGTTTTTGCTTGGCAATTTGATGAACCAGTTGGGCAAAAATATTCATCAAAATAGAGGTATTGATCTTTGGCAACTTGCGGGAAAGCGAACTGTGACACAAAGAATCCAATCCGATTTCTTTGCACAGTCGCGGGTCCATAAAGGCGCGATCGATCTCTCGAAAGCTGGGCATTTCTTCATAAACGGCGTGAAGCAACACGCTTAGGGAGGTATGAAAATCAAGTTTTTTACTATAACAATCAAATTTGATGACACTGTTTCTGGTTTCTTCTGATAAACGAGTCAAATTAATGGAAGAAATCCATTCCTGAAATGACGTTTTTGAGTTATACTTATCCATGCTGTAGTCCTTTTTATTGGTCTTGGATAAGTCATCCTCGATTAGTATAAAGGACTTTTTTGTGTCTGGATAGCTATAAATCATGGATTTATCTAGGTTGAGAATCTTTGCAACACTAGTGGTTTTGACAGTATGCAAATTAGATATCATTATTTCGCGCACTCTGTTGAGTCATTGATCCACAATACACACACATACAAAGACGATACTCGTTTCTAGTAGCTGCAGCAACTAGACAGCTTCACAATTGAGTATCGTTTTTTTTGATACTCAATTTTTCGATCAACGTTTGATATCTTGTTGGCACCTCTTAACGGTTTATTGTTAGGAAATCTGTAGTTGTTAGAAAGGCTAAAATCATGCTAGAATCTGATTCAAGTAGCTACCAACGGAAGAAGGTTTGAAATGAAAGCTGGTGAAATGTTAAATAGTCTAACTGCGAATCCTTTTCATGAAGAGTACATAGGCATTTATACGCAATTAGGTGGAAAACTCGTTCCATTGATTGCTGCAAAGCCTGATGATGAAGGAAACCTCATCTTTTTTGGCCAGAACAGAAAGCCTCCAATGAGTGTGAAAACCTTGTTTACGATCTTGCTGTTACACAAGAATAAAAGTATTTTCTGCTGGAACAACCATAAAATTGAGATATACAGTTATCGGATTGATCATGGGAAAATTATCGTATAAAAAAAGACCAACTAAGGTGTCTGGTCTTAGCAGCTGGTCTAAACAGAAATGTTAGCAAATGAAACTAACTTTTTTTATTATATCTCATTTATCTATCTTGTCAAATGCAAAAAAAGACTGACTATCAGGCATAGTCAGTCACGGTCAAAAACTTCAGTTATCTCTTGGTGCTACCAATCGATATTAGAAATATAACATATTAGTATGATTATGCAACCCTTTTTTTATACATACAATCGCTGATGTAGGGGAGTAACTGTGCAAGCAATTGTCAATTGAAGATTATATGACGACTGACACTTTTTGATTTAAGTGGCGTTTGTCTAAATTGTTGGCGACTCTTCTAGTGATTACTGTTGGCATTAACTACTACTGGAATATGAAGCAACAAATGATTATTTCGTTACGAGAAATGTCAAGTACATCAAAAAGAGAAAATAAAAGAAGAATTTGATTTTTGAGACAGAGTATCTGGTATATTCCTATTTAAGGGGACATGGTAGTGAAGGACAGGCCGAAATAGCTCTTATCAATTTCTAAGAACTTGATGCTCATCTATAGCAATAAGTAAAAAGTAGAAGAGGATTATACTGGAAGGAGAAGTCACCATGGGGAAAGAAATGATAATTCCAAAAAACGATGTATTAATTGTCACAGAGTTATGAAACAACAAGTCATTGGATTAAAACATTGCAAATGCGGAGTAAGTTGGGGTAAAGAGATGGGCTATTTTCAGCGAACAACTGAAATGAGTTTTGCATTGAAACGTCAAAAAATAAAGAAATCAAAACATTCAATGAAGAATAAACAAATTCCGGTTATTCGCGAAGAAGATTGGTAGTTGAAAAGATAATAGAAAAATAGATCGCATATAAAGACTGTCATAAAAGAGAAAACAAAAGATTATCTTGTCAAATTTAGTGAATTATTTAGAAAATTGAATAAAAAGTAAATCCTTCATTCCTTTAGCAATCAAAAAAAGGAGTGAGGGATTATTTGTTGAAATAGGATTTATTTGATAAAACTAAGTCTGTATTTTTTTATTAAAAAGGCTAATTGAAATTATGGTTAATTTTATGTGATTTATTACGTGGTTTGTTCAAAAACACGAAAGGAAGTTCATTAAAAAATCAATATTTCGACAAAAAACTGAATTGATTTGACTTAATTATAAAATGTAATGAAAGATTAATCAATAACTTTATTAATATTTCTAAAAAAATATTTATAAGTGAGAATTAGTACTGACTTCGTTACGAAAAAAGATTAAATAGGACGGCCGCATTTTATTGTATGTCATTATTCATCGTCAAATAAGCCGTCAGGAAGGAAGTAATTATGCGTAGAGGAGAAAATATTTACAAACGAAAAGATGGTCGTTGGGAGGGACGCTATAAAAAGGGTTACAAAGCGAATGGTCAGCTCGTGTACGGTTATGTCTACGAGAAAAGTTACCATGAAGTCAGAAAAAAGTTGTATCCATTGAAGGTTTATCATCAAAGTCATCAAGAAAAATATGGGAAAGGGTGCATTTCTTTAAGAGAATGGGGATGTGCGTGGTTACAAGAGATTCAGGGAGAAATCAAGCCTTCCACTTTTAGCTCGTATTGTTACAAGCTAGAAAACTATGTTTTCTCATTTATTGGGGAGTATTATTTGAATGAGTTGACACTTGATATGGGAAAGAAACTACTCAATTCTTGGGTAGAGAAGGGGCTGTCTTTTTCCACGATGCAGGTTGTTTTGCGCCTTCTTTGTCAATGTTTGACTATCGCAAAAGAAAGGGACTATATAAAGGATCATCCGTTTCACCAGGTTCGGCTACCAAAAAAACGTAAGCAATCCATTCGTGCATTAAGTAAAAAAGAACAACAGACAATTGAAAAAGTTGCTTTAAATGAGAAAAATGATACAGGGCTACCTACGTATTTAGCGTTGCATACGGGGCTTCGTATTGGAGAAATTAGCGCTTTGCGGTGGGAAGATATCGACTTTGAACAGGGGATGATCCGCGTTAGTCATACGTATCAGCGAGTTCCTATGGCATTGGACGGGAAGAAGACACAACTACTTCTGGGGTCTACTAAAACAGAAGCGGGGGCACGATTGGTGCCTATGAGTCGGTCGCTAAAGAAGTTATTGGTCAAGCATAAACAAATGTCGAGTCATTCATTTGTCTTTTCCACGAATGGGAAACCGATGGAACCACGTTTACTGACCCATCACTTTCATCGAATCCGTAAGAAGTGTGGATTGGAAAATGTCCATTTTCATCAACTACGCCACACGTTTGCGACTCGTTGCTTAGAAGCCCAGAATGATATTCTATCCGTGAGTGCCTTGTTGGGGCATACATCCACTCAATTAACACTGGATACCTATGCAGACTCAATGATGGAACAACGAATCGCAGTCATTATCCAGATGGAACGAGCCATTGTGTGAGTAATAATCTATCTAATCAAATGGAATAAAACGTTTTCAAAAAAAGGTTTTTCCAAATTTGAGCCCCCTTTTTTTATTCAAAACAAAAAAAGCGCTTACTAAGCGATGCTTGAAAACTATCGTTCCTTTTTCAGTGCTTTCCAAAATGTTTCCTTCGTTTCAATAAACTCTTTTTCTATTCGCCGTCAATGTCCGTCAAAAGATTCCTGTGAGGGCTGATTTTACAATGGTCAGCTAGGTTCACATGTTTTTGAACAAACTAAGAAGCAGGAAGGGAAAGAAAGTTCTTCCTCATTTTAATATCAAAAGTACAGAATGTACATTTTAGATATAAAAAATTATAAATTAAGGAGAGAAAAGAGATGAACAAGAAAAAATTATCAGCAGCACTATTAGGTACAGCAATGATGGGTGGCTTGTTATTCCAAGCAACACCAACGTCAGCAGCAACTTATAGTGGTCAATCGACAGGATCAGTATCCTTTAAGTCTGGAACATTGGTTACACCACCAACTGATCCTGATATTGATCCAGGACAAACAGGAGGTTCTTTTGGACTATTGTATGTACCCAAAGAATTCAACTTTGCGGAAACTGCTGTACCAACATCAACAGTGGTAGGGAACACGACAATCGCAATTGATACGGACTGGGAAGGAAATCCAGCAACAGATACTGGTGGCGCTGCGGGATCAAATACGGCTACGAAACGTTTCGCCGTAGGTGATGTGCGTGGTACGCGTGCAGCTGGTTGGAAATTAGAAGCGAAACTTACTACTGATTTGACAGATTCAGGTTCAAGTAAAAGTTTAACTGGAGCGACCATTACAATGACTCAAGGAATTAACGAATTGGATCCAACAAGTGCTTGGGCCGCTACAGCAACTACAGCAGGGGCTGGCGCACATACACCGGACACCGTTCCAGCGGCAGTGACGTTGAGTACGACTTCAGCAGTTGTTATGAGCGCATCCGCAGAATCAGCACTGAACGCTGCCGACGGTCGAGGAGAAGGGTATTGGCAAGGAGAATTCACAAATATCAACTTGAATGTCCCAGCAACACCTATGAATGCAGTTGTGGCAGGTGAACAATACGAAGGAACCATTGACTGGACATTAACAGACGCAATTTAATCGAAAACGAGTGAAAGAAAGGTTGGAGATGCGGGAGTGCCTCCAGTCTTTCTTCTTTAAAAGGAGCGAATTATGAAACGAACCCCCCCTATAATAGGTGGATTCATCCTAACTTTCCTACTGATCCTTTTTCCAATTGTCAGTTTTGCGGAGGAAACAAAAGGATCTCAGGGAATCACAGAAAATGAAAAACGAGCAGGCTTTACCGTTCAATCAGTCTTACCAGAAAATCAAGTGAATGATCGGATCAGCTATTACCATTTGTTGGTTCAACCGGAACAAAAACAGACAATTGAGGTAAAGATTCTAAATAATTCGGCTGAAAAGCAAAGCTACAAGGTGGAAGTTATCCGTGCTGCAACCAATAAAAATGGGTTAATCACGTATGATGAGCGGGAGAAACCAGCAGATGAGAGTATGCGTATCCCGATTACCGATGTGGCGAAACCGAAATCTAAGGAAGTGACCGTGGATAAATTCTCTGAGGGAAAAGCGGAGATTGATCTTCATCTACCTTCAGAATCATTTAGTGGCATTCTCCTTGGTGGTATCCGGATTTCTTTAAAATCGGACAAGGATGAGAAGGCCGATCAGGGCATGTCCGTAAAAAATACGTATGGTTATGCGATTGGATTGCTTTTAATTGAAAACGAAAGTACCCCTGTTTATGGTGAAACGGAATTAACGTTGAAGTCGGTGAAACCAGAAATTGACTATGGTAGTAAAATTTTGGAAGCAGCGATTCAAAATTCGCATCCTGAAGCAATGAAAGACTTAACCATTGAAGGGAAAATCCTTCCCAAAGGGAAGAAGCAGGCGGTAGCAGAGAAAAAAATGGAAAAAGTGAAAATTGCGCCTAATTCTACATTACCCTTTCAAATTGATTGGGGGATGCAAGAAGTTTCTGCGGGGGAATATACGTTTAAAGGAAAAGTGAAAGCCGAATCAGGTAAGGAATGGCACTTTGAAAAGAATTTTACGATCACTCGAGCTGTGGCTAAAAAGATGAATAAAGAAACGGCCTTCCAAGTGATGGTTCCTGATTGGTGGGTACATGCGTTTTGGTCGGTATCCATTGTGACAGGCGGTTGTCTTCTTTGGTTAAGCCTTCGCTTGATTAGAAGAACAAAGAAAGGGAGGAAATCTGATGAAACGTAAATTGACAATCATTTGTTTGACCGTCCTACTAGGGTTAGGTCTGAGGACAAATGTATCTGCCCAGAGTTTCAATGGGGAAACAGAAGTAGGCGTGACGTTTGTCGAAAGTACAACAGAACCAAGTACTTCGACGACATCAACAACGGAGCCGAGTAGTTCAACAAAATCCACCTCGGACAGACCTGGGATACCAAAAGCAAGCGGAGGAACAGGGACGACACCTCAACAAGGAACGTTAACAACCACATCTGGAAAGGCGCTACCACAAACGGGAGAAGTGATAAAAATGGGTGTAAGTATTGTGGGAGTGATTCTACTACTTTCTGTGTTAGCTCTACAAGTGAAGAAGAGTGGGGGGCGGAAGGTATGAGTCAAAGGATGAAGAAAATGATCTATGTGGTATGGATATGTTTAATTGGAGTAGGGCTAATGGAATTTCCAATGGAAGTTTTTGCAGCTACTGTGAGCGTGCCATCGTCATCACTTATGACACGCAGTTGGCCATTAGTGGTTGATTTTGATGTGAAAATGTATGATGGAAATGTAGCACCAGTATTGACGCCATACTTTGGCTATACGTATGGAACTGCAATAGTAAATGATGGTGGCTCAAATAAGATGCCATCAAACCCAAACTTTCATCATTCCTCCTATTTTGCATCTAATTGGGTTACAGTTTCTAAAGATGGAGGTGATCTTTATAAATACTATCAAGGAATAGCATCAAATTTTGCTGTGAAAGTTGGGTTTACTGGTTCCTATGATAATGGCGGTGGAGGAAATTCGCCAAATTTTGCAGGAATAACGTCGTATTCTTCTCAAGTAAGAGGATATCTATTCTACTTTCAAAATGTACCAGATTATATACGAGAAATGAGCCTAAATTCATCAAAGATTGGATATATCAGTCAATATAATTATGAGTTTTGGAATCATAGCGGATTAGTATCTAATGACAATAAGAATTACTCAAATCCTACGCTAACATATACAGGACCAGGGACTTTCACTTTTACTGGAGAAACTCTAATGACAGCTAACGAAAGCCATTCGAATCCTTACTACAAAACAGTTCCGTTTGCTGTTTTAATGGGGCAACCAGTGCATACAGCTAATCCAGGATCACCTCACTTGTACTGGGGGAAGGGGACAAATAGTACGGATCCCAATACACGTACAACTTTTTTCTTAAAACCGTATGAAATTAAAGAAACGATTGTGGATGATACTGGAAATACACGAACGGATGTTCCTAGTGGGTACACACAAGGATTGACTACGGATGCAGGGGCAGAACAAGTGACTCATAACCTGCAAAATTTACCAGCAAGCTATGTTGATGGTTCAGGTACGACACTCTACTATCAAGGGTGGTATCGAGGCGCTACGAAACCAGGGACGCTAAATGATCCAAATACACCACCCACGCAAGCAAGTATTGATTATACAACGAAAACCTCAATTGCTGATAGAGATCAATTAGGCGATTTAAAATTTGTATATGGTCTGCCTAAAAACTTTACGCTAAAAGAAAAATACGTGGATGGCACAGATAGTCAATTGAATAGCGGTGCATGGGATACCTCACAAGCCGCAACTCAAGGATCAACTTTTACAGGATCACCTGCAGCAACCAAGACGGATACAACTGGGACACAGTGGGAGTACGATGGCTGGAAAAATGGGCTGAGCGGAACGGTCAACAATGCTTCTGTACCGGTCAGTGTGGCAAATATTCAAGGGAATGAAGACATCTACTATATCTATAAGAAAACGACACGGACAATTACTCAAAAATGGGTGGATCAAGCAGATGGATCGACACTCATTTCCGTTGCAAGCAATCCTAAAACTACCACAATGGATGATAACGATAGCTTGCTATTTACACCTGCGGCATCAATCACAGATACATCTGGGAATACTTGGGATTATACTGGATGGGAAAATGTGACCGATGCACCAGGTACTATCAATCCAACAAGTACACTTGTAATGCTCAATAATGTCAAAGGAAACAAAGAGTTCCGTTATCGGTATGCACCACGAAATACTACAGCGTCATTGGATTTGAATCCAACGCCGCAAGTAACAGCTAATGGCGGGACTGTTTCATGGACGTCGCGTTTGACCAATACAGGTGCGTCAGCAATGAACAATCTGACACTAAAAGCTACTACCGCGTGGGCAAACGGCTTGTCTCAACCGACACAAGTAACAGTCACGCCTGCTGTTGGACCGTCACAGACTTTTGTAGTGAATTCTGGAGATTGGGCAACGGGAGTGACGCTAACTGGGGTTAACATTCCAAGTGGTACAAATAATTATGCTGATATTACCTTCACGAATACAGCCACCGGGGCAGTGAATCAGGTTCTTCCAGCAGAAATTGAAGTTTCTGGAAATATGGCTTCTTCGGTTAAAGCGGATAATTTTGTCCGGATCGACGATCCGGATGAACCCAATATGCAACCAGGTGGGACTGCCGGATTGATTAATATTCCGAACTTCAAGTTTGGACAAGTTGATGTTCGTCCGTTTGCACAAACTAAGGGTCTAGACGCAGCAAGCTATCAAGCAAGCTATGCACCATATATTCGTCTATTGGATCAAGAAAGTACTGCAGGCTGGTCGTTGACTGCAAAATTAGGTCAATTTACCAGTGGCGTAAAAACATTGCCAACGGCGACGACGATTACCTTGAAAAATGGGGATCTGAAAGAAGTTCAAAATTACAATAAGCACAACGAGACTTTGAACAGTATTGGTTCCGTTGGAACGAAGGTCATTCCATCTGATGGCACAACAGTAGCATTGACAAATGGTGGGACACAAGGAGCGTATCAACTGGATTATGCCTTCAACGATGTAGAATTGGATCTATTAGCTCATACAGGGATAGCTGGTCTGTCATATACAGCCACGATGGATTGGATATTGACCACTGCACCATAAAGGAAGAAGGAGTGAGAGAAGAACCATGTACAATTATGTCTGGCTATCGGCTGGAGCGGGTGTGTTTGCGCTCGTCTTTGCGATCTTTTTCTTAGTCAAAGATTTGGCCTATTGTGAGCAAACTCAGCGAAGGAAGCTGACGTATCTGCTCACTGATTGGGGAATGTTTGTCTTAACCGCTGTTTGGGTTGTGTTAAGTATCAGTTTGTATATGATCATTCAGCAACAACTAACGAATTAACAATGACCGCTCGAAACTTCGAGCGGTTTATACATATCAGCTAAGAAATGATGTGAAAAATACGGGGGAATGAATCGAATATTGCTCAACGAGAACTACTTATACACAAAATGATTTAAAAGGCACCTGTAAAAATTGAACTATGAAATGTTATTATCTGTATCTGTTTTGAAAAATGTCAATGAGGCTGAAGAGTCTTTTCGTCGTTTGTTTTTAAGCTGATGTTACCGAAGTAACGCAGTACAGAGCCTAAGTGTGCAATCCCTTAGGGCTCATGTGGGAGCTCCCCATAAATAAAATTAGAAGAAGGAATTGAAATGAGTCAAATTATTTTGTTTACCAATAACCCATTGAATGAATCCATTTTTGAAGAACGCTTGAGGCAACTCGGACATGAAGTCTTTACAACAAAAGGGATGCTTGAGCGGTGCCTGTTAAAAGAGGACATCCAGCAGTTCATCTGTATGTTTCATCAAATCATCCTGAGTGAGACATTGGCGAATGCCGAAGTCAAGGAATTAGTTCAGAAATTGAAGCGTTATTCACTTCCGATTTTTCGAATCACTGATGGACAATTAGAGGAAGCCGAACTAGAAGAATGGCGAGAACTTGGTGTGAGTGAATGGTTTGAAAGTCAGCCCTCGATCGAAACGTTGCGAGAAAAACTCTGTAGCTATAAAGTCAAAGAACAAGGAAACGTTGTTTTTTTGACAACTAATGAAAAGAAACGAGCATTGTCTAGTTTGACTCTGAGTAATGGAGAAGAAAAGTTGTTCTATCTGCTCTATGAACAGCGAGGTCAAACCATTCCACGGGATGAACTTTGTTTGCGTTTGTGGAATCGAAGCCAAAGCAATTCTACCATGTCGCAATTGTCAGTGATGGTTAAACATTTAAAGGACAAACTTTATCGACAAGACATTACTGGCCCCATTATTGAAACCTGTTGGGGACAAGGGTATCGTTTGCATGAAACTGTCTATGAACAAGTATTTTTTGATGTGGAAGAAAGAAAGTATGGCAATGACTAAGCTCTTGTTCATATCCTGCCTGTACTTTTGAAATGACTATAGAGTGCTTAGAAAAAAATAAACGAACGTAGGAAACTGTTATAAACTACTGAACAACTTATTGATCCAACGGTTTCAAAAATGGATGTCCCTCTTATTTATTTAGTAGGAGGGATTTTTATGCTCAAAGATGATGAGAAGGAACAAATCTATCAATTGATGCGAGAGATTAGCGCAGAAAGGTTGTCTTGTCTTGATCAGAAAGAAGCTGATCTATCAGAAAATGGAGAAGCCGCGTTATATACGCTAGAAAGAGAAAAAAATACTCAACAAAACTATTTGTTTAGTAAGAAGCAAAGGTTCTTTCCAATTTCATGGGATTCGATATACTAAATGTAGTATAATTTAATTGTTGGTAGTTACTGTTACATGATAAGGAGGCGTATTTCTTTGGAAGAATTACTTTTATCATTGGACGTTAATTTACATGTTGATGACTGTCAAATAACAAAAGAGAAAATTACCTTTGATGTTTCTTCCATTTTTACCTCGGCAAAGTGCCCCATATGTCGCTGCAAATCCACCAATATTCATGATTCTTATACTACTAAAATTCAAGATCTACCGATTCAAAGTAAGACAGTCTATTTAAATTTACTTATACGAAGATTCAAGTGTCAAAATCCTGACTGTTCTAAAAAAACATTTTCTGAGACGTTCCCTTTTAGGGAACGAAATGCACGAAAAACAACACGATTGATGAAACTAATTGTTGATTTAGCAGAAAGTCGGAGTTCTGTAGGTATGACTAAAGACCTTGAAGAAATGGGAATCATAGTAAGGAAGAGTAGTCTATGTAATTATCTTGGGCAAAAAAAAAATTCACGTAGATTATGATGTAGCTGAGATATGCATTGATGATTTCGCTCTGAAGAAACGCCAACGTTATGGCACAATTATGGTAGATATCAAAACTGGGAAAATTGTTGACCTGCTGGAATCTCGTGAAAAAGAGGATGTGATCGAATGGCTTAAAAAATTCAAATGTGTTGAGCTGGTGTCACGTGATGGTTCTCGTACATACTCTGCAGCGATTAAGAAAGCATTCCCTCATGCAATACAAGTCACCGATAGATTTCATTTGGTTGCTCGTCTTTGTGAACTCGCTCAAACATTCATGCGCCACTCTTTCCCGCCAAGGATTCCAATCGAGATTTCCAATGAAAAATATGAAAAATTTGAAGATTTTCTTCTATATGCTTCACGAAGAGATAAAATTGTTTATGTAAAACGGCTGCATACCGACGGTATGACACAGCAAGAAATTCGAATGAAAACAGGCTTCGGCCTTAAAACTATTTCCAAGTATATAAAAATGAAGGAGAAGGAAATTCCGGAAGATAAAGCAATATTTTGGGAACGACATCATAATGAGCTAATGGAAGAAAAACAACAACAAATTGATGAAGTGAGAGCCCTTGCCAAAAAAGGAGTTGCCCTTTCCGAAATAACTGATATTACAGGATACACGCCTCAAACAATTGTAAGATATTTAGGAAAAGATGCTTCTTCTCTCAGCGGACAATATGGGATCGATCGTCCTGGTAAATTAGAAAAATATCGCAAAGAAGTGCTTGCACTTCGTAAAGAAAGAAAAACATACTCAGAGATTTTTCAAATTATTTCTGAAAAAGGATATACCGGAACAGTAGATGCTATTCGAGGATATATGTCCCGGCAACGTCGTCTTCATAAACATTTTAAAGAAGAGTATCAAGGGAAATCCATTGAAATATTGGAACGAAAATGGTTAATTAAACTATTCTATTTACCGATTGAGAAAGTTCCCGTCATTGATAGTGAGTTATTGGAATTAGTTTTTAATCAGCATCCAAAATACAAACAACTCTATGAATTAGTTTGGAGATTTCGTGATGGTTTAAAAAAACAAGATCTAGAGTCTTTTAAAAGCTGGATGTCTTCTGTAAAAGAAAATTTTGATGATGTCTCTCTATTAAAGTTTGTGGGTAGTCTCTTAAATGATTTCCTAGCAGTCAAATATGCGATTACTCATAAATATAACAATGGTTTAGCTGAAGGTAGCGTAAATAAGATAAAGACCATAAAGAAACAGATGTATGGACGGTGCAGTTTCAATTTATTACGAAAAAAAGTTTTATCATTGGAAAATCGTCGAATCCCATGAAATTGGAAAGAAACTCCTTTCGGCCAGTCCATTTGATAGTTTTGGATAGATCAGGGCATTTTCTATGGCATCTTTGTCTCGTTCCAGTCCATTGACGAATTTATTTAATTCCGAGTTTCTCAGTTCCCTAACTTGTTGAAGCCATTGATCCAACTGCTCAAAGCTGCAATCAGACAAAATTTTTCGAAATTTCTGAACGAATTGGATAATAGTGACCAACAAAGGAGTGTTTTCAAGGACCGTTTTTGACACATTATCTAATTGACACAGTTCAAAGAATGTTCAAAAATAAGCCGATTGATTGGCCTTTTATGTACTTTGGTTCGTGACACATCAGTGTCTGTTTTAGCTAGGACTTGCTTGTAACTTCTTTGAAAGGTTTCGAAAGTACGGTCATGACCAGATTCGACCAAAATTTCGTAGACTTGCTTTAGCGTTGAGCAGACCGTCATTGCTTCAACCAACAGTTCTTTATACTGATCCAATCGGGTAAGTCTCTCTTTTCTCTGATGGTCATCCAATGTATTGATTGAACGGTCACAATACCGTTTGACTGTTCTGGGATCCAGAGAAAAATATCGACCAATTTTAGCGAATTACCACCATAGTCAGGAAAGAACCATTTAGCAATGTCCGTTGACATATATCGCTCCGTACGGAGCGTTTTAGCATTAGAACATTTTCCTGATCGATCAAGATTTACTCGATTATGTGTCAACCTAACTAACCACAGCTATTAAACTCATTCGTTACCGTTTTGTGATTGAACATGCCAATCCTAAAGATCAACTTTTTGCAATTATTGACAGCTTTCCTAGCCCATTGTGTAAACCCGTAAGAAATCGAAGAGCAAAAGTTTTGTCTGAAGTAGCTGATATCGGCTACAACTCAACCAAAAAGTTATATTTTTACGGATTGAAGATTAGTGTTATGGTTACCAAAACGGGCTTTCCCTTAACTTACACAGTCACTAAAGCTTCAATTCATGATGTGAATATGGCTGAAACACTTGCCTTTGATTGTCCTATTGAAAAACTATTGGGCGATAAGGGCTACGTTAGCTCAGACATGCAAGAAAGACTGTTGAATAAAGGTATAGAACTATCTACTCCAGTAAAAAAGAATGCCAAAAATAACAATAAACTTAACGATTCATTATTATCTGAACACCGCAAGGTGATTGAAACGGTGTTTTCTAGTTGGGAAAATTTTGGGATTCAGAATTTTAAAAGTAGGTCATTATTAGGATTTGAAAGTCGATTAGAAAGCATTTTGCTTGTCTACTGTTTAATGCTTTCTAAGGCACAAGAACGTTATGGAGAAACGTTAAAATACTCTTTGGGGCGTTTCTAAAATCAATTAGCACCACGGGTAAAAGTAATATTATGATAAAGGAGAAAGTAAAATGGAGTTGAGTGAAAAGTTGATATAAAAAATAGAAATAAATTCTCTTCACTTAAAATATAATGAAAGTGACACGTGGATTTTGCGAATATATAATATAAAGGTATCTTTTCTAAAACAGAAAAGATGCTTTTATTTTTGTAGTTGAATCGTTGAGAACACCATTTACCAGTATAAGTCTTACTTGGTCTTATAAAAAATAAGAAAACCTCAGGAGAAAACCGCTCCTGAGGACTTTTTGTTTAGATAAATCATTTTATTGTCGATCACTGATTCTAAATTCGTATCCAAGTACGTTCTTATAGTATTCTGGATACATCTCTCCACCACATTTTTCGCAATCAAATTGCGGAGCGTTCTCAGGATCAAATGCAACATCTCCTGCATCCAAAAATTGAACTACTTCCTTTGGAATTTTTTCCTTTATCCCACATTCAAGACAAATGTAATGAACCACTCCATTGGAATCGAAGTTTTTTAAAAGCTGCTTCTTTTTCTTTTTCATACTTACGTTTCGATGCTTCTTCCCCAATTTTTTTATTCTCCTCTCGCATGAATCGTTCCGATTCTTTATTCTTCGCATATTTCACTACAAGTCGTCCATTTTTAGACACACTAACTCCACTAAATTCATAATATTCGCCACATCTAGTACATTCCAATGGATTTACTCCGAATTCTTCGGCTATTCGTTCACACCATGATTTTGGTTTAAGTGCTTTCTTCACATTCACAAGCATTCGTTGAATCTCTTTCTGGTAATTACTTAATACTTTTTTCATGATTGTCTTGATCCGCCGACTATAAATGCCGTATCTACGAATTGTTTTGAACTGGTTCTCTGGAATATGACGAATCAGTGCACCAATAAATTCCTCTGCCGACATCGTCTTTATCTTATCCGTGTTAGTTCGTTTATCATGATACTGAAACATCACTATTTTCCCATCGTACAAAAGGATACGATTTAAAGCAATGGGACCACGTTTCATATAACGACTGATATATTCTAATATCTTTTTGAGAGAAGTTCGGCTCCTTTTGGGTGCATGCACGTAAAAACCCTCTGCATTTTTCGTGTACGCCGCTTGTAAAAGCGGCTGGACTCGTGCCTTATCCCATTGGGATAAGGTTCTTCGAATGAGCTTTAGGACCGCATTCTGCCAATATTTCCTCAACATTGCGAACGGAAAATAGTCATAGTCCTTCCATTTTCCATCCCTCGTCAGTCCACCCATGGTGACGACTAAATGAACATGCGGATTGTATTCTAGCTGAGAACCGAAGGTGTGGAGTGTTGCCACAACCCCAGCTTGTATATGGTGCTTTCTAAAAAAATCTAATAGTATCCGTGCAGCTTCATCCATTAATCCTTTTAAAAGCTCCTTACGATACTTCTCCTTCAGAAAAATCTCACGTAAACCTTCATCGATCGTGAAGATGACGTGTCGATGCGTCACTGTAAACAGATCATTCGCCGCAACCTCTGCCCACCGTTGACTTTCCCCAGTTGCACAAGTTGGACAAAATTTCCCTTTACAACGAAAAGCCACTTTCTTTACATCATGGCATCCTTCACAGACAAATAGACGATAACCTTTTTTAAGGTCACCACAATCGCGAAACTTCTTCACTTCTCTTTTCACAACGGATCGAATCCTTCTCGTGTACCTTTGATTGAATTTCTCCCAGTTTTGATATTCATCAAAGAAAATGGCGTGTAAAATATTGGGTTTCATATCTCCAGTTTAATAGGAAAAAGACCAGATGAAAAGAGGTCAAAAGATTGATGTATCAATCCTTTGACCTCTTAAAATGTTATACTTCCTTTAATGTCTAGAAAAGCACTCGAAGCCTTCTGATATCAAGACTTTGAGTGCTCTTTGACGGAGAATGACGGCGCATCATTATCCCCTTCAAAATAATGAACTTTAATTTTTTTTAAAAGATTACTTATAAATTAACAGTCAATACAAAGAAGAAGTTCGCCACGTTTGGTAAGCGCTTTCTTCGTATAGTTAAAAAATTTAGCCTAAATTTATACTCGAAATTTTTTAAAATTTTAGCACCTTCACCTTATCATTTCCTCCATTTGATCAATAACTTGAACTCGTTGTTCCATTAACGTGTTCACATAAGTGTCCAACGTCATCTGCGTAGAAGCGTGACCTAACAAAGCACTCACAGAGGAGATATCTCCTTTCGCTTCTAGGCACCGGGTTGCAAAAGTGTGACGAAGTTGATGGAAATAGATCTCAGCTAATTGGACTTTGTCTCGAATTCGATGAAAATGGTAGGTGAGTAGCCGTGGTTCACTTGGTTGTCCATTGGTAGAGAATACAAAGGCCTCTGTTGAATTTTTTCGATGCTTCAACAACAATTTTTTAATTGTTTTTCCCATTGGAATCACTCGAACAGAAGCCTCTGTTTTTGATTCCGTAAAAATCAACTCTGTTTTTTTGTTTGCATCTAATGAACTGATTCGTTGATAGGTATTGCTTACATGGATGAAACCAGAATCAAAATCAATATCAGTCCATCTCAACGCAGCTATTTCCCCTATTCTCATCCCCGAATGCAGAGCAAGTAATGTTGGAATTCCTCGCCCCTTCTTTTCTTCTTTTGCGATTTTCATCAACTGGGTTTGTTCAACTCTTGTTAACGGCCTCACCTTCTTGCACTTCGATTTTGGCAGTTGGATTTCAGCGAAAGGATTCGTGATAATCTTGCCATTTTTTTTCGCATGGTTTAAACATTTGTTTAAAATACGGAAAATGACTTGGATCGTCGTTCTTTTGAGTTTTTCCTGAAGATTTTGCAATAGATTTTTGCCTTGTTCTACAGATAACTCATTCAAAGGAACATGCTTGAGCAACGGAAGTACGTATTT
The DNA here is from genome assembly GCF_051713785.1 of Enterococcus sp. DIV0187. Lineage (NCBI taxonomy): Bacteria > Bacillati > Bacillota > Bacilli > Lactobacillales > Enterococcaceae > Enterococcus > Enterococcus sp. DIV0187. Next base: position 3,907,140 of record NZ_JBIOQO010000001.1, read on the forward strand.
TGATAACTTATAATAGTAGCTTGAAAATGTGGAAGGTTTTACTTTTGTTTGCACTTCGCTTAACCATTGAGTCACCCATTCTTCGAGGGAGTCACTGGATATACCATATATTTCCTGAATCGTGTGATAGCGAATTCGTAGTGGAAATAACTTTTGTCGCACCTCCGTGTAACTTTTTCCATAAACATACCCATATTTAATTTTCCCATCGTTCCTTCTTCCTTTTGGATATCTTCCTTCCCATCGTCCATCTTTTCTTAGATAGATATTTTCGCCTTTTCGCATATACTCATTCCTCCAATTTGACGGCTTATCTGACGGCACATAATTCAGTTTTTTTCTTTGAGTTCTGTTAATAACAGGACTCAAAAAAGCAAATGTTATCACGTAATAATTCCTTTTACCTAAATATAATTAATTTAATGATTCCTGTTGCCTAATAATAATTAATAATATATAATTGCTTCGTGAACTATTTTCGAAATAGGTAATAAATAAGTTAATTCATTTTTGACGTGTTATGATTATTTCTAGTTTTTTATAATTCTAAGAAGAAAAACAGGTCATTAAATCCTGTAGGGAACAAAAAAATTAACTTATCAGTGTATTGAAAGGGGGCATGTTTATCGAAGGACGAACATACAAATATATTACTTTATGTCCAATCAAAGCGAATTGCTTCCCTTTGATTGAAAATAAGTGAATAAAATTATGACGGCAATCATTATTTTATTTACTTATTTTAACTAAATTTGAAGAAAAAAACAAAAAAAGCAAAGGAGTTTATGTATGAAGAGCAAAAAAAAATGGATAAGTAAAGTAGCGGTAAGTTTAGGGTTGTTGACAATGTTTGGAGGAGTTGCATTAAGTTGTGGAAGTGCAGTGTATGCAGCACAAACAATTAGTGAGAATCCAACATCAGATGACAAAACGTCTCGTTCGATTACATTATGGAAATATGAAATTAAAAGTGGTGCTGAATTAGGTGAGCGTGGAGACGGACTTGAACTTGCTGGAACAGCACCAGAATTAGCTGGAAAAACAGTCATGGAAGATGTTTGGTTTGAAATTGTCCGAGTGACTGCAAATACAGGGAAAGTCTTGACCGATCCTTTGAAACAAAAAGAAGGTGCCTCAGATGATTATGTGATTGATACATCATTTCCTAAGACTACTGGGTCAACAGATGCTAGTGGTAAGTTAACTTTTGATGTTAGTACGATTCTAGGGATTACTGGCGCAACGGGCCATAAAAAGGCGGACGGTATCTACTTAATTAGAGAAATTCCGAATCCAACTACTGGTAACTACGATTATCGGGTGAATGCAGAAGGGCCAGGAACGGTCCCTGATACGACTGCTCCCGGCAAGTTCAGAAAAGAAATTGCTACACCAATGAGTCCGTTCTTTGCTTATTTACCACAAACGAAACGAGTTAAAGATCCATCTAATCCAGGCCAATATATCTCTAGTGGTGAATTAATTTACGACGTGCATGTGCATCCTAAAAATATTGTAACGGATAGCGAGCTAGATAAAACAGTTAACGGCGGAAAAGGCTACTCAATCAAAGCTGGCGAAAAGTTCCAATGGGAAGCAACAACGAAACTTCCTGATGGTTTGTACTATGTAGTCAAAGAAGATGGAACCATCATCAATCGTCATGATAAAGATGGAAATCCTATAGCAGATTTGCCAGTTGTTGCTGGGGATAAAATCTATGCGGATTATTACTATGTACATGACGAACTTGCACAGGAATTACATTTGGATGGTGTTGAAGTAGAGTTCTTTAATCCAAATACAAGCACATGGGATAAGATGACACTAAACAATGAGTATGAAGTATTTAAAAATGGTAGTGCTACAAAAGAAACTGCTGATCCAATTACTGATGGTGTTACTGGGAAAACAGATATTCGTGTCGAACTGACAAAAGCTGGTATGGAGAAAATCGAAACTCTTTCACCAAAACGTTACTCTGATATCCGAGTAATCTATAATACCCACACGGAAAAAGATTTTAACGGAATCATTGAGAATAAATATGATACTGGTTACTTGATCCCAGGTCAAAAACCTAAAACTGATGAAAGTGAAAAAAATCCAGAATACTATGATGGTGGATTCAACATCAGAAAAGAAACTGAAAAAGGCGCTGATTTAGCAGGCGCTGAATTCCATATTGCTTTGACTGAACAAGATGCAAAAGATGAAATTTTCTTGGCAGATGATGGGAAAGCCTATCCTAAAGGAACTCCAGGTGTGAACTTCTTGACTTCTACTTCTGATGCGTCAGGTAATGCGAAATTTGATGGATTGAAATTAGATTGGTTTACTGATGCTGTTAAAGATGGTCAACAAGATCCTAATAATCCAGCTGAGGCAACTTGGCCAAAAACTGAACCAACAGGTGGCGGAGACTATATTCATAAAAAATACTGGGTAGTGGAAACAAAAGCGCCAGCAGGATATGAACTATTGAAAACCCCTCAAGAAGTAACAGTTGATCTTTACACTCACGAAGATGTAGGTGGAGTTGTAGTTCCAGAACTTACAGTAGAAAATAAATCCAAAACAGATCTACCATTCACTGGTGGCACTGGAACGATGTTACTAGTAATTATTGCAATTGGATCAATCACGATTGGTACTGCAGCAATCGCTATCGATAAGAAACGTCGCGCTGTTTAAAGAAAAGATGTAGAAAGGATGGGTAAGACCGTGCGAAATCTAAAAAAGACAGTCACCATTTTTCTTCCCATCATCCTTCTGTTAGGAGTAGTAACGGCTGTTGCTGCTCCTAGAGGGGGAATATTAAAGGCTTTTACAGCGCTACCCCCACTTGTAGATTTACGAGTAGAGGATGAAGAAGTTACTAAAGATGATTTTAAGGTTGAAAAAGATGAGATTGAAATTGAACTCACAGCTAAAGAAAAAGAGACGATAAAACTTCCTTACAACGGTGAGTACGAGGTTGTTCCATTAGATAAAAAGGGAAAAGAAATATCTGCTCCGATTTATCATAAGGATCGTTTCAAAGAAGAAATCATGAATAAAGATAAAACAGTCCAAAGTTTTCAAATTGAAGAGGCTTCAGAAGCAATTGAACAGGAAAAACAACGTTTTATCAATGTTGAAACTGTTTTTGGGAAAGGCTTCTATTATCTAAATATGGAGAAGGATCAAAAGCAACGATTTAGAATCCGGCGTAATGCTAGTAAAAAAGTAGAAGTCAAGATAGTTAATGCTGAAGACCAAGAACATGAGCAAAAGTTGTTTACTTTTCCAGAAATCAAACCTTTGGTAAAGGAAGAAGCTCCGAAAGAATCGAACACCACTGAAGAATCAATCCATACTTCAGAAGAAGCTGATAAAACAATTACTTCGGAAACAAAGAAAGCATTTCAACCAAAAGATACGAAGCAATCAACTGAGACTTCCGAGTCGAAAGATGTGGATTCAAAAAAAATAACTGAAACATCTGAATCAAAAACTGAAGAAAAAGATGTTGATAAGACAGACTCTAAAGAAAAAGCTTCTGAAAAGAATGAGCCAGAAAATTATGCTAAGGTTTTGGCTGTTGAAACAAAAGAAACGAAGAAGTCATTAAAAGAGTTGGAAGATGCGGATTACAAATCAAAAGACTCTTTAAAGAAACCACAAATGTTTGGTACGTTGGAAACAAAAAAATCTACTACAAAAGCTACTAAAGAGACAAAAGCAGCTAGTCCAATTATTGTAAAAGATGTAAGTATTCCAATAAAAACAGGAACAACATCATTTGATGAAGGTAGTGGTAATAAACCAGGCTATGATGAGAACGAGGAAAATGAGTTTGTTCGTTCGTTTGATCAAGTTAGTTATCTAGTTTCTTTCTCTATTCAAAATACAGAATTTGAAGAACGTTACACCGATATTCGTTACCGAGTGATTAGTGAACTGCCTAATGCAATAACGTTAGTTGGTGGGAAGCCCAGATACAATGGTGAAATTGGTAACGGAACATTAATTGACAAGCCAGGAGGCAGTGCTGGAGAAAAGATTTCACAAGGTGTGATGGAGTCAGTTATTAGTGATAGCGGACAAGTCTTCGTTCCGGTCATTGTGAATATTTTTGGTGCAGCGCATGATACAAGGATTAAACCAAGTTTTAAACTAGAAATTGTGGATGCAACGAATGTTAAAACAGGGAAAACTGAAACGTTTAATGAAATTTTTGACAACATCCCTAATGATAAAAATGAAAACAAATTGGATGTTAAGGAAACAAAAGTTTCTGCGAAACCGTCAGTAGTGGTTCGGTTGACTCAAGGAGAAATAAAACCTAGTAGCAGTGGGATTTATTCACCAGCAAGTGCGAATATTGATGCTTATAATGTTGGGATAACCACTGTACTTGAACCCATTGATGCTGATAGAAGAGAAAAGAAGGACTATCGTGGGTCTACCTTTCCTGATGGAGCCATCAAGTATCAGATAAAGGAAAAAGCGACTTATCAAATTGGAACAAATGCAACGCAGTCTATGCCTGACTCGCAACGATCCGGATTTTGGCTTACTGCTCACTCAGTTCCGGAGAAGGATCGAACAGCTGCAACTTGGACTCAAGCAAAAGCAACAGACATAAGTAAACTCCAAAACACATTGAATGTACCTAAAGGCAAATCAGAGAAAATCTATACAGATGAGCCGCCAGGAGACCATTCTGAAATTGGGGTGTATGATTCTGGAAAATTCACTGTTAACAGTACTGCGTCAAATTTTTATAACGATATCACCAATACGGATTATGTCGGTGTGTTAAATCCATATACGTATACGATGACTGGAAAACGCACACAATCAGCGACAGACAAAGTTTTTTCTAGTATGGAAGCTGTGTTTTACTGGGATCGCACCAAAACGGCGACAGCAGCCGTCGCAAATAAGTGGTCACGGTATGATATGGTCTTGTATGTTGATGCTGTTCAATATGCTGACGGAAGGAAAGACTCTTTTGAAAAACCTTCTAGTGTCACTTATCCAACAGTAGTTGCAACAGACGGGGATTATCGCAGAGCGCCAGCAATTGGCGTGTATAGTAATAACGTTGATTCAAATACTCATGGTTCGCTTGTGCAAGCTGTTCCAGGAGTCGATGGTAATTTAAATTATAACTATGGAAAAGCACAATTAGCCCTTGGTCAAAAGGCAGTGTTTATAGATTATACCTCACTAGGTGGTAGTCATGCTGCAGAGGCTAAAATCAGCGAACATATACAGATGTGGGATCCTACTGGATTTGAATATGATACTTCAAGGACTCCAACCTATGACTCGTGGACTTTGGATAACCTCAAAGTTGAATACCAATATGGAGTAGCAAAAAATTTAGGAACGAGTCCTCCTTATACAATGCAAGTTCCACAAGTTTATGCGGGGAAAAATTTGTATAACTGGTATAACACGCCAGAAGCTGCCATAGCAAGTGGAGGGAAAATTAGCGCAGTTTATACAAAAGCCACATTTGATTTAGATCATTCTGCTTGGGCTGGGAAAATGCAGACTGGTTCATTTGTTCCAGTAAAGGTTATCGCTTCTGGTAATAAAACGCCAGCAGGAAATAGTTTTGTACATCTTGCGTGCGGAAGATTTTCTCGGAAGGATTCTACTCTTATCCGACAGGCACCATCGGTGGGGAATAACAAAGGTGATGATCCTAAAAGAAATGATTTGTATGGGCAAGTTGTAAATTACATCGGGAGATATGGTCCGACAAACTTTACAAGTTCTGGAGCAGTTACTTCAACACCAATGATATATTACAATTTCATTGGCGAATCTGCCTTTGTAAAACCTTTTCTAATTACTACGAAAACGGAGATTGGAAAACCTTTATATCAATCCGATGAAGACATAGATATCAAGTTGACCGGTGTTCTATCCGGTGATGATTCAATTAAATATGGAGCTGCTTTGACTACAACATTACCTAAAGGGATTTCCTATAAACAACACTCTTCACTGAATGGAAAAGATGATAGTCCTTTACCCGAACCCACTTCAACTGGTAATTCAAATGGCACGACTACATTGCGTTGGGACTTTGAAGATATTTCTTTAAAAGATGGAAATGATTTGACGATAAAGTTCAAAGCTACATCTGACTTTACTCAGTTGAAATTCAAAGATAGCGGCTATACAGATGCACTAGAAGTGAAAACTGTTGGAGATATGTGGACTGCTGCTAATCCTAATATTAAAGATGATTCTCCTGAACCAGTTCGTTCATCTAAGGGGACTTTTATTGAGCATCTAATTCAGCAAGTTATCTTAAGCAAAACAACGACGAAACCTTCTATTGAAGTTGGTAATAAAGATCCACGACCTTCAGGAGAAGATACTTCCATTATGTATAAGATAAGGATACTGAATGAAAGTGCTGCTCCGATTCCCGGTACAAAGATCTTAGATGTTCTTCCATACAATGGGGATTCAAGAGGAACTACGTTCAAAGGTAGTTATAACATAACTGATCTGAAAGTAAGTGATCCTAGTGTAGTGGTTAACTTTTCAAATAGTGTTGCAAATGAATCCGCCGATCCTAATAAGGTCATGAACACTGGCACTTGGAATACGTTTATTTCTGGAACTGATTCTGTTACAAAGATTCAAAACGCTAAATCTATTGTTATTGATAAAGACATATTAGATGTTGGTGAAGAAATTGAAATAATGATCAAGATTCAGCCAGTTAATCAACAGCCTGGCGATGTATTGATAAACAATGCAGGTATGAATTCAGAGTTGAATCTTCCAGTCAGCTCCCAAACTGCTATCACTCGTGTCTATGGAAGAAAGCTGACTGGTTATGTCTGGTATGACGATGATTACAATGGATTAATCGGCGCGAAGAAAGATGGGACGCCGGAAGATCCGGTTGCAAATATTCCAGTGAAGCTTTATCGAACAAGCTATGTGGATGGGAGTTATGCAAATAAACTGGTTGAAAAAGATTTATTGGGGAACACGTTTAATGTCAAAACTGATGCGAATGGGAAATATGAGTTCAACAACCTTCCAGAAGGGAAGTATGTAGCAGAGTTTGTTGTCAATGATTTGGTTATTAAAAAAGTTTTCATTGTAACGCAGCAGTTAATAGGGAGCGATGCCTCTAAGAACTCAAAAGCTAGTCAGACTGCTGATGCTGTGACTAAAGAGTATCAGACACCTGATTATAAGCTTCCTACTTTAAATGATCTACCGGGGATATTAACGGGTGCTGATAAGGTTCATCTTACACAGCATGTCAATGCTGGATTAACTCGATTATCAGAAATACGTCTATTCAAGTATGAAGAGGGAAGCGCAATTGACGAAAACAATGATGGTAAATTAAGTGAAGCAGAGATTGAGAAAGCTAAACCATTAGCAGGTGCTACTTTTGATATTTATAAGGGAAATAGTACCGCGGAGAAAGATAAAATTGGCTCTGGTACAACAGATTCAAGTGGTTGGTTAAAAGATACTGATAAAGTCTTTTCTGGATTACTTCCTGGAGATTATACACTAGTCGAAACAAAAGCCCCGGCAGGTTATGAACTGTTGAAGGAACCAATCAGAGTGAACGTACCAACTTATAATCATACTGTTAAGGTTCATGTACCAAATAATGATCAAACGAAGCTACCATTTACCGGTGGTACGAAAGCAATGAGATTCATCTTAATTGGAGCAGCAAGTCTACTAGTTATTGGTATGGTCGGAGTATTCCTGCATTTTCGACCAACCAAGGTCAGAGTAAAGGGAGGAAAATAAAATGAAAAAAGTTCGTTGTTTGTTATTCTGTTTGTTTGCTTTCTCCCTGAGCTTTGGAGGAGTGATGTCTGCTCATGCCGAAGCAGAAGCCACTTCTTCAACTGGCTACAATATTTATATTAAAAAATATAAAATTGAAGACTTTGCTAAGATCGCTGATACATTGCCGTTGGATGGTACTAAAGTGGATCAAGTCAAGGATGCCGATGGAAAGAATCTTGATCCACTACCTGGAATGTCTTATGAGATCACTCGGGTGACACCGATCCAAGGAGCCTCTGGCTTTGAACCTGTTCAAGGGGATGGGGCATTCCATACGACGGTTAAGACGGATAGTCAGGGTCTCGCTCATGCGGGAAATCTTGCGCAAGGAATGTATCAAATTGTTGAGAAAGAACATGCACAGCTAAAAGATGTGATGGAACCCGTGATCGTCGAATTGCCATTTCCCCAACAAACCGGTGAACCCTTGAATGAAGTATATATTTATCCCAAGTCCAGTGTTTTAGGTGAGACGCCTAAATTGCCTGTGACTAAAGGACCCGACGGTCAGCCAATTCCTGTTGAAGTCGATGAAAAAGGTGAGATTAAGAAGTTGCCGCAAACCAGCGGAAACATTGGAACCGCACAGGTTTTGATGTGGATCTTAGCCATGATCGTTGCGATGGGCGGAGTTGGAATGTTTAGTATCCACCGCAAAAAAGACGTTTTTTAATCAAGTCATGCATCATCACTGAAGAAAGAATCTCGGATGCGGAACTGTTAGTGTCCTGGATTCTTTCTTTCAACTTGTAAATCCCTATTGGAAAGAAGGAACCGCCATGAAGAAGACCCCAAAAAAGAAACGAAAACATTCCTTTCTAAAGATTTTCGCAATCATCATGATTGTCGGCGGAGTCTTGACATTACTCTATCCAATTGCTGGGAATTACTTGGCAAATCGTGAACGTAGTCAGGCGGTATCTGAGTACGACGACACGATGAAGAAAATGTCTCAGAAGGAAAAAGATGAACAATGGGCGTTGGCAAAAGCCTATAATGAATACATCTACAACAAGCAAGAAGGCTTGCCGAAGGGCAATCCAGTCGTTTACAATAAGGTCATGAAACAAGGGGATGTCATGGGAACCGTTGATATTCCTGCGATTGATATCAAACAAATGCCTTTTTTTCACGGCACGTCGTTCAAAACATTAGAGAAGGGTTTAGGACATTTTGAGCCGACTTCGATCCCGATTGGTGGGAAAAATACCCGCTCAGTCATTACGGGACATAGTGGAGTCAAAAACCAAGTCTTGTTTACGGATATCCGTAATTTAAAAGAAGGCGATTTGTTTTTTATTAATATTTTAGGCAAGCGATTGGCGTATGAGATTGATTCTTTTGAGGAAATCCTGCCTAGCGATGTCGATAAGGTCAAAATTTATAAAGGGAAAGATAAAGTGACCCTGCTTACCTGTACACCGCCAGGTATCAACACTTTCCGGCTATTAGTAACTGGTCATCGAACGGATTATAAAGCCGCGGTTCAAAGAAAAGTCAAAAAACGGAATACCTGGAGTTATCAAAATATTGTTCTGACGACACTAGGATTGAATGTGGCGATCTTCATCTTATTGATGAGCCTATATCGCCGCTTCATCAAACGTTTCCGCTCAGACGATCCAGTCGTTTCAGCGAAAGCTCGAAAGAATCTGAAACGCTTGTTCCAAGTCACGAAAACCTTATTCATCATTCTGTTCGTCACGATGACCGCTGTTCTAGTCACCGCGATCTATGGCTACCTGCACATGGAACAAGAGCCCGCTTCGGCAGCGGTCAATGTGGGACCGAAGGAAGAACTGAGTGCCTACAACATCGACAAAATTGATGAGGCGAATTATGGCGAGAAACAAATCGCCAGTGTAAAAATCTCCGATTACGCCAAAGCGAAATCAGTGGTCCAGAATACAACCAATAACTGGGGGATCGGCAAGCTTGTGATCCCGGATGTGTCGATTGATCTGCCGATCTTAGCCGGGATGGCGAATGAAAACCTGTTAACGGGAGCGGCGACCTACCGCTCCGATCAACAGTTAGGACGAGGCAACTTCGTTGCACTAGCCCACAACATCTTCGATAAGGATGTGCTCTTGCATCGCATCCAAGATTTGAAAAAAGGACAGCTGATCTATGCGACAGATTTCAAGGATGTCTATGTTTACGAGGTTTTTTTGAACAAGATTATCGAAGAAACAGAGGTTTCATACGTTGAAAAGGAACCAAAAAATGGGATCGCCAAGCTGACACTTTTACGTTGTGAGGGAGACATCGGCACGATCTATCGGCGTCTTGTTCAAGGAAATCTCAAAAGCGTTCAGCCGCTTCATGACGCCAAAGACGATCTGTTCGATCAAATGAAGCTGAAACGAAATGATGGGAAAATCGACGGCACCATCATGAAGAAGGATCCAGTGTCTGAGCTCGAACGGGTAAGCATGACACTGGCTGCGAAGATCATTTCTGATCCGATGCAGACGGTCGTGCCATTGTTCTTATTATTCTTATTACCGATTTTATTCTTTAGTTTGATCTAGAAAGACAAACTATATTGAGTCAAGTACAAAATGAAAGGAACAAATACATGAAAAAGCTAGTGATAGGTATTTGTGGGTTGCTTGTATTTATCGGCGGGCTCGTCAGTATACACAGCGGCGTCTTAAAAGCAGGAGAGCTGACAAAAGATTCTTCTTTAATAGTAGAAACAGGAACGGTAGAAAGTCAGGTGTCAATTCCAGAAAGTAGCGAAGCGCGAGTAAATGACGTGAGTACAGTGGAATTGGAATCACCCATTCCCATGGAAGAAGTAGAAGAATCAACGGATCCACCAGAACCTTCTAGCAGTTCCGAATCGGAAGCCTTAAGTACGTCGGAAATTGCTTCTTCAGAAAGCAGCTCAGTCGATTCGTCAACGAACTCGACGGCTTCTTCGACAAATTCAAGTACATCCAGTTCGACGAAGCCTTCCAGCAGTTCGTCCAATTCAAGTTCGACAAGGCCGAGCAGTGCACCATCAAGCAGTACGCAACCAAATAAAACGAAGCCAAGCACGGCAACTCCGAGTAGTTCCGTGCCAACACAGCCGACCACAAGTAAAGATGAACCGAAACAGTCTATGGCTCCAATACCAGTTGTACCGAATGAGCCTGCCGCAGTAATGCCAGCTGCACCAAAAGATTCAAGTGTTCGACCGAACGCGTTTGTTGCGCCGACGGCACCGGATGCCTTTTCAGAAACCAGCAATTTAAAGCTGCCAAGTGAGCTGAAGGCAACGGAAGTTGCTCAATCCGATTTGAAGGGATTCGAATTACCGTTACTAAGCAGTCTTGAAAATAAAACTCATGGAGCATTAATCTATGAAGGGATCAAGCAACTTGGAACTGAACAGGAAGAAGGCTATGATCCGGAGCAATTAGCGACAGACATCTATCAAAATCTATTCGCGTTAGAGCTTGAAGAAAAGCCAGAAAAAATGCCTGAAGAAATCGAAGTGGGCAGTCTGTTATATCAAAAGAAAAAGGACAAGAACATTCTACTCGGTGTCTATCTTGGAGATGACTATTATTTGACTGTCGATGATGTAGAAGTCGAAAAAGAGGCGGATAAAGAAAAAGCGACAGAAGAAAAAGGAACGACTGATTCGGAATCTGATGAAATTGAAGCCCAACGTCAAGTCGTTATAGAAACGATTGATTTAGAAGAGGATTTATTAGTTCAAGAACTGCCAGAAACACCCTTGACCCAATATGGTGAAGAGATTCTAGCGGAATATCCTGCCTCAATGAACTTTAAAGAAAACGAAGGTGCTAAGAATTTTATTAAGAAGGTTGGAGACGATGCTCGTAAGTTAGGACAGGAGTACGATGTCTTTGCCTCAGTCATGATCGCCCAAGCATTATTGGAAAGTGGATCTGGAACAAGCACCTTATCTTTAGCACCAAATCATAATTTATTCGGGATTAAAGGAACCTATCAAGGTCAATCAGTTTCGATGGCGACTCAAGAGGACCGTGGAAATGGCGATCTTTACTCGATAAACGCAGCTTTCCGTAAATACCCAAATTATGCGGCGTCGCTGGGGGATTATGTAGAATTATTACGCGGTGGAATTTCAGGAAATGCTAGGTATTACAAACAAACGTGGCGTTCAACTGCGAAAAACTACCTACGCACCACAAATGCATTGACCGGTACTTACGCGACGGATACCACGTATGGCAAGAAACTGAATTCGATTATCGCGCTCTATCATTTGACGCAATACGATCAGGTGAAAACAGACGGCAAAGATTCGGGCATCTTCATCAAAGGCAAAGAGGCGATTCCAGCGGAGTACCGCAGTCGGATGAAATACCCGGACTACAATGGTGTGGACTACAACAGCTCCGGCTCTTACCCCGTCGGTCAATGTACCTGGTATGCCTTCAATCGTGTGAAGCAATTAGGCAAAACGGTCAATGATTACATGGGAAATGGCGGCGAGTGGGCGATAAAAGGTAAAGCGTTAGGCTATCAAGTCAGCCAAAAACCAAAAGCAGGTTGGTTGATTTCCTTTAAACCAGGTACCGTTGGTTCCGATCCACGCTACGGACATGTGGCGTTTGTGGAAGTTGTTCGACCAGAAGGAATTCTGATTTCAGAAGGAAATGTTTACGGCGGTACGGTGATCTCGTATCGAGTAATCGATACGGCTTTAGCAACATCTGACCAGGTATCTTATATCAAAGCGAAGTAAAAAGAATACCCAGTCAGACTTTATCTGACAATACTACTATACAAGGAGCACTGTAACTTATGGCAACTGTTCGATCACGTCAAACAAAAAAAGAAGAAAGTCCGCCTCACCGCTCGATCGCTAAAAGCCTTGTCTTAACGATTCTGACCCTGTTGTTATTAGTGGTTCTGTTTGTTTCCGGGCAGCTCGTTCGAAGAGAGTATAGCTTTCATCCCATCTCAGGAACTTCTATGAATCCAACCTTGACGGAAAAGGATATGGTTTTAGTGAAAAAAAGGGATCCGATTCACCGATACGATGTGATCGCCTTTTCCGTCAAAGGAGAGAATGGGAAATTTGTGAAACGAGTGATCGGGATACCAGGGGATACGATGTTTATCCGCAATGATCGAATGGTTTTGAATATTGGTGATCATGGAGATTTTGAGACGACTTATACGTTTCAATTATCTCCGGCTGTCGCGGAAGAATTTCAAGCGTTGACGAAGATTCCAAAGGGCTTGTATTTTACGACAGGGGATCATATTGATGTGTCGAAAGATAGTCGCACATTTGGTTTTGTCTACAAACGAGATGTTGAAGGGACAGTTCAGTTTCATCTTCCCTCCTTGATCAGAAAGCAGGCGGACAGCGAATGAGACAACACAACCTGCTGGAGGAGGAACCATGATGGTGATACTAGGGATAGCTAGTGCGGGCTTAATTATTATAGCTCTTATTTTAACCTTTCTAAGACTTGTCTTCGATTTACGGTTCGCTGCGATTCAAAAGGAATCCGATCAATCGCCTTTGTTTCGACGAAAGGTTAATTATCTCAGAAAACTCGAACAGACTCGCCACATTCGCTATTTACTTCTTACTTGTCTAGCCATCGGAATCGCGTTAATGCTTTTTATTGGTTCTTTTCTACTGTTGACTAACGACTATCAAAGTATGAAAAAGAAGACTGTTCATTTAGAAGATCGGTTAGAACGCTTGGAAGAGCAGCACAAACAGCTATCCGCCAGTATTCCTTTGAAAAATTATCCGGCAGAAGGAATTGGTCTCAAAGAATATGAGTGGGAGAAACTAACTGTGGAAAAGAAAGACTCCGCCTTCCAGCATCAAGTGGAAGCCGCTATTTCCCAAAAGACAAGTCCATATTTTGGTTCTTCTGATACAGAGGTTTCTTTGATTGTTCCGAAAGCAATAACACTTCATCTAAAAGGGCAAGCGAATGATAGAGGCGAAAAAGAAACAATTCAGAAGAATATTGATGCATTCGCGAAAGAAGCTGAAGGAGTTTCTGAATTGACCGATATCCATGTTCGGATGATCGCTTCTATAGGCAAAGAAAAGAAGATTGTTTATAGCGTGAATTACTCTCGTAAAAATAGTGAAGAGAACTTTAGTAAAAAAAGTATTTCCGAGCAAAATCTAAAGAATGATGGTGGGAAGGGTTAATGGCAGAGAACAAGAAAAAGCGAAAATGGCTATCGACGCAATCGCTGAAAGAATTTATCAACGATATTACTGAGGAAGAACTAAACGCAGAGGAACGATATATTGAAACAAAAGAGGTTCCAGAGGCGTCCTTTTCAATTGAGGAAGATAACCAAATTAAATTAGAAGGATCAACTCAAGAACAGGAGCAAGAAAAACGTAAATTCGCTCAACAATTAAAGCAAAGTGACTTTGAACAGAAGACAGAAATTCAGCAATTTCAGACAGAATTAGAAGCACTAAAAGAAGAAACAGAAATTCATGTTCATAAATTAGAGTTGGAAAATGAGTCATTAAGAGAAAAGTTGGCATTTGAGCGGATTCGATTAACTGACGAGCTGAAGGAACAAGAAAAGGAGTGGCAAACGAAACTTACAGAAATAGCTGAAGAAAAGAACGAGGCAGAATTAAACATCCAACAGCTCCAACAAGAACTAGAGGAAAAGCAACGAGAGTTAAACGATACAGTTGAGCGAATCAAAGAAGATGAAACTAAAGAAGAAACTGTCACCACAGACTTGAAGGAACTCACTCGACAACTTGCAGAGTACAAAAAAAATTATCAAGAGTCACAAGAAGAGAGCAAACAAAATGTAAAAAAGTTAGCTCAGATCCAAACGGAAATGGAGTATTACAAAAATGAACTCGAAGAGTTCAATCAGTTAAAAAAACAACATGGTGAATTGGAAAAAGACTACCAACAGTTACATACCATTAATAAAAAGAATGAGACAAAAATGATTGAACTTCAAGCTGAAAACGACATACTCGATGAGATGCTTGAGGAAAAAGATCAAGAAATTGAAGCGGAGCTGAAGAGTTTAAAGGAAAAAAACGCGAAGTACAAACGAACGATCCAACAATTGAACGAGCAGGTTGCTCAAAAGCTTGAAAATGCATTGGAGGAATCACAAATGGCGATTGATGAACAAGGACAAATTCTGGAAGAACAAGTACAAGAAGAACCTACAGAAACGATGGAACAGCTAGCTGCGGAGAAGGAAGCTCTCAACAGCGCCTTGTTTGATGCCCATGAAGAAA
This sequence comes from Enterococcus sp. DIV0187, assembly GCF_051713785.1. Lineage (NCBI taxonomy): Bacteria > Bacillati > Bacillota > Bacilli > Lactobacillales > Enterococcaceae > Enterococcus > Enterococcus sp. DIV0187. Next base: position 3,922,237 of record NZ_JBIOQO010000001.1, read on the forward strand.
TCGCAAAGCTGGAGGAGAAGACGAACGCGCTGGAACAGCTCGAGGCGGAAAAAGAACGACTGGCCAGTCGTTTAGCCGATGCGCAAGTCGAATTAAGCAAGCTGAAGGAACAAAAAGACGCGGAAGAAAGTCTTGAATTGATCCAAGCGAAGAAACAAGTCGATGAACTGATGGAAAAAAATGAACGCCTCAAAAAAGAAGTGGTTCAATCCCAACAAGAAATTGGCGAGGTGCTGATCTCAGCGAAGAAACAAGCCAATCGGACCGTGGAGGAAGCGCAAGTAGAAGCGAAGCACATGATCAGTTCAGCCGAATTGGAACTAGAAAATATCAGTAACCGGGCGAAAAAAATTCTTATCGAAGTTTCTGAATCAAGAAAAAGTGTGCTTTCCATTTATGATGATTTGGAATTCAAGGTAGAAGCCTTGTCGAACGGAACGCTGTTACAAGAGATAAAGAAAAAGAAGCACGATCAAAAGCTAGCGGATTATTTTGATTAAGCAGGAAACGAAACCAACGAGAGAAAAGGGGATAGAAACATTTTGATCATAAATTGGATTAGCGTGGTGCTAGTCATTTTGATACTGATTGTTTGGTTTCGGCGAATGGTCATCAAGGTGCAATTGCAGAGGCTGAAGCTGCCGCCAAATACACCCGCATCATTCCAACGGAAGTTGGAGATTGTCAAACAAGCGGAACAAGGTAAGCATGTGTCGTCCTTGTTGTACCTGACGATCTTATTAGCACTCGGCCTATTGTTGACGACCTATAGTTTGTTTCAAATGGAGGACCAGCTGCACGACATTACGGAGCGAAGCAATCAGTTAAAAGATGAACTGTATACGCTAAAAAAAGAACAGAAACAACTCATCAATAAATTGCCTATCAAAGTCTACCCCCAAAAGGGGATAGGATTGAAAGACTATCCATGGAAGGAATTGTTCTCCAATGAAAATCGGGAGAAACAGTACGAGATCGAGAGTGATCTTTCAGCGAAGGTCAGTCCGTATTTCGGTTTATCCACCACCTTGATCGTCTTGGATATTCCAACCCAAACACTAAATATTGCCTTGGCAGGGGATTCCGGCAGTGAAGAAAATCGCCAACAGATCAAGGAAAACATCAAAGCTTTCGCGAAAGAGGCGAAAGATGTATCGAACTTGACGCAGATCACGTTCCAGATGAATTTGATGAACGATAAGAATAAGAAGAAGACCTATAGCTGCACATTTTCTCGTGAGAAACCAGGTGAAGAATTCTCATTGATCCAAGAAGAAGAGTAAAGAAAGAAGGAGTATTATGAACGCACAGCAAAAAAAGAACGGTTGGTTTTTTAATAAGAATATCATTGACGAGATCAATTCAGTTCCAGAAGAAGAGGTTATGCTCGAGGAACGGCCTGCTAGTTTTGTTGAACCTCCAGTCAAAAAGCAAATGAATGAGATCGCTGAATTGAAGCAAGCACTAGTTGAAAAGGATGGACAGCTAGAACAGCTTAGAAATGAAACTGTGCTGGATAAACAGCGTTTAACGAAGGAAAACGAAAAATACAAGCAAGCGGTCTTACGTAATGGCGAAGAAAAAGCGGAAAATCGTCGCCATATCCAGGAATTAGAAACTGAGCTGCGCCGCAATCGGCAGGAAATTCAACGCCTTCAGGATAATAAAGAGACAGGCCATTTACAAGATCAGCTCGATCAAGCGGAAGCAAAAGTAAACACATTACAAGCATCTCTAGAAAATTATAAAAACATGGAACAGGATTTACAAGAAGCGAAGCAGCAATTACATGAAATGTCTATGACACAAAAAGATGAGGAGCTGGATCACTTTGATGCGGTTCAACAGCTGGAACGGCAGTTGGATAAATTGAGTGGCGAGCTCAACGAAAAAGAAGAACTGGTTGTTCAATTGGATCAATTAATCGCAGACAAAGATCAGCAAATTTTAGAAAAAGAAGAACTCGTTCAACAATTGATTGAAGATCAAAAGCATCACGATTCTGTGATTGAAAGTGAATTGATTGAGAAACTACAAACTCAAATTACGGCTATTAAAAAAGAAAATGAAGAATTAAAGCAAGAAGCCGTCCATTCGCAGCATGAAATCGGCGAAGTATTGATTTCAGCACGCAGACAAGCCAATCGGATGGTGGAAAAAGCTAAATTAGACGCCCAACGAATTGTTAAAAATTCGGAGGCGGAACTTCAAACCATCCATGATCGCGCAAGAGAGATTTCTTGTGAAGTAGATGAATCACGCCAGACTATTTTGAGTATCTATGAAGAAATGAAGAGCCGAGTTGATCAATTGGCTCAAAGAGATGTACCCGATTTGGATGAAATTAAGGGACGGTATGAGTATCCGAAAGTTTCTGTGATGACTCGAAAAGAGCAGCAATAATTAAGTGATATAGGGAGCATTGCATGGAAGGTGTTTGTGCCGAACATCATTGTTTCCCTTGATGTACATAGTGTTTCAGTAAATTAGCTGAATCATTATTAATAGATAAAAAGGGGAGATTATTTTAATGAATCAAGTGTTGATTCTGACTAGGAATATTTTAGCTGAAAAGGAAATCCAGCATAAGTTACAAACTTTGAATTATGAGGTTTATTGTTCATCGAGAATTTTTGAAAAATGCAATCAACAGATAGAATCACTGGATTTTTTGAACTTTTTTCAATATGTCGTTTTAAGTGAAACGATCTGCGAATCGGAAATCATGCAATTGGTTCCGCGTTTTAAAGAATATTCCATACGAATTATTCGTAAGGTAGAAAAAAAGGTAACGGAAATAGATCATCATTATTTAGAAAAAAAATTAATCAATGCAATTATTTCAAATGATGATTCTATTGATGAGCTTCGGGAATGTTTCCATATGTTGAAGCAGCAAAATCATCCCGAAGAAACCTTTGAGAATAAAAGGTTTGTACAATTGTCAGATAAGGTGTCATTAATCCGGCCAAATAGCATGCAGGAAGAAGTATTACCAATTCAAAATAATTATCAGTTGATGGAAGCCCTACACAACCTGTCACAGACTGAGACGAAAATACTAACAATTCTAATTCAGGCGGAAGGCGGGATAGTGACGAGGGAAAAGATTTGTCATCAAATCTGGGAGGAAGAAGTCAATCGTTCGCATCTAGCCTCCCTTTCCAGCACCATCACACGAATCAAAAGTAAATTTGAACATGCCGATATGACAAATAAAGCGATCCATACCTTATGGGGAAAAGGGTATCGAATCAATTTAGAGTTATTGGATCAAATTAAGAAAAGTGCTTCTTTTAATAAATTAGTTTTAAATGGATAGTTCACTAGCGAAGGATTCGCAGTGTTGGAAACCTAATTTCCTTTACAAGATGACAAAATAAAAAAAGTAATTTATCCTGAAAACTGATTAAAGGGAGAGATAAAATGAAAAAGAAATGTTTAGCTAGTTTGACTTTGGCAACAATCGTAATGCCGACAGTTTTTTCAACACAATCTGTCAGCGCAAATGATAATGGATTGAGTACGACAGAGGTGTCCCAAACGGGTCAAGCACTAGCATCAACAGATACTTCTGCGATACTAGAACAATCACCTGCACCAGAGACAATAAAGGAGCAAGCTCCTGACCCTGAGGTAGTTTCACCTGCTCTACCAGAGCAAACACCTGTAGCTGAAGCAGTCACAACTGCTGAACCGACTGCTCCAGCTACCCAGGTAGAAGAGGTGGTAACGGTATCAGAAAATCAACAGAATAATGAAACATCAGATGGGAATGTTCAGGAACAAAAGGCTGGTATTCAACCGCAGGATGTTAATCCGTTTCCACCAAATATTCCAACAGATTCTGCTCCGGCAATAAACATTATCCCTGTACAAACGATTTACAGAGGGGATGTAAACTATGATCCGATGGCTGGTGTACATGCGATGGATAAAACAGATGGGGATATTACTTCTAAGGTTACTTATACTGGTAGTGTGAATATTCATGTTGCAGGAAAATATACGTTGGTTTATTCTGTAACTAACTCAAAGGGGCAAACGGCTTTTCAAACGGTCATTGTTGATGTGGTTGATAAGCCTAGCATGTATTTTATTCAATTAGGAGATTTTTCTGTACCACAGGGAACAGATTACATCGAACACATTCGTAAATATATTATTATCAAAGATGTTGACGGTAAAGTAATTCCGACTGAGTCAGTAAATATTCAAGTCAGCGGATTTCATTCAACAGAAAAGCTAGGTATTTTTAAAGTAGAAGTAGCGGTCCTCTCAAAATACAATACGATTACTAAAAAAGTAATTAATGTTAGAGTTTTTGATACAAGTAAGGTACGTCTTGATGTAAAAGAAAATAACGTTGTATTGAATGTGGGAGATAGTTTTGATCCATGTGACTATTTCAAAGCATACAATATTGACTATAAGGGGACAGAAACGCTTTTAAACCTCACAAACAATGATAAAAATTCAGGTTTATTTATTAGACATAATGATGTAGATACAACAAAACCAGGAATTTATAGTGTCATGTGCAGTGCTAGAAGTACCTCAGGCGCTTATGTTGCGAAATCGATTCGTGTGTATGTTCTAGCAAAAGAGAAACGAGTGCCGGAAATTTTGATTGATAATAAGCAAATGAATGTTGGGGATAAATTAACAAAAGATATGATCCTTGCCTGGGCAAGAACAGAGGATGAACAAGATGTTATTACTGGCTTTAAGGTTGTTAATGGAGAGATCAAGGTCAAAGTCTTAGATGATACCTTAGTTGAACCTGGCGTTCATCAGATTACTTTCTATGCTATAACACCAGAAGGAGAACGATCAGAAAAGACAATAACTTTGACAGTTAGAGCAACAGGTGTGTCAGGTGATGGTGCAAATACATCAAAAGATCCAACGAATTCAATAGATAAAGGGAATTTAACAGAAAAAAATCCAGTTGACACTCAAGGAAAAACAAATGATAAACCTGCAAACATACAACACCTGAATGTGAATATAAAGGAAAATGATCAAAAAGGAAATGGAAAAGTCAAAGGAACTAATGAAATAAACTCAAGAAAATCAGTATTGCCAAAAACAGGTGATCAATTGAGTAGTAAGCTATTATCAGTGACTGGTCTGATTATGATTGTGGGAATATGCATGACCTTCTTTAAAAGAAGAAAAGGAACAGGTGCTAAGCCCTAGTTATAACAGGAACGCGTTCAAAATCATCCATCATTCGAGATTTAGCGGTTAGTTCTCATTAATGATTTTTTCAATTTAAGATGAAAAAACTAAACTCTTTTTTAGCAATAAAAATAAACACTATTTTCTTTTCCTATGTGCCCCACAAGAATTTTGAATGCCAAATTGAATGCCATTTTGTTAATTTTTGTTGATATTTAGTGATATGTTGAATCCGTCTAAACATTGATATAAATGGGTTTTGACAGATAATGCGACCTAGTGATTTGGCTTCCCATCTGTACCCAGTCGCTCAAGAAGCTTAATCGAGTATTGAAGTCCTAATCCTGATTACAGGGTTAGGGCTTTTTTTTCGCTTCTTTTTTTATTTGGGTTAGTATTTTACTAATGAAAAAAGTTTTGAGGTGTGTTTATTGAATAAGAAGGATCGAACAGTACTGATTTTTGGAAGGATCGCTTCGTTTCTATCGGTGATGATGTATGTTTCATATACCCCACAGATTATGAATAATTTAGATGGAAATAAAGGTAATCCAATACAACCCTTAGTAGCGATGATTAACTGTATCTTTTGGGTCATCTATGCTACGATGCAGAAGAAAAAAGATTATCCAATTATTGTTGCGAATATACCAGGTATCTTTTTAGGTGCCATTACATTTCTCACAGCGATAATATAGCGTAGATTAATGTGCAAAGAGTATTTTAAGTAGTAATTTCTGCTTAGAGTGCTTTTTTATTTTATATTCAGATGGAGAGGCTCGTCGAAAAAACAAGTATCCTTTTGCAAATTTTTGTTTACTTTTTCCCTTAAATGGTGTGGATTTTATAATAGTTTTGTTTTTTTCTTGAACAAACCAAAAAATCGCTTTATTTTGAATAATTATGGAAAAATCCTTTTTGCAAAGTCCGTTGTTTTCCTATGTAGAAAAGGCTAGAATGGAGGATAAGAATATCAATTTTTAGCTGGAGGATAGAATGAAAATTATTGTTTTGGGTGCTGGAAAAGTCGGCAAAGCGCTGACTCAGCATTTATCTGATGAAGACTATGATTATGATGTAGTTGTCATTGATTTACATGCTGAAAAGGTCGAGGCAATCGTCAATCAGTACGATGTATTAGGCGTTGTAGGCAATGGAGCTTCTTATGATATTTTATTGGAGGCTGGCGTTAATGATACAGACATCATTATTGCAGTGACAGAATCGGATGAGCTAAACATTTTAGCTTGCTTAATGGCGAAAAAAATGGGGGCTAAAAATTCGATTGCTCGTGTTCGAAACCCTGATTATTTAAAACAGCGGTCCTTTATGCGGGATCAGCTTGGGATTTCTATGATCATTAATCCAGAACTGGAAGCTGCTAATGAAATTCGTCGGATATTGTTGTTTCCTTCGGCGTTTAAAGTGGATACCTTTGTTGGCGGTAAGATCGAGATGGCAGAGTTCCGCTTACGGGAAAATGCGAAATTGATCAATGTGCCGTTAAATCGTTTGTATAAGATTTCTAAAACCAATGTATTGATTTGCGCAGTTCGCAGAAAAGACGTGCTGATCATTCCTGATGGCAATACAGTCCTTGAACAAGGAGATCGCATCCATGTGATGGGACAACATCGCGATTTAGTTCGGTTTTGTCATGATATTAATTTATTTGAGCAAAAAACAAAACGAGTGATTATCGTCGGCGGTGGAAGAATCGCCTTTTATTTGTCGCGCCAACTTGTAGAGCAGGGAATCGAAGTAAAAATTATTGAAAATAATCCGAAGCGTTGTTTAGAGCTTTCGAGAAAACTCCCAGATGTGACGATCATCGAATCTGATGGCAGCGATGAGGAAGTGTTGATCGAAGAAGGAATCGAAAATGTGGATGCTTTTGTCGCTCTAACTGGTTTAGATGAAGAAAACATCGTGATTTCTTTATATGGCAAACAAATGAAAGCCAAAAAAACGGTCGCAAAAGTTACTCGGACGAATTTTATGGACGTCTTAGATCAATTAGACATTGATAGTATCATTTCGCCGAAGAATATTATCGCGGGACATATTCTGCGTTTTGTACGCGCAAAGAACAATAAAGACGAGGACGGCGGTGTAAGAACGCTTCATCGCTTAGTCAATGACGAGGTGGAAGCGATGGAATTCGTAGTGACACCGCAAACCTGCTTCTTAAATAAAAAAGTTTCTGAGGTTAATTTGAAAAATAATACGTTGATTGCGGCGATCTCAAGAGAACGAGGTTTTGTGATTCCAAAGGGGGATACCCAGATTCGCTTGAAGGATCATCTAGTCGTCATAACAACTAATCGGAAAATTTGTAATTTAAATGATCTGGTAAGGAAATAATGGTGAATCATAATGAATAAAAAAATGGTTCTATTCACATTGGGAAAATTATTAAAGGTCGAAGCGGTTCTGTTGCTTCTTCCGTTAGTAGTCTCCTTCATCTACCAAGAGCACATCGGCCTTTCCTATGCGATCGTAGCGGTATTTGTTTTCTTGATTGGGTTATTAATGAGTCGAAAGCTTCCGAAAAATCGTAATATTTATGCTAGAGAAGGGTTCTTCATTGTTGGAGTCAGCTGGGTTCTTTTATCGGTTTTTGGTGCCCTTCCTTTTATGCTTACTGGAGAAATTCCTTCTTTTACGGATGCTTTTTTTGAAACTGTTTCTGGTTTTACCACGACAGGCTCATCCATTTTATCTAATTTAGATGGCTTAAGCCATGCAAGTCTATTCTGGCGAAGCTTTACTCATTGGGTTGGTGGTATGGGAATATTAGTGTTCACTGTCGCCTTCATTCCGCTGGCCTCTGGACGCACAATGCACATCTTAAAAGCTGAGATGCCTGGTCCTGTTATTGGTAAATTGGTTTCTAAGGTTCGAGTGACTGCTCGAATTCTTTATGTGATCTATGCTGCGTTGACCTTAGTGCAGATTATTTTGCTGATTCTGGGAGGTATGCCAGTTTTTGACAGTATTTTAAATTCGTTTGCGACTGCTGGAACAGGTGGCTTCTCCATGTCTAACGAAGGGATCGCAGTTTACAACAGTGCGTATATTGATGGCGTCATTACTACCTTCATGATTCTGTTTGGAATCAATTTTAATCTGATTTATTTCTTTTTGATCGGAAAAATTGCTCCGGTTCTGAAGAGTGAAGAATTGCGAGGCTATTTAGCGATTATTGCAGGTTCGACTCTTTTGATTACGCTCAACATTGCTCCACAGTTTCCGTCTTATTTGAAAGCATTTCGTTATGCGGTGTTTCAAGTGGCTTCAATCATCACCACAACAGGCTTTACCACAACCAATTATGACAAGTGGCCAATGTTTTCTCAAACGATCTTGCTGTTATTAATGTTTATTGGTGCTTGTGCGGGCTCAACCGGTGGTGGAATCAAGGTTTCTCGGATCATTATGCTATCAAAACAGGCTATCCAAGAGTTGAAAAAAATGATCCATTCTCGTAGTGTAACGACTTTGAATTTTGAAGGAGAGGCGATCGCGCCTAAAACGATTAGTAATGTTTATTCTTATTTAGTTCTCTATCTATTGGTGTTTGCAGCGTCATTGCTTATTTTGTCTTTGGAAAATCTTGATTTTCAAACAACCTTTTCTGCTGTTGCAACCTGTATCAATAATGTTGGTCCTGGATTTAAGGCAGTAGGTCCAACGGGAAACTTTGGCTTTTTATCAGATTTTTCTAAGTGGACGCTTTCCTTTGCGATGCTGGCAGGCAGACTGGAAATTTTCCCGATTCTTTTACTTTTTTCAAAATCACTTTGGAAGAGTTAATGGTCAAAGAGCGTATGTTAAAATCTTATCTCGTTTTGAGGTAAGATTTTTTATTATTCATGTGACATTGAAGTAGTAAACTAACCGAGTCGGATTTTTAGTGACTGGCAAAATCCAATAAAAATTTGGCTCTTTCTTGGCAAATGGAAAAATAGTTCCCCGAATAGACGCTTTGGTAAAAAATAAATTTTCTTTTTTGTTTTGAAAAAGAACCGAAGTTATCTTCTATTATAATAGAAGAAACACGACACGGAAAACATAATACCAAAGAAAAAGGTAAAAAAGCTTAAGTATATTTAAGGTTAATTGGGAGAAAATCCCAAAAACTTTCATTTTCAAAAAATATAGTGTATTATTTTGTAGCGAAATATTTGACATTTTAATAAAAACTATAGATGATTGATAATATAGAATACACTAATAAAGAAGGTGACTGAATGGAACGACGGATTGACCGCATTTATCGCTTTGTTTCAGAGAATGCAAATGTAACGACGAAAGATGTAGCGGATTCATTGGATATTCAACGGACAAATGCTAGTAAAGATTTAAATCTTCTTGTTAAGGATGGTCATTTAAGCAAAAGTGAAGGAAGACCTGTTCGCTATTTTGTTTCGAACCAATCAGCAGCAACGTCGTTTGACGCAGAAGTCCCTCAGACGCACGCCCGTGTTGTGGAGCCGCCGGAGAAGAAAATTCTAAATAAAAATACCGGCAATGTATTTACTCAAATTATCGGCTCTACTGGAAGTATGCGTAATGCAGTAGAGCAAGCCAAAGCAGCAATATTGTATCCACCTCGTGGATTGAATTGCTTGATTACCGGTCCAACTGGTTCGGGGAAAACCTTTTTTGCCCATGCTATGTTTCAGTTTGCTCAGACAGAAGGAGTAGTAGAAGCGGATCGCGAATTGGTCGTTTTCAACTGTGCCGACTATGCAAATAATCCTGAATTGTTGATGAGTCACTTATTTGGTTACGAAAAGGGCGCCTTCACTGGTGCAGACACAGAAAAAGATGGTTTAATCCAGCAAGCCGATGGCGGCATGCTGTTCTTAGATGAGATTCACCGTTTACCGCCAGAAGGACAAGAAATGATTTTCTATTTTATGGATCATGGAACCTATAGCCGGCTTGGTGAAACAGGCAAAAATCGTTTTGCGAATGTTCGAATCGTTGGAGCAACAACAGAAGACCCCCATTCAGCATTATTAGACACCTTTGTTCGACGTATTCCGATCAATATTCAAATGCCGGCATTTGGCAGTCGGCCAGCGGCTGAACAATTGGACTTAGTTCGTGTAATGGTGGCAATGGAGGCTAATCGAATTCAAAGGAAAATCACCTTGACAGAAGATGTTGTGAAAGCTTTATTAGGCAGCGTTTCTTACGGGAATGTCGGACAGCTGAAGTCCAATGTACAATTAATTTGCGCCCGCGGGTTCATGAATCATATGATGCAAGAAGAGATTCATATTACTCTAAATGACCTGACTGAAGGGATCAAAGCAGGATTGGTACAGCTTTCCGCTGATCGAATCAAATCAACAGATGTATCGCCATATCTTGAGCCAGAGATGGTGGTCACCCCCAATGAGATCGATGAGTTAATCAAAACAGACACTTATGAATTGCCATATAACTTATATGATATCATCGGTGATAAAGCGGCTTTACTAAAGACAGAGGGTTTGGATCAAGAAACGATCAATCATTTTATTTCTACGGATATTAATGTTCATTTGAAATCATTTTATAAGGATCATGGCTTTACTTTTGATACGGAGACTCGACTGACAGAGTTTGTTGACAAGCATGTGATCGATGTCAGCAACAAAATTGCCGCTTTAGTTAGTGAACGTTTAGATACACATTTCCAACAAAACTTTATTTATGCTATGAGTCTTCACATTTCTTCCTTCTTGAAAAAAATTCATGTTGGAGAAACGCGAGAGACGAATGCCAATATTCGGGAAATGGCGAAGGATTATCCAACAGAGTTTGCAGTAGCACGTGAAATTCGTCGCTTAGTTGAAAAAGAATTTCAAGTGGATATTCCCGACAGTGAAGAATACTATTTGACTGTTCTGCTTGTTTCCTTACGAGAAGATCAGTCTTCAGGAAAAATCGGTGTAGTCGTGGCAGCTCACGGGAATAGTACAGCTACTTCAATGGCTCAAGTCGTTCGTGAGTTATTAGATGTAACGAATATTATTGCTGTTGATATGCCCTTAGATATGCATCCAAGAGTTGCTTACGAAAAGATGCGTGAAGCTGTGACTCAGATCGATGAGGGCAGCGGAGTATTAATCATGGTAGATATGGGATCATTAGCTACATTTAATGAAGAAATTCAAAAAGATACTGGAATCGAAGTTTGTACGCTAGATATGGTCACAACTCCTTTACTTATCGAAGCTGCTCGGAAATCAAGCGTATTAGGTTCAGGAGTAGATGAATTGTATGAGTCCTTACAAGGCTTTCGAGGATATGGTCACGTAATGAATGAAAAAGCAGAACCGCAGGAAAAACAAGCGATTTTAGCTATTTGTGCTTCTGGCGAAGGAACAGCTCAACGCTTAAAGGAAATTATTGAACGACCGTTGCAGCAACGAAATTTGAAGCATATTGACGTATTGACTTTAGCGGTTGCAGACATTAAAACAAAGGTGCCTATCTTTAAAGAAGAATACAAGATTTTAGCCACGACAGGGATCATGGATCCGAAAGTTGGTGCTCCATATATTCCAATGGAGAAATTTATCAATCAAAAAGCTGATCAGATTTTAGATGAGCTATTGCTGGAAAATGATTTGTCTGAACAAGAAGAAGTTGTGTTAGATGCAAACAAAGCACGGGAATTGTGTATCAAGTTTATGGAGGAAAGCTTTACTTTTATTAATCCGAATAAACTGATCGATCCGCTTTGGCGTTTAGCAAAAACCATCATTACTAATGATGGGGTTTCTTCTGAATATGCATTAATGGTAAATTTCGTAATGCACATGGCCGGAACGATCGAACGAGGAATCTTGCAGCAGCCATTGAAAATTGATGAGGAATCAAAACGGATTTATCAGAACGTTACAGATAATGTAGTAATGAATCGTGGATTGAATGAGTTAGAAAGTCAATTACGTATCACAATTCCAACATCAGAACGATACTATATTTATCAATTGCTTAAGAACAATGAAGAAATTAGCGTATAAATAATACACAAAAAGGGATACAGTATACTGTATCCCTTTTTTGTGTATCGTTGAAAAGGCGTTAAATAAAGAAATTTTAATTAGTGTATTTTGGCACGGTACTTGCTTTATTATAGGTGAGTGCCTATGTAATACTGTACTCAAAGAATGTAGCGCAAGTCTTTTAGCATCTGAGCCTTGTAATTTGCAGGAGGTGGTGGGATGGTAATGGATATTCGACTCACTCGGATCGATGATCGTTTGATTCATGGTCAGGTAGCGACAGTTTGGTCCAAAGCAACAGGGATCGAGCGAATCTTAGTAGTTAGTGATGAGGTTGCGAACGATGAGTTGCGTAAGTTTCTCCTAAAACAAGCCGCGCCACCAGGAATCAAGTCCAATGTCGTCACAAAAAGAAAACTGGTTGAAGTGTATCAAGATCAATTGTTTGATGGAATGAAGGTCATGCTGTTGTTTGCTTCTCCGCAAGATGTAGTAGAGGTCGTTGAGGCAGGTGTTGATTTGAAATCAGTCAATATTGGCGGTATGCGATTTGGCGAAGGAAAGAAAATGATTACTAATTTTATTTCTGTGGATAGTAAAGATGTCGAGTCTTTTCTTGATTTAATGAATGCAGGAATCGAATTAGAAATTCGTCAAGTGCCGACAGATCGAAAAACAGATCTGATGCAATTAATCAAAAAAGAGAAGATGCTGCAATAATTAATTTTGGTTACAGGTTTTGTAAGAACTTATTTATATTTTTGAGCTGTAACAATAATAGTAGGAGGTATAAAGATGGTAGGAATTATCATTGCCAGTCATGGTGAATTCGCTAATGGTATCTTGCAATCCGGAGCGATGATCTTTGGAGAACAAGAAAATGTCAAAGCAGTAACTTTGATGCCGAGTGAAGGACCTGATGACGTCAAGGCAAAAATGGAAGAAGCAATCGCCTCTTTCGAAAACCAAGATGAAGTATTGTTCTTAGTTGATCTTTGGGGTGGAACGCCTTTCAATCAAGCTAACAGTCTGTTTGAAGAACACAAAGATTCGTGGGCAATCGTTGCTGGTATGAACTTACCGATGGTTATTGAAGCATACGCTTCACGTTTCTCAATGGAAACGGCGCATGAAATTGCTGCTCATATTTCAGGAACGGCAAAAGAAGGCGTAAGAATTCGTCCAGAGGAGTTAGAACCAGTTGAAGCAGCTCCAGTAGCGGCTGAAGGCGGACAGCCAACAGGTGCTATCCCTGAAGGAACTGTATTAGGTGATGGTCATATCAAGTTTGTATTAGCTCGTGTAGACTCTCGTTTACTTCATGGTCAAGTTGCAACTGCGTGGACAAAAACGACAGGTCCTAGCCGGATTATTGTTGTTTCAGATGCGGTAGCTAAAGATGATCTTCGCAAGAGATTAATCGAACAAGCTGCTCCTCCAGGTGTTAAGGCAAACGTTATCCCCGTTGATAAAATGATTGAAATCTCAAAGGACCCTCGTTTCGGAAATACAAAAGCGTTGTTACTATTTGAAAATCCTCAAGATGTATTGCGTGCTGTTGAAGGCGGCGTTGATATCAAAGAAGTCAACGTTGGATCAATGGCTCACTCAGTTGGGAAAGTCGTAGTAAGCAAAGTATTGTCAATGGGACAAGATGATGTTGATACTTTTGAGAAGTTGAAAGCAAAAGGAATCAAGTTTGATGTACGTAAAGTACCTAATGATTCTAAAGACAACATGGATGAAATCCTTAACAAAGCAAAAAATGAATTGAAAAACGCTTAAGCAAGATAATTAACTTAAATAGGAGGGCTTATAATGTCTGGTATTTCAATGGTATTAGTAGTAATCGTTGCCTTTCTAGCAGGTATGGAAGGGATTTTGGATGAATTCCAATTCCATCAACCGCTAGTAGCATGTACATTAATTGGTTTAGTAACCGGTAATTTAGAAGCTGGGATCGTGTTAGGCGGCTCACTTCAAATGATCGCCTTAGGTTGGGCAAACATCGGGGCTGCTGTGGCACCGGATGCTGCGTTAGCATCTGTTGCATCTGCAATTATTTTAGTTTTAGGTGGTCAAGGAGTTAAAGGTGTTTCTTCAGCTATCGCAATCGCTGTTCCTTTAGCTGTAGCTGGTTTGTTCTTAACAATGATCGTTCGTACATTAGCTGTGCCAATCGTTCACTTTATGGATGCTGCAGCTGAAAAAGGAAATATGCGTCAAGTTGAAATGTGGCATATTATCGCTGTATGTATGCAAGGTGTTCGTATTGCGATTCCTTCAGCTGCATTATTAGTAATTCCTGCTGACACTGTACGTGGATTCTTAGAATCAATGCCTGCTTGGTTAACTGATGGTATGGCTATCGGTGGTGGTATGGTCGTTGCCGTTGGTTACGCTATGGTTATCAACATGATGGCTACAAAAGAAGTATGGCCATTCTTCGCGATTGGTTTTGCTATCGCAGCACTTTCTGAATTAACGTTGATCGCACTAGGTGTTATCGCAGTTGCATTCGCTTTGATTTACTTGAACCTACAAGAAAGTTCTGGTGGATCTTCTAATGGTGGCGGAGGCAATACTGGCGATCCGCTTGGCGATATTTTGAATGATTATTAATCTTGAAGGAGGAGAAATAAAATGGCAGAAAAAATCGAATTAAGTAAAAGAGATCGTTTAGCCGTTGCATGGCGTTCTACCTTCATTCAAGGTTCTTGGAACTACGAACGTATGCAAAATGGTGGTTGGTGTTTTGCAATGCTACCAGCGATCAAAAAATTATACAAAACAAAAGAAGACCGTACGTTAGCAATGCAACGTCACTTGGAATTCTTTAATACACACCCATATATCGCTTCACCAATCATCGGAGTAACTCTTGCGCTTGAAGAAGAACGCGCAAATGGCGCTCCAGTTGATGATGTAGCAATCCAAGGGGTTAAGGTTGGTATGATGGGACCTTTAGCCGGTGTTGGTGACCCAGTGTTCTGGTTTACTGTACGTCCGATGTTAGGTGCTCTAGGTGCTTCATTAGCGTTAGCTGGAAACATTTTAGGACCAATCATTTTCTTCCTTGCTTGGAATATTATTCGTTGGGCATTCATGTGGTATACACAAGAATTTGGCTATCGTGCTGGTTCTAAAATCACTGATGACCTTTCAGGTGGTCTATTACAAAAGGTTACTAAAGGTGCATCCATTCTAGGTATGTTTGTTTTAGGAGCTTTAGTGCAACGGTGGGTAAACGTGAAATTTACACCGGTTGTTTCTACTGTTAAGTTAGACAAAGGTGCTTATATCGAATGGGACAAATTACCTGCTGGTGCTCAAGGAATTAAAGAAGCTCTTTCTCAACAAGCTTCTGGTCTTGCTTTAGATAGTTCTAAAGTAACTACTTTACAAGATAACTTAGATTCATTAATTCCAGGTCTTGCTGCATTACTATTGACATTGCTTTGCATGTGGTTATTGAAGAAAAAAGTTTCTCCAATCGTTATCATTCTTGGCTTGTTCGTAGTAGGCGTTGGCTTGCACGTATTAGGTATTATGTAAAAAAGTCACTCATTAATGAAAAATGCTCGGGCTTGCCCGAGCATTTTTTGCTTAATAAGAGTAAAATAAAGTATAATGATTCAATAGATACATATAAGGAAATGGAGTAGGTCTTATGGTTCAGTCAATCAATACAAAGGTCGATTTGACAATCGATGCTACCTCGTACTTAGGTGTCGCAGATTATGGGAAGATTATGATTGGTGATAAGGGATTTGAATTTTTCAATAATCGAGATGCAAGAAAGTTTGTTCAAATTCCTTGGGAAGAAGTAGATTACGTTATTGCTTCTGTTGTTTTTAAGGGAAAATGGATTCCACGTTACGCGATACAAACGAAAAAGAATGGCACTTATTCTTTTGCATCAAAGGAACCCAAAAAAGTGTTAAGAGCAATACGTGAATACGTAGATCCAGATCATATGGTTCGATCACTAGGATTTTTTGATGTTATCAAACGTGGGGTACGAAACAAATTTAATAAGTAAGACAAAGTCGTTTATCTATTAGATAAGCGGCTTTTAATTTTGGCTCTAAGTCAAATCGTGTTGTTTTCATTAAATCACTGAAAGGAAATGCTTCGGCGTTTCCTTTTTTCTTTTTGTTTTCTTGTTCAAATAATGTCGCAAAGGTTCTGTTGAATTAGAATTCGCATACGAAGGTGGCGAAAGGTTCTAAAACCGAATGCCACTCTCTTGATCACTTTAATCAAGTTATTCTTCCCTTCAAGTTTTCCGTTCGAATAGGGGTATTTTAATGCATTGATAATCGCTTGTTTGTGTTTGTTTAAGTAAAGAATCGCTTTTTTAAATGCTGGATCAAGCATCGTGGGTAAGTGATCAATGCGTTCGTAAAAGTCTTTATAATCTTTGGCATCAAAGGCATCCAACAAATTTTGATACACATCATAGCTTGTCCGTAAGTGCTCGTCAATCGATAATAAATAGTCCAATACTTCCGATTCCGTCAGGTATTTCCGTTGGAAAAGCGGGTATTGTTTGAGCGAAGAATAATTGATTTTTCTATTTTTCTTCAGAATGGTTCGCCAATATTTCTTAAGCTTGCGATACTTTTTCATGGCTTGCGGGTCGCTCTTTTTCAAGTGATTCATGGTTTTTATCCGTTGTTTGTTAAACGCACGATTGAGTTGTTGGATCACATGGAACCGATCAATGGAAACCCGAGCATTTGGGAAAACGACCTTTGTCACAGAATCATAGCCCGCATTCATATCCATCACGACATGAGAAACGTTTTTCCGTGCGTGATAAGTAAAGCGCATAAAATAAGCGATCAGCTTGAAGCTTCTTCGATCCTCTAAAATATCAAAGATTTTCCCCGTATCCGCGTCACTGAGAATAAAACACATGGCGCCCTGACAGTCCTTAGTTCCTTTGAATTCATCAATCAATAGATGTTTGGGTAAGTAATTGGGCTTCAGTCGTGGTTCTTCAAAAAAAGAATCCAAGACCCGTTCGACCGTTTTAGCGGAAACCAAATAACGCTGAGCGATATCTTTCATCGAAATTTTCTTCTTTAAATCAACAGCGATCGCAAACTTGAGTGCTTGGGAGAGATAACAGTTTTCTGCGACATAATAGGTTTTAGCTGAAAAGGTATGGTGACACTGTTTACAATAAAACCGTTGTTTATAGAGATGAAGATAGGTAGACACCTCTTGATAAGGGAGTAATTGAATCCAGCTATCTTTGTAGCCATGATGGATGACGGAGTCGTAGCCGCAACACTCACATTGAGGAGACGGATAGCTCAGTCGACCAGTAAAGACGGTGGCCATTCTGTCATGGACTTTTTCTTTTGAAACGGCGTCTTTAGAAAAAGTAATGTTGGAATCGTGAATATTTAGGATTTGTTTGATGGTTTTGTCTAGGCAATTATCTTTATATTTGATATTCTTAATACTGGACATTTGGTTCGCCTCCTATGATTGGGTTCAGCGATTTAATTATAGGACAACCAAATGTCTTTTTGTATAAAAAAATGCTTGGTGTTCTCGCTCAAAAAGAGTAACAACACCAAATATTATAGAACCTTAATTTTGGCACAAACTTCTGTGCCAAAACTCTATCTACATTTGATTGAAAGCGGATACTCATGGATATATGATAAATATGTAAACGAAATCATTTCATAATTATTTCTAAGGAGGAAAAGAAGATGGAAATGCAAGCTACTGGACAAAAGGGTGGACTAAAAGCAAAAGTCCAGCGTCTCGGAAGTCATTTGTCGGGAATGGTTATGCCCAATATTGGCGGATTTATTGCTTGGGGTGTTATCACTGCTTTATTTATTCCAGATGGGTATATTCCAAATGAACAGCTAGCTTCACTGGTTGATCCAATGCTGAAATTTTTATTGCCATTATTAATCGCTTATACAGGCGGCAGCATGGTACATGGACAACGTGGTGCAGTTGTTGGGGCAATCGCAGCTATGGGGGTTATCGTAGGATCGGATGTACCGATGTTTATCGGTGCAATGATGATGGGACCTTTGGGTGGATGGTGCATCAAGAAGTTTGATGACGCTTTCCAAGAAAAGATTAAGGCTGGATTTGAAATGTTAGTCAATAACTTTTCTTCTGGTTTGATTGGATTTGCTTTAGCAATTGTTGGGTATTATGCGATTGGCCCAGTTGTTGGCTCGTTAACCAATTTGATGGCAGCCGGTGTTGAGTCAATTATCAACATGCATTTGTTACCATTGGCAAATATTTTTATTGAACCTGCAAAAATTTTATTCTTGAACAATGCGATTAACCACGGAATTTTGACTCCGCTAGGTATTGAACAAGCAGCAGAAGCTGGAAAATCAGTCCTATTCTTATTAGAAGCAAATCCTGGACCAGGTTTAGGAATCTTATTAGCCTTCACATTGTTTGGAAAAGGTGCGGCGAAATCTTCTGCACCGGGCGCGATCATTATTCAATTTTTAGGTGGGATTCATGAGATTTATTTCCCATACGTAATGATGAAACCACTTTTATTCCTAGCTGTTATGGCAGGCGGGGTTGCTGGAACATTTACTTTCCAATTATTAGGTGCCGGTTTACGAGCAGCAGCATCACCAGGTTCGATCATTGCTGTTATGGCTATGACACCGCCAGATGCGATTTTTGCTAACTTAGCAGGGATTGTTGTAGGATGCGTTGTTTCGTTCTTAGTGGCTATGGTTATTATTAAATCGGATCATAATGAAGAAGAAGACTTAGCGGCGACTCAAGCAGCAGTTGCCGATGCAAAAGCACAAAGCAAAGGTCAAAGTGCAATGAAAGCTGACAATCAAGAAATGTTTGGCAACATTAACAAAATCATCTTTGCTTGCGATGCTGGTATGGGATCAAGTGCAATGGGTGCATCAGTATTGCGTGATAAAGTGAAAAAAGCTGGATTATCATTACCAGTTTCTAACTCGGCAATCAATAACTTGAGTGATGATCCGAATGCTTTGATCGTGACACAAGAAGAACTGCATGATCGTGCAAGCCAAAAAGCACCAAGTGCAACCTTCGTTCAAGTGGAAAACTTCATGAACTCTCCACGCTATGATGAAATCGTGGAACGCTTATCCGCAGAACCAGCAGCAGGTGACAGCGAAAAAAAGCCTCTGACAGATGATGTGGTACAAGGTTTAGCAGACTACTCGAAAGTCGATCACATTGTCTTTGGTTATGATCAAGTGAAAGGATCTGCCAATATGGGTGCAACGATTTTGAAAAAATTATTGAAAGACAACGGAATGGATTATCCTGTAACAGTTGAACTAATCAATGTTTTACAAGATAAGCCGAGTGCTTTAATCATTACAAACAGTGAAGAGACAGTTAAAGCAGAGCAACAGGCACCAAGTGCTACACATGTGCCATTAAACGATCTAGTTGCTTCTGAAAAATATGACAAGGTCATTCAAAATTTAAGGAAATAAGTGGTCTTTTATCCAGAATCGTATTACTCTTAAAGCAGTGAGGATTCTCACTGCTTTTACCCTTTTGACATTATTGGAGGAGATATTGTGTATTTTTCGATTCGCGAAAAAAAGATACTTTACCTTTTATTAGATTATCCAAATGGCATTACTTCAGAAGAATTGCAAGATATTTTACAGGTTAGCAAACGAACGGTTTACCGAGAGATCTCAAGTATAGAAAAGACGATTAAGTCACAGGATATTCAGATTATCAAGCCTCGTGGCGAAGGCTATCGAATTGTGGGAGAAACTTTAAACTTAGAACGTTTGCAGCAGCAATTAGGCGAAAAACAAGCAGAACTATTTACAGATAACGTTCAGCGGCAAAGTGCAATTGTTTGTTCTTTATTGTTAATGGATGAAGAAGCGACGATTGAGGGCTTAGCGATTGATTTTAAAGTAAGTTCAGCGACGATTACTTCTGATTTAGCTACAATAGAAAAAAGCTTGATTGATTACCGATTAGAGCTGCAGCGTCTCAAGGGTCGCGGCATACGAATTGTCGGTCGTGAAAAGCAACGTCGTCAGTTATTAAGTAATTTGATCTATAACGGTGTTAGTGAGTTTGATTTTTTCCAATTCATTGATTCCCTAGATGAAAAGAAAAAAACGACGGATAACTTCTTTTTGAATTTGTTGAGTCAATCAAGTCTATTGTTAGCTCGAAGAATTTTTGAGCAGATTTCTCAGCAGTCGTTTGAGCAGGTTACAGACAATCAACTACAGCGTGTATTGATTTTATTGGCTCTATCGATTGATCGTATGTCTCAAGAGCGTTTTGTAGAAGTTGAGCAGGAGACAAAAGCAAAGCCTGAAAGTATGCAGATTGCTAGTCAAATCATGATTAAAGTTGCAACGACGCTGAAAAAATCGATACCGCCACAGGAGGTTCGTTTCTTTGCCTTTCAATTAGAAGGGGTAAATTATAAGAAGCCGCAAAATATTTTCATTGACAGTTTTGATGTAGAGCTTTCCTATAAGATTAAAGAATTGATTCGTTTGGTTTCTGAAACGTCTGGTATTGATTTTCGAAAAGATGAACAGCTTTTCAATGATTTATCGGCCCATATGTCGGCCGCTTTAAAACGAAATTTGACCGTTCTTCAGGGAGCAAACAACCCGTTATTACAAAAAATTCGTGATAAGTATCAAGAATTGACAGCAGCGATCATCAAAGAATTGGCGGTTGTTTTTCCGGATCATCAATTTACTGCTGATGAATTAGGTTACGTCGTGATCCATTTCGCAACTTCTCTGGAGCGTCATCCTAGTGGGCGAGCACTATCTGCATTAGTATTATGTTCCAGTGGGATTGGGACAGCACGAATATTAGAGAGTCGAATTCACAAGTATTTAAACGAGATTGAAAAAGTGCAAGTGGCAAAAATTTCTGAAATGAATCAATTGGATTATAAAAGCTATGATCTGATTCTAGCGACGGTCTTTTTACCAGGATTTAATTTGCCGTACAAAGTGATTTCACCTTTATTATTGGATGACGAAATTAAAGAAATCAAAGACTATATCCAAACGCTGCACCCAGATAAGGCGTATGTACATGTAGATGAACCGGAACAAGAGCCTAGCGAAGCCTTTGATGAGATTTATGAGACCATGCGAATCGCCAATAGTCTATTACAAAACTTTGATGTTAAACAGATAAACACAAAAGAAACAATTGAGCTGACCTTAGAAGAGATTATTGATCAGATGCAAGGTACGATCGTATCAGATGCCAAAATCGTGACGAACAAAGTGATTCAACGATATTTGGTGGCGCCGATTGGTGTGCCGAAAACCAATTTTGCCTTATTTCATTGTGCGGATGCACATGTCAAGGAACCATTATTTACCATTTATGACTTAGATCGGAAGTTCTTGATTCAAGGAATGGATAAAAAAAGTATTGATTTAACCCGGGTACTATTACTGTTAGCACCCGATCCAATGCCAGAAAGCCAACAAAGTTTGTTAGGAAAAATCAGCAGTTCGGTCATCGAAAGTGATCTGAATACTGAAATCTACAAATTCGGCAATAAAGAGATTATCTATCAATTATTGAGTTCTTTGTTTGTCAAAGAAATTCGAGAAAACTAGCGCAAGCTTTTAAAAATCGGGGAGGAATTTAAAATGGAATTACAGCCAGAAATGATTTTATTAGACCAAGAATTTGCCAACAAGGAAGAGGCGATCCGTGCAAGCGGACAGTTGTTAGTGGATGCTGGTTGTGTGGAAGAAGGCTATGTTGATGCCATGATCGAAAGAAATAAGCTGGTCTCTGTTTATATGGGAAACTTTATCGCGATCCCTCATGGAACCGATGAAGCGAAGCGCTATGTAAAGAAAAGCGGTATTTCGGTGATCCAGGTTCCTACGGGGGTTCACTTTGGGAAAGATGATACAGAAGACGTAGCGATGGTGCTATTTGGAATTGCTGGGATCGAAAACGAGCATTTAGATATCTTGCAAAAGATCGCAATCTTTTGTTCTGATGTTGAAAATGTCGTTAAATTAGCAGATGCAAAAACAAAAGAAGAAGTCATTAGCTATCTTCAGGAGGTAGAATAGGATGCAAGCAACACACTTTGGCGCAGGAAATATTGGACGTGGATTTATTGGAGAAATTTTAGCAAAAAATGGTTTTTCAATTGATTTTGTTGATATCAATGAAACAATTATCAATGCATTGAATGAACGCAACGAATACACGATTCAATTAGCAGATGAAAGTCAAAAAGAAATTCATGTCGCAAATGTGGACGGCTTGAACAATCAAACCAATCCAGAGGCTGTGATTGATTCCGTTAGTAAAGCAGATATTGTAACGACAGCGATTGGACCCAATATCTTACCCTTTATCGCAGAATTAATTGCTAAAGGGATTCAAAAACGTCGCAGTGAAGGCAATACAGCTGCTCTAGATGTAGTAGCCTGCGAAAATATGATTGGCGGTAGTCAATTTTTATTTGAAAAGGTCCAAACTTTTTTATCCGCAGAAGATCTGGCTTTTGTAGACCAATGCATCGGATTTCCCAATGCGGCAGTCGATCGAATTGTGCCAATCCAACATCACGATGATCCATTGTTCGTATCAGTGGAACCTTTCAGTGAATGGGTAATTGATGCGACACAAAGTAAAAACAAAGAGCTGCGTCTAGAAGGTGTGGAATATGTAGAGGATTTGGAACCTTATATTGAACGGAAGTTATTCTCCGTCAATACTGGACATGCGACGGTTGCTTATACTGGAGCATATGCAGGGTATCAAACAATCGATGAAGCGATTGCCGATGAACGTGTGCTAGAGAAATTACGTGCAGTTCTTGGCGAAACGGGAGAGTTATTGATTAATAAATGGAATTTTG
Source organism: Enterococcus sp. DIV0187 (assembly GCF_051713785.1). Taxonomy (NCBI): domain Bacteria; kingdom Bacillati; phylum Bacillota; class Bacilli; order Lactobacillales; family Enterococcaceae; genus Enterococcus; species Enterococcus sp. DIV0187. The sequence goes on from NZ_JBIOQO010000001.1 coordinate 3,945,337, forward strand.
ATAAAGAGAAGCATTTTGCTTACATTGATAAGATCGTTAGTCGTTTCGAAAATAAATACATTTCAGATAGTATCAGTCGTGTGGCGCGGACACCGATTCGTAAGTTGGGCTTTGATGAACGATTCATTCGTCCGATTCGGGAATTGAAGGAGCGCGGACTTGAATACGATAATTTAGTAGATGTCGTAGCAATGGTTTTGAAATACGATGATCCGAACGATGAACAAAGTGTTGAATTGCAAGGGTTGCTAAAAGAGAAATCAGCAGCCGAAGTGATCCAGCAGGTTACTGATTTAAAAGATAATGAGTTAATCGCTGAAATTTCAGCAACATATCACAAATAGCTCTTCCTTTCTCCACCGCGATAAATAATTGCGGTGGGGAATTTTTTTATTTATAAAGAAATTTCGTTTCAAAAACCGGCTGAAAATTATCTGTTTTCAAATTTATAAATAAGTTTTTTGGACGAGTTTTGAAAATTACATCATTTTAAACATTATCTATTTGGCAAATAAATAAACATTATGAGTTGTGATTGCCGAAATAGTTCGTGTTTTTGGCAAAATGCTCTTGATTCTTTCTTTTTAAAAAGATATTATAAACAAGTCGAGAAATTTCGTTTCATGAAGCACTCGAATGAAATAGGCGTTCTATGCTTAAAGAGTGACAATTTATACTAGTTTCTTAACTATTCATTTTTGAATGACAATAAGGGGGAGTTAAATGACGACGTTTGCTAAGTATTATCAACAATTGAAGGAATTTACGGAAGATTTATTTTTACATCCAGAACTGGGCTATAAAGAACATCGCACATCTGAAAAAGTAATCGAAGAGTTGACCCGAATTCATCCATCGATAGAATTGTCTAAATTTTCAGAAACAGGGATTAAAACATTTTTATCAACAGATAAAAAACGAACGATGGCATTTATTGCAGAGTTAGACGCGGTTTATGCACCGACACATTTTCAAGCAGATCCTCAGACGGGGGCTGCTCACAATTGTGGGCATTTTACTCAGGTGGCAATCGCATTGTCCTTGTATGATCATTACATTAAAACTGGAAACTATAAGAAATTAGACTTTAATTTATGCTTTATCTTTGTACCGGCGGAAGAATATTTAGATTTGGATTATCGTAAAGAGCTTCGAGCTGCTGGTAAAATCCAGTTCTTAGGGGGAAAACCGGAAGCAATGTCATTAGGGATTTTTGATGATGTTGATTTTGGTGTTTGTGTCCATGCTATCGGGGAAGTCTTCGAACGGCCGACGATCGAAGTGAATTGTGATTTAGCCGGCTTCCTGTATAAGCGTTATCATTTTTCTGGAAAAGCGGCTCATGCGGGCTTTGATCCTTTTTCAGGTATTAATGCCTACAGTATATCGACGTTATTCAATACAGCGATCGGGTTAAGTCGCCAACAGTTTAAGGATACAGAATCGATTCGAGTGAACCCCATTGTAATGGAGAGCGATATGTCGACAAATGTTGTTCCGAATCACATTACGGTAGGAACTGACCTGCGCTGTAAGACACTAGAATACATGCCAGAAGTAGCGCGAAAGCTAGATCGTGCCGCACAAGGAAGTGCGTATGCTTTGGAGGGCGAAGTAACGATTGAAACGGAGCTGGGCTACCTGCCATTTGTTCAAGATCGTTATCTAAATAGTTTTGTGGAGCGGACCTTTGCGAAGTTCGATAAGATTCCGGACATTATTGATGATCGTGGCGGGATTGCAGCAGCTGGTGATATTGGTGATTTAGCATTTATGATGCCTTGTATCCAAATCAGTTATGGTGGATTTGAAGGAACAATTCATGGAGATGATTTTAAAATGATCGATCCAGAATTTGTTTTAGAGACCTTCCCAGAATTTTTATCAGAGGTGCTAATGGAAATGTCTGGCAACTTGGATGAGGAAAAAATCTATCGTCGTTCATTTAAAGAATATAAAGAATTAATTGATTCAATTGGAGGGAATGTATGAAGAAGCAATTAGTGTGGTTAGTTGGTTTTGTGGTGGCGGTGGTAACGATCGCAGAATTGATCGGGATGCAATTCATTACGTTAGGAAATACGACTGTTACCGTTTTACCGTTAGTATTTTCTGTTTTATTGGCGATGCTGTTTGGATTACCAGTGCTTCGCAAAGGGTTAGTTGCTAAAATTTATTCAAAGGGCAATATTCAATTTTCAGCGAAGTATTTATTGTATATTATGCTGCCGTTAATGGCACGTTATGGCGCGGATGTAGCCCCAAGATTGAAGGAAATATTGAGTGTTGGCTGGGTGTTCTTATTCCAAGAATTGGGAAACGTGGGAACGGTTCTTATTGGTTTGCCAGTAGCGCTTATGTTAGGCTTGCGTCGGGAGGCTATCGGTGCAACTCTGGGTCTAGGTCGGGAAGGCGAGCTAGCGTATATTTCTGAAAAGTATACACTAGATTCTGCCGAAGGACGCGGGGTATTATCGCTTTATTTGATTGGTACATTATTCGGGTCGATTTTCTTTAGTATTTTTGCGCCGATCATGGCTGGGCTTGGTTTTGATTATCGCGCGTTAGCCATGAGTTCAGGAGTCGGCTCTGCCAGCATGATGACGGCAGCTTCATCTTCTTTAATTGCTTTAATGCCTGAAAATGAAACGACGATCGCAGCCTATGCCGCTGCGAGTCAATTGTTGACCAGTTTTTTAGGAACCTATACGATGGTATTTATTGCAGTGCCATTGCAGCGTTTCATGTACAACTTACTGACAGGAGGATCACGCCGTGGAAAAGAAACAGTCTAATGAATATATTAAGATTTCACTTGTATTATTATTAAGTATCTGCTTGATTTTATTTACACAGGGAATTAAATTACTTAAAAATCCAGCCTCTACTCCGATTACCTTTAACACGATTCAAGGATTAGTGGTATTGTGGGCTTTTTCTATGATTGGCGTATTTATCTCAACGTTAGTGAAGAAAACCAACATCAAAATTCTAGCTGATTTTCCAATTTTAGGCTGGGTGTCCTTAACATCCTTGTTTTTCTGTCTACTTTCTGACTTTTTTGTTCAAGCGATTGCCGGTGTTGACTTTTTATCGATCACCACGCCGATTTTAGCGTTTGCGGGTCTGTCAGTGGCAGATAGTTTGATGGATTTACGGAAGACTTCTTGGCGCGTTGCGATTGTTGCTATCTTTGTTTTTATTGGAACGTATCTTGGAAGTGCGATCATTGCACAGATCGGATTGCTTTTAACAGGGAAATAAAAAAATCTCCAGAGCAGAGAAAATTCTGTTCTGGAGATTTTTTTGGAAAAGCTTTACCTTCTTAATGAAATTGATAATAATGATCTTAAGCATGAACAGTAGAAAAACTTAATATTTTGGTCTAGACTTTCTTATTGAAAAATTCGTTGATCGGTGTTAAAATTGGTGTATACCAAATTGATAAAGGAGCGTTTACCCATGAAAGTAATTCGTGTGAAAGATGCCAATGAAGGCGGAAAAAAAGCATTTGAAATCATCAAAGATGGAATGGAAAACGGCGTAAAAGTATTAGGTCTAGCAACAGGCAGCACTCCTGAAACCTTATATAAAGAAATGACAACTAGCGATTTAGATTTTTCAGATATGACTTCTGTAAACTTAGATGAATATGTAGGATTAGATGGATCAGACGATCAAAGCTATCGTTATTTCATGAATGATCATTTATTCAACAAAAAACCATTTAAAGAAACATTCGTGCCAAATGGAAAAGCAGAAGACTTGGAAGCTGAATGCAAACGTTACGATGAAGTGATTGCTGAACATCCACTTGACTTGCAAGTATTAGGAATTGGCCGTAATGGACATATCGGTTTTAACGAACCAGGAACACCATTTGATGTCACTACGCATGTGGTTGAATTAACAGAATCAACAATCGAAGCTAATAAACGTTACTTCGATAAAGTTGAAGATGTTCCGACTCATGCATTGTCAATGGGAATCGGTTCAATTATGCAAAGTAAAAAAATCTTGTTGATGGCTTTCGGTACGGATAAAGCTGACGCAATCAAAGGCATGATTGATGGTGAAGTAACTGTTGATCTACCTGCAAGTGTTTTACAAAACCATGCTGACGTAACAGTGATCATTGACGAAGACGCAGCAAGCAAATTATAATCGTATTCAATGAAGTGCCGAGGAAAATTCCTCGGTACTTTTTTTGTGAGTTCCTCTTCGTACTTCAAGTACGTTAGTGGAATCGTGTATGCGGAGATAATAAAACTCATTTTTCGCTGTTTGCTTAGTGAACGTATTAATAGCTAGCTACTATATTAATTAAGGTTAAGGTTAAAGCTCTCAAGTGATATACTTATTTCAAGGAGCGTGAACGTATGAAGCGGTGCATTGTTTTAACTGGAATGGTTAGCTAACGAAAAAAAGGAGGAGAGAACTATTCCAGTAGAAAAGCTTTACCCTAGAAGTAATGATCATGAAACGATTTATTTGCAGCAAGCGATTACCCGACCGGCTATTTCAGTTGGAGACTACACGATTTATAATGATTTTCGCAGCGATCCCTGTGACTTTGAAAAGAACAATGTCTTGTATCAGTATCCAATCAATCATGATCGTTTGGTTATTGGCAAATTTTGTTCGATTGCTTGTGGTGCAACGTTTATTTTTAATAGCGCAAATCATAAGCAGTCAGCCCTTTCGACCTACACCTTTCCTTTATTTTATGAGGAATGGCAGCTGAAGAAGGAAGACGTGGCTTCAGCATGGGACAATAAAGGCGATATCGTGATAGGAAATGATGTCTGGATCGGCTATGAAGCAACGATTTTATCCGGTGTAACGATCGGAGATGGCGCGATCATCGGAGCAAAGGCAGTGGTGACGAAAGATGTTCCACCCTATAGCGTAGTCGGCGGTGTTCCAGCAAAGAAAATCAAACAACGATTTGATGCGGAAACGATTCAAAAATTGCAGCAGCTCAAATGGTGGGATTGGCCGGATGAAAAAATTCGACAAGCAATCCCCTATTTAAAAAATGGTGAGATCGATCAATTATTTGAATAAGCAGTACAAGCTCAGTCGATTATACGGCTGAGCTTGCTTCTTTTTCTTCTTTTGACTATAGTGAACACTAGAAAAGTAAGGTGGAGGATTTAAAGAATATGCGTTTAGACAAATTTTTAGCGGAGGTCGGCTTAGGCAGTCGTAAAGAGGTGAAACAGCTGATCAAAAAAGGTCAAATCAGCGTGAACCAGAAAATCGAAAAATCAGATAAAAAACAGATTGATCCAGAGAAGGATCAGGTTGACTATCAAGGCGAAATCTTGCATTATCAAGAGTTTTACTACTATTTATTACATAAGCCGGCTGGTGTCGTGAGTGCAACAGAGGACAAGCACGATCAGACCGTGATGGATATATTTTCACCCTCTGATTACCGCAGTGATCTTTTTCCAGTGGGTCGTTTGGATAAGAATACTGAAGGGTTATTGTTAATTACCAATGATGGGAAATTAGCGCATGATTTGCTGTCTCCAAAGAAACATGTAGAAAAGGAGTATTTCGCTGAGGTTCAAGGAGTAATGACGGCTGAAGATCAACAGCGTTTTGTTGACGGGTTTTTATTAGATGGAGAACGGACGCTGCCAGCAGAATTATTGATTGATGAAGTAACGGAAAATAAATCAAAGGTACGAATTATTCTACATGAGGGGAAATTCCATCAAGTCAAACGAATGGTTAAGGCCTGCGGCAAAGAAGTGACTTATCTAAAGAGAATTCGTATGGGGAAGCTGCTGTTGACTAAAGAGTTAGTCAAAGGAGCCTACCGCTCATTAACTGAAGATGAATTAAAGGGACTAAAAGGTTAATTGGCGTTCTTTTTTTACTACCGTGCTATACTAAAGGAGAAAGCTTTTCAGAATAAAAGCAGAACTGAAGGGGTGGTGCACAGATGGATTTGAAATTATCCGTTTATGAAATTATGCTGCGGCTATTTTTAGCTATGATCATGGGTGGTGCCATCGGGATTGAACGGGAATATAAAAACCGACCTGCTGGAATTCGTACGCATATTTTAGTTTGTATGGGTGCGACGATCATCGCATTGATCCAAGTGGAGATTGCTGATCAGGCCTTGCGTTATGCAGCGGCGAAGCCAGAATTCGTCGGTGTGGTACGAGCAGATGAAGCGCGTCTAATTGCACAGGTCGTCAGCGGAATCGGTTTTCTTGGCGCCGGTACAATCATGGTCAGCAACCGTTCGGTTAAAGGGCTGACAACAGCTGCTTCGATTTGGGCAGGTGCTGGTTTGGGGATTGCCATCGGTATGGGCTATTACACGATCGCTATTTGCAGTTTTGTTGGTATTATTTTGGCTTTGACAGTGGTAAAAAGGGTCATCAAAATTAATGCCATCAAAAAGCTGGAGATTCGTTATATCCACCGCGAAGCAACCAAGGAATTTATTATGAATTATTTTGAGAGTAAAAAAATCGAAGTCGAAGATGTTGATTTCGACGTGGATTTCATGGATGATTATCGGATTTATACGAATGTCTATACGATTGATTTACCACGTGGAATGAATTATACGGATGTGATTGAGGATCTATCCATGTATAAAAATATCACAAAACTACGCATGATTAACGTGTGAAACAGAGGATAAAATCATTTAACGATGATTTTGTCCTCTTTTTTTGAATAAAGTAGTATTGTCAGAGCTTCTGTTCATTGATAGAGTTAGAAGTAAGAGTTAGAAGTAAGAGTTAGTAAAATGGGATTATTTGGTATATATAGGAGGAAAAATGGGGAAAATTCTTTTATTAGAGGACGATCAAAATTTAAATAATGGGATTCAATTATGTTTGACCAGAGAAGGATACGAGGTCACGGCTTGTTTAGATATTACTTCGGCTGAACGGGCATTTGAACAACAGGAGATTGATTTAATCATCAGCGATCTTTCTTTGCCAGATGGCAGCGGCTTGGATTTTTGTCAGAAAGTTCGTGAACGATCGAATGTCTTGATATTAATGCTGACTTCTTATAATCAGGAACACGACATTGTGTCGGGTTATGTTCATGGCGCTGATGATTATATGACCAAGCCCTTTAGTTTAATGGTTTTAGTCTCAAAGGTACAGGCACTGATGAAGCGAGTAGTGCGTAATCAAGGACAAGAATTGATTTCTGGAGAATTATCAGTCTCGTTAAACGAAATGAAGGTTAAGCTGCAAGGAGAACTTTTGCCGTTGAGTAAGACGGAGATCCAATTGCTGGTGCTTTTCATGGAAAATCCGAAGCAAATTCTCTCAACAGATCAGTTACTTGATCAAATCTGGGATACTAAAGGCGAGTACGTTGACACGAATACTGTTTCAGTGAATATTAGCCGCCTGCGGCAGAAAATCGGTAAGGAACGAATTAAAACTGTTCGAGGAGTGGGGTATTTATGGATCAACGACGTTCAAAAAAAATAGTTTTGATTTACGTGTTGATATCTGTAGCCTGTTTTGCGTTGTTTATCACTCAAAATTTTAAAATGTATTCGGAAATTGAACAAGATCGCCAAGCGACTTTAGCACTGTTAGTAAAGGAAGAAAAATTTTCAGAAGCTGCGTTAATCAAGACTTTTAAAGTAAATAAGACCTCTGACTTGGCTAACGAGGGGGCTTCCTTAGAAGCAAAATATAATTTGATTGATAAAATGGATCATCCACGCCTGCTACGGACACTTCTTATTAGAAACCTGCAAATATTTACACTTTGCTGGCTGCTGATTTCGTTACTATTTTTCTGGCAGATGAAGGAAAAAATAAAACTTCAAAAAAGCTTAGAAAAGGAAACCAAAGAGTATCACGAGAGTTCAATTCAAAATGAATTGTTATTGCAGCGAAGTCAGCGTGAAGAAGGAAATTTGAAATCCAGTATTACGGATATCACGCATCAGCTAAAAACTCCAGTGGCATCATTGAAACTAAGCTTGGATATCGCACTTTCAGATCAATATGAGGAGCAGGAGCGAAGAAATTTTGCCGACCAAGCAGAAGTTCAGATCAACAAGTTGAACTTGATGCTGGATGGTTTAGCAAAAATCTCACAGCTAGAAACGGATCTGATTCAACTGAAGCCACAAAAGCTTTCCTTACAACAATTGATTAATGAAGCAGTCAATGGTGTAATCATGAAAGCAGTCGAAAAGGACATTGAGTTGGAAGTTGAATTGTCAGAGGATACTTTTGTTATGGTTGATAAAAAATGGACGCTAGAAGCTTTAGGAAATGTGTTGGAAAATGCGGTGAAATATTCGCCAAAGCAAACCACAGTGATTCTTCGGGCTTCTTCATTGGTGACTTATGTGTTGGTTGAAATTAAAGATGAAGGACCTGGAATTCCTACTGATGAGCAAAATAAGATTTATCAGCGTTTTTACCGCGGCAGTTCTAGCACGACGGCAGAAGGTTCTGGAGTAGGACTATATCTGACTCGGAAAATCATTGAAGAACAAGGCGGGACAGTTATGGTGAAGCAACGGCATCCTCGGGGATCGAATTTTCAATTGACCTTGCCAGCAACGTAATTTCTTTTCTTACAAATTTGTTATGTTCGGTGAAAGAATCCTGCAAGGGTTCTTTTTTATACTAAGAGTATAGAAATGAGATGAGGAAAGAAGGAGACGAAAATGATTTTAACAATTAGAGATCTAGTAAAGCATTATAATGATGGGGGTTCCGTCGTAAAGGCAGTTGACCATATTGATTTGGAAGTACAAAAGGGTGATTTTGTTGCGATAGTTGGTAAATCGGGCTCTGGTAAAAGTACGCTGTTGAACTTAATCGGTAGTTTAGATCGACCAGATTCAGGGCAAGTCATCATTGATGGGAAGAATGTTTTTCGAATGAAGGATGAGCAATTGGCTGTCTTTCGTCGTCAAAAGATCGGTTTTATTTTTCAGAATTACAATTTAATCCCATCATTGAATGTTTGGGAAAATGTCGTTTTACCGATCGGTTTAGATAATCGAAGAGTCAATACAGCATTTGTCGAAGACTTGTTGAAGACAATTGGATTAAGTGACCGTAAAAAAGCCTTGCCAAGCATGCTTTCTGGTGGTCAGCAGCAACGTGTGGCGATCGCACGAGCGATTGCAGCAGAACCAGCAATTATCTTGGCCGATGAGCCGACAGGAAACTTAGATACCAAGACAGAATTAGAAGTAATGTCACTTTTAAAAAAATCAGTTGAAAAATTTGGCCAAACACTAATTATGATTACTCACGATGAAGGAATCGCGCAAACGGCTGATCACATTGTCCACCTTGAAGATGGGCGGGTGATCTAAATGAAGATGATCAACCGGGTAGCGTTGGCCAACACGAAGTATCATAAAGGGAAAAATCTACTTTCCGGGATTGCAATTATTTTGACAAGTGTGTTAGTTTTCTTGATAACTTCGATTGGATTAGGGGTAGTAAATGTTCAGAATGCGGCAGTCAACAAGGTTTATCCAACATGGCATGCGATGTATCGCCAAGTCTCTGAAGAAAATATGGAGAAAATTGCTCAGCATGATTTGATTGGGGAATACGGTCTGCGTCAGGATGTCGGTGAATCCGTACTAAATAAAGATGACTTTGTCCTCATTAGCTATTTGGATAACGGTGCACAAAAATTAGCTAAACAAACCTTTACGAAAGGACACGCTCCGAAAAAAGGGAACGACGCGGTGCTTTCAAGGGATGCATTAAAGACGTTGGGTTATCCGAATGCGAAAATTGGGGATACAATTAAAATTCCGATTCAGATCTATGAAGCGGACGGCATGGGTTTACAGCAGGAAAAAACATTTCGCTTAACTGGTTTTTCTCCTGATATAAAAAACCAAAATGATGAAAAAATTTTTTCAATGCTCGTTTCAAAAGATTTTATGGAGGAAGTCATTCCCAAAAAACAGCGAAGCTATCGCATGATGATTCGTCTGAATGAAACTGCTGCGACTTCAACCGATGCTATTAAGGAGCAAGTCAAGGAAATTGGAAAAAATTTCGATGTTACTGAAGATAATATCGTTGAAAATAGCGACTATCTTTTTGCTAATTATATCGATCCTGCTTTTTATTCAGGGATGGCGATTATTGTAGGAATTATTTTGATTGCCGGAGCGTTAACGATTTACAGTATTTATTATGTATCTTTGATCAATAAGGTCCAAGAGTTTGGAAAATTGGCAGCTTTAGGAGCGACTAAAAGACAGATACGTCAAATCATTTTACGAGAGAACTTGATCGTTGCAGGGCTTTCGATTCCTGCTGGACTACTAATCGGGATTGCTGCAGTAAAATTTGTTTTCTTTCAGTTGATCTCATCAATTTCAAGTGAACAAGCTATGACAAAGGAGATGCGTCAGGTACTTGATAATGGCGAGGTATCCTTGATCCTTCCCTGGATTATCGCGATGACAATTGGGGTCACTTTACTAACAGTTATTTTGGCTTCTTTGAAACCTATGCGTCAAGCTAGTAAAATCATGCCGATTGAGGCAATGCGCTATACTGGGCAAATGCAAGGCAATAAAAAACAACGTAAGGGATTTATTGATCTTAATCTGCGACGCTTAGCCAATGCAAACCTTTCTAGAAATAAAAAGCGAACAATGGTCACGATTTTTTCATTGGGGATGATTGGAATTTTGTTTGTCGTCATTTCAACTGTTTTTAGTTGTATGAATCCCAAACAGGCCGCCCGTGATACGATCGCTGAAGATTATTGTATGAGTATTGCTTCACGAGAAGGTGATAAGATGCGACCAGAACTTAAATGGACTGTGATTCAACAAAATAATCCCTTAAACAATAAGGTAATTAATAAAATTAAAGCAATCGATGGTGTTGAAAAAGTAGATGCATTTCAATCTATTACAGGAGAAGTTCCGAGTGTTAAGGATCCTGGGACAGACAAGCCAATGAGCTTATCAATTGGCGGTATTTCTAAGGATCAAATGGCTCTGATCAATAGAGATATTGAGAAAGGACATGCGACTTATGAGGAATTAAACTCAGGAGATAAAGTTATTGCGACAGGTTATATATTAGCAAATTATCCAGAAATCAAGATCGGCGATACATTGACCTTCAAATTCTTTGATGGGAATCGTACGTTTGAAAAAGACATGACAATCATTGGTGGAGGAAGCTTTGCACAATCGGTTACGAACTTTGATAATTTCTTAATGAGCAACGAGGCGATAAAAAAACTATCGAAAAATAATTTAACCTACTATGTGAATATTAAAGCTGCTAAAGGAAAAACTAAAACCGTTCAATCAGCCATTGAAAATATTGAAGAAGGAAATGAGCTGTTTCGTTTAGAAAGTTATGAAGAAGTTTTGAAACAGTGGGAAGACACGTTGCAACTGACAGCTGGGGCTGGGTATGCGATTATGCTAGTTTTGGCAATCGTTGGGATCATGAACCTAATCAATACGACAATCGATAGTATTTTAAGTCGAAAAAAAGAATTAGGCGTTATGCAGGCAATCGGCATGTCTAATCAACAAATGAAGAAAATGCTTCGAACAGAGGGTTTCGTCTATGCAGGTGGTATTATTTTACTAGCGGGAGGCCTAGGCAGTATTCTCGGATATCTGGTTTACTTGTATGCGGAAAGTCATTCGTTGATGCAAATTAAAGTGTATCAATACCCATTAATCCAAGTTTTGCTGATGATTTTCTTAGTTGTTATCGTACAATTGATTCTGACTTATGCAACGACCACGATCGTCAATAAAGAAACAGTCATCAAACGAATTCAGGCGTCAGAATAAAAAAATGCAGCCCGCAAGAAACTGCGGGCTGCATTTTGCTTTATTCTAAACCAATCAAATAATCATCATCATTCATGGCTTCCACTTGACCAAGCAAGTAGCCATTGCCGACTTGTGAGAAGAAATCATGGTTACTAGTTCCGGTGGAAATCCCGTTCATAACGATCGGGTTCACATCATCTGCGGTATCTGGGAAAAGTGGATCCATGCCTAGATTCATCAAAGCTTTATTGGCATTGTAGCGCAAGAACGTTTTGACTTCTTCGGTCCAGCCGATTTCATCGTATAATTCTTCGGTATAACGTTCTTCATTTTCGTACAATTCATACAATAAATCGTACATCCATTCCTTCAAACGTTCTTGTTCTTCTTCGGTTTGTTCGTTGAATCCGCGTTGGAATTTGTAACCAATGTAGGTGCCATGAACCGATTCATCACGAATGATCAATTTGATGATCTCCGCTACATTGGCCAACTTATTATTTCCTAAATAATATAGAGGTGTGTAAAAACCAGAATAGAAAAGGAAAGTCTCAAGAAAGACACTGGCGATTTTCTTTTCTAATGGTGTGCCGTTTTTATAGATCTCGTTGATCCGTTCGGCCTTTTTTTGCAGGTATTGATTGGTATTGGTCCATTCAAAGATTTCATTGATTTCCGTTTTGGTATTCAAGGTACTGAAAATTGATGAATAGCTTTTCGCGTGAACAGATTCCATAAATTGAATATTGTTCAAGACAGCTTCTTCGTGGGGCGTCCGAACATCTTTACGCAGCTGATCCATTCCGCTTTCTGATTGGACGGTATCCAATAAGGTCAGACCGCCGAATACATAACCCACAGTTTGTTTTTCTAGGTCAGATAGTTTACGCCAATCGTCTAAGTCGTTAGACAACGGAATCCGTGTATCCAACCAAAATTGTTCAGTCAATTTTTCCCACGTCGATTTATCGATGACGTCTTCGATTTCATTCCAGTTAATGGCTTCATAATAAGTTTCTGCCATGGATATTCCCCCTATTTCGTATTAATAAATTTATTTTTTTAAAGTCCAAAAAAATAAATTTAATGCTCTCCACGTATATCATCCAACTATACATGTTCATATCTAATATAAATCAATTTGTCCTGTTTTAAGTGAATGAAAACTGTGAAAAGTTGGCCTGACATCCTAAAGTAGTTATTTACGCAGAGCATTCCCTCTCGAACAGAAGTGCGAGAGGGAACAATGATTTAGATTACACAGCTTTCACATTGGTTTGAGCCAATTTCTTCGGCATCATCAGTAAATGTTCGAACGTAATAAATGGATTTACAGCCCTTATAAAAAGCGTAGTTACGCAGGATGTTCAAATCACGTGTTGTTTGTTTGCTTTCAGTTTTCCATTCATATAGTCCTTCAGGAATTTCCGAACGCATAAACAAGGTCAAGCTCATTCCTTGGTCGATATGTTGCTGAGCAGTCGCATAAACGTCAATGACTTTGCGCATATCCATATCATAGGCAGAAGTATAATAAGGCAAGGTTTCATTATTCAAGTAAGGCGCTGGATAATAGATCTTACCGATTTTCTTTTCTTGACGCTCTTCAATTAAACGAGTGATTGGGTGTAAGCTGGCACTTGTATCGTTAATATAAGAAATCGAACCATTTGGTGCAACAGCTAACCGATTTTGGTGGTATAGGCCATCTTTTTGAACAGCTTCTTTTAGTGCTTGCCAATCTTCGGCAGTTGGGACAAAGATATCCTTGAAGATTTCTTTGACTTTATCTGTTTTAGGAACAAATTCGCCAGTCGTGTATTTATCAAAATATGAGCCATCAGCATAGGCTGATTTTTCAAAGTTATGGAAGGTTGTCTGGCGTTCTTTTGCTAATTCATTGCTTTCCATCAAAGTCCAGTAGTTAAGCAGTGTGAAATAAATATTTGTGAAGTCAATTGATTCTTCTGAACCATATTCCATCAAGTGTTTCGCAAAGAAGCTGTGCAGGCCCATCGCACCTAAACCGATCGTATGATTTAGTTTATTCCCATTTTGAATCGAAGGAACGACGTCAATATCGGATTCATCTGTTACAAAAGTTAGAGCACGAACCATTGTCCGAACAGATTGACCAAAATCGGGACTTTCCATCAAGTTCACGATATTGGTTGAACCAAGATTACATGAAATATCTGTTCCTAATACATCATATTCTTGCCGACCATTGATCGTAGAAGGTGTTTGTACTTGCAGAATCTCAGAACATAAATTACTCATGACAATTTTTCCATCCACTGGATTTGCACGGTTTGCTGTATCAATGTTGATGATATAAGGATAACCAGATTCTTGCTGCAATTTTGAGATTTCATTTTCTAAATCGCGGGCACGAATTTTTTTCTTGCGAATATTTGGATTTGCGACTAAATTATCGTATTCCTTCGTAATATCTACATAAGAATAAGGAACACCGTATTCACGTTCAATGCCGTAAGGACTAAACAAATACATATCTTCATTTTTACGAGCCAATTCGTAAAATTTATCTGGCACAGTCACACCAAGAGAAAGAGTCTTCACACGGATTTTTTCGTCGGCGTTTTCCTTTTTGGCAGATAGGAACATTTCAATATCCGGATGGAAGACGTCTAAGTAAACGACACCAGCACCTTGACGTTGGCCTAATTGGTTCGAATAAGAAAAGCTGTCTTCAAATAATTTCATAACAGGAACGACACCACTAGCAGCGCCATCATAACCTTTAATCGGTGAACCGGCTTCACGCAAGTTCGATAGATTGATTCCGACACCGCCGCCGATGCGTGATAATTGCAAAGCGGAGTTGATTGACCGCCCAATACTATTCATATCGTCCGTTACTTGAATTAAGAAACAAGAAACCAATTCTCCACGACGTTTGCGGCCCGCATTCAAGAAGGATGGGGTAGCAGGCTGGTAACGTTGATGGATCATTTCATCTGCTAAGGATAAAGCTAATTTTTCATCGCCGTCTGCAAAGTATAAGGCATTGAAAGCAACCCGATCCTCATAGCTTTCTAAATATTCCGTTCCATCATTGCTTTTCAACGCATACTGAGAATAAAACTTATATGCCGCCATAAATGATTTAAAGGTAAAATTTTGTTCCTCTAAATAGGTATAAAGTTTTTCGATAAAAGCAGTCGTATATTTTGCAAGAAACTCGGCCTCTAAAAATTCTTCTTCTATTAAATAGTTGATTTTCTCTTGCACTGAAGAAAATGCATGGGTATTTGGTTCAACATTTTCTTTGAAAAAAGCGGCTAATGCTTCTTTATCTTTATTTAGTGGAATCTGTCCATTCACTGGACGATTAATTTCGTTATTCAGCTTGAAGTAAGATACTTCACCTAGGTCTTTCAGGCTCATTTCGTCACATCTTTCTATATATAGTGTCTGTATGTTTTTGTTTTGGCTGACTAATCGTTCAAATAAGTTTCTTCACCAGTGATCAATTGTGAATCAATATTTACTCTTTCACTAAGCAAACTGTAAAAAGGTGGAACTGGGAATAAAGAAAACTTTGCAATCGTGGATCGCAAAGTTTTCGAAAAAAGGTGCTCTAGAAGTAGCTTATTCGGAAATAATTCTTCTTATTGCTGTGAGACACAGCGATTGTTCATCTGAACTAATCTGGAACAGTACCTAATTGGTACTTGAAGCAAAACGCTTCTGCCGCAACCTTTCAAATTTACGCTAATGCTTTCAATTGATCTGGACGAAAACCGATGATGGCTTGTTGTCCGCCGAAAATAACTGGGACACTTTGGAAACCTTGATCTTTTAGAAAACCTAGAGCTTCGGGTTCATTGTCGATGTTGATTTCTTCGAATGAAATTTGATTTTCGGTTAAATAACGCTTTGTCATTTTGCACTGCATACAATTATTTTTTGAATAGACTTTTACCATAAGACTACCTCCCTTGATTTCTACAATTACTAGTATAAAAGATGTAGGGAAAAAGTCAATCGTTAAACACCATATATTGTGTTGGTAGATTATTGGTATACTACTCTTTGTGTTTTTTGCAAAAAGGTTGAAAACGGATAGCTGCAAAGAAAAATCCCTTTACAGAATTAGAAAAACTGCTATAAGATGTTTTTTTACAAGGAAAAAGTTTTTTTAATAACGAGAAAAACAGGATCGAACCAAATAAATCAATGATTGTCAAACAACTTGCTCAGAAAAAAGAGAAAATCTTCGACCATTTATTGACTTTGCACTCAAATGAAGCTATTCTTAGTGAGAAAGATTCTCATTATTAATTAGATGCAAAAGTCGAACAGTAAGGTGGAGGAAAATATGACAACTTTGGCAGATATTTCATTGAACTATGTCGTTCAGATTAGCGAAATGCCTTTAGAAAATGATTTAAAGCACCGGTTACAGGACTTGGGAATGATTGTCGGTTCAAAAGTTGCCGTCGTAAATCATTCTGGCGATAATGGCATTATTCTACTACATAATACACGACTGGCTTTATCCCAGTCTTTACTTAAGCAGATACTTGTGAAGGAACTAACGGAAGATCAAGAAACTTGGGTTTCGCTTGACCAATTAAATGCAGGCGAAGAAGGCGTTGTAGTGAATGTTCACGGCAGCGGGTCGATCAAACGTCGCTTAATGGATATGGGTTTAACAAAAGGCACAGCAGTAAAAGTTGTCAAACTGGCTCCTTTAGGTGATCCAATTGAACTTCGTGTTCGTGGATATGAGCTGAGTTTACGAAAAAGCGAATCAGAGATGGTGGTTGTATCGAAGGAGGTAGAATAAATGGCTAAGATACATATTGCTTTAGCAGGAAATCCCAACAGCGGAAAAACGAGCACTTTTAATGTTTTAACCGGAACCAACCAATTTGTGGGAAATTGGCCAGGCGTAACGGTTGAACGTAAAGAGGGGATCTATAAGAAGGATTCTGAAGTAAGTATTGATGACCTGCCAGGAATTTATTCACTATCGCCTTACTCTCCAGAAGAAGTAGTGGCTCGGGATTATTTACTCTCAGGCACGCCGGATGCCATCATTAATATTATTGATGGGACGAACCTCGAGCGTAATCTTTACTTAACGACACAACTGATCGAAACAGGAATTCCAGTAGTCGTTGCTGTGAATATGATGGACATCATCAAAAAAAGTGGTAAGCAGATTAATCTAGAGAAGCTTGCTTATGCTTTAGGTGTTCCAGTAGTAGGAATCAGTGCATTAAGGAATTGGGGACTGGATAAAGCAGTCAGCGAAGCCCTTCATCTAGTTAAAAAAGGAGTAGAGGAAGTCAATTTTCCTCACTATGATAAACGTTTAGAGGCGGCCTTAAGTGAAATCGAAGATGTTTTAGGCAGTACGGTTGTTGCTAAGTATAGCCGCTGGTACAGTTTGAAATTATTTGAACGGGATGAACGCGCACAAAAGGGCTTAAATCTGAGTCCGATTCAGGAAAAAGAGTTGCAAGAGATTATAAAGATCACAGAGAAAATCTTCGGTGAGGATGCGGAAAGCTTAGTTATTAATGAGCGTTATAATTTCATAACCGATTTGAAAACGTTATGTGTCATTGATGAGGATCAGTTTAAGCTATCGATCTCAGACAAAATAGATCGAATTGTAACCAATCGTTTTTTAGCATTGCCGATTTTTGCGTTAGTCATGTGGTTAATCTATTATATTGCAATCCAAACAGTTGGGGCGATGGGAACGGATTGGGTGAATGATAATTTATTTGGCGATATCGTGCCAAATTTTGTCAGCTCGACTTTGCAGTCGTGGAATGTTGCTGAATGGATGCAAAGCTTGATATTAGATGGAATCATTGCTGGAGTGGGAGCTGTTTTAGGCTTCCTTCCACAATTAATGGTGCTTTTCTTATGTTTGGCGCTTTTGGAAGATTGCGGCTATATGTCTCGAATTGCATTTGTTATGGATCGAATCTTCCGTAAGTTCGGTTTATCCGGGAAGTCATTCATTCCTATGTTGATTGCGACAGGCTGTGGTGTACCTGGAGTAATGGCCAGTCGTACGATTGAAAATGAAAAAGATCGACGAATGACGGCAATGTTGACGACATTTATGCCTTGTTCGGCAAAACTGCCGATCATTGCTCTAATTGCTGGAGCATTCTTCCCCAATAGTAGCTGGGTAGCACCATCAGCATACTTTGTTGGAATGGGTGCCATCGTTTTATCGGGAATCGCTTTAAAGAAAACCAAACTGTTTGCTGGTGACCCAACACCATTTATTATGGAGCTTCCCTTATACCATATGCCTCGAATCGGCAATACAGTACGGTATACCTATGATCATAGTAAAGCTTTCGTTAAACGTGCTGGAACAATCATTTTTGTATCTAGTATCGTGATCTGGTTTATTTCCAGCTACAACTTCTCGTTACAAGCGGTAAATGAAAATGACAGCATTTTAGCTGCTTTGGGTGGCTTGATTGCACCATTATTTGCTCCATTGGGTTGGGGCGACTGGCGTGGAGCGGTTGCAGCGATTACTGGTCTGGTAGCAAAAGAGAATGTGATTGGGACCTTCGGAATTTTGTATCGTCATGCCGAAGTTGCTGAAAATGGCGTAGAAATCTGGAAGTCGTTACAGGCAGCCTATACACCGATTGCTGGTTATTCGTTCTTAGTCTTTAACTTGCTATGTGCACCTTGTTTTGCCGCAATTGGTGCAATCCATCGTGAAATGGGTGATATCAAGTGGACGTGGCGTGCGATCGGTTACCAATGTAGTTTGGCTTATGCTGTAAGTTTTGTTGTCTATCAATTCGGTCATGTGATGTTTGAAAACGGGAAGTTCGGTATTGGTTTAATCTTAGCGGCTTTCGTACTTGCTGCGATGATTTACTTCATCGTAAGACGCCCTGTTAAACAAGCACCGACGATTACAATCGAAGAAATCAAAGAGGTGAAAGAATGGCAACTATAATATTGAGTATCTTAATCTTTGGTGGTGCTGGAGTGGTTGTTTATCGAAGAATCAAAAATGGCAGCTCATGCGAAGACTGTGACAGTGGTTGTCCAGTAAAAGAGGAACAGCATAAACATTAATCTGAAGTAAGAGCCTAGTGAATCTCACTAGGTTCTTTTTTGTCATTCATGCTCTTAACCATTTAATTGAATAAATAAAAAAATATTACAAAGTTGTTGACAACTGTTCGGTACCGAACTATAATGGCAAGCGTAATAAAGTTAGGTACCGAACTTTATCGTTATTTCTCTAAATTTTGACAGTATTAGAAAAGATTAGCCAATAACGATGAGCTCGTTTCCAACAAACGAAGAAGAAGTTACGGTACGAATATCAATAATAGTAAGGAGATCCTTTTTATGAGTGAGTTTACAAAAGATTTGATGCGTCAGCTGCGTTTTATTAGTTCAGCTAGTAATGCATTTATGAGTACAAGACAGAAGTTAACTGGTCAGCAACGAGTTTTAGCAATTTTGGTAAAAGAAGACGGACTAATCCAAAGCCAATTAGCTGAAATTCTTGATATTCGCCCAAGTTCCTTAGCAGAGTTAATGAAGAAAATGGAGAAAAGTAACGATGTTCTGCGAAAAGAAGAAAAGCATGACAAACGAATCAAACGTGTTTTCCTAACTGAAAAAGGAAGACAAAAGGCGAAAAAAATAAGTCATGTCGGTGAGGATATGAGTGAAGCCTTCTTTGCCGGATTGACGGAAGAAGAACAGGAAAATTTCAGCGAGTATCTGCAAAAGATTTCCGCTGGCTGGCAGGAAGAGTTTCAAAAACAAGCAGGACGATTTGTTGATCCAATGGATCGTTTGCGTCAGATGCAAGCAATGCGTGAACATTTCGCTGAAAATTGGCAAGAGGATTGGCAAAATCTTTCGCGAGAAGAGCAGCATCTTATACGGCATCAAATGCAACGGGAGATGCGCAATGCGTCACGAGAGTTTTCTCGGAATTTCAATCATGATTTTCGTCGAAACTTTTGCGGCAATCCTGACTGCTATAACGGACCAGACAAAACGAAAGGTCCAGAAAATACAGAATGGGACGATTTTTAACATAGAAGGGAAATTGGTTTCGTATAAATAAATGAGGATGTCAGTTCAACTTTTCGCAGAAAGTATAGGCGAAAAGGTACTCAGTAAAAAAGTGAATTAATTGATTGAGCGCATTAGTTGAATGGTATACGGCATTCGAATCAAACTAATTTTTTCTAAAAAAAATTAGTAGATTTACGCGAATAAGGAGGTACCAATTATGGATCGGGATATGAGTATAGCGCCTGAAGAAACAATTAAAGAAGAAAAGAAGAGTAACTATAAATTAAAAGATTTTTTACGTTTGATTATGAGTGTCAATCCTAAGAAATCACTGTTTGCTATCGGTTTGTTTTTGAGTCTATTAACAAGTGGGGCAAGCTTGATCGTTCCGCAATTGACGAAAGGATTAATTGATACAAGTAAATTGGCACAAATCGACAAAAGGATGCTGATTGTTTTAGTTTTGGCTTTCGTAGCACAACTAGCATTTGGTGCGATTGGCAGCTTTTTATTGCGATATGTTGGTGAAAGTGCTGTTAAAACGTTACGAGAAAAATTATGGAGCCATTTATTACAAATGCCCGTGGGTTACTATGATGATCATAAATCAGGTGAGAGCAGCTCACGGCTGGTGAATGACACGACAGTTATTAAAGATTTAGTCGCAACGCAGTTTCCTAATTTTATTACTGGTGCGATCCAATTAGTTGGATCTATGATTATTCTATTTGTAATGGATTGGAAAATGGCGGCGATGATGTTCTTAGCAGTGCCGATCATGGCATTGATTATGATGCCGATTGGACGAATTATGTCACGCTTGGGTCGGCAATTGCAGGCGGCAACCGCTGACTTCAATGCGGAAGCCAGTGAAAAGTTATGGCTCTTCGTCAAATCGTGTTGGTGAAGACAAATTTGAATAAAACTTAGTCCGATATGCGGCGCGTTCTGTGCGCCGCATATTTTTTTAGTTTTCAAAGATCAGACCTTGTTGTAAATAGATCCGTGCCCGAAAGTTATAAAAGTTGCGATAACCAAACGCAATTCGTTTAATCAGCTTGATCTTGTTATTCAGCCCCTCCGTGACACCGTTTGAGTGGGACACTTTAAAGGCATTTGAAATGCCCGATTGGTAGCGATGGAAGATCGTGAATTTCTTTTTAAACGACTGAGGTAACGTAGATGAAATTGTTTTAAGGGTTTCTTGAAAGCCTTCCGTATCTCGTTTAACGAAATAATAGCGTAATAATTGACAAAAATGATACGCTGTTCGCAATTCTTCGTTGTAGCTTAACAGTTCATCGACGATTTCTGTTTGACTAATTGGTCGTTTAAACAGTCGATGATAATGCCGTTTGAGTGGCTCCAATGTCGTGGAATCTTTGAGTAAGAGTTTCCAATATCGCTTGAGCCGACGGTACTTCTTCTGATTTTCAGAGTGTGAGGTTCGAAAACGATTCATGATCTGGACACGTAATTGATTGAAGCTGCGATTGATGTGTTGGACAATATGAAAGCGGTCAGTTACGATCTCCGCATTTGGAAAGACCGTTTTAAGCAACTGACAATAGCTGGCATTCATGTCCATCACTAGGTACTTGACCTTTAAACGGGCCTTTCTAGGAAAGCGCAGGAAGTATTGAGTTAGTTTGTAAAGTCTGCGATCTTCAAGGATCGTAAATAGCTGATTGGTTGTCCCATCAACACAAATAAAACTCATGGAACCAGAAACAGACTTCATTGATTTGAACTCATCCATACACAACACCGTCGGAAGGAAGTTCATACGTGGCTGGTAATGCTTCGTTGCTTCACGCAAGATCCGTGTCACCGTCCCATCCGAGACGAAGTACTTCTTAGCGATTAGTTTACGTGATTGATTTTCGTACAGTTCCATGAGAATCGCCTGCTTCAGTTCCTTTGTTAGTTGATGATGTTCATCAACTAAGTCCGTTTTCGCAGAAAAGGTCCGTCCACAATCATGGCAGAGAAAACGGGTACGTTTTAATTCTAAAATAGTTAACTTTTCTTTGACTTTCAACATCTGAGTGCGTGTCGTATAGGAACCGTTGCGGATAATACGAACCGATCGACAGTGTTCACAACAGGAAGGAGAGTCATCCAATTTTCCTTTAATAAACTGCGCTTGAACGCCTTTATATTCTTTTTCAATCAGCCATTCTTCATCAAAAAATAAATGTTTATCTGTTAATCCGAGTAATTTTCTAGTATGATTATCCATTGAGAGACTCCTTTGGTAGGGTGACGTTTTGGTCGACTAAATTTTACCAAAAGTGAGTCTCTTTTTGAGTTGAAACGAAGAAAAAAGTGTTAGTAGAAAATCGCCTTCGATTTTCCACCAACACAAAATATTATAGAACCAAAGTTATCTGAGATTCGTCTGATTAAATCAAGCAATGGTGAAGAATTTGAAAAGAACAGCGGCGGTTCATTTATCAATAAGATTTTTAACTTAGGAATTAAAGATGCAAAAGTTGAAGCGATGTTGCAGCCAATCATCACGACGGTTATGTTAGGATTGTTTGTCGGCATTTTAGGTTATGGCGCAGTCCGGGTCCAAGCGGGTACATTGACGAGTGGGCAATTAGTAGCTTTCTTGTTGTATCTATTTAATATCATGATGCCAGCAGCTAGTTTTGCGATGTTTTTCTCACAAGTACAAAAGACCATGGGCGCGACTGAACGAATCGAACAAATTCTGAAAACAGAATTAGAACCCATTGAAATAGGAAAAGCAGTTGATGTAGCAGGTAAGACGATCAAAGCAGAAAATCTTTCCTTCCATTATGTAGCGCATCGTCCGATTCTGAAAAATGTTTCCTTTGAAGCGAAACCAAATACCGTGATTGCTTTCGCAGGTCCAAGTGGAGGCGGAAAATCTACTATTTTTGCTTTATTGGAACGCTTTTATCAACCAACAGGCGGTACAGTTAAAATTGGTGATGAAAGAATCGATGATCTTAGTCTAACGAATTGGCGTTCACAAATTGGCTATGTATCACAAGATAGTGCTGTTTTTGCTGGGAGCATTCGTGAGAATTTGCAGTATGGGTTAGATCGAACATTAACAGAGAAAGAATTGTGGCATGGATTAGAATTAGCCTATGCCGATCAATTTGTCCGTGAATTTCCCGATCAATTAGAAACGGAGCTAGGGGAACGCGGAGTGAAATTATCTGGAGGACAAAAGCAACGGATTGCTATTGCTCGTGCATTTTTACGTGATCCAAAAATTCTAATGCTGGATGAAGCAACTGCTAGCTTGGATTCACAATCTGAGGAAAAGGTTCAGCGAGCGTTGGATCAATTGATGGAAGGGCGGACAACATTGGTAATCGCTCATCGTTTATCAACGATTGTGGATGCTGATCATATTTACTTTATTGAAAAAGGCGAAGTGACCGGTCATGGAACTCATAGTGAGTTAATCGCCAGTCATCCGCTTTATGCGCAATATGTGCAGGAACAAGTGGTAAATTAAAAAGAGCGTATCAAAACTTTTTATTATAAAGTTTTGATACGCTCTTTTCGTTTATTCGTAAGTAGGTATTTTTTCTTCGTATGCAGTGATTTCATCTTCATACTGCAGGGTAATGCTAATATCATCTAACCCATTTGCCAATTTCTCTTTCCAGGTCGGATCAATTTGAAAGGCGTAGGTGGCTTCAGCAGTCTGAATCTCTTGTTTAGGCAGATCAATCGTGATTGTCTGATCTGCCGGGATTTGACTAAGAATTTCACGGACACTTTGATCCATACGAATTGGCAGCAGGCCATTTTTCAAAGCATTCATATAGAAGATATCGCTATAGCTGCCGGCAATGACTGCTTTGAAGCCGTAGTCTTGAATGGCCCAAGCTGCGTGTTCCCGAGAAGAGCCAGAACCAAAGTTTTCTCCAGAGATTAAGATAGTTGCGTCTTTTCGTTCAGGAGCGTTTAAGATAAATGCAGGATTTGGTGATCCATCTTCTAAGAAGCGCCATTCATCAAAAAGATGTTTACCAAAACCAGCTTTATCGACTTGTTTCAAAAAGCCTTTAGGGATGATTTGGTCAGTATCGATGTTATCATTCATTAGTGGAACAGTTTTTCCTGTATAAGTCGTAAATTTTTCCATTAGATGACCTCCTTGCGGCTATCGACAAAGTTTCCATGAATGGCTGCCAATGCGGCCATCGCTGGACTACAAAGGTGTGTGCGAGCATCTTTACCTTGGCGTCCTTGGAAATTTCGATTAGATGTTGAAGCACAATGAACACCAGCTGGTACTCGGTCAGGGTTCATCCCTAGACACATGGAGCAGCCAGGTTCGCGCCATTCAAAACCAGCCTCGATAAAAACTTTGTCCAATCCAATTTTTTCAGCTGCTTTACGGACGGGTCTTGAACCGGGAACGACGATGGCGGTAACATTGTCATGAACTTTCTTACCTTCCACGATTTTTGCCGCTTCCTGCAAGTCAGACAGTCGACCATTCGTACAAGAACCAATAAAGACATAGCCGATTGGAATATCAGTCGGTGTTTGACCAGGTTTTAGATCCATGTAATCATAAGCTTTTTGCAGATCCGGTGATGTGGCTGCCGGAAACGTGCCATCAAACGGCACGCCCATCTCAGGATTCGTACCCCAAGTCACGAAAGGAACTAATTCGTTGACATCAAGCGTTAGAACTTTATCATAATGAGCATCTTCGTCTGTATAAAGTTCTTTCCAATCATTGATCGCGGCTTCCATATTCTTCGGAGCGTATTCGCGGCCAGCCACATACTCAAAAGTCTTTTCATCTGGAGCGATCAAACCGATTTTCGCGCCGCCTTCGATTGCCATGTTGCAAATTGTCATGCGTTCTTCCATCGAAAGGTTTTCAATCGTTTCGCCACAAAATTCCGCACCGTATCCTACGCCGAAATCCGTTCCATATTTAGCGATTAGCGCCAAGATGATATCTTTTGCATAGACACCTTTTGGTAATTTCCCAGTAATTTTAATTCCCATATTCTTCGGTTTGTTTTGCCAAAGACTCTGAGTTGCAAAAACATGTTCCACCTCGCTGGTGCCGATCCCGAAGGCAAGTGCACCGAAAGCACCGTGAGTTGCGGTGTGTGAATCCCCACAAACAATTGTTTTACCCGGTTGCGTCAGACCGGTTTCCGGTCCGACCATGTGAACGATCCCCTGGCGATCACTACCGTTGTCACAAAGCTGGACACCAAATTCTTGGCAATTTTCTCTCAAGGTATCAATTTGTTTTTTTGCCACTAGGTCAGTGAAATTAAAAATATCGACAGTCGGTGTATTATGATCCATCGTCGCAAACGTCCGCTCAGGATGACGCAATGTTCGACCTGCTTCACGAATTCCCGCAAAAGCTTGAGGGGAGGTGACTTCATGAATCAAATGCAAATCAATGTAAAGCAATTGCGGGGAGCCTTCTTCGCCATGAACGACGTGACGATCCCACAGTTTATCAAATAGTGTTTTTCCCATAATTATGCTTCCTCCAATTCTTGAATCACCGCGTCGGTAAATTCGGCTGTCGTTGCTTGTCCACCCAAGTCATGAGTAAAGAGCCCTTTAGATAGAACTGTATCACAGGACTTTTCAATTGCTTTGGCCGCTTGTTCTTCTTGGAATGATTGTCGTAGCATCATCGCCACTGACAAAATCATTGAGATTGGATTTGCGATTCCTTTTCCCGCGATATCTGGAGCCGAACCGTGGATCGGTTCGTACAGAGAAGGTCCGCTATCGCTGTGACTTGCACTTGGCAGCACACCCAATGAGCCTGGTAGTACAGAAGCTTCATCGCTCAAAATGTCGCCGAAAAGATTTTCCGTTACGATTACATCAAATGCTTTAGGATTTTGAATCAGTTTCATTGTTGCCGAATCAACATATTGATGCTCTAGTTGACAATCTGGATATTCTTTTGCGACTTCTTCCGCAGTCGATCGCCATAATTTGCTAGAAGCGAGAACATTTGCTTTATCGACTGAGGTCACTTTTTTATCTCGTCCTTGAGCAATTTTAAAGGCTGAATGAAGAATACGTTCGATTTCCACTTTGTGGTAACGAGCTGTATCGTAAGCCATCGTATCGGTCAATTCTCGAGGTTCACCAAAATAAATACCGCTACTCAATTCTCGTACAATAATCAAATCAGTGCCTTCAAGAATCTCTGGTTTTAAAGGCGACAGATGGAGCAGGGCTGAGGAAACTGAAACTGGCCGAATGTTCGCGAATAAGTTCAAAGACTTTCTCAATGCGAGTAAACCTTTTTCTGGAGTATCCTGCATTTTTTCCCATTTCGGACCGCCGATTGCTCCCAAAAGAATCGCGTCAGCCGCCTGACAAGTAGTGAGTGTTTTTTCTGGAAGAGAAGCACCAGCTTCATCAATTCCTGCACCCCCAAAAGGAAGTTCTTCAAGTTCAAATGTATGCGCGCATTTCTTTTCGACAGCTGCTAGTACCTGCAGCCCACTGTCCATAATTTCTGGTCCAATACCGTCTCCGGCTAAAACAACAATTTTACTATTCATGTATCTGCTCCTATCTCATATAAAAGTATTCATTTTTCGAAAACGAAAAATGAGTCTGACTATCGTCACGTATACTATCCAACTAAATATGACGAAAAAGAATTAACTGCTTCATTAATATTAATCCCGCGTACAAAAAGAACTGTGAAAAGTTGGACTAGCATCTTATCTCATATAAAAGTATTCATTTTTCCAAAAGCGAAAAATGAATCTGATCATCGCCACGTATACTATCCAACTAAACGAGACGAAAAAGAATCAACTGCTTTATTGATGCTAAGCCCGCGTGCCAAGAGCTCTGCGAAAAGTTGGACTAGCATCCTATCTCATATTAAGGTATTCATTTTTCAAAAATGTGTATCTAAGTAATCCATTCTTAGGTTTCAGTTTATTTGACTAGCCATTTTGTTTTAAATGATTACTGGCTTGAACGTAAGCTTTGGCCGATGCATGAAGGACATCGAAATCAACGCCGATTCCGCGAAATTCATCGTTGCTTTTCTTATCTCGCAGAGTCACACGGACTTCAGCTTGAGCGTCTTCTCCGCCAGTCAATGCTTGAATTTCATATTCAGTTAGTTCAGGATCTTGCTGGAGTAATTCATCGATAGTATTGTAGATCGCTTGAATACTTCCGGAACCAATCTGAGAAGCTACTTGCGTTTCGTTTTCTTCATTAATAATAGATACAATCGCACCTTGATAGCCATTTGAACTGTATTGAACCTGAACATCCACCAGCTTGTATTTCTCAGTTTCTTCTCGGTATTGGTCCGCCAGTAGGGCAACTAGATCCTTGTCAGTGATTTGTTTCTTTTTATCGGCTAACGCCTTAAAGCGTTTAAAAGCTTCCTTGCTATCCGTATCGTTTAATTGATAGCCCAACTCTTCCAATTTTGCGTTAAAAGCATGGCGCCCCGATAATTTTCCAAGCGGAAGAGAATTTTGATTGACGCCTACTAAAGTAGGGGTAATGATCTCGTAAGTCTCTGGATTTTTCAGCACACCGTCTTGGTGAATACCAGATTCATGCGCATAGGCATTATCGCCGACGATCGCTTTATTTTTGGGAACCGGAATACCAGAAAGGCGTGAAACTAGCTCACTCGTTCTTTTCGTTTCATTTAATACAATATTCGATTCGCATTGATAAAAGTCTTTGCGAATTGCTAGTGCCAAGGCAACTTCTTCCAACGCGGTGTTGCCCGCACGTTCGCCGATTCCGTTAATCGCACCTTCAACGCGGTTCGCGCCATTTTCGATGGCAGCTAGTGCGTTTGCGGTAGCCATTCCTAGATCGTCGTGACAATGGGAAGAAAAGGAGATTTCTTGTTCACTTTGAATATTTTCGATCAGTGATTTAAAAATCGCGCCATATTCCGTCGGGTTTGAATATCCGACTGTGTCAGGGACATTAATGATAGTAGCTCCAGCATCAATGGCCGTTTGTACTGCTTCTAATAGGAAATCTTTTTCTGTTCGAGAGGCATCTTCAGGCGAAAACTGAACTTTTTCAAATAAACTGCGTGCATAACTGACATGCTCTTTAATAGAAGCAAGAACTTCCTCTCGAGTCATTTTTAATTTGTACTGCATGTGGACATCGCTTGTTGCCAAGAACACGTGAATCTGCGGATCAACGGCGTCCTTTAAGGCTTCGTAGGCACGAGCAATATCTTTTTTTTGACAACGCGCTAATCCTGTTACCGTCATATTCTTTACCTGACGCGCAATACTTTGCACTGCTTCAAAATCACCAGGCGAAGCGATCGGGAACCCAGCCTCAATAACATCAACGCCCCATTTTTCTAATTGAAGGGCGATCTGAACTTTTTCTTTCGTATTAAAATTTACTCCCGGTGTCTGTTCACCATCTCTTAATGTGGTGTCAAAAAATTGAATTTTTCTCATTTTTACTCCTCCTTAAATCAAAAACGGGTATAAAAAAAGCACTCCATCGGAAAAGAACCACTTTCTTTTCCGATGCAATGCGAATAGGGACTTTATGAAATGATTTTCAGAAAGTCCCAGCTATAATAATAAAGTTGCGTTGAAAGACTTAATTGATTTTATCATGGCAACCACCCGTTATTGTCAGAATTTTTTAAAAATTGTTGTATTCATCGTATAAAAAAAGAAAAGAATTGTCAATACGATTATGAAAAAAAGATTAGAATATTTTCTAATAAAATTATACGCTGATGAAACGTTGTTGGATGAAAATAAATTCCTTAGATAATTAGAAAGAATTTTTTCTGTAAATGAATATTTAATTATCTATCATGCTTATGTCACTATGCAAGAGTAGAACAGAAAATAGCAAAATAATTTTAGTTTGAAAAAAAATCTTTAGAAGAATTGCCGATTTTACAAGATTTATTAGGAATAATTTGCGAAAAAGCAAAAAATATTAGAACATTCGGAGCATATGGTTTGATTTATTAAAAACAAATGATTAAACTACTCTTCATATTCAGAACTTCATAATTATTCTGAAAATTGAATCAAAAGGGGAAAAAGATATGAGGAACAAATTTGCATATGGTATTATCGCGATTTGCGGGCTCGCATTGGCGGGTTGTTATGGAGGCAATAGCGCAACGACTGATGAGAGCAGTTCGAGTGCGAAAGCTAAGGGAAACGGAACATTTAACTTAGTGGTCCAACAGGAAATGCCGACAGCCGATCTGTCAGTCGCAACAGATACAATCAGTTTTGCTGCACTAAATAATGTTTATGAAGGAATCTACCGTTTAGATAAAGACAACAAGCCACAACCAGCTGGCGCAAGTGAGAAAGTGAAAGTCAGTGATGACGGCAAGACCTATACTGTCAAATTAAGAGAAGATGCCCAATGGTCTAATGGCGACCCAGTTACAGCTAAAGATTATGTTTTTGGCTGGCAGCGTACCGTTAAGCCAGAAACCGCTTCAGAATATGCGTATCTTTTTGAACCTGTTGAAAATGCAGCCGATATCTCTGCTGGTAAAAAAGCTCCAGAGGAATTAGGAATTAAAGCTGTAAGTGATTATGAGTTAGAAATCAAATTAGCAAAACCAACACCATATTTTGATTACTTGTTAGCTTTTCCATCATTCTTCCCCCAAAACCAGAAGGTCGTGGAAGAAAATGGGAAAGAATACGCGACTAAGAGTGACAAATCTGTTTACAATGGTCCATTCACGTTAGAAGGATTTGACGGACCTGGTACTGATACAGAATGGGAATACAAGAAAAATGATACTTACTGGGATAAAGACGAAGTCAAATTATCTAGTGTAAAAGTTAATGTTGTAAAAGAATCCTCTACTTCATTGAATCTATTTAAAGATGGCGAGGCGGATGATGTCATCTTATCTGGCGAATTGGCACAACAAAATGCCAATGATTCCGCCTATAAATCGTTTAAAGAAGCACGAACAAGCTATCTTGAATACAATCAACGGAAAGCAGATTCACCATGGAAAAACGAAAACTTACGTAAAGCTGTTTCGTATGCCATCAATCGTAAATCTTTAGTGAATCAAGTATTAGGTGACGGCTCAGTCGTATCAACTGGATTAGTGCCATCAGGTATGTCAAAAAATCCTAAGACTGACGAAGATTTTGCTAAGGAAGCCGGGAAATTAGCACCTTATGATAAAGAAAAAGCCAAAGAATATTGGGATAAAGCAAAAAAAGAATTAGGCATCGATAAATTGTCCTTTGAGCTGATGGCTTCTGATACAGATTCATCTAAAAAAGTTATTGAGTATATTCAAGGTGTTCTGGAAGACACGTTGCCAGGAATGACCGTGAAACCAACCCCAGTGCCATTTTCTGTTCGATTAGATCGATCAAATGCTGGAGACTTTGATGTCTTACTTGGTGGTTGGGGAGCTGACTATGCTGATCCATCAAGTTTCACTGATTTGTTTGTAACAGGAAACTCATATAACCGCGGACGTTGGAGCAATGAAGAGTATGACAAATTAGTTGATGCTTCAGGCAATAAGGATGCTAGTGACGAAGAAGCTCGATGGGAAGATCTGCAAAAAGCCAATGAGATCATTTCGAAAGAATCAGGTGTCGCACCACTGTACCAACTATCTGAAGCTCATTTAGTTAATGAGAAAGTCAAAGGGATCGTTCATCATCCTGCCGGTGCTTCATGGGACTATAAATGGACGTATGTTGAAGAATAGTCTTAGCGTAAAAGAGGCGTTTCAAGCTTGTTTTAATAATAATTCTGAAGCGTCGATGATAAATAAAGAGAAGTTGGAACGAGTAACGTTCCAACTTCCTTTTAAATCAATGTCAATGATGCGCAGATGATCGAAGCTAAAATTAAAATAGCTGCAATGATCAACCAAAAAGAATAACGCCCCTGTCCAACTTGCGAAAGGGCTTGGAATTCTGATTTTTTCTTTTGTTTTCTACTGAAGGCTTGATGCATCGAATGCTGAAAGTGGTCAAAGAAGCCTGAAGAAAAAATCCAAAACAAGGTACCAATAATTAGAAATGGTAGTCCAATTAAGAAAAATCGGTTAGATAAGGTTAAAAAAGTAAGTGATCCTTTCAAGATCGAGTAGATCGTGATGATCACCAACAGACCTCCGCCGATTCCAATGGGAAATAATTTATTTTTCATACATACACTCCAATAGTTAATAGCAAATGTGAATCAGAAAACAGTTATTCACAATGTCTTTCTACTCTAAACCATAATAAAAGTAGAAGTCAAAATATAAGAACGGAACATCAGACTTATTTTAGGAGGCACCTCATGGGCAGTTATTTGAAATATTTTTTAAAGCGTGTCTTTTTTATGTTGATTACTCTATGGTTGATTGCTACCATCACATTCTTCTTGATGCAATTATTACCAGGGACACCTTATACCAATCAAGAACGCTTAAGTCCTGAAACTATTGCAATGCTGAATAAGCAAGTTGGTTTAGATAAACCAGTGATCGTTCAATACGGGATTTACCTATCAAACCTTGTACAAGGAAACTTTGGAATTTCCTTCCAATTTAAAAATCAAGCCGTTGCTGCATTGTTAGCTGGTCGAATCGGTCCATCATTGCAATTAGGTTTGCAGGCAATCGTATTTGGTACCTTTGTTGGAATCATCTTAGGCACAATCTCAGCAATGAAGCAAAATTCATGGGCCGATACTGCTTCAACTTTAGTGGCGATCTTAGGACGTTCGATCCCTAACTTTGTATTCGCTGTTTTACTTCAATATATTTTCGCAATGAAATTGCAAGTTTTACCGATTGCCAAATGGGAAGGATTTGCTTATACGATCTTGCCAACTCTGGCGTTAGCTATGTCGCCGCTGGCCGATTCGGCTCGTTTCATCCGAACCGAGATGGTGGAGGTGCTTCACAGCGATTACGTTGAACTGGCACGGGCGAAAGGATTGAGCCGATGGGAAATTGCTTTCAGGCATGGATTACGAAATAGCCTGATTCCCTTAATGACCTTATTAGGCCCCTTAGCGGTCGCATTGATGACTGGATCACTCGTGGTTGAAAACATTTTCGCCATTCCAGGAATAGGAGAGCAATTCGTAAAATCAATCATGACCAATGATTATCCAACGATCATGGCCGTAACAATCCTTTACTCATTCATGCTGGTCTTCGTCATTTTAGTCGTTGATCTACTTTATGGGTTGGTTGATCCTCGAATTCGTCTATCAGAAGGGAGCAAAAGCTAATGGAAATGAAATATCCTTCAATCGTTGATATTCCTGCTGATGAATTTCAACCCTTACAAAAAAATACGGAAGAGGAGCGCGAGGAGATTGCGGCCCCTTCGTTGAATTTCTTACAAGATTCTTGGCGTCGTCTGAAGAAAAATAAAGCGGCAGTCATTTCAATGGTGCTTTTGATCGTAATCATCGCGATTTCGATCCTAACAATTTTTGTCTCGCCTCACAATCCAAGCAAGCAGAATGTGGATTTTATTAATTTGCCGCCACGAGTACCTGGATTAAATATCAATGGTCTAAATGGGAAAACCATGGTTGCTGGTGAATTAGTCGATAAATACGCGCAAGCAGATGTTCCAGATAACGTAAATTATCTATTAGGAACAGACGGGTTGGGTCGTGATGTGCTAAGCCGTTTGTTCATGGGGACACGGATTTCATTGTTGATCGCCTTTATCGCAGCCCTTTTTGATATAACAATCGGCGTCGCTTACGGATTAATTTCCGGAATGCTAGGCGGCAAAGTCGATAACGCGATGCAACGTTTTTTAGAGATTCTTTCGGGAATCCCAAACTTGGTGGTTATGATCTTGATGCTGGTTGTTTTTGAACCAGGAATATTCTCGATCGTGGCTGCAATGGCGATCACCAACTGGATACCGATGGCACGGATTGTCCGAGCCCAAACCCTTAAGCTGAAAGATCAGGAATATGTTTTAGCGGGAATGACTTTAGGTGAATCAAAATGGAAG
Source organism: Enterococcus sp. DIV0187 (assembly GCF_051713785.1). NCBI lineage: Bacteria > Bacillati > Bacillota > Bacilli > Lactobacillales > Enterococcaceae > Enterococcus > Enterococcus sp. DIV0187. The sequence continues at coordinate 3,978,229 of NZ_JBIOQO010000001.1, forward strand.
ATCGCCTTCAAGCATATTATTCCGAACATCTCCAGTGTGATTATTATTCAAATGATGTTCAGTATTCCGACTGCGATTTTCTTCGAAGCCTTTCTAAGTTTTATTGGGTTAGGATTGACACCGCCAGCAGCTTCATTAGGTACTCTATTGAACGATGGATACAAAACATTCTTGTACTTGCCATACTTACTATGGATTCCAGCGGTAACTATCTCGCTGATCATGATTTGTTTCAATTTATTAGCCGATGGTCTACGTGACGCATTCGATCCGAAAATGAAAGAGTGACGATATTATGGAGAAAATTTTAGAAGTAAATAATTTGAACATTTCGTTCGACACCTATGCCGGAAAGGTTCGAGCGATTCGCGGTGTGGATTTTGATTTGAACAAAGGAGAAACTCTGGCAATTGTAGGGGAATCAGGCAGCGGGAAATCTGTTACAACTCGTACGATCATGCGCCTGCTTTCCAGCAATGCCAATATTGATGAAGGACAGATTCTTTTCAAAGGTCAAGACATCGTTAATAAATCAGAAAAGGAAATGCAAAAGATCCGTGGCCGTGAGATTGCAATGATCTTTCAAGACCCCATGACCTCCCTTGATCCTACGATGACAATTGGCAAGCAAGTAGCAGAATCGTTGCGAAAACACAAAAATGTATCGAAGAAGGAAAGCTTAAAAGCGGCGTTAGATTTGTTGAATCTAGTAGGGATACCAGATGCGGAAAAACGCTTGAAAAACTATCCTCATCAATTTTCAGGTGGGCAACGTCAACGGATTGTAATTGCGATTGCGTTAATCTGTAATCCAGAAATTTTGATTGCTGACGAGCCAACGACTGCTTTAGATGTAACGATCCAAGCGCAAATTTTAGAATTATTAAAAGAAATTCAAGAAAAAATTGAAACGTCGATTATTTTTATTACCCATGATCTTGGTGTCGTGGCGAATGTTGCAGATCGCGTGGCTGTAATGTATGCGGGGAAAATTGTAGAAGTTGGAACCGCTGAAGAAATCTTTTATAATCCGCAACATCCATATACCTGGGGATTGCTTGGATCTATGCCGACGCTAGAAAGCGAGAACGATCGTCTGTACGCAATTCCCGGCTCGCCTCCAGACCTATTAGATCCGCCAAAGGGCGATGCCTTTTATCCGCGAAATGAGTTTGCTTTGAAAATCGATGCAGAGCTGGAACCGCCATTTTTTGAATTATCTGACACCCACAAGGCTGCGACTTGGTTGTTAGCACCACAGGCACCAGTAATTGCACCACCAGCCGAAATTCAACGACGTTGGGATATTTTTCGTAAAAAACAAAATCAGTATTCTGCTTAAATCGCGTATAGAAAACGGAGGACTATGATGGAAAAACGATTATTAGAAGTAAAAAATTTAAAACAATATTTCAATACTGGCAGTAAAAACGAAGTCCGTGCCGTTAACGATGTTAGCTTCCATATTAACGAAGGAGAAACGTTTGGTTTAGTAGGAGAATCCGGTAGCGGAAAGTCCACTACCGGCCGAACAATTATCCGTTTAAACCAAAAAACAGATGGAGAAATACTTTTCGATGGCAAAGATGTGACTAAAATTCACGGAAAGAATGCACTGACGGAGTTTCGTCGTGATGTGCAAATGATTTTTCAAGATCCTTATGCCTCTTTAAATCCGCGAATGAAAGTCAAAGATATTATTGCTGAAGGTATTGATGTTAATGGAATAGCTAAAACACCAAAAGAACGGGACAAGCTTGTGAATGATTTGCTGGAAACAGTCGGATTGAACCCAAGTCATGGCACTCGATATCCACATGAGTTTTCCGGTGGTCAACGGCAACGGATTGGGATTGCCCGTGCATTAGCAGTTCGTCCTCGTTTTATTATTTGTGATGAACCAATCTCGGCGTTGGACGTTTCAATTCAAGCACAAGTAGTAAATTTATTACAAGATTTGCAGAAAGAACATAATTTGACCTACTTATTTATCGCTCATGATTTGTCAATGGTAAAGCATATCAGTGATCGTATCGGTGTCATGAATAATGGCCATCTGTTAGAAGTCGGAACTAGCAGTGAAATTTACCATTACGGTGTGCATCCGTATACAGAAAGCTTACTGTCGGCGATTCCAATGCCTGATCCCGACCACGAGCGCCAGCGTCGCCGAATCAAGTATCAGACAGAGCCAAATGATGGAAAAGCACGTTCATTGCGAGAAATCGCACCGGGTCACTTTATCTATTCTTCTGAAGATGAAGTCGCCTATTATAAGAAGAAATTGCAGCATTTAAAAAATGAAAAAGCCATAGCAGTTTAAATAAAATAGAAAGTAAAAAAATGGAGACACATTAGATTCTTGCTAAAAACAAGATTAAATGTGCCTCATTTTTTTCTACTCATATCCAAATTTGAGAAATAACCAAAAGTTCGTTACAGCTCTTTTTAATGTATGAAATCCTTTAAGAAGCAATGTGTTTTTTTAAAGCATCAAGCCTGAGATTATGATAGTGGGAGTTTTTAAAACATGAAATAACCATCTCTAAAAAGTTAGCTTTTGCCTAACTTTTAAAGACGGTTTAAGCTTAGAGTGATGAAACACTCTTTTGACGTTTATCTTAATGAAAAATAAATTACTATCTAAAAATTTATCCAAAAAAACAAAAAATGCCACCGCGCACATTCTTTTCGAAACGTCCGAAGACGCCAAGAATGTACCGATGACGTGGGTTTGGCACCCAATGGGCCGTGAGGGGCTCGAACCCGCGACCCGCTGATTAAGAGTCAGGGATTTTGATGTTTAACTAATGTTGGATGGTGACAATATGGTTTATCAAGTATTGTGATATAGGGATTATTGGGGAATAAAAGTACAGTTTAACACTTGTTAAAACAGGATAAAATGGATTTTTTTGAGAAAAATACTGGAAAAAAGTTGGCAAAGATATCTATCTGACAAAAATTTAACTGACTTTTTCTATAACAAGAATTTTAGAATCATAGAGGTTTAAGAACTGACTGCAAATGTGAATAAAGATGAAAGAGAATTAGTTAAAAGCTGATTCTCTTTTTTGTTTGGAAAATTAATTTAGGTCAATACAAAAGAAAAGAGGAAAAGAATTTGAAGTTAAAAAAAATTAAAGTAAAAAAAGAATGGGTCGGTAGAATCTTCATTCTAGGAACACAATTTAAAGAAGCTCCAAAAGAAGTAAATGGTGTTCTTGGAAGTTATGTGAAGTTTTACGGCGATTCGGAAAAACATGGTGCCTTGCCAATCGTCGTTGACCGAAGCGCTTCTGCTGTTTTGCCAGAAGGGGAAGTTGAGGTTGAATTTGAAGAAGCGTACTTAGTACCGGATAAAGTACGGATTACGAGTCGTGAAACCAATGATGATGGTCGAACGGTCAATTCGGTCAATGGCTATTTAGACTTTTCTCTTTATTTATCTGGTTTAACTGTTAAGGAAGGTGTGTAGATATGGTTTTAAAATTTAAAGACAATAACAACATTACTGCAGCTTTAGATATTTACAGTTTAGGTGCGATTCGATTTAGTTCATTAGAAGAACCCGTTTTAGGATTTGATGAAGAAACTCGTCAAAGCACAGGGGAAATTACTAAAAAAAGAGCGGAACTAGTCTTTGGCGATAAAAGAAAGCTTTCCAGTCGTGTAACATTTCCACCAACTGCTGAAATCGACCAATTTAAATGGCGTGAGGCGGTTGAATTAATCAATCCAGAATTTCACTTGACGTATATCGCTGCTCAAGATGGCAATCGTGAGTATTATGAGTTAGATATTTATGCGGATGGATTGAAGAAAGTGACGGATCAAAAAGAATTAGCAAGTCCGACTCAACCAGATGCAAGGGATAAAAAGAAAAAATAAATAGAGAGAGGTAGAAAGGTAGAAAGGGAAGGTGATTCTTTGAAAGGTATGTTTTTCTACAAAGGAAAGAGGATTCAACTGTATTATCAATACCTAGATATTGGGTACACCTTCCTTTTTTCTTTTCCATCCATTGCTATTGTTGTTGGGTTATGTTGGGCAAATCAGACAGAAATCGGTGGTTTTATCAATGGAAACCAACAATACCAACAACAATTCATATTTTTTGGCTTGCTTGGTTTGATTCTTGTACTTACAAATATCTGCATTGCTCTATCTGTTATTAAACAATCCAAATTAAAAGGTGGCTACTTTAGCCGACTTCAACGATGCCAATGGTTGCTAAAATATTTGGTAGAAAATAGTTTGGTGGATATGAAAAAGAAAAAGACGGAAAATGGCTCACAAGAAGTGATTCAAACGCCCAATGTTTATTATCGAAGAAAGAATTCATTGGATTGTTTCACCTTTAAATTGGGTGGAAAACACCACAAGGAATTTTTATTGATGGGATCAGTGCTAGAAGAGCTTTTCCTTGGAGATTTAGTTGAAGTAGATCGAGTACCCATGTTTGTTACGTATAAATTGTTGCTGGATACAAAGGATCGCCGGATGTCTATTCGAGAAGTCAAAGCGAAAGATGGATCAATCGAGCTGATGAAAGATGTCTTTTGGGACTATGATAAAATGCCTAATCTGCTTATAAGCGGAGGTATTGGCGGAGGCAAAACGTATTTTATTTATACGTTGATCAAGACATTTATGGAAATCGGCACGGTGAAAATTGCTGATCCAAAGCGATCCGATTTAGGTGTACTTGCTGAATTGCCTGCATTCAAAGGACATGTCGTCATGGAGAAAGAAGAGATTTTTCGTTTGCTTGAAGATAGTTATGAAATGATGATCAAGCGCTATAAGTATATGCGTGAACATCAAAACTATACGATGGGAAAAAACTATGCTTTCTATGAAATGCCGCCTTATGTCGTGATTATTGACGAGTGGGCCGCGTATTATAGTACGTTGGACTATAAAGAATCAGAGAGAGTCTTAAAAGTATTAATGCCGTTGATCTTACAAGGTCGTCAGGCAGGAGTCTATATGATCATTGCTTTACAACGGCCGGATGCTCAAAATTTACCCAACGGGTTGCGAGACAATCTACTCGCAAAAGTTTCACTAGGTCGATTATCTGAGCTTGGGTACAAGATGACTTATGGTGACGACAACAAAAATAAAAGTTTCGTCAATAAATCTGGTGTCGGTAGAGGGTATCTGGATATCGGTAAAGGGATTCCTCAAGAATTATACAGTCCATTTGTTCCCGATGACTTTGATTTTCTAACGGAGTTCGCTAAATTTGATCGAATGATTGAGCTTGATTTTGATGCGATGCGAATCACGAAAAAAGACCAGGAAATGATGAATGCCATGTATAACGAGAAAGATGAACTGCAGACAAGAAAGCTGATTTCAGAAGAATATCAAAAGGAAAGACAAGAACGACTGAACCAGTTGGAAAACATTACGATAGAGTAGCTTAATGTTGTTCTGTAACGAGGAGGTGACGGACTGTGAGTGAAAAATACTACCGAGTAAAAACGGCTGCTAAGTTAATTGATCCAAACTTTTCTGCTCGAACCTTATATTCTTGGATCGCAAAAGTTGAAAAACGAACCACCTATCATTTTTTACGAAAGAGTATTTTGCGAAATGGCATTCCTGTTGTTCAGATTTTATTGAAGGAAGAGGACATTCAACTACTGAAAAAATTGTATTTATTGAGGAATAAGGACAAGAAGGATTTAACTGCAGCTATTTTCGCCACTTTCTTGTCACCGGAAGAACTCGATGAACGATTAACCATGGAACGAAATATTTTTTAACCAACTACTAACCAACCTAGATACTGGTGGGAAACTATGCCCAGCATAGCCATGCACTCAATCGAGCGTGGCGTTTGCACTGACAGCGGCGCCAGCCGCTTATGTCAAGGGCAAACGCACACGCCATGAGTGTGCGTGGATGGATGAGGGCAGGCGCCAGCCTGCCCTCATCCGTTCCCCCCCAGTATCTAATAGGGGGGGTAGAATTAAAATAACGAAAAGAAAAAAGTGTCAGAAAGATTGCTAGGACAAGGCTCATCGAAGATGACGTTTTGTGTCCTTTTTGATGGTTTTGAAGGGACACAAAAATGAAAACCAAGTCCTATCAAGGGTTTGAATACCTTTTTCAGTCACTCTGAAAAATGCGGTTTCGTTATTTATCAAAGGTGTGGAACAATTGGAGCCTAAAGACTTACGAAAGTATCGCTACAAATTTGGGTTATCCAATGAACAAACAGGAAAAGTAAAACCCGTCTCACAACGTAAATTTGCCCAGATATTGGCGATCTCTTTATCCTATTACAAAAAAATGGAACAAGGAAAACGTCCAATACCTGCAGAAGTGAAACAAAGGCTGGATGATTATTTTCGTGTATACATGAAACACGGCATAGAGATGCGAGTGATGATTGACTATTTGCGTTTGTCCTTTTTCGAGGCTGATCCAAAAGACGTGATTCAATCCGTATTAGGGATGAATGAATTAGAATTTGAGACTCGCTCAACAGGACTCTATATGTTTGACCAAGTTTCTGTTCGTGGAAATATTTGGGTTTTTTGGCATACGAAGGAAACAACAAAAAATGTGCTGGTCCAATTTTCAGGTCAAGGTTGTCGAGAATACGAACTTGTCTTGAAGGAACGACAAACAGATTGGCAGGAATATTTATTGCAGCTTTGGCAAAAACAGGGAAGGTTGGAAAGCTGTTATGATCGTGTGCAATGCAGCCGAATCGATATTGCCATTGATGAAATGTGGCTGCGTGAAGATGAAGAGTATTTTGATTTATTCTCTATTTTGGAGAAGGAACACAAAGGACTGATCGAAGACAGCTTTAAATTATTTGAAAATTATGGCGGATATTATACCGAATCAGGGATGGCTAGAAACAAAGGGCTATCCCTTTATTTTGGGTCAAGAAAGTCTCCATTATTCTTCAACTTCTATGAGAAGCGCTATGAAATAGCGAATCGTGAACGGATATCAGTGGAAGAGGCTTTATTGAACTATGGCATTTACAATCGGTATGAGTTGCGGTGTGCGGCAGAAAAAGCCATGAATGTCATTGAGCGATTTATCACAGGAACGAATCTTGGTGAGATTGGTGCTGGACTAATCAATGACAAATTAACCGTCTATGATCTATTGGATTCCGAATCAAAGATTGTCAACGAGCGTTGGGCCAAAATGTTTCGGACAGTGAGAGAGTTAAATTTTTCGATGAAAGCAGAGAAGTTTTCCATTGAACGAGCGGAGCGCTGGTTTGAAACACAAGTCGCTCCTACGTTAAAGCTGTTAAAAATAGTGGATGAATTGTCGGGACGTGATTTCGTCAATGCCACCATTGAAAATGTGGAATTGAGTGAAGACAAGGAAAACTATCTCACTTGGTTTCAATCGTCAGGGGGTGATTTGATTGGAGGATAAGAAGGATTGTGTTTATTCGGGTATCAAATACCGAAAGAAACAATTAACGATGATTGATGAACAAATCAAGGAATTAAGCACGTTCAATTATTCCAGAGATTTGATTCAGCGAAAGCTAAAACGAGGAGAACACCAAGGTGATCCAGCGTGGCAAGAAATTGCCCGTCTGTTGGAAGTACGAAAAAATCACGAACTTGAATTGGAAAATTTGTATTGGCAAGTGGCTCCTAGTGATTTACGTTTGATTGAGTTTTATTTATTCAGTCTACCAATGCAGGCGTTAGTAGCGGTAAAAGTTGGTGTAAAACCAATGGTCGTTTATTCGAACTGCGTAACAGAGATTTATCATCAGAAAGTGTGTTACGAAAAATTGTCGTTGTTAGAAGTACAAGAGGCATTAAGAAATGCCAATTGTGAAGGAACACAAGGTGGACTGACCGAGGATCGTATTCAAGAAGAACTGGTTGATCTTGGAAAACACGGTAAAGAGATCTTTTATCAAGGATCAGTCTTACTAATAAAAAATGAAGTTATTTAGATTAAGGGGGAGCTTGATGCACGCACAAATTTATATTGCTAATCTCTCAAGGTATGTCGGTGGAACCATTCAAGGCGGTTGGTTTGATTTGCCAGTGGAGTATTCAGAAATTGTAAACAAGCTAGGATTAAATGACTCCGAAGAAGAAACGATTATTTTAGATTCTGAGACACCATTCATTGTAGGTCAATACGATAGTTTGGATCATTTGAATGAACTTTATGAACAATATTTAGAATTGCCAAGTGAAGTTCGTGACCACGCTAAAGAATTGATTGGGGATTTGTTTGATTCGGAAGAAGACTTATTGGAAAATGCCGGAGATGTTATGTTTTTACCAGAAGTAGATTCAGATGAAAAGTTAGGCAGTTATTGGGTAGATGAAGGACTGATTACTGTACCAAAGGAACTAATCTATTACATTGATACGGAGGCGCTTGGTCGTGATATCCGATTGGAGGGACAAATCACCTATGTTTCAGATGGTTGTTTTATGAGGTAGGGGAACAATACACGAATGACAACAATAAACTATGCAGGCTCTTTTCATTATGGAAATCAGGATTTATTGCAGACTACAGAAGAATACCAAGCATTCTTTGGTGAAATTTATCATTGGTACAAAGAAAAGCTAAACAACTATCTTGAAACCAATCCATTTAAAGATTTAACGTTTGAACCCTTTTTCGAACGGTTTAGAAATCTATACATTAAAGAACGAGAACAGTTGAAAAAGCAAGATAGCCCCATCACATTTGAGAGATTAGATGGACTCTTCAAAATGAACGTTTATGATCCGATACTTGGTCAAATAGTTGAACGATTGAGAGAGGTGGACCAAGAGCGGACGTACTTCATGAACTATGTTAAAAAGCGCCAATGGCAGGTAACAGATCAATTTTGGCAAGGCCTTTGGACATATGGAGAGGTTCGTGTAAATGAGATCAATTCCCCTTATGCTGAAAAGCTGATTCCAATTGATTTTGTCGAAAAGTGTCAGTTGAAAGTTGTTCGATGATCCAGCGTTTTTTTTCAGTAATAAAAAATTAAATAGCGAAACGAAGCCACATCCTAAGAAATCAATTTCATAGAATGTGGCTATTTTTGTGTCTAAAAATGGTGGTGATTGCTTTTTATCCAATTAGAAATAGAAGTCCTTAAATCATTCCAACAGGAAAAGAACCAACAAAACTAGTATGGAGGAAGTTTATGAAAACAAAAATCAGTCGAATTATTTTTTCATTGTTTATGATTGTTACGCTGCTTACACAGTTGATTCCTTTTCAAACGATCACTGCCTATGCGGAAAGTATCGAAACAACACAAACGCAAAAGAGTGACGAGAAACAAAAATCGACAGACTCTACCAAAAATACACCGCCAGAGTCAACGAGTGAGCCAGATAAGAATACCTCAGAGAGTACAAACAACTCAAAAATTCTAGAAAAACCAACAGAACAACAATCTGTTGAAACTAAAAATAAAGTTGATAGTGACAAAGAAAAAGTTGACCTAGATGGTAGTGTCTATGGTTCAGGTGCAGGCGTACCTGGGAAACAAGCTCTTCTTCCGAAAGCGAGAGCACTTTCGCCAGATTTACCTACATTCTTTGGTATTTCAACCAATGCGATTACTACCGAATTGGCCGCCCACCAAAATGATTCCTTCTACTTGGGCACACCTTATCGTGGGCTGTATCTGAATCCTGATGAAGCGTATTGTTTGAGTCCCAACGGTGCGCCAACAAGCTATGGACCTGGGATGAATTGCACAGGATTTGTGGCAACAGTCATTCGTAGAGCTGGTGGCGATATCTCAAGAATCACCAACAACAGCTCTGGTTTCGGTGGTGCTGCGAATGCCTATAACTGGCGTGATGTGTTACGCTCAACGACTTATGCGGATACCTACAATTCGGTATCTGAAATGTTGGCAAGCGGCACGATGCGTAAGGGCGATATTATCTACTTTGAACCGGATAAATCAGTGACGAATTACGACTGTCATATTGGTTTTTTCTGGGGAAATAATTCCAGTGAGAACAAATTTTGGCATAGCTATGATCCAGGAGGAAACATCATTTCTGATATCAAAGCAAAGTCCCCTGCAGAAAAAATCTATGTTTTCCATAATGCACCACCAGAAGTACCAAAAGGAAAAGTACTGTTGAAAAAAGTCGATGACACTGGTAAGACACTTGAAGGCGTTGAATTCAAGCTTACTGCGAATGGAAAAACGACTACGAGTAAAACCAACAGTAAAGGTGAATTGACAACCTCTGATTATGAAGTTGGAACAGAACTTCATTATGAGGAGACTGCTACCATTGCAGGCCATTATATCGATACTGCTTCCAAAGGAACCGTCACAATTAAAGAAGGAACAAATACGATTACAGTGAAAAATCCTCGATATGCCAATCTGACGTTGAATAAAAAGAATGATGCAGGCACTAACTTAGAGGGTGTTGAATTTAAACTTACTTATAACGGGAAAGAACACAAAGTGAAAACTGATAAAAACGGTCAAATCAATGTGTTGAATCAGCTAAAGGACAATACCAAAGTGGATTGGGAAGAAACCGCCACAATCGCTGGTCATTACATTGACACTGCCAATGCCAAAGGATCGCTAGTCGTTAAATCTGGTTCCAATATTATTAATGTCAGTAACCCACGATATGCCAACTTAACCCTCATCAAACAGGCCGATAAAGGGAAAAACCTAGAAGGTGTGGAGTTCAATCTTCATTACTATGGCAAGGATCATAAAGTGAAGACGGACAAAAACGGGATGATCAAAGTGACCAATGACTTGAAGCACAATACAAAGGTCGATTGGGAAGAACTGAAAACAATTAAGGGCCATTATATTGATCCAGAACACTCTAAAGGTTCTCTAGTGGTGAAGTCTGGTGAAAACACCATTAATGTGAATAACCCAACGTTAAACTTTGGGATGACTTCTCAAGCGAGTAATCAAGATGGCGCTCAATTTGTCAATCCAATGAAGGGCCAACAATTACAGGATGAGGTCATGATTCAAGCCAACCAAGCACCTGCCAATGCAAAATTACGGTTGACGAGTGATTTTGTCGAATTTGGGACAGGGGAGCAGTTGGGTGAAGAATCATTGAAACAAGTCAATGAGTTCGAAGTGAAACAACCAGTATTTGTGAAGAACGTTTATTTAGACTTTGACGCAACAGGCATGAATGGTAAAAAAGGTGTTTGGACGAATGTCTTAGAATTTTACAATCCTTCTACCGAGGCTTGGGAAGAAGTGGCTCGTCATGATGACTTGAAGAATGAAGCAGAGTCGATTCAGTTTGTGGCTCCTGAGATTCATACTGAGTTTTTCTTCTATGATCAAAACAACAATGAAACGAAACTGACTGACCCATTGAAAAAATTGAAAGGCTTTGACCGTGTGTTCTATAAATATTTGATTTCTGGTCAAACCTATACGTTTGATTTGTCTGTGATGGATCGTGAAACTGAAAAAGAGTTCCAAGACCCGAATGGAGAAATCGTTACAGGATCAATTACAGTGGTTGCAGGAGTTGATGGTGAAGTGACTTCGACCATCAATGCAAAAGAATACTATGAAAACCGTGCTAAAGAAGAAGCGGAAAAAGAAGCCGATAGTGAAAAAGAGAAAGAAGAAAGCAACGATTCGGATGAATCAAAAGAAACGATTAAACCCATGGCTGCAGAAGAAATTGTGGATGCAGAAGTCCCAGCAGCAGAAGAGGAGCAAGAAGAAGCAACGGAATTCTCAGCACTGAATGAGGTTGAACTACTTGAAGGCTATGTCGATGTGCCATTTGAGGCGGACTTGTCAGCAGCGAATGGAAAAATCTTGGTCGCTTATGAGCAGCTTTCAACCAATGACACCCCAATTGCGGAAGAGAAGACGATTGATAATGAGAAACAAACAGGGAAAGTAAGAAATCCTAAGATCGGGACAAAGGCGCTGGTCAATGGTGAAGTAGAAGTAACTACTGACGGCAAAGTAACATTAACTGATGAAGTCGGGTTTGAAGATTTAACGCCTGGTGTGGAATATGGACAAAAAGTTATCTGGATGGACCCACGGACAAAACAACCCGTCATGATCGATGGGAAAGAGTTGACTTCAACCATCAAATTTACGCCAAAAGAATCAACAGGATCGGTTACGGTCACGATTGAAGATGTGGCAGTTCAACAATTATTCGGTAAGGACAATAAGATTCAATTGGTTGCTTTTGAGGAAACAACGTCCAATGATGAGGTTGTGGCTTCTGAGAAAGACTTCAACAACAAAGGCCAAACCATTACTATCAATAAACCCGTTGAGCCATTAAAACCAATGAGTCCAATAAAAACATTGCCTCAAACTTCTGGCTCACTAGGCGACTCAACAATCTGGTTAGTCTTAGGTCTTGTATTGATTGCAGGAGCTGTTTTTGTGGTCGTGAATAAGAAACGTCAAAACAAGAAATAAGAATCTTTCAAAGCGTCCTTTCTTTAGGGCGCTTGATTTTTTCTAAGGAGGAAAGCGTGAAAAAGATATGGGGAATCGTTCCTTTTTTATGGATTCTTTTGGGACTCATTGTTTTTGGGGCAAGCTATTACGGCTATCAGTTATTGCTTCATGCGAATGAGCAGGCAGAACAACTAACCTATCCTATTGAATACAATGGTGAAACGAAAGAAAAGCAGAAACGAAAAATAAAGAATGCCGTTTATTGTCCACGCCAAATTAAGCCCGTTACACCAAAAACTTATGCGAAAGCTCAATTACGCTATACAGAAATCGTGAACCAGTGGGGCATAGGTGCCTTGTTTATTCCGAGTGCAAATATTCACTCAAAAATTCTTGCCGGAATGGCGAATCAAAACTTGATGGTCGGTGTTGGAACCTACTACAAGGATCAACAATTATCCAGAGGTAATTATGTTCTTTTAGCTCACAATTTGGTCCAAGGAGGCGGAACTCTTGGAAACTTACCAAAGACTTCTTTGCAGGAAATCATTTATGCAACTGACTTTACGAATGTGTATGAATATCTAGCAACAAAAAATGACGTAGTGAATGAGACTCGTGGTGAGTTGTTGGCAATTCCAGATGAGGATGAACCAGCAGTTTTGACGCTTATTCGATGTGAAGGTGGGATCAATACGCCCAATCGTGCGGTTGTTCAAGGAGAATTTCTAAAGGAATATCCAGTAAGTGAAGCCAGTGATTCAATCAAACTGGGTTTAGGCCTAGTTGAAAATTATTCAGTCAATGACGATTCAGCGGTTAGCTCACAAAATAGTTCTAATAAACCTGCGTATCCATCAAAAAAAGACTGGAAGCAGAAGAAGCACCCCCCGATCTATTCGCCCATTCAAGCGTTGTGTATTTATCTATTTACGCTATTGAATGAAGTACCTGTGTTCATGGGTATCAGTTATTTGATGGGGCTTTTGGTTTTCACACATATAGCCACTCACAAACAGGCGGAGTTTTAACAACTACTTTTACACGAAAGGGGAACAAGGATGATTTGGATTCTTTTAGCTTTTATGGCAGGAGGCACAATAGGTGCACTGTTTATGGCAATGTTAAGCGTTGGGAAATATGACGACATCATGAACAATAGAATGGATGGGAAGGATGAGTAAATGAAGAAATTTTCAACCGTTGCTTCGGCGGTAATGCTTAGTTTGCAAGCATTTCTTTCAACGCCCTTAACGGTATTTGCCCAAGAAGGTCAATCGTTAAAGGCAAGAACAGGGCAGGTACAACGGGCAACGAAAGCTACGGATACAACCGACACAACTGAAACGAGCAGTGAATCAATCAAGGAGTCAACCAAAGAATCAACTACTGCAACATCAAATGAAAGTAGCACGATTTCGAGTAGTCAATCAAACTCAGAAGCTACGAGTAGTCCAACGAAATCCTCCGAGTCTACAACACCAAGCAATCAAGAACCACCAAAAAAAGAAGAATCCAAAGAGGAGCTAAAAGAAGAGGTCAAGCAAGAAACCCAACAGGAAGAACCAAGCAGAGAACAACCGATCCCAGCTACTGAGAGATCACAAGAATCACCGACACCACAAACCATGATTGATCAAGAAGCAACTATCGATTTATCCCGCGTTGTACCATCAAGTAGTGTCACTCAAGATGGAGCGATCTATTTTGAAAAAGATGAATCGGTTGATAGCTTTATTCGGAAAATAGGAGAGTCTGCTCGAGAAATTGGGCAGGAAAAGGACCTTTATGCCTCAGTGATGATTGCCCAAGCAATCTTGGAATCGGCATCCGGTCAAAGCCAATTGGCAAAAGCACCGAATTACAATTTATTTGGCATCAAGGGAACCCACAAAGGTAAATCGGTTTCAATGGCGACACAAGAAGACTTAGGAAATGGTACGCTTTATGCGACGCAAGCTGGCTTTCGAGTCTATGAGAACTATGAAGATTGTTTCAATGATTATGCCACACTATTAAGGGAAGGTTTGACAGGAGATTCTGAGTATTATGCAGGGGTGTGGAAATCGAATGCGAAAGCCTATCAAGAAGCAACGAAGTTTTTGACGGGTCGTTATGCGACAGACACGCAATATGATCAAAAACTAAATGGTCTGATTGAAACGTATGAACTGACAGAATACGACAAAGAAATTCAAGGTGCATCAATTAGTGCCACCGGATACAAAATTCCTTTGAATCATTACACCATTTCGAGCTCGTATGGAAACCGTGGATCAGAATTCCATCGTGGGTTGGATTTGGCTGCAGGTCGAGGCGAACCAATCCATGCGAGTAAAAAAGGAACCGTCATTATGGCAAAGTTTCATTATAGCTGGGGCAATGTAGTAGCTATTGAACATGATGATGGAATGACGACTCTTTATGCGCACCAGCAACAGTATCTCGTTCAACTTGGGGATCAAGTCGAACAAGGCCAGACTATTGGATTTGTGGGAAGTACCGGTAATAGTACAGGGAATCATTTGCATTTTGGTACGACACGTTTCTGGATAAGTGTATAAACGAAACCAGACACCTTCCGACAGGAAGGGAGAACTTATTTTTCAAGAAGGGGAATGAGACCATCATGCTGGTTGAAACCTTTCCTCTGAGACTCCTGCATGCAAATAAGAGTGATAGATCAAATTTGTGTGAAGTCAGGTGAAGTCGGCTGAGAGTTACCCTAACAGTTTAAGCTGAGGAATGTGTTCTGGAGGCAGAATATGTAACCTATAGGCCGGGAGGCTAAAAGCTATATATGATGAGAATGACATATGGATGTCTGACAAAGCAGCGAATGTACGAATCTAAAGCAGGACAGAGTGCGAAAGGCTCTGGCACACAAAGGTGTGGTAAATTACCGTTTAGTACGAATCGAGATTAGGAACAACGGTATCATTAGCAAAGAAATGATAAATTTACAGGTTCATAGCTAGCCATCTAAGTATAGTGAATAAAAGCTAGAAAAATAGGAACGTGGAAAGCAGAAAACTTCTATATCAACCAGCTATTACTGGGAAGGTTGATGGTAACATCATTTGTTTCTGTGATGGTAGGGACATAGTACCAATGAAACGTCTAATCAACGTGGAGGGATGGTCCCAAGTCTAAACAAATAAGATTAACAAGCGAAAGATGAAGCTCAGGATTCGAGTAAGACTAGGAGAATACCAAAGCAAGGAGGTATGCCTACTTGAGCACATTGGAAAGAAGTATTGAATATTACGGTCTGACAAATTTGTTTGATCAGTTATATGAAGAAAGTTCACAGGGAAAACAATTCAAGAAGTTGTATCAGTTCATTGTATTAAAACAAAATATTCTACTAGCATACCGCAGCATTAAACGTAATTCGGGTTCAAAAACACCAGGAACAGATGAAATGACCATTCATGAGATAGAAAATTTGAGTGAGAAAGAATTTGTCGAGATCATTCGACAGAAATTGGCTAATTATCACCCAAAAAGCGTTCGAAGAGTGTATATCCCTAAAAAGAATGGAAAGAAACGTCCGTTAGGTATTCCAAATCTTTATGATCGAATTATTCAACAGTGCATCAAGCAAGTTCTAGAACCGATAGCAGAAGCAAAATTTTTCAAACATAGCTATGGTTTTAGACCATCAAGAAATGTATCCCAAGCAATGGGGAGGATGCACAGTCTAATAAATAGTGCTCAACTGCATTATGTGGTAGACGTCGATATAAAAGGTTTTTTCGACAATGTGAATCATAATCTTCTCAAAAAGCAATTGTGGAACTTGGGTATCCAAGACTACAAAATAATTGCGATCATCAGCAAGATATTAAAAACTGAGATTGAGGGTGAAGGGTGTCCAACAAAAGGCACGCCACAGGGTGGGTTATGTGTAGCTTAGCATAAGCCTCCTAATGCACAGTAAAGAATAATGTAAAGTGAAAGCGTAGAAGCCGCATGGATAGGAGTTTTACGGCTAAAACACTACGCATAATAAATTGATTAATGAATTATATCCTGCCAAGATTATTTTTAGGGATATCCCTAAAAATACATTTTGGAGGCAAGAACATGAAAGAAAAAGTAAAGCTAAAAGAACTTATCAAACTGCTGGATCAAGAGCTTCAAAGGGTTGGTTATAAAGAAGCCACTCTAAATTATTATCGAAGTAACTGGAAAAGACTCACTGACTATTTTGATTCACAAAATGAATTTTATTTTTCAGAATCCGTCGCTATGCGCTATGTTGATGAGAAATGTGATTTCTTCGCTAAAGAACAAGCTGGCACACTCACTCAAAGTAATGTGTATTTATTCCGAATCGTCCGTATGCTAGGTGACTTCCAACAACACGGGATTGTTCTTCGGCGTTATAATCAAACTCTAAATAAAGTTAATCAGGCGAAACACTTAAAACTATTGGAACGGTTTGAAAGAGAATGTTATCTCGCTGAATATGCTAAATCTACACAAGAAAGTTATAGTAGAACCGCGGAAAATTTCTTGTACTTCATAGAGGGCAATGGGATTATTCTTGAACAAATAACAGCTTCTAACCT
This sequence comes from Enterococcus sp. DIV0187, assembly GCF_051713785.1. Taxonomy (NCBI): domain Bacteria; kingdom Bacillati; phylum Bacillota; class Bacilli; order Lactobacillales; family Enterococcaceae; genus Enterococcus; species Enterococcus sp. DIV0187. Next base: position 3,995,239 of record NZ_JBIOQO010000001.1, read on the forward strand.
AAATGATTTTGTCAAAACACTATTAGGTTATCGTCCTAAAATGGTTGAGTTTGTTTTGTGTGGCACTCGATCCTTTCTACGCTTTTTGTATAAAGAAAATGTCTTAAAAACCGATTGTACCGTTCTAATCCCTACAATTCATGTTCCAAACCAAACGATTATTCCGTCAGTTTGGGATAAGGATGATCTCTATAAATTAGTAAACGCAATCGACAGAGAAAACCCTTCGGGTAAAAGAGATTACGCGATTATTCTTTTAGTCGCGCGTTTGGGGCTTCGATGTATAGATATTAAACACTTAACTTTTTCTAGTTTGAACTGGGATGAGAATTATTTAGAATTTGCACAATCAAAAACGAATAATACTGTTCGATTACCGCTTTTGAAGGACGTGGGTTGGGCAATCATTGATTATATTAAAAATGGCCGTCCTATCAGTGATTCGCCTTACATCTTTCTTCGCCATCTTGCACCTATTGGAGCTTTTTCGGATAATGATCATCTCCATCAGATGATTGTCAAACATATGAGAGTTGCGAAGATTCCAGTTACAAAAGAGAAAAAAATTGGTATGCATTCTTTGCGTCATACCTTAGCTACAACATTGCTTGAAAATCATACGCCTATCCAAGAAATTTCAGATATTCTCGGACATCAAAGTACTGAATCTACACCTATTTACCTAAAAAGCAGCCTTCGGCTACTTAGCGAATGTGCGCTTAGTCCGGAGGTGGAATAGTGTTGTTTTCCTCAAGGTTTGCGTCTTATATCATAGGATTAATTGAACAAAAAAGAGCATTAGGCTACAAATACGAATCTGAAGTACAGATTCTACGTCGTTTTGATAAATTTTGTGTTGACTATTATCATGATGAAAAAAATTTAACAGTTGATTTAGTGATGGATTGGTCAAAGAAACGACCCACAGAAAAGGCAGCTACTTTGCAAAATCGTATTACACCAATCAAAGAACTAGCTAAATATATGACTCGACTTGGTCTTGATGCATTTATCTTTCCAAGAGGAATGATGCCAAGACCTACACGTTACATTCCTCATATCTATACAAATCAGGAATTAAAGAAAATATTTTTTCAAGCAGATCAATGTCACTATTGTTCTCAAGTTCCCTATCGACATTTGGTAATGCCAGAATTTTTCAGATTACTTTACAGCTGCGGTATGCGATTGTCAGAAGCACGATTACTGAAAGTTCAAGATATAGATTTAACAATTGGTGTGATTAAGATAGTAAATGCTAAACTGGGAAAATTTCGACAATTACCGCTTTCTCCAGAAATGTTAAAACGACTAAATAGTTTTTTTCAGACCGTTCACCTATTTTCTCAACCCGAAGATTGGTTTTTCCCGGGTTACCACGGTAAACCGATGACCAGGGGAAATGTAGAAAAAAACCTACGAAAGTTTCTCTGGCAAGCACGGATACCACATGGCGGACGTGGAAAAGGTCCGAGAGTTCATGATTTACGTCATACTTTCGCTGTTCATTGTCTTCGGAAATGGACCTTGGAAAGCAAAGATTTAAAGGTGTATCTTCCAGTTTTACAAGCTTATTTAGGACATGTATCACTGAGTGATACTGCTTATTATCTTCATTTGACAGCAGATGTGTTTCCAAATATCACTAAAAGAATGAATGAAACTTTTGTAAATGTAATCCCTGAAATTGGTGATTCTCATGAAGACTACTGATTTTGCCAAACACCTGACGGACTTCTTTACAAACTACTTACCGATTGTTAGAAATTTGAGTAGTAACACTATTTCTTCTTATCGAGATTCTTTTCGATTATTATTGAAATTTTGTCAAGAAGTTCAGGGGATAAAACCAGAAAAATTGTGTTTCAATATGATCAAAAAAGAGCTGTTAACAGACTTTTTGAACTGGTTAGAGACAGACCGTTACTGTTCTATCGCGACAAGAAATCAACGACTAATGGCTATTCATGCATTTTTTAAATACGTGCTAATACAAGAACCAGCTTACATGCATCTATGCCAGCAGATTCTGCAAGTACCCAGTAAAAAATGTCAGCGATCAACGATTGTTCATTTAACCGTTGAACAAACAAAAGAACTATTGCATGCCCCCAATCCACTAAAAGCAACGGGGAGAAGAGATAGAGCCATATTAAGTGTTCTTTATGATACTGGTGCAAGAGTTCAAGAGCTTTGCGATTTACAGGTTTGTGATGTAAGACTGGATCATCCAGAAATGATCACTTTGACCGGGAAAGGTCGTAAAACAAGAAACGTCCCTATTTTGGGAAATACTGTCAGTCTTTTACAACAATATATGATGGAAAATAATCTTTTGAAAAACGGCCGCCAAGCATTTCCATTGTTCTTTAACCAGCAACGAAAGAAATTAACTCGCGGAGGTGTCACGTATATTCTCCAAAAATACGAGACAGTCATAAAGCAAAATCACTCTAGCTTATCCAAAAGGTTAACCCCTCATATATTAAGACATTCAAAAGCAATGCATCTATATCAAGCTGGAGTAAACCTCGTATATATTCGAGATATTTTAGGCCATGTAGATATTTCTACAACTGATATCTACGCTCGCTTAGACATGGAGTCCAAGAGACAAATACTTGAAAAAGCCTATCCTAAAATTACTTCTGACGAATTACCAGAATGGAATCAAGACAATCAATTGCTTGATTTCTTAAATAGTCTTTGATTATTAATCAATTTATTATGCGTAGTGTTTTAGCCGTAAGACTCCTATCCATGCGGCTTCTACGCTTTCACTTTACATTATTCTTTACTGTGCATTAGGTGGAGTTTTATCTCCATTACTAGCTAATATTGTTCTGAATGATTTAGATCAGTGGGTATCTTCCCAATGGGAAAATTTTAATTCAAAGCATAAATACTCTAAAGGAAAACTACATCGAGCCTTAAAAGGAACGAAACTCAAAGAAGGATATCTTATTAGATACGCGGATGATTTCAAGTTGTTGACCCGATCTTACGATATGGCGAAACGCTGGTATATCAGTATAAAAAGGTATATAGAAAATCACTTGAAACTAGATATTTCACCAGAAAAATCAGGAATAACTAATCTGAGAAAGAAACGTTCAGAATTTCTGGGATTTGAAATCAAAGCGGTGCCTAAAGGTAAGAAGTGTACTGCCCGAACCTATGTTAGTAAAACAAGTAAACATACAATGATTGGAAAACTCAAAGATACTATAAAAAGAATTCAAAGAAATCCCGGATATGTCAATTTACTAAACTATCAAATATTAGGTATGCACAACTATTATCGAATTGCGACAACTGTATCAGCAACGTTTTGTGAAATAGATTATGTGCTTAAGAAGGCAATGAAAATTCGATTTAAGACAAAAGGAACATATAGTAAACCACTGTATGGAACTTCAGAAACCTTTACCAAACTTTACAGCAAAAACTATCGAACATGGAGAATTAATAAAATATGGGTGTATCCCATAGCAGATGTTCAATTTAAAATACCACTAAACTTTATTCCAGGGACAACTCCTTATACGTCCGAAGGACGACAGAAATTCTACAAGGGAATAGGCATCGATATAAAAATTGAAATGGCCAAAATGATTAAACGTCGCGACTCTGGTCGATCAGTTGAATATGTCGATAATCGTTTATCTAGGTATGTAATGGTTGGTGGAAAGTGTGAAGTTACAAGAAGGGTTCTAACGTCAGAAGAGCTACATTGCCATCATGTCCTTCCAATAACACAAGGAGGAACGGACAATTATCACAATTTAAAAATAGTACACGAAGATGTTCACAAATTGATCCACGCAACAAGCAAGCCGACAATACTTAAATATTTGGTTGAACTAAAATTGACAATTGAACAACTAGAAAAACTAAATTTACTTCGAACTAAGTGTAATCTAAAGCCAATTAATCTATAAATGTTTAGATGGAGCGCCGTGTGCGGTGAAAGTCGCATGCACGGTGTGGAGGAGGGGAAAAGTTGGAGATAGCCTCAAAAACTTACCTATTCCTACAAGTTTGTAAGGATCGCAGTTTGTCTCAAGGTATGTTGGTTGATCCGCACTATGTACTGTTTGGAAATTAATTTTGAATCGTTTGTCTAAAGAGTCTTTATCTAAGGCTTTTTTTTCATGGAGGTGAGGTTGTAGAAATGGAATTTATTGGAGAGCCAATCGTAGAAGAAGAGTTTATTGAACATTATCTCTATTTGTTTGAATCAGCGATTCGGCGCTTATGTTCGATTGATGAATTCTTTCCAAAAGAAAAAGAGTATCTGCAAGCAGAATATCGCTATGCGTGGCTGTTGTATCAACAATTTGAAGCAGAACAAAAGAGACCCCCTGATTATCGATTTTTGAGTGATAGTGTGACCAATGCGGTCATAGCTCGTGAGTACCTGTTTCAAGAACGAGAAAAAAATATCATGAATGCGGAACATTTTGCGGAAAGATATATCGAGCTATTACGCTCGCAAGGATTACTTTCAGTCACTGTTTTTGACTTATCCGATTATGCTTTTGTCTTGCAAAGTGAACAGCATCGAGCAATCAAATGGTATGAAGAGGAGGATCAATTTACGGAGGGCTATGAAATGATGCGTATTCAGAACAATCGGTTTCTGCAGAATTATGTGATCCAACAAATGGCAGATGACTTTCTTGATCGTTACTCTGTGTATATGAAGAAAAATCAAGAGGATTGAAACGATGAGCGGAACTATTGCTGTATTGGGCATGTTCATGTTTTTAACAAAAGTGATTCTGTATGCTTTAACATCCAAATTTGATTGGCTGCAGAGGAAAGACAAACTGACTTGGAGACGAGGGTTTAAGCGAAATCGTTATGAACTCCTTCTAAAATTTGAGGATGGTCGTTTAGCTTGTTATACCCTATATGCCAATTATTCAAAGTATCAAGCGGCAGACTTAGTAGCGAAACTATTTGACGGCCATTCTTTTGTCGGAATAGAAGTGAATCATCGTGCCTGTTATTACCATTCCTCTCAAATCATTAAAATTGAAACACAGAAGATGTCAGTGAATGAGCGAAAGAAAGGCTCTATGTAACATGGTAGATTTTCAAATTCTGTATGACCATCCTCAGTTTCAAGAATTTCGACAATTGATTGAGGATGTGTTAGCAACTATACAACCAACTACCCAACCCTTTGTCGGGTTGCCCAAAGAAATGAAGGTTCAATTTAAAAATAATCCAGAAGCGTATCAGCGGTATGTAAAACAACGGGTTCGCTATATCAACGAGCGAGAACAAAAGCGGCAACAGTTTATGAATTGGTGTACCAAAGAAGTGATTGAACAATGCAAAGAAATCTTTCCTGATGAAGCGTACGTTCAGCTTGTCACGGAAATGATCGCAGGATTGAATCAATTATTTTTAGCATGTTATGAATCCATGACACGCTATTCTTATGAAGTAAACTTTTAATGAATGGAGAAAATAAACAATGAAAAAAAGAACGATCACCTTATTAACGATCACGAGCATGACTGTATGTGGGTTACAGCTTGGAGAACAGAGGGCATTTGCCAATGAGTTGCATTCGACTACTGCAGAACAAGAAAAGCAACTAGTGAAATCAGAAGGTCTAGAAGAAGAACTACCAGGAGAACTGCCGACAGACCCTGAACTGCCGACAGATCCAGAATTACCAGTAGAACCTGAAACACCCGAAGTACCTGAACAACCAGAGATTCCTGAAACGCCGGAAGAGCCTGAGATTCCCGAAGTTCCTGAAACACCAGAGACACCCGAACAATCTGAGAATCCGAACAAGCCCGAAACACCAGCTCAACCAGAACAACCGGAAACACCACAGACTCCGCAAGAACCAACAACACCTGAGGAGGATGAGGGAGGAATCATCCATCAGCCGACACCAGAATCTCCTGTTGTGACGGATACGGGAGAACAAATTGTCTCTGTCAAAGATGGCGTGGCGTATAAACAAACACCTGCAGGCTTAGCACCTATTGATGGTGAAGTAACGGCTTTACCAGATGGGAATATTTCAATTAAAGCGGCAGACGGCACAACCAAAGTGTTGCCAAACACAGGTGAAGTATTAGCCAACGGTTTGTCTGCATTCGGTGTTGGTTTGGTTTCAATGATCGGCTTGATCTGGAAGTTTAAACGATAAAAAATTGATGAAGAGGGGTGTTAGTTGAACAATGAAAAAACAATCTCTTCGGAAAAAAGAAAAAACGACGAGTGAGAAAATTCCTAAAGTAAGAAGACTCCATACTAAAACAATGAAACGGCTGTTCTGGATGGGTATTTTTTTCTTGAGTATTTCGGGTGTTTTGGCTTTTCTTCAAACACAAGGCTTACGAATAAAAGTGAGTTTACTCGGTAAAGAAGTGGTCACGATCCAACAAGAAAGTAAAAAAGAAGCCCGCAGTTCAGTGATCCTGACACCTGAAATTGAATCGTTTATGAACCGCTTTGTCGCTTTGTACATAGCGGTTTCAGAAGATAGTGAAACACAAAAATTACGACAAGAAACACTCTTAAAGGAGTATTACGCCAAGGGAATCAAGGAAGGGGATTCTGTATTCTTTGGAAAACGAACGCTTAAAGCCGCCTCTTTTACCTCGTTGAAAAAAGTAGAAGGTGTTGCGACTGCCAGCTATAAAGTGACCTATATCATTGAAACAAAAGATGAAGAGGGTCAAGTAAAGGAAGTCACCGTTAGCCAGTTATTGAATATTCCTTTTCAGTCATCGAAAGTTGGAAGTCGTGTGATTTCTTACCCTTACTTTACAGCGCTAAAGGAAAATAGAGAAAAGGCAAACATCTTAGGCTATGATTCCAACAACTATGATTCAGTGGATGGGATGACCCGTGAGAAAGTAATGGACTATATTGAAGAGTTCTTAGAAAAGTATGCGGAAAACACATCAGAAGATATGCGTTATATGATGGATGATCCAGAAGGTTTAAATGGTTCAGCAACCATTGATCAAATTAGTGGGCAAGTGTTTCAAGAGAAGGATCACTTTGTTGTGAAGGTGGCAGTCAAATTTAAAGATAAAGGAACGGAACTGATTTGGCAGGAAAACATGTCGATTGAAGTTGTAAAAAAAGCGGATAAGTATTATGTTCAGAAATTGTCGCATACATGGTAACAACAAGGAGGGAACAACATGGGATTAAAAGAATTATCAGATTGGGTGTTGGAACAAGGAAAATACGTCATAATCATGTTGGTGGTGTATTTAGCTTCCAAGAACTTTGCGAAATCCAAAGTCATACAGATCGTTTCTGCTTTTGTAGGGGGCGCAGTAGCCTATTTCTTCCTTAACGATCCTCAGAAGGTTTTTGATGGCATGGGAAAGATCATTGGGAAGCTGTTTGGTAGCTGATCATGAAATGGGAACCGTACAATTATTACTCTGCATTTAAAGAACCATATCGGATACAAGACTTAGGTAATTTGGGACGCTTGCCTGCACCGATTGCAGCCGCAAACATTGGAAGTTTCTTATTAATACTTGGATTAATGTGGGGCATCTTCCGAGAAGTGATTCAAGGAATATCCAACACGCTGCCTTTCTTTCCAGCCTTGTGTTATATCGGATTACCAGCAGGAAGTGTGCTATTGATGAACAAGGTGCAACCAGATGGAAAGAAAATTTATTCCTATATTTTTGATCTAGTCGTTTATATAGTGACGATTCAATGGCGAGAGATTGTTTTTTACAATGGGAAAGCACATAAACGATCAGAAGCAGATGAAGAACTACGATTTAAATAGTCGAAAAGCACATATCTTGGGGTATGTGTCTTTTTATTGTGATAAAGGAAATTTTTTTAAAAGGAGAGGAATGATTGAGATTTTTAGATTTATTCGCAGGAATCGGCGGATTTCGCTTGGGTCTGGAACAAGCAGGACATACATGTGCTGGTTTTTGTGAAATCGATAAGTTTGCAAGAAAAAGCTACAAGGCTATATTTGATACAGAAAATGAGGTGGAGATGCATGACATCACAACCGTTTCAGATGAGTTTATTCGAGGACTCGGAACTATCGATCTTCTCAGTTCAGGATTTCCATGCCAAACTTTTTCAGTTGCAGGAAAAAGAAGAGGTTTCGCAGATACTCGAGGGACTCTCTTTTTTGAGATTGCACGCTTCGCATCTATTCTCAGACCACGGCTTCTTTTCCTTGAGAATGTCAAAGGACTTCTCAACCATGACAGAGGGGCTACGTTCGAGACGATCTTGCGAACCTTGGATGAACTTGGGTATGACGCTGAATGGCAAGTGCTTAACTCTAAAGACTACGTTCCACAGAACAGGGAGCGAGTTTTCATTATCGGACATCTTAGAGGAAAATGTACCAGAAAAATATTTCCTTTCGAAAGAGATGACCCAACGATTGATAAGAAATATCGCATTAAAAAAATAGGAAACATAAGGAAAAAAGGGAAATCTCAAAGTGGCGATGTGGTCTCAGTGGATAGTCTATCGCCATCCATGTGCAGTACGACCACTCAAAAGGACGCACTGAAAATTGCAATTCCTATTCTTAGTCCCGGCCGAATAGAGACAAGACAAAATGGACGGCGATTGAAAACTGATGGAGAGGACATGTTTACTCTTACTGCACAAGATCGCCATGGAATTGTCATTGCTGGAAATTTACCAAGTAGTCATGAGCAAAATTCGAGAGTCTATGAATCAGGTGGTTTAGCTCCTACTCTGTCAACCATGCAAGGCGGCGGCCAAGAACCAAAGATTTTGGTAAATGAGGCAACAACAAAAGGATATGCCGAGCCTGAACCTGGCGATAGTATCAACGTTTCACATTCCAACTCAGAGACTCGCAGAGGACGGGTAGGCAAGCAGATAGCAAATACACTTCTAACAGGTGAAATGCAGGCTGTGGTTACCGATCACTATAGAATTCGAAAACTAACACCTAGAGAGTGCTGGAGGTTACAGGGTTTTCCCGATTGGGCATTTGATCGTGCAGCCGTAGTAAATTCGGACAGTCAATTATACAAGCAAGCAGGAAACAGCGTGACTGTACCAGTAATTTACGATATCGCACGCCGTTTATAGAGAAAGAGGATCATTTTGCCGATGATATTTAAAACTTTTGAAGAGATAGAAAAGTTAACGGACAGTGAGGTGATAAAATACTCTTGTTATTTGATGGATAGAAAATTGGAACTTGCAAATTTGGTACTAACTAATGAATCAAGTGCAGAAGATGAACGTATTTGTGAGGTAAATAAAATCAGTGAACAATTACGATTATTAGCAGAAGCAAGAGGAAAAGGAGAAATCAGTCAGTAACACTCTGATTATTTCACAGATAAAGAAGCTAAAGAGAGTTTTCCAGAAATAATATTTTCCATTGGCAAGAAGAATGAAACAAGGGGGCATCAATGACCATTATTAAAAGTCCGATTCGGGCATTGAAAGAGAATCTTTTATTAACAAGTGACAATGATATCTGGGCATATTATCAGGTGTCACCCAAAACTATTTCACAAAACAACCCCAATGCTATTCAAGAAAACAAAGAGCAAATGGCAAATCTGATGCAGTTATTGGCACCTTATGAAGATGTGGAACTGATCATGTTTCCTCGAACGATGAATCTGTCTAGTAAGTTCACCAAATTATCTGAGGGATTCGATAAGGAGAATCCCGAATTAGGCAAGTATTATTCGAGTGAAACCGTTAATCTCTTGGAAAGAGAAGGTACGATTTATCGACCTTCTTTTTTGTTAGGAGTAAAAATAAAAGACCAATACATAGCTGAAAGCTTGAAAGAAGTATTCACTAAGCTGACGATAGAATTGGTTGATGAAGTGTTAGGCTTTGCTGGGTATGAGTGGATCAATGGCGAAGAAATATTGGGCTGGATAAGCGAAGTTTCAAATGAAGTGACCCAACTTTTATACTCGTTTTCGATCCGACCTTTAGAAAAAAAAGAAATGATTTATGTGAATCGGTTGCAATATATTCGTGGAATGTCCCATAAGATTGAAGATGAAAACCATTGGCAGGATATCGAGGATATTCAGTCGGCAGTGATTCGTCCAATCGATAAGGGAAAGGGAATTCTAAAAGTAGAAGATGAATTGGGAGAAAGTTTTTTATCTATTTTGCCAATTGGTAATTTTCCCGACAATATGAGCAACATGAATATCTTTCAGTTTGCGCAGGATTTGAACTTTCCTGTAGAATTTCGAATGAAACTTCATTATCCAGAATTAACGGGCTCTCAAGGACTCCAAATGAAAGCTGGATGGTTGAACAATCGTTTTAAGGACGAACAAACTGATCAAGAAAAACACGGAGATGAACCAACGGACCGTGTGCTGACAATTCGCTATTTATTGAAGCACATGAGGGAGCGAATGAACAATGGAGAACCCATCATTGATTGGCTAGGCTGTTTTGTGGTGTATGGAAATACAAGACAAGAAGTCCGACAACGCAGCTTAACTATTATCAAATTGTTGAGTCAAAGTGTGAAAGTTTGTCGTGGTAAGAATGATCAAATCAAACTATTTTACAAGTTATTAATGGGTCAATCGCTTGGAAATCAGACACACTGGAAACAGCGAACGAATGTGGATGCTATTGCCGAGCTTCTTTTTGGGACCATTACCGAATTAGGAATGGATTCAGGCTGGTACATTGGCCGACAAGATGTGGTTGGTTTGAAGGGATCAAAGGGAGAAAAAACAGAGTTAGAAGAATTGATCTATGCCTCAAATAAGTACATCTTTTTGAATCCGCTGGCAATTGCGGAAGGAATTAGGGGAGCTTTGTATGATGCGCCGCATATGGCGGTCACTGGAAAAACAGGAAAGGGAAAGACCTTTCTTGTCGGATTGATTTTTCTCTACAGTTCGTTTTTAGAAGCTCAAAGTCTGTTCATTGATCCAAAATCTGAAAAACGAACATGGTTTAATAAGCTGGTGAACAATCCTTATTACCAGAAGAATTATCCACTGTTTGTCCAGCACCTTAATCGGATCAATTATGTCACCTTAGATGTGAATAAGAAGAAAAACTATGGCGTGTTGGACCCGTTTGTTTACTTGGATCGAATCGAGGCAAAGCAAGTGGCTCAAGATATGATCGATGAATTGAGTCCACTAGGATCAGAACACAAATTGAAAGGAGCTGTATTAGAAGGGATTCAGAAAACACTGGCTCGTCGTGATAAAGGGGAACAGGTTGGATTGTTGCATGTAGTGGATTGGCTAGAAAAACATCCAGATGAAAAAATTCATGAATATGGGCGATTCCTAAAATTGAGTATTACCGATTCAATTCTACGTTTAGGCTTTTCTTATGGTGAAAATAATGGGCTAGATTTTAAAGAAAAGACAACTGTATTGGAAATTCAAGGCTTGACGCTGCCAAAAGATGATATTTCACCAGAACTCTATTCAGATGCCGATAGAAAAGCTCTGTGTCTGATGATCAGTTTGGGCCGTTTCTGTGAGATGTTTGGAAAACGAAATACTGAGAAAAAGACCGCTGTTTACTTCACAGAAGCTTGGATTTGTGCGAAACGTTTGTAGTTGAAAAGACTGCGCACGCTCTAGTAATTTGTCGCTTAGAAAACAATAAGCGAGAAAACTAATTTAAAAGAGCGGAGAACTCTTAACTTGAGAAGTGGAATGATAGAGTAACGTCTTGAAACGCTTCCTCTAATCCCCCGACATGCAATGATTTCGTGCAAAAAGTTATTGTATGAAGCTCGGTAAGGTCGGCAGAAGGTTACCGTAATGAAGACTTATCTTTATCGAAATTGTCCTAGAGGTAGGATATGTAACGGATATGCCGGGAGTCACAAAAAGTTGAATATGGTGAGAATGTCCCGTTCGGGACTGACGAACTGGCGAATGTACGCTCCAAACGCTAACGTATAGAAATATACGAACAATTGAATTGAGGATGAGTAAGAATAGATCCTATGAAAATCCTTGATGTGTTACAGGCACATGATAATTCAGTGGGGTAAAGTCAGCACCTAAGTTCAGCATTGATAGAGTTAAGGGAACGTTGAAAGCTAAAGACGTGGAGGGATGCACAACCAATGAAACGTAGAAAAGGAAATCATAACTTTTCATCATCTTTAGTGAGAGTAGTGGCATGACCAAAGAAGATTCTGTAATGGAATTGGAGGAATAGCCACAAGTCATTTATTTATTGAATAAAACTTAATCACTACTCATGGATTCTGGTAAGACTCAAAAGGTCACGAATCTGACGAGAGGAGTGATAAACCATGAAACAAACAGTAAGAGAAGAAGTTATCTTAAAAGATAACAAGCTGCGTTATGCAGAATATTACGGAATGACGGAGACTTTTGATGAATTATATGGAAAAAGTTGCAATGGAAATACTTTCCATCATCTTATGGATATTATTACCTCCGATGAAAATATTCAACTTGCTTATCGAACAATCAAAAGTAATAAAGGTAGCAGAACCAAAGGTATTGATGGTGTAACGATTAGAGATATCGAAAAACTCCGCTACGCAACTTTTCTGGATATTGTGAAAAAAAGATTCAAAAATTATTCACCAAGAAAAGTTCGTAGAGTAGAAATTCCGAAACCAAATGGTGGGAAACGCCCATTGGGGATCCCCTCAATTTGGGATCGAATTGCTCAACAATGTATTTTACAGGTAATAGAACCAATTTGCGAAGCAAAGTTTTACAAGCGTAGCTATGGATTTCGACCGCAACGTTCTACGGAGAACGCTCTAGCTATGTGTCTACATCGAATAAATAAAGTTCATATGAGTTATGTAGTAGATATTGATATTAAAGGATTCTTTGACCATGTTCATCATGGGAAACTAATGCGCCAAATTTGGACATTAGGTATCCGAGATAAACAATTATTGGTTATTCTTCGGAAAATGTTAAAAGCACCAATCGTTTTTCCTGATGGAAATATTAAAATTCCTACCCTCGGAACCCCCCAGGGAGGCATTCTAAGTCCATTGTTAGCAAATATCAATTTAAACGAATTTGATTGGTGGATTGGCAAGCAGTGGGAAGAACGTACGTGTCGGGAACTTAAACCTTATTTTAGCAAAGAGGGGCATTTAAACAAAGGGTATTGTTTTACTAAATTACGTAAAACAACTACTTTAAAGGAAATGTATATTGTTAGATATTGTGACGACTTCAAAATCTTTTGTAGAAACAGATCAGATGCACATAAAATATTCCACGCTGTTAAATTGTGGCTAAAGGAACGATTAAAGCTTTCTATCTCAGAAGAAAAATCGAAGATCACCAACCTAGAAAAAGAACCAAGTGAATTTCTTGGTTTCACACTTAAACTTGTTTCAAAAGGAGGCAGGAAAATCTGTCATTCCCATATTTCGCCAAAAGCACTAAAGCGTATTAAATTGGGCCTCAAGAAACAAATGAGAAAAATTGAAAAGGTTGGAACACGGTCATATATCGTCAAAGAAATTCAGAAATACAATTCTATGATAATTGGTATTCACCAATACTACAGCATGGCAACTCATATAAATATCGACGTTATGCCAATCAATTATCAATTAATGGTTAGCTTTTACAACCGTTTCCATCTCCATGGGCTAACAAAAATTGGTGTATATAAAGGTCATGACAAAGGAATCAAGAGATATCTAAAGTCAAAGCAAGTAAGATACCTACAAGAATATCCTATCTTACCTTTAGGCTATGTTCAAATGCGAATACCTATGCTAAAGAAACATGCCTACAATAAATATACGCCAGAAGGGCGACGTTCGATACACAAAGAACAACAGTCTGTTCCAGCTTGGAAAATACACTGGTTGCGTCAACATCCTGTGATAAATAAGAGAGCAAGTATTGAACTCAATGATAATCGCATTTCACTATTTGTCGCACAAAAAGGAAGATGCGCAATAACAGGAAAAGAACTGTTTCTGGATGACTTCCACTGTCATCATAAAAAAACTTGGAAAGAGACAAAAAACGATTCCTATCGGAACCTAGTTCTTGTAACAAAAGAAGTCCATATGCTTATTCATGCAACAAAAGGTGAAATAATCAGACGATTGTTGAAGCAATTAGCATTGCCATCAGACCAATTGGAAAGACTAAATAAGCTTCGCGAATTAGTAAATAATCCTGAAATACCAATACCCAATGAAATAGTAATGAGCAATTGACTCTTCTTTTAACTGATTCAAAGATTAAGAAAAATGAATTCAATAAATAAACGATAGAGCGCCGTATGAGGTGAGAGTCTCACGTACGGTGTGGAGCGGGGGAAAATCTGAAGATAACTTCAAAGGATTACCTATCGCTATTCAACAAATCGAATTCGGGTCGAGCCATCATTTCTTCAATGGCTCGTGTAGGTCGTTCGCAAATGAATCAATTGGTATTGGATACGCAATTCATTGATGACTTAGGAACGAAAGATGAAAAGGGCAATTATGGTGTTGTCTTTGCTTTTGATGAAGACAGTGAACGAGACAAAATTCTGAATCATTTAGGATTGGAGTGCAACGAGGAGAACCGAAAAGAAATGAAACGAATGATCAAAGGCCAATGTTGGATGCGTGACATTTATGGTCGAGTAGGCAAATTGAACGTCCATAGCCTGTTTGAAGAGTTTACGGAAGCCTTGAAAACGACGGAGAAGACTAGCAATAGTGAAGCAGAGGAACAAGTGGTTTAATTCAAAAATGACAGGGACAAATAAAAACATTTGTTGCTATACTATTAGTCAACGATTTGAAAGAGGATGGGTTGTATGAAAAAAGTTGGTTTGATTGTTGCATCAGTAGTGGTTTTCTTTTTGTTAGCTGGGTGCGGCAATTCATTGAACAAAATGGATGATGGGACAAAAGAGGCTGTGAAAACAGTGATGGATTTTAAAAACAAGTCTCATAAGAAAACAAATGAGAAACGTAAAAATTACGAATTTGATTCAGGCTATTTTCCGACTGATTTATCTGAAAAAGATGTCTTGCAAGTTTATTTGATGAAGGCAAAACAAGAAGAGAACAACATATATTATATCCGTTATAGCGAAACAGAGTTCTCTGATCCTGGTTTAAAAAAGAAAGTAAAGGATCACATTCGGGAGTCGGCGGCTACTTCTAACGGGAAAGAATTTGAGCCGATTTCTGAAATAGAGTTTAACAAAGCCATTGAACAAGAAAAAGTAAATAAAATTTTTGAAGTAAAAGAATAATTTGAGAAGGAGTCTGGAAACAGGCTCTTTTTTGGTGTCCAAAACTAGAAAAGAGGATTGATGTGAAAAGAATCAAAATCAATAGAAGAGCGATAGGAATTCTCTTTCTTTTTATTGTTTTAATGCTATTTCTATCGGTATCGGTGTATGCGAAGTCAGCTAAAAATGATCTTTATACAGTCGGGAAATATCACCTTGATACGTTTTCCTCTTATATAGGTGAGACAGAATACTCGCTAGGAAAAATGTTGTTTGGCAAAAATGGGACAGACTTCATTCAAATGATTACCAATATGATGTTTAGTTCCAATAAAATTGTTTGGCAGGTTTTTGATTTTATTATTGAGAAACTCTACAAAGGTGCCGCAATGGATGGTCTCATACATACCTTTTTTCAATTTTCTAAGAATATCTACGATAAGCTATTCAATGTTGTTGGGTTAGGACTAACCGGTCTATATGTTGTCTACATTTTTTATTTAAAGGTATGTAAAAGCGGCTACCAAGCCAAACGAGCATTGACTCGTTTCTTATGTGTGGTAGGATTTTCAATTCTATGGTTTGGCAATGGAACAGTGGCTAGTCAAGGAGAAAAACTGACCAAAGATTTAAACACCTATTCTACTGCAGTGGAAGGATTGATTTTTGAAGCAACCAACGGCATTAATGACTTGAGTGTTGCAACCACCAGCGAGGAGGCTATCAAACAGATTCGAGAAATGTATTACCAAAAAGCAGTCGTAGAGCCGTATCTATTATTAAACTATGGTACGACAGACATTGATGAGTTAGCGAAAGCAGGGATTGATCCCACCGAATTCCTTTCTGAAAACATAAAAAGTGAAGACTTGAAAACAATTTCTAATGACGTTACAGAGGCAGCAAAAGAAGAGGATGACAAGAAAGAGTCGTATCGAGCTTTCATTCAACCGACAAAAAGCATTTATAAGATGATCGTAGGAATCATGAGCCCAAGTTTAAATATCTCTCTTGGAATTCCGATTTTAATGATCGGGATGGTGCGCTTCTTATTCCAGGTTGGTGCTTTATTGATGTTGTTAGCATTGGCTTTTATGTTGTTCGTTTCTTTTTTTCCTGGAATGGACTATCTGATTTTTCGAGGAATAAAAACATTTGTGGGCTTTCTTTTTCAAAAATCGATTTATAGCGTATTGATCCTTGTAGCTTTTCTTGTCTTCAATATTATTGATGAGTTGATTCCAATGAATACCATTGCAGGCTTTATTGGCAATATGATTGTTCGAGGACTCGTCTCACTGATTGTCTTTCTAAAGCGGAAAGCCATTCTTGAGAAATTAGGATTAGGCCAAGCGGATCGAACGATGACAAAAGCCAAAACTAATGCACAACATACGAAAAGAGAAGTCACTCAAACTGCTCGTAGAGGTAAAGTGTTGACTGAACAACTCATTTTGAAAGGAACGGATATTGCGGGGAAGGTCCATCCAGGTATTCTTGCCGCCAGTCAAATGTATCAACGAACAAAGCAGCAACATTCCACCCCTACTAGAAACACGAAAGAGAAACCATTAGAAATTGCGGATGGTCGAAGAAAACAATTGCCGTTTGACGACAAGCAAATTGTTAGTAACGTGCAATCACCTCTAAAAACTTCACCAGTAGCCAACACTCGTCCAAGAAAAACTGTAGAGCCGATAAATGATTCTGTAGCTCCAAAGCTCAATGGAACTATCCCTTTAACTGTTTCATCTTTGCCTTTTCAAACCAGAAATTTTTCACAAGGGAATACTCAAAAACTATCACTCGTTCGACCATCCATGAAGCATATCGGACAAACCATTCCTTTGCCACAAACTGTTCCACGATTGATTGCGAATGATTCATTAACTCAACAAGTGACTCAGTTGAAACAATCACGGGCATTAATCACCAATCAAAATAGAGTGCAGTCCTCAAACCAAGCAACTGTACATTCGCAAGAGATTCGAACCATAGAAGAGATTGGTAGTACAAAGAAATCTATCGAAACGACTCAAGGTCTAAATGATTCTAACGATAGTAACGTACAAAGAAAAACGATTGACGCACAGTTGGGCAGAGACTTCATTTTGCCAGAAGGAAGAAGCCCACAACAAAGATAGAATTTCTGTAGCTCTAGAGAAAATACTCTCTAGGGCTTTTTTCATTTAATAGGAGGGAGCGCTGGAATGGAAGAGACGAAGAAAAACAGAGGATGTGGATGTGGTTGTTTAGGGTGCTTGATCCCTCTATTGATTGTTGGATTCTTTTTCATGCTAGGCATGTATATTATGGGCGTAGACGAAGAAGATCACTGTCAGGATAGATCAAATATGGTATCTGTTGAGATTGATAACGCTGGATCAGAAGAAAATGCGAAAGTAATCTATGATTTTTTCATAACTGAATTGAATGCCACACCGCAAGGAGCAGCAGGCCCAATGGGATGTATGGATTTTGAATCTGGTGGTTTTAATCCTGGAATTGAGAACTCTTCCAGTGGTGCCTTTGGGTTAGCCCAATGGTTAGGTTCTCGCAAGGAAGCGTTGCGAGCATTTGCGACTGAAAAAGGAAAAGAAATGTCCAATTTGGGTGTTCAATTAGAGTTTCTAAAAAAGGAATTAGAGAATCCATATTATGCAAAAGCCAAAGCAGCGTTACAGCTAACCGATGTTCATGAAGCGCAGCATCAATGGTTATTGTGGTTTGAAGGGCTTAGCCAAGATTCTTCTCAATGGCATTCTGAGGAGCGAAATGCCAGAGCGGATAAATGGTTTGCGAAACTCGGAAATAGTAATCCAATTTCAGGGGCTGCTATGGAAAATGCAGCAAAGGGACAGTTAGAAAGTTTGGCTGCAGAATGTGCGACAGCAACTCTTGGTGATGGTGGGGATATCCTTGAAGTAGCAAAAAGTCTGATCGGGTATTTTACTTATTCGCAAGCGAATCGAACCTCTTTTGGTGATCCAATGAATCCAGATAAAAATGGGCAGGCGGATTGTTCTAGTTTTGTTTGGCTGGTACTCACGAAAGCAGGATATAAAACACCAAAAACCGCATGGGCAACACCAACGATGACTTCTGACGCACGAGGACTAAAACAGTATCTTCAAGAAATACCGGAAAGTGAGGCAAAAGCTGGTGACATACTAGTGGTCAATTTAGGTGCAGGATTCGGAAATGATGGTCATACGTGTATTTTGGCCGAAAATTGGCACGGGAATACCACGAAAATCATTGAAATGGGCGGCTATGGAGCGAATGCTGTTCATGAAGGACAGGTGGATACCTCTTTTGGCTATTTATTGGCAGGTGATATCTGTTTTGCGCGAGCGGTGGGTGCACCAGCAGCAAAAGGACAGAAGGGATCGTTCCAAGCACTAAACCAACTGAATCAGTCTGCAGGGAAAGTAGCTTATGGTGTTTACTATTTCACTGATAAAAAATACTTGTCGAATAATAATAACGATCCGATGATTTCAGCCTCAGTTATAAAAGTGTTTATCATGGAATACCTTTATGACAAAGGAAGAACAGGTGAGACTGCAGGTGGACAATCGGTGCAAAGCTTAATCGAGCAAATGATCACAGTGAGTGATAACCATGCGACCAATATTCTGATCGATCATATTGGAATGGATACATTGAATCATTATTTTTCAGGAAAAGGCTATTCTAGTACAAAACTACAACGAAAAATGTTGGCACAGGGCAATGAGAACAATACGTCATTACAAGATTGTATGAAGTTTCTTAGAAAGCTTTACGAGAATCAAGGCAATCCTAAGTATTCGGCTATGTTGGAAATCATGAAGCAGCAGCAAGTAAAAACAAAAATTCCAAGTCAATTAACTGTTCCTGTAGCAAACAAAACAGGTGAGTTAGCAACCATTGAAAATGATATCGGAATCGTATTTAGTGACAAACCCTATGCGATTGTGGTGTTAACGAATGAAGTTTCAAATTCTCAAGAAGTACGAAATGGAATTGGAAGTCTAGCAAAAGAAGCAATGAAATAAACTGTATAGAATGGAGACTCAGGATGAAAAAACACATGATGATTGAATTAGTTTTGGTTATCCTATTTGGTGTAATGAGCTTTTTTAATATTCAGCAACAACAAGAAACTGTTTCTCAAAAGGAAGCCATAGCTACTATAAAAAAGGAAAATAAAGAGTATAAAACAAAGGAGCAACAACTATTATCCGAGAATGAACGTTTATCTGATCAAGTAACAACTGCTTCAAATTCACTAAAAAAAGTTCAGCAAAAATATGTCAATTCTGGAACCGATGCAGATTTAAACTCGGAATTTATCGATGTTGTCACTAAGTTATTTGAAGCCAATTTAAACTTTACTCCTGAAAATTATGAAGATAGAAAGAAAGAAGTTTCTAACTATTTATCTGAGGAACTTAACAAAGAGTATTTTGGACAAAGTAGAAATACGTATCAGGATGCGAACGGAACATTTTCTAAGTTAGAGTCTTTAGAAGTTTATCCTAAAGGAATGCAAAGTAATAAAGCAGAAGGACTAGTAGTTGTTTATTATAAAAGTAAGCAAAACAAACAAAACTGGATTAAGGGGATGAATACTTTCAAAGTTATGTTCGATGTTGACAAAAAGAAAGTTATTAGCATTCTAAATCTAGGAAGTTGATATTCTGATAACCGTAATTTGTAGTTTTGTTCTACTACTATATCCTTGTTTTAGATAATTCCATATTGACATAACCGCCCTTATGCTCTATGATACCTGTTGTTAGACAACGAGTTGTTGATAATTTACGCAAATAGCATTTGAAAGGAAATCAATCCAATGAAAAGGTTTTTATGGCAAGTTATTGAACAATCATTGACCAGTAAACTTTTTACACCAAAAGATATTTTAAAAATAGCCTTGCCTCTTATAGTCGATCAAGGATTTATAATTGGTCTAGCGACTGTAAATACATTAATAATTAGTGTTAATGGTGTAGATGCTATAAGCGCAGTTAATTTAGTAGATACAGTAAATATATTTTTTATAAATATATTTATTGCAATGGCTATGGGAGGGACCGTGCTGATAGCACAATCGAAAGGTAAAAATGATCAAAAAATGATTCGAAACTTTACGACTGCTACTTTACAAACTATCTTTTTGCTAACTTGTATTTTAGCATTTTTAGTAATTCTTTTTCGGAGGCAAATTTTTGCAATTCTTTTTAAAGGATCTACCAATTCAGTGATTAATCTTTCGAATATATATTTAGTAGGATTGATGCTAAGTTATCCAGCACAATCAATAGTAGAGGCATCTTGTGGTATATTACGTGGGATGGCCGATACGAAAGGTTCACTCTTTTTATCCTCTTTAAGTAATTTGATATATGTTTTTCTGAATTTCTTTTTTGTCAGAATATTTTCTTTTGGGATAGTAGGTATGTGTATTTCAGTGAATATTGCACGTTTATTAGGTGCTATATTCTCAATAAGCTACTTGTGCTCTCGAAAATCCTCTTTAAACTTTTCCTTATCTCAATTGAAAAGTGCTTCAGGGCAAACAATTCAGAAAGTAATAAGAGTTGGTATTCCATTTTCTTTAGAACAGATTTTTTTTAATGGTGGTAAAATTGTAGTTCAAACTTTCGTGGTGCGCTTCGGCATTCTTGCTGTCACGGCTAATGCAGTTAGCAATTTATTAACAATGCTTATAGAAATTGTTCCAGGAGGTTTCATGTTGGCACTAGTTCCAATTATTGCTCAATCCATTGGGGCCAATGATATCATGTGTGTTAAAAAATTTTGGAAATCTTTTTTGGTTATTTCTTCTATTACTGCTTTAATTTCATCATTAGCTATATTAATCAATTTCAACGTAATTATTAGATTCTTTAATATTCCTGTTTCGGTTGAAATATTAGTTCTCCGCATTTTTATTATAGTCGCTGTTGGTAGAATTTTGATTTGGCCTATAGGTTTTATTACTCCATCAATTTTAAGAGCAGCAGGAGATGCAAAATTTACTTCGCTAATTTCATTAGTTACTATGTGGGGAATTCGTATTGTTGTAGGATACTTTTTAAGCATAACTTTCAATTATGGCATTATAGGTGTTTGGATTGCTATGTGTATAGAATGGTGCATAAGAGGAGCAGTATTTTCTCGAAGATTAGTTAATGAAAAATGGATTGAAAAAGACTTATTATAACAGGACACAATCTTGTTTACAATAAGTCTTTTTTATCATCTATTGGAGTAGAAAAAGATCATTATGTATATTCATGTTATTACGTATTCTTTTATTCATTTCAATTTAAATACGTTTTCCCTTGTAAAAATTGAAAATCTTTCTGTATTGAGATGGTGAAATACCTTTTATTTTTTTAAAAATTTTACAAAAATAGCTATTTTGAGAAAAACCAACACTTTGACTAATAATAGAAATACTCATAGTAGTATTAGATAGTAGTTCCTCAGCCTGCATTATTCTAACGTGATTAAGATATGATATAAAAGTTAAGCCAGTTTCTTTTTTAAAAAGTTTACCGAAATAATACGTGCTGAAATAAACATGTTTTGCTGTTTCTGCTAGGGTAATGGAACGATGAAAGTTACTTTTAATATATTTAATAGCTTGTTGTATTTGATAATTTTGAATTGAATTTTCATCCTCAATTTTTGAATAATTATTGAAACATTTAACGGTAAAAAATAAATTGGTTGTTACTTCTTTCTCTAAAAAAACGGTTCTTGATGATGAAATGAATAAATCAAAAATATATTTTATTCTTTTCTCATTAAAACTTGAATCTCTAACTTTATTTTTTGAAGAGTTAGTATCTGTTTTTTGCGATGCTTGACTATTCAATTTTTTTTCAAAAGGGCCAAATAGTACATAGCCAATCAAATGATTGTTATTGTTAAGAGCTAGTGCGAAAAAGGAGTGTTCTTTTTCAGATAGAAATAGTTCATTTGGACCACCTTCACTAAATTTTTTAAAAAATTTAGTTAGTTTCAAATTTTTCATATCCGAATAAAAATTTTGATTCTCTGTAAACTCTGAGAAAATTAGCTTAGAAGTAACATCAAAAAGGCTAATATTTATATCTGTAGCAATTGAAAACGTTCTAATAAAGTCGTTCAGTAAATTTAAATGGTTATTGTAATAAATCTTTGTATCTAAAACCCCCATAAAATAACGTACCTCCTCCGATAAATCTGCTAGTTGTTCTCTTCAATATGAAATCTCAAATTTGTAAAAAATATAGACTGCTTTTATAAAATTATAAAGAAACAAGGAAATAGCAATTTTATTAATTAAGCACTAGATATTCAGGACAAAAATATCAGTATTTTCCTTTTAGAAACACTTGTTTAGATGGTAGTGATTGATGATGTAAATACATATATTACTATTTTTAAATAACTTTTTTTATTAGAACTAGAGATTATTTGTTTTGAATGAGGATAACGAATATTACTGTTAGATACTGATTTACAAAAATGGATAATTTAATATAACGGAAAGATCGAGTGATAATCGAATTATACTGGCAAACTAAGATAAAATCCATAGAAAATGTTAATGCTTCAAAAATATTTGTTGATCATACAAAAAAAAAGAATGATAGAAAGGAATAATAGCCAATAAAAAGTACATAAGTTATTGATTGTGAATTATAAAACAAAAAAATATAATTCTTTTTTGTTTTACTGAGATACTCTAATGCCTGAAATTTAAAAAATATATAGCACAAATAGGCGTTAAATAGGGTTTTTTACAAAAAACACCTCTTTTTGTCAGACAACAAATATGACTTGACAACGAGTCTGTCTGTGTATAAAATGAATTACGAATCACAAGTGAATTAGAGACTTAAATATGTTTTGGAAGACTATTGAGGATTAATTGGAAAAGATGAGGAAAAATCAACATGAGAGCTAGAAAAATGTTTAGAACAGTAGAGACACATACTTTAGGGCAGCCAACTAGAAACGTTGTAAGCGGATTCAACAGAGTTCCTGGAAAGACTATGGCAGAAAAATTTAATTACATGAAAGAACATGAAGACTGGTTTAGAAAGTTGTTGTCATATGAGCCTAGAGGAAGCGAAATTATGTCAGGGACTCTTATTACAGAACCATGTACCCCAGGAACTGATGTCGGCGTCTTATATTTTGAGGCGAGTGGATGGATGCCGATGTGTGGACATGACACAATGGGCGTTACAGTTGCTTTGATTGAATCTGGACTAGTTGAGGTATTAGAACCTGTTACAACAATTCATTTAGATACTGCAGCAGGAGTTGTGAGTGTAGAAGCTAAAGTAGAAGAAGGAACAGTCACAGAGGTTTCTTTTCTCAATGCACCCGCATTAGTGTTAGAAAGAGAAGTTGTTGTTCATACTAGAGAATATGGTGAATTAACTTTAGATATCTCATGGGGTGGAAATGTTTATGCAATTCTTCCGGTTGATTCTGTAGGATTAACAATTACCCCTCAAAATTGCGATAAGTTAATAGAAATTGCTCAATCAATTGGGAAAGACATAAATGATCAAGTTAATATTAAACATCCTGAATTAGATTTTGTAGACAGAGTTACTCATATTGAATTTTCAGCAGCTTCAATGAGTAAAGAAGCAGATATTCAAAATTGCGTAGTAGCGTTACCTAAAGTTGTTGATAGATCACCTTGTGGAACAGGTACTTCAGCAAAAGCTGCATTGCTATTTGAAGAGGGAAAGATAAAAGTTGGGCAAAGCTTTGTTCATGAAAGTGTGATTGGTTCTCTATTCAAGTGTGAGATAGTAGAAGAATTAGAAGTGAATGGAGTGAAAGCTATACGACCTAAAATTACTGGTAACGCTTGTGTAATAGGGTTTGCAACGTGGATCTTAGATCCAAAAGATCCGTTCCCAGAAGGTTTTATTCTCGATGATGAAAATTAAAGTATTGCTTAAATATAGAAGGAAATTGTTCAAAAGTATCTCCTTTTACGGTGAATTTTTAGAATCAATTTATAACCAGAATTAAGGAAGGGAGAACAAGGATGATATTCAATATTCAGAGGTGTTCAGTTCATGATGGTAGTGGGTTAAGAACATTGGTGTTTTTAAAAGGATGTCCATTGAGATGTCTATGGTGTGCAAATCCAGAGTCACAATCTTATGTGTATGACATCATGGAGTTTCCTGCAAGATGTATCAGTTGCGGTGCATGTGAAAGAGTATGTCCTGAGAAAGCAATTTCTGTTGTTGATGGAGAGTATAGGATTGATAGGAAAAAATGTAAACGTTGTTTTAAGTGCGCTGATGCATGTTTTGCCGAGGCTAAACGAATTGTAGGTCAAGAAAATTCAGTTGAAGAGCTGTTTAATGAAATTAAAAAAGATCAACCTTTTTACTCTCTATATGGAGGCGGTGTAACTTTTTCTGGTGGAGAACCATTAACTCAGCCGAAATTTCTTTCAGAAATTGCAAAAAAATGCCAAGAGAATGGTATCAATGTTGCCATTGAAAGCTGTGGATATGGAAAATATGAGGATTTCAAATGTGTGCTCCCTTATGTGGATTATATGTTTTTAGATATAAAGCACATTGATTCGAAACAGCACAAAAATTTAACGGGGATTGGAAATAGAGTAATACTAGAAAATGTTCGTCAAATTGCTGAATATGGAATTCCTATTACAGTACGTACTCCGATTATACCTGGCTATAATGATTCACCTGAAAATATTATTGGGATTTCAAAGTTTTTATGTACATTACCTGCAGTTAAGGAATACGAGTTATTGGCTTATCATAATTTAGGGGAATCAAAATATCGATCTTTAGGAATTCCATATGAACTAAAAGAAGTTAATCCACCAAGTGATACTGAGATGGGAAGTCTGACTAGAAAGGCTAATCAAGTGCTTAATGAATTCGGTAAAGAATGTTTCTTTACTAAAGATAACGAAAAGGAGATAGTGAAATGATATCTGAAAGAATTGAAAGATTGAATGACAAAGTAAGAAACACCCCTGCAACAATCTGTTTAGATCGTGCACGACTAGCAACAAAGTTTTACAAAGAATTATCGATGGATTCATTTATTTTAAAAAGAGCAAAATCATTTAAATATGTTTTAGAGAACAAAGAAATTTTTATAGATGATGATTCTATTTTAGCTGGACATTTGGCCTCTAGGCTTCATGCTGTACCAATTTATCCAGAAGTAACGGCGTGGCTTACTGATGATTTAGACACACTTGATACTAGAAGTTCTGACCATTTTGAGTTTCTTCCTGGAGAGAAAGATGAATTGCGTGAAATCGCTCAAATGTGGAAAGGAAAAGCCTTTGGTGATATCACTTTTCATGAATTAGACGAAGATATGAATACGATGATTGACATGGGAATCTTTACAAAGGGTGTGTCCAATCTATCTACAATGAATCACGCACCTGATTATGACAATATGGTTAAATATGGCTATCGTCATTACATCAATGAATGCAAAGAAAAAATTGCAAACATAGATAGCATGGATATCAACAAAATGGAATCTAAAATTACTTGGGAAAGCATGATTATCGTAATGGAGGCAATTATTGATTTTGCTCATCGATATGCGGATCTTGCAGAAAAAATGGCTAACGAGTGTTCTGATTCTCAAAGAAAAGAGCAATTATTAACACTAGCAAAAACTTGTCGAGTAGTTCCTGAAAATCCACCTCAGAATTTTTATGAAGCAACTCAATTCGTTTGGTTTACACACCTTGCTTTAATGATGGAAGTAAATGGAGGAGATCATTGTTTAGGACGTTTTGACCAATATATGTATCCATTTTATAAGAATGATTTAGCTAATGGTGTAAGCGAAGAGTTTTTAACAGATCTAATTCATGAGTTCAAATTAAAATTTGAAGAGCTTTGGGTTTTGAGAACTGAACGCGAATCGAAAGCTTATCCAGGATGTCCGCTATGGATTCATATGATGATTGGCGGGATGCTTCCAAATGGAAAAGATGGATGTAACGAGTTAACCAATCTGATTTTACATTGCATGGAAGATCTTCAAACAAAAGAGCCTTGTGTATCATTCCGTTACCATAAAAATATTAATCAAGATACGTTTCGTTTAGCTTTAGCTGTTGCACGTAAAGGAGGAAGTCATCCAGCTTTCTTCAATGATGAAACTGCTATCTCTCATCTTTTAGGTCTGGGCTTTAGTCTGAAAGAAGCAAGGAATTGGGGGATTTGTGGTTGTATCGAACCAATTGTTCAAGGGAAAACAGATTTCCAATCCAATACAGGATATTTTAATCCGATTAAAGTATTTGAAATTATGCTTCATGATGGAATGGATCCAATGACAAATCAACAAATTGGACCACATACGGGTGATGTAAGAGAATTTATTTCTATTGACCAATTTATGGAAGCTTATGAGAAACAACAAGCGTTCTTTATGGATAAATTTATTGAAGTGTTTAATCGCATAGTTTCGTGCCATGCTCAAGTTTTACCGACAATTACAGGTTCATGTTTTACAGATGGGTGTATTGAAAAAGGTCGTGTATTACAAAGAAAAGGAGCAGATCATCGCTATTCAGCAGTAGCAATTTCAAGTGTAGCAAATGTTGCTGACTCTTTAGCAGCTATTGAAGAATGTGTTTTTAACAAAAAATACTTAACAGTAGCAGAACTGATAGATTTGATTGAAACTGATTTTGAAGGTAGAGAAGATTTGAGACAAATGCTAATTAACAAAGCACCTAAGTATGGAAATAATATTGAGTCGGTAGATGATTATGCGAGCTGGTTAGTTGACTTATGTGATGAACAAGCAAAAGCTTATAAAGATGGTCGTGATGGTGAGTTTACTACAGTCATAGCTTCTCAATCTTATAATGTAGTCTTGGGACGGTTGATTGGAGCAACACCAGATGGAAGAAGAGCATACGGAGATTTAGCAGATAATGCTTCACCTATGATTGGGATGGATGTAAACGGGCCTACTGCTGTTGTTAGTTCTGTTGCAGCACTCGATCCATTAATCCCACAGAGCGGAATTTTGTTGAATCAACGATTTGACCCAGCGATTGTAAAAGGTGAAAAGGGATTAGATATTTTAGAAACAGTGATTCGAACATTTTTTGATAAAACTGGTCAGCATATACAAGTTAATATTGTGGACACTGAGACATTACTTGCTGCAAAAGAAAATCCAAAAGATTTCAAACATATCTTGGTACGTGTTGCTGGCTACTCGGCATACTTTGTCGATCTAGAAGAAGATATTCAAGACAATATTATCGCAAGAACGTTACAAACTTCCTTGTAATTTGATTTCACAAGAGTGGTGATAAAAGTCTCACCACTCTGTGAATTAATTCTTTGAAGTTTTAAATAAGAAAAAGTATTCAATATGATTAAATTGAATCTTTGGAAAGGGGCGCAAAGAGAAAAGTTAGAGTACAGGGAAAGTTTTTTTATGCAACATGATTTGTGAAGTGTGTATCAAAAAAAGGGAAGAGTAGTAAAGGAGGAGCAACATGAGTGAAAACAACCAAGTAACAAAAAGTGTTACGGAAAGCACTGAGAATAAAGATGGTTTTGGTTCTAGGCTTGGATATATCTTCTCAACGCTGGGAATGTCTGTAGGGGTTGGAGCTGTCTGGCGTTTTCCAATGATGACAGGGCAATATGGAGGAGGAGCATTTGTTTTAGCTTTTATCATTATCACAGTGCTTATCGTTCTTCCAGCAGGTTGGGCAGAAAGCGCTTTAGGAAGGAAATATGGAAAAAGTGTTATTGGTACACTAACTGAACTTGCAGGAAAGAAAGGACGGATTTTTGGCTATTTTATGTCCCTAATTCCGATTGGACTTTTAGCATATTATCCAGTTATCATTGCTACTGTAGTAATGTATATTTTTTACACAATTGCAGGTTCTCCGTTTTTATCTAACACGGAAGCTTTCTATAATCAAGTGAGCGGAAACCGTGTAGCGATCTTTGCAGTAGTTTTAGGTATTAATTTGTTAACAGCTTTCATCAGTACTAGAGGAATTAAGCAAGGGGTTGAAAAAGTTTGTAAAATTATGCTTCCTTTAATGCTTATATTTGCATTAATAGTTTCTATACGGGTGTTGACACTGCCTGGGATTTCTGTAGGTGTGGAATATTACCTGAAACCAGATTTTTCTCAATTAGCTAATGTAGATGTTTGGGTTGCTGCTGCTGGGATGGCACTGTTTGCGGTTGGTTTAGGACCAGGTTTCCTTTTAACTTATGGTAGTTATTTGGACAAAAAAACAGATATGGCAACAGACTTTTTAGTGGTAAACATTGCTCAACTTTTCACCTGTATTTTGTGTGGATTTGCAATCATTCCAGCAGTAGTTCTTTTCGGAATGGATCCAAACATCGGAAAAGGGATATTATTCCAATCACTACCATTAGTATTTTCAAAAATACCTGGCGGAATGATTTGGTTTGGTTTATTTATGGTAGCTCTATTTTTCGCTGGATTATCAACAACTATTGCACAAATGGAAATTCCCGTTTCAAGTTTTATGGATGACATGAAAATATCAAGAGAAAAAGCTATTCTAATGGTATTAGTTTCTTCTACGTTGCTGTCAATTCCATGTATTTGGAATGATACATTCTTCGCATTTTTTGACAATTTAGTTGGAAACGTATTCTATACTATTACTGCAGGAGTTTTAGCAATTTATTTAGCTTGGAAAGTAGGCGCCAAAAAAATCAGAGAAGAATGGTACAATCCAACATCGGCAATTAAGTGGGGATCATGGGTTGATTTCTTATACAAATTTGTTGCTGTACCAGCATTCATTTATTTTTCAATCGTAGCAATAATCTCATTATTTTAAAATTATACTGATTTGAGGGGATATCTTTGATGTACGATTACGCTGTACTTGTTGATTTTGGTAGCACCTATACAAAAGTAGTATGTGTGAATTTGAAGGAGCGCAAGGTAGTTGTTACTGATAAGTTTCCCTCAACTGTTCATTCAGATGCTGCAATAGGTTTAAATCAATGTTTTGAAGTTGCAATCAGAACGATAGGAAAAGAGAAATTTGGATCAGCTCTTAAATTGGCTACAAGTAGTGCTGCTGGTGGGTTAAGAATGGCAGTTGTAGGACTTACTAATTCAATTAGTATTGAAGCGGGACGAAACGCTAGTTTTAGCGCTGGAGCGAAAATAGTATGTAATACCGCTGGAATTTTGTCTAAGTCCGATATATTAAAAATCGAAGAGTCTAGAGCTGAAATCCTTTTACTATGTGGAGGTCACGAAGGTGGAAATACCTATTCGTTACTAAAAAATGCTGAAATTTTAAGTGAAAGTAATTTGACCATTCCTATAATATATGCTGGGAATTCTCACATTGAGCAAGAAATAAGAAGAATATTTATGATTACTGGCAAAGAATGTTTCTTAGCTGAGAATATTATTCCTGCTGTTGGTTCGTTAAATACCGAACCAACAACAGAAATAATTAGAGAACTTTTTATGAAACGAATTACTAATATGAAAGGTGTCGGTTTTGTTCAAAAAGAAATGAATGAAATGATTGTTCCAACTCCTGCAGCCGTTTTGGCCGCTGGAGAACTCCTTAGTCTTGGTACTAAAAATCAGAAAGGTCTCGGACCACTAATGATGGCAGACATAGGGGGAGCAACAACAGATATATACTCATATTTAGATAATAAAAGTTTCTCTGGAGCAAAGCGTATAGGATCACCAGAACCTTTTGCAAAAAGAACAGTTGAAGGCGATTTAGGTATGAGAGAATCTTCAATATGTCTTGTAAATGAACTTGGTACAGAGAATTTTGCCAAAAAGTGTGGAATTTCTGAATCAAAACTTAACAAAGCTATAGAAAAACGTATAACTACTACTGAATATATTGCTTTAGGAAGTGGACAAAAACACATTGACTATTGTATTGCTTGTGGAGCAATTTCTCTTTCTGCAAGACGACATGCAGGAACTGTTTCGAAAGAATTCAACGATGGATGCCGACTAATACAAAGAGGGAAAAACCTCACAGAGATAAAAACAGTTATTGGTACTGGTGGAATAATCGTAAATGAAAGTAATGCATTTGATATTTTAAAGAAAGTAGAGATTGAATCGTCGGAAGTGGATCAAGTTTTGCTTCCGGAGAAGATTGATGCATTCATTGATCAGGATTATGTTCTATTTGCTGCTGGACTTCTTTGTAAGTATGATGAGGAAGCTGCATTAACCATAATGAAAAAGAGTCTGAACTTGACTTAAAGAGGAGTGGAAGAAATTTATGGACGTTCAAATCAAAAGGAGATTTGATGAAAAAGAATTGATGGATATGAAATCAGTTCTGGCAGAAGCAAAAAAAATCGCTTCTGAAACCAGTATCGGAGAGACACTGTTCATGAAAAAGCATGGAATCAAGTCTGAAAAGGAATACAAGCTCAAAATGATGTCAGAAGGGAAAATAATGAAACATTCTGTCATCGGTTGGAATTCTTGGGATGTGACTGAGCAAGGATTTAAAAAAGTATACGAGGGATTGAAAGAGTCAGGCTCTTCAATCGATCGTTTAGGCGTTTGTTTAGACTGGGTTATGGGGGTTCCTGAAAAGTATCGTAACGATTTCCAAGCTGGCGGAGGTCTTATTTTCCAAACTCAAGAAGAGTGGAACGCAATTGGACAAGTTATTCCAGTTCAGCCGCATCTTGGAGATCACATGATTGGCTCTCTTAATGCAGTTGAGAATACAGTTAGAGGTCTTCGTGCGGGTGTTACAGCAATTGGGAACTTGGCTCAATATTTTACTTATGAATACCCGGGTCTTGATATGGAAGCCTATCGTACTGAAGAATACATGAAATCAATTGCTATCATGGGAGCATTCCGGGATCAAGGTGCGATAATTCATTGCAATTTAGATGATGGTTACGGAGCTCAATTTCATGATTTATCAAATCTTCTTGGTTGGGCAAAATTGGAAAGATACATTGCAGAAGATCTTTTAGGAGGAAGAGTCGCTCACACTTATGGGAATTTATTCAGTGATTCAACCTTAAGAATGGTTTTCAACCGTGCTTTGAGCATGATTGACAAGTATAATACGCCTGGATCTTTTGTAAATGGAAACACGATTGACTATGGACTAGATATTCAGAGAAACTATGGAGCATTGTGTTCTTACTCGCTTGCTGATATTATTTGTCAAATGAAATATCCAGCTGGATATGCAATTGCTCCGGTTCCTTTGACAGAAGCAATCAGGGTGCCATCTCCTGAAGAGATGGTGGAAGCACACCGAGTGGTTGATATGATGATTGAAAAAGCTGAATTCTATGTTAACTTTATGAATTGGGAAAAAATTAATGCAGAAGCAGAAGTACTTGTTACTGGCGCGAATTGTTTCTTTGAAAAAGTATTGAACGCTCTCGATGATCTTGGTGTGGACATTAAACACGCAGGTCAAGTTGCGTCAGTTCTTAAAGCGATTGGTCCAAAACGATTGGAGATGGCGTTTGGTGCTGGTCTGAGTGATGAATTTGCAATGCGAGGAAGAGTTCCTGTTCGACCTACTAGCATAGTAAAAACAATTAATAATATTCAAGAAGCAGCTATGGAAAAAATGGATCTTAAAGATGATTTCCCTTTAAAAGGCATTAATGTAGTAGTTGGTTCTACAGACGTTCATGAATTCGGCTTAGAAGTAGTTGCAAATGTAATCAAGAAAGCTGGAGCAAATGTATTTAATTTGGGAACTACTGTTTCTGTAGCTGAGATTGCTGATACTTTGGTTGAAACTGGAAGTAATATTGTATTAATGAGTACTTATAATGGAATTGCCTATAGTTTTGGACGTGATTTGATTGAAAGTCTTAGTGAGGCAAAATTAGAAAATGTTCACATTCTAATGGGCGGGCGATTGAATGAGCCAATTGATGGAAATGATGTCCCTATTGATGTTTCTGATAAATTAGCAGAGATGGGAATTAACGTAGATAATAATGTAGATACTTTGGTTGGAACGATTGCCGCATACGACTAGGTTAGACATCTCAGAAATAAAAGTAAAAGAGGAGAATGAAAATGAGTAAAAAAGTATTATTTTGTGGTGGCGGCAATATGGGAGAAGGTATTCTAAAAGGACTAATTGCAAATGAAGCTGCAGATAAACAAAATATCACAATAAATGAACTAAATCCACAACGACGTGATTATTTGAGTGAAACCTATGAGGTTAGTGTTGTTGAGGATGCTACTGATGCAATGAAAGAAGCAGACTTAATTATTATTGCTGTTAATCCTCATCAAGTGGGATCTGTTACAAGCAATCTGAAATCATTGATCAATGAAAACACAATTGTATTGTCCATTGCTGCAGGTATTACAATTGAAAGCTTGGAAAATCAATTAGGTTCTGATAAGAAAATTCTTCGTGTAATGCCTAATACATTGATTCAGTCAGGTAACGGACACAGCGCAGCATGTATTAATTCTAATATTAATGATGACGATAAAACTTTCATCACTAAAATTTTGAATGCTTTGGGTCAGACGATGTTCATTAATGAAGATATGTTTGATACCTTTACAGCATTTAGTTGTTCAGGACCACTATGGTTATACAAAACGGTAGAAGCTTTAATTAATGCAGGGGTCTATTCTGGATTTAGTCGAGCTGATGCTAGGAAAATTGTTATCAGAAATATGATGGGAGTATCTCAAGTTCTTGAAGAATCTGGGGAACATCCTTCAGTAAAAATTGATGAAATGTGTTCTCCAGGAGGAGTAACTATAGAAGCTCTTAAAATGATTGAAGATCAGGGAATTGCATCAGGATTCATGGCATCGGTGGATATTGCAGTGAAAAAGGCAAACTCTATCAAATAGTAAAGTTTAATTAACTGAGTAACTAAATTTGTTACTCAGTTAATTTATACTTTAAATTAACTGTAAATAATTGGAAGAGGCGAGGCAAAACAAATGAATGTATTAGTCATAAACTGTGGTAGTTCATCATTAAAATTTCAGTTAATTGATACTGAAACCGAACAAGTTTCAGCGAAAGGTCTTTGTGAAAGAATCGGCATTGATGGTCAGCTTATTTATCAGAAAAATTCAAATGAAAAAGAAGTTATTGCTCAAGAAATGCCCACTCATGCTGAGGCGATTCAGGTAGTCATTAATATTTTGACAGATAAAGATCTAGGAGTAATTTCAAGCTTAGACGAGATTGATGCAATTGGTCATCGAGTTGCTCATGGTGGAGAAAAATTTTCGAAACCAGCATTCATTACAGAAGAAGTTTTTAATGAACTTGGGGCTTGTAACGAATTAGCGCCGTTACACAATCCTGTCAATTTAATAGGTATTAAAGCTTGCGATGAGTTTATCCCAAATACGCCTATGGTAGCAGTTTTTGATACTGCATTTCACCAAAGCATGCCGGAAAGAGCTTACCTTTATGGTTTACCAAGTAGATATTACGATCAATACAAGATTAGACGTTATGGGTTTCATGGAACAAGCCATAAATTTGTTTCTGATAGAGCATCCGAATTATTAAGTGTTCACAATCCCAAAATTATTGTTTGCCATTTAGGTAATGGATCTAGTATATGTGCTGTTAATAATGGAAAATCAGTTGATACTTCGATGGGTTTCACTCCTTTGGAAGGATTAGTAATGGGGACTCGTTCTGGAGATGTTGATCCAGCAATTCTATCTTATATTGCAGAAAAGGAAAATATGAGTATCTCTGAAATAATGGAAGTACTAAATAAAAAGTCTGGTGTTGCAGGAATTTCTGATGTTTCAAGTGATTTTAGAGATTTAGAAGAAGCTGCGAATTTAGGTAATAGAAAAGCAAAAATTGCTTTAGATATATTTTCTTATCGAGTTGCAAAATATATTGGAGGATATGCGGCTGCTATGAACGGGGTTGATTCTATCGTATTTACTGCGGGTATTGGTGAAAATGCTATTACAATTCGAAAAGAAATTTGTAGCTATCTAACATATTTAGGAGTAGTTTTTGATCAAGAAGCAAATAATACTAGAGGTTCAGAGAGAGAAATATCAAAAAAAGGGTCGAAAGTGAAGGTATTTGTTATCCCAACTAATGAAGAATTGGCTATTGCTAATGAAACTGCTGCAGTAATTCAACTTTAATAATGAAAAAACTGAGTAAACCTTTAAATGAAATTAGAAGTATAAAAGTAAAAATTAAGAATTTGAATCGCAGTTTAAGATTAAATACGTGTTGCAATTGAAGAAGTTGAGAAAATTGTAGGAATCTACTTTAACACTTGAGTTCGGTAAGAATGGAATATCGATTGCAAGAAGAATGGTTTCGACAAGGAGAATTTTTTCCATAGTAGGATGAACTCGTTTCCTGTTCTGTATAACCTATAAAGAATACTGAGTTAGTATAAGAAGTACTGAACTAAACGGTTAAGGATATGAAAGAACGTGCAAAAAGATTATGAGGAATTGGCAAAAAATAGATAAACAGGAAACTATTTTTCGTTAATTTAAATTATAATTACTTTATTTATATTTATCATTAAAAATAAATTTGAATAAGGTCAGTTAAAGTGCGGCGTAAATCTATACGCCGTATATTTTTGAACAAAAAAGTACCTCTTTGAATAGTTATTTTTAGAATTGGATCAAACATTATAAATAGTAATGTATTAGTTGATAATGTATTTAATTGATAGTAGTTCTTTAAGGATATAGAAGTAGAAAAACTCTTTTCTACAATCTTATTAATAGATAGGAATACTGAGGCAATAAGATTAATCCAGGGGGTTGATGTATGTATAAAAAACTTCAATATCTATACATGGCGATTCAATCAATCTATTGGCTCTCCACTGTGGGATCGGTTGGCTTTGTTGTTTTAGTGTTACAAAAACAAGGATTCGATGTTGTAATGATAGGCATTTTGTTAACGATTCGCGCTGTTATTAGTGTATTCTGCTGTCAATAGCGGTTTATCGTCGCTATTTACATTCTGCCAACCTATTTTTGCTAATCTATTTGATAAATATGCACAAAAAATCTCTCTAAATAGCTTTATTGCCGTAATGATAATTGTTAGCATTATCACTACGGCAGTTCAGATGACAGAACCTAGTGTTAGTGGAATGATAATCTTATTCATATTATATGGAGTGTTTACTTTTGGAATGATTACCTTTATTGATGCACTTTCTTCACTATATTTTCATCAAGGAAAAAAAATTCATTATCCAATAGCTCGATATGTAGGTTCATTAAGCTATGCTGTTTTTGCTTTATTTGCAGGTTATCTAGCTTCAGCAAAAGCTATTTTAACATCACAAGTCATTTTCTATATCATCATTTTACTAATCTTAGTTTTGAAAATTGACAAGGCATACGGTGTTGTTGATATTAAACCTGTACAAACAAACTCAGAAAAAAGTTTTTTTAAAGTATTGAGAGCATATCCAATGTTTCTTTTTTTGTTGCTAGCAACTTGTTCATCTTTTATAGGAAAAGAAATGGTGGCTAATTTCTTGATTGATGTTTATCGGGGAGTTGGAGGTACAAGTAAAGATTATGGGCTGGGGATATCGTTGTTAGCTTTCTCTGAGGTCCCTATCATATTTGCATTCGAGAAGATATTAGTTCGTTTAGGAATTGAAAAATTAATGATAATGTCATTTCTGTTTGCTGCGATCAGAATTTTTATCATTATGATTGCACCAAGTGTTTTTTGGTTGAATTTTGCTCAGATTTTTCAGTTTTTAGGAACAGGGCTCTTTTGGGCAGGGAATGTCCAGTTTGTTCGAACCATACTTCCAGCAGAATACTTTGTAAAGGCTCAGAGTGCGATTGGAATTTGTTATTTGGGAATTGGTAGTGGAGTTGGAAGCTTGTTAAGTGGTACTATTCTTGAATACACAAATCTATTTAACTTACTAGCTGTTTCGTTTTTATTCTCTTTTTTGGGAGTTGTTTTTATGGTCATCGGTAAATATATTACTAAAAAAGTATAACTAATTCACCCGTGGTGCTAGTTGATTAGAAACTGAGAAAAATAAAAACTTTGCGATAGAATAAGCTCAAAACAACGACGAAATGAGGGGTTATTCTATGCAAAGTCAAACTAAATATATCGAAATTTACACAAATACTCAACTAATGTTTTCTGAAATTCTAGAAATCATTCAGTCACTTTACAAAAGATACGTTCCTGCGAAAATAAAAAATCGAAAGAACACTCATCTGTTAAAGCAACCTGATACCGTCATCATTTCTTGTGTTATATGGGGAATGATGAATGGATTAACTACTCAAAGAGCTATATATCGCTCCGTACGGAGCGTTTTAGCATTAGAACATTTTCCTGATCGATCAAGATTTACTCGATTATGTGTCAACCTAACCACAGCTATTAAACTCATTCGTTACCGTTTTGTGATTGAACATGCCAATCCTAAAGATCAACTTTTTGCAATTATTGACAGCTTTCCTAGCCCATTGTGTAAACCCGTAAGAAATCGAAGAGCAAAAGTTTTGTCTGAAGTAGCTGATATCGGCTACAACTCAACTAAAAAGTTATATTTTTACGGATTGAAGATTAGTGTTATGGTTACCAAAACTGGCTTTCCCTTAACTTACACAGTCACTAAAGCTTCAATTCATGATGTGAATATGGCTGAAACACTTGCCTTTGATTGTCCTATTGAAAAACTATTGGGCGATAAGGGCTACGTTAGCTCGGACATGCAAGAAAGACTGTTGAATAAAGGTATAGAGCTATCTACTCCAGTAAAAAAAAAATGCCAAAAAATAACAACAAACTTAACGATTCATTATTATCTGAACACCGCAAGGTGATTGAAACGGTGTTTTCTAGTTGGGAAAATTTTGGGATTCAGAATTTTAAAAGTAGGTCATTATTAGGGTTTGAAAGTCGATTAGAAAGCATCTTGCTTGTCTACTGTTTAATGCTGTGACTGCTAAAATAAAGTTCCACTTGACGGTGACAAATGCTTTCTAAGGCACAAGAACGTTATGGAGAAACGTTAAAATACTCTTTGGGGCGTTTCTAAAATCAACTAGCACCACGGGTAACTAATTCATAAAGGTCAATAAAAACAGATATAATTAGTACTGAAGTTCCTCATCAAACTATTAGAGTTATGATGAGGAACTATTTAGCAAAAAAATGAATTTATCTATAACGTAACTCGTGTGCTCGAATATCATCTAATAAATGTTGAAAAGAAATTTTCCTTGCTTTGTCAGAATCACCATTTTTAAGAGCAGAAAAAAGTTCTCGGTGTTGAGCAAGAGCATTTGTTCTAAACTCTACGATGCTAATATTTGAAGAATAAATTTTCTCAACAATTTGATCGTTAAAAATATCGTAGTATGCAGCAAGAGCACTAGTGATCAAATTATTTTGAGCCCATTCTCTAATGTAAGTATGAAACTGGTAATTTTTTTCCATTAACTCATTTGAATCATGAGCGGCTTCTTCACATTCTAGTAAAAGTACTTTAAGCTTTTTGAGCCCTTCTTCATCAATTTTTTTTGCAGCAAGAGCAACAGCCTCTGGTTCGAGAGCACAAACAAATTCCAACATTTCACGTTTATCAGCTAAATCTAAGCTAGCTACAAAATCCCCTTGTTTTGCAATGTCAGCTCGGCTTTTCACATAGGTTCCATGTTTAGTGATTCTAATAAATCCTTGAGTCGTAAGGACTTTATAAGCTTCTCTTAAAGTAGTTCGACTTACATTAAGTTTTTTACTAAACTCCATTTCGTTTGGAAATTTGAAATTATCATCTAATTCCCCAGAAATAATCATATTTCTAATTTTGTCCGCTAGATAGTCGGATTGTGTTTTAATTTCAGTAACAACTAATTTTTCTAATAAATCTTGCTTTTTCATAATTTCCTCCTTGATTACTTATCATATTATACATAAATTTACTTTGTATTAGTATTATAGATGCTATATTTTACTAGTTTAGTTCATAATCTCTAATTTTTCTATATAAAGATGCAATACTAATATCTAAAGCGTTAGCCGCAGACTCTCTTCCTTTTTTTGATTTTCCGTAGCGTGATAATACATCATTTATAACTTCCTTTTCTTTCATAGCTAGAAGGGCCTTTAGCGAGTAATTGTTTTTAGAGTCTAATTGATGATCATTAGCACGAATATGTTCTGGTAAACTATCAAATTCTATTATCGAATTTGTTTCCATATTCAACATATATTCGACAGCATTCTCAAGTTCTCGAACATTACCAGGCCAATCATAAGAAATGAGTGCATCTTTTGCCCCATTAGATAATTTAGAAATTGGTTTATCAAAGTGTTGACCATATTTATCCATAAAGTATTCAATTAAGGCTAAAACATCAGCGCTTCCTCGTTCTCGTAAGGGTGGAATATAAAGTGGAATTACATTCAATCGATAAAATAAATCCTCTCGAAAACTATTATCAGCAACCATTTTCTCTAATTTTTTGTTTGTGGCAGCAATTATTCTTATATCAATTTTTTTTTCTTTCTCACCACCAACTCGTTGTACTTTTTTTTCTTGTAAAACACGCAATAGCTTTCCCTGTAAGTAGAGTGGCATGTCGCCAATTTCATCAAGAAAAATTGTTCCAGTATCAGCCAGTTCGAAATAACCGGGTTTCCCACCCTTTTTAGCTCCTGTAAACGCGCCAGATTCATATCCGAAAAGTTCACTTTCTAAAAGTGAATCAGGAATTGCAACACAGTTTAAAGCAATAAATGGTCCAGAAGAACGTGAACTCATATTATGAATTGCGCGAGCAAACATCTCTTTTCCAGTACCACTTTCACCACGGATCAAAACTGTGGAGTCTGTGTTACTAACTTTTTTAGTTCTAATTTTGACTTTTTGAAGTGCCTCGCCAACGGAAATGATATCACTACTGGATAAAACATTATTAGTTCCAATAAAACCACTCACAAATCGATTAACTTTGCTAATTTCTTCGATAATCAAAATAGTTCCAGTTATTTTGTTATCACTAGTAATAGGATGAGCAGTCATATAAGAAATTTGCCGGTTTCCATAGTAATCAAAAATTTCAATTTCTTGTTTGCCATTAATTAGATTTTCTCGTTCTTCCTTGAATTTCGGACAAAATAGTGAGATGGATTTATTCACAATATATTTGTCTGAGGTAGATAGGAGTATTTCTGTAAAACGATTGCAAAAAGTTACATATTCATTATTATTCAAAGCGATAATACAATTGTCTACGGAATTGATGATAGTTGATAACTCTGCGTTCATGACACTTAATTTTTCTTTTGCTTTTACTTCCTCAGCTCGACTTGCCAATAAAGAACACATCTGCAATAAAAAATCTGTATAGGAATCTGTTTTTTCTAAGATTCTTTTACGCTGTTTTTCATCGTAACAAGTAATGCTTATAATTCCAATACATTGATTTTTTATTACTATGGGAGCTGCTAGTTCAATCAATTCATTACAATTTCCATAACTTGAACACCCGATACAGAGATCATTAGAGCCGGGGTCTTTAACCACAACGAGTTCTTGATTATTAATAACATGGTTATAAATATGACTTAAGTGGTAGCCTTTTTCAGAAGATGCAGTACCGCTAATCACTCTACCTTTATCGTCAAGAATCATTATTTCAGCATCCATCATCGCAGATAATGATTTTGCTACATATGAAATTGTTTTCTCCACATCAGTATGATGTAACATAGTTTTATCACCATTCTATTATCATATTTGATAACATGGTATCACAATTGATACCGCTTGTAAACGTTGTTAGACAACAAGTGTCTGAGGGAAGATGTGAAAAGTTATCAAAAATGATAATTACAATGAATATAAATTGTAATTATCTCTTGCGAAGCCCTATGCAGCGCTATTTCTAGTAATTTTTTTTACAATTAAAGTTGGCATTAAAATTGCTTATATTCTTAGTAAGAAAGTGTTCTACTATTCTAATTTGAAGGGGTGATAAAAGTGTCTTATGCAAAAAAAGATGATTGGGTACAAATCAGCAAAACAGTTTTAAAAGCAGGAGAACGTGCTCCGCAAGTTCCTGCGGATACACAGGATTGTGATCTTAAGATGTGGGTAAAGGGATTTATTCAAGAAGATGCTGAAATTGGTGATGAGGTTGAAATTGTAACAGCTATCGGAAGGCATGTTGTTGGAGAACTTTGTGAGGTTAATCCTAAATATACACATACTTATGGCAATTTTGTTCCAGAACTTGTTCAAATTCAAAGACAAGTCCGTGAGCTTACGTTTGGAGGGGAGAATAATGAATAAAGAGAAATCTTATTCTGCAATTAATCAGAGAAAGAACGAAATCATGCAAGCGGCCATGGGAGTGGATTATAGCAAATTCGAATCACCTGGAATCGGTTTTGATTATGAACAAATGATGCGCGAAGCAGCCTACTCAATGGATGAGATGATTGAAATCCAACGTGGTCATGCCGTAGGAAATACTCCATTAATTGAGTTGCGCAATTTAACTAAATTAGCGAGAAAGTATTCACCCAAAGGTAACGGAGCTCGAATATTTATTAAAGATGAAGCATGCAATGCATCGGGGAGTTTTAAAGCTAGACGCGCTTCAATCGCAGTTTATGAAGCGAAAAAGAAAGGGTATAAAGGAGTAATCTGTGCTACTTCGGGGAACTATGGAGCAGCGGTAGCTGCACAAGCTGCTATGTATGGACTAAACTGTATCGTTGTTCAAGAGTGTTATGACAGTAGAAAAGTAGGACAACCAGAAATCTTGGAAAAACAAAGAATCTGCGAAGCTTTTGGAGCAGAAGTAGTACAATTGACTGTTGGTCCAGAACTATTCACTACTCTTCTTCAATTACTTGAAGAAACTGGGTATTATAATGCATCGTTATATACGCCACTAGGAATTGCGGGTGTGGAAACACTCGGCTATGAATTGGTAGAACAATGTCGTAATACAATTAATCGTGATCCTGATATGGTGCTAATTACGAATGCAGGAGGTGGCAATGTTTCTGGAACCGCAAGAGGAATGAAAAAGGCTGGATGCGATGCAAAAGTTGTAGGTGTTTCCATCGATCTTCATGGATTGCATATGGCTTCTGATAAGGATTTTAACAAGAAATCCTTTACTACAGGTCATACAGGTTTTGGTATGCCATTTATGAGCTGGCCAGATCGTAGTGATTGTCCTAGAAATGCTGCACGGATGCTTAGACATATGGATGAGTTTTATACAGTGAAACAAGGTGAAACTTTCTATATTACTGAAGCGCTCGCAAGCTTAGAAGGGTATGAAAGAGGTCCTGCTGGTAATACTTCGCTTACGGCGGCATTTGCTCTAGCACAACAGTTAGATCAAGACCAAGTAATTGTTGTTCAAGAAACGGAATACACAGGAGCCGGTAAACACCCGATGGCTCAGCTTTCATTTGCTAGAGAAAATAACGTGGAGGTTCTGTTTGGCAATCCTGATGATGATATTCCAGGTAAGAATATCGTCTTACCAGAAAATCCTTCAATGATTAAAGCAAGAAAATACGACTTAGAAAAAGTTCGTCGTTCTTATATCAAGAACTGTG
Source organism: Enterococcus sp. DIV0187 (assembly GCF_051713785.1). Taxonomy (NCBI): domain Bacteria; kingdom Bacillati; phylum Bacillota; class Bacilli; order Lactobacillales; family Enterococcaceae; genus Enterococcus; species Enterococcus sp. DIV0187. Next base: position 4,037,153 of record NZ_JBIOQO010000001.1, read on the forward strand.
TTAAAAACTATCAAATGACTGAGGCTACTTTGGATGATGTTCGATTTATTATGGAGGATTCAAAAGCCGATTATGATTTTGTTGTAAGTGAATTAGTCAACCATGGTGTCAAAATTTATCATAGTAAATGAGAGAATGAGAGGATGAAAAAAATGATCGTAGGTGTAGTGAAAGAAATCAAGAACAATGAAAACAGAATTGGGTTAACTCCAGATTCAGTAGCGGAGTATGTATCAGCAGGGCATCAAGTCTTAGTTGAAAATAATGGAGGACAAGGAGCAGGCTTCCCGAATGAAGATTATGTTGCTGCTGGGGCAAAGATTTTGGATACAGCAGCAGAAGTTTGGGAACAGTCAAATATGATTGTCAAAGTCAAAGAACCAATTCAATCTGAGTATAAATATCTACGAGATGACTTAATTTTATACACATATCTTCATTTGGCTGCTGATAAACCTTTAACAGAGGCTCTTCTTAATGCTGGTACTACTGCGGTTGCTTATGAAACAATCGTTGACCCTCAAGGTGGCCTTCCATGTTTGGCACCAATGAGTGAGATTGCTGGTCGAATGGCAGCTATGGAAGGAGCAAAATATCTTGAAGGAACTTTTAGCGGTAAAGGAGTGCTTTTAGCTGGGGTTCCTGGTGTTAAAAAAGGGAAAGTGACAATTATTGGCGGAGGAAATGTAGGTACTAATGCTGCAAAAATTGCAATGGGATTAGGTGCAGATGTTACTATTTTGGATATTAGCGCTCGGAGATTAGCTTATCTAGATGATATTTTTGGTAGCCGTATTCAGACTCTATATAGTAGTCGTTCTAACATTTTGAATAGTATTGCAGAAGCAGATGTTGTTATTGGGGCTGTTTTGATTCCAGGAAAGAAAGCACCAAAATTACTAAAAGAAGCTGATCTAAAAGTAATGAAAAAAGGAACTGTTTTAGTCGATGTAGCAGTCGATCAAGGTGGTTGTTTTGAAACAACTAAAGCAACGACACATCAAGATCCAATTTTTATTGTGGATGATATTGTCCACTATTGCGTAGCTAATATGCCTGGAGCTGTCGCTAAGACTTCTACTCAAGCGTTAGTTAATACTACATTGAAATTAGGACTTGATATTGCTAATAAAGGGCTTTCTCAAGCGCTTGAGGACAACAAAGGGTTAGTACCTGGAGTAAACTGCTATCAAGGAAAATGCACATTTGATGGGGTAGCAGAAGCGTTTGGTTTAGAGACATATAGCATTATGGAACTTATCTAAAAGCTTTCATAGAGCCATCAGTAGATTTTATAAAGATTAGTATGATCGTACTCCTTTCTTATTAAACTGATGGCTCTATTTGATAGCCGATTTTATCAAGAATCTGATAAAGAAAATGTTAGAATTGAGGGAATTTTTTTATGAATGATAAAAAAAATCGAACATGGATCGAGGTCAATCTAGATAATCTTATACATAATTTTATGATCTCACAAGAAAGAGCACAGTTTAAACCTACCATGTGTATCATTAAAGCAGATGCATATGGACAAGGAGCAGTTGCTGTTGCGAAAGCTCTTAGTGGGGCTGGAGCATCATATTTTGGTGTAGCTACAGCTGAAGAAGCTTTGCAATTAAGACGTCATCAAATTACAGAAGATATTTTGTTGCTTGGGACGACTTCTCCAAATAATATAGAAGAATTGATTGATGCTGATATTACTGTCACTGTGAGTAGTGAAAAAGTGGCGGAATCATTTAGTCTGGTTCAAAGAAACTGTAATAAAAAATTAAAAATTCATATTAAAATTGATAGTGGCATGGGTAGACAAGGAATTTGTTTAGATCATGCGGTAGAGCAAGTTCTTAGAATTAGCGAGTTTTCAGGCTTTGAGGTTGAGGGTATATATAGTCATTTCGCAGCAGCAGATGATTCATTAGAGGACGATTTTACTAAACATCAGTATGAAAGTATGTTGCAAATTGTTCGTACTGTTAGAAACTTAGGTGTAAATATTCCGATTTTTCACATTTCAAATAGTGCTGGTATTATTTCACAAGCTTATAGGGATACAGATATGGTGAGACCGGGAATTATGCTATACGGCTCAAATCCGTGTACAGATTTTCCAGTAGATCTCAAGCCTGTGATGTCACTTAAATCTAGAGTGTCAAATATCATACATATAAAAAAAGGGGATACTGTCGGTTATGGGAGGAATTGGAAAGCAGACGAGGATTCTGTGATTGCCGTACTTGGTATTGGCTATGCTGACGGTTTGATGCGAAATTTGTCAGGTAAACTTTCTGTGCTAATTGATGGAAAAAGAATGCCGCAAGTAGGTCGTATTTGCATGGATATGTGCATGATTGATGTGACTAATTTAAAAGGGATAGAGATCGGTGATATAGTGACTATCATTGGAAAAGATGGGGATGAAGAAAATACTGTTGATAAGGTAGCAGAACTATCTAACACAATTTCTTATGAAATACTGTGTGCAATTGGAAAACGAGTCCCACGAATTTATTTAAAAGATCAACAAAAAATAATGGATGCTTGTTATATTGATTTACTGTAATTAAATACATGGAGAGTAGGTAAATTCTTTGAAAAAGAGAACAGGTTTGATTCATATCTATTGTGGAAACGGAAAAGGTAAAACAACAAGTGGAATGGGACTTTGTGCTAGGGCAGCTGGCAACGGGTTTAGAGTATTGATTTATCAATTTATGAAAGATAATACAACAAGTGAAAGAAATGTTCTAAATTTAAGTGAAAATATTACAATTGTAGATGGTTTAGATAGAGAAAAATTTAGTATTGCTTTGTCGGATAAGGAACGACAAGAACGATTCGATTTTTATTATTCTCAGTTTGAAAAAGTTACTCAACAAGCAGAGGAGAATTTTGATGTTCTTTTTCTTGACGAAATTCTTTATACAATTCAAGCTGGTTTATTAGATGAACAACCTGTTTTGGATTATCTTAAAAATAAACCTGAAAACTTAGAAGTGATTTTGTCAGGTAGTATGCCAAGTGACGAAATGATTGCTATAGCAGATTATGTATCAGAAATAAAAAAAATAAAACACCCTTACGATCTAGGGCAACAGGCTAGAAAAGGAATAGAATTTTAAAATAAGTAGTTCATATTCCGTTTAGTAAGGGTATTTGGATAAGAAATACTTACTCAAGAGAAATTGATAGAGATCATAATCAGAAACTAATTGTTTGCTCATTGTTGTGAATAACGTAACAAGAAATTAGATATTTGAATGTCAGAATTACTTGAATGGTTTATTTTAAAAAGATAAATGAAGATACTTTTAGATGAGATATTAAATATGATTATTGATTATTAGAATTAAGATCATGATATTTGAAATCAATAGCAAGTGGTACTTAAGTTTGTGCCACTTAGTTATAAACATTTAAGAATTTTTGAAAGTTAAATTTCTTAAATCAGATTAAAAGAAAGGAGGTAAATAACAATAGAAGGAGGTGTGAATATAGAAGTTTAAACAGTTACAAAGAATTGAAAACCCAACCATTTTTTATTAATGTAATAGGGATAAATAAAATCACCCCAATTTTTTTGTTTATTCCTATTCATTTTTGCTTAAAAATAGACTAAGTACATTTATACTTACATAAAAAAATGAGTAGATTAGTGTCAACGGACATTGCTAAATGGTTTTTGGCCACTTGAAAATGGATCTTTCCCTGAATTGTTGATGGAAGTCATTTTTCAGATAATAGAACCTTCATTTTTAATGTTTGAAAGTGACAACGGCCGAACATCATTCGCTTTATCTTCTTCAATTTATTTATTTTACCTTCGGCTAAACCATTAGAGAGTTCCGGAAAAATTAGTGCATTTTGAATGGCATCTTTATCTCGTTCCAATCCATTTAGAAATGTGTTGAGGTGTTTGTTATTCAGCCTTCGTACGATACTTATCCACTGATCTAGCGCATTCAAACTGCAATCAGATAAAATTTTTCGAAATGTTGTTACCAATTGAAGAATTTCTAAAATTTTTGGTTCTGATTTCAGTACGTATTGAGTCGTTTCATCCAATTCACGTTAAAAAAACTCTTTCACAAATAGACATTTGATGATGGGCCTACGTAGCACTTTTTTTGTAATCGTTCGACGGTTGTTGTATGTTTCTAGAGCTTGTTTATAGGATTTTCGGAAAGTCGAAAAAGCTCTAGAGTAACCTTCGTTAACTAAAACCTTGTACACATCATGTAATTTTTCATGTTGTAGTAACAGCTGTTGTAATCGTGCCACGTAAGAATTGATTTCAGTAACGGAATCTTTCTGTTGGTGGTCCTCTAATGCATCAATAGTCGGATCGCAGTAACGTTTAACCGTCCGATAATCTAGCTGGAATAACCGAGCAATTTCAGCATATTTCCAACCTTCGGTTCGTTTTTCCCGCACGAATGAAATAAGCAACTGTTTTTGATTTTGAGCGAAAGTTAATTGTTTTGAGACTGGTTTCGTTTTCTCTTTGTCTAATTCAATTTTCTTTGGGATTAACGATCGAAGTGCTTTGGTTGCATGCTCAGTTAACGATTTAAGAACATGAAACCGATCAGCAATCTGTATAATATCCGGAGATACTTCAGAAATGGCACTTCTAAAAGTGTGTGAGCCATCACGAATGACAAATGTTAGATTCGGAAAATTTTGAAGCCACTTTTGAACATCGGAAAGTTTTCTAGATGGAATAAGATCGACCACTTTTCTAGATTGTGCATCAATCAAAATAGAACCATAAGATTGACGTTTTCGCACGGCAAAGTCATCTAAACAAGCTACAGAAATCGATGAATCAATGGAAAGAAGTACTTTTTTTTAAAAGTCTAGAAATGGCACTTTTACTGGTTTGTATACCCATGTTTCGCAAAATATAGGTGGCTTGAAGGAGACTTGTATGAGTGGCTACATCAATAATCAATTCTTCTAGTCGGTTTGTTTTCGTTGCCCCAGTCGTTGTAAAATCACTGGTTTGAGTAAAATAAATCATCGAACATTCATTGTTCTTGCACTTGAATCTTCTGACATTAACAACAACGAATACTGGTTTCCCGCTGATAGGTAAGTCTTGAACTGTTTTAGAATACAAAGAATGAACAGTGACCGATTCCGTTTGGCACGTAGGGCATAAGCAACTGCTAGGTTTTAGTTTCCCTCTAAAATAGTAGCAGCCATCTTTCTCTTTGTAAGACGTACAGTGAAAATTTGGAAGCGAAAACTCCATAAAGCCTCTCTCCTGACTGAAATGTTCTTTTTGTTAGTATAACAGTACTTTCAACAATTCAGGGAAAGATCCATTTTAAAGCTGCCGTTAACACATAGATTAGTATTGGAAAAGGTGCGATAAATAAATATTTTATCGAAAGTAGTGACTAGATCATTGCTTAACATATTGGCTATATTTAATAACTTAGATGCTAGCCAATATTGAATTAGTGAGAAATAGGGGAATTAGATTGAAATAAGACGCCTAACTTCAATATTCTATGTGAGCAATTACATAATATAGATGGATATAATATGCAACTTTTTTGATGGAGTTGCTTAATTTAATTACAAGATTGATTCTTTAAGACCCAAATATAACAGGATAATAAACTGCTATGGTTATTTAAAAATAGGTTTTGGAAAGATTTAATTGTATGAAAGAGGGTGGAAAAATGGAAGTTTACTTAGTTCGTCATGGTGAGACAATTTTAAATCAATTTGGGAAAATACAAGGATGGTGCGATTCATTTTTAACTGAAAAAGGAAAAGAACAAGCATATCTTTTAGCAAAAAAAATGGAAGATATTAAATTTGATTGTTTCATTTCTAGTGATTCAGGAAGAGCTATTCAAACAGCAAAAATTATTTCTATGAGAAATAAAAAATCCTTGAATTTTAATGTTTATCCTTATCATTATTTTAGAGAATACTATTTTGGAAGTTTTGAAGCAGAAAAAATTGAAACTGTTTGGAAGCCGATATTGGATTATTTTGGATATAAAACTATGAAGGAGATGGAGCACAGAGAAACAATGATGACAATCATGAATACTTTGAAAAGATTTGATCCTAGTGCCGAAGCGGAAAATCATGAGGATTTTTGGCATAGAGTGGATAAAGGATTTGAGAATCTTCTTGAACAATTTGAATCTAATTCTCGTATTTTTCTTCTGAGTCATGAAAATTTCATTAGATCTTTCAAAGAAAGGTATGATAAGACATATAATCTGTATGATGATATACCAATACTTAATGTTGATGTTTTTAGACTATTTAAGTGTTCAGGTGAAATAATGATTGAATTTTAAAAAGATTTGATAATGTACTAGCTTGTTCAATTTTAGATAACTGATTATCTTACTAGAGTCTGCCTTTTTATTAGTTTTTTTTTATATACTATCTTTCGATAGTTCAAGAAAGTGTTTATTAAATTCTTATTATTAGAATAGATTTTAAAAATTTTTTTCTAAGTTGAAAATCATAAAACAACGAAAGGGAATATCTTATAATAATTTAAGTTTGAATTTTGAACAGGTATTTGAAGGGAAAACTAAATTAGTCACAGATGTCTAAAGAGCTTGATTTTTTTTAAGAATGAATCCAAGGAAGTATCAATTTTTTATTTTATATAGATTACTTAAATAGAGAAGAGCGAATTAATGAGAAAGTTGATGATATTTGATTTAGAAAATCCAGATGGGGAGTTGCTTTATGAAGATCTTTTGGTTGTTGCTAAAAAACATGGAGTTTTAAGTGAGTATCACGAGGTTTTAAATAGTAAGTTACAAAAGGGAAATTTGACAATTGATCCAGCTAAAATGGTTGTTTACAAGAATTCAAAGAAAATTGACCTAACATATAAGGAATTTGTATGTCTTTATAAATTGGCTAGCCATTCAGGAATCGTCTATCAATCTGATTCTTTATACGAACTAATTTGGCAAGATAAAAAGATTATTGGAAACAAGAGTAGCGTTACTTCATTAATTAGTAAACTACGAAAAAAGATTGAAGATGATTCAAAACATCCTCAATATATTTTGACAGTTCGTGATGTTGGATATAGATTCAATCCTGATTTGTAAAAAAGTTAATTTTCATGATTTGGAGGAATTGCAAGATTTTATAGAGTAATTAAGTAGTAGTTTTAAATTGAGGAACAGTTTAGTTCATCTCCCCCTCAAGAAAATAAGTTGAATAAGAAGCACATGACTGTTGAAACTAGACTGTTCATGTGCTTTTTGGCATTTTTTCAGAACTTTTCCTCTTAATAAAAAATCAAAACAAGTTATAGATTTCTTTCATGTTTTTATGCCAGTCATTCATAAGCCTTAAATACTCTTTTTTCCGATAACAATGCATGATAAAAATTAATTAACAAGTATTGAGGGAAGTGAGAAAGATGATTCCAATCAAAAATGTTCAGTATTTAGATAGAAGTAAGAAACCAGTTCATTTATCTGAAACGAATAACGCTGCTCTCTTGATCCATCAAGTGAAGAGAGAGGATCAAACGGAACCATCCATCTCATTTTCTTTGGCTTGTGATCCGAAGCAAAAGTTAGAGAATAATGAAGATTCTAAAGATGAGTTATTGAGAATTTTGCTAGACATCCAATGTGGTTCCTTGCCATTTGATTTTACAAATTTGCCATTAAAGTCCACAGAGGAAATCAACCAGCTATGCTATTTGCTCTTTTCTTATTACGAAACTGAAAATCTGACGTATCCGGTGGATGTTGTGTTGGAATCTTTAGTCAATAAACTATGGGTCTTAAATTCGCAGTTATTGAGAGGCGAACATTCTTTTCTATCTTTGCTAGTATTTATGTATGAGCATCGATACGAGCATTTGACGATGGATGATTTTTGCTCCGGAATCCATGTTAGTGAGTCTACCTTGACAAGACAGTGTAGAAAATATGGGAAGGACACACCCTCTAATTTATTTAGACGAGTGAAGTGTGCAGAAGCTAAAAGGTTGCTAAATGAAACAACTCTCTCTCTTGAAGAGATTTCTGAAAGGCTCAACTTTAAGAGTCCTCAACATTTTTCAACCGTTTTTAAAAAGGTCGAAGGTATCTCGCCGCTGAAATTCCGAAAGAAAAATCTTAAAAGACATCAAATAACGATGAAGGAGTGTTTTGGGTGAAATCGAAAGAAGAAAGCAAGCTTACGGATCAATTAGAAGAAATGTTATCTAGAATTGGCGAACTATTGGATAAGTATGAGGAATGCAAGTTCTTCTTGCTAGAAAATCTATTTGTCTCAAAAAACAAACTTACAGTTTCTTCAAGAATCCCTAAAAAAGAAATCGAGTTGCAAAAATATCGAGAACAAAAAGAAAAAAGTCAGAATCAACATTCTTTTGATATTATCGCAACTAAAATCGCTTCATTTTTAAAGGCAAGTCCAACACCTAAAACAACGGGACAAATTTATAAATGGTTAGTAGAGTCAGAAAATATCAATATTTCGTATGGTAATTTGTCTTCTAATATTTTAAGTCGAATGAATCAAGAAAAACGATTCAATGTGGAGAGAGTTCAGAGGGGATATTGGCAATATAGATTTATGCACATTTGAAGATGATTGATTGGTTTCTTAAAGAGCCTTTTTTAAAGACTCTTTAAGAAGTGAGTGAAATTACTTCAACTTTTGAAAATTCACCGAAACAAATGAGTGAAAAAATGTGAACTTTCAAAAGTAGCGTTCTTTGAAAACTGAATAATAATTTGTCAGGCACGTTTATTTCTAAGAAGAGCTAGGACAAACTATCGCAATGAATTGATGTTAATCAAGGAGCGATCAAATAGTTATGTTCAACTGTTGAAGCTAAAACAGGCGCAAAGACACTTAGAAAGATAATGGTACTTCCGTGAGGCTCGGCGTAAATAGCGGAGAGGTGAAATTCCTATGTACTCAGTAGCAATGAGTAGCTTGACAAAATTGTATAATCAAAATGTTTACAAAAAAAGGAACAGCATAAACGTTTTCTAAATGCTTTCGCACCAACGTTTATCTGTTCCGTGGGTTTGGCACCCAATGGGCTGTGAGGGGCTCGAACCCGCGACCCGATGATTAAGAGTCATCTGCTCTACCAACTGAGCTAACAGCCCGAATTTTTAATACTTAGATAGTTTAGCATTTACGAAAAAAAAATGCAATTAAAAAAGGAACAGAAAATGACAAAAAATTTCCTGCTTTCTGTAGAACATGTAAGGGGAGTGAAGAATGAGAGAATACTATGAGAATATTTTTTCTCAGTACACGGATATAGTAGGCATTGATGATATGAGAATCATGCTGGGGAATATTGGACGAAACAAAGCTTACACTCTACTTAAGACAAACGAAATAAATCATCTAAAAGTTGGTCGGAAGTATAAGATTCCTAAAAGATATATTATTGATTTTCTATTGGAATCTGATTCAGCGCATTGTAAAATCTGATACTATGTTATAATTAAGGAGTCAGATTTGATATCAGTTGCTGACTTTTTTCAATTTTTAGGAGGAACAGAAAATTGAAATTACGAGCAAATATCGTCGAAAAAAGAGGTACATTACATGTTGTTGTCACTTTCAAAGATGAAAATGGAAAGTCTAGACAAAAGTGGCGGGATACCAAATTAAAGAAGAAAGGAAACAAAAAAAGAGCAGAAAAAATTAAAGAAGACTTCATTAAAGAAATTGAAAATCAGTTATCTCAAACAAACACACTAGGAAAAGTTGATCCACTATTGGATAGTAGAAAAGATTTATTATTTTATGACTATCTTGTTGATTATCTAAATGTGATAAATAAGGAAGTGTCTTATGCAACATATATTGGATACAAGAAATATGTTGAGAAAAGAATTAAGTCTTTTTTTGAATCTAGCAAATTACTTCTAGTTGATTTACGTCCTGTTCATTTACAAAAATTCTATCAACAGATACTTAATGATGGTTGTACCACAAATACAGTTATTCATTACCATGCTTTTTTGAGAAAAGCTTTGCAAAATGCAGTTGTTAATGAGCTTTGTGTTGTAAATGTTGCGGATAGAGTAAAAAGACCAAAGAAGAACCATTTTATGCAAAAATATTACAATAGTGAAGAAGTTACAGAGCTGATAAAAGCTGCTCATGGAGAGAAACTTAAACTAGTAATACTACTCACTGCTTTCTATGGTTTAAGAAGAAGTGAAGTTCTAGGTCTAAAATGGAGTGCCATAGATTTTGTTGAAAAAAAAATTACAATAAATCATGTTGTAACTGATAATCCAGCAGACTACTCCAATCCACTTCGTTTGGATCGAACAAAGAATAGTACCAGTTATAGAACCTTGCCTTTAGTAGAAGGCATAGAAAAGGAGCTGGTTAATTGGGCCAAATGGCAACAATCAAATAGGAAGGATTATGGAAAAGAATATTACGAAGACGATAATGAGTATCTTTTTACTATGGAAGATGGACATCTTATGAAACCAACTTATATTACTCATCGTTTAAATAAAATCATGAAAAAGAATAATCTTAGAGTCATTAGATTTCATGATTTGAGGCATTCAAATGCATCCATTTTACTTGCTAATGGTCAAGATATGAAAAAGATACAAGAATGGTTGGGCCATGCTTCTTATACAACTACTGCTAATCTATATACGCATTTAAATGCTAATTTCAAAACTGAAGTAGCAAGTTCATTAGAAACCTCGCTGCAAATTTAGGATTTAAAATAACAGAAAAGGACTAAGCGACTCTCACATTGCTTAGTCCAAAAAACAAAAAAAACGATTTAAAATCGTTGGCAATTTGTTGGCAAATTATTGTTGTTAACAAAAACCTCATCAAAAATCCCCTTAGAAACCTTACATATCAACATTTCAAGAAGAATCCCTTTATTTCAGCACCGCTGATTAAGAGTCAGCTGCTCTACCAACTGAGCTAACGGCCCAAACAAAGTACTTTCATATATTAGCACTGAGAAAAAAAGAATGCAAGGATAAACTAAAAAAATTTCATTAAAAATCTCTTCAATTACCTAGTTTTAGAAACTATATTGTATAATTTCCATAATTTTGATAAAATGACACTGAAAGGGGTGTAAAAATGGAAGAGACTAAGCTCAGATCCTGGGCAGAAGGACTAAAGGAATTACGATTGCCTCGTTGGGAAGAGCTACCCGAATTAGAATTATATATGGATCAAGTGATTACTCTAGTTGATCGGTATTTATCGCCGCTGATTGAAGATGAAAAACATCAACTTTTATCTAGTGCGATGGTCAACAATTACGTTAAGCATAAATTAGTACCACCACCAGTAAAAAAGAGATACAATCGGAATCATTTGGCATATCTGATCGCGATTACCTTATTAAAACAAGTTTTTGCAATCCCAGATATTAACGAGTTGATTCGTATGCAACTGGCAATTAACGAACCGAAGGATGCTTACAATAGTTTTTGTGAGGTACAAGAAGAAGCATTGAGGCAAGTTTCTAAAATCGTTTTAGGTGAGGACGTTCATTTGACTCGCAGGAGCGATGACTTTTATTATTTAGCGATGGAAAGCGCTGTTGCTTCATTCACACAAAAAATGTTAGCTGAAAAAATCATTCAATTGGATCAACAGAAAGAAGGCGAAAATGATGAATGAAAAAATTGCGATCCTAGTTGACTCTGGGACGGATGTTCCAAGAGAAGTTATAGATAATGGTCCTTTTTTTATGGTACCATTACGGATCATTTTTAGTGATCGAGAATACCGCGATGGGATTGATATCAGTTCTGATACTATTTTTCCATTGATCAAAAAAGAACTACCGACGACTTCTTTGCCTGATGGTGAATTGATTCATCAAGTATTTGATGATATCAAAGCACAAGGGTTCACACATGTAATCATCGTAACGATTTCCAGTGGCTTGAGTGGAACGTACAATGCATTGCGTGTGCTGGGCGAACATTATGAAGGCTTAGTCTTTCAATCAATTGATACGAAAAATGTTGGGATTGGTGCGGGGATTTTAGCAATCTATGCTGGTGACTTGGTTAAGCAAGGAAAATCTTTTACAGAGATTATCACAGAAGTTGAGAGCAAAATTCCAAAAACAAAAATTTTTTTCAATGTTGATACATTGGAATACTTGCAAAAAGGTGGAAGAATTGGCTTAGTTTCTTCTTTATTGGGCAGTGCCTTGAAATTGAAGCCGATCATTTCATGTAATTCAGATGGTATTTACTATACTGTTGCAAAAGTAAGAGGGTTGAATAAGAGTATCGACAAAACACTTCAATTGGTGAAAGAGCACATTGGAAATCACAAGCGGTTCAATTTAGCAGTCACACAAGCTGATGCATTGGAAACAGCAGAAAAAATTAAGCAACGATTACAAGAACTATTTCCTACAGCTGAGAATATTTATTTCGGTAAAGTCTCACCAGCATTGTCAGTCCATACAGGTCCTGGTTCGCTGGGTGTGGTATGCCAAGTATTGGACTAATATAAAGGCGTAAGTCTCTATTGGAGATTCTGGAATAAAAGATGGGCGTGTGCTCATCTTTTTTATTATGGCTTCAATAAATGAATATTTTATCTAGTTTTTCTTAAGTAATAGTTGTAAAAGATTCGTCGTCTGTTTGAAAAGATGAAACAGCTCTGAAATTATTGTATAATGGTATGGCGTACATACAATCTTACAAAGGTATGAGGTGACTCTTAGTGAAAAAAATTCTAGTAGTTGACGATGAAAAGCCGATTTCGGACATCGTGAAATTCAATTTAACCAAAGAAGGCTATGAAGTCTTTACCGCTTACGATGGTGAAGAAGCCTTGGAAAAAGTCGAAGAGGTCAATCCAGATTTGATTTTATTAGATTTGATGTTACCTAAAAAGGACGGTTTGGAAGTGGCTCGTGAAGTGCGCAAGACCCATGAAATGCCGATCATTATGGTTACGGCAAAGGATTCTGAAATCGACAAGGTTTTAGGGTTAGAATTAGGAGCGGACGATTATGTAACTAAACCGTTTTCTAATCGTGAATTAGTGGCTCGTGTAAAAGCAAATTTACGTCGGGGCGGACAAGCGCCAAAAGAAGAAGAGCAAACAACACAAAGTGATTTGACTATAGGTGATTTAACGATTCATCCAGATGCTTACATGGTAACTAAGCACGGAGATACGATTGAATTAACTCATCGTGAGTTTGAATTGCTGCATTACTTAGCAAAACATATTGGTCAAGTGATGACTCGGGAGCATTTATTGCAAACTGTTTGGGGTTACGATTACTTCGGGGATGTACGTACCGTGGATGTGACTGTGCGTCGTTTGCGAGAAAAAATCGAGGATAATCCAAGCCATCCAACCTATTTAGTAACAAGACGTGGCGTAGGTTATTATTTACGCAACCCTGAACAGGAGTAAGTATGGAAAAGAAAGTCCGTTTTTATCGATCAGTCAACTTTAAAATCGCCTTTTCATTTATTTTAATCTTACTGATATCCATCGAGATCATCGGAGCGTACTTTATTCGAGGGCTTGAAAAATCAACGATTGAGAATTTTACCAAAGAAATGAATCAACGAGTAGCATTGTTGAGTACAACACTTGGTTCGACGATGGCAGAGGATAGCGAGAACGAAGCTGATCAGCTGCAACGTCTCTTGGAAAACAACTCCGCTGCTGATATTAAGGAAATGTGGGTTGTAGATGATAAAGGAATCGTTCTAGCAACCAATGACGTAGGCCAAAAAGATTCTATCGTTGGGAAACGAAACGAATATAGTGATATTGATGACTTTTCAATGAAACAATACGTCACTTTGGATGACAATAATAAACGGGTATATATCAATGTTCAACCAATTCAGTCCCCGACCGGCGATTCGGCTGTGATCGGGGCTCTTTATGTTAAGAGCGATATCGAACAGAAATACTCGGAAATCGGTAATACTGCATTAATTTTCTTCACTGCTTCTTTGATTGCAGGGTTAATTTCAATCGTTGTGGCATTATTGGTGGCGCGTTCCATTACAAAGCCGATCAAGGAAATGCAAAAACAAGCAGTACGAATCGCACAAGGTGATTATTCAGAAAAGGTTGATGTTCAAGGACATGACGAATTAAGTCAATTAGCGGAAACCTTCAATAAACTATCTGATCGAATTGAAGATGCCCAAGATACGATGGAAGCAGAGCGAAATCGTTTAGACAGTGTTTTGACTCATATGACAGATGGGGTTATTGCTACGGATCGCCGTGGAAAAGTTATCACTATCAATGAGATGGCTCTGTCCTTGTTGAACACGACGAGTGAACAAGCCATCGGTCAATCAATTTTGACTTTGTTGGATTTAGAGGAAGAGTACACATTACGGAAATTATTAGAGACACCAGAAGAGATATTAATTGACCGTTCAAAATCTGACTCTGAGGAAGATCGCATGACGTTACGATCAGATTTTGCTATGATTCGTCGTGAATCTGGCTTTATCAGCGGTTTAGTTGTTGTCATCCATGATGTCACTGAACAAGAAAAAACGGCGGAAGAGCGACGTCAGTTCGTTTCGAATGTTTCTCATGAATTACGCACGCCCCTAACTAGTGTTCGCAGCTATTTAGAAGCATTAGAAGAAGGCGCATGGGAGGATAAGAGCGTAGCACCAGAATTTATCCATGTGACTTTGGGTGAAACTGACCGTATGATTCGTATGATCAATGATCTGTTAAATCTTTCTCGGATGGATTCTGGAGCACAGCAGATGGATCTTGAGTTGGTTAACTTCAATGAACTGGTGGATTATATTTTGGATCGCTTCGACATGATGGTCAACAACCAAGAGAAAAACTATCGAATTGTCCGTGAATTTACAGAGCGGGATTTGTGGGTTGAAATCGACACAGATAAGATTATGCAGGTAATCGACAATATCATGAATAATGCGATCAAGTATTCACCAGACGGCGGAAAAATCGAAGTTCATTTGATGGAGACGCACAACAATGTTGTTTTGAGTATTTCTGATGAAGGCTTGGGAATTCCTAAGAAAGATTTAGAAAAAGTATTTGAGCGTTTCTATCGTGTAGATAAGGCAAGAGCCCGTCAACAAGGGGGCACAGGGCTAGGTTTAGCTATCTCTAAAGAAGTTATGAAAGCCCACCAAGGTCAAATTTGGGTCGAAAGTGTTGAAGGGAAAGGTTCCACCTTCTACATTTCTTTACCTTATGAACCTTATGAGGAGGATATTTGGGAATGAAATTATCAGAAAAAATCATCCGCATCGCGCTTTTTATTCTGATCTTGCTCAGTCTCGTCTTGACTTATGCCATTTGGCTTAGTCCCACCTCAAAAACTGCCGATATCAATACAAGTAAGCAAGCAGTGAAAAATGATCAGAATTACGCGAAGGCAACAGATGCTTTTTTACCGATCCGTGGTATTTGGGATGTGAGCGAAGGTAAATTTCAAACAAGTAGCGAAAATTTATTAGCTACAACCCAAGCACGTTTAACAGAAAGTACTTATGGACAACTTCAAGAGGTCGCACAGGGTGAAGAAGAGATAAAGAATTACTACAGCTTAAATGATGGAATTGAGTTGAATTACGAAGGCGGCTTCTCTTTGACTGAATACGTAAAGGTTTTTGATATGCCGATTAATTTGAATTCAGTGAAGGAATCAGAAAAGCTGACGTTTTCAAAAATACAAGTAGATTTTTCTAAGAAAAAAATTCGTTTTTTAAATTACAGCAAAGACACAGTATATGAAGCGACGATTTCAGCAGATTTCACTGGTTTAGAAACGATTTATCAAAAGAATCAAGAGAAATATTTGCCAATGTCGGCTGAAAATCCTTTAGTTCCCCGTCTTTTGCGCACAAAAGATCGAGTTCGTTTAAAGAAATATAGTTATATTTTAACTACCCAATCTTATTCACTATTTCGTAATGCGTTCTTTCAAAACCCTGATCAAGCTAGAGGCGAGGAAGAAGAAAGTGGTATGCGTTCTTTTGTTAGTGGACATGAAGAACTAGTGATGGACGAACAAAAACGTTTGGTTACATTCAATGGTGAATTACCAAGTGATTTATCTAAAGAAAGCATATATAGTCAGAGCTTCAATTATGTTAGCCGTCTAGGAACTGCTGTGGGTAATCTGCGCTACTTTGATCATCATGAAGGACAGATTAATTTTCGGATCTTTGTTGAAGGCTATCCGATATTTAGCCCATCATCAAAAGGAAAAATGAGTGTGAAAATTGAAGATTCGACTACTGCATCGACACCGCAAATTAAAATTGAAACGAGTATGGATACTGTACAGGTACCAATTCCTTCAGATGAAGAAGTAGAACTACCCAGTACCTTAGAAGTTGAAAATAGTCTGGCCGCAGTTGGCTTTGATCTTGATAAAGTTCAAAGTTTTATTATCGGCTACACATGGCAAGATATTGATGGTGTGAATAAGTTGGTTGCTTTGACTCCGGAATGGTTTGTTAAATATGACAATAATTGGTATTCTGCTAATCAGCTGATGCAAGGAAACTTTGAAACGGAGGCGAGTTAATTGGATTTCAGAAAAATCGAATGGATCTTTTTTCTCGTCTTTGTTGGATTGAACATCTTTCTTTTCAGTATTTATTGGAATAATCAACATGAGCAAAGTCTTGTTACAAGTTCGAATCAGCGAGAGGATATTTTGCAACGTTTGGATAATGATGAAATCAAGATCAAGGAAGACGTATCTGATGAGCACCGTGAAGGATATTATCTAAGTGCTGAGCAAGATAATTTTGAAACATTATTAGGTGCTTCAGGAAATCAAACAATTGCGAGAAATTCAAATATCACAGACAGAGTATTAACGAGTTATCCAGGTGGAGAGAAAAAATTTGATTTGAAAAAAGCTACCAGCAGTTTTAATCGTCTCATGAAGGATGCGGATTTCATTATGGATGGACAAGAGTATACTTACTTGCCAGATATTTCTAAGAAAGACGATGAGTTAAGTAAAATTGTCGGAGCTCAATCCTATGAAGGAATTCCATTTGTGGATGAGACCTCTCGTGTGACACTGGACATCGAAAAAAACAATGATCAAGAACAAATCATCAAGTATACTCAGACTCGTCTAAAAGAAATTGAACCCTTACGTGAAAAAATGACACTTTATTCTGAAAAAGAGATTTTAAATACGCTGTATATCAATAACAGTATTCCAAGCGATTCGACGATTACCAATATTTATTTGGGGTATTTTAGAACACTTGAGGTGCGGGAAAAAAATGTCTATGTTCCAGTGTGGTTTGTTAAAATAAGCACTCCAGACAAGACAACGCAAATTGAAAAAGTCAATGCGTTAAATAATCAGGTGATTACGAATAATTTAGTTCCAAAGGTGGAAAATCCATAAAAAGGGTTGTATACTGAGGACAGTTTTAAAAAAGGGGACCAATTGCTCATGTTAGAAATGAATAATGCCTTCAATATCAGCATCTTAGCCAGCGGCAGTACTGGAAATTCTTTATACTTAGAAAGTCCGCAAAAAAGAATCTTGGTTGATGCTGGCTTAAGTGGGAAAAAAATCACTTCGCTATTGGCAGAGGTCGATCGAAAACCTGAGGATTTAGATGCGATTTTAGTCACTCATGAACACCGCGACCATATCCATGGCGTTGGAGTTTTAGCGAGAAAATATAAATTACCTGTTTATGCCAACGAAAAAACTTGGGAAGCGATGGCTCCTTTGATCGGGAAAGTTGATGTGGAACAGAAACATATCTTTGAGATGGGGAAAGTATTGACTTTGGGTGATTTAGACATCGAAAGTTTTGGCGTTTCACATGATGCTGCTGCTCCGCAGTTTTATCGTTTCTATAAGGATGGCCATTCTTTCGTGATGCTGACGGATACTGGATATGCTAGCGAGCATGTGAGAGGAACGATTCGAGATGCCGACGCATATTTAGTTGAGAGCAATCACGATTTGGAAATGTTGCGTATGGGAGCCTACCCATGGAGCTTAAAGCAACGTATTTTGGGTGATCGCGGACATTTGTCTAATGATGATGGAGCATTAGTTATGACCGACATTTTAGGCGACCGGACAAAGAGAATCTATTTAGGACATTTAAGTAAAGAGAATAATATGAAGGAATTGGCGCATATGACGATGGAAGAAACACTTACGCGTTATGATCTTGGTGTGAATCACCAGTTCCAAATTTTTGATACCGATCCAGATAGTGCAACCGAATTATATGCGATCTAAAAAGGCAAGCTTGCTTTTGCAGGCTTGCCTCAGACTGTAGACAAAAGCTGTTCCAAGCTCGTAACTCGAGCTTGGAACAGCTTTTTATCTACTTCGTTTCGAATTTTTGAACAAAAAAATAAAGGCTCCTTGCCTTTCCATAGCCAGGTGGCTAATTTCTTTAAATTCATTGCAGCAAACACTAGCATCGTATGCGTCGCGACTTTTTCCAAGCCTCGATACTTGGTCCAACGCATCCCATGCTTTTCTTTTGCATCCGCAAATATTCGTTCAATCGTTTGTTTCCGTTTTTTGTAAATTGATTTATTCAGATCCGTTAGGCGAAGATGTTCCACTTCATCCATCAGATCTCCCCAAACATGTCTCGTGATGACTCGTTGATGATTTTTACTTTTGGTACATTGGTTTAGCAGAGGACAGTTCACACATTCTTTTGGATTGGATTTGTATTCTCGGTACCCTTCTCGAGTAACCGTTGAAAAAGCGAGCATTTGATCTTGCGGACAAATATAACAATCAAAATACTCGTCGTAGAGAAACTCATTTTTTGATAATAGCCCCTTTTTCCCTTTGGGCCTTGAATAAGGCAAACAAGGTCGAAGGTTCAAATGAGTCAAAAAGTGAACAAACTTAGGTGTCTTATACCCAGCATCAGCGACAACACAATTGATTTCAGGAAAAAGTCTCTTCGATTGTTTGACGAGCTGAAAGGCGACTTGACTGTCATGAATATTTCCAGGAGTGATGATTGTGCTAAGAATAAATCCGTTGTCGTCGCATGAAGTATGGGCAGAATAAGCAAATTGTTTTTCTCGTTCGCCTTTGACGTAGTAGCCGCTTTCCGGATCAGCTTTACTTATTTTTCTTTCTTTCAGCTTCACTTCCTTTTCTAAGTCCAAAGTAAAAGGGCGTTTTCCAGCCTCTATTCGTTGACGATTGATCTCATCTTCTAATTCATCCTGATAGGCTTTCGCTTCATCATGGGTCATTTCTTTCGTAAACTTATGTTTATTGGCGTTAGCTTTGATGTGGGTAGAATCAAGATACAAATGATCCTCTGTTACAAAACCTGCTTTAACTGCTTGTTCTAAAATATAGGCAAAAATATCCTCAAACACCGTCGTTTCTCTAAATCGGCGGACATAATTCTTTCCAAAAGTTGAGAAATGGGGGATTTTCTCCTCGAAGGAATAGCCTAAAAACCAGCGGTAAGCGACATTGGTATCGACTTCCTTAATGGTTTGCCGCATGGAACGGATACCGAATAAATACTGAATAAACACCAATTTGATCAGAATCACTGGATCGATACTTGGGCGACCTAAATCGGAGTAAGTGGCTTCAACGATTGGATAAATAAATTCAAAATCAAGCGCAGCATCAATCTTTCGAACGAGATGATCTTGAGGAACCAAATCATCAATCGTGAGCATCGCAAATTGATTTCTACCGTTCGTATTGTTTTTAGACATCATAACTATCACTCCTTGCATTCGTTTTCATAAATCTATTATAAAAGAAAAGACTGTAGACATCATCCATAAAATGGACTTTGTCTACAGTCTGAGGCAAGCTTGCTTTTGCAGGCTTGCCTTTTTCTAACTGTAAACACTAAAATGCTGATTTAAGTGTCTCGGTACAATGACTTCATCGATCATTGCAATGGCATAGTCTGCCATACTGATCTCACTTTTACCAGCGGCATTTTTGCGTAAGTGATCATCACTAACTTGATAATGGCCCGTACGTAACCCGTCTGGGATAAAGTTTGCCGCTGGACTTAGGTAGGTCCAATTTAATTGTTGCGCGGCTTTCAAGTCTAAAAACGCTTGGTACATATTGTAGGCAGTTGGATAATAATTGGCGTTTGGATCAGAAAGTTCAATCATTCTATGCTTATCGTCAATAAACAGCGAAGAAGCTCCGCCAACTACAATCAAACGTGTATCAGTTCCTCGTAAAATAGTGATGAGATGTTTTAGGGATGTTTGGTGCAGTTGTTCTTTTCCGACTGGTGGACGAAACGCGTTGATTACAACATCAAAAAATTCCATATCATTTTTAGTAAGTTCAAATAAATCCTTCACTAAAATTGGTACCTCTACCTCTAATTTTTCTGGATGGCGTACGATTGCGGTTACAGCTAAATTACGATTCAACGCTTCTGCTAAAATCAGTGAACCGGCATGACCGGTAGCACCGATAATTGCTACTTTCATACAAAAACCTCCTTAGGCTACATTGTATCTTTAGTCTAAGGAGGTTTTTATAAAATAGCAAAAGATTCGATTGATATCACTTACGACTGCAATGCCAATTGTGTCAATATAACTAACAGATTCATACCTACATGAGTGATCATAGAAGTCCAGATGCGACCGCTATAACGATACATACCGCAAAACAAGAAACCTAGACCTGCATATAAAAGATAGTGGCCATCATTATGAGCAAAAGCGAATAGGGCAGAGCTTAGTAGTGCAGGTAAGAAAAAACCAAATCTTTTTTCTAACGAGCCGAAAATCGCGCGGCGAAATACAAATTCTTCCATAATTGGCCCAGCAATAGTGGTTGCTAAGATGAAAATCATATTGTTCATAATTAGTTGGACAATGTTTTGAGTATTCTGTGAAGCCACTGATTGCCCAAGAAAACGCTGCTCGATTTGCAAAATAAGCATTTGTAGCAATAAAGAAACAGGAATTCCAACTATCCCAATTAAAATGGTGATAAGAAGATTTTTTTGTCGCATTTCTAAGCCAAACGTTTTTGATTTGATACGATAAAAAATCATTAGGATAGCACCTAGAAAATAGGTTAGAGTCGTTAACTGAATAATCAGTGATGGTCCGGCTTTTAGAAGACTCTGAAAAAGAACTGGTGAAAAAAGCACTAATCCATAAGTGAAGATTGTAATAAAACTATATTTTTTTTCAGTCATTAGTATTCCTTTCTAAACATTTATCGTTCCCAAGTATACCATATATCATTAAAAACTTAGTGTAGAAAAAATCAAAAAAGCAGACGAAGGACTTGCAAAAAGAAACAAAAATGGTATTATAAGAATTGTGAGTTAGCACTCGGTAACCAAGAGTGCTAACAACTTAGAAAATCATTACTAGTTGGAGGGATTTATTGTGTTAAAACCATTAGGTGATCGTGTCATTCTTGAAGTTACTCAAGAAGAAGAAAAAACAGTTGGAGGCCTAGTCTTAGCTTCAGCGGCCAAAGAAAAACCGCAAACAGCTAAAGTTGTAGCTGTCGGTGAAGGCAATGTGCTGGAAAACGGTCAAAAAAGTCCAATGCCAGTAGCTGTTGGTGATATGGTAATGTTTGAAAAATACGCAGGTACAGAAGTGAAATATGAAGGCAACGAATACTTAATCATCGCTGCAAAAGATATTATGGCAATTGTAGAATAAAAAAAATAATGAGGTGAAAGAATCATGGCAAAAGATATTAAATTTTCTGAAGATGCTCGCGCAGCAATGCTACGTGGTGTAGACAAATTAGCAGATACAGTCAAAGTTACATTAGGACCAAAAGGACGCAATGTTGTTTTAGAAAAATCTTATGGTTCTCCGTTGATCACAAATGACGGTGTAACAATCGCAAAAGACATCGAGTTAGATGATCATTTCGAAAATATGGGTGCAAAATTAGTTTCAGAAGTTGCTTCAAAAACAAATGATATCGCTGGTGATGGTACAACGACCGCTACCGTTCTTACACAAGCAATCGTTCGTGAAGGCTTGAAGAACGTAACTGCTGGGGCAAACCCAATGGGTATCCGCCGCGGAATCGAATTAGCTACAAAAGCAGCAGTTGAGGAATTGCATAGCATTTCTAAAGTTGTTGATTCGAAAGATGCTATTGCACAAGTTGCGGCTGTTTCTTCTGGCAGTGAAGAAGTCGGTAAGTTAATTGCTGAAGCAATGGAAAAAGTTGGTAACGATGGAGTTATCACAATAGAAGAATCTAAAGGGATCGATACTGAACTAGACGTAGTTGAAGGAATGCAATTTGATCGTGGTTACCTATCACAATACATGGTTACTGATAACGATAAAATGGAAGCTGCTTTAGAAAACCCATATATCTTGATCACAGATAAGAAAATCTCGAATATTCAAGATATTTTGCCATTGTTAGAACAAGTATTGCAACAATCTCGTTCACTATTGATTATCGCTGATGACGTGGATGGCGAAGCATTACCAACATTGGTATTGAATAAAATTCGTGGAACATTTAATGTTGTAGCAGTGAAAGCTCCTGGTTTTGGTGATCGTCGTAAAGCTATGCTTGAAGATATCGCAATCTTAACTGGCGCTACTGTAATTACAGAAGATCTTGGATTAGACCTTAAGGAAGCAACAATTGAAAACTTAGGTACTGCTGGTAAAGTTGTTGTAGACAAAGATAATACTACAATCGTTGAAGGTTCTGGCGATAAAGCTGCATTGAATGATCGTGTTGAAATGATCAAACGCCAAATTGGTGAAACAACTTCTGATTTTGATCGTGAAAAACTTCAAGAACGCTTGGCTAAACTTGCTGGCGGTGTTGCGGTCGTTAAAGTTGGTGCGGCTACAGAAACAGAATTAAAAGAACTAAAACTTCGTATTGAAGATGCCTTAAACTCAACACGTGCTGCTGTTGAAGAAGGAATCGTATCTGGTGGTGGAACTGCCTTAGTTAATGTTATTAAAAAAGTATCTGAATTAGAGGCTGAAGGCGATGCTGCAACTGGTATAAAAATTGTAGTACGCGCACTAGAAGAACCAGTTCGTCAAATTGCTGAAAATGCTGGCTTTGAAGGTTCAGTTGTAATCGATAAATTGAAAAATGCTGATCAAGGAACTGGTTTCAATGCAGCATCAGGTGAATATGTCAATATGATCGATGCTGGGATTGTTGACCCAACAAAAGTTACTCGTTCAGCCTTGCAAAATGCTGCATCAGTATCTGCGTTGCTATTAACAACTGAAGCAGTTGTTGCTGACAAACCTGTTGAAGGTGGAGCTGCTGCTGCACCAGCAATGGACCCATCAATGATGGGCGGTATGATGTAATTAGTTCATCATAAGGCGTAAAGTCATCGGAAAATTTCCGGTGGCTTTTTTTTCTAAATGGACTGATGAATTCTATAAATTTTTTAGAATTCTATACCTTTAAAAAACAAATTAAGCAGAATAGATTTTTTGATTACAAGTGATTATAAGGCGATTTTATCAATCTATTTCTTTTTTATAAGATTTTTTTTATTCATTAAAAAACGTTTGCTTCATATGGTAAAATGGTCATTGTAAAGAAAATAAATCAGTCTTATAGAATAAAAATATGTAGGGATAGGAGAATGTTGAATGAAATTAATCGAAACACCGTTGAATAGTAATGTTAACTTAGAAACACTGTATCCTAATCTAACCAAATATTTTTTTGATAAACGCCCAGCTGTAAAGCTGCTTAAATTATTTGCATATGATCGGACGAAGATCATTTACGCCGACCGCTTTGATACAATTGATTTATTGTTGCTGAATCGCAAGCGCAAAATCAGTCATCAAGAAGTAGATACAATTATTCATCGATTGTTAAAAGTGGATCGTGAAGATGTTACCGTAGATGTTGGCTACAAAAAACAAATTATCGAAGCGGGTCTTAGACCTAAAGAGTCCTATAAAGATATCATTGCGGTGGAGTATAAAATTCCAAAAGAATAATCTTGAATCGAGAAAGGCTTAAGGCCTTTTTCTTTTTTTCCTTTTCCAACCAGCAATAAATAGATATAGAGTAGTCATTTTAAATAGATTTTTTTATGTTGAAGAGCTAACACTGTTGCCTCGGAATTCTTGTGCTATAATAAGTGAAATAGTTTATTTTACTAAAAACAAATGAGGAGCATGACTATGAAAAAGTTGTACGAAGATGACAGTTTGACACTTCATACGGACCTTTATCAGATCAATATGATGAAAACTTACTGGGAGACAGGACGAGCAGATCTTCATTCCGTATTCGAGTGCTATTTTCGCAGTATGCCATTTGATAATGGTTATGTCATCTTTGCCGGTCTTGAACGACTTGTAAAGTATTTGGAAGAATTAACTTTCAGTGAAAGCGATTTGGCCTATTTATCAGAGGTAGAACATTATCCGGCCGATTTTATTGATTATTTGCGTGACTTTAAGTTTACTTGCACTGTTCGTTCTGCAGTGGAAGGTGAATTGGTCTTCAGCAATGAACCGATTATTCAGGTGGAAGGGCCATTACTCCAATGTCAATTGGTTGAAACGGCACTTTTGAACATTGTGAATTTCCAAACGCTGATCGCTACGAAAGCTGCTCGAATCAAATCAGTAATCGGTGACGATCCTTTATTAGAGTTTGGTACACGCCGAGCTCAGGAATTAGACGCTGCACTTTGGGGAACCCGGGCTGCCTATATTGGTGGAGCCGATGCTACAAGTAATGTACGAGCAGGAAAGATTTTTGGAATTCCTGATAGCGGTACCCATGCCCATTCATTGATCCAATCCTATGGCAATGATTACGATGGTTTTAGAGCTTATGCTGAGACTCATCGAGACTGTGTTTTTTTAGTAGATACCTATGATACGATCAAATCAGGTGTACCAAGTGCAATCAAAGTTGCTCGAGAAATGGGTGATAAAATCAATTTCTTGGGTGTAAGGATTGATAGCGGTGATATGGCTTATATTTCCAAACGAGTCCGCCAACAATTAGATGAAGCGGGTTTCCCTGACGCGAAGATCTATGCATCTAACGATCTAGATGAAAGTACGATTTTGAACTTAAAGATGCAACATGCGAAGATCGATGTTTGGGGAGTTGGTACAAAACTAATTACGGCTTATGATCAGCCAGCGCTTGGAGCCGTTTTCAAGTTGGTTTCAATCGAAAATGAGCAAGGGGAGATGGTGGATACCATTAAACTCTCTAGTAATGCAGAGAAAGTTACGACTCCCGGTAAAAAACAAGTTTGGCGGATCACACGTAAATCTGATGGCAAATCAGAAGGCGATTATGTCACATTATGGGATGAGGATCCACGAGAAGAGAAAGAAATTTATATGTTCCATCCAGTTTATCCATATATCAATAAAACGGTGAAAAATTTTGAGGCTCGTCCAGTCTTAAGAGACATCTATGTAGATGGCAAGCTTGTTTATGATTTGCCAGATTTAGAAGAAGTTAAGCAGACTGCTAAAGCCAGCTTAGATTCACTGTGGGAAGAGTACAAACGTGATCTAAATCCACAAAAATATCCAGTTGATCTTTCTACGAAGTGTTGGAACCATAAAAACAAAATTATGGACCAAGTGCGTAGATCTGTGGTAAAAACAGAGCAAGAAGATTAAAGGAGTGAAGCTTATGATGAAGCTGCAAGAAGAAATCATTAAGGAATTAGGGACGAAACCTACCATTGATCCCAAAGAAGAAATTCGTAAAAGTATTGAGTTTTTAAAGGCTTATCTAAGAAAATATCCGTTTCTAAAGACATTTGTTTTAGGAATCAGCGGAGGGCAAGATTCATCCTTGGCTGGTCGGCTTGCTCAGCTTACGATGGAAGAGATGCGGCAAGAGACAGATGATGATACGTATAAATTTATCGCTGTACGATTGCCTTATGGTTCTCAGGCTGATGAAGCGGATGCTAAGCGAGCATTAGATTTTATCAATCCAGATGTTAGCTTAAGCGTGAACATCAAGGAAGCTGTCGACGCGGAGGTTGCCGCATTAGAAGAAGCTGGTGTTGCAATCAGTGATTTTAACAAAGGAAATATCAAAGCACGTCAACGAATGATCACTCAATATGGAATTGCTGGCGGCAATCAAGGAGCTGTTATCGGAACAGATCATGCGGCTGAAAATATCACAGGTTTCTTTACTAAGTTTGGCGATGGTGGCGCGGATATTTTACCACTGTTCCGCTTAAATAAACGTCAAGGTAAAATGCTGTTGAAAGAATTAGGAGCGGAAGAAGCTTTGTATTTGAAGGTTCCGACGGCTGATTTAGAAGATGGGAAGCCGTTAATCTCTGATGAGGTAGCATTGGGAGTAACCTATGATGATATCGATGACTACTTAGAAGGTAAGTCAATTGACGAAACGGCGCAAGCAACGATTGAAAATTGGTGGAATAAAACGCAGCATAAACGCCATTTACCAATCACGATCTTCGATGATTTTTGGAAATAGTAAATTTAATCGTAGTCTAGCGGAGCTTCAACTCTGCTAGACTTTTTTGTTTTACCCAACGATTTTAGTGTAAACTTATCGTTCTTTACTTTCTTCTAATTTCTCGCTAAACTATTTAGGATGCCTTGCTAATTCAAAAGCTTATATAGACTGGCTGAAAGATATGTGCGAAGGGCATTGGAAGGATATTTCGTATTTTAAAGATAAAAGAATTAATACGATTTAGAAATCCATAGATAGGAGAGACACATGCACAAATTTCGAAAAATTCCTTGGCAACAGCTGTTAAAAATTATTGGTGTGATAGGATTAATTGTTAGTTCAAATCTTTTTTTTCAACTAACACAAAATGAGTTTTCCTTTGAATTAATGTTCAAATTTGCTTTTTCTTGGCACACTGAAAAATTCCTTTTAGGGTGCTTTGTACTGCTTATTTTTTATGGGTGGGTCAGCAGTCTTTTAGGCTCACTGAAATCGGGTAGTGTATTTTATCTTTTAACGGTGATTGGTGTAGGAATTGCGAATTATTTGAAGATGAACTATCGGATGGAGCCGATCTATCCAAATGATTTGAAAATGATTACTGAATTCGGAATGATCTACGACATGATTGGTCTTCCATTATTTCTTCTGTTTTTACTGATGTTGGCGTTAGGAATTATTTTAGTTCTCTTTAGTTTGAAGAAAAGCTGGAAGTTAGAGAAAAAACAACAACGGATGCGTTTTGTATTTTTCATTTTAACTAGCAGTTTGTTGCTGTATATCGGTGGATTCAACCAGCAAGGGAATCTATTGCGCAAGGCTTATAATAAAACGGCTTTATGGATTCCCTATAGTCAAAAAATGAATTATTACAACACTGGGTTTATGGGTGGCTTTTTGTATAATTTACCGGTGGAGGCGATGGAAAAGCCAGCGGATTATTCTCAAGTGAATGTAGAGAGAATTACTAAGAAATATCAAAAAAAAGCAAAAACAACTTCAGAGGAAAAACCGAATATTATTTATGTTATGAGTGAAAGTTTTTCTGATCCAAGTCGTTTGAATGGCTTAGAAATTTTAGGTGGGGATCCACTGCAAGATTATCGTACAATCGCCGATCAAACCTATAGTGGTCAGATGCTATCGCAAAATTATGGCGGTGGGACGGCGAATATCGAATTTGAAGCCTTGACGGGTTTTTCCATGGAGCTATTCAATGCACAGATGACTACGCCTTATACAATGCTGATGTCGGATTTTGATTCATTTCCTTCGTTGGTCGGAACATTGAAGGAACGCGGGTACGAAACGACGGCAATCCATCCTTACAATACTTCAATGTACAAGAGAAAAGATGTCTATGAAACATTTGGGTTTGATCAATTCTTGGACGAAAAAACAATGAAGCATACGGATAAACTTGAAAATAATCCGTATATTTCAGATGCAGCGGCCTATCAAGAAATCTTTGATCAATTAGATAAAAATAAAAAGCCGCAATTTTTGCATTTAGTGACAATGCAAACGCATATGCCGTACGAAAATAAATACTCGAACATTCCTTACTTAGTCAAAGGGGACGATAGCTTATCTGTTCGGGCTTATTTGCAAGATATTGCATACAGTAGTCAAGCGTTGAAGGATTTTCTGCAAAAATTAGACGATCTACCGGAACGAACCTTGGTTGTTTTTTGGGGAGATCATTTGCCAGGAATTTATTCAGAGAATATTCAAAAGGAGAATCAAGGACATTTACTACATGAAACAGAGTTTCTGATGTATGATAATCGCCATCAACTCAGCAATCAACAAGTGACAACAAGTCCCTTTTATTTTGCTGCAGATCTTTTTCAGCAAGGCGGTCTTCAAATGACTGGGTTTCAAAATTTGTTAGTGGCGTTACAAAAAGAGTTCCCCGCTTTTGAAAAAGGAATGTATTATCAAAGCGGGCAATGGTTCAAAGAAGCTCGGCTCAATCAAAAGCAAGAAAAAATTTATCAAGAATATCAAATGATCCAATACGACATTACAGCTGGTCATCAGTATAGCTTGAAAGAAAATTTTTTTGAATAAACACGAGATTAAAGGAGCAAATATGGGGTTTAAAAAGAAAGACAATCAGAATTATTACAATCCACTGCGTCGGGCAATCTTAACTCATCAAATGATTGAGCCTGGTGATAAAGTGGCGATTGGAATGAGCGGGGGAAAGGACAGTACGACGTTGCTCTATTTATTAGATCAGATTCGGCGTCAACGGCGTTTAGGTTTTGACTTTGAAATTGTACCGATTACTCTTGATATGGGATTTGAAGGCTGTGACATTACTCCGATGAAAAAATTTGTTGAAAACTTAGGCTATCAATTAGAGGTAGTTCCGACAAATATCGCGAAAGTCGTTTTTGATATACGTGAAGAAAAGTCGCCCTGCTCTTTATGTGCGAAGCTTCGCCGTGGAATCCTGTATAATCGCGCAAGTGAGCTGGGGTGTCAAAAAGTCGCTCTAGGTCACCACGTAGATGATGCGATTGAAACCTACTTTATGAACTTTTTGTTTCACGGACGTTTAAACAGTTTTGAACCAAAAAGCTATTTATCAAAAACGAAGGTGACATTAGTACGCCCAATGATCTATTTAGAGGAGAAACAAATTATCCGTCTTGTGAAACGTGAAGAACTCCCTGTAATTTTTAATCCTTGCCCTGTGGATAAAAAAACAAAAAGGGAAGAAATCAAGAACTTGGTGACGCAGCTTGCTAAAAACTATCCAGATATCCGAGAAAAGTTTATAATGGGCATGGAACAAGGAACAGCTGAAGATTTTTGGACAGAAGTCTCTGCTGGAAACTCTTACAATTCATTAATTAAAAAGTAGTAATTGTATTCCAGCCTTTTCTCATGCTATAATTCATTTTGTATTCATGAGGGAGTAACTAGCAGCGCAAGCTGTGGCAACGCCACCAGCAAGAAAAGCAATTTTCTGGTGTTGTCTTAAATAGTGAGACTTATGTATGTGTCTTTCGCATACACAAGTCTATTTTTTTATTCCTAAAAGGAACATCATTTTAAGGATGTCAGTTCAACTTTGCCAGTTTTTCTATACGCTTTGTCAGTTCAACTTCCTGTTTTAGCAGAATAGTAGAATGATATGTCTTCGAAGGTCCAGATAAGTTCTTTTAAGAATTTATCACCATAAATTAAGAGCAGACTAGCGTAATTAGAAGAATGGTATACGACATTCGAAACGAATAAGGAGGATAATAATGTCAGAGGAGAAAAAACAACAACTGCTAAAGCCTTTTTATACTGAGGAAACAGAACAGGTCTTAGCAGAAGTTCAAACGACGGAAGAAGGATTAACAACCGCTGAAGCAGAAAAACGCTTAAGTGAGTTCGGTTTGAACGAATTAGAAGAGGGCGAAAAGAAAAGTATGTTCGCTCGTTTTATCGAACAGTTCAAAGATTTAATGATCATTGTCTTATTGTTCGCGGCAATTATATCTGCGGTCGTCTCTCATGAAGTAGTGGATTCGATCATTATCTTAGCTGTTGTTATCATTAATGCTGTGATGGGTGTGGTACAAGAATCAAAGGCCGAAGAAGCAATCGAAGCTTTGCGGGAAATGTCTACACCAAATGCGAATGTTTTACGTGATGGTCATATCAGTTCAGTAAAATCAACGGATCTTGTGCCTGGTGATATCGTGATGCTAGAAGCCGGAGATGTCGTTCCTGCAGATTTACGTTTGATTGAAGTTGCTTCATTGAAGATTGAAGAAGCAGCACTGACGGGTGAATCCGTACCGGTAGAAAAAGAACTGATTGTGATTGAGGACGGAGAAGTTGGTATTGGCGATCGTGTCAATATGGCCTATTCAAATAGTAATGTGACCTATGGTCGAGGTAAAGGTGTCGTTGTTAACACAGGAATGAATACCGAAGTTGGTAAAATTGCTGGTATGTTGGCGCAGGCAGATGAGACAGAAACGCCACTTAAAACGAATTTGAACCAATTGAGTAAATTCTTGACCTTTGCAATTATTATTATCGCTATCGTGATGTTCTTTGTTGGGATTTTCTTCAACGATACATCTTGGGTTGATATGCTGTTGACTTCGATCTCGTTGGCGGTTGCAGCAATTCCAGAAGGGCTACCAGCGATTGTAACAATTATCTTGGCTCTTGGAACGCAAGTAATGGCAAAACGAAATTCTGTAATTCGTAAACTGCCAGCCGTTGAAACATTGGGTTCAACTGATATTATTGCTTCAGACAAAACTGGGACATTAACCTTGAATCAGATGACGGTTGAAAAATTATACGTAGACAATCAACAATATGATGCAAATGGTGAAGTACCAGTAGATAGTATGGCGATGAAAGTCATGAACTATGCGAATGACACGAAGTTTACCCAAGAAGGTGGCTTAATTGGAGATCCAACCGAGACAGCTTTGGTACAATTTGGACTAAATAATGCTTTTGATGTTCGTGAAAAAGTAGCTGAAGAACCACGTGTCGGCGAATTGCCTTTCGATTCTGATCGTAAATTAATGAGTACGCTACACGAAGAAGGAACCGGTAAAATTTTGGTTGCTGTCAAAGGTGCTCCCGATGTGCTACTTGGTCGTACGTCGCGAATCCTATTGAATGGTCAAGTTGTACCAATGACTGACAAAGAGAAACAAGATATTTTAGCTAATAATAAAGACATGGCACAACAAGCGTTACGTGTTCTAGGCATGGCTTATAAATATGTCGATGTTGTTCCGGTTGAATTAGAATCTGAAGTAGTGGAAAATGATTTAATCTTCGCTGGTTTAGTCGGTATGATTGACCCAGAACGTGCTGAAGCAGCTGAAGCTGTACGAGTTGCGAAAGAAGCTGGCGTTCGTCCAATCATGATTACGGGCGACCACAAAGATACCGCCGAAGCAATCGCTGCTCGTTTAGGAATCATCGAAAAAGGTGATGATGCATCTGTTCTAACTGGTGCGCAATTAAACGAAATGTCTGATGAAGAATTTGCTCAGAAAGTTGAACATTATTCTGTCTATGCTCGAGTTTCTCCAGAACATAAAGTTCGGATCGTGAAGGCTTGGCAAAAAGAAGGTAAAGTAGTGGCTATGACTGGGGATGGTGTAAACGATGCGCCAGCCTTGAAGCAAGCGGATATTGGTATTGGTATGGGAATCACGGGTACAGAGGTTTCTAAAGGCGCTTCTGATATGGTTCTTGCTGATGATAACTTCGCGACGATCGTTGTTGCAGTTGAAGAAGGTCGTAAAGTCTTCTCAAACATTCAAAAAGCAGTCCAATATTTATTAGCAGCCAACTTGGGTGAAGTATTGACATTGTTTATTGCAACTTTACTTGGTTGGGATACCTTATTACCTATTCATTTATTGTGGATTAACTTAGTTACGGATACCTTCCCAGCGATTGCATTAGGGATGGAACCTGCTGAAAAAGATTTGATGAAGCATAATCCTCGTGGGCGCAGTTCAAACCTGTTTTCTGGGGGCGTTTTATCAAGTATTATCTATCAAGGGATATTAGAAGCAGGTACGGTACTATTTGTTTACTGGTCCGCAATTCAGTGGCCAGTTCATACAACGTATGCAGAAATCCATTCTGATGCTTTGACAATGGCATTTGCAACATTAGGCTTGATGCAGCTATTCCATGCCTTCAACGTAAAATCTGTTCATCAGTCATTGTTCCAGGTCGGACCATTCCGCAACAAGAGCTTTAACTGGGCAATCTTGTTATCCTTTGTTTTAATGATGATCATTATTGTTGTACCAGGTTTGAATGATATTTTCCGGGTAGCACATCTTGATCTTTATCAATGGGGGATTGTAATTGGGGCATCCTTTGCGATTATTCCAATTGTTGAAATTGTTAAAGCCTTCCAACGAAGTGCACAAAAAAAATAGTTTAAATAAAAACTCGCATGAAGGCATTAATGTTGCTTCATGCGAGTTTTCTATTTGATCAAAGAATACATCTGCATATCTAGTAATACACCATTTTTTATTGCATTTTTTCTCAAGGTACCTTCCAATTGAAACCCATTTTTCTCCAACAAATGACAAGATGCATGATTAGTTGAAAAAGGTTCCGCAAAAATTCGAATGATATCAGTATCGCCAAAAAGGTGGTCTGTGAGTTGTTTGATTGCTTTTGTACCGATTCCTTGGCCCCAATACTCCTCAGCAATATAATAGCCCATCTCAGCAGTTAGACGATGGATATTCTCGCAGCGAAAAGCTCCGATACTTCCAATTGCTTCATCTTTTTCATTCACGATTGCAAAGGCAAAGGTTTTGTTCGGATCAGCTTCCAGCATGCTTTGAATAAAATCTGCGGCGTCTTGCTCAGTATAAGGATAAGGCAGCCCGTCTCGCAGATTTGCTTGAATTTTTTTATTGTTTAGCGCATTCGCTAAATTTTTAGCATCCTGATTGCGCCATTTCCTTATGATCCTGTGCATAGTTGTTTTCCCCCTATAAAATGTATTTCTTTTAAGGTATCATCAAATAAATAATAAATGAAGCAATTTTTAATATTTTCTGAGCTGCTTTGCATATTGTGCGAAAATCGGTAAAATGAAAGTATAAAAAAAAGAAAGTAGGAATAAATGAATGCGACCTAATACAGGGTTTTATGCTAGAGAAATCAACGAAATCGTTCAAAATACGGAAAAAATGGGTGAACGCTTGCACCCAAGCTATGAAGAGATTCGTACTGCTTTAGACGAAAAGAAAATGGCTGATTTTGACCAAGAACGTTTATCAGAAATCCATGAACTTTTTAAAGAGGGAACACAGTTTTATCAATTGAATTTAGAAAAAATCGGTATGTTAAAGGCGCCAGCAAAAGTAATGGGAAACCATAAAAGCTTTGAAAAGGCGTATATTCAATATGTAGCTGGCTGTCAAGAAATGACGGATAGTTTGTTACCGGAAGTAAATGAAGAAGCCTTCAATGCAGCTGAAAAAAAACAGGATGCTGCAACGGATACAATCTACAAAACGATTCAAAAAATAACTAATCTGTTATTGAAATAGTAAACAAGTGGAATATCAAAAAGAACAAAGGTTTTCTAATTTTTTTATAACGTTATTTTAAATACAGATGAAGAAGGATCGAGTATTATTAGTTCATAACCAATAACAACCTTTTCTTTTTCATTGCATTTAGGTAATACTCCTTTAGCACCGATTTGCCGATCGGTGCTTCTTTTTTTGAATTTTTACTTTAGTAGCGTAGCAAAATAAAAATGAATACGAAACTATTTTAAAATTTTATGCTAGAAGAAATCTTTCTATAATTATGAATTACGTTTCTATCGCTGATTAATAAAATATCAAAAGAGCTGGCTACCGAGTATAATACTCAGTAGTCAGCTCTCATTTTGTTTAATTTTCGATATTTCGTACGTAATTTTCGAAATAATCATTCAAATCATTTTTAATTTTTTGATATTCTTCTTCGCTATATTCTTTTTCTTCTAAACGTCCTTTAAAATTTGGTAAATCCAAATCTTTTTTCAATCGTTCAATAACTTCCTCTTTATTCATAAGTACTACCTCCATAGTAGAGTCTTGCTGTCTACTAATCAAAGTAGACACAAACAGCTTCTGGTGCAAAGACATCCTTTTGAATCATACTTAGAAGACCAGTCTCGCTATCACGGCGATAAAGGGTTAAGTTGTCACTATTTTGGTTTGCCGCGACTACATATGCATTATCAGGACTCAATGCAAAGTCTCTTGGGAAATCTCCCTCGGTTGAAATGGTTTGAATCGAATCAATGCTTAAGCCATCTTCAGCGATTGCGAAAACAGCAATTGAGTTGTGTCCGCGATTTGACGCATACAGATAACGCCCATCATTTGATACACGAATCGCTGCACCGCCATTTTCACCATCAAAATCCTTTGGTAAAGTAGAGACTTTCTGTGTTTGAGTGAAGCTGCCATCTGCTTCGTCATACGTTAGAACGGTAACGCTGCTGTCCAGCTCGCCAAATAGATACGCAATCATTTTATTAGGATGAAAAACCAAATGACGAGGACCGGTACCCGGTTCTGCAACATAGACTGCTACTTCTTCGACCTCACCAGCTTCTGAAACATCATAGGTGTAGACGCGATCGGTGCCAAGATCACATACAACGAGGCGTTGATCAGGTGCAAGATCAGTATAGTGAGTATGAGCGTGATCTTGATTTTTATGTGGGCCTGTTGGTTCTTTATGAAAAAGGGCAGCTGCGGATTCAAGAGAACCATCCGGCAGAATTTTATAGGTATTCAGCTCCCCTTTATGATAGTTGGCGCCGTAAACAAGTTGACGTGCTTCATCGACAGCTACGTAACATGGTGAAGCGCCTTCTTCTGTCACCGCATTCAAAAATTTGTTTTGTGGATCGTAACTGGACATCCCGCCGTGACCATCTCTACTTGTGACTGAGTAAAGAAAGCCCTCTTTGCTTTTTGCGAAGTAGGTAGGGCTGGTTTCTTCTGTTACTAATTGTAAATTGTTTAACGTTTCAGTCGCTGTATCTAATTCGATCTGATAAATACCTTGACTGATGCGTCGTGTGTACGTACCTAAAATTATTTTGTGGATCATTAAAAAACCTCCTTCAATGTATCTACATTTTAACAAGTTTATTCTCACTTGGATAGCGCTAACTTTGTGATATAATTGAAAAATAAATGTGAAAAGAGCGTGACCTATGACTGAAACAGAAATTACTCAAATTGGAAAAAATGCGATTAACGATGAAAATATCTTGGTACTTTTTGGTGAAAGTGTTACACCAGACTTATTAGATGTTTCGATTGTTCAAAAACCTATTAACGATGAACCAATTATATTAGAAAAAGGTGGACAATTGATCTTTGGGGATCAGGCTTATCAGGTAATTGGGGTAGGACCTTTAGCTAATCAAAATTTAAATGAAATTGGACATGCGACAGTTTTCTTTCAGAAAGAAGCTGGAGTGATTCCAAATGCGATCTATGTTGTTCCAGAAAAGCTTCCAGACTTGGAAGTAGGGATGAAAATTACCTTTCAGTAGGGGTGTGAGTGAGTGGATAAAAAGAAATTAACGCAAAAAACCTCTTGGTTTTGGAAATGGTTTTTAAACAGCCAGGTAGTTGTAGCATTGATCATTGTATTACTGCTGCTGTTGATCGCGTTGGTCTTTACAAAAGTATCCTATTTGTTTGAGCCGGTGGGACAATTCTTTGCGATCGTCGGCCTTCCAATGGTAATCGCAGGTATTCTCTATTATTTGATGAATCCTGTGGTCAATTTTCTGGAACGTAAAGGACTGAAGCGGACTTTTGCGATTGTACTGCTTTTCATCGCGGTAGTTGCCTTACTTATTTGGGGAATTGTAGTGATTATTCCGCAGATTAGAGAGCAGATCGGTTCAATGATGAAAAGTCTACCTAGCTACTTTGACACAATAAGTGATAAATTAAATGATATTTTTAAGGACCCTGCCTTCAAGCCGTTTCAACAACACATTGATAATAGTCTGCAGAAAATCTTAGAGTCATTAACGGATACTGCGCAAAAGATTTCACGAGTTACACTGCAAGGATTAGGAAGTGTTGTTTCTACGCTAGCTACAGTGGTGATCGCGTTGATTACAGCGCCGATCATTTTATTCTTTTTGCTAAAGGATGGCGATCAATTAGCGCCTTACATTCTTAAGCTTTTGCCGACAAAAGCACGAAAGCCGACACTTAAGGTCATGACTGAAATGAACTCGCAGTTAGCTTCATATATTCGTGGGCAGTTAACGGTGGCTTTTACTGTAGCCGTTATGTTTATTATTGGCTTTTCTTTAGTAGGAATGAATTATGCGATTACTTTAGGTATTTTAGCTGGATTTTTAAATTTGATTCCTTATTTAGGCTCCTTCTTAGCAATGGTGCCAGTGGTCTTCATTGCCATTGTCACTGGGCCAATCATGCTTGTAAAAGTCATTATCGTTTTTGCGATCGAACAAACGATTGAAGGGCGTATTGTCTCACCTTTAGTATTGGGGAATCAATTGGAAATCCATCCTGTCACAATCATGTTTGTACTGTTGACGGCTGGGAAAATTTTTGGAATCGTTGGAGTTATATTAGGAATTCCATTTTATGCGGTGGCGAAAGTTATCGCAATCCATGTATTTGAGTGGTACAAAGGGGTATCGAACTTGTACGAAGACGAAACAAAAGAAAAAATGCCTGTCGACGAATAATCGACAGGCATTTTTTTAAAATTGTGCAGCCAATGATTTGGCTTTTTCTTTTGCCGCAGCCATAATCTCAGGTGCTCTTGCTGGATCATAATCCGCACCTTCAATGTAAATAGAATCAAAATCAGTGATACCAATAAAATTCAAAATTCCCTTAACATATTGTGCTGAGAAATCTTGACCGTTATATGTACCGCCACTTGATTGGATGTGAAGAGCTTTTTTATCTGTAATCAATCCAGTTGGACCTTCTGCTGTATATCTGAAGGTTTTACCTGCGACGTTGATTGTGTCGAACCAAGCTTTTAACTTCGTTGGAATATTCAAATTCCATAAAGCATTGGCGATGACGATTTTTTCACTAGCTAAAAATTGATCAGTAAATTCATTGAAAACGCGCACCTTTTCTTGCTGAACACTACTCAATTCTGTAAAATCAGTTCCCTTTTGTAACGATTTCCAAGCTAATAGTAAGTCGCCATCAATCTCAGGGAGATCTGTATAATACAAATCTAACATGGTGAATACATCTTCTGGATGACTGGCTTGATGTGCTTCAATAAAAGTATCCAGAATAGTGACAGTTTGTGAGTCTTCTGCGGATAACGGGTGAGCATTCACTACTAGAACATTTGCCAAAACTAACACTCCTTAAATTTAATTACAAACGAATCGTACACAAAATATCCAAAGCAGACAATTTATCTGCTTGGAAGCTTTAGTTAAAATTAGATTTTGTTAACTCGCAAGATATTGTTTATATGCAGTGGTACCGCCAATCACATTTGCGACTTGGAAGCCTTCGTTTCTTAAAAATTGCGCCATCGTTTTTGAACGACCGCCGAATTGAGTAAATAGGTAATACGTTTTACTTCTGTCAAGTTGGTCCAAACGATTTGGCAATTGTGTCAACGGGATATGAGTTACGTTTGATCCTTCGGGTAAATCAAAGGAGTCAATAAAGTCAGGGTCTCTCAAGTCTAAAACTTCCACGGGTTCTTTAGCAGCAAGTAGCATAAATTCTTTTGTTGTTACCGAATAATTCATTTTTTCAACAGCCTTTTCTTTCTTAATAGTGATTACAACGTTAATGTATGTATCGTCTAATTACAAGTGTTATCATAGACATTTTACTTGAAATTGACAAAAAGTAAAGCTAACATTCAAAAAAAATTCAAAACTAGAAAAAGTTGACAAGTTTTTTTCATGGATTTAGTGAAAATATCATTTTTTTGTTATTGGATAAGTTTTTTTTGAGTTGGAAAATAATTGCAGAATTTTTTAGGGAAGATATTACTTGCGTGAATCAGAAGGCATCGTTAGAATAGTAGTGACGGAGGGAAGAGAATAATGGAAAATTTTCATTTAGGGAAACTTAGTTTGAAAACAATTGCTATTCGTGTACGTGATCGTGATGGCATGATTCATTTTTATCGCGATATCATCGGACTGCACTTGCTGCGTGAAGAAAACGAATTGGCGATTCTTGGATACAAAGATCCGGCTAGCGAATTACTTTGGCTGGAGGAAAGTCCGCGAGCAGATGAGCATCGCGGAGAGATCAAAAAAATGCAACGGGTCTCATTAGTAGTACCCAATTTAGAGGAGTTAGCAAACGTTTATTACCGTGCCAAAGAAGAAAATTATCCTGTTAAATCTGCTTTACAAGCTGATGATGAAAAAGGGCTGCTTTTTGAAGACCCTGAAGGAAATGAAATCGAAATTTTCTTTGCTCCTAGTAAAGAACGTTCCACCTCAGAACCAGTTGAATTAGATTTTAATGAATTAGCAAAAAAAGCAACTAAGCGTGAAAAGATCCACGGAGCTTATTTTGATAAGCTTCATCTAAATGTCAGCGATCTGAATAAACAGCAAAGCTTTTTAGCAGATATTCTAGGGTTGCAAGTTCACGATGAAAGTGAAGAAGAATTGTTGTTGAATCGTGGAGATTTTAACGTAGGGTTAACGACTGCAAACGGTGGTACAATTGATTTACCTACCGATAAAGTACTCGGCTTGGACTTTTTGCAATTTAAAGTTTCGAAAACGAAACTGTTGGAGTTGTCTCAACATCTCAGCAATAATCAGTTCAATTACTTCATTGATAAAAAGAAATCCTTGATTACGATTTATGATGCGGCCGGAATTGAATGGTGGTTCGTATTGAAGTAAAGATAATGAAGTCGCGAGAAATCGCGGCTTTTTTGATTTTACCTCTAAATTCCCCCTTTAAGCAAATCGTATTTTAAAAAATGTTCAGAAGTCTTGATTAATCATTTTGTGCTATACTCTTTTAGAATTACTACTTACGGAGGTTGTTATGTACCCTGAAACGTTTCAATTAATTGAAGAAAAAATGCAAAAAGCTGTTTTTCCAGGAGCAGTTCTTAGCTTTGTTGAAAATGAGGAAACTGAAGTTCAAGTTATGGGAAATGCACAAGTGGAACCAACAATTATTTCTATGCAGGAAGATTACCTTTTTGATGTGGCGTCCTTAACAAAAGTGGTCTGCACGACAACTGTTATGTTGAAATTAAAGGAAGCAGGCAAGGTTACGTGGGATCAATCTCTTCACAGCTTATTGCCGGAATTTCAAAATGAAGCGATTACGTTGCGTCATTTATTGACTCATACATCAGATATTCAAACCTATATTCCAAATCGAGATCAGTTAAATGCTGAAGAATTACGGACTGCGTATTTAAGTCTACAACCGGGAGAAGACCTGGGGAAAGTCGTTAAATATACTGATGCGGGAACAATTTTGTTGGGATTTCTGCTTGAAAAACTATATCAAAAAGATGTAATTGATGTCTTTAGGCAGGAAGTCCTACAGCCTCTTAGTATGTCCAATAGTCATTTTTTACTGCAGCCGCCATATGATAAGGTTGTTCCCACTGAAAAATTGATAGATGAAACGATTTTAAAAGGCCTTACTCATGATCCAAAAGCCCGAGTATTAGCAGAGCATGCTGGCAATGCGGGTCTGTTTTCGAATATGAAAGATTTAAGTAAATTTGCAAAAATGTATTTGAATCTTGGGGTTGTTAGCGATATGATTTATTTGCAGGATAAGACAATTCAAGAATTGCTTCATGATCAAACACCAACAGGAAAAGGAGAACGTTCGATTGGCTGGGATTTAAAATTCAGCCCGTTAGATCACACCCCATTACTTTTCCACACTGGGTACACTGGAACATTCATGCTATTGGATGTCGTCAAAAAATCAGCATTCATCTTTTTGTCGAATCGCGTTCACACGGAAGATCATCGTGCTAGTTATGTGGTTCATCGTGATGAAATTTTGGCCTGCTATCTGAGCGAACGTATGGAACGATTAAAAAAATAGTACAGGCGATTGCTTTTATTAACTTGAAATGATTATCTTTTCGCAGCTTGCTTAGAGCGAAATAAAAAAATTGAAAAAGGAGCAAGAAGTATGGAACC
This sequence comes from Enterococcus sp. DIV0187, assembly GCF_051713785.1. Lineage (NCBI taxonomy): Bacteria > Bacillati > Bacillota > Bacilli > Lactobacillales > Enterococcaceae > Enterococcus > Enterococcus sp. DIV0187. The sequence continues at coordinate 4,077,367 of NZ_JBIOQO010000001.1, forward strand.
ATTATTTTTACAACCAGTCTTTCAAGAAAAAATTTGGGGCGGAGATCAGCTGCATACGGTTTTCGGATTTGATATCCCTAACGACAAAATTGGAGAAGATTGGGCAATCAGCGGACATCCACATGGCGTTAGCATCGTAGAAAATGGCCCTTACAAGGGTTGGAAGGTCAGCGACCTTTGGAATGAGCATCGTGAATTGTTCGGTAATGCAGAGGGCGACGTTTTCCCATTATTAACCAAGATTTTAGATGCCGAAGACGATTTATCAGTTCAAGTTCATCCAGACGACAGCTATGGTTTGAAACATGAAGGAGAGTTAGGAAAAACAGAATGCTGGTACATCATTAATGCCAAACCCGGTTCAGAGATTGTTTATGGACATAATGCGAAATCTCGTGAAGAACTGGCAGAAATGATTGAAAACGAACGTTGGGATGATTTATTGCGTCGTGTACCTGTAAAAAAAGGCGATTTCTTCTATGTACCAAGTGGTACGATCCATGCCATCGGTAAAGGCATCATGATTTTAGAGACACAACAAAGTTCAGATACAACGTACCGCGTTTATGACTATGATCGTAAAGATGATCAAGGCAACACACGTGAACTGCACATCCAACAATCAATTGATGTAACCACTGTACCGGCGATCAGTCCCGAGTTAGAAGTTACTGAAAAGAAAAAGGGAACATCTTCTGTGATCACGTACTTGAAGACAGATTTTTTCAATGTTTACGAATGGGATGTTATTGGTGAGCTTTCACTTAAAAAAGAAGGCGATTATACGTTGGTGACAGTCGTAGAAGGATATGGTAATTTGATCGTTGATGGCCAAAGCTATGAAATGAAGCCTGGTACAAGTTGCATTTTACCAGCACAAATAACCGAGTGGAAAGTCGAAGGCGAAATGAAAATCATCGCTTCCACTCCAGGAACAAAATAGTAAATGTCTCATTTTTTCATATACAAAAAATGCTCATCCGACTAACGCGGATGAGCATTTTTATTTTATGGTAATTCTGGCAGATCAACATCTTCCCCGTACTTATTTTTTAAAGCGGTATGAAGTAAGCGCACAGCCAATGATTTGTTACGAGCTAAGATCGGACCGTGGAAGTATGAGCCATAAACATTTTTGTAAATGACGCCTTCACCTTGGTCTTCGCCATTATTCCCATTACCCTTAACGATCGTACCAAGAGGTCGTTCACCTTCACCTAAGAAAGTACGGCCATTGTGATTTTCAAAGCCATAGTAGGTTTCACCAAATTCTTCGTTATGGATCTCGATATCCCCGATGAAACGATGGTTGTCTTGGCTTAGGGTATAATGATCCAATGCATCGATACCATCGATTTTTTCTCCATTTGCACCAATATAGTAGTGGCCCAGTAACTGATAGCCGCCACAGATTGAAAGAATGACCCCGTTGTTTTCGATGTACTTAATCAAGTCTTCTTTTTTATCTTGAATATCTTTTGATACGATTACTTGTTCATAATCTTGCCCGCCACCGATAAAGACAAAATCGTATTTATCTGGATCGAATTCTTGATAGATGCTGACGATCTCTGAATGAATCTCGATGTCCATTTGTTTGGCATAATAATTCAAGGTTAAGAGATTGCCGTTGTCGCCATAGGTATTCAATAAATTTCCGTATAAATGCGCTAAGTTCAACTCGTATTTAGCCACGATCCATACCTCCGTCAATGTAGCCTTTTTGTGCTAATTCTTTGCGTAGCTGTAAAACGGCTGTGTAGGTCGCTAGGATATACACATGCTCCGTCGGCAATAGTTTGATCTTTTCAATCACGTCCGTCAAATCTGCCGTCTCAATCAGCTTGTCTTCAGGGATCCCTGCGACTTTCAGACGAAGGGCCATGTCTTCGTGGCGATCTCCACCTGCGATCACTGCCGGGATGTCCATCTCAGCAAAAGCTTCATGATTGCCATCCCAGATCCAGCTGATGTCGATACCATCTGCATAATTGGCATTTAATAGAGAAACCAATGAAAATGGATAGGGAGCTAAACCAATCATGTCGATGACTTGATTTAAGCCGACCGGATTTTTTACTAAAACCAGCGTGCATTTTTTACCATCGATTACAAATTCTTCTTGGCGTCCAAAGACTTTTTCATCATAGCCAAGTCCGCGTTTGATCTTGTCTTTAGAAACGCCATAGTATTCTGCTACAGCAGTTGCGGCAAGGGCATTGTATACATTGTACATACCGCCGACTTCGATCTTGTAATCTTGCCCATCAATTACAAATTCTGAAGATTTATTATCCATTTCTTTCATCTCCGTTAATTTGTAATCTAATTCTGGGCGGTGGAAGCCGCAGTTTGGACAATAGTATTTTCCCAGATTGGCATAGGTAATCATTTTGTACTTTAAGATGTGCTGGCATTTCGGACAAAGCAAGCCGTCCGTATTGTAATGGGCATCTTGGTCTTTGTCAGGTAAATGATCGAAACCGTAGTATTTTCTTGGATTGACTGTTTCCAACGAATTAAAGATTGGTGAATCACCGTTACACAATATCGGGGCGCTTGGTGATTTAGCTGCGCCGTCCACGATCAATTTGTAGGTCGTATAGATTTCACCGTAACGGTCCATCTGGTCGCGGAAGATATTCGTAAATAGAAATAGCTCTGGTTTGATGTATTCTGTGACTTTGCTTAAGCTGGCCTCATCGATTTCAAGAACTGCAATTTTTTTGCCGCCTTTTTTTCCTTTGGCGTTTAAAAAAGTTGATACGATTCCCTGGACCATGTTGGCACCTGTTGGATTCGTTAATACATAATCAAATTCTTGTTTCAAAATATTAACGGTCAAGGCGGTAGTCAAGGTTTTTCCGTTGGTTCCCGTCACTACAACCACTTTATAATCTTTTACTAATGTATCTAAAATTTTCGGATCCATCTTTAATGCAAGCTGACCAGGATAACTGGATCCACCTTTAAAGAACGTTTTTAATACCCATTGGGCAGTCTTTCCGGCAGAAATAGCCACTTGACTTCGTAACCCCATTACACATCCTCCATGTCTGTAACAAATTTAATTCATCTTATCATATTTAAAAAAAAAGTTTAAATAGGTTTTCCTATTCTTAATTTTTCCATAGAAAAAGCTAGGGCAAAGTTTTGCTCCTAGCCAATAATAATCTTTTCTTCCGGAAATTCATAGCCTAAGTCCTGTGTTTCTTTTGGAACAAAGAGCATCAGGGTATACAGCATACCGACACGTCCGATAAACATCAAAACAGCGATCATGATTTTTCCGGTATTTGAAAGGTCATCAGTGATTCCTAAAGAAAGTCCAGTCGTTCCAAAAGCAGAGGTAACCTCGACAATAATGGAGATTAGCGAATGATCTTCAGTTGCAGTTAAAAAGAGAATACTAAACAAACACATTCCAGCAGAAAGCATGAAGACGACCACCGATTTTCGCACATCCTCTTGGGCGATTTTCCGACCAAAAATATTGATGTCATTTTCATTTTTCAAGAATGAGTACAAATATAGACCGATGATTGCGATCGTTGTTGTACGTATCCCGCCGCCGACAGAACTTGGAGAGCAACCAATGAACATCAATAATGAGAAAATAATCAAGGTTGTATTTTGAAATAGATTCAAATCATGAATTTGCAATCCGGCATTGCGAGTTGTCATAGAATAGAAGGACGAATTTAACCACTGATCAAACAGATTCATGTGAGCGAAGTTGTGGTCTTTTTCTAAAAGCCAAATAGCTACTGTACCGCCAATAAAAAGTACGAAGAAAGCCAATAGGGCGATTTTCGAAAAGAGACTAAAGCGAAAGGGCAGCCGTGATTTAGATTTTTTATGGTAAATCCAGCCATGAAAATCCATTAAAACGGGGAATCCGATTCCACCAATAAAGATCAGGACCATGATTGTCACGATGAAGAAAACATCATGAGAAAAAGGGATGATCGATTCACCAGTTACGTCAAAACCAGAGTTCGTCACTGCAGAGATCGCTTGATAAAATCCGAAAAAAACGGCTTCAGAGATTTTATGGTAATAGCCTGCTAAATAGAAATAAATTGAAAAGATAGTTCCGAAAAGAACTTCGATCGCCAGTAGCATAGTGAAGGTAATTCGGATCAAATTAACGATTCCGCTAAGGCGCGGCTGATTCATATCGGTCATGATTAGTTGTCGCTGTTTTAACGTGATCCGACGTTTGGACACGATAAAAAAGAAGGTAGTAATCATCATGATTCCTAAACCACCAATATGGAATAACACCTCGAGCATCAAAACACCAGCATCATTAAAGACTGAATTGATATCAAAGGTGGTTAAACCAGTCACTGAAATGGTCGAAATGGCCATAAATATCATATCAAGAAAGGGTACGTGTGAACCTGGTTCACGAAAAATTGGTAAATGAAACAAGATCAAAGAAAGAATGGTCATCGCTAAATAGTAGAAGACGATGATTTGAATCGAAGAAAATCGATTATTAAGCTTTTGCCAGCTTTTTTTGAGAAAACTTACTCGGCGATCAAAATTCATAGAAGACTCCTTCAATCAACAGTGGGAATTTTTTACAATAGAGATAGTATAGCATGCTTCCGTGAAAAAAACTCCCACCGTTTTGGTAGGAGTAGAGGAGATAAAGGTTGTGTTTGATTAGTTGTCTTGCGCAGTCGCTGCAATGTCGATTTCACGAATCGTAACTTCCTGTGGCATGTCATAGATAAATTTAACTGTCTCAGCAACATGAACTGGATCAAGTGTAATGCCGCCCATGCTTTCTTTCCATGCTTGATAATCTGTTAGGGCACCTTGATCAGTCACATGTGTAAGTAATTCTGTTTCAGCAGCGCCGGGTGCGACCAAAGAAACGCGGACATTTGAACCGGAAACTTCTTCACGAATTGTTTCGCTTAGACCGTGGGCACCAAATTTTGATGCGACATAGGCAGCATGGTTGGTAAAGGTTTTCTTACCCGCAAGAGATGACATATTGATGATTGTTCCCTGCCTACGCTCGGTCATACTAGGTAATACGATTTGCATACCGTTTAGTACCCCCATTACATTCGTGTTCATCATTGTTTGCCATTCTGCTGGATTTTGGTTCAAGACATTACCAAGTAGCATTACACCAGCATTGTTTACTAATAGATCTACTGGGCCAAAGACAGCTTCTGCTTTTTTGATGCTGGAGTCAAAGGCTTGGTAATCTGTTACGTCAACCTTTTCAATCATGACATTTTCGAAATTCAATGGTAGTGCTTCGATTTTTTCTACGCTACGTCCTAATAACAGTAACGGATTGCCAGCTTGATTAAAAAGTTTGGCGATCTCGGCACCAAACCCGGAACTCGCGCCTGTAATTACAACTAAAGATTTTTTCATATAAATTGCCTTCTTTCAAAACTATGATACACTGACTTTACTACTTGGAGTTAACTCCAGATCAAGAAGGAAGTTGAAAAAAATGAAATCTTTTTTGATTGGTGATATTTCAAAGATGTATGGTATCTCCCAAGACACTCTGAGATATTATGACAAAGCGGGCCTATTACCATTTGTTAAAAAGAATCAAGCAGGTCGCAGGGTATTTACTGAGGATGATCTTGGTTATATCGAAGTAATTGATTGTTTGAAGCGCTCTGGAATTCCTGTTAAGGAAATTGCGAAATTTATGGATTGGTGTGTAGAAGGTGATAAAACTTTGCCGCAGCGCTACGCTTTTATGGTGGAGCAAGAGGCAGTCTTAGAGAAAAAAATCCATGAATTACAGGCTCAACTTGATTTTTTACGTTGGAAAAAATGGTATTACCAAATTGCGAATGAAGCAGGAACGGAAAAAATATTTTTTAAAGAAGGTTCACGGCAAGTCGATAAGAAGTGGCATCAAAAGTATATAGAAATAACAAAGCCCGAATCTGAATAGGATTCGGGCTTTGTTGCTATGAAATTAAAACACCGATTGCTAAGAAAGCAAGGATCAAGATAATAATAGTGATTAATAATTTTGTAACAAATTTTATCCACTTATCAAAACCAATATTAACGACTGATAAGGAAACTAAAATCAATCCAGTTGGGGCGATCAATCCGATCAAGCCTTGTCCCCAGTTATAGGCATCAATAATCAATGCACGATCAATCCCAACAACATCAGCCAAAGGCGCCATAATTGGCATTGATAATACCGCCAAACCAGAGGAAGATTGAATGAAGAAACCTAAAATGACATAGACTAGGAACATAAACCAAATGAAGACGACATTGTTCATCCCGCTGATGGCATTGCTGAAGAAGTTCATGATCGTATCACTGATAAAACTGTTTTCCATCACGATACCGACCGAACGAGCTAACCCGACAATCAAGGCAACCCCTAATAGATCCGCAGCACCAGTAACGAAGCTGTTGATGAATTTCTTTTCTCCTAACCCTGAGACGAAGACTAGTATATAAGTAACTGCTAAGAAGACTACTGCAATCTCGGTAAAGTACCAGCCTAGTTGCTGCACGCCATAAATCATCACAACAAAGCCTAAAGCAAAAACGATCAATGAAAATTTTTGGCGATTGGTAAAGTCTGTATTTTTCTCACGAGTTTGATCACCTAAAAAACGTTCACGATCACTTTCTGCTTGATCAGCAACTAATGATGCGGCTGGATTCAAACGAACCTTTTCCGCGTAACGAATCGTATAAAGGATCGAGATGCTAATTGCAGTCACCCACATCAAAATACGTAAAGGCATGCCATCAGTAAAACTGATTCCTGCCGCATTTGAGGCGATGACCGTAGAGAAAGGATTGATCGTAGAGCTCATGGTTCCTATCGCAGTTCCCAAATAAATCGTGGCGACTGCTGTTAATGTGTCGTAGCCAGCCAATAAGAAAATCGGGATTAGGATCGGGTAAAAGGCAATGGTTTCCTCTGCTAAACCAAAAGTAGTCCCGCCAATGGCAATCAAGGTAGTCACAATGACAATCAGCCATTTTTGTTTTCCCTTTAATTTTTCGGAAAGACGCATCATGCCAGCATCCATCGCTCCGGTAGCATTAACGATTCCAATAACACCGCCTAAAATCAAAATGAAGATCATAATATCGACACTTTCAGTAATTCCTTGAACCTGAGATTTTAAAAATTGAGTGATAGTTCCAACCACACCACGCTCAGGCTTTTTGATTCTTTCATAGGAATTAGGAATTGCGGCTGGACGATAAATTGTGCCATCTCGAAATTTGTCGACTTTAATGTGGATATCATATTTATCCAATGTTTTCTGTGTTGCCGGCTCCATGATCGTTTTATCCTGAGCATCTGTAATCGCGAATTGATCTTTCCCGCTGTCATAACTCAACGTACTGTACTTGCCTGAAGGAATAAAGAATGTTAGTGCTTGAACCAAAATCAGTACAATAATGATAACTGTGTACGCAGAAGGGAAACTCCGCTGCTTCTTTTTACCAGATTGTTGCATGAAAATGCCTCCTAGTTTTATATTAATAAAAATAATTACCAACGAAAAGTATAGCACTGGGCCCTTATATTCTTAAAAAGATAGCCTGTGAGTTTGTTGAAATTAATGATTGATTCTTCTAAGATGAGGTATTAATGAAAATTATTACTGTAAATAATCTGGCTTTTCCGCTATAATACGATAGGAACAAAAGGGAAAGGTGACAAGAAATGGCCCAGCTTTTTTTTAAATACGGTGCAATGAACAGCGGTAAAACAATTGAAATACTAAAAGTCGCTCATAATTATGAGGAACAAAATAAACCAGTAGTATTGATGACTAGCGGATTAGATACACGTGAAGGTGTGGGAAATATCTCTAGCCGAATCGGACTGAGCCGTCCTGCTGTACCGATTTTTTCTGAGACCAATATTTTTGAATTTATTAAAAGTCTTGACTACAAGCCTTACTGTGTATTGATCGACGAGTCGCAGTTTTTAACAAAAGAACACGTGATTCAATTAGCGAAAGTCGTAGATGATTTAGACATTCCAGTTATGGCCTTTGGTTTAAAAAATGATTTCCGCAATGAAATGTTTGAGGGGTCAAAATACTTACTATTGTATGCAGACAAATTGGAAGAGCTAAAAACGATTTGCTGGTTTTGTCATAAAAAGGCAACGATGAATCTACATTACATTGATGGTCGTCCAGTCTATGAAGGCGATCAAGTCCAAATCGGCGGCAATGAGGCCTATTACCCCGTTTGCCGTAAGCATTATCTACATCCAGAGATTACCAATCCTGCTAAATAAAATAGTTAGTAGACATAGCCGACAAAAAAATTACATTAATATGAATTAGGAGGAGTTTTATCCATGTACGATCAATTGCAAGCAATCGAAGATCGTTATGAAGAGCTTGGAGAATTACTGAGTGACCCAGAAGTCATCAGCGATACGCAGCGCTTCATGCAACTGTCAAAAGAAGAAGCCAATACTCGTGACACAGTAGAAACCTATCGTCGTTATAAAAAAGTGATCGAAGGCATCAGCGATGCTGAAGAATTATTAGGTGAAAACCTAGATGCTGAGATGGCTGAAATGGCAAAAGAAGAACTGTCAGATTTGAAGAAGGAAAAAGAAGTTTTAGAAGAAGAGATCAAGATTCTTCTGTTACCAAAAGACCCAAATGACGATAAAAACATTATTATGGAAATTCGCGGAGCTGCTGGTGGAGATGAAGCGGCACTATTTGCTGGTGACCTTTTCAATATGTACCAAAAATACGCAGAAAACCAAGGCTGGAAGACGGAAGTCATGGAGGCCAATGTTACTGGTATCGGCGGATACAAAGAAGTGATCATGATGATTACAGGGGACAACGTCTATTCGAAGCTGAAATATGAAAGTGGCGCGCACCGTGTTCAACGTGTACCGTCAACGGAGTCTCAAGGTCGTATTCATACATCGACTGCGACTGTCGTGGTTATGCCAGAGGCTGAAGAGGTTGAGATTGATATTGCAGACAAAGATATTCGGACAGATATTTATCATGCATCTGGTGCCGGTGGACAGCACGTCAACAAAACGGCATCTGCGGTTCGTTTGACGCATATCCCTACTGGTATCGTCGTTGCGATGCAAGACGAACGTTCTCAAATCAAAAACCGCGAAAAAGCAATGAAAATCTTGCGCGCACGTGTGTATGATAAAATTCAGCAAGAAGCGCAAAGTGAATATGACGCAAGCCGTAAATCGGCTGTCGGAACAGGCGATCGTTCAGAACGTATCCGTACGTATAACTTCCCACAAAATCGTGTAACGGATCATCGAATTGGGTTAACGATACAAAAATTAGATCAGATTCTAGCAGGCAAGCTTGATGAAATTATTGATGCTCTAATTATGTATGATCAAACGCAGAAGCTGGAAGAGATGCAAAATGGCTAAAACTTACGTAGAAGTCCTATCTGGGGCTTCTTCTTTTTTAGAAGCTAACGGAAAAGAAGGTTATGCAATCGAGTATCTTTTTCTGGCTCGCAAAAATTGGGATAAGACGCAATGGCTCATGAATATGAGAAACGATATTTTACCAGATGATGAAGCAATGATTGAGAAAGATATTGAGAGCTTAATGAAAAATATTCCTCCGCAATATTTGTTAGGCTATGAATATTTTTTTGAACACCGTTTGAAGGTGACCGAAGATACCTTGATTCCGCGACCAGAAACAGAAGAATTAGTTGCTTTATGCTTATCTATGACTGAAAGTAAGAGGAAAAAAGTTGTAGATATTGGTACAGGAACGGGCGCCATTGCGATCAGTTTGAAATTAGCGCGACCAGATTGGCAGGTAACTGCTCTTGATATTTCACAAGAGGCGTTACATGTCGCAGAGGAAAACGCAGAAAACCTACATGCAAAAATTAATTTCAAACGAAGTGATGTACTATCTTCAATGAATGAAAAACAAGATATTATCATCAGTAATCCTCCGTATATCAGCCAAAGTGAATGGGCTCTGATGGACGAGAGTGTTCGAACCTATGAACCTAAGTTAGCACTTTTTGCGGAAAACGACGGGTTAGCTATCTACCAAAAAATCGCTGCAGAAAGCCGAGATCTTTTGCAGCCAGCTGGTATGATTTTCTTAGAGATTGGCTTCCAACAGGGGCGAGCGGTTCAAGAAATTTTTCAAAAAGCCTTTCCTGAAAAAAATGTACGGGTCCATCAAGATTTATCAGGAAATGATCGGATGGTTGTCATTAGCTAAAAATTATTTTTAGTGTAGAAAATAATAAAAGAACATTGATGCGACAATGCTAAAAAAGAAAAAAAGTTATCAACATGGTTATACACACTTGACAACCGCGTTATCCACAATACGGGGATAAGTCAGAAAAGAAAGTTTATAAATGAGGAAAGTTAGAATAAAGGAGCTGTGGAGAAGCTGTGGAAACAAAAATTTATCGAACAGATCAAATAAATCAAGCGGCAGCACTATTGCGTCAAGGAGAGTTGGTGGCTTTTCCTACTGAAACAGTCTACGGACTAGGTGCTAATGCACTTTTGCCGGAATCAGTGAAGCGAGTATTTACGGTCAAAGGACGTCCCAGCGACAACCCGCTGATCGTTCATGTTTCAGATTTTTCGATGACTAAAGAATTTGTGGAAAGTTATCATCCATTGACTGAAAAAATTGTTAAAAATTTTTGGCCCGGTCCTCTAACATTGATTTTTTCGATTAAAGCTGGGAGTTTGAGTACGGTCGTGACCGGTGGTTTATCCACAGCGGCTTTTCGAATGCCCGATAATAAAAAAACATTATCTTTAATTGAAAAAACTGGTGCACCTTTAGTAGGTCCAAGTGCGAATACGTCAGGTAAGCCAAGTCCAACAACAGCAATGCATGTTTTTCATGATTTAAAAGGGAAAATTGCTGGGATTTTAGATGATGGGGCAACACAAATCGGGGTAGAATCGACGGTGTTGGATTTAAGTGGAGAAGTGCCGACAATTTTGCGTCCAGGTGCAGTGACAAAAGAAAAACTGGAAGAAGTTTTGGGTATTGAAGTTCCTTTAGACAAACATCTAGTCAAAGAGAGTGAAACACCGAAAGCGCCCGGAATGAAATATAAGCATTATTCGCCTGATGTGTCGGTTTTAATGATTAAACCGGGCGATTGGGGAAAAGCCATCGCTTGGGCTGATACAAACGGGAAAAAAGTCGGTTTACTAGCGACGCCTAAAATTGCTGATAGCTATCCTTCAGCAGATCGCTTTGTTTTTGAAGACGACTCAATTGAGGCGGCCACTCGCGGATTATTCAGCGGATTGAGGGCATTGGATGAAGCCAATCAAGCGGATATAATCTTTGCCGAAGTCTTTCCAGAGGATCATTTAGGCCTAGCCTATATGAATCGGTTGAAGAAAGCAGCAGCACAAAAATATTTTGGAGAAAAGTAAACAAAAGATTCGATTATCTGCTGAATCTTTCGTATACTTAAATCAGAAAATTGAAAGGTGGCGTTGGGATGGATTATAAAACACTAGATCCCGAACTATGGGGAGCAATTGAAAATGAGGCGGAGCGTCAAGAGCAGAATATCGAACTGATCGCTTCAGAAAACATCGTTTCAGAAGCTGTAAGAATGGCACAAGGTAGCGTCTTGACAAACAAGTATGCAGAAGGGTATCCTGGCCGACGTTATTATGGTGGTTGTGAGTTTGTTGATGTCGTAGAAAATTTAGCAATTGAACGTGCGAAAGAATTATTTGATGCAAAATATGCGAATGTGCAAGCACATTCTGGTTCACAAGCCAATCAAGCGGCGTATTTTTCTTTGATCCAGCCTGGCGATACTGTTTTAGGAATGGATTTGTCAGCAGGAGGTCACTTAACTCATGGCTCACCGGTGAATGTCAGCGGAAAGCTGTATAACTTTGTTAGCTATGGCGTGGACCCTCATACAGAGACGATCGACTATGAAGTCGTTCGTATTTTGGCACGGAAACATCAGCCTAAACTGATTGTCGCAGGAGCGAGCGCTTATAGCCGGACGATTGATTTTGCCCGTTTCCGTGAAATTGCAGATGAGGTAGACGCAAAATTGATGGTGGATATGGCTCATATCGCAGGATTAGTAGCAACTGGTTTACATCCTAACCCTGTCCCATATGCAGATGTTGTAACTTCAACAACACACAAAACCTTGCGTGGACCACGTGGCGGTTTAATTCTGACAAATGATGCGGATATAGCTAAGAAGATTAACAGTGCTGTTTTCCCTGGATTGCAGGGTGGGCCTTTAGAACACGTAATCGCAGCTAAGGCTGTGGCCTTTAAGGAAGCATTGGCTCCTGATTTTAAAGAGTATAGTGAACAAGTTCTAAAAAATGCACAGGCAATGGTTAAGGTATTTAATCAAGCACCTGAAACTCGTGTGGTATCTGGCGCTACGGATAATCATTTGCTTCTGATTGAAGTGACAGGTTTTGAGCTAACTGGACGTGAAGCAGAAGAATTGTTGGATAGTGTGCATATTACCGTTAATAAAAACTCCATTCCTTTTGAATCAAAAAGCTTTAAAGAGACTAGTGGTGTCCGAATCGGAACTCCAGCCATTACTAGCCGCGGTTTTCTAGAAGAGGACGCAAAACAAGTAGCAGAATTAATAATTGAAACCTTACGTTCTAATGGAGATGAAGAGAAATTATTAGAGATTCGCCAGGCAGTATTAGAATTAACAGAATCTCATCCAATTCAATCACATTAGACTAGTTTTCTGACACTAGTTGTCTTATAATTAGGAGAAATGCAGAATAAAGGATGTCTTTTTTCTATATTATCTTTAGAGAAGGGACCCCGATGAAAATTTCTCTCGTTTTTCTCTATGAAAAATGAACACTTCAAAATGAGTAAGGAGCAATTTATTATGGGTAAGTTTCAAGTAATTGATCATCCACTGATCCAACACAAATTAACGATTATTCGTGATAAAAACTGTGGAACGAAAGTTTTTCGTGAAGTAGTTAATGAAATCGCAATGTTGATGGCGTATGAAGTTTCACGAGATATGCCATTGGAAGATATCGAGATCGAAACACCGATCACATTATCTACACAAAAAACGTTATCAGGTAAGAAAGTTGCGATCGTACCAATCTTACGTGCGGGTATTGGTATGGTGGATGGTATTTTAGAATTGATTCCGGCAGCCAAAGTTGGACATATCGGTATGTTCCGTGATGAAGAAACATTGGAGCCGCATGAATATTTCTTCAAAATGCCTGAAGATATCGACAGCCGTCAATTGTTCATCGTTGATCCGATGTTAGCAACTGGTGGTTCAGCGATTATGGCCATTGATTCATTAAAAAAACGTGGCGCATCAAACATGAAATTTGTTTGTCTAGTTGCAGCGCCAGAAGGTGTAAAGGCATTACAAGATGCTCATCCAGACGTTGATATCTATACAGCTGCTTTAGATGACCAATTGAACGAACAAGGTTATATCGTTCCTGGTTTAGGAGATGCTGGCGACCGTTTATTCGGAACAAAATAAAAGAACAAACGTGGTCGATTTCATTTCGATCACGTTTTTTTGAAAAAAAGAAAGTACGCCACAATACTCGGCGTGCCTTCTTTGCTTTAGATGTGTAGCTTTATGAATCCTTTAAATCTTTTCCATTTGTTTATAATTGATAACGACAACGCCATTGGAATGACTGATTAATTCTTCGTTGTCTTGCTTCTCATCGATTTCAACGACGGCTGCGTTTTTCAATTGTTTAGCGATGACCCCAGTTTGGGATTTGCCGCGAATGGTGAACATGACGTGTGTCTTGACGGGAAATTTTTTCCCGAATTCAGAAGGATCAACGTGCGTCTCTATTTTGCCAAATGTAGCCATATTTTTTGAACGCCCCCTTTTTTCACATACCTTATTTTAGCACATTTTCAAGTTTTTTTCATGTAATCGCTTTTTGGGAAGAATCTTACTTTACTTTTTCGTTGAAGTTTCTTATAATTTCTTTTGTACGAATCGCCAGCTTAGCTCAGTTGGTAGAGCAACGCACTCGTAACGCGTAGGTCACAGGTTCGAATCCTGCAGCTGGCATCATTAAAAAACACCATCGTCTCAAAGCTTCGGCTAAGAATTCGGTGGTGTTTTCTTTATCGGCAGTTTCTATTGGTGATGGTCATAGCTGATTTTATGTACCAGCTATTTTGATGTGTTCAAAAAAATTGTTTTGGAGAAATCTTTTGAGGGAGAATTATGAAAAAAGTTTACGGATTCCATTTGAGTGTATGGGTGTATATTTTATTTATGTACTTTACGCAAGGAACTTTTTCCTTTATGGCTTTGAATGTCTTTCTGGCATGGTTACCAATCGTTTTTGCGGAATTATTTTTGAAATTAGAAAGTAAATGGCGCTGGTTTTTCATTTCGTTATGGTTATTATTTTTTCCAAATATTCCGTATCTAATGACTGATTTGTTTCATTTGACTAGTTTGAGGATTTATCAGCCTGGGGGACATTTTCTAGATGACAGCAATGCTTGGTGGTCCTATCTTTTATTGTTGCTGCCAATTCTTTTGATGGTGTTTGTGGGTATGGTGCAAGTATTTAAAATAATCTCGGCTGTTAAATTACAGATGATACAGAAAATCAGTGGCATTGTATTATTGTCAGTTCTTTCTAGTATAGCGGTTTATATTGGACGCTTTGACCGCGTTCATTCGATCGAGCTGTTCATTCATCCTATGACTGTATTGAAATTACTTATTGGTAATTGGAGTGTTGGGAAATTTCAGTTTGTCCTGATGTTTAGTATTTTGCAATTAGGGATTTGGGGATTGATCTATTTTTTACCACATGTTTTTCAAGAAGAATAAAGATTTTGCAAAGTCAGCGATGCTGACTTTTCATTAGACAAATAAGCGTCTATAATAAGGCAAGTATACTGTGGGAAAAGAGATGAACAATGGATAGATTAAGAAAGAATAATAATGACAGCCGAATTGATTATGGCGTTATTTTACCTGTTTTTATATTGTGTTTGATTGGGCTCCTTGCTTTATATGTGGCACTGACTCAGGATCCGAGAAATCCGAATGTTTTTCGTGGTTTAGCCATGCAAGCTGTTTGGTACGTGGTTGGTGCATTAGCTGTAGTAATTATCATTCATTTTGATGCAAAACTTCTATGGCGTTTAACTCCTTTTCTGTATGTGATTGGTTTAGCAGTCATGTTGGCATTGTTGAAATATTACGATACGGCTTTATTTGCCTCTACAGGTTCGAAAAACTGGTTCAAGTTTGGGACACTGACTTTCCAGCCTTCGGAACTAATGAAGATTGCTTATATTTTAATGATGGCGATGATTATCACTAAACATAATGTGGCGAATAAGCTTCGAAGTCTTAAGACTGATACTATGTTGATTGGTAAAATGTTTTTAGTAACTATTCCGGTTTTAGTTTTAGTTTTGGCGCAAAAGGACTTTGGTACAATGCTTGTCTTTTTGGCCATATTTGCAGGAATGTTTTTGATGTCGGGAATTTCATGGTTAATCTTAGTTCCCACGATTATCTTAGCAATTATTGTGGGTGGCACTTTGATATTTTTTGTCACGACAGATACGGGTCGAGAAATTTTATCACACATCGGGTTCAAGAATTATCAGTTTGCTCGGATTGATTCTTGGCTTGAGCCTTTCCATGATCCAAAAGGAATTAGCTTTCAGCTTGCTCATGCATTGATGGCAATCGGTTCTGGTGGGATGTTTGGGACTGGCTACAATGTTAGTAATGTCTACGTGCCAGTTCGGGAATCGGATATGATTTTTACAGTCATTGGTGAGAACTTTGGCTTCATCGGCGGTGCTTTTGTAATTTTGATTTATTTTATTTTGATTTATCGTATGATTCGGTTATGCTTTGACATGAATAATGAGTTCTATGCTTATATTGCATCAGGAATTGTTATGATGATGCTGTTCCATGTTTTTGAAAATATCGGTGCAAATATCGGTTTGTTACCATTAACGGGAATTCCGTTGCCGTTTATTAGTCAAGGTGGATCATCGATTCTGGGAAATATGATCGGAATCGGTTTGATTCTATCAATGCGTTATCAAAGCGCAGACAAACAACCTATTAGGAGGACACGCAGTGCTTAAATTTTATTGGTATCCCAAATGTTCAACTTGTCGTAAAGCCAAAGCATGGTTAGAACAGGCGGATGTACAGTTTGAAACAATCGATTTGGTTCAAGACACGCCTTCAGCTGATACTTTTGAAAAGTGGATAACAGCTAGTGGGTTGCCAGTTCGCAGATTTTTTAATACTAGCGGCATGAAATATCGTGAATTAGGTTTGAAGGACAAAATGGCAGATTTATCGGTAGAAGAAGCCAGCGAATTATTAGCAAGTGACGGGATGCTAGTGAAGCGCCCATTACTGATCAAAGATGATCAATTTTTAACGAATGGATTTAAGGAAACAACATACGAAAGGAAGTTCTAATTAAATGAGTTACTTGAAAAAAAATGAAGGTCTGTGGATCTTACACAATGATAAAGACTATTGCATGGGTTTAACTGCTGAAATGGCGGATACACTTGGTGAAGTGACCTTCATCTCATTGCCAAAAGTTGGACAATCAGTTAAGGCTGGTGAACCATTACTGGAAATCGAAGCAGAAAAAGCGGTCCAAGAATTCAAAAGCCCGTTGACGGGTGTGGTTTCATCTGTTAGCGAAAAGGTGGTTGCTGATCCTGCTGCGTTGAATGTGAAAGAAGAATTGGATGCATGGATCTTGTCTTTACGAGAAGTCGATGTTGACGAGTTTGAAAACCTATAAAGAAATTTTCATTTGATGTTTGACAGGAGAAAATCAGCCTGATATAATCCTTTCATACACATGAGAAAGCGATGAAAAGAAAAGTACATCTGATTAAAGTACAAAGAGAGCTCCGGTATGCTGAAAAGGAGTTATGGCAATGAGATGGAAAATGGTCTTTGAGCAGGATGGACGAAGCGGGTGCTAAGTCTATCACGGGAGTGCCCGTTACAGTACCTCAGTATACGCGTGAAGCAAGTACTGGCAGAGGTTGTGATCGCAAGGTCAGAACGAATTTTAGGTGGTAACACGGAAGTCAAAGCTTTCGTCCTAAGTGTACATTCGTACATTTGAGGGCGGAAGCTTTTTTTGCGAGTTACACTTTTCGCAGTATCTATTATTCGTATCAGCTTGATAACGATTTAAGCTGTCGAAAGTGTCGAGCGTTTTAGTGGAATCGTATGCGAGGCGAGAATCAGATTCATTTTTCGTGTTTTTCGAAAAATGATTACTATTCTTCCGAGATAGCTGTCTGTTCTGCTTTTTGCAGTTTGTTCAGTAAGACGTTAAAAAATTTTTTATGAACGACATTACGTGCAAGCAGTTTAGCAGAAAGATATGCGTACGAAAATAAAACATTTTTTCAGTCTTTGAAAAAATGAGTCATTCAACCTGAGCTAGCTACTACAAGCTCAATCAAAATATAATCGCATACGCAAGACAATAAACTATTCGTTAATTAGAAAGGGTGTAAGAAATATGGCATTGATTGAGTTAAATCAAGTGGGGAAAAGTTTTGCCGGCAAGACTGGACCAATCCACGCAGTCAATGGAATTAATTTAGCAATTGAAGAAAAGGATGTTTATGGCATCGTTGGTTATTCAGGAGCTGGCAAGAGCACATTGGTTCGTTTATTAAATGGATTAGAAACACCTACTGATGGACAAGTATTAGTCAATGGTGAAGATGTTGCCAAGCTGCAAGGAGCAGCATTAAGAACGTTTCGAAAAAAAGTTGGGATGATCTTCCAGCATTTCAATCTATTATGGTCACGAACAGTCATTGAGAATATTCAATTACCCTTAGAATTGGCAGGCGTAGCAAAAGACCAACGTCGCAAAAAAGCAGAAGAACTGCTAAGTCTAGTCGGACTTGATGGCAGAGGAGACGCTTATCCATCTCAACTATCAGGCGGACAAAAACAACGGGTCGGGATCGCACGAGCGTTAGCGAATGACCCAGATATCCTACTCTGTGATGAAGCGACCAGTGCGCTGGACCCGCAGACAACGGAAGAAGTTTTAGAATTACTAGCCAATATTAATAAGAAATTAGGGTTGACGATTGTGTTGATAACCCATGAGATGAATGTGATCCGCAAAATTTGTAACAAGGTCGCTGTGATGGAGTTAGGTAAAATTGTAGAAGAAGGTTCTGTTCGCGAAGTATTCCGTCATCCACAACAGGAAGTGACTAAGATTTTTGTACAGCAGGATCTTGAACCCAAAGCTGATCCATCTGAGTTACTGAAGGAATTTATTAATGAAAATCCCCATGGAACATTAGCGACATTGCACTTTTTAGAGGACAATGCCAATGAACCGGTTGTATCACAAGTAATTCGTAATTTTCCAGTGAATATCAGCATCGTTTATGGCAATATCGAACGAGCAACGGGAAATTCCTTCGGCACATTGACGGTTCAATTGACTGGCGATGCGGATAAGGTTGAAGAAGCGATCGCCTTTATTGAAAATCAACAAGTGGAAGTGGAGGTGCTGCACCGTGGATAAGAGTTTTTCAGAGACATATTTAAACTTTCAACAGGTATCGTGGGATACGCTAAAGGAAGCCATCAATGATACCTTGTTTATGACGATCGTTTCTATGTTGATCGTGTTTGTCTTAGGATTATTGCTGGGATTGATGCTTTACTCATTAGGTCGGAAACGCTCCGCTGCTCGCAGTTTCTTATATGGACTAGTTTCAATTCTCAGTAACATTTTCCGATCAACGCCCTTTATGATTCTAATGGTTTTGATCATTCCATTTACCAAAGCATTGGTAGGAACAATGCTAGGCGCGAAAGCAGCGATTCCGGCATTGGTTTTATCAGCGGCTCCATTTTATGCACGACTGGTTGAAATTGCTTTTCGTGAAGTTGACTCCGGTGTGCTAGAGGCGGCAGATTCGATGGGGGCTAGTTACTTCCAAACAATCTATAAGGTTTTGATTCCAGAAAGCTTGCCAGCATTGATTTCAGGGTTAACAGTTACCTCGGTTTCAATGATTGGTTTCACAGCGATGGCGGGTGCAATTGGTGCAGGTGGACTTGGAGCATTGGCCTGGCAAGAAGGCTATCAACGTGGGAATTACACAGTCACATTGGTAGCGACAGTAATCATTTTGATTATCGTATTTATCGTTCAAGGACTTGGCGATTTCTTGACAAAACGAACAGACAAACGTTAACACAGAATAGCAATTATTCTTAAAAATAAATCCAAAAAAATAGGGGGAACCATCAATGAAAAAGAAAATTTTAGGTTTTGCAGCAGTAGCATTATTAACAGTTGGCTTGGCAGCATGCGGAAATAGCAGTTCAGGCTCATCAGACAGCAGCAGTAAAGAAAAGAGCGACACATTAGTCGTCGGTGCATCACCAACTCCGCATGCGGAAATCTTGGAGCACGTAAAGCCATTGCTTGAAGAAGAAGGCGTGACTTTGGAAATCAAAAAATTTGATGACTATGTGTTGCCAAACAAAGCGCTGGCAGACAAAGATATCGATGCAAACTATTTCCAGCACAAACCTTTCTTTGAAAAGGCAGTGAAAGAGAATGACTACAAATTCACGGATGCAGGTGCTGTTCATATCGAACCAATGGGCTTGTACTCTAAGAAAATCAAAGACATCAAAGATTTAAAAGAAGGCGCAACAGTTATCACTTCAAGTTCTGAATCAGACTGGGGACGCATCATCACAATCTTGCAAGATGCGGATTTAGTCAAGGTTAAAGACGGTGTAGATTTAGAAACAGCAACATTTGATGATATTGCTGAAAATCCTAAGAATTTAAAATTCGATCACTCAATTGACCCTGCTTTGTTGGCTACAACTTACAGCAATGATGAAGGCGATCTAGTAGCGATCAATGCCAACTTCGCTTATGGTGCTGGTTTAAATCCAGTGAAAGATGCTGTCTTGCTTGAAAAAGATACTTCACCATATGCCAACATTTTAGCCGTTCGTACAGAAGATAAAGACGATCCTCGGATTGAAAAACTGAACAAAGTCCTACATGAAAAAGATGTTCAAGATTGGATCTTAGAAAAATGGGACGGTTCTGTAAAACCAGTTGATAAATAAGTAGACTTTTTGACCTCAATACAAGTGTATTGAGGTTTTTTATTTAGTCACTTTCTAAATAGCTCAAAGATTATGATCTAAACAGGTCATAATCTTTGAGCTATTTTGTCGTCAAAAGACTTTTAAACCGAAAATCAGTCAAAATATTGAACGCTTTAGATAGCGATGCTATAGTTATCAACATAAACAGGAAAGCGCTATCCTAGTTATGAAAGTAGGTTTTTATCGTGAAGTTAATTGATTTGATGATGAACGATTTGATTCTTTTTGATGAATCAATCCGTTCAAAAGATGAGCTGTTTGAAACATTAAGTCGCTTGCTAGAAAAAAAGGAGCGAGTGACAAAAGCCAAAAAGGTTATGAAAGATTTGTATCGTAGAGAGTCAGAAACATCTACAGGAATAGAGGATGGGTTCGGTATTCCGCATACGAAAAGCAAAGCGGTTTTAGCACCTACGATTTGCTTTGTGCATACAGGGAAAATTTCTGGTTATGTTGGACTGGATGATAAAGAGATTGAATGGTTTTTTGCCATTTTTGTCCCTCAAAAGACATCGGATATGCATTTGGAAATATTGAGCAATTTATCACGAAAATTGATGAATGAAGCATTTAGAAGTCAGTTAAAGGAAGCTACTAATGCGACGGAAGTGTTAGAGATCATGAGTAAGGAGGAATCATCATGAAAATTATTGGAATCACTGCTTGCCCCACTGGAATCGCTCATACGTACATGTCTGCCGAAAAGCTGGAGGTTACCGCAAGAAGTCTAGGATATGAAGCGAAGTTTGAAACACAAGGGGCAAAAACAGAAAATGTTTTAACCTCATCGGATATTGAGGAAGCGGATGCCATTATTTTGGCGGTGGATAAGGACGTTGATACGAGTCGCTTTGCCGGGAGAAACATTAAGCGTGTATCTACTGCTCGAGCAATCAAGGAGCCAGAGAAGGTTATCGAAGAAGCGCTAGAAAATATTGGAACCACTAAAATTTCTTTGGATAAGAAAAAGAATTCGCAGGAACAAAAAAGCGGGATTTATAACCATTTTATGAATGGTGTCAATTACATGCTGCCATTCGTCATTGCGGGTGGGATCATTATCGCGTTGAGCTTTGCCTTTGGAATAACGGCGTCTGATCCAAAATCTGACGATTACAATGTTCTTGCTGGTGCTTTATCTACGATTGGCGGAGGAACAGCCTTTGCGATGATGGTTCCTGCTTTAGGAGCAGGGATTGCCAGTTCAATTGCCGGAAAAGCTGGATTCGCACCGGGAATCGTGGCTGGATTACTGGCGGCAAATGGTGGATCAGGTTTCTTAGGCGGGATGATCGGCGGTTTATTAGCTGGGTATATGACGGATCTTTTAGCAAATAAAATTAACGTTAAGAAGCAATTTGCCGCTATTTATCAATTGATCGTCGTTCCCTTAGTTTCTATTTTAGTGATTGGTCTGGCGATGGTTTTCCTAATTGATAAGCCGATTGCCTGGGTTTTAGACGCATTGACCAGCTGGCTGAATGGACTGGGAAATACGTCTGGCCTGATGTTTGGCTTGTTGATTGGCGTCATGATGGCAGCGGATATGGGTGGACCCATTAATAAATCCATTTCGACCTTTTCGATTGGCTTGATGTCTGCGGGGGTGAATGCTCCAATTGCTGCTTGTATGGCTGCAGGAATGACACCTCCTTTAGGCTTAGCGTTAGCTACAATTCTATTTAAAAACAAGTTTACGAAAGAAGAACGCACTTCGGGGCAATCGTGCTGGATTTTAGGGGCTTCTTATATTACTGAAGGAGCGATTCCATTTGCGGTAGCAGATCCAATTCGGGTAATTCCTAGTCTGATGTTAGGCTCAGCTACGGCCGCGGGAATTTCGATGGCTGCTGGTGTGACTTCGATGGCGCCTCATGGCGGCATTTGGGTGATGCTGATTCCGAATGTAATGAATAATTTACCAATGTATCTATTAGCAATCGTTGCCGGTACTTTAGTGACAGCTGTAGCTGTTGGACTATTGAAAAAGCCAGTGACTGTTGAAGAAACAAAAATGATGAATGAGGTGGAAATGTAATGTTATATACAATGAAGGATTTATTGAAAGTCGCGAAAGAGAACAAGTTTGCTGTACCAGCATTTAATATTTGCAGCTACGATATGATGAAGGCCATTATGGAGGAAGTGGAAGCTCAGAATGCCCCGGTGATTCTAGAAATCCATCCAGATGAAATCGCCTATTTAAATAATGAGTTTGTGGCAGCAGCGAAAGAGTATGCGCATAATAGTAACGTTCCAGTTGTCATCCATATGGATCACGGAGGGTCGGTCAAAGATGTGATGCGGGCAATTCGCAATGGATATACCTCGGTAATGATCGATGCTTCGACACAAGCATTTGAAGCGAATCTGCAATTAACAAAGGAAGTTGTGAAGCTAGCACATGATGTAAATGTATCGGTCGAAGCAGAATTAGGAACTATCGGCAATAATGGATCAGCAGAAGGTGGTTCGGCGAACATTATCTATACAGATCCTGATCAAGCCGAAGAATTTGTCAGAGAAACAGGCATTGATACATTGGCTGTGGCCATTGGAACGGCACATGGACTTTATCCTAAAGATATGACGCCAAAATTAAATATCGAGTTACTTAAAGAATTGAATAAACGCATTGATATTCCGTTTGTTTTGCATGGCGGTTCGGGTAATCCTGATGCCGAAGTAAGTGAAGCAGTGAAATATGGCGTGGCGAAAGTCAATTTGAGTTCTGATTTAAAGAGTGTCTTCTTTGATGCTTTGAGAGAGATTTTAACGAAGAATCCTGCGATGTTTGAACCGGGAGACGTTTTCCCAGAAGCCAATGAAAAGGTCAAAGAAGTAGTCAGACATAAGTTAGGTGTTTTGAATACGATCGGAAAAGCTGAATTATACTAATCAAAAAAGGCAGAACTTCCATTTTTTGTGGAAGGGCTGTCTTCTTTTCCTTTGGAGCAGGTATAATTAGAGAGAAGAAGTAGAGGGGGAGAAAGATGCTAAGTGCGATAGAAGATCGGCAGCAACAGATCGTCAATCACTTAAAGGTGAATCAATTTGCAACAGTGGCGGATTTGATTGATTTGGTTAATTACAGCGAGGCGACGGTCAAAAGAGATCTTGTTTTATTGGAAGAGAGTGGATTAATCAGGCGAACACGTGGCGGCGCGATGATTATAGACAACAAGAAAATTGATGTTCCATACTTAATGAAGGTAACACGTCTAAACGAAGAGGATAACAAACAATATATTGCCGACGTTGCAGCAACATTAGTGAAGGATGATATGGTGATTTTTGTAGATTCCAGCACGACGAGTTTGCATTTGATCAAAAATTTAAGCAAGTTTGATGGGTTGCAGGTCATTACTAATGGTGTACTAACTGCGGCGATGCTAAGTGAATTTACGACAGCTCATGTATCCGTTCTAGGAGGGTCAATCGTACCCAAACGAGCTACGATCAATGGTTCTAAAGCGTACAATGACATTCTAACCTATAATGCGGATATGGCTTTTATTGGTTGCCGAGGACTAGATTTTGATCATGGAGTGACGGAGACACATGAAGGAGAAGCATTAATCAAAAAAGCCTTCCGCCGACAAGCCAACCATGTAGTCGTGTTAGCGACAGAAGATAAGCTGGATCATAAATATATGTATCAGGCGATTGCTTGCCATGAAATCGATTATTTAATCACCGAAAAACCTGTATTAGCAGAGAAAATGGAGAAGCTGAATCATCATCATATTAAATGCTTGTATTAATTGTCTTAAAGGCGCTGAAGGAAATAACTCTTCGGTGTCTTTTTATTTTTATGAAAAAGGAATTTTGTATTCCAAGGCATTCTTGATACACTAGAATAAAAGAATAGTTCTAAAAAGCAGCGATAGTCTTGCCTGGATCAAAAAATGAGGAGGATATACGATGGAATTACAGGGTTATTGTCTTTGTGGAGAGGTGCATGTCACTATTCCTGAATTGTCTGAGGAAATCACCGTCTGTCATTGTCATATGTGTCAAAAATTCTTCGGTGGACCATTTTTGTCATTAGCGGGTGTGTTGCCAAAGGATGTTGAGATCAATGGAGAAGAACAGATTCAGCGCTATCTGTCTTCGGAATGGGCAGAACGGGGATTTTGCAAACAATGCGGCAGCAGTCTATTTTATCATAGCTTGGCAGATGACGAGTATTATTTTCCGGTAGGCTTGTTTGATGAAATCGATCAGGCGAAGCTGACGACGGAAATTTTTTATGATCAGAAGCCGACGTTCTTTCATTTTAAGGAGTCGACAGAAAAATTAACCGAGGAAGCGTTCTTACAAAAACTCTTTACAGATTCTGATTAGTTCAGTCGAGAAAAAAGCATTTTTATAATTATTCTAAATAAAGGATAGTTTTTTAGAAGAAAATTGGTGAATCGGTTTGTATTCCATTCTCATTTAGTCTAAAATATGTGAGAACGAGAAAAAATTTTGGAGGTACTTTCATGTCAGTTTTAGAAATCAAAGACTTGCACGTTGCCATTGACGATAAAGAAATTTTAAAAGGTGTAAACCTTGAGATGAAGACAGGCGAAATCCACGCCATCATGGGACCAAATGGAACTGGTAAGTCAACTTTATCCGCAGCAATCATGGGCAACCCAAACTATGAAGTGACGAAAGGCGAAATCCTTTTCGATAGAAAAAATATCTTAGACTTGGAAGTCGACGAACGCGCACGTTTAGGGTTATTCTTAGCGATGCAATATCCAAGCGAAATCCCGGGAATCAGTAATGCTGAGTTCATGCGAGCAGCGATCAACGCTCGTCGTGGAGAAGATGAAAAAATCTCTGTGATGCAATTTTTGAAAAAATTAGATAAAAAAATGGAATTGTTGAATATGCCGGAAGAAATGGCGGAACGCTATTTGAACGAAGGCTTCTCCGGCGGGGAAAAGAAACGCAATGAGATTTTACAATTATTGATGATCGAACCTACTTTTGCAATCCTAGATGAAATCGACTCAGGTCTAGATATTGATGCCTTGAAGGTCGTAGCTAAAGGGATCAATGAAATGCGCGGCGAAGAGTTTGGCGCGTTGATCATTACCCACTACCAACGTCTATTGAACTACATCGTACCTGATGTGGTGCATATTATGATGGATGGCCGAGTAGTCTTGACTGGCGATGCAGAATTAGCGAAACGTTTAGAAGCTGAAGGCTACGCAGGTATCTCTGCTGAATTAGGTATCGATTACAAAGAAGAAGTTTAGGAGGGCAAGATAGATGAAAAAATGGACAGAATATCTTGAGGCCGTCAAAGCTTTCTCAGCCGAATGGGCCGAACCTCAATGGATGACCGATCTACGGGTCAATGCGTTAACAAAAATTGATGAGCTGCCTTTACCAGTGATTGAAAAGGTAAAATTCGCTCGTTGGAACCTTTATAATGTAAAACCTGAACATCAAGAAGCAGCGGGGACAATTCCAAGCTTTGATCAAATGAAGGACAATCCTATGATCGTGCAAAGTGGGGAGACGACTGTTTTCGAACAAATCTCACCAAAGCTTGCGGATCAAGGCGTGATCTTCGCTGATTTAGTGACAGCGATGCAAGAGCATCCTGAATTAGTCAAAGAATACTACATGCAAAAAGCGGTACCGGTTGAAGAAAATTCTTTGACGGCGTTACATGCCGCTTTCATGAACAATGGGATCTTCTTATATGTACCGAAAAACGTGGTGATCGAAGAACCAATCGAAAGTCTCTTCTTGCATAACGGCGATGACGATGCGCATTTCTTCAAGCACGTCTTGATCGTGGCTGAAGACAATAGTGAGTTCTCTTACTTAGAACGTTTTGAATCACAAGGCGAGATAGCGAAGAAACTTTCTGGGAACGTAGTGGTCGAAGTGATCACGAAACCAGGTGCTCGTGTGAAATTCTCAGCGGTAGATTCAATGGGAGCAAACATCGCGACTTATATGAACCGACGCGGTTACCTAATGCGCGATTCCATGATCGATTGGGCAATCGGCATCATGAATGACGGCAATGTGATCGCAGATTTTGATTCTGATTTGGTGGGTGAAGGCTCACATTCAGAAGTGAAAATCGTGGCGATCAGCGATGGCAAACAAATTCAAGGGATCGATACTCGTGTAACCAATAAGGCCCCACATACGATCGGGCATATTTTACAACATGGCGTTATTCTTGATAAGTCCACCTTGACCTTCAACGGGATCGGGCATATCTTAAAAGGAGCGAAGGGCGCCGATGCACAACAAGAAAGTCGTGTATTGATGCTGTCTGAGAAATCTCGCGGCGATGCCAATCCGATTCTTCTGATCGATGAAAATGAAGTTACCGCCGGACACGCAGCCAGTGTTGGTCGCGTTGACCCAGATGAACTCTTCTATTTAATGAGTCGCGGACTAGAGCGCGCGGCAGCGGAGCGTTTGGTTATTCGCGGATTCTTAGGACCTGTTATTACTGCTATTCCAGTCAAAGCCACTCAAGAGCAACTGATCGATACGATCGAAGGGAAGTTGAGTAAATAATGAGGGATTTTTCTACTATTAGAAAAGATTTTCCGATTCTTTTCCAAGAAGTAAATGACGAACCATTTGTTTATTTAGACAATGCGGCGACCACGCAAAAGCCGACGCAAGTCTTGGATGTTTTGCGCCATTATTATGAACATGACAATGCCAATGTTCACCGTGGGGTGCATACGTTAGCTGAACGGGCGACAGCCGATTATGAAAATAGTCGCGAAAAAGTCCGGGCCTTTATCAATGCGAAGGAAACAGCAGAAGTCTTATTCACACGGGGAACGACCACCGGCCTGAACTGGTTGGCTCGCAGTTATGGCGATGCCTTTATTAAAGAAGGTGATGAAATCGTCATTTCTTATATGGAGCATCATTCTAATATTATTCCGTGGCAGCAATTAGTCGAACGCAAAGGAGCAGTTCTGCGTTATTTGCCATTAACGGATCAAGGCTTCATTGATATGACAGCCGCAAAAGACATCATCAACGAAAAAACAGCGATCGTTTCATTGGCCTACGTGTCAAATGTGCTGGGTGTGATTAATCCGATCAAAGAATTAGCGGAAATGGCTCATGCCAATAACGCGGTAATGATCGTGGACGGTGCGCAAGCTGCTCCACATATGGTCGTTGATGTTCAAGCACTTGATGCCGATTTCTTTGCCTTCAGCGGGCATAAGATGTGCGGACCAACGGGAATCGGTGTATTATATGGCAAACGTCAATGGTTAGAACAGATGGAACCGGTAGAATTCGGCGGCGAGATGATTGATTTTGTCAATCTGTTTGATAGTACCTGGAAAGAACTGCCATGGAAATTCGAAGCAGGCACACCGAACATCGCAGGAGCCATCGCTTTAGGCGCAGCGGTTGATTACTTGAACGAGATCGGGATGGAGAATATCCATCGCTACGAACAAGAATTGGTTGACTACGTCTTACCTAAGCTGCATGAGATCGACGGAATCACGACTTATGGACCACAAGATCCAAAACATCATACCGGTGTGATTGCCTTTAATCTGGATGGCATCCATCCTCATGATGTAGCAACTGCTTTGGATATGGAAGGGATCGCGGTGCGTGCCGGTCATCACTGTGCGCAACCGTTAATGAATTATTTGAATCTGCCAGCGACGGCGCGGGCCAGCTTCTATTTCTACAATACGAAAGAAGATGCGGACCGTTTGATCGAAGCAATTCAGGCGACGAAGGAGTTTTTCAAAGATGGCGCTAAATAAATTAGACAATTTATATCGGCAAGTGATCTTGGATCATTCCGCTCATCCTCATCATCGTGGAAAGCTAAGTGACTCTACGAAAACGATCGAGATGAACAATCCTACTTGCGGTGACGTGATCGAGCTAGAACTAATTGTCAAAGACGACGTGATCACAGATATCGCATTTTCCGGCAGCGGCTGTTCGATTTCAACCGCTAGTGCTTCTATGATGACGGACGCAGTAATCGGCAAACCAGTCTCAGAAGCAGAACATTTAGCAGTTACTTTTGCCCAAATGGTTCAAGGCAATCCGATTCCTGAAAAGGATGAAGAAGCATTGGGAGACGCAGCGATGCTTAGCGGGGTCGCAAAATTCCCAGCCCGCATCAAATGCTCGACCTTAGCGTGGAAAGCCTTAGGCAAAGCATTGACCGATGAACAAGGTAAAGCTCGGGAAGGGCAATATCATAAAGATTAGCAAGATTTAAATACATTAATACGAATAAGGATGCCAGTTCTACTTTCTGCTTTAGCAGATTTAGTAGAATGGTATACGGCATGAGAATCAAACTTATTTTTCTGAAGGGAAAATAAATACATTAATACGAATAAGGAGCGGGACTACATGAGTGTACCTGAAATGCAAGAGGAATATCAATTTGGCTTCCACGATGATATCGAACCCGTCTTTACGACTGGTGAAGGTCTATCGGAAGAAGTCATTCGCGAGATCTCCCTCGCAAAAGGAGAACCAGAATGGATGTTGGATTTCCGCTTGAAATCCTTAGAAACATTCAGAAAATTAGACATGCCCGGTTACGGACCAGATTTATCCGAACTGGATTACGATAAAATCAACTATTTCATCCGTTCCAGCGACAAACCTGCTCGTGATTGGGATGATGTACCAGAAGAAATCAAAACGACCTTTGAACGTTTAGGGATTCCAGAAGCAGAACGTGCTTATTTGGCTGGTGCCTCTGCCCAATACGAATCAGAAGTGGTGTACCACAACATGAAGGACGAGTTCACCAAATTAGGGATCGTCTTTACCGATACCGATTCAGCTTTGAAAGAGTATCCTGAGTTGTTCAAGGAATACTTCGGAACATTAGTACCGCCATCAGACAATAAGTTGGCTGCGTTAAATTCAGCAGCTTGGTCAGGCGGAACCTTTATCTATGTACCAAAAGGCGTGAAGACCGATATTCCGATCCAGTCCTACTTCCGAATCAACTCGGCGAATACCGGACAATTCGAACGGACACTGATCATCGTGGACGAAGGCGCAAGCATCAACTATGTCGAAGGCTGTACCGCACCAACGTACTCTTCTGACAGCCTGCATGCCGCAGTCGTAGAAGTTTTCGTTAAAAAAGACGGCTATTGTCGTTACACGACGATCCAAAACTGGTCAAACAATGTCTACAGTTTGGAAACAAAACGTGGACAAGCCCAAGAAAACGCGACAATGGAATGGGTCGACGGCAACTTAGGCTCAAAAGTAACCATGAAATACCCAAGTGTTTATATGGAAGGCAAAGGCGCCCGCGGTACGATGCTATCGATTGCCGTAGCCGGCAAGAACATTGTGCTAGATAATGGTGCCCGCATGATCCATAATGCACCAAACACCTCCAGCTCAATCGTTTCAAAATCCATCGCCAAAGACGGCGGAGCGGTAGACTATCGCGGAACGGTTCGCTTCGGACGAAACAGTGCTGGCTCATTCAGCCACATCGAGTGCGATACGATCATCATGGATGATCAATCAAGTTCCGATACGATCCCGTACAACGAGATATTGAATGGGAATGTCTCTTTGGAGCATGAAGCGAAGGTTTCAAAAATCTCTGAAGAACAATTGTACTATCTAATGAGTCGCGGTATTTCTGAACAAGAAGCGACGGAGATGATCGTTATGGGATTCGTTGAACCATTTACGAAGGAATTACCAATGGAATACGCTGTGGAGTTGAACCGTCTGATTCAGTATGAGATGGAAGGGTCTGTGGGGTAATACTTGTTTACTTGCTAGAAACCCTGATATATGAGGTTTCTAGCTTTTTTGTTTTACCTATTTTCTTTTGTTACACCGGAATATACACCGTCTAAAAACCTATATAATTAGCGAATTTTTCTCCTGTATCCTCAATCATTTGAGGTGTTACTTGAGCATAGATATTCATTGTAGTTTGAACATCTTTGTGACCTAAACGAGATTGCACCTCCTTAATTGACGCTCCTGCTTCGAATAGTAAACTACAGTGAGTAAAACGAAAACCATGGGGCGTTATCCGTTTTAAGTCTAACTCATTCTTTTCAGCTTTTTGATAAATCCATTTTAGCCAATCATTAACAACTTGCGGATAATAAAGCTCATTTTGCTTATTGGTAAAAATGTACTGTTCTTTACTAAAGGTATTGAAACCTAATTTTAGATACATTTCCCGTTGAGCTATTTGCCAACTCCTTAGTTTATGGATCGTGGTATCGTCAAGTTTGATTGTTCTTAATGAATTGGTTGTTTTAGGCTCCTGAATAATGATTTTACCAAACTCATCAATAGCAAGTGTTTTACCAATTGATAAGGTCTTTTTAGAAAAGTCTACATCCGTCCATTGTAGAGAAAGCACTTCAGATTTTCTCATCCCAGTAAACGCTATTACACGAAAGAAAGTTTCTAATTTGATTGTTCGCATACTTTCCAAGTGTTTAAAAAAGGTTTGTAACTCCTCTTTGGTATAAAACTTGATGGGTTGTTCAACTTCTTTTTTTCTTGGCGTGATAATTTTTTGCATGGGATTCGATTTCATGACCTCGATAGCTACACCAAATTTCATGATTTTTTGAGCTTCTTTTTTTAGGTAACCATACTGCTTGTACTTTGAGTGCCATCCATTAACGACTTTTTGACAATAAGAAATTGTGATTTTATCTACTTTCATTTTACCAAAAGCTGGTAGAACGTGAAGTTCGCAGTATCTTCTTGCCGTTGCTACCGAAGATGGTTTTACAGATAAGCGATATTGTTCCAGCCACAAATCATATAATTCTTGAAATGTCATAGACTGTCTATGTTGCAACCCATTTTCGTCAAACTCTACCTGTAAGCGACTTAATTCTTTTTGAGCTGCCTTCTTTGTTTTAAAACCTCTACGAGTAATTCTAACCTCTCCGCCAACATCATTTTGGCCAAGATATGCTCTTAGTTCCCAAAATTTACCTTTCTTAGTTTCATATTCACGAAACATAGCCATTTTTTTCTCTCCTTTTTGTATGGGGCACATAGGAAAAGAAATTAAACCTCATTAGATTGTTAAAGGTATAGTTTTTTTCAAAATATTAATGGAAAATCTATGCTTTTTGTGTTGCTTATAATCTATTATAGATACTCTTTCTATCTATAGGTAGAGGACGAAAGTAGCTGCTATAGTTTTTCTCTATTTTCTAAAATGAACTTTAATTGATGATAGGTTTCATCAATTTTGTCAAAAGGAACCTTTTCAACTGCAGTGGAAGTAAGCACGTTGTACTTGTCATCAAATACTGGATCACCTTCATTGTATTCAACTTTTGGAAAACAGAACTGTTCAATGTATTGGATTTGTTTGACAAGTGAATCCATCGAATCAAACGGAAGTGATTCAAATAACGGGTCAAGAAATACAAAATTACCTTGTTCATCTACAAGAGCTGCACCTTCTTTATCAGTTGCGTGTGGACGGTTGAAGAAGAAGTGTTCAATGTATTTAATATTACTTGACAGTTTATTTACAGATTCACCAATATCTTTCAGGGTCCTTTCTGCTTGGAAGATTTGTCGGACTCTTTCATCATATTCATCAATTCTGTCTAGTACGACAGGTACATCAGAAACGGCTATTTCTTTTAGTGTGCCAAATAATTGGATGGGGGAAGCATTCAAAACCGATGCAATACGTTCCAAGGTTTCAAAGGTTGGGTATCTATTTCCCCGTTCAATATTTGAGATTGATTGTTTTTTCATTCCTAGTTTATCTGCTAATTCTTCTTGTGACAATCCTCGATCTTTTCTAAGTCTCGTCACGTTTGCTCCAAAATTTTCTATCATTACGTTCACCTCTTCTTTTATCATAGACTCTTTCTTCAAGTAAATCAACCTTCGAAGTATTCTTTTTGGTTTTAAAAGATTCACAAAAAAATCATTGACATCTTTTTAGAATCAAAGTATTGTATGTTTAAAGAAGTTTTATATACCTTATAAGATCGTTAGTATTCAATAAAGGAGGGGTGAGATGGCAACAATTGATGAAATGTTGATAGAGTGGCAGAAAGAGAATTTCAATGAAGTTTATCATACAATAAAAAAAGCATTGAAAGAAGCAAAAGAGGAACGAGATGTCGTGAAACAAAAATATTGTGCGAATCATTTTGGAGTAAGTGTGAATACATTGAAGTCGTGGGTTCAGTTTGGCTGTCCTGAAATTCGATTGGATACAGGGATGGTTCTTTATAGTAAGCAAGCAGTTAGGGAATGGCTTTTGCATTATCAAAACTAAATAAGTATGGGGCACAAGGGAAAGAATCAGGAAGTAGTAGTAATTGCTGCAGGAATGTACACTGTTGAGCGTGGTGTGTGCACATGTCACGGCGGAGCCAGGGACATTTACCCCCCAATATCTAATAGGGGGGGGAGAAATAAAATAACGAAAAAGAAAAAGTGAGATTAAGGTTGATATAGCAGCATCCATCGAAGATGGTGTTTTGTGCGAGTTTTATACTTTTTGAAGTCGCACAAAACTGAAAAGCTAGTTGTGTCAAGGTGAGAACATAGTTGACGATTCATCTACTAAAATCAAAATTCGTTATTTAAAAGTAGGAGTGAGAAAATCGAGTCCAAAAGAATTGAGAAATTATCGGTACAAATTTGGGTTGCACAATACTAAGACAGAGAAGATAAAACCTGTCTCGCAACGAAGGTTTGCGGAAATTGTGGGCGTTTCTTTGTCCTACTACCAAAAGATGGAACAAGGAAAACGTCCCATTCCAGAGGAGATACAAGAGCGGCTAGAAGAATATTTCCGCATTTATCTTAAACATGGTATGGATATGCGGGTCATGATTGATTATTTACGCTTGTCCTTTTTCGGAGTTGATCCAAAAGAGGTTATTCGAACGATTCTTGGAATGAACGAACTCGAATTTGAGACACGATCCACAGGGTTATATCTATTTGATCAAGTCTCTGTACGAGGCAACATTTGGGTTTTCTGGCATACAAAAGAATCCACGAAAAATGTGTTGGTTCAATTTTCGGGGCAAGGCTGTCGAGAGTATGAGGAATTGTTGAAGGAACGGCATACAAATTGGCAGGATTTCTTACTTCGTATATGGCAGAAACAAGGAATGACGGAAAGTTGTTACGATCGTGTACAATGCAGCCGAATCGATATCGCGATTGATGAATTATGGCTGCGTGAAGATGAAGAACATTTTGATCTATTTTCCATTTTAGAAAAGAAAACAAAAGGCCTATTGGAAGATCGTTTTAAATTATTTGAAAATTATGGTGGCTATGTGACGGAATCGGATGTTGTTAGAAATAAAGGCTTGTCTTTATATTTTGGCTCTCGAAAATCACCGCTATACTTTAATTTTTATGAGAAGCGCCATGAAATAGCGAATCGAGAGAAAATGTCTGAGGAGGAGGCATTACTGAATTATGGTATTTTTAATCGGTATGAAATTCGTTGTGCAGCGGAACGAGCCATGGATGTGATCAGTCAATTTATTACTGGAACGGATTTAGGGGTGATCGGTGCTGGAATCATTAACTCGAGAATTACCGTGTACGATTTATTGGATTCAGAAGCGAAAATTGTAAATAAGCAGTGGGCCCAAATGTTTCGAACCGCACGAGAATTAAATTTTACAATGAAAGCAGAAAAGTTCTCATTGGAGCGGGCCGAACGTTGGTTTGAAGGACAAGTCGCACCAACGCTGAAACTATTAAAACTGGTGGATCAATTAACGGGCCGTGATTTTGTGGAGGCAACCATTGAAAAAGTAGAACTAAGCGCGGATCAAGAAAATTATCTGGCTTGGTTTCAATCATCAGGAGGCGATCAAGTTGGAGGATAAAAACAAGAGTGTTTATTCAGGAATAGAAAATTATCAGAAGAAAATCAAAGCAATTGAGCAGCGAATGATTGCTTTGACTGCGTTTAATTATTCGCTGGATTTAGTCGAACGAATGCTTGAGCGTAGAGACTATGAAGGCGACTCCACATGGGATGAAATCGCGCGATTGATGGAAGTCCGGAAGGACTGTGAAGAGGACTTAGAAGAACTGCGTTGGCAGGTCGCTCCAAGCGACTTGAGTCAAATAGAATTCTATGCGTTCAGTATTCCTAAATCTGCATTAATCGCAGTAAAGATGGGCGTAAAACCATTGCGAGTGTATTCGAATTGTGTAACAGAGATTTACCATCAGCGTGTGTGTTATGAAAAGTGTTCGTTGATGGAAGTCGAACACGTTTTAAGAGAAGGACGTTGTGAGAGAACCGAACAGAAATTAACAGAACAACAGATTCAAGCCGAATTGGTTGATCTAGGAAAACATGGTAATGACCGTTTTTATCAAGGATCGGTGTTGTTGATAGAAAATTATCTTGTGTAAGAAAGATCAAGATGGGAGGAAATAGGATGGATGCACAAATCTATATTGCCAATCTTTCTAAATATGTTGGTGGAAGGATTCAAGACGGCTGGTTTGATTTACTAGTGGAATATTCTGAAATTGTAAATAACATTACAACGAACACTCGTATAATAAAAGTTTCTTCTTTCGATGAGAAGCATAAGCAGCAGAGTTACGGATCATTTGATAGCGCACTGTAGCGATAATTTTCTGAAATGTTCGATCTGCTCGCAACGCCTCTGATACTAAACGGTTTATCATGGGCATTGTGAAAAAGAGTTTTTTTTAATTTTTGACGCATTGTCAACGTAAAAGCAAGTGCAATT
Source organism: Enterococcus sp. DIV0187 (assembly GCF_051713785.1). NCBI lineage: Bacteria > Bacillati > Bacillota > Bacilli > Lactobacillales > Enterococcaceae > Enterococcus > Enterococcus sp. DIV0187. Next base: position 4,112,382 of record NZ_JBIOQO010000001.1, read on the forward strand.
GGTTCGATACTCTTTCTGTCCAAGACGTTCAATAGCCCCTTCACGAATGTTGAAAAATAGCGAGATTGAGAATCGTTAGTGAAGCATTCAGTGCAAGTGGAGATGTATTGATTGAGTGAGTGATGTAAATCATCTGTTGTAAGTTTGTCTAGACCAAGCGTATCCATCATTTGAACGGTATAGCATTCTTTTTTCAGATCGGCCCCTTCATTTGAAAGATGCCACATTTAATGTGTTCGTTGTAGTGATAATGTCTACTGAATAATTACCAAATATTCGGAAAACGCAAAATCCGATGACTTTGACCATGTTTTTCTGAAACTCAAAGACCAATTGAAAATTTGGCGTAAAAAATCTGCCGTCAATTTTGACAGATTCATGGCGATCACGCTCAGAGCGATACTGGTAAGCGTCGTATCCTTGCGTTTTGTTCGGACTAATCTCGCACTAAAACAGCGTTTCAATAGACTGAAGCCGCGTTCCACTTCTACTCTGTCCGCGTTGTCTTGGGGTTCGATGGTTTTATCTCGACTCGCATTTTTCTTTGGACGCCCTAAAGTTGGTTCAGAAAGCCGGATCTCTCGATGGTTACGTCTCTTTTTTTCAAAGCAAATGAAGATCAAGAATAAAATTGTCATGAATGTTACTGTTGAAAATGATAAGATATTTTAGAAAAGTAATATTATAATAAAAGGATAAGTAAAATGAGGTGAATGGAAAGTTGATATAAAGAATAAAAAACGTTCTTTTCGTTTGGGATATAACAAAAATCACACATGATATGTGCAGGTATATAACATAAAGTTATTTTTCTAAAACAGAAAAGATGCTTTTATTTTTGTAGTTTAGCTTTTAAAAACACTATTTACCTGCATGAATCTTACTTGGTCTTATAAAAAACTAGAAACAAACAAGACTCTTCAAAAATATAATAACTAATATATGACATATAAGAGCAATTCATAAGATGATTATATATTATCTGTTATTAGTAAGCAACACAAATCACAAAAATAATTATTTTTTTCAATAGTAGAAGTGAGGATGGGAGAATAGCCCCCTCCTATCTCTAGCTTTTCAACTAAAAAGACTAATGAAACAGAAAAATATACACCGTCAGTTACGCCGTCAAAAAATAGGAGGAATGCTCATATGCGCAAAGGTGAAAATATTTATCTTCGGAAAGATGGTCGTTGGGAAGGCCGATTTCCGAAAGGGAGAAAAACAAGTGGACAAATCAAGTATGGATATGTCTATGGGAAGAGTTATACAGAAGTAAGACAAAGAATTTATCCGCTTCGAATTCATTACCAATCCTTACAAAAAATTCAAGGTTCCTTGGTGGAATATTTTGAAAAATGGGCAGAGAGATGGCTTGATGAAATTCAGGACGAGGTCAAGTCATCAACACTTTCCAGTTACCGTTATAAGTTAACAAAATATGTTTTCCCGATGATTGGAAAAGTTGCTTTAAATGAATTGTCGATTGATTCAGGAAAAATTCTCTTGAAAAGACTGCAGGAGACTTTATCCTGTTCAACCATTCAAGTGGTTTTCAGAATATTGAATAAATGTTTGAATCACGCTAAGAAAACAGGGAAGATTCATTCGAATCCCCTTTTAGAGTTGGGAATTCCAAAAGCGAAACAAACCAAAGTACGGGCCTTGACCCGCGCAGAACAAAAGAAAGTGATGGCTATTGCACTTAACGAGAAAAAGGGCTATGGGGTTCCCTCGCTACTCGCTCTCTATTCGGGGTTGCGAATAGGGGAAGTTGCGGCACTCAAATGGACGGATATTGATTTTGATGCCAATTTGATTCATGTGGTTCACACGTACCAAAGAATTCCAACCAACAGTCCGATTAAAAAAACACAATTGATTTTAGCAGACTCAAAAACGGAAGCTTCTGGACGGATAATTCCTATGAGTAAGACATTGAAGAAACTATTACTGACGCATCGGAAGCAATCAAAAGGCCACTTTGTCTTTTCCACCAATGGTCACCCCTGTGAACCGCGGTTACTTACTTATCATTTTCACCGTATTCGTGAAAAAGCGGAGCTTCTTCATATCCATTTTCATCAATTGCGGCACACATTTGCAACTCGCTGTTTGGAAATAAAAGAAGATATTTCCTCTGTGAGTGCCCTTCTTGGTCATGCCTCTACGCAGATGACGTTGGATACCTATGTGGATGCTATGCTAGAACAACGGTTTTCAGTAATTAACGAATTGGACAGTTTTTTAAGAAAAAATATTTTGTAAAATTAAAAAAAATAGGCTCTTTTTTCGGGGTATTCTTTTTTCAAAAATGAAGAAAGCGCTTACCCAGAGCCGTGAATGAACACACCATCATGAATCCTTCGGTTTATTCAATTTCTTTTCCAAAATAGATTGATGATCCAAAGCATTCTATAATAAGCCGTCATTCATCGTCAAGAATAGATGATAGAGCCCTATTCAAAAGGAGTGATAATGTGTTTCTAGTTTTTTATAAGACTAAGAAGAAAAAAGTGTAATAATTAGAGTTTTTGACAAAAATGATGAACTTTATCAAGCTTTTGAAAGGGGGAATGTTTATCGAAGGACAGACATACTATTTTTTCATTAATTTCCAATATAGAACTGGAAGGGGCTGTTCTCCATTTGTGTATTGGAGTGTATTGGAAAAAATTAGCAATTAGGAAATCGATAATCCTTCTTTCTAATTCTTTATTTTAGCTAATTTAAGAGTAAAAAACAAAAAAGTAAGGGAGATAATTATGAAGAGCAAAAGAAAATGGATAAGTAAAACAGCAATGATGTTAGGGGTATTAACAATGATAGGAGCAGCAGGTGCTGGTTCTACGGCAGTTTTTGCGGCACCACCTACACAGAATATTAGTGGGAATGCGGTATCAGACAATACATCTGATCGTTCAATTACTATTTGGAAATACGAAATTAATAGTGCCTCTGAATTAGGTGAGCGAGGCGATGGGGAATCATTAGATCCATCTGTGGCACCTGATTTAGTTGGAAAAAAAGTCATGAAGGATGTTAATTTTGAAATTATCCGAGTGAAGCCTAAAGGAAATGCGTCCTTGACAGACCCGTTAAAACAAGTCGAAGGTACAGATTGGGAAGTCGATGCAACATTCACTAGATTGACTGGCAAAACTGATTCTGACGGTAAATTGACCTTTGATGTAGGCACAGGTAAAACAGCGGATGGGATATACTTAGTTCGAGAAATCAAAGATTCTGTGTCTGGTGATTATACGTATACAGATCCTACGACGGGTGAAACAGAATTGAAAATCAGCAAACCAATGGATCCATTCTTTGTTCACCTGCCACAAACAAAACGAGATGATACTGGCAAATTGATTTATGATGTCCATGTGTATCCTAAGAATATCGTGACAGATACAGAATTAAATAAGACTGTTGAAGGTGGTAAAGGGTACTCAATCAAAGCGGGAAATGACTTCCAATGGGAAGCGACAACGAAACTTCCATCAGGGCTGTACAGTGAGATCGACAAAGAAATGACGATTACTAATTGGTTAGATCCGGCAGATGGGACCATCAAAGATTTGGTGATCGGAGCAGGTGACTTGCCATTTGATTTATTCGCCAATTACTTCAGAGTAAGCGATAGCATCGATGAAAACCTGAAATTACAAGATGTAGAAGTTTACGTGTTAGACAAAAATGGTGATCCTGTCCAATTAACAAATGGGACAGAATATGAAGTAACACTAGGTGGCACGAAAATTGTTGCACCAAGTAAAGTAGAAGATTTAACGTTGGGTGCTAAAAAAGAAGTTGTAGTTAGTTTAACGCAAGCTGGAATGAAAAAAGTGACTGTTGATGAAGACACACACTTGCAAGTTGTGTATAAAGTAACAACGGACAAAGATTTTAACGGTATAATCGCCAATAAATTTGGCATCGAATATTTGCTTCCTGGACAAGAACCAGTTACAGAAGAAAGTGAAGAAAATCCAGAGTACTATGATGGTGGATTTGACATTGAAAAGACAGATGAAGGTTCAACAGCGTTGGATGGTGCAGAATTTCATATTGCGACCAGTGAAGCAGATGCGAATGCGAAGAAATTCTTAGCCTCTGATGGCAATTCTTATACCTTGAATGACGATGGGACAAGTACACCGGCATTGCCAAGCGGCGTTACTTACCTAAAAGCAACTTCTCTTAGCGGAAAAGCAGAATTCAATGGGTTAGCATTGGATTGGTTTACTGATGATGATGGGGATGGGAAACAAGATCCAACGAATCCAGTTGAAGCAACATGGCCTAAAGCAAATATCAAAAAAGATTATTGGGTAGTGGAAACGAAAGCACCTTCTGGCTATGAATTGATTAAAGACCCACAAAAAGTAACGGTAACTTTGGATACAGCAAGTGATGCAGCTGTAGAACTAACCGTAATCAACAAGAAGAAAACGGACTTACCATTTACCGGTGGCGCTGGTACAACATTGATGATTGTGATTGCTTTAGGAGCTATTACAATTGGTACAGCAACAATGGCGATTGAAAAAAAACGTCGTCAAGTGTAGGGGATAACTAGCGCATGACATACGTTGTACTGCAAGCTGCTTACGAAGGATTGTCTTAAAAAGACATCCTTCGTATCAATCTGTTAGACAAAATATATGTTTAACGGGGCTGATAGATTGTCTCTTAAGAAGACAATGGAAAGGAAAGGAAGACGATGACAAAACCGATTCAAATAAAACGCATGGTCCCCCTCCTTCTTCCTGTTGTGTTGATAATAGGAGTTCTTTTCTTCTATTACCATGGAAAAGCACTAAAAGCATCAGCACCTGACTCGTTAGTCAGTGTAACAGTGAAAAATAAAGCAGTTCCCAATGATTCTTTAGAGACTGATAAAGAAACTGTCGAGCTTTCTTTTAAGGCAAAAGATACAGATATTTTTGAATTATCGTATGATGATACCGTTTCTATTGTTCCTTTAAATGAAGAAGGACAAGACATCGCGTACCCTCAATTGGATTCTTCAGATTTTAAAAAAAGTCAAGCTTTGGGGCTGTTTGAAAAACGTTTGGAGACAGTAAAAACGAGCGAACAAGAATCAAGTAAAGAACTGATGGTTAGTGAAGGTCGTGAACGATTTCCTTATTACCAAGTACATAAAAGCGAAAGTAAAGGGAGTTTCTATTTTGAATTAGAAAAAAATCAAGTTCAACACCTTCGTATCACACGATTGACAAGAAAAGAACAAACCGTGACCATAAAATCATTAAAAGACAACAATAAAACGCAACCAATTGTTCTATTTAAGACAACAGAACAATTGGATCAAGCTCAAACAAAAATTCCAGAAATAATTGAGCCAGTTGAGAATGAAAGACAAGAAGAATTCGTAGAACCAACAAATAGTGGAAGTGATAATACTGAAGGTCAGATAAACAAGTCACCAAAATCTGAAAATGAAGATGTCAAAGAAGAAAGAACAGCAGATTCTGCGGCTGAGGAGAAAACAATTGACTCACGAGCAGTTAGTGGAACTACACCATTTCGAGTAAGCATTGATGTTGGACGAACGACCGGGGTGGCGCCATTTGATACTACTAAGGCACCCGGTTACGATAGAAGTGCAGATGATGAGTTTGTTCGAACATGGGATATTGCCAGTTATCGTGTCAACATCGGGATAAGTAATATGGATGCAAAATATACGTCATTGCGTATTCGATTAGACACGGAATTACAAGGTGCTTGGAGAAAGGATTCTGGGGGACAAATTCGAGAAACGGCGAGTTTGTCAAATGGGACTTTAACTAACACACCAAATGGCGAAAAGAAGTCTACTCGAAGTAGTTGGCTAACTCTGAATAAAGCGACTGGTCAAGCCTATTTTACAGAGAATATAGAAACATTTGGAGGCGTGAATGGAGATTTATTGACTCCGAAGTTTACGATCACTATTGAGAGCGCTACGACAACAACAGGAAACATAGAAACGATTGAGCAAGTAATCAATGAGAGTATTGAGCCGCATCTAAAAGATGAAATTTTTATTAGTGCGAAACCATTTGTAGATGTAAAAATGGCTTGGGCTCCAAATGGTATGACAACTTTTGATAATTTATCAAGCTCTACTGATCATCCATATACTATGGTTAGTAACGTAGCCGCATATGTTCAATTACGGCCACTTCCTGGAAGAGCTGACATTAGTTCGCTTAAGGGTTCGACCTACCCAGTTGGCGGGGTTCAATATGATATTCATCAAAAGCTTATATATTCTGAAGATAATAGTTCTGTACAAAAAGAGTTACAAATAGGGACCGATACTAGAGGGATGCAGGCCATTATGTATGACGGTCTCTACCGTAGAGATCAATGGTCAACCAATAAAAAAGTTACTGCGGAATATGCTCACTATGAATCGACGCTTAAAGAGCTATCTCGAAATGGAATGGCAGCGCCAGCGGGATATACAAGAAGTAAATATCCACCATCTCAAACTACAGATATTCACATCGGGATCTATGATACTGGAAATCCTAAGGCCGCTAATCGAACATTGGATAATTCTATTCGTATTGAAAATCAAGATTATACACCGATTAGTGTTGGACGCAATAAATGGTTTGTTAATGGGGGAAAGATGGCAACTAATGCAGAACCATTTTCTGTTATAAATATGGCTATGACTTTCCCTTATGAATATTTAGAAAAACAAGTCGGAATTGATGCAAACATTGACTATCAATTAACTGTATCAAAAATAGAATATGAAGGTGTGGAACAGGATGTAAATTCCAAAATCAGTATGGCTTGGGATAAAAAATGGCCAGGTACCATAAAGACTTATAGTAATTTTATGGATGCAAATAGAAAAGGTTATAGTAGTAATATTGATACTAACTATTATAAAAGCGCAGGTGATGGAATTGTAGCGAGGGGCGAAAGAATATATTTTAGAAGTTCAACATCTTCTTCAAATTCAAGAACAGAGGACGTTGTTCAGTATTCACGGTGGAATGCGAATAGTTTTGGTTATGATTCATCAAGATCAATTATTCAGACCCATACTTCTTTGGATAGAAAAGCAATATATTTTGGAGTAGGGAATAATATTCCGGACACTTCATTAAGAGAACAAGAAGAGATAGAGAAATCTTATACATGGTATTCAAGTGCTAAAGAAGCTGAGAGTAAGGGTACTATAGCAGCTATAAAAACTGTGACTCACAATACATCTGTATCTGGGGTAAATACTGTAAGAGTTTTTATACCGTTAAAAGTTATTGGAACCGTGACAGAGAAAGATAAAGATGGAAATGGAAATATAGCATTAACAAATGGATTTTTATTAGACAATAAGAATGAAAGTGTTCTTTTTTCGCCACCAAAGGGTAGGAATGATTATGTTCATACAAGTTATAATGATAAAGGGACAATTACAAAAATTCATAATCCATCTGGGGAATATGGAGATACCCTTTATATTGCGCCAATGACAATCCGCCCAACCATTACTACCGATAAGGCAACATATTCTCCAAGTGAAAATATTGAGTGGAGTGTTGACGGAAAGGTAGAAAGTATTTCTAGCCAAAATCACAAGGTTCAATTGATAGCTACGATTCCAAAGGAAACCCAATATGATCCAGGAACGTCAAAAGATTATCAAGGAAATCCATTGCAAGACCCAGTTATTATTGAAAATGACGATGGTTCTTATGCATTGAAGTGGGTTCTGGATTATACAGCAGAAGGTAGTACGTATAATCCTAAAGTTAGTTTTGAAACACATATCCTTTCTTCGAAATTAGAATTTGTCAATAATGTGGTAGAACTGAATGCTAAAGTTGTTGCAGAAGTATGGTTGGAAAATGACGAAACATACAGTGATATATCAAATGAAACATTGAGAACAAGTACTACTGGAGTTATTATATCGAATAATGGTGTAATG
>NZ_JBIOQO010000002.1:0-1055209 GCF_051713785.1 Enterococcus sp. DIV0187
TTTAAAAATCCCGAAGGAATTGCAAAGGCAATTTCTAAAGCCATACGTAGTTCCTACCGGTTAGGAAAAGTCCATCAGGACTCTGTAGATATTGTTTTGGGTGTTCTAGCCAAAGAAATTCGTAGTCTTGAAAAGTTAATTAAAGACTTAGACAAAGCCATTGACGATTTAGTCGTTGTGCTACCTGAATATCAATGTTTAACCAGTATTCCAGGAATCGGTCCTGTTTATGCTGCGGGTATACTCGCTGAAATTGGCCCTATCAATCGCTTTTCAGATGAAAGCAAATTGGCTAAATATGCCGGTTTATATTGGCGACAGAACCAATCAGGTAACTCTGAGTATGAAAATACTCCTATGGCCAAACGAGGCAATCGTTATCTCCGTTATTATCTAGTTGAAGCCACCAACTCCGTAAGGAGATACGAGCCTGAGTACCATGCGTATTATAAGAAAAAATACGCTGAAACACCCAAGCATAAACACAAACGAGCCATCGTACTAACCGCAAGAAAATTTACGCGTCTGGTGGATACGCTACTACGTAACCATCAACTCTATATGCCACCAAGGAGCGTGATAGATAAATAACAGTATGTTATTGACGCTAATCCTTGGAAGTACCCGAAAAAATTTTTAATTTTGGTCGGGTTTAGTTCAGTGCGCTTCAAAAATTAACTACCTTTAAAAATCTTTTGAAAAATTATCTTGACTTATTACCACTAGACTTTTTTTCTATTAAATTTTAGTATACATGTTTCCATCGGTGATTAATAGATAGCCAGATTTTTTTACTCCTAATTTTTCCGCAGCAAAGATTGTAAAATCAATTACGTTGGATCAAATAGATTAAGTTATAATAAACAGAGCAATAAAAATAGAAAAAACTTCCACTTTGGTGGGAGTTTTCAGACTGTAGACAAAGTCCATTTTATGGATGATGTCTACAGTCTTTTCTTTTATAATAGATTTATGAAAACGAATGCAAGGAGTGATAGTTATGATGTCTAAAAACAATACGAATGGTAGAAATCAATTTGCGATGCTTACGATTGATGATCTAGTTCCTCAAGATCATCTCGTTCGAAAGATTGATGCCGCGCTTGATTTTGAATTTATTTATCCAATCGTCGAAGCCACTTACTCCGATTTAGGTCGCCCAAGTATCGATCCAGTGATTCTGATCAAATTGGTGTTTATTCAGTATTTATTCGGTATCCGTTCCATGCGACAAACCATTAAGGAAGTCGATACCAATGTCGCTTACCGCTGGTTTTTAGGCTATTCCTTCGAGGAGAAAATCCCCCATTTCTCAACTTTTGGAAAGAATTATGTCCGCCGATTTAGAGAAACGACGGTGTTTGAGGATATTTTTGCCTATATTTTAGAACAAGCAGTTAAAGCAGGTTTTGTAACAGAGGATAATTTGTATCTTGATTCTACCCACATCAAAGCTAACGCCAATAAACATAAGTTTACGAAAGAAATGACCCATGATGAAGCGAAAGCCTATCAGGATGAATTAGAAGATGAGATCAATCGTCAACGAATAGAGGCTGGAAAACGCCCTTTTACTTTGGACTTAGAAAAGGAAGTGAAGCTGAAAGAAAGAAAAATAAGTAAAGCTGATCCGGAAAGCGGCTACTACGTCAAAGGCGAACGAGAAAAACAATTTGCTTATTCTGCCCATACTTCATGCGACGACAACGGATTTATTCTTAGCACAATCATCACTCCTGGAAATATTCATGACAGTCAAGTCGCCTTTCAGCTCGTCAAACAATCGAAGAGACTTTTTCCTGAAATCAATTGTGTTGTCGCTGATGCTGGGTATAAGACACCTAAGTTTGTTCACTTTTTGACTCATTTGAACCTTCGACCTTGTTTGCCTTATTCAAGGCCCAAAGGGAAAAAGGGGCTATTATCAAAAAATGAGTTTCTCTACGACGAGTATTTTGATTGTTATATTTGTCCGCAAGATCAAATGCTCGCTTTTTCAACGGTTACTCGAGAAGGGTACCGAGAATACAAATCCAATCCAAAAGAATGTGTGAACTGTCCTCTGCTAAACCAATGTACCAAAAGTAAAAATCATCAACGAGTCATCACGAGACATGTTTGGGGAGATCTGATGGATGAAGTGGAACATCTTCGCCTAACGGATCTGAATAAATCAATTTACAAAAAACGGAAACAAACGATTGAACGAATATTTGCGGATGCAAAAGAAAAGCATGGGATGCGTTGGACCAAGTATCGAGGCTTGGAAAAAGTCGCGACGCATACGATGCTAGTGTTTGCTGCAATGAATTTAAAGAAATTAGCCACTTGGCTATGGAAAGGCAAGGAGCCTTTATTTTTTTGTTCAAAAATTCGAAACGAAGTAGATAAAAAGCTGTTCCAAGCTCGAGTTACGAGTTTGGAACAGCTTTTGTCTACAGTCTGAAAACTTCCACTTTGGTGGGAGTTTTTTGTTTCATTTTGAAGAGGATTAAATAAAGATGAAGGATCAAAAGCTAGTTTTATTTTTCAAGTAAGAACTGACTATAGCTCGTTAAAAAAAGCATGTAATATGAACCTGAAATGATTTTGAAAAGAGATATAAAATAACGGCATTTACAAATGGATGAAAGGCTTTAAAATAAACATTTTTTAGGTTGCGCTTACATTGTTGCCAAAAAAGATTGCAAGAATCTCTACTTATCAAGAAAAATAAAGGGTTATATACTCACCTTAGACGAAAGGAAGATTGGAATGAAAGATCGCACAGTAAAAATATTAAGGATTTTTATAACTTCTGACTATCCTGTAACACTTGAAAAGCTAGAAGAGGAATTTCATACCAGTGCCCGAACGATCCGAAATGAATTAAGAGAAATCAACCAATTTTTAAATGAGAGGTCACTTCCTGAAATCAAAAATCTTAGAAAAAAAGGGTATCAACTAATTTTAACTCAGGAGCAAAAAGATTCCTTGCTTGAGCAGCTTGATTTAGCGGATGTGGAGCAATACCTGGATCGTGAAAGCCGGATCTTTGACCTGATTCTTTCTTTTGCACTAGGAAAGAAAGCAACATTTTTGTATCAAAAAGAAGAGGAATACCAAATTTCTAAAAGTTCGTTGGATGAAGACATGCGTCGCGTCAGAAATATTTTGGCAGAATACGGCATCGAGGTGTTGAGTGTGCCAAAGCAAGGAATTGTGCTGCAAGGAGCTGAACGCTCCATCCGAACGATGGTTTATGATGTGATCAACAATGCTGTTGGAGTGATTTCACCTCAGGAGGAACAGAAAGCTTCTGTTAATTTAACAATTCTGAATCGTTATATCTCATTACATTGGTTGAAAAAATTAGATGATTTGTATGTTCGATCGATGACCTCGCTGGAGGAGACAATTTATCGCAATCAATTGTTGATGTTCACAGCGGTCTGGTTGAGTCGCTATTTACGAGAAGATCTCATCGCAAGCTCGGTGTGGGAAGCTGCCGATACACCTCAAAGCGACATTCGTGATTTTGTCACAGCGATTTGCGAAGCCTTTCAACTCTCACCGCCAGAAGTCGAAATCAAATACATTGTTTTTATGTTGAACACCTTCAATTCGAGAGACATGAATAATTCGATCGAATGGGTTCAGGCGCAGTTGCTTTCGATTCAACTGATGCAATTTGTCGAGAAAAAAACCAAAATTCCGTTTTCCAGAAAAGAAGAGTCTTTACAAGAAGGACTGTACAAGCATTTGGTCGGTCTGATAAATCGGGTGAAAAGCGATATTCAAATCGTAAATCCGTTGAAGGAAAACATAAAAAAGAATTATGGCACTATTTATTCTGCCATTCGTCAATTTACCCCCTCGATCGAACAGGTAACTGGCAATCGATTAAGTGAAGATGAAATCGCTTTTTTAACCATTCATTTTTCAACATCCGTCAGTGCGATCAATCAAGAGCTGCATTATGTCTATAAGGCAGTGGTTATTTGTAATCATGGGGTCGCGACCGGCAAGCTATTATCTGAAAATTTGAAGGAGCTCTTTAATATCGAAGTGTTAGCAGTGTTAAGCTCGCGGGAATTAGAATTGATCGAAAAGCTGGATGTCGATTTGGTTTTCAGTACGGTAACAATCCAATATTCACAAAAACCAGTGTTGGAGCTAGAGCCGATCATTAAAGAAGAGAGCAAAAAGAGAATTACCAGCTTTTTAAATGAAAATCATAAATTGAAACGTTTAGTTAACAATCAAGATTCCACGCAATTGTTTTATTCCCTGATCGATACTATTAAAAAAAGCGGGGGAGAAGTGTCTGGAGCCATCTATCAGGAATTGGAAAGGCTCTTTGACCAAAATCATTTAGAGATAAATAAAAAGGAGATTCAGCCGATGTTAGAAGATGTGTTGAAGGATAGCGATATTTTATTAAATCAGAAGGTAAGTAATTGGGAGGAATCGATTCGTCGAGTTTCTGAACCTTTGATACATGATCAGGTGATTGAACCAAGTTATGTGGCTGCTATGATCGACTCGGTGAAGGAATACGGTCCGTATATCGTGATCGGAAAATACATTGCGTTGGCTCATGCTCGGCCTGAGGATGGCGTCAATCAGTTAGGAATAAGTGTCGCAACAATCAAAGAACCGATTGAATTTGGCAATGAAGAGAATGACCCGGTAAAAATCATTTTTTGCTTAGCGGCAGTTGATTCTTATTCGCACTTAAATATTATGAAGAGTCTAATTGAATTGATCAACGATGAGGAAAAAGTGAATCGTTTAAGTCGCGAGACAAATATTGAACGATTCAAGGAGATTTTATTTAGTTAAGGAATTATGCATAGTTCGATAAATAGAGAAAGAATGGAGAGAAAAATATGGGAAAACAAGTATCAATTTTATTCGTGTGCGGTGCAGGTTTAGGAAGTAGTTTTGCCGCTCAAATGGCAGCAGAGGATGTATTAAATGCTCATGGTGTTGACGCAAGATTAGACCATGTGGACATTTCAACAGCAGCCTCATCACGATCAGACGTAATTATTACCGCTCAAAATTTTAAGTCACAGTTTGAAAAATTTTCAATTGATGAAGAGAAGACCGCCATTGTTTATTTGAAAAATATTGTATCAAAACCAGAAATCGAAGAAAAACTGCTGCCGATTTTAGAAGCAAAAGGAGCGTTATAAAGAAATTTTAAGGATGTCGGTTTGCTTATTTACGTAAGTTAATAAAATGATATTTCGGCATGAAAAATGAATACATTAATATGAATAAGGATGTCAGTTCCACTCTTGGCAGTTAATAAAGTGGAACAAACAAAAAAATAGCACACACAATTCAAGTTCAGAGAACTAGTGGAATGGTATACGGCATGAAGATCAAACTCATTTTTCGATCTTTGAAAAATGAATACATTAATATGAATAAGGATGCCAGTTCCACTCTTAGCAGTTAATAAAGTGGAACAAACAAAAAAATAGCACACAATTCAAGTTCAGAGAACTAGTGGAATGGTATACGGCATGAAGATCAAACTCATTTTTCGATCTTTGAAAAATGAATACATTAATATGAATAAGGAGCGAAACAAATGGGAGTTATTAATTTTATCATCGAGAATATCTTGACACAGGCATCGATCACAATTGCTTTGATCGCGATGCTAGGGCTATGTTTGCAGAAAAAATCTGCGGGTCAAGTGGTTTCAGGAACCCTAAAAACTTTGCTTGGATTCCAAGTATTGAGTGCTGGTTCTAGCATTATTGTTGGTAGTTTGACTTATTTTGGAGAAATTTTTACTGCGGGTTTTCACATGCAGGGAATCATTCCATCTATTGAAGCTATTAACGGGCAAGCAATGAATGAGTTAGGCTTGGGACGTGATATTGCCTTAACCTTTCTAGGTATTTTTATCGTGAATATCTTGATTGCCCGCTTTACAAAATGGAAATATATTTTCTTAACTGGACAAGCGATTTTATGGATGGCGACGATGACTACAGTTTTTGGGTACTTTGCCGGTTTGAGAGGGTTGGTTCTGATCATTGTTGGAAGTATCGTCGGAGCAATCTTTGCAGTAGCAATGCCAGCAATCGCTCAACCAATTATTCGTAAAATCACGGGATCAAATGATATCGCATTAGGACATTTCTGTACGATCGGTTACATGTTTGAAGCAGGTGTGGCGTATATCTTTGGTGAACGTGGTGAAAATAAAAAATCAATCGAAGATATCAATTTGCCAAAATCTTTTGAGTTTTTACAAGATACGTATTTGTCAGTGATGGTCGTGATGGTTCCGCTATACATCATCACAGCAGCCTTTGCTGGACCAGGCATTGGTGATCATGGCGCACAACATTATTTAATGTTTGCCTTCTTACAAGCCATTCAATTTGTTGTCGGAGTCTATGTTTTGCTATCAGGTGTTCGTTTGCTATTAGGAGAAATTGTTCCAGCCTTCCGCGGAATTGCGATGAAATTGGTACCGAATGCGATCCCGGCTCTGGATTGTCCAGTATTTTTCCCGTATTCACCGAATGCAGTAATTTTAGGATTCATCACGACAACAATCGGAACAATTATCGCCATGTTTGTTTTGCCGACATTTGGTTTGGCAATGATTTTACCAGGTATGCTGACTAACTTCTTTGCTGGAGGCACGGCGGGGATTTTCGGAAATGCGGCTGGTGGACGTCGAGGAGCGATTATTGGCGGGATTGCCCATGGCTTCTTCATTACCTTACTACCAGCACTTTTAGTAACCATCTTCAATCAAATGGGCTTTGTCAACGCGACTGCGACCGACGTAGATACCGTTGCGGCAGCATTACTTTATGCTTGGATTCTTAGCCCGATTTTGAAAATGTTTTAATTAATTTACCAGTAACGAGTCTTTATCTCAGTAGCGGGAGAAATATAAGGCATAAAAAACAGGAGGTGGATTTATGTTTAGTTTCTTTAAGAAAAAAGACAAACCTGAAAAGACGGAACACAAGATTGAGCTTTCACTTCAAGAAAAGGACAGTATAACCGAGGAAAACCAGCAATTAATGGCAAAAATCGCAGAAGCAAAACAAACAGAGGATTTAGCTAAACTATATGAAAAACTCGGCTTGAATTATGCCAAATTAGAAGAGGTGGATTCAGCCATCGAAAGTTTAGAAAAAAGTTTAGACTATAAGCTGTCCATTGGCGACGGCTACAAAAAATTAATGAGTCTTTATAACGCAAAACGGGCGGAAGCCGCGCGAAATGGGGATGATGCGGGCATCGATAAATACATGAATAAGATGGATGAAATGCGTCAAATTGCTAAAAAAGTCACGATTAGCGGCTAATCAATCAAAAGAAAAGAAGGTATTCGATAAATGTACAAAACACTAAAAGAAGTTACACAAATAGCAGAAGATTTAAATATGACCATTGGGGCATTTAATACCCATAACTTGGAAATGCTGCCGGAAATGATCCGCGCAGCGAAGGAGATGGGTTCACCTATCATCATCCAAACCAGCATTGATACAGCAAAATATATTGGTTACGATGTGATGGTGGCAGTAGTAAAAGAAATTGCCAATACTGAAATGGTGGATGTTGCTTTGCACTTGGATCATGCCAGAGATTTCAACGAGATCAAGGCAGCGATCGATGCAGGATACTCAAGTGTCATGTACGATGGCTCACATCTACCATTTAAAGAAAACATCGCCAAAACAAAAGCAGTGGTGGAGTACGCTCATGCTAATGGCGTTTCTGTTGAAGGCGAGTTAGGGACCATCGGCGGAACAGAGGAAGGAATCTCTGTAGCTGAAAATGATAAAGTTTATACAAAACCTGCGGATGCGGTGGAATTTGTTAAGCAAACAGACATCGACGCCCTTGCAATTGCTATCGGTACCAATCATGGACAATTTAAATCTAAAACAGAGGTCAATATTCCATTGTTAAAAGAGATCCATGCAGTAGTTGATATTCCGTTGGTGATTCATGGCGGTACAGGTGTAAAAGAGGAAGATTATCCAGAATTAATCAATAACGGAATCCGAAAATTCAATGTAGGAACCGAATTGCTAGTTAATTGGACAAAAGTCGCAAAAGAGTCCTTTGGCGAAACCGAAGTAAACAAATCACTGCGCCATAACGTCATTCCTGCAAACCAAGCGGTCAAAGAAATCGTTAAGCATAAAATCGGACTATTCATGAACGTTGATAGTCCCTTAGCGATGCAAAAATAACATGAAGAAGTATTTGATTTTGATTGCAGGAAGTCCAGCAACTGGAAAAACTTATTTAATTAATGAAATGCGGCAAGCACTAGGAGATTTTTTTCTGATCACACCAGATGAAGGAAAAGAAATTTTCGCAGATCAAATCGGTTTTGATAATCTGGATGAGAAGAAGGAACTAGAAAAAAAGGTTTGGGCATTTTATTATAGTGCTTTGGCCTTGTATATGGGTGCTGGGAAACGGATCGTTGTTTCCGAATATCCCTTTAGCGAGAAGCAAAAGGATCAGCTGAGTGCTTTAGCCAATCAATACAACTATGAACCAATCACTATCCGATTGGTTGCTGATTTTGATGTATTATGGGAACGCAGAAAGCTTCGTGATATTGAGCCTGATCGTCATTTGAGTCACATTATGACGCATTATCATTTTGGTGACCAGTTGGTGGATCGAAGCAAGGCAGATAATTTGATTACAAAAGAAGCTTTCTATGAAATCATTAAAACCCGAGACTATAACAATTTTCAATTAGGCAGCTTGATCGAGTTTGATGTGACTGATTTTTCAAAAGTTGGCTATGAACCATTTTTGAAAGAACTAACTGAGCGAATCGCGAAGAACCGTTGATTAAATATTCAACGGTTCTTTTTAAACGGATCGTTCTAAGGTTGATAAAATTATTTCTTTAATAAATCCTATTGACAATCAAAAATATTCATCGTATGATAATTATGAAATCGATACCACAAGGCGGTGAGTTATTGGCAACTATTAAGGATGTCGCAAAAAAAGCAGGGTTATCTGTGTCAACAGTTTCTCGATACTTGAATCATCATCCCTACATTTCTGAAGACAAACGCAAACGAATTCAAGCAGCGATGGCGGAATTGGATTATACTCCTAGTTCAGTAGCGACTCAACTGAGATCAAAAAAAGGGACAATGATTGGTATCCTTGTGTCACGGATTGCTAACCCGTTCTTTTCACACTTGGTTGATTCGATCGAAAAGAGTGCGCGATCACACGGGTATAACGTTCTGGTTATGCAGACCTATGATGATAAGAAAGCTGAAACAAATATGCTGGAAATGCTGAAACAGCAAGTGATCGCTGGTTTGATTATGTGCTCGATCGAAGGCGATCCAAAAAATATTGAAGCGTATCGCGAATATGGTCCGATTGTTTTATGTAATGAGGAGATACCAGAATCTGATTTGCCTCAGGTATTCACGAACCAAGAAGCAGCGAGTTTTGAAGCGACTGAGTATTTGATTAATAAAGGCTATAAAAAAATCGCTTATTGTACGGGAGGTACATTAACCCGCGGGGGACATGGGAATTCTCGGACTGAAGGATTTGAACGGGCTTTAAATGAGCATCAACTACCGATGAAAATTGACTGGATTTTTAAGCAAGTGCACACGATTGAAGATGGTAAGCAGGTGGCGGATAAGCTGTTGGCTTTGCCTGAGGAAAACCGTCCTAATGCGGTATTCACCAGTAGTGATGAAGTAGCCAGCGGTATTTTGCAGCGGTATTTGGAACAGGGAAAACAGGTACCAGAGGATTTGGCAATCATGGGTTTTGATAATCAACCATTCACTGGGATGCTGGCGGTACCTTTGACAACCATCGCACAGCCGATTGAGGCTTTGGGGCGTGAAGCAACGAATTGGTTGATTGCTCGAATGGAAGAAAAAGATTATCGAGTGGATACATCTGAATTAGTATTAAAATTAATCGAACGAAAATCTGCATAAGCAGGTTTTTCTTAAAATAAATATGGTATCGATACCACAAAAGGAGCAACGTAAGATGGAAACCGTTTTGAACAAAGAAAAGATATTATCCGAAGAACAAAGCTTTTGGAAAGAAGAAGTGGTCTATCAGATTTACCCGAAAAGTTTTTACGATAGTGACGGCGATGGGATTGGTGATATCAAAGGAATTACGCAGAAGCTAGACTATTTATCGAACCTTGGGGTGACCATGCTGTGGATTTGTCCGATTTTTACTTCGCCAATGGTTGATAATGGCTACGATATAGCTGATTATAAAGGTATACAGGTAGAATTTGGTACGATGGAGGATCTAACGGAATTAATCGAAGCCGCAAAAATAAAAGGCATCAAGTTAATTCTTGATCTAGTTGTGAATCATTCTTCAGATGAACATGCATGGTTCCAGACAGCTTTAACGGATTCCAACAGTCCTTATCGTGATTACTATATTTTCAAATCAGGTGAAGCGGGAAATCCGCCAAACAACTGGCGCTCGATCTTCGGTGGCAGCGTCTGGGAGCCTGTGCAAAACGAGGAGAATATGTACTATTTCCACACTTTTGATAAGAAGCAGCCGGATCTGAACTGGGAAAATCCAGAGCTGAGACAAGAAATCTACGAAATGATCAACTGGTGGTTGGAAAAGGGGATTGCCGGTTTTCGAATTGATTCGATCACGTTCATTAAGAAGGATCAGGATTACGGAAATGCGCCGATTGACGGCAACGATGGCTTAAGCAGTGTGAAGCACAAAACACGAAATCGTCCCGGAATTGAAACGTTCTTAGCGGAATTGAACCGCGAGACTTTCCAAAAGTATGAATGCGTCAGTGTTGGGGAAGCTCCCGGTGTGCCTTATGACCAATACGATCAATATATTGGTGAAGATGGCTACTTCAATATGATCTTTGATTTCCATTATGCCGACATTGATGTAGAAAATGGCAGCGAATGGTTCCGTCGCACAAATTGGGAGCCGCAGGATTTGAAGGAATTATTGTTCAAAAGTCAAACAGCGATTCAAAATAGCGGATGGGGCGCGAACTTTTTAGAAAATCATGACCAGCCCCGTTCATTATCAAAATACATTACCGATGAAACGTATCAAAATGAGATTGGGGCGAAAGCATTAGGGACTCTTTTCTTCTTTTTACGAGGAACCCCGTTTATCTATCAAGGGCAGGAAATCGGGATGAAGAATTTTCAACGAGAATCAATTGAAGACTTCAATGATGTCTCTAGTATTGATAATTATCATCGTTCGATTATGGAAGGCTTTTCCGAAGAGGAGGCCATGAATTTTGTAAATCATCGTTCTAGAGATAATACGCGTACGCCGTTTCAATGGGACGCTTCAGAAAATGCTGGTTTTAGTAAATCGAACAAAACTTGGTTGAAGCTGACAGGGGATCAGATCGAAGTGAACGCAGCGGACCAGGTACAACGACCAGAGTCAATCTACTCCTATTATCAACAAATGATTCAATTGCGAAACCGTTCAGTCTATCGTAATGCATTGATCTATGGCCAATTTACGCCACTGGAAACCGCCGATGCCGTTATTGGTTACGAGCGATCAGGAGAAAAGACGCTTCAAATTTTTGTCAATCTAAGCAATCAAGAACAAATAATTGAAGCCGTTGGTGAAGTTTTATTAAACAATTATCCAGAATTGACAGAACAGAATCATGCAAAAATTTTAAAACCTTATCAAGCCGTTGTAATCAGAAAGGGTGGCAATCATGACTAAAACAAATTATCAAGAAATAGCTGAAAAACTTGTCGCAGTTGTAGGAGAGGATAATATCGTCTCTGCTACACACTGCGCGACCCGCTTGCGCCTGCAAGTAAAAGACCGTAAAGCAATCGATGACAGTCAAGTAGAGCAGGTGGAAGAGGTCAAAGGTGTTTTCTATAATGCGGGACAATATCAAATTATTTTAGGTACAGGGATTGTCAATAAGGTTTATGCTGCGCTACAAAAGACTTACTCTTTCAATGAAGTTTCGAAAGATCAAATAGCAAAAGACGAAGCTTCGCCGTTGCAGCGAGCTGTTCGGAATATTGCGGATATCTTTGTTCCAATCATCCCAATTCTGGGAGCGACAGGTCTCTTCTTAGGACTAAAGGGTGTGCTCTTCAATGAAACCGTTCTTCGTGTAATGGGACTGACGCCGAATAGTATTCCCGAATGGTTGAGTGCGTCAGTGACGATTTTAACCGATACGGCTTTTGGCTTTTTAACCGCTTTTATCTGCTGGTCTGCGTTTAAAAAATTAGGCGGATTACCGATCATTGGCTTTTTGATCGGATTGATGCTGGTTTCTCCGGCTTTACCCAATGCTTATGCAGTTGCAGGTGGAACCGCTGAACCAATTATGGCTTTCGGTGTAATTCCGTTAGTTGGCTATCAAGGCTCGATCCTGACTGCCTTGATCACTGGAATGATTGGCGCCACGTTAGAGAAAAAATTACGAAAAAACATGCCCAATGCGATGGATTTGATTTTCACGCCATTTCTAGTAATCCTAATCTCTGTCTTTGTTGCTTTATTCGTCCTAGGCCCAATCGTTCATGCCTTTGAAGGACAGGCGGTAAAAGTAATTGAAATGTTCCTGCATCTGCCATTAGGAATCGGCGGTTTGATCATTGGTTTCTTATATCCAATTGCCGTCATGACGGGGATGCACCATATGTTTATCATGATAGAAACCTCTTTAATAGCGACAACCGGTTTCAATCCGTTGATTACGGTTTGTGCGATGTATGGTTTTGCCAATGCGGCGGTTTGTTTAGCAATTGCTTTAAGAACGCGTAATACTTCTGTGAAAACGGCTGGGATTTCGGCCACGGTTACTCAAATGCTGGGTGTTAGTGAACCTGCGCTGTTCGGTGTGGTGATGCGAACAGGAATGAAAGCGATATTAGTCATGTTAGGAAGCTCCGCAGTCGGTGGCATGGTGTTATCTTTATTGGGAATTCAAGCCAACAGCTATGGATTAGCGGTTCTATTATCACCACTGATGTATATCTATGAGCCTTACCAAGTGATCACATATGTGTTAGTAGGCATCGGTACCTTTATTCTGGCCTTTGCGTTAACGAATTTATTTGTTATTAAAAAAGAGAAGGACGCTGTTGCTTCAAACGCACAAGCTAAAAAGACGAATGGGAAAGTTTATTCACCCATCGAAGGTGAAATTATTCCAATTTCTGAAGTGGATGATCAGGTTTTCGCCAGTAAAATGATGGGGGAAGGCTTTGCGGTCTTACCAAGTGATGGAACAATCAAGGCACCTATATCGGGTATAGTAAAAATGATTGCACCAACAAAACATGCGATCGGAATAGTTGCCGATGATGGGATGGAATTGCTGCTTCATTTAGGAATCGATACGGTTGATTTAAATGGCGAGCCCTTCACATTGACTATTAAAGAAGGAGAAACACTGCAACAAGGACAAGTAATCGGAACGATTGATCTAAACCAGATCGAAGTTAAAGGAAAAGATGCAACTGTGATGGTGATTATCACCGATTCAAAAGAAGCCATTTCAGGATTGGAATACAATCAGGATTATGTGTTACCAATTTTAGGATCATAGGTGAATACGATGAAATGGACACAAGCGGCACGTTATCGCCCATATCAAGAATGGTCTGAGGAATATGTCAAGGATTTAAAAAGGAAGATCACTGCTTCAAAATGGCGATTGAACTATCATGTTCAGCCAGAGACAGGATTATTAAATGACCCTAATGGATTTAGTTATTCTAATGGGAAATGGCATTTGTTTTATCAATCGTTTCCCTTCGGTGCCATCCATGGGTTAAAATCTTGGTTTCATATCACCTCAAAAGATTTGGTTCATTGGGAAGTAGAAGGTCCGGCGTTAGAGCCGGATTCGGTGTACGATTCTCATGGTGTTTATTCAGGAAGTGCCATTCCGGTAGAAGAAAAACTTTTTTTAGCCTATACCGGAAATGTTAGAGATGAGACCTGGGAACGTCATAGTTACCAATTAGGTGCTTGGATGAATAACAATGGAACGGTCACTAAGCTAGAAATGCCATTGATTTCAGCCCCTCCTATTGGCTACACTGCGCATTTTCGCGACCCTCAGATCATTCCATACGAAGATGAGTATCTGATGGTGATTGGTGGACAAACGAGTGACGAAAAAGGCAACATTCTGATTTACCGTAGTCAAAATTTAATTGATTGGACATACCGAGGCCCATTAGCGCTCAATCAAGATTTAGGTTTTATGGTAGAATGTCCTAATCTGCTTTTTATTGATGGCAAGGTGGCGCTGCTGCTTTGTCCACAAGGCATGGACAAGAGTGTATTAGAATATCAAAATGTTTATCCAAATACGTATATTTTGGCTGAGGATTATATAATAGAAGAAAATCGACTAGAACATCCACTTCAGCAACAGTTGCTAGACGAAGGTTTTGATTTATATGCGACGCAAGCGTTCAATGCGCCGGATGGACGTTGCTTGAGTGTTGGCTGGATCGGATTACCAGAAATGGACTACCCAACCTTTAACGAGGGCTGGGCACACAGTTTGAGTTTGATCAAAGAGCTAACGCTAAAAAAGGGAAAGCTCTATCAATATCCTGTAGCTGAAACGAAGCAATTAAGAAAAACAAAGGAAACATTTATTTTAGAACCGACAGAGCAGTTACGAAAGACGACTAATAATTGTTATGAGTTACAGCTAACGATTCCTAAAAATAGCCATGGAGAGATTCATTTATTTTCAGATAAAACAGATATGTATGCTCTGATTTTGAGCTATGATACTGAAGAAGGGAAGCTTCAATTGGATCGCAGAAACACTCACTATCCATTGAATCCCGCGTTCGGTGAAATCCGAGAAAGTTTAGTAGCTCCAAGTGAAGCGATGAGACTCTCCATTTTTGTAGACCAGTCGACCTGCGAAATATTTATCAATCATGGGGAGAGGGTTCTGACTGCGAACTACTATCCAGAAGAGAATCAGAAGGAATTAGTAGTCAAAGGTACTAAGAATATTTCAATAACCTACTATTCACTAGAAAAATAAAGGAAGCGATGGTTGAGTGCTCTCAATCATCGCTTCCTTTATTCATCAATAAAATTCTTCAAATGTTTGGCGGTATAAGATTTCTTACACTCTAAAAGCTCTGGTAAATAGCCCTGAAACAGAATTTCTCCACCGTTCATACCACCACGTGGACCCATATCAATAACCCAATCGGCCTGACTAATCATCGATAAATTATGTTCTAAAACGATTAGGGTTTTGCCAATTTCTTTTAACTTGTCTAAAAGCTTTAGTAAACTTTTAATATCACTTTCATGCAGTCCAGTACTAGGTTCATCTAAGATAAAAATTGTTGAAGCTAACGAGTCCTTTTGCAGTAGCATCGTTGCGATTTTTAAACGTTGTCGTTCTCCACCTGATAAAGTATCTAGACTTTGTCCCAAGGGAATATAGGCCAAATTAGCTTCAACTAGAACCTCTAGCGTGTTTCTGATTTCAGGAATAGCAATTAGTTCATTAGCTTCGGCGACTGTTAGTTGAAAAAATTCGTCAATATTGTAGCCTTTCCAACTATAGGACAATGCTTCCTCGTTGTATCTTGTTCCGTGACATTTTTCGCATTCTTGCCGAACATCCCCCATGTAAGCTAAGTCATAGTTGATATAGCCTTTGCCCTTACATTCAGGGCAAGCGCCAGCGCCGTTGAAAGTAAATAGAGAAGCTGGTTTTCCCGAAAATTTCGCATATTCTTGGCGGATAACATCAAACATTCCAAGATAAGTCAATAAATTCGAACGATTGCTTCCACGGATAGGTGTCTGATCGAAGGCAATTGCTTCTGGATATTTTTCCATAAAAAGTTTTCGAATCAACGTACTTTTTCCAGAACCCGCTAAACCAGAAACCACCGTTAGTGCTCCTTTAGGAAGCTGGACTGATTGATTCTTGATGTTGAAGGCACTGACATCTTCCAAACTATAAAACTCTGAATAGTCTTTCTTGTGCAGTTTAAACTGATGAGGTTCATTTAACGATTGTGCGGTTAACGTGTCAGTATTTAAAAATTTGGTATAACTTCCTTGAAAGGTGATTTGGCCGCCCTTTGAACCTGCACCGGGTCCTAAATCAATGATGAAATCAGCCATTTTGATAATATCTGGATCGTGGTCGACCAAAACGACAGTATTACCTTTTTCTTTTAAACGTGAAAAAATCTTGCTAATTCCAATAATATCTTCAGGATGCAGACCAACACTGGGTTCATCGAAAATATACAACACATCGGCGAGTGAACTATTTAGATGTTTCGTCATTTTTAGCCTTTGGGATTCTCCTCCGGAAAGAGTACTGGTGGTTCTTCCAAGAGTTAAATAGTCTAAGCCAACAGATATCATCGTTTTCAGACGGTTCTTCAAATCAATTAAAATGGTAGCAACCTGCTTATCATGAACAGTGTCTAAAAAAGCTAGTAGATCTTGAATCGGCATGTTAACACAATCAGCGATGGATAAATCGTTGATTGTCGCCGAACGAACAAGCGCGTTCACCCGTGTACCTTGACACTCAGGACACACTACGGATGTGGTCACTCGATCGATATCCTTTTGGTATTGTTTCGCGCCTTTTTCAATTACGGTCTTTTGAATACGATTAATTACTCCGGTATAAAGGCCCGTTTTAGGGAATTTATCGGTCGCATTCGCCGGTTTACTGCCTTTATCGTAAAGCAACTTTTCCAACTCAGCAGAAGAGAAGTCTTTTATTTTTTTATGATTGTCGAAATAACCGGATTCGGTATACCGAGTCAAGCGCCAGCCGCCTGGTTGGAAAGTAGGAAAGCAGATGGCGCCTTCAGCGAGGGAACGATCAAAATCAATCAGTTTATTCAAATCAAAGGTTAAACTTTCACCCGTTCCCTGACAGCTTTGACACATGCCAGCTGGATGATTAAAAGAATAGATCATAGAATAACCAATAAAAGGCTGAGCGATTCGTGAATAAAGTAAACGCAGGGAAGTATAAATATCAGTAGTGGTCCCCACAGTTGAGCGGATATTTCCGCCAATTTTTTTCTGATCTATTACGATCGAGATCGGGAGATTTTCAATTTTATCTACGATAGGGCGTACATAGTGGGGGAGCATTTGCTGAACATAGCTTGAGTAAGTCTCATTCAGCAATCGCTGTGATTCAGCTGCTAAAGTGTCAAAAACTAAAGATGATTTTCCTGAACCAGAAAGTCCTGTAACTACTGTGATTTTTCCTTTTGGGATAGTAACAGAAACATTTTGTAGGTTGTTGCTTCTGGCGCCTAAAATATTGATTGTTGTCGTCATTGTTTTCGCGACCTTTCTTCTTCAAGAGCAAGGATCAGTTTATTCGCTAATTGGGTAAAAAGCTGCTGTTCTTCTGAAGAGAAATTCTGAGCGGCAGTTTTGTAGAGAAACGTGTGACCAGCGTCAACTGTTCGAAGAAAATCCAGACCTGTTTCAGTCAGGCTGGTTAATAACCCCCGTCCATCTTCTTGGTTGACTGCTTGTGTAATGTAGTCTTTTTGCTTTAATTCTTTAATGACCTTGGAAAATTTTGACGGGCGAATGTGCAGCTGTTCGGACAATTGGGAAGGGGAGGCCGGGCCTTTTTGCCGCAGCAAATTTAAAATATCGTATTGCAGCCATGAAAGTCCGTTGGGATTGACTAGATTTCGTTCAGCGACTAGCTCACATTGTAGCTGGATCAACGCAGTTTCTAAATCAGACATGATAATCACCCCGAATAGTTTTTATTTGGAAATTATATCTGATTTAAAACTAATTATCAAATGAAAAGACAAAATGATTAATTCGCTTGCTGGTTGTAAGGGAGAGAGTACGGGATATATCATGGATTTTTGGGTTGGTTGATACACTATGAGGTTTTCAGGTGAAAATTGATGAGCAAGGGGTGCATTTGTTTTAGAAGATCGGATAATCTCTGCTATCAAGAAATAGAAAAATTATTATTGGTTTTTAAATATCTGTTGACAGAATCAAGAGCAAGTTAAAAAGAAGGTACTACAAATGACAAACGAGATTTCGGCTTCTTATAAAAGAAAGAGCAGAAATCTCGTTTGTATTATTAAAAATTTTTTTTGGATGCTGCTTCATGCTGTCGGGTGTATTTATCAATTTTACGATTAATTTTGTCCAAATAGGCTTGCGTCTGAGCTAACTGTTTTTCAACTTCTTTTTTATGTTTAGTAAAAAAATCAAGCCGTTTTTCATAGGTTGGATCACCATCCATTGACCATTCGACAAATTTTTTGATGTCATTTAATTGCATTCCGGTATTTTTCAAACAAGTGATAATTGAGAGAAACGCTAAATCCTCATCCTTAAAATGACGCCTTCCATGTTTATCGCGAGCAACGAAGGGCAATAGTCCCTTTTGATCGTAAAAGCGCAATGTATAGGCACTTAGTCCAGTCTTTTTTGAAATATCACTGATTTTATAGCCCATCTTTTTCACTCCCTTTCCTATATTTTACCAGACTGAGGAAACCTATAAATATTTCAGGAGCGTATAAATATCTGAGTTAGTATTTTTTTGAGCCAGGTCGTCAAATGCAGTATCAGTAGAGGTAATACCCAAGTCTTCTAAAGTCGTCGGTAAATGAAGAGTTTGAAAAAAAGCTTCAACTTCATGAATCCCCATCAAAGCAGCTTCTTTATCTCCTCTGTGAGAGTCGACAGATAGGATATTTTTAGCGAACAATACAAAGCGTTCTACGTGCTTACAATAAACCATACGGGCCCAATTTGGCCAAACAATGCTCAATGCCGCTGTTTTTGAGATATTAAAAGAGTAGCTAAGTTCACTAGACATCTTTTGAAGAGAAGAGTAGTCTTGTAGCTTCATTACATTCCACGAATAGTCTGGGTGGCTGATCGTATTTAATATGGATGTTGGCTCTAATTGATTGATTTGATCAATACTTACCTTCAAAGTAGTGTCCATAAGATCTCGAATGAGCGCTTCTGTCAATTTATCAGTGACCGTAGTTTGCTCCTCCTTAACCAGATAAATGGTGGCCAAGTGTAAAATAAACTCAATGTTATTAGAAAGGAACCGCTCCTTCGCAGTATTATTTTGCTCAATGATAAAAGTCTTGTCTAGATAATCCTCTTTTTTTGGCGATTGAGATAAAGATGATTTCACAATATACACCCCTTTTCTTTTTGTATATTCAGCTTATGCCTTCGAGTACACTCTAAGTCAACAAGAAATATGCCAAATTTGAAAATAACTATTCGAAAAAAGCTTGATTAGATTCGATAAAGCACGATGTCTAATTGGATTGTGTGGGGCTGAGAAACAATGATGTCGACAGCACAAGTGAAGAAAGGTCAAATAGAAGGTGCGATGGAAAAGGTTAGACCAATCGCTTAAAAGCGTTAGTAAAAAGAAAATGTATGTGCTTTATGAATGGACAGGTGGAACCATTCTAAGAAATGCTGCCTTACACATTTTATTATCGAATCAATTTCAAACCTGTGAAATAGCTGGTGCTCTTAAAGGCTAGACGCTGATGAATCTATCAAGGGAATGGACTCAGCATTTAATTGCGGTTGCTTCTTTTTTCATTTGTGTCATGGCGAAGAAATAATCCGCATAAGTCCAGCTGCTCTTTGGATGAAATTTACTAATTTTTTCGCTCTCAAACTGCTGAATCATTCGCAGTTGCTTCAATAATCTTCTTGCGTCTATTTGTGCATATGCATAGGGATCAATGAAGGAAACAAAGTAAAAGCGGGTCTTTAGCCGATTTAGGTAACGAAGCTCATGCACAAGTGGAAGGCTTAATAATAGAATATCTCCAGATAACTGCTGGATCGCTTCTTCATCATAATCGACGACGTCCATTTGGATGGAAATCGTTTCTTTTTCCATAAGCTCTTTAAAGCGAGCAACTAATTGGGTGGTGATACTATTACTAGATTTCTCTTTAATAATGGTTAATTTATTTAAATTAGTCATTTTATTCCTCTTTCCTGATGGATTTAGACAAAGAGAGTCAGATATTTTCGTATGAAACTAACATACTACCTCGAGTTAACTTTAGGTCAACAAAAAAATTCGATTGTATTTCAATCAATCTGTTCTTTGAAACCATCATAGCAGTTGATACAATAATTTTGTATGCTTCTAAAGTAAAGAAAAACAGCGTTCCAAGAATAGTTAAAAGAAGCGTATTTTTTTGAAAAGCCGTTCTAATATTATTAGCTAGGAATCTATCCGCTTATCAATAATGGTAGTTAGTTCTGCCAAGCTTCCACGCCACTGAAATTTCATCTTGCTAAAAAAAGAATTCTCGTAAACTATCAAACCTGTGTCAGCTTTCACCATTGTCTCAACTAGGTAAAATGTTATACTGAAGGAAAAGTGAGAGGAGGTTGTTCATGCAGATTCGTCATGTCCAAGAGATTGACAGAGATTTTTGGCTCACATTGGATCGTCATCTGCCGGAAAACCAATTCGTACAAAAGATTCGAGATAAACAAGGATATGTTTTATTAGTTGGTGGTGTGCCGGCGGGGCTATTGAGATACAATCTATTTTGGGATGAGCATCCGTTTTGTACGATGCTTCATGTGGCTGAGAAGTATCAGGGGCTAGGGTTCGGAAAGGTTTTAATGGAGTTTTGGGAAAACGAAATGCAGCAGTTAGGTTATAAAATATTGATGACATCGACGCAGGTGGATGAGAATGCACAGCACTTTTATCGCCAAATAGGTTATCAAGATGCGGGCGGTCTATTGCTTTCAGTTCCTGATTATCAACAGCCGATGGAACTGTTTTTTATTAAAGAGGTTTAGGAGGAAGATTATGGACTATCAAGGAACGTTGATTGCAGTGAAAGATATTGAAAAGGCAAAGGATTTTTATCTTTCTGTTTTTGGTTTGAAAGTAATGGTGGATGCTGGTGTCCATGTTCAATTGACCGGCGGGGTATCCTTACAGACGACAGGTAGTTGGGCAGACTTTATTTATAAGAAGGAATCAGATATTATTCTTGAGAATAATGCTAGTGAGTTATATTTTGAAAGCGATGACATTGATGCTTTTCTTGATTTGTTGGAAAAAAGAGAGGATATCGTTTATCTTCATCCTGTTATTGAGCATAGCTGGGGACAAAGAGCAGTGCGTTTTTATGATTTGGATAAGCATATTATTGAGGTCGCTGAGAAAATTAGTATGGTGGTCAAACGCTTCATTGATTCTGGCTTGACCATTGAGGAAACGGCGGAGCGAACGGATGTGGAGCCCCAGTATATTAAAGATATTTTGGATAAGCTATAGGAACTTTGAATTATTGTCTAATCGGGTACTCTTTTTCGATTGAAGTCAGTTTTCTTTGTTTTATCATAGTTCATGCAAAATACCCTTTTAAAAAAACGAAGTGTGTGATCTAAAAGAAAAATAGATGATATTGATTGAGAGGGTGGTTATCCCATTTTTTTGTATTTTCTTTTATTAAGTCATATTATGGGCTGATCCGCATAGAAAATATACTGATAAAAGATAATTCTAGGAGGATATAAAATGGTTCGAATCGCAATTGATATGGATGAGGTTATTGCTGATTTTACAGCGAAGCTTTTGCAACTGTACAATGAAAAATACGGTGCTAGTTATACTAAATCTGATTTGGCAGGGATAAATTTGCGGGATATACGTCCTGAGCATGCGGAGAACATTCGAGAAATGATTCTGGATGCGGACTATTTTTCTGATTTGCCTGTGATTGAAGGCGCCAAAGAAGCGTTGGAAAAATTATCAGAAAAGCATGAACTGTTCATTACTACAGCCGCGATGGATTTTCCGACTTCCTTTAATGCGAAGTATGGGTGGTTAAGAGTGAATTTTCCATTCATTCCAGATACCCACTACGTTTTTTGCGGTGACAAATCTATCATTTCTGCAGATTATTTGATTGATGATCATTCGCGGCACTTAAAGACATTTAAAGGACAAGGCATTCTTTTTGCAGCACATCACAATGCGGATGAGTCTTATGAATTGAAAATGGATAGCTGGGAAGAAATCTACAACTATTTTGAAAGTAAGTATTAGCAGATTAAAAGCTTGAGAAGCATTTTATTCACTTCTCAAGCTTTTTTCGATTGGAGAATAGAGGTAGGTAATCCATTCAGAGTCTTTACGGCGGTTTTCGAAAGGCAAATAACCAGCGTACTTATAGATATAATCAATTTTCCAACCACCAGTCTTGGTCTTTTTCTGGTGGATTAGCTGTAATAGGTTATGAGCACGCGGATCAGTCGTATATTGGCTTTTTTCAATAATATATACCAAATCTGTTAAGGAAAGAACATAGCTTTGAGGGAACATACTCTCCGTGATATGCGGGCTGATGGGTTGACCAATAGACAATCGCTGATAGAGATTGTGCTGTAGCATATAATCGACACCTTGCTCGATCAAAGCGTTGACTTTTTCGTCGTGGGGATCAACTTTTTCTTGGTAAGTCAGTAGCGCTCGCATGGTTTTTCCAATACCGATGTAACAGGGAACCCTCATCATACAACCGCCAAATTTGCAGATACCTTTGTGGGGCCAAGTAGTTTTCTGCTGACGGTCAAATACTTGGTATTGTTTGATCCATTGAAGCGCGTTTTGTGCTTCGCTAGATTTTCCTAAGCCCAACCGACAGTAAGCCTCGAAAAGTATAGCGTTATAACAGGGAACGATTTCCTCTAATTTACCAGTAAAGGAAAAGCCCTCCGATGTGGACAGGTTTTGGTTCACAAAAGCAAGCAATTCTTGAGTAATCGGTAATTTCTCTGCATAAGGGATTTCAGCTAAGCCAATTAGAGCAAAAATTTTTCCTAATGGTTTCAACTTAGTCATTTTAGCGTAGTTTTTAATAATGTCAGAGTGATCAAGATAGTCGAATGGATCAGAGATTTCTTTATTCTGATCCACTTTCATTCGTAATACCAGAGCAGAGTCCATCTCTTTTCCTGCCTTTCTTGTCTATTTACATGTATTATCTCAAAAATGGAAAAAAATGAAAGCTGTTTTCTGACAAAACAGTGCAATTTGTTCCTAAAACCTGTATGTTAGAGATAGTAGAAAATAACGTTTAGATAGGAAGGTGCATTGATGAAGAAACATCCACTAGAGGGTAGAACAGCAAAAATATTCTTTGATTCCGGGCTGCAATTTCGTATTGATTTTTTGGCGGATAATCAGTTACGCTGGACCTCTATCCGAGAGGAAGATGCAGGAGCAACAGATGTCGAGACAATTCATATTGAAGAGTATCCAGGCGGGATTTTTTCGATTGATTGGGTAGAGAAAGACGGATTGTGTGTCTCATATACGGTCGATACGGTGAATAGTTATGTAAAAAGCTTTATGACCTTCACTGATGATGGTTATCGCGGTGGACGCAGACCATTTGTTCATGAAGGGCCGTTTCAGCTTATTCTAGAAAACGGCGAGCCAGATTTAGAACCGCTCTATTAACAGCTTTACGATAGCAAATCCGATCATTATTTTGTGATCGGATTTTATTTTGATATGTTCATTCGATATTATTGGTCTGAGGTGTATCAAGTGTTGAGCTGATTTTTTAGGTATGATCAATGTGTGAGTGAGGGGATAAGAATGATTCAAGATTTGAATCGATTGATGGATTATATTGAGGAGCGGCTAACAGACGAGCTTTCATTGGCAGAGGCCGCAAAGACGATTGGGATTTCTGAATATCATTTGAAACGGACATTTTCTTTTATTGCAGGTATTTCTTTAGTGGAATATATTAAAAATCGTCGACTGGCACTAGCGAATAAAGATTTGATTCGAGGTGAAACAGTAACGGATGTTGCACTTAAGTATCGTTATCAATCAGTTGAAGGATTTTCTCGAGCGTTTCGAGACTGGTCGGGCTACCTGCCTTCAGAAGTCATTAAAAGTCACCAGCAAAAAACTTTTCCTCGGTACTCATTTTATATTGATGTTAAAGGAGGAACTTCAATGAATTTCAAAATCGAAGAAAAACCCGCTTTTAATTTAGTTGGTGTTTCAAAGCAGGTACCGCTGCAGTTTGCAGGAGTGAATAATGCAATCCAAGAATTAGCTCAGTCAATTACAGAAAAACAAAGGGCAGAGATGCATGAGTTAGGAGACCTTTATCCTAAGCAGGTGATCAACGCATCTTATGATTTTGCTAAAGAGCGAATGGAGGAGAAGGGGGAACTGACACATTTTATTGGTTTCGCTTCGACTCAAGAAAATCCTTTTGATGACCTAAAGCAATTGTCTATTGCCAGTCAAACATGGGCGATTTTTCCTAACAAAGGGCCATTTCCTCAAGTACTTCAGGAGACTTGGGGACAAATCTATTCAGAGTGGTTGCCCTCTTCAGACTGTGAATTAGTTCAGGCGCCAGAAATCTCTTTTACCAATTTCGATGAAGGATTGGAGAACTGCTATAGTGAAATTTGGATTGCAGTGAGGGAAAAGTAATCGAACGAATCAAAGGGCACACCGATCCATAAACATACATCGGTGTGCCCTTTTCTGCTATTATCGATTGATACTTAGTTCCTTGATTTTCGTTAATTGGATGTCATCAATAAATTTATCTACCTGATTTTTGTCAATTGTTCCATTTGTTTCGAACAAGGAATTAGAAATACCACAGGCCATTGCATATCTGAGAGAATCTTCAATGGAATAACCTTGACTGATAGCATAAGCCATTCCTCCAACTGTAGAGTCGCCACAACCTGTTGTGTTCACGACAGCAACCTTGGGAATTTGAATATCATAAATAGTAGTCCCATGCTTAACAAGTGCTCCATCTTCACCCTGAGAGATCATAATGGTTTCGACATTGTCAAAAATAGGATCGTGCAGGATTGTAATTAGTTCTTTTATTGACTGAATCTTTCTGCCAATCAGTTCCTCCAATTCATGGGTGTTGGGTTTAATAAAGCTTGGTCGTACTGTTTTCTGTTTTAAACAATTTTCCAACTGTTCACCAGAGATATCCATCAAGATCGGGAAAGACTCTCCAACGATTGAGCGGATAAAGTGAAGCAAATGGTAGTGGAAATTGGCATCGTCCGAATTGACTGACCCAGAAATACAAATTACATCGATTGCGTATGTTTTTAAGAGATTACTAATATGTCTGAAAAAAAGCTGCTCATTTTCTTTGGAAAGATAGAGACCTTTTTCTACTAGCTCAGTGTGAGTGTTTCCGTCATGCATGATCGTGATTGCATTTCGTGAATTCCCTTCAACAGTCAAAAATTCAAGATGGTAACGCTCCTCAGCAATTAAGGTATCCAAAATCATTTTTCCGACAGGACCACCTAGGATGCCAGTCAAAATTACTTCTTTACCTGATTGTGCGATGACTCGGCCAGCATTGATACCTTTTCCGCCAATCGACGTGTGGGGATTTTCGACCCGATTTACTTGATCCAAATTCAATGAAGAAACAAGGTAGTTGTAATCCATTGAGGGGTTGAGCGTAATTGTTAGGATCATTCTTGCTCCTCCTTAATGATTTTCGTATAGGAGCTGTAGTAGTCAAACTGTGTGTCCGGCAATTTATTGTCGGTGACTAAATAATCGACTTCCGATAAGGAGTAGAAGGTATAAACATCCGACCGATTAAACTTGGAGCTGTCAGCCACCACGCATTTTTTCCGAGAGTGGGCAAAGGCCACTCGTTGGATTGAACCCTCGATAGAATTTGCGGTGGTGACGTTATTGTCAAAGACACCATTCGTTGCAGCAAAAGCAATATCGATATTTAGATTATCAAAGCTCTTTTCAGCGATTTCTCCATAAAATTCTTCAGTTGTCCTTGAAAATTCGCCTCCTGTTAATAGGACACGATAATCTGTATTATAAATCAAATAATTAAATGCTAGCAGACTATTTGTAATCACGAATAAGTTTGCTTTTTTAATTTCTGGCAGTGCATGGAGCATGGTCGTTCCAGCACCAATATAGATCGTGTCATTATCAGAAATAATACTGTTCATAACTTTTCCGATAAATTTCTTTTCTGGTACATTGGTATCGATTTTTTCTTGAGTGGACAATTCTTGTTCAATTTTTTCAAGTTTTTGTGCGCCACCGTAAATTTTTACTAGCAAAGATTTGTCGGCAAGCTCATTGATATCTCTTCGAATCGTCATATCGGAGACGTCTAAACTTGAAGATATTTCTGGAATGGATAAGTAGTCGTTTCTATTTAACAAATCCAAAATTTTTTCCTGACGCTCTTTTTTTAACATGAAATCACCTCTAATAGTAAGCTCTTACAATAAACCGTGAAATACACGGTTATGTTTATACATTAATTAATAGCATTTAAAGAAGGAAAATGCAAGAGAAAAATGTTCAGTTGTGTTAAAGTTTGTTAAAAATATGAAATTAGATTTGCGAAAACGTGTTTTAGAATGAAATAAAATGTTAAGTAAGCGTTGACAAACAGAATGAAGCGTTGTATATTTACATTGTAAAACATATGTTAACAAAGATTAACAAATGATTTCAATTTTTGTATTTGAAAGGGGCGTAAAATTTGTGGACTATAAAAAGATGTTCGACAAGCAGCTGATCGGTCTAGAGATTGATGGTGAAAACGAAGAACAGGTATTTGAACAGGTCGCAGAGCATTTAAAGAATCTGGGTTTTGTTAATGAAGGGTATCTAAAGGGAATTACGAGCAGAGAGCAAAAATTTCCAACAGGATTGATTACACAGCATTTAAATATTGCCTTACCGCATTCAGAACCAGAGTATGTGGAGAAACCATTTGTTTATATTGCGCGATTGAAAAATGAAGTAAGGGTCAAGCAAATGGGCGATAGTCAGTTAATGAAGGTGAAAAATTTGTTCTTTCTTGGTATTAAAGATCCCAAAGGACAGGTCGGATTGCTGCAAGCGTTTATGGAATTATTTATGAACGAAGAGTTTGTCAGAGCATTTATACAGGAAGAGGATAAACAAAAAATCTATCATTTGTTTACCAAAAATATTTAGATAAGGTTTCAATTCATTAAATTATAGAAGCTGGAGGAATTCATGATGAAAAGAAGACTAATTGTTGCATGTGGAAGCGGAGTGGCAACCAGCCAAACGATCGCTAGTAAAATCGCGGGATTATTAGAAGATGACGGGATTGATTTTCCGGTTGAAGCGGTAGATTATAAGTCCATTCAAAATGAGCTGCCATCTACCGGAATTTATGTCTATGTTGCGCAGCCGGATGACGAAGTTTTAGAAAAGGCTGAGGAATTAGGCGTGAAGGTTTTTCCTGGTATTCCATTTTTGACAGGTATGGGTGCAGATCAAATTTATGATGATATTAAAGCGTTGGTCGAGTAGCAATAGAATTAATTAAGGAAAGAAGTGGAAAACGTGAAAATATTTCAAGACATTATTAATTATATCTTAGGACTGGGTTCAGCCATTTTTGTTCCATTGATTATCTTGATTTTAGGGTTGGTCGCAGGAATGAAATTCAAAAAAGCGTTTATGTCAGCCATCACTTTAGGGATTGCCTTTACTGGGATGTCAATGGTTATCGGCTTTATGTCGAATGCGGTAAGCCCGGCTTCAGAAGCGTTGGCGAAAAATACCGGGATTAATTTACCGGCTTTAGATTTAGGCTGGACAGGTGCTGCTAGTATTACTTGGTCTTGGTCCTATGCGTTTGTTTTCTTTGCTGTGGTACTTGGTGTGAATTTCGTCATGTTGCTTTTGAATTGGACGAAAACATTAAACGTTGATATGTGGAATGTTTGGGGCAAGGCATTAACCGCCTACCTTGTTTACTTTATCAGTGGCAGCTTGTTAGCGGGATTTGCGACGGCGATTGCTCAAGTGATTTTGGAATTGAAGATGGGAGATATGTTCCAACGACATATTGAAGACCTGACAGGAATTCCATTAGTGACGGTTACGCATTTAATGAACATCTCGGCGGTATTGCTGTTACCGATCAATGTGATCATGGATAAGATTCCTTTCTTTAATAAACGAGCAGATACGAAGGCATTGAAGAAAAAAATCGGTGTTTTCTCTGAGAATTCTGTGATGGGCTTTATCATTGGTTTAGGACTTGGGCTGGCAGCCGCCTATGGCGTATCTGGTTCACTGAATTTAGCCATTCAAATTGCCACAGCAATGGCCCTATTCCCAATGATCTCAAAAATGTTTATGCAGTCGCTTTCGCCATTAGCTGATGCTATGTCAGAAATGATGAAAAAGCGCTTTAAGGATCGCGAAGTATACATTGGCTTAGATTGGCCGGTCCTAGCAGGTCGCTCTGAAATTTGGGTTACTGCAATTTTATTAGTACCAGTCTTTATTGGCTATGCAATCATCTTGCCGGGGAATGCTGTACTGCCATTGGCCGGCATTATCAATTATTCAATCGCTGTGGGTGGTTTGCTATTAACTGGTGGAAACCTAGTCAGAATGCTAATTATGGGTGTAATCTCCATGCCGATTTATCTGTACGCGGCCACGTATTTGACACCGATTCTAACTGGTTTAGCGGACAAAACTGGCGCGGTTGAAGGAATTAAGAAAGGCCAGCAGATTACCTGGTCTTCTATTGAAGGACCGGAATTTCGAATTTTATTTGCGGAAGCCTTCAAAGGAAATATTTTAGGTATCGTTGGTACGATTATTTTTGTCGCAATGTTTGTTTGGTTGTATAAATATATGTCCAAAGTAAAAGTTCCGAGCCAAAGATATGAAGAATTGACAGATAAAAAAGTCAACGGTGTAAAAGTCACAGGGTAATGACTATGAATGGAGGGTAGGTATGGTTAAAAGAGAGAATAAAGAAAAGACGAAATGGTTGCTTATATTATTTCTGGCGATCGTTAGTTTTATCCTAGCCTTCATGACCCAGAAGCTGATCTTTAACGCTATCGCTATTAGTTTAGCAATCTGTGTTTATAAATATGGCAATCCGATTCTTTTCAAGGAATATGACGAACGTCGGAAAAAGAGATATGAAGAAGCGCTGCAGGTTAGAGATGCAGCTCAAACAGCTATTACGAGTAGACGAATTTTCAAAAAATAGAAAAAGGTGGTCTCGACTATGTCAGATGGACGAATGATTTTTGAAAGAGAGCGCGAGGATTTAGCGCGGATCGTGAAATTGATTTTTGAACGAAAGAATACGAATGTCGCAGGCGGCAATTTTTCATTCAAAACAACGGATCAAACGGGAAAAGAATACATTATTATGACTCCGACAATGATGTCGGAAGCTTATTTAGGTGAGGTATCACCAGCGCAAATTCTAGTCGTTGAACCACATACACGAAAGATAATTGATGGTGTAGGGAAACTGACACGTGAAATCAATTTACATGAAGCTGTGTATGATACAAACCCAGAAATTAAAGCAGTTTTACATGCTCATGCACCAAATTCAATGTTTTGGGCAACAGCTGGATTAGATATGCCGAATTTAACCGAAGCGACCCAAAAAATCGGTTACGTTCCAGTATTAGATTTTGAACCGAATTGTTCCCCCGAACTAGCCGGGTTAGTCTCTGATTACATGGAAAAAGAAAAGCTTGAGCTGCCTAATATGCTGCTGCTAAACAGCCACGGTGTTTTGATCAGTGCGCCAGGAGAAACGGGCATCGAAGCGATCCATAAAGCCCTGCAGATTCTAGATACAACTGAGTGGAACGCAGAAATTGCTTATAAACAAACGATTTTCCAATCGTTAGGTCTATTAGATGGTTATTATTCAAAAGGCAAACAGGTTGGAACGATTGAAGATTTAAAGGATCATAATCCGATTTACAATCGTGAAGAGATATTTGCAGGAGGAGATTAAATTATTAGAGAAATTCCTTGAATGGAAAAGGAGAAATCCTTTTCTGTTCGAGGTTTTTTGTTTTGGGAAGATTAAAAATCAGAAAAGATATCTCGCTATTCGCGAAAGATCTTTTGGTTCAATAATATTTGGTGCTCTCAGTCAGAAAAAGCAGCAACGTTAAATATTATAGAACCTCACTATGATAGTCATGCTCGTTCGGTTTTATTTTTTTAGAATAGCAGCTTGCAAATTCTGAAAAATTTTGCTTTCCTTCCTGCAGAAGACTTCTTAAGAAAACTTGTTCTAGCACTTTTCTTAAGAATTTGATAGTCTTAAAAAGAAAAGAGGCGATGAAATGTTAAAAACGGATCGATTCCAAGCGATCATGTCGTTATTAGAGGTTAACGGTACAGTACGAGTCAGCGATATTATGGAGAAGTTTTCGGTTTCGGATATGACAGTCCGACGTGATTTGGACGAAATGGAGAAACAAGGATTATTAGAACGCGTCCATGGCGGAGCGAAATTGAAGGATTTTTATCGGCATGTGGAGCTTTCTCATAGAGAAAAACAGATTATGCTGCAAGAAGAAAAGCAGCGGATTGTGGAAAAGGCGAATGAAATAATCAATGATGGTGATACGATATTTCTTGGACCAGGAACTACAATCGAGCTCATGTCAAAAATCATTCAAGGGGATTCACTGCGGATTGTTACAAACTGTTTGCCTGTTTTTGAAGAATTAAATAAGCGAAAAGGGAATCGAAAAATCTATCTATTGGGTGGCGAGATGCGGGAAACGACTCAATGCTTTGTTGGTGAGATCACGAATAAATCGCTACAGGATATGAATTTTCATAAAGCATTTTTCAGCTGTAATGCTTTAAATGAACAGAAAATTATGACTTCGACTTTTGAAGAGGGCCAAACTCAACAGATCGCTCTGAATAATTCTGTTGAACGCTTTTTATTGATTGATCATTCGAAAATTGGGAAAAGAGATTTTTCAGTATATTATAATCTGAATGATGTAACAGTAGTTATAACGGATGATGATGAACAAAAGCACTATGAAAAAATCGAAAAAGAAGAAAAATATGTTGTGTAAATGAGAAACTGCCAAACTCTAGATAATTAGAACTTGGTAGTTTTTTGGTAGCCTTGAATTTAAGCGAGTTATGTTATTTTTAGGGTGCATCATTACTAATTCCTCCGAATACTTGAATACACCATTTGAAAAAAGATAGTCGATTTTTTTGGGATATTATGTTTATGAGAAAAAAATATCAGTATCAATCACCGCTTTATTAAGGAGGAAAAGGGATATCAAAACAACCATTGGCACTAAGTCAGCTGAAGCTCTTTGACATGAAACGAGTTAGATCAGAAAAAGCAATGATGAAATCGCACGCATAACCGCGGGATGCGAAGCGATTCAGGAAAAAAGAAGTCAAGGAATTCGCAATTAAACAACAAAAAGTCAAAAAGCACAAAACAAACAAGAACACAAAAAGAATCGTTGAGTAATACCAACAAAGACAAGCTTAAAGGAGGTAAAAAAAAGCATAAACATTGATAATTTCTTTATTTGGTGTGGCAAGAGATGGGCTATGCTTTTTGAAATGGATTTTACATCTATTTATTTTTTATAGGTAAAATAATACCCCGAAGTCTAAAGACATTCGGGGTCAGACTGTAGACAAAGTCCATTTTATGGATGATGTCTACAGTCTTTTCTTTTATAATAGATTTATGAAAACGAATGCAAGGAGTGATAGTTATGATGTCTAAAAACAATACGAATGGTAGAAATCAATTTGCGATGCTTACGATTGATGATCTAGTTCCTCAAGATCATCTCGTTCGAAAGATTGATGCCGCGCTTGATTTTGAATTTATTTATCCAATCGTCGAAGCCACTTACTCCGATTTAGGTCGCCCAAGTATCGATCCAGTGATTCTGATCAAATTGGTGTTTATTCAGTATTTATTCGGTATCCGTTCCATGCGACAAACCATTAAGGAAGTCGATACCAATGTCGCTTACCGCTGGTTTTTAGGCTATTCCTTCGAGGAGAAAATCCCCCATTTCTCAACTTTTGGAAAGAATTATGTCCGCCGATTTAGAGAAACGACGGTGTTTGAGGATATTTTTGCCTAT
This sequence comes from Enterococcus sp. DIV0187, assembly GCF_051713785.1. Classification (NCBI taxonomy): domain Bacteria; kingdom Bacillati; phylum Bacillota; class Bacilli; order Lactobacillales; family Enterococcaceae; genus Enterococcus; species Enterococcus sp. DIV0187. The sequence goes on from NZ_JBIOQO010000002.1 coordinate 32,083, forward strand.
ATTTTAGAACAAGCAGTTAAAGCAGGTTTTGTAACAGAGGATAATTTGTATCTTGATTCTACCCACATCAAAGCTAACGCCAATAAACATAAGTTTACGAAAGAAATGACCCATGATGAAGCGAAAGCCTATCAGGATGAATTAGAAGATGAGATCAATCGTCAACGAATAGAGGCTGGAAAACGCCCTTTTACTTTGGACTTAGAAAAGGAAGTGAAGCTGAAAGAAAGAAAAATAAGTAAAGCTGATCCGGAAAGCGGCTACTACGTCAAAGGCGAACGAGAAAAACAATTTGCTTATTCTGCCCATACTTCATGCGACGACAACGGATTTATTCTTAGCACAATCATCACTCCTGGAAATATTCATGACAGTCAAGTCGCCTTTCAGCTCGTCAAACAATCGAAGAGACTTTTTCCTGAAATCAATTGTGTTGTCGCTGATGCTGGGTATAAGACACCTAAGTTTGTTCACTTTTTGACTCATTTGAACCTTCGACCTTGTTTGCCTTATTCAAGGCCCAAAGGGAAAAAGGGGCTATTATCAAAAAATGAGTTTCTCTACGACGAGTATTTTGATTGTTATATTTGTCCGCAAGATCAAATGCTCGCTTTTTCAACGGTTACTCGAGAAGGGTACCGAGAATACAAATCCAATCCAAAAGAATGTGTGAACTGTCCTCTGCTAAACCAATGTACCAAAAGTAAAAATCATCAACGAGTCATCACGAGACATGTTTGGGGAGATCTGATGGATGAAGTGGAACATCTTCGCCTAACGGATCTGAATAAATCAATTTACAAAAAACGGAAACAAACGATTGAACGAATATTTGCGGATGCAAAAGAAAAGCATGGGATGCGTTGGACCAAGTATCGAGGCTTGGAAAAAGTCGCGACGCATACGATGCTAGTGTTTGCTGCAATGAATTTAAAGAAATTAGCCACTTGGCTATGGAAAGGCAAGGAGCCTTTATTTTTTTGTTCAAAAATTCGAAACGAAGTAGATAAAAAGCTGTTCCAAGCTCGAGTTACGAGTTTGGAACAGCTTTTGTCTACAGTCTGACCCCGAAGTCTAAAGACATTCGGGGTGTTTTTAGCTTATTTAGCTTCGGCTGCATAAGTCATATTATGAGCTGTTGCCGGAGAGGCATTCTCTTCTTTTTCAGCTGCGTATGCAGCGTTGCGTTTTTTCATTTGACGAGCGTACCAAATGAAGATTAAAAGGTATGCACCTAATGCTAAGGCAGCGTATATCACAAATTCGATTTGTCCTTGAGAAGCATTACCGACTAAATAACCTAGGAATTTTTCAATCGGGCCTTCCATCGTTGTATGAGAGATCATGGCGGACCCGCTCAAGCCGGCTGGAAAGGCTCCGACTGCTTTAGCTGTTTGAGTAACGAATGGTGCAATCAAGGTGCCTGACCATAAGAATAATGGTAATTCGATCGCGCCGATTACGATCATACGGATTAATTTTCCACGAGTTACGACCAATAGTGCTGGGGTAACACCCATTGCGATGATTCCGCCTAGTGGCAATAATTTATTTCCTGGTAAGATGATAGCTTCTAGCAACATGATTGGTGCTAATACGTTAGCGGCAGCCCAGATTTCAGCGCGGCCTGCTAAGAAAGGCCAGTCTAAACCTATGTTGATGGTACGTCCTTTTAGTCGTTTATTGGCAAAATCGGTAATCCCTTGTGATAACGGTTCTACGGCTGCGATGAACCAAGCGCCGATCAAAGAGAACAATTCCAAACAGACGGCAGCAGTAAAGGCTAGCGAGAAAATTTGCGTTGGTGTTTGTCCTGCTAGTAATCCAACAAAAATCCCCAAATAAATTCCAATCGCGAATTTTGATCCCCAGAAGCCAATTTTACTATTCAATTTGGCAGCATCGAAATCATATTTATCCAACCATGGGAAAACTTTGTCGAAAATTTTATCGAAAACCATAATGATAGGATTCATCATGTAGTTCATATGAGTCGTAGTCATCGGGTTGCTGTCTGGTGCATTTAACAAGTCATTGAAGGTTGGTTTCATTAAGTCGGAGTTCCAAATTTTTAATACACCAATGAAAATAACTAATGCAGAAGCAATAAACAGATTAGCACCGCAGAAGATCGCGAACAAACCAACAATTGCTAAATGCCAAATATCGAAAATATCCACATCTAATGTGTCGGTTTTTTTCATTGCTAACATGATAATATTGACGATCACCATAATTAGTAAAAAATAAAGCGTGTATGGCGACCCCCATGTGATGGTTGCTAGTGGGGCCCAACCGACATCTGTAATGTTTAATGAAATACCTGTGCGTTCAACAAAAGCTGTCATAGCGTCTGAAAAAGCAGTAGTTAAAATTCCAATAATAGCTCCGATCCCAGTCAGGGCGATCCCTAATTTGATCCCGCCTTCAAGAGCGCGTGACGGTTTTACTTTAAAAAATAAAGCAATAACAGTTAATACGATGGTCATTAACGGTGCCGCCCCTAAATTAATTAGGGGGTAAATACTTTATTGGCAATATCAATAATTGTATTCATATGTTTTTCCTTTCTTTAGTCCTATTTGTTTAATGATTGGATTGCGCTTTCCATACTTTGGTAAACAGGCTCAGCCATAGCAGGAATACGATAAAGAATAGCACCTGCATCAACGACAGGGATGTTAATGTTAAAACCCAAGTCGGTGTTGGCAATTTGTGCGAAAATGTCATAATGAGAAAGCATTTCTTCATTGATGTCTTTGATCATAACTGCGTCACAGGTGACTTGATAGCCACGATTTTTCAATTCAGTTTCCAAAGCGCTTTTGATTTGATGGCTTGAATTAACGCCTGCTCCACATGCTGCTAAAATTTTGATCATAATAATTCTCCCCTTAAAATAAGTTTATTTTTTATCCTGCGGTTAGGCAGAGACTTCTATATAAAAATGTTCTTCTAAAAAATGATAAATCGCTTCTGTGTCCTCTAATTTGAAAAACGAACACAGTTTTTCTTTGTCAACAGAATTAATGAAATCCATGATATTAGCCAACATGCCAGCCTGTGCTTCACCATTTTCGTTCAAGATCATGAAAAGAAATGAAGCGGAAATCTGATCGCTTGGCGAGATCATGTTGTAGAAAGGGATTTCATTTTTTACTTTGATTGGAATGATACGGGTGGTTCGCACAAACTCACTTTCGGTATGAGGGATAGCGATATCTGGCAATATTTTAGAGACAGGTGAGAGATCCAATCCCGTCGGATAATTACGCTCCCGTTCTAAAAGGTTCTCCAAAAAATCTTCGGTTACCAATTCTTTCTTTAACAGATCTTGATAGACTTGCTCGAACACTTCTTCTTGCGATTGCTTGTCAGAAACATAGACCGTGTCTTTGAAAAAGAATTCATTCACACAAAACAGCTCCTTTATTAGTTCGTTTATGTTTATTTATCTGTTTACACGTTGAGTATAATCGCTTACAAAATCATTGTCAACACATAAACGAAAATAAACAAACAATATGTGTTGAAAAATGTTTTCAAATGTTTTATTATAGGGTCGTGGAGGTACAGAATATGCTGAAAACAGAACGACAGCGTTCGATCTTAGCGATGTGTGATCGCTATGGGACGATCACAGTCAAATTTATTCAGGAAGTACTGAATGTTTCAGATATGACGATCCGCCGAGATCTAGAGGAACTCGCGCAGAAGAAACAGCTTTTACGCGTTCATGGCGGTGCACAAAAAATCGATTATCTGGAAATGTCGACTTCTATAGAAGCAAACGAGCTTTCTCATACTGAAAAAAAGAAGCTTCATACAAAAGAGAAGGAATACATCGCTAAAAATGCGGCGGCTCATATCAATCAAGAAGACGACACGATTTTTCTTGGATCGGGGACAACGATCGAATTAATGACACGATACATCAAGCCGTCATCTCTCCGAATCGTTACTAATAGTCTGCCGGTTTTCAATCTATTAAGTGAAATAAAAAGATTTGAACTGTATTTGATCGGTGGGCTTTATCGGGAAAAGACTGGCGCCTTTGTCGGTTCAATTGCCAATGAAGCTGTTCAAAAAATCGGTATTAAGAAGGCTTTTGTCGGAGTGAATGGATTGAAGGGTTCAGAGGTTTCGAATTTCAGTATTGAAGAAGGTACCTTGCAAAAAATTGTTTTAGATAATGCGGCAGAAAAATGTTTGGTTTCAGATGCAAACAAATTCGACCATAGCGATTTTTATAATTTCTATGATTTACGCAAGATCGACAAATTATTTACGGATTCTACTCTTTCAGCCGAGCTGAAGAGTTATTATCAGCAATTCACTAAAATCATTCAGTAAAAATAGGAGGAAACAAAAATGCGTGTAGTAATTGGTTCAGACAGTGATGGCATGGAATTAAAGGAATTAATCAAGAAAAAATTGATCAAGGAAGGTATTACAGTAGTAGATAAGAGTGAAACGGCTTCAGAAGATTTTGTGGAATCAACTTTGGCGATCGCAAATGATCTGAATGAAAACGAAGGTAGTTTAGGAATCGCGGTTGATGGCTACGGTGCTGGCAGTTTTATCACGGCAACAAAGGTTAAAGGAATGGTAGCGGCAGAAGTTTCGGATGAACGCAGTGCGTATATGACCCGTGAACATAATAATTCCCGGATGATCACACTTGGATCAAAAATTGTTGGCGATGAGTTGGCATTGAATATTGTTAAGGAATTTCTACAAGCAAATTATGATGGCGGTCGTCATCAAGTACGTGTCGACATGTTAAATAAAATGGCGTAATTAGGAAGGATGAATGAAATGAAAATCGCAATTGGCTGTGACCACATCGTCACAGATACAAAAATGGCAGTATCAGATTTCTTAAAATCAAAAGGACATGAAGTGTTGGATATGGGGACCTATGACTTTACCAGAACCCATTATCCGATCTACGGAAAAAAAGTCGGAGAGGCCGTGACTAGCGGAGAAGCAGATCTAGGGGTTTGTTTGTGTGGAACAGGTGTTGGCATTAACAACGCTGTCAATAAAGTTCCTGGTATCCGCAGTGCGCTGGTTCGCGATATGACGACTGCTATCTATGCGAAGGAACAACTAAATGCCAATGTGATCGGCTTTGGCGCTCGGATTACGGGAGAATTTTTGATCTGTGACATATTAGAGGCCTTCATCAATGCCGATTATCAAGAAACTGAAGAAAACAAAAAATTGATCGCCAAAATCGATCACGTCGAAAAAGCCAGTGACAAGCAATCTGATCCGCATTTCTTCGATGAATTTATCGAGAAATGGGATCGTGGCGAATACCACGATTAAGCGGGTGGACAAATGATTTTAACAATAACGATGAATCCCTCGATTGATATTTCTTATCCATTAGAAACCTTCAAGCTCGACACAGTCAATCGAGTAAGAAATGTTCGCAAAACAGCTGGCGGCAAGGGCCTAAATGTGACACGTATCTTGAAGCAATTAGATACGGAGGTGATTGCCAGTGGTTTAATCGGCGGATTTTTAGGTGAAGAGATTAAAAAGGACCTGACTCAAAATGAGATTGCTCATGACTTTTTACCTATCAGCGGAGAGACACGTAATTGCATCGCTGTTTTACATGACGGAAAACAGACGGAAATCCTAGAAAACGGACCTGTTATTACTGAACAAGAAGCAAGGGCGTTCTTGCAACATTTCGAAAAATTAGCTGTTAAAGCCGAAATCATTTCTTTTTCAGGAAGCTTGCCAGAAGGATTGCCTGCTGATTTTTATCGACAAATGCTGCAAGTTTGTCAGCCAAAGCCTGTCGTTTTAGATTGTTCAGGGACAGCATTAAGGGAAGTGTTGCGAGGCAGTGTAAAACCTAAGCTAATAAAACCCAATACCGAAGAGCTGGCTGGTCTGCTAGGACGAGAAATCTCAACAGAATTATCAGATTTAAAAGCCGCCTTGTCAGATTCGATGTTTGATGAAATTGAATGGATCGTGGTTTCAATGGGGGGCGACGGAGCCTTTGCCAAACATCACGAGACTTTTTATCGTGTGACGATTCCAAAGATTGATGTCGTCAATCCAGTTGGCTCTGGTGATGCGACCGTTGCTGGATTGACCGCTGCGATTCAACAAGGTTTTTCGGATGAAGCCGTTTTAAAGCAGGGCAATGTTTTAGGAATGCTGAATGCTCAGGAAGCGACGACTGGCTATGTCCAATTAGCCAATTATCAAAAACTATATGATCAAATCTTAGTGGAGAAAGTGTAGGAGGATACGGAAATGAACGAAGAAAAACGTCAATATATTAAGCAACTATGCAATGAAGATGGAGTGATTGGGGCCTTAGCAATTGATCAACGCGGGGCTTTGAAGAAGATGATCACAAAATTCAAGGGCAGCGAAGCAGAAGAATCAGAAATCGTTGAATTTAAAGAAATTGTTTCTTCACAATTAACGAAATATGCTTCATCAATTTTATTAGATCCAGAATATGGCTTGCCAGCAGCTGACGTTAGAGCAAAAAATGCCGGCTTGCTGTTAGCTTATGAAAAGACTGGTTACGATGCGTCAACTCCCGGCCGCTTGCCAGATTTATTATCGATCTGGTCAGTTAAACGTTTAAAAGAAGCAGGCGCCGATGCTTGTAAGTTCCTACTTTACTATGATGTCGATGAAGCAGAAGAAATCAATAATCAAAAACATGCCTTTATTGAACGAATTGGCTCAGAATGTCAGGCTGAAAACTTACCCTTCTTCTTGGAGCTTGTTTCTTATGACGCGAACATCTCTGATGCGACTTCGAAAGAATACGCCATTAAGAAACCTCATAAAGTCAACGATATGATGAAGGAATTTTCTGATCCACGTTATGGCGTAGATGTGTTAAAGGTGGAAGTACCCGTCAATATGAATTATGTGGAAGGCTATGGGACAGGCGAAGTCGTGTACACAAAGGCACAAGCAGCTAACTTCTTCAAGGAACAGGCTGAAGCCACTAACCTGCCATTTATTTTCCTAAGCGCCGGTGTTAAAGCAGAGTTGTTCCAAGAAACACTGCGCTTCGCGAAAAATGCTGGCTCAACCTTCAATGGTGTACTGTGCGGCCGTGCGACTTGGGCAGATGGTGTAGAAAGCTATATCGTTGATGGAAAAGAAGCAGCGATGGAGTGGATGAATACGCAAGGGCGTAAAAATATTGAAGAATTAAATGCCGTATTGAAAGAAACTGCTACACCGGTGGAAGTGTTAACGAACTCTTTATCATAAGAAATCAGACTGTGAAGCACAATTGCTTGCAGTCTTTTTTTATACATAAGGCGTAAAATCATGCTGCATTATTAGGGGGACGAATTCTAAAATAGTAAGTGAGTTAAAACGAAGGGGCTTTTCTTTAGAGAGGTTTTCTTGCATGGGGTACTTAATGGCTTGATGGCAATTTTCAGTGTTCTAACGAGGCTTATTGGTCATAAACCAACGAACTTTGAAAAGTATATACAAGAAAACCAAGCAAATAGAAAGTAGTGAGACTGGAGGAAAGGTTCCAGTCTTTTTCTATTCTAGGTATTTTCAAACAGTAAAATCATTCTTAATTATGTGTTTTTTAACAGAATGTATGAATTTCTTCAAATCTTCACAAAAAGAACGTGGACTTTGAAGAAGAGCATGTACTATGCTAAAAAGCATAAGTGTAATTACTAAATCCATACGAGGAGTGAATATACATGCGTGTACTGGTGGTTGAGGACAATCGTGAGCTGGCTTTATCCGTAAAAAAGGGATTAGAGCAGGAGAATATTTCTGTAGACGTAGCTTATGACGGTGAGTTGGGAGAAGAGAAGGCCTTCATCAATTCATACGATGGGATACTACTAGATTTAAATCTGCCTAAAAAAGATGGATTATCTGTTTTACAAAGTCTCCGTGCTGAAGAAGTCGAAAGTCCAGTTATCATTATTACTGCACGTGATGAGATTGAAGAACGAGCAAAAGGCTTAGATTTTGGAGCAGATGATTATTTAGTCAAACCCTTTGAGTTACTAGAATTAAAAGCACGGATACGCGCGGTTATTCGTCGTTATCATGGACGTGCACTGCCGCAGATTTCAATTGGTGCTTTGAAGATTGATCCATTAGGTCGAAGGGTCAGCTATCAAAAGACAGAGGTGGTCCTGAAACCCAAGGAATTTGATATCTTGCTGTGCATCGCGCAGCGTCATCCAGCGGTTGTTTCGTCTGAGGAAATTTCTGAACATGTCTACGATGAAGATTTTGATCCTTTTTCATCGGTTCTGCGAGTGCATCTGGCTCGTCTAAAAAAGAAACTGGCTGAAGCAGCTGAAAAAGAGGTCTTAAAAACTATTCGAGCAAAGGGGTACCAGCTATGCGATTAAATTTTAAAATGACGTTAACGATGCTGGCTTTTTCACTGTTGGTGACAGGCGTGATTTTAGTGAGTTTCTTCTTTCTGAGAAATAATTTGGAGGGAATCAGTATCGCATCTACCTTAGGGGAAGATGTTTATTTTATGGAAGAGGGTAAGACGGTTCAAACAGAGACGCAGATGGAAGTTTCTAAATCTTCCAACAATCAATTTATGACTATTTCGATGATAGATAAAGCTTACCAGGACGAACTGTTTAAATATTTACCAGCGATGGTGCTGGTTATTTGTTCTGCCATCATGTTATTAACGTTTATTCTTTGGTTGGTTTTACGTAAAATTTACAGCAATCAAATCTTAGCGATTACGCGTGATTTAACGTTTATTGATCAAGTTCCTAAAAAAACTGTGAAGGACGAGGCGTTAAATGCGGCTTTTAATAAGCTAAAGGATAAGTTCGATGGCCATTTGGAGGATTATCGTCGATTAAATAGTTATCTGACTCACGAGCAGAAAAATGCCATCGCTATTTTGCGTACGAATCTGGAAATAGAACGGCAAGATGCCGATCAAGGAAATTTAATGCTTTTAGATCGGATGACCGACAGTATTGACGATATTTTAACACTATCCAATAACTCAGAGGATCTTAGCACGGAAGTCGTAGACGTTTCACTGATCTGTGCGGAAGTTTGTGATGCCTACAAAAAGAATTATCCGAATCTTTTGTTTGCGTTTACTGAAGATCAACCAACCCTGATTCATGGACGAGATCGTTGGATTTATCGAGCGGTTTCGAATTTGGTTGACAATGCAATCAAATATGGTGAAGGAAAACTGGTAACTGTCACCATTTCAAACCAAAAGGGCAGCGTGATTATCGAAGTAAAAGATCAGGGAATTGGCATTCCTCAGGAGAAACAGGCATCAATTTTTTCTCATCAGTACCGAGTGCATGGACTCAAGCAGGATGGCTATGGTATCGGACTTTCTGTGGTGTCTCATGTCTGTGATCTTTGTCGCGGGTTTGTCTATTTGGAAAGTGAAGAAAAAAACGGTTCGTCATTCTATTTAAGTTTTCCTAGTATTGGTTAACATTCAGTTAACACTGGATTTGCTAAGATACGCTCATAGGAGGAGAAGTAAGCGATGATCATCATCCGACATGCTTGGCTAAATCTTAAACGCAACCGCTTCAGTCATCTAAAAAGTGGTAGCTTCATTTTAATGATCTTGCTGTTTGTATTTTTGCTGCTGCAGGTTTATTTAACCGCTTCAGCCTATTTTTCAGATTATCAAGAGCAGACGGCAGCGATAATAAAAGGCGTGCAAGATTTAAAAAATGAACAAGCAAACAAATTTAATATGACCGATTACGAAACATTAAAAGCAAAGCCTTATGTAAAAAAGAGTCAATTAACAAGACAGGGGATCATCCCAACTAGTTTGCAGCAACCGGAAGATCAAATGTTCGGCAGCTTTTCCAGCTCTTCATCGGAGCAAAATCTAGATGACTACTTATCAGTGTCAATGTTGGAGGACGATGCGTTAAAAACGTTGTTGTCCACTAAAAAGGCTAAACTCCAAGGGAATATTCCTTTAAAAAAGAACAGCTGTGTGGTTAGTCGTTCTTTGGCTAAGATTAACAAGTTGAAACTAGGAGATACAATTATGCTTGGAGCAAAAGGGCAAGAACACAAGATCGAGATTGTCGGGATAGCTGAATTTTCAACGATAGAATGGGCATCAGCTCCAAGTAGCATCTTAATCAGCTGGGAAACAGGTTCAGCGGTGGAAAAAAACATGGTATCGAATTTTTCTTGTGTAATGTATCAATTGACCGATAAAAAGGAATTAAAAAATTTTGTAAAAGACTTTAAAAAAACAAAATCTTTTAAAAATTATTCTCTAATCAATCAAAGTTGGTCGCAAGAAATTTTAAAGTCGTTTAAGGATACGCTTGATCTGTTGTTTAACGGAGTAGTTGTTGCACTGATTATAGGGATTTTAGTGATTGCTGTTTGTTCCACATTAGCAATTAATCAGCGACAAGATTTTTATACGTTGCATTTGATGGGGATGAATCCCAAGGTATTATCGGCGAGCAGTTCATTAGAAAACAGCTTGCTTATAATTGGGCTCGGAGTAATCGCATTTTTTAGTTCTCGACAATTGAGCGGCTGGATTACTGGCGAGTGGCTAATCAAGCTACAAAAGAGTTTGCCTGAACAAGAGCCATTTGTTGACTGGACAATTCCCCATTTAGAGCAAAGTATGAACAGCTGGACAAATTATTCAGCAGTTCTTTTTTTAGGAATCTGTCTATTAATGATGTTGATAATAACCAATCTTCGAATTGCTAAAATTGTTCGTGCTCCCTTACAGGTGGTGGCAAAGCCATGACAAAATGGAACTTGGATCAGGTTAACTATCGTTATAAACATTCAAAGATCCCGACATTTGACAAGATTCGAGGCAGCTTTCAAATAGGAAAAAGCTACCAAATTTCTGGTGATTCTGGCAGTGGCAAGTCTACGCTTTTGGCTTTATTCGCTGGTTTAATCACTTGCTGTAGCGGTTCCTTAACTTACGATCATCAAGAAATTGCTAAGATTGATCGAAACCACTATCGAAGCCAAGAGGTCGCTTGCTTATTTCAAGAGGGCAGTCTCCTGAAGGACTCAGCCTTGGCCAATCTGGAAATGGAGACACTACTATCCGGTAGAAAGGTCGATAAGGACGTGTTAATACGCGGCTTGTTATCGATAGGTCTATCGGAAAAACAGTTAAACATTCCCTTGACTAAATTAAGTAAGAAAGATCAACAGCTCGTTGCTTTAGCAAAATTATTGCTGAAAAAGCGGGCGCAATTGATTTTAGTCGATGAGCCTGAAAAGGTTTTTAGTGAGTGCGGAGTATCTTTTGCCATGAATAAGCTTAGAAGTCATAGTCTGCAGGAAAAGAAATGCTTCATTTTTACGACACAATCCACGCAATCGGTCAAATTTGCGGATGAGCTATGGGGGCTTAATGGAGGGAAGTTACTCTTCATCAAAGAACAAGTCGAACTGTAGCATGATCTCGCTTTCCAACCATCTAAGTTCTTTGATAGGAAGGATGTTACGATGAATTATTGGAAACGAGCAAAAAACAGTATCTTAAGAACAAAAGGGAAATCATTGATCCTATTTGCAGTCATTTTTGTATTGGGCAATGTGATTGCCGGAGCGATTGCGATTCAGCAATCAACAACCAATGTTGAAAAGAAGATGAAACAGGAGTTAGGAGCAACGGTCTCTGCCGAACCGGATTTAAACAAAATCCTGGAGCAAAACGAGAACGGTGAGATACAGGCTTCCTCCCAGAACGAACGACTAAAGGAAGAAACCATTAAAAAAATGGGCGCGTCACCCTATGTAAAGGATTACGATTATAGCTATATGGCTTATTTGTATGTGAAGAAGTTCAAAACCTATGAACTTCAAGATCAAGGAGATATTCATTTCGCCACCCCCTACAATTCAATGACCTTAAAGGGAAGTAATAGCACCGAACCAATGGATTTCAAAAATAAAAAGGTCAAGCTGGTTGATGGTCGCATGCTGACCAAAGAAGAACTGGCTGGAAAAAAACCGGTAGCGTTGATTTCTAAGAAGGTGGCCGATGAAAATGGCCTATCCGTTGGCGACCAAATGGTTTTAGATACCGTCACTTTGCTTCCGAAAGAGGACGGCTCAATGGATACTCAGGATTCCACAGAGCATGGCATCAAGATCGTGGGCTTATTTGAACCAATCAAGCTGGAGAAAAAGAAAAAAGAAGGACAAAACAGGCAAGACGCTCTGAACCAGCAGATTACTGAATTGGAGCAATACAACACCGCTTTTGTTTCCAACGGTTTAGTACGGGAAATCAATAAGATCGAGATGGACAACCAGCCGGAAGAATTGAAGGAAGATTCTGAGGGGGAAGTGTCGCCGATTTTCACTTTGAAATCACCGGATGATGTGGCGGCTTTTAAAAAGGAAATGAAGCCGTTATTGCCAGATGGGTACAAAGCAGTTGCTTCTACGGATGAGTTTGATAAGGTAGGGGCAAGTGTTAAGCGCCTTTCTAAAATCTCTGGTTATGTCGTACTGCTGGCGATTCTAGCCTCCTTATTGATCATCACTCTCGTAGTCGTGTTGTTTATGAAAGATCGCCGACATGAGTGGGGGATTTATTTATCACTGGGAGAGCATCGAAAGAATATCATGAAGCAGGTCATTGCTGAATTGTTAGTGATTAGTCTAGCTGCTTTACTGATTTCCTTAGTATCAGGAAATATTTTAGGGAAAATGGTCTCTGAATCATTGATTGCAGGGGATACGATGGAGCAGTCTGCGCAGGATATCGGTTCACAAATGATTTCAATGGGCGGGAATGCTTCGGTTTTAGCTTCCTCGTTGTCAAATCAAGATGTCTTAAATAATTACGAAGTACGTTTTTCTTTGACATACATTGCGACCTATCTGATCGCTGGTATCGGAACGATTCTTTTAGCCGCTATCTTACCTTTGACGTATGTGATGCGGTTGAATCCGAAGAAAATCATGATGTAGGAGGAATGACAATGACGATTTTAGAAGCAAAAGACTTAAGCTATTTCTATCAAGATGGTGAAAAAAGACGGATGATCCTGCAAGATACCTCAGTGAAATTTGAAAAAGGGCAATTCTATACGATTTTAGGTGAATCTGGGTCAGGAAAAACGACCTTTTTATCCTTAATCAGTGCCTTAGATGCTCCGACAGCAGGTGAAATTTTATATAACGGGGAAGACATCAAAAACATCGGGTATGATCGTTTTCGTAGAGACGATGTCAGTATTATTTTTCAAAATTACAATCTCGTTCCTTATTTAACAGGGTTAGAAAATGTATTAGTAGCTATGTCCATCACGGATAACGAAATGCCTAAAGATACGACTGAAATTGCCTACAATCTTTTGGATTATATTGGAATTAACAAGGTTAAGGCGGATCGATTAGTCAATCAGCTTTCAGGTGGTGAACAGCAACGGATCGCAATCGCACGAGCCTTAGCGACCAATGTAGACATCATTTTAGCGGATGAACCAACGGGGAATCTAGATGTTGGGATGGAAGAGGAGATTGTGACGATTTTCAAGGAATTGGCTTCGATTCATAATAAATGTGTAATTGTCGTGACGCATTCCAGAGAAATTGCGGAACAGTCTGATCAGATCTTTTACTTAAATCAAGGTGAGCTGCTGCCATATGAGTGATTTTTTATCAAACTTTAACGGAGATAATTACGATCACCGCAAGCAGGAAAAAGAACCGCGAGAACCCAAAAAGGAAGCTCCTAAAAAAGTGAAGCAGGAAGTCTCTTCGGAAAAACAAGAGAAGGCGCCCGAACCAAAGCTTAGACGTAGAAATAAAACAAATGAAGCTACTGTCGAGATTGATCCTTCCTATAAAAAACAGAAAAGGAAGAAACGTCGCTGGGTCATTCTGGGAGCAATCGCCTCTGTTCTAGCTTTAGGGGTATTTTACTATCAGCAAACCCACGTCAAGGTCCCGAATTTTATCGGAAAAAATTTGTCTGATTTACAGGTTTGGGCTTCGGAAAATAAAATCAAAACCAAAATCAAGGAATCCTATGATTTAGCTAAAGATGCGAATACTATTCTTGCACAGAAACAAAAAAGTGGTTCACGGATTAAAAAAGGCGGCATTTTAAACGTCACGAACAGTCTGGGGGCAGACCCTAAAGAAAAAATTCCACTGCCTGATTTTATGCAGATGAACAAGCAGCAGGTGGAAAGATGGATCAAAGAGAAAAAAGCGGATAATCTTTCATTGATTGAGGAATACAGCGATACGATTGAAAAGGGACGACCGATTCGCTTTGAAATTGCCAATGCTGAAGTGACACCAGAAAACTATCGACGAAAAGATTCTGCGAAGGTTTATTTTTCTAAAGGCAAGCAAACCTATCAAAAGGATATCAAGGTTCCCGATTTTCTGCGTAAGCCGCGTAGTGAAGTTGAAACCTGGGCCAAAAATAATGAAATCGATATGACTTATGAGGAAAAAACCTCAAACGATATTCCAGCCGATAGTATCATGGAGCAAAGTACTGCCAAGGATGAAAAAATTGCCAAAAAAGAAAAGATGAAGGTTACTGTTTCTTTAGGCAAGGGCTATGTCGTTCCAAATTTCTCTGAGTATAATCTCGACGACGCAAGCTCTGCGTTGGAGGGAGTCCAAATTCAAGCAAAAGGTATTTACACAGAAAATCTTCCCTATGGTCAGCTAGTCTCTCAAAGTGAGGAAGCTGGAAAAGTTTTGAGTGCTAAGGATAGCCTATTGATCAAAGTGCTGTACTCCTTAGGGCAACCTTACATGAAAGATTTACGCGGCACGATGGTGGAAGGCGGACTGCAAAAATACTTCCACGATGAGTTTCAATCCAAAGGTGCCAACATTAATTATGTCATTCGGCGGGTTGACTCCGATCAGCCGAAAGGGACTGTTGTGGGAATGAGTCATTTCAGTGATTATGTTCCACTGAATCTTACGGTTTCTATCGATATTAGTTTAGGTAATTTGGGCTCCGCACCAACTAGTTTTCCTAATAATACGAACGGTGAGAACACGGGAGTCGGAAATGAAGCAAATGGCGGAAACTAAGGAACACCTAGCGAGTAGTTTCTAAGCCTAACAGGAAATATATTCGTCTTTGAATAAATAAAGTGAATAAAATGCATAAACCCATTCGATAATTTATCGAATGGGTTTATTTGTGAGTGTTTAAAAATGATTATTTGCAATATAACAATGATTATATTAATATTAAAATATATGAAATGTCATTTAATTGTTTTTTGTTAAAATGGAGGCTTTACAAATGGAAGGAACCACCAAGGGACAAGATAAGATTCGTCGTGTGACACTATTAATTTCTGTGCTGCTGCTATTGAGCAGCGTCGGAAGCTATCTGCTTTACCAACACTTTTATCAGTCAGAGCTTCAAGTAACCTTTGTCAGCAGGAAAATTTTGCCAAAGACTGGAACCGCAAAGAAAACTTCTCAAAGATTGAAGGAGACGCAGGTCAACAACAAGAATGCGATGCAGACGAATGTATCAAAGGAATTGACTCATGATCCTCTATTGCAAGGTTCGGATAAACGAAACACTCGTCTAACTCAAATAAATTCAACTGGTGCTTCACCAATAATTTTCAAAGTAAGTGATAAAATTGGCGTTTTTCCAATGGAAAATGAGTAAGCAAGTTACAGCCATTTTGACCAGGCTTGCTTTAATCGAGCGACGCAATCTGGAATATCCACTAGGTCAATTTTACTAAAGCCTAGAAATAAGGTATTAGGCGGACAAGCTGCTTTTTCCTGCCAAAATTTCATTGTTGAATAGACTTTTACACCGTGATTTAATGCGGAGTCGATCAATTGACTTTGTTCGACAGGCTGTGTGAAGGTTAGAAGAAAATATTGCCCACTCCCATTGCTAGATATTTTGATTTTATCTTTGACATCGTCCAGCTCTTTTGTGAATTGTTCCAGACGCTTTCGGAAGGTCTGATTCAGGCGGCGAATGTGTCGTTCATAATGACCAGTTTCAATCAGACGTGCGACAACATATTGATTAAGTAAAGGGACCGTACTATTATATGGTTCGAATAGTTCTAAATATCGTTGACATAAATGCGGCGGTAATATCATGTAACCCATCCGAATTGAAGGAGACAAAGTCTTAGAAAATGTACCCAAATAAACGACGCGATTATTCTCATCAATCGATTGCAAAGCAGGGATCGGTTTGGAGTAATAGCGTAATTCGCTATCAAAATCATCCTCAAGAATAAAAGAATCATTTCTTTCTGCCCACTCGAGCAATTTGTAGCGACGATCAATGGTCAGAGTTGCTCCTGTTGGAAATTGATGAGAAGGCGTCGTATAGATCGCACGAATATCATTGTTATAAGGAAGATCGGCAACAATCAAGCCATTTTCATCAATCGGAACAGTTTTAATCTTAATCTTGTTCATCTTAAACACCGCACTGGCTCGATCAAAACCTGGTTCTTCCATTAAGAACGTTTGCTGATCACAAGCAATCAATTTACACAAATAGTCAAGAGACTGCTGTAGCCCACAGGTAATAACGATTTGACGCTCCTCACAGTGAACTCCTCGTATTTTTCTCAAATAAGTAAGCAAGTTTTTCCTTAAATAAAGATCTCCCTGCTTTTCCTGATAGGAGGCTAATTTTGATTCATCTGTAAGAAAGTCAAGACATTCTACTGTGTAACGCTTCCAAAGCTTTTTAGGAAATAGATCGCTGGTTTGACTGCTGTTAGTCAGGTCGTAAACAATCTTGGAGTTCGTTTTTTCGTGATTTATAGAAGCTGGGCTGCTTTTTTTAATGCTCTCTTTTTTAGTTGCAAGACTAGGCACTTGTCTGACACGTAAGCCGGTACCCTTTACTGAAACAACATAGCCTTCTGCAATCAATTGGCTGTAGGCAGTATTCACCGTATTTCGACTAACCCCCAGCACATCCGCAAAAGCCCTGCTACCAATCAATAGTTCTTCTTCTTTAAGATTTCCGTTCAGAATATCTCGTTTGATTTGATCGTATATCTGTGAATACAAAGGTATTTTACTTTGGCGATCTAAATAAATCATCGTGCTTCTCCTTTAGTGGACCTCTTCTTTTTTTGATTAGCGGATCTTCTTATGGTACCAATACCAGTATATCATACTCCTTAACAGTTTAGATAATGATGGAGGAGAAGAAAATGGATCGTGTAACAGACCGTACCAATGATACAAAAGACGTTTTTGTCGAACTAATTGCTATTGCTTTTTTAGCAACCGGAGGGATTTTTGTAAAGCTCAGCAGTTTGCCGCCAATAAGCACTGGGTTTTATCGAATTCTTTTTTCGCTACCCATATTATTACCATTTACATATAAGCAATTAAAAGCACTGACTAAAAAGGACATCTTGATCTTAGGTGCAGCAGGTGTTTTTTTAGCAGGAGATATTGCCCTTTGGAATCTGTCATTTAGTTATACGTCCGTGGCTAACGCTAACTTGCTGACTAATTTGACACCTTTTACGGTTATTCCTGCTTCCTATTTTTTATTTAAGGAAAGAGCATCAAAATTTTTTCTGGTCGGAGCTAGTATTACATTGATCGGTGTCTTTATTCTTTTAGGTGGGAAACTTGATCCAACGCCGGAAAGTTATCTAGGCGATTTGTTAGCGTTTTGTGCTTCAATTTTCTACGCCGGCTTTTTATTGATTTCCTATCGCTTGCGGAATCGTTATCAAAGCAGTGTCATTATGCTGGTCAGCGGAATCGGCAGTGGGATCACACTTGGTATCGTAGCCTTAGTAACAGAAGGGATTCAAATTCCAAAAGGAGCTGCTGAAATAGCTCCGTTGTTAGGTTTAACACTCTGCCTGCAGGTGATTGGCCATAATTTATTGGCTCATTGTCAAGGAAAACTGAATGTAAACTTGTCGACGATTGTTTGCCTTTGCCAACCGGTTATCGCCTCTATTTATTCGTTTTTTATTTTTTCTGAACACTTGTCTCTAAAGGAAATTATAGGGATTATCATTGTTATGCTAGGGGTATTTTTTGTTAAGGGGCAATACCAGACTAAGCGATAGATTCTTTAAGTGATTAGCTAAACAAAGCCAAAGAAAACGTTGACATTGAAAAAAATCTCCCTTACAATGATGATGAGAAAACTTAAATCAAAGCAACGGTGGTAGTTGCTGCTTTGAGTATGTTACTGATCATGCAGGCAGAACTCAAATTACCTTAGGATAAATACGCTATCCTTAGGTAATTTGAGTTTTTTTGTTTGAAAGGAGGGAAAACATGATTATCAGTCAAATTTTGAACAATAATGTAGCCATTGTAAAAAAAGGGAGCAATAACCAAACTCGGGGGAACGAAGTGATCGTCTATTCAAAGGGTGTCGCTTTCAAAAGAAAAGTCGGGGATACCATTGAGGAAAAGGATATTCAAAAAACTTACGTCCTAGATTCCCATGATAAATTAGAGCATTTCAGCTATTTACTTTCTAATACCAAAGAAGAATATCTTCAGATCGTCACTGAAACGATTGAATATGGGGAGAAAGTCATTCAGAAGGATGTCTCTGATTATCTGTATTTAGCCTTGCTAGATCATATTGATTTTGCTATCAAACGTTTAAAAAAGGATCAAATCGTCAAAAGTCCGCTGGATTGGGAGGTTCGAAAATTTTATCCAGATCATTATAAGATTGGGCTTCACGCAGTGGAAATGATCGAAAAAGTGACAGGGATGAGCTGTCCGAACGAAGAGGCGGTATCAATTGCACTGCATTTTATCAACCTGCAAACCAAAGGCAGCGAAGATGACCACATGATGAAGATGATGGAAGCCGTTCGGGATATTCTATCCATTATTAAGTATCATTACCATTTGGGCTTTGAAGAAGAAAGTATCAACTATATCCGTTTAGTGACTCATTTACAGTATTTCATCGTCCGAATGTTTAAAAACGAAGCATTTACCTCAAATGAGACTGAGCTCAATCGACAAATTCGCAAACTTTATCCAGAAGCTTATAGCTGTGTCAATAAGATCCGTATCTATGTCCGAGACACATTTGAAAAGGAATTGTCCGAGGATGAGGAGGCTTATTTAATGCTTCACATTCAGCGGGTCACAAAACGAGAAGAGGGAGATTAATATGAAATATCAAGAATTTTGCAACCAGCTGATCGAATTGGTCGGCGGTAAAGAAAATATTCAAAGCGTCGCAAATTGTATGACACGTTTACGTTTTAAATTAAAGGATCGCAGCCTAGCTAAAACTGAGAAAATCAAAGAGCTGCCGGATGTGATCGATGTGGTATCAAATGACGTGGCGTATCAAGTTATCATTGGCACCCAAGTACAGGATATTCGTCCTGAGATGAATCAGATTTTAGGTTTAAGTGGCGAGGACAAGCACTCCGGATCAGGTGAGAAAGAAAAATTTGTCACGATGGCGCTAAGAATTCTGTCTGAATCAATGGGACCGATCCTAGTACCAATCATGTCGGCCGGGCTACTAGCTGGTATCTTATCATTGATTTCGTTAACCGGATTTGTATCTGCGGAAAGTTCAACCTATTTGATCTTAGATGCGATTCGTCAATCAGTGTTTTTCTTCCTGCCAGTCTTGATCGCGATTCCTTTTGCGCGTCAATTAGGAGTAAATGAATATCTGGCCGGTACGGTTGCCTTAACCTTGATGTCTGATACCATCAATGGTGCTAAGGGCTTGGATTTTCTGGGCTTCAATTTGCCCGAAACGACGTATTCTAATTCGTTCTTTCCGATTATTTTAAGCATCATTTTCATGAAATACGTGACAAAAGCATTAGAGAAAATCATGCCGAAAGCGCTGCAATATTTCTTTAATCCGGTATTGATTTTGATTGTTACATTGCCAGTTACGCTGATTCTTTTTGGACCTTTAGGCACATACATCGGTGATGGCTTAAACTTTATTTTCGAATTTATCGGAAATACTTTCGGTAATTGGATGGTACTCATGTTATACGCAGCGTTACAGCCGTTTTTGATCACGATCGGAGCCGGAAACTTTATTATTCCGATCTTTATGAATTCTTATGCGACCATGGGCTACGATCCAGTCTTTACACCTGCCTGGATCATTTCTGATATCGCCGTCTGCGGTGCTGTATTAGGATATTTCTTCCGTTCGAAAGACAAGAAGCAAAAACAATTGTTTGGAACGACCGCCTTTAGTGCGTTTATGGGAGTAACTGAGCCAGCTCTTTATGGGGTGTTCGTCAAATATCGCCGGCCATATATCGCAGTTATGATTGGTGGGGGATTAGGCGGATTGTTTGCTGGTTTGATGAAGGTCGTCGGGTATGCACCTGTGTCATTATTTGGATTAGGGTCATTTATTGGCGAAAATAATTACCGAAACTTCTATATGATGTTGATCGCTGTAATTATCGGCTTTATCGGTGCTCTTGTGGCCGGATTTATCCTAGGAATTCCTGCTGATGACAAGCTCGAAGCAAAAACAACGGAGCCGATTGAAAACGATGCGGAAGCTGTGACAAAATTATTAATCAAAGCCCCTGTTAAAGGAAAAAATGTTGCATTGAGTAACGTGAATGACAAAGCCTTTTCGTCTTCTGCTTTAGGCAAAGGACTAGGGATTGAACCGGAAGAAGACACAATTACTGCTCCAGTAAATGGTGAAGTTGTCAGTCTGTTTCCAACCAATCACGCGATCGGGATCAAAACCGAATACGGCGTGGAAATTTTGATTCATATTGGAATCAACACTGTCGAACTCGATGGAAAATATTTCGAAACATTCGTCAAACAAGGCGATAAGGTTTCAGTCGGCGACAAGATTTTGAAGGCTGATATGTCCGGGATTCGCAGTGAGGGCTATGATCCAGTCGTTATTACAGTAATCACGAATACGGCTGATTATTTAGATGTGTTGCCATCAAGTGACAGTGATCTAAACAGTAAAGAGGACTGTTTGACAGTTGTTGTTTAAAAAAAGGAGGCAAAAAAAGTGACAAAATTAGCGAAAGATTTTTTATGGGGCGGCAGTATCGCTGCTCATCAACTAGAGGGCGCGTGGCAAGAAGATGGTAAAGGTCCGGGGATTATGGATTTTGCCACCTCAGGATCAGTGACGACGCCGCGAGAATATACTAAAACGATCGAAGCGGGCAGACATTACCCATCTCACGAGGGAATCGACTTTTATCATCGCTATAAAGAAGATATCAAGCTGTTTGGAGAAATGGGCTTTAAGAGCTTACGAATATCCATTGATTGGTCGCGAATCTATCCAAATGGTGATGATGTCGAGCCGAATCAAGCAGGGATCCACTTTTACCAAAACGTTGTTGATGAATTATTGAAGTACAACATCGAACCGATTATCACCCTGTATCATTTTGAACTACCCATGAATTTGGTGACTAAATATGACTCATGGAAAAATCGTCAAGTCATCGATTTCTATTTGAAATTTGTCGAAACGATGGTTAATGCTTTGAGAGGCAAAGTCAAGTATTGGGTAACCTTCAATGAAATGAACCATATTGATCCGCAAACGGAAGCTTCGGATATGTTCACCTATATTTTATCAGGTCTAAAATACAGTGAGCTAGAAGGAAATAAAAAAGAAACCCTGGCAGTAATCGGCTACAATATGACTTTAGCCGGTGTCAGAGCAACAAAATTGATCCATCAGCTTGATCCGGCGAGTCACGTCGGCTGTGTATTTGGAATCACACCAAAATACCCAGTGAACTGTGATCCAATCAATGTTATGAATGCCTTCAAGGATATGGATCGTGATTTCTATCAGATTGATGCGATGTGTAATGGAGAATTTCCTAAGTATAAGCTAAGAGAGTATGCGGACATGGATATCGATATAGGAATGACTGAGGAAGATAAGCAGGCTTTTGCTGAAGGCAAGCTGGATTACATCGGCATGAACTACTATATGACAGAGGTTACTCGCTATGAAGGTGGAGAAATTGATGAAGAATCACTGTTTGGCGGTGTGCAGAATCCCTATATCGAAAAAAGCAAATGGGGATGGGGCATTGATCCGATTGGGTTGAGATATTTATTAAATTACACGTATCGGAGATATGGCTTACCCATCATTATTTGCGAAAATGGCTTAGGAGCTTACGACGAGGTTGGAGCAGATGGGTCCGTTCATGATGACTATCGGATTGACTACCTGCAAAAACATTTAAGTGAGCTAAAAAGAGCGGTAGAAGAGGATAAAGTTGATTGCTTTGGCTACTTAATGTGGGGACCGATTGATTTGGTCAGTGCCACAACAGGGGAAATGCGGAAACGCTATGGCTTTATTTATGTTAATAAGCATGATGACGGGACAGGTGATCTAGCTAGATCGCCGAAAGATTCATTTTATTGGTATAAAAAACTAATTGAGACCAATGGGGAGGAGTTGTAAAAAATAGGAATTATTGCTGGATCTAGCCGGCTTATCGTAATTACTAAAAACATTGGTGGCAGTATTACTCGTTTGTCTAACAAAACAATAGAAATTGGAGGAGCTGTGACAAAATTCTTGTCATAGCTCTTTTTTCTGAACAAACGATGTTTAAGAAGAAGCTTATTCGGGAAATAAGCAGAAATTTCATAAAAAAATTTAAAAACATCGAGTACGGACCGTTCAACATTAGCTCCTACGTTACTATGTTTCTTGGCAAATTTCGGAGTTTCCTTATTATTTCTTGAAGCTGATTCCTTTTATTCTAACTTTTTTTAACATAAGATGCTTTCCTTCATCACTGGATCAATGATATCCACTAATTCGAATTGCTTATCCATATAATTGAAGATGAAAATTGCGCAATTTGGATAAGCCCGAATCAACTCATCCTTGTTTTCTTGCTGAAGTGTTTGCAAAAAGCTGACACAAGCCCCATTATGTGAGACAGCTAAGACCTGCTGATGATCGTCAATTGCCATAATGTGGTGCAAGGTAGAACTCATTCGCTTTTGCACAGCCGATAGGGATTCTCCACCAAATTGCGAATAAAAGGTTTCGAAGTATTCGGCGCCATCCGGCTGTAAAAATTGTGGCTCTCCTTCATACAATCCATGATTCATTTCCTTAAGCCCTTTCAGTCGTTGGTATTCTTTACTTTCAGAAATAATCTCTAATGTGTCGCACGCTCGTTCTTGGGTAGAGGCGTAAAGATGATCAAATTTAATGCCATTTTCTTGAAAAAAGTCTCGGGCTAGCTTTGCTTGTTGGATGCCTTTTTCAGTTAAGGGTGAGTCACAGGCACCTTGGACTTTTTTTAAGACATTAAATAGTGTTTCTCCATGGCGCATCAAATATAGTTTCTTTATCATTTTAGCCCTCCAATTATTCATTATCTAAATAGTATCAAATTGAATCTGGCAGTGCATTACTTTTTTAGGGCTCATACTAAACCGGGAGAATAGGCTGTCATACAACGCCAAGTAACAGCAGAAGGGAAGAATTCGTGTCAGCTTTTTTTTGCGAATGAACGGTAACGATTAGGCTGTTTGTAATGAACAAGCCAGAAGAATAGGCAATTAGCTTTTAGAGTACGCATTTTTTTGAAAATGATTTTCTTATTTTTTTAACTCTAATAATCAAAAAAAATTTTCTTTTTCTCTATTTTCAGATTGTCATCTTTAGCTCACTCTTGTTCACTTGTGAATCACTCTTTTTAGTAGACATAAAAAAATTATGCCGTTGACAACGTTTGCAGGTTGGTATTAAATTTTATTTGTCAATAGAAAATATATGTCTGTAGAAATTGTTTTGCTATGAAAAGGAACGATTCTTATCTTTTAAAATAGCTTTAACTATAACTTTATTGCTTAGCCGGAAATACCTGTAAAAAGAATAGCCTGAGAGGAGCACGATTGATGCGCATGTTAATTGTCGTATTTGAAAATAGTGAAGGAAAAAATCATCGCTGGAAATTCAAAAATACCGATCCCAATAAATCTGTCGATGAGATCAAAACCTTATTAGAAAAAATGACTAAATTAAACTTATTCGAGAAAAATGGAGTGAAGCTATTCCAAAAGGTTGTTAGCGCGAAATTTGTAGAAACGACTGAGAAGCAAATTTTCGATGTAACAGCCGGAGTAATGGATGCCACGGAGGAGTCTGCCCAAATTCCAGCAGGGAATCAAGCTGACGTTTCGGATATCGAAGAAGGTGTAACCATGAAAGTTACCGAAGAAGCCGGTGATGGGATTAAACAAATAGAGGTCGTTTTACCACGAGGACTGGATCTTACCGCTATGTCTGATAAAGAATTGCAGGCAATGTTTGCAAATATTTTGCCAGAAGAAGCTCTTTTGGAGGAACTATACTATGAAGAGACTAGTGAAAAAAAGGAATCGTCCGAATCTGTGGAGACTTCCGAAAATAAAACGTCCTCTAAATCTGATGCTACAACTAAAAAAAACAATACACAGATAGAACAAAAGAAAAAAATCAACAAAACAAAACGAAAACTGTTAGAGCGCTTCAAAAAACATAGGGATCAATAATCCAACGTTGGTGTCCATTCAAGACGAAGAAAAAATAATTTGGCGAGTCGCATGGTTGAGTGATCGCTTATTTGCGTGTCTATTTTTGTAGCTGTTAGAAGAGGAGCACAAATAGCTTAAAATCAATTATTTATTCATAATTATAGGACTACTCATCATGCCTATAGCCACCGATGTTTTCTGCATCCGTATTTACCTCGATAGGCAATTAATTAAAAATGAAGCGAAGCAGATCTATGACGATTTTAGGTCTGTTTTTTATTGACCTGCGG
The DNA here is from genome assembly GCF_051713785.1 of Enterococcus sp. DIV0187. Lineage (NCBI taxonomy): Bacteria > Bacillati > Bacillota > Bacilli > Lactobacillales > Enterococcaceae > Enterococcus > Enterococcus sp. DIV0187. Next base: position 56,916 of record NZ_JBIOQO010000002.1, read on the forward strand.
TGCGTTTTAACAATGGTTTAGAATTTATACCATTCATTCAGTCATTAATTATTTATCATATAATCACTTGTCATTAACCAATAAGTATATTTTCCGGTGTTTTTTTATTTTCAAACCATCCATTATAACACCAACCCTGTTGGAGTTTGTTAAGATGAGGTCTGATGAAAGGGGAGGATTAGATGGACACGACTACTGAAAAGAACTATTTAGCAGAAGTGACGCACCAGCTTAAACAAAAAATCACAGAGGTTGAGGCTGCCCTGAACACCAATGAAGACAATTATAAAGAGTTGAAGCATTATACAATTGATTACAAAAATGAGCTAGATAAATATGAGGTCTACAATCACCAGCAAAATTTAAAATTTCTTGATAGCCGTAGTGTTTTGGAGGCAAATGTATTAAAGAAACTGAATTATCAAAAGCAGACTCCTTACTTCAGTAAAATTGCATTTCAATTTGACGACGAAGAGGAGGTAGAGGACTTTTACATTGGTCGGTATGGCTTTGCGGATCGCTACGGCGAGCAACTGATCTATGATTGGCGAGCACCAATTTCTTCGCTTTATTATGACTTTTCGCTTGGTGATGCTTATTACGAATCTCATCAACGGAAATTTTACGGACAATTACGTTTGAAACGACAATTTGAAATAAAAAATGGCGCGATCAGCTTTGTAGTAGATACAAATGATGCCATCAATGATGAGCTTCTGATGCGGGAGCTTGGTAAGAGTACCTCCAATGAAATGAAAACCATCATTCACACGATTCAAAAGGAACAGAATCAGGCGATCAGAGACACGAAAACCAAAAATTTGATTATTCAAGGGGTAGCCGGATCAGGGAAAACTTCTATCGCGCTTCATCGGATGGCCTATCTGCTTTATCAGAAAAAAGAGGAGCTGGATGCTTCTGATATTCTGATTGTCTCGCCTAATCAAGTATTCGCGGATTACATCGCAACAGTTTTGCCAGAATTAGGTGAAGAAGAGCTGCCGCAAATTGACATTGTCAAATTAGGCACCATGTTTATTGAAGAAAAATATCAGGTGTCCGATCGCCACGACGAATTGAAGGCAGCACTAGAAAATCCCAATTCCAAACAGGCTGAAAACTACAAATATAAGCAGTCTAGGGAATTCTACGAGCTGCTTCAAACGCATCTTGAACAATTGAAGGCACGACTGTATTCAGCAGAAATTAAGCTTGACAATTATCATATTTCAGCAGCAGAAATCAAACGCTTCGTTGATCAGCAGTCAGAAAAGAGTCTCGTCGAACTGATTCAAGAAATTACGAAGCTTTTAAGCGAACGTGTTTCAGAAATAAGTCGTGAATCCTTTGCCAAAACGCTCGAACAGCTTTTCAAGAAACGTCTCAATACTATCGGAAGTTTGTCGGATTATTATCACTTTCTAGCCACGAATCACTTGGAGCATGCGTCTGAAAAAAATCGCATCAATTATTCGGATCTATTTCCCTATTTATTCTTCAAATTAATGATTGCCGGGATTAAGCCGAACAAACAGATTCAGCATTTAGTAATTGATGAGATGCAGGATTACTCCTTGCTGCAGTTAGTGACGCTCGAGCGCCTGTTTCCGTGCCCGAAAACGATTTGCGGAGACATTCATCAGTCGTTGATTGCAAGTGATTCAAATTTTCTAGCAGAAGTTCAAAAAAATCTGCCACAATCACGATTATTGAAGTTTCAGACTAGTTATCGCTCTAGCTTTGAGATCATGAATTTCGCCAAACGTTTTATTGACGAGGAGGAGATTCAGCCGGTACAGCGTCACGGCAAGGAAGTTGAAGTGCTTGAGTATAGTAAGAACATGCTCGCGCAAAAGCTGGCCGATTTTAAAGCAAGTACGTTCAAATCTTGTGGTATAATTTGTCAGAACTGGCAGGAAGTAGAAAGGCTTGAGGCCGATTTTCCCGACGAACAGCTGATTCGCTTTGAAAAAAATACAAAAAAGATTGCGGAAGGCATTATCGTAACCACTACACAATTTGCCAAAGGGTTGGAATTTGATCAGGTTATTTTGCCGGATATCCGTTCGAGTCAACTGACACAAAAAAGTACACTGCTTTACACCAGCTGTTCGAGAGCTCTGCATGAGCTAACGCTTTTAATAAATGATGGAAAGGATTTTCAATGAAAACCTATCGCACTTCCGAAGTAGCCGCTATTGTCGGGCTGCATCCTAACACGATTCGCCGCTACGAGGAATGGGGGCTGATTCCTATTCCTCCCAGAGCCGCCAATGGCTATCGTGTGTTCACCGATTATCACATTGAGACGATCAAAATTGCTCAGGTCGCCTTTCAGATTGAAGTCCTGCAATCAGGGCTGCGAATTTTGATGGTTGATATGGTCAAGGCTGTGGCTCGTTATGATTTTGCCGAAGCACAATCGCTGTTGGATCGCTATCTGAAATTGGTGGACCAGGAGATCGCGAATGCAAACGATGTGATTCATGTAGTAGAAGATATTCTGGCTGGAAAAGCTGAAAAAGATGCTGTTTGTTTCACACGTCGAGAAACTGCCGAGTATTTAGGCGTTACTTCTGAAGCTCTGCGAAACTGGGAGCGCAACGGATTGCTGTCGATTAAAAGAAGTAAAAATAACTATCGTGTCTATGATGGTGAGGATATCAAGCGTTTGAAGATTATTCGAACCCTACGCTCAGCGAAGTATTCTTTGGCGGCGATTCTGCGTATGCTGAATGCGATTGATAAAGAAAAGCAGGATATCAAGCGATTATTGAACCCGTTAGACCCAGATGACAGCATTATTACCGCTTGCGATAACCTGATTGATTCATTGGAAAAGGCTAAATCCAATGCCTGTGAACTGAAAAAGCAGGTGGCTGATATGCAAAAGCGTTTTTTTAATAACTAATAGCAAAAAAGCGTTTGCATTTTTGAAAAGCGAAGTGCTATAATTCTTTTTAGAAGAATAATCAAATGGATAGTGATTGCATTTAGCAAGCTAAACCTGTTGATAAATTAAGCGTGAGGAACGCTTATTTGTCGACAGGTTTTTGGCGTTTTTAGGCTGTAATTACACCAAATTTAAATGAAACGAGGAAGCACAAATGACTTTTCCAAAAGATTTTTTATGGGGCGGGGCAACGGCCGCAAATCAATGTGAAGGTGCCTGGGATGTTGACGGAAAGGGTGCGAGTATTCAGGATCACATGCGTTCAGGTGGAAGAAAACAGTATCGAGTGATGACGCCAACAATTGAAGAAGATAGTTATTATCCAAGTCATGACGGAATTGATTTTTACCATCGTTATAAAGAGGACATCGCATTGTTTGCGGAGATGGGCTTCAAAGTCTTTCGTTTAAGCATTGCCTGGTCACGGATTTTTCCAAAAGGAGATGAGCAGGAGCCAAATGAAGCAGGCTTAGCTTTTTACGACAAGGTCTTTGATGAATGTAAAAAGTATGGGATCGAGCCATTAGTCACGATCAGTCATTTTGAGCTGCCTTATGCGCTGGCTGAAAACTATGGCGGTTTTGCAAATCGTCAGACGATTGATTTTTTTGTGAAGTATGCGACGACGTTGTTTGAACGTTATAAAGACAAGGTCAACTATTGGCTGACCTTTAATGAGATCAACTTTGGAACGCTGCCTTTAGGCGGTAGAAATTTATTAGGGATCTTAGACGAAGAAGACAATGAAGAGCGTCGGTTCCAAGCTTTGCATCATATGTTTATTGCGAGTGCCAAGGCGGTTAAAGCCGGACACGAAATCAATCCTGATTTTCAGATCGGCTGTATGCTGGCTTATATGACAATGTATCCGCTGACCTGTAAGCCAGAAGATGCGTTAGCCAATCAAGAGCTCGTAAAAAAATTAAATTGGTTCTGCGGGGATGTTCAGGTCAAGGGCAAGTATCCTTACTATATGAAGAGTTATTTTGCCAAGCACAACATTGCCGTTAAATTTGAAGACGGAGATGAGAAGATTTTAAAAGAAGGAACGGTGGATTATTACACCTTCTCTTATTACATGACCAGCTGCGTGACTGCCAACATTGAAGAAAGTGATGACCGCGTTGGCGGAAACCTGTTTGGCGGTGTAAAAAATAATTATCTGGAAACCAGTGAATGGAGCTGGCAGATTGATCCAATTGGTTTACGCTTTACCTTGAACGAATTGTATGATCGTTATGAAATTCCATTGATGATCGTGGAGAATGGATTAGGCGCGGTGGATAAAGTGGAGGAAGACGGAACGATTCATGATGATTATCGGATCGATTATATTCGTCGTCACATTGAAGAAATGAACAAAGCAGTGGAAGACGGTGTCGATTTGATCGGCTATACACCATGGGGCTGTATTGATTTGGTTTCTGGCGGAACGGGTGAAATGTCAAAACGTTATGGTTTTATTTATGTTGACAAAGATGATGAGGGCAATGGAACCTTTGACCGCAGCCGAAAGGACAGCTTCTATTGGTACAAAAAAGTCGTTGCGACAAATGGAGCAGATTTAACGTAGTTTTTACACAGGTCTTATTTAGGACTGCTGAAAAAATCGTGTTAATTAATAATTTCTGATGGATAGTGATTGTCTATGTGCAAGCTAAACCTGATGATGTGTACGCTTATTTGTCGTGCCGTCATCGGGTTTTCTTTTTTGGAGAGGGGGAAGAAGTGGGACATTCATTCTATTGGAAACTATTAGTGATAAAAATCAATTAGCCATGTAAGGAGAGAAAAAAGAAATGCGTAAGAATTTCAAAGGGATTTTTAGTTTGTTGGCGATCATTTTATTGATGCTGACTGGCTGTAGTACCAGTGGAGCCAAGACAAGCGATTCAAATGCGAGTACAGACAAAACTGACGAAGTAGTGTTATACGTGACACGTCATGGAAAGACTATGTTTAATGCGGTCCATCGGGCGCAAGGCTGGTCAGATACACCGTTGACTGATGACGGTGTGAAAGTCGCCGAACAACTAGGGAAAGGGTTGAAGGAAAAGAAGATTACCTTTAAATCAGCATATTCAAGCGATGCTGGCCGTGCACGTGAGACTGCAAGACTAGCGCTTAAAAATAATGGACAATCTGATCTTCAAGTGAAAGAAAGTAAAAATTTGCGAGAAGTTTGTTTTGGGTCCTATGAAGGCGAACACGATGAAGTGATGTGGAGAGATGCTGGAAAAGAATTAGGCTATAATTCATATGAAGACTTCATGAAAGCTATCAGTTCTGGAGAAGCCACTGTTCCAGAAATGCTGAGTGCGTTGAAAAAAATCGATAAATCGGGGATGTCTGAAGAGTGGGACGGTGTTAGACAACGGATGCAAAAGGAACTAATAGAAATTGCTGAGGAAACTGCCGAAGATGGAGGCGGAAATGTTCTCGTTGTTGCCCATGGAATGTCTATATTATCAATGATCTCGGATATGACAGAGGAAACTCCAGAAGGCGGTCAGCTAGCGAATGCCAGTGTTACCAAAATCGTTTATAAAGATGGGAAGTTCAAAGTAAAAGAAGTTGGGAATACAGCCTACGCAGAAGCTGGAACAAACGAAAAATAAATGTTAAAAGGGAAGTCATTGCAGCTTCCCTTTTAACGTTTAATTACACATTCATCGCTGCTTCATAAGCTTCCCAAATGGCGTCCATTACATTGGTCGGTTTCTTCGCGTCACCAATCAAATGAACATGGTCTGCCTGAATTGCTTGATATAACGCATCATCTGGAGTATAGCCGACAGAAATAATAATGTCATCGGCTGGAATCTCATGAGCCTTTGGCATTCCTTGAACACCGAGAGCAAACATGTGCTGTGCACGATTTGCGACATTTGGATAGTTTTTGACTGTCTCTGTTACATACGCTGTACCATCGGCAAATTTATCAACAACTGAATTTTTCAAAACAGTTACTTGGTAGTAATCTAACAGCTCCATCATCATATTGTAGTTGGCAGCAGACAAACCAAAGGCATTCAAGATTGTTTCGCTGGCTTCGATGATAGTGACCTTTTTCCCTTTTTTAGCTAAATCATAAGCGATTTCACAGCCGGTTAAGCCGCCGCCTACCACTACTATGTTTTCTCCGTTGATTTCTTTGTAGCGTAAGGCATCAATAGCGTAGGTCACGTGCTCACTGTCAAAGCCTGGCGTATCTAATCGGCGTTCATTTGCACCAGTGGCAACAAATACTTCATCATAGGTTTGTGTCTGTTCAGGGGAAACCTCGCTGTTCAGATGAATATTTATCATTAGATCATTCATTTGTTTCTTGTACCAATCCAGTAAATGCCGATCATCCTCTTTGAAATCAGGCGTTGCCGCAGCGACAAATACACCGCCTAACTGGTCGGTTTTTTCATACAAATCAACGGCATGTCCGCGAATCGCCGCAACGCGAGCCGCTTCCATCCCACCAAGTCCGCCGCCAACGACTAAGATTTTTTTCTTTGTCGCAGCAGGAGTTAAGGCATAGCTTTTTTCTCGTCCACAAGCTGGATTGACTGCACAGGAGATATCCTTGAATTGGAAAATCCTTCCCAAGCAGCCTTGATGACAATAAATACATGGGCGCACATCATCTAAGCGGCCTTGGGAGAATTTCACAGGCGCATATGGATCAGCCAATAATGGACGTCCCATCCCCATAATATCTAGTTTTCCTTCGACAATTACCTGATCGGCTAATGCTGGATCATCAAATCTGCCGGCACAAGCGACTGGAATCGAAACGACCTCTTTGACCTTCATCACATCTTCTAAATTGCAGGCTTTTGGCATATACATTGGCGGATGAGCCCAGAACCAGGAGTCATAGCTGCCGTTGTCACAGTTCAGCATATCGTAGCCGAATTCTTCTAATTTTTTTGCCACAATGAAAGATTCTTCGTAGTCACGGCCTTTTTCTTCAAATTTTTCTCCTGGAATCGCGCCGCGGTTAAAGTCTTTGACATAGCTTTTCACACTGTAACGCATTGAAACAGGGAAGTCCGGCCCGCAGGCACCCTTGATAGCTTCAACGATTTCTCTGATGATCCGCAGCCGATTTTCTAACGACCCGCCGTATTCATCAGTGCGTCGGTTAAAGAAGGAAATCGCGAATTGATCCAGCAGATAGCCTTCGTGGACCGCGTGGATTTCAACACCGTCACCACCAGCCTCTTGAACCAATTTTGCTCCTTTGGCAAAGTTTTCAATATATTCTTTGATTTCTTCTTTCGACATGCCACGATCGGTTTTTGTCGGGTCCCAAACGTTTTGGATGGGTGCAGGAGCAGGGCAGATACCGACTAAACCATGATTGGCACGACCAGTCAACGCCGTTAGTTGGACAAATACTTTCCCGCCAGCTTCATGAACACCATCCATTAAATATTTCATATCTCTGACATAACCTTCAGGATTACTTAGAATACAAAAGCCCATATTGTTTACCACCGGCATCAAGCCAGTAATGATCAAGCCTGTGCCGCCTTTAGCTCTTTCGATGTAGTAATCGGCTCCTTCTTTGGTATAAGCAATTGTTTCCATATTCAGCAAGCGCGGGGAAAAGACACCCATAGGCATCATGGCGATCCGATTGGGAATTTCAACAGGACCAATTTTCAAAGGGGAAAACAAACTTTCAAATTTTGACGTCATACAATAATTCCTCCTTTTCTTTTTTATGGATCTATTTTCAAGCGTTCTATCCTTTTGCTGCATTATTGAAGCATAAAACAGCAAGGCAGCGCTTTTTTAAATGGAGTTGTGAAATATTATACAAATAGTATAATTTAAGTATAGAATATCTGACGAAGTTCACTATGATTTTAGCGCCTGAGGAATATAACTATTACGCGAGGGGAGCGGAAGAGCCGATGACAGAACGAGGAGTCCATTGTTCTCAGTTTTCTAAGTCGCAGGACTATTCGAATGGTTTATCTCAACTGAACTTTCAATATACGATTAATAGTCCCAAAGAAACACTGTCTGTCTCTAGAATTTATCAATTGGATCACATGGTGCTGACCCACAGTATTGTCGATCGTTCGCAAGGAATGTTTACTCGTCGCTCAAAAGATCAAAATGATTATATAGGTTTTCGCTTTATCAAAAAGGGATTTGAACGTCATTCGAATGGAGAAAAGACCAGCATCTTAAAGGATTACACCATCGGAATTTTTGATTTGCAGGCAACCAGCAGATATCAAAGAGAAAGAACTACTGAAGGGATTAATCTATTTATTCAAAAAGATTATCAGACAAAAAGACTGCTGCCCACTTTGATGTCTAGCCGAATTATTAGTGCAGAAAAAGGAATGGGACGGGTGTTGTTGGAAATGATTTTTCAGCTTGCGGATCAATTTGTTTCTTGTTCTGAAGAAGAGAATCGCGTGCTGTTAAAGCATTTCGTTCAGCTTTTTTGTGATTGGCTGCCAGAAGCGGAGCCCTTTTTAGCCAGTGAAAACTATAATGAACTTTTAATCGTGGCAACAGATTTTATGCGCAGAAATTTGCAGGATGCGGGGTTAACGTTAGAGCAGACTGCGTCCTATTGCCAGATCTCGATCAGAACACTGCAAAAGGTTTTTCAGGCTGCGGATTTGTCCTACAGTCACTATTTGAATGATTTGCGCTTAACAACGGCGGCGATTCTTTTGTATCAAACGAATCTTTCAATTACAACTATTGCTTTTCAATGCGGCTATAATGATTCTGCTTATTTTAGTAAGCGCTTCAAACAGAAATATCGTATCTCTCCTTTGATTTATCGTAAAAGAGTTCAGAAAATGCAAAAAGTGGGCGTTGCAGAGGAAAACGAGTGCCCGTTGTTAGCAAATATTTAAGCATAACGAAAAGAACTAGCTCTTAATCTATCAATGAAGAGCCAGTTCTTTTTCTAATTTTTCTTAGCTCGTTTAATCAAGCAATACTCCTCGTAAGGAACATTCTGACTTTGGTGGATTTCCACTAGTTTAAACCTGAAATGTTCATAAATTGGGACATTTGCTTCGGTCATTGTCTCCAGCACAATATCCATATTCTGCGTTTGACAGTCTGCAAAGATCGGTGTCAGCAGCTTGCGCATCACACCAGTGCCTTTGGCTTCTTTTGCGACTGCGATCTGAGCAATATAATAGCTGTTTTTGGTATATTTTTTATGCCAGGGAAGCGTGTGATGAATTTCAGCGACTAGCTTGTTCTTTTTTAAGAGCCGTCTCCGGTCCTCCACAGGAAGTTCCTTTAAGATTTTTCTAGAAGGCAAGGAGTACAGAAACTGGCGAAACAAAGTGAGCTTTTTCGACGGAATACTGCTGATCATGCCGACAATCGGTTCACCATAGATTTGAACCTTTCCATGCTTAAAAAAAAGCAGAAGTTCTGTTTCAATAAATTTCTTCAAAATCTCTTCTGAATGGTCCATATGCTCGGTTAAAAAGTTAAAATGCTCTAAGTTTGAAAATCGCTCATAAATAAAATTTACAATTTCCGATAGATCTTCCATCGTTGCGCTTCTCATAAAATCACTCCTCAAATAATGTTTGTATGGTTTTAGGAAATAGTCTTTAGTGTTCTGCTTGAATCGTATGAAAAAAATAAATAGTCTTGTTCATTAAGCATAGATAATTTACACTGTAGCTAACTAATAATTCTACTATAGTGGAATTTAGTAATGACCTTTATGGAGGAGGAAGAAGGATGGATGGGAAGCTTTTTCGTCAATTACGCAAAGACCGTGGCTTGCGTTTGCAGGATGTCGCCGATGAGGTCAACAGCGTATCTTTTATCAGTAAATTTGAAAAGGAAAATTCGAATATTAGTTTCTATCGCTTAGAGCATTTATTGGAACAAATCAATGTTTCCTTAGAGGAATTCCTTTATTTGCGCGATCAAGCAGCAGAACCTAAGCTTTATCATTACCTGTCTGAGCAGCCATTTTTTATGACAGGAAAATTTACCTTCTATTTAAACCAGATTTTCAAATCCAACGATGAAGTGAATGCATCACGTGATTTCAATAAAGGCGTTCATCAGATGAGGGAATTGAGTCAAACGTTCACAGAAAAAAAACGAGGCGAAAAATTTCTAAAGCTGCTATGCCAGTTATTACGTCTGTGCTATCAATTGAATGATCGGCGTGAGCAAGAGGAACCAATCAAGCTTAACACTTTTTTTGACGAATTACAGACACTGTCAGAACCGGTGGTCACCTATTTATATAATGTTGAGAATTGGGGCGTTTTTGAAGTCCTCCTCTTTCGTTTTTTCCAATTCAGCTTTCCCGTTGAGACCGTCCATCAGCTATTGCGAACGGCTGTCTCGCGGATAGAGAAGGAGGTTGGAGTTCAGTTGATGCAACGGATGAAATTTGAATTATTGTTTGGTACCTGTGCGACCTTTATCAACTTTCAAAAACTGACGTGGGCAAAGGAGGTACTGGTAGAAACAGAAAAATTGCTCCACGATCAGGGGGATTTATTAAATAGTACAAAATTACTGTTTTACCAAGGCTGGGTAAAAATTATCTCAGGTTCCTTAAAATCAGGGAAACAAAACTGTGAACAAGCCATTTCGATTTTTCGTATTTTGAAACAGCCAGCATTGCAGCGTATGTATGAGGAAATGCTTCAAGGAATCATGATCAATCAAGCAAATCAAGAAGATTTTATTATTTTTTCATAGAGAAGCTTAATAATTGAATTTAGACAACCAGGACTAACTAATGAATGATTAGTTGGTCTTTTTTGTGATCATTCATTTATCGTAAAAGTTGGACCGATTTTTTTGGACATTTAATAAAATAATGAACCAAAATGGGATCAAAGAGACCGAATGCCATTGAAAATTCAGTTTTTCAGATTTCTTTGCTGTTAAATTATTCAGACGGTTCACTTCTTATGCCATTAAAAAAATAAAGCGAACCGACTCGGCATTGCGGATGTATTCGCTCTCAAATATAGTGGAGATGTAAAGGAAATATATATAAAGAGGTGAAAGAAGTGCTGCATGAAAGTATTGAAGAATCATATATTCAGCTTGATCTAGAAGTTGAAAACTTCGAGGAGGCGATAAGAAAATCCTTTGATCCTTTAGTAAAAAGAGCAACAGTCACAAAAGGATATGTCGAGTCAGTTGTTCAAATATATCAAAAAACAGGACCCTATATCGTGATTACCAAAAACATTGCGCTGCCTCATGCACCAGTAGCAGATGGTGCAAATAAGCTGGGTTTAGGATTTGTTCGATTGAAGCGTCCTGTTATTTCGGGACACGAGACCAACGATCCCGTAAAATATCTTTTCCCTCTTAGTGCAAAAGAAAGCAATGAACACGTTGAATTGCTGTCAAAGCTGGCGGAGTTGTTAAGTCAAAAAGAGTTTATTCAGTTTTTAGAAAAGGTATCCTCCACTCAAGAGTTCATCAATTATTTTAGAAAAGAATAAAAGAAGATTTCTATTTACTAAATGAATCAGAAACAAAAAATAGTTTTCGCGAAACTAATTATAAAAAAACTTAACAGTAGAAAAGGAGAGCGTCATTATGTATAAAGCGTTAGTAGCCTGTCGAGCAGGAGTAGGGTCAAGTTTAATGTTAAAAATCAAAGTAATAGAGGTAATCAAAGCCAACAATTTCCCCATTGAGGTAGAGCATTCTTCTCTAGATGGTGTTCAAGGATTTGGCGGACAAATGATTATTACGCTGCCAGACGTTGCCGAAGAATTAGCCCAGAAAAATTTACCCTATAAGCTTATTGGTATTGGAAACATCGTCGATAAAAATGAGATCAAAACAAAATTAGAAGCCGTTTTAGCCGATTTAGGATAAGACGATTATGGGAGGGAAATAAACAATGGATTTTTTGATCAGCTTTTTAAGTACACCAGCGGTCATGTTAGGGTTTGTCGCATTTATTGGGCTTGTTGCTCAAAAGAAAAGCGGAACAGAGGTTTTAACAGGGACATTCAAAACGATTATTGGGTTTTTAGTCTTCTGCGCGGGCGGATCGATCATGACTGCTGCTCTGCAAAATTTCAATCAGCTATTCCAAAGTGGATTTCATATTCAAGGGGTTGTAGCCTCTCCCGAAGCGGCGACGGCCTTAGCTCAAACCGAGTATGCATTTGTTACTAGCTGTACGCTGATTGTCGGTTTTATCATGAACCTAGTGATTGCTCGAGTCACTCCATTTAAAAATATCTTTTTCACTACGGGGCATAGTTTATTCTTCGCCTGTGTACTTTCATTGATTTTGAAGGCGCATCATGTAGCAGATATTCCGGCAATTGCTATCGGAGGCTTACTATTAGGATTCTTCTCTGCTGCATTACCAGAGCTGTGTCAGCCTTTTATGCGTAAGATAACAGATAGTGATGCGACAGCGATCGGTCATTTTAATATGATCGGCTATGCCTTATCTGGATATATTGGCAAATTATTCAGCAAACACAAAGAAAAAACAACAGAGCATATTAATTTTCCTAAATGGCTATCATTTTTCCGTGATTTCTTAATGGGTGTTTCGGCAGTTATGTTGATCTTATTTTATGTTTCTGCGTTAAAAGCCGGACGTCCAGCTGTGGAAGAGCTTGCGGGTTCTCAGCACTGGTTAGTATTCCCATTCGTTCAAGCTTTTACGTTTGCTGCCGGCATGTCGATCCTGATGACAGGTGTACGGATGTTCTTAGGGGAAATCACAGCTGCTTTTGTTTCGATTTCTGAGAAGTTTATTCCCAATTCTCGTCCCGCTCTTGATGTACCGACTGTATTTCCATTTGCACCAACAGCAGTTATTGTCGGATTCTTGTCTTCATATGCCGCTGGACTGATAGGTGTCTTTATAATGGTCGCGCTCAAGTTTCCGGTAGTGATCATCCCAGCTGCTCATATCTGCTTTTTCTCTGGCGGAACAGCAGGGGTCTTTGGAAATTCTACTGGTGGCTGGCGAGGCGCAGTGGTAGGATCATTTGTTATTGGCTTATTATTAGCCTTTTTGCCAACAGTTCTCTATCCATTATATGGGACATTGGGGATTGAAGGATCAACCTTCCCGAATATCGACTATAACGTGATGGGCATTTTGCTAGATAAATTGTTGTCACTGTTTGGTATGTAAAACGAGCAGACTTAGTGGGATTCCGCTAAGTCTGTTTTAAAAAAGAAAAGAGGGTAAGTGAATGGAAATTACTACAAAAAAATTAGACGCATATATTGATGTTCTTCAGCCAGAAATTAACGAATACATCAAACGAATGGATAAAAGCAAAATCGTGGAGGCCTGTGAAGTCATTTCAGAATCAAAACGAAAGCATGGGCGCGTGCACGTAACAGGCGTAGGGAAGCCTAGTCATGTGGCGGAATATATTGCAGCACTGAATTCTTCAGTCGGAACACCGACCTACTATTTAGATACAACCGAGGCAATTCATGGTTCAGCCGGACAAGTACTGCCGGGCGATGTCGTGATCGCTATTTCAAACAGCGGACAAACAGAAGAACTAAAACGTACAGTGGAATCCCTGAAACGTTTAGACGCCAAAATTATCGGTGTTAGTGGGGGAGAAGATTCTTGGTTGAAAGACCAATCAACCGTTTTTCTCTTAGCGGGAGTGAATCAAGAGGGCGATGATTTGAACAAGCCGCCAAGAATTTCGATTATTGCTGAAATCATTGTCTTGCAATGTCTTTCTATTTTATTACAACAAGAAGAACAACTAGATTTAGATAAATATTACCAGTGGCATCCAGGCGGTGCCTTAGGCGAATCAATCAAAAATAGAAAGAAAGTTGGACTCTAATGAAAATCAAAGGAATTATTACGGCGATGGTGACCCCATTATCAGAGGACGGAATTAACGAAGCTGCGACACGTAAGCTAGTAAACAAGTTGATCAATGATGGCGTTCACGGGTTATTTGTCCTTGGTACAAATGGAGAATTCTATGCGCTTAGCGAAGCAGAAAAATTAGCGTTGGTAAAAATCGTAGTTGATGAAGCTGCTGGTCGAGTCCCTGTTTTTGCTGGCTCCGGCGGGATCTCTACAGAAGAAGTGATTAAAGTAACCAATCAATTTGCAGAGCTTGGTGTCGATGCGGTTTCGGTAATCACTCCTTATCTAATCAAACTAAGCGATGAAGAGCTGATTCAGCATTATCAAACGATTGCCTTAAATACCAATCTTCCAATGATTCTCTATAATATTCCTGCAAATACTCAACTATCAATAAATGAATCTGTCTTTAAGGAATTAATCCAGCTTCCGCAAATTATCGGAATTAAGGACAGTAGCGGGAAATTAGAAAATATTCAAATGTACTTAGAGACGAATGATCGAGAGGATTTTTCAATTTTGATAGGATCAGATTCCTTGATTTTACCAGCTTTGCAGATGGGAGTAGATGGAGCGGTGGCTGCCACATCTAATGTATTAACAAAGACTGATTTAGGAATTTATCAGGCTTTTCTTGAGAATAAAATGGAGCGAGCTCAAGTTCTTCAAGAAAGCATCAATGATTTTCGAGGTATTCTAAAATTAGCGACTGTTCCCAGTGTTCTTAAGCATAGTTTAGAGCTTATCGGATTTCCTGTAGGAACACCAAAAAATCCAGTTCGTAAAGTTTCTTCAAAATTTGACGCTGAAATTTGCGAAACACTATCAAAATACAAGGAAATTGAAGGGATGGTGAAACTAAAATGCGAAAATTAACGACGTTATCTCGACTGTATCAAGAAAAATTAATGGCGATTATTCGAGTAGAAACAATTGAACGGGCTCAAGAAATCGTTGATGGCTGTCTTGAAGGAAAGATTTCCTGTTTAGAAATCAGCTATACGAATAATAATGCTGGTGACATTATCGAACAATTAAAAGAAATTTACCAAGAAAAAATAGTCATTGGAGCTGGAACTGTGCTTGACAGCGAGACGGCTCGTCAAGCACTATTAAAAGGAGCTGAGTTTATCATTGCTCCTAATTTCAACATAGACGTGGCAAAGTTGTGTAATCGCTATCAGATCCCTTACATGCCGGGCTGCACATCGATGACCGAAATCGTGGAGGCCCTTGAGGCGGGTGCAGATATGGTCAAGGCCTTTCCTACCTCATCTTTCATTGGACCAAAAATCGTTTCTACTATTAAAACACCGATGCCGCAAGTTCCCGTGCTTTCTTCAGGTGGAGTCACCATTGACAATGTGTCTGATTGGCTTGAAGCAGGTGTCGACTGTATGGGGATCGGGACACTATTGTCAAAAGGAACCAAGTCAGAAATCGCGGAAAATGCTAGACAATTGCGTCAGAAAGTTTCAGCAGGTTAATCTACTTAGACAGGAGGAATGGATGTGTACAAAATTGATCAGCGAACACGGCAAGTACTGATAAAAATGATTGAAAAACCTATTATTTCTCAAAGAAATTTAACAGGTCAGCTTAATTTGTCACGCGTTCAAGTCGATTACGTCATCACTAAAATCAATGAATCCTTATCGAATGAAGGGCTTCCTCCTGTCTACTTTGATGGAAATAACTATCATTTGTCAGAAGCAAGTCGTCTGTTTTTTGTTGATTTTTTCTCTAGCGATCATGTTTATCGATACTATGAGATGGATATTGAGGAACGAAAAAAATATATTTATCTGATGCTTTTCTATCATTATGAAGAATACTTATCGGTGAATCATTTTTTAGGCGTATTGGATATTGGAAAAACTACTTTTATCAATGACTTGAAAAAAGTCGAAAAAGAATTGGAATCTCTTGATATTCAAATCAAATATAATCGGAAAAAGGGTTACTATCTGGCTGGTAATGAATCGGTCTTGCGCTATCAATTAATGAAGATGGTGCTAGAGGATTTACGTTCAGATAATGGCAGCTTTCTTTGGGATTACTTTTTATTTAACGAAGGGACAATCCAGAAGGAGAAAGTCTTTCGACAGATTGCTGCAGAATTGGAACATTATTCCATTGTATTGGTGGAAAATCGATTGCTGGAATTTAGTTACATGCTGATTTTTTTGTTGCCGCATTTATCCAAAGAATGGTCAGAGTTTTATGAGAGGTACAATTTCCAGAAGTTTTACCAAATGAAGGAGTATAGCTTTTCTCGAAGCCTGCTTGCAAAGTTCTCAATCGACAATCCATACGCCATACTTTATATTTGTGGCTGGATGCTGGGCATGGCTATTGGGGATGCTAACGAAGAAGCGCCAGATTCTTCTATCATTAATGAATTAGTAGAAAGAATCTTTGATCGTTTTGAACGCTTGTCGGGTATTCGTTTTAAAGATAAAAAAACGGTGAAAAAGCAAGTATACAGTCACTTTCGTCCAGCTTACTATCGATTGTTTTTTCATCTTCCGATTATCAATCCTCTGAGTAAAAAAATTATTCAAGAATACCCAGATTTATTTCAAATCGTTAAGGAAACGATGAAGCCAATCGAGAATCTATTCGGAACGATGATTCCTGATGAGGAAATCTCCTTTTTAACCATCCATTTTGCTTCTTTAATTGATAATAATGATGAATACCAAGTGAAGCGAAAGGTCGGTATTATTGTTTGTCCGAATGGTATCGGAAGCTCGGCAATTATTTACAATGAGTTAAAGAATCTTTTTCCAGATATGATTTTTATTGGTCCAATAGAGACAAATGAGATCTATCAGAAAAAACAGGATTATGACATGATTTTCACTACTGTACCTAATATGCGGCTTTATTCTTTGAAAAAGCCGGTCTATACAGTGAATCCGATTATGACGATTGACGAAAAATACAACTTGGTCCAAGAGATTCAAAACGGTCCTGGAAACTTATCGGGGGATTATCAATTTGAAGAGCTTTTTGCAATTATTGATAGGTTCACGACTATAAAGGATGAGATCGGATTACGTAAAGAATTGAAAAGGCGGTTGAAGCAGCCTAGAATCTGTAATTCAGAAGATATTCTACCAAGTGTTTCAGGCAAAGATGAGCTCAGCCTTACAGATATTCTCTCTCCGGCTTTTATTCAGTTAAACCTTGCGACAAATAGCTGGGAGGAAGCTTTTTACGTAGCCGCGACACCGCTGATCGAAGCAGAAATCGTAAGCCGACGTTATATTGACAAGATCATCCAAACGACATACGAGGAAGGGCCTTACATGGTTATTTCTGATCATGTCGCGTTGCCTCATGCTCGCCCTGAAGATGGAGCGAAAGAGGTGGGATTAGGAATAACGGTACTTAAGGAGCCGATAAAAATTTTAGGGAAAACACCAATGAAGTATATTTTTACCCTAGCGGCGGTAGACAGCAAAAGACATTTAACTGCACTGGCTGAACTGGTGGCACTGATTGATCGACCAGATTTTTTTAATATGCTGGATTCTGTGTCATCAAAAGAAGCAGCCTATCAATGGATCGCAGATTTGTTATAAAAAAGCTTAAGAAAACAGTTGTATTCAAAAAAGAGTATGACTGTTTTTATGTAATCTGGATCCTTGGTGTTAGATGAGAAAAATTAATATATTTCGTTCACTGGAATACAAGCGCTTTCTTTGCTTTAATTTCGATATTCTTGCATAATAGACGAAAATTCAAAGGAGTGAACGAGATGGCAGCAATGGTATTTACCAATTACCCAGTGAAAGATGTGCAAGCTTCGACCGAATTTTATGAGAAACTAGGATTTAAGAAGAATGTGGAGTTTTCTAATGAGCAGTCCAGTTCGATGATGTGGGATGATACATTTTGGATTATGCTACTAGAATATGATTTTTATAATCTGTTCTTGAAAAATAAAAGGATCGCAGACACTGAAAAAGAAAGCAGTACGTTAACCGCTTTTTCTGTAGAGAGTCCGGATGTAGTGAAAAAAATTGCTGAAGCAGCAAAGGCCAATGGTGGAGACTATTTCTCGGTGGATATGAACATGCCGGAGGATCAAATGTTTAGTTTGGAAGTCACCGATTTGGACGGCAATCAATTTGAACCAGTATGGATGAATATGCCTTAACAAAAAAATCGCGGAGTAATCCGTGATTTTTTTTGAGCGTTGTAATACTCTTTTTTTAACTTTTTGCTTATTCTAAAATAGATGATTCTTTAAAAAAAGAGGGATAAAGATGCCAACAACACAAAAAGATTATTTTGAAGAGCTATTTGATCGAGAGACCTTTCTTCAGCGGCGAATGATTTTATTATTGAATGAGAAAAATGGCTATTGGGTAACACGAGAGTGGCTAAGTGAAGCTTTAGACTTAAGCAAACGGACCACGCTAAGCATCATAAATAGTCTAGCTGAAAAAGTTGCAGACCTTCATTCAGAGAATTTTTCTTTGCAATTATCAAAAGGAAAAGGGATTCGTCTGACGGTTGCAATAGACGCAGATGTATATAACTTAGTAACTGAGATTGTGCAGGAATGCCCCACAGTCGTTCTTTTAAAAACATTGATTATGGATGAGTTTCAAAGTGTGCGCCATTATGCGCTTGCCCACTTTACCAGTGAATCGACAGTGAGAAGAGATTTAGCGAAGGTTCGCCGGATGTTATCTCGTTATAAGGTTAAAATTAGTCGTGATACTTTTCAGTTGGAGGGAGAAGAATATCAGATTCGCATGATCATGGTGATTTTTTTCTGGAGTATTTATCGTGGAAGCAGTTGGCCCTTTCCCTTTATCAATGAGCAAATGCTTGAGGGATATGTTGAAGAAATCTTGGATAGTGAATTTACCGTTTATCCCAATATTCCTTATGCCTATAAAAAGCAGCTGGCTTATATTTTTGCAGAAGCAGTCATTCGTACTCGTAAGGGTAATATTCTCCAAATGCCTACAGAATTAGAAAAGAGGATTACCTCTAATACGTTGTATCCTATTTTTGAAAAGCAGCTTAGTCCATCTCAAGGTGTAATCAACACGAAGCATTCTGAGATTCCTTTCTTTTTCCTCGTTTGGTTGGCCATGTCTAAAACGATCGATGTTTTTAAGGAACCATTGATCAATGCTTTGTATCAACAGCAGGCTCAGCAGCATACCCCAATTTTTTCAGCGACGGATTTGATGGTCAGAAGATTTCAGGAAGAGTTCTTTCCTATTAAAGAAGCAGAATTTTTACGCTTCCGAAATTATATACTAAGCAGTCATTTTTTTGCGCAATATTTTAAAGGCTTCAATACCGACATGACAGGGAATACGTACAAAGCAATTTTCCAAAAACGCTATCCGCGAATGACAGAAAAAATGCGCCGATTTATTGAAGAATTGTATGCAGAATCAAAAAATCCAATCTTTTTAGAAGTCGCTTTTTTAATGATTCCTTATCTGAAAAATGCTTTATACTTGGAAAACCCGTGTAAATATGAAGTGCCCATTACCGTTTTAGTCGAAAGCGATATGCCCAATCTGATGATCAAAAATTACATCGAACAACTGCAAGGACACTTTAACTATTTGTACAATGTGACATTTATTGATGTTTTTTCAGCTAACACGAAAGAAGTGGATATTTTACTGACTACAGGTACCTTTAAAGATTTAAAAAAGGTTTATCCACAAGCTCAGCTAGTAGTTATTGGCAGACGTTTGGAGCTCAATGATCTAAATCGTTTAACACAGGTTTTAGATTTGATTTCAAAGGAAAAACAAAAAATTTAGTCTCTCAAAAAGTGTTCTATGAAAGCTTCATTTTTGAAAATTTCTGAAAAAATAATCTGCTATAAATAGAAATGGCAGTTTAAGAAATTTGAAGTAAGAGGTGTGAAAATGAAGCGAAAAAAAATAATTGACCAATTAATATATGGCTTAATGACCTTGTTAATTTTGATCAACTCACTGACTCCTTTGACAGTGTTTGCCGAGGATAAACCTGCAATAAAGCTTGAAAATGTTTTGGAAGGACAGAATGTGAATCAACTTAACGTTCAGCTTACATTAGAAGAGGGGCAAGAAGATCGCAGAGTTCAGCTCTCTCAATCAGTGATTCAGCAAGCGACTATAGAAATAGCTGGAAAATCAATAGCATTAAAAATAGAGAACGATCAAGAGCTTATTATTCCAGGAGATGTTGCTGGAGTAGGAACCATTCATGTAGATCTTAAGGATATAAAAGGGCTATCTTCCTTGGATATTTCTTATGAGCAACAGCAGCTGACCTATACGTTTGAACAAGCGACTACATCTGAATCAGCGAGTTCAAACGAAATAACAACGAGCTCTTCAGAAACTGGCAAAGCAGAAAACACAGAGCCTGATTCATCGAAAGAACCAACGAAAGCGACTGAATCAGCAATAGCAGCGACAACAGAATCCACTCAGTCAGAAGCTAAGCCGCGGGCTGACGGCCCTACCGATATTCGAGAGTATTTTCCGAATGGTGAAGGAACGATTTTGACTAGCTCGAATTTAGTTTATTTGGATAAGGATGGCAATGTTGTCACCCCGCCGGTTACATCTAACACAACCGTTCGGGCGTTTTATACCTGGAATATCCCAGAAGATGTGCGTCAGCAAATCGAACCAGGCGATTACTTTGATTTCAAATTACCTGAAGAACTGAAGCCTAAGCAGGCACAAGTCGGTGAGCTGAAAAACGAAGCAGGGGAAGTTTACGCCAAATATACCATTGATCAAGACGGAAATATTCGTTTTGAATTTACGGAAGAGGTAAAAAATCAAAGTGATATTAACGGCAGCTTTTACTTTGATACGGAATTCAAAAAAGAGCATATTGATGGCCCCGGTGATATCACCATTCACTATCCGGTGGAGGATGATTTGCCGCCTGTCAATGTTGAAATCCGTCCTGATACGGAGCAATCCATTGACAAGCAGGGACACTTTGATCGGACACCAAATCCTAGTAGTGTCGAGTGGACAGTCGACTTTAATCAATCCATGAACCATTTGGAAGATCCGAAGATTACAGAAAAATGGCCGGAAGGAATTGACTATAAATCTGTAAAAGTAATGGAATTAGAAATGGATCTCGACGGGACCATCAAAGAAGTAGGTCGAGAACTTAGTCCAGATGAATATACTGTTGATAAAAATGGTAATATCACGATTTTAGGTGAGACCAACAAAGCCTATCGTTTAGTTTATCAAACAGATATCAAGGATTCAGCGAAGCCAGAGAATGGCGGGAAAGTCAGCTTTACTAACGTCGCACAGTTAACTGATAAAAATGATGACGATGGAATCGATGCCAAAGCAACTGTGACAAACACATTCGGAAAGCCAGTTGAAAAAAATATGGTTAATTATGACCCCAATAATCAGGAATTCAGCTGGGCGATCAAATACAACTATGACGAGAAGAATATCGCTAAAGGTGATGCCATCATTACGGATACCATTAGTAAAAATATGGACCTTATCGATGATTCAATCAAGCTTTATCCAATCACCTTCGATAAAAAAGGAAAGGAGATCAAGGGAGAAGCTTTAGTTGAAGGAAAAGATTATGTTTTGGAGCCCAATCCTGATGGTGAAGGATTTGTCATTAAATTTTTAAATGATGTCGACGGAGCGGTGCGAGTCGAGTACAAAACCAAGGTGAACGGCATTGTCTCCGATCCTACTCAAGTAACAAATAATGTAACAACGGGCACGGGACAAACAGATGGTGACAAAGGAACAGCGCAGCAACAAAACGTGATCAAAAATATTACAGATATCGATTACGCGGACAAAAAAGTTGGCTGGAAGATCAATGTCAATAAAAATCACTATTACATGGAAAACCTAGTGTTAAACGATACCTATTCTCCAATACCAGGTCTATCAATGGCGATCAAAGAAGATTTAAAGCCGGATTTTGAAATTCGTGATGTAACGAAGAATCGTGTATTGGTACCAGGACAAGATTATGATCTTGAGTTATTAAGTGATAGCTCAGGAAAGAATGAGATGGGCTTTAAAGTCGTTTTTAAAGGAGATTACAATCCAACGGAGTCCGAATTAGAAATCAACTATCGGACGAATTTTGATGTGAGCTTATTGGACCCAAATAATCCTGAGTTAGATCATTTTGAAAATAAAATGCAGGCTGATTGGGAAGATGAAAATGGCGGGAAGCATACTTCTGATGACGACAAAGACTTCAAACCTCATGATCCATTCCAATTAAACGCTCAAAAAAGTGGGATCTATAATGCTCAAACGAAGCATATTACTTGGACGATTGCAGTGAATCTCAGTCATAATATCCTGACGCACGCACAGCTGCAGGATAAGATAAAAGAAAATCAAGATTACGTCGATGGTTCGTTGAAGATTTACAAGGCTGAGGTCAAGAAAGATGGCACCGTTACGAAGAAGCAGCCTGAAGAAGTCGTAAATGATGAGATGAAGAAGATTATTGAACCTAGCACTTCCAATGATCAGCTGCTGCAAATTGATTTTCCTGAAGGTTCAGATGAAACGTATTTAATCGAATTTGACACCTCTGTGGAAGGGAAGATCGTCGAAGGATCGAATCAATACACCAATGTCGCACATTATGAAAACAATGACGATGATCGTGATGTCACCGGAGAGGTCAGCGTGAAATATGGTGGGAAGTATGCACAAAAAACCGGCGAACAGGATAGTGAAAATCCTGATTATGTCAATTGGCATGCAGTGATCAATCCTTCCCAATCAACGCTTGATCATGTGGTGATCAAAGATGAACCCTCTGATAATCAGGTGATTGATCAAGATTCCATCCAATTATACGAAACAACCGTCGCAGAAGATGGCACCATTACGCCAAATTATGATAAACCGTTGAAATTAAACAAGGATTACACCGTAGAAATCACCACAGATAATGTCACTGGCAAACAAACCATGACGATCAAGCTGAATGACAAAATCGATACCGCTTATCAGCTAGAATACCGCAGCTATATCACCTCCTCTTCTGAAGGAAGTAAAGATACTGTTTCAAACAAAATTACGGTAACAGGCGACAATGAGCAGACTGTTTCTGGTGGTGATGGCGAAGATGTCACGGTAGAACTGAATCATAGTGGCGGTTCAGCGTCTGGTAAAAAAGGCAAGCTGGTGATCCAAAAGACGGAAGCAGACGGAAAAACACCTTTAGCAGGGGCTAAGTTTGAACTTTGGAATACCTCAAAAACTCAATTGTTGCGTAAAGGTGAAGTTGATGAAAACGGACAGCTTATTTTTGGGAATCTTCCTTATGGTGAGTATTTATTGATTGAAACAGCTGCACCGAAAGGCTTTACGATCTCAACCGATTTAACGGAAGGTCGGAGAATCACCATTGATGACAGTACTTCAACTGAAAATGCCGGAGTGATGACGATTCCGAATGAGCGCAACAAAGTCATCCTGCAAAAGACTGACGCTGACGGAAACCCCATCAAATTTGGCGGAGACATTCAAGAAGGTGCTCGCTTTAAACTAGAACATTTTAGCAATTTGATGCCGAATCACTCACTTTGGGAACCAGTTGAATTGAATCCTGATCGCTTAAATAGTGAGGGGATTTTAGAAATTGATAGTTTGCCGCTAGGACTGTACCGGATTACCGAGATTGAGTCACCCAATGGCTATATTTTGAACAATGATCCTGTAACCTTCGTGGTCTATCGAAACAGCAACCATCAAATACCGACGATCAATGTGAAATATAAAAATTATCAAGGTTCTGCTGAATTAATCAAAACGGATAGCGAAGGCAACCCGCTGCAAGGCGCAGAGTTTGATGTTTTAGACAGTAATGGTAAGAAAGTGAATTCACAGCCTTTGGTCTCACAAGCAGATGGAAAAGTCACCATAATAGGACTTGCACCAGGAGACTACAAATTTGTCGAAACCAAAGCACCACAAGGCTATATTCTTAACAATAAGGAAGTCCCTTTTACGATAGATGAAGTTGCTCACGGAAAACCCAAAACAGTGACGACGCAATCAAATGGTTCTCCTTTAGAATTAGTAAACTATCAAGGTTCTGTTGAATTTATGAAGAAAGATAAAGAAGGCAAGGCGCTTGCAGGAGCCGCGTTTGATTTATACAATGAGGCGAATCAAAAAGTAAATAAAGAATCAATTAAATCAGGTGAGGATGGAAAGGTTCATGTCGATCACCTAGCGCCAGGGAATTACACGCTTGTCGAGACGAAAGCACCAGATGGCTATCTATTAAATGAAAAGAAAGTCACGTTTACGGTGAAATCGTCCCATAACGGCAAGGTTCCAGTCATTGAATTAGCTGACTACATTAACTACAAAGGATCTGTCCAATTAACGAAACGCAATACCGATGGGGAAGGCTTATCTGGGGCAGAGTTCACTCTTTACAAAGATGATATGAAAACCGTGGTAAAAACAGCTAAAAGTGATAAAAACGGCAACGTTCTTTTTGAGGATTTGGCACCGGGAACGTACTATTATCAAGAAACAAAAGCGCCAACCGTTACTGAAGGCTCTGATTACGTTATCAATCCAGCCTTGATCAAAATAGAAGTACCTAAAGCTGCCGATGAAAAACCAGCGATTATTGATGTCGGTGATTTCCAGAATTTCCGCGGAAGAGCGCAAATCACAAAAGTGGGTGAGGGCGGTTCGATTGCAGGCGCAGAATTTGAGCTTTACCGAATCGTTGATGGCGAAGAGCAACATGTACGAAAAGTGATCACGCCTGAAAATGGGATTCTTGATATTTCAGACCTTGGAGCCGGAAATTATAAGCTTGTTGAAACCAAAGCAGCACCGGGATATATCGTCAATGATCAACCCATCTATTTTGTGGTTCAGGAAAACGATGAGCAAAACCCGATCATCGACAATCTAGATTTTGAAAATTATCAAGTAGAAGTGATTGGCCGGAAAATCAATGAAGCAAAAGAAGCTCTAGCCGGGGCAGAATATCAAATCTTTAAGACAGATGATCAGGAGCAGCCAACAGGAGATCCGGTCTCTGTCACCAATCGAGACGGTCAATCTACAACAACCGTAGTTACTGATAAAAACGGTGAAATCTACTTTAAAGGAATTGACCTAGAGGGGAAAGCCTCGCAAAAATATGTACTTGTTGAAACCAAAGCACCTGAGGGTTATGTCTTAGACACCAAACCTCATCCATTTGAGATTCACGAACAAACAGGAAAACCAGAGCCAATTGATTTAGGTGATTTTATCAATTATCAAGGCTCAATCGAATGGCTGAAGAAGGATGAAGCCGGCAAGGCACTCCAAGGTGCGGAGTTCGAGATTCGCGATGAAGACGGCAAAGTTCAAACGGTGATAAATGCATCAGGAAAGACAGTTGAAACGCTTATCTCAGATAAAACAGGGAAAGTTTTTGCGACAGGACTAGCTCCTGGTAAATATAAACTTGTTGAAACGAAAGCACCGAAGAATTTTATCTTGAACAAAAAGATCGTTTCATTTGAAATCAGCGACAAAGCTTCAGGAAAACTTGAAACCATCACTTTTGAAGATTTTATCAATTATCAGGGCAGCGTCAAAATGACAAAGGTCTCAGATCAAGGAAAACGCTTGGCAGGAGCAGTCTTTAGACTGTATCATGCTGATGGAAAACAAGTCGGAGAGTATACTTCTGATAAAAATGGACAACTCTTAGTCAAAAATCTTTCGCCTGGCGACTATTACTTTATGGAGAAAGAAGCTCCAGCTGGCTATACAATCAACAAAGAGAAACGAGAATTTACTATTCAATCAGCTGAAGAAAATAAACCAGCAATCGTTAATGTTGGAGAGTTTGTGAATAAGAAATTACCACCAGCTGATGTACCAAAATCGTCAA
Source organism: Enterococcus sp. DIV0187 (assembly GCF_051713785.1). Lineage (NCBI taxonomy): Bacteria > Bacillati > Bacillota > Bacilli > Lactobacillales > Enterococcaceae > Enterococcus > Enterococcus sp. DIV0187. Next base: position 82,670 of record NZ_JBIOQO010000002.1, read on the forward strand.
ATCAAGCAAACAATTCTAAGCAGTATTCAGGAACAACAATAGGAAGTTACCCGAAAACTAATGATACCCGCAACTCATGGTACTTGGTGGTTGGCGTAGCTGTTCTTATCATTGCTGGAACCATTTATTATAGAAAAAAAGAGTAATTCTAAAGACCTAAACAGTGAAGTATTTGCTGCTTAGGTCTTTTGTTGAAGCAGTTAATCAAATGCGAAAAAAATGAGCTTCAGCTAGTATTTTTTATAAAATGTTTTAACTTCAAAAAGCGCAGCGATTTTAACGATCTCAGAACTTTTATCAAAAAGAGAACAGCGTCGTGATCAGCTTCTTAGAATAGTCAAGAATAGACCCCGAATTCGTCCTATGCAGCAAAATTTGAAATAGCGTATTAGAAATCAAGACAGCTTTCTTAAAGTTGATATTGCGTCAATCTTTCAAGAAATGGTATGATTGCTTATGAACTGGAAAACTGGAGCTAGGGTTCCGCTCATTCTACTGAGGACTGTGACCGAGGGCTTCATCTTTTACTAATCTGTAAAAGGCACCTATTGATATAAAAAATCCGAGGGGAAAGGTTCAGTGTATTTGTAATGCACTGACTTTTTTCTCGGATTTTTTTGTCTGATGGGCTTGTTAGTGCATTCATATAAATCAAGAGTATTTGAAAGGATGACAAACATGAAGAAACTAGCTTTTTTTGATTTAGACGGGACATTGTGTTCAGGGGGAAGCCTGCGGGTGGATCAGGAGACGCTCGACGCTTTTGACCAGCTAAGAGAAAATGAGGTACTGCCAATCATTGCAACGGGTCGCAGCTATTATGAAGTAAAGGAGCTATTAACGCTACTAAAGGCGGAGCACTTCGTATTATCTAACGGCTGCTATGTACGTTTAGCCGGCAAAACAATCCAGAACGCAAAATTTTCAGCATCAGAAATTGAGAAAATTTTAGCGATTGCCAAGGAAAATCGTCTAGCGGCAGGTTACTTTAATCAACGGGAGTTTGCAGTCAATCGATTATCGGATGTTGTAAAAGAGCACATCGCCTATATGGGAATTCAGGAGATTCCAATCTCGCCTAATTTTTTCCATAAGAACCCGGTTAATTTTATGAATCTCTATTTAAATGAAGAGCTGGAGAAAAAAATAAGCGCAGAATTAGCATCCGTTGCAGATACCGTTCGTTTTGCTCCATTAGCGATTGATGTCCTGCCGAAAACGGTCTCAAAAGGAACCGCCATCCAAAAGCTCTTGTCCTCGATGTCAGGTACACAACTAGAAACCTATGCCTTCGGTGATCAGAATAATGATTTAAGTATGTTTCAGCTGGTAGATTATGGAGTAGCAATGCGAGATGGGACAGATCAATTGAAATCCCAGGCTTCTTATGTGGCGAAAACGGAGAATGGTGTGTTGGAAGGGCTAAAGCATTATGGATTGATTTCATAAGAAGTGACTAAAAGTAGGATAAAACAATGAGACTTAAGGCGGATGCTCAAAGTTTAAGAATTCGTTAAGCTAAGCATATCAATGAAAGAGAGTAGGAGAGAGTGTGAAAGGGAATAAGAGAAATATTATCTATTTGATGTTGGGGCAATTTATCTCTGTGTTTGGTGGAGCGATATTACGCTTTGCATTGTCGCTATTTGTTTTGGATGTAACAGGAAGAGCTGATGTGTTTGCCACAGTCTTAGCAATCTCTAGTGTGCCGGTTTTGTTTGCGCCGATTGGCGGAGCAATTGCGGATCGTTTTGATCGAAAGATTTTGATGGTGTTAATGGATGTCGCCAATGCTATTATCGCGGCGCTATTATTCTTAGTAGTAGGAACCTCAGAATCTATCTTAGGTATTGGAATTTTGATCTTTATTTTAGCGATTGTCGGCAGCTTTGATACACCAGTTGTGGGAGCGAGTATCCCGTTATTGGTAGAAGAACACGAGCTAGAGAAAATCAATGGATTATCAAATGGAATTTTACAATTGTCTAATGTGGTAGCACCGATCATTGGCGGGATATTTTACGGATTAATGGGCGCGAAGCTGCTGGTTGCCAGCAGTATTGTCTTCTTTGTGATTGCTGCGATTGTTGAAAGCTTCTTGAAAATTCCCTTTGAAAAACGTGAACGAACAACGGGAACTGTTATGGAAATATTAACCGCTGATCTGAAGGATGGGTTTAAAGAAGTCAAAAATAATCAAGTGATTTTCAAATCAATCGTGATTGCCGCGGCGATCAATTTTGTCTTGACCTCGTTCTTTATTGTTGGTTTACCAATTATTTTACGGATGACACTGCAGGTTAATGACACAATGTATGGTATTGGAATGGGTGTCTTTAGTCTTTCTAGTATCGTCGGGGCAATTCTAGCAGGACCGTTGACGAAAAATCTGAAGTTTAACAATTTTTATCGTGTATTTACTTATTCGGGAATTATCTTGGTGATTACGAATATTTTGTTGAGTATGACCAGTGCAAGTATAGGATTTATGGTTGTTCTTATTATGGAGATTATTATCGGAATGATGTTGAGTGCAATCTCAATCTACCTAATCTCACTTGTTCAAAAGATTACGCCAAAAGCAAATTTGGGCAAGGTTATGGCAACCATTATCGCGGTAGCACAATGTGCGGTGCCGCTAGGTCAGTTGGTGATGGGATTAGTATTTAGAAATACGACAACCAATGTTTTTATCCCATTACTTATGATCAGCGTGCTCGTTTTGTTAATCTCATTTGTGTGCTTTATGATGTTCAGAGAAACCAAAGAAAGCGATATTTATACGGTAAAAGAATAACTAAGCAGCACGTCGGTAATTTAGAACTGACGTGCTTTGCTATGATTAAGAAGTTTGGTATAAAATGAATTTTCTGTTTTTTTGTTTATAACTTTTTGTGAAAAGCGATAATAATAACAAATAATGATGGGGTTAATGTAAATTTACTTGCATTTTTGTTAGTGTTTTGGAATACTAATCTAAAAGGGGTGGATAAGAATGAACGCTCAAAAGGAATTACAAGCATTCGTTGATAAACAAGAACTGTGTTTTCTAGGTTCTATTACTGAAGAGGGATATCCAATGATTCGTGCTATGCTAAAGCCGATAAAAATCGATGATAACTGCTTGTATTTGCATACGAATACCTCATCGAATAAAGTTCAACAATTTTTGGCTAATTCAAAAGCCTGTGTATATTTTTATGATGCGAAAAATTTCACTGGTATATCGCTGATTGGAAAGATGGAGGTGTTATCAAAAGAAGCGGATAAAATTGAGTTTTGGCAGGATCAATACCACATTTATTATGAACAAGGGGAAGGCTTGTCAGATTTCACCGTATTAAAATTTACTTTTGATCAAGGAGAGTTCTATCAAGATTTTCAAGTAACCACCTTTTAAAAAAGAAACCTTAAAAGACCATATAAAGATAGTGTAAAGAAATGGACGCAAGTTTCACACTATCTTTAGGTCTTTTTTTTTATGCTTAAAAAGTAAAGAAAGTAAGCCTTGTTACAACAGAAGTAGGGCTAATAAGGAGAGAAATGAAATGACGATTATTTTGGGAATCATTGGACTCTTATTAATGATTTATCTTTTCTGGTTTTTATTTAAGGGGGAAGAAATATGAGTAGTGTCATCTATCAAGGATTATTTTTCTTGTTTATTTTATTAGCATTGGCGTTACCGTTAGGCTGGTATATCAAAGAAATTATGCAAGGTAAGATTCCAAAGGGTGTTCGATTCCTTCAACCTTTGGAGCGATTGTTTTATAAAGTTATCGGACCAATTAGTAAAAAAGAAATGTCCGCAAAGCGTTACGGAGCAAGTGTTTTACTATTAAGTATTTCATCAATCATATTGTTGATCGTCATTTTAATGACACAACACTTTATGCCTGGCGGTTCATCCGTGAAAAATTTATCGTTGCCGTTAGCATTGAACACGGCTGTTAGTTTTGTAACGAATACTAACTGGCAGGCATATGCTGGAGAGACGACCTTATCAAATACTTCGCAGATGTTTGGATTAACCGTCCAGAATTTTGTTTCAGCAGGTGTGGGGCTTTCAGTCTTAGTTGCATTGCTTCGGGGACTTTCACAGGTTAAAAAGAAGGTTCTGGGAAATTTTTGGCAGGATTTGACCCGCAGTTTGGTCTATATTTTATTACCGCTATCAATCATTTTCGCGATTCTATTGATTTCTCAAGGAACTGTCCAAACTTTAAAATCAGGTATTTCTTATGAGGGATTAGAGGGAAAAAACCTCTGGCTTCATTTAGGACCAGTAGCTAGTCAAGTGGCGATCAAACAGCTTGGAACGAACGGTGGTGGCTTCTTTGGTGCAAACTCAGCCTACCCGTTTGAGAATCCGACAATTTTCTCGAACTTTTTAGAAAATTTGGCAATTTTATTGATTCCAGCCGCATTAATCTTTGCTTTTGGTTTTTGGGTTAAGGACTGGAAACAAGGTCGAACAATCATGATTGTTTCACTATTTTTCCTATTGTTGGCTTTTATTGGTGTGGCATTTAGTGAGTTCTATGGTCCGGAATTTGCACATGTACTTGGAACAACGAATCTGGAGGGCAAAGAAGTTCGCTTCGGCGTTGGGTGGTCAAGCTTATGGTCTGTGGGAACAACTGCTGCTTCCAATGGTTCAGTAAATGCAATGCTGGATAGCTTTATGCCATTGGGCGGAGCCATTCCAATGTTCTTGATGCAGCTAGGAGAAATCATCTTCGGCGGCGTTGGCAGTGGGCTTTATGGCATGTTGACATTTTTACTGTTGGCAGTTTTTATTGCTGGATTGTTAGTGGGACGAACGCCGGAATATCTCGGGAAGAAGATTGAAGCTTTTGATATAAAAATGGCGAGCATCGTGATTTTAACACCATTGATGCTGACGCTGTTTGGAACAATGGTATTCGTTTTACATCCGGAAGTATTAACATGGCTGACGAATCAGGGACCCCATGCATTTAGTGAATTGCTGTATGGAGCGACTTCGTTAGCAAATAATAATGGGAGTGCTTTTGGCGGATTATTAGCTGATACGCCATTTATTAATATTATAGGTAGTTTGTTAATGCTTGTTTCAAGATACCTGCCAATCATAGCTATTCTGCTCTTAGCAGAAAATATGGGCAGCAAAAAGAAAGCGGCTTTAAGCTCAGGCACGTTATCTACTGTTAGTCCAACGTTTGTATCTATGTTAATTATAGTTATTTTAGTGATTGGTGCATTGAGCTTTCTTCCAGCCTTAGCATTAGGTCCGATTGCAGAATACTTTACGATGAAATAGATGGAGTGAGTGAAAATGAAGAAAATTTATCAATGGGCTGTGGGTCAATCGTTTAAGAAGCTAGACCCTCGTCAACAAATCAAAAATCCAGTGATGTTCGTTGTCTATTTAGGCGCGATCATCACCACGGTGTTATGTTTTTATCCGATGCATGTGCCGTTATGGTTCAGTATTTCTGTCACAGTCTTTCTATGGTTGACCTTACTTTTTGCCAATTTCGCTGAAGCTGTGGCAGAAGGTCGCGGAAAAGCACAGGCTGATAGTTTAAAGCAGGCTAAAAAGGAGGTTATGACCTATAAAATACAAAGTTTAGCAGATATTGAAGAAGAGAATTTTACCGAGTTGAGATCTTCTGATTTAAAACGTGGTGATTTGATTTATGTGCGTGCTGGAGAACAGATTCCGGCTGACGGCGATGTAATCGAGGGGGCAGCTTCTGTCGATGAGAGTGCTATCACAGGTGAATCTGCTCCCGTTATCCGTGAATCTGGCGGTGACCGCAGTGCGGTGACAGGCGGAACCACTATTGTTTCTGACTATCTAGTAATTCGAGTAACTTCAGAAAACGGCCAATCTTTCTTGGATAAAATGATCGCGATGGTAGAAGGGACCCAACGAAAAAAAACACCCAATGAGATCGGACTACAAATTTTCTTGATTACTCTGACAATCATTTTTTTAACGGTTTCGATTACCTTAGTGCCATTTACAGACTTTAGCAGTCAGTTATCTGGTAAAGGTGAAGCCTTATCCATGATTATTGTCATTGCCTTATTGATCTGTTTAGCTCCGACAACTATCGGTGCGTTGATTTCCTCGATCGGGATTGCTGGGATGAGTCGTTTAACGAAGGAAAATGTCATCGCTATGAGTGGTCGTGCGATCGAAGCCGCTGGCGACGTGGATGTTCTTCTACTAGACAAAACAGGAACCATAACGCTTGGGAATCGTCGCGCCAGCGAATTTTTACCGGTGAATGGTGTCAGTGAAGAGCAGCTTGCCGATGCAGCACAATTATCTTCTTTAGCCGACGAAACGGCAGAAGGTCGCAGTATCGTGATTTTAGCGAAGGAACGCTTTAATTTGCGAGAAAGAGCATTTCAACAATCTGAAGTAACTTTTATTGATTTTAGTGCGAAGACTCGAATGAGCGGTATTGACTATCGCGGGGATGAGATTCGTAAAGGCGCCGCGGATACGATGAAAAAATACGTTCAGTCAAACGGTGAACAGTATCCAGCTGAATGTGACGAGATTGTTGATAAAATTGCTCGTGCAGGCGGGACACCTTTAGTAGTAGTAAAAAATAATCGGGTAATGGGTGTCGTCTATTTAAAAGATATCGTAAAAAACGGTGTAAAAGATAAATTTGCAGATATGCGTAAAATGGGTATCAAAACAATTATGATCACTGGTGATAATCCTTTGACAGCAGCGGCAATTGCGGCAGAAGCAGGAGTAGATGATTTTTTAGCTGAAGCCACACCAGAAAATAAAATGGATTTAATTCGCGATTATCAAGAAAAAGGCCATTTGGTCGCCATGACAGGTGATGGCACGAATGATGCGCCAGCACTAGCGCAGGCGGATGTAGCTTTGGCGATGAATACAGGAACTCAAGCTGCTAAAGAGGCGGGGAATATGATTGACTTGGATTCCAGCCCGACCAAATTAGTACAGGTCGTACAGATTGGCAAGCAATTGTTGATGACTCGCGGAGCTCTAACGACCTTCAGTATTGCCAATGATATCGCTAAATATTTTGCGGTGATTCCAGTTTTATTCTATAGTATTTATCCCCAGCTGGATCGACTAAATATCATGGGATTAGGAAGTCCGTTGACAGCGATTTTATCTGCCGTTATCTATAATGCATTGGTAATCGTTGCACTGATTCCTTTGGCACTAAAAGGGGTCAGCTATCAGGAAAAACCAGCGAGTCAGATTCTACGCCATAACTTGCTGATTTACGGTTTGGGCGGAATCATTGCCCCATTTATTTTTATCAAAATCATCGACTTGATTCTTTCGATGATCATTTTATAAAGAAGGAGCAGAAAAAATGAGGAGAAGTATTCTAGGTAGTATACGATTTCTGATCTTTAGCTTAATTGTTTTCGGCGGATTCTATACGGTAGTGGTTACTGGCGTGGGCCAATTGCTTTTTTCAAATCAAGCGAATGGCAGCCAACTAACGAAGGATAATCAAGTAATTGGATCAACCTTGATTGGACAACCCTTTGAACAGGATAAATATTTTTCAGGACGCAGTCAGCAGGTGAGTCAATTGTCGCCAGTTTCTAATGAACAAAAACGATTAGTTGAAAAACGAATCCAAGCAGAATTAGCGAAAAATCCAGCGGAGAAAAAAGTTCCTAACGATCTAGTCACAGCATCTGCTAGTGGCGTTGATCCGGATATCAGCTTGAAAGCAGCTGAATTTCAAGTATCTCGTATCGCTAATGAGCGCGGACTGTCTAAACGAGTGATTCAAAAGATCATTCAGGAAAAAGTACAAAAGGATTGGTTTTCTGATCAACAATATGTCAATGTTTTGCAGTTGAACCTAGCATTAGATAAACTTGATGTATAATTGGAATGGGTTCTCTAACCAGCTAGGTGGTTAGAGAATTGTTGTGCATAGGAAGGAGGGGAAAAATGGAGAAAAAGCAAATGGGTGATGGACGCCGTGGCCGTTTACGCGTATTTTTTGGTTTTGCGGCGGGAGTCGGTAAAACCTATAGTATGCTTTCGGAAGCTCATGAATTATTGCTGATGGGGAAAGATATTATCGTCGGCTATATCGAACCTCATGATCGCCCAGATACGAATCGCTTATTGGAAGGCCTGCCGCAGATCCCCCCTAAAAAAATTCTTTATAAGCAAATGCTTTTAACAGAACCGGATATTGATCAAATTATCCAACAAAAGCCAGAGATTGTTTTAATCGATGAGCTGGCCCATACAAATGCTGAAGGATCAAGAAATCGTAAACGATATCAGGATGTAGACGAGTTGTTAAACGCGGGAATTGACGTATTCACAACTGTCAATGTTCAGCATATTGAGAGCTTGAATGATATCGTTGAGGAGGTCACTGGCGTCGAGGTTAAAGAAACTGTACCGGATACGTTTTTGCAGCAGGCAACCATCAAGGTGGTTGATGTGGAGCCAGAGGAGTTGATTGATCGTTTAGAGCAGGGAAAAATTTATGCCAGTGAAAGTGCGAAGCGAGCTTTGCAAAATTTTTTCATTCCTCAAAAGCTAGATCAGCTGCGGGGACTGGCAATACAACGTGCTTCTGATCATATCAATCGAATCAGTGCTAAAACGATTAGGATTCAAAGCAAATTGCTAACAGTGGTGAATGATGCTTTTCCTAAAATGACGGAAAAATCGATTCGTTGGACCGCGCGTTTAGCTCAAGGTTTAGGAGCAGAATGGACGGTCATTCAGGTCCGTACTCAGGAAAATACGCCCACTAATATACCCTTAGCAGAAAAGCTGGGTGCTGAAGTAATTAGTATTGAAGAGGATAATAGCTTTGAAACAATCGTCGAGTTCGCAAAAATGACGGGTGTCACAGATATCATTATGGGAAAAAATCTCCGCCAGCCTTGGTATGAGAAAATTTTCGTTGAGGCATTTGATGATCGTTTATTGAAACGTTTAAATGACACGGAGCTTCATTTGATTCCCTTTAAGGAGGAGAAGCAATCCCTCTTTCTTAGAACACGTAAGGTTATTGAGGGTGGTGGTAAGGATTTGGTGATCGCGCTGGGAGGAGTCTTCTTGGCGACAATCGTAACCGAATTAATGCAGTATATCCATATTGGTGATCAAAATCTGATGCTGATTTATATCTTTTTCATTTTATTGGTTGCAAGAACTACATCTGGTTATTTTTGGAGTTCGCTTGCGTCTATTTTAAGTGTTTTGTCCTTTAACTGGTTTTTCGTGGAGCCTCTGTACTCCTTGACTGTCTACAAGCAAGGGTATCCAATCACCTTGCTGATCATGTGTTTAGTTGCGATCCTAATTAGTAATTTAATGGTTCGTTTAAAAAAACAAGCAGAAAGTTCAATGGAAAAAGAACATCAAATGGAATTGCTTTACGAGCTGAATAAGCAGTATGTCTTGGCCGACAATCGTAATCAAATTCTCGACATTTCAGCGACTTACTTATCTAGATTACTGGAACGCGAAGTAATCTTGTTTGATTCTCAGGCAAAAGTAGAAAGTGTTCATTGTATTAGTGGGAAACCTTCGATTTTAAGCACCAAGGATGAAGCTGCTGTTGCTTTCTGGACGGCTAAAAATCAAAAGGAAGCAGGCAATGGCACCGATACGCTGATTGGGGCTAGAGGATTTTATTTACCCATCATCGCAAGCGGAAGAACATTAGCAGTTTTAGGGATCGAGCGTAATGCCGGACTTGATTTAGAAAACAATCAGCTCAATTATTTAAAGTTAGTTTTGACTCAACTTGCTGTTATTTTAGAACAAACAGAATTGAAGAGTGAAAAAGAGCGGGTTGAAATGGAAAATGAAAGAGAAAAAGTCCGCAGCAACCTATTGCGAGCAGTCTCCCATGATTTACGAACGCCATTGACTGTTATTTCTGGCATTGCTGAAACGTTAAGTAATAGCGCTGACTTAAAAGAGACTACGCGTCAAAAGTTACTAGCGGATATTCAAGATGAATCTCAGTGGCTGATCCGAATGGTGGAAAACCTCTTATCCATCACACGTATCAATATGGATACGATGAAAGTGAATAAAACAGCTGAACCCATAGAAGAAATTATTGAAGCGGTGTATCAGCATTTAAAAAAGGTCTATCCAGAAGGTCAGGTCGAGATTTCTTTGCCATCTGAAGTAACCTTTATCCAAGCAGATCCTATTTTGATTGAACAAGCGTTATTCAACATCGTTGAAAATGCCTTTCGACATGGAGAAGAAAAGCAACCTGTAAAACTAACTGTGTATCAGAAAAACGATCAGACGGTCTTCGAGATCGAAAATGATGGCGAAATCCCCTTAAAACAATTTGAAAAAATCCAAACAAATTTATCCAGTACAAGCGAAGTACCAGTGGATTCAAAAAATGGGCTGGGGATTGGATTGAGTATCGTAAAAACAATCATCCATGCCCACAATGGAAAGATGGAAATGATGGTTGGTGAAGGCAAGACGCTGGTTAGAATTTATTTGAAGTGAGGAATTTTTATGAAAGCTAGTATTTTACTGATTGAAGATGACCCGAACATCACAGATTTTATGGAGGTTGTCTTAGACCAAGAACGTTATCAATTAACGATTGCTCGTACGGGAATGGAGGCATTAACTACTTTTCAAACAACTTCGATTGATTTAGTTTTATTAGATTTAGGTCTACCTGATATTGATGGAATTGATCTGCTGAAAATTCTGCGCAAGCGCCTGCATTTACCAATTATTATTATTTCTGCTCGAAGCAACGAGGAGGAAAAAGTAAAAGCCTTGGATTTAGGTGCTGATGACTATGTGACGAAGCCATTTGGCACAAATGAATTGTTAGCCCGCATTCGTACGGCTTTACGACATCAAAATGTTCAGACCGAGGCTATCTCAGTTATCGAAAATAAAGCCTTAAAGATCGATTTTGAGAAACAATTAGTTTATAAGGATGGCAGAGAGATTCATTTAACTAAAAATGAGTATCGAATTCTAGCATTGATGTTTCGACAATTAGGTAAAGTTGTTACTTACCAAACCCTAATGACCGAGGTCTGGGGACCATATAGTGACGATTCACAAACATTGCGAGTAAATATGTCTAATATTCGAAAAAAAATTGAGAAGGATACATTGAAACCAGAGTATTTGATCACTGAAATTGGCGTGGGTTATCGTTTACGCGATCATCGATCCGAATAGTTAATAGTAAGCAATGACATCAGGCAATTATATTGCTGTCTCGTCATTGCTTTTTCAATGATAAAATGCCAACAAGAAACAAGATTATTAGGTGGGAAATGCAGTGAAATGAATAATTTTTTAAAACTTTTATTTATAGTAATTCTAAAGTAGAATAAGTCTTTTTCGAGCTGTTAATGATAATCATTATCATTTAATGGATTCTATTTTCAATTAGCTGATTGCGGTGCTAATCTAATATTGAAGATAGATGGAGGCGTAGAGACATGAGTAATGTAAAGAAATTTTTGTTAACCGTAGTGATAGGAATTGTCGCGTTGATTCTGGAATTTGGCTTTCATCAAGAGCAATTGGCCTTTTGGCTGGTTGCTATTGTTGGAGGAATCATGGCGATTACTATGTTGATTGGTATGGTTAAAACGCTTCGCTCTGGAAAATACGGAGTCGATATCTTAGCTATCACAGCTATTATCGCTACCTTGTTGGTGGGTGAATATTGGGCAAGCCTGATGGTATTGATCATGTTAACAGGTGGAGATAGTTTAGAGGATTATGCGAGTCATCAAGCAAGTCGTGAGTTACGCTCTCTTTTGGATAATTCGCCGCAGGTCGCTCACCGCGTCAAGGAAGAAGAAGTAACCGATATAGAGGTTGAGGAGGTTCAAGTTGGCGACACGATTTTAGTTAAACCTGGCGAATTGGTTCCAGTCGATGGGCGGGTTATCGCTGGGGAATCTTTTGTTGACGAGTCTTCACTGACAGGAGAATCCAAACCAGTCGAAAAAGAGCTAAATGACGAGCTGATGTCAGGCTCAATCAACGGCGATGCAGCGTTACGCTTCAAGGTTACAAAGACAGCAAAAGATAGCCAATATCAGACATTGGTAAAATTAGTTAAGGAGTCTGAAGCCAAGCCCGCTCATTTTGTCCGATTGGCAGATCGTTATGCGGTTCCCTTCACACTCATCGCGTATATTATTGGCGGGATTGCTTGGTTCGTCTCAAAGGACCCTGTTCGTTTTGCAGAAGTATTAGTAGTTGCTTCTCCTTGTCCTTTGATTTTGGCTGCACCGGTGGCTTTAGTCGCCGGGATGAGTCGTTCCAGTCGAAATGGAATTGTGGTGAAAACGGGCACGTCAATTGAAAAGCTGGCGAGAGCAAAAAGCATCGCTTTTGATAAAACTGGTACTTTGACAGAAGGAAGACTTTCTGTTGAAGAGATATATGTGGCTTCGGAGGATTTCACAAAGGAAGACATTGTTGCTTACGCGGCTAGTGGTGAGCAAGAATCCAGTCACATTTTAGCTCGCTCTCTAGTGGCTTATGCAAAGGCAAAGAAGCTTCCTCTGTTGCCAGTAACAAATTTAGAGGAAGTTACTGGTCAAGGAATTCAAGCAACCGTTAATGACAAAAATATTCGTGTTGGAAAAGCTTCATTTGTTGGTACAACCACTCAGCTAAGTAGTGAGAAGACAGCAGTTTATATCTCAATCAATGATTGCTATGTGGGGTACATTACATTTACTGATATTGTTCGCAAAGAATCGGCGGAAACGATTAAGGAATTAAATCAACTAGGAATTACGAAAACGATTATGTTGACGGGAGATCACCAATCGATTGCTAATCAAATAGCAGAGGAAGTTGGAATTTCTGAGGTATATGCGGAATGCTTGCCGGAGGAAAAAATTAATGTAATCAAAACCTTGAGTGACGCAGATCGTCCAGGAATCATGGTAGGAGATGGCGTTAACGATGCGCCGGCGCTTGCTGTGGCGGACATTGGAATCGCCATGGGGGCTCATGGATCGACTGCAGCTAGTGAAAGTGCCGATGCGGTGATCTTGAAGGATGATCTTAGTCGTGTTTCAGCCGCTGTCCGCTTATCTCAGGACACGATGCAAATTGCTCGTCAATCTGTGCTGATCGGGATTGTAATATGTGTCATTTTGATGTTGATTGCAAGTACTGGTGTGATTCCAGCATTGCTAGGAGCGGCTCTGCAGGAAGTGATTGATACGGTTTCGATCCTATCTGCATTACGGGCAAGAAAAGATCGGTGATTATATAATAGAAGATGAGGTTGTGACAGAAGTGGTCAGCTTCAAGAAATAAGAAGGAATTTCCGAAAATTGTTCCTCAAATTTTTGTGAAATTTCGGCTTATTTCCGAAGAAGCTACTTCTGGAACACCGTTTATTCGGAAAAAGAAGCTATGACAAGTCTTTTGTCACAGCTCCTTTTTTAATAGTGACGGCCGTGATGACTACCCGTTTGCGGCTGTATGTTGTTATGATGTACACGATTCTGCTGTTGCACGGGTACATTGTTTTGCGACGTTTGATTTGTGTATTGTTGATGTTGCCGCACTTGCTGTTGTTGGACGGGTTGTTGCTGAGTTTCCTGTTGCTGTGCAGGCTGTTGGACTTGCTGAGATTGGGTGGTTTGTTGATTCATGCTAGTGGTTTCTTGAGCTGAATCATAATTATTTTGCTGGCCGTATTGATTTCCGGCGCCATCCTGTGGCTGCGTGTTATTAGCTGTTGCAGTCGGTTCAGTTGCTGGGTCGGAAGTTGCTTGAGTTTGCTTTGCTGCGTAATTTGGACAATCAGCGATTCTTGGCCGATCAGCGCGTCTTGAACCGGTCCCGTCTTGTTTGCCGTTTTGTGGTCTAGTAGTCCCGTCTTCATCTAAACGATTGAGAATATGATCTTGTCGCAAAGGGCAATCTGCTCGTGGTGTTTTATAAATGTTATTAATCGTACAGTAGCGCAGATTTTGAACGTCTTGATTCGTTGCAACAGCGTCTGCTTTTAATGTAGTGAAGCTTAATATGCCAACAAATAATAATGAAGCTGATACCAATTTCTTTTTATGACTCTTCATGAGTGATCTCCTCCTTCAATTGTAGTATAGGAGGAGAATGTGGCAAAAGTATGGCAATTATGAAGTGGGTAATAAAATTTTGACCAAGAATTGATTGCCAATTACTTCTGCCATAATTTGACCTTCATGGCGTCGAATGACTTGCTTAGCGATGGCTAATCCTAGACCAGTCCCATTGACATTTGTGCCGCTCTGCCGTTGAAAGGACTCAAAAAGCTGTTCTGCATGCTTGATCGGATTATGCCACTTGTTACTTATATCAATCTCCAACATCTTCGTTTTTTTCGCTATTTCAACAGTAATCAGCGAATATTCCGGCGCATATTTTGTTGCATTATCCAGCAAAATTTTAATAACTTGCGTGATCCGCAAATAATCTGCATGGATCATGTGTGGTTCAGACAAGTGATTTTCTAAGCGAATTTCTTGGCCTTTTTCCTTCAAAACTAATCGATAGCTACGCAGGGCATCATTGACACAATCCAATGGATCAACGAGATCCTTCTGTAGATGAAATTCAGTTGATTGCAATCTGCTTAGTTCCAGTAAATCGTTGATCAGTCGTTCCAAGTTAGTGCTTTCCTTTAATAGCTGCAATAGATACTCTTTTTCTTCTTGTGTGCTCAAATAACCGTCAGTAATCGCCTCTAGCGAGCTTTTGATCACCATGACCGGAGTCCGAAGTTCGTGGGATATTTGCGAAAGAAAATCCTTTTCTGATTGCTCTTTGCGGTCACGGGCTGAACGAGCCTCTGCCAGACGTTGGCTCAACAAAGTCAACTGATCGCCTAATTCCTGCAGTTCGTCTTTTGTTTGGATCGCTAAGGTTTCTTCGTAGTTTTCATTTGCCAGCTCGTTTACGTAGCTCCGCATCATTTCGATCGGTTTGACGAATCGTTTGGAAAGACGCCAAGCCAGAAAGCTTGCGATAATCACCGCACCTACGAGACTTAACAGCAGCATCAAGTAGCCAGACATTTGGTTTTGATGAATGACATCAACCTTTGAACGCATCAGGACTACAGCCGCGACGGAATCATTGTTCATAACAGGTGTTGCAATCGTTAATTCTTGTAGCTGAAACAGATTTCGTTTTTTTGCCACTTGCATTTTCTTCGTATCGAAGGTAGCAGTGACTAGCTTTTTCGCCTCATTTGGCGGCTCAATCTGTAGATTGGCATTGTCATGATGAGAGGTCATGACCGGGTTCATTTCTGTATCTAAAACCCAAACTTCTTCACCAGCGATTTGATTGAGAAAGCGCAAAAAGGCTCCATAACCGCCCATGCCGCCGCTTTGTCCCATTTTCGTATTGGAGCTGAAATAATCCGCTAAGGTTTCACTGATCAGTTTACTGCGATGGGTCATTTCTTCTTGATGCAAGTCTTCAGTCTGCTTGGCAAACAGTACACCAAAGAACAGGGCAATCATAGTGGCAAAAATCAATAATAGACCGACAAAATGCTGGATCAGACGAGTCGTGATTTTTTTCATGAGCAAACCTCAATTCGATAACCTTCGCCCCAAACGGTTTCGATCTGACAATCGGTAACGCCGGCTTTCTTCAATTTTGCTCGCAGACGTTTAATATGGCTGTCAACGGTACGACTGTCGCCGTAATAGTCATAGCCCCAGACTGCATCCAGTAAATTATCACGGGTAAATACCTTATTCGGATATTTTGCGAAAAGAACCAACAATTCAAATTCTTTTTTGGTCAATTTGATTTCCTGTTGGTTAACGATTGCTTGGCGTTTTTCTAGAAATAAACGGAGCGAACCAAGAGATAATTGGTTGACAGACGGTTCTTTTTCAAAATGAATACGCCGTAAGATTGCTTTGATCCTAGATAGGACCTCCTTGGGTGAAAAAGGTTTGATAATATAATCATCTGCGCCTACCTCCAATCCTAAAATACGATCCGCATCTTCTGATTTGGCAGTGATCATAATGATTGGAACCGTCGATTTTTCGCGAATCTGCTGGCAGATCGTAAAGCCGTCGACATTTGGCAACATGATATCTAACAGAACAAAATCAACTGGATGCTTTTCGAAATAGGGGAGTGCTTCTTTGCCATCCTGGATGACCGCGGTTTCGTATCCTGCTTTGCTCAAATAACGCATAAGAACATCAACAATCTGTTCATTATCTTCAATAATCAAAATTTTCATAACCGTTCCCCCCTTTATTCTGCATTTACCGCAATTATATCTTAGAAAGAGAGCAAAAATAAAGAACGAAAGTAGTTTCTTCGCATGGTATCATAAAAGAAAGTAGAGGGATAAATGATTGAAGAGTTATTTCCAACATTCTTTTTTTCATAGCCGGTTAGAATGAAAAGGGCTGACAGATTTGATGTTTCAAGCTGTTGCGATTCAAATCTTTTGAAAGCGTTTTTCGTTGTGATAAACTGATTCTGTAATGATAAATCGCCATTTTTAAGAAAAATATTGCATGAATAAGAGTGAGGTGTAAAGTATGTTTTCTTTTAAAGAGCGGAACCAAATGATTCAACAGTTAAAGGAGGGGGCGTTTGATTTAATAATTATTGGCGGCGGAATCACTGGAGCTGGGGTTGCACTGCAGGCGGCGGCTTCAGGATTATCTGTGGCATTACTTGAAATGCAAGACTTTGCTGAAGGAACGTCTTCTCGGTCGACCAAGCTGGTTCATGGGGGCCTCCGTTATCTCAAGACCTTTGATGTCGAAGTAGTCGCTGATACAGTCAGCGAACGAGCAATTATTCAGGGAATTGCTCCGCATATTCCGAAAGCGGACCCAATGATTTTACCGATTTTTGATGAACCAGGCTCTACCTTTAATCTATTTTCCGTCAAGGTAGCCATGGATCTTTATGATCATCTAGCTGGGATCACAGGCGGAAAATATGCGAACTACATGTTGAGCAAGGAAGAAATTTTAGAACGGGAACCCCAGTTAGCATCAGAGGGCTTATTAGGCGGAGGCGTTTATTTGGATTATCGCAATAATGACGCTCGGCTAGTAATCGAGAACATTAAACGAGCCGTAGCTGATGGTGCGATTGCAGTCAGCCGAATGAAGGTCGAAGAAATTGTCCATGATGATCAAGGAAAAGTTTCAGGAGTAAAAGTCAAAGATAGGCTAACAGACAATACGCTGACTGTTACTAGCAAGCTGGTAATTAACACCGCTGGACCGTGGTCAGATTTGGTTAATAAGCTGGATAAAAAAATTGATCACAAGCCCCATATGCGACCAACCAAAGGGGTACATCTAGTCGTTGATGGTGAGAAGCTGAAAGTTCCGCAGCCCACTTATTTTGACACTGGAGAAAATGATGGACGGATGGTCTTTGTCATTCCAAGAGAAAGCAAAACATATTTTGGGACGACGGATACTGATTATCAAGGAGATTACAATCATCCGACTGTCGAACAGGCAGATGTTGATTATTTGTTGAAAATCGTCAATCGTCGCTATCCTGAGGTAAATCTGACAATTGAAGACATCGAGGCTGCTTGGGCGGGATTACGACCGTTAATTAGTGAAGCCGGCGGTGATTATAATGGTACAACCAAAGAAAAAATCAGTGACGAAAATTTTGAAAAAATTATTAACGCGGCTGAGGATTATGCCAATGGTAAACAATCTCGTCCAGAAGTCGAAAAAACAATCACCGATGCGGCAAAGGAAGAGCCAAAGGACAATCCTTCAGCAGTCTCTCGCGGCAGTGATCTGACCATCGCTGACGATGGATTATTGATTCTATCAGGTGGCAAGCTAACAGATTACCGTTTAATGGCGACAGGGGCGATGAAGAAAATTATTGAACTCTTATCGGACAGTCAGTTCGAACTTATTGACTCAGAAAATTATCCTGTATCCGGCGGGGAACTCGATTCGAAAAATGTCGATGAAGCCTTAGAAGCTATTGCCAAAAAAGGCGAAGATCAGGGCTTAAGTTCCGAAGAGGCCAAATTTATTGCAGAACTATATGGTTCGAATGCAGAAAAAGTCTTCGCATTGAAGGAGCAAGGAGCCTTTGAAGGACTCTCCTTGGTAGAATCGATGTCACTACGCTACGCAATGGAAGAAGAGATGACGCTGACGCCGGTAGATTACTTATTACGTCGAACCAATTATATGCTGTTTATCAGCCATCGCTTAATGGAAATCAAAGACGCTGTCGTTGATGCTATGGCTGACTACTTCGACTGGAACGCTGCTACAAAAGAAGCGTATCAATCAGAACTAGATCAACAGATCAAGGAAACCCAATTAACGGATTTAAAAAAGCACTAAATATAATATAAAAAGGAGTGGAAACATGGAGTCTTATATCATGTCAATCGATCAAGGAACAACGTCAAGCAGGGCAATCGTTTTCGACAAAGCAGGGAAGGAAGTAAGTTCTTCACAGAAAGAGTTCACACAGCATTTTCCAAAACCAGGCTGGGTAGAACATGATGCGAATGAGATTTGGAACTCGGTTCAATCAGTTATTGCAGGCTCATTAATTGAAGGCGGGTTAAAACCCGATCAAATCGAAGGAATCGGGATCACCAACCAACGTGAAACAACGGTCATCTGGGAAAAAGAAACGGGACATCCTATTTATAACGCAATAGTCTGGCAATCGAAGCAAACAAGCGACATTGCTGATGAGCTAAAGGAACAGGGACACTCTGACATGATTCAAAAGAAAACCGGACTGTTGATTGATTCTTATTTCTCTGCAACGAAAGTAAAATGGATCTTGGATCATGTGGAAGGTTCGCGCGAACGGGCAAGAAATGGTGAATTACTATTCGGAACAATCGATACTTGGTTAGTTTGGAAATTAACAGGCGGGGAAGTTCATGTCTCTGATTACACCAATGCCAGCCGGACAATGATGTATAACATCTACGACCTGAAATGGGATCAAGAAATTTTAGACTTGTTAGACATTCCGAAAGAAATCCTGCCGGAAGTAAAATCAAATTCAGAGGTTTATGGTTATACGGCTGATTATCATTTCTATGGCAACAAGGTTCCAATCGCAGGTATGGCTGGGGACCAGCAAGCTGCCTTAGTTGGACAGCTGGCCTTTGATAAAGGGATGGTTAAAAATACCTATGGAACCGGCGCTTTCATCGTGATGAATACAGGGGAAGAACCAATTCTTTCTGAAAACGGATTATTAACGACGATTGGTTATGGCATTGACGGCAAAGTAACTTACGCCTTAGAAGGAAGTGTGTTCGTTGCTGGTTCTGCGATCCAATGGTTGCGTGATGGTTTACGAATGTTCCAAAAAGCACCGCAATCAGAAGATTATGCCAAACGCGTTGACAGCAGTGAAAATGTTTACGTAGTTCCAGCCTTTACTGGACTTGGTGCTCCTTATTGGGACCAGCAAGCACGTGGAGCGATCTTCGGATTAACTCGCGGAACAACCAAAGAGCATTTCATCCGTGCAACCTTAGAATCATTAGCCTATCAAACAGCGGATGTTGTAAAAACAATGAACAAGGATTCTGGTACTGATATTAAATTATTACGTGTGGATGGCGGCGCATCAAAAAATGATCTATTGCTGCAATTCCAAGCAGATATTTTGCAAACCCCAGTAGAACGTGCGCCATATCTGGAAACAACAGCTCTAGGTGTGGCTTATCTGGCAGGTTTGGCTGTCGGCTATTGGAAAGATATTGATGACATTAAGAAATTTGCTTCTGACGGTCAACGCTACGAACCAGCGATGGATCAAGACGTGACAGACGATCTATATGCAGGCTGGCAAGAAGCAGTTCAAGCGACGATGCAATATAAACATCAGCCTAAAGAAAAATAAGTGAATACATCAGCTGTACTGGCAACTAAATTTTAATGAGAGAAAAAATTTACGGTACAGCTGATATAGCAACAAAAATTTAAAGGGGATGAGTTTATGGACACGAGTATGTCAACGCAGGTAATTGGAGAAATTATTGGAACGATGGTCTTAGTATTATTGGGAGATGGTGTTGTAGCCGGTGTTAGTTTACGAAAAACAAAAGCAGAAGGAGCCGGCTGGATTGCGATTACCTTAGGCTGGGGCGCCGCTGTTACTATCGGTGCTTATGCTGCAGGTTATATGTCATTTGCCCATTTGAATCCTGCTGTCACAATTGGAATGGCCATTGCTGGGAAAATCGGCTGGGATATGGTTGTCCCATATATTTTAGGACAAATGATCGGTGCTATTATTGGTGCGGTTTTAGTATACATTCACTACTATCCGCATTGGAAGGAAACAAAAGATCAAGCCACAATTTTAGGGGTATTCGCAACAGGACCTGCGATTCGCAGCTTAGGTGCCAACCTGATCAGTGAAATCATCGGAACCTTCATGCTAGTGTTTGCTTTATTGGCTTTCGGAATGAGTAAATTTGGTGATGGCTTAAATCCAATAGCGGTTGGGATATTGATTTTAGTAATCGGTCTTTCACTTGGCGGTACGACAGGTTATGCGATCAATCCAGCGCGAGATCTTGGTCCGCGAATCGCCCATGCGTTTCTGCCGATTCCAAATAAGGGTGGCTCCGATTGGGGCTATGCCTTGGTTCCTATCGCTGGACCAATCATCGGTGGAATTTTAGCAGCATTGCTATTTATGATTTTACCAATGTAGATTTTATGGGGTAATAGAATTTTCTATTACCCTAGTATGCTTTAAATTTAGGACAAGTATAGTATGGAAAAGACGAAAAATATAAAAACCAAACGATTAGTAATTAGGAAATTTATGCCTAGTGATTGGCCAGATTTGTGGGACTATCTCTCGGATGAACGCGTAGTGAAATATGAGCCTTACGGGCCGATTAATCAGCAGCAGAGTAAGGAGATAGCAAAAAGCCATAGCGAATCGGACGAATTTTGGGCGGTTTGTCTTGAAGATAAAGTGATTGGAAACATTTATCTTGAGGAGGTAGTGGAAGACAGCTGGGAATTAGGCTTTGTTTTTCATTATGATTATCAACATCAAGGCTATGCGTATGAAGCAGCTTACACAATGATTGATCAAGTTTTCGCACAAGGAGCACATCGGATTTTTGCAGAGTGTCATCCTGAAAATCAGGCGTCATGGAGATTATTAGAGAAGTTGTCATTCACTAAAGAAGGACATCTGAGAAAAAATATTTATTTCAGTAAGCAGCAAGACGGCACGCCACTTTGGCAGGATACACTTATTTATGGGCTACTTAAAGAAGATCGGTCATAAGATTATAAAGGATAAAGTTATTTACAAGGAGGAAGAGCAAGTGAAAAAAATTATCAATGATCCAAAGAATGTCGTGGAAGAAATGGTAAGCGGACTAGTGGGCGCTTATCCTGATTATGTAAAGCAAGTTCCCGAAACACTCGTTGTGGCAAGAAGTGACGATTACGATCAAGTGGCGCTAGTCAGCGGTGGAGGAAGCGGTCATGAGCCTTCACATGCAGGTTTTGTCGGAGATGGTATGCTAAGTGCGGCGGTTTGTGGGCAGGTCTTCACTTCACCGACGCCAGATCAAATTCATGAAGCAATTAAGGCAACCGATAAAGGTAAAGGTACACTAATGATCGTCAAAAACTATTCAGGCGATGTGATGAATTTTGATATGGCAAAAGATTTGGCTGAAATGGATGGTATCGAAGTTGATTCTGTTTTAGTAGATGATGATATTGCTGTGGAAGATAGTACCTATACACAAGGACGTCGTGGTGTCGCAGGAACAGTCTTAGTGCATAAAATTATCGGTGGTATGGCCCGTGAAGGAAAATCTGTTGCTGAATTGGCCAGTTACGGAAAAGAGTTAGTCAAAGATATTAAAACTGTTGGGATCGCCTTATCGGGTGCAACGGTTCCAGAAGTCGGCAAGCCTGGGTTTGTATTGGCTGAAGATGAAATGGAATTCGGTGTGGGAATTCATGGCGAACCAGGTTATCGCCGTGAAAAAATCAAAGGATCAAAAGAAATTGCTGAAGAAATCATCGGAAAGATCAAGGGAGAATTCAATTGGAAATCCGGCGATAAATATGGCTTATTCGTCAACGGAATGGGCGCTACTCCATTGATGGAGCTGTTTATTTTGTTTAACGATGCAAAAGCGATCCTTGCTGAGGAAGGCATCGAACTTACCTTCAGTAAAGTAGGAAATTATATGACTTCCCTTGAAATGGCTGGCGCATCGATCACCCTGATCAAATTAGATGACGAACGGTTACGCTTATTGAACGAACCCGTTCATACAATTGCGTGGTAATTTAAGAGGTTATATTTAAATAATTGAGCTGGTTGATTTATAATGATCATAAGCTGAACAAAAGAGTATTCAAATCTGCCAGTTCTGCTAAAAGGATGAGAAAACTTATCAAAAGGTAGTTGGCATAGAAATACTGCTAATTTTTCTAAAGGAAAATTAGTAGGTTTGTACGAATAAGGAGGCCCATTATGTTTACACCAGAAAATTTGCGAAAAACACTAGAATTATTCAATGAAAAAATTCAAATCAAGAAAGACTATTTGAGTGAGCTGGATACACCAATCGGTGATGGTGACCATGGAAACAATATGGCTCGAGGCATGGATGCGGTGATGGCTGCAGACTTGTCTGGCGATTTGCCAGATATCTTTAAAGCGGCCGCGATGGCGATGATCAGCAAAGTCGGTGGAGCTTCAGGCCCTCTCTATGGCACAGCTATGATGGAAATGATGAAGGCCAGCAAAGAGTCAAATGAACCAGAAATTTTACTGAGGGCAGCGATTGCTGGAATTATGAAACGCGGGAATTCCACTGTCGGCGAAAAAACAATGTTAGATCTGTGGGGACCGGCTGTAGATAATTTAAATAACGGTACATTAAACACGGCTACGCTGGAAATCCTCGTTGAACAAACGAAAAATATCAAGGCAACTAAAGGGCGTGCCTCATATGTCGGGGAACGTTCGATTGGTCATATTGATCCAGGGGCAATGTCATCCGCTTATTTCTTTGAGTCAATGATTGAGGCAGGTGTTTTCAGTGAGTAGAGGTGTGGTATTAGTTTCTCATACGAAAGAAATCCCTGAAGGTTTGAAACGTTTGATCGGCGAAGTTGCCAAAGATGTCCCCATCACAACTGCTGGCGGATTGGAAGACGGCGGTATAGGTACATCAATGGAGCGAATCTCACAAGCAATCGAAGAAAACACAGCCGATGAATTGCTGGCTTTTTATGATTTAGGCAGTGCCAAAATGAATCTAGAAATGGCTATTGAAATGACAGATAAAAAGGTGACATTGTTTGATACAGCCATGGTTGAAAGTGCCTATACTGCTTGCGCATTATTAGCGGCAGATGTCGGCGAAGAGGACATCGAACAACAATTAGCTACATTAAAAGTGAAATAAATGAATTATTGAGGAGTCAATCAAAAGTTGACGCCTCTTTTTATTTTAAACATCACTGAAACTGAAAAAACAATTTTTTTATTGAATATAAAAAAGAAAAAAATTACTTCCCTCTTTGTTGTGCTATCATTTTTTTAAAGGGGGAATCATGATAGAAATGATTAAGAAAACAACGTTGCAAACAGAATTAGTAGATATTCGCAGACACCTTCATCGAAATCCAGAAGTGGGAATGGAACTGCCAGCCACAAAAGATTTTGTTTGGCAGAAATTGGTAGAATATGGCTACGAGCCTCAAAGTTGCGGTAAGATGGGGGTTACCTGCACGATTGGTCAAGGCGAGAGAGTCTTTTTATTGCGTGGCGATATGGATGCGCTTCCGCTTGTAGAGGATACCGACTTGAAATTTCGTTCTGAAAATGGCGCAATGCACGCCTGTGGCCATGACATGCATACGACCATGCTATTAGGGGCAGCGAAGCTTTTGAAAGAACATGAAAAAGAACTGACGGGAGTAGTGAAGCTTCTATTCCAACCAGGCGAAGAGATCTTGCAGGGGGCAAAGGATTGCTTAGATGCGGGGATACTGGAGAATCCTAAGGTCGATGCAGGAGCGATGATCCACGTCTTTCCTTTCAAGAATTTACCATTAAAAAATGTATTTGTCGCACCTGCTGGTACGTTTATGGCTAGCGCCGATTGGTTCGAAATCAAGATTGAGGGTGTTGGCAGTCATGGTTCGATGCCAGAAGTTTCAATCGATCCGATTAATGTCGCGACTAAAATTTATGAGGCATTACAGACCCTGTCTGCACGTGAAATCAGTTCAGCTGAGCGCTTTGTTTTGACAATCGGCGAGTTTGTCGGTGGAACACCTGGTTCATCGAATGTAATTCCAAGTTCCGCATATATGAAAGGCACGATGCGCAGCTTGAAAGAAGAGGTTCGCCAACAAATTAAGAAACGAATGATCGAAATTTCCACATCTATCGGTCAAGCCTTTGGTGCGAAGGTGACCATTGATTTTACTAATGGCTGTTGTAGTAATGAAATTGATCAAACAGTGACAAGAGTGGTCAAAGAGGGACTAGAGAAAGTTTTTCCTTCGGATGTTCTTCAAGAAGCGCCATTGGCAGTTCCAATGATGGGAAGTGAAGATTTTGGTGAAATTAGTCATCGAATTCCAACAACGACGATGTTTATTACGGCTGCCGATACTGAATTAATGCTGCACAACCCGAAGATTGTTTTGGATGAATCCATTTTGGAATTTGGTGCAAATGTCTATGTTGAAGCCGCATTAGCCTATTTAGAAAGTGTCTAGTTTATGGGAAAAAACAAGATTAATCGATCATTGATCCTGATATTTCTCGGATATACCTGTGTGTATTTGGACAAGAACATCATCAGCTTATCAGTCATTCCAATCGCACAGGATTTAGGAATTGATGCAGGACAAAAAGGCTTGATTTTAAGTGCTTTTTTCTTAGGATATACCCTGTTTCAAATTCCCTTCGGCTTTTTAGGCAATCGTCTAGGCAGTCGTAAAATCATGACTTTTGCGATTTTACTAATGGGTGTATTGATGATTTGTTTGGGCTTCGGCTTTTCGTTCATCTATTTGATCCTGATTCGTTTTGCGGCGGGCTCATTTGCTCATGCCGGCTATCCTTCTGCGGTCAGCGCGTTTGTTACAAAGGAAGTTGAACCTGCAAAACGAGGTTCGATACAATCCTCAATGATTGCCTCATCCGGTTTTGCTGGAATTGTAGGACCGTTGCTAGTTGCACCATTGCTAACTATGATTGGTTGGAAAACGACCTATTTTGTTTATGGCACGATTGTGCTTTTGATTGGATTTCTGATGCTTCGAGGAATTCCGAAAAACAGCGGACAGCCTATCGTTTCTGCTGGTCAATCCAATATTTCTTTTTTTGAAATGATCAAGGATCGGAATGTTTGGATCATGGTTTTGGCTGCGTTCTTCATTAATGCTGCGGTTTATGGGATGACAGGCTGGATTGCTTCCTATTTGGTAGATGAATTCAGTTTGACGATGAATAAAATGGCGATGATGAGCGCGTTGATTGGGTTGGTCATGATGCTCAGTGCAATGTTCGCAGGTTCGATGATCGTTCGTTATTTTAAGAATCGTGAAAAACAAGTAATTTTCGTTGTCTCGGCATTGGGCGGAGTGGTCGCCTTTTTATTATCAAGTAGCTCCTCATTAGTGGTAAGTATGCTTTTGTTGTCGGTGGCAGTAGCTGCTGCGAGTATTGGTTTTGCGACTTTGATGAGTTTACCAGTGAAGCTGTTTGCTGAACGAGAAGTTTCGACTAAGTATTCAATCATCAATGCAATTGGTGTTTCTGGCGGCTTTTTTGCGCCAATGATTATCGGTTGGTTAGTGAATACCAGCGGGTCATATGGCGGAGCCTTTACTTTTATTGCGCTAGTCTTTGTTTTAGCAGGAGGAGTTTCACTGGTTATTCAAACAAAGGAGAGTAAACAGCCAGTAGAAGAGCTAGAAGGACAAAAATAGAGAGCACACTATAGAAGATAAAAAACAGCAAATCATCGGATTTTGATGATTTGCTGTTTTTTTATCTTCGCTTAGGGAAAGCAAAATCTATTAACGCGTTATTCAAAAACTGGTTGAACTCCTTCATCAATAAGAATGTTTCTACAGTTTCTGAAACAAAATCATCGGAATCAAGTATTTCTTGATCCGTTAAAGGGTATTCCAAGTACATGCTCTTATATTTTAGATAATCGGTGATCGGTGAATCGATATAATTTTCGTAGCCTCGCGGCATTCGTTTTAATTGCTTGCCTAGTACAGTAAAGTGTTCAGTAAACACAGGGTTCTGAATGACCGTTAGAAATTCTGCTTCGTGTTCGATGATTGCTTGTCGAATCATTTCAGTTGCTTCGGAAAACATATCGGCGAAAAGACCGCCGCCTAAGAAGGATTGATTGTTGGGTTTTAGAAAAATGTAATAGCCTACTGGGATCGGTAATTTTCCCTTTGGTCCAATATGAGCACGAAACACTGGATTGTAGGGTGTTTTATCATGGCTGAAGCGTGTATCTCGATTGAGCTTGAAACTTAATTTTTTTGCTGGAATGAATTGGATTTCAGAGTCTTTTTCATGAAGCGCAAGAGAGAGTTCATCCACTAATTGATAGAACTCTGTCACAGCTGTTTTGCGTTGATCTTTGGTTTGCTGAAACCATTCTTGCTGATTGTTTTTCTCTAATGCTGACAAATAGTTGAAAATTTTTTCATAGGTCATAGGTGGCATCCTCCTTGATTAATTCTGAAAGCTGCTTGGATTCTAGCAGCTCGCTTAAAAATTTTGGTGGATCAAACGATGATTGGTAATGAGATAAAGCTTCAAAGAGAAGTGTTTGGTTGTCCATAAACTCCATATTTTCTTTTTGCTGCTGAATTTCGGCTAAATCAAATTTCTTTAATGATGAATAATCCAGTCTGTTCGGGTTTAGCCGATGTTGTTTGATGGCAAAGGGGACACGTCTTTTACAGTCACATTTACCTCCCGCATGTTCACAATAGTTCTCTAAAAATTTTCCCATTCTTTTTCGAGCTCGCGAAAGTTTCTTGCGGTATGTTTCTGGTGTGATTTGCAGAAGTCCACTAGCCAGCTGACTATTCATTTTGAACATTGTGCCCAGAATAAAAATACAACGATCTTCTGGCTTAAGACATTGGAGCATTATATTTGTACAGGAAAGCTTTAATTCCTCAGCTAATTCATCCTCCTCTAAATCAGAAAAAGCAGATTCCTTGGTAGGCAGCGACTGATCCAAATCTTTTTGCATTAGCTCAAAGGTTAGCTGCTCCTGAAAAGATCGTTTCCTCTGAACTGTAATTAAATGATTGACAGCGATACGATACACCCACGTACTGAAACGACTTTGCTGTTTGAAGGAACCGAGGTTCATAACGATTTTTAATAGTACCTCCTGCGTGGCATCCTCCGCATCAAAGATATTTCCCAGCATTCGTAAAGATAGATTGAAGACACTATCTTTTACTTCGCTTAAAAGCTTCGTTAACGAATTGCTATCCCCGCTCAAGGCGGACTGAATTAGCGCTGTTTCTCGTTCGATGTTCATTATTTTTTTGCCTCCTTTATTCATTAGACAAATAAAAACAATCGATGTGACACGTTTTAGTTTTTTATTTATTATTGTGACAGAATTTTTAAGCCTTTACTATAAATAATCTATTATTGACAACTGATATATACTGTTATACACTGTTTACGAAGAGGTGGTAGGATCATGAAAATTATTATTCAGCACTCATCGATGACGCCGATCTATGAGCAGCTGGTTGAACAAATTAAACGTGCAATCATTGAAGGAGAACTGCAGGAAAATGATGTATTACCTTCTGTGAGAGCTTTAGCTAAGGAATTGAAAATCAGTGCGTTAACGGTCAAAAAGGCCTACGATGCACTGGATCAAGAGGGGATGATCGCTACTGTTCACGGAAAAGGAAGCTTCGTTTGTGGAGTAAATCCATCCTTAAAGCGGGAGGAACAACTCAAAGCAATTCAAGATGAATTTGAAGGCGTGGTCAGGAAAGCACGATTAGTTGGAATGAGCGATAAGGAATTGATGGAGCTTTTGGAATTAATACTGGAGGGGTTATAATGCTTAAGCTAAAAAATGTGAAAAAGCGATACCAGAGCTTTGAGTTGGATTGTTCATTGGCTCTTGGTAGAGGTGAGATCGTTGGACTTGTTGGTCGTAATGGTGCAGGAAAGAGTACGGCTTTCAAAATTGCGCTAGGATTGATAAATCGTGATAACGGAGACGTTGAACTTTTTGGAAAATCAATCAATGAAATTACAGATAAAGATCGACAGAGAATCGGGGCTTCGTTAGGAGAAGTTGGGTTTTATGAACAGTTTACAATCAAAGAAATTGTGTCAGTCTTGCGAAGTTTTTATCCACAATTTGAGAAAAGCTATTTTGTCTCAAAATGCGAAGAATTTCAGCTTCCATTAGATAAGCCGTTAAAAGAATTTTCCACAGGGATGAAGGCGCGCCTAAGTGTTTTGATTGCGATTAGTCATAATGCGGAGCTTTTGATTTTAGATGAGCCAACTGCTGGATTAGACGTGGTTGCACGTGGGGAAATTCTAAGACTTTTGCAGAAATACCTTGAGAAAGATGAATCTCGCAGTATTTTAATCAGCTCACACATTTCTAAGGATTTGGAGCAGCTTTGTGATTCCTTGTATTTTATTGATCAAGGAAAAATTATTTTAAATGAGGATACCGACGTATTAATGGATGAGTATGGGATTATAAAAGTAACAGAGGAGCAGTTTTCTACATTAGATAAGGAATACATCACTAAGATATTGCCCGCAAGTTTTGGTTATCAATGCTTGACGAAGCAACGCCAGTTTTATCGTGAAAATTATCCCGAGGTAGCAGTTGAAAAAGCGAATATTGATGAGATTGTCTTTATGATGATGGGAGGGAATTAAGATGAAAGGATTATTTGTGAAGGATCTCTATTTGCTAGAAAAACAAAAATTATTTTTCTTAGCCACGATTTTTTTAACAGTAATGAATGCGCAAAATTTTCAGATGCTTGTGCTTGTGCCGCTTTTTATGCTATTTTTTGTACTGTCGATTATTTTTACTACCATTACCTTAGATGAAACGAATCATGGCTTCTCCTTTTTATTTACCTTGCCGGTCTCTCGAAGGAAGTATGTGTTTCAGAAATATTTATTGTCATATATCAGTTCACTGGCTGCTATATTACTTTCTGTTGGCATTATTTTGATTATGAATATGCTGCAGGGCAGAACGGTTGATATGAAAGACTTAGGCATTGTTTTAGTTGGCATCTTTATTCTCGGCTCTCTGTATATCAGTTTGATCCTGCCCTTTTATTTTAAGTTTGATGAAGGAAAAAGCCGATTGATCATTATAGTTGTAATGGCCATTATTTTCTTTTTTGTTTTCCTAGGCAAAGGAGTATTTGATCGTTTGGGGATTGATATTATGGGGATTTTATTGTGGATTTCTAATGTGCCGATGTGGCTGCTATTTGTTGGAGGGGGAATTTTCGCTATCGTCACTTGTGCGATATCTGTTATTTTATCATTTGGATTTCTTGAACAGAAAGAGCTGTAAGCCAGTAGCAGTAACTTGAGTAATTGAATGGAAAATTTTTGAATGAGAGGATCAAATCAACCAGGAGAACCTATCTGGTGTGGTTTGATCCTTTTTTAAAGATATAGCTATTAAAATAATACTCAACACTCTCTTCAACAGTTCGTAGATTTTGCAAAAGTGTTGGAAATAGCGTTCGTTTTTATAAAGAAATGCCATTTGCTAGCATAGACAGTTCTCGGTATAGGTCTTGCAACATAGGGAATGAATACCATTTTTCAAAAATTATTTAAGGTAGCGGCAAAAAACAAATATTGACTTTGGTGCCGCTTTTTCTATTATAAGAGAAGGGAGGGGAGTGTATTGAAAGAAGAACTGTTAAATTATTTAAAGAACCAAACGGCTTTTCTCGATTTGAATGAATTGAGCGATCTATTTACTGCTTCGAAATTGGCGGAGATTTTTAAAGTGAAACGGAATACGGTAAGCCAGTATTTAAATCAACTAACAGAAAATGGCGAGTTGGTAAAAATAAATTCGCGTCCAGTTTATTATTTTCACAAAGGCGCATTTGAAAAGCAATTTTTTGCATTGAGTACGAATTATTATGAAAGCGTTCAAGCAATCTTATCCGAGCAACCAATGTTTGGAAAAGAACAGGATTTCTTTTCACTTTTGATTGGGCACGACAAAAGCTTGAATCGGGTGATTGAACAAATCAAGGCAGCGCTTAATTATCCGGATGGCGGTTTGCCTGTATTAATTAATGGAGAAAGTGGTACGGGGAAGAGCTATTTAGTTAAATTAATTTATCATTATTGTATTCAAAATGAGTTGATTGCTGAAGATGCGCCTTTCATTACGCTGAACTGTGCCCAATATGCGAATAATCCTGAGTTGCTGACGAGTAATCTTTTCGGCAGTATCAAGGGTGCTTATACAGGCGCTGACACTGATCGTAAAGGGGCGTTTGAAGCAGCTGATGGCGGTATTTTGTTTTTAGATGAGGTCCACCGTTTAAATGCAGAGGGACAAGAGAAATTATTTACTTATTTAGATCAAGGCTTGATTTATCGAATGGGGGATACGAATCACCCGATTAATGTTCAAACTAGATTGTTTTTTGCGACAACGGAAGATTTGACAAGCAATTTTTTGACAACTTTTATTCGTCGGATTCCGATTCAGGTAACGATTCCCTCATTGCAGCAGCGAGCGCGAAATGAACGCCTAGAACTGATTTATTCCTTCCTGATCAGCGAACAAACGAAAATCAAGCGAGAGCTGGTTATCAGCGGACAAACATTAGAGCTGTTGGCTAGTGGCAGCTTTAAAGGAAATATCGGCGAATTACAGAATATTGTTAAAGTGATGGTGGCTAAAGCTTTTTCAGAAGCAATCCAGAATCAGCAGATTAGACTGACGATCTATCATCTTCCAGAATCGCTGCTTTCTTTGAATAACCAGAATCTGCAAACCACATTGCCAGAAGAAGTATTGATTCATGATGATTCTACGTTGGATAATTTAATGTTTTCCAATAGTCAAAGTCAAAGAAGAGTGGAAGATAGCTTTGCCAAAATAATTTTAGAGTATCAAAAAGCTCAGGGAGATCTAAGCGATTGTCATTTAAAGCTAAAGGAAATTGTTGATCAATTGTTTGATTATTTGCTGTTTGAAACGGATCGGCAGCAAAAGCATGAAATGCTGCTATATTTGACTCAGTATGTGCGGGAAACTTTCCGCCAGATGGAAAGTGCTTATCAAATTAAATTTAACGGCAATAGTGTGTATGCGGTGGGGTATTATTTATTCCAAAGAGGTTCGAGTCGCTGGGTATCAGAAGATAATGAAATCATGGAGCTGATTCGTCAGCTTGAAGTT
Organism: Enterococcus sp. DIV0187; assembly: GCF_051713785.1. Taxonomy (NCBI): domain Bacteria; kingdom Bacillati; phylum Bacillota; class Bacilli; order Lactobacillales; family Enterococcaceae; genus Enterococcus; species Enterococcus sp. DIV0187. The sequence goes on from NZ_JBIOQO010000002.1 coordinate 114,208, forward strand.
CAGGTATCGGAGGCGTATCCTGCAAGCTATTATTATGTCCAAAGAATCTTAGAATTGTGCAAACCTAAGATCGATATCGAAATCTCAGCGATGGATCGGATCGTCTTAACCTTGTATTTGAAGAAAGCTGATTGGACGAAAGAGCAGGGAATGACCAAAGCGGTGATTGTCGCCCATGGGTACGCGACTGCCAGCAGTATTGCCAATGTAGCGAATCGCTTTTTGGGAAAAGATATTTTTGAGTCTTTTGATATGCCGCTGGATGTGACCCCTCAGCAGATCGCAGAAGAAATTCTTGACTATAGTGAGAACAACGATATTTCCAATGGTTTGGTCATTTTAGTGGATATGGGCAGTTTGAAGGAAATTTATCAGTTTTTTCCAAAACAGATCAATGTGCCCATCGTGATTATGAATAATGTTACGACACCATTAGCTATTGCGGTTGGAGAAAGTATTATGCACCAGCGAACATTGAATGAGTTGGCAGAAAATTCGGCAGCTGAGGCGGCTTTTGATTGGGAGATCATTTATCCTGAGGAAAATCGCACCAAAGCACTATTAACCACCTGTCAAACTGGGATCGGAACGGCCAATCAAATTTGCCATTTACTTGAAAAAAGCCTTCCAAGTACCTGCGAGCTAAAGATTTTGCCTTACGAATATCGCGTTTTAGAGGAAAAGAAATTGGATGAAACGGTCTTTTCGATTTATGACGTGTTAGGGATTATTGGCACGGATGATCCTAAAATTGCTGAAGTTCCCTATCTTTCTTTGGAAGAATTAATCTCTGGTGATGAGCAGCAGATTTTAACTGAATGGTTGGCACCTGTGATGACTGAAGAGGAAAACCACATTTTCAACACGAATGTAATTCGTAACTTTTCATTGGAAAAGGTAATTGACTCTGTCACCATTCTAGATACCGATAAAGTCATGAGTGAGATTGATTTATTTATGCGGGATTTGGAGCTTTCGGGAAGAATTCAGCTTTCTAATGCGAAGAAGTTGGCGTTGTACGTGCATGTCAGCTGCTTAATTGAGCGTTTGATCCGAAATGTTCCGATTGAAACCTATGAAGGTTATGCCGATTTATATCAGTGTCAAAAAGAACGGCTGGAAAGGATCAAACAGGCGTTTAGTGTCATTGAACGAGTTTATAGTGTCACGATACCAGATTCCGAGCTGGCTTATATCTTTGATATCGTTTACAAAAACACGGATACCTCAATGAATGAGGATGAATTTTGATAAAGCAAGCGGTGCGCCACTAAAGTTGGCACACCGCTTGCTTTTATTTAGGTGTAGAGAAGATTGAGAGGTGAATATGATTGGAAAGAAAGCTCGTTCTTGCATCCCACGGAAAATTAGCTTCAGGGATTACATCTTCGCTGGAATTAATTTGCGGAAGGCAAATAGCTATCGAAACGCTGGATTGCTATTTGACAGAGGATTTTGATCTAGAAAAAGAAGTAAAGAACATCATGAATAGATATCACGATTGTGAGTTAGTTGTAGTGACTGATTTATTTGGCGGAAGTGTGAACAATGAATTTTTGACACAGATTGATCGTCCGAATTTCTATTTAGTTGCGGGGATGAATTTGCCTTTTTTAGTTGAATTGACGATGCAGCTTCAGCAAGCTGATTCATTGCCGAAGTTGATTGAAGCGACTTTAGAAACTTCTAAGCAAACAATTCAATTTTGCAATCAAGCGATTACGAAACAAATGGAAGAAGAAGAATTTTAATAAAAATGGAGGGATAAAAATGATTTTATTAACAAGAGTGGACCATCGTTTGCTTCATGGTCAAGTCGCATTTTCTTGGACACAAGGGTTGGGAGCAGATTGTATTTTAATCGCTAACGATGATGTACCGACGAACGATTTGCGTAAGACGACGATCAAGCTGGCAAAACCACAAGGAGTTAAACTCGTTATCAAAAACATCGAGGACTCTATCGTCGCGCTGCAAAGCGGTGTAACAGATAAGTACAAATTATTTATCGTGGTGGAATCGATTGCGGATGCAAAAAAATTGGCGGAGGCGTATCCAGAGATTCAAAAGATTAATTTAGGCGGGATCAAAGCCAAGGAAGGTACACGGAGTATCGGAAAAGCGGTTAATGTTTTGCCAGAGGAAGAAGAAATGTTGAAGGAAATGGTTGGTAACGGACTCGAAGTGGAGATTCGACAAGTACCAGCCGATAAAAAAGTTGCTGTTACTGAAGTTCTTTAAAAAAGAAAGGTTGAAGAAACATGCTTATTCAAGCAATTTTACTTGGTTTAGTCGCATTTATTGCTCAATCTGAGTACGCATTAGGAACATCGCTATTATCTCGTCCGATTGTTACTGGTCTTTTTACCGGGATTGTACTAGGAGATGTAAAGGCCGGAATTATTATGGGAGCAACCCTAGAGTTGGCATTTATTGGCTCCTTCTCTGTTGGTGCGGCGATTCCACCAGATGTAGTGACAGGAGGCATTTTGGGAACGGCCTTTGCGATTACCGCTGGTGCTGGAACAGAAACGGCGTTGCTGCTTGGTCTGCCAATTGCGACGCTGACACTGATCTTAAAAAATATTTATCTAGGTATTTTGATTCCAATCATGAACCAAAACGCGGATAAATATGCTGCTGATGGGAATTATAAAGGGGTAGAGCGAATGCATTTAATCGCTGGCTTTGGTCTATCTTTGATGTTAGGACTAGTCGTCATGATTTCGTTTATGGTAGGGAGTAAAACCGTTGGAAATTTATTGGATATGATCCCTGAATTTATCCAGCACGGATTATCTGTCGCAACAGGCTTGATCCCAGCACTTGGGTTTGCGATGCTTGCTCGTCTGTTGATCAATAAACAGGTAGCGCCGTATTTCTTCTTAGGCTTTGCTTTGGCTGCTTATCTTGAAATTCCAGTGACAGGAATCGCAATTTTTGGTGCGATTGTAGCGGTAGTTGTGATCAATATTATGAATGTGCGTGGCGGACAGAATAACAGTGTCCAAACTTCTACAGGGGAGGTAGTGGATGATGATGAAGACTTCTAATGAAAACAATGAGTTGAAAATTACGAAAAAAGATTTGAGTAAGGTGTTCTGGCGTTCGTTCCAAATGGAATTCTCGTGGAACTACGAGCGACAAATGAATCTGGCTTACTGTTATGCAATGATTCCGATTTTGAAGAAATTGTATAAATCTAAAGAAGCGATGGCAACAGCGTTGAAGCGTCATTTGGAGTTCTTTAATACGACTCCGCATATCGTGACCTTGATTCTAGGGATCAACGCGGCGATGGAAGAGGAAAATGCTAACGATCCGAATTTTGATGTTTCCACAATTGACAATATCAAAACGTCATTAATGGGACCATTAGCAGGGATTGGCGATTCCTTCTTCTGGGGAACGCTGCGTTTGATTGCTACAGGCGTGGGTACTTCTTTGGCATTGCAGGGCAATATCTTAGGACCAATCTTGTTCATTCTGATTTTCAATATTCCACATTTATTGTTCCGCTATTTTGCAACCTCTTGGGGCTATAAATTGGGAACCGGCTTCTTGAAGAAGATTCAGGAGAATGGCATGATGGGCAGCTTGACCTTAGGTGCTTCAATCATCGGGTTGATGGTTGTTGGCGGAATGACTGATTCAATGATCGATATCAATATCCCGCTAAAAATCGGAACAGGTGAAAATGCGGTGACAGTTCAAAGTATTTTTGACGATATCGTGCCGCGAATCTTATCACTGGGTGCTTTTGGCGCAGTCTTCTATTTATTGAAAAAGGAAGTCAAAGCCTTGACGATTTTATTAGGCTTAGCTGTTTTCGGCATCCTTGGTTCGTTAATCGGGATCTTTTAAGAATGGAGGGAAAACATGTCAACAATGACAATGCTTGATTATATTGATCAAGAACAAGAAACATTGACGAAAATTTTAACCGAGTATAATTTTTCGACGGATACACAATTGGCAGAAATGAATACTGTCACGATTCTAGCGACAGGTTCCTCTTACAATGCGTGTTTATCAGCAAAGTTCGCGTTTGAAACATTGGCGGATGTCACGATTACAATTGAAGAACCCTATAATTTCAATCATTATGGACGCTTGATCAAAGGAACCGATACGATTATCGGCGTTTCTCAAAGCGGTAAAAGTGCCTCGACAATCGATGCGATGAAGGAATTAAGTGGCACCGAGATTCAACGGATCGTGTTAACCAGCGATGTAGAAAGTCCGATTGCTCAAGTGGTTGATAAAGTCATTGACCTAAACATGGGAATCGAAACCGTTGGCTTTGTTACAAAAGGCTTCTCAGCAACAATTTTACAATTGATCCTGCTGGCAATCAAAGTCGGCGTTTCGAAAAAACAAATTGATGAGCAAAAGCTTTATGCGCTTAAGGAAGAATTAGCGGAGTTGATTACGCATATTCCAAGTGTGATCACAAAATCCAATGACTTTTTTGAGCAGCACGAAAATCTGCTGAAGCTTGGCGGACGTTTCGTTGCACTAGGTTATGGACCAAACTGGGGAACAGCCAAAGAGTTTGAAACGAAATTTACTGAAACCGTGCGCCGTCCTAGTCAGGGTTTCGAGCTGGAGGCTTACATGCATGGTCCATATTTGGAAGCCGATTGGGAACATACGCTGATCTTTATCGAAACACCTAGTGTGAATCTTGAAAGATCACAGGCTTTAGCGGCTTATATGGATAGTTCTGTTGGGAAAATCCTGAGGGTGACGACAGAAAAAGCTTCTGATAACGATACTTTAGGTTTAGATATCAAAGTTTCTGAGCTTTTCTCGCCATTAGTATTGATTATTCCATTCCAACTGCTGGCGTATCGCACGGCAACGGCGAAGGGAATTGATTTAAGCAAACGAATTTTTGATGATTTTGACGCAGTATTAAAAAGTAAAATATAAAGTTGAGGAGTTTATGACATGTTGAAATTTAATGAACAGCAGCAAATTGATGATATCCAAGGAGCCTTAGAACTACGTCCACAGGTTGAAAAAATCGTTGACGAGGTTTGGGAAAAAGGCTACGACAATGTATTTTATTTAGGAATCGGCGGCACTTATGCTTCTGCTATGCAGGCAGTAACGTATATTAACGGTCGCAGTGATTTGCCAGTGTATGTGCAGCACGCTGCTGAATATTACACTACGGGTAATCGCAGACTGACGAAGGACTCATTAGTGATTCTTTCTTCAGTAACAGGTACAACGGAAGAAGTCGTGAAGGCAGTGGATATGATTAAAGAAGTCGGTGCGACATTATTAGGCTTCATTGATACGGCAGGTACGAAACTGGCTGAAAGCTGTGATCACGTGATTACCTATCCGAATCCTGGAACTGAGCAAATCAAATTTTTCATGGTTGCGGATCGTTTGATGAACAAGAATGGCGATTTTCCAGATTATGAAGAGTATTATGAGGAATTGGAAAACCATTTAGCTAAAGGGTTAGTCGAAGCAGAAAAACAAGCAGAAGACTTTGGTCGTGCGTTTGCTGAAAAACATCGTCACGATGATATGCATTACTTTATCGGGGCTGGTAATCAGTGGGGCGCTGTTTACTCATACGCGATGTGCTATTGGGAAGAACAAAGCTGGTTACGCTCTAAATCAATCCACGCTGCTGAATTCTTACATGGAACACTAGAAATCGTTGATGAAACCACACCAGTAACATTGTTCTTAGGGGAAGATGAGCAGCGTCCATTAGCTGAGCGAGTGAAAAACCTCTTGCCACGTATTTGTGGAAACTATACCTTCATTGATTCCAAGGATTATCCAATTGAAGGGATCAGCGAGAAAAATCGCGGTCGAGTGCTACCGCATTTATTAATGCACTGTGTCACCCAACGAATCGATGCCCATGTTGAAAAATTAAATTGCCATCCATTAGACATTCGTCGTTACTACCGTCAATTTGATTATTAATATTTTGAGACCTCTTTGCATAAAGTAAAGAGGTCTCTTTTGCGATTCCGATTTTTTGCAGGATCAAAAGTGGTTAGTAAAGACTTCAACTTAGAAGATCAAACATACAAGAAGTATAGTCGGATCGTATGCGAAACGAAAATAAACCTATTTTTCACGTTTTTAGAAAAATAGTACCAAAAAAAGAGATAGCAGCGAGTCCGACTTTTTGCAGGATTAAAAGTGGTTAGTAAAATCTTCAACTTAGAAGGTCAAACATACGAGAAGTATAGTCGGATCGTATGCGAAACGAAAATAAACCTATTTTTCACGATTTTAGAAAAATAGTACCTAAAAAAGAGATAGCAGCGATTCCGACTTTTTGCAGGATCAAAAGTTGGTAGTAAAGTCTTCAACTTAGAAGATCAAACATACGAGAAGTATAGTCGGATCGTATGCGAAACGAAAATAAACCTATTTTTCACGTTTTTAGAAAAATAGTACCAAAAAAAGAGATAGCAGCGATTCCGACTTTTTGCAGGATTAAAAGTTGGTAATAAAGTATTTGACTTAGAAGATCAAACATACGAGGAGTATAGTCGGATCGTATGCGAAACGAAAATAAACTTATTTTTCACGGTTTTAGAAAAATAGTACCAAAAAAAGAGATAGCAGCGAGTCCAATATTTTTGATGAAAAATCGTCAACATAGCAAAGAAAGTGCATACAAACTCTTGAAACCGACAACACTATATATTGTGTTGTCGGTTTTGTATATCACTAATTAGACACAAAATCTAGTCTTTACATCAAAAAAAATTAGGAGTACTATTATCAAGGATTTAAAAGATAAATTCTTACTTTAATGAGAGAGGGATGGATGAAACGATGCTATTAATAGCTGGCACAATCGGTGCAGGGAAGAGTAGTTTGACAGATATGTTGTCGCAGGAAATGAATTCAAAACCATTTTACGAGAACGTGGATGATAACGAAGTATTGCCGTTGTTTTACTCGAATCCAGAAAAATATACATTTCTGCTGCAAATATTCTTTTTAAATAAACGCTTTTTGGCGATGAAGGATGCCTTGAAGCAAGCGGATAACGTGCTTGATCGCTCAATTTATGAAGACAGTTTACTGTTTCATTTGAATGCTGATCTTGGGCGCGTAAGTCAACAGGAAGTGCTGCAATATGACAACTTATTGGACACGATGCTGAAGGAATTGGAGACTGCCGCACCAAAGAAACGGCCTGATTTAATGGTTCATATTAAGGTTTCCTTTGATGTGATGCTGGATCGGATTCAAAAGCGTGGGCGAGATTACGAACAAATTGCCGTAAATCCTGAGCTGTATGATTACTATCGAATGGTCAACGAGCGTTATGAGCAATGGTATGATAATTTTAATATTTGTCCAAAAATCCAGATCGACGGCGATCACTACGATTTTGTCGCTGATCCGCAGGCTGCTGAAACAGTGATCAAGCTGATCAAAGAAGAAACGAATAAGTTGAATCAGCAGGAACTGAAAAGTCCTTGTTATTATCCAAATGGAAATATTGAAAAAGGAATTTTTTAATAGGTCCTTTATTTGAGAATTAAAGAACGTCTGTTTTTTCGAGGGTATAGATATAAAGATGAATCCCTAAATATTTATAACGAGGAGCTCCACCATGATAAATTATTTTAAATTTTTACTTCACCAGTTAAAAGGCTGGCCGCAACAAAATTATTACCTCTTTTTCTTCAGTCTAGGCTGTCAGGTGATGACACTAGTTAACCAACCAATCAACCTTCTAACTGTAATTACCTTCATTGGTACAACTTTAGGGGTTTTATGTATTCTGTCCATTAATGCCGCAAAGTCGGTCAATGGTATTTTAGGAATTATCTCGGCAATCTGCTTTATTTATGTTGGCTATTCAGCCAAAAATTATTTAAGCATCGGCGAACAGATCGCCTATATGATCACCCTTGATATTCCTGTTTTATTAAGTAAGGAATGGAATCACAACATGGCCGCAAAAATCCGCAAGTTCACCGGAAAAACATGGGGCATTGCGATTATCAGTACTATCATCGTTTACTTTGTTTCTGGTTATTTGATCCAACGCTTCACTGATGATCCCCGACCTTGGATTGATGCGATTGCCTTTTCTATTAGTCTGAGTGCCGGAATTATCAGCTTCTTACGCTACAACAATCAATATTTCTGGTGGCTGGCTTCAGGCCTTGCCCAAATGGTTCTTTGGTTCATTTCATTCCGACATGGCTCCGCCAGCTTAGCGATGTTTGTCAACAGCTCGGTTTATTTGATCAACGATGTGTTGGCCTTCACTGTTTCTCCTTGGTACAACAAAAAGGAACGTGCAAGAATGCAGCGGATGGAAGAAGAGTATTATCATTTGAGTCACTAAATCGAATATAGAGACCAAATGGCCTTGATGACATAGAAGTCACCAAGGTCATTTTTATCTCGTTAAAATCCAATTAATTTCATCGGTGATCCACATTCCCGGCTTTTTCAACTCATCAAAAGGAACCCATGAACTCTTCATAAAAATCTTCTCAGCCTGCCAATCGCCATCACTCTGCTGCTTCGCCTTCAAATAATCAAGTGCCGCTTGACACTCTGGCCGATCCAAGAGCTTCTCTGATTTTAGAACGCTAAGAGCCTCAACGATATTTGTGCGATAAGGATAGGGGTAAAAAAGCGTGATCAAATCATCGTATAAATACTCGTCGTTGTTCTGATGGAAAATCACCCGATGCTTCAAAATATAGTCTAACCCTTGTTGTAACTTCGTACGAAGCCCGGGAAGCTCTCCGTATTTTTCTGCATACTCTGAGAGGGCTTTGACTGATTTCACGACACCATCATAGCAAGGTGAATTTCCAACACAGCCCCCAAAGCGATGAAAGAGGTCCTTACCCTGCCAGTTGGAGGGCTCGTTTCTATCAAATGGGAAGTAAGAAATGATCCATCGAACACCTTGTTCGGCCCATTCTTTTTTGCCAGCCCGAATAAAAATTGATGTGCAAAGTGCATTATGACAGGCCAGAACACCGTTTTGTTTTCCAGTTAGTGAAAAGCCTTCGTCAACATTTGTTTGCTTGTAAAGTGTGTTGAGCATGACTTGAACCGTTTCCAACCGTTCAAAGTAAGGAATTTCCGAAAGCTCTGCTAATAGAAATTCCAGCTTTCGCAGACCGGTGAAGGTATCTGTGCGAATCTTTTCAGCCAGAATTTTGGCGATAACCGCTGAATTTTCCAGACAGTGCTGAATATCCGCTGACTCTGGACAGCCAATGTCTCGTACGTATTTTTTTAATTGTAAAGCAGAGTCTAACTGAGTCTCTTCGTTAATCATAACCACACCTCGGAATCTTTTTAAAAGTCAAAAATAGTTCAAATCATCTTAAGTGTAGCATTCCGAGCTGAAAGTTGGAAGCTGCTTTTACATTGAAAGTGTACCTTTACCACAAAGTAATAAAACTGTTAATCGGTATCTGTTATACTTAAATCATCACTCTAAAAGGAGAAAAATTTTGGGATACTTAATAATGTTTGTGGTATTAATTATTATTTGTATAGAATTTTATCTTTATAAGAAAGACATGAAAAACGCTTATGCCCGTTTGAATCAGTATAACGTTAAGCCCTTGATTACCAGCTTCGGAAAAATGAACTATCTTGATGAAGGATCTGGGGAGACAGTTATCATTTCTCATGGGATATTTGGCGGATATGATCAGGGAATAACTAGTCTGAATCAAGTATTAGGAGAGGACTACCGAAAAATTGCCCCTGCTCGCTTTGGCTATTTAGGCTCAGATCTGCCGAGCGATCCCACACCAAAAAATCAAGCTCAGGCTTTTGTTGAAATGATGGATCAGTTGAATATTGAAAAAGGCTATATTCTAGCAACTTCAGCAGGCGGTGCCGCTGGATTAAGGATGGCTTTGGATTATCCTGACAGGCTGAAGGGGTTAATATTATTATCTTCTGGAGCGCCGGACCAGAAGAGAACCCCAAAAGAAATAAAGGCAATGAGGCTGCAAGGACCACCACCATTTATCGTCAATGACTTTATTATGTGGTTTTCAATGAAGCATTTTGGCTTTGTCTTCAATAAAATGATGGGTTCGACTATTGAAAGCAATAATTTGTTTGAAACCATGCTGCCAGCTACCCCTAGGCGTCAAGGAGTGAAAGCAGATAGCGAGGTTACAAATACGGATATGTCCTTGAATTATGATGACTATACTTTAGAAACGATCAGCGTGCCGATTTTAGTTTGTCACGCGAAAGATGATCCAATGGCGAAGTATGAGGCTATCGAAAAGTTGCTTAAACGAGTTAAGGCAGATACTGTAATTTGTGAGACCGGCGGACATACGATTGATGGCAACGGGGATGTGATCGATCAAGCGATTCGTGGCTTTATTGAGAAAACGAGCTAGTTGACGAAAAGAATTTTTAACGAAGTGATAAAAAGCCAGAACCTCTTTCAATGAAGAAAAGGGTTTCTGGCTTACTGTTTATCAAAGAATAATTTACGTTCAGTTGTTACCGATAACGTTCAAACAATTTCTCATTATAGGCATCGCCGCCATCGATATTGCTACTTCTGAAAACTGGAACATCGCCGCCTTTTTCAACTTCAAGCTGAACGAACGCGCTGACTAAAAGCTGGACGATAAAGCAGCTCATGATGGTTGAGGTAGGCCCTGTTTTTATTTCATCATTATGAGAAAGGCTGGCATCTCCGTAAACAGAGCGATTATCAAGGACAACATCCGCAAGCTCAAACAAGCGCAATCCGCTCTTGTGCCGGCTAATACTATTTTTTGACGCCTCCAAAGCAGTAATGGCAATGATGCTAACGCCCATCTCCTTAAGTCGCAGCCCCAGTTCAATTAACAGCGCATTTCGTCCAGAATTTGAGGTCATGACGATTACATCGCCTTTTTTAAACGGATACAATTCTAGCAAAACATCGGCGTATTCAGTGGTTCGTTCAATCAGCGTGCTTTTGAAGGCATGATTCATGCCTAGTTCATTTTCAAGGATCGGGATAAAGCCCGCATAGCCGCCTGCGCGGGCAAAGACTTCCTGACCGACGATATAGGAATGTCCCGTGCCAAAAAAATAAACCTTATTTTCCGTCTCAATACAAGTACTCATGAGTGTCGCTGCTTTAGTTATCGCCTCTGACTCATTGCTGATGACATATTCCATGTTTTTCTGAAGTTCTTGATAATAATTCTGCATTAAGTTCATTGAGTAATTCGTCCTTTCCAAAAAGTAAAAATCGTTTCCTTTATCGCTTGTGACAAGAGGTACTTCAACTCCATGATTTATCTTTATCGACAAAAAAGCAAGCAGTTTTTTGAATGATATTTGCGAATAATTCTTGAGTGCTCGGCACCTGCGACTATTTCGTCGCAGGTGTTTCTTTTTGTTCTCATTTAAGTCGGATTTTTCTAATAAAATAAGAGTATTTTTTATTTGACAATATGTCTAAAAGACCTATAATAAGCAAGTCGATATATCTAAAAGACTGATACTGTTTTATCGGGAGGGGGATAAAATGTACGATTTACTGCTTTTAGGCTCATTGATTACCAGTGATAAAACCGGCTATAAGCTTCAAAAAATCGTCGGCTCTGCATTGCAGCCGATGCGGAAGGTTTCTAGCGGGGTATTGTATCCATCATTAGAAAGATTAGAGAAGGAAGGGCTCGTGACTTCCACGATTTATGAGGATGGGCGAAAGATGAAGCTGTGGCATATTACTACAAAAGGTGTCGACCGCTTTATTGAGTTAATGAAGGAAAAAATTCCTTCTGATGCGAAGCGCAATGATAGGATCCATTTCAAATTACGTTCGCTGGATAGCGTGGACCTTACTGAGCAGCTGAGAATCTTGGATGAGTTCCAACTGTTTATTGAAAAGGATCTAATGTTCTATCAACAGGCGCAGGCAGAAATGGTTGATTCTCAAGGGCGTTTTCCGGAAAATGCGGAACGTTTTCGTATTTTAGTGGAGGCCTATGAGTTGGATATTCAAATTGCCAAAACAAAATTAATCTGGATAAAAAAACAAATCGCTGATCGAAAGTAATGGTCTACTGAAGCGATTGAATGTTATAAATAGTAGGAGTTGGAACAGTTTATGAAAAATTCTTCAAGAAAATGGTTCTCGTTGTTCGCGATGTCATTAGGCGTATTTATGGGCCTTTTAGATGTGACTGTAGTAAACGTCGCATTACCGACTATGCAAAAGGCCTTCAATGAACCCTTTACGCAGCTGCAATGGGTGCTGAATGCTTATACCTTAGTGTTTGCGGTCACGTTGCTGATCGTGTCAAAAATGGGCGATATGTATGGACGAAAAAAAATCTTTTTAGCTAGTTTGATTCTTTTTGTCATCGCTTCTGTAGTGAATGGCTTTGCACCATCCTTATTGATTTTAGATATTGGTCGTGGTGTCCAAGCAGTCGGTGGGGCTGGAATGATGTCCTTGTCGATGGCGCTGGTGGCTTCCAATTTTGATGGGAAACAACGCGGACTAGCTTTAGGTATTTTAGGTTCTGTTATTGGTTTGTCTTCGGCTTCTGGTCCGTTAGTCGGTGGTTTTCTAGTAGACGCCTTTGGTTGGGAATCAATCTTCTTTATTAATTTGCCGATCGGAATTATTGCCGTCTTAATGACGGTTCGTTTTGTCAAAGAAACACCAAGCTATGGGAAAGATCAAAAAATTGATTTTATCGGGATGATTTTATCCGCGGCAGCACTGTTCAGCGCAATCTATGGTTTAATTCAAAAGGAAACCCACCTCAGCTGGGCCTGGACTGATCTGCGCATAGGTGGATGGCTGCTTTTAGCGGTTGTTTTCTTAGCACTATTTATTTTTGCGGAAGCCAAAGTACAAAATCCTATGATGAATTTGTCGATGTTCAAAAATATCAATTTCATTGGTTCAGTGTTAGTCGCGTTTGCTTTAGGTTCTGGTATCTACGCTTTTAATACGTACTTGACAGTCCTGATGCAAAACTATATTGGCTGGTCCGCCTTTGATACTGGAATTCGTCAATTGGCCTTATCGGTTTGGTCATTGATTTTAGGACCAGTCGTTGGAATTCTTGGTAACAAATTCTCGAAAAAATGGATGATCGTTGCCGGACTATTAGTCAGCGGCGCTGGATTCATTTTTTTGATCGGTCAATTATCTCCAACGATGGGCTATGCTCAATTATGGCCAACGTTAGTCATGATCGGAATCGCCAACGGAATTGTTAATCCGGTATTGAACTCGGCTGGGTTAGAAGGTGTGGCTCCACAGGAAATGGGCATGGCTTCAGGATTACTGAATGTCTTCCGCCAATTTGGTACCAGCTTTGGAGTAGTAATTTTAGGCTTAGTCGAAGCCAATCGTTATGGGAATGTTGTAAGTCAACAGGCTTCTTCGCTGCATCTACCAGAAAAATTAGTGAACGGATTAATCAAAGCCGGCCCATTTTCCGGTCATGAAATTGCTTTTTCAAATGCACTAAGTAAAGCGCCATTTGTTCAAGATTTACAGAAGCTGGTTGTGGATGCTTTCGATAAAGGCTTGATTCAAATCTGTTATGTTGCCGGAACCATCGTTCTGATTGGTGCCATTGGCGCGGCGATCTTTATGCGTGAAAGTAAGGAAGTAGCTGAATAAGTTTTTAAGCAGCAATCGGTTTTTGATTGCTGTTTTTTTCTGTATTTGTTATGGTTGCTTACAAATAGTACCTTTAAAGGAGAACGCAACCAATGGGATTATTGATTAAAGATGTAGATGAAAGTAATTGGCGTGATATCGTTGCTCTTTCTGTTTCAAAGGATCAGGAGGCGTTCATCGAGACGAATGGTCAATCTTTGCTGGAGGCAGCCTATGATGTTTCTCTTAACTGGCAGCCGTTGGCATTGTATGATGATCGTCAGTTGATCGGTTTTTCCATGATTGGTGCCAAGCAGGATAAGTCAATGTGGCTGGATCGATTAATGATCGACGCAAAGTTTCAAGGAAAACACTATGGGAGCTTGTTTATTCCTTTACTGATCGATTTTATGAAAGAACAGTATGAGATTGAGCGGATTTATTTGAGTGTGCATGAGGAAAATGAAAAAATTATTCCTTATTATCAGCGCTTTGGTTTTATTGACAGTCAAAGGCATGATCCGGAGAATGGTGAACGGGTGATGTATCTTGATTTGTAGAATTGGATTGCCTTTTGCTTTGTTTATTGCTAGAATGTAAGGAAATTATGAAGAACTTTTAGCAAAATCGCCGGGTTTTGTTTTGAGTAGCAGTCTGCCCCGTAGGCCATAGGAGGGTAGGATGCTATTTTTTTGTGGAGGGAATCAAATGAATGAGATAAAAGGTTATGTCACACGAAGCGTGTTAAGTACACTAGGATTATCGCTGTATATTTTAGCGGATACGTTTTTTATTGCAAATGGGGTGGGAGTGCTAGGCTTGGCGGCCTTGAATATTGCACTGCCGATATTCAATCTACTGACGGGGCTAGGGCTATTGTTGGGTATGGGCGGCGCGACGTTGTTTGCGCTGAAGGGAAGAAGCGGTGGCTATTTTTCTCAGCTGCTGGTGATTGGTGGGATCATCGGACTCTTTTTTACTGGACTAGGGACCTTTTTCAGTCAAGATTTGGCGTTACTTTTAGGAGCAAGTGGCGCAACTGTTGCGTATACAACAATGTATATGCGCTTTATTTTGGTGATGGCGCCATTTTTTATCTTGAACAATTTATGTCTAGCATTTATTCGCAACGATCAAAATCCGCAGTTGGCAATGAAGGCGATGATTTGTTCCAGTGTTTTCAATATCATTTTTGATTATATTTTTGTTTTCCCAATGAATATGGGAATGGCTGGTGCAGCGTTGGCAACGGTATTGTCTCCAGTCCTTAGTCTGCTCATTTTGAGTACTCACCGACATTTCTCAAAGCGTTCCCTTTCATTGAGATGGGCGATTCCGAAGCTAAAGACGGTCACTCAAAGTGTGCAGCTGGGGTTATCTTCATTTCTTGCGGAAATGAGTACGGGTGTAAGTATTCTAGTCTTCAATCAGGTATTGATCGGCTTAGGCGGAGATATTGCCATTGCTGCTTATGGAGTTTTGGCAAATATTCTAGTAGTTGCGCTTTCTTTATTTACTGGCGTCGCACAGGGAATTCAGCCATTAATCAGTCGTGCCGCAAACAAAGAAGACCGCACCACTATCCAAAAGACCTTGGCCTTTGGGTTAAGGGTTAGCTTTGTTATGGCGGTTGGCTTGTATCTGGTCCTATTTTTCTTGAAATACCCAATCATTTCCGCGTTTAATCGTGAAAATGATCCAATCCTGATCCGATTAGCTGCTGCTGGTATTCCGATTTTCTTCTTGTCATTATTTGGCTCTTCACTGAATGTCGTTTTTAGCATTTTCTTTTCAGCAATCGGTCGTGCCAAACAGGCTTTTACGTTGGCATTGTTCAGAGGCTATTTTTTCTTAATACCTTTAGTGCTTGTTTTAGCGAACTTCTGGGGATTAACGGGAGTATGGGCGAGTTTGCCGATCACTGAACTTATGACACTTCTGTTTGCGGCTTACTTTTTACGCGAATATCAAAAAGCCAGTAAAAAAGATTCGACAATGAACTCAGCGATATAACAATTGGAAATAGTTGAAAAATTTCCGATCATGTCGAGATTGATAATAGAATAAGAATTCATGACTCATCGGAAAACCGATGGGTTATTTTTATTGCCTCTATAAGAAAAGTAGAAATTTTCACATGAAAAAATCGCTTTACAGTAGGTATATTCATGTTTGACTTCATGAGCTCTCTTTTCTACGCCCACAGTTACTGCTAAACTCGGCTAAGCAGAACTAGTATATCGGCAATAAGCAAAAATATTCCGACTCTGAAATATGGGTGTCATTTTTCAAACCAAACAAAAAGACCTGTCATCTTTTTCATTTTTTTAGAAATATAAGAATCCCTTTTCGAATTCCAGGGGTAGGTTATCCATACTCACCAACAGCGGATTTTAAAATAACTGAATATTTTTAAAATAAGAATGTGTCTCTTGCTTAAGTTAAAATAATATTCACCATTTATTCATATAAATGTCATAAACGAGCATTTTTAGATGAGTATTTTCATAACACAGCAGAGCTTTATTTTATTATAAGGTATGCCTAATTTAGCTTCTAAGAAGTCCTGTCAAAGTTCTTTATTGTAAAACAATCTAGTTGTTCGGAGATTATATTCTTGTTAAATTCCTATTAACTTAAGTGATCAAACCATTTTGCTGGTACCAAAAAAATAGTTCAAATAAATTATTTTTAGGGGATGAAAAGATTGAAGAGGGATTATCGAAAGTTAATGGACCAAAAAGCACGAGCAAAACGACGTTCAAGAAAATATATCTATGTAGGAACTTCAGTAGCGACAGGCTTGTTACTAGGATTGACACCGATTTCAATAGCAACTCCGTTTTTTTCAACGCAATCTACACAGGCTTATGCAGCGCTGATAGATGGGCAATTATTTAGTAGTTTGAACTCTTCCAATTCAAGTGGAACAACTGATACGAGTCCTTTTACTATTGAAAATGCTGTTAGAAGTGTGGATTTTACTATTTCAGCTGATAGCGGTATTGATCTAAGTGTTGTTGCAGGCAGTAGAATGGCTGTGTTGGCAATTCCTGAAGGACTTCGAGGTCACGTAGCACCGAATGGTACAGGAGCGCTCTCAACGAATATTTTACTTCCGGAAAACGGTCTAGCTCCATTACTATCGATTGTTGACGGCGCAACGACTACACTAATAAACTCGATTAACACATTAATTAACTCTAATCCATTATTGAATATAAATTTAGATGAGGTTTATGAACAATTAAATCTATTAGAAAATTTAAGTAGTCTGACTGCCGCAGATGTCGCATTGCAATTGCAGGCCCAAGGGGATCAATATATTTATGCGGATCTTGACGGTGTATTGGAAACGATCATTCGAGAAAACGTCAATCAAATACTTAGTGATTTGAATAGTGCTGTCCAGGCACTGACAATTACAGGAACCGGTGCTGGACTTTTGAATCAAACGCTAAATCTGACGCTAAAACCTATTTTCAATGGAACCTTCGCCACTGCCCAAGCTTTAGTAAATACAGGCTCAACATTAATTGGTGAGCTTGCAGATGCGAGTATTTTAGGAGAAACGAACGTTACGATTCCAACAACTATCATTGATCCGATCCCTCAAGAGTTAATTGATCGGGGAATAGACTTGACTCAACCTTATGAAGCTGGATTTTTAGCTACAATTGTGAAAACGAATCTTCTTTCAATTGATATTTCTACAGAATACGATGGCTATACACCAATCTTTTATAAAGTAGCACAAGTAACTGCACCGTATGATGTAGTAGTTACAGGGAATTCATCAACGGATTATAAAGTTACAGGGTATGCGGACCCTAATACGATCGTTAGAATTTATAAAGACGGCACAGAAATTGCTGAAGGAGAGACGGATGAGAATGGTCGATTTTCAATCCCTTTATCTGCAGAAGATGTCGATGCATTAGATCAAATTGAATTAATTGCCTATGATCAAAACAACGTGCCAAGTTTACCGACACCTGCAATTATTCCAGATGATGATGAAACGGACGCCGATGCCGATGCCGACGCCGACGCTGACGCCGATGCCGATGCCGACGCTGATGCCGACGCCGATGCTGATGCCGACGCCGATGCTGATGCCGACGCCGACGCTGATGCTGATGCCGACGCTGATGCCGATGCCGATGCTGATGCCGACGCCGATGCTGATGCCGATGCCGATGCCGATGCTGATGCCGACGCTGATGCCGACGCTGATGCTGATGCCGATGCCGACGCTGATGCCGACGCCGATGCCGATGCCGACGCTGACGCCGACGCCGATGCTGATGCCGATGCCGACGCTGACGCCGATGCTGATTCTGACGCCGATGCCGACGCTGACGCTGATGCCGACGCCGATGCCGACGCTGATGCTGACGCCGACGCTGATGCCGATGCTGACGCCGACGCTGATTCTGACGCTGATGCCGACGCTGACGCCGATGCCGATGCCGATGCCGACGCTGATGCCGATGCTGATGCCGACGCTGACGCCGATGCTGATGCCGACGCTGATGCCGATGCCGACGCTGACGCTGATGCCGACGCTGATGCCGATGCCGATGCCGACGCTGATGCCGATGCCGACGCCGACGCTGATGCCGACGCTGATGCTGATGCCGATGCTGATGCTGACGCCGATGCTGACTCAGACTCTGACGCCGATGCGGATAGCGACGACAACAGAGGAGTACCTGTAATGGCGAATAACCAAGGTACACCACCGACATCTTCTCTAGGAAGATATAGTGCAAGTGGGTCAGGAAGTGTTGGAAGCGGAAGAACTAGTTACCTTGGAAGCGCGAAACAATATCCAGCAACCGGTGAGGACACTGACACATCGCTCACAGCGTTAGGAGCATTAGCCGCATTCTTTTCTGGTATTGGTATATGGAAACTTAGAAAGACAAAAAAAGAAGACTAAAAAAACGGGATTGATGAAGGGAATGTTCCCTTCATTGATCTTTTATGGGGTGATAAAATGTCGATTCAATTAATTGAAAATAAATTCCAAGTGGTGGAAGAGCTGCTTAGTAAGATGCGGACAAAGCAGGTGAGTCCTCTCTTAATTATCAGTATCGGTAAATTCGCAGAACGTAGTCAGGTCGTTGAGCTGTACGGCGATAATTATCAAACAATTTGGAATGATTTTTTATCATACTATAAAAGAAAGAACCTTGAACAAGCCCCGTATTTTCGACTAGATGTTGTAACAGAGGAAAAGAAGATTACTTTCCAAGAACTTCAGGAATTGATTGGCAGTGTCAAAAGGAACAACTACGGCGATTTCAATTTTCGGGTAAATGGAAGAAAGAAGCAGAGCTTTTTAATGGAAGAACTGGTGGGAAATGCGATCTTAAAGCCTAGCAAAGAGCACAAGGTCGGGCGAAATCTACCGGAACTTTCAATTGATGATCAAAATTATCGTGGCTATATGAAGAGAAAATATGGCATAAGAAACGCGAAGACAGCTCAGTTATCAACTGCTCCACTATATCTATTTAAAACCGAAGCTTTTTACTTTGAAAATGATCAGGTTTTTCCTTTGATTGATTATGGAAATGGCAATCGAGTGCGGTCCGTTTCGGTTTTAAATTTGAATCAAATAACTGATCTAGTGATTGAAAAAGGCAGTGACTATCTAAAGCGCCAATTAACAGAGACAGGACAATTTATTTATGGTTATTTCCCCTGTTATGACCAACGAATAAAAGGCTATAATTCTGTCCGACATTTTTCTTCCTTGTACGCGTTAGCCGAAGCTGCCGGATACACGAATGATCAACAAATAAAGCCTTTACTTGAAAAAAGTCTTCAATGGGGCATCCAGCATTTACTCTCAGAAGTCTCGGGCTATCTTTTGGTCAAGGAACCGTTAAGTTCCAGTGTAGAATACAAGCTGGGAGCACAAGCAACAGCGATTTTAGCGATTGCTAAATATAGCGAAGTCACAGGAGATTCGCAATTTCAACCGATTTTAAGGCGATTGATTGTTTCTGTAAAGGATAAATTTATAACAAAGGACAATCGAACCATCCATGTGTTGGATTCGCAATTACAAATCAAGGAAACATTTAGAATCGTTTATTATGATGGTGAAATCCTTTTTGCCCTGCTTCGGGCTTATGGTATTTTCAAAGAAGCAAAGATCATGCAGATTTGTGAGGATCTCATGAATCAATTTATTGCCAATGGCTACCAAAAATATCATGATCATTGGCTTAGTTACGCAACCAATGAACTGCTGATTTATCAAGAAAAGAAAGAGTATTATCAATTTGGCTTGGACAATGCACTTGGGAATATTAACTTCATTGATAAACGAGATACGGCTTATCCCACAATGTTGGAGTTGCTAGTCGCAGCGTCTAAAATGGTTGAAAAATTATCGACTAGCGAACTGAAAACGCAACTGTTTGAAAGCTCAAAAGAGTTCAACATTGTAAAGGACAGGATCAACTCGGTCATGAAAAAAAGAGTTCAGCATGAAATCACGACTGGCGTCATGTTCCCAGAATTTGCCCAATTTTTCAAACAGCCAAATACGATCAGCTATGGCTTTTTCGCCAGACATGACCGTTTTAGAATGAGAATCGATGATGCTGAACATTTTCTGTCGGGATTAATTAACTATCGACTACATGAAATGAGGAGGTAAGGATCATGGTAGGTACGATTCGATTTATCGCGTTAATACTCATCGCACTGTCTTATTTCCTTATGCGTTTGCGGAAGAAGAACGAACGGAGCGAGGACTCACAAAAAGACGAACTGCAAAATTTCCAAAAAAACGAAGAGGGACTCTATCCTTGGGAAGCTGATACGGACGACTCGCCAGATCGGATTCCAGCAAATGCGAAACGCTATGTAAACAAGGCTCGATTAAAACGAGGAAGATGGTAGAAACAAGAAAAACGAGGAGAATTGGAAAGCATTCTCCTTTTTTTGTTCAAATGTTTGAATATCAATGCTATAGTAGTGGAATAAAAGAGTAAGAAACAAAAGTTTACATAATATATTTATTTTTTTTTAGATCGTTTGGTTTGAAATGAATCTGATTCATGGAAAAGAGGGTGTCTTTTTGAACAAACAGAAGATTGTTGGTGTATTACTGATATTGTTGGTTATTCTAATAAGTGTTTTTTCCTTCAAAGTAACCGAAGCCTGGATGCTTAAAATAATGATCTGCGCTGTCGCACCATTTTGTGTTTTGATCTACGATAGGTTTATCAATCCGAATAGAAGAGCAGCCAATTATTTCTTTGCGCTGCCATCGTTGATTTATCTATTAATGTGTTTTGAAAATGGCGCCATTCATATTATTCCATTCTTTGTTTTGATATTTATTTTCTTCGTTGTCTTTGTAGCAGGGATTGCAGGATCAATGAAATCACGAAGGGAAATATAATATTAGCACAGCACTTCAGATACGATATACCAAAAATAAAAACGAGCGAACATTTGCTTTCAATCGTAAGAAAGCTGTTCGCTCGTTTTTTATTATGAAAACAGCTGCATTAAAAATCCTGAGATAATTAACACGATCGCGCCGCCTAAACGATTTCCCATTTGGGCAAAGGCGATTAATTCCATGCGGTTAGCAGCAGATAATACAGCTACGTTACCGGTTCCGCCCATTGAGTTATTACATAGACCGGCAGTAATCGTTGATTCGACTGGGTATAATCCGAATAGACGACCAACGAAACCAGAAACGACAGAGATAACAATAACACTTGTCAAACATAGGACAACAAATTGCCACGTTAATGCGGAAGCTAGAACGTTCAAGTTTAATAACGCAATACCGATACCAGCTAGTACAGCAGCAGTCAGGTTTTTAACAATCAAGTTGTTAAACATGATTGCGGCATCTTCATAATATTCTGGCAAGATATTGGTAATTTTACAAATAACTACGATGATGATCATGAAGGCATAGGCATGGATCTTTGGAACAAAGAAGTTACAGATTTGACCTAAAATGAAGAAGGTCAATGCCACCATCAGCCCAACACCTAGTTGAGCAATATCAGGTTTAACTTCACGAGGTTTGCCATCGCCAAGATCGCCTTTTTCCATCAGCTTCCCATTACCATTTAATTTTGGCAATGATTGTCCCGCACGAGCCACTAACGCAGCACCAATAATTGCTAAAACATTTGTCATAGCAGTTGCCGGGATCAAACGAGAAATGATCGATGAGGCATCGGTTCCTAAAACGTGCGCATAAATTGTTGATAAAGGAACGGCTCCGGCTCCCACACCACCAGCCATCGCGGGCAATGAGATATATAAAACAGAATTCGCAAAGCCGTTACCGATCAGCATACCAACCAATCCGACAGCGAAGAAAGAAACGATCATAGAAATAAGTGCTACGGGAATAAAACGAACAGAGGCTTTCATTAATAACTTACGGTTCATTCCAAGAATACTACCGGTAATTAAAGCCGCGATATAAAAGTCTAAAAAGCCCATGTTGCTGACAAAGTTTTGTGTTGATTTTACGACTTCATCAGGCAAGATGCCAAAGGTCGCAATTGCCGCAGACGCGAAGATCGCAAAGACTGAGCCGCCGCCTAAATAACTTTTAACGATCGGAATTTTATTGCCGATAAAATGAAATAAATTCCCAAAAATTACTAGAATAGCGATTGGTCCAATCATATTTGTAGGCAATTTGCCTAAAGCCATCGCTACGATCAGGACAACGACCATGATCAAATAAATTGGAAGGCTAACACCAGTGATTTTGGTTGACCAGAAGCTGGTCTTTTTTTCTTCAACTGGTATCGCAGTTGTTGATTCTTTTTGTGCCATTTTTAAAAGATCCTTTCTTTAGTAAAGCATTGTTGAATCCATAAAAATGGGGAGTAGCATTGCATCTACTCCCTCATTTAAGAGAGTGGTTTTTAGTTAGTGGAAATCGAGGAATTAGTCTGTGTATTCAGGGACCCATTTAGCTGCTTCAACCGCTGCTTTGACATCTGTGATTTCTTCGCGGTTCAATTTTTGATCAACGACTGATTTCACTACCGTTTCAGCGATGATTTGAGAGAATTCCGTCAATTTAGCAACAGGAGGCAAGATAGACGCACCTGGTTTTGTCACATCCACGATTCCGCCTAACGCGCGACTTGCTTGAGAAATTATTTCATCATTTACGCGAGTTGAAGTTGAAGCGATCAAGCCTAAACCAAGTCCTGGGTACATTAGGGCATTGTTGGCTTGGCCGATTTGGTAAGTCACGCCTTTGTATTCCACATCAGCAGCAGGGATACCTGTACCGATCAAAGCTTTTCCGTTAGTCCATTCGATCAAATCTTTCGCTGTAGCTTCTGCCAATTTTGTTGGATTTGATAACGGCATAATGATTGGACGAGCAGTGTGAGCCGCCATTTCCTTGACGATGGTTTCGCTGAAAGCACCTGGTTGTGTAGAAGTGCCGATCATGATTGTTGGATGAATTTCTTTTACAACGGCTTCTAAGTTTGTTAATTCTTCGCTGTTAGTAAATTCAGCACGTTTTCTTGCAAATGGAATTTGACCAGGTGTTAAGCCTTCTGTATATTCAAACAACAAACCTTGTTTGTCGACTTGGTAGAAGTGTTTGCGTGCTTCTTCTTCAGGTGTTCCTTGGCGAACCATTTCCTTTAATAGAATGTTGGCAATACCAACGCCGGCAGTTCCAGCGCCAAATGTCAAGATGGTTTGATCTTTCAAGGCTTCACCAGAAATGTTCAATCCGCCTAATACACCGGCAAGAACAACGATTCCGGTTCCTTGGATATCATCATTGAAGGTCGTGATTTTATCTTGATATTTTTCTAAAATGTTTGCGGCATTTCCACGGCCGAAGTCTTCCCAGTGTAATAGTAATTCAGGGAAAAGATCTGTCGCTGCTTCAACGAATTGATCAATGAAATCGTAGTAAGTGTCGCCAGTCACACGTTCATGACGGTTTCCTAAGTAAAGTGGGTTATTCAACAATTCTTCGTTGTTCGTACCAGCATCGATGGAAACAGGTAAAACTTGTGCAGGGTTGATTCCAGCTGCAGCAGTGTAAACCATTAATTTACCGATGGCGATATCCACACCGTTGACACCCCAGTCGCCCATGCCTAGAATTCCTTCTGCGTCAGTCGCAACGATCAAACGAATGTCACGGCCGTCAGCGGCGTTTTTCAAGCTGTCTTTGATACTTTCTGGATCATCAATGGATAAGAAAGCCGCATCTTGTGGTTCAACGAAAATTTCGTTGTATTGTTCGATTGAATCAGCCACAACTGGATCATAAACGATTGGCATGAATTCAACTAAATGTTGGCCCATCAATTTGTAAAATAATGTCCGGTTGGTGTTAAACACGTTCATTAAGAAAATGCGTTTTTCCAAATCTGATGGTTTGCTTAAATATTGTCCGTAAGCTTGAACGGCTTGTTGCTCTAATGTTTGAACGGTACTAGGCAGCATCCCAGTAATACCATATTTTGCTCGTTCTTCTTTGGTAAAGGCTGTTCCTTTATTTAAAAAGGGGTTGTTTAATAAATTTAAACCTGTAAGCATAATTAAATCCTCCTAAAATTTGATTGCAACGGAAGTATAAAAGGTGGAGGAAAGTATAGTCAAAACGTTGGGTAACGATAAGTTTTGTTTATATGAGGGATATTCGAATCAAAGGCAGCAAGTAGCAGATGTTTAGGACATAAATAATTAGATAGTGATTTTTATATTGATATAGTAGAGCCGTTATAATCACGACAGTCACTGTTAATTTGAATTTGTATATAACGATTCTTAGGAGGAGAATAAGATAAAAGCGATGTCTATTCTTTTTATATGCGAGCAAGGTATAGTATAGGTTTAAAATATATGATTTACCGCTTTCATTTTTAGAGGAATGTGATAAACTAGAGTTTGTTCTCATATAAGAACCATTGGTTAAGATAGGTGGTAAGGTCTTGGAAAATCAAAAAAAGCTGACTCAATCTGAAAAAATCATGAATCAAATTGCTGATAAAATTGTCTCTGGAGAACTAAAACCGGGGGAGAAGTTACCAAATGAGCGCTCTTTAGCAATGCACCTGGGTGTGTCAAGAGGACAAGTCAGAGAAGCCTTGAGGGCTCTTTCATTAGTGGGTTTAGTCGTTATAAAGCCCAATGATGGAACCTTTGTTTCTGAAGCGGAACAACCCGTACCGGAGAATTCAATCTCTTGGATTTTCCAACGGGAATTGCATAATCAAGAGGAACTTTATCATGCGAGAAAATTGATTGAAACAGATGTAGTTAAATTAGCTTTTAATCACGCAACGAAAGAGAATCTTGAAAAATTAGAACAAATCACTCAAAAGATGGAGGCTGCTGCATCTGAGAATAGAACTGTTGCCGAATATAACAATTTGCTGGAAGAGTTTGATTCGTTTATGGGTAAGATTTGCGGAAGCAAGATAATGGAAAAATTGATGCAGACAATTATTTTAATTCGAAGAGAAAGTGCGCTAAATTTTTTAAGCGTTCCTGGTGCGATTGAAAATAGTATTCACTATCGTCAAAAAATTGAACAAGCTTTTATTGAAAGAGATAGGAAAAAGCTAACCTATTCTTTAAACGAGTTTTATAGTAAATCCAAACAATACATTGATAAAATGACGAAAGAAAAGTAGGGATTTAAAATGGCAAAAGTTAAGTCAGCAGAAAGAACCTTGCGATTATTGGAAGCAATATCGCATCATTCTAAAGGATTAAGCTTTTCAGATATCCAGCAGATATTAAATACACCGAAAAGTTCGACCTTCAGTTTGATTCAAGAGCTAGTGGAAAATGATTATCTTTCCTTTAATGACAATGCTAAAAAATATGTAGCCGGAAGTAATTTCATTAAGTTGGCAGCGAACTTTATCGGCAGCGGTGATTTGGTTCAAGAATTGAAAGTGTTGACTAACGAACTGTCTATCCGAGTGCGAACAACTTCTCATGCAGGGATTTTAGATGGCACGGAAGTGATTTATTTGGCTCGTAGTGAGCATTTTGAGAACTACTCTTTAATGAAGCAGATTGGCGGACGTTTGCCTGCAAGTTGTACCGCAATTGGTAAAATGTTACTTTCACAATATTCAGACGAGACAATTCGTGAGCTTTATCGAGATTCACCTTGGCGTATGTTGACAGCGAATTCGAAAAAGAATATCGATGAACTATTGGAGGAGTTGCGGGTATTTAGACAACAAGGGTTTTCAACGGAACATCAAGAAGCCAGTGAAACCTCAAACTGTATCGCGATGCCGATCGTTCAAAATGGGAAAATGATCGCTTCTTTTAGTTGTACTTTTTCTACAGAAGAGATGGAATCCGTGAACATAAACACTGTTGTAGAGATGATGAGAAACTGTAAACAAGAGATTGAGAGCCGTCTTGAACTTTTATTATAAAAAGCAATCAGTAAATAAATGAAAAGCACCAATTCAGAATTGCGCTCTGCAAAAATTCTGAATTGGTGCGTTTTTATTAGGCTTGTTTTTCGCACATCAAAAGATGATCACATACCATAACGACTTCCGCCCGTTGATTTTTTACGGACAGGGTTTCATAAACAATTCCCATATTTTCACGTTTTGGATGATCTTCCTTTTTTGAAATCGTTGTAGTCGTAGTGATTGTATCACCAATGAAAACAGGCTTGATAAACCGTAGATGTTCGTATCCATAAGAAAAGGCTACTGGATTGATCAGGTTAGCAGTCATTCCCACAGCAATGCTGAAGGTTAGTGTTCCGTGAGCGATCCGATGTCCAAAGGGTTGCGTTTTACACCATTCTTCATCCATATGATGCGGGAAAAAGTCACCTGTTTGACCAGCGTGAGTCACTATATCAGCTTCAGTGATCGTTCTGCCATAAGATGTTCTTTCGCTGTCTAACTGATAGTCCTCAAAATAAATTGTTTTTTCCATTATTATTCCTCCTTTATTCCAAACTTGACATTATCTTCCCCGAGAGTAGGGGCACCTTTTTCGGAAGTAAAGATCTCTCCATCGATTCTGATTGGACAGCGAGTAGTATAGAAATGCTTACCTTCACTACTATGGATTTCCTGTTTCATTTTCAATTCTTCGAATAGTCCGGCATTATCCATTTGCTGCCAGTTTAATACCCTTGTGCACCAAATATCGGCAGGTTGTAGAATGGCAAGCCAATGCTCGGTAGGTTGAGTGAGTAATTTTGTCTGCAGCATTCGTTTTATCTCATCACTGTCTTGTTCAACTGTATGTGTTTTTATGAAGTTTGCAAGTTCTTGATAATCGAGTAAATCAGCTAACTTGGCGATTGGACACATGGCGATCGCTAGATACCCATTTTTAGTTGCGTAGATGCCGTAAGGAGCGTCAAGATAGGGATTGGCATTATGAAACCCGCTACGAACCGGCAGTTCATTTCCATTATTCAAAAAAGTCGTGAAAGATTCGAATTGTAGATCCATTAACGAAGTGAGTAGTTCAGTCTGAATAACGCAACCTTCTCCAGTGCGTTGTGCATTGAACAGTCCAGCTAAAATACCTTGACACAGATGTTCTCCAGCAGCTAAATCAGCCATAGAAAGACCAAAAGGGAGCGGGTCTTGTTCTCTATCGCCATTCAGATAGCAGATTCCGGACATTCCCTGAATCAGCAAATCCTGTCCAGGCCAGCTACTCCATGGAGAATTCTCACCATATCCGGTGATTTCCCCATATACGATTTTCGGATTGATTTTATGGATCGATTCAGCATCCAAATTCAATTTTCTAGCAACACCTGGTCGAAAATTGATTAGAACAACATCAGCTATTTTGACAAGTTTTTTAAAGAAGATTTGAGCCTTTTCGGTCTTTAGATCCAATTCAAGTCCTTTTTTATTGCGATTAATTGCATGAAAAAGTGAGCTGTCATTGTCTATCTTAAAATTAGACACATATAACTGACGACAAATATCGCCTCCGCCTTTCTTTTCAATCTTGATGACCTCCGCACCCAGATCAGCGAGTTTCAATCCAGCTGAAGGAGCAGAAAGAAACTGACTGCAATCCAAGACACGAATGCCTTCTAAAGGTTTAATCATTCTTTTTCACTCCCAAATCATTCAAAATTTTTGCATGATCCTGATCTAGTAAAGGTGCCGGTTTATCGTCTTTTTCTCTTTTTCCATTTACTTGAATAGGACAACCAGTTGTGTGAATAGGACCTGCGGGTGTTTTTAATTGCATATCAAATAACAAAGCTTTAAATCCTTCTTGTTTTATCAGTTCTTGCCAATCATAAACAGGTGCTGCCCAATAGCCGCCAGATAATAGAAGCTCCATCCAAGCTTCAGTTGTTTTGGTAACTATAATATCTGCTATCTGCTGTTTTATCTCATCTCTTAAAGTAAAAGCTAGATCTTCTTTTTCATATTTAGCAAGCTGTGGAAGAGCAATCAACTTGCCTAAGATTTCTAATGACCCCATAGCTATTGATAGATAACCATTCTTAGTTTTATAGATCCCGTAAGGTGCAGCCAAGTATGCATGTGCATTATTTATTTTCGATCTTTCAGGCAGTTTTTGGCCATCATTAAAATAAGAGGTAAGAACCTCAAACTGCAGTGAGATTGCTGATTCTAACAAAGAAACCTCTACCTGCCCACCGATAGCTGTTTTATTCCTTCGAATTAAACAGCTCAAAATTCCTTCTGCCAAATGAATTCCTGCAAACGAATCCGCGATAGAAAGAGCAAATGGCGTAGGTGGCTGATCTGCATTTCCATTTAAAAAAGTTAACCCAGATAAGGATTGTGCTAATAAATCTTGTCCTGGTTTTGTTTTTAAACTGTCAGCTATTCCGTACCCAGTAACAGTCCCGTAGATAAGTTTTGGATTAAGTTGCTTTACTGTATCATAATCAAGACCAAGTTTTTTCATGACACCAGGTCGATTGTTTTCGATCAACACATCCGCATTTTTAATCAACTCTAAGGTGATTTCTTTATCAGCCGGATCTTTCAAGTTTAGTGCAATGCTTTCTTTATTTCGGTTGATGGTATGAAAAAGTAAACTGTTCTCGCCGATTTTCTGCTTTTTTAGTACCAAGTGGCGAGAACTGTCACCGACATTTGGCCTTTCGATTTTAATTACCCTTGCTCCTAAGTCGGCCAAACGCAATGCACAAGAAGGGCCGGCTAAAAACTGACTAAAATCTAGTACAGTGATTCCATTTAAAAGTGACACTAAAATCAACTCCCAGCGTGATTTAATGATTCTTGATATATGACATTTAGTTTACCTAGAACTTCTTTAGGATTACCTCCATGGACTGCATATTCCTGAACAAGGCTTCCTGCATTGTCTTGGAAATGAAGGTAACCATTGTAGCGAGGACGTAGATAAGAATTGTCAAGCGTCTTAAGAGTATTCTTAAAAAAGTTTGCACATCGACGATTCGTTTCCGAACTTAGCCAAGCTTTACGATGACCGGGTTGTCCGCCCGCATCAAAGAAAAGCGTTTCTTGAATTAATGGAGAAGCAGTGTATTCAGCATACTTGCAAGCTAGTTCTAGATTTTCTGAAGCTGATGAAACAGCTAAACCAGTACCGCCAAGAACGGTTTTTAGTGGAACATTGTTGAATGTAACAGTATCTGTAGCTATAAGTAAATGCTTTCCATAACCAGGTTTTGAATAGTTGGTATATCCATATGCATAAGGACAGTAAACAATGTCATTATTTTCAGCCATATAATTATGTACATCGATCGGGTCCCATTCAAGAATATCCTTTCTACACAAGCTGACAATCTCTCGGATAGCCTCTAAAGCAATTACACCACTTTCTTCATCAATCACAGTTCTATTTTTAAACATAGAAGCATTGATAGTAGCACCGAACATATAAAAGTCCATTAAAAGATTAATAGGGATTCCTGCAATAGCCACTTTGTCTTTCCGCGCGAGTTCAAGCACATCCTGCCAATTTTTCGGGATAGCTTGGTTGCAGAAGAACTGCTGGTTATAAACGGCGATAGGTGTAGCAGCATCCACAGCTAGGGCAGATTGAAAACCATCAAAATTATAAGAAAGGTGAGACAATCCGACAGAATTACTTTCTTGGTCTGCTAAGAAATCGGCTGATAAATGAAGTGATAAATCGGCTAAGATTCCACTTTTTTGAGCAAATCCTGCCCACGGATGGTCAATGATTAAAAGATCGTATTGATCTGCAAGGTGTTGGATTGGTGCGTCAGCGAATTCTTGCAACGATCTTTTTTCCCATTCAATTTCAACTCCAGGGTTGATTTCACAAAAACGTTGAGCAGTTGCAACAACAGATGTGAAGCCCCGACTATGGTTCCATGTAATTCCTTTAAGCTTTGTCATAATTATTCCTCCATCACTTTATTGGTACTACCAATATATCAAATTCGCATGATAAATCAAGCGGTTTCATGAAAAGTTAATTTTAAAATCTTTAAATAATTCACCAGTTAGAATTTAAATTACCTATATAATTCCACTCAATAGTGACATTTACTGAAACGTTACTCTAGAATAAAATTAAAAAAATAGGTTGACTTCTTTTCGTTAAGCGGTTACATTCTAAGTGTGAAGTTCATAAAAGGGAAACTAGTTCACGAATGAGAACAAGGAAGGCGGTTTTGTTTTGAAGATGAAGTTAAACGGGATTTATGCAGCGATGTTGACACCATTGACAGAGGAAGGAGGTATAGATGTTTCAGCGCTTAAGCGTATGGTCGATTTTTATATTGAAAAGAATATCACTGGGCTTTTTGCAGTCAGTTCTGTTGGTGAAGCT
The DNA here is from genome assembly GCF_051713785.1 of Enterococcus sp. DIV0187. NCBI lineage: Bacteria > Bacillati > Bacillota > Bacilli > Lactobacillales > Enterococcaceae > Enterococcus > Enterococcus sp. DIV0187. Next base: position 144,689 of record NZ_JBIOQO010000002.1, read on the forward strand.
GCGCATTTTGATGTGAAGGAAGCTCAGACTATTTTAGAGACAGTCAAAGCAGCTAGTGCAGGGAAACTGCAATTATTTGCAGGCGTGACTGCAACGACCAGCAGTAAGGCAATAGAAGTGGGGAAAATAGCTGAAGGACTTGGCTATGATGGGATTGTATCTGCACCGCCTTATTTTTATCAGCCTAGTGATGATGCTATCCTGGCTTATTTCGAGGATATCAATACTCATGTTGATTTGCCGATGATTGTTTATAATGTGCCGTTGTTTGCACCAGTATTGAGCAAGGAATTGTTAATGTCGGTTGCAAAACTCGATAAAGTGATTGGAGTAAAGGAATCTAGTGGTAATTTAGTTGATGTCCTTCATATTTTAGATATGTTGGAAGATGAGAAGTTAGAGACCTCTTTCTTGATCGGAAGAGAAGAGATGTACTTAAGTTCATTATTAGCAGGAGCAGATGGGTGTATGGTGGCGACTGCTGGAATTGTTCCAGAAGCTTATCAAAAAATCGAAGAATTGTACTTAGCTGGAAAGATCAATGAAGCAGTCCAAGTACAGAAAGTTATACTGCCATTGTTAAGAGAATGCTTTAAGGTTAATTTTCCAGCAGGATTTAAGATTGCTTTGGCTGCAAGAGGATTAGATACACCGGTCTATGTTAAGAGGAAGTTGTCAGAACAGGAGCAACAGGATTTAGCACGTTCAGAAGAAACAATAAAACAGGAAGTGGCACGAATTTTAACGTTTGTTGGTAATTATTAACTGGTATTAGGAGGAATAAAAATGGTCGGAGCTTTTACAGTATTATTGTTGGCATGTTTTTTTCAGGGAAGTTTTGGGATTTGCTTCAAAAAATATCAACCATTTTCTTGGGAGGCATTTTGGACACTCTTTTCTATTGTAGGCGTTTTGTTGATCCCTCATATTTGGGCCTTTATTGAGGTTCCTAATTATATGAGCTACATTATGAACACGCCGATTGATAAAATTTTCTTTGGGGCATTAATGGGATTTTTCTGGGGAATCAGCTCGATTGCTTATAGTAAAGCGATTGACATGATCGGAGTTTCGCTAGTAACTGGTATTAATTTAGGATTGTCATTGCTTTTGGGAAGTTTTGTACCAATGTTTATTCTTGGAACTTTTCCGTCAACAAAGGCATTGATTATGCTGGTTTTGAGTATGGCTGTTTTAATGGGTGGGGTTTTGGTACTCTCAAAAGCAGGTTTTATGAAAAATGATGACAATGAAGAAAGTGTTGAAGAAGCAAAAGAGAATAATGGACCTAAAAAGAACTCTAAATTTATGGTTGGTTTTCTTTTAGCATTAGCTTCTGGAGCTGGATCAGCGGCTATCAATATTGGTGCATCCGCAGCAAATTATCCAGTTCAGCTAGCGATTGACTCAGGAGTATCACCAGTCAGTGCAAGTTTACTATCATGGGTGATTGTTTTTGCTGGTGGTTTTTTAGCGAACTTTGTTTATGCCATAATTGTACTTGTAAAAAATAAAACTTATACTGATTATACCAAGCCGGGTGCAGGGAAAGCCTATTTCAAAGTTTTGGTTACCTCCTTTGTTTGGTTCGCAGCTTTAGCAGTTTATGGGAAAGCTACTCACTTGCTTGGAGACCTAGGACCAATCGTTGGCTGGGTCGGATTTAATGGCCTAGCTCTGATTATCGCTAATATGTGGGGATTTAGAGATGGTGAGTGGAAAGGATTTCCGAAGGCGCAAAGGATTGCCATTATCGGAAATGCGATTATTGTCATTTCATTAGTTTTCGTCGCATTGGCAAATTCATTATAAAGAAAAACACTTAGGAGGAGCAAAATGGTTGAATCTATCAAAGAATTGAATTATGTACCGGAAATGCCGGAGAACCCTCGTAATATCGTTATTATTGGAGCTGGAGGGATTGTATCGGGTTCCCAACTGCCAGCATATAAAATGGCCGGCTATCCCGTACTTGGTATCTATGACTTGGATTATCAAAAGGCGCAGCAAACAGCGAAAGACTTTGATATCCCGCATGTTTATGATGACTTAGCAAAGCTAATTGACTTAGCAAAACGTGAGAATGCCGTGTTTGATATTGCGGTTCCTGCTTCTGCGACAGCAGATATTTTACGTCAACTACCAGAACAATCAGGAGTTTTGATGCAGAAACCAATGGGTGAAAGTATCGAAGAAGCTCAGGAAATTTTGACGATTTGTCGTGAAAAGGATTTTGTGGCAGGAGTGAATTTTCAATTAAGACAAGCTCCTTATATGATTGCTGCTAGAAAATTGATTAATGATGGTTTGATCGGTGAAATTGTAGACATTGATTGGCGCGTTGTTGAGTTGCATCCATGGCATTTGTGGGATTTTCTATTTGAAAAAGACCGGATGGAGATCAATTACCATAGTGTCCATTATGTTGATATGATCCGAAGTATAGCAGGTAATCCAACAAGCGTATATTGTAAAACGATGCAGCATCCTAAAATGAAAGCGTTAAAACAAACCCGTTCTGCTATGATCCTAGATTATGGACCTGAGTTGCGAGTGAATCTTCACATCAATCATAATCATGACTATGCTCCCGATTATCAAGAATCAACGTGCAAGATTGAAGGGATGAAAGGGGCTATTCGAATTACGATTGGTTTGATTTTGGACTATCCAACAGGACGCCCAGACAAAGTCGAGTACGTTTTTGACGATGGTAAGGGATGGCGCGAATTAGAAGTCCAAGGAAGCTGGTTTAATGAAGCGTTTATCGGTACGATGGGTGGATTAATGAAGAAAATGGATGACTCGACTTACGAGTACATTAATGACGTTGAAGATGCGTACCAAACAATGTGTGTCGTTGAGGCACTTTACGCATCCAGTGATAATGGAGGAACACCAGTAAATTATTAAAAGAGGTAGAAGCATGAAGAAGATTATAGATACGCATGTCCATACGTGGAATTTAGCACAGTTGCGCCTTCCATGGTTAGATACTGAAGATTATTTGAATCAAACATTCACTGAGAAGGATTACCAGAAGGCTGCCGCTAGTGATCAATTTTCGATTACTGACGCGATATACATGGAAGTTGATTGCACACCAAGTGATCGCGAAAAAGAAAATAAATGGGTTCTCAATCAATGCGCGAATGCGAATAGTATTTTCAAAAGTGCCGTAATTTCCGGTGATTTGTCAGATAAACACTTCAAAGAATATATTGAAAAATATCGTTTTGACATTTCAGGACTTCGCCAAGTTTTACATGTTGCGGAGCGAGAAAAGGGCTTTTGTCTGCAACCGACTTTTATTCAAAATGTCCGCTATTTAGGAGACCTTGGATTGACCTTCGACTTGAGCTTAAGAAACGAAGAGTTATCAGATGGTTATGAAATGGCTAAAAATTGCCCTGAAACAAGAATCATTCTTAATCACATGGGAAATCCCAATATGGAAATGTTAACTCAGCCGTTGAATGATGAGAAAAAAAGTTATCGTGAAAAATGGCTTGGGAATCTAAAAAAAATTTCTGAACTGCCGAATGTCTATTGTAAGATTTCCGGTGTTATGGAGACAGAGAAAGCAAGTTTTGAGGACTTCTCTGAGGAAATCGATCAAGTAATGGAACTGTTCGGAGAAGATCGAATTCTATATGCTTCAAATTTCCCGGTTATAGATTTAGGAGGTGGACTTAACAAGTGGACCGACTTTCTTTTAAAACTTACTGAATCTCGTTCTGAATCATTCAAAGGAAAATTATTTAGAAAAAATGCACAAGCAGTTTATTTCAACCTGAAATAATGGAGGAATGGAAGATGACTATAACAAGATATGGCGCAGTTTCTACCTTGAAACCAGAATCAAAACAAAAATATATTGACCTGCATGCTAACGCATGGCCGAAAGTAAACGAAATGATCAAAGAATGCAATCTGCAGAATTATTCGATTTATCAAATCGACAATTTCCTTTTTTCATATTATGAATATACAGGAGAGGACTATGAAGCAGATATGGCAAAAATGGCGGCGGATAAAACAACTCAAGAATGGTGGGATGAGTGTATCCCTTGCATGAAACCATTAGAAGGTCATGGTTCAGAAGGCGTGTGGACCACAATGAAGGAAATCTATCATTTAGATTAGCCATTATGATATGCATGCCGAAAATTAGTTTTATGATTATGAAGATAAATATAGTTCATTAAGAGTAATTAGGAGGAAATAAATACATGGCAAATCGGATGATATTAAACGAAACATCTTATCACGGAAAAGGAGCGATTGAATCTGTTCCGTTGGAGTTTCAAAAACGCGGTTTCAAGAAAGCAGTAGTGATTACAGATAAAGATTTGATCGAATTTAAAGTGGCAACTAAAGTTACAGATCTGCTTGATAAGGCGGCGATTGATTATGAAATTTATGACGGAATCGTGCCGAATCCAACAGTGGAAAATGTGCAGACAGGAGTAGATTTTGTTAAGAAAGCTCAAGCAGATGTTATTATTGCAATTGGTGGCGGCTCGCCGATTGATACAGCTAAGGCAATCGGTATTATTGTGAAAAATCCTGAATTTTCAGATGTTGTTAGTTTAGAAGGCGAAGTAGGTACTAAAAATCCCTCATTACCGATTTTAGCAATTCCGACAACTTCAGGGACAGCAGCCGAAGTAACAATCAATTATGTTATCACGGATAAATCAAAGAATCGTAAACTTGTTTGTGTCGATCCCCATGATATTCCGGTAGTTGCTTTTATCGATAGTGAAATGATGATGGGTATGCCAAAGGGGCTTTGTGCTGCAACTGGAATGGATGCTATGACACATGCAATTGAAGGTTTCATTACAAAAGGCGCATGGGAAATGAGCGACATGCTTCACCTAAAAGCAATTGAAATCATAGGACGTTCTTTACGATCATCTGTAGCAGGAGAAGAAAAAGGACGGGAAGAAATGGCATTAGGTCAATATATCGCAGGTATGGGTTTTTCAAACGTTGGTCTAGGATTGGTTCATGGTATGGCACATCCTTTATCAGCATGGTATAACATTCCACACGGCGTCGCTTGTGCAGCTCTTTTGCCAACCGTAATGAAATACAATAAGGATTTCACTGGAGAGAAATACCGAGATATCGCCAAGGTATTGAACGTGGAAGGTGCAGAAACGTTGGCGATTGAAGAAGTTAGGGATGCTGCTTGTGCAGCGATTGATCAAATGAGTAAAGATGTTGGCATCCCTGCAACGATTTCTGAACTAGGTGTAAAAGCAGAAGACATCACTAAAATCGCAGCAGATGCCTTGAAAGACGTCTGCACTCCTGGAAATCCGCGTGATACTTCCCTAGAGGATATCATTGAAATATACAGCGGTTTGATGTAGAGAAAGAATTTACGAACTCACTCAACTTTTGCGAGTCAAAGCTATCTCATCAAAGAGAAGCTTTTGACTCCTTTTTTTATTCAATAATATCAAACCCATAGCCGCGAATGTGTTCTTTTAACAGCTCTAGATAGGTCTGAGCTAAGGGACTGAGCTCAAGCTGCTGCTGTTTGATCCAGCCGAGGGTGATGACATCCTGATACTCTAGAGGAATCGCGACAATCTTATCATCGTTTAGTTCGCTGCTGATGATTCCTGAACTGATCGTATAGCCGTTTAAGCCTACCATCAGGTTGAAGATTGTTGCGCGGTCACTGACTTTGATGTTCTTTTTTCGATCCCAGGTGCTTAGAATTTCTTCGGAAAAATAGAAGGAATTGTTTTCTCCTTGCTCGTAGGATAAATAGGGATAGTCCTCGAGATCCGCTAATTTCAGCGTTTTTTTTGCTACTAAAGGATTGGTACGGCTGACAAAGACATGCGGTTTGGCATTAAAAAGCGGTGTGAATTCTAAGCCTTTTTCTTTGAACAGCTTGGTCATGACTTGACGGTTAAAGGAATTCAAATAAAGAATACCTAGTTCGCTTTTAAAGCTGGCGAGATCATCGAAAATATTTTCTGTTTCGGTCTCGCGCAGGGTGAAATTATATTCCTCGGCATTGACGGTGCGCAGTAGCTCCACAAAAGCATGGACCACAAAGGCATAATGCTGAGCGGATACTGAAAAATTCTGGCGTCGCAGCGGCTCATTCTTAAATTTCTCCTCCAGCAGATTGACCTGATCCAATATTTGCCGAACATAGATCAGAAATTCACGACCTTCAGCGGTAGGGATGATCCCCTGCTTGTTGCGAACTAGCAGCTGTACCTTTATTTCATTTTCGAGCTCCTTCAACGCATTGGAAAGACTGGGCTGAGTCAGATACAGAGCTTTTGCAGCCTCATTTATTGAGCCTTTTTCAATAATTTTTTCGAAATAGATCAATTGTTGTAAACGCATCACTTCACCTCTTTTTCTATGATTATAACGGAGGTTATAGTTATTAGCTATAACCAGTTATTACTTTTATCAGTTATTCAAGGCGAAAAAAGCATGGTATTGTGTAACGTATCACAACAAACGAAGGAAGTTAGTTAAATTCTGACAGAAGGGAAGTGCAGCCAGTGTCCAGCACGCTATCATTTGAGGTGTTTCCGCCGAATACACAGGTCGGAACGGAGAAGCTCCTGACAACATTGGAGGAGCTGCAGCAATTAGCGCCTGATTTTATCAGTGTGACCTGCAGCAACAATCGTCAAACCATCGAAGAGACGACGTTGAAGGTAGCCGATTATATCCATACGGAGCTTCAGGTACCAACGATCGCGCATTTGCCCGCGGCTTACTTGGATCAAGCGCAGGTTCAGCGACTAGTAACGCGATTAGATCAAATCGGCATTCATCAGATATTGGCGTTGCGAGGGGATATCATTCCAGAGCTGCCGCCTAAACAGGATTTTACTTATGCCAGTGATTTGATTGATTACGTGAAGCAGCAGGCACCGCATTTTCATATCAGCGGCGCTTGTTATCCTGAGACGCATCCAGAGTCGCAAAATCGCATTGAGGATGTTAAAAATCTGAGGCGGAAGGTTGCTGGCGGCTGCGATCAATTGATCACCCAGCTGTTTTTCGACAATGAGCTTTTTTATCAATTTCAAGAATCCTGTGACTTGGCGGATATCAAGGTTCCGATCTTAGCGGGGATCATGCCGATTGTAAATCGGAAGCAGGCCTTGCGTTTGATTAAGACTACCAATACTAAGCTTCCGCGCAAGTTTTTAGCCATTTTAGAAAAATACGAGCATGATCCGATCGCTCTTAAAGAAGCTGGCTTGGCGTATGCTATCGATCAGATTATTGACTTGGCGACACAGGATGTGGCGGGGATTCATCTGTACACGATGAATAACGCTGAGGTAGCGAAGCATATCTATTACAACACCAAAAACGTATTGAAGGGTCAGATCGAGGTACGCTAGTTTTTCAAGAATAAAATAATTTAACGTTGAAGAGAAGAGTAGTTGACGCTGCTAAATACAGAGACCTCGGCTGGTGAGAAAGAGGACATGGCAAACTCGATGAAGATGAGCTCTGAGTGTTCTTGCGGGTTCACGCTCGCTAGACGGTTGCGACCGTTATTTCGCCGAGCTTCTTATGGAGCTGTCGAGGTATTTTTGTAATACGAATTTGGGTGGTAACACGGTATAATCCGTCCCTTTGTCAATTGACAAAGGGACTTTTTTATTTTCAAAAAAAGGAGTGAGTCGATGGAAATTGCAGATTTTGTCCAGACATTTTATCAAAACAGAAAACAAACAGACTCTTTGAAGTGGGATGGTTTGAAGGAACGATACGGTGCTGAAGGCTTGCTGCCACTTTGGGTAGCGGACATGGATTTTTCTATGCCGACAACTGTTCAAGCAGCATTAACGGAACGGATCGAGCATGGTATCTTCGGCTATTCCTTGGTTCCAGAAAATTATTTTTCTGCTTATGCAAGCTGGCAGGAGCGCCATGAACAAACTAGATTTCGCAAGGAATGGCTGCATTTTACGACGGGTGTTGTACAGGGGCTTCACGATTTGATCGAATGCTTTACCGAAAAAGGCGATCAGATCCTCATTCAGCCGCCTGTTTATTACCCCTTCTTTAATGTGATTGAAGACCAGCAGCGGGAATTGCTCACATCGAATTTATTAGAAACAGAGGACGGCTATCGAATGGATCTGGTTCATTTCCAGCGGCAGCTAATGGAAAATGAGGTGAAACTGTTTCTTCTTTGCTCCCCGCATAATCCAGTTGGACGCGTCTGGCGCAGAGAAGAACTAAAGGAAGTTCTTTCCCTGTGTCAAAAATATGATGTATTGGTCATTTCCGATGAAATTCATTCAGATTTGATTTTGTCTGGTCATTCGTTTGTTTCTGCACTAACGATCGCTGAGGAATTAGATTGTTTCGAGCAGCTGATTGTCTGCAACGCGCCGTCGAAAACTTTTAATTTGGCGTCACTACTGAATGCGCATATCTGGCTGCCTGATCCGAAGCTACGAAAAAAATATCAACAATGGGAAAAGCAGCATCGCCATACCGGTCTTAGTACTTTAGGGCAGATAGCTGCAATGACTGCCTATGCTACAGGCGATGAGTGGCTACGAGACTTGCTGGCTGTGGTGGAGAAAAACTATCAACTGTTAAGAGGACGATTAGCAGAAAATATTCCTGAGATTAAGATCAGCGAGCTGCAAGGTACTTATTTAGCTTGGCTAGACGTAAGAAATTGGCTGCCAAAATTATACGAGATAAAGCATTACATCCAAGATCAATCCGGCTTAGCCATTGATTATGGTGCTTGGTTTTCGTCGGAGACTAAAGGATTCATCCGTATAAATTTAGCAACAAAACCAGAAAATATTGAAGCTGCAGTGAAAAGATTAATCGAAGTGGATCGCAACATTAAAGGAGTTATCACAGATGAATTATCAAACAGCAACAGAATTAGCGCAGATCGGCAATCGCAGTGACATACAGACAGGAGCAGTCTCAGCACCGATTTATTTATCGACGACTTTTTCTCATCCAGCGTTGGGACAAAGCACCGGATATGACTATACTCGGACTAAAAATCCTACGCGAACAATTTTAGAAGAAGCACTGGCAAATTTAGAAGCTGGCAGTCAAGCAATCGTTACCAGTTCAGGAATGAGTGCGATTCAGCTAGTCTTTAATTATTTTCCGGCTAAGAGTGAATTTTTAGTATCGAGAGATCTCTATGGCGGCAGTTATCGTTATTTTCAAGAGCTAGAGCGGCAAAATGCGTCAGTCTTTCATTATTTTGAGGATTTTGACAGCTTAAAAAGTCAAATCAATGAAGAAATCACAGCCATCTTTTTAGAAACACCGACGAATCCTTTAATGCAGGAGGTCTCAATCACTGAAGCAGCAAAGCTGGCGCATCAATATCATGCACTGTTAATTGTAGATAATACATTTTCAACTCCCTTGCGTCAGCAACCTTTGAAAGAAGGGGCGGATATTGTGGTTCATTCAGGGACCAAATTTTTAAGCGGTCACAATGATTTATTGGCAGGCGTCGTTGTGGCGAAAGAACCAGAGGTTGGTGAAAGATTGGCATGGCTCAGCAATACTACGGGTCCAACCTTATCCAGCTTTGACAGTTGGCTGTTCATTCGTAGTCTCAAGACGCTAAAGGTCCGTTTTGAGCAGCAGGAGCGCAATGCGCAGAAAATTGCAGCAGCTTTAGAGAATATTTCACCAATTGAGAAGGTCCTTTATCCAGGAATTGGCGCGATGATCAGCTTTTGTGTTCGTGATGCAGCCAAGATACCAGAATTTTTAAACCGACTGAATTTGATTACCTTCGCTGAAAGCTTAGGCGGGGTGGAGACGCTGATCACCTACCCAACAACGCAAACGCATGGGGATATCCCCAAAGAATTACGGGAATCTTACGGGCTAACGGATCATTTATTGCGTCTTTCGATCGGAATTGAAGACAGTCAGGATTTATTGGAGGATCTGATTTGCGGCTTCCAGGTATTTGACGAATAAGCACTATGGAAAGGAGAAATTCATGAATTTACAGCAATATCGTTACGTCCTGACGATCGCTAAGGTCGGAAGCTTTAGTCAAGCAGCTAAAGAGCTGTACGTCACGCAGCCCAGTCTTTCTAGCGCCATTAAGGAGGTAGAAAAGGAGCTGGACATTCAGCTGTTCCATCGCTCCAAATCCGGTGTTTGCTTGACAGAAGCGGGTAGCGACTTCTTGATCTATGCCAAACGAATCTTGGCTCAGGTAGAAGAGATGGAAAACCATTTTTCGTTGGGAACAAAGAAGAGCTTCACCGTGGTTTCCCAGCATTATGACTTTCTTTATGAGCCTTTTGCGAAAGTTACGAAGAAATTTCAAGCGGATTGTCGGAATTTCTATTTAATTGAGACGACTACCAAACGAATTCTTGAAAGCATTCGAGATTTTGAAAGCGAGCTGGGAATTTTGTATCTGAATCCGCAAAATAAGCGATTGCTTGAGCGTTATTTCAGCCAAGAAAGTTTGAAATTTGAGGTGCTGGGGAATTTTTCTACGCATATTTATTTGGGTGCGGACCATCCGCTTAGTGGGAAGTCAGTCATAACGAAGGAGGATCTTTTGGTTTATCCTCAAGTCCGTTTTTTTCAAGAGGACAGCGGTTCAGTCCATTTAGATGAGGACCCGATTGACATATCCAAAGAGCAATCCAATTTCTACACCAGTGACCGTGGAACTCTGATGAATTTACTAGCTGCATCTGATGCGTATGCTTCTGGCTTGGGCATCATCAACGGCTTAACTAAGGAGCAAATCGTGCTTCGTCCCTTAAAAGATGCCGAGGTTCATTCTTTAGTGGTGATCTCTAATAAAATGCGCAAACCGACAGAATTTGGAGAATACTTTCTCAAGCATTTGAAGAAAACATTACAGAAAAGCGCTAGAGATCCTAAATAAAAACACCAAATTTCCATAAAAAGGCTCATTGGTGCGGCACAGTTGATTGAGCGAGGCGTGCACACTTGTGACTTTAGTCGTGGGTAATCGGCTGTCGGAACGTTAATTACTAGAAAAGCAGGGTCACAAAAATTGCTCCAAAATGCTGGATAATGATATGATGGCAACGAAGGAAAGGAACGATCACAGTGAAGAAATGGAAAAAGCTCCTTCTGACTGTTCTTATCGGAATCGTTGTCGTGATAATCAGCGGAATTGCGTATGTAAAAACGCAAACTTATGCTCCGACAGAGACCGCGCAGCAGGTGACGGAACAGGCAAAAGAAGGCAAGGATTGGCTGTATTTTCCTTCTGAGGACAAATCGAAGCCGATAATCATTTTTTATCCCGGGGCCTTAGTCGATCCAGGAAGCTATAGCCCCTGGGCTCAAACGCTGGCAAAGGCTGGCTATCCAGTTTATCTATTGAAAATGCCGCTGGACTTGGCGATCTTAGCACCAAATCGTGGGGAGCAGGTACTTTCTCAGCAACCTAAGCGAGACTTTGTATTGGGAGGTCACTCATTAGGCGGTGTGATGGCAAGCCGTTTCGCCCAGGAGCATTCTGACAGATTAGTAGGAGTGTTTTTCTTAGCCAGTTATCCAGATGAAAAGGGAAGTCTAGCTGATAAGAAGCTGCCCGTACTCTCCTTGACTGGAGAGAAGGATGAGGTATTGAATCGTGACGCTTATCAAAAAGCCAAAGAGGATTTGCCTAAAGACACAAATTATCAAGAAATCGTCGGTGGAAATCATGGCGGCTTTGGTGCGTATGGCGCTCAAAAGGGCGATGGAAAATCAGATATCAGCGATCAAAATGAGCAGGTAGCTCAAAGGCTGATTACTTGGCTAAATAAGGAAGTTTAATCAAAGGACCGATCGGGAAAACTGATCGGTCTTTTTGGTGATCTAGTGAATCAAGAGGCATGATTTTGACAGATTTTATTTAGCTGCGTCTCATCGGCTAATTATTGTGAACTTGCATATATACAACAGTAGGACAACCTATATGTCATGGCAAACAAATCTAATAAAAATCAAAAGTAAAAGACATCTTAAAGTAAAGAAATTACACTGTTTTAATGATGCCTCTCAATCAGCTTTTTCAGTGTTTAAACGGGCTATTTTTATTCAAAATACAATCATTTCGTGGGCTTTTTTCATATTTTTAGATAAAAATACGGGTATTTATTTTTGTATTAAGTTATTTTATGGAGGAGTTTGACGCGTGGTTGTCGTATTTCTTAGTTTAGGATTTTTATATTTTAGTTGCAATCAAATTTTTGGTGTGTAAATCCCGTGGAAATAGGCGTATGTTAGTGGTGTAGATATCTCAACAAAGAACTATTCTAAACGAAAGGGGGAGAATGAATGCACGAGTATGGCATTACCGATAAAAAACTATTTACGCTGTCACGGCAGACAGTCGAAAAACGCATTCGCAAGTTTTACCATGAGACAAAAGATGGCACGGCCACCATCGAACTGTTGATTGCACTGCAAGTTAGAGCAGAACTCTGCGAATCAGAATTCAAGAGTGTGTTACGCGGATTAGCGAACTACATTTTCTTAAAAACCCGCTCAACTGCCGCGATGCGTCGCTATTATATTTATTTTACTGATTATTTTGGAAAGAAAGAATGGCAATTATTATCCGCAAAATTATTCCCAGCGCAAACCTATGTCGCTGAAGAAGCGGAGGAATTTAGTGAGCCAAATCACCGAAGAACCATTAACAGGATTTGTGGAATCATGAAGGTGATTTCCAGTCCAAGTGAAGAAAAATGAAAAACGAAAGGAAGAAAACTAAAAAATGAAAACGATTACGTTAGATGCGGAATTTGCCGATGAAATTGGCAAGCCCCATCATTTGAAATTTAAACATTTTGATCCCACCAAAACCGCGGATCAAGTCAAAACAGCATTAACCAAATTAACCAAGATTGGTCTGTTTGAAAAAGACGGGATCGCGCTATTCAAAGAAGTTTTGCACGCCAAAGTAATCGTGCGAGAAGACCGCACGATCTTTGATGATAAAGAAGAAATTGAAAAACCAGCAAACGATCCAATGAGTGTCATGATGGAGGCAGCTGGCGCACAGCCAGTTGTACAGGCGACTGTTGCAAAAGAAAAACCGCAGCCGCAGTCTGTAAAAAATACCGGACAAATCCGCTTTCCAGAGGATTTCACAATCACCGAAGAGCAGCCAAAACCAGGCTGGTTAATTAAAACCATCCAGCTGCCAATGGGAGTGGAACCGCAGGATATCAGTGAAAGTCAGGCATTGATGATGATTACATCCAGTCTGCCAGCAGGCGTCTCCGTAGAGGATCTGGCGGTAGATGAGCAAGCAACGCCAGCGAAGCTGATTATTACGGCGAAATATGAAGAGGAAGCAGAAGAACCAATAGCCTCCGCAAATAAAGAATCGCCGCCAGCAAAACCTAAGAAGAAACGGAAACGATTACTCAATCGTATGCGCAAGCGAGAATAAGTAGCACACTTCCGTCTTATCAAAAAATCCAACGTTGGGATGAGGCGGAAGTGTGTACGATTTGAAAAGGTGAGCGCAAATTTTAAGCCCGCAAAAGCTGCGGGCTGTTTGCCGTGGGAGAATTTGCTGAACAATGTGCGAGGATTAATCCTTTCCTCAATTATGGTATTTTTCATAGACCAGACGTGTCAGTCAAAACGAAGAGATTTTTTAAGTATGAAAAGCTCTTCGAAGCCTTCATCTAGCTGATATTAAGCTGAATCAATTTGAATGTTCATTTCTGAAAAAATTGGGTGTTTGGCCTGTTTCCTTTTTGAATAATTTGAATATCGAGGGGACACTTTTATAGCCAATTTTCATAGCGATCGTGCTTAAGCTGTCTTCAGTTTCACTCATCAGTCGTTTTGCTTCGGAAACGCGTTTTTGATCAATTAGTTCTTGAAAGCTGCTGCCGGTCTTATCCTTAAGCAGATTACTTAGATAATTTTTGTTGTATCCAAATTTTTTTCCTAAAGATTTCAACGTGATAGTTGTGTAATGATCATTAATATATTTTAAAATTTGAATCAGTGGATCGTTAATGGTCAATTTCTTGTTTGTACTGATAATCGGGATCGACGAGATTTCAACCATTAAAGCACAATAAAGCAAGTTGATCAGAAGCCTTTTATCTCCGCTGGTTCGGTTATACCCAGCCAGTAAAAGGGCAAAAAAAAGCTTCTTGGAAAGTTCACTTTTGGATGCATCCAAAAGAATGTAATTATTGTGCTCATTTTCAGCGTTGGCAGCCTGAAAGAAGAAATCCGTAACTAAATTTCTCGAAGCGGGGAGGTTCGGTATGATTTCATTTTGGATAGATTCTTTGTCCAGTAAAATATTGATCAGAATATCCTCTGAGTCGACATGATCAATTTGCTGGATTACTTTGCGATCTAAAATAACCAATTGATCTTTTTTTAAAAGAAATTTTTCACCATTTAAGCGTTGCGTGCATTGACCGTTCAGCACGTAGTTAATTTCAATAAAACTGTGTGTATGTGCGGGTGTATATGAAAATCGCGCATGTTTGTTTATAGCGATATTTCCGTATTTAAAAAAATCAGCCTGAGGTATCTCAGGGACGATCGAACGATGATATTTCAAATTCATTGTATTAATGTTTTTCCCAGTCTTCTTTTGCAAATCTTCTACAGTTGTCTCATCATACAGCTGCTTCAATAATTCTTCCATTGGCGTACTCCTCCTATCAGTCTTAAGTATACTCATTGACCGTTAAAAAGTTCCAAAATATCACAGAACCTGTATTTTGGCTATAACTATTCTATCTTTTTGAAATTGAAGCCCTCTAGTGAAAGCGGTTAATATATGGATGTAAAAAGAAAGGAGATTTAAAACAAATGAATAGTAGTACACAAAGCAAGTCCTTAGTTAAGGAATATAGCCCATTAGCAACGGCTGCGGGGATTGGTTCTATGTTAGGTTCTGGCTGTATTGTCGGACTTTCCGCCACCATTCCTGTTTGGCAGCAAGGGCTGGGGTTGACGACTTCACAGGTTGGATTTATTTCAGGAGGCTTAACTTTCGCTATTGCCTTTGGATCATTATTTGCTGGGAAGATTACAAGTTTATTCGGATTATTCAATTCCTTTAACTGGATTAATTTATTTTATGCGATTGGGTCGATGATTTGTATTTTTTCAGGAAATTTTGCTGCATTGCTTGCGGGTGTCTTAGTGATGGGAGTGGCGTCAGGAGCTGATCTGCCGATTAGTTTAACGGTGGTTTCACATGATGCACCAGATGAAAAGACCTCTGCGGAATTAGTATCTTCTACCCAGATTTTTTGGCAGGTAGGGATTTTTATTTCTTATATCTGTTCGTTTTTACTATCTGGTGTAAGCGGAGTATTGGGTGCTCGGATAGTGTTCGCAATATTATTTGCCTTCTCCTTATTCACTTGGATTTGGCGCAGCGTTTCTAAAAAATTCAAGAGATTTCATGAGGAAGGGCTCCAACGGCAAAAACTACTTAAAGACGGCTCGCAGGAAAAACAGGAAGTCTCAATAAAGTCTGTGCTATTTGGAGAAAACAAAAACAAGTTCTTAGGGTACTTTTTAGCTATTTTGATTTTCTATGTATGCTGGAATTTATTAGCTAATACGTGGGGACAATTCCAAACCTACGCATTAACAAATGCAGGTGCTTCTCAAGCACAGGCAACTGGACTGGGTATCGTCTTGAATATTGTATCGCTGGTAACCACGATTTTATTTGCTTCTGTTTCTGGTAGTAAGTATCGAAATAAGGCCTTTTTCGTCGGTGCGTTTGTCCAATTTATGGCGATGCTTAGTATGGCGGTTATTGGGGGCGGAACAGGTTTTATCATGCTGGCTGTCACCATTGGATTTTATAACTTTGGAAATCCGATGGCCGGAGAAGCAATCTATAAAGTTTGGACACAGGAATCATTTCCGACAGAAGTACGAGCTACAATCCAAGGATTTATTAATGGCTTTTCTAGAGTATGCTGCGGTTTATTCGCATTTATAACACCCTTTTTAGTTACTCCAGGAAAAATTCAAACGTCAATGTACGGATTTGCTGGTATCGTCTTGTGCGCTACTTTTGCTGGAATCATGATGATGCGTCTTCAAAAGAAAAATAAGGTCGTAGTAATCGAGGATTCGATTGATGATAACGAGCTTAATACTGACAATGTTTAGGTGGGATAACGATGGAAAAAACAGAAAATGCAAGATGGATATGGTATCCGGGAGATTTTGAGATTCGACAAGGATTATTGCAGAATTTTTCAAGAGAAGAGCGTAGCTATGATTGGCCTGCCTACTGGAATATGGATGATTGTCATAAGAATGTAAAGTTTAAACGTTATTACACCTTGGAAAAGGCAACGAGTTTTGTGGTTCATGCAATCGGGATCGGCTATGTTGAAGTCAATGGAGAAAAATTTCCTTTTGGTAAAAAAATTCTTTGTGAACCAGGGAAAAATAAAATCCGGGTGTTTGTCGGCAACACAGCTGGCCTGCCGGCTGCTTATATCGAAGGCGAAATAATTAAGAGTGATGGCGGCTGGTCAGCAAGTAATTTTGTTGAAGAATTGCCTGCTGGCAGTAGCACATTGTATACAGATAAAGAACAGGACCCAAATAACATCTATTTCAATACGGAAAGGGTGCAAGCAGCGACTGTTTCGTCAATCAATGGTGGTGTTTTGATCGACTACGGACGAGCAGTTTTCGGTACATTAGACATTAAGAAATTAGCATTAGATAAACCGATAACGATTTGCTATGGCGAGTCCGATGCGGAAGCATTGGACATTGACATGTGCTACTACAAAGAAGAAAATGCCGACGCAAATAGTACGCCGCGGAAACGAGCATTCCGTTACCTGTTTATCCCGGAGACTACTCCAGAACAAGTTGAAATAGAGGCGATCCACGAGTTTATTCCTTTAAAAAATCAAGCTTCCTTTGATTCCGACAATGAGTTAATGAATCGTATTTGGAATATTTCAGTGGAAACCTTTACTTTATGCAGCGGAATGTTTTTCTTAGATGGAATCAAACGAGATCGTTGGATTTGGTCAGGAGATGCTTATCAAAGTTACTTTATCAATCAATACTTATTCTTTGATGAGGACATTAACACTAGGACTATGCTTGCGCTGCGTGGGCAAAATGAGATCAAGCAGCATATGAACACCATTGTGGATTACTCGATATTGTGGGTTATCGCAGTAGAAAACCATTACATGATGACCGGTAACAAAGAATTCTTGAAACAGATTTACCCAAAAATGAAATCCATGATGGATTATCTGATAGCTCAAACTAACGAGTTGGGCTTTATCTATGGAAGAGAAAAAGACTGGATTTTTATTGATTGGTCAGAAATGGATAAGGAAGGTACGTTAGCTGCTGAGCAGATATTGCTGCTGAAGGCTTATAACGCAATGATCGTTTGCGGATCAGTTGTTGGTGAAGACACGAGTGAGTATTCAGCTAAGTATAAGCAGCTAGAAAGAAACCTGATGACTTATTTTTGGGATGAGGAAAAGGGTGCCTTCATTGATTCGTATGAATCAGGTAAACGACATGTTACAAGACACGCCAATATTTTTGCTGTTCTATTTGATTTTGTTGATAAGCTAAAAGCGGAAAAAATCTTACAAAACGTCCTGTTAAACGATAAGATTACTCAAATCACTACTCCTTATTTCAAATTTTTTGAACAAGACGCATTATGTAAGCTAGGTCAAACCGATCGGGTCTTTAACATTATTTGTGATTACTGGGGCGGCATGGTTCAGCAGGATGCCGTTACCTTTTGGGAAGAATATATCCCTGATGAAAAGGGGAATGCTGTTTACGAAATGTACGGAGATCCATTTGGCAAAAGTTTGTGCCACGCTTGGGGAGCTAGTCCAATCTATTTGTTAGGCAGATATTTTGCAGGTATCCGACCAACCTCGCCAGGGTATCAAACCTTTTCTGTCGAACCAAAGCTTGAATGTTTTTCTGCGATCGATTGTACATTTCCAATAAAAGGAGGGTCGATACGAATTAAAAAAGAAGCAAATACGCTAGTTGTTTGTTCGACGAAAGAAGGGGGCACAATGTTGCTAAATGGTACGGATGTCGTCCTTAAAGCGAATATGGAATATGCCTTCGATTTACCAAAAGAATTGGTCGGGAATAGTTATTGATACTGTTGCTTTTGAAGAAGAGAGGTGGAAAATACAAGTGACGAAAATCGGGATAATCGAAAAAATTGGTTTTGCTTTAACGAATTTAGGAAACATACCAATCATGACGTTGTTGAATACCTATCTCTTGATTTTTTATACGGATGTTGTGGGGATTGATCCCGCCATTGTCGGCACCTTGTTTTTGATTTCAAGATTGTTGGATGGGGTTAGTGATCCCTTGCTTGGTTTTCTGATTGATCGCTTTCCCAGGACGAAAATCGGAAAATACAAGCCAATTCTAATCGCGGGTTCACTTATCTGTTGTATCAATTACTTATTAGTATGGTTTTCTCCATTGCTTTTTGAAGGACAGAAAATTTTAGCGATCAGTTTTTCCTATATTCTGCTAGGTATCACCTTCGATTTGATGGATATTCCGTTAAACAGCTTGATTCCCGTATTGACAACTCAAGAATCTGAACGCAATGTATTGTCGTCAATTAAAGGGATTTCCTACACCGTAGGGCCAACGTTGTTAAATATCGCCGCTCCTTTAATTCTGGCAAATAACAGCAGTAAAATTTCCGGCTATCTGATCTTAATCGTTGGAACTGTCATCATAGTGGCCTTCTTTACGATTGTAGGAACCTTCAAAATCGAAAAAGAAACACTACTCAATCAAAGATGCATTAAAGATTTTGAAGATTAAGGAAGTAGCGACACTCTTTATCAGTATGCTCTTTATCACCGCCGCTACAAATATTTTTAACGGCTCCCTGTTGTATTATTTAAGCTATATTATAAAGGAACCGCGCTTATTAAGTATAGCGAGTTTCATTGGTTTGTTCGGTGCTTTAGGTGCTGGGATTCTTGTACCGAGCATTTCTAGAAGAGTTGGAAAAATCAACTTATATACTGTCGCTCTGGTAATAATTAGCATTGCTATGTTATTTCTAATGGCGTTTAAGAATTTAAAGCTCGCCTTTTTGATAGGCTATGTCTTGGTGCAATTCGGATTAGGCTTTACGAATACTTTGCAGTACAGCATCTCTGCTGATAATGTTGATATCGTTCGCAAAAAACTGGGCTTTGAACCAGCAGGATTAATCGCGTCACTGAACTCACTTATCATGAAATTTGCGATGGCTTTAGGCGGTGCCGTCCCTGGATTTGTCTTATCTTATACAGGTTATGTTGCAAATAAGGAACAGCTGAACAGCGCGTCTGTTGGAATCATTGTTTCAACCTTTGCCATTCCTTTTGTTTTGTATATTTTAACCATTTTAGTCTTTAACTACGGCTTTGTTTTCTCTAAGAAAAAGTCACTTTTGAAAGAAAATAGCAACTCTCCGATTGGGTAATTATTAGCATAAAACAACCAATATTTATTCTAGGAACTTAGAATAAATATTGGTTGTTTTATTTCTTCACGTTCACAAATCATTCGTAGTATCACTTTTTTTCCTGAGAGGTGGGAATAAGCAGTGGTGTAGGTGAGTCTCTAATTGTCCTAACTGCTCAGTGACCTAAACTAATTATTTACCTTAACCGTTAATGAGCTGTTGAAAGAAACAAATTACTCCTCCATCGTTGTCGAAGTGGCATTACGAATATCTGCGATCCTTGAGGTAGTAATAATGTGCTCCATATTTTGCTCGAAGTTTTTGGCAAAAAGAGTCGAGTATAGAATATCTAGTAAATGTGTAACAGAGGTATTTGTTGAGTAGTGCCCGACTTTTGAATAGAGACGTTCGCGTGTAGCCATATGCAAAACGGCGTCCGCGTTTTGTGACAAGATATTATCGGAGAAGCTTGTGATTGCTACAATCGGAATGTTCTGTTCTTTTAACACATCGGTGATTTCTCGCATCTTATTGCTGCTTCCAGTATAGGAAATCATTAAAGCGCAAGAGTCCTGTTCCATATTAAGCGCGTCATAAATGTGTTCACCCTCAAGCTTGCTGATGTTGACAGCATACATCAGACGTTTCATTTTGAATTGAAATTCTTCTGCCAATAAAATATTGACACTACTGGCAAAGATCGTGATTTGCTTGCTTTTATTAAGAAAGTCTACCGCTTTTGTCAACTCTTTATAGGATAGTAAATCTACAATATCGTCAAAGGTACTCTTTTTTAATTCGGTGATTTTGTTGGCGATGCTTAACACGGAATCATTGTTTGAAAAAGGGATATTTAAATCCACCCCTGAGATTTCTCTTTCAAAATAAGTGAGTTCCTTTATGAAGGATGCTTTTAGGTCATTCCAACCGTCAAAGCCCATCTTGTTTGCTACTCGGATAAAGGTGGAAGGGGAGGAAAAGCTTTCTTTTGCCGCTACTTTGATTGTTTTATTGGCTAACTCATATTTTTGACTTTGCATGTAGTCCACGACTAATTGTTCTGCACCGGTAAATTTGGTGGCCTTCATTAACTCCAAGATCGTCACGTTTAGCAACCTCCTTTAGAATTTTGTTTCAGAAAAAACGATTGATTTTAAGCAGAAATGAAAACGGTTTTCCTAAATGCTTAAGCCCTGTTGGAAAACGCTTTAGAATACACTATATTTTACATTGTAAGACCAAACAAAACAAGCTGGGTTAAGGCGCCTAACCCGCAAGAAAGTACGGGGTGAAATTGTTATGGATTACAAAATGTTAGCGAAACAAATCGTTGAGGATGTCGGTGGAAGTAAAAATATCATAAAGGTTTGGCATTGTGCAACTCGGTTGAGATTCAAATTAGTAGATGAACAAAAAGCTGATACGGCAGCGCTGGAAGCTCTAGCTGGCGTGGTGACAGTGGTCCAAAGCGCTGGTCAGTATCAAGTGGTGGTAGGAAATTCAGTCGGAAAGGTTTATGAGGAACTGATCCAGTTGGATGATCGATTCGATAATCAAGTAACGAATCGAGTGGCAGAAGATAACGAAGAAAATCAAAGTTTGATCAATAAATTGCTGGCGTTTGTGTCAAGCGTCTTCACACCTTTTTTAGGTGCATTGGCTGCTTCAGGAATCTTAAAAGGACTCTTGATTCTAGCAGCAAATTTCAAGCTTTTATCTGAAGCCGATGGAGCTTATCAAATTTGGAGTGCGTCATCCGATGCTATTTTCTATTTCTTACCATTATTCATTGGATTTACTGCGGCTAAGCAATTAAGAGTCAATCAATTTGTGGCCGTAACGATTGCAGGAGCACTCGTTTATCCCAATCTAATCACGCTGATGTCAGAGGGTGGAGGCTTAGAATTCTTTGGTCTGCCGATTCAATCAGCGACTTACTCGGCTTCTGTTATTCCGATTTTATTAGCGATCTGGGTATTGTCTTTTATTGAACCGTTCTTTGATAAACTTTTTCCAGAATCGGTGCGAAATATTTTTACACCACTTTTGTCGATCATGATCATGGTCCCTGTCACGCTGATAGTCGTGGAGCCAATCGGAAATATTGTCAGCAGTGCTCTAGCAACGGCCTTGGGATCAGTCTACAGCTTTTCACCAATGATTGCTGGACTCATCTTAGGCGCGATCCATCAAGTGATCGTCATCTTCGGGGTTCATTGGGCCTTGATCACCTTGATGATCAATAATATTTCTGAGTTTGGACAAGATCCTTGGCTGCCGATCGTTTGTATCGCGGTATTTGCTCAGGCGGGTTCGGCTTTAGGCGTTTTCCTGAAAACCAAAGATAAGAAAATGAAATCTATCGCCGGTTCGGCTTTTATCACGGCTATTTTTAGTATCACAGAGCCTGCGATTTACGGGGTTAATTTAAAATTGAAAAAACCGATGTATTTTGCTCTTATAGCAAGTGGGATTGGTGGGGCGATTGCCGGATTTGGTCAGGTTCAGGCTTCCACTTTTACTTTCCCAGGAATTCTAGCTATCCCGACGTATTTAGGAACGGGCTTTGGCTTTGAGGTAGTCGGTCTGATCGTTGGTTTATGTGGAGCGACTGTGTTGACGTATCTTTTTGGCGTGAAAACTAGTGATGAGACTGAAACCAAAACCGCTGGTGATCTGATCGTTGAAACACCCATCGATGGAAAAAGAATCGAGCTACAGGAAGTAAACGATCCGGCATTTTCAACTGGTGCGATGGGCAAAGGCTTTGCGGTGGTTCCGACAGAGGATACACTCAGAGCACCGTTTTCCGGAACGGTTTCGGCTATTTTCCCGACGAATCATGCGATCGGTTTAACGACGAATTCGGGGGTCGAGCTGTTGATTCACATTGGAATTGATACGGTTCAATTAAATGGAGATTACTTTGAAGCCCTTGTTTCACAAGGTCAAGAGATAAAAGCCGGACAAGCCTTGATCCGCTTCGATAACGAAAAGATCCAAGCAGCTGGTTACGACACGACAGTGATTTTTGTAGTAACCAATAGTTCCGAATTTGAAAATCTACAAGTCGATATTTTACAAGAACAGCCGATTCAGTTGGTTTAGTCTATTTGAAGTGAGGGAGTCAGTGATGAAATTAAGAGACAATTTTTTATGGGGCGGTGCTACAGCAGCGAATCAATATGAAGGTGCCTACCTAGAAGATGGCAAAGGCTTGACTATTAATGATGTGGAGATGGGTGCCGAGCACGGAAAAGCACGAGAAATCCATCAAACGATTCAGGCTGATCGTTATTATCCTAGTCATGAGGCGGTTGATTTTTACCATCGCTATCAAGAGGATATCGCGTTATTTGCGGAGATGGGTTTTAAAAGCTTAAGAATTTCGCTTTCTTGGGCTAGAATTTTTCCTAACGGCGATGATCTAGAGCCGAATGAAAAAGGCTTGGATTTTTATGATCGAGTGTTCGACGAATTATTAAAATATGGTATCGAACCAGTTGTTACTCTACATCATTTTGAATTGCCGTTACAGTTAGTCAATAAATATGGAGCATGGAGAAATCGAAAATTAGTTGATCTGGCGGTCAGATATGCCCAGACCGTGATGGAAAGATACAAAGATAAAGTCAAATACTGGATCACCTTCAATGAAATCAATGCGCTATTTATTTCGAAGCAGCCGTGGCATATGGCAGGGATTCTTTATCAAGAAGGTGAGAATAAGGTCAATACAATGCTTCAAGCAGCGCACCATCAACTGGTTGCTAGCGCCTTAACAGTGATAGAGGGCAAGAAAATTAATCCAGACTTTCAATTTGGCTGCATGTTATTGTATCCATGCACCTATGCGGCGACGTGTCATCCCAAGGATCAAATCAAAGCCAGAGAAAAGCTGTTAGCAACTTATTATTTTGGCGATATTCATATTCACGGGCGCTACACAAATACTTGTCTGTCTTATATTGAATCATTAAATGGTCATATTGAATTTGAACTAGGAGACGAAGCGATTCTAGCCCAAGGAACAGTCGACTATTTGTCCTTCAGTTATTACTTCTCAGCGATTGAAGGTGTCAGCGAAGAGATTGAAATGGCAGAAGGCAACTTATCCAGTGGTGGAAGGAATCCCTTTTTAGAAACGACCGAATGGGGCTGGCAGATTGATCCAATTGGCTTGAGAAATTCGTTGAATCAGCTGTATGATCGCTATCAGATTCCTTTGTTCATTGTCGAAAATGGTATTGGTGCGCTAGATAAAGTTCAGAAGAATGGCACGATTGAAGATGATTATCGCATCCAGTATTTGGCGCAGCATATCAAAGCACTGAAAGATGCGGTAGAAGTGGATCAGGTGGATCTTCTAGGCTACACCGTTTGGGGACCAATCGACATTGTTTCAGCTGGAACTGGTGAGATGCGAAAACGCTACGGTTTCATTTACGTCGATAAAGATGATGAAGGAAATGGAACGTTGAACCGTTCGAAGAAAAAGTCCTTTGAATGGTTCAAAAAAGTCATCGCTACAAATGGTGAATCGGTGGATTTAGAAGAGGTGCAGGTCTAAATGGATGACTACTCTCTGCTCTTAGAGGCAGGTCAAAAAAAGTTTGCTTTCTTCCGCCAAGCTCCCTTGAAGTTTTTTGTGAAATCCATTCTAGCAGGTGTTTACTTAGGTGTTGCCATGAGCCTTTCACTCGCATTAGGAGGAATCCTGACGACACTTGATCCTAATTTAGCCAAAATTGCCTTTTCAATGTTTTTCGGGTTAACGTTCATTTTGATTATTTATTTAAATGGTGAACTGTTTACGGGCAATTGCCTGACAACCGCTTTTCCATTTTATGCCAAAAAGCAGAAGCTTTCCTTTTTAGCCAAAATGTGGGGCAATTGTCTGCTAGGCAATGCGGTTGGCGTGAGTCTTTATTCTGTGTTCTTTATCAGAAGCCAAGCATTGAAAAGTATTGTGTTTCCATATCTCACAGATTTGGTAACGGCAAAACAGACTTTTACGATCGAAAGCTTAGTTATCAAGTCAATATTATGCAACTTCATTGTTTGCCTTGCAACATATGTAGCATTGAAGGTTAGAGATGACATGGCAAAGACACTGATCATGTTAGTGGTGATTATGACATTTGTTTTATGCGGATTTGATCATTGTATTGCCAATATCGGATTGTTTTTGATGCAGGGGATGGTTGATAGCGCCGTGCTGAATAGCTTTAGTGTATTCCAAAGTATCATTTTTTCAATTATTGGGAATGTTGTTGGTGGGGCACTGTTGTTGGCGGTACCATTGTATTTTGTTTTAGCGCCTAAAAAATAAAGATAGAAAACCGTTTCGCGAGAATGCTTGCGAAACGGTTTTTTCTATTTTTCTATGTCCACAAGTCATTCATAGCATCACGTTTTTTCTTCCCAGCAATATGAGTATAAACCGTCGTAGCAGACGTCCCCGATTGTCCCAGCTGCTCAGCGACTTGTACCAAGGAATTGGTTTTACTGTAGAGTTGTGTGGCGACAGAGTGACGCAGCTTATGAGGTGAGATTTTGATCTTGAAGGCTTCGGAATATTTTCCCACCATTGCTTCGACTGCACCGCCGGCGATGCGTTTGGCTTTGCCGCGATAACGGGTTAAAAAGAGGGCGGATTCGTTTTCATCTGGTCGATACAGCTGTTGTCTTTGATTAAGATAATCCGTTAGATATTCGATCGCAATCGAAGAGATGACCACCATATCCCATTTTCCGCCTTTTCGATAGACGCGAGCTTCTCCGGCGGTCAAATCGAGATCCTGAACATTCATATTGACCAGTTCAGCCAGCCGCATGCCGGTTCCTAGAAAAAGTCCAATAATGGCGAGATCACGGACTTGGTTTTTCTTAAAGGCTGTAATTGCCTGGCGACTTTCCAACGTTTCGATGTAGCGATGTTCGACAAAATCGAGAAAGTCCAGGGCTTCATCATCTAAGAAAAGCTTCTTCTCAATCGCGGCACCGCGCTCGGCCATGGTCTTATTATCCTTGACATTTGCGACTTTTCCCATCATATTATGTTCAAGATAAGGCTTGCCAGTTTTACGATCGATCGCCTCATTCAAATAGCTGAAGAGGGAGCGCAGGGCGGTTACGCCACGTTGAACGGTGACATTTTGCCGCAAGGGAAGGGCTTGTTCGCTTTCTTCTAAACGTTTCTTAGTCGATTCTTTTAAAATCTTCGGCGCTTTGACCAAGTGGGCTTTGTAGAACTCCAAATCCTCCGGCCATAATGCCGCAAACTCCTCCAGTGTAATTTCTGAGAGTTTCTCGGCCGAAGAAAAGCCTTCTTGGATCAGCCAATTCAAAAAGCGTCGATATTCTTTGGCGTATTCATATAAGGTGATGGAAGAGTATTGATCACCGCTTTTTTTACGAAAATAATTTTGGACGAACCAGGGGAAATATTGGATTTCTTCCTCCATCCGTCGATTGGCTTCTTGTTGATTCATCGCTGCCAACTCCTTTGTAACTAAAAGTATAAGACAGCGCGCAAGTAGTGTCAAACAACAGTTATTTTATAACGTCCAACTGTCATTGAAACAAAATGTTATTATCTTAGACGGTTATTTAATAAATAGAAAATAGTTGTTCATTTTTCGGAAGAAAGTCCATGTTAGAAGGTTTATACTATTGGTAACAAAGGGGGAATCCGAGATGATTACTTCAAAGAAAAAACAAGCAGAGTATTATCACGCTTTAAAAGAGAGAGACCGCAGCTACGATGGCATCTTTTTTGCAGGAATAAAAACGACGGGGATCTTTTGTCATCCAACCTGTCGAGCACGCAAACCGAAAATGGAGAACTGCGAGTTTTATCCAACAGCAGAAGAAGCGCTGCTGGCAGGCTACCGGCCCTGCAAAATTTGCCAGCCCTTGTCATTTCCGCAGGCAATTCCGGAAGAAGTTCAGCTTTTGGTGAATGCAGTGGAAGAGCAGCCGGAAAAACGCTTGAAGGAGGCGGATTTTTCAGCGCTTGGACTGAACTCCGTCACAGCTCGCAGAAAATTCAAAGAGGTCTATAACATGACTTTTGTCCAATATGCTCGGGCCCGCCGGATGGGTTTGGCTTTTAAGGAAATCAGTCAAGGCAGCAAGGTAATCGATCAGCAGCTGGAGTCTGGATATGAATCAGCCAGCGGATTCAATGATGCCTTTACGAAAATTATGGGAAATCCCGCGAAAAAAGTCGCTGCACGTACGTTAAACGCCTCATTTATTTCCACCCCCATCGGTCGAATGCTGTGTCTAACCGATGACGACGCGCTCTATTTATTGGAATTTGAAGATCGGCGTGGACTAGAGCGTGAGATCGAAGCGCTGCGTGACAAATACAACTTTCGGATCATTTATGGTCAAACCGCCATCAATCAGCGTGTGGAGCAACAATTGAACGAATATTTCAAAGGCGAACGCACAGAGTTTGAGTTGCCGCTGTTTCTTGACGGGTCCCCTTTTCAAAAAGAGGTCTGGAATAGTTTGATGACGATTCCAAGTGGCGAAACGGTCAGCTATCAGGAAATTGCGGAGCGTTTAGGAGATAAACGAAAAGTTCGTGCAGTGGGAAGAGCAAACGGCTCGAATAAGATCGCCATCGTCATTCCCTGTCATCGAGTGATCGGACACAACGGAAATCTGACCGGCTACGCGGGCGGATTAGAACGCAAGCAGTATTTGTTAGCATTAGAAATGAAGTATCGCTAAAAAAGAGCCCTGATCGGTTCTTTTTTTAGTTCAAGCGGAAAATTATCGCGGCGAATGCTAGAAAAAGTACAAACAGCACTGCCAGCAAACAATAGATTTTCCGTTTGAGTTGAAGAAATTTTTCCACTTCAGCCGGCTTCATTAAGCTAGTAGTTTTTCGACGAGCAAAAAGATAAAGCAGCAGGCCGCCACCGTTTTGTCCGCCGGTAGCGATCAATGACCAAAATTTTGGATTTTTGATGCCGCGGCTTTTGGCATCTAGCATGATTAACGAAAAGATATAATAAAATAGGCAGCAGGCCCCTGCCAAAAGTAAAACCATTAAAAGAATCATGAGCGCTGTTTGGTTCATAATTTGTCCCTCCTAAATTTTTTTTATAATCAGATAAAAAAGCGACAAGCTGTTGGCACCAACCAGAGCGAAAATCAGCCAAAGAAATACTTCATTCATGAATGGATTTGCTAAGAGAAGCAGCATCAGCAGTCCATTCACTAAAAGTAGAACAATAAAAATCTTCAAGAAGTGGTTGACCACGGTATTCTCCTGTAAATGCTTGACCATTTCTCGATCTCCCTTCAATAATTCATCGAGGGAAAGATTGTAAAGCTCTGATAAACGAATAATTCGCTCGATATCAGGGTAGCTTCGACCATTTTCCCAATTCGACATTGTTTGGCGGGTAATTCCTAGCTCAGCTGCCACATAATCTTGTGTGAAGCCTAATTCATTTCTACGTATTTTCAACCGTTG
This sequence comes from Enterococcus sp. DIV0187, assembly GCF_051713785.1. NCBI lineage: Bacteria > Bacillati > Bacillota > Bacilli > Lactobacillales > Enterococcaceae > Enterococcus > Enterococcus sp. DIV0187. The sequence goes on from NZ_JBIOQO010000002.1 coordinate 172,702, forward strand.
TCCAACACTCATTTTTACATCCCTCAATCACCATTTGTCTTATCTCTAGCTTAAAACAAAAAGTGAATCGTCGCGAGAAAAATCAGGTAAAAAAGCTTTTACGTTCGATAGTTAAGGGATTTCTCTTAAAGATATAGAACTATAAATATCGCAAATGAAATTATATCAAAATCTTTTTATCAAAAACTGTTGACAATTAGCCAGTGAAGCTCTATATTTTAAATAGATACCAATGGTATGTAAGGAGTGAAGCCATGGCGAGAGGAAAAAATCCAGAAGAAACAAGGCGCAAGATTCTAGCTGTTTCGAAGCAATTATTTCTTGAAAAGGGTTATGATAATACGTCGATCCAAGATATTGTCAATGGCTTAGATGGCATGACGAAGGGTGCAATTTACCAGCATTTCAAATCAAAGTTTGAGATTTTTGAAACGATTATCGAACCTGCGGAAACACCCGAAGAAAGTTTGCGAAAGCATCCAGGAAATAATGGATTAGAAAAATTGCAAAGCGCAATTCTAGATGCGTTTACTGATTATTCTCGGATGAAGTTAAATTATTCAGCGGCAGTTACCCTGCGCAGTCCACGTTTTATCGGAGAGCAGATCATCAGCATGTTTAACGAAGTAATTCCCGAAATCAAAAAAATCGTTGAAGAGGGGATCGCGGACGGCTCGATTAAAACAGAGTTTCCTGAAGAGGTCGCGGATGTGTTGATGATGAACCTAAATACGTGGATCGGGTTGCACTTGACTGTTTTTACTGAGGAACAGCTGAAGCGAAAGGTACTATTTACTAAGAAGCTATTCGATGGTGTCGGTATTCCGATCTTCAATGAGGAGATCATGACAGAAGCGAATAAAATGTTTGCCTATTTAAAAAAAGATAGCGAAGAATAAGCTATTTTTTTTAAGGTTATAGATACCAACGGTAGGTATGTTAATTTGAATCAGTTGTTTTTGAGGTTGTTGCTTAAGAGTGAAGAAAGAAGGATGGTTATTATGAGAAAGAATAAAAATTTTAATTTATTAATTGGGAGTCAATTATTCTCCGTTTTAGGAACAACGATTGTTCAATTTGTGATTTCATTGTATGTGCTGGATATTACAAAATCCGCGTTGACCTTTAGCGTGATTGCGTCGTTATCGATCGTAGGGCGATTGATTTGTCTGCCTTTCTGCGGCGTGCTGGCTGATCGTTTGCCGAAAAGAAATTTGATGTTACTGATGGATTGTCTGTACCTTATTTTATCGATTGGCCTGTTTCTAGTCACGCGTTTGGAAAATCCAGTAACGGCGATCGGAATCTTGACAGTGATCATTGGAATGGTCTCGGCTTTTGAAACACCCGTGGTTCAATCAGCGATTCCCATAATTTGTAAGGAAGAGGAGATTCCACGAGCAAACGGGATTATCAGTTCAATCGGGACCTTAGGAACGGTTTTAGGCCCGATCCTTGCGGGAATCATTTATCGATTTGACGCCGTTTATCAAATTTTTATGATCACAGCAGCCTTATTTTTAATTGCGATTTTCTGCGAAGTATTGTTAAACATTCCGGTTCAAGCACAAGCTACAATGGATGGGACGCTTTTCCAAGTGGTTGTCGGTGATTTGAAGGAAGTAGCGAACTATCTGAAGGCGCAAAAAGTCATTGTCAAAGTTGCAGCAGTAGCATTTTTATTAAACTTTTTCCTCGCTTCCTTTATTCAGGTGATCATTCCGTATGTTTCCCGTATTCAATTAGGTGCGACCGACGCACAATTCGGGTTAATGAATACGATTCTAGCAATCGGCAGTCTTTTGGGAACAGTCGTTTACGGTGTGATCGCGAATCGCTTGAATGAAACCAGTATTACCAAAAATTTGATTCTCGTGGCGATTTTATTTAGTTTATTAGTCATCCCGTTTGGCCTGATTCAGGATTCAACGTTGGCATTTTGGCTGATGACAGTCATCGTGGCCTCAGCAATGGGTGTAGTTACAGTCGTTTCGGTTCAATTGATTGTTTATATCCAGTTAGTTTCTGACAAAGCTTTGCTTGGTCGGATCATGTCATTAGTGATGATCGTGACTACCTTGGCAATTCCTTTAGGTCAGGTGATGTATGGCAGCTTTGCGGCAGTAGCGTCGACAAAAATGCTGCTAGTATTAATCATTGCTACTTCTATTGTGACCATTTTGATTGCTATTTTCTCAATCAGAATTTTTAAGCAGATGCGTGTAAGCAATGAAGTATAGTTTCAAAACATATATTTTATAAAAAGTCCAACCCATTTATTTTATATTTCATAATATTTTTCTTTAGGCCGATAACCGCTGTTATTGGCTTTTCTTGTTATACTAAAAACAAACGTATGAACTTTTAAGGAGGGATTGTAGTGAGTTTCTTTAGCTATAAAGGAAAAAACATCTTCTACGAAACAATCGGAGAAGGAAAACCACTCGTCTTTTTGCATGGAAATACCTCGTCATCCAAGTTATTTAAACCCATGTTGCCCCTTTATAAAGATTTCCAAGTAATCTTGATTGATTTTTTAGGCTATGGTCAATCTGACCGGCTGGATAGATTTCCTACCGAGCTTTGGAAAGATGAAGCTCGCCAAACGATCGCCTTGTTAGAGCATTTAAATATTAGCGACGCAAATCTAGTGGGAACTAGCGGCGGCGCTTGGGTAGCCATCAATGCAGCATTTTTAAGACCAGATCTGATCGCCACCGTTACTGCTGACAGCTTTCACGGGCGTACGCTTCCTGATGATTTTGATGAAGAATTACTAGCAGAACGCTCTTCAACGATGGCGGACCCTGAAGCATCACAGTTCTACCATTGGTGTATTGGGGAGGATTGGAAGGACGTGATTGAGCGGGATACAGATTCCATGTGGCGTTTGATCATCTCCAGAAGAGAGCTGTTCTTCGATTCCTTGCAAATTCTGCAGGCGCCGCTGCTGCTAACAGCCGCTAAAAAAGACAAAGCTATTCGTCCAAATATTGAACAAGAATATCAAGCCATTGTTGGCGAAGTCGTCCACGGTCAGTTCAAATTGTTCGACAAGCCCGGTCATCCCGCAATCGAAAGCTGCTGCGAAGAAGTAGCAGAAACCATTAATCAATTTATATATGAATATAGCTAAAAAGTATCAAAAAAGCGGTCAACTTGCTAGAATAGGACTAGGTTGATCGCTTTTTGATAGTTTAGAAAGATGGAGAGGAAAAAGGGAGCTTTCAAAAAATGTTACGTTTGATTAAATCAGCGAAAGCACGCTTTATCAACTCCCAGAATTCATGGCAAAGGATTGACCGCCAAAGCCCAGTTTTATTGGCGGTATCGAATTGGAAACTTCGTCTGATTTCAGATATCAATGAAGAAACGGTGACTTTTTTGATTTTAAAAGTGGGTCATCGCGACGATGTTTACCAATTTTAAAAGGAAAAACTTTAATTTCGTATCGACTGTAACCCACAAAAAAATAAACAAAACGAGTTCAATCTGTTTTCGATTGAACTCGTTTTGTTTTTATGTCCAAAGATCATCAATCACTGATCGTTTTTCTTTTTTGACGATATGTGTATAAATTTCTGTGGCAGACGTACCGCGTTGGCCTAGTATCTCACTGACGGTTTTCAAATTTTTTGTCTTGCGAAAGGCCATCGTGCCGACACTGTGTCGCAGCTTATGGGGAGTGGTGCGTTTGCCAAAGGCTGTGGAGTATTTGTCGATCATCTTTTCGATTGAGCCGCCTTCCATTCGTTTGGCAACATTTTTATGTTTGGTTAAAAAAAGGGCTGGTACTGAGTCATCGGCATTATAGAGTGTCTTTCGTTGATCAACATATTCTTGAATGTAGTCAATAAAAATCGGGGAGATCATCGCATGATCCAGCGTGTCACCTTTACGTTGAACCTGAACATACAGACCTTCGTAGTTGAGATCACTGACATTTGTGTTGACTAATTCAGATAGACGAATGCCCGATCCTAGGAATAAGGCGAGAATTGCGGTATCTCTAATACGATTTTTTTCATAAGCTGTTTTGGCTTGACGCGAGGTCAGTTGATTGCCGTAACCAGCATAGACAAATTCCACAAAATCGATCGCGTCCGAGTCCAAGTAGAGCATTTTTTCGATTTTATCTTTGCGTACTGCATCAGAAGCGTCCACACCGCCATTTTCTATATTGACCATAATATTTCGTCTTAACATCGGGCGAATCACATAATCACCCAGCTGCTCGTCAAATTCTTCGATTTCCTCATTCGATAGGTATTTGAAAAGGGAACGAAGAGCAGTGATGCTGCGTTGAACAGTCACTTTAAGGCGATGTGTATTTCTTTCACTCAAAGGAGATTGAGAGATGTCATTTTCAGCTTTTCCTTCAAAGGTTCGTTTCGGTGACTGATTTAAAAAGGACTTATATAAAACGATTTTATCTTTATTCAGTCTTTCAAAATCTTCTAATTGAATCTCTGAAATATCATCCACCTGAATAATTTGTTCAGAAGAAAGCCAGGAGAGGAATCTTCGATATTCTTTAGAGTATTCGTATAGGGTATTCGTTGAACGGGGGATTGCTTCCAAATACAATAAATATTTTTGGATGAAATCCGGCAATTTTTCGAATTCTTTTTCGTAGCGTTCCTGTAGTAATTCACGACTCATTTTATTTTTCAGTCCTTTCTTTTTTTGATAGGAGAGGGGGAACCCTCTAACTATATCATAATAGGTATATACCAATTTGTCAACTATTAAATAACATAAATATCATAGAAAAGAAAGGGGAGAACGAATAATTAAATAGTTGAATTACTGAAAAATGGTTCTTTCTATAAAACATAACGATTGTTATATCTGCGTTTAAATAACGGTACATAATGATAGGTTAAAAGAGAGGTACATACTAAAAAAAGAAAAAATTAAACCGAAATCATTATCCATTCATGCAATTTAATTTATTAGTTATTGGGATGTTATTATCGTTGCAAGCTCGACAATCATTGATCTATCAACAAACTTTGCATGCAATAACACATCAGGAAAAACAGAGATATATTTCTGTCTGAGCCATAAATTTGCTGCAAATTGAATTGCTTGAATAAATTAGTTGAGTCGCTGAAAACATGGCTTTTTACCATTTCTAACAGTTTAAAAATTATGCTTTCGGGAAAATAGATATTGTTACGAAAACATGATTTCTTGTCCTGCAGCATCTTCAGTAATTGATTAGTCATTAATATCTGAGATGCGTAACATACTAATTGTGGTCTTAGACTATTCATTATCGTTTAAAAAGGATTCTGAGGATCAATTGCGGACCATTATCAACCTTTTTATCTCAAGATTGCTCACAATCGACATCTAACGATCATGATCATTTTGCAGACACCAGATCATACAACTCATTTAATCAGCTCGTTTTTGATCATTCACTTGAGTCTTACTTGTAATTCATCGACAATGACATCCAAATAAAATCTTCCTTCAACTTATCAGCATTTACTTCAAATAGAAATCTGAAAAACGATTTTGATAATACATTAAAAAAAAATCAGCTAAGTTTGGTTTAACCAGATTATCCGGTTTGTTGAGCTCTATTTTATTACTTCTTTTATGGTTTGAGAAAAACTAACATTATTCTCAAACCATAAAAACCTATTCTCTTCATAGTCGGAACTTTCAGTACCATGTCATAGTTAGTATAAAAAATAAACTGGCTAGTACATCATGAGCCAGTTTATCTTTTTTATCAGAATATACCATCAAGAATAAAGTATCTTACACCATAACGAATTATTGTTCGACATTTTTATTTTTTACGAAGAAATAAAAGAACGTTACAATGTCAAAATGATTCCTACTACAAAATTGTATTTATATTTTCGTAACTATTTTTCTTTTTGTCCCTTTTACTAAGATTGCTTGCTTATTATTTATACAGCAAAGAGGCAAATTATTGGCAAAGTTCTCTTTGATATCTTTAGTAATAGTTTTGAATGGTGGTTCATTATAATGAGGCAAAGAATAAAACTCTACAATACCTAGTCCATTATAAGAGTTTAAGTCGGGTCCTTTATCCGGTGTATCCATTTTTTCGATATAGTGAATAGAATTCGACAAGATGATAGCACCGGCAGATTCTCCAATATAAAGCTTGCCATTTTCTATTTCTTCTTTAATAATCGCATCTGCTCCGGATTTTTTTAGTTCTTGCATTAAGTAGAAACTATTTCCCCCTGTAACATAAATAAAATCATTTTCCTTTATTTTTTGCTCAATAATGATTTGAGGCTCAACAGAAACGTCTACTACATCTACAATTGCCCCCATTTTCTCTAAGGCTTTTCTTCCAGCTGTCACATAAGATTTGATTTTTTCAACATTACTTGCTGTGGGAATAAAAGTAACTCTTTTTCCATATACATCTTTTTCTAGTAGTAATAATTCATCTGAAACCTCACTAAATGACGATGACAAAAACAATTTTTTCATAGATAGACTCCTTTACAACATGATAAACTCATTATATATTCTAATGGTGTCACTTTATGATACTTATGGAGGCAATGTTATGAATAAATCTGAACGAATCCAACGGGAACTTTTTTTCGTGAATAGCCATAAAGAATTTAATCTGACTGATCTAATGCGGGAATTTCAGATTTCTAGAAGTACTGCAATAAGAGATCTAGCAGAGTTAGAACAATTAGGAGTGCCATTTTATGTTGAAAATGGAAGATATGGCGGGTATAAAGTTCTCCCCTCCTCACTATTACCTCCAATTTATTTTACGGAAAAAGAAATTTTTAGTGTGTTTTTTTCTCTTCAACTTTTAAACTTGTTATCTGGCTCGCCATTCGGTAGTAATTATTCTACGATTCAGCAAAAATTATTAAATACATTTAGTGTCGAAAAACAAGAAAAAATAGCACAAGCAACTGATTCGGTACAATATGCGGGAATTTATCAAATTGAGCCCACTAAAAATCTTGAAGATTTATTTAGCACTATTTTGAAAAATGAACCCATCAAAATTCTATACACTCGTTATGCACGAAAAGTTAAACGAATTTTGCCTATTCGCTTAACTTTAATGGATGGTTATTGGTATTGTATTGCCATAGACATTGAAAAAAAAGAGATGAGAACTTATCGTTGTGATTACATAGAAGATATTGAAATAGCATTGGATTATCCATGCCCTCTCTCTGAAGGAGAAATAGCTAAAATTATAGCCACACAACAAAAGGAATATCGAAACATTCCTTTTAAAGTACGTCTATCTGATAAAGGAAAAGAACATTTCTTAAAAAATAAGTTTCCAAATATGAGACTCACAGTCACAGATAACGATAGCTTTATTCTTGGAGAGTTTAATAATAACGAACTACCCTTTTTGACCAATTATTTTCTTGGTTTTGGCGAGCATGTGGAAATACTTGAACCAAAAATATTAAGACAAGAATATATGATGTTGATCGAAAAACTATTAAGCAGGTACAAAGAATAGACTTTGATACCTGCTTTTAAACCACTTTGATTTCCAGTTACATTAAAATACTTCTTCCAAGCATTATTTTGATTAAGCTTCTAATGCTGTATTCACAGGGAAATAAGGTAAATCTAAATCAATTGCCACTGCTTCAATTGTCAACTTGCCATTATAGGTATTCAAGCCGCGTCGTAATGCCAAATTATCTTTTAGTAAGCTTATCAAATCATTGTTTGCTAATAAATTGACGTATTCCATTGTTGCATTTGACAATGCATAAGTCGCGGTTTGCGGAACGGCACCAGGCATGTTTGCAACAGCATAATGAACTACATTTTCTTTGATATAAGTAGGATTGTCATGGGTTGTTACTTTATTCGTTGTTTCGAAAATCCCACCTTGATCAATCGCTACATCCACAATCACCGAATGAAATGGCATACCTGAAACCATTTCTTTTGAAACTAGCGTAGGTGCTCTATGACCAGGAATCAAAACAGCACCTATAACTAAATCAGCTGTTTTCAATACTTCTTGAATATTGTAGCTATTAGACATTAAGGTTTGGATATTTCCATCAAAAATTAGATCTAATTGCTTCAAACGAGGAACACTTACGTCCATAATCGTTACATTTGCCCCAAGGCCAGCTGCGATTTTCGCAGCATTCATACCAACGACTCCCCCACCAATAACAACAACATTCCCACGTGCAACACCTGGAACACCTGAAAGTAATACACCGCGTCCGCCGTTAACGCGTTCCAAAAAATTTGCGCCTATTTGTGCGGCCATACGACCAGCAATTTCACTCATCGGTGCAAGTAATGGCAATGAGTTATCGGCTGGCTGAACATTCTCATAAGCAATTGAGTGTACTCCTGATTTCAATAACGCTTTAGTTAACGGCTTATTTGCGGCTAAATGCAGATAAGTAAATAACAATAAGTCTTTTCGAAAGTAGCGGTATTCTTCAGCCAAGGGCTCCTTAACTTTCAAAACCATTTCTGCAGCCCAAGCACTCATCGCATCTGGTACGATTGTAGCGCCAGCTTCTTCATACTCTTCATCCGTAATAGCAGAACCTAGCCCCGCTTTTGTTTCGACCAAAACTTTGTGTCCAAGATTTGTTAAACCAAATACGCCAGATGGCGGTAAAGCAACTCGATTTTCATTGTTTTTAATTTCTTTTGGAATACCTATTATCATGAATTATCCTCCTTCTTTTTTATACTACAGAAGAACGAGTATTGCTGTACTCTTCATAGATCTTTTCAGCAACAATTTTTTTCAACGTTTGAACAACTAGATTGATTTCTTCATAAGAGGTATATAAAGCAATTGGAGCTAGGCGAATCACATTAGGTTCACGAAAATCTGGGACAACACCATTATTTCTCAAGGCAGCCGCAATTCGATAAGCTTCTTCATGTTGCAGACAAACATGCCCACCACGCACTTTATCATCCGTACTATTCCCATATGAATACCCGTAATCAGCTAACTCTTTATCGATTAAAAACATTAGATAAGCAGTTTTATTCAAAGAATTAGCTCTAATTTTCTTCATTCCTAGCTGATTGAAAATTTGTAAAGAACCTTCCAAACCTGCCATTGAAAAAATTGCCGGTGAACCAATTTGCCAACCACTTGCATCAGGTTGTGGGTCAAATTGATGCTTTAGTTGAAATTGGGTATCGTTACGATTGCCAAACCACCCCGCTAATCCCGGCTTTTTATCAAAATGCTTTTGATTGATATACAAGCCGGCAGTCGACCCGAGTCCTCCGTTTAAATACTTGTACGTGCACCACACAGCAAAATCTGGTTGAATTTCTTTAAAATCAATTTCAATTGCGCCAATCGCGTGACATAAGTCAAAGCCGATAATAATTCCCCGTTTATGAGCTTCTTCTGTCAAACGCTTCATATCAATAATCTGTGCACTTCGATATAAAACAGTTGGCAATAAAATCACGGCAACATCATCTGTCATTGCCTCAATTACCGCCTCTTCGTCAATGAATTCACCATCAGCACTTCGAATAACCTTAACAGCTTCTTCAATTGAATACCCTTTTATTTCGACCATACTATCAACAGCATAACGATCTGTCGGGAAATTTAAATCATCGACCAAAATTTTATAACGATCTTTCGTAGGATGATAAAAGGTTGCCAATGCTGAATGAATATTAGAAGTTGTACTACCAGTCACGGTGATTTCTTGCGGTTTCGCATTAATCAATGGTGCCATTAAAGCAGAGATTTTTTCGCCATAAATATATAAATCATTCCAAGCTTGAACACTTTCTTTTTTCCAGCGCTCAATCATCTTTTCAATACTTGTAACGGCAGCTTTAGAAGCCATACCTAAAGAGTTTCCATCCATATAGATTTCTCCTGGTTGAATAAAAAAATCTTCACGATATTGGTGGAGCTCATCTTTTGTATCTAATTCTTTTGCATATGCTAAACCTGTTTGAAACGTTGTATTCATTTTGTTTCCTCCTAATTTTTAAGCGTTTCTTTTGTTGATAATAAATAGATAATTGATCCAGCAACACCGAGAGCTGCGATGCCTGTCAGAATCAATAATCCAGCTTTCCAAGAAAAGTTCTCAATTATTTTAGAAATGATTGGTGCTCCGATCACGATTGCTGTGTAATAAAATAAATTGACTAAACTCATAGAATAGCCAATCAAGCGTTCTTTTCCAGCAGCTCGAGGAACTAAAATGGTAATTGAAGAGGAAGCTAACATTGCGGCTGCCGATAGGAAAAAGACTTGTGCTATTATTAATCCACTTATTCCTTCTAAAAATGGTGCGGCTAAACAGGACAACATCATTGTTGTAAAGGCTACCAAAATCACGACACCTGATTTTTTTACTCGATCCAGTAAAAAACCTGCCACAATCCCAAAAGGAATCCCAAACAACCCAAATAATCCTGAGTAAAAGTTAGCTGTTGTTTGAGAAAGGTGGTAATAATCACTAAATAAAACTGGATATAATGCAATATAGGCATATAAAACAAAAGACATACATCCTTGCAAAATTCCTAGTATCCATACCGTCTTGTTCTTTATCACCGCCTTAAACGGTGAGTCCTCCCTTGCTTCTATTGTTGAGATATCCTCTACTGGAGCATCCAAAAATAAGAAATATAGAATCCACATAATCAAGGACAAGCCGCCAATTAAATACCAACTTGCAAAGTGCCCAAATCTTTCAGACAAGGGTAAAAACAAATTCATTGAGATTAACGATGCCAAAGCTGGAAAAGTCGTAAAAATACCAATCGCTGTTCCAGAATGAGAGCTATCCTTAAACCAATAGCTGATTAAGACCACAGCTGTCATTACAATCGTCGAAAATGAGACCCCTTCAATTATTCGAGTTACTAAAAGTAAAGAAAATGAACCAGCGATTGTCCCTAAAAAATTTCCTACAGCTAACAATCCAATGATCACCAATAACAAATTCTTTGCACCAATTTTAGTAACCAGTGCCCCACCTGGAATCGCTATAAAGATACCTGAAATCGTAAAAACCGAGGTCAACAAAGACATCTGTGTCAACGAAGTATGAAGGTATTGAGACAAAGGAGTAATGACAGGCGCTATCTTCAATTGTGACATTCCAATCAATGTCCCTCCGGCATAAAGCAAGAAAAATTTCATCCATTTATTCACTTGTTTCCTCCTTCCAGTCATGGATTTAAAAGCGCTTTCAAACCTTGTGCTTATTATAGCGAAAAGCTTTTCACGTTGAATATGCTAAAAAAAAGTTTATTTCCTCTTTTTTTTCGTTTAAACTACAAATAGTAATATATTTTTTTGATAAAATGATTATTTCAATAAATTAGTGCTGTTTTTACCTAAAAAGGGGGAAGCGATTGTGGATACGATTGATGATACTGACTTAAAGATTTTGAAACTCTTATCAGCAGACAGCCGCATACGTATCAAAGATCTTTCAAAAACTGTGATGATGTCTGAGCCAAGTGTCAAACGACGAATTGAAAAAATGGTCGATATCGGGGTTTTGCGGAATTTTACAATTGAAATTGATTATAGTAAATTAGGTTTCAGTATTCCCTTCTATATAAAAATTAGTGATTTAACGATCCACTTCAATGAATTCATAAAAAGAGCACGGCAGCTCAATCCTGCTTTATCGATCGATTCAGTTACGGGAGAAGAGAACTATATCATGCAAGGACGCGCTCAGACCATTGCTGAAGTGGAAAAATTATTGGCAGCACTGATGTCTTATGGCAAGGTATCAACATCGATTATTTTGGAAGAAACTACTGGTAAAAAATTAATTGATCTTTTATAAAAAAGTTCTCCCTATTTATGACATAAGCGATTCCGTCATGAATAGGGGGAGCTTTTCGATATTCTGCAATTAGCAAAAAAAGAGACAAAAATAGTCATTAATACGACTCTCTTGTCTCTTTCCGTTTTCTATTTTATATTTTTCTTGAAATTCACTGTTTTTATAGCGATCATTATACTCGTCTCATCTTTAATTGGAATCAAAACAGCATTTAGTTTGCCTGTTTTATCAATCTCTGCGCCGTTAGCTTCAAGTTTGCTGAAGAGTTCATTGGCTACGAGCTGCGGCCAAATACGTTCACTGAAAAAAACACTCACTTTAAGACCAGTCTCCCATACCGAGATCCAGCCTAGATTTTTCTTTTTGAAAAGTATTTTACTTAACCAGTTGTGCCCATCTTTATAGTAGTTCCAGTCCTTTTGATAGGATTGCTTATGGAGTTCTTCTAAAAGCTTTTGGTAAAGCTTCAGATCCTCTGGGGAAAGATGCTTTGCTAAATTTTCTATAGTTGGAAATTCTGATGAGTCTTTTAAAATGGGTTTCATCTAAAACGCCTCCTTTTTCCTCAGTTTATCAAGTAAAACTTGTAATAAGATGTCAAGTTTTATATTTTTTGCTGAGTTTTTCAATATGCCTTGCCATCTTTTGACGAAAAGCCGGAGGTTCAAGAATTTCTAATTGATCACCAAAAGAAAATAAGTAATTAATTGTTGTCACATCATCTGGAAGCGTTACAACAGCAATCAAACGGTCATCTTTATTTTGACGAACATCCTTAAATTCCTCCTGCACGCGATATGCTGCAGCACAATCGAACAGCAGCGTCAATTCAACCTGCTTTTCTGGTATTGTTGGCTTTTCTGAGAAGATTTTTTTTGGTGTTTCTCGGCTGAAGGATTCAGATAAAATCTCGACATTTCGCATGCGGGCCATTTTAAATAATCGATAATCTGCTCTAAGATAGCAAAAAGCATAAAGGTACCAAGCCTTATTACGAAAGACTAGTTTTAAGGGTTCTAATTTACGAGCGGTGAATTGTCCCTTAGTGCTTAGATAATCTATTTGGATAACATTTCTTGAAAAAATCGCCTGTCGTAATTGATCGAATAATTCATTTCGTAATCCAGTCCAATCAGAGAAGTCAATCTCTAACCAATCAAGTGTTTCTTTTTTGAAAAGAGTGCTGAGTTTTGAAACCAGAGAACTGCTTAATGAGCCAGCGGTGAGATTCAAATTCTGAAGCGCGATCAGAATTTGCTGTTGTTCTTCATCAGAAAATACAGCTTTATTTAGGACATAATTCTCTTGAATAAAGATTCCGCCACCTTTTCCTCGGACAGCATAGACTGGGATGCCGGCAGCGCTCAACGCATCAATGTCGCGATAAATCGTTCGAGCGGATACTTCAAATCTTTCTGCCAAATCTGGTGCGGTGATGGAGCCTTTTTCCATTAAAATAAAAAGAATCTGTAACAATCTGCTTTCGATCATTTGCCGCCCTCCCCTTTACAAACTAGCATATCATGAGGCGTTGAACAGGGGAAGCCTGTCTCTTAATAAAACAGATGGATGCAAAGGGAGCTGTGACAAAGGTTCTGTCACAGCTCCTATTTCCGAACAAACGGTGTTATAGAAGTGGGTTCTTCTTTTTTATTCTCCCCAGTAAAAATTGTCGATCAAACGCGTTTTGCCAATGTAAACAGCGATGGGCACTAGTATTGCTGAGTCAATTGTATCAACTTTCTGCAATGTTTCTTGATTGACAATCTCAATGTAATCAATTTTTGCTAGAGGTTCAGATGCAATTTCGGCAGTCATTGCCTGAATCAAAGCTTGAGAATTTCGTACGCCTGCTGCAAGCTGCTCTTGTGCCAGTTTCAACGCGTGACTCAATACTAAAGCTGCTTGGCGCTCTGCTGGATTCAGATAGCTGTTCCGAGAGCTTTTGGCTAGACCATCCGCTTCACGAATGATTGGACAGGCGATGATTTCAACGGGAATATTCAAATCACGAGTCATTTGTTGGACAACAGCAACTTGCTGCGCATCTTTTTGACCAAAGTATACGCGATCGGGTTGAGTGATCTGTATTAATTTTAAAACGACCGTCGTAACTCCACGAAAATGAGCTGGTCGACTTGCGCCTTCTAATACTTCAGTCACACCAAAGGCTTCCACATAGGTGTTAAATCCAGCCGGATACATTTCTTCCACTTCAGGATGAAAGATCAAAGCGACTCCCGCCGCGTTGCATAATGCTTGATCTGCTTGAAGCTTCCGAGGATAGCTGGCTAAATCTTCATTTGGCGAAAATTGAGTGGGGTTGACAAAAATACTGACGATGACATGATTATTGTCTTGTTTGGCCTTTTCCATCAGACTGCGATGGCCTTCGTGGAGTGCACCCATGGTAGGCACAAATCCAATTGATTGTCCCGCCTGTCGCCAGGCCTTCACCTGATTTCTGACTTCTTCAATCGTTTTAACGGTTTTCAATGTTTTATTCCTTTCTCCAATGCTGCGATGATTTCCGGTGCGATACTAAAAGTATGCTCTGCGGCTGGGAATTGCTCCTGCTGAATTTCTGTTTTATAGTGTTGAATGGCAGAATTCATTTCTGTGCCTAAATCGGCATAGCGTTTCACAAATTTTGGTTGCATCTCGCCGTACATACCTAACATATCCTGATAGACCAATACTTGCCCATCTGTCTGATTACCCGCACCAATTCCAATTGTAGGAATTGTCAATTTCTTGGTGATCAGTGCCGCCAAGTCAGCGGGGATTGCTTCTAAAACAATGGCGAACGCACCTGCTTTTTCTACTGCTAAGGCATCCTGCAAGATTTTTTGTGCGGCTTCAATCGTTTTTCCTTGAACCTTAAACCCGCCGAAAGCATGAATCGACTGCGGGGTTAAACCAATGTGTCCCATTACTGGAATTGAGGCGCGAGTGATGGCTTGAATCGTTTTACTAAAGGCTTCACCGCCTTCTAGCTTGACTGCGGCTGCGTGACCTTCTTTGATCAGGCGTCCGGCATTCGCTACGGCATCTGGGATTGATATATGATAAGACATAAACGGCAGATCTGTTACTACCAACGCATTTTGTGCGCCGTTGGCTACTGCACGAGAATGGTGAATCATGTCCTCCATCGTTACGGACAAGGTATCTTCATACCCTAGCATAACCATTCCTAATGAGTCTCCCACCAAGAGAGAATTGATACCTGCTTGATCCATTAATTTAGCGGTGGAATAATCATAGGCGGTCAGCATACTAATTTTTTCACCCTGCTCTTTTTGCTTCTGCATCGTTAAGACGGTATTTTTCACTGGTTTAACTCCCTTTCCATTTGTTGATACTCGCGCTCCGGATGCTTCAGAGTCGCGATTTGAATCAATTTCTTAGTCAGCTCGCGATAAATCCCAGTTGCTTCTCGAGGTAAGGCGGCCAAATGATCAGTGACAGTGGAAAGATCATTTCGTTCAACTGGACCGGTCAAAGCTTCACTGGGACTCATGGCTAGTAGATTTTGTGCATTTTGTAAAAATAGCTGCCGCCAAGCTGTTTGTGCAAATTCTTTGGATAATCCGCAATCTAACAGTAGTTCCTCTGCTGTCGCTGTCAGGCCTACGACTAGATTACTGACAAACACACATGCCGCGTGATAACGAATCTTTTCCTCTGGGGCGATGGTTGCGATTGGATTTCCTAAATTTGTTAAAAGCTGTTGAACTTCGGCTAAATTCTTTGAGCCCTCCAAAGTAAAAGGGACTTCAGCTAATTGACTTGCAGGTATTTCTTTGTCAGCAAAAGCCATCAGCGGATGTAGAGAAAAACAAGCAATCTCTTTCTTTGTTACAAAAACCGCCGAGCTTTTTGCACCGCTGCAATGAAAAACGCATTGTCCCTCAGAAATTAGCGGCTCTACTTCTTGCCATACCACAGCGATTTGATCATCCGGTACAGTCAAGAATAGCCAGTCACTTGCTTCGATACATTCTGCTAAACGATTAAAGGCCTGACTATTGATTTGACTAGCACTAGCAGTCGCATGCTTAAAGCTGCGACTGTAAAACCCTGAAATCGTGTACTTTTTACTAGCGAAGTAGCGTGCCATAGTTGTTCCGACTTTTCCAGCTCCGATAAAGCCAATTCGCATCTGCATTTCTCCTTTTTTATTCAAATTAATAGAAAAAGTATAGCACAATCGAAATGAAATTTTTCTTCTTTACATAGGATTCCTTTTTTTGAAACGCAGAAAAAACACCCAAAGAAAAAATTCTTTGAGTGTTTTGCTTCAATTCCCTTACTTTGCCGTCAATGCTGATTCCTTATTTAAAAAGAATGGACGATAGTACGCGGCTGCATTACTCATTGGCAAGACTTCTTCACTTAATACGATGCCGATTTCTTCTATTAAATACTTACGTCGTTCCTGCATCCGTGCCCACATTTCTGGGTATTCTCTTTGAATAGCAGCTCGTAATTCTTCATCTGCCAGTACAACACCGCCTTCACAGCTGGCGCCGGAATATCCGGGAACCGAAGGAATGATGTCGAATTGGAGGATCATCCCGCTTTGAAGTTTTTCTTTTGAGGCTGGATAGACAGGTGATGCCAACCATTCTTCATCGGCACAAAGATGTCCCGGATTCAAATGCCAGCCATATTGAGCTTTTGGTAAAACTTCTTCAATTTTATCATATAATACAGCACCCTCGAGGTTTATGGCGATTATCTCAAGCCAGGTCTTAACGGCATTGAAATAAGGTTTTGCGATACGATCTAGATAATCCTTCTCAGCTTCAGGCAATTCGTCACTTGAGTGAACGGCATATCCGCCGCGGCTTTGCAGGCCGCCTTTATAGCCAGTTGTCATAGAAATTCGATCACCTAGCTGGATTTTCTTAGCTGTCGGATAAAGATTTGCTTTTTCAAAACGAGCCCCAGTTGCCATGATGGTTACAACACTAGGTCTTTGTCCAAGGTCATTTAAATAGGCACCAATATCCATCTCGCTTTTTCCAATTTCCAACTGATCCATCGCACTTAAGATACAGTTTCCAGCGTTCATAGCACCAAATTCATAATGGGCGATTTCATTGGCGTTGTTGGTAGTGCGTAAGCCGTTTTCGCCAATCAATAGGTAGGTCGCATTATTAAAGGCCGCGGTTGGTGCAGCTTGTTTTAGTCCTTCAATTAAAAAATAAGGTAAGTCATATATCAACGCATTGTCTTCAAGTTGGCTAGTAAAGTTCTTCCAGCCAATCAGTCCAATTCTGTCTGCTTGTTCAAGCTTTGTTTGCTTCAAAATTTCTGGTACAGTCAACGTCGTTTCCATTGGTTGATTTGGCAATGAAAAATGCGGCATATGAATACCCTTCGCCTTGATGCGAGCAAAGGGGACTTTGTTGAGATTCTCATTTCCTAATACCAGATAGGCTTCCCCACATTGATGTATGACCAGCAATGCCTCTTCAAAGCGCGGCACAAAACCAGTAAAATATTCAAAATTGCCGCCATGCTCTAAATCGGCGTAGATTACAACTGCATCGTAATTTTCTTTCTGCATTTTTGTTAATAGCTCAGCTTTACGCGTCGCCATCGTTGTATCAGTAAGTTGGACTGGTTGAACATTTTTGTCTAATTTTGGAGGACTAATTTTTTCTAATTTGATCACGATTATCTGACTCCTTCGTTTTTTTTAATCATACCATAACAATTAGTTTGAAAATACTCGCTTTTTTTTAAGAAAATCGGTAAACTTATAATTATAAATAATTTTTTTTGAAAGGAGTCAATATGAAACAGTTACTTAACTCCTCTACTTACCGCCGAATTCAATTCGTTGAATTTTTGGATCAGCTACCTTCTTGGTGTGACGTCAAAGAGGCGGCACGCAAAATTGATTGTTCAGCGAAAACATTATTATCAGATATTGATTATATCAATGAATTTTGGGGGGATTACATCTATATTGAATACTCGAAATTTCAAGGAGTGCGCCTGAACAATATAACCTCTAATAAGATGGGGAATGTCTATGGATTGATATATAGTGAATCAAACGAATTTCAATTTGTTGAAAAAATGTTGTATGAATCAAATCAGGATGCAGATTACTGGATCAACGAATTGTTTATGAGTGAGGCTTCCTTTTATCGGATGGTCAACGCTTTAGAGGATTTTTTGAAGCGACGCGGACTTCAGCTCGAACGCTCCCCTTTTCGAATTGTTGGACCTGATGAACGCTGGGTTCGCTTCTTTTATCAGCAATATTTTTCTGAAGCCTATGGTGCCAATCAATGGCCTTTTACCTTGGATCATGAAGAAACCACTTGTTTTATTATGCGCACCTCCACCGATTTTGACGTTTCTCTAGATGATCGAGAGATTCAGGAGGCGGCTTATTTATTTATGGTGACCTTAAATCGAATGCAGCAAGGCTTTTATTTACCTGAGAATGTTTATGCTGAAGAAGATGATACGATTGACAAGGTTTTAGATTTCAGCCGGCCCTTTGCCGAACATTTATTGGCGGATAAGGATTTCACCCTGCCCCAAAAATGGTACAAAGAAGTCAGTCGAACCGTTTTCCATGAATTTTACAATTGGGACAATCCAGAGCAAATTGTTCGGATCAACAGTAAAATTGATACGTTTTTAAAAAACGTGTCAGAGGGAATCGATTTTCCATTGAATCAAGAGGATAAACGGAAAATTATGCAGCAAATGATGTCCTGGTATGTAGAATATAATTTCTATCCTTACCGTCAAATTATGTTGTATGACAAATATAAAAAATTTGCTCGTGAGGTCCAACTAGTCTATCCAATCTTCTCAACACTTGTGAAGATACATCTACAGGATATTGAAAAAAAATCACCTGAATTATGGACGGATATCCGGATCAACAATATCTTTTTCTTGATGATGAAAGAATGGTCACAGTTGCCAATCCATTTAGAAAAACTGAGACGAAAGGTAACTATTCATGTAGTGAGTGACTTGGGACGCAAACATGCAGAAATGCTGCGAGATTTCTTAGTGGCTAATTATAGTAATTGGACCATCGTTGATACGTTTAATGAGCCGGTCATTTCGGTTGGAGCAGACGATTTTGAGGATTTTTCCACCTACGATATCGTTTTAAGCAATAATCCAATTAAAGGATATGAAAATGACAATGTTTTAATTGTTAACAATTTCTTCTCCGCTTCTGACCGAGAAAATCTTCTGAACTTTATTGTTGCCCATCAAAAAAGCGAAGCGCGCAAACATTTGAAAGCCCTCGGCAATATTAAAACGAAAACCGCCAAAGAGCTGTATTTCTCTCAGCAATTGATGAACAAATAAAAAAATCGCCACCTCCTATTGACGAATCTTTAGAGGGTGACGATTTTTTTATTTGTTGGCAAAGACGATTAAATTGTAATCATCATTAATACACGTCTGCAAGCTGATGCGCTCTCCGCCACCAGAGCTTGTGATTTGCTCCCAATAATCTGTTCCGTCCTCCGCCATTCCAGAATCATCCACCGTAACGATTTGAGAAACAGTGTATGTCGATACATTATTCGCTCCATCTGAGACACTGATCGTTTCCCCGACGCCTACTGAGAACAGCACATTGAAAATGCCAGGATTATGTCCAATAAAATGTGTATTCGCGCCATCGTCTCCTGACTGAACAGAAGCACCGCCCCAGGTTGCGACTAGATTGGGATTGGCATCAATTATGGCTTGTCCGTTTCCCTGTCCCGCATTCAAATAAGTTATCAATTGCCCAGCAATCTCCAATTGATCCGCCTGCATTGTTGTTGATTGCGGCACTGCCATGTTTGGTGCGGTGGACTCCGGTGCTGAACTGTTATTAGGCTCAGCTTCATTCACTGTTGGTGAGGGTCGAGTATTTGTTTTTGCTGTCTCAGCTTCTGATTCTGCAGGAAGTGCGTCTGTGTTAGACGTTTCAGGTTTGGCCGCAGCTGCTGGATTCACACTACTGCTTTGAGTAGTTATCTGGTTGCCATCCTCATTTGATTCAATTGAGTCTCCACTGTCTTTAGTTGTTGAAGACGCTGATTTAGTTTCTTCCTGACTGGTAGACTGTTCTACAATTTCTTGATCCCTTGTGGCGGATGAACTATTTTCTGATTCACCCAATACAGATGCTGCGCCGTTTGTTAAAAAAAGTGCAGCGATAATAATAAATTTAAAATAGGTACTCATTTCTGTTTCCTCCTAAGCAAAAACTCTTTGCTATTTGCTTACAAATTAACGGAAAAGCAGCCCTATCACTGTAATGGTGCTCGTGAAATAACGAATATTATTATTTATACTCCGAAAAGATCGTGCGGTAATCCCCTTTTAAATAGTTGTTTCATAACTTTCTTTTCTGAAAACAAAACTGGTCGAGCATATTTTGCAGAATGACCTAAAAGCTTTCTTCTTGATTTATGAAAAGTCATAATGGGTTATTTGATAGTCTTTTATAGAAGCAAAAAGCGCTAAACGTTCTTCTTTTGTATAAGTTTTTAAATAATCTTTTAAAAGATTTAAAATCGCTGAATCCCTTGATGCATAAATGATTTGATGGAATTCCTCGAAGCTATTCTTTTTCATTTCGTATAAAATTAAAGCCTTTATAAAATTTTTATCTAGCTCTTTTAAAAGTTTTTCGTAAAATTCGGACTTTTCTGAAGTGAAATCTAGAAGTTCTTCAAAATCTGCTGGAGCAGAAATATTCTTCGAAATTAGTCGTATTTTTTCCTGCTGTTCAGCTGCAGAGTAGGCTTCTAGCAATTGATTGAAACGACTAGATGTCATGGTGGGTGTCAATTCTAGCTCCTTCTTCTTACGAGTAATGGTGAGAAAGAAGTCAAATGCCTTCTCAGGCTCTTCTAAGCGTTGACTAATTCCTCTTAATTGTTCAAAAATGCGATAATAATACTCATTCAATTCAAACAATTGATTCAGTTCTTGATGATGGTTTTTTTCTTGAAGCTGATTCAGAGCATATTGTGCTTCGAATGGATTTAGCAGTAAACGGTCATTTTCCTTTTTTCCAATTAACAATTTACCTATAACCTGCCTGAAGACAATCTCAAACAGATTGTTTACATCTTTGCGATAATCAAATCCTAGCTTCTCCTGATATGTCTCTAACAGTTCGTAAATTTGATTCTCTGGAATATTTGCAATAAAGAATACTTCCGCTGCTAAATTTTGTAGGTAGCGCTCATAAAAATCAAGACCGACAAAGTTAGCCGGAACAGCTTCAGCAAGTTGGTAGTCAAGAAAGGCTTGATCGACCTCAGCTGCTCCGTAATCAATATCATAATCTGTAAAAAAGCTGCCAATTTCTCGTAAGCTTTCCTCAAGAGATTCAATTCCAAAGCTTTGATAACTTGTAAGGATTTTCTCATAGAGCTGTTGTAATTTCTCTAAGCGTTGCTTCAATTGTTGCTTTCCTTGTTCGAAGCGCTCCGGCAAAGTTCCCTCTCCGCCATTTTTTAGAACAAACTCAAGGGACTGTTGGATTCTTTCTGCTTGATCAATTGGCATAACGCTTGAACCGCTTAACCGTTCCTGCAATTTCTTCATGAAAAATGGATAAAAAGCTGGATCTAAAAGTTCGTTCCTCATTCCTCTTCCTCCAATTCCGGAAAGTCTTCAAATGAACCTTGAAGTGCTTCTATATCTCCTTGATATTTTTGATAGCGGCGTTCGATCTCTTCAAGTATTTCTTGATCTGTTATTGATCCAGAATGGTAGGCCCGCAAATAATAAAAGAGTTCCTGGCAAATAGAGAAATGCTCTAAGTAATCACTTTTGTATGAAAATGGCTCCTTTGCTAAGAAATGTGCGACCGTCTGAGAATTCTCCCAACTGAAATCAAGTAAGTGATAATTCTTAAAATGCTGTTTGCGTTCCTCAGCGATTTCCCTAAAATCCGCCACCGATAATTGAAAGCTTTTGTGATTGACTTGAAGCACTTGATTGATCGTTGTTCGCGGTTCTTCCTTTTGCTCTGATAGGAATTGGTTAAATAACGAAACATCAAAGTTGGACATTCATTTGTTCACCCCTTTCATAGTCCTAATAACACAGACTAGCAAAAAAGGCAATCTTGAAAAAGAGTCGAAAATGTGGTATTATAAAGACAGTTAAGAAGACGGATTTAAGCCTTCCTTAACTTTTTTTGTTTACTTTTCTAGCTGTACTCTCCATCTCTATTTGGATAAAATAACTTTAAAACAATCACACAAACAGAACCAGCGAGGACAATTTAGTTGCCATTACTGGTTCTGTTTGCTTATTCAAAATCTTAGTATTAAAAATTGCCAAACGACTTTATTTGATCTTTCGTATTCGCTTAAACGTAATTCTTTGAATCTTGATCGGATTTAACGGCGCATCATTATCGTCTGTTTCTTGACTAGCAATCTCGCGTACCACCGACATCCCCTCAATAACCTGTCCAAAGACTGTGTAGCGTCCATCTAGCTCTGGAATTCCTCCCACCGCTTCGTAGTGAGAGCGCACTTTGTGAGGGAGATTCATACGGTATAACTGGTCGTTGTCGATATGATTTCGTTCCACGATATAGAACTGATTCCCGTTGGTATTGGGTCCATGATTCCCCAGACAAACGGCTCCGTCAAAATGATACAGCCCTTCATCCACCTCATCTTCGAAATAACCGCCAAAAATCGATGTTGCTTCGTCTCCAGAACCATCTAATGCTCCGCCTTGGATCACAAAATCCTTGATTACCCGAGCAAAGGGTGTCCCATCATAGAATCCTTGCTTAGCCAGCCCACGCCAATTCTTAACCGCTTTTGGCGCATCCTGCTGAAAGACTCTCATCGTAATGGTTCCTGCATCAGTTTCAATCAGACAAAGCTCTTCATTAGGGCGTGGAGAGGTCAGCTGAAGTAAATATTGATTCGGATAGTTAATGCCGTGATCTTGCTCTACTACTTTTTGAATATACCAATCTAGTTTTTCAACACCAAGTCGCGCTACTTTGATCAGATAAGTATATTCCTTTTTCGGTGTTGCCACACGATAAGAGACTAAACCGCGTAAATTATTGCTGCTGTTTCCTTTTACTTTGTACATACTCAAAAAATGTGCCGTTAAAAAGGTTAATTCTTGCTTCTTCAATGATTTGAATGGTTTTATCGACTTGCCTAAAACAAATGAAGCAATCTTCTCCTCATTTCCGTCAGCTAAAAACTGGGTGAAATCCCGCAATCGTTCATTGATTTCTGCTTCATCCCAATGCCGAGGAATCAATTGCTTAGTGACGGTTTCATTAATCAATTTCTTTTTACCGAGAACTGCTGCAGTACCGAGAACACTAGCAGCTAAAATAATTTTCCTTTTTTTCATGTCGTGCCTCCAACCCGTTTTCTTAATTGTACCAGAAAAGGCAGGTGATCGGTCATTCCCTTAAAGGCTAGGATCGGAAGGTTGTAAGCGATTTTTTAGGCGATCATTCGTCATTGTTTTTTAATTCTGTTCGTATCATGCTTTCATTACCTATCCAGCTCCCTTTATAGTATCCCTGAGTATCTCACTAAATTCATTAAGGTCATTCATATCAATCACTTCATCCTTCAATAAACTGCGGATATCCATTATCATTGTTGAGCGTCTTAAATTAATAATCACGCTGACCTTCTTTTTATCCCGATTTATTCTTTTTTCTAGTTCCCAAAACTTGTCAAAAGATGCACCTTCTTGCGTCAATAGTTCAAGATACTCACCGTTCAAACGATTCATGTAAGCTTCCTGCCAACCAGCGATTTTGTTTCTAAATAATTTCCAGTCCTTCTCAGTGAAGCCGTTATAACGTTTATTCGATTGAGACATGTTTGCTCTACTCCTCCTTAAATCTTTATGCTCTTCTACTGCGTACTTCTATAGTAATTCAATAAAGCGCTTATCCACAATAGAAGCAGTAAAAATACAGAAAAAAATCAGGTCCGCTCTCATAATGTAAGAGTGAACCTGATTTCTCTTTTAAATAATTCCCTGATCGATTTGCTTTAGTTTCCGATAATGAGCATTGGATTGTTCTAATTCACTCGGACTTCCCTGCATCGTTAAATGACCATCTTCGATGAAAATAATTTGATCCATCGCTTCAATACCCTGCAAATGGTGGGTGATCCAAATAACTGTTTTATCCTGCAGCTCATTGAAAAAGGTATTGATTAATGCCTGCTCGGTTACCGGATCGAGATCAACAGTTGGTTCGTCCAATAATATGATCGGAACTTCTTGTAATAAGATGCGCGCCAATGCTAAACGTTGGCGTTCGCCGCCAGAGAAACGTAAACCTGCTTCATCCACCATTGTCAATAAGCCTTCTGGCAAATTCTCCACTAATTCCTTCAATTCTACTCGAGCTAATACTTGCCAAAGAGCTTCATCTGTTGCTGCCTCATTTCCAATCCGCAGGTTATTCGCGATTGTTGTATGGAAAAGATACGGTGTTTGATGGATAACACCTAGATAATTGCTGATGTCATCACCAAATTTGTAGGTTTCTTCTCCATTTAGCGTGATTGCCCCTTCAGTCGCTCGCAGATCGCCACGAATCAGATTCGCTAATGTACTCTTGCCGGAACCACACCGTCCCAAGATCGCGATTTTTTCGCCAGGTCGCAGCGTTAGATCAATTCCTGATAAAACACTTTTCTTACCTTCAGGATAATGATAGTGAACATTGTCAATTTTCAATGTCAAAGCGCCTGAAATTTTTGGAGTTGCTTCATGACGCTTCTGAATCGTAGGCAGATCATTCAAGTTTTTGATTGAATCTTTGTAGCTATTCGTTTCTTGAGCCGCTGCTGGCAATGGCGCAAAGGCATCAATCAACGGAAAAACTGATAATACAAAAGCTGCGATCCAATTGGCCGCTCCTCCATGATTCCCAGGGAATTGACGACTGGTCCACACGAGCAGAGCGATCGTAACCACGCCAAACATCAGCTGTAAAATAAAATTACGCTTACGTTGGAAGCTTTGAAGCTTGCGATTGACCTCTCGCAGTGCCTCTTCGGATTTTTCATGATGGTTCACATAATCCTGTCCTCGTTGACTAAAAATCCAATCCGACACGCCCAACACATTATCGGTCAGATCACTGTATAATTCATTCTTCATCTGCTTCTGCTGTTCTTGACGAGCACCATTGATGATGACTGACCATAGAGGCAGTAGAAATACGACGATCCCTAAAAGGAGCAGCATCGCTAAAGCAAAGAAGAAAGAGAAGTAGCCGATCCCAATAATTACAAAAACATAGAGCAGCCACGCGATAATCGTTGGAAAAATCGTCCTTAAATACAAATTTTGAATATGGTTGATATCTTCAGAAAGCAGTCCGAGAATGTCTCCAGTGCGATGGTTCTGCTTAAAGAAAATCGCATCCTGCTCTAACGAATCATAAAGCTTTACGCGTAAATTCGAGGTCATCTTCAAGACCCAGTTATGGCTGACTAGCCGTTCCACATACCGAAAGACAGGTCGACCGATTCCAAAAGCTCGTGTTAACACGATAGGAATATAAATCATCAGAATATTTTCCGGCAATGACGCTGCCCGACTAATCAGATAGCCTGAATTGAACATCAAGGCCCCCGCACAGAAAAAAGTGATAAAGCCTAATGTCAAAGCTAGAATCAAAGATTTCTTATATTGCTTGAAAAAGGGCTTGACCCATTCATCGGTTTTTAGGACGTCGAATAATCCGATTTGCTTCATGTCTCTTCACCTCGCAACGCCTGACTTAATTTTGTAAAGGCACCCTTTCTTTTTTGCAGCTCTTTCAAGGTTCCCTGTTCAACGAGTTTTCCGTGATCCATTACCAACAGATAATCCATTTCGGTTAGCCAATGAAGCCGATGTGTCGCGAAAAAGACTAAATGAGTTTCCATCAGCGGCAACATTCGTTCCTTTAATTCGACTTCCGTTTCGATATCCAAATGCGCTGTTGGTTCATCGAATAATACTATCTTTCGTTCTTGATCCAAAAAGGCACGAGCCAACGCGATTCTCTGCGCTTGTCCACCACTCAGTGTGCGTGCTCCCTCGCCTAGTTTCGTATCCAATCCGTCTGGCAGCTCATTCACCAATTCCGTCAAACCAGTCACTTCGATTGCCTTTAAAATCTCTTCATCGCTGGCCTGCGGGTGATAAAAAGCGATATTTTCCCGGACTGATCGCTGGAAGATATATGGATTTTGCGGAATATAAATCAATTGCTCCTGCCACTGAGGCTGGTCAAAAGCGGTTAATGCTTGATCATTAAGACGAATCTGACTAGCATCAGGACGTAAAAAGCCGCTCAGCAAGTTGATCAATGTTGATTTTCCAGAGCCGCTCATGCCGATAATTCCAATTTTTTGATAACCCTGTACCTTGAAATCAACTTCTGCACCAAGCTTTTCTGCGTAATTGTACTGCATTTTCACACTCAACTGACTATCAGCTGACCAGGTTTGCAGTTCAAGTTTCGCATCCTGCATCTCAGGCAGTTCTAAAATCTGATTAACATCGTCCATCGCATTTTTCCCATCCAAAGTTGCGTGATAATCACTAGAAAAATCACGAATGGGCAGAAAATACTCAGGAGCAAGAATCAGCACCGTCAATGCCGGAAATAAGAAAATGCCTTCATTGATTAAACGCAGCCCTAATAAAACAGCTACTACAGCAACAGATAGCGTGGTAAAGAAATCTAGCGCAAACGTCGAAAGAATCGCGATTTTTAGTGTGCTCATCGTCGCCTTGCGAAAACGTTCACTGGTCGTAAAAATACTCTTGCTGTATTGCTTGCTGATGCCAAAGAATTTCAACGTATCAATTCCTCGTAAAGAATCGATAAAGTGGTTCGATAGCACTTGAAAGACCTTGTATTGCTTGTCGGCCTTACTTTGAGCCGCGTAGCCTAAGATGATCATGAAAATAATAATCAGCGGAAATACGAGCAGTAAAACCACACCAGATTCCCAATCCAATAGAAAAATTGCTACTAATAAAATCCAAGGGATAATCATCATATTCAGCATTTTTGGTAAAATCAGATGCAAATACTCCTCCACCTGATCAATCCCATCTAGTGCAGTCGTAACCACACTTCCAGTTCCTTGTTTTTGCACCACCTGCGGACCTAAACGAAAGATTTTTCGCAACAATTGACCACGTAAATCTTTAGCCTGCTGATAAGCATATTCTTCTAATACATGCTCCCGCAAATAGGTCATCAAATGTCGCAACGCAAAGGATATGAAAAACAACAGCATCCACTGTAGTTGTTTGTTTAATTCTTCCCCGTCCCATAAATGCGTGATTGTCCTAGACAACCCATACGCTTGTCCGATTATAAAGATTGCTTGCAGGATAGCAGATCCTGCAAGCAACATCAGAATTTTTTTGATACCGGGAAGTTGTAATAACTTCTTGTCGATCATGATTGAGCTCCTATTTCCTAGTAAAGTTAATTCAAATAAAACTGCTAATAATTTGATTGTACTCCGATCTCATGAGGATGTTTGATCCGTTTGCGGAAAATATAATATGTCCAGGCAGTGTAGCCTAGTACAAAGGGTAAAATAGTCAGTGAAATATAAGACATGACCTTCAGCGTATACGGACTTGAAGAAGCATGTTCGATTAACAAGTCATTTCCTGGAATAGAGCTGATCAAGACTCGCGGGAACAAGCCGCTGAATAATAAAGCGACTAGCGCAATCAAGGTTAACCCGCTAGTGATAAACGCCAGCATCTCTTTATTTCTAAAGACAGATACATTTGCGATAATTGTCAGCAGCACGATCACCGCTAATAAAATCAATGTCACCGCAAAATTATTTTGAAAGAAATCCGTTTTGAAATACATCAAAATCGCAAATGCGACTAAGCCAAAATAAAGAACGCCGTATAGCAGCTGCGCATAGTTTTTTGCGCGGTAGCGAACGGGGCCTTCCGTACGCAGCGCAATATAGTTCAAGCCATGCAAATAACACAATAACGTTAAGGCCACACCGCCGACAAGAGAATACAAATTGATGTAATCAGTAAAGGTCGCTGTCATGTTGTGATTCGCATCCAACGGCATTCCTTGAATCATACTAATAAATAAAATACCAAAGAAAAACGGAACAATAAAACTACCGATAGTCAATGTCCAATTCCATAATTGTTTGTGTTCCTTCGGCATGTGACTGCGGAATTCAAAGGAAACGCCGCGTATAATTAAGCCAAATAGAATGATAAACAAAATTAAATAGTACCCACTAAACAGTGACGCATACCAATACGGAAATGAGGCAAACATCGCACCGCCAGCTGTCAACAGCCAGACTTCATTGCCATCCCACACCGGTCCAATTGTTTCTACGATCTGATCCTTTTCGTGTTCATCATGGGCCAAGGTTTGAACCGACATACCGACACCAAAATCAAACCCTTCTAAAAAGAAAAAGCCAGAAAACAGGACGCCGATCAATAAAAACCACAATAATTGTAAACTACTCATGACTGAACGCCCCCTTATCGAAAGGATCAGTTGAGTCAGTCTCCTGATTCATTTGATCCAGTCCTGGTCCTTTGTTTAATTCACGCTTAACTAAATAAATCATTGTTACTGCTAATCCTGAGAACAGCAGGAAGTAAATGATATTTGAAATTAATAAAGAGGTCACTGAAACATTTGGCGACACACTGTCTTCAATCGTAAACAAGCCGTAAACCGTCCACGGATAGCGGCCTAACTCGGTCACTAGCCAGCCGGCTGTATTGGCTAAAAATGGTGCAAAGGTACAAAGCCCCATCACCCACAGCATCCAACGCTTCTCATATAATATTGGTTTTTTCTTACGAGTAAAGAACAAACCAAGAACGGCTACTAGCAGCATCAACATACCAAAGCCCGCCATGATACGGAAGTTCCAGAACAAAACATTCACCGGTGGATAATAATTTCGATCGCCATATTTTTTAACTAACTCTTTGTTCACAGTATCCATTCCTTTAATTGAGCCAGAAGGTTTATTATAAGAAAGAATACTTAGCATATAGGGAATTTGAACCCCGAACACCTGCTTATGTTCTCGTTCATTATCCCAAGCAATCAAGGTCCAGGCTGCCGGGTTTCCAGTATCCTCATAAGTTCCTTCCATCGCTGCAAACTTCATTGGATTCGTTTCAATCAAGGCTTTCATTTGCGCATCTCCCGCACCTAAAACCATGATCGAGCCAAATAATGTAACTACTAATCCGATGCGCATAGATTTCATAAAGAATTCCCGCATTTTTATGTCTTTTCGTTTTAATAGTTGGAATGCCGCAAGTCCAGCGGCAATCATTCCGCCCATTGTGATTGCCGCAGCGATTACATGACCGAATTCATACCAGACCTTTGGATTGGCGATTACCGCACCAAAGTCGGTCATTTCTGCTCGGCCATTACGAAGCGCATAACCAACAGGATGCTGCATGAAACTATTGGCCGCTAAAATCCAAAAAGCCGATAACATTGAGGCAATCGTTACAAGCCAAATAAATAGTACATGCAGACCTGGTTTTACCCGATCCCATGTGAAAATCCAGAGCCCTAAGAATGTGGACTCCAAAAAGAAAGCCAATAAGGCCTCCACTGCTAAAGGCGCGCCAAAAATATCTCCGACAAACCGTGAATAATCTGACCAGTTCATTCCAAATTGAAACTCTTGAATGATCCCAGTCACGACGCCCACCGCAAAACTTAGTAGGAAAATGTTTCCCCAAAACTTCGCCAATTGACGGTATTTTTCATTTTTCGTTTTAACATATAACGTTTCCATAATGGCAACAACTAATACCATTCCAATTGAGAATGGCACGAAGAAAAAGTGAAAAACCGTTGTCATGGCGAACTGAAAACGGGCCAACGTCACTATGTCCATTTTTATTTCCTCCCCTATATTGTGAATAACAGAACTAAAATAAATCTAATTCTATAATTACTATAATCCTTACGAAATAAATTGCCAAATGTTCAGCTTAAGCGCTTTTTATTCGTAAAATATGAAGAAAAAGGAAAATAACTATATAAAGGTAAAAATTTGATGGTTTTCGCTCAAAATATTGAACTGAATTGATTTATCTTAATAAGAAACTCACTTGAGCAACATTTTTGACCTTTATTTTTAATGAGAAAAATTGGCTAAAAAAATTAGGAGCTATGACAAGTTTTTTTTGTCATAACTCCTTTTTCCGATTAAATGTTTTTCTAGTATCAGAAATGTGCCGACCACTTCTGTTGCTGCCTCATTCCTTCGCCTACTCAGCTCCGTAATAGACTTCTAAATGTTGAGGCAATACTTTGAAGCTTAATGGCAGTTCTGGTCCTTCATCCCCGTCGACACTTGGATGCAAGTCTACAGTTTCCTTCACCGTCAAACGCCCCTCTGTAAATGGCGTATACCCGATATTCTCGCTTGCCTGATCAACACCCTTGATAATATCTGGAACACTTTTCAGACGATCCGTGATGCTTTGATCCTTGAGGTAAAGCAGATACAGCTGCCCATCATTAACCTTCGCTTCAGGAACAATGTGTGTAAAACCGCCAATTGTTCTTGTCAATACGATAACAACTGCGCTGCTTTCGATTGCGGTTTTTTCTCCGTCTATTTCTAACGTAAAATGGTAATTTTCATCATTGAAGACTTCTTTGACCCCATTCACAAAATAGGCTAGTTTGCCGAATTTGGTCTTTTCTTCTACATCAACATCACTGATGGCTTCAGGAATACTTCCAACGGCAACAATATTCATAAAATACTCATCGTTGACTTTTCCAATATCTAAAGATGTTTTGCGTTCGATGGTGAAAGTATCAATCGCCTCTTTGGGGTCCATTGGTATTTTCAAGGAACGTCCTAGATCATTGACTGTACCTAATGGGAAGAAACCAAATTTCGGACGATATTCCTGTTCAGCCAATCCACTGATGGCTTCATTAACTGTTCCATCTCCGCCCATCGCGAAAACACTATCGACTTTTTCCTCAGCCGCTTTGCGGGCAAATTTTGTCGCATCGCCTTCTTTTTCTGTTTCTTGTACATCCACCTCATCAAAAAACTGTTCCAATTTTTCTCGCGCTTGTCCAGCGTATTTCTTTGCCTCTTCATTCCCTGAACTAGGATTGACAATTAAGACTGCTTTTTTCATTATTACACGCTCTCCTTTTCATCTATCTGGAAAATAGTTCTTTTTCTTTTCTATTCTTCTTTAGTATAACAGGCAAAGAGCGATTATTTGTTGAGGATGCTTTGCGGATAGGTGATGAAAAGCCGTTGGAACGAAAAAAAATCCTCCATTGACGTTGGAGGATTTATTTCTTTTAGTCATTCAAATTGTAACGTAATTTCATATGTTCTGATCCTGAGATGACCATGTCGCCAAATAGCTTCGTTTGGCGTTTCAAGGATTCATCTGCCAGTTTTTCATTAGCAGCTTCCAAGAATTCTTGCACATCGGTTTGATCAGCAATCGCCTTATCCGTTTCATTTTGAATACCGCGATAAGCCGACATTGCTTCTAGCTCGAAGGTATTACGGAAATCCACGTAGAAATTATAATCCGTATCACCTAAGAGTGCAGTTGCACAGCTTAACCAGTACATATTATTTAGATCAAAGGTACCGGTGGCATCCTTGTAGCAAGCAGGTGTGTCGTTAACGTTTGAATAGAATGGTACGACCGTGTTAAAGGTATTGGCACCATAGGCTAACCAATGAACGCCTGCGATTTCAGCGGGTACATTGTTGCGGATTTGTAGAATATGCACGTTATGGTTCCGGTTGATTCCGATTGGCCGGATCAAAGTCTTTTCTGCTTCTGTACCGTCACCGTAAGGATCGTATTTGGTATTTTCAAAGTGAGAGCTTAGCACGAATTTTACGTCTTCAATTGTGATCTTGCGGTTTGCTCGACAAATGAATGGAAGATCTTGATCCATTGGGTCTTGTTCTACTTCAGGAGTGAAGTATTTTTGACCATACCAAGCCCGTGGATTGTTATAGACCGTATCCTTGATTGAAGAGCTGCCGAAAATATGACGCAGGTTATAGCCTTCAAAGTCTGGATTCAAATGGTTGTCATCGATCAATGCTTTTAAATCATCTGAACAAAGCGTATCTGCTGAGTCAAAATCAAAGTCATCAATATTCATACGGTTTGGCGCAACTACGTAAGCATCGTCTGGGATACGAACTGCTGCCCAATGATGTCCGCCAATGGTTTCTAACCACCATACTTCGTCTTGATCAGAAAAAGCAATACCGTTTGGTTCGTAGGTTCCGTATTCTTTCAATAAAGCACCGAGACGTTCTACGCCTTCTTTGGCACTGTGGATGTAAGGTAGAACCAATGTCACGATATCTTCTTCACCGATCCCGCCTTCAACATAAGGATCAAGTCCTTGAATCCGTGGATTTGTGGTGATCGTTTCCGTCGCAGACATCGCAACGTTTTCGCTGTTAATCCCAGCCGCAGGCCAAATACCATTCGTTAAAATCGAATTCGGCATTGAGGTATAGCGCAGTGGATTATCAGGCAATTCAACTTTCACGCCGCTAATGACTGCTTGATAATGTTTTGGTTGATCTTCTGGTTGAACTACCACAAAACGCTGTGGGTCTAATGCTTCATGCCCATCATCGTTCCTTGAAATAATAGTTGAGCCATCAATTGATGCTTTCTTTCCGACTAGTACGGTGGTACATGAGCCTTTTACTCTTTTTGTCATACTTGAAACACTCTCCCTTTTCATGGTAACTCAAGTATAACGCTAAAAAATTTAAACACCAAATGAAACCTTATCGCAAAATTTCTGCCAATATTTCTCCAGTTTTTTCGGTTCCTTGTCTTTCTAAAGAGCTGACGATCTTAGAACCGATAACTACTCCATCGCAGACCTGCTGAAATTTTTTAACCTGTTCGTTCGTTGAGATACCAAAGCCAGCCAAGACGGGGATCTTACTGAAGGATTTGATCCTTGACAGATGCGTCATTAGATCATTGCGAAAATCCTGTCCCGTTCCAGTAATGCCATTGACGGTTACGGCATAGATAAATCCTTCCGCATCCGCTGTTAATTTTTTTATCCGTTCTATTGGACTAGTTAAGGAAACTAACGTTAACAAAGCGATGTCTCTCAAATTTGGTAGGACCAGATCGCGATGTTCATAAGGTAAATCAGGAATAATGAACCCTTGGACATCGGTTCCATCTAAATCTTCCACGAGTTCCTTAATTCCATAATGAAAGAAAGAATTACTATAGCCCATCAATATTAGCGGAGCACCTGAACGAATCTCCTGCAATTTTTCGACCAGCTTCTTAAGCGTCACCTGTTGTGCAAAGGCCCGTAATCCGGCAGCTTGAATCGTCGGACCATCAGCGACTGGATCAGAAAATGGTACACCTAATTCAATCGCGGCTGCTCCTTGATCTACCAGCATTGCTATTTCTTCTTCTAGCTTATCTAATCCCTGCGCTCCTGCCATAATATATGGAACAAATAATTTTTCTGTTTCTGCTCTGCTTTTTAATGTTTCCGTCAAAGGTTTCATTGTGCTGCCTCCATTCGTTCTTTGATTTGTTGGACATCCTTGTCGCCGCGTCCTGATAGATTCATCACGAGAATTTGATCCTTATCCATCGTCGGCGCCATCTTCATGACTTGTGCCAACGCATGAGAACTTTCTAGTGCTGGAATGATCCCTTCTAGTCGTGATAAATAATGGAAGGCCTCAACTGCTTCCTCATCATTAATCGCCGCGTACTCTGCTCGGCCGATGTCATGTAAGAAAGAATTCTCTGGCCCAATACCTGGATAGTCTAAACCGGCAGAAATCGAAAAGGCTTCTAAAACTTGACCATCATCATCTTGCAGCAGGTGCATCTTCGCCCCATGTAAAATACCAACACTGCCTTTATTGATTGATGCCGCATGTTCTTCCGTATCCAACCCATGCCCAGAGGCCTCCACTCCCATTAATCGAACCGTTTGATCTTCTATAAACGGATAAAACACCCCCATCGCGTTGCTTCCTCCGCCAACACAAGCCAAAACTAAGTCAGGCAATCGACCTTCAGCTTCTAAAATTTGCCGCCGCGTTTCGATCCCGATCACACTTTGATAATCACGGACGATTTCAGGAAATGGATGCGGACCTAAAACAGACCCCATCACATAATGAGTATCCTCCACCGTTGCGACCCAATAACGCAATGCCTCATTCACCGCATCCTTCAAGGTCTTACTGCCGGAAGTGACACTTTCAACTTTGGCTCCTAACAGCTCCATGCGAAAGACATTCAGCGCTTGACGCTTCACGTCGACTTCGCCCATGAAAATCGTACATTCCATGCCGAACAACGCCGCGGCCGTGGCTGTTGCGACACCATGCTGACCGGCACCAGTCTCAGCCACAACCTTACGTTTGCCCATTTTCTTGGCTAGTAGCACTTGACCTAAAGCATTATTAATCTTGTGTGCCCCTGTATGATTCAAATCTTCACGCTTTAAATAAATCCTAGCTCCACCTAAATCTTTCGTTAAGCGCTCTGCATAATAAAGTGGATTTTCCCGTCCTACATACTGTTTCAAATAATAGTTCAGTTCTTTTTGAAATGCTGGATCTTTTTTTGATGCTTCATAGGTTTCCTCTAATTCTTGAATCGCGTACATCAATGTCTCAGGGACAAATTTTCCGCCATATTCTCCGTAGAAACCTGCTTTGTTAGGTTCTTGATACATAGAATCGCTCCTTTGTTTTTGCTTTATTTTTGAAGTTTTATTTGACTATCTGTTGCCTTAACCGCTTGACAAAAAGCATGAATCTTGATGCTATCCTTTTCTCCCATCGTTTCAACACCACTGGAAACATCTACTACCTTCGGCGCGAAATACTGGATCGCTTCGCTAACATTATCGCTGGTCAATCCCCCAGCCAACCAGAGCTTCTCCTTAGGTAGGTGATTTTGATCAACTAGCTGCCAGTCAAAAGTTCGACCATTACCACCCATCAGCTTGGCAGGTGGCGCATCCAATAAAAGATGGGAATATTGATTGAAGCAAACGGTTTTCTGATCTTTTACACTAAAGGCGCGAATAATCGGGCGTGAAAGCTTGGTAAGATTCGTCTTGCCGTGAATTTGGACTAGGTCTAAACCAGCGATATCTGCGGTTTTTTCAATCTCGTTTTGTTGCGGTGAAACGAAAACGCCGACTGTTTTTATCCTCTCTGGCAGATCTCTGGTCAGCCTACGCACTTCATCTGGCATCATCTGACGCGGGCTTTTCGCAAAGACAAATCCTAGATAGGTTGCTCCGGCCAACACTGCCGCTTCAATTGTCGAGCGATTTTTCAATCCGCAAATTTTAATTTTTGTCATTTTCTGCTCACCTGCAATTCAGCCACTTTCGCGGACGGGGTCTTTGCTCGCATCAATGTTTCTCCTACTAATACCCCATGATAGGAATGCTTAATCTTTTCAACATCCTGGTCCGTTTTAAAGCCTGATTCGCTGATATAGATGGACTTCCCTTCTGGTTGGGCCAGATCAAGACTGGTCTGTAGGGAAACATTGAAGGTCTTCAGATTACGATTGTTAACACCGATGATCTTAGCACCGATCGCTTGTGCTTTCCTTAATTCGTCCTTATCGTGAACCTCCACCAAAACTTCAAGTCCCCGCTTTCTGGCTTCTTGATAAAGCTCTGATAATCTTGCTAAAGAGAGTGCTGCAACAATCAGCAGTACAATACTTGCTCCGGCCTGCTTTGCACGATCAAGCTGTCGTTTATCTATGATGAAGTCTTTACACAAAACAGGAACGTCCACCACTTGGGCAACCGCGGCAAGATCATTGATCTCACCCTTAAAAAAGACTGGATCAGTTAAGACTGAAATGGCACTGACACCAGCTGCTTCATAACTTCTGGCCTGTTGCAAAATATCAACGTGCTCGTTGATGACTCCTTTTGAGGGAGATGCTCGTTTAATCTCGCCAATTACATGTATTTTCTCTGGCTCCTCTTTGACAATACGGTAAAAGGAAGGGCGAACCTTGGTTTTAATTGTCAGAACAGCTGTTAGGTTCTCTATCTCTTTTTCTTTTTCTAATAAAATTCTGGTTAAAAAATCCAACTACGCCACCTCCTGTTGCTTTACGATCAGTTGCTGAAGTCGATCATAAGCCGCTCCAGAAAGAATCGATTGTTCTGCCTCGGCGATTCCGTCAGTCAATGTTTTTACCCGACCACTAGCCATAAAGCCTAAGCCTGCGTTCAAAAGTACGGTTTCATAGTGAGCAGAAGGAATGCCACGTAAAACAGAAAGTAAAATATCTTTATTTTTCTCAGCGGAGCCCCCAACAATCCCTGCTAATGGCACTCGTTTGAAGCCGGCTTCTTCAGGATCAAAAGAAAATTCTTGGACTGCACCATTTTGATAGACGGCGCAATGAGTTGTTCCAGCTAGATTGGCTTCGTCCATGCCGCCATGACCATGAATGACGATTGCTCGTTCCCGTCCTAATTGTCCCAATGTTTTAGCAGTTTCAACGAGCGAGTCACCAGCATAGGTGCCCATCAACTGATAATCTAGCGGATAAGGATTAATCAGCGGTCCTAACAGATTGAAAATCGTTGGTGTCGCTAATTCTTTGCGAATATGCATTACCGCTCCCATTGCCGGATGCAACGTTGGTGCGAACAAAAAGGCGATGCCTGCTTCTTTTAGCAAATAATCAATTTTTTCAGGACTAACGGTCAAGATAATCCCTAGAACTTCTAAAATATCAGCACTGCCCGATTTACTGGAAATACTGCGATTACCATGTTTCGCCATAGGAATGCCGCCGCCTGCTAAAACAAATGCGGCTGTCGTACTAATATTGAAGCTGTGGGAATGATCACCGCCAGTACCGCAATTATCCATCACACCGACTGGTGCTGCTAACATTGGTGTGCCTTTTCCCTGCATAACCTGCGCTAGACCAGTCAATTCGGCTGCCGCAACCCCTTTGATTTTCAAGCCCACCAATAATGCGCTGATTTGGCTGTCTGTTAATTGCTCCTCAAAGATCGCCTTGCCGACCTGCTGCATCTCGCTAATAGTTAAATCATTTCCACGATAGACTTTTTCAAATAATTCTTGCATTTAAATCCCTGCTTTCTGTAAAAATTGATTAAGATAACTAGCACCGTCTTCTGTTCCAATCGATTCAGGATGGAATTGCAAGCCAAACACCGGATAGCGTTTATGACGAATCGCCATGATACAGCCTTCTGCTTCATCCATAACTTCTAGATCCTGTGGCACCTGATGAGGATCGATCATCAGCGAGTGATAACGCATGACCTGCCTTTCAGATTGTCTTTGCAGGCGCGACTGCTTGCCATGCATGATCGTCGGGGCACTGACGATTTTTCCGCCGAAGACTTCGCCAATCGCTTGATGACCTAGGCAAATGCCTAAAATTGGTTTTCTGCGATAAAAACGACGAATCAGCATTTCAATCATACCGGCTTCTGCAGGCCTGCCTGGTCCCGGAGAAAGGACGATTGCCGAAGCTTTTTCCGCTATGGCAAACAGCTCTGGATCATCGTTTCGCAAAATTTTGACATTCTCTGGCAACAGCTGGACCAAATTATAGGTAAATGAATCATAGTTATCGACAAGCAAAATCATTGTCCCACCTCCATCAATGCTTTGGCTTTTTGCAATGTCTCAAAATACTCGCTAGTCGGGTTAGAATCATAGACAATTCCTGCGCCTGCCTGTACATGGGCTTGATTATCTTTAACGACCATTGTGCGGATTGCGATCGCAAAATCAGCCTGATCGTTTTGACCAAGAAAACCAACTGCTCCTGCATAAATCGAACGTTTGACTGTTTCCCATTGATAAATACGAGTCATCGCTCGAATCTTCGGTGCACCACTGACTGTTCCAGCTGGTAAAGTTGCTTTTAAGGCATCCATCGCTGTGTGTCCCGGTTTTAGTTTGGCAGTCACTACTGATACAAGATGCATCACAAATTGATAACGCTCAATCGTTAAGTATGTTGGTACGGTTACTGATCCATGAACGGCTATTTTACCTAAATCATTTCTACCAAGATCTACTAGCATACGATGCTCCGCAATTTCTTTTGGATCATTTTGCAGCTCTTTAGCCAAAGCTTCGTCTTCTTCTTGATTTGCTCCCCTTTTTCTAGTTCCTGCAATCGGGTTTGTCGTAACCAGCTCAGCTTCGACAGTCATTAAACTTTCTGGTGAACTCCCAATTACTTGGACATCAGGAAAATCAAGATAATAGAGATACGCGGAGGGATTGTTTTGCCTCAGCTGGCGATAATAGTTAAAAGGATCAGTCGTAAATTCCGCTGACAAGCGCTGCGATGGGACGACTTGGAATACATCCCCTTCTACAATCCGTTCCTTCGCCTGTCTTACAATTGCTTCAAACTCGATTTGAGAAAGATTACTCGTAAATTCCAAAGTAGGCATTTCTAAATCCGGCAGCTTACTTACTTGAAGAAGCTTCTGCTCTAATTCTGTCATTCGCCTATTCATTTGTATTTCTGAGTCTTTGCTGTAGCTATTTCCGATTACTAAGGTACTTATTTGTTTTTGCTTGTCATAGATTACATAGGATTCATATAAGTAAAATTGCAGATCTGGAACACCTAGTTGATCCTTTGGAATCTCTCCGATAGCTTCGTAACAGGCGGCCACATCATACCCGACATATCCTAAAGCCCCGCCTTGAAAAATCAAGTTTTCTTGCTCTACTTCATCTACTAATACGTAGTTTTCTAACTCCTTTAGCGGATCTTCGCAAGGATAGCTCACGTGACCGTCGTGAAATGCTCCATTTTGAAAAATCAACTTCTTCACTGGATCAAAAGCGATGATTGCATAATCCTGCGTTTCAGACCTTCGTTCAAACAGTGACGTTCCTCGATCCTTTAAACTGTAATAAATCGTCTCTGTGGTTAGATGTTTGTCGAATATTTCTTTCGTTTTTCTCATTCTATGACTCCTTTAAGATGAATTTTTAATAATGGATTGCTAAGTCTTTCATAGCTAACTAAACAAAAAAAGCCCTCAAACCAAAATAAACTTTGGTTTGAGGGCGCAATCAGCGCGGTACCACCTCTTTTTTACTGTTCGCAAACAGCAACTCTAATCGTCCAACAACGATCGTACTCTGTAACGGGAGCTCCCGTCGTTCCCTACTCTGGTTCAAGAACGCTCCAATAAGTCCATTCACTAGGGAAAAAATGTTTCTTCTCATCAGCCGAAACTTTCTGTGATTTTTTCTATCCTAGCTACTTCTCTTAAAGTCGATTTTTTTGATTTTCTAAAAAAGTATTCCTGTCGTAACCCATGTTTTGTTCCTTTCGAACAAAAAAAGCCCTCAAACCAAATAAAATTGGTTTGAGGGCGGTAATCCACGGTGCCACCTCAATGGTATGCCAAACAAGGCATTTCTCTATCAGTCGTCCAACAACGACCTTACTCTATATCGGGAGTTCCCGGAAGCTCCTACTAAGATTTCAAAGCTTCGTCCAAAAGTCCATTCACATAATTTATCCCTACTGATTCACAGCACCATCAGCTCTCTGAAAAGGCTCATTTATGTTACTTCTCTTTTGTATGACTCTTATTTTTTTGAATATTACCCGTTTTTTTTCAACATGTCAACATTTTTTGGTAAAAAAATCAATTTATCTAAATTCCAATGACTGTTCGTAACAGAAATAAATTGCTAAAATAGAGACATTGGAGGCGAAGACGGTGAATAATATTCTTCTGAAAATAATAATTTGGTTGCGCCATTTTTTATTAGGATCATTTTCCAATCATAAAAGCGTTTGGCAGGCGTTTCCCTATTTTTTTAATGCTAGGAAAGAATTGAGCTTTCCTGTTCCCGGGTTAAAAAAAGTCCACACGTTGAATTGGAGAAATGAAAAAGACCACTGTACAGCTATGACGCCTCAAGGATTGACCTTGACTGAAGACTATTTACTGATTTCTGCTTACTGTCATGATCATCAGCACAATTCTGTCATCTATGTCTTGGACCGTATCACTGGTGTTCGACTCAAAACGGTTATTCTGCCAGATTTACCTCATGCTGGAGGACTGGCTTATGATCCAATTCATCGAAAAATCTGGATCAGTAATACATTAGATAACCATGCTGCTGTGGCAGCAATCCATCTTTCCGACATTGAAAAATACACAAAAGATCCCATAATGATCGCCTATCAACAAAAAATTGCCTTAAAGGAGCTTCCCCGCGCGTCTGCCTTGACCTATGATCAAGGTTATCTTTACGTTGCTTTATTTTCCTTAAATGAACCTGGAAAATTCTGCTGTTATCCAATTGATGAATACGGAAATTTAGAAATGATGGCTGGGGAATCCGTGGTCAACTCTCCTTACGACACATTAATGATTCCGAAAAAAATTCAGGGACTGACTATCTACAAAAATCTCCTGCTGCTTTCGCAATCTTGGGGAACTCAACCAGGAAAGATCTTTGTTTTTGATATTCATGAAACAGCTGATTTTTCCAATCTTGATGAAGCACTGAAAATCATCGAAACACCGCCATATTTAGAGCAAATACACGTCGAGAATGGACAACTTTTCGCCTTATTCGAAAGCGGTGCAGCAGCCTATCGCCAAAAAACTCCATATGTCATGAAAGATGTCCTGCAAGTTGACCTAATGAAGCTGCTAGAAAAAAACATGCTTTAAATTGTTTTAAATAGATTTGAAAAGCTTGCTCGGAAATACTGTAACGATTACTCAACTTTTTCAGTCAGAATGCGAAAAAAGTAGCTGAATCAAAAATCTTTTAGATTTTTGGTTTAGCTACTTTTCATGATTAAACGTCGACTCGTATGTCGCGTCTGGGAAATAAGCCGAAAATTCAAAAAATGCCGAATAGGAACTATTCAACATCCGCTCCCACGTCATGATGATTTTCAGAAATTTCTTCTTATTGATTGAAGTCAAACAGTGATGAATCGACTTTTTTTATTTTACAGTCCCAATGTAAAGATGTCCGTCTGGTGCAGCTGGCGCGCCCTTACTGTTTACAAATTCGAAAGACCGACCGCTATGCTCAGTCGCAACTGCCAAATGACAAAGAGCGATTCCAACATCTAGTTCCGTCAGCTTGTACATCATCCCAGGAAGACCATTGATTTTCTTTTTTCGATAAACATAAATGGCTCCATTATTTGCGATGAAATACCACGGTTGTCCATTCAGACCAGAAGGTGCTAATCGTGCAGCTTCAATTCTCGAATCCTTCCCCTCTGATATCTCTTTCAAAGCCTTCCGATCAAATTCTTTCAAGGTTCTGCTGGCAGATTCAGCTGGTTCACCGAAAGCCAACCCGATAATATAATCCGCGTCTGATTTCGCAGGTTTCATCATTCCCACCCATCGGGACGCATAGCCTTGAGAAAATAGAAATAGATCGACATGTTGAAATAAAAAACCGGCACAGGTATCTCGCAATGGCTGTTCCTTGCCATAAATCAGAAGATAATGGGGAGCTTTTGGTGTTCCAATACCTTTAACTCCTTCAGGTCCCACAAGCTTATAGGTAATTTCAGCATTTGGTAAAAGTGGCTGGACGGTTTCGATAAAGGTCTCTACCTCTTTGAGTGTCGTTTCGGATAGCGGCTTCATGGTAAAATTGCGCGTTGACTTTCGAGTGAACATACTTGAATACAAATCCATACAATAAACCTCCCCAATTAGATTACTTATTTTAACTATAGGTATATCCTTTAACCTATGCAAGAAAAAACGTCAGGGATTGCTCCCTAACGTATTTTAGTCAACATATTTTGAATCGGTTTTATTCAGCCACGCATAACCTAGACCCATCACTAAGCCGCCACCGATGAAGTTTCCAATCAAGGTGAAGAATAAGTTATGAACGACATTTCCTGCGGTCATCTCAGCAATCGTACCATGGGAAGCGAAATACGCTAAAGAAAAAGCTGGGAAGTTAGCGATAACGTGCTCAAAGCCTAAGAAGGCAAAAATAAAGATGATAAAAATAATCGCCATTACTTTTGCTGCGTCATCCTTCATCCGTAAACTGACTAGCACAGCAGTATTCACAACGATATTAGCAAACATTCCCTCAACTAAAATTTGACTTGTTGATTTTGTCAGCTTTGAAGCAATTCCGGTGAACATATAGTTGTCTGGTTCCAAGTGACCGAATGGCGCTGTCAATGAAAGCAGGTATCCGCATAGCACTCCGCCAATCAGATTGAATAAAATACAAGTAAATAATAACTTAATAGCAAATGATACAGACATTTTCTTCTTGTAGACACCAATCGTTGTGTACAACATGTTTGAAGTACCTAATTCTGCATTCATGAATAAAATCATTACTAACGACCAACTAAACATAAACGCATAAGCCATTTTTTCCAAGCCTGGAATTGCTTCCTGCATACGAATGGCAATATAAAAAGCAATAGCTGTTCCTAACGCTAAAAATAAACAAGCGAACATTGAACGTACTGCATAACGAGGCAAACTCGAATTAAACAAATCAATTTTTTTACTAATCGAATACTCCAGCTGAGACATTAAACCTGATTTTGTTTTCACATGCTTTTCGCTTTCAGTCACAGGTGTTTCTTCAATTTCCATAAATAAATCCGATTTCATAAGGTTCCTTCCTTCTTGGCAAAAGCCATAATGTACAGGTATCATACAAGATTTCCATACTATTTTCAATGAAAACTTGCAAAAAAATGAAATATTGAGAAAAATCGCACAAGTTATTTAATTTTCTCAGCAAAAATCGTATGATTGAAGTAATAGATTGGGAGGGAAATGAATGGTTAAACAAATTTTGAAGGCAGAAGTAGAATCTTTAGGCGGTCTACAGCTGAAATGCTCGGCTCGCGGCTTTGAATTCATCATTGATGAGCCAGAAAATGTTGGCGGCACCAATGAAGCGATGAATCCGCTGGAGGCTTTGCTCTGTTCCTTAGGCGCTTGTAAAATGATGGTGGTTAGGTTCTTTTATCAAGCAAAACAAATCAATCTGAAATCGGTGCGTGTTGAAATCCTAGGAGAGATCGACTCTGATCGCCTAAAGGGAAAACCAAATGTAAAGATTGGCTTCTCAAAAATTATCACAAATTATTACATTGACGCTGACAATACTGATGAAGAAATCAAAGACTTAGTGGCCTTTATTGAGAAGACCTGTCCTGTTAAAGATACCATCGTCAATGCCCCAGAGATGGAGCTGCATATCAATCCATGAAATAAGCTGTGACAAGAATTTTGTCACAGCTTATTTCTCGAAGAAGTTGACGTTGCCGCAACCTCCTTGTCCTTTCAACAGTCCATTTTCATTTCAAACTGATCGCAAAAATGATCAAAACCCAATTCCTCCATTTTTTTAATCCACAATTGATCCGTAAAATTGATATTATGCAAACGAACGTCTTGATAGCGTTCGCTCAAATTGACCATTAATTCTCCTAACTCTGAAATTCTCCCTTCGCGTCTTCCCCACTGCTTTACCTGCCCACTATCTTTTTGATAAATAATAAAAGCATTGCACTCTTTCTCATTGCCAGTATACATAATTCGATAATCATCTGGAAAATTCTGCAGAATCTCTATTCGATTTTCAAAAGAAGGCGTATCATGTCTCAGTGGTTCTAGTGATTCTAACGGAAACTCAGTAATAGACAGTTCTTGAAAGTTTTCTGTCCCCTTCATTGATTCTTTTGCATTTCCTCGAAAACACGCATATTCTTTAATGATTTCCAAGCCCATTTTACGATACGTTGCCACTGCGGGTTTATTGGTTTGAATCACTTCCAAACCATAATAAGCAAAGTTATGCTGTTTCAATAATTCCATACAAAAATCCATCATCTGTGAATACAATCCCTTGCGACGATGAGCTGGCACAACACCAGTTGCGGCATCAAAGGCAACCTT
Organism: Enterococcus sp. DIV0187; assembly: GCF_051713785.1. Classification (NCBI taxonomy): domain Bacteria; kingdom Bacillati; phylum Bacillota; class Bacilli; order Lactobacillales; family Enterococcaceae; genus Enterococcus; species Enterococcus sp. DIV0187. The sequence continues at coordinate 216,637 of NZ_JBIOQO010000002.1, forward strand.
TTCCCCATTGTATTCGCCAACTGCATTTAGTAAAACAGCCACTAACTCACCCTCAAAAAAAGCTCCACAGGATAAATCATAACGAACATTTTCACTCTTAAAACGATGATAGAGGGACTCATCACTCAATTCCATTTTCACATAATAATCAGAAAATGCTTCCCGCATGCAGACAGCAATTTTAGAAAATTCAACGTCTGATAAATCCTTGATTTCATACATCCTATTACCCCTTTCTTGGCAATTCAATTAAATCCAGCATATCATGTAACCGCTTTAGATGAATTCAAATGAGGAGTTTCTTAGCATAACAAAAAGCTGCCTCACAAAGTGAAACAGCTTTTTATCAATAGGATCAAATTGCTTCTTTTTCCGAAATTTTTGCTGGACTACTACCTTTTTTAGAAGCAAATGAAAGGATAATCCCTAATGCGATCGAACTAAATGCCGCCACGACAACTCGAATATTCTCTGGTAGCAAAAATACGATCGTGTGGACTGGAATCCAGAAACAAATGCCAACTTTCAGCCAATTGAAAGTTACAAAAGCTGTCCAATCAATTTTGCCAATCAATCCCTTCAGAGTCACGGGTTCTTTTGCAGCTGCTGTTTCGATCCATAGCTCCATAATACGATGAAACGTATTCATCGCTGGCGCAAAGGTAAGATTCATAATACTGCTTCCGCAAAAAGCTTGTGCCAACGAAACGCCAGCAAAAGGCAGCAGTTTTCCAGCCTGTGCTAAACCAGCACCTCCCATGAATACTGGAAAAACTAGCGTCACCATACAACCAATAATCCCCCATACAACTGCTCGCAGAGGAACTTGAGCTGAAAACTGATAGTCACCAGAAGCAATCCGCTTTCCAAAGAGATCACCCATCGTCGCCAAAATCGCAAATTGAATGAAGCCTCCAATATAAGGGTGGGCAGAGCTTGCTGCCAAGATAGAATCTCTAGTAGCAGGGATAACAAAAAGCATTAACAAACCTGCCAGCAAAAGCCCCCAAACAATGTCCCCTCTTTTCATTTGATTTCCTCCAATCATTTAGGCGGCTGATAATCTTTATCCATCACAACGACTGCTTTAATGACTTCTCCGCTGATAGAATCTGCTTCGGCTTGATTGATGTTTTCAAAATCATAGTATTTGATAAATTGATCAAATGGAAACTCCCCTCGCTTGTAGAACTCGATTAAGTTTGGCAAATGATATTTTGCGATGGTATCGCCGATCAATACACCGCGAACTTTCTTGTTGCCAAAAACTAAATCAAAGAAGGTGTTTACTTCGAAGTTTTTCTGAGTCACTGCTAACGGTACGAAGGTTCCTGAATTGCTTACTGAATGAAGGGCCTTCGTCATGACAGGTCCAACACCGGTCGAATCAATCACATAATCCAAGCCGCGACCATCTGTTAAATCCTTGATAAATTGTTCAGGATCGTCTTCTTTGCTGTTAAAGATGTGACTGGCGCCTAGTTCCTTTGCCTTTTCTAAACGTTGATCGTTAATATCAATCGCGACAATCGGATAACAACCAGCAATTTTCGCAGCCATAACTGCGGAAAAGCCGACTGCACCGGTACCAAAAACAGCAATTCCTTCACCTACTTTTGGCTGTAAGACACTTAAAACTGCGCCACTTCCGGTACCAAGTCCACAGCCCAAAGGGCCAAGCAGACGCAAATCGACATCCTTATCCACCTTCACAACGTTTGATTCCTCAGTCAAACTATACGTAGAGAAAGAAGATTGATTGAAGAAGTTATTGACCTCAGTGCCATCCTCCGTGTGCAAAATGAACTCTCCCCGCGGATTTTTTCCAAGGTTGTTGACCGTAAACCACTTCTCACAAGAAGACGGATGACCTTCGACACAATGCTTGCATTCACCGCAATAAGCGTAAGACAGAATCACATGATCTCCTGGCTCTACGGAGGTCACCGCATTGCCGACTTTTTCAACGATCCCGGCGCCTTCATGTCCTAAAACATTTGGAAAATTGATACTATTCCCGTTTCTTTCACCGTAATCTGAACGACACAATCCAGAGGCGACAATTTTCACCAATACATCCTTTGAACCTACTTTTGCCAATTCCAGTTCTGTAATTTCGTATGGCGCCCCTTTTTCCTTTACTAATGCCGCTTTGATTTTCATTCTTGCTGCCCCTTTCTTAATTAAAAACATATTATTGATTTATTTAGACGTTTGGACTGACAAATTCCTTCATTTCTTCTTCTCCTAGTACAACCCGCTCTGCGCCTTTTGATAAAGCGATCATTTCGTGTTCCCCTGGTACTGCTACGATTGGTGCGATAAAACCGATCCGTTTTTCTAATTCTGTTACGACGATCTTTGAATAAGCTACCCCACCAGTCAAAGCGATCCGATCGACTAAACCATTGGAAACTGTGGCTAAGCTTCCTATGCCTTTAGCGATCTGGTAAATATAGGCGTCATAAACAATTTTTAGTTCTTCATCTCCAGCCAGAATGCGTTCTTCAATTTCTTTTGCGCTGCTGGTTCCAGCATACGATTTCAAACCGCCTTCACGTTTATAAAGTCGCAGCATTTCTTTTAAGCTATACTCGTAGCACAGCGGCATTAAATATTTCAACGGCAAACCACCTGTACGCTCCGTTGAGAATGGCCCCTCATCATCAGAGATTAAATCAATCATTTTCCCTTTGTGATGAATACTGATTGTGTTTCCGCCTCCTAAATGAGCGACAATCAATGTTGAATGCTGATAATCAAGCCCTTCCTCACGTGCAACTTTCATAGCCACTGCTCGCATGTTCAAGGCGTGACCAATACTTTTGCGTTCGATCCCCTTCAAGCCAGAGATACGAGCCACCTCTTCAAACTCGTCCACTGATACGGGGTCGTAGATTAGTGCGATGGTCTTTTCACTGCCTTGTTCTTTAATTTCATGAGCTAAAATTGCCCCCAAATTTGAGGGATGTTCAATTTGTGTGACGTTCTTCAAGTAATAGATCATGTCGTCATTTACTTCGTAGGCACCGGAGGAAACAGGCGGAAGACTTCCTCCTCGACCAGCTACAGCGTCTAATTCCTTAGGATCAATTCCTTCTTTTTTCATAAACGCCAATAAAATATCTCGGCGAAATTCTATTTGATCTACGACATTTTGAAATTTCTGCAACTCCTCTGTTGAATGCGAGATCCCCTGTTCTTTAATAATCTCACCATCCACATAATAAGAAACCTTGGTTGATGTCGATCCGGGGTTAATTGCTAAAATTTTCATCTGCTTCACCTCTTGCTGCAATACATCGCGACTAAAATTGAATAGGCTTTTTCTTCCTCTGTTGACCCTCTTGATACCATCACGATTGGTACGCTGGCGCCCATAATTAACCCAGCCATTTTTGCACCGGCTAGGATCGTTAAGCTCTTGCCAAGAACGTTCATGGTGGTAATATCAGGCCCTACTACGATGTCCGCATCACCTGCGACAGGACTTTCGTAGTGTTTGATTCTTGCAACTTCCTTACTTAACGAAAGATCTAGCGAAATCGGGCCGTCGATCCAACAACTATCTGGCGCTTCGTTCTGAAACTCCTGCATAATTTTTTCTGTCTCTACGCTAGAAGTGATTTTCGGATTGACCTTTTCCGCCGCAGCTAACAAACCAACTTTCGGTTTAGCAACACCAATTTTATTCATCACTTCGATCCCATGCTGAATCAAAACTTTCTTCTCTTCTTTACTGGGCGAAGTTACCATTCCGCCATCTGTTGTCAGCAGCAGCTTGTGATAAGCGGGGATCTCATTTAGTGCCACATGACTCAATAACTTGCTAGTAGCAATTCCTTTTTCACGATCGACAACTGCCTTCAAAAATGTCCGTGTCTGAAGATGCCCCTTCATCAGAAAATCGAGCTCATTATTTTTGGCCATCTTCACACCAATCGCTGCGCATTCTTCTTCCGTTTCTGCTGGGACAACTTGTGCTGAAAAATTATGTTGCGCCAAAATGGTTCGAATCTTGATCTCATCGCCAATTAAAACCGGTTCGAGATACTCTTTGACTTTTTCATTAAAAACCGACTGAACCGTTATTTCGTCATTGGCACAGACTACCCCGATCCGGATTTTTTGAACGCTAGTAAAGTTTGCGAGTAATTCATCAAATTTTTGCATGAAGATCACCTAATCCCAAGGGTTTCCATCATGTTTAGGCGTGATCGGCACCGCGATTCGCGAAATATTAATCAAGTGGGTATAGGTCAAATTTTCAGAAATAATATTGTTCCCCCATGACCCGCAGCCAAGTGAAACAGTTGGGTTCAGGCCATTTGCTGGAGAGCCTCCTGCATCAATCGTTGGCTGATTAACAACTAAGCGACTGACTGGCAAAACTTCTCCTGCATAAAGTTGATGTTCTTTGCTATGGCTGAATAGGCCTGCTGAATGACCGGAGCCTTCTAATAAAAGATTTTCCTGGGCAAAAGCTATTCCTTCTTCAAAGTCATCGTAACTTTTCAATGCGAGTACAGGGGCCATTTTTTCCTTACAGAACAATTCTTCGCTGCCAACTGCGTCAACTTTGACTGCGATAATCTGACTATCCTCTGGAATTTCAACATCGGCTGCCTCAGCGATCACCTGCGGATCTTGCCCAATCATTGCTGGATTAGCTTTGCCATCGATGAATAAAGTATCACGTAATTTCGTTAAATCCGCTTCCTCAGTGAAGACCGCCGCTTGCTGTGCACGTAATGCGTCAAGAACTTCGATTTCTTTTTCTTGCGGATAAAATAGGCTTTGTTGACACGCACAGACAATCCCGTTATCAAAGGAGCGACCAATAACTGAAAGCTCCGCGGCTACTTCTACATCAAAATCACGATCCAAAATCGCTTGTACATTTCCTGGGCCAACACCGTATGCGGGATGTCCGCTGGAATAAGCTGACTTCACTAAGCCAGGGCCTCCCGTTGCAACAATCAAATCAACAGATTTCATCAATTCTTGCGACACTTCGATGCTCGGTTCTTCAATTACCTGTAGCAAATCTCTAGGTGCTCCAACGCTGACTAAAGCTTCTCGCATCAGCTCAATGGTTTCTTTTGTTGTCTTTTTCGAACGAGGATGCGGCGATACGATCATGGCATTTTTTCCTTTAAGGGCCATCAAGCCGTTACCTAAAGGGGTAATTGTCGGATTGGTTGTTGGCGTAACCGAACCGATCACGCCTCTTGGATGCGCGATTTCTACTAGACCTTCTTCAGGTATTTCTCGAATCACGCCAACAGAAGCCTTATTCTTCAAACTCGCAAAAATATTGGTGGCCATACCTTGGTTTTTTCCGATTTTATGATCCAGTCGTCCCAACCCTGTTTCTTCAATTGCTAACTTGGCTAATGGTTCTGCTTGTTCAAAAACTGCCTTAGAAATTGCATAAAGCATCTTATCTACTTCTGCCTGAGTGTATCCGCTGATTTCTTCCATTGCGACACGTGCCCGTTGTACCATTTCCTCCATTGCCATTTCCTTAAGCCCCTTTCATTTTTACATACATGAGTGTATGTTTCTTACAGCCTCAATATACCTAAGTTATGAAAGCGCTGTCAATTTCGTAAAAAAAAGAACTTGTTCGCAAAATGCTGATGCAAACAAGTTCTTCTTCTTTTTAAGCGTTTTTAAAAATAATCGAAATACTACGTCTAATAGCCTCGGCAGTGTAATTTTTTGTAACTTCATCAGGAGTTCCTGAACCATACATTCCTTCGAAATAATTATAAAGCATACTAGAAACAGCCATGGCATCATTTTCCTCTAATCCCTCTTCCACTAAACCAGCTAAAAAGAAGTTATACAGTCGCGCGCGTGTTTCGCGAAAAGTTTCAAGCAGCTCGGCAAATTCTGGATAGACCTCTAACGTTTTTAAAGATTGCTGCATAAACTTGAAGCCCATCTGATTTTGCGACGGAACCATCAATATTTCCACGACTTTTTCTTGAAAACTCATCTCTTCGTCTAACATGATCCCACGTTTTTCAGACTTGATTTTCTCAATCGTCATTAAAACGACTTCACCAAAAATTTCTGATTTATTCTTAAAATGCCAGTAAGCAGCACCTCGACTAACATGGGCATCTTTGGATATTTTATCTAATGAAGTATTCTCAAATCCAACTTCATAGAAATTTTGAAAGGCGGTTTCCAGTAATCGCTGCTTTGTTAATAAACTCTCTTGCTTCCGTTTCATTGTCATCTCTCCTGCTTTAAAAAAACAAAAATTGATTCATTCAGACCTATTTTCAATTTTTTTGAAATCATTGATAAATTTCACGAAATCCTCTCTCTTGTGAAATTTTTCTTTATTAGTTTAATTCGTGAGAAAAAGAATACGATTCCATTTTCACATAATTCAAGCATTTTTAAAAGAAAAAAACCGCCAAGTTTTTCACTTGGCAGTCTATGGTTTGAAAAAATTATTTCATTGGTGGGATAACCGCCAATAAGCCACTACTTAAAGTAACATAGATCGATGAAGCGGTAGGTATAGTCTCCGTTTGAATCTTCTTCGTTGGCAAAGCTGTCGCAGCTAATGCAATTAGGCTTTCACCGCGGAAAAGATTAACAAAATGCTTCGTTGACATCACTTGTGGAATTCGTGGACTGTTTATAATACTAGCAATTAATTTTGATTGGATCTGATCATTCACATCAAATTTAGCTTTCGTTACTGTGCTTTCAGGTCCAGGCGTTTTTTCTTTGGTTTCTTTAGCGTGATCAAATTCTGTTAAATCATATGCTTTGATGATTGCATTTAGTTTCTCTGCATATTGTTTATCTGTTGCATAGCGTCCTTGTAGATGTTCCGTCGCGTCTTTATAAGATTCGGTTTGATCTTTCCAAGTTGCCTTGTAGAAGTCAGCATTGCCTGAAATTCCTTTTTTGATCAGCTTAGCATAATCTTCCAATGATTCTTTATAGGAAGGATATTTTCTAAACTCAGAAGTAATTTGGAAGCTTGCACCATCTTTATCCTGTTCCAACGTTTGGAATGTCACACCTTGATCCTTGAACTTGCCTTTAATACCAAACAAGTTATAATTTGGTTCGCTGGCTAGTGAACTATTACCTGAACCACTTTCCAAAATCGCTTGGGCAATCATTACTGATGAATAAATGCCGTTCTTTTGTCCAATTTCGCGAGATGTTTCTCCGATTTTCTTGATGAATTGATCGGTTGTTTGATTTTTATTAAAAATAAATGGTTGATTCGTACTATATTGTCCAAATGCATTGGATAAAGAGCCCGTTGCTTTTGGCAGACCAGCGACATTTACACGAAGAGCAAAGGTTGGCGCAAAATCAGCGATACTACCGATTTTTACGACGTCGCCAGGTTGTGGTGCATGGATATATTGACCATTACCGATATAGATCGCAACGTGAGTCGTCACACTCGTTGGTGCTCCCCAAAATAGCAGATCACCAGGCTGTGCTTCACTGACAGGAATTTGCGTTCCCGCGTATTGCTGATCCCCTGTCCAGCCGCCGATATTATGACCAGTCGCATTGGCATATACGACATAAGCAAGCCCTGAACAGTCAAAAGCATTCGGACCTTTAGCTCCCCAAACATAAGGCTTTCCAAGATGGCGGTATGCCTCTTGAACGATTGCCGTTTGAACCTCATTACTGAAGGTTGGTGCATTTTGATTTGATGGAATACGAACATCCGCTGCTGCTGCCTCTGGTTGACGTGCTGCTTGCTGTTCTTGATTTGCTGCAGATGAATTTCCAGCGGAATTGGTGGTACTTGACGGATTGCTTGCGGGTTTATCCTTATTTCCACTGTTTGAATTCCCTGTATTGCCGCTCGGTTTTTCTGCTGGTTTTGGCGTTGGTGTTGGTGTTGGTTTTGCTTCCTCCTTCACAGGAGTCACTTCAAACTGGATAGATACATCTGAATCAGGCATTGGGAATTGACCATTGATATTTCCACTCGTTGAAACAATTGCTTGTGTGGTAGTATTAATAATCTTTACTTCTTTTAGTGTATAGCCTTTTGCCAATGACACAACGTAATGAACGGTCGTACCAGCAACTAAGCCTTCATTCGATGTATATTGGAAGCTAATTTGGTTGCCGTTTGCATCAGCAGCTGTATTGTTTGCGATCGGACTACCATTCGCTAATAAATTATATTGTTTCGCTGGTTCAGGAGTTGGTTCGGTTGGAGTCGGATCAGGCGCTTCAGAGCTCCCAGTTTCTCCTGTACTCGAGCTTTCTGTCGTTTGTTGACTTGATGAAGTCGCAGCTGAATTGCTTGCAACAGTACTACTTTCTTCAGCGAAAGCTTGTTGTGAAGCCAATAGAGTTGGACCAAAAAGACTACCCAGCGCTAATAGACTTACAATTTTATTGTACTTCATCTCTATACCTCATTTCTAATATAAATATATTTTCACATATAATTAATTTCCTTAATTACTTACTATAATATCATTAATTTAAGAACCTGTCTAAAGTCTAAGCCAGAGTTCATAAAATCTTCAATATTATCAACGTGCAGGATAAAATGGCTACCTTTTTATCTGTTCATTAGTTTATAAAGCTTGATAAATCAGTCTAATTCGTTCACAAATTGCATATTTTACTAAATACAATAAATGGTTATTCAATGAAGATTCAATTGCGATTAAAATGTTTATTTTAATAAAATTCTAAAAAAGTGTGTTGTGTAATTTGTGTAAATAATCATTTTATTAATATAATATACGCGAAAATAAAGATAAATCTCGAAACATCAATAAAAATGATAATCCGAGATTTATTGAGGTGGTTAACTTACTTAAGACACCGTTTTTAATTGGTAAGCGCTCCGTATCTAAACAAATAGAATTACTGACAACACAGTGTCAAAGCTGCAGAGACCATTAAACAAGACTGCATAAAAGAACCTAATAGCACAGGCTATTAGGTCCTTCTTTTCTTAAGTATTGGCTTTTTCTTTATCTTTGATAATTTTCTGCATTAACTTCGAAATTGAACGTTCGTGGAAATGAGTCATTCGAACACTTTCGCCGCTTTCTGTCCGCCAAATTTTATTTTCATAAAATCCAACACTATCACGTTTTCCGTCCATCAGCTCTTTAGCGTAATTCAGGACTAGACGAATTGCTTCACGGGTGGGTTCGTCACTTTGGAAGTAACCTGGGTAGCTCCGCAAATATTCATCAAGATCACTATTTCTTGAAGCTTTCCAGTCTTCAATGAAATCTTCCAGTGCTGTGACTACATTACTTGTTTGAATCTTCCATAATGTTATGTCTACTTGATTCTCCATACTCATACCTCCCATTTTTGAATCCTCTTACATAAACAATTATAAAGTGTTTACATTTTAATTAGCTGAGATATTTGCAAAAATCTTATTAAAAAACTTCGAAAATAGATCGTTATTAAAAGTAAACCGCAAATATTTAAGGTTTACTTTTAATTCTTGCTGATGGATTTAGTTTCTTTCTCTCACTTTTTTCGGTTATACTAGTAATAATTGATTGATAAGGATGAGTGTTATGCTAAATTTTTTAATAAATAAAATTACAAGTCGTTGGAAGGGAAATAGAAGAACCAGTGTTGGGATCTTAGGTGGAATTTTAGGATTACTTTCGAATCTGCTTCTCTTTCTCGCCAAGTTCTTTATCGGTTCACTTTCAGGTAGTGTCTCGATCATGGCGGACGCGATGAACAATCTCTCGGATACTGCTTCTTCGGTTATCACCCTTGCTGGTTTCAAAATTGCTGGAAAACCAGCGGATGAAGACCATCCTTATGGCCATGAACGTTTTGAGTATATCAGTGGATTTGTCATTTCGATCTTGGTCACCTATGTTGGGATTCGTTTTTTGGATAGTTCTTTTATCAAAATTCTACATCCCAGCAGTGTTTTGCTCTCCCCCATCGTTTATATTGTTTTGATATTATCTATCCTAATGAAGTTTTGGCAGTCCTTTATGTATCGGAGATTAGGTCGTGAAATTAATTCTGATACTTTAAAGGCTACTGCTCAAGATAGTATTAACGATGTTTACACTACGATCGCCGTGCTGATCTCCGCAATTATCGAATGGTTCAGCGGCTGGCGCATTGATGGGTATATTGGCTTTCTGATCGCTTTATATATTATTTATTCAGGAGTCAAAATGATTATGAGCTTCATTAATGATTTAATGGGAGTTCGACCGCGCGAAGAAGAAGTTTTAGCGATCCGCAAGCATTTGGATAATTACCCAGACATCATCGGCTATCATGATCTGCTGATTCATAGCTATGGACCAAATAGTGTTTTTGCCTCTGTCCATATTGAGGTCAATCAAGATTGGAGTTTGCCTCATGCTCATGAAGTGATTGATGCGATCGAATATGATGTGAAGCAGAACTTGGGGGTTGATTTAGTCTGTCATCTTGATCCCTACCCGATTGATGATCCTGACTTTAAGCGAATTGCTCCAGAACTAAAAAGGATTTTAAAGGATATTCATCAGCATTTGCGTTTTCACGATCTGCGTGTTGATAAGACGACCACACCAGAGACCATCTATTTTGATTTAGTAGTGCCTGAAGACTTAAAAAAGGTCACAAATTCGCAGCTGCAAGATCAAATCAGCGAACGCTTTATCAGCCAAAGCGGACCTGCAAAGCTAAGTATTACCTTTGATCGAACCTATTTATTGTGAGCAAGAAGAGTCCGAGTCATAACGATTCATTGTCAGGAAATAAGCAGAAAATCCTGAAAAGAAACACAGTGACTTAGGAGAGCTGATAGTGAATGGTACACTCAATGCTTCGTAAAATTTATGGATTTTCGGCTTATTTTCCGCCGATGCTACTTATGAGTCGTAAATGCCCAATCACCAAGTACCTACACACCAAATAACCTAAGCCCTATAATGGACTTAAGTTATTTGGTTGTTTTTGCGTACTGTTTGGCGCACGTTGCTTGTGCGAGAGGCTGCCAAGGCAAAAGCTCATCCAACGCTTCATTAGAAACATGCGCTAGATTAGGAATGCGATCAAATAGAAATTCCAAATAGCTCACTGGATTCAGCCCATTTACTTCAGCTGTTCGATACACGCTTAGAATGATTCCCGAAGTTCGAGCACCTTCCAAACTGCACGAATGCATAGAATTCTTGCGACCGATTACCAGCTCTTTTATCTGGCGCTCTGCTAAGTTATTACTAAGTTCCAAGCGTCCATCCTCAAAAATCCGCTCAAATCCTCCACGCAACTTTAGCGCATACTTGACCGCTGTATCTAGTTTGGATTTTGGAACTGCTGTAAAGGAGCCCAGCCATTCATAGAAATTGATGAATAGAGGGGTTAAATAATCCCGGCGTTTTTTCTGCCGATCTTCAACGGATAAGTCGACCCACTCTCGTTCCAATTGGAACCAGATATCGATCATTTTGACAGCGATCCAAGCAGGCGTTTCCTCGTTTTTATTGTTCTTTGGAAGAGCTTCAAAAAACTTCCGACGTGCATGAGCCAAACAATAAACGAGTGTGACATTTTCCACCGCGTTATAGCCTGCGTAACCATCACAATGCAGATACCCGTTGAAATCTGCTAGAAATTGCTTTGGCACTTCGCCAGCTCGCGATACTGCGTGATGGTAATATACGATTGGATGTGTACTATGCTTTCCTGTGCTGAATAGCCAGTAATGCGTGTCTTTCTTGCCCTTCTCAATGACCCGATACGTGGTTTCATCGGCGTGAAGGATTTCCTCTTGGGTTAAATGACTTTTTAATCGTTGGGCTAAACTGTCTAAGGCGTTATGACAAACTTTGATATGCCAGTTGGTGATGTTATCTCGGGAAATATCCAGACCCAATGTTTCTTGCCAATAACTTTCCTGCCGATTGGCAGGTACTTTTTGACCAAACTTCAATCGGATGGTTTCGGCAATCACGCTGTTTGACCCTAAACTATTGGAAACGACAGGTCTTGGAACAGGAGCTTTTTTATAGGAAGAAACATCTGCCTTTTCGCATTCTTTGCAACAATACGTATGTTGGTAATGAACGAGCCGATCTAACATGGCTTGATGGAAAAGCACCTCTTCGCGAATCTTGGTTGTGCCAATGTCGGTCATTTGAGTGCCGCATTGGTCACAGATTCGTTGCTCAGTTGACAATTCATGGTGTCTTTCTTTTAAGGGAAGATAGGCGATCTTCGCCGCTTTTTGACCGATTTTTCTTTTGTGTCCTTTTACCATTGTTTCTTGTCCTTCTTCTGTTTGGGGAACGGCCTTACTATCTTCAACCTCATCAGAAAATAGGTTTAACTGACCAGTCACTTGTGAATCCAGTGTTTCTTTGGAACGACCAAAAAAACGATCCGTAAAATAGCTCAATTTCTCATTGAGAAGATGAACCTCTTGGTTCAATGCTTGATTCGCATGCTGGAGTTCTTTGATTGTTTCTGTCTGAGATTCAAGGAGTTGAAGTAGGATATTCACATCTACTTCGACGTTATTGTTAGAAGAAGAATTTGTTTGTAAGGACAAGAAATTCACCACCATTTTCATTGTTACTACTGTTATTATTATACCATTTAGACGCATCAAAAAACAGAGAAAACCGCATAAAATCAACGATTTCACTCTGTTTAAAAGAATCCTTTTGTCCCAGCCTTGATTGCTTTGGGTTGGTGAATACTTAATCCCTCAAGTAGCCAGTGAATCTGTTGCACAGACAGTTGGCGAACTTCTTCCTTTTTTCTCGGCCATTGCAGTCGACCGTTTTCAATTCGTTTGTATCCCAGAAAAAAGCCATCGTTATGCCAGTAGAGCAATTTAAATCGATCACAGCGATTGCCGCAAAAAAGAAAGATGGCATCTTCGTAAACATCCAGCTCATAGTCTTGTTGGATAATCCTAGCAAGTCCGTCAATTCCTTTGCGAAGATCTGTCTTACCAGTTACGAGAAAGATTTTTTCTACTTTGGTAAAATCGAGAAACATCTTATCCCAACTCCTTAAGGATCGCCGAGAGGATATAGCTGTTTACGCCATTATAGATCAAAACTTCAGAACCATCCTTCTGACGGATACGCAGGGCAATTTTTGCGGTACTGTTTTTTCTCTGATCACGAGCCGTTCTCGATTGATCGTGAAGTTGAATAGGAACGATATCATTTATGTTTTTCAAAAAAACACCTCCGTTTCACTTGATAGCTCAAGTATAGATGAAGGTGGAAATATTTTATAGGTACCGATTTATTAGGCATTTACTATGAGTCGCTGTTTAATTGTGAAAAGGAGCTGATCCGAAAGTCTTTTAGACTTTTAGATCAGCTCCTTCTTTTAGCTTTTCCGTTCAACAAGTTGATAGTAGCTTCGCGCGGTTAAACGATAAACTACAAAATACAAGATGGCAAAGATCACTGTCACGATAACACAAACAAGCAGAAACAGCTTCCAGTTTACCAGCCCAAACAGAACCAACAGCTTCTTAATTAAAGGAAAGGCAAATCCTAGATGGATGACAGCCACAACTAATGGAAAAGAAAATACCATCATCACTTGACTGCGGATAACCTTTTTAACTTCACGATGACTCATTCCCACCTTCTGTAAAATTTCAAAGCGTTCTCGATCATCTATTCCTTCAGAGATTTGCTTGTAGTAGATAATCAAGGCTGTTGCTAAAATAAAGGTCGCTCCGAAAATGATTCCTAAAAAGAAGAAGCCGCCGGTAAATATCTTGTTCTCAGACACAAATGTATACTTGTCAACAATCCTAACTTGAGAGTCACCCAGCTGTTGATTTAGTTGATTACGCAATGTTTGAGCAAAATCAAGTTGATTTTTTTCTCCCTTTAGGTCAGTGTTGAACATAAAGTTGTATTCAGGATAATTTTCTGCGGCAACTGCTTTTTTCGGAAACCAGTCAGACAAACACTGCTCTAAAACTGACTGATTGGCTAATATGACTACAAAGGAGTCCGTTAGCTCGATCTGTTGATTAATTCCAGGAAATTTATTGATGCGCTTTTTGATTTTAAACTTCTGATCCTCAAGCTTCAGCTGATTTCCGTCAACATCACCGCTAACTGGATAGAAATAAATTTCGTCATCCTTCAAATTCACTGTTTCATCTGTGTGCTTTGCATACTCTTGAGCAGTCATAAAACTAATTAAAGCGATCGTTGCTGATTTTGAGTTGTAAAAATCCTCCAATGGTGTCAGCTGATAGTTGCCATTTTTTGGTTGAAACATGATACTTTTGGTCGAAGTCAGGTAGACCTGTTTAGTAATCGGCGCTTGTTTCTCAGCACTAACTGCTTCGATTGCAGCTTTCACCTTCTCCGGCTGCTGAACTGTTGAAATCATCACGTCACGTGGATAGCGTGTATTTTCAACATCCTTTTGTCCAAAGAATAGACTGCCAGTAGTCGCTACTGTTACTAGAACCATTGTTGAAAGAATACAAATGCTGGCTAAGCCCGCTGCATTTTGCTTCATTCGATGCATCATACTTGAGATTGAAATGAAATGATTCGTCTTATAATAGAATCGTTCATTCCTTTTTAGCAGCTTCAGTAAAGCAATGCTTCCTGCCATAAATAAGCAGTAGGTTCCAAGAATTACCAAAATAATGGCAACAAAAAACAGCGTTAAGGCACTTATCGGAGAATCAATTGTAACCGCGATCCCATAGCCGCTTCCTAAAAAGACCAAGCCCAAAATAGCGATGATCCAACGTGCTTTTGGTTCCTGTTCTCCCTTTTTGCTTCCATGCAGAAGCGAAATAGGGTTGGTCTTTTTGATTTGCCAGCAATTGATTAGCAGCAGCAAGAAGAAAATTCCAAGAAACAGCAGGAAAACAAATCCAAGACTCTCAGGTAACAGCTGAAAAACAAACTCATTCCCGACGCTGATCAGTCGACGCAAGACTAGAAAAGCTAGCTTTGATAAAACAACTCCGGTAATTAAACCAGTGATCAGCACAATGAAAAAGCTGAGGAAGCTTTCCCAAATCATTAGCTGATACAGTTCGCGTTTTCCTAATCCGAGAATATTGTAGAGGCCTAGTTCTTTTTTTCGCTGCTTGAGTAAAAAACTATTCGTATAAAATGAAAAGATCACAGTAAAAATCATAATAACGATATGACCTAATCCAAACATCGAACTAGCAGAATCGCCGCCAGGCAGCGCGCGCATCCCTTCATTATTTACAATTACCTGTGTCATTGTATTGATAGCGACTAGAAACAGCATTGAAATAAGAAAAGGCAGATATCCGCGATGATTCTTCTTTAAATTTGTAGAGGCTAATTTTAGATAAAACATATTTAAGCCTCCTTCGATAACAAGGCTGTCAGCGTTTCATTGATTGTTTCTAAAAACTCATAATTATCCTTGTTCCCACGATAAAGTTGATGATAAACCTGGCCATCCTTGATAAAGAGGACGCGTTTGGCATGGCTGGCCGCAATCGAACTGTGAGTCACCATTAAAATCGTCTGGCCATTGAAATTCAAACGTTGGAAAATTTGCAGCAGCTGTTCAGAGGTTTTAGAATCTAATGCCCCTGTTGGTTCATCCGCTAACAATAAATCTGGATTGGTAATGATCGCTCTAGCCACTGCAACTCGCTGCTTTTGACCGCCTGAAAGCTCATAAGGATACTTTTCTAATAATTTTTCGATGCCTAAGGCCTTAACTACTGGTTTAAGTTCTCCCATCAGTTGCTTAACTGGCATGCGAGACAAAACTAACGGCAATAAAATGTTATCTTTGACTGAAAATGTGTCTAGTAAATTAAAATCTTGAAACACAAAGCCTAAATGATCTCGGCGAAAAGCGGCCGCATTTTTTTCCTTGATAGTATTCAGATCCATCCCGTCCAATAAGATCGTTCCAGAAGAAGGCTTATCCAAGGTTGCGATCAAGTTCAATAAGGTACTTTTACCAGACCCGGATTCGCCCATAATCGCTACGTAATCGCCCTTGTCAACAGACAGATCAATACTTCTTAATGCTTCAACAGGCATCCCCTTGAACTGGGTTTGATAAATCTTTTTGATATTCTCAACTTTTAATAGTTCATTCATTGTGAATTCCTCCTAGTTCATTTTTTGTAGTTTCGTTAGCCGATTGTCACTGGCTAGCTCTCTACTACATCATAGAATCTTGCCTATAAAAACACTACTTACGAAAATAAATCCAAACTTACAATTATGAAAGTTTGGATTTATTCATATGCGGCAATCTCTTCCGGGAAAACAATTACGACCTCTGTTCCCTTTTTCACTTGAGATTCAATATACAATTGACAACCTAATTTATTGGCGGCCTGTTGACTAAGATAGAGGCCCAGTCCACTGGCTCTTTGCTGCTCGCGGCCATTCATTCCAGTGTATCCCTTTTCGAAAACGCGCGGCAGATCCTCCGCTCGAATCCCCATACCAGTGTCTCGAATAACCAGCCGATTCTTCTCAAAGGCTATGCTGATCGTGCCATTTTCTGTATATTTAATTGCGTTAAAAATGATCTGCTCTAGAATAAAAATCAACCATTTTTGATCTGAGTAGACCTTTCCAGTCAAATTTTCAAGCTGCAAACTTAAATTCTTTTGAGAGAAAAAGGTCGCATATTTCTTTACAACGGTTTTAATCACCTTATCAATTGAAATTTGCTGAAAGACAAGGTCTGTTTGATCGAGATTTTGCCGCATATAGTTTAAAATCATCTGCAAATATTCATTAATCTTGAAGAGTTCATTTTTCATTGTTCGTGGCTCTAACTGACCTGATTGAATTAAAAGATCTAAAGCAGCCACTGGTGTCTTGATTTGATGCAGCCACAAGCCGAAGTCATCTAGCATATCTTTTTGTCTTTGCTGCAGAGCTTCTTGCTGCTGATTTTTCGTTTCTAAGACTAATCGCAAGGCATTCTGATAGGTCTGCTCAGACAAGGTTGCAGCTTTAGGCAGAAAGATTAAACTATTCAATTGCAGATCTTTTGTTGCTAATAGCCTTAATTGCTTTTGCTTACGGAAATATCGATAAAAAGAAACAAAAGAATAGGTAATCAGCACAAAAAATGTAAATAAGAAGCTATCCCAAAAAGGTATCAAGCTGAGTTCATAGAGATAAAACGTCAGAAAAATCAGTCCCCAAAATGCGAAGTACATCCCGTAAATCATTCGTCTTTCAAATAGAAAATGGATTAGTAGTTTCATTATTTTTCCTCGATTAAATAGCCTTTCTTTTTAACCGTTTGAATCAAACTGTCAATACCAAAGTCCTTCAATTTTTTTCGTAAGCGTGTCAAATTAACTGCCAGGGTATTGTTATCAATAAAATCATCGCTTTGCCACAATGTCTCAATAATTTGTTCTCTGGGTACAATCTGCCCTCGTGTGGCAAATAGAACGCTTAAAATACGTGATTCATTTGGAGTCAATGGCAGATGATCATTTGTTGATTGAATCTGATTGATTGCTGGAACAAATTGATACTCCCCAAAGGAATAGCTTAGTTGTTGACCATATTTATAACTGCGGCGCAGCAGCGCTTGAATCTTCGCTAGTAAAATCGTCAGTTCGAAAGGCTTTTCGATAAATTCATCAGCGCCCATATTCAAAGCCATAACCTGATTCATCTGGTCTTTGGCTGAGGAAAGAAAAATAATCGGCACCTCTGAAACCTTACGTATTTCCTGGCACCAATAAAAGCCATTAAAATATGGCAAAGAAATATCCAAAATTACTAGGTCAGGCTGAATCGCTTGATACTCTTCGAAAACATGTTGAAAGTCATTTGCTATTTCACAATCCAGGCCCCACTGAGTTAAATGCTGTTGAATCACAGAAACAATCGTCGCGTCGTCTTCTACAAGAAAAATTTTATTCGTCATTATAGTTCCTTCTACTTTTTCTTTTTATTATACTAGAAATTTGCAGAATTTCTGAGTTTATCTTGATTTCGAGAAATATTTTATTTACCTATACTCCGTAAAATAAAAATTTAGAGACTAAATGCCAACAAAAAACCGTAGACCTCATCTAAAAAAGATGGTGTCTACGGATAAATTGCATGCTTAGAACGCACGATAAACATATTGATTTTTTGGAGCACTCACCATTTGAGCATTGTTGACTGTCATAGATGGGATCTGACGATCAAAAGGTTCGAAGAAATCTAAAGTTATAGTCCCTTCTACATGCAGCCATTGATTGTTTTTCACTGTTAAATCAGCTGGCAGCTTGGTCATCAATCCAAATACTCCGGAATCAGCCACGCAATGAATAATCCCGAATCGGAAAAGAAAATCGTATTTCTGATTGTTCTTGTTCGCCTCATAAACAAAGCCGTTAAAAGAAATCGTTTTTCCAACAAAGGAATTTGGGTAATTGTAGATTAATTCCATCACTTCTAAATAATTCTCATCCGTGATCTCCAATTTTTGATCCGTCTCATATTTCTTCATCAGCTGTGTCATTTGTTCATTATAGTCGCTTTTATTGTAATAGATACTCGTATCAGGCTTCAAATATTGGGTGTTCATCTCAGGGTCGCCCACCGATTCTTTGCTTACTGGAAAGCTGAAGCCCTTCGCTTCAACAATCGTCGTATCCAAGCTGATCGTTGGAAATAGCGTCCCCACTACTAGCGGCAAAGCCAGCAGCAAATAAGCAATTCCTCGCTGATAGGATTTGTTCAAGCCGTGATCATGCCCGTGATGATGATGCTCATCATTTTTCTCATTCTCTCCAGCGGCCCAGATTTTCAATTGGACCAAAGCGAGTATCAGCGACAGTGCCATTGTCAGAAAGATGAGATAACGATAGTGAACATTAATATATTGATCCAGTCTGCCGGAAACCTGCAAATACATCATTAATTCAAAATAGCCCGACAAAATCAAAAAACGTATCATTCCCTCTTCCTCCTTCTATATCACTAGCGCGTAAATCGTTACAACCACACTGATCAATGCGATCAGCTGTAGGATAAATTTCCCATGAAAACTGCGTTTCATCATCATTAAATTCTTAATATCAACCATTGGACCAAAGACTAGGAAGGCAACAATCGCATTCGTACCGAATAAGCTTAGTAAAGAAGAGCCCACAAAAGCATCCGCTTCTGAACAAAGTGACATGGTAAAGGCTAAGACCAACATCACTAGAATGCCGACGATTTTTGAAGAGGTCAGCTGCAGCATGAATTGTGTCGGAAGAAAGACCTGCATTCCGCTGGCAATCAAGGCACCAATGATTAGATATCGTCCAGTATCGAAAAATTCATCAATTCCGTGAATAAGCACTGACCAAATGTTGTTTTTTAAGTTTTTTCTAATTTTATTTTCGACATGATGATCAGAATGCTCGTATAATTCGGCTTTTAAGATTGTAGAACGATTAAAATAGGCGATCCATGAGCCTATGATCAAGGCGACAATGAAGCTTCCAAGAGCTCGCAGAAACGCAAACTTCATACTGTTGCCAAAAGCAATATAGGTTGAAAATAGAACGATCGGATTAATAATCGGTGCGGTTACCATAAAGGCAAATGCCGTATGTTCAGGAACTCCCTTTCGCATAAACTGTGTGACGATCGGCACGATGCCGCATTCACAGGATGGAAAAAAGAAGCCTAAAAAAGAACCTACTAGAATTGCTAGAAACTTATTGTTAGGCAGAATTTTTTGCACTCGTTCAGGGGTTAAATATACCTGCAGCGCTCCGGAAATGAGACATCCCAATAGAACAAAAGGAATCGCTTCAATGACGATTGACAAAAAAATTGTGCTCATTTGCAGAACCGAATGTGGTAGAAAATTAAACATGTGACGCCTCCAAATTTTTCACTGTTCTAAGATATACTCTTTTTCGGCAAAAGACACAAGATTTTTTCAATTCACAAACTTTTTTTTACGCTTTTTTTATAGATTTTTTACTTTTGGGTATTAAAAAAAAGCCCACTCAAAAGAGCGGGCATGCACAAACTATTTTACAGCATCTTTTAATTGTTTTCCGGCTTTAAAAGCTGGTGATTTGCTGGCTGCGATAGTGATTTCTTCGCCTGTTTGAGGGTTACGGCCTTTACGAGCTGCGCGTTCACGTACTTCGAAGTTTCCAAAGCCGATTACTTGAACCTTTTCTCCATCTTTTAATGAAGTTTGAATTCCGTCAAATAAAGCATCTACGGCTGCTGTTGCGTCCTTTTTGGTCAATCCTGTTTTCTCTGCTACTTGTTCAACTAAACTTTGCTTATTGATCATAATGTATAGCCTCCACTATCTTTTTTAATGTATTCCAAAGACAATTCTATTCGTTCTTGCGGGGAAAGGCAACAGTTAACACTCCTTTTTCTCTTTTTTTGGATTTTTTATTTTTTTATTTATTAGAAATTAAAAAATAAAAAAATTATTCAAATTTTTTTAAAATAATTTGTACATTTCCTTATTAAATTGGTATTCTAAATTATAATATTTTATATTGATAATTAGTTAAATAACAAATATAACAAATAAATAAGGCTGGTACGCTTGTTTTATCAGGTTTTTAAGATTATATTAAATAAAAAAACATTTTAAGGGGTTTTATTTATGAATATGAGAGGGTTAATGAAGAAGGAGACATCTCGTCGTTTGCAGTTGGTTGAAGAATTATATTATGCAAAGGAACTCCTGACATCGGAACAATTAATGGAATCATTAAATTGTTCACTCCCAGCATTAATCACCGATGTTCGTTTTCTTAATGGAGAAAATTTGCCGTTTAAAATCACGAAAATCAAAGGACTCTATACGATCGACTTTGATTCATATGCAACGATTGATGCAGTTTATGCGTATATTTTACGCACTAGTTTAGAATATCAGGTCATTAACAGTCTACTTTTTGAAAAAAGTCGCGGCATCCAACCTGCTGCTGACCGATTGAACTGCAGCTTTTCAAATATGCAGCGTTACTTAATCAGCATCAAGAAAGAAGTGATCAAATGGGATATCACGGTTACACATCGACCGTTACAAATGGTTGGCGATGAAGGAGCAATTCGGCATTTGTTTTATCTCTTCTTTAAAGAGTCGCGTATGGAGTTTGCTGATTACGGATTTTCTCAGCGTCTCTTGAATTCTGTGGATGAGTTAATTCGTCGTATTCTAGAAGAAAATCAAATTACGAATAATATGAATATTCATTTCCAATTAATGCATAGCTTTTTGATTGGGCTGCAACGTCAAAAGCAAGGGCATAAAATGAAGCGGATTTACCGCTACAGCGGATTAATTATACCTAATGTGAAGCAGCTTGAATCATTGGTACGTTTGATCAAGCGGGAAACATCTTTAGAGTTTACCAATGCTTGTCTAAAAGAGTGCTTATGGCCGTTGTTTTCACATCAACTGCTTCTGAATCGTAAACAGCAAGCACTGGTTCACAAAAGAAATAGACGCCTAGCAAATTTCTACCATACACATTATTTATTGCTGGAAGCGGTCAGCGATCTATTGAGTACACCACTTTCACAAAATGAAATGGTCGACGCTGCTCGGCTGCTCGGCAATGAATTATTTTGCTACTATCCAGAAAAGCATTCAATCGAAATTTTGCACGAATCAGAAAAAATTATGTTGCATTTAATTGATAAAAAATACTATCGAGAAATCAAAAAGCTTGAGAATGTAGTCAGCAACTTTTTATCGCCGCTTCATCAGGAGGAATTTGTTCCGCTGTATATCAGTTTTTTGATAACAACGATAGATAATCTGCTGCAGCGTTTAATTAATTCTGACAGACCTATCAAGGTTCTTCTCCTGTCAGATACTTCCACCACTCATGAACGCTTTTGGCATTCTGTTTTTCCTGATTTCATCAAAGGTGCAGTCACGTATGAACACTTTGAGACGCCCTTCATCAAGCAGGATCAACTGACTGACTTAACACAGCAATACGATCTGATTGTTACGAATGTTACGATGAAGGATCTAGTACCTGCTTGTCCTTTGATTGCGATCAACGCTTTTCCAACGGCAAAAGATTTTGATCGAATTCAACAGTTTATTAATCAATTTGACCCACTTTTATCACGAAAGGAACTACATCATGAACTTACGCCGTCTACTGAAACGAGATAGTCAGCGACAATTACAGTTAGTTGAAACACTCTATTACTCTCAACATCCACGTTCGAGTGAGGAATTATCGTCAATCATTCAATGTACGATACCTGCATTTCTAAATGATATTCGCGCCATCAACAATCAAAGCGAGTATTACAAGATAGTGCGAGAAAATAGTCTATATCATTTAGAACTCAAAGATAATGCCACAATTGATATTTTATATTCAACGTTAATTAGAAACTCAATTGCGTTTAAACTGCTAGAAGCGATCTTTTATGAAGAATCTTATACACTATTAGAGCTTTCGAAAAAACTATTCTGCAGTCTGAGTACAGTTCAAGCATCAATGAAGGACCTGCAAGAAACATTAGGGCGCTGGAAAATGTCTATCCAGCGTCGCCCTTTTCGTCTAACGGGTGATGAGACAGCTATTCGGCATTTATATTTTTTATATTTTTCTGAGAAAAAAGAAGCCCGTGAAAACACACGTTTCAGTTCGGAATTTTTTCATTTTGGCGAAAAAATTGTTCGCTCGATAGTTAGAGAAAATGAGCTATCGTTATCGCTGGCTCAGTATAACCGTCTATCAATTACTTTTTTTATCAGTCTGGTACGAATCTCAAGAGGACATCGTATTGTTCCGAAACGCTTACGATCAACTGCGATCAGCGCACCTAATCCATACACAGTCAACAGGTTTGAGCCCTACCTGCGGAGAGAGCTGGGAATTCTTTGTTCCGAAGACATCGTGAAGGATAGTTTTTGGCTGCTTTATTCCGATTTATTCTTATTAGGAGATAAACAAAAGAAAAAGGTCATGGAGAATAATTATTCTTTAGCCTATCATTATGAAATACACCTTGAGTTAGCAGAAAAACTCAGTAGAATGCTGATCGTTCCACTAACTGCAAAACAAAAGGATCAAGTAGCGACAATCTTGATTAATCAGCATCTTTTCCATGCAAAAACAAAGGAAATGATCAGTATTCTCCAGGATCGGAAAAAGGATTGCTTGCGGTTGCTAGAGACTTTTCATGCTCATTGCGTCTATCAGCTGCGTAAGCTCATACTCGAATTTACTGAGGAGTATCATCTCTTCAATTCAGATGAATTTATTGATAACTATATCTATCAAATCATAGCTACTGTTCCAAACTGCTTAAATGGAATGAGGCGATCAGAAAAGCCCGTTAAACTTTTAGTCGTGTCAACTGATTCTATTATGCAGGAAAGCTTATTGACGGAGCTTTTGCGTTTATCACTTCGAGGAAACTACACGATTCATCAAATAAATGCTTCGCAACTGCATAATCGAAGCTATTTGGAGCTTTTTGAAGAACACGATATTGTCATCAGCACCTCCACGTTCGATGTACCGAACTGTCAAACACCCATCATCGCCGTTGAACTTTGTCCCAGCGTGCACTCTTTAAATAAAATTCAGATAATGGTAGATGAAATCAACAAAACCAACAATCAGTTGCTGCGAACCTAAAAAATGGACTTGAGTACGTTCACTCAAGTCCATTTTTTTCAGCGACTAAACGGGTCAGCTCTTTTTCCATTGATGCCTTTTCTGCTGTTAAGCTGTTGATCATTCGCTGATACTTTTCAGTACCGTTCTTTTTCCGAAACACATTCAACTGAATCGCAGAAAAAAGAATCATAATCAACGCTAAAGCAATAATCACCAGTGAGATAACGCTTAATTCCATTCTAAATAGTGTATATAATAAAACAATCAAACCGATCACGATTTCGAGAATACTAAGCTTTGCTCGCCGCCCTCCCCCAAAGATGATCCGCTTTAGTACCGAGCCGTGTAATAATTCTTCATAACGAGTCAGGCGCGCTTCTAAAAAGCTGACCTGCTCTTTTAATTGATTGATTCGTTGTATATCTGGCATAGTAACTTCGCTCCTTCATCTCCTAAATCTATTATTACCAGTAATTTCCATTTTCGCAAATATTTTATTTCTCAATTATAAAAATAATAATTTTTATCAGGCAGCCCTGATCAATAAGAACATTCTAAGCATTTAACGCGGAAGATTAAAAAGTGTAAAGGATTTCATTTGGTCGCAATCGTTCAATTTGTATAAAAACTTTGCAAATTCTTATTTGAAATTGTTCGAAATTCCTGTACAATTATTTTGTAAGCGAATCCACTTCGTATACGAATCGTTAAGAAGGAGTGTGTCAAATGATTATTGGAATTCCCAAAGAAATCAAGAACAATGAAAATCGTGTTGCCCTTCCCCCATCTGGTGTATTTGATTTAACCAATCGTGGTCATCAAGTATTAGTTGAAAAGGACGCTGGTAAAGGTTCTGCCATTAAGGACGAAGAGTATGCGGCAGCAGGTGCAACCATTATCGACAGTGCCGCAGATGTTTGGGCGGCTGAAATGGTGATGAAGGTCAAAGAACCTCTACCTGAAGAATATCAATATTTCCGCAAAGGGTTGCTACTATTTACCTATTTGCATTTAGCAGCAAACAAACCATTGACTGAAGCATTAGTTAATAGCGGTGTCAATGCGATTGCTTATGAAAATGTCCAGCCAGCTGACAATACCTTACCGTTACTTGCTCCAATGAGTGAAATCGCAGGACGTATGGCGGCACAAATCGGCGCGAATTATTTAGAACGTGTCAACGGTGGAAAAGGTATTCTACTATCTGGTGTTCCTGGTGTGCGTCGCGGAAATGTAGTCGTAATCGGCGGTGGTGTTGTTGGATTGAACGCCGCTAAATTAGCATTAGGTCTAGGTGCTAATGTAACCTTGCTAGATGTCAGCGTTCCTCGCTTGAAGGAATTGGATATTATTTTCGGCAACAGCGTACAAACCATGATGTCAAATAGCTACAACATTCAAGAATGTTTGAAAACGGCTGATTTGGTTATCGGTGCCGTATTGATCCCAGGACACAAAGCACCAACATTGGTTACCAAAGAAATGGTTGCTCAAATGCCTGATCATGGAGTAATCGTGGATGTCGCGATCGACCAAGGCGGGATCTTCGAAACAGAAGACCGCGTGACTACTCATGATGATCCAACCTACGTGACTGAAGGTGTGGTTCACTATGCAGTAGCAAACATGCCGGGTGCCGTTCCACAAACAGCAACATATGCCTTGAGCAACAGCACGATGGCGTATGCAAATCTGTTAGCAAATAACCCATTAGAAGAAATCTTGAAGAATAACTTAGCCCTTCGACGTGGAGTCAACACTTACAATGGCAAGCTGACAATTGAGCCAGTAGCTAAAGACTTAAACATGGAATATACTTCGATTGATGAGGTATTAAACGAAGAATTAATGATGAATTCATAAAACAGGAAGAGCCTGTCAGCGTGATGCTGGCAGGTTTTTTGCTATAATGAAGAAGATTCTTATATTTTAGGAGGTTCATCATGCTTTTTTCTGAAATTCTGTATCAGAGACCTGATTTAACACAATATGAAACGTTCTTTCATCAAGTTACTCAACAATTTTCCGAAGCTCCAAATTACCCAGCCGCAAAGGCAGCTCTAGAAAAGCTAAATCAATTACGTGCTGAGATGGCTAAAAACATGAAATTGGCCTACATTCGCCACTCAATCGATACAAAGGATAGCTTCTATCGTGAGGAAAATGACTTTTGGGATCAACATGCTCCTATAGTTGATCAAATCCACAATCATTTTTACAAAAGCCTGCTATCCTCTTCTTATCTGGAACAATTAGAAAAGGATTTCCCGACAACACTATTTCTTTATGTACAGGATCAACTGCGTCTATTAGATGACTCGGTTATTGCTTTAAAACAGCAGGAAAATGAAGGAATTAGCCAATACACTCAATTGATCGCTTCAGCTGAGTTGGACTTTAACGGCAAGAAACGGACACTGTCAGAGTTATCTGCCTTCTTTACTGATCCAAACCGAGAAATCCGAAAGTCTGCTCAAAAACTTTACGACAGCTTTTTTGTCGCCCACGAAGAAGAATTTGATGAGATCTATGATCGCTTAGTCCAGTTGCGCCATCAGCAGGCACAAAAACTAGGCTTTAAGAATTATGTCGAGTACGGAGATCATTTAATGAATCGCTGGAGCTATGATCGTAGTCAGCTACAGGATTTCCGCCAATTTATTCTGGAAAAGGTCGTACCAATCAATCAAAAGCTCTATCAACGACAGGCTGATCGCTTGGGGCTTGAAGCACTCTTACATTATGACCTGCCCCTCGTTTATCCAGATGGCAATCCTCGTCCACAAAGCCAAGGAGAAGCATTAATTCAAAAAGCCCAAGCGATGTATCAGGAACTTTCCGATGAGACTGGCGATTTTTTTGACTTGATGGCACAACAAAAATTCATGGATATAGCCAGTCGTTCAGGAAAACAAAGCGGCGGCTATTGTGAATTCATTGATGATATTCAAATGCCCTTCATTTTCGCAAATTTTAATGGTACATCAGATGATGTTGATGTCCTGACACATGAGACAGGACACGCCTTCCAAAGCTATCTGTCTCGCTGGATCAAAGAGCCTGAGCTGATTTTTCCAACTTCGGACACCGCGGAAATCCATTCTATGAGTATGGAATTTCTAACTTGGCCTTGGATGGAGAACTTCTTCGGAACCGATAGCAGAAAATATCAATTTGCCCATCTAAGCAGCGCCCTGCAATTTTTACCTTATGGGGCTCTAGTTGATCATTTTCAAGAGGAAGTGTATCTGCATCCTGAATGGACAGCACATGAGCGAAAAGCCTGCTGGCGGAAACTGGAACGCAGTTATTGTCCGGAACGGAATTACCAGGCCTCCGAAGCTTTAGAACGAGGAATTTACTGGTATCGTCAAGGTCATATTTTTGAAGTTCCCTTCTATTACATCGATTATACTTTAGCCCAGGTATGTGCCTTGCAATTTTGGCAACGACAGATTGTTGAAAATGATCCATCTACTTGGCAGGATTATCTTGCGATTTGTCGTATCGGCGGAAGTAAAACCTTTTTGGAAACAGTCCAGTTAGGTCACCTTGCCTCACCTTTTGATCAGGAAAAGATGAGCCGTCTTTTAACAGCAGTCGATGATTACTTGTCACAGATTTCGGAAACGGAATTACGCTGAGATAAGACAGATTTTACGAACTCGCTCTAATTAATGGAGTTTAGCCGTAATTGTATACATCGCTTACGTAGAAAAGCTCATTCATGAAGCCGGACATGAATAATTAACTGCTCTAAAGCAAATTAATCATATGAAAATTTTATATTTTCCGTATAGTTTAAAAAGAAGCCTACAGATTTTGTGCGCACTCCAAAAGTTAGATCCAAAATCCAACTCCTGGAGTGAACACATTTTCAGTAGGCTTTCTATTAGATTTTTTTCTTGTTTAAGAAAATGGCACTGAGTAAAAATACACACGCGCCGCCTAAAATCGTTAGTAGCGAGCTGCTTTGCATATTGGTTTGAGGCAAGACCGCCTGTTTTAACGGCTTCGCTTTTGCAACCTTTGTCTCAATCACCGCTTTTTTTTCTGGTTTTGCAGTAATGTTCAACTCTTTCGGTTCTGCTTTTACTTCTGACTTTACGTCCGTTTTTACTTCAGTCGATTCTTCGGCTTTGATTTCTTCTTTTGGGCTTTCTTGTGCTGGTTTAACAGGAATAGCTTCCGGCTCTGCTGGTTTTTCTTCAATAACGACCGGTGCTTGGTAGGTATAAGTAAATACTGCCCCTGTTTCATAGTCTTGATTGTAGCGAACGTCAAAATTTGAGACACCTTGATAAGTGTAAGTTAACCAGTGATTCATATTTTCCGGACTGGTATTTTTTTGATTAACTTCGCCAATTTTGATGTAGCCGTTATGCACTTTGTAATAAAGCTCATTTCCCTTTGTCACATAATAATTTTGAATATTATTATTGTTGAACAAATCAATGCTTTGCAGCAAATCAATATCTGTGAAATTAAAAAAGCCCGATATATTGACCGCCGAGGCCGTCAAATTGTCCAAAAAGGCATAATTCAGCCGAACATCCTTAATCCCATTCATAGTAATCCCATTCTTCTTATGAATATAAAGGGCTGGGTTTCTATAGAAGCTGCCGCTGAGTACAGTCCAATCCTTGACTGTCACTTTCATGTCAACGACTTTTCCATTGTAGCTGCCGACATTTTTATAGACGATCGTAACTGAACCAGGAGCGGCATTCTTCAGTTCAAAATAATACGCTGTTGAGCTTTCTTTATACCCTTTAGGAGCGTTCACTTCGATATCTTCCAAATGATCAAAGTTTGGCATAAAATTATACTCAGCAGGAATTTTAGCATCATCATCGGTGATAGTTTTTCCATGATCGACAATTTTTCCATCGTTTTGATCCTTTAATGCCCAACTGGTGGCACGTGCTGTTTGCGGCTGGACTTCGACTGCAGGCTGCTCTTCAACTTTCGGTTGGGTTATGGTTTCGGGTTCGATAGGTTTGACAGGTTCATCAGGTGCTGCGACTGCTTCGCTCTCTTCACCCACTGCCTCACTCGTTTCTTGGATAACTTCGGCTTCCTGATGAACCACTTCAGGCTCCTCGTGAGCAACTACTGGTTCTGCTGGACTCGCTTCCTCTTTTGGTGTTTCTAAAATGGGCGCTGCTGTCGTGGTACTTTCGACCAACTCTGTAGTCACGCTAGGCGCTGCTGTTTCAGTATTTTCATCTGCCCAAACATTGTTCGGCATGAGCGAACACCCTAAAATCGCCACTGAAAATAAATAACCACTTTTCCTTTTCATAAAAATCCTCCTTTTATTAAACACAGCCTTATTATAACAAATGTTTTCAATCTAATACAACCAGTTATGCATTTCTCTATAAATGTGAAATAAACACTTCACCTTGATTTATAACATTTTAATTCAATCGGGTTATAAAGCTTGCGGGGAAAAATAATAACCATAAAATAACTAACAACGAAAAATATAAAAGAATATTGTGTTAACGGCATTATTTTCCCGTTTTAAATTTTTTTACAGATGAATAGAAAAATCACCGGGGGAAAACATCTTCAGAATTATCTCTCCTACCTACAATTCCCTCTAATTATAGCGTTTTCCAACAGGTTTATTGATTCAAAATACAGTATAAAAATCGCTAAAATGATTTTTTTACTCTCAAGGCAATATTAATGGCAATTGGAAGGATGTGTTGAATGCTATTTTTTTGGGAGAGTTCTTATATATTTCTTTTGCGATATTTTTACTTCGTTAATTACTACAGATAGCTCAGTTATACGATCCTGCTAAAGAGTCTGTTCGCTATATTCACTAAAATTAATAATTAGAGCTCAAGCCTAACAAACTGAGAAAAGCAGAATTCGCAAAAAAAAATCCCTCTGCATAGAGAGGAATTCTAGGATTTATTTAGGAATCACCATCATCCGATCCCCACTCATTTGATGAAGCGCGATCGGTCGTTGGTAAAAATCATTCAATACTTTTTCTTTTAACAGTTCGTTCCGTGGTCCTTGGTTGAAGATTTTACCTTCGCGAATCATTAAAACCTGATTAAACAGCGGCAGGATTTCTTCCGTATGGTGCGTGACATACAGCAAACTCGGTGCATCTGCAGTCTGTTTCATCTGTTTAATTCGTGCCAGCAAATCTTCTCGAGCAAATAAATCAAGGCCATTACATGGTTCATCGAGAATCAATAATTCTGGTTTTGCCATGAGTGCACGCGCGATCAATACTATTTGCTTCTCTCCTTGCGACAAAACCTGATAGACTTTGCCGATTAATTTTTTCGCCCCAAGTGATAGTAAAAGCTGCTTCGCCTCCTCCATATCAGCCTCCGAGTATTTTTGATAAATCCCAATACTAGCAAATTTTCCTGACAATACGATGGCCTCCGCCTGCTCCTCGCGATGAATTCGTTCCTGCAGTGATTGACTTACCCAGCCGATTCGTTTCGTTAGATCAGGAATAGATGTTTCTCCGAACCGCTGACCTAAAACGGTTAATTTACCAGAAGTGGGCCATAAGCTGCCTGAAATCATATTCAGCAGTAAGCTCTTTCCTGCACCGTTCAACCCTAAAACCGCCCAATCTTCGCCAGCTTTGATACGCCAATCAATATCCTTCAGCAAAGCATTTTGTTGACGAATAAACTGAACCTGTTCAAAAGCTAAAATTTCCATATTTCTTCCTCCATCTTATCCCTTTTAACAATCTTATCAAAATCTCACAGAAAAGATACGTAAAATGATATAATTTATCAAATGACTTAGAAGGGAGTTTTACTTATGAACTATGAATTATCAGCCAGCACCTTCGCTCCTACTGCGAAGGTTCATTTACAACGAGGAGAAAAATTAAGAATTGAACCAGGCGCGATGGTTTACCAGCTGGGAGACATCGAGCTTGAGGGACATATGAATACAAACGGAAAAAAAGGACTTGGTGGCGCCTTAAGTGCTTTAGGTCGTTCAGTAACAAGTGGTGAAAGCTTCTTTATCAGTACAGCTACTGCTCGCTCCAATGAAGCGATGATTGCTATCGCACCTGCCGTACCTGGAAAAATCTTCGCCTTAGATGTCGGAGCTGAACATTGGCGTTTGAACACGGGGGCTTTTCTTGCCAGTGAGGAGAATGTCAGCTACCAAATGCAAAGACAAAAGCTTTCAGGTGCTCTTTTAGGCGGTACGGGAGGACTTTTTGTGATGGAAACAACTGGACGTGGACAGATTTTGGTTTCTGCTTTTGGTGATGTAGAAAAAATCGAATTAGATGGACACTCTCCAGTCATTATCGACAATCAGCACGTGATTGCTTGGACAAATTCGTTAGATTACAACATTCGTGTTGCTTCTGGCACTTTTGGTTTCAAGACTGGCGAGGGTGTCGTGAATGAGTTTCATGGCCGTGGAACCGTTTATATCCAAACACGAAACCTTGAAAGCTTCGCCAATCATATTGATCCCTTTATCCCTAAATCTTAAAGATTCGCTCTCAGCATTGTAACAAGGAGAAATAACAGGTAAAATATGGGAGATACTGTTGCAGAAAGCTGGTTTATATGACTGAAAATACAAGAAAAGATGGCGGGCTGAATCAAACGCCTTCACGGGTGGCTCGTTATCATAGCGAAGCGGCTGCGCCGCAAAAGAAAGAATATAAAAAAAAGACTCCTCAAGCTACTGAGAAGGAACCAACTGTAGCACCATCTGCCGCTTCGAACAAGCAGACAAACGCTCAGGAAAAAATGGTTCAAAGTACAGCATGGCTGACAATCGGTAATATTTTCTCTCGTCTGCTGGGTGCTGTCTATGTAATTCCGTGGATCGCCTGGATGCAACCCCACGGTCTAGAAGCGAATTATTTATATACGAAGGGCTACAATGTATACGCGTTGTTTTTAATGATCTCTACTGCAGGAATTCCTGCAGCAGTGGCAAAACAAACCGCCCGCTATAATTCCATGAATGAATATGGATTAAGTAAAAAATTACTATTTTATACGATGCGGCTGATGACCATCGGAGGAATTCTTTGTGCAGCTATCATGTACCTAGGCGCGCCATACCTATCTCAAGGAAACGCTGATTTAGTCCCTGTTATGCGCTCATTAAGTGTTGTGTTGCTAATCTTTCCAGCGATGAGTGTGATTCGGGGTTTCTTCCAAGGGAACAACAATATGAAGCCCTACGCATTGTCTCAAATCATCGAACAAATCGCGCGGGTTTGCTACATGCTGGCTTCGGCCTTCATTATCATGCAGATCAACAATGGCAGCTATAAGACTGCCGTGGTTCACTCAACCTTTGCGGCTTTCATTGGTGTGGCTTTTGCGATGGGTGTGCTGCTATTTTCATTACTTAAGGAACGCTCAGCCTTTCGTGAGCTGATTCGAGAGAGTAATAACCAGATTACTTTCTCTGGAGGACAACTCGTTCTTCAAATGATTCAACAGGCGATTCCTTTTATTATTGTCGGGAGCGCCATTAGTATTTTTAAACTGATTGATCAATATTCCTTTGAAAAAATCATGTCGATCGTAACAGATTACTCTGCGGCGAAAAATGCTGATCTCTTTACATTAATCTCTGCTAATCCAGATAAATTAACAATGGTCGTGATCGCACTAGGAACCGCCATGGCTACAGCTGGTCTGCCGTTGATTACGGAGCGCTTTACGAAAAAGGATCACGAGGGCTTGGCAAAATTAGTGACGAATAATATCCAATTGCTTTTCTTTGTGATGATGCCGGCAACTGTCGGAATGATTGTCCTTGCTTATCCGTTAAATACTCTATTCTACTGGCCGAATGACCTTGGCTCAGAATTATTAGCAGCCTCCTGCGTGGTGGGGATCATGATGGGCTTATTCATGGTCTGTTCAACAATGCTGCAGGGGCTTGATGGCAATATGCAGGCCGTATGGTTCTTATGTATTGGGATATTTGTAAAAATCGTCGCGCAATTCCCTTTAATCTTTATGTTCGAGGCGTATGGGCCGCTTATTGCATCCTTTGTAGGATTTTTAGTGGCAAATATGTTTTTGTTGGATCGCATTCATGTCATTTCGCAGTTTCCATTTAAAGAAACAATGATTTCTATCGCTAAAGTCACAGTAATGTCCATTGTTATGGGCGTTGTCGCTTACATCGTTAAGTTCGGCTGCGAAGTCATCTTAAGCTCGGATTCTAAAATGCAATCAATGATCATTATTATCATCGTAGCTGCCTTTGGTGGATTTACCTACATGGTTCTAGCCTTAAAAACACGAATGGCCGACAAATTGTTAGGCTCACGTGTGGATGGTATTCGCCGTCGATTACATCTTTAAAAAACACACCCCTGCTGTATATCATTATCCTGCAACGGGGGTGTGTTTTTATGTGCTAAAAAATGAAGCTTCCTTGAGCTTATACTTAGCATTTATTTGCTGTGCTTCAGAAGATTGCGCCAATCAATGATCGTTTTATTGACATGATTCAATACTTCTAATTCCAATTTTTTCGTATCTGCGACTTCCTGTTGCTGAAACGATATTAGCCTCTCGTAATTTTTTTGCAGCAGATCGTGAATTGTCTGAGTCCCTTCAGAAAGGATCAAGCTGTTCGCCTCTGCCTTCAATTGTTCGATTACAATTGGTGTCGTTTCTTGAAAGTACACATAGCCGTATTGGTTGAGATTGTTCTTATACGATCGCAGCGTTGTCAATGAAGCCTCTAAGACAGCTGCTCCGTCTGCCGTTTGCTTCGGTATCTGAACAGTTTCTTTTTGGCGCTGCGGCTTTTTCTTTCGTTTTAGCGCCCATCGCGTAATCAAAAAAGTTGCTAGACAAACAATGACGTTTGAAAGCAAGACTTCTGGACGTAAAAAATTTTCAAGCATGACTTTCACTTCCTCCAAGAGATGATACCATTATACCGAACTAGTTCATAGTAAGGGATCATTTTTCTAAAAAAAAGAAAAATGACAACTATTTTTTTGCATATTGAAACATAAAAATACACGTCGGGAAAATTCCCGACGCGTTGATTCTAACTATTTTACTGTTACACGAACCTTAGCCAATGCCTGTTCCAAATCTGCTAGCAAGTCTTCTGTGTCTTCGATTCCTACAGACAAACGCAGCAAGCCATCTGTTATCCCTTGCTTTTCTCTTTCTTCCCTTGGAACACAAGCGTGGCTCATCGTTACTGGATAGGATAAGATCGATTCCACACCACCAAGGCTAACAGCCGCAATCGGTATCTGCAACGCCTCTGCGAAGTTGTAAACCGCTTCTTGGTTAACTAACTCAAAGGATAGGACCGCTCCTCCAGAGGTTGCCTGTCGTTTGTGAATGTCATATCCGGGATGATTAGATAAGCCCGGATAGTGAACCTTCTGTATAGCTGGATGATTCTCCAGCATTTGACTGATTTTTTCAGCGCTGCGAGCACTTTGCTCCATTCGCAAAGCCATCGTTTTTAATCCTCGCATCGTCAACCAGCAATCTTCGACTCCTAAAATCCCGCCAAGAACCTTTTGCTGCAGTTTGATTTGATCGTGCCATTTTTCATCATTCGTAATCACTAAACCGGCCACCACATCACTATGGCCATTGATAAACTTAGTTGCACTGTGGATCACAATATCGACTCCTAGAGCCAATGGTTTTTGAAATTGCGGTGTCATAAATGTATTATCGATCATTGTCACTAGATGATGCGCCTTGGCGATCGCTACAACGCCAGCAATATCTGTCACTGATAATAATGGATTAGATGGTGTTTCTAAGTAAAGTCCTCTTGTATTAGGACGGATCGCATGCTCCCATTCGTCTAGGTTGGTTTCATCGACAAAGGTCACCTCGATCCCAAAGCGATTCATCACTTCATTCACTAATTGAAAGGTGCCGCCATAAATACTCTTGCACATGACTAAATGATCCCCTTGACTAAAACTCAGCAAGATCGCTGAAATCGCACCCATTCCAGATGCGAATGCTGTCGCATATTTTCCGTTTTCCAATGCAGCGACTGCCGCTTCTAAAGATGTGCGTGTAGGATTTCCGAACCGGGAATAAGTGTACGGCTGTCCTTCCTTAATAGAGTCTTGCTTAAAAGTCGAACATTGGTAAATTGGTATTGAAGAAGCGCCGGTTTCTCCATCAAATGCATGGTATCCATGAATCATTTTTGTCTTATCGTTCATCTCAAAATCCTCCCTACTCATTTCTCACAAGTTTAGCTTAACACTGTTCGAAGCGTTTTCATGTTTTTTGGAAGAATTCCCATAAGAAACTTAGCCGATTTTCAGGAATTCTTGGCGCTTTCTAATGGATAACGAAATAGAAGATTGTTCCCAACAGCAGGAGTAGACTAAAATTGACTATACAGAACAAACCAAGGAACCTCTTCGTCTTTCTAGGATAATAAACTCGGAATAAATTGTAGCCGATTAAATTAGCCAATGAGGCAATCAATGTCCCTAATCCGCCGATATTTACGCCTAAAATGACCGCCTGTTGATTGGATGTAAACGGCGCAATCAAGAAGGCAGCCGGAACATTAGAAATGACTTGGCTTAACCCTAATCCTGCCAAATAAATTTCTTTTCCGTTCAAAGACTTCAAAAAAGTATTGATAAACTCAGCATCTCCAATATTACCAACGATGATAAAGAAACTGACAAAGGTTACTAATAATCCGTAATCCACCTTTTTGTACAATTCACGTCGGTAAAGTAGAATGATTAGTGCTACTAAAGGAATCACCCACTGATACAATAAAATATCCAGAACTACAAAAATCATGAGCAGCATCAATCCTGTCAGCAGCAGACTTTCTTTTCGATTAATCTGATTTTCTTTTAGCTGAATTTCGTCTAAGGAATCCTTCGCTACCAGCAGAGTCAAAAATCCCAGAGAGATCACACTAACCAAAAGGACTAGCGACATCCAAGACAAAAATTGAACGAGCGGTACATGATAATAATCATACAAAAATAAATTTTGCGGATTGCCAAACGGAAAAAAACTGCTTCCTAGATTAGCCGCAACAATGATCAACACGCTGCCTAGAAAGCGTCCTTTAAATTTCGGCAGTATAGACAACAGCTTTAAATAAATCGGCAGTAAAGTCAAAATCGCCACGTCATTTGTCAGAAACATCGATCCTATTAAAGATAGTACAATCATCAATTGAACTAATTGACGACTATTCTTGGAAAAATGCAGCAGCTTTTGGGCAATATAACGCAAAAGCCCCACTTCTTCAAAGCCTTGAATCAACAACATCAAACCAAATAAACTAAAAATTACTTTATAGTCAATAAATGTACTTGAAAAACGGCCGATCAAACAGCTGATAATAGCTAAAACTAATGAAATACTCATTAAGAGATTCGCTTTGAGATACCCTATTATTCGATTCATATTTGCTCATCTTCTCTCATTTTTAAAAGCTGCTGGCAGTTAAACACTCTAAAATTCAATCGTTGCACAGCAACTTTCTATTACATTCCATCGAACTAGATCTCAAACTATTTTGAACCTCTCATGACTAAAGTCACGAGATTCTTGGGAATAGAGCAGACTTGCGAACGGATTTCTTTGCCCGCAGCGGTGTCTCTTATTGACCAAGCTATCCCCGTAGTTCCTACGGTTAAGGTATCTAGACTATTACTTGTATTTGTAGACCCTCAGCCAAAATATTTTTACTCGCATTGATGTCGCGATCATGATGCGCATGACAAACAGGACAAGTCCATTCTCTAATTTCGAGTGACTTCTTGCCGTCCTTGTGTCCACATTTTGAACAAAGCTGACTAGACGGAAACCATTTATCTACTTTGATGATCTCACGACCGTACCATTCAGCTTTGTACTGTAATTTACTCACAAAACTAAACCAAGAGACATCCGAAATACTTTTGGCTAGCTTATGATTACGCAACATACCTTTCGTATTTAAGTCTTCGATACAGATACTATCGTGATTTTTGACAATCTCTGTACTCAACTTATTCAGAAAGTCCGTGCGTTGATTGATTACTTTTTCGTGCAATCGGGCGACTTTTTTCTTTTGTTTTTGATAGTTTTTCGCTTCAAATAGTTCTTTTCCTGCTTTTTTCGCGTTTAATGCTCGGCGAGACAATTTTCGTTGTTCACGTTTAAGTGTCTTCTCCATTTTGGACGTGAAGCGATTATTATCGATTTTTTGACCATTAGAAAGAATCGCAAAATCAGTGATGCCTAAATCAATTCCAATTTCTAAGCCCGTTTTAGGCAATTCTGGGACTTCTTCTTCACAAAGGATTGAGACAAAAAATTTCCCACTTGGATTTTTCCGAATGGTTGCGTTTAAAATCCGTCCATTGAGCTCTCGACTTTTCGCAAATTTCACTTGCCCTAATTTAGGTAATTTGATGATGTTTTCAATAATCGTAATGCTCTTATTGACGTTTTTCGTGGTATAGCTTTGGACGGGATTCTTTTTGCTTTTAAACTGTGGTCGCCTATTTTGTTTTTTAAAAAATCGAGAAAATGAATCGGAAAGATTTTTTACCGAGGATTGAAGCGCAATACTATCGACTTCTTTTAGCCAACTCGTTGCTTCATTCTTTTTCATCTGAGGCAACATGGCAGAACAGGAATTATAGGTTAAACCTTTGCCATTTTTAGAATATTCTTCGTTCCAAAGAGCCAAGAAATAGTTATAGACAAAACGAACACACCCAATCGTTTTAATGATCAAAACCTCTTGGTCGGCGTTGGGGTAGATTCTGGATTTGTAGGCTTTGTGTCGTAGCATAGCATTCACCTCAATCTGTCGAAATTTTTTCGCATTGAATTCGTTTCCATCATTTTAACATAGGTATATACTAAATTTGAATATGTCGGTCGTTTAACATAGCTAAAGCTATGCCACGACCGAATCCGATTCATCTGCATGAATAAAGTCGCGAGTGTTCTCGGCTAACTCATAAACTACGAAAAGCAAAACCAAGGACAGCGAGCTCATGAGTAAAGCAAAAAAAGTGTATCCAGAAAAAAATAGACCCTCAAATAGAGAGTCTAAACAATCTTTTCATTATGCTTGTTCTTGATTCACATAACCTGAATAGTGGCTTCGTTTACTTCGGTTATAGAGAACTGAAATAATTTGAATCACAGAAACGATAACAATAATAAGGCTAATGATCAAACGAATTGAAGCTGTATTTCCTGTAGAAATGTAATGCAAGACATCTCCTCTAGACCAGGTTTGTTCCTGAAGCAGCTCAACTAATTCCTGGCTAAAAATA
Organism: Enterococcus sp. DIV0187; assembly: GCF_051713785.1. Taxonomy (NCBI): domain Bacteria; kingdom Bacillati; phylum Bacillota; class Bacilli; order Lactobacillales; family Enterococcaceae; genus Enterococcus; species Enterococcus sp. DIV0187. The sequence goes on from NZ_JBIOQO010000002.1 coordinate 254,562, forward strand.
TTATTGTGCATCAATAAAAAGACCCACATAACTGCCGAAACAGCAGTGTCAATAATAGACCAAACACACACACGATTCGTCCAACGGCGATCAATCAATTTCACCACACCAACAATTAATGTCAGTAGGGTTCCTATAATTAACACCGGAATCAAAAACATTGTAAAGCTGTTACTGAATAATGGAACATTAAAACTAACATTCCCTGACTCGGTGAAAACGTGAGAGAATCCACTTACCGATACAAATATGAAAATGACACTAAAAACAATGACGGCAATAATTTCTGCTATTGGATCAGATAAAGGAATCAGTTTTTCTGTAGTCAACGGCGGCAAATCCGTCACCTTCCAATCATCCTTTTTCCTGCTATTTAAAGCACCTGTCCGCTCGGCGATCACAAATCCCACTGTCGTCCATACAAGTGTCTGCATTACTCCAGATACACCGCTTTGAATTCCAGATTGAAACATCACCTGAAGAATGCGGCTAACCTGATTGCTATTTTGCTGCAACGTCTCAAAAACCCCAGTCACTGCCCCAACAATAACTGTAATAATCCCGACAATCGGAACCAACAGCTTCAGTAAGCGAATGTACTCATCATACACCTGCGGAGAAATAAGATAACGAGGGTTTTGACGATATTGTTCAGCTAACTTTGTCGGAGAACCCATCGATTGCAGCACCTCTTTGATCTCAGCATCATTTGGCTGATCTGACAGCATATCATAAATATTGCTGCGTAATTCTTGGGCGACCTCTGCCCGTTCCTTTTCCGGCAATTGCTGAACAACCGCCGCTATATAGCGCTCAATTAAATTTTCCATAGTCACTCCCCCGAGTAGATGTCCATTAGACTTTTTTGCATTTCCTTCCATGCTTCAAACAACTTATCCTTAACCATTTGACCTTTTTTGCTGATCGTATAATACTTCCGCGGTCTGCTTTTAGTGGTATCCCAATCACTTTCCAGCAGCTCCTGCTTTTCCAGCCTTCTCAGCAATGGATAAAGCGTATTGGCCTCAATCTCCATTCCTCGCTCCTGCAATGTCTGCAAAAGTGCATATCCATAGTGAGGCGTATCCAAGCTGCCTAGTACAGCCAAAACGAGATTTCCTCTTTTTAATTCTGTCACATAGTTCTGAACAATATCCTTATCCGGCATATGATCACCTCTTCACATCCATTATACTGTGCCACACACATTATAGTCAATAAAATAATGTCGTAAAACAGAAAAAACTCTCGAAAAATCACTTTCGAGAGTTCACACTTATTTAGTTTCTAACTCATGTAAGAACAATCCGCTCAACAGCTTCGGTTCGAACCATGTTGACTTCGGCGGCATAATTTTTTTCGCATCTGCCACCGCTAAAAGATCGGTCATTTGTGTTGGGTACATTGAAAAGGCTAACTTCCAGTCGCCTGAATCCACAAGCTTTTCAAGCTCTTCCGTCCCGCGAATCCCACCAACAAAATCAATTCGTTTATCGGTACGAATATCCATAATCCCGAAAATCTCTTCCAACACAAATTTCTGCAGCAAGGCCACATCTAATTTTTCTACTGGATCAGTCGGAACTTTTTCCGGTTTGATTCTTAAGGTATACCAAGCTGTTCCATCATATAACTGGCATTCGCCGGCTCTTTCAGGCTTTTTGATACCCGTTTTAGTTACTTGATAATTTTCTGCTAAACGATCCATGAAATCGGATGGTGGGGCTACCTTTAGTACACGGTTGTATTCCCAGATGGCTAATTCGTTCTCAGGAAAGATAATCGACAGGAATTGCTCAGTTTCAGGATTTTGTTCGCCAGATTGACGTTTCTCTAAGCCGATTTTTACTGCCGATTCCGTCCGGTGATGGCCGTCAGCGATATACAAGGCGTCTACTTCTGAAAATAGCTCCGTCAATTGATCAATCGTTTCAATCTGATCAATTACCCAAACACGATGCGTCACCTCATGATAGCTGGAAAAATCATATACCGGCTGGTGATCTTTTTGCCAGGTTTTAATGATCGTTTGGATTTCCGACTGTGGACGATAACTTAAGAAAATCGGGCTCGTATTGGCATCACAAGTACGTATATGGTTCATACGGTCAATTTCTTTTTCATGACGAGTAAATTCGTGTTTTTTAATTTTTTCATCAATGTAATCACTAATTGAAGTACACGCAACAATCCCAGTTTGGCTGCGACCATTCATCACTAATTCATAGAGATAAAAATAGTCATCTGACTCTTTGAATAGCCAGCCCTTTTCCAAAAACTCCGCCAAATTTGCTGCTGCTTTTTGATAGACCTTTTCATCATAGGGTGAAAGCTCTGTTGGCAGATCAATTTCCGCTTTATCGATATGAAAATAGCTGTAGGGATTATCCGCTGCTAAGTCTCTCGCTTCTTGTGAATTAACAACATCATAGGGCAAGGCAGCTACTTTATCAGCCAAGTCTTTTGCTGGACGCACGCCTTTAAAAGGATGAACCTGAACCATTAAAATTCACTCTCCTCATCCCGCTTGATTGCGCGAACACGAACAATGCCTTCATTTTTACTTAATTGCTCCACAATCGCCGCGATTTTATCAGGATTTGTCTCTGAAACATCTACTAAAGTATACGCATGGTCATCTTTTCCGCGATTCACCATATTATCAATATTAACATCTAAAGAGGCAATTTCAGAAGCAATCAACCCCAGCATATTCGGTACATTACGATTGATAATCGTGATTCGATAAGGCGATTCAAAGGCCATTTCAACATTTGGAAAATTAACCGAACGCTTAATGACTCCTGTTTCTAAGAAACGCTTTAAACCGCGAGCAGCCATTTTGGCACAGTTGACTTCTGCTTCTTCAGTTGATGCGCCTAAATGCGGCAAAACAGTAATCTTATCGTTATGAAGTAATTTTTCTTCCGCAAAGTCAGTGGTAAAACCAGCGATACGATCTTCGTTGACTGCTTTTACAACTGCATCCGTATCGACGATCTCTCCCCGTGCGAAATTTAATAAGCGAGCGGTTTGTTTCATTTGCATCAACTCTTCCGTGCTGATTAAATGATGTGTTTGCTCAGTCAACGGAACATGAATCGTGACGAAATCACAATTGGTCAAAACTTCCTTCAAATCTTTTGCCCGTTTTACTCGGCGAGAAATACTCCACGCCGTATCCACTGATACATAAGGATCGTAACCTGTAACTTCCATTCCCAAACGATAAGCATCATTAGCTACCATCGCTCCGATCGATCCAAGACCGATAACACCAAGCTTCTTGCCTTCTAATTCCGTTCCAGCAAACTGCGATTTTTGAGCCTCTGCTTGTTCGTCAACATTGGCTCCTTCTAGTGTCTGTACCCAACTGATCCCTTGAACCATTGGCCGGACAGATAATAATAAGCTCGCGATCACCAATTCTTTTACCGCATTAGCATTCGCCCCCGGTGTATTAAACACCACGATTCCTTTTTCCGTACATTCTTTTACAGGAATGTTATTCGTACCAGCCCCCGCACGAGCCACTGCTAAAACTGATTCAGGAAAATCATAATCATGCAGTTTTTGACTGCGTAAAATAATACCATCTGGTTCTTCGCTTTCATTAATACGGTAATTTTCATTATCTAACCGCGCCATTCCTTCCGGAGCAATCGCGTTGAATGTTTTAATCTGAAACATCTATTTCCCTCCATTTTCCTTCTCAAACTCTGCCATGAACGCAACCAAGGCTTCCACTCCTTCGATTGGAAAGGCGTTATAAAGACTCGCACGCATTCCGCCAACAGAACGGTGTCCCTTTAAGTTTTCAAAACCTTGAGCCAAAGCGGCCTTATTGAAGGCTTTGTCCAACGCTTCATCTCCTGTCACAAATGGAATATTAGTGATTGAGCGGCTGTCTTTTTCCACTGGACTTTTAAACAAACTTGATTGTTCAATCGCGGTGTATAGCAATTGTGCTTTTGCTTGATCCTTCGCTGTAATTCCAGCAACGCCTCCTTGCTCCTTCACCCATTCAAAAACAAGCTTCGCGATATAGATAGCATAAGTCGGCGGTGTATTATAAAGAGAGTTATTCTTTGCTTGCAGCGCATAGTCCAACATTGGTGCGAAAATTGCTTCTTGATTGAGCAGGTCTTCACGAATGATTACGACCGTAAGCCCAGCTGGACCAATATTTTTCTGTGCACCTGCATAAATGACACCGAAATCTTCGACTTTATAATCGTTGGCTAAAATATTTGAAGACATGTCCGCAACTACTGGGACTTTGCCAAAATTCGGAATCTGCGCAAACGCTGTTCCTTCTATCGTATTATTTGTTGTAATATGCACATAAGCGGCGTCTTGATCCACCGTTTCTGGCAGTTCAGGAATGTAGGTAAAATTCTTGTCTTCACTTGAAGCAATTACTTCTACCTCAACATTATCGAGTGCTTTTGCAGCACTAATAGCTTTTTTCGACCATGAACCTGTATTTACGTATAAAGCTTTCTTTTCTTGCGCCAGATTCAACGGCAGCATAGTAAATTGCAAGCTCGCACCGCCTTGTAAGAACAGAACTTTATAGTTTTTTGGAATAGCCATGAGTTCTCTCAATAAGGTTTCAGCCTCTTGGATGATCTCTTCAAATAAGGAGGAACGATGACTCAGCTCCATCACCGACATGCCGCTATTTTTGTAATCAAGCATTTCGGACTGTGCGATCTCCAACACAGCTTTTGGTAGTACCGCGGGACCTGCAGAAAAATTGTAAATCGTCATACTTATTCTCTCCTTTTTCCTATTATGAAAAATATTTATCCATCAGCCCTTTACCATTGACCTTTAAAGCCTAAAGTCACAATGATAACTTGCTTTAAGATGTGATGACAATTATAACAGATGTCACTAAATGATAAAAGCCTAATTTTAAATTAATTACACTGTAATTTGATTGGTTTTCAGAAATTCCCACGTTTCTTTACATGAGGTTTGCTTACAGAAAGTCTTGAAGAAAATGAAACGTTCACCAGAAATAGCATATTAAAAAAGCTCTCACTCCGAAATCTACACAGAGCAAAAGCGTCTATTTGTTCTTTGTACAACATATTGTCACAAACTGTAAACTGACAGTTGCTACAAAAAGTAGCTTTATGAGGCCTGAAAGAAAATTTTGTACACTAATTTTATCGTAAAGGAGTTTAAAGGAAGGTGGGATGTTTTGAAAATAGGAAATAAATTGAAGAATCTGCGTAACGCGAACGGCTATAATACACAGGAGAAAATATTTTAATGGAAGTCTGCAATATGGGTTTCCACCTTATACCGGTATTCTTAGAGAAACCAGCCTGAAAAACCTAGCCACCCAATCAAATCGAAGAGAAAGCGAGGATAACCCTATTTGAAGTTCTTATTTTAAACACTTGAGGGCATGACAAAGAAGACTATTCTAATGAAACGAAAAGTCTATTTTCTTTTCTTTTTTCGCTTGTTACTGCCGGTGGCCGATTTAGTTTTTTTGCTACTCTTACCTACACTTGTAGTTTGAGTTTGTCTATTTTTGAATCGGTTTATCAAACTCATTGCTGACAATTGCTGCCCGCTCAAGTGTCCAATGTTGTTTGAGGATTTCTTTCTGGGTATTTTTTCTTGCAAAACAACTTTTTCTTCCACCGCTAGATTTTTAGTCAACAGTCCCGGTCCAGTGGAATCTTCTAAGTAATCATTGGACGTATTTTGCTGAGATACTTGAGCATCTATCATTTCTTGTGCTTCAGCCGAACGCTCAACAAATAAGACATGGACATCCTCGATAGTTTTACCCTTTGGCAAGTATGCTTGAACTAAAACCACTAATTCTGTCTCACTTAAAGTTCGCGGATCGAATCCTTGTGGTACCATAATTTTCAGTTCTTCTCTGCCTACTTCAGTACTTTGTTCCACTGGTTCTTCTAGCTTCTCATTCTGTGGTTCTTCATAATGTTTGATATTTGTCGTTTTAAAGCAGTCAAAGGTCATAAATTGGGAAAATTGACGGACTTCTTTATTTTTGAAGATAGTCAGTTCAGTCAATAGCTTGAGCAAAACGGCTATTTCCTCCTCTTTCCTTTGCGGATCTACATCCTTCAATGTCCATTTATGCTTTCTTCCGTTTGCATCTTTAAAAATCGAGATCAGATTGTAGCTGTCTAGACAATCCTCGGCTTGCGATGTAGTTACGGCATATAAGTATTTAACGGCTGAACGATAACACTCACTGGATTGATGATACTCTTTTTTATTATTAAATAAGCGATGAACTACGGCATCCCAATCACCACTTTTTTTGAAATAAGGCTTAAACAGACTACTGAACCGACGCAATACATCATTTGGCTCGGCGGTTAAATAAATAGTTGTCACTAATTCCTGGCAGATAAAAGAAAAATCACTAAAGACCAGCGCATTCCTAACTAAAATCGCTACAATACTTTCTATAATGTTCGTTGCATCATGGGTGTTGTTATAGTATTCATTGACCCTTTTTTCTAGGCTTGCCCTTTTCATGGTAAAAATTTGGCGTTTTCCTAATGGCTTGATAGTTGATTTTACAGTCATGCTTGCACGCTCCTCTTCATCCATTCCGATTGTCTGTTTACATAAAAATTTTACCGCTTTTTGATAAAAATTCCCAATCCGTAATTTTTATTTTTTTTAAAACGATACAATCAAGCAAAAGGTATAAAAAAAGTGCCCGAAACCTGATAAAATCAAGCTTCAGACATCACTTTTGATTTGCTTAAAACATCCCACTAAGCCACAAACTAGCTAATACTACTGCCATTACAGTTATTGTAAATACAATAACGATCACTGTTTTAGAAAGAAAATCTTTTCCGAAGCTTCGCTCTTTTCTTCTCTCCTCTACATCTTCACATTCCATATAAGCGACAATCTCTTTATAAGTTTTGATATTCTTCTCTTTTTTTATTTTCTCGATTTTAAGCGCCGCCCACATGCCAACTAGCCACAAGACGAACGGGATCAAAAGTCCTATATTCCCAAATAACTTCCAAACAGGTCCGAATAAAATCGCTGCTGCCCCAATTGTTCCCAACATGATATAGCTGTACCTGTTCATCTCATCTTTTTTAATCACATTTTTCATGGTTTCCACGTCTCCTTTGACAAGTTCATCTAAAGTTACGTCAAAAAGAACACTCAGCAATAACAGATTATGAATATCTGGATAGCTTCGTTCATTTTCCCAATTCGAGATTGTTTGACGAGAAACGTAAATTTTCTCTGATAATTCTTCTTGGGAAAATCCTGCTTCTTCCCTCAATCGTTTAATCTGTTTGCTTAAATTCATCTCATCCGCTCCTTCATCCTCACCATAAGACCTATTGTGGTTTCCCACTAGCAAAACTCTTTATAGTAAGCGATTTTCCACATGTCAAAAGTCTTTATCATGTCTTAAAACCTTGATATATCAAGTCTAACTGAAAAACAAACAAAATTAAAGCCTCGACGAAATTTCGTCGAGGCTCAGAGTTATTATTCAGCTTTTGAACGGCGTACATAGTTTTGGTAAAGGATAATACCAACTACAGTAAATCCAACTGGACCTGCGATCATCCATAATGTATCGCGAGCGCCAGCACCTTCGATGATTGGTTGGAAAATCGTGAAGACATTCGCACCCAATACTAATAAGAAGACGACAACACTGATGATCATTGTCATGCTCTTAGACTTGTACACTTCAAACGGACGATCCAAACCTTGTTTTTGCTTGAATTTAGGGAACGCATAAATCAAGAACAAGTAAGGCAATGTCATTGAAACGTTCGCCATCAATGTCAAAATATTGTAGAATGCTGATGGATCTGGTGTAGCGAATGAAGCGATCAAAATAATCGCAACAACGATCGCACATTGGACCCACATAGCAAAGCTTGGCATTCCATTTTCATTCAATTCAGTAAATTTCTTAGGCCATAATTTTTTCGGTGTTCCCATAATCAACGTCTTCAATGGTGAATACGTCAATGTAAAGAACGCACCGCTATATGCTAAGAACATACCTAGACCAGTATAACGAGCAAACCAATTACCCATACTGATGGCAGCGCCGTGTCCTAGACCCATCGCATCACCTAAAACGTAACCTAAGTTGTTCATCATTACATAAGAAATATTTCCTAAGTTGGTTGAATCACCAGATAAAACATCTTGCCAATTGGTACTTACACCCCATAAGAAGATCCCTAATGCATAACCAACAGAGATGATCAATGCAGAAAGTACGACACCTTTAGGGAAAGTTTTTTCAGGGTTCTTAGTTTTATCAACCATGCCCCCAACAGCTTCCAAACCACCATAAGCAAAGATTGCGAATACCGCGAATCCTAACAAGCCGATTGGGCTTTGATAGCTAGGATTTGGTGAATGTAAAATGTGGTTAAATGGTTGCGCTAAATGCCCCCCATTTAATACCAAAATAATACCAGAAATTACGATTAAAACAACGTTTAAACTTGTTACCGCAATCCCACCTAAGCTAGTGATTTTAACGATTCCCTTGACCCCTTTAATTGAGACTAACGTTACGATGATCATCCAAACACATGCCAGCAAACCAACTACTTGAGTCGAGTTCATACCCAACATATGTAATTTTTGCGTTTGGTCGCTCCCAGCAAATGCTGTGGTAAAAGGAATCCAAACTTTAGATGATGTAGAAACCATCCAGACAACGTAAGAAGCAAACCACATAAACGTTCCGATAAATGCAAAACGTGGTCCTACGCTGACCTCCAGCCATTTGTACATCCCACTATTTTCGCCTTTGATCGTTGAACCGAATTCCGCCATCATCAATGCAAATGGAATAAAAAATAGAATTGCTGCGATAACGTAAAAGACGATTGATCCATAGCCCATTAAGTAAAAGGCTACTGGTCCGTTAGCAAACCCAAATACCGAGGTAAAGATCATCATGACTAACGCAACCAATGTCATGCCTTTCTCTGATTTGGCCATTGAAACCACTCCTATTCAATTTTTCTAGGGTCTTTATTACGTTTGTGTTTCAATCTTGAAATTAGTTATTAATTGAACAAGAACACTGTAAATATAAGAAATCCCTAAATGATACTTTACAATGAAAAAAGACAGAGTGCAAGAATGGCGAAAGTCATTGAATATTCTGACAAATTGCATCAAAACAATTACGAAAGCTGAAAATCTACGCAACAAATTAAATGATAAAATAACTAGATTAAGAACAATTGAAATGAGTGATTTTAACTTGTTTTTTTATTGTATTTTACTTTTCCTGCTAAAGCACGTTATATCAAACTTAATATCAATATTCAAAAATTAGAAAGCGCTACCTATTGATCTGTAAATTTTTATTTAAAATTAAAAAAATACAGCTAAAGGTTTGTCTACTCTCTTCTGAATCTTTATTTAAATGAGGATTAATTTTGAAAGGATTATTTTCATCGTCTTTTTATGATAATTAGATTTGAATTATTTTATCTAACTACCATTTTATACTCAGCGTTAATCCGTCTAAACCTAAAGATACTTTAATTTTTAAATCCGCATTTCTATTTCGATAATTTATTTATGTAAACTTTTATCCATAAAAAAAGAACCTTGCGTTAAGGTTCTTTCTTTACCTTTATAATCAGTCATTTAACTTCTTCCAAAAATTATTTCGGTTGATTAATAGCCATGCCACGGACAGGATCGCCAACCAAATCATGACACCGCCATTTAGCAACACAGGATTAACGTTCATCATGACAGCGACTACATATAAAACGATCAGAATCGCACCAACAAAAAGCGAGCCAAACATCCAAATCATCAGACCATAGTTCCCCACCCCTCGTGTAAAAAGTTGGCTGATATTGGTCCATGTCACATTCAACAAACGATAATCTCGGCTAAAAAAGTGAAGTGATAACAGATATGTTCCCCATAATATCCCTGCTATAAAAGGCAGTGATAAGAATATCGGAAACCGCAACACAACAGCTATCAATAAACCTACTCCGCCAGCAATCAGCATCTGGATTTTACAGCCAACCCAGAATTTTTGACGAAGATATTTCTCTAGCGATAACGGAAGAGATTGAATAAAAGAAAAATTCTCACGATCCAATGAGATTAGATTACTGACAAAAGAGGTTTGATTAAGCATAATCGTCGCAAAAACAATCCCCGCCACAAAGAATACCCCCATAAACTTTGGCGTTAAGGTTTGTAAATTGATCGGACTCGTAGTTACTATTGTCCCAATCATCACAATCGGCATAATTAATGATGAGGTCAAGACCTGCATAATCAAGTTAGGATTTTTCAGTAATTGACGATTGTAGCTTGCCAACAGCTGCTTCAACGATTGATCGGTTTTTCGTTTGCGTTTTGTTGCCGCAGTATGGGAAGCCTCATCGCTGAATTGTTCGTATAAGCTAGGAATTACGAAAAATTTCAATGCCAGCAAAAGTAATCCCGTCACAGCGAACAATACAAGCAAAGTAATAAGCCCAGTTACCGAAAACAGCTCGTGCATAACCCGGTAGAACGGTAGAAAAACCGAAAACGCATGTCTATCAGCTATGCCGCCCGTGCTGGAATGATCGACAGAATTTTGGGTGAAATTGATTGCTAAAACCCCGCCAACAGAAACAATCATGGAAAAGCCCAGCATTAAGCTGGTAAACAGCTTTTTATGTCGCCGAAACAGCTTGGTTTTTGTCATTCCAAAAACAATTAAGCTACATAGACTAAATAATAATGTAAAGAAAATAATGAATAGCAGAATAGCTCCCACTACCGCGATTACGATGGAATAGCCGCTTTTATAGGACGTCAGGAAAAATAAAATTAACAACGGCAATAGAAACGGTACAATTGTCATCCCAACTGCCAAAAACTTGGCGACAAAGACCTCCCCTTGCTTGATTGGCAAAGGCAAATAATCCTGCAAATCTTTACTTTCAAAAAAGACATTAAAAATCGCTGAAAGTGATTGGGAGAAACCAATCAAAGCAAATAGCATCATATAATAAGTAAAAAAGCCAGGCAATTTTGAAAAATCAATCATCACCATAGTTGCTCCATAAATCAACAGAAAGATTACCCCAGACATTAAATACTGTTGAACGATACTACGAATGACTTTCTTGCCCTTATGCCCTTTTTTTCGAATTTGATTGGTGGAAGATGGATTGACATACAGCATGTTGACTGCAATCAAGCGTTTGATGATTTGACTATTCATGGGCAGGCTCCTCAATTTCAGTAATCAAGTCCCCATCAGCTTGGCGTCCAGCCATTTTGAGGTAGACACTTTCTAGCGATTCATTTGGATAATCCTGCAATAAATTATCCACGGAACCGTTATAGATCAGCTCACCTTTTTTCAAAATTGCCAGTTCGTCGCACAATTGCTGTGCAGTGTCTAAGACATGCGTCGAAAAAATCACTGTGTTGCCCTTTTCGGCATGGCGTTTAATCATTTCCTTCAAATCAAATGCCGCCTGCGGATCTAAGCCCTGCAACGGTTCATCTAAGATCCAAATATCGGGATCTGGCAGTAAGGCTCCAATAATGATCGTTTTTTGCCGCATGCCATGAGAAAAGCTTTCCAATGTTTCATCTTCGTGACCAACTAAATCAAATAAATTGATCAGCTCTTGTCGGCGATGCTCCTGCCCCTTCAGATCATAAGCAGCTGAGATTAAATCCCAATACTCATTGGCTGTTAATTGTAAAAACATATCTGGCGAATCCGGTACATACGCGATCTTCTTCTTAATTGCTAATCGATCCGTCTTCAAATTCTTTCCATCAAACAAAATCTCACCACTCGTAGGCTCAATAATACTCACTAAACTTTTGATCGTTGTCGATTTTCCTGCCCCATTATGGCCTAAAAAGCCGAAAATCTCACCGGCCTTAATCGTTAAACTTAAATTATCTAACGCTTTTTTCTGATCATATATTTTTGTTACACCTTTTAATTCAATCATTTTGTCGCCCCCTTATTCATTCACTATACGAGAAAAGCTTCGCCATGACAATAAACGAAAAGAAAAAAACACTCAAAAGAGTGCTTTAAGCTGCGACCTAATATCTTTAAAAAATAGATACATCTATGCGTAATTTAATGCAAAAAAATCTGAGAAGCTAATTTTAAAACACCCAAGTTCATTTGAGTCACGTTACTATGAAGGACATGAAATCTAAAGGTGAACAACCGTTACTTGATTTTCATGCTCTTTAACAATCGCGACTAAATCCTCTGTTTTTAACCATACAGTTGCTGTATTATCGTTCGGATGAACACCAATAAGTCCTGGTTCTTCAAAGAAATCGGCATCAATAAAGAAGTGTACTTTGTGTTCTGAATCATTTAAAATTCCAAAAGGGCTCACCGCGCCTGGAATTAATCCCATCACTTCCATTAAATCATTCTCCGATGAAAAAGATAATCGTCGCGTGTTGTTTTCCTTTTTGAATTCTTTAAGATCGACCCTTTTGTCGCCTTTAACAGTAATTAGATAAAAATTTCTTTTTTTATCATCACGGATAAAAAGATTCTTCGCATCAGCTTCTGGGTATGGCAACGCAACCTCGGAAAGTTCCTCCATGTTGTATACAGCCTGATGTTCTGTCACTTCAAACCAAATATCCTTTTTGCTAAGATAATCCAAAATCTCATTTTTATTCACAATGCTTCCTCCTAACGATCAGTTATGAATAGTTAAAGTATATCATATCCAAATACAGATAAAAAATGTATATTTATAAATACAGTTTTAATTAGACCCTTTAGTCTTTTAATGGAATCCAAAGCTCAATAATTGAACTGATTCGATTCCAATGAAATCTTTCGTCATATTTTTCAAAATGTAAAAAGTTCGTTTGTTCCAAGTTCAAACCAAGCTTGGGAATCAGCTTATGGTAAATCTCTTCATATGTAGCGTAGATTTGGTCCATCGCACCTTGATGCTCCACAACCAAATATTTTCCCGCAGGAATATCCTTCAAAATGAATTTCGTTGGATGCGCCTTCATTTTTGGGATCGCACAATAATAATAAAGCTGCCCATCTCGCCGTTCCATAAACGCATACTTAGTCCAATTTCCAGTTTGTTGGTTCAATCCATTGCTTTTAAGCTGATAATTAAAACGCGGCCAAAATGATAGACTGCGTTCAAGATTCTTGCTTTTTTGATTTGTCAGCGCCAGTTCTAGTCCAGTAACAGAAAAGGACGCTAATTCTTTTAGCTTATACTTGATCATATCACGACAATCCTTTAATCGTTTTCAATTAGTTTAACTGAAAGATCCGAGAAAAGAAATCACGAAAAGTAAAAATAGATCTTAAAGCGCCTTTCAAACTTGATTCATAGTAAAATATTAAGTGAAGACCATTATAGAAAAAAAAGGGTGAGGAAATGGTAGGAAAAGTGGAAAAGCTGCACCGCGAAATACTCGATTATTATGGTTTATTGGAGCATGAATCGATTTGTGAAATTCGGCATTTTGGTACGGGAGAAGAAATATATAGTCAAGGTGTGGAATACAAGCATTTGATGATCGTAGTTTCAGGAAAAGCTAAAGTTTGCGTCAGTGCTCCGAATGGCAAAGACTTGATTTTAGCTCATTATCTTTCTAGAGGGTTGATCGGACACGCGGAATTAATGACTGGAACGAAGTATGCGACCGCTTCCGTCATGACGCTCTCGCCTTTTGAATGTATCCTGATCCCTTTTCAGAGTAAACAGGACAATCTCTTTAAGAATCTGACCTTCATGACGAGAATGACCGAGGATTTAGCGTTGAATATGATCCGAGATTCCTACAACTTTACTTCGAATGTTTTATTTAGCGGCGAGCAGCGACTATGCTCCTATATTGCTCAAGGGGCTTATAAGGATTTTTTCTTTGATCGTTTAACAGATGTCGCCGCGACGGTGGGAATAAGTTATCGGCATTTGATGCGTTTATTAAAAAAATTAGCTGAGGATAACATTTTAAAAAAGGAAAATGGCGGCTTTCAGATTATTGATATGACGCAATTGAAAGCTCGCTCGGCTGAAGGAATACAGGCTAGGTAGTGTTAACTAGCCTGCTTCCATTTGCAATCAGCTTTAGAGTCAGTATTTTCTTGTTGCTGCATTTTGATGGCAGTCGCTAAGATTTGTTCTTTTCGTTGTGCTTCAAGTTCATTGATATGTGCCCAATAGTTTACTTTTGCTCGGGCTTTTTGTTGCTTTCTAACAGCCATAAGCCCAGCAGCAATAAGAATCAATAGTATAAGAATTATCATTTTCAGCACCTCCTATACCCTTATTTTATGGCTTTTGGCGGAAACCAATTAGGACATATGTCACATTTTGCAGGATTTTTTAAACTTGATGGAAATCTTTTTTTAAAATCAGAAAAATCATGCATACGATTCTGCTGAAGAGTCTGTTCACTATATTCAAGAAAATCAATAATTAGAGCTCAAGCCTAACAAACTGGGAAAAGCAGACCTCGCAAAAAACTGCCTAACAACAGCTAGGCAGTTTGAGATTATTTATATAACGGTTCTTTGGTTAGCTCGTGGTCACTGATCCAAAGAACGAGTTCGTCCGCAAGCTCTTCTGTCATCGGAAACGATGCTTCGATCTGTTCTTTTGAGATATGATCCACATGTACGCCCGCTGTAATGACACAATTTCCCGGAATTATTGATTGAATCCTTCCCAATAATATCTTCGCCAGAACATCATCTTTGTGAAATCGGCCATCATGACTGGGAAAACGCTGAAGCTGTGTATCTCCTGAAAAAGTCGTTACCGTACCGATATGCGGCGTATCACCGCCATAAAGACACAGCAGCAGATCATTCCCAATCCATTCGGCTTTAAGTGTGATTTCGTAGTCGGCTTTTTTGATAGTAAAGAGTTTACTCACTGTCTTTCCACCGCCTCGAAACGTGGTTTTCGATGCCTAAAGCGTCCATCAGCTTCATTGATTGATGGGCCACGAGATCATCGATTGTTTTTGGCTGGCTGTAAAATGCTGGGATTGGCGGGATGATTTGAACTCCTAATCGGGCTAATTTGGTCAGGTTTTCAAGATGGATCGCATTCAGCGGTGTTTCTCGCGGCACTATGACCAATTTTCTTTGTTCCTTCAACGTCACGTCAGCAGCTCGCGAGATCAAGTTATCGCCAAACCCCATCGAAATACCTGCGACAGTTTTCATACTGGCTGGCACGATCACCATTCCATCCGTTAAAAAGGAGCCACTGGCGACCGCAGCACCTAAATCACGATTGCTATAATGATAATCCAGCATCTCTTCAAATTCTTTCAAGCTAACATCGGATTCCAACTTCAGATTTTGCTTTGCCCAATCACTAATAATCCCATGCGTCTCGATCGTTGGATCAGCTTTTAGACGTTTGATCAAATCAATGGCGTAGATAATGCCAGATGCACCGGTAACTCCAATCACGATTCTTTTTTTCATCTGCTTCACCTACTCCAAATATTTTTTCCAATCCGTGACTTTTTTGAATTCCGCCCGAATAAAATCATTCTTCAAATCAAATGGCACCGTACCGTCCAAGATCGTTTTACTGCTCATACCGCGGAAACGAATCGACGCCGGATTATACTCTGGCCGTTCTGAAGGATCTAACGGATGATTGCGCATTCCCGGCAGCACGATAATGTCCTTGTCACCTTGGAAACGAGTATTCAAAGTCCACATCACATCGTTCATGTCGAAAATATCGACATCGTCATCAACCAAAATGACGGTTTTTAATTCTTTAAAAGCTGAAAGAGCTAAAATCGCCGCTTGGCGTTGGATTCCTTCATCGGCTTCTGTTTCTTTATGGATCTGTAAAATCGACATTAGCTTGCCTCCGCCTGCTGGAGGATTATAGACGTTCGTTACTTTCCCGGGAATCGCCTTGTCAACTAAATCCAAAATACTGGCTTCAGTAGGAATTCCCGCCATCGATACATGTTCTTCGGATGGTCCAATCGTCGTCTGCATGATTGGTCGATCTTTGCGATGCGTGATCGCTTTGACTTTCACGACATTGACAGCAGGATTAGCATCGCCGTTATAACCAGGAAATTCCGGCATCGCCTTGCCAGTATTCGTATTGATATCCTCTTGGATCGTTTCGTGAGGTAAAATCTCTGCTTCGATAATAAATTCCGAACGGGCGATCCCAACTTCATCCACTGCAACGCCATCCACTAACTGAACAGGCTCCTGACGCAATGCGCCAGCGATCCACAATTCGTTGTAGCCCAGCGGTGTGGTTGGCGGCTCGAAGGTCGTGCCGATGGAGATTGCTGGATCTAATCCAATATTGATCGTGATCGGCATCGGCTTGTTCAATGCTTCATACTGTTTTTGAAAATGTCCGATGTGACGGCCGCCGGGCATGATATACATCCCGATCGTGTCTTCATCCTCCAACACCATCCGATGAATCGTAACATCGCTCATACTTTTATCCGGATCAGAGCCAAAAACAACGCCCATTGTAATATAGGGTCCAGCATCATATTCTGTATTGGTGGGTGCTGCTAAAATTTTGCGAATGTCAAAGCCTTCATCACTGGCTAAATGTACAACTTCTTGAGCCGGTGCTTCAGCTTTGGTCACTTTTACTGGCTTAACTGGATTTTGAACAGAATCCTTCAACAAACGCCCTAGATGTTTCGGATCGTGATGCAGGATCTTACCGACACGGTCGCGGCTGGCGATAATGCCGATCAACACTCGGGTATCTGGGAACCCCTTGACATTGTTGAACATCATAGTTGGTCCTTCTTGCGTCGGGCGTTTGACCGTGCCGCCCGCTCCGATATAACGATAAACCCCGGAAAGCTCTGCATGAGGATCGACCTCTACATTCGTTTCGTGATACTCTCCTGGCATTTCCTGTAATTCAGCTAAAACCTTTCGTAAATCATAAGGTGTCGACATAAAAAAAGCCTCCTTGTATTGTTTGATTCAATAAGCTAAGTTTAGGCTCATCAAAGACACAATACAATTCAGCTTTTTGGTTTTATTATTCCACATTGGAATATTTATCTTGCAAATACTTTAAAAATAATTTAGGTGCCGGAGCATCGGCTTCTTCTGAGAGATAAAAATACAGGTAACTTTCCTGCGTCGGTGCGATTTCGCGTAGAACTAATTGATCTGACAGCGAATTACCTAATGATTTTTCCATGATTAAGGAGATGCCCAATCCTTGCTCGATCATTTTCAAAATCAAATCGATCCGGGTTCCCTGATAAGTAACTTGCGGTTCAAACCCGACGCTGTGACACAACTCCATCACCGAATAATAAGCTTTAGATGCTTGGCCCAGCAGCAAAAAGTTTTCAGCCTGCAAATCAGAAAGAGTGATTGTCGAATTTTTTGCTAAAGGGTGCGTTTTCGGCAAGACCGCCACAAAATGATCCTCTTCTGTTGTGATGTAGTTCTGAGCATTTAATTTATCTAATGAACGAAAGAAATACACACTATTCTTTTCTTCCAGCGGGATACGATCCATCGCCATTGCTTCAGATTCCTGCAAGTTCAAGTGAACCTCGGGATGCTGCCGCAAAAAGCTCGTTAATAGATCAAAGCCCAAATAGTTCGGCATCGTCGGAATTGTGTGAATTGTTAAGACTCGCTCCTTTTTCTCTCGATGTTTAGTTAAATTCGCTTCTAAAATCTGATAATCAGTCACGATCCTTTTGACATCCTCCAAGATCAATTGTCCGTCTTCTGTCAGCTTAATCTGGCGATTGCTGCGATCAAAAAGCTGGATTCCCAGTTCCTTTTCCAATGCGTTGATCTTTTTTGAGACATTGCCCTGTGTCATAAAATTGCGCTCTGCTGTTTCCGTATAGTTCAAGGTCTCAGTTAAATCAAGAAAGAGCGTTAATTTTTGCTGATCCATTTCGTCACTCCATTCCATTCAGGAATATTTTAACGCAGACAATCGCCTAAGCCAAATGGCTGGGCAAAAGGATTATTTTTTGAGCGATAGAGCCTTTGCCACCATCTGATGATAATAAACCTTCATCGCCTCTTCAGTAACTTTCTGGTCAATATCTGTAACAGCGATCCATCTCACATCACTGTTTTCATCTTCTTTGATTTTGAAGGTTTGATCTTCCTGCGCCATAAAAAGATAGGTCGTATTAATATGATTATGCTCCTTAATATACTGACCATTTTTATAATGCGCCGGAACTGGTAAGATATTAAAGGCGAACAAGCCATCGTGCATTAAATGGTACTCCTTGATTCCAGTCTCCTCTTCTAATTCCTTTTGAGCTACCAACAACAGGTCTGCGCAGCCATCCGCATGTCCGCATGTCCAAGAATAAGACTGATAAATATTATGATAGACCATCAATACCTTGTCATAAGTCGGATTAACTACCCAAGCTGAAGAGGAAAAATGATAGTCTGGATTTTCCCGCGTCAACAACTGCTCTTGAAATTGCAGTTTTTCCATAAACAGCTTTTTGTCCGCTGCTTCTTCCTCTGTATACGGTTCATATGCTTTGATTGTCTCAATGATTTCTTTCATTTTCCTCTTCCTTCCATAGTCATTCAACTAATTATAACAAGTAAAAAGCTGTGACTACAATTAGCCACAGCCCTTTATTACATTCTATTTTGGTCGAACCGGCAGCCAAACCTGAAATTGCGCATTTTCTGGATTGGCATCCAAATACAATTCAATATCCGGCAACTCATCGTATTCGAACCCAGAAGTTGGCAGCCATTCTTGAAATACTTGCTGCTGCAACTCTTGAATCGCTCCTGGCATTGGTCCGGTTCCTGAGAAAACAGCCCATTTTGCGGCCGGAATTTCATATTGCGCGAATTCCTTGGTCGTTTCTTCACTGACAACGCCAATCACATATTCCCAAGCGTCCTGAACCTCTGAGGTCATCAAGCTAACACCTAAAACTCCTGGCGTTTCTTGATCCATCAGCGGCAGCAGCTTTTGCAGATCTCCGCTGGCACTGACTTCATTCCAAAATTCCGGAATACGCTTTTGCGCTACCTCCATGTCCTGCTCGATTTTCAAACCAAACCCAGTCACATGAAAAGCTTCTTTGTCGATTAGTTGATACTCCATTGCTTGCACACCCTTTACAGTCAATTTGAAGGTCAACATTGGATAGCTAGTCAATTTTACGCCTGATTGCTTAGCTTCCTTAGGTGTGATTCCGTGCACGCCCTTAAACACACGATTAAAGGAAGTTGGAGAATCGTAGCCATATTTCGCAGCAACATCAATGACCTTTTCACCTCGCTGCAAATCTACTCCTGCCAGACTCATCCTCCGGCGGCGAATGTATTCTCCCAACGTTACACCAGCAATATAAGAAAACATCCGCTGATAGTGATAGCTGGAGCATTGAGCTAATTGTGCTGCTCTGTCCAAGTTGATCTCAGCAGCTAAATTCTCCTCCACATAAGCAATACTATTATTGAAATGATCTAACCATTCCATCCATCTTCCTCCTGTTTCTACTATAGTCTGACCAGTAAAGGAATACCTCTTAGAACGTGCCCGCTTTTGCGAGCTAAAAGTTTAATTTTTCTAAGCGACCAAAGGCTTCGGCTAAAACTTCCAACGACTGAGTTGCGGCCAATCGGATATAATTGTCGCCAACGGTTTCTCCAAAGGCTTTTCCCGGTACGAAGAGCACACCGCTTTTTTCCAAGACCTGTTCAACGAACGTCACTGAATCTAGGCCGCTTTTACTGATATTAATAAAAGCATACATGCTTCCAGCAACAGAAGGCAAGGATAAATAAGGAATTTCAGCAACCCTTTTTTCAATATAAGCCAAACGTTCCTTGAACACTTCAACGGTTGGCGGTACGAGTTCCTCATAATGTTTCAACGCATAGATTGCACCGCGCTGTGAAGCTGTTGGTGCAGAATACGTAATACTCTCATTGATCATTCCAGCAATTTGATTGATGTAAGCTGGCGCGATCATATAGCCTAAGCGCCAACCCGTCATCGCAAAGCCCTTCGATACACCGCTGATAGTGATGGTGTTTTCTGGAGCCAGACGAGCCATGGGTACGAATTTTTCTTTGAAAGCAAAATCCTCGTAGATTTCATCTGAAATAATAAAGAGCTCCTTTTCAATCGCAACTTCAGCGATTTGTTTTAAGGTATTCTCTGAAAAAACCGCTCCCGTTGGATTGTTTGGTGAATTAATAATAATCGCCTTGGTCCGATCAGTGATAGCCGCCTTTAAGTCCTCAACGTCTAACTGGAAGCCATTTTCTTCATAGGTAGGAACAAAAACAGGTTTACCTCCTGATAATACAACCTGTTCACGATAAGGTGAAAAATAGGGTTCATGAATAATCACTTCATCACCAGGATCAAGGAGCACCTGCATGACTAAATACATGGCATGCAATGCGCCAACAGTCGCCCGAACTTGATTGAGTTGAACGTGCATCCCGTATTTTTTTTGATAAAAATCAACGACCGTCATCAGAAATTCTTTGCTGCCATCTGGTGCTGTGTAGTTAGTTGCCCCCTTTTTCACGTCAGCATAAGCTGCTTCGATAATTGCCGGATCAGTAATCAAATCCGGATCGCCAATTGACAAATCAATAATATTTTCCTTTTCTTTAGCTAAAACGGCGATCTTCATCAGCAAATTTTCTGCCGGCTGCTGGAAGCGTCGCGCGAGTTTACTTTTGTCCATCCTGTGTCCTCCGCTTCTGTTTACAATACTTTATTTAAGAAATCTTGTGTCCGACTGTTTTGCGGGCGCTCAAAGATCTCCTCAGGGGTACCCTCTTCTTGAATGATGCCGTCTGCCATGAAGATCACACGATCCGCCACTTCCTTGGCAAAGCCCATTTCATGAGTTACCACTACCATGGTCATGCCTTTTTTAGCCAAATCCTGCATAACTGACAGCACCTCTCCCACCATTTCCGGATCAAGCGCTGAAGTTGGTTCATCAAAGAGCATCACATCAGGACTCATCGCCAATGCACGAGCGATCGCCACCCGCTGCTGCTGCCCGCCAGATAAACTAGCAGGATAACTAGTAGCCTTTTCCTTCAAACCAACTTGATCTAACAAAGCTAAAGCTTGTTCTTTGGCTTTTTCAGGGTCTTCTTTTTTTATTTTTACTGGTGTAATCGTTAAATTTTCTAACACACTCATATGGGGAAAGAGATTAAAGCTTTGGAACACCATCCCCATTTTCTGACGAATCTGATCAATATTACTGTCTGGAGCCGTAATATTTTGCCCCTCAAAAAAGATCTCACCAGAAGTCGGCTCCTCCAGCAAGTTCAAACAACGCAGGATCGTACTCTTCCCGCTTCCTGAAGGCCCGATGATGACCACCACTTCGCCTTCTTTGACCGTCAGATCAATCGACTTTAATACCTCGTTATCGCCAAAGCTTTTTGACAGTTGCTTTACATTAATCATTCAGACCCATTCTCCTTTCAGCAAAACCTAATAGACGAGAAGTGCAAAAGGTCAGTACAAAATAAATCAGCGAGACCAGCACATATGGCAGGAATGGCTTGAAGCTGGCACCTTGTACTACACCTGTTTGGAAGATCAGCTCCGACACTCCGATAACGGAAACGACAGAGGATTCCTTGATGATCGTAACGAACTCATTCCCCAATGCTGGCAAAATATTCTTGATCGCCTGCGGGAAGATGATGAAGCGCATCGCTTCTTTTTGATTCATTCCTAAAGAACGTGCCGCCTCCATCTGTCCTTTATTGACCGCATTGATCCCAGCTCGGACAATCTCAGCAACATAAGCCGCGCTATTCAAAGATACAGCGATACAACCAGCTAGTAATTTCGACAAATCTAAGCCTAAAACACCAGTACCGAAGTACACGATAAAAATTTGAACCAATAGCGGGGTGCCGCGGACGTACTCGATGTAAACCACTGCAAGAGCCTTTAAAAGCTTGCTCTTGCTTAGCTTCATCAACGCCAGCAAGCTACCAAAAATCAAACCGAACAAGACACCTACAAAAGCTAATAAGATCGTATATTTGGCGCCATTTAGATAATAAGGGCCATACTTTTGCAGGAAGGATTGCTCATCTTGGAACATCAATTCATTGGCTTCCTTTTGATAGCCCTTCAACAGATCCTTGTCATTGATTGTTTTGATGGATTCGTTGACATGCTTTTTCAATTCTGGTGTATTTTTCGACATCGCAATGGCAGTGACCTTTTCACCCTGTTCAAACTTGACAGGAGCTAAAGCTACGTTGTCGCTTTGCTGGACATAGGCCTCCGCGACAGGCTGCTCCAGCACTACCGCTTCGACCTTTTTATTCAATAAATTATTGATCAAGTCAGGAACCTTCTGAAGTGAAGTCGGTTCGGCACCAGTCATTTCATTTTTCACTAGATCTTCTTGCGTCGTTTGTTTTTGTGCACCGACTGCTAAACCATTAAAATCAGCGGTCGTTTTAAATTTATTCTTGTCATCTTTACGAACCAGTACTTTTTGTTGTACGACAAAGTACGGATCAGAAAAATCTACTTCTTTTAGGCGTTCCTCAGTAATCGACATACCAGAAATAACTAAATCGATCTTGCCGGTTTTCAATGCTCCTAATAGTGCGTCAAAACCAAGCTCTTCAATTTTTAATTTGACACCCATATCCTTTGCGATTTTTTCAGCAATCGAGACATCAAAACCAACAATTTTATCCTTGCCATCCACATCCGCATGGAACTCATAGGGTGCATAATCTGCGGATAATCCAACAACTAACTCCCCGCTTTGTTGAATTCGTTCATAGATTTCATCCTTCTCTGCTCCTTGTGCTTTTGCCGGTAATAAATTCAGCAGCATTAATAGCACTGTGAGTAATGCTCCAACTTTCTTTTTCATCCATTTTGCTCCTTTTGAATAATAATATAAGTATATGAATAATAAGAGAATAAATATTCAAAAATAACTTGCTCTCATACTACCATAACTATTATAATAAAAAAAGATTAATCTAAAAAAATGATGAAAGAAGTTTTTCTATGACAAAACAATTGATCGTGCGAGGCGCCCCGCAAGAATATGAACTGAAAGAAAATGCTTGGGATTCACTTGAATCTCATCTCAATAGAAGAAACATTGAGAATGTCTTGATTCTCCACGGCAAAGTATCCTGGCAGGCTGTAAAAGACTATTTCCCAGATTTATCAATAACAAAAACTTTCCAATATTATGGCGGACAATGTACTGATTCAGCTGCTGAGGATTTTGCGTCTTTATGCAAAAAGGAACAATTTGACGGGATTATCGCTGTTGGTGGTGGAAAGGTCGCCGATCTAGGCAAATTCGTGGCATATAAGGTGAATCTGCCGATTATTATTTTGCCAACCCTAGCCGCAACCTGTGCTGCCTATACCCCGTTAAGTGTGGTCTATAATGAAGAAGGTGTGATGCTGCGCTACGATATTTTTCCTAAAGCCAGCGATCTAGTATTGATTGATCCAGAGATTATCTTGCACTCTCCCCGTGAATTGATGATCGCCGGTATTGGGGATACGTTAGCGAAATGGTATGAATCCCATGCGATTATTTCACAATTAACAATCAAACCTGTGGAAGTCCAAGTGGCTGAGTTTGCGGCGCAGAAATGTCGTGAAATTCTTTTAACAAAGAGCATGGAGGCATTAGCAGCGATGGAACAGAAGCGACTCAATCAAGCTTTTATTGATGTAGTTGAAGCCAATATTTTATTAGCTGGCATGGTGGGCGGTTTTGGTGATGAATATGGACGGACAGCTGGTGCCCATTCGATTCATGATGCACTGACGGTACTACCGGACAGTCATCAGCAGCTTCACGGAAACAAAGTCGCCTATGGCATTCTAGTACAACTGATGATTGAAAATAATCTAACGGAGATAGAACGTTTGCTGCCTTTTTATCGTCAATTAGCTCTTCCGACAAGCTTAACCGATATGCACCTACAATTGACCGAGAAGGACTATCAAGCTGTGGCTGAACGAGCCAGCACTCCTGGCGAAATGATTCATCTAATGAAAGAAACAATCACACCAGAACGAATTATTCGCAAAATGAAAGAATTAGAGACGTTAACCAGCAGCTAAATAAAATCTACTGCGAGTTAAAACATCGATCAAGGCATAGACAAAAAAGACATTCTAAACGACTCATCTGGTCGTTTAGAATGTCTTTTATCAATACTTGCCGAAATATCCTTATTAAAATATCTTTCCCGTTCGTATAGCATAAATAGTTAAGGAAATCAGGATGAACAACGCCAACATCTCTAGTAGAAAGTCGGTGGTTTTTACTTCGTTTTTCGAAGTGTTCTTCTCTCGTTTCATTGCGCTATTAGGGGCCTCCTTATTTTTACAATGCAAGGATAGCAAACCATTGGTATAGGCGCGTAACAATTCATAATGAATTTCATTAGAATATCATTAACGAAACCTAATCCGATTCGACTTTATATTCGAACAATTTTCCTTTTGCGTTTCTGAAAATCAACGTTACGCTTAGTAGTTCAATTACTTGCATCAGCGGTACCCCTGCACCTGTGTAGAAAAACATAAATAAGCCTCTTCTGCCGGGGGCCCAGGTCGCAAACCATGAAACGCCAAATAGATACACGGTATAGGTCAACAATAAACCAAGGAAAATAATCAAATAATCCGCTAAAACCGGCCGATTTCTTTTCTTTTTAAAATAAGCAATTGTGAACAACAAGATAGCGCCTAAGCTCGCAAGCAATAGTATTGGTGAAATAATCCGATAAATCCAGATAATCCCGTTTATCAGAAATACAAACGGTTTTGTTCGCCGCTCCTCTGCCTCCATTCCCTCTTTTAAAGTAGAAACAGATTTGACATTAATTAAGTCTAGAACAACTTCAGCTGGTTGATTTTCTACAAAGATTGATCCGCCATAGCTCGTTTGATAGCTTCGATAAAATGTGGTTTCAATAACACCTGCCCCAATATAGTTACATACCTTTCCCATATCTTCAAGCTTTTTCCCATTGCTTTGTTTCGAGACAAAGAACATATTTTTCCTATTTAACTTGCCTGACTCAAAACCCTCTTCCAGCTCCTGGGAGATTTTTTTAAAGACTTTTTCATTTGCTTTGCCGTCCTTGTAGAGACCTTCTCGCTGAAACATTTCACGTAAGCCCCAAACAAACATATCACCAGGCAGCTCACCATTTTTTACTGGCCAAGAATCCGGCCAAATTGATTCACTATAGATCCAATTGATTCCCTTTTTGTATTTGGCAAATGTTGGGGACACTTTTTGTGCCTTATCAAACGTCTTTTTTGACACCCAAATTCCACTGTCTTCAGCAACCACTTCAGAATCAAAGCTGCTATTGTCAATTTGAATCAGATTTTCTGTCATTCTGGCAAATGAGGTCTTTGTCCGATCATTGGTGGTAAAGATTCCATAATGCTCATAATTGATTTTTGAAATGACCAAAGATTCGCCTGCGGTTAACAGCACAGGTGCTAGTAAAAGTAGGATATTTCCAATTAATCTCGTTTTACTCGTTTCCTTAAGCAGCATCCAAAAATTTCTAAAGCCCTCTTTGAATGAAGAGCCAAGCGAGGAATGCTTTACAATAATTCCAAATAACGTACAAATGGTCGCGACAGCATATAAGGGCACTAGCCAAATAGAATCCTCACGCAAAAACCAAAAGAAAGGAAAAGCCGCTATCAGTATGACGGCCCATGGGAGACGTTTTCTGAGTGCTTCTTTTCTTCGTAAGAAATGACCAAGTATTCCGGCTAATACGAACAACACAACTGCAAAAACCAAACTATTTCGATAAACCCTTAATGAAAAATCTGAGGTAAATGTAACCGGTGAATAGCTGAAAAATAGAAAGCCTAGTCCGCTTAAGTATCGATTCTTGATCAACGGCGCCAAAGCCTTCACAATCGCAAAGGCCGCTGCCATATTCACTAAACACAAAAACAGCGGATAAGACAATTTTGAAAAATGATTCACAATAAGGAAGAAAGTAAAAGACAACCCTTTAGTCAAAGTCCCCGTACCATAAGGGCCTAACCATTTTCCCGCTAAAATAGTTAATGCTTGATTGATAGAAAGTGCATCGTCATACCCTGCCTGCATATAAATTTTGACTGGCATTTCCACGGCTAACACAACACGCACGATTATAGCAACAATAATGAGAAAGGCAAATAGTCTTCCTTTTGCTAGTGTACTCAGTGTGAATTGGTTCTTTCTGCTCATAATTTAGAGAAAGGGATAAAAGGCGGCATCTCCCCTTTTACCTCCGTTAAAAATTTTTGCAGCCAAATGACATCCAGCCATTGATCAAATTTATACCCGATTTTAGGGAAATTAGCCACTTGCTGGTAGCCAAGCTTCTTATGGAAATCGATACTGGCTTGATTGCCGCCAGTAATACACGCTGTTAAAATCGCGATATTCTGCTTTTTCAAGGTTTGTTCTAATGAGCGGTACAAAAGCTTTCCCGCTCCGTTACCGCGTTTTTGCCGATCAACATAGACACTTACCTCTACTGCCCAATCATAGGCAGCGCGTTCTTTATACGCATGGGCATAAGCGTAACCTAAGATTATGCCGTTGTGTTCGGCTACAAAATATGGATATGTAGTCACCGTTTCCGCTATTCGCTGGGCAAAATCTTCTTCACTGGGGACAGCATAATCAAATGTGATCGTTGTTTCCTTCACGTAGGGCGCATAAATTGCTGCTACTGCTGTTGCGTCTGCTGGTGTTGCTAATCGAATTTCAATCATCCTAGACCTCCTCGCTGGTTCAATTCTATCACTCTGATAAATAAAAAAACACCCTCTCTATAAAAAATTACCGCTAGACAGGTATTATCCTTCCTGTTTCTATAGTAACTGGCGCCTATATGAATCATTTAATTCATTCGAGCATCATACAAAACTGTTAACAATAACATAGCTAGTTTCTCTAGTAACGGCAATTTGTTCTACCAGACTGTTTTCCGCCGTGTTTATCTTCGATTTAGATTAAAAATAAATGTCAATTCTTTAATCTGTTAACCGTTAGTTTTATTCCCTCCTAATGGTTATTTTCAACTGAGTATGCTTAGATAGAAGAAGTGTGTCTCAAAAAATTCAATTTCGGCTTCCCCCCTTCTTGAAACGTTTAGCGAAAATATTTTTATTGAGATAAAAAACATGAATCTAAAACAGAGGTAAATTTATGGAACAGAATCAACCACCTGATAATCATACTAAAGAGTTAAGTTTATTGGGCTTAAGTATGATCGTGATCGGCTCAATGCTTGGCGGCGGCGTCTTCAATCTACCCAGCAGCATTTCACAATCCGCTGGTGTTGTCGCATCTTTGCTTGCATGGCTGATTACCGGTGTCGGTGTTTTTTTCATCGCGAAGGTTTTTCAGACCCTTTCAAAGGAAGAGCCTGAAATTATCGGCGGAATCTACTATTACGCCAAAGACGGATTTGGCGATTATATTGGCTTTAACTCCGCTTGGGGCTATTGGCTAAGCAATATTATCGGAAATGTTTCCTTTGTCATTTTATTTTTAGATGCGTTAAGCAAATTCATCCCCTCCATCGGCGGCTCTGGTGGACAAATCGGATTGCTTTTAGGAACCTTCATGATTTGGGGTGTAATCTTTTTAGTCGCTCGCGGAATTCGGACTGCCAGCATTTTGAATACGATCGCTACCAGTGCAAAAGTTATTCCGATTTTAATGGCGATTTTTCTTTTGTTCGTTCATTTTAAGTATCAAACCTTTTCAATCGATGTCTTCGCTAAAAATATGATGTTGAACGGTAAACAATTAGGCTCTGTCCCAACTCAAGTTCGACATGCGATGCTGCAAACTATGTGGGTTTTCGTTGGGATCGAAGGCGCGGTAGTATTATCTGGGCGAGCAAAACGTGCACGGGATGTCGGGCGAGCAACCTTGATTGGGTATGCAACAACCTTAGCAATCTACGTATTAATCGTAATGCTAAGTTTTGGATCATTACCGCAGGAGCAATTGGCTAATCTTCCAAGTCCCTCTTTAAGCGGTGTCCTTCGAGCCTCTTCTGGTGCTTGGGCAGCTAGTATGATTGATATTGGTGTCATTATTTCCGTTTTAGGCGCATGGATTTCTTGGACAATTTTGGCTGCAGAGATTTCCTTTGATGCAGCACAGGACAAAATGTTCCCAGCTTTCCTTGGAAAAGCCAACAAACAAAATGCGCCAGTTAACGCCTTAGTATTAAATGGTGTTATCATGCAGATCGTCTTCATGATCTCTCGTTGGGCAATGGATGCCTTCCAGGCTGTGACAGATACAGCCACAACGATGGTACTCGTCCCTTACGTCTTGTCTGCTGCTTTCTTATGGCAAATTGCCAAAGGAAAAAAACATAAAGGGCAGCAATTTCTAGCCATTGGCGGGATCATTTACGGAATTTATATGCTGTATTCCTCAGGAGCGCTAAACCTGCTTTACTGTATTGGCATTTACGCATTGGGCATGGTCTTTTGGCTGTGGAACAGCCATACCTATCATCGACCAGTTTTTACCACCAAACGAGATAAGCTGCTTTTTGCAATCGTGACAGGGTTAGGTCTGATTAGTTTAATCGTTTTTCTGATTCAATTAGGATAAAAATAAACCGGTGATTTCGGATCACCGGTTTTTTCTTCTATACAAACTGTAAAATCATCGTTACTAAGTAAATGCCTAATAAATCGGTACCTATAAAATATTTCCACCTTCATCTATACTTGAGCTATCAAGTGAAACGGAGGTGTTTTTTTGAAAAACATAAATGATATCGTTCCTATTCAACTTCACGATCAATCGAGAACGGCTCGTGATCAGAGAAAAAACAGTACCGCAAAAATTGCCCTGCGTATCCGTCAGAAGGATGGTTCTGAAGTTTTGATCTATAATGGCGTAAACAGCTATATCCTCTCGGCGATCCTTAAGGAGTTGGGATAAGATGTTTCTCGATTTTACCAAAGTAGAAAAAATCTTTCTCGTAACTGGTAAGACAGATCTTCGCAAAGGAATTGACGGACTTGCTAGGATTATCCAACAAGACTATGAGCTGGATGTTTACGAAGATGCCATCTTTCTTTTTTGCGGCAATCGCTGTGATCGATTTAAATTGCTCTACTGGCATAACGATGGCTTTTTTCTGGGATACAAACGAATTGAAAACGGTCGACTGCAATGGCCGAGAAAAAAGGAAGAAGTTCGCCAACTGTCTGTGCAACAGATTCACTGGCTACTTGAGGGATTAAGTATTCACCAACCCAAAGCAATCAAGGCTGGGACAAAAGGATTCTTTTAAACAGAGTGAAATCGTTGATTTTATGCGGTTTTCTCTGTTTTTTGATGCGTCTAAATGGTATAATAATAACAGTAGTAACAATGAAAATGGTGGTGAATTTCTTGTCCTTACAAACAAATTCTTCTTCTAACAATAACGTCGAAGTAGATGTGAATATCCTACTTCAACTCCTTGAATCTCAGACAGAAACAATCAAAGAACTCCAGCATGCGAATCAAGCATTGAACCAAGAGGTTCATCTTCTCAATGAGAAATTGAGCTATTTTACGGATCGTTTTTTTGGTCGTTCCAAAGAAACACTGGATTCACAAGTGACTGGTCAGTTAAACCTATTTTCTGATGAGGTTGAAGATAGTAAGGCCGTTCCCCAAACAGAAGAAGGACAAGAAACAATGGTAAAAGGACACAAAAGAAAAATCGGTCAAAAAGCGGCGAAGATCGCCTATCTTCCCTTAAAAGAAAGACACCATGAATTGTCAACTGAGCAACGAATCTGTGACCAATGCGGCACTCAAATGACCGACATTGGCACAACCAAGATTCGCGAAGAGGTGCTTTTCCATCAAGCCATGTTAGATCGGCTCGTTCATTACCAACATACGTATTGTTGCAAAGAATGCGAAAAGGCAGATGTTTCTTCCTATAAAAAAGCTCCTGTTCCAAGACCTGTCGTTTCCAATAGTTTAGGGTCAAACAGCGTGATTGCCGAAACCATCCGATTGAAGTTTGGTCAAAAAGTACCTGCCAATCGGCAGGAAAGTTATTGGCAAGAAACATTGGGTCTGGATATTTCCCGAGATAACATCACCAACTGGCATATCAAAGTTTGTCATAACGCCTTAGACAGTTTAGCCCAACGATTAAAAAGTCATTTAACCCAAGAGGAAATCCTTCACGCCGATGAAACCACGTATCGGGTCATTGAGAAGGGCAAGAAAGACACGCATTACTGGCTATTCAGCACAGGAAAGCATAGTACACATCCAATCGTATATTACCATCACGCAGTATCGCGAGCTGGCGAAGTGCCAAAGCAATTTCTAGCAGATTTCAACGGGTATCTGCATTGTGATGGTTACGCAGGCTATAACGCGGTGGAAAATGTCACACTCGTTTATTGTTTGGCTCATGCACGTCGGAAGTTTTTTGAAGCTCTTCCAAAGAACAATAAAAACGAGGAAACGCCTGCTTGGATCGCTGTCAAAATGATCGATATCTGGTTCCAATTGGAACGAGAGTGGGTCGACTTATCCGTTGAAGATCGGCAGAAAAAACGCCGGGATTATTTAACCCCTCTATTCATCAATTTCTATGAATGGCTGGGCTCCTTTACAGCAGTTCCAAAATCCAAACTAGATACAGCGGTCAAGTATGCGCTAAAGTTGCGTGGAGGATTTGAGCGGATTTTTGAGGATGGACGCTTGGAACTTAGTAATAACTTAGCAGAGCGCCAGATAAAAGAGCTGGTAATCGGTCGCAAGAATTCTATGCATTCGTGCAGTTTGGAAGGTGCTCGAACTTCGGGAATCATTCTAAGCGTGTATCGAACAGCTGAAGTAAATGGGCTGAATCCAGTGAGCTATTTGGAATTTCTATTTGATCGCATTCCTAATCTAGCGCATGTTTCTAATGAAGCGTTGGATGAGCTTTTGCCTTGGCAGCCTCTCGCACAAGCAACGTGCGCCAAACAGTACGCAAAAACAACCAAATAACTTAAGTCCATTATAGGGCTTAGGTTATTTGGTGTGTAGGTACTTGGTGATTGGGCATTTACGTTACTAATAGTCCCAACGCGTAATAGCTATTAAATACGATCAGATTTTCCACCGCCATCGGAAATGTTTTGTGCTTGATTTGTTCCTTAGTAAAAATTTGAGTTTGTGGTACTACTTTAAACAGACTGATAAATGTCAGCAGAATCGGCCATTGATAAATACCAACGATCAATACAACAAGGATTGATCCGTAGCAGCTGTACATCAAAATATTGAACAGCCTCACACTCCACTCTCGCCCAATATAAAAGGGCAATGTATACCGATGATTTTCGATATCCTGCGCTAGATCACTGATATTATTTGCCAGCATGATATTGGCGATTGTCAAGATTAGTGGAAATACTGCCCAAATCACTGCCAGTACCGCCATAGTATTGCCAGTGATCGCAAAATGATTGAAATCCAGTTCCATGTAAAAAAGGCGTTGATCATAGGTATTTAGATAAATCGTAATAGCAAAAATTCCCAGCCCTTCAGTAACTCCGCTAAAAATCTCACCTAAAGGCATGCGCGAAAGCGGGATCGGACCATACGTATAAAACACGCCAACAAAAAAACACGCTGCTCCCATTGGCAACAGCATCCAGCCAGTTTGAACGACTAAGATCAATCCAACAATTGCCGCGAAACCCACTAGTCCTATAATCAAACGCTGTATCTGTTTTTCCGACAAATTTTCTCGTCCAATCAGATTTTCTTCATATTTGTAAATCTCCGAATGAGCTTTTTTAAAATCCATATAGTTATTGATTGCAGTGATTGCCAAGTCAAACGCAAACATCCCGAAAAAGAAAAAAAGAGTCTTTCCCGGATGGAAGGAATGAAAATACGTGTTAGTAAATAAAATAGCAATCACAAAAGGAAAGATTCCGGCAAACTTTGTACGAATTTGCACAAGTTCAAAGAAATGTTCTTTGGTCATTTTTTGCTGCGTAGCTTTTAGCTTCTTCGTATTATCCATAAATAATCCCTCGTTCATTATTTTTTCAACAAGCAAACCCACCTCATAATTATAGGGGCGGGACATCCGATTTATCAGATAAGCTGCCACAACAATGTGACCAATAGTCCTAATGCATAGCTGCCATTAAAGGCGACTAAATTTTTAATCGACATTGCAAAGGTCTTGTGTTTAATTTGCTCTTTAGTAAACGCTTTGGTTTGTGGATAGACCTTTAGCAAACTCAAGAACGTTATCAGAATCGGCCATTGATAGATACCCGTGATTAGACCGATCACGATCGCCAGATAAGAACCATACATTAAGAGATTAAACAAGATCACCGCATTCTTTTTGCCTAAATAAAAAGGTAATGTATAGCGATGATTTTCAATATCCTGTTCCAGATCACAAAGATTGTTCGCCAACATAATGTTTGCGATTGTGGCTATTAATGGAATTGACGCCCAGACAACCGCCAACGCCGCCGTTGTACTCCCAGTAATCGCAAAATGTTGCAAATCCAGCTCCATGAAAAAAAGCTTCTTATCATACGTGTTCAAATAAACCGTGATAGCAAAGATTCCCAGCCCCATCGTCACACCGCTAAAGACTTCGCCCAGCGGCATGCGAGACAATGGGATCGGACCAAAGGTATAAAAGACTCCGATAAAACAGCAGGCACAGCCCATCACCAGCAACAGCCAGCCAGTTTGAATCGCTAATGTGATCCCAACAATGGCCGAAAACCCAATCAATCCAAAAATAATCATTACAACCGTTCGCTCCGAAAGTTGAGCTTTTCCGATAATAT
Organism: Enterococcus sp. DIV0187; assembly: GCF_051713785.1. NCBI lineage: Bacteria > Bacillati > Bacillota > Bacilli > Lactobacillales > Enterococcaceae > Enterococcus > Enterococcus sp. DIV0187. Next base: position 287,519 of record NZ_JBIOQO010000002.1, read on the forward strand.
TTTCTTGATATTTATACTCTTCTGAATGGGCTTTGCGGAAATCCATATAGTTATTAATCGCCGTCGTCGCCATATCAAAAGCAATCATGCCAAAAAAGAAAAAGAGCGTCTTCCCCCAATGAAACGAATGGAAATACGTATTCGTAAACAGCACAGCAATTAAAAAAGGAAAGAAGCTTGCCAATTTCGTTCGAATTTCTACTAGATCAAAAAAAATCTTTCTTGTCATATTATTTCAGATCCTTATCATTGCCCATTTTATAGCCAGCCTCTTTATTTAATTCAAAAATATCCTTCAATCCAGCTGTGACATAAACCTTATCGTCTCGCGTAACAAAGATCGCTTCTGTATCCTTTAAGCCCTCTACATATTTCAGGCCTTCTTTGACCCCCATCGAAAAGACCGCAGTAGATAAGCCATCGCCATCGATTGATTTTTTCGAAACAATAGTTACACCGGCGATATCGTTGTCAAAAGGATAGCCAGTCTTTGGATTGAACAAATGATGATAAGTTTTCCCATCCGCCTCTAGATAGCGTTCATATATCCCAGATGTTACCAGTGACATATTACTTTCTGGCACACTTCCTAATACAACATTCCGTGCTTGATTCGGATCTTGAATTCCGACTGTCCAATCTTCTTTTTGATTTCCCCGCGGACTATGACCCATAACATAAACATTGCCTCCAAGATCAATAATCGCTGTCGTTACGTCGTTTTCTTTCAAAACCTTGACGACTTCATCGGTGATATAGCCTTTTGCAATTGCCCCTAAGTCTAATTTCATACCTTTTTCTTTCAAAAAGACAGTCTTATTCTCATCGTTGAATTCGACCTCATGATAATTAACCAGCTTCAAGGCTTGATCAATCTCATTTTGAGCCGGCTTACGCGCATCGGGGAAACCAATCCGCCACATCGATGTAATTGGACCAATCGCCATGTCGAATCCGCCTTTTGAATCTTGGCTATATTTATAAGCTTCCTTTAATAGAAAGAACATGTCATCTGTCACTTTGACTGGCTTTACCCCAGCCTCTTTATTGACTGCGTCAATCTCTGACCCCTCTTGATTAACCGTAATCTTATCTGCCAGCTCCTTCACTCGCTTGAAAGCCGGTTTCAGAGCAGCTTCCTTTCCATCATCATAAATACGCATTTGGACATATGTACCCATTAAAAATTGCTTATCCTCATATGGCTTTTCATTTATTTTTGGTTTGTTGCTGCCGCAAGCTGTCAGCAGAACCATCAATAACCCGAAAGTCATGATCACTATTCTTTTCTTCACTTCGCTACTTCCTTTGTATTCAAAATTTTGTCACCTTATCATAGCGTGTTTAAGACAAATTTTCTATGTTGATTTATTTAAAAACAGCTAATTTCCTGATTGCTATCGATTATTTATGAATAACTGCGAAAAGTTGGACTGAAAGCTACCTCATTTGAATGAAATCATTTTTCCAAACCCTTGAAAAATGAGTCGGATTTTCGGCACGCATACTATTTTGCTAAACAGTTCAACCGTTTTTTTACTATCCTCTGTTAACCTGACCTTGATTCACATAAACTGCCAAAAACAAAACTAGCAAGTCATCTCTTATCTTAGGAAATAAATTTTTGACAAAATTTATTTTTAAGTTCGCTGACATATCATCCAACTACACTGTACTATTACTTTAAAGATTAAAGATTTTTTTAATCTACTATTGATTTATAACTGCGAAAAGTTGGACTGAAAAAAAGAGCTGGGGAAACCCCAGCTCTTCTAAGATTCCCTAAAATAAAGGAATTATTATTTAGTGACGATGTTATCAACTTGAATTGCAGTTGTGTCGCCTTTTTCAGCTGCGTTTACTAATTGTGCAGCGTATGTTTGGAATGCGTGTGAAGAATGTGTCGCGCCTGTTACCACTTCAACGTCTGCAGGAGCACCTTTTTCAACTAAACCTTTGTTTAATTGTTCGATATATTCTTTTGGACCAACACCGCTTTTAGCTTTCATATTCTTTTCGTAGTCCGCATCATCTTTTTTAGATTTGCCGTCTTTGTCTACCATATCAAAGTTAGATTCAGTAATTTTTCCGCCAGCTACAGTCATGCTGAAGATTGTACGGTAGCCATTTGAGTAATTCTTTTCTTCTAACTTGTAAGTGCCGTCTTTCAGATCAGCGCCATTGTCGATTTCAATTGTTTTCGTATCGCCAGCTTGAGCTGCTTGGACTAATTGTTGAGAATAGTTTTTGAAGTTTTCACTTGAATGAGTGGCACCTGTTACTACTTCAACTGCATCTGGATTTTGTGTTTGTTCTAAAGATTTGTTCAATTCTGGAATGTATTCCTTAGGACCTGTTTTTGTTTTTTCTTTCATGTTCTTTTCGTAATCCGCGTCATCTTTTTTAGATTTCCCGTCTTCATTTAGATAATCGTAGTTAGATTTCGTGATTTTTCCATCCTTAACGGTCATGTCAAAAACAACACGGTAGCCGTTTGCATAATTTTTTTCTTCAAGCTTGTAGGTACCATCTTCTAAATCCCCACCTGCTACTTTTTCCGCTGGTTTAACTGCCTCAGAAGAGCTTGTTGAAGAACTAGCTGCTGTATCTTTATCATCATTTCCGCCACAAGCAGCTAACGCTAGTGTAGAAAAAGCTACCACTGCAAATCCAGATACGATTTTTTTCATTTTCATGATTAAACTCCACCTTTTTATTTTTTTGTGATTCTTTAAACAAAATCATTCTAAAACATCCCTACGTTTTTGTACATCAAATACTATATATAACTATTGTTTTTTAATCATATTATCAGAATACCGTTAATATTACTTTAGAATAGTTCTTATAGACAAAAAAATGAACTATATGTATAATGTAGTCGATTGTTCAGGTATTATCAATTTATTATAATTGTGCAGTCATTATCATTTAGAAGGAGCGGATTATCAATGGCAAAACAGAAAATTGTTGTTGTGGGTGCAGGGTATGCAGGTGTTTCAGCAACGAAGTTCATGGCCAAAAAGCTAAAAAAAGATGATGTTGAGATCACCTTGATCGATCGTCACTCTTACCATACAATGATGACCGAATTACATGAAGTAGCTGGCGGACGCGTAGAACCAGACGCAGTCCAATACGATTTACAGCGGTTATTTGCTCGTCAGAAAAATGTTTCATTAGTTACAGATACTGTTATTGGTATCGATAAAGAGAAAAAAATCGTCAAAACCAAATTAGGCAAATACCCTTTTGATCAATTAATCATCGGTATGGGCGGCGAACCAAATGATTTTGGTACACCTGGTGTTAAAGAACACGGCTTTACCTTATGGTCAATGGAAGATGCGATCAAGATCAGAAAACACATTGAAGATACCGTAGCAAAAGCTGCCTTGGAGCCCGATGAAGCTACACGCCGTGCTATGCTCACTTTTGTGGTTTGTGGTTCTGGTTTTACCGGAATCGAAATGATCGGCGAATTAATGGAATGGAAGACTGTTTTAGCTAAGGAACACAAATTACGCCCTGAAGAGTTTACTCTAATGGTTGTTGAAGCCCTTCCTACTGTCCTAAATATGCTAGACCGTAAAGACGCGGAAAAAGCAGAGCGTTTCATGATGAAAAAAGGTATTCAACTGAAGAAAGGTGCTCCAATCACTGAGGTAACTGCTGATTACATCGTCCTAAAAGATGGTTCGCAAATTCCAACAAACACTTTGATTTGGACTGCTGGTGTCAAGGGAACCTCCGATGCGGCAGATTTCGGTTTGGAAACTGCCCGCGGTCAACGCTTGTACGCCAATGAATACATGCAAGCAAAGGGTTATGAGGACAAAGATATCTATATCATCGGTGACTTGGTTCATTACGAAGAAAACAACGATGGCAAGCCAACCCCGCAGATAGTTCAAGCTGCTGAACAAACTGGACATACAGCAGCTGCTAATATTGTAGCGAAAATCAAGAACACACCGAAACACGAATTTAAGAGTAATTATCAAGGATTTATGGTTTCAATTGGATCTAAATGGGGCGTTGCTAATTTGATGGATAAAATCCATCTATCAGGCTTCTTAGCGATCGTGGTTAAACATTTAGTCAATCTGCTGTACTTCTTTACGATTCGTTCAGGCTACTACATGTTCCAATACATGATGCACGAATTTTTCCACATCAAGAACGACCGTAACGTAACTCGCGGACATTCTTCTCGTTACGGAAACGTATTGTGGAGTGTTCCATTACGGGTCTTCTATGGCTCTATGTGGCTAATCGAAGCCTCAAAAAAAGTTGTCGGTGACGGCAGCTATTTGAATCCAAGCTCTTGGTTTGGAAGCGGCTCATGGTTTACTGACAATGTTGTCTTCCCCTTCCCTTGGTTGCAAGAGCAAGTAACAACGGGTGCATCCGCAGCTGGATCACACGCAGCTGAAGCAACGACCGCAGCAACTGGAGCGGCTGGCGGCGCGACTGACGCGGCTGCTACTGCTGCGACACATTTTGGTTTCAGTTATGCTTTTGGTGAAAATCCAATGCCGGTTTTTGAAAAAATGCCTCACTGGTTTTCAAATATCATGGAATTCATGATGCCAAATAGAGACGTTGCATTATTTATGCAAAAATTTATGACTTTTGTTGAGATTGGTATTGCATTAGCCTTAATCTTCGGCCTATTCACTTGGTTAGCAAGTGCTGCAACGATTGGTTTGACCGTAGTCTTCTGTCTATCTGGCATGTTCTTCTGGGTAAACATTTGGTTTATCTTCGTAGCGTTTGCTTTGATGAACGGATCTGGTCGAGCGCTTGGTCTTGATCGCTGGGTGATTCCTTGGATTCAACGAACTGTCGGAAAATGGTGGTATGGAACACCAAGATCAATCTACGGAAAAAAATAAGTCAAATTTATTTGACGAATAGTGAAGGAAAGTTCTAAAGGGCTTGATTTTCTCTTTAGAACTTTCTTTATGTTATGATAAGAAAAAGAAGCAAACATTAGTATGAAATGCTCAAGTGAGGATAAATGAGGTGTATAATTTGAAGCTGAAGGATTTTGCAAAAAATAGTTTGCTGCGGCCTTGGGACGGCATCATCGTTCTCATTCTAGTCGTGCTCTCTTTTGCTCCCGTTGTGGTCTTTAGTCTCAATCGCACTGCCAGTCCAATGCAAGAGGCGGTTCTTTCTGTTGATGGACAAGAAATCAAGACCTTTGATCTTTCAGATAAGTCACAGAGCTACACTTATCGCTACGAAGATAAGGATGGCGACTATAATTTGATTGAAATCAAAGAAGGTCGAATTCGGATTAAAGAAGCGAACTGCGGTGACCAAATCTGTGTACGTCGCGGCTGGATCGACCAATCAGGTGAAACGATTGTTTGTTTGCCTCACAAATTATTAATTGAAATCAAATCCTCAGACGGAGGGGAACCCGGCAGTGTCATCTATTAGCTGCTTTTACTATGAATAAAACACAAAAATTAATTTACATAGCACTCCTAGTAGCCCAGGGTGTCATCTTGGGGTTGATTGAAAATATGTTTCCTTCCCCCTTCGCCTTCGCGCCTGGGGCAAAACTAGGACTCGCCAATTTAATCACCATCGTTGCGATTTTTACGATGCCCAAAAGAGACAGTTTTCGTTTGATTTGGATGCGTCTGATTCTAACGACCCTTTTAGGCGGAACCATCTCAACCTTTTTATATAGCATGAGCGGATCATTGTTGAGCTACTTCGGTATGCTTCTAGTGAAGAGTCTTGGACCTAAACGTGTTAGCATCATCGGAATCAGCGCTGCCGGCGGTTTTCTCCATAACGTTGGCCAGCTCTTCGTCGCCAGCTGGATCGCGCAATCTTGGACCGTTATGCTTTACTTGCCTGTTATGTCCCTACTTGGCATTCTTGCCGGTATCGTCATTGGTATCGCCGGCAATTATTTGTTAGTTCACGTACGTGCATTGCAAAAATTCCAATTAGATTATGAATCGAAAAAAAATCTGAAAAAGGATTAGAAGGATAGCCAAAATGAAACTTCATCCCATGTGGCAAGATTATCCTGATCTTGCTAAGCAGTTAACCACGACCCTCCAATTAATGGAGGATGTGGTGAAATTAAAAAATAAAAAAGTCGAATCGGCTGTGTTGGATATGATCCATGCTGGCGGCAAGCTTTTGCGCCCTGCTTATCAGCTGCTGTTTGCTCAATTTGGTCCAGAACAAGATGAAAAGAAAGCCACCTCTTTAGCGGCTTCCATCGAAATGCTCCATACGGCCACCCTGATTCATGACGATATCGTGGATGAATCTGAATTACGCCGCGGATTACCGACGATTCGTTCCACCTTTGGTAACGATACCGCCGTTTACGCTGGAGATTATTTATTTATCTGCTGTTTTAAATTATTATCCGACTACTCAACCTCACTAAAGAGTCTGCAGCTGAACTCTCGCAGTATGGAAAAAATTCTCGATGGCGAGTTAGGACAAATGGATGATCGTTACAAACTTGATCAAACTGTTGAAGAGTATTTGGAGAATATTTCAGGAAAAACAGCAGAACTTTTTGCCTTAAGCTGTTCAGTTGGTGCCTTTGAAAGCGGCAATAGTGAACGCTTTGCTAAAAAGGCTGGCATGATTGGTCATAACATCGGAATCGCCTTTCAAATTATGGATGATTTATTGGACTATCAAGCAGACGCTGCCACATTAGGTAAACCCGTCCTAGAAGATGTACGTCAAGGCGTTTATTCCCTGCCGTTGATTTATGCGCTCAATCAAGATAACAGTCAATTACGTCCTTACTTAGAAAAACAAAAGCAGATGACTGTTGAAGATACCTTGCAGGTACAGCGTTTGGTTCAAGAATTAGGTGGCGTAGACTACGCACAGCAGCTGGCAACCGAGTATACTGAACAAGCACTAAAGGATATCCGAAAACTACCAGACAACTATTTCAACACAAAAGAAAAATTAGAACGTCTGACCAGCCAAATTTTATCACGGAAAAGCTAGAAAAAAATCCGACCAACATGTATTGTTCGTCGGATTTTTTACTATTTATTTTTCGACTAAACCAAAACTCATACCGATAATTAAGACAATCAGCACAATGATCGTAATGAAAACATACAAATAATCCTTTTCCTTCGCAAATGCAAAGATTGATACCACTACTCGTAAGACGGGTGTTAAAATCAAGCAAAAAAGCCCCAACATAACAAACGCTTCTCCGTTTAATTGAACCAATTCATGCATAATCAGTGTCAAACTATTCAGTGGCACTTGATCGGTAGCTGGTTGAAAGAATAATAAAATCATGCCAATCAGAATAATCGTAGCAGAAACAATTACTCCAATTCTCAGAATATAACCGATAGAAAGTTCGATTTTCAACATTTCCTCTTTGTTTTCCATTACAGAATCACCCCGAATCCTCGCAGAACCATTTGGAGTCCCATAAATAATAGAATTGGGATAAAAATCATTCGAATCACAATTGGTTTAAGTCGTGTCATAATCCTAGAGCCTACCGTTGCTCCAACTAACACACCCAAGGCTAACGGCGCCGCAATTTGTGGCAAGATGGCCCCACTGAAAAAATAAACCATCGCAGAAGCCGCCGCTGTCACACCCATCATCAAATTACTGGTGGCACTTGATGGCTTTAAGGGCATTTTCATGATGGTATCCATTGCCGTTACCTTAAAAACACCGCTTCCGATACCCAATAATCCTGAAGCAATTCCAGCTCCAAACATCATAGCAAAGCCTCCTGGCACCTTCTCTACTTGATAATTAATTTGTTTATCCAGCACCTTATCATAGTATGAACCATTCAGCTTTAACTTTTCAGCCAGCGAATCGCCTGCCGATTTATTGATCGTTTTATCTGTTTTACCGCGTAATTTTTGAATCATATTCAATACGGAAAACAATAAAAAGCCACCAAACAAAATAAATAGAAACCCCGTCGGAACCACTCCCGAAAGCAAGGCGCCAACAATGGCTCCGATCGTTGTCGCAATCTCTAAAAACATCGCAACTCGTAAATTCAGCATGTCATCCTTCAGATAAGCGATCGTTGCACCAGAACTTGTTGCAATCACACAGACAATGCTAGCAGCGATTGCATACTGAATGTCCAAACCCATCACTAACGTCAAAAAAGGCGTTAAAATAATTCCTCCGCCGATTCCCAAGATCGACCCTAATATTCCTGCCAACGCTCCAACTACAAGTAATAAACCTATTTGACTAAGCATAATTTCCCGCCTTCCTGTTGCTATTATAGCGCAAATTATTTTTTAATTAGAAAATTTAGATCAATAAATTTAAAATTCAAATAGATGAAATCACTAAAATGAATCATTGTTTACTTTCTTCTAAAGCTAATTGCTTATGCAAGAGCTTCTTTACCCGATCCGATTCTTCTTGTGGAATCTTTTGATAAGAAATACCCTCTTCACCTGTGAATCCATCACCGATAAAGCCTTCTCCTTGTATCTGCTGACTATCAATCTCCGTCAGACAAGAATGATAACCAGTCAAAATAGTCTGCATTTGATGAAAGGTTAGATCCGTCTTTCCGTTTTCTCCAATTCCATCTAAAATTTTCTGATAACTAAAAATACTTTTTGCCGAAAGCAGCTTATTGATCAATAATTCCATCACTTCGCGTTGCCTTCCTTGGCGACCATAATCTCCGGTTGGGTCTTCGTATCGCATCCGTGAATACTGCAAGGCTTCCCAACCGTTCAAATGTTGTTTTCCTTTGGGATAGTCAATTCCTTCAGCTGAAAAAGCAAAATCATTATCTACAGTAACACCTCCGACTGCATCTACCAATGTCTGCAGACCATCCATATTTACCGCGACATAATGATGAATCGGAATGTCCAAAAATTTTTCTACTGTATCCATCATCATTTCTGGTCCTCCAATCGAATGCGCATGATTGATTTTGTCCTCATAGTCCGCTCCCACAATTTCAACAAAGGAATCTCGCGGAATACTCACAAGCGTTGCTTTATTCAGTTGATTGTTCAGAGTAGCTACCATGATTGTGTTCGCTCGAAAATCTGTCTTTCTCTTCGCATCGTTTGCAATTCCTAAAATTAAAATGCTCATTGGTTCGGAAGCTGCTGGTGACTTTTGCTTTTTCTCTCGTTCAATCGGAGAATACATTGAATCCGCCATTTTTTGTGAACCTTGGTAAACTTTTAAAGCAAAAACACTTACACCCGCAGCCAGTACAACTAACATTGCCAAGATGCTTAACAACACCTTTTGCCATGTCATAAATTTAACTTTGCGATCCTGCACTGAACTCTTTTGTCGTAAATAGGGGTAAAAAAGACTGGCTGTGCCAAAAGTAATTCCTCCACCAAGAAAGAGTCCAGCAATAATATCGCTAAAGAAATGTACGCCCAAATAAATTCTGCCGCCTGTAATAGTTATCAGTAAAAAGATTAATAACGATTTTATTATTAACGGCGGCTTCTTTTCTATAAAAAAATAAATCAGAAATACCGAACAAACAAACGTCATAACCAAAAGCGAATGCCCACTAGGAAAACTATATGATGAGCGTGAGATATATTGTATTTGATCAGGCCGCGATCGTTGGATGAGCTGTTTCAGCAAGTATCCTATTCCACTTATAAGAATCAGATTTCCAAGACACCAAATAGTCAACGTTTTAAAATTGCTTCGCAGTAAAAAATACTAATGAGGCTAAAAACTACAAGTATTGGACCAATCGTAGCGAATTTAGCAATCACACCCACAAAAGTTGTTACTGCCAAAATATCAGGCAATCGATATTGAATGAATAGCTGATCTAAATGAGTCAGCCATTGCGCATTCAGTACAACTGCCATGGTAAAAAGAAATACTATGAGCAACGCACTCGCGCTACCTAGTAAAAAGGTTTTTCGCATATTCATGTTTGTCTCTCCATTCAATTTTTCTTAAACCCCATCATGATCCCAAAACCGATACCTAGAACAATTAAGGATGTTCCCCCTTGACTCAAAATCGGTAATGGGATACCCGTTAACGGCAGTATGCCGATCGCCGCTCCGATATTTTCAAAAATTTGGAACAGTAAACTAAAAACAAAAGCGGCGGCAATATATAAGTTCGCTTTATTATTCGTGTTGATTGCTGCGTAAAGGATTTGATAAAACAAGTAGAAATAGAGAAAAATAACCAAGGTTCCTCCAATAAAGCCAAAGCTCTCTCCAACGACTGTAAAAATCATATCCGATTCCCGAACAGGAACATAAACTGACGCTTGTCCTTCCCCTCGTCCAAATAATCCGCCAGAACCAATCGCATAAAGACTCTGTACTTGTTGATACGCGATGGAATCGCGATATTGAAAGGGATCGACCCACGCTCGAACCCGATCTAATTGATACGTCTTAAAATGCAGCCAATAAAGCAGTTTATTTCCCCACTCGCTAAATACTAAAATCAGTAACGCACTTCCTAAAGCTGCAGCTGCGCCAGTGATCGTAACAAGAATTTTCCAGTGAACACCAGAAATAACAAATAGCGCCCCTAAGATCGCAATAAAGACCAAACTTGTACCAAAATCTCGCTGCATAAACATCAGTAAAAACGTCGGTAAGCTATATAGTAAGATTTTCCCTATATAGCCAAGATCATTTCTCAAGCTTCGTTGCGGCTGGTTCATTTCGTCGATCAATGTTAGTCGAACCATAAAAAGAATAAAACTAAGCTTCATTAATTCTGAAGGCTGAAAAGAAAAGCCTCCGATTCGCAGCCACCGTTTCGTGTTTGTCACCGCAAACATAGCGGGGTCATGAAACCAATATAAAAGAGCCATCAAGCCCAATGAAAGAACATAAAAAAGCGGGGCATATTTCAATAAATGAGACGTTGTAATGCGACTCACTATCCCCATTGCCGCTAATGAAAGCAAGCAAAAAAGAATCTGTTTCATCATTACACTTTTCACATCGACACCATCCAGCTCAGCTGCCAATGATTGAATACCGATACTAATTAGATAAAACAAGAAAAGCGGTAAAAATAGAGAATAATTAAATTCGTTGCTCAAACGTTTCATCATGTGTTTGGACCTCCGAAGATAATTTTAAGCAGATACCAAGAGCTGCAGAAAGAATCAAATAGCTAGTTCCGCCATAACTAATAAAAGGCAGAGGCACACCCGTCATGGGTATCAGACCTAAAATACTTGCGATATTGATGCTTGTTTGGAACAATAACAAACTTCCCACACCGAAATAAATCAAACTAACTTGCTGGTTGACTTCCTTCGATGCCAATACAAATAGACGAAGCGCAATCAAAAAAAGCAACGCCAATACGAATAACCCAACAATCACGCCTAACTCTTCAACCAAAATCGAATACACAAAATCCGTTTCGGCAACTGGAAGGTAGCCCTTTTTGGTGATACTATTTCCTAGACCTCGACCAAAGAAGCCGCCATTATAAAGAGCATAATAGGAATTGCTCATTTGAAATCCTTTTCCATAAGGATCTAAAAATGGATCTCTGACTAATCGAATACGATCATAAGTATGAGCGAACAATTCAGGCAATAGATGATGACTACCCAGAAAAAGAATCATGCCGCCTGTCAAAACAATCCCCATAAAAATCGTTAGAAAGAGAATCACCGACAACTGATATGGTAATTGCGCAGTAGTTATGATTATTAAAGCGATCCCCCAAATAATAATTGCACCCGTTACCTTTGGTTGGAGCAAAATCAATAATCCACTAAGTAAGACAAGGCCACAAGGAACCAACATTTCATGTCGTGTCCGTTTCACTCGGAAAAAGTAAGCTAAATAAAGAATTAATGCAACATTTGTCACTTCCGATGGCTGGAATTGGATTCCTAATATAGACACCCATCTCTGTGCACCATTAATGCTGACGCCCGCTATTTTTGCCAGCAGCAGACTAACTAACCCGATCACTAGCAATCCTTTTGCTAGTATCCCCTTTGTCAAAACATTGCTTTTCACATGAAAAATGAACGCAATAAGTAACCAACTCAGCCCAATAAAAATTGCTTGCTTACTAAATAATGTTAACGGGTTTTCTCCTTCAGCCATCAGGCGATAGGAACTCGCACTGAAGACAATTAAAAGACCGATTAGACTAACTCCCAAATAAGGTAGCAACAATAGCCAATCGATCTTTCTTTTTTTTATCATGTATAGCTCTCCCTTCATCAAGTAATTGTTTGAGACGAGAGAGTCCACAGTAAATAACCTAAAAAAACACCAAACGTTAGCAAAAAAACTAACAAGTCTGGTGTCTCACACAATCAATCTCATCGTCTGAGTTTTAGCACTAAACAACGTAAAGAATTCCTTCTTAGCTATTTTATGAAAAGCCTTAATCCGACAATTCCTGTTTTACACATTGGCGTCTTTCGACGTTTCTGCGCAATAGCTTATATTTGTTTAGGAGCCTCACCTAACAAGTTTACTTATATTTACTTTCACAAAGAATACTACTTTTTTTATACGTAAATAGCAAAAAAAATCGTCATACCTTACGTCATCTTTAAAATCGCTTATGAAATCCTTTACTAAAAATTTACTAGGAAAAATATTCTTTTTATGATATTCAAATCGAAAAAAAAGTATCCTAGCTAAAATTAACTAGGATACTTCTTTTAAATACTCTTTTTCAACCATTCCTGATAAACCTGCAACTGCTTTGTCGTATGGAAGAAATGCTCTCCTTCGTTAAAAACAGTTAATGAACTATTGGGTGTTTCAGAGAACTTTTCAATCGTTGCTCTTGAGGTCAGGTTATCTTTGCTGCCATAAAGAATTTTTGTTGGAGCTGTCCAATTAATCGGATGCTCAACAACATACTTATAGTAGTCCCATTCCAGTGTCTTGATCGGCGTTTCGATAATCTTTTCCCGTTGCAGATCGGCTTTGGTTAATCCCGACCAAAGTAGCATATTTTCGATCAATTCCTGCATATCAACGATTGGTGATAGGAAGAGACTGTGTTCGATCGGTTTATTTTGACACGCTAACATACCAAAATAGGCCCCTATACTGCAGCCAAATAACGAAAATGTTTTTGTTTGCTCTTCCAGTTCATGCAAAATTTTATTCACATCGGCTACAACATTTTGCGGGTTTAACGCATAGTCAACTCCCTTTCGGTCGCCGTGTTCTGGCAGATCAAAGCTCCAAACTTGATATCCATTTTGTGTGGCAATCTCAGCCAACAATTGAATGACGGTATCTTCCTTATGAGATTGATCGCCGTGAAATGCTAAGATTATCTCATCGCTTGGTTCTCCCCAACAAATAACAGGAATCTTTTGGATATTCTTTTTTTCTCTTTTCATCTAAGCCTCCTCAATTTGTAAACCTAATCCAGCCGCAATGGTCATAGCTTGATAAGAATTCACTTTCAATCCTTTCAGATGCTCCATCGAGAAAGCTATCTTGTTAAATTGATTCGTAGTAAGATCCAAGCCAGATAGTTTTGTCCGCATCCAGTTGCTATTATCCAATTCATTATTGGACAAGAATAAATGCTTCCAAGTCACTTCAAAGAATTCGCTGTCCGTCATTTGACAATTTTCAAAGGCGACATTTTTTAAATTCGTCGCACTATATGAGCCGAAGTTAATCACACAATCCTTGAACTGACAATCCCTTAAATAACTCTCTGCGAAATTACAACCAGTCAATTTACAGCTTTCAAAAATAACCTGATGAAAGCTGCCACCGATCCATTCCAGATTTGAGAAATCACAATTCTTAAAAATTACATTACTCGCTTCAAATCGATATAATTTAGTCCGCTGCATCGTGATTTTCTCTAAAATCGAACGACGTAACACTAAATTTTCACAGGTTAAATAACTATAATCAAAATCCGTGCCATGGACATCCTCAATGGTTGCTTCATCTTCCAAGTAAAAATCCTCAGAGAAATTTTTCGGTAAAATCGGTGGTGCAGGATAATTCTTTTTCATTGTCTTGCTCCTTGTTCAATTTAAAGTATTAATTTTTTATCAAAAATTAATTTCAGTTTCTCGCCGTATATCATTCTGCTAAACCTCTCATTTGTGTTCATCCTCAGAAGCGCGTTTTTCTCTTGCATTCTTAGACACTGCAAAAAGCAGAACTGACATCCTTGTTCAGTTTAAAGTATTAATTTTTTATCAAAAATTATTTTCAGTTTCTCGCCGTATATCATTCTGCTAAACTGCTCATTTGTGTTCATCCTCAGAAGCGCGTTTTTCTTTTGCATTCTTAGACACTGCAAAAAGCAGAACTGACATCCTTGTTCATTTTAAAGTATTAATTTTTTATCAAAAATTAATTTTAGTTTCTCGCCGTATATCATTCTGCTAAACCGCTCATTTGTGTTCATCCTCAGAAGCGCATTTTTCTCTTGCATTCTTAGACACTGCAAAAAGCAGAACTGACATCCTTGTTCATTTTAAAGTAATGGAATTACACCATAGATCATTCTTCTAATGCTTAAAATTTACAGCTACATCTTTCCTCATTCAGCATGTTTACAGTTTCCCATATTCATACAAAAATCTCTACCCTCAATCGCCTTTTTCTTTTATTAGAAGCAAATAAGAGCTTTTTGTTTTGAAGAATGATAAAATTTAGCAATGAGGTGAATCTATTGAATAAAATAATCAAGGAATGGCTTCCCGTAGTCATTATCATAGCATTGATATTTTTAGCCAGGATGTTTGTTTTCTCTCCGGTAAAGGTTGAAGGACATTCGATGGACCCAACGCTTCACGACAAGCAGCATCTAGTCACATCAAAAATATCTAATCTAGATCGACAGGATATCATCACTACGAAGGAACCAGACAATCAAAATATGTATGTAGTAAAGCGAATCATCGGCTTACCTGGAGATCATGTGCAGATGAAAAACAATGTACTTACAATCAACGGCAAAGAATACGCCGAACCGTATCTTGATGAATTTAAGGAAAAGTTCAAAAAGGACAAGCTTAATGAGGAATATTCCTATAATACTGCGTTTCAGGAACAAGCAGCTAATGCTGAGAGTTTTACCAACGATTTTGAAGTAACTGTTCCAAAGAATCAGTATTTCGTTTTAGGAGACAATCGCTTGATTTCTAAAGACAGCCGAATTTTTGGCTTCGTTGACAAATCCTTGATCCAAGGAAAAGTGGTTGTACGTTTCTGGCCGTTAAACGAAATCAAATTATTCTAACTATTTTCCGAAAAAGCCATGACGATTTCTCGTCATGGCTTTACTTCTTACTTTGTAATCTTCTGATTAAGAATTTTTTTCGGACCTAAAATCTCAACATGATGAATTTGCTCAATCGTCAAATGAATTGCGCCTCGTTCCTCTTCATTTAAATAAATTTGTTCTTCTCTTTGTCCAATAAGCCTACCTACCAAATCATCTAAATAGTTTCCTTCATCATCTAGAGCCTCCAGCTGGATAGCAATTCGTTTATTTTGCAAATATGCCTGCTGCAAAACTTCCCCGATTTCTTCTAAAGACATTGGTTCTTTTTCACTATTGATGTGGTTTCGTTCTTTCGACTCTTTATTCAGTACGGCGGTATGATCAGAAAGATAAAAACCGATCCATTTTATCATTCCGCGATCCTGATAAACCTGCTTTGCCTCCATAAATAACCTTTCGGCACTTTCATCATCATAAATCATCCCTAATCCATTCCTTCCATTCCACCGGCATGACCGCCAACCAAACCGGCTCGTTTGATTGCTGTAGCTCCTTCATTTAACGAATGTGCCCGCACAATCGAGCTGAATTTATAACGACTGCGTATTTGAGCGATAACTTCATCAATTTTTTCTTCTTTGATCGTTTGCTGCGGATCTTCGAACAAATTTAACTGTAGATTCCCTGCTGGTCGCAAAGAGGAAACTGTGATAGAA
Source organism: Enterococcus sp. DIV0187 (assembly GCF_051713785.1). Lineage (NCBI taxonomy): Bacteria > Bacillati > Bacillota > Bacilli > Lactobacillales > Enterococcaceae > Enterococcus > Enterococcus sp. DIV0187. Next base: position 303,475 of record NZ_JBIOQO010000002.1, read on the forward strand.
ATATTACGGACTTCAGAATGATCCCAGTATTTTTCAAACAACGCAAAAGCTACTTTTGTTAGTTCGCGCGCTTGATAGGTCGGTGGAATTTTCAATTGATGATGAAACCCTCCGCGTTTTCCGCTGCCAAAATACGCATAGGCAATTCCTAGATGCAGTGTACCGCCTAATACATCGTTCTTTCGTAATCGTTGTGCGACCTGTTCGCAGATTTCAGCGATAACAGTTAGAATATCACCTTTATGAGCATAATTTTTTGGTAAAACCTGTGAGTTGCCAATCGATTTTTCCTTAGTAGGATACAAATCCTTTTGCGAGAGAACAGAACGATCAATCCCCCAAGCATGCATATAATGCTGCATCCCCATCACACCAAAATGATTTTTCAAGACAAAGGGGTCGGTATGAGCCAAATCACCCATGGTATACATACCCATCATTTGGTAGCGACGCTCCATCCGATTGCCGATTCCGCAAAATTCGCTTAAGCGAAGCGGCCAAATTTTCTCAGGCACATCTTGATAATGCCATTGAGCAAACCGCTCTTTAGTAAGCTTGGCCTCATTATCCATCGCGATTTTTGCTAATAAAGGATTGTCTCCCATCCCTAACGAAGTATAAATACCAACTTTTTTAATAATTTCGTTTTGAATCATTTTTCCAACTTCCGCCGAACTTTTGCCAAATAATTTCCAGCTATGGGTCAAATCCCCAAATTGTTCATCAATGCTGTAGGTATGAATGTCTTCTTCTGCCATATACGAACGAAAAATCTCTTGGATACGCATGTGATATTGAATATAGAGTGTCATCCGCGGCGGTACAATGTGAAGTTTGGGATGATTAGGAATTTCAAATCCCCGACTAACATTACTGATGCCTAAAACTTTTTTCGCCATCGGGCTTGCTGCTAAAACCAACCCCTCATTCTCGCGATCCCCACTCATTACAACTAGCAAGTCTTCCAGTGGTTTCAGTCCATGCTCAATACACTCCACACTGGCATAAAAGCTTTTCGAGTCCATACAGAAAACATCTCTGACAGGCTCCCCTTCGTACACATTCATCAAAACCACCTCCTCAAAAATCAAACATATGTTCGCTTTAAGTTTAGGTTTATTCTGAATTTTTGTCAATCGTTAACCGATGAGGATTTAATAAGAAATTTTCCAAAGGATTTTGACTGATAAAACAGATAAAAAAGACGTTCTAAGCATCTTAATCATGCCTAAAACGTCTTTCAACGTATAAATCTTATACTACTTTTTTACAAAAATGGCCTCCAAAACACTGTAAAAAATTCCTGCCATTACAAAAATCATCCAGCTCATACCCCATGCCCCGCTCAAAAACGACCAGCCTAAGTAGATCATCACAACAATTGGCCAATAAACTCTCTCCAGCAAATGCTTCGTACGTGCTGAGTCACCATATTTTGCCTGCATCGCATTGGGGCCTAATTCATCTTCATCAGCGATAAAGTATTTTTCCTTAATAAATTTATCAAAGCTATTGTAATTGATACTGCCGTAAATAATTAGAAACACCCCAATTGCCAAAAAGAAGAACATCACGGGAATTCCGTATTCCGCGTAGGTAAACATTTGGAAAAAGAAAATTGGCGAGATACTTAATACACACAGACAAATCCCAAATACTAAGCTGACTTGAAAGCTTTTTTGATAACCTTTTTTCAACTTTTGAGCCTCTTTATTCGTGTCAATCGGGATATAACGATCATTTAATTCTGAATTATTTTTTGAAAACTGCATCCCATTATAAATAATAATCCCAACACTGATAGCGATCATAACAAAAAACAATAAAAATCCCATCATCTCAGAACCACGGATGCCCAATCCAATCAATGCTCCAACCGCAAGCAGGCAACCACTGATCCCTAAGCTTAAACCCATTGCATCTTTCTTACGTTCGGTCAAATACTGATACATCTCGTCTTCGTTGATTCCATTTTCCGGTTCTTTTTCACGAGAAGCAAATTCTAATTCTTCACGTAATTCATCAACGGAGCCAAACTCACTGATTACCTGACCAATCGCTTCGTGCTCGCTCTTTCCTTCATCTATTAACGCTAAATAGTGATCTTCCATTATTGTTAAAATCTCTTGTTTTGCTCGCAAGACTTCTTTTGTTTTTGGAAATTCAAGAAATAATGTCTCTACATAATTTTTGATCGTATCCATTTTTTACCCTTCTTTCATAAATCGGTTCACAACTTTTTTGGTTTGCTTCCATTCATCCCGCTTTTCTTCCAAAAAAGCCAGTCCTTTATCTGTAATCTGATAATACGTTCGTTTTTTACCATGGGTAATTTCTCCAGGATAAGAATGGATATAGCCATTTTTCTCCAAACGATTGAACGCCGAATACAGTGTCGTCTCCTTGATGACATAGATTTCTCCGCTTACATCTCTAATTTTCTGGGAAACAGCATACCCGTAGGAATCGCCATCCTTCAGTACGGACAAAATGATGACATCATTGTATCCGCGAATCCCATCGCTAGAAATCATTTTGCCACCTCCTGAGATTACTTCATCTGTCGTTGTAATCATTGTACGCTAATTACTACGACAGGTAAAGTAAAATATTTTTGAATTTTCGAAAAGTATTTTCAAATCAGTAAAATTAATCAATGAAAGCGTTGAACTATCACTATTCTTCCAGCAATGATCTAAAAAGCATTTTTTTCAATCTAGTGATATGATCTTACTGACTATATAAATTTTAAGATAAAAAGGAATTGAAACTTATGCAAAAAATCGCAATCATTGGCGGTGGCATCATTGGGATGACACTGGCAAATTATTTAGATCCAAAAAAATATCAAGTAACGCTTTTTGATGATCCTACTGGACAAGCAACAAAAGCCAGTGCAGGGATTATCTCTCCTTGGCTGTCCAAACGCCGAAATAAGCAGTGGTATCGATTAGCCAAAGATGGTGCGGCTTTCTTTCCAAAATTGATCCAAGATTTCCAGCTAGATCATACGATCTATCAGCAATCTGGAACATTGCTTTTACGTCCCGAAAAGCAAATAGCAGAGCTACGAGCATTGGCAGAAGAACGTAAAAAAAACGCACCAGAGATCGGTATGATCAAGCAGCTGACTGGCGAACAGACACAGCAAGAATTACCCTTACTAAAACCCTTGCCAGCTCTTAAAATTAGCGGTGGCGGTCGCTTAGATGGAAAGGCCTATTTGATTCGAATGCGTAAATTAGCGCAAGAAAGCGGCGTTAAGTTTATTTCTCAACGTGTTCAGTTAGCAAATATACAGTCCCTCACCTATGGCGATAACCAAGCAGCTTTTGATCAAATTATTTTAACTGTCGGCCCTCATTTAAAAGGATTATTAGCTCCTTTAAACTACCAAGTCGATTTACGTCCACAAAAGGGGCAGCTCTTAGTATTTGAAACGGCTTTTAACTCTAGCGGAAATTTCCCGGTAGCCGTGTTAGATGGCGAAGCAGATTTGATCCCCTTCTTAAATGGAAAAATTTTACTGGGCGCAACACATGAAAATGAAGCGGCTTGGGATTTGTCAGAAACACCAGAAGCTTTTGAACAACTCACAAATAGTGCACGGGATTTCCTCATGGAACCCGAGAAATTATTAACTACACCCTTTCATTATCGAGTTGGGACACGCGCATATACGTCTGATTATGCCCCCTTTTTTGGTCAATTGGATGATCATTTATTGGTTGCTAGCGGGCTTGGCTCCTCTGGGTTGACGACTGGTCCGTATATTGGCTATTTATTGGCTCACTATTTGAATACAGGTGAATCGAACTGGCAAGTTTACCAAAAAGAATTGTCAACTTATATTCAGCGCAAAGAAACGCCGGAATCAGACTAAGATTCCAGCGTTTCGTTACATTGGTCTTAAGTTTTTCTCTAATCGATCAATCATCCAGGCTAGTCGTTTGGTTCTTCCAGCCTCAGTTTTAGCATCTAAGTAGGCTCGGGTATAGGTTTTCTTAACCGAAGGCGGCATATTTTCAAAATTCTTTGAAGCCTCGGCATTTTTCTTCAGCAACGCTGCTACTTCCGCAATTTGTTCATCTGTAATCGCTGATGGCTTCGTCGCATTCGCCCACTGGCCATTTTGCTTTGCTTCTGCGATTTTTTCTCGCCCTAAATCTGTCATTAAGCCTTGCTGCTCCAGCTTATCCACAATTTTTTTATTTTTTTCAGACCATTTACTATTTTTACGTCGTGTAGCAAAATATTTCAGATAAGAGTGTTCATCAACCTTTTTCATCACCCCATCTATCCAGCCAAAACATAGCGCTTCTTCCAATGCTTCCCCAGCTTTTAGACTTTTGACTTGCTTTGTCTTACCAAAAATCAGCCATACACCGCCGCTGGTTGTCGCATTTTCCGTGAGCCACGTTCGAAAGTCTTCTCGTTTTTCAAAAAGTAAGTTATTCTCCATATTAATTATCCATTCCTAAAACGACTGGTGTGGATTTGAAGCCGATACCCATTCGGTCAATCCCCATATCAATTAGTTCTAAGAAATGCTCCCGCGTACGAATACCACCGCTTCCTTTGATTTTGATTCGACCTTTGCACTGGTCCATCATGATCTGGATCACTTCATTAGTTGCTCCTTTACTCTCATAACCCGTGATAAAGCCGGTACTTGTTTTAACAAAATCAGCATTCGCCGCAATCGCACATTCGCAGGCTTGACGAATTTGTTCTTCATTTAATGTATCCGTTTCAAAAATAACCTTCACTGCTGTCCCATGAGCATGACACGTCTCCACGATGATCTTCAGCTCTTTGGTTACTTCATCATATTTTCCACTACGAATCCAACCAAAATTCGCGACAATATCTAACTCATAAATATCCTCTCGCTGACAATACGTCTCTGCCTGCAACACTTTGGAGGCAGTCGTACTCGTCCCAAATGGAAAATCACAAACGACACAAATCTTGGTATCGGTTCCTTCTGTCATCTCCGCTGCGATATCCAAAGAAGATGGGTTTACACAAACCGTTGCGCAATGATAATCAATGCCCTCTTGAATGTATTGTCGAATCTCTGCTTCCGTAAAATCAGGCTTCAATACGGACTGATCAATATACGCGCCCAGTTCCTCAACGGTCATTTCACTCGCTTTTTTCATGGTTGGATCCCTCCCGTTTATTTTCACCATATCTGCCATACTTTTGGATAATTAAAAAATAGGTATCTTCCCCAAAAAGACAGCTTAGGCATTTTATGTAAAAAAACTATACTTATAAAATAAGTATAGGATAACCTCAAGGCTTTGTAAACGCTCACTTAGCTATGTTGCTCTATTTACCACCGCTTGTTTTTTTAATTGATTTTTTAAATCATCTAACGATACATTTTTAAAATCTTCATTTTTCATTCGTTTGCGATAAGCTGTTGCTGTTTCTCCAGTCAATTTTTTAAACATCCGACTAAAAACCACAAGACTATTGAAACCAACCTGCTCAGCAATATTCTCGACGGACTCATCTGTCATAGAAAGTAAAAAAGCGGCTCGATTGATTCGTACCCCCAGTAAATAATCTCTGATACTAATATCCATGTGATTACGAAAGACTCGTGATAGATGACTGCGATTAACCGCTAACCGCCGGGCGATTTCCTCAACAGTGACATGCTCTGCGTAATGAGCTTCAATGTATTCGACAGTCGCTACCGCCAAAGGTGAATAAACCTTTTTATTACCTAAATGACTCTTGCCACCATCTTCTAAGAGAATTGCTAAAAAATGATAGGTCAATTCATTTAAATGCAGCTCATTCGTGAGTGTTTCCTCCACAAATGGCAAACAAGCTAGGATAGTATTGATATATTTTTGCGTATCTGAAGATACCATCGTGTATTGATCCTTTTTAAACTGTGAATGGTGAATGATTTCGTCTGCTGCGGCTCCGCCAAAAGAAAGCCAACCATACATCCACGGATCTTCCCCATCCGCCAAATAGAAAGTTGAGTCACCAGGACGAATCAAAAACAAATCACCTTTTTTTAAATGATACTGTTGATTTTTCACTTGATAGGTTCCCTTCCCCTCCATTACGATATGCAGTGTATAATTTTGCCGAATCGCAGGTCCAAAAGCGTGAAAGGGCAGCGTTTTTGAAATTCCGCAATAATCAAAATGCAGATCGGTTTTCAACTGACGCTGTTCCTTTTTTAAAAAGATTGCCTGTTCCATCACCAGTACCTCCATCCTAATCTTCACTCTAAAGTATACATGAAAATAGTATATTTTTTGATAGTATTCACAACTATTGAATCACATCCAGCTACTTCCGGTTTGCTGCTAAGGGAAAAGCACAAAAGAATGATCCTTTTAGAAAATTTTTTTGTTATTCTTGATTGTCACGATACCCTTTTTACTCACTTGGACGCTGAAAATTTATCGAAGCACATGGTGAGCTTTGATTGCATGTTGTAGTATGAATTGAGTATTGTATACTAAGGATATTTCTATCTTATGAATAAGGAAGGTTTAACAATTTGATTTCAGGTATTTTTATTTTATTAGGTTTTTATTATTTCTATTTGGCAAGAAAATCCAGCACCTTAACCAGCTCAGCGAGAACAAAGAAAATCGGCATGTTTCTTACAAAACTCACAGTAATTGTGCCATTGATCGCTCTTGCGGTTTTTGTCATTTTATTTATGACTATTTTATCTGGTCGCCTGATCGAAAGAAGTTCCCATGCATTAATTTTACTCGTCTTATGGCTAATACTTACAAATTGTTACGCTTGGCTTCTCACCTATTCTGGCGATAAGAACTTTTTAATCCAAACCATTGCAGCAGCAGTGTGTTCTTTGATTTGTATTGTTCTAGTAACACCATTGGGAAGGTATGATTTACTTGTTTATGATTATATTGGCAACTTTTCCTTTGTAATTGGTTTTTCTGGCTTACTTCTTTTTTATCTTAGCCATTATTTTAGAAGACCCGCTCATTTGTAGAATATCTTCTTCTGTTTTTGAGAAAAAATGCAACAAAAAGTTAAATAATCGTCACAGAAAGACGTTTAAAAGAAAACGATTTCTTGATAAATTGATTTCAGGGAATGATGATGCTTTTCTTAGAACTTGTCACTTAATCAAGAAATCGCTAAACTTATTAAGACACGAGAAATTTTCCATTACACAAAAAAAGCGAGGTTTTTTTATATGCAAATTACAGAAAAAGATTTTGGTCAAGGTTATCACTTAATTAGCATTGAAAATGAATCCGGTTTCCACATATCGGTAACTGATTTAGGAGCACGAATCGTCAGTCTAGGGCACGACAAAGAACTGGTACTAAACTTTGATTCAGCCGAAGAATATCTAGAAAGGGATGCTTTTATCGGGGCTTCAATCGGTCGAACCGCTGGTCGAATCGAAAATGGACGCTTCACACTTGACGGTAAAGACTATCAAGTAGCGATTGATCCAGAAACTGGTCATTCTCTTCACGGTGGCAAACCAGGCTTTGAAACGAAAAAATGGGATTATGCAATCGAAAATGGTGATCAGGAGGCATCCATTATTTTCACACTGACTAGCCCTGATGGCGAGCATGGTTTTCCAGGAAACTTGAAGGTGGAGGTTCGACACACCCTGACACAGGAAAATGTTTGGCGTGTGACCACTAAAGCTACCAGCGATCAGACTACCTTGTTCAACCCCACCAATCATGTATATTTCAACCTGACAGGCGATCCTACTCAAGCGATCGATGAACACAAGCTCTGGCTAAATAGTGACTCTGTTGCTGTTCTGCGACCAGATACCATTCCTACGGGCGAAATCATGAATGTAACTGGAACACCTTTTGATTTCCAAACAGAAACAGCTTTGGCTGATATGTTTACTAGTGACTTTGAACAAAAAAATCTATGTAACGGCTTGGATCATCCATTCTTCTTAAAGGAAAGCGATTTGAACAAACCCGCAGCAAAACTGACTAGCCCTGATGGAACAGTTGAACTAACTGTCTCAACAGATTCTTCTAGTGTTGTCATCTTTACCGCCAACTTTGGTGAAGATGGACCGATGATGCAAGGAAAACAACTCGCTCATCACGGCGGCATCACTTTTGAAACACAGGTTGCACCAGGAGCAGAACAATTTTCTGAATTCGGCTCCATTAAACTGCCTGCGAACGAACCCTTTGAAACGATTACCGAATATAAAATAAACTTGAAAGAAGCGAATACACATGGAAATTAAACGCGAATTAAATACAAAATTTGCTGAAATTTTTGGCCCCAAAGAAACGACCCAATACTTTTCACCCGGACGGATCAATCTGATCGGTGAACATACCGATTATAATGGTGGTCACGTCTTCCCTGCTTCCATCACTTATGGAACCTATGGTGTAGCGGCTCCTCGCGAAGATAAGAAAGTTTTGGTTTATTCCACTAACTTTGAAGATATTGGTGTCATCACCTTTGACGTTGATCAATTGGACTACGAAAAGAAAGATAACTGGGCTAACTATGCAAAAGGCATGGTCTTAAAATTGAAGGATGCCGGTCATAAAATTGATCATGGCTTCGAGCTATTAGTAGAAGGTACAATTCCAAATGGTGCTGGGCTGTCCAGCAGTGCTTCCTTAGAATTATTAGTTGGAGTTGTTTTAGAAGATTTATTTGATTTTAAGACCGATCGTCTTGAGCTAGTAAAAACAGGAAAAAAAGTCGAAAATGAATTTATCGGTGTCAATTCAGGGATTATGGATCAATTTGCCATTGGCTTTGGCGATATCGATCAAGCGATTCTGCTGGATACCAACACGTTAAAATACGAAATGGTTCCAGTAAAGCTTGACGGTTACGCAGTGGTGATCATGAACACCAACAAACGCCGTGAATTGGCAGATTCCAAATACAATGAACGTCGCAGCGAATGTGAGGAAGCACTTGCTCGTCTGCAAAAGAAACTGGACATTCAAGCATTAGGCGATCTAGATGAAACCACTTTTGAAGCAAATATTGATTTGATTGGCGACGACACCTTGATTCGTCGCGCACGCCATGCTGTAACCGAAAATCAACGAACTTTAGAAGCGAAGGCGGAATTAGAAAAAGGCAATTTGGAAGCCTTTGGAAAATTGTTGAATGCCTCTCACTATTCACTTCGCCATGACTATGAAGTAACAGGAATCGAGCTGGACACCTTAGTCGATGCGGCTCAAGCTCAAAGCGGTGTCTTAGGTGCTCGAATGACAGGTGCCGGCTTTGGTGGATGTGCGATTGCTGTTGTCAAAGAAGAAAATATTCCAACCTTCAAAAACAAAGTCTACGACAAATACATGGAAATTGTTGGTTACGCGCCAGATTTCTATGTCGCACATATCGGCAGTGGAACAACAAAGATCGGTTAAACCTTAAAGTAATGAACGCCTCTATCCATCGTTTTGGGTAGAGAGCGTTTTTTGTTATCAAAGAATTTTGCCTTCAAACTATCTTTCGTCTACAATTATGGAAAAGGAGTCTTTCCCATGTCGAGCAAACGATCCATCTTAGAAAAGAAACGGGTTTATATTCCCTTAGCAATTTTTCTCGGCGTTTTAGGATTCAGCCCAATGCTCGTTTCCTTATTAGGAGTAAAATCTGAGGATAAACTAAATAAAGACTATTACTCAAACGCTGAAGAACCATTTTTTCAATCGATAGATAAAGACTGAACTTTACTATATTAAACTAAAAAATTTGGAGCTTATGATGATTAGACGGATTGAAACAATTACTGACGCAGATTTAGAAACCATTGCATCTATTTGGTTAAAGAGCAATTTGGAGGCTCATACTTTTATTGACCGGAATTATTGGCTCAAAAATTATCAAACAGTTAAGGCGTCCCTCACTACCGCTGATCTTTATGCCTACTATCATAACGAGAAAATCATCGGCTTTCTTGGCTTGATTGACGAGTATATTGCTGGAATCTTTGTATTGCAGGAATACAGATCATTAAGAATTGGTGGGCAATTATTGGCGAAAATAAAAGAGAAGCACTCAAAATTATTATTAAGCGTTTATCAAAAAAAATGAACGTGCTGTTCAGTTTTACTTAAAACAAGGTTTCACGATTCTAAAGGAAACAACAGATTGTGAAACAACTGAAGAAGAATTATTGATGGAGTGGATTCTTTGATCCTCTCACGACTAAAATCACTGTAACTTGTAAAAAGTGAAATTTTTCGGCTAATCCTTTCATTCAACGACCGTTTCTCTTCTTTTTTCATTTTGGGTTTCTTAATAGAAGTCCTACAATTCTATTCCCAAGCTGAGCTATAAAGATTTCTTAACTTCTATATTACAAAATTTCAGAATACGATTTTTTCAAAACCTCCATTTTGACGCGGTTTCCTCAAAAGCATATACTTTCTTTAAAGAGGTGATCCTTTTGAACCTAAAAAAATTCAATAATATGTATACCTATATCGCTATTTCCTATTTTTTCGTCTCACTTTTCTTCGCCTTTCAATCGGGTGCGGTCTTAAAACTAGCAAGCTTCTTCTTTCTAATTTCATTTGGTATCAATGCCTTCAAATCAATCAAAGAAGCTCAAAATCGTTAATCCAATTTTCGTAATCACATATTATTTATAATCATCAAATCCCTTTTTTTCAAATTATCTCTCAATTGTTTATGTTAAAATGGTAAAATACGATTCAAACAAGGAGGTTCTGATGAAAAAAGATTCTGGGTTAGTTTATGGTTTTGGTGCATATATTCTTTGGGGCATCCTGCCGCTTTACTGGAAACTGCTAGGTGGTGTCAGCTCTATTGATATTTTGTTTTATCGAATTATTTGGTCTCTGATTTTTATGTTGCTTTACATGATTGCATTACGAAAGATGCCGACTTTTATTCAAGAGGTCAAAGTACTTTTAAAAAATCGAAAAAAGGTTCTCGCTGTTATTATGGCAGCGATTTTCGTCTCATTAAACTGGGGAATCTTTATTTATACGGTGTCAATTGGACAAGTTCAACAAGCTAGTTTAGGCTATTATATTAATCCATTACTAAATGTACTGGCTGGTGCTCTCTATTTAAAAGAGCCGCTAACGAAGCAAGCCAAGCTGGCTAGTCTTTCGGCACTAACTGGAGTGATATTGTTGACGCTCCAAACCGGTGTTTTCCCCTTCAATTCGCTTTTTTTAGCAACTAGTTTTTGTTTGTATGGATTAACAAAAAAACAGTTGCAGTTGAGTTCTGCAACAAGCATCACCTTGGAAACATTGATTATTGCGCCAATCGGTCTAATCTATTTGTTTTTTATTTCACCGACTGGATTCATGAATTATTCAATGAGTACGAATGTATTGTTAATGGGGGCCGGTGTGGTAACGGCAATTCCTTTGCTACTTTTTGCAACTGCTGTGAAGAAGCTATCTTATATAACGCTCGGTTTTCTCCAGTATGTGAATCCGACCATCATGCTAGTGATGGCAATCTTCCTATTCCATGAACCATATGCCTTGCCGCAATTCATTGCCTTTGCCTTTATTTGGTTAGGTATTCTGATTTTTGTTGCCGGAAATTTGATTCCAGTACGAAAAAAAGGGCTTCGTCCATAGAGACAAAGCCTTTTTCTAAACACTATACAAACTTCAATAATCCTATGGTCTCAATGCTTAATAATTGAACTCATGTAATATCTCACCTGATCTGAATACTTTGCTCATCTTAACTTTTGCATAATTTGTTGCATAGCACAGTGCTTCTCGACGAGTATTGAATGTTTCCTCGGTCATTTCTCCGACAATCGTTTCTACCTGAACTAAGTATTGATATTCCATATCTTTTCCCCATTTCTTTTCAAAACACGCAACCATCATTTGTATTATCATAGCGAGTTTTCAAGGGAATTTCAATAACCAATGTAATATTATATGACATGAGATAAAAATAATTTGAAAAAAGCAACATTTCACGTAATGTTTCTTTACATACGCTTGGACATTAAAAAAGATTCAAACGACATTACGCTTGAATCTTCATAAAATCTCCATTAATGATTTGCTTGAAATTCCTTAATATTTGCAATAACTTTTTGAGCCAAACGAACTTTTGCCATCGAAGTTAGACCGGCGTTGGTTTTTCCGGCAAAAACATTCGGTAACCCTATCACTTCTTCGCCTAATCCTGCTTCAGTATCACTAAACGCATAGTTCCCAGGTTCTGCCAACCATTTTTTTAGCGCTGGCACTTCATGAGACGGCGCAATCGAAACATTCATCAAAATTTTCCCATTGCCAAACTGATTAAAAGCTACTTCATCTAATAGAACAACATTTTTATTCAGACAAGTAATTAAGATATCTACCTTCCCTAACAGCTCATCTAAGGACAAATAAGTCATATTCAATTCTTTTTCAATTTCAGGTTTGCGCGTTCGACTATAATAATTGACGTTCATACCAAAGAACTTCATCGTTTTCGCCAATAAGCTGCCGACTGTTCCCATGCCCACAATGCCGACTTTGACATCGGTCAATTCCATTGGCTCATCCTTCCACATCGCAGGTCCGCGCCCTTGTAATAAACGAACCAATTCACTGATGGCATATTCCTTCACACCTTCATCACCATAATCACGAACGCCTGTTACCACGATCCCTTTTTTCTCTGCATGGAGAATATCTACGTTCGCATTTTCTGGCGCATACAAGCTGGCACAAATTCCAATATAACGAATATTCGGGCAAGCATCTAAGACTTCCTTATCAATAAAGCTGGTAAAACTCAACATCACACAATCTGCGTCACCTATTCGATCGATAATTGTCGCTGCATCCGTCGGAATATCCTCATAAAAAAAAGTTTCTTCTGCTAGATCCTTGAGTTTTTCATCCCATTCAGGTAATAATTTGGTTGGCTCGATCGCCACCATTTTTTTAAATTTCTCCATGTCGGCCTCCTAAGTAACTCTATTCATCTCATGATACGTCCTAAAAAAACTCTCGTCAATGAAGAAGGATTTAAGACATATAAAATAAGATGATCCCAACAGCAATCAAGTTATTGATATAATGAACAATAATCGAATACCAAATATTCTTTTTCACTAAATAAATTGAGCCAAAAATGATTCCAGAAATAAAATAGCTCACAGTAAAACTGAAACCATGAATCACTGAAAACAAGCTTGCTGATAGGATAAGCAAAAGAAATTTTGTCCACTTACTTCCTGACAATGGAATCATGCAATATCGAAGGATCATTTCTTCGAAAAATGGACCATAGGTTATCGCTGACAATAGATATATCCATGAAACACTCACATTCTCATTGGTTCTGCTCCCTGTGTCAAATAACCAATTGGTTAAACAAAGTAAAAGCATTCCTATGACAACGATAACTAGAATTTCTCTCCACTTGAGCTTTTTAAAATCTTCAATCAATGATTTTCCAAACAATAGAATGACAAGAATAAGAAAGGCCGGTGTAACAAGCACTCTCAAAGCAAATAAATTTTCTGGGAGCCCTATTCCCGGAATAAACCAATCCAACATAAAATAAAGAAACGCGATTCCCCACTTCAACGCCATCTACATTCCTCCTACTATTTTCTCATCCCCCAAAAAAAAGATGACCACGCACGGTCACCTTCTTTTACGCTAAATCTTCATCTAAAATTGTTCCTTTGACAACCATATTCGTGTCACCAATTAAATAAAGGTCATCCTCGACAACATTCACTTGAAGCTGTCCACCTAAGACTTCAATTACTACTGGATCACTTTTGACCAGACCTTTTTTAGTCAATGCATATGCCGTTGAGCCGGTTCCGGTACCGCAGGCCAAAGTGAAATCTTCCACACCTCGTTCATAGGTGCGCTCTACCACCGTTTGATCAGACAATATATCATAGAAGTTCACATTAGCGCCTTTTTCGAAGGCCGAATGATTTCTCAATTTTCTAGCGAATTTAACAATTGTTTCTAATTCAGTCATAGCTAAATCCGGTACGTGAACAACTAAATGAGGGATCCCTGGATTCCCCAATTCAACATAATCCACGGTTACCTCTTTTCCATCAACCTGAATCACTTTATCTCCTTCAAAAACGGTTGGTGAGTTCAACTGTACGCGATAGGCCCTCTTGTCCAAACGTTCTGCTGGCACATCACCTGCAATTGTTTCAATAACCATATTCTCTTTCGCAATACCCGTATCATATGCCCAGCGCGCCACACAGCGAGCGCCATTTCCGCACATTTCTGCTTCAGAACCGTCAGCATTGAAAAAGCGAGTATAAAAATCACCGGATCCGCGGGCTGCCTCTACCGCGATCAAAGTATCTGCTCCAACGGAGACACGACGAGTAGAAACACGAGCCGCAAATTTGGTCAATTGTTCACTGGCAAAGTTCAGTTCTTGATTATCTATCAAAATAAAATCATTGCCTGCACCTTGTAGTTTATAAAAAGGAATGTTCATTCATCCACCTCATTTCAAGAGTCTTTATTTCAAAAATTCAGGAATTTCTTCATTTTGAATCATCTGACCCAAGGTCTGTCTTTTTACGATAATTTCGGCTTGTCCTGCTTTTGTTAACACAACGGCTGGAATCGCTAATTTGTTGTAATTGCTTGCCATAGAATAGCCATAAGCTCCCGTTGAAAAAGTAGCAAAAATATCGCCAGCTTCAACCACTGGCAGCTCAATATCTTTGACCAAAATATCCGTACTTTCACAGGCCTTACCTGAAACCGTCACTTTTTCCGTTGCTTTAACATCTGCTTTGTTGGCTAAAATCCCTGTATATTCCGCTTCATAAAGTCCCGGACGAATATTATCGGTCATCCCACCATCAATACTGACATATTTTCGCAATCCAGGAAGCTCTTTGATTGCTCCGATTTTGTGTAGGCTGATCCCTGCTTCAGCAACGATACTCCGGCCTGGTTCAATCACAACTGCAGGCTGCGGTAAGTTTTCTATCTCGCAAAAAGCCAATACTTTTTCCATCATAGGATCTGTAAAATAACTAAAAGGCTTTGGCTGATCTGCATCTGTGTAGCGAACACCGAAACCGCCGCCAAAGTTCAATTCCTTGATTGTATAGTCAAAACGGTCTTTTACCATTTTAACCAAATCTAAAGCAATTTCTACCGCTGCAAGATGGGCATGATTATCAAATAATTGACTACCTACATGGAAATGAAAACCTAAAAAATTCACTTCTGGTGCTTCAATCGCATGTTCGATTTGCGGGAACAAGATCGCCTCATCGATCGGAATCCCAAATTTTGAATCCTTTTGTCCTGTCGAAATAAATGAATGAGTTTGAACATTGACTTCAGGTGTGATACGGAACAAAACATCCACTACTTTTTGTTTTTCTTTGGCGATTGCCGCAATCAGATCAACCTCCTGCAGACTGTCGATGATGATTCGACCAACGCCATAATCAATCGCCATTTCTAGTTCTTCGATTGATTTATTGTTGCCGTTCATTTCAATATGCTCCGCGGGAAAATCAGATTTGATCGCCGTGTACAATTCACCGTCAGAAACAACATCTAAAGAAAAGCCTTGCTTTTCAATAATTTTTAACATCGCAAGCGTTGAGAAAGCTTTGCTGGCAAAAGCCACACGAACATTCTCATATTTTTCGACAAAATCTCGCTGCAGTTCTTGGCACTTCTCTTCAATCATGGTTTGCGAAAACACATATAACGGAGTTCCAAATTTCTCTGCTAAAGCAACAGTATCACAACCATCCCACATTAAATGACCATTTTTAGTTTCAAATTCCATCGTAAGCCCCCTCAATTAATTCTCGTTCAATCCAGCAATTAAGTTTACATAGGTTTGAATCCCTAGTAACAGATTTACCTCATCAAATTTCATTTTTCCACTATGCAGCGGATACGTATAGCCCTTTTCTTCATCACGAATCCCTAAGAAGAAAAACATCCCAGGAATCTCCTGCTGATACCAAGAAAAATCTTCCGCGATTAAATATGGTGGAGTTTCCACATAATAATCAGCCGCAACCTTTTCCAATTTCTTCACCATTTCCGGATCGTTATCAACGACTCGATACATATGATTGAAATCAACCACTGCCTCACAGCCATAGCCTTTAGCAATTTCCCCGGCTACTAATTCCGTCCTTCGAACGACTTCCTCATATACGGCATCATCAAAGGCCCGCATTGTTCCGTGTAAAACAACTTCCTTAGCGACAATATTCATCGCCTCGCCACCGTGAATTGTTCCAAAGGTCAACACCACGTTATCCAATGGTCCGATATTTCGTGCTAAAATACTATTCAAACCAGTAATCACACCGCCAGCAGCAACAATTGCATCTTCTCCGAGCTGCGGCTGTGCGCCATGTGTGCTGACGCCCTTGATTGTGATCGTCACCTCAGCATTACGCGCCATCATTGGCCCTGGTCGACAAGAAATTTTTCCTGCTGGAAGATCTGGAAAGACATGCAATCCCACGATTTCTTCTACACCTAGCTTTTGTAAAATACCGGACTTCATAATTAATTCCGCACCACCTGGTCCTTCTTCCGCCGGCTGAAAGACAAAGACAAGCGTTCCTTGAATTTTTTCTGGATACTTGTGTAAATAGGCAATGAAACCTAGCAGCGTTGCCATATGTCCGTCGTGACCGCAGGCATGCATTTTTCCAGGTGTTTTTGAAGCAAAATCATAGCCCGTTTGTTCTTCTACAGGCAACGCATCAATGTCTGAACGAAAGGCTAACGTTTTACCTGGTTTGGTGCCGTGTAAGACCGCGATCGTACCTGTCTCAATGACTTCATAAGTCTCTGTGACACCAAAGGATGCCAACTTCTTTCGAATATACGCTGCCGTTTGCTTTTCCTCCAATCCTAATTCGGGGATTTGGTGCAATTCGCGGCGCATAGTAGTGACTAACTCTTCTAACTCTTTGACTTCCGTATCGATCATCGTCTCACTCATTTCCATAAAAATTCTCAGAATCCTATTTTTTGATTAGAAAATCATTGATAGTTTCTCATATTATAGTACAGATTGCGTCAGCGGTCATTAATTTGTTTTTGAAATTTTTCAAAATTAATACATGATTCTCTTTCGTTTAAACGAGTAATTGTGATTTTAAATTCTAAAAATTTACAATTCATTTGATCTCCTTTCATTGTTCTCTTGAGCCTTACTCAATTTTTTAGTACCTATCCCTTAATTACTTGGTACACTTAGTAAAAAGAAATTTGGAGGAACAAAATTGGAAAAAGAAAAAAAGATTATGCCTGTCGACTTTTTATGGTTGGCACTTTATGCTTTTGCAGGGTTTAGTTTGGAATTGCTTCTTGGGTTGGTTAGCAGTGGTTTGAGTCTAGCTGTAAATGCCGGATTGACGGCAATTTTATGGTCAGTTGTTTCTATTTTCTTAATTCATTATGCGAAGAGCCGCTTTAATTTTGATGTTTTTAGCATTTCTCGGCCTCTGGAAAATAAAAAACTTATACTAATTATTTGCTTAGTATTTTCTGTGATCGTAGTTTCTACAATCGGCTTTGGCGGATTCAAACCAGTCGTCGAGTTTAATGGGGAACTGAAGAAAAGTATTATTTCCTTTATTTTTCGTCTATTCTATTATTTTGCAGAATGTAGTTTGATTGTATTAGTCATCGCGTTTGGTCAGAAATTTTTCGAATCTCAATTTGGATTGTCTGAGCGATTTCCTAGTGGAGGATTACTACTTGCGATCACTTGGGGCCTAATTCATTTTCTTCTTCAAGGGTTCAGTGGCGGATTGTATACGATCTTTTTTTCAGTAGTTGCCGGATGTATCTATCTTCTCTGCCAAAAAGATATTCGCTGGACTTATCTTTTTGTAGCGATCGCATTTATTCTTTAAAACGTCCATACATTGATTGTTTTTTCCTGATGATTTAGAATTTTCTACTACTTATAATGATAGAAATTTTTGTGGAGGTGCACGTTTTTGGCTAGTATTGTATTGGGTATCCGATTTTTACTTGAAATCGCAACAGTTGGCGGGCTTTTTAGTGGTATCTTTATCAAAAAAGGTATTTTACAACGAATTCTCTTCGCTGTTTTAACAATTACTATCACACTAGTTTGGGCGAGATATGGTGCGCCAAAATCCCCAACTGTTCTGACTGGCAACGGGAAACTTTGCTTAGAACTGCTCGTTTATTTCCTTGGTAGCCTTACCTATTTTTTCCTATTCGGTACCAAGATTGGTACGACTTATCTAGTGATTGCCAGTCTTGATTTATGGCTGATGTATCAACTAAACTTACAAGGACATTAAACGTTCTTGTTTTTTTGACTTTCTTTGATTAAAAATTTCATGAGATTTTCGTTGGCAGGCACTCATAATTAAGATATAATTCTACTATTAAAGACCTTTTTACAAAGGCTTTGAAAAAAATGAAGAAGGAGTTGTTTCCCTTGAGAATATTTGAAGGATCTGGTGTTGCTCTAGTTACGCCCATGAAAGCCGATGGTGCTGTTGATTACAAGAAGTTAGAGGAGCTAGTCGAGTGGCAGATCAGTGAAGGAACCGATGCAATCATCGCTTGCGGAACTACTGGCGAAGCTTCCACTTTAGCCAATGACGAACATATTGCTGTAATCGAGACAGTCGTCAAAAAGGTGAACAGACGAATCCCAGTTATTGCCGGAACTGGTGTAAACGATACCCAGCATGCCATCGAATTATCGACAGGTGCTGAGAAAGTTGGCGCCGATGCTCTATTGATCGTGACTCCTTATTATAATAAAGCATCAGATGAAGGCCTCTTTTTACATTATCAAAAAATTGCTGAAAGCGTGAAATTACCAATTATTTTATATTCTGTTGCTTCACGTACTAATATGAATATCACACCACAAATGGTGAAACGCCTAGGCGAAATTCCTAATGTGGTAGCAATTAAGGAAGCCAGTGGGAATATCTCACAAATTGCTGATATTGCACGAATCATGCCAGATGATTTTACGATCTATTCTGGAAATGATGATCAAGTCTTACCGATCATGGCACTTGGTGGAAAAGGCTCTATTTCAACAATCGCCAATATTGCCCCACGGCAAACCCATGAATTAACACAAGCCTTATTAGATGGCGACTTTTCAAAAGCCAAAGAACTTCAGTTAGCACAAATTCCATTGATTCATGC
This sequence comes from Enterococcus sp. DIV0187, assembly GCF_051713785.1. Taxonomy (NCBI): domain Bacteria; kingdom Bacillati; phylum Bacillota; class Bacilli; order Lactobacillales; family Enterococcaceae; genus Enterococcus; species Enterococcus sp. DIV0187. Next base: position 322,674 of record NZ_JBIOQO010000002.1, read on the forward strand.
GATCTTCTGCGAAGTAAATCCTATTCCAGTCAAAACAGGTGTGAGTTTATTAGGAAAAATCGAACCAAACTTCCGTCTCCCACTTTCTGCAGCGAAAGACGAAACCGTTGAAGGATTGAAAAAGGAAATGGCTGCTTATGGATTGGAGGTTGCTAAATGATCGATATTATCTTAAATGGTGCCAATGGCCGCATGGGCCAGGTTCTACAGACAATGATCGCGCATCAATCCAATATGCAAGTCGTTGCCGGAATTGATCGTGAAGCCTTCGAAGCGGACTTTCCTACTTTTCAAGCAATCAACGATTGTCAGGTAAATGCAGATGTAGTCATTGATTTTTCTCACTATACCGCAGTCCCTGCTGTTTTGGATTATTGTGCAGAAAAGAAAATCCCTGTTGTTGTAGCCACAACCGGTCTGACTGATGAAGTAAAAGAACAAATAGCTAAAACGGCAGAACAAACGGCCGTCTTCTTCTCAGCCAATATGTCTCTAGGGATCAATCTCTTAGCGAAAGCGATTCGCGAAATCACACCCGTCTTAGAGGAAGAATTCAATATTGAAATCGTGGAAAAACACCACAATCAGAAAAAGGATTCTCCTAGTGGAACTGCGTTATTATTAGCTGATGCGGTAAATGACGCGGTAGAGGAAAAGAAAACCTATATTTATGGCCGCCATGGCAATGATTTAGAAAATCCGTTATCAGAATTAGGTATTCACGCTGTTCGCGGCGGTACGATTCCTGGTGAACACACCGTAATCTATGCCGGTCCTGATGAAGTGATTGAGTTGAACCACTTGGCTTTATCCCGAAATATTTTTGCTAGTGGCGCAGTTAAAGCCGCAAAATATATCAGTGATAAAGAGACTGGTTTGTACGATATGGAAAAACTGATTGATGAGAAATAACAAACAAGACAAAATAATTACCTTAGTATGAGATAGGATGTCAGTCTAACTTTTGGCAGTTATACTTGAATTGCTATTAAGACATAAATCATTGTCTATTTTAATTCGAAATCTTTAGTTGGATGATATACGTGGCGAAAATCAAACTTATTTTTCGCCTTTTGAAAAATAATTACCTTAGTATGAGATAGGATGTCAGTCCAACTTTTGGCAGTTATACTTGAATTGCTATTAAGACATGAATCATTGACTAATTTTAATTCGAGATCTTTAGTTGGATGATATACGTGGCGAAAATCAAACTTATTTTTCGCCTTTTGAAAAATAATTACCTTAGTATGAGATAGGATGTCAGTCTAACTTTTGGCAGTTATACTTGAATTGCTATTAAGACATGAATCATTGACTAATTTTAATTCGAGATCTTTAGTTGGATGATATACGTGGCGAAAATCAAACTTATTTTTCGCCTTTTGAAAAATAATTACCTTAGTATGAGATAGGAGCAGATTCAATGACTTTAACCGATCCTTATGAAATTGCTAAATTTATTAAAAATGCCGAAAAAACGACTCCTGTGAAAGCCTATGTTCAAGGAAATTTAGCGGGAATCACCAAAGAAAAAGTTCAGTTTTTCGGTCAAGAACAAACCTGGATCTTGATTGGTGAAAGTCAAGCGGTACAAGAAGTATTAAACGAACAACAAACAAAAATTAGTGATGTTCATGTAGAGAACGATCGCAGAAATTCAGCAATTCCAATGCTAGATATCTCATCAGTTAACGCTCGCATTGAGCCTGGTGCATTGATTCGTGATCGTGTTGAGATTGGTGATAAAGCAGTCATCATGATGGGTGCTATCATTAATATCGGTGCTTCCATCGGCGAAAGCACGATGATTGACATGGGAGCTATTTTAGGTGCACGTGCAACTGTTGGAAAACATGCCCATATTGGTGCAGGAGCGGTGTTGGCTGGCGTACTTGAGCCGCCTAGTGCTTCACCTGTTGTCGTAGAAGACAATGTTTTAGTCGGAGCTAATGCCGTTGTTTTAGAGGGAGTCCATATCGGAAAAGATGCCGTTGTTGCAGCCGGTGCTGTTGTTACCAAAGACGTTCCAGCTGGAGCCGTTGTCGCTGGCACCCCTGCCAAGATCATCAAGATGAAGGATGAAATCGATCCTGGTAAAACTGAATTTTTAGATGATTTAAGATAAGTAAGAAATCTCAGCTGTCTTCAGGTAAAAGCGGCTGAGATTTTTTTTAACCTCCGTTCTTTCCCCTTTTTCCACACTAACAGTCATCGTGTGCTAAAAAATTAAGCATTTTTAAGTTGAATTACTCAATATTTTATTTGAAAGTCGCTTTTTTTGAATCAAATAACCTATTTTATCGTATTCCTACTGCATTTTTCACGAAGTATGCTATAATACTAACGGATTAGTACAACTCTTAAAAGAAAGCGACTGAATTATACTCGTGAATTTAAAAAGTATCAAAAAATCACTCAAAATTCGTAACAAACAAATCAACAAAACTTTTGCTCAAGTGGAAAAAACACTGAGTGAGCACATCCACAGTGATGTAAAAATCTATTTTGATAAAGTGAACACACATCAAATCCACCTTGATGAGACAACTCCTGATGGAAAAACTCGCCATATTCAAAGTGCGGAGCATGACCATTCCTTTAGAGAATTAGTCAATGCTCATATTCAAAAACCACAAACAAATACCTTAAATCAATTGACCAACAGCATCTATAATTTATGGTCAGAAAGTTTTAAAACATCAGAATCTGTTGTTGAAAGTGAGGATACTGACAAAGCAGCGGAGCTTGCTCAAGATATCTTGGCTGATGTAGTCAAGGAACCTGTTAGTGCTGATGTAACCGCAGACCAAGCAGAAGCATTGAATCAATCTTTAAAATCAAAAGCAAATTACTCTGCTGAATGGTCTGATGCTGATAAAGCGATCGAGGTATTTTATAACCCACCGAAGAAAGACCGTCAATTATTGGCAACTATCGCAGCAGATCAAACTGTTACTTATACAGATGCCCTAAATACCAAACGTGTCATGAAAAAAGAATTACCAGACATGATCGCAGCTGTCTTAGCTTAAGCAAAATCCCACTGTCGAAGATGACAGTGGGATTTTTTTCGTTATTTTAATACACCATGGAAAAAAAGTTGAATTGCATTCTCCAAATTTTCTTGCCGCACATTCACAGGTGAATCCAAGTAAGCGGATATCAAGATAAACAATTGACTCACAGCAAAATTCGGATCAACCGTCTCTCTTATTTGAGATTCATTGTTAAATACCTTAAGAAAAGGATGTTTATAAGAGCTCTGCCAAAGTACAAATAACTTTTGAGCTGTTTCAGGACTCAGCGTATGCTGAATATCATGCATCATCATAAAAAGGCTGAAAGGATGCCTTTGTTGTAAATAGAAAGCCATCGCCAAGATTTTTTCCTCAAAACTGATATCTTGAGCTGAAAGCTCTGATAGGTTTTTCCCAACTTCATTTGCCAATCGCTGCATTACTTGAAAATAGATTTCTTCTTTATTTTTGAAATGGTAATAAATATTTGGTTGCGTAATCTCAAGTATTTTCGCGATTTGCCTAGTAGATGTGTCATTATAGCCTTGCTTCATAAATAATTCTTCAGCAACATCTAAAATCTCTTCATACATCCAATCGCCTCTTTTTTATTTGATACCATCATTATACGCGATAAGGTTATTCGTTCGCTTCTGAAATGTCTTTTTCTGTTAATTCTCCATCCTTCATCTCTAAAATTCGGTCACAGAATTTCACCAGCCGAGTATCATGAGTGACCATGATTGTCGCCTTATTTTTTTCTTTGGTTTCCTTGGCTAAAATTTTTACAACTTCATAAGCCTTCTCAGAGTCCAGACTAGCTGTCGGTTCATCGGCTAAAATAATCGTTGGGTCATGATACAACGCCCGAGCGATCGCGACTCGTTGACGTTCCCCGCCAGAAAGCTCTTCAGGATATTTATTTTCTAAACTGGCGATATCCAATTGCTCGAATAATTTTTCCGCCATTTCCGAATTATCACTTTTACTAACTTTGTCGACTAGCTTTAATTGCTTTTTGACGGTTAAAAACGGAACTAGGTTTGATGCCTGCAAAATAAAACCAATTTCCTTGAAGCGTAATTTTGCCCGTTCTTTTTCCTTCTTCTCGCTGAAATCATCATCGTTGATCAGAACTTCTCCTTCTGATGGGGCCTGTAAACCGCCTGCAATCGTCAGAAATGTACTCTTTCCCGAACCAGACGGACCAATAATGGCAACGAACTCCCCTTTTTCCACTGAAAAATTTGTTTCCTTCAACGCTTCAATCGTTGAATCGCCATCTTTAAATGATTTTTCTACTTGTTTAAATTCAATTGCACTCATTTTTCTTCCCCCTATCCGATTGCCTTCAATGGATCAATTTTTACAATGGTTCGCACTGAGAAGAACGCACCAATTAAAGCAACTAAGATCATCAATATGCTGATTCCGCCAAAGAACAACATATTAACCTGAAATGGCACTGCATCTGGTAATATCAGAGCTGTTCCTAACGTAGCTGCTAATCCAATCACTACCCCAACAGTCGCTAATAGGAATGTTTGCGCAATTACAGAATTTGAAATATAGCGACTTGAAATTCCCTGAGCCTTCATCACACCAAATATTTCTGCCTTTTGCATCGTTAACACATAGATGAAAATTCCTATGACGATTGCAGCAATTACGATCAAGAAACCGATCATAAATCCAAAGGTCAAGACCTGTGCACTGTAACCTGGTAGATCATTGATAAAACTCTTGATGTCCGTCTCCTCTAAATCATCTGGAAATGATTGAACATCTCCTCTAGTAATGATCGCATTGATTCGAGTATTTTCACTAGTTCCTTGTGTTTCAAAGCGAATTTCCTGATACGCACCAATCGTTGTATACAACACTGGTGCTACATTGAATTTTGCATTATCCGTGAACCCAACGATTTTTAATGTTTTATCGTTTCCTGCCATTTTAACAGTTTCACCGAGCTTCAGATTGTATTCATCCTTTAGCGAACGATCCGCTACTGCTTCATCATCAGAAGAAAACATCTTTCCGCTAGTCAGCTTTGGAGCCAGAAATTGATCCTTATCGATACCAAAAAAGCTGACATCAATTTTTTCTCCCCCATCACTTTTGATTACTCCCGCTGTTTGAGCAAGATAGGCTTTTTCATCTGCCTTTACATCATCAAAGGTTTTCAGCGGTATCATTGACATATTGAGATTATTATTCGCTTCCTCTGTTAAAAGAATGGAATCTGCATTCCATTTATCTACTGCTGTTCGGTTATCTTGCGCCAGCCCATAAGCCAACCCCGTTAAAAAAAATACCAGATAGGCAATCAAAAACATGACTCCCATTACTAACGTGTAACGCAATTTCGAATGTTTGATTTCATTAATCGCTAAAAACATAAAAAGACCTCCACTTATCAGTTGATAAAATTACCCTAACACGATTATTTTATGAAGGAAAATAATCTGCTTAGCAGCTGATAAGTTCATTGTCATCAAAATCCAGCATCGCTCAATTATTTTGGCAATCAATCTAAACTGGACACTCACTGTCAAGATTTCTTTTGTATACTAAACTAAAGGAGGTCACAAAATGAATATCAAACAAGAAATTGAGAAATACGTAGATGAAAATGACCAGATTTATTTAAACGATATTGATATCGATCCAAAATTAATAAAGGCGATTATGATTAACGAAGTGGTTCCTGCTGATCCAAACAATGATTTCTACAGTTTAGAAGATGCTGCTTACATGGAAACTACAATACCATTATTTCAAAAAGCCGGTATCGAGGTTACAAACATTCAAGACATATTGTCTTACGGTATTTATCTAACTAATGCGATAAAAATTCCAAAATTAGAAACGACAATCTCTAATGACAGCATCGAAAAAAGTTTGCCTTATTTAGAAAAGGAATTGACCCTTTTTCCAAATGTTCAAGTAATTATGTTGATGGGCGATGTCGCAAAAAAATGCTTTAATCGGATCACCAAAAAGTCTACAAAAAGAAATATTGTCCCGGCTATCTCCACCTATAAATTGCGAAACACTGAACTTTACTATCAAAATATCCGAATCATGCCCTCTTACATCATGACTGGTAAAAATATTTTGATTGAAAAATCAAAGGTTCGAATGGCGGCGGAAGATCTTGCCATTATGTATGAAATCATTTCTGATTAGTATCTCCATACAAGTTTTTCATTTACTAAAAATGACTATTCCAAAGAAGGAATAGTCATTTTAGGCTTATCTAGCTGTTTTATAATGCTTAGACAAAAAAGTCTGTGTATCCATCAATGCAAAAGCTCTTTAAATCCTGCTTCCAAACTCATTAGTGGTCTGCCTAATGCTTTTTCGAAATCCGTAGAAGTAACATCTAGTTGATTATTTTTAATATCATATTGGAAGGATAAAAATAGTTCTGCGACCGATTGAGGCATTCCGTTGGCAACTAAATGATTAATAAAACCTGAATCATCTGAACTTATTACTTCAAACTCTTTTCCTGTCGCTTTTTTTAGCGCGTTCGCCAAAGTGTTATAGTTTACTGGTTTTCCAGAAAGTTCTAAAATGGCTGGATAGTCAGCTCCTAGTAGAGCCTTTGCAGCCACCTCTGCGTATTCTCTTTTCATCGCCCAACCTGTTTTTCCATTTCCAGCCGCATAAACAAATTTCCCACTATTCATAGCCGCTTCGACTAACGGCAATTCATTCTCTAAATACCAATTATTACGCAAAAATGTATGCGAGATGCCTGCTTTTTCAATCAATCGTTCTGTAAAAAGATGATCCTCAGCTAAAGGACTAGTTGCTTTGTCCGCTTCAGCAAAACTTGTATAAACAATGTAAGATACTCCTGCTTTTATCGCTGCTTCAACCACATTTGCGTGCTCCTTCTTTCGATTGCCTGGAGCACCAGACACAAACAGCACACGATCAATTCCTTCAAATACTCTTTCCATAGCCTCCTTATCCCCATAATCACCGATTCGAACATGTATACCAGCCCTTTTTAAAGCTTCAGCTTTTGCTTCACTTCGAACCAAAGCAAAAATCTCCGAGGTTGAAATACTTTTTTTCAAGAAGTCCAATGCATAATTTCCGAATCCTCCAGTTGCACCTGTTACCAAATAATTCATATGATCCGCTCCTTTTCTTTTGCTGTACATTTATAATTTACACCTATAATCATAAGTAGTATGATAAGATATGTCAAGAAAGAAAATTACAAAAGGAGCTGAGGTCATGAAATACTCGATACAATTCAGTGATGCCATCCACATCCTTGCTTATATTGAAATCTGCAAAGGAACTGATGCGCTATCTAGTGAAATGATTGCTAAAAGTGTGGAAACGAATCCAGCAAATGTTCGAAAAATCATGAGCCAACTAAAAAAATCTGGGCTGATCCTCACACAAATCGGAAAACCAAACCCCACTCTCGCAAAACGACCGGAAAATATCACGCTATTAGAAATTTATAAAAGTATTGAGGGAAATACGAACTTGATTCAAGTAGATCCTAAAACCAATCCGAATTGTATCGTTGGCGCAAATATTCAAGAAGTGCTTAGCGAAAAATACGATGCACTACAGAAAAAAGTAGAAGAAGAAATGAATGAGATTACGCTTGATATGTTAATCCACAAAATCGCCAAACTGGAAATTGATAAAAGACCGGAAAATAAGAAGCTGATTCAAGATTTTTTATAAAAATCAAAAAAAGAGCTGTGACAAAAATTTCGTCACAGCCTCCATTACTTGTTTCTAAATCCGTCGACTCATTTGAAGAACAGCGATCTTTCGACGAATATCCTCTCTTATCTTGATTAAATAAGGAAAAAATATCAGTGGTCTCTATCTTTTTTATAAAATCCCATCAAAATTTGCGGATACTCCTCTGCTAAGTTTTGAGTTTCTCGTGAATAGTCAATTACGTCAAATTCAGAGTTAGCAAGTTCTGTTAATAAATTTCAATATTACTCTTGAAAAGTGATATTGTCTGAGATTACGACTCTAATAGATTTCCTCCATACATTCTTTCATATTCGAGTAAAGCTATATACGAACAAATATATTATCTTTGAATAATCGTAAAAATCAACAGAGGCGAAAATCTTTCTTCTCCTCTGTCAATTATTTTCCGCGTTCTAATAAGCTCATTAATTCAAACCCGGTATTTACTTTTGAATAAATCGAACACACAACAAACATCCGTTTTCCAGCAAATTCAACATTTTTGAAGCGTCTTGAAGATGCCGGGATATGATGATGTCCATGAATAGCGCCGATAATATTGTATCTTTCAAATAGCTTTTCTATCTGTGGTTCTGAACAAACATAATCTTTATTATATGCATCGCTTGTTTCTGGCAGTAGGCTCAGTTCATTGAATAATGGTGCGTGAGAAACAATTACAGTGGGTGTATCCACGTCCTCGCCTAAGATTTTTTCCAACGCGTTTAAAATGAATCGTTGCAGCGCTTCTTTTCGTCTCACTAACGCAACAGGAATTGTCAAACCGACATAACGAATACCTTCATGAATAAGATACTCATTGTTCAAAAGCTTCATTTTTGGAAAGCGACTAGTGATTTCCGTTTTGACCACTTCATAAAAATCATGCTCACCAGTCGGTAATAAATACCACGCTTCATCCGTTTCTTGCATTAGCTCCTTAAACCATTCATAGTTGAAAAACGGTCGCCACTTATCCCATTGCTCTTCAGATACATCGGTCGTTTCAGGTAGAACGTCCATTAGTTCATGTCCTCCTATCACATAGATCCCTTCAATTTCTTCATCTTGAACATGAGAATCCGACACATCACCGACCAGCACATTAAAATGTCGATTAACAAATGGCAACTTTCCATCCTGCGCATGGATATCTGAAACCACATTGATCAGATTACGATTTTCAGTGGAATGGACGTTTTTGAAATACTTCTCTGCTTCATCGGGATGGACACTGTGAGCAACATAGTTTTCCCGCGTTCGGGAGAGTTCTTCCCCATATTGAGAGCGTAGAAGCGGTTGAGTATTGACCATTTGAGCTGAATCAGTAACAGCTAGAGCCTGTTCAACACCATGCTTCACTTCTTGAGGCAATAAGGAAAGTGCCGATCCAATATCCGAATATATCGTCAGTCCTTTGTCGATCAGCAGTTGATCTTGCTCCACTGCATCTAACAACTGAACATCTTTTCCATCGATCATCAATGGCAATGAATTAGCCAGCTGAACAACGAAATTCAAATACTCAGAAATATAGCCTGCAATTCCGGTTTTTATATTTTCACTAAAAAGAAATTTTCCGGCCAGATTCGCTGATAACGGTCCGGTTTCATCGTGTTGCATCAATCGTCCAGCAACCTGAATTTCTAATAACGGATTTTGCAGGATCGCTTTATAAGCCTGCTTTACTTCAAATGATTTTTCATCCACACGATTTCCAGACACCTGAAAAATGCTCAACATCAAATATTTCTCTATTGTTGTCTGATGAAGCTCAATATAGCGTCGAATTTCTTCTGGATGAAGCAAATATTGGATCGCGGCACGTTGGATATAGTTTCGAGCTGTATCATAAGGAATCGCTGAATAGACTAAATCGCCTTTTGAAGAAATTGCCATAGATTGATTTCTTGTATTGTAGGTCAATTGAAAATAATCATTTTTAAAAACCGTTTTATTAACGGGCCGCCGTTTATTTTCTGGATAACGTTCTATTCGTTCAGCTAGAGCTGGTGGCAGCACAACCTTTGAGGTAGTTTGCAGGGAAGCTGCTCGATTTTCAATCAACGAATTTGTCGTCTCTTTTTCTGATTTCATGGAATCACCTCTCATTCTGTTAATCATTCTTTTATTAAACCCATTATAGCGTGTATCGTCAAATCGGGTGAAGGATTTCTCAAAAGTCTTTAGCTTCATTGCTTTCTAAATGAGTAACAATCCTCAGATGCGCCTCATTCTTAAATCACTCTTTCATTTAGTTACACTCTGAGTATACCAATCAGTCAATGACTAAGGAGGTGTGTAATTGTATTTTTCTTTACTAGATTTTAGTTTCGGATGAATCATCTAAAAAAGTAAAATAACAAATGATACGCACTATTAATAATTTCGTTTCATAATAAATAATTGAAGAGAATGATTCCTTAATCAGTGGTAGGATGTCAGGTGAAAGGGATGGATGATTAATGGAATATGTTATTGGTAATGAAATTACTACCGTAGACTGCCATGGAGAAAAAGTAACAGGAATCATCGAACAAATCTATGTAAATACGATAATTGTCGGGACTACGACAATGAAATATGTCTGTCCCAAAAAATAGCTTAGTACATAAAAAGCAGGCAGCGTATCTAAATTCTGACACACTGCCTGTTTTTTTACTCAATTACGATTTCTTCAACTTTTTCAGCAGAAACTTTTCGCTGAAAAAACTTTACAAATTCAACAATCGGAATAATCGAGAAGGACGCTCCAGCAACTACGCCCCATTGGACACCATTCAAAGAAGCTACACGGAAAATATCGTTTAGTCCCGGAACCAAAATAATTACACCCATCAAAGCAAAGGAAAGCAAAATCGCCCAGTTGAAGGTTTTGTTACGAAACAGCCCTACTTTGAAAATTGATTGCTTCACAGACTTCACGTTAAAGGCGTGGAATAGCTGCATAAATCCAAGTGTCGCAAAGCACATCGTCAAGGCATCTGCATGTTGCAAATTATAAAGTGCCTGAGTAGATAATTCCGGCATACTTAACGCTGTATGCGCTGGATTTTGAATCGCAAACCAGTAAACAAACAACGTAATCCCGCCTTCTAAAATTCCTTGATAAATAATACTGCTGAACACTCCACCAGAGAATAGATTTGAACTGCGTCCTCTTGGCTTATGACTCATTAAGTCTTTTTCAGCTGGCTCCATTCCTAATGCGATTGCTGGAAAAGTATCAGTTACTAAATTGATCCATAATAAGTGAATCGGCAACAAAGTATCCCAAGCAAACAAGGTCGCAATAAATAAAGTCAAGACTTCACCTAAATTCGCTGCCAACAAGTATTGAACAGTCTTTTGAATATTCGAAAATACTTTCCGGCCTTCTTCGACGGCAACGACGATCGTAGCAAAATTATCATCAGCCAGTACCATATCGGAGGCGCCTTTAGAAACTTCTGTACCAGTAATCCCCATACCAATTCCGATATCGGCTTGTTTTAATGACGGAGCATCATTGACACCATCGCCGGTCATCGCTACTACTTTTCCTTCTTGCTGCCAGGCCTTCACGATCCGGACCTTATGCTCTGGCGATACGCGCGCATATACAGAATAGTTATACACTTTTTTAGCAAACTCTTCATCACTCAGCTCGTTCAGCTCTGCACCAGTTAAGACAGCGTTGGAATTTCCAGCATGAATAATTCCTAGACGAACCGCGATGGCTTCAGCAGTATCTTTGTGATCTCCTGTGATCATAATAGGTCGAATCCCAGCTTCTTTTGCCATTCTCACCGCTTCGGCAGCTTCTTCTCTTTCGGGATCAATCATCCCGACTAATCCAGCAAAGCATAAATCATTTTCAAGTATTTCTGACGTCAATTCTGGTGGAAGTTCGTCTAAATACTTGAAGCCCATCGCCAACACCCGTAATGCTTGCTTCGCCATATCAGCATTGTTAAACAGAATTTCATTCTTTTCTTTTTCCGTCATGGAATGTTCTTGGCCAGCTACAAATACACGTTTTGTTCGTTGAATTAAAACATCTGGAGCTCCCTTTACCGCGACTAGGTATCTTCCGTCAGCAAGTTGATGAACCGTGCTCATGAGTTTCCGATCTGAATCAAAAGGAAGCTCCCCGACACGAGGCTCCTTTTTTAGACTTTGGTGAATATCAAAATTCTGATCAATCCCAAATTGAACTAGAGCCGTTTCCGTGGGATCACCAATCAATGTTCCATCTTGAGCAAATTTTGTATCATTAGCGTAATTCATGATTTTTATCGCTAAGTTGTCTGTTCCAATAGTAGATTTAGCCGATTTTTGCTGAAACTCATCATACAATTTTTCTACAGTCATTTGATTCAGTGTCAAAGTCCCTGTTTTATCCGAAGCAATGATGTCCGTGCTTCCTAACGTTTCCACAGCTGGCAATTTGCGAATAACAGAATTACGTCTTGCCATTACTTGGGTTCCTAAAGCTAAAATGATTGTCACAATTGCTGGTAAGCCTTCAGGAATTGCTGCAACGGCTAAGGAAATCGAAGTCAACAGCATATCTACGAAAGAGGTCCCATTGATCAATGTTCCAACGATAAACATAATCACTGCGATGGCAATAATCGCTATAGTCAAGAATTTTCCCAGATCATTCAAATTATTCTTCAGAGGCGTTTCTGTTTCGTCCGCTTGAGCCAACATATCAGCGATTTTTCCGACTTCGGTACTCATTCCAGTGTTCACTACAACACCTTTACCCCGGCCATAGGTTACATTGCTATTTGAAAAAGCCATGTTTACACGATCCCCAATACCAATATCACCAGCTGGTAATACGCCCGTTTCTTTTTCCACTGGTACCGATTCACCCGTCAAGGCCGCTTCTTCAATTTTTAATGAAGCCGCTTCTAATAATCGAATATCTGCTGGAACAACATCTCCCGCTTCTAGTAATACAATATCCCCAGGAACTAGCTCATCACTTTTGATTGATAAGGTATGCCCGTCCCTCAAGACAGTAGCATTTGGTGTCGACATTTGCTTCAACGCTTCAATCGCCTGCTCCGCTTTGGCTTCTTGAAAAACACCCATGATCGCATTAATGATCACAACGAGTAAAATGATGATTGAATCAACAACCTCATGAGATACAATTGCTGAGATGATTGCAGCAGCAAGTAAAACCAGAATCATAAAATCCTTGAACTGTTCCGCAAATTTCATCAATAGACTCTTTTTCTTACCTTCAGCCAGTTCATTTTTTCCATATGCTGCTAAACGTTTTTTTGCCTCGTTATTACTTAATCCATCGCTTGATGTCTGCATTTCAGTCAAAACAAGTTCTGTAGCTTCCGCATAAAATGCTGTTGTACTTTGTTTCTTATTCGTTTCTGTCATAACTTCCTCCTAATTTTTCTTAAAAAAAGAGACTTGTGTATGTCTAAAGAGGCATACACAAGTCTCACCATTCAAGACAGCACCAGAAAAATTTTTTCGTTATTGGTGATACTGTCACAGCTGTTACACTGCTGGTTACTCCCTTATGTGGAAATTAAAATTCTAATGTAGAACGGTCAATCCAAACAAAAGAATTACTTTATTTAAAATGGAAAGACTACGACTGATCCGATTGTCAGTGCAACGATTCGAATCAGATACATAGGCACTGAATATTTCCAGAACTCCGGCAGCTTGTATTTTCCCATCCCCATGATCATGGCTGGCATTCCATCTACAGGCATGTACCCACCATTCCAACCAGAGATCACAACTGCTGTTGCCGCTGCAACAGGACTTAAGTCTAAACTAATCGTTGTCGCTATCGCAATTGGAGCGAAAATATAAACAGATCCCATGTTTGAACCCGTAAATGTTGCACAGGTACTAGTTAATAAAGCGAAGATCAACACTAAGAAGAATGGATGGAAATTCGTTCCGATCGTATCTGCCACTAAATCACCGATCATCGCTGTAAATCCAGTATTTGCTAAGGCATCTGCCACTCCGATAACACCAGCCATCATCAAAATTACTGGTGCTCCCATACTGTCACGCACTTCTTTGAAATCTAACACATTGATTACTAAGAGGATAGCACCTGCTAATCCCGGAATCACATAAGAAGCATCACCTAATGTATTCATCATCATCATACCAGCAACACTTAACATGAATAAAGCAATCGTAAGATTTTCTTTCCACGCCGGTAATACTACTGCCTCAGCTTCTTCTTTTTTATCCTCTTCTCCTGGTTCTGTAATTGGATGATCTGGTAATAAACGATAAGCAATCAAACTCCAAACTAGGAAACCCATTGCTAAAATGAAGTTAACGATTGCAAATTTCGGCATTGAGATCGTCTCTTTATATCCCGCCGTTTCTAACACACTAACAGTTACGCCATAAAATAACGCGCAGTTAAAGGGCAGTAACGGATGGTTCGTCGCAAAACCTAACGGCATCATTAATTTTGATGTAGGCATTTTTTTTATTATAAGGAATCATCGATACTAACGATAAAATAAGAACATAATACCCAGTAGATCCAGAACCTGTCAGACTTGCACCAAGCATCACCACGATCAGCAGTAACACATAACTTTTATAGCCGCCACGATTAACCAATGAGATCATCGTGGATTGGACTCTGCCAATCAAACTGGTCTTCATTAAACCTGCCATTACAACCATAAATCCTGCTACCATAATTACACTTGAATTTACAAATCCTGCAAAAGCCTCTTGAACTGTTGATAAACCAGTAACAACCAATAACAAGCAGGCCAACAAAGGTGGAGCGCCAAAGGCCAATTTGTCAGACATGATCAAGACGATCATGAAAACTAAAATACCCAGGGCGAGAATCATTTCTATTGTCATTTTTGTATTCTCCTTTTTTGTTAAAATGAAATAATTTTTTACTTTCTGTTGATACATAAGGAAGATCAACGCCCTATGTATCAGCAGTAAATGTAATTCTAAGTCCTGAGCAGTGGTCGCTCTGCAGCGCAACACACTGATGCTGGAAACTTCAAATAGTTATTTTTTTCGGTTAGACGCCTTCACCCGAAGTTGGATTATAGACACCCTCTGCTTCTCTTTTTTCGCCAAATAAATCTTCCACTGTAAAACGAACGTACTTCACGCACAAACGATTCTTGTAGGCATAAACCAAATGCAACACCCCATTGCTGTCTTGATAAAGTGTCGGATATTCGTGCTGCGAGTTATTCGTTTTATTTTCGATTCCAATATAGCCTTCAGCGGGTTCAAAGACTCTGCCGATTGGCCAAGTTTTACCATGATCTTCTGTAACTGAAACAGCAACTGGATTTCGTAAGCCAGGCCATGCCACTTTTCCGAATTCCGCACGATTGGCAGCGTTCACATTATAAGCTAAAGCGATTTCACCCGATTGCAGCTTAATTGCACTGACACTCGCATTATTATTCGGTAGCATGGTCGCTTCTGGAACTGACCAAGTATCACCGAAATCATGCGATTCACTCTTATAAACATGATCCGCAAATCGACTACGCATAAAGGCAACTAAATGTCCTTCTTCTACTTCAATTAGATTTGCATGTACTCGCCCATTACTATCAGGCATCCGAACCGCTTTCCACGTTTTTCCTTGGTCGTCTGAAACTTGAAATTCCGTTGGATCATTGGTCAATCCATCTGGTGAATCTTCACATAGCCATGTACTAAAAATCCAACGGCCGTTACTTAAAACTTGAATTGCTTGTCTAGAGAAGGTCCCTTCATTATCGAACAATACCTCTGGTTCTTTCCAAGTCTCTCCCTCATCCTCAGATTTTTGAACCATAATAATAGAAGTAAACTGCATGTTATCTTTGCCTTCTTGACGGCTCAATTGAGACGTATAAATTAACCAAATCTCGCCATCCGGTGCTCTGAAAAAGGCTGGATTCTGTTCACTGCGATCTTCACCCTTAGAAACAATCTTTGCCTCTGACCAAACCTGTGTTTTAGGGTCTAACTTGGAAACAGCGATGGAAATATCTCCGCTTCCTTCAAAACTTCCAGCAAACCACGCACACAACATCCCACCATCCTTCGTTTCAATTAATGCGGGTGCATGAGCAGTTGCTTTTCCGCCAGTGGGAATCAATCCAAAATCTATATTCATAAAATCATCCCGATAAACCACGCCATTTGGTTCAGATTGTCGTACTTTCGGTAACTCTGTCATACTTTTTCCTCCTTATTCTTCCTATTAATGTGTTTATTTTTTCTTCTAGAAAAACTAAGTAAACGATTCATGTCGCATCCCATCCAACTAGGTTTCACCGGCAGTCGCTCACTTATTTTTCCAGAGTGCTTCCTTTTTAATTAAGTGCTAACTTAATGACTGCTTTCTTAAAGCGCAGCGGCTGATCGACGTGAAAAACCGCCTTATGACCATCCCACGGAAAACAAATGTACGCCATGCCTTCTGACATCTTCATCTTATGTGCATCTTTACCCGTAAACTTTTGAACATCTTTTTCTGCGTTGTAGGGAATTGCTTCAATTAAATCGTCAATTTTGTTCCAAGCAATATATTCTTCACCCTCTAAGACAATCTGAAGATCTACGAAGTTTCGATGCGCTTCGAATTGTGCCTCTTCAATGGGTTTGGTCGCTCCTTCTTGAAAGAAGAAGAAACCACCCTCGAAGAAATACTTTTTGCCAAATTCCTGTTGCTCAATCCTATTCATTGCTTCAAGCGCATCAGGAATATTGGGAAATAATTTCGTATAATGTTTCAAATTTGTTACGGCATCAATAATCATTTCTCAGCCCTCCTAAGAATTCTCGGCTAAACGAATCGCATAGTCGATAGCATTTTCAAGACTGAATTCACTTGCCGTCCACTTCCCGGCTTGGTCAAATGCGGTACCATGATCCACAGAAGTTCGAATAATCGGCAGACCAAGAGTAATGTTTACTCCTTTGACCGCTTCCCAAGCACCTGCTTTCTGATCATAGACAAAGCCTAATGTTTTCAATGGAATGTGCCCTTGATCGTGATACATTGCAACAACGATGTCATACATCCCGCCGTTTGCCTTGGAAAACACGGTATCCGCTGGCAAAGAACCATACGCTTTGATGCCTTCTGCCTTAGCAGCTTCTACGGCTGGATTGATCTCATTGATTTCTTCTTGACCGAACAAACCATTTTCACCACAGTGAGGATTCAAGCCCGCTACTGCGATTCGCGGTTCAGCGATTCCTAAATTTTTGCAGGCTTGATTCGCAATTCGAATCACATCTAAAACCCGTTCTTTTGTGGCACGATCGCAGGCTTCTCTTAAGGAAACATGAGTCGAAACGTGCACAACCCGCAAATTCCCGTCTGCCAGCATCATCGTATATTTTTCAGTTCCAGTTAAATCTGCATAAATTTCAGTATGTCCAGCATAATGATGACCAGCCGCATTCATTGCTTCTTTATTCAGTGGATTTGTAACAGTGGCGTCAACTTCTTTAGCCATCGCTAGTTCGATCACTTTTTTTACATATTGAAAGGCGGCATTTCCGCCAACTTTGGAGACCTCCCCAATTGGCAAATCTTTCATGTTTACAACAGCTAAATCAATCAAATCAATTGTTCCAAACGTGAATTTCCCTTCACTTGGCTTTTTCACTACATTGATAGCTAGAGCTAATTCCGGATGTTTTTCTAAGTAGTATTTCAAAACACTTTCATCACCGATTAATAGCGGACGACACCGATCATATAACGCTTGTTTGTTCAAGGCTTTAATCGCGATCTCAGGACCAATTCCAGCTGGATCGCCCATGGTGATTCCAACGATTTTTTTCACTTCGCTTCCTCCATCCTATTTCATGCCTTTTTCTTGATTTTCTGCAATTACTTTTTTCAACGCTTCAGTTGCCTGTGGGGAAACTTGATTGAACGGTGCACGACATTTCCCGACTGGGTAGCCTAATAGTCCTACTGTATGCTTGACAATCGTATTCGGATTACCAAATTTGAAGCAATCTCTAAATGAACGAATCGAATCTTGATAAGCTCTTGCTTTTTCAATATTTCCTTCTAAGAATTGTTCATAAATCTGCGCCATAACAAATGGATAGATGTTCGAACATCCCGCAATTCCGCCTTGTCCACCTGCTAGAAGCGTCCACAAAATCAATGAATCATTACCGGAAAGAACAGCGAAATCCTTCTGCTCACGAGTCTGTTCAATGTATTGCAGAATATTATCAAAATTTCCGCTGCTGTCTTTCACACCAATAATATTGTCAATCGTACTTAATTTACCAACGGTAGCTGGAGCAATGGCATTGCCGGTTCGCGCTGGGATATTGTATAGAACGATTGGCATATCCACGTTTTCAGCCACTGTTTTAAAGTGGGTATACAACTCCTCTTGTGATGCTGCCGCAAACGAAGGGGTAATGATTGAAAGTACATCCACACCAACCTCCTTCGCCTTTTGTGACAAACGAATCGTATCTTTTGTTCCTACAAGTCCTGTTGAAGCATAAACAGGTACGCGACCGTTTACCTCTTCAACTGCCACCTTCATGATTTCAATTTTTTCTTCTTCTGAAAGAATATAGCCTTCGCCGTTGGTCCCAAAAACAAAGATTCCATGGATACCACCATCAATTAGTCGATTGATTTGCACACGAAGCTCTTCATAATTAACACTCTCATCGTTTTTCATTGGTGTTAAAATTGGAGAAATGATTCCTTTGATTTCTACCATATTATTCTGCCCCATTCCTTTTTATAAAATTTCTAAATAGATGCTTCTTGCATCTTCAGGTGTCACTTCGCGCTTATTGTTGACTAACAAGCGTGTTACTTCCATCCCTGCAGCTACTAAACCGTCCAAGTCTTCGGCTGGTACATCAAAAGTTTTCAAGCTAGTAGGAATTTCCAATACTTTGACGATTTCTTCTAGCTGATTGATCATGTAACTAGATTTCTGATCCACTGTTAAATTTTTATCGCCATTTTTTACTACTCGGTCGTATGCCACCGCCAGTAATTCTTTGATCGCTGGTTCATTAAATTTCATCACCGGTGTCAATAGCATCGCATTAGAAACACCGTGAGCAATGTGGTATTTCCCACCTAATGGATATGAAAGTGCATGAACGGCAGTTGTTCCTGATGAGGTGATCGCTACTCCAGCATAGAAGGAGCCTAAAAGCATGTTACTTTTTGCGTCTAATGCCTCTGGATTGGTGCAAGCTTCAATAATGTTGTTCATAATCAAGTCCAATGCTTCTAACGCGAAGGTATTACTGATTGGATTTGCCTTTGTAGAAGTGAAGCATTCAATTGCGTGACATAACGCGTCCACTCCAGTCGCTGCTGCGATCGGTTTTGGTAAATTTTTGATCATTCGACTGTCTAAAATCACGTAGTCGGCGATCATTTCAGGATTGACGATTCCAATTTTTAATTCCTTTTCCGGAACTCCAACGATGCTGTTAGGAGTCGCTTCTGAACCTGTTCCAGCGGTAGTTGGAATCATTAAGCTAGTAATTTGCTTCTTAGCCAATAATGGATTGTCCAATAAATCCTTAACCGTGTAACTATCTGTCGCTAAGATTGACGCTAGTTTGGCAACATCCATCACACTTCCGCCGCCGATTGCAATAATAAAATCTGCTTTTTCCTTCTTAAATTCCTCCACCATCGCTTGGGCTTCATGATAATTCGGTTCTGCCGGAATCTCCGATATGATCGTGTATTCTACACCAGCCTTTTCAATCATTGATTTAGGTAAATCCAATAGCCCTGCGCCTAAAATTCCTTTATCGGTAAAAATCACGATCTTTTGAACACCTTTTGCAAGGATATCTGAAAGTTGCTCAATTGCATGTTCGCCGGCAATAATATTCTTTGGCATTTTTAAGCTGTAATCTGCAAGCATTTTTATTTCCTCCATTTTCTTATCTATTCTGTTAATTGGCTGATTTCTTCAAAAAGTTCAACATTTCCAAAGCCACCAGACTTAGTAATCACCTGAATTTCTCGATTCCTCCATACAATTGAGGAAAGAACCACACCGGCACTAATTTCTACCAGCGGTTTTATCTGATTGATCCCTAACACATTCATTGACTGAAACAAGGTATCACCGCCTGTGAATAGGAAGGTGTTTTCAGAGTCCTTCGACCAAATCGCTTGGGTTAGTTCTCCTAATGACCGACCAATTTTAAAACGAAAATCTGAAATATCTAAGCCTTGTTCTTGTTTGTAGCTTTCAATTCCTATGCTAGTTTCTTTACTTAATGTTTCAAAGAGAATCAGCGGATGCTTCTCCATTAACGATAAATAATGATCCACCTTCTTCTTTCCTTCTGAATCGAACCAATAATTTGAGCGTAACAATTGGTGAGGGGTCAAGGAAATTCTAGGATAGTTCCTCTGCTCTACATAATCGACCTGTTTTTTTGTAATCGGGTTGACACTTCCGCATATCACCACAAGAGGTTTTTTTAAGGAATAATTTTTAGGTTCATATTCGGGAAATAGTTTTGTTGCTAATATCTTCGCAAACCCAGCACATCCTACCGTCATTGACAGCAAATTCTTCTGTTCCAGCCTTTCGACATGCTGCTCCATATCCTCATTCGTTTTAGCATCAAATAGTAAAACACCGTTGAAGCTTTGCGGAAATGTTTCTTTTATTAAGAGGCCATCAATATTCGCTTCTTTTTTTAATCGTCGCAATACGTTACTTTCATTCACTGGCTCATAGGGATCTTTTCCAAAGACACTCTCAGAAACTAATATTTGATCTATGTATAAATTCCCATCTATTAATACACGATTCATTTCAGGATAAGCTGGTAAAAACGGTACCGCAGTTGCTCGACTAGCATCTAACACAGCTTTAATCTCAGCACTGATATTCCCTCGCAAAGCAGAATCAACTTTTTTGTAAATGAAAGGCACATCCGCATTTTTAGCGCTTACAATTATCCGATGAATTAAGCTGTATGCCTCTTCAAAGCTTAAGTAACGACTTTCTGTATCAATTACTAATACATCGACTTCTTCATTCATTTCATTGAAGTTAAACGTTGTATCGGTCGAAACCATCGTTGGAATACCTCGTTTAGAAAATTGAACACCTGTATCTAACGCTCCGGTAAAATCATCTGCGATAATTAATAGCTTTATCATCCGTTCACCACCTTAGATTTCATGGTTTCATTTTAGCTTGCATCCTTGCCCTTGGATATTTAAAAAAAGAAAAAAACGTTTATTATTGAAACATTTTCTTTGTTTTGATGATTTCTCTAAATAGAAAGATGTATAATTGTTCTAATATGAAACAAGAGGTGGAAAAGCATGTCAGCAAAAATCAAAATTTTAGGAATTGCTCCTTATGAAGAACTAAATAATTCCATGAGTATCGTCAGTAAACAATTTACTGATGTAGAATCCGACATCTATACAGCTGATTTGAAAGAAGGACAAAAAATTGCCTCAGATCTATTTGAAAATGACTATGATGCGATCATTTCTCGTGGAGGAACTGCTGATTTAATTCGTCAGGTAGTCTCGATTCCAGTGATTGATGTCTCAATTTCCATTTACGATATTCTTGGAACCATACGTTTAGCTAAAAACTATACAGAAAATTTCGCAATTGTCGGCTATGCCAGTATTACTGAAACGGCTCATTTGCTTTGTGATATTTTAGGATACACGATTAAAATCATCACATTAGATGAATCAACGGATACCAGTATGACCTTGGATATCTTAATCGAGGAGCAATACGAAATGATTCTGTGCGACGCCATCACGAATCGGCTCGCACTGACGAAATCAATTAATACTATTTTGATCACTTCGGGGTTTGAAAGTATCAAGCATGCTTACCAGGAGGCTTTGACGATTGCCAAACAATTAAAAAGAGTCATTCATGAGAAATCAGTCTTGGAAGAAAGTCTTCACCAGCAAAAACAGGATTTTATCATCATTGATGAGGCCTTTCAGGTGTATTATGCAAATACGTCGAATGATTTATCCAGCTCGATCGCCAAATTTTTAAACACAAAAAAAGATATGACAGACGAAAACCAATACTATCATACCTTTAAAAACAGGGTCTATATGCTTAATGTAAAAAAAATAATAGTTGATGAGCGAACCTACTATAGCTGTATTCTAAAAATTTCTACCCCCCCTATCATAAATAATCGCTTTGGCATTTTTTACCAAAAACGTTCTGAAGTGGAAGAAATTTTTACAACAAAGCTTTTATTTACTCAATTTATTCAAGAGGAAACAAAAAGAAATCTGCAACGAATCAAGAATTTCTACAATTCTATCATTATCGTCGGCGAGACCGGAACCGCCAAATCCAGTATTGCCTATCAGACCTTTTTGAATCAAGAAATGCATAATAATCAACTAATCTCAATTGATGCCAAACTGATGAATGAAAAAATGTGGAAATTTCTCGTGAATCCCACTAATGGTCCGTTAGTCGATGAGAATAATACCCTGCTCTTTCAAAACATTGAACAGCTTTCTGTAAGAGACGCTGAACAGCTAATTACAATTGTAAAAAACACCAAGCTCCTGCAAAGAAATAATTTGTTGTTCACCTATAATACCAATAATGCTAGTGAAGAAAAAATCTATAATCGTTTATTATTTGAGTTAAATTGCGCCAGCATCTACGCACCACCTCTCAAGGAACGAAAACATGAATTGAGTGTGATTACTACATTATTGTTGAATAAAATAAACATCGAATGCAATAAAGATGTACTTGGTTTTGAGCCTAATGCCTTAAAAGAGTTTCTAGCCTTCGAATGGCCAGGAAATTTCAATCAGCTGCAATCCGCTCTTAAGGAATTAGTCATCAATGCAACCACTCATTATATTTCCGAACATCAAGTGATTCAACTGCTAAAAAAAGAACGGTTGATTCAACATTTCTCAAACTCGCACCTAGGAAGCTTCACCTTACAAACAAAAGTTGAGAATCCGACACTTTTTGATTATTCAAAAGAAATCATCTTGAAGGTACTAGAACAAAACAATGGCAACCAAACAAAAACCGCGGAACAACTAGGGATCAGCCGCACAACATTGTGGCGATATTTGAAGACAGACTAAGAATCTTCATTAGTCGCTCCATTCTAAAAAGAAACCGAACGAGTATAATCCTTCTATATTGAACCGACCCCCAAAAGTTAGACCAAAAATCTAACTTTTTGGAGGTCGGTATTTTTATGACTGAATATGGCTTTGAAATCAAGCTGAAAGTTGTTCAAGATTATTTGGATGGAAAAGGTGGCTATCGCTATCTAGCGAAAAAGTATGGAGTTAAGAACGCGGATCAAGTAAGAAGCTGGATTAATTCCTATCAACAATTTGGTGAGGAAGGACTCTTTCGAAAACATTATGATAATACTTACTCTGTTCAATTCAAGATGGATGCGATAGAGTTATATCAAACGAGTGAGTTGTCCTATCGTGAAGTTGCCAATAGACTCGGTATGAGGAATCATGCTCTGATTGCCAGTTGGATGCGGAGTTTTCGAGATGATGGTATCAAGGGACTCTCAAAACCGAAAGGACGTCCACCTACCGTGCCTAAGAAAAAAGAAAAGCCAAAGAAAGATTTTGTTAAAGTAACATCGGAAGAACGCGATCGTATTAAAGAATTAGAAAAACAAGTCCGTTCACTTCAGATAGAAAATGCCTTTTTAAAAGAACTGAGGAAGCTGCGAAATCAGGAAGCCCAACAAAGACGAACGAATCAATCGCACGAATCATCCACAGCCTCCGAGGACCCTTCAAATTAGTTGAGCTTCTTGAGACCTTGGACTTTCCTAAAGCAACGTTTATGTACTGGCAAAAACGATTTGACAGAGAAAACCCTGATCAAGAAATTGAAGCCGAAATGCTTCGTATTCGTAAAGAACATAAAAATTATGGCTGTTTACGAATGACGAACGAACTAAAGAATCGTGGATTCCATGTTAATAAAAAGAAAGTCCAACGTTTGATTCGAAAACTAGGAATCGAAGTGCGTTCATACACGCGGAAATCACGGCGCTACAGTTCTTACCGAGGAAAAGTCGGGAAAGTGGCAAAACACCGGATTCGTCGTCACTTTTATACGACTATTTGTCACCAAAAAATTACGACAGATACAACAGAGTTCAAATATCTTGAAGTGGATACCAAAGGCGTGATCCGTCAGAGAAAGTTATATCTGGACCCGTTTATGGATATGTATAATAGCGAGATTCTTTCGTACCGCATCTCGGAAAAGCCAAATGCCTTGGCAATCATGGAAGGCTTAGAAGAAGCCATAGCGATCACGAATGATTGCCCGTATCGTCGCACTTTCCACTCGGATCAAGGCTGGGCCTATCAGATGAAAGCCTACCGTCGAAAACTAAAGAAACAGAAAATTTTTCAAAGTATGTCTCGTAAAGGAAATTGTTTAGATAATTCCATCATGGAGAATTTCTTCAGTCTTCTAAAACAAGAAATTTTTCATGGAGAAACCTATCACAGTTTTGATGAACTAAAAACGGCGATTGATGATTTTATCTATTACTACAACAATCACCGGATGAAACAGAAATTGAACTGGAAAAGCCCTGTTCAGTTTCGAGAAACAGCACAGAAAGCGGCATAATCGCTTAGCTTAAGAAACAAAAAACGGAGTAGATTTCTCTACTCCGAAAAAAGTCTAACATTTGGGGGTCACTTCATATAAAGAAGCTTATGCTCGTTCGGTTTTTATTTGATGTCTTTCAAGCTAATTACAGAATTCTAGTCTAATAGACTATTCACAAGAAAAAACTGAAGACCTACCAATAAGAAGAAACTAACAGCAACTCCGATTAAAAACATTTCATCCGACCAATTTAGAAAAATTTTGCTTAAGATCGTAAATAGTAACTGGATAGCGCCGAAAACAAAAGAAGAATTCTTGGCAGCTATTTGCGCTTTTTTCCAATTCGTTGGATTTCTAACTGCCTTAGTTGAACGAAATCCATAAACGGAATTTGTTCGAAAGCGATCCTCCTTTGCAAATCTTGTTTCCAGAATAGGCATAACAAACAAAAAAACAAATGATGGCAGCAGACCAATTAACCAAACCAATTCTATCCTCCTCCTTTTCAATAAAGCAATACTATTGAGTTCAATTATTTATATGTAGTCGAGTTAAAAGAAAAATTGACCTATTATATTTCTATTAGAATTGCTGCCTTTCTCTTTTTCCCGTTTTTTTTACTCTTCATAAAAAAAACGACAGTAAAATATACAGAATCCGCAGCAGTTTCACATTTCATTTTCGTATAATAAAGGGAGAAACTAAATAATTAAAGGAATCAGGTGATCAATTTGGAAAAATATGTCTATGCTGTCATGTTAACGTCTTCCATTTTTCTGAAGGTTACGTCCACCATCAGCCTTTCGCTTTTTCTGCTATTATTCGGAATTGTTGCTGGGATTGTTGCCGGTCGCGTCTTCCTTTTTCACAAATATGATTTATTTTTACCTGTTTTCAAAGTCAATATTCTTAATGAAAATGGTAAATTAATCATCCTTTGTACCAGTGTCCTCGTCTATCTCATTGCATTATCTTTTATCGCCATTGGCTCGTGGCTTTTTTTTCAATAATACAAGCAGTTAAAAAGAGGAGTTCTGCCTGCAGATTTTCCTCTTTCTATTTACTTTTTGCGTTTACAATAGTATTTGTCACATCAATTACAAGCACATTCTCTTCTACTAAACACAACTCCTTTGTTAGCAGCTTTTTTATTTCTTCTTTTGTTAAATGAGTTCTTCCCTTATACACACCCTCACCATAAATTTCCCAATCCGCAGCGTCCTTTATCTTTTCATGTTGAATGAAATTCGGTGCGGGATCTATTTTTATTGAAACAATCAGTTCATATAAAATTGCGTCAGCCTCTGCCTTCTTCGTTGGTATACCGCAATTATTAAGAAATGACTTCAAATATTGGAAAGACTTTGCCATCTTCTTCACCCCATATCCCTTTTTTCATTCACCAAAAATCATCCGATTATATCAAATTAATTATACCAAAATATGATAAAAATTAATAAATACTAACTGATTATCTCTAAAGCTCCAACTATTTCGTTTTATTTTATTTGTAAGGTTACTTTAAGGTTAAGTCCAGTTCTATGCAAGTTTTCCTCTCTATACTGTAGTCATGAGGAACAGAAGATTTGCTTAAATATTTTGATTGAGTGATATATGCTCAACCTATTTTAAAATCAATGAGGAGGAAAGAATCATGGCAACAACTACCATTTTAGAAATTAATAATTTACGGAAGAGCTATGGACAAAACGAGATCTTAAAAGGGATTAATTTGCAACTGCTGCCAGGGAAAATTACTGGTTTGTTGGGACGAAATGGTGCTGGAAAAACAACCTTGATGAAATGTATCTTGGGATTAACGGCAAACTATCAAGGGGAGATGACTTTTAACGGACAATACTTAAACACAACAGATACACAAACGAAAATGAAAATTGGTTCATTAGTGGATGTTCAATTTTATGAAGACTTGAATGCTTATGATAATTTGATGCTTTCGATTCGATTAATTGACTCGATTCCTCGAAAAAAAAGGAAACAGATGATTATGGAAAGTTTAGAGTTTGTGGAACTGAGCAACGCATCCAAGAAAAAGGTCAAAAATTTTTCTTTCGGTATGAAGCAACGTTTGGCTTTGGCCCTATCGCTGATTACAAAACCAGAGCTATTGATTTTAGATGAACCATTTGTGGGTTTGGACCCAATTGGTGTGGAAGAAGTTAAAGAATTGTTACAAAAACTCTGTCGAGAGCATGGTACAGCGATTCTTTTCTCCAGCCATCAAATGCAGGAGGTTTGCGATTTGACTGACAATATTTTGGTATTAAGCAACGGAGTTATCAGCTATTCTGATCAGAACACGCACGTTGAAAACCAGCAGGCTCAATTAATTGAGCAAATGAAATAGGAGGAATCATCATGGAAATATGGAATATTTATAAAATGGAAATAATCAAAACATTGAAACGAAAAAATAGTTTAATTCTGTTGATCCCATCAATTTTGATCGTAATCATGGCATTTGGTATTTCGACAGGCGGATTAACGTTTACTGGTGAAGGGATATCTAGTGATGGAACGTTTGCTTGTCTTGACTTTGTTACAGCAATGTGGGGATTTTTCAGTACGCTGGGAATTTGGGGGATTTTACTGATTTTAGTCACAGCTTTTCAGTTTTCTGGCGAGATTACTAGCGGACAAATCAAAATGACCTTGCTACGAATTGGTAAACGAGGTCCAATCATCATCGCGAAATTTTTTGCTCTTACAACTGCAGCAATTGGAGCTTTTGTCCTGTTTACACTCACTGCGGTTGGTAGTTACTATCTCTTTGTTGCCAATTCCTCTATCGGAAATGCGAGCTTCTCTTCTGCGACGATTGATTTTCCTAACTTAGTAGCAATGATTGGGTTTATCCTTTTACACCTAGCATTATTTATGGCAATTGCTTTACTTGCGGGATTATTTCTATCTCCTTTTATCGCCTTTATCCTTTCATTAGTTAGTTTGTTTGCGGTCAATTATTTAATTAACAGCAATGCATTTGAGTTTGCGAAATATTCAGCGTTGTCGGTCAGCAATCATTTGATTAGTGGAGAAGCGGAAAATCTAATTCCTGCACTTTTATCTTCCATCTTAATCATCGCTTGTATTTTGATATCAACCTCCCTGCTTTTTAAAAGAGTAGATATAAAATAGCTTCTTGAACGGTATAATAGAGAATAATAGATGAGCAAAGGAGTGTTGTTCAATGGGATTCTCAATTTTAGTAGCAGATGACGAGCAAGGAATCATTGATTTCGTCACTTTATATTTAGAAAAAGACGGCTACACCGTTTTTACCGCAACAGATGGGGAAGATGCATGGGCACATATTCAGCAAGAAAAAATTGATCTGGCGATTTTAGATATCATGATGCCAAAAATGAATGGCTATCAATTGATCAAAAAAATTCGAGTAGAAAAAAATATACCAATCATTTTCTTAACTGCTAAAGACGCGAGCGCAGATAAAGTCTTAGGACTGGATATTGGTGCAGACGATTATGTAACGAAACCTTTCGATCCTTTAGAATTGGTAGCGCGCGTCAGCGCTCAGCTTCGCCGCTTCTATTCTTTAGGTGCCCAAGAGATAAACAGTCCGAAAAAAATCGAACTACATGATCTGACTCTCGATCTTGAGCAATGCCTCCTTTTCAAAGGAAATGAACAAATTGCGTTAACCTCGATTGAATTCAAAATCTTACGGTTACTAATGAGCTCCCCTGGCCGTGTTTTCACTAAAAAGCAGATTTATGAAGCT
Organism: Enterococcus sp. DIV0187; assembly: GCF_051713785.1. Taxonomy (NCBI): domain Bacteria; kingdom Bacillati; phylum Bacillota; class Bacilli; order Lactobacillales; family Enterococcaceae; genus Enterococcus; species Enterococcus sp. DIV0187. The sequence goes on from NZ_JBIOQO010000002.1 coordinate 350,855, forward strand.
GTCTGGAAAGAAACTTATATCGTTGATGACAATAATATCATGGTCTATATCAGCCGTCTTAGAGAAAAATTGGGAACCAGAGAGGAGGAATCCTATATCCAAACAATCCGCGGATTAGGATATAAGATACTGCCATGAAGAAGAAGCCTAAAACACTCGGACGTTTTTTAACAAAAAAATATATTACGACTTCGCTTCTTTTATTAGTATTATTATATATTTTAGTCTTCATTGCCCAATTTCTCTCGATAGGTACAAGTAAGATTACACTTGATTTATGCGCTGAAAAAATCGTCCGACCAGATTATACAAAAATTGATACTTCTACATTAGAAGACGTAGGAGGCTGGTTGGAAATTTTAGACGAGAATAATAATGTTGTTTACACCAAAGGCACAGTAGCGGAGAAAAAGGCTCATTATACTCAAAAACAATTACTGGAAATGGATGGCCTTCAATCCATAATCCAACGAAAAATTTATAAAATAGGACCTTCAACATTGAGTATTGATAAAAAAGGACCTCATTATATTGCTACTTTTGCCTCCTTTAAAGGATTAGACGACCGTGAATATATTTGTATTGCCAAGTTTCCTCAAGGAAGTGTTTTAGGAAAACTTGAGCCTACATTTAGAAACTTTCGTTCATCTACTATCTTTCTCATTTTTAAAGACACTTTATTAATTCTCATTCCTGTATTATTAATTTTCATCTTCTGTTTGAAACGCTACTCTAAATCAGTCAAGGAGCATCTCATCGCTCCGAACACTGTTCTAATTAATGGATTACGTACAATAAAAAATGGCGATTACTCAAAAAAGATTCATATGAACGCAGAATATGAGTACGTGGAAATTGAAGATTCCTTCAATCATATGGCAAGACAATTGGAAAAAGCGGAACAACAACGGGTCCTTTATGAAAAAGAACGGCAACTGCTATTTGCGAACATGGCTCATGACTTGCGAACCCCCATCACCACTATTCATGGTTCTGCTAAAGCCGTAGCAGATGGATTAGTTAGCAAAGATAAATTGAATCAAACAATGGAAACGATTATTACGAAGACAAATCACATGAATGAACTTGTTAATCGCTTATTGGTTTTCTCAAAACTCGAAAGTCCTGACTATCACCTTCAGCAACAAAAAATTGATCTATCTGAGCTACTTCGCGAAGTATTATTGGAACATCTAGATTTAGCTGAAAAAAATCAGATTGACATGATTATTGATCTGACAGATGATCCATTGGAAATCATTGGCGATCCAATTGAACTGCGACGTGTATTTGATAATCTGATTGGCAACAGTATTCAGCATAATTCAGCAAATACGACTGTTAAAATTCGACTCTATCCATTAAATCATCAAGTGATTTTAGAGATCAAGGATAATGGCAATCCCATTCCAAAAGAATTACAAGAACATTTATTTGAACCCTTTGTCAGCGGTGACAGTTCTCGCACCACTAAAAACGGTAGCGGCTTAGGGCTAGCAATCAGCAAGAAGATCGTTGAGAAACACGGTGGAAAAATTTCTTTTATTGAATTAAACGAGCACGAGAAAATGTTTCGAGTAATTTTGTAAAAAATAAGTGAATAAGGCTGAACAAAAAAGATAATTTGCGATAAAGACTAGATCAGAAAAATAGATTCATTTTTTGCTATCGACTCAATAGGCTTTTGAATTATCCCATATGGTTGAAAGACCCAAAAATCAAAATTTACTCTGTCGCTTTATGACAAACTAAAATGCTAGCGAACTTCTTCCAATCGAGGAGAAGCTCACTAGCGTTTTATCATTATCGACCTTGTGAAAGGCACCCAACCATTCACAAATATGCTGAAAAATCGACATATAGGATTGACTTTTCTCGGTCAGCGAATATTCTATTTATGGAATTAATTAGTGACTATTCTTTTGGAAAGTAGAGAAACTATCCTTCAAAAACATGAGATTCTTGACTCCTCATATCAGCAAACGCCGCATACTCTGTCACACCCATGTATGGCATCAACCACAGTAAAGAGAGACCAAAGGTCAAAATCGACAGTGTGATCCAGCCTAACCAAGACAACTGTAAAACGAATAGATGAGACTTTCTTCCATTGGTGAGTTTTTTACTTCTATTTAATGCTTCTCGAATGCTGATCGTCGGATTTTCTTCTAAAAAATAGAAGGCCATGCTATAGCTGTATAATTTAACGATCCCAGGAATAACCAATAAGCAAGACCATAAAGTGACCCAAATTCCAATCCATAAAGATAACCCAACACATTTAACACAATGACTAAATCCACTGAGTAAATCAGCAAGCTGCACTTTCTCATCATGGTGCAGTTTTCGATTCATCCGGATACTGCTAAATAATAAACAACTTCCGCAAACTACACTGAGACTGATCCCTAAAATCGGAATATGACTGAATAGTCCATAAAATAGAATCAATCCAAAGATGATCCCATAGATTCCAGCCATATATTTCCAACTACCCTGCAAACGTTCTTTGGCGACCAGTTTATATTCTCCTCGGTAAAACATCTCAATTCACCCTTTCATTTTTAAATCAATCCATGCTTTGCCAGTGACGCATCGATCTCCTCAGATTTTAGCCACGCATTATCTGTTACTTTAGTGAACGGTGCCACCCCTCCGCACTCTACTACATCTAGTTGATCTACGAGATTTTTAGGGAGATTCTTTTCAAGTGTTTTATCGATTGTTTCCGGATAAAAGTTACTAAGAAACAGAATCGTCTTTTTAGAATTTAATAGCTGTGAATTCTTTGCTAGAAATTTCTTGACCGGTTTATACATTTTCGCCATGCGAATGCCTGACCCGATTAGCACCGCATCATATGCTGAAATATCCGGTATTACCTCGTTTAAATTGATTAACTGACTACCAACGATCTGTGCAGCGATGTACTCTGCACAAATTTTTGTCGTACCTGATTTGGAACTATAAACAACTGCAACCTTCTTCATTTTGTTACACCCTTTCTCAAATTACTGGACTAGTGATAAATTTTTGAAAATCGTCTCCACCAACATTTCCTGCTCCTCTTCGACTGATTTTAAATCCTTCTGCAAATAGTTTTGATAGCTGTCTGCGTTTAAAAATATCACCTGCAATGGCAGTAGCAGCTGAGCCGCAATAAGTTTAAGCTCGTATTCTGATTTTTCTGCTTGAAAAATCTCCTTCAAAATTGGCTGAATCATTTTGTTTGTGCCAATTCCGCCATCATTCATTTCATTCAGAATAGAAATTTTGACTAAGGGATAATGTTGGTAGCCTAAGCTGACGATTCCTTGGATCATTTCCTTCAGTCGACGTAACGGATCTGCTTCTGTAGAAGTTCTTTGGATAATATCTTCAAATAGATTCCCCATACAGATATTGACTGCTTCCAGTAAAAGATTTTCCTTTGACTTGAAATAGTAATTGATTAATGCACTATTCACTCCAGCTCTTTCTGCGATTTGACGGTTCGTTAATTTCTCAATATTTTGATTTTCCTGCATCGCTGTAACAACAGTATCTAAGATCTTTTTCTGTGCATCTGATTGTTCCATTTTTTATACCTCCTGACGATTCATTAACCATAGTTTAATCATGATTAATCCTTGATTAAACTATAGCACGCCTATTTAGTCCAGTCAATAGAAAATCGAGTAGAGGGGAAAGCCAACTGACCTTCCGCCCCTCTCACACCACCGTACGTACGGACCCGTATACGGCGGTTCAATAAGTTGAGTGTACGAACTGGTACTTCAAGGAGATGTCCTCATATCCTTGGCGGTCCAGTTCTTTGTCTGTTAATGATCGATGAAGAATATGACTTTTGGAGACTGACCAAATACCTTTTCTTGTATTTGACCATTCATACGCTTTCGCTTTATCGATCCCTAAACGAATCAGATTTTTTCTTTTGGTTCTTGGATTCTTCCATTGTTTCCAAATATATTGTCTGATTCTTCGCTTCAACCAACCGTTTAACTCCCTCATGAATTCTTTCATCTCACCAATTCCATAGTAGTTGATCCAACCAGTCATTAGTTGCTTGATTTCTTTTAAAATAAGTTGGATACTTCTTCCACGGTTTCTTTTAGTGAGTTGTTTGAGCTTGCTTTTCACACGCTGTTTTGCTTTTGCGTGAGGGCGAATTTTAATACCTTTCTTTGTTGGCAGAATGCAGAATCCAAGAAACTTTCGTTTCAATGGGCTTCCTACCGCACTCTTTTCTCGATTTACCGTCAACTTTAGTTGTTCTTCGAGAAATTGAATGGATTTCTTCATCACACTTCGAACCATTTTCAATAAAGGGAAGCAAAAAAAGCTGATAAGATTCCTAGATCTCATCAGCTATTCCTTCAAAGTTAATTTCAACAAATATGATGGATGCTCCAATCCAGTTGGTTCATAATATTCCTTCCTCTGAAATTCGAACCCTAATTTTTGCAATAATTTCTTAGAGACATGATTCTCCGGATGATGTCCCGCAAATAATGCCTTCAAATCTGTTTGAGCTTTCGCATAAGTAATCACTGCTCTAGCAGCTTCGTCAGCCAACCCTTTTCCCCATGCTTCAGGAACTAAATGAAAGCCAAGTTCAGCAATTCGATTTTCTAAATCATAATGATGCAAGCCACAACAGCCAACAAACATATCGGTTTGTTTAAGAAAAAGTGGCCAATACTGAAAACAAAACTCCTCTTGACTCTGAATTTCTAAAGATAATCGTTGAATCACCTGATCTTTTGAAAGGCAGCCGTTCTTCGCAATAAAATGCGTTACCTTTGGATTCTTCCATAATTGTTTTGCTAAAGCTATGTCGATTTCTGACCAAAACGAAAAGTAAAGACGCTCTGTTTTCAATAGTTTTTCTCGCAAGTTACTCTCCTATCATTTTCAAAAATGTCGCCACTTAATTTAGCGGATATTATTTCTATTAATCAATCAAAAAATATCCAAGCAGATTAATGTGAATTAAGCCTGCTTGGATATTATTTTTAAGTTAATTTTAGTATACGCGAACTCCGAAATCTGGTGCGTAATATTGAGTCGAACCATACTTCACGTTTTCACCTGGTTGAGGAGCATGAATGTACTGATCGCCTCCTGCTGAGATTGCCACATGATAACTTGATCCTTGGTCACCCCAGAATAATAGGTCACCTTGTTGTGCTTGGCTAACATCAATTGTTGTGCCTGATGATTCTTGTGCCACAGTCCAAACACCGATATCTTTCCCCGTTACTTGCTTATAAACATATTGAGTAAGACCTGAGCAGTCAAAGCCGCTAGTATCTTTTCCACCCCATACGTAAGGTGTGCCAATATATTTTTCCGCTTCATTAACAATTTGCTGACCCCGAGAATCAGTTGTTTGTTCTGGAGCTGTTTGTTGCTGCTCACCTGAAGTTGCCGGTGTTTCTGGTGCTGGTTGTTGTTCAGGTGTTGTTTGTTCTGGCTGTACTTGTTCAGGTTGCGTTTGTTCAGGTTGTTGCTCCGGTGTTTGTACTTCAGCCGGTGCTTGTTCTTCTTGAACTGGCGTTTCTGGCGTTGGCTGTACTGCATCTGGTGTTACAACTGATGCTTCTGGTACTTTGTTTGTTTCCTCTTGTACTTGTGTATTTTCTAGTACCGGTGTATTATCAATAATCGGTTCATTAACTACTGGAGTGGTGTTTTCGACTGGTGTTGCTGTTTCTACAGGAGTAGTTGAAACAACCGGAGCTGTTTCTTCACTTGCTGTTCCATTGCCAACAACCACTCTTTGTCCTTCATAAATGATGTTATTATCAATATTGTTCCATTCAGTAAACTCATCAACACCAATTCCAAATTGATCCGTGATAGAATTAATCGTGTCACCAGTTTGAACTGTATACTCTTGTGGTTGTGCCGGAGTTTCCACAGCAGGCTGTGCTACTGGCGGTGTCACTGGTTCAGTTGCGTCATAGCTAGTTAAATCATTTTCTTGAATCACTGAAACCAATTTTTGAACATAACTTTCATCGTCATTAAAACGTCCCTTTAATGCTTCAGCAGCTGTTTGATAATCTTTAGCGTTACTGCGCCATGTGCCGCTGAAATAATTTTCGTTGCCATCGCGTGAAGTTGTCTTAATGATCTCAATATAATCTTGGATTGCTTCTTTATAAGAACCGTAGTGCTTCATTTCTTTCTTTTCAGTAGCACCAGATTCTTGGTTCGTTTTATCCAACATTGCAGATTGACCTTTGTATTGACCTTCTAAACCAAAGAGATTGTAATAAGGGGCTTTCGCAAATTCATTTTGTCCCCAATCACTTTCAACGATGGCTTGAGCGATCATAATTGAAGCATACAGGTCATGTTTTTCGGCTAACGGTTTGATTTCATTTGAAATCTCATTAATGAAAGCCTTCTTATCAACATTTGACGTGGTGGCGGTTGTTTTTCCTTCAACAGCTTCTACTTCGTTAGTGTTTAGTAGTGGTGCCGCTACTGAAACCGCTACTAGTGCCGTACCTACTACAGCAGACCCTTTTTTAATGTTACGGTAATTGATGGTCTTCTGTCGCTTTTGTTGACGCAATTCACGTCTGGTCAAAACCTTATTTGACATTTAACATCTCTCCATTTCTCTCTCTCATTGCTTTCTTAACGTAATTAATTATAACACAATAGAAATGGATGGTCATTGTTTAACAACTGCATTTTTTGATATTTTAGATTATTTTTTCAGAGAATAGACCAAAAACGCCTACTTTTCAATTATTTTCAAATTTCTTAAAAAATTGATTCTGGAATAGTCTTTTAAACGATTTATTAAAAGTCTTTTTGTCAAATTGAACAAACGGAGTGAAACGATGCTAAAAGAGAAAATTAAGAATTTACCAAAATCACCTGGAATCTATAAGATGAAAAACACGCACGGAGATATTATCTATGTGGGAAAAGCAAAAAATTTGAAACAGCGAGTCAATTCTTACTTTATTCAAAATAGGCAGCACTCACGAAAAGTTTTAGAAATGATTCGTTGGATCGATGATTTTGATTACGAAACGGTCGATACAGAATTTGATGCTCTCTTATTAGAATGCCATTTAATTCATCAAATTCGCCCTCGTTATAATCGAATGATGAATTACTATGAAGGTTACGGCTACTTTCAATTTATTGATAAAGCTCCGTATCTGAAAGTCTTAAGTGAATGGTCTGAAGATGGCTTAGTCATCGGTCCTTTTTTCAAACAAAGCAAAATCCAAGAATTGAAGCAAATTATTAATAGTACCTATCGTTTAGATGGCCCATTAAAATACGTAGCGGGAATCGTTAAAAACTACGATGATATGACACCAGAGGCGGAATTTGAATTGCGTATTCAGGAGATCAAACAGACTCTTTTAGGTCAATCTACTGCTTTACTGACCCGCATTGATCAGCGAGTACAAGCAGCGAGTGAACGACAGGATTATGAAGCCTCTGCTCAATGGTGGAATTATTATCTAACTGTACAACGCTTTTTGCGACGTAATAAGCAGCTGATCCAGATTATGCAAAATCAGACATTCGTTGGGATACTACAAGAAGATGGCGTCTATTATTGTTATCTCTACGCTAAAGGAGAGTTGTTGAATCGCGTGGTCTATCACCGTAAACCGACCTTTCAACAAGCGAAAAAAAGATTGGAAAAAGATATTTCAAAGAAAACCTGGCAACGGCTTGCATCTAAAGAACGGTTAGAAAAGGCGGATGTAGACCTATTCCCTATTTTCTTTAATTATTTAAATCAACACGGACAAGTTTTGGGTTATGAGGCGTAAAATAGATAGTTCCCATTTGTATTCGATTTCAATCCTTGTTACAATCATCGTAAGTGTTATGAAACGGGGGATAAAAATGCAAATTGAGAAGATTACCAAACCAGCAAAAACAATCGTTTCGATGTCTACACACATTTCGCATGAGCACTTGCCAAATTACATCGGAACTTCTTTTGTAGATTTATTAGAATACATCAAAAAAAATGGGGCCGAACTGGTAGGCACACCGTTTATCTCCTATTTGAATCTCGACAGTGATGGACAACCGAAGGACGAACTGCTAGATGTAGAAATCGGCTTTCCAATAAATAAGGAAATTCCCTCTACTGAAAAATTTCAGAGCTACGAATTACCTAGCTATCAGGCCGTTCGTACATTGTATGTGGGAGACTACGACGATCTGACAGATTCCTATAAAGAATTGATCGAAGCGATTAAACAGGAAAACGGCATCTTTACCTTCCGTAGTTATGAGTACTTTTTGACCGATGCTTCTGTTCCGTTGGAAGACCAGGAAACGATGATCGAGTTGACTTATCGTCTAAAACGAAAAGACCTATTAACTAATTAAACTCTATACATTAAAATTAAATGAGAATCCTTTCGAATAAAATTTCGAAGGGATTTTTGGTTTTCTTTCTGATATTTTTAGTTCCTCGAGGTCTAACAGAACATTTTTTTACCCATAAAAGAATGACTCCTACTGAAATTAAAAAAACACTCTAGCATAGAGCGCTAAAGAGTTTTTTAAAAGTTATTTTTAATGTTCATACTTCAATACGAGAGAGTCCGAACTATATTTTTACTAAAATATATTTAGCGTGATCACTTGTAAGTAAAAACTAAGTGTTTTATCTCGAAAAAGCCTAGAAAGCCCCTGTTATTTTCTTATATTTTATGTCAATTAAAAAAGCCACAAATAACTGTTTTTATCATTTAGACTTTTAACGAACACATCTATCAACAATTAACAAATTCTACTCAGAAAATATTCCATATAAACAAAATATTGAAAAAATGTATATAGCAAGCTAGAAATGATTTTTGCTAAGCTACTTATTCATTATTTATTCATTTAAAATGATTGGCCCCACAACTCAAAAAGAACGTTGTTATTCGTATAATTTAGAATGGTCAAGCTGGAGTTATCTACGATTCCACTTTCGCGGATTTTTGCTAAAGGTACCCCTTTTAACGTATTTAGTAAAGCCATCAATAAAATCCCATGACTTACTACTAAAACATTTCCATCAGGCAACGCATTTTTTGCATCTTCGATTACCCTTGTACTTCGCGCAATCAAATCAATATAAGATTCTGCATGAATTTTTTTCGCATCGAACAAATCAGGTCGGGTGCGATAATTTTTCAAATCCTCAGGATAGGCAGCAGTAATTTTATCAATCTTTTTGCCATCCCAATCTCCCAAACGCATTTCTCGCAAATCCTCAATAATCTTCATCTCTGGTGGATTTTGATTTTCCTCGAGAATAAGCTTCGCTGTTGTCTGTGCACGTTTTTGCGGAGAGGACAACGCCACATCAAACTGAACAGTTTTTAAATGCTCCCCCATTCGCTTTGTCGCTTCTACTCCAGACGGAATCAAGGGCGAATCAACGGTTCCCCCATTAAAAAGTCCTTCCGCATTGTTTTCAGTTTTCCCATGTCTTACAAAATAAAAAGTTGTCACGCGTTCACACCCCATTCATTAATAACTCTCCATTAATATGTCTAGTTCTATTTCACCCATCAAGTATACACTACTATACAGTATTTGATACCAAAAAACTTATGCGTCGTCAATAAAATCAAAAAACAGCTTTTTTATCAAATAGTAAATTCTTAAACACGTGACATTGTAATCGGCTTCAATTATAATAAAAAGAACAATACTCATCATTTCGCCTCAGTTACACTTTATTTAGACCTAAAAAAGCTTATATAAACTATGATTTTAACTCGAAAATAACGAATAAATTAATTTGATAGATGAACCCCATAGATTGGAGGGAAACGGATGGAAAAAAATCGAAAACAAACGAGTACAGATTTGGCTTTAGCAACGGCAGGGATATTCAGCATGATACTTTTTAGTATTTTACTAATGGCCCGTATTATCGAAGATCGTGAAATAATGGACCTAGTCAGTCTTGTCACAGGAGCTGCAGCGTCATTTTGTTACGGAAAATTTCTTTGGATCAAGCAAAAATCATGGTTGACCTTATCCGTCATCCTGTTTGCTTTATGTATTTTCTTTTTCATCCGCTATCTATTTTAGCTATTCGCTGTTGGTAAAATTCACCAACAGTTTTTTTCTGCCTAATTTTTTGCTACTATTGTATAAGCTATTATTCAACGAAATATTAAGGAGGACACCATGTCTGATTTTGCTACACTCGTAAATTTTCTTACAACAATCCAAGATAATCCGCGTTTTGAATCTGATACTCTCATTATCGCTGGCAATAGTTTGCCCCATTTGATTGTTTCCGCTGCGAAGTTTTGTGAAGAGGAACTTGCAATTCAACGTGTCGTTTTTGTAGGCGGGATCGGTCACGGTACCGCACCCTTGATTGAAAATTGCAAAAAAATGTATCCAGAATTTGTTCGCCCAGAATGGCGACATCTGTCTGAAGCAGAGATCACTCAAGAAATTTTCTTACATTATTGTTCACGTGATTTAGAGCTGCTATTAGAAAAGAAATCAACAAATACTGGTGAAAATGCTCGCTTTTCTCGTGACCTATTTAAACAGGATGCTCCGAAAAGCTTTTGGCTAGTACAAGACCCTATGGTACAAAAGCGCAGCCATGTTACCTTTTGTAAGGAATGGGAGCTACAATTGTCTGCGATTCAACCGCTTTTCTTTGAGCAACCAAAACTGATAGACTTTGATACTTACCCCCATTTCGAAAATCCGCTAATGGATACATGGTGGAAGCCAGATTATTTCTTATCTCTAGTCATTGGTGAGATTCGTCGATTAAATGATGATGAACATGGATACGGTCCGAATGGTAAGAATTTTATTCCTCATGTCGAGGTACCCGAAAATGTTTTAGCAAGTTATCGAAGATGTCAAAAGTATTTAATTCACGTGGATAGAAAATAAGCTAGAACGAGTCTCTACTTTCATTAGGAAGCAGAGACTCGTTCTAGCTTGTTTAGCTGATTTAAAATTTCAAATATTTTTTTCGATTCGATCCATTCGATCTTTAAAAAATTTAAGTCCAAAATAAAAAGAAGCCCTCACCTTGAGAGGAACTTCTTTCAGTCTATTCAATTACTGTACTTACAAATCCTGCGACTTTATCAAACAAATCTCCGAAGAAACTTGAAACACTCTGCCATAATCCACCAAAATTGGGGTCAGCAATAAAATTTTGAACTTGCGTGATGACTTGGTCTTTATACATGTAAATGATAAATAGTAAAAACAATACGCCAGCGATGCGCCACAAGACTGACCCAACCTTTACGACAAAGAAAACCAATAATGCGATGAACGCAATAGCTATTAATTGATCCATCTCTGATCCCTCCTTAATCTTTCTATATATACTTCATTATCCATCAATTTGCACGACAATTAACTTATAGGAATAGTATGCCTCTTTTTTTACCGTTTTACATGGGTCGAAAGACTGATATCTGATCGGGAAAACCGTAAAAATCATCCCAATATTTTTTGTAAGCGTCAACTTATCTATTATACCAGCCTTAAAAGATAATTCGAAGAAAAAACACACTTTATTTCTTTGTGTTTTAACAGAAACTTTCTCATAAACTCTAAGCGTATTTACGCTGTTTTAAAAACAATTCTCGTTACTATAGAATCAAAATACAGTGTAGAAGGAGTCGTATTTGTGTCAACAATTACTGAACAAGCCTTAGAAGAATTAAGTCCCTTTGAATTAAGTCTCTTTTTGGAACAAAAGATTCATGAAAATAAAAATGTTACCAACCTACTAAATGCTGGACGAGGAAATCCTAACTGGACCGCTCCTACTCCGCGGGAAGCCTTCTTTTTACTTGGTCAATTTGCCACACAGGAAACACTATATGGCACTGGCGAATTAACAGCGGGAATGATCCAATCAGATACTGGACGTGGACAACGGTTTACTAATTTCTTAGAATCTCATCCGGGAAAAGGTGCCAACTTCTTAAAAAAAATCTGGTTTTCTGACAACAATTATTTAGGAATGCCAAAAGAAGCTTGGTTAACGGATATGTTGGATCATATCATCGGCGATAACTACCCAAATCCAGTACGCTGTTTAAGTGCCTGCGAAGGTCCGATCAAAGCTTACCTAAATCAAGAGCTATTTTCTGACAGCACTATTCCCTTTGATATTTTCGCGGTGGAAGGTGGAACTGCGGGGATCTGTTATATTTTTGATACTTTGTTTAATAATTTTTTATTGAATCATGGTGATAAGATCGCATTGATGTTACCGACTTTCGCACCTTATTTAGAAATTCCCGAATTGCCAAAATATGCGTTTGAGATTGTTAAAGTTCAAGCCAAACAAACGATGATTGATGGCAAAATGACGTATCAATATCCAGATGAAGAAATCAATAAACTGCGTGATTCCGATATCAAAGCAGTCTTTGTAGTAAATCCAAGCAACCCGACAGCAAATGCCCTAGCTCAACCGACCATTGATTTGCTGAAAGAAATTGTTGCAACAGATAATCCTGAATTAATGATTTTAACTGATGATGTGTATGGAACATTCGTCCCTGTCTTCACTTCCCTGTTTTCGGAGATCCCATACAATACAGCTTGTATTTATTCTTATTCGAAATATTTTGGCGCAACAGGCTGGCGTGTAGGAACAATCGCCGTTGCTAAACATAATTTATTTGACGAACTGATTGCTAACTTGTCACAAGAAAAGCTTGAAAAATTAAATGAACGTTACGCTTCACTGACCGCTGATCCGACAACAATCACCTTTATTGATCGAATTGTAGCTGACAGCCGTGACGTTGCTTTAAATCATGCTGCTGGTTTATCCGCTCCACAACAAGTGATGATGGTGATGTTCAGTTTGTACAGCTTATTAGATGAAGGAAAAGCTTATAAAGCCGAAGTAATGGATATTTGCCGCCAACGGGAAAAGCTGCTCTTCAATACTTTAGGTCTGCAGGAACCACTTGAAGATCTAGACACTGCTTATTACTGCGAGATCAATTACGAAGATTGGACCCGTAAGCGTTACGGTAATGCCTTTGCTGATTATCTAAAAAATAAGTGGACAGTCACAAAAGTTCTAACTTCTCTAGCTGAAAAAGAACAATTGATGTTACTGAAGGCTAACGCCTTTGGCAGCAGCGAGTGGGCGGTACGCGTTTCCTTAGCTAACCTAGCCACGAATCAATACCCCGAAGTTGGAAAACGAATCATCCGCTTGACCGATGAAATCCGTGACCAATGGATGAAAACAAAATAGCAAAAAAGTTCAACACTCTTTTTAGAATGTTGAACTTTTTTGCTATTTATTGATTCGGTGATAGTTTTCATCAAAATATTTGCCATTTCGGATATCATCTGGCATTCCTTCATAAGGCGTTTCACTGATCACATCTTCGTTGTCTTCCCCTGCATCACCAATATAAGTAATGTTCGCAAATTCTGGAACAACTAGCTTAGGATAGGTTTCATATTTCTCTCTAGCTTCCAGCATTTCATCGATGTGTTCATTTTGGAATGTAACAGTGATTTCTGGATGTTCCTCTACCCATTTTGGGAAGAAAATGGTGCCATGAAGTTTCTTTTCGTTTGGCACAAAATCAAGCGCTACGTCAGTTCCAGTTGGTTCTGTCCAAGTAATTTTATAAACCCCTTCAGTTAAAAGATCCATTTGCACCTCTTGATCTTTTACCCAACGCCCTGCGACCATTCCTCCGTGAATCCGATAATCCACAGTGTGGTCATTTTTAGCGTACCATTCGTATTCCCAACCATTATCATACGTATAAATAAAATGTGTGCCGACAAAATCTTCCAATGTTTTAAATTGTTTCAAATTAATCCCTCCAAATATTCAATTGACAACATGTAATTATTTGCATGTTTTAGATTACGTGATTATGATAAAATGATTTTATTCAATTGTCAAGGGAGATGTTTAACATCGCACAAAAAAATACATTACAATACATTATTCTTGGAATGCTGCAAGACGATAAAAAAACTGGATACGATATAAAAACGGCGTTTACTACAGAAATAGGCGAATTTTGGCAAGCGAAGCACAGTCAAATTTATCCTGAGTTATCGAAGCTTACAAAAAAAGGCTGGATTGATTTCCAAACTGAGATTGTGGGAACAAAACTTGAAAAGAAAGTTTACTCCCTGACAAAAACAGGAAGAATGGCCTTACTCGAATGGATTAATGAACCCTTAACAGAGTTACCAACCAATAAAGACGAGTTTGTTTTGAAATTATATTTTATAAAAAGTATTGATGATGAGCGCCTACCGGAAATGATTCAACAACAAATCGACTTGCATCAAAAAAAATTGGAGCATCTAGAAGATAGAAAAATAGCCGTTTTTCCTGATAAAAAGATTAAAGAAAACTATGGACATTACCTTATCCTGATGCATGCGATTCATCGCGAGGAGGAATATTTAAGCTGGCTGGAAAGCTTGACAAAAAGAGCCTGAGTATTCAATCTCTAAATAAAAATTGGATGAGGGAAAACAAATCCAATTGGCTGTTTTCATAGGTAAGACAAAAAGATATGCTATTAAAAAAACAAATGGAGCATTACTATATGAAAAAAGTTGCAACAATTGCCGGTTCAGATGCGACTGGCGGCGGTGGATTAGAAGCTGATTTGAAAACCTTTCAAGAATTCGGAACGTTTGGGTTTGCCGCAATTACTTCGATCGTTAATTTAGATCCGAATAATGGCTCACACCATTTACGGATACTTCCTTTGGAAATACTGCAGGAACAACTTGCGTCAATCTTCGCAGGAACAATTGATGCCTTAAAAACGGGGTTGTTACCTTCCCAAGAGATGATCGAATTGGTTAGTACACTAATTCCTAAAGAGATTCCGCTGATCGTTGACCCAGTGATTGGTGGCAAAGGAACCCAAGATTTCATCAAAAGCAATCAAGTTCAAGCCTTGAGAGAAAAATTAATTCCTCGTGCGATGATCGTAACACCGAATCTACGAGAAGCAGGTATTTTATCTGAACTGGGAGAACTGACTTCTAAAAAGCAAATGCAGGAAGCTGCTAAAAAGATCGCTCTGCTAGGTGTGAAACATGTAGTAATCAAAGGCGGCGCACGGTTAGACACGAAACAGACACTCGACCTTCATTATGATGGAAAAAGCTTCCAAAGCTATCCGCATCCTGTAATTGATACTCCTTACAATCATGGGGCCGGATGCACCTTTGCAGCAGCCATTACTGCGGCAGTGGCAAAAAATTATCCGGTGGAACAAGCTATCAAATTAGCGATTGATTTTGTTCAGGCAGCCATTTCTATGGGAGAACAAATCAACCCGTATGTTGGTCATGTCTGGCACGGTGCCTACACCCACGGAGAAAAACGATTGGAGTATTCAGATGAAAAGTAATAAACGAATTCAAAACCTGGTATTAATTGCCTTGTTTGCAGCACTTACCTTAATGGGAACAATGATCAAGATTCCTTTGCCAACCGGTGCCTTTCTACATTTTGGAAATGCGGTGGTTCTTCTAGCAGTGCTGTTGATTGGTTATTGGCAAGGAGCCTTAGCTGGTGGAATTGGCTTCTTTATTTTTGACATCCTAAATGGCTTTGCCGCTGAAGCCCCGTACTTTTTAGTCGAAAGCTTTATTGTGGGTGCCGCTGCCTATCTCGCCTTCTCATTTTTCAAGCGCAAGCCAACTCGGATTCGTCAAATCATCATTATCGGAATCTGTGCTGGCATTGCCAAGTTTATTATGTCTGTAATCAAAGCAACCGTTATGTCAATGATCGCTGGCGCTCAATTGAAACCCGCTTTCTTCGCGGCCCTGGCTACAATGCCCGCAACGGTAATCAATATTTTTTCAACAATTTTGATCGTCAGCCTGGTCTATTTTCCACTAAGACATGCAATGCAGATAATTTTTCATAATCAACCTGTGTAAATTATGCTATAATAAACGTCCTTGGCAGGGGCGAAAGCTTATAAAAGAGAGACCAACAAATCAATTGATTTGTTGGTCTCTCTTTTATTCTTTCATTGATGGTACTTCAAAATAGTCTTTACTCATAATATCACGATAAACCCCTGGAATGGATTTCCATGAAATGAATGAGATTCTTCTTACATAGGTGCCTTTGTGCTGCACCAACGCATAATTCTTGCCTTCTGGAGCCTGTCCACCTTGAAAATCCAGCAGCATCCCCTCTCCAAATGGATCATCTGCCACCCAAATATTCTTATATGGATCAGGATACTGTTCTTTCTTCCCATCCTCTTTGTATTTTTTTCCATCATTATAAGTAACCGAAGTTGGTAGTGTCGCGTAGCCGATCTTCATTTCCATAAATGGATTGAAACGATCCACCCATTGATTTTGGTTCTGGTATTGGGTAAGAAAGATGATTCCGGAGAAAACGATTAGTAAAGTCGCGATCAATCCATATTTATATACCTTTTTCAATTTGACATCTTTATCGATCCGTTTCACAACCTCTTCATCTCCTTTTAAAAGCTCATCCAGCGATGTGTTAAACAGTTCGCTTAATTCCACCAGAAGCGACAATTCCGGATAGGTTCTGCCTGTTTCCCAACTCGATATTGTTTTGTCAGAAACATTGAGCTTTGCTGCTAGTCCCTTTTGTGTCCATTCCATTCTTTTTCGGTGTTCTTTGATTTGCTTTCCGATCTCCACTTTACGTCCTCCTTTTAATTTCATCATAAATGAAAGAAATGATTTTTCTACCTAAACATTGTAGAATCCCTCTATATTAAGGTCTATATTTTGTAGAATCGCTATTTCAATGAATCTAGCTGCTTTTTTGAATCGCAGAAAACCTGCCAAATCGCTATCTGCCGACCTTGCCCGACAACTACTTTCCAAGCAGCTGGAATTTCCCAATGCTTGTCCATTTTTCCTAAATAAGATCCACTTGCTTTGCCAATAATCATCGTAAATTCATCATTTCCAATCCACTCTTCCATTTCAATAAGATAATCAGGAAACCAATCAAAATACCCTTGCCAACCAGTCTTCATCGCTTCTTTATTTTTACAATTGCCGTATGTATCGATAAACTGAAAATCTTCAGTTATCATTTGGATAATCTTTGGTAAATTTTGCTGATTAATAGCTTTAACAAATTGCTTGATGATTCTTTTTTTATTCCTCCTGGAAGTTTGTTTTCTTAAGTATAACAAGAGAAAATCTTCATACTCCAAATTTTAAATAATTAGAATACTTTATGAATGCAAAATTGTTTTATTATTTTGTTTTAATGTGTTATACTTTTATTTGCAATGATGTTATTAAATGAAAGGAGGAAATAGAATGACTTTTTATGATCAAGAAAAACCTTATCGTGTGACTTTTGATTTAGAACAAAATGTTTTTGTTGTTTACTCAACAATCACTGGTCAACAAGGAACTGGAATCACCATTGAACAAGCGATCTACGACTTCAAAAAATCTGCCTAAGGAGCGCGTATCTCAATGAATGAAGCCTATAATTAAAAGCCTCTGCTTAGAATTAGAAAGCAGAGGCTTTTTTATATACTCAGCTTACATATTTGTTCGTTAAAGATAAGGTAAATCTATGTCTTCCTCTATGAATTTTACGTTATACTGAAGAAACGAAAAATACGGAGGTAGAAGTTTTATGAAAAAAGTGTTATTTCCATTCTTCGCAATAAGTTATTTGCTGGCCCATATCACCTTACATCTGTCTCTTTATCCAATCGACTGGTTGTCCGGTTTATTTAACTAAGCGGAGGTAAAATATGCTTGAAATAATCATACAATTCTTTAAAAATCTAACAGATTTGTTCTGTCAGGTCATTGATGTGATTGCTGACATTGTTCTTTATTTGTTCTCTGCTCAACTATAATAAATTGAAGAGTCCTGAAAAAGGGCTCTTTTTTTCTTGACTATCCGCTTCTTTTGTTAGATGATGGGAATTTGAGTAAGAAAGTAGGAGAAACATGAGTATCTTAGATTTAACAGGAATCGCGCAACAATTTGGCGATAAAATCCTGTATGAAGATTTAGAATTACATTTGAACAAAGGGGAACACCTAGGCCTGATCGGACAAAATGGCGCTGGAAAAAGTACCCTAATAAAAATTATCACCGGCGAACAATTACCGGATGAAGGCACGATTGCTTGGCAGAAGAATATCCACGTGGGCTATTTGGATCAGTATGTCGAAGTCGATCCAACCTTATCTATCAAAGATTTTCTAAAAACTGCCTATGCCGCAGATTTTGTTAAAGAAGCGAAAATTGGCGAACTGTATATGGAATACAGTGAATCGATGGATGATAAATTGCTAGATAAGGCTGGAAAGCTACAGACAGAATTAGATCAAGGTGATTTTTATCAGATTGATACGTTAATTGCTGAAATGAGCAGTGGTTTGGGATTAGATGTTTTGGGTATGGATACGCCATTGGAGGATTTAAGCGGTGGCCAGCGTTCAAAATTAATTTTGGCAAAATTATTATTAGAAAAACCGGACGTGCTGATTTTGGATGAACCGACGAATCATTTGGATGATGAACACGTAGTCTGGTTGAGTCAATTTTTGCAGGATTTTTCCGGCACTTTCGTAGTCATTTCTCATGATCGCGATTTCTTGAACCAAATTACCACCCACATCGCTGATATCGAGTTTGGGAAATTGACCAAGTATACTGGTAATTTGACAAAGGCCTTGAAACAAAAGGAACAATTCCAGGAAACATATATGAAGCAATATGCTGCTCAAAAACGTCAGATTGAGAAAACAGAAGCCTACATTCGTAAATACAAAGCAGGCTCACGTTCGACTATGGCGAAAAGCCGTCAAAAGCAACTAGACAAAGTAGAACGCTTAACGCCGCCTTCTTCTAATGCGGTCGCTCACTTTGAGTTCCCATATGCACCGATCATTACAACGTTAGCAATGGAGACAACAGATTTGGAAATTGGTTATCAACGACCACTGCTGCCGCCAATAAATATCACATTACGGTATGGCGAAAAAGTCGCTATTCGTGGGTTCAACGGCATCGGTAAATCAACCTTACTGAAGACCTTGATCGAGGCGATTCCTAAAATTGCAGGTGAATTTCACTTTCCTGCAAATACGAAAATTAATTATTTCGAGCAAGATTTGCAATGGGAAAATCCTTACCAGACTCCCCTACAGTATTTGAGTGAACATTTTCCGAAAGAAACTGTTAAGGAGCTGCGGAAACATCTCGCTAAAGCAGGGTTGCCGAATCAATTAGCTCAAGAACCACTTAGTACCTTAAGTGGTGGTGAGCAAACCAAAGTTAAACTTTGTCAAATGACAATGCAAAAGGGAAATTTGCTGATTCTCGATGAACCAACAAATCACATCGATCAGGCAACAAAAGACAGCTTGCGTGAAAGTTTAGCTAATTTCGCTGGAACTGTCATCGTCGTTTCTCACGAAGAGAGCTTTTATCAAGACTGGACTGATCGAGTAATTGAGATTAGTCAATAAAGCGAAAAACACTAAAAAAGCCAAATGGTTAGCTGCTTTGCATCAAGAAAGCAAGTGCCCATTTGGCTTTTCTTTTATAAAATATTTTTAGCTTTACTTGATGGCTCTACTTCCATTGAAGTGTATCTCTTTCTTTATCCGTCAAACCAAAACTTTTGTAATGTTCTAAGACACGTTCGCGCAAATTAGGACTCCACGATCCCCTTCTTATTAAAATATCTACTCCAGCTGGTGTGACGAAGGATTTTTCAAAACGAATCACTAATACATCCCCTTTGATCGTCACTACCTGCCAACGACTACTCAAAATTTTCATTATTCCTATTCCTCGCCAGATAAACTGTCCACCGACAAAACGGTCCATTCCTCTGATTTGCTTGGTTTTGCCGTTTGCTTCATATTCTACCAAATCGAGTAATTCCACAGCATTTTTCTCTGTTCTCTTATAGGTAATTCGGGGATTTTTTCTTTTATCTGTCAACCACATTGGAAAATTCGTTCCTTTGATTTCCCACGTACCATCTAATTGTGTGTACCAATCGACCATACGCTCACCTCATTTTCTTCTATTTAGTGTAAAACAAATTCGAATTATGCCAAAGAAATATGCTTTTTGAAAATTTTAGGCATACCGAATCTTTTTCTTTTCATTTCCTGATTTTGGGTGTATGATTGCATCGTAGAAAAGTTTAGAGAAAGGTGGGAGCTTCTTGAGTACGAATAAACATCCCATTTTAGAACATACGAACGGACTTTCTTTAGAGGAAGTCAACGGTACGATTAAAGTACCGAAAGGAAAAAGCTTCTGGCGAACACTGCTCGCCTATTCAGGTCCGGGAGCATTAGTCGCTGTCGGATATATGGACCCAGGAAACTGGTCGACCTCCATCACCGGTGGACAAAACTTTCAATATCTATTAATGTCCGTGATCCTAATTTCCAGCTTAGTGGCTATGCTTTTACAATATATGGCAGCAAAGCTGGGAATTGTTACTCGAATGGATTTGGCACAAGCGATTCGTGCTAGGACAAGTAAATCCTTGGGGATCGTCCTTTGGATCTTGACTGAATTAGCCATCATGGCAACCGATATTGCGGAAGTCATCGGTGCAGCCATCGCTTTGTATCTATTGTTTAATATTCCCTTGGTTATCGCTGTTTTCATTACTGTATTCGATGTCTTTCTACTATTATTATTAACCAAAGTCGGATTCCGTAAAATCGAAGCCATTGTTGTTTGTTTAATTTTTGTGATTCTCTTCGTCTTTATTTACCAAGTTGCTTTGTCCGATCCTAATTGGGGTGACGTTTTAAAAGGATTTGTTCCAACTAGCGAAACGTTCGCAAATAGTCCTGCCATTGGTGGTCAAACACCGCTGACTGGTGCGCTTGGAATCATTGGTGCAACGGTAATGCCGCATAACCTTTACCTTCATTCTGCGGTTTCTCAAACTCGCGAAGTTGATCATGATGATGAAGAGGATGTCGCAAATGCCGTCCGCTTTACAACTTGGGATTCAAATATTCAATTGTCATTAGC
Source organism: Enterococcus sp. DIV0187 (assembly GCF_051713785.1). Classification (NCBI taxonomy): domain Bacteria; kingdom Bacillati; phylum Bacillota; class Bacilli; order Lactobacillales; family Enterococcaceae; genus Enterococcus; species Enterococcus sp. DIV0187. The sequence continues at coordinate 371,928 of NZ_JBIOQO010000002.1, forward strand.
CTTTCTTGTTAATGCACTACTTTTGATTATGGGTGTTGCCGTGTTTAAAACAGGCACTGTCAAAGACCCATCCTTCTTTGGATTGTATGAAGCCTTATCAAATCCAGCTACGATGAGCAACGGAATCCTGATGAATGTCGCAAAAACTGGTGCTCTATCAACCTTATTTGCTGTAGCGCTTCTAGCTTCTGGTCAAAACTCTACAATTACTGGTACTTTGACTGGGCAAGTAATTATGGAGGGCTTTGTTCACATGCGGATGCCGATCTGGTTGCGTCGTCTAGTCACTCGGTTGATTTCGGTTGTTCCAGTATTGATTTGCGTCCTGCTAACGCGCGGCGATACAGTCGTTGAAGAACATGAAGCATTAAATAATTTGATGAATAATTCGCAAGTTTTCTTGGCCTTTGCCTTACCATTTTCTATGCTTCCCTTATTAATGATGACAAATAGCAGCGCAGAAATGGGGGAACGATTCAAAAATAAACGAATCATTCAACTGTTGGGTTGGATCTCAGTTATTGGTCTGACTTATTTGAACTTAATTGGTTTGCCTAGTCAAATCGAAGGCTTCTTTGGAGACAGTCCTTCTGCATGGGAAATCACAACAGCCGATAGTATCGCTTATGTTTTGATTGTTGCTGTTCTTGCTTTGTTAGTCTGGACAGTCGTTGAACTGCATAAAGGGAATAAGCGTGTGGCACTTGCTGCAAAAGAACTAAATGAAGATTTATCTGAATAAATAAAGAAGCAGAAATCCGAGTGATTTCTGCTTCTTTATTTACTTGGATACCAATTGATTCCCGCTTTTTTTGCTTGTGAAAATAATTGGCGGTAACTCAACTGATACTCCTGCTGATCCTTAATAAAATGCGTCCCACATTGACGAAACTCAAATGCAACTCCTTGCGAGATTGCTTCTTCCCGCAACTTCAAGATCCATTCATAATTTAACGGGCGCGCATTTTTATGGTATTCCCCACCCGCAACAACTGACTCGATGTCCGTCAGATACTCAGCAATGGAAATTTCTTCAATTAGTGGCTGACAAGCAATTTTTTTATGCTTGATTGGTAACGCTTGTAATAACGATAATCGTTGATCCGCTCGGGCCTGATTTTCAACTGAAACACCAATCGTGACATTATCGTACCCGTCGCCCCAATCTTCAGGAACGCAATTCATTAAACGATCAATCCGCTTAGTTAAGAACATAAAATGCAGATCACTGCGCTCTTTGATCATTTGCCAGCACTCGGCGCGCCAAGAATCTGCCTCTTCAATTAAAAAATCACTAGAAAAACAAACAAAGACGAGCTGTCCGCCCTTCATTTTATAACCATTCTTTGTTTTTTTAATAGGCGCGTCAAATTGAGCTGTCTTTTCAATCTTGCTTGTATCTACTTCTCGCTTTTTATCCCCCTCATGAATAAAGCAATATTTACAACCCTCGCTGACACGACGACAGCCACGCCACGGATTCCACATCCCCATTTATTCACCTGCTTTTTTCTTTTATCTTATCAAATTTGCTGAGGGTAATGCGAGCTATTTCGTTATAAAAATAAAATCAGGATTCGCTTCACGAATGAATGAAGCGAATCCTGTTTTAGTAAACCGAACGGATTTCTGATAAATACTCTTTGATGCTAGAAATTCCTCCCTCATTGAATCTTTTGATAAATTCAGAACCAATAATAGCTCCATCCGCGCCATTTGCTAAAATGCTGGCAATATCAGTTGGATTTTTAACTCCAAAACCAACAAAAACTGGCAGCTGCGTATTAGCTTTCAAATAAGGAACAATATCTACATAATCTTTAGGAAGTTGTATAAACTCACCTGTTTTTCCTTCCCCAGAAACCAAATAAACAAACTGAGAACTTTTGGCTAATTGATTGTTTATCGCTTCCTTATCCATATTTTTCGTAAATGTATGAACAAGACCAGAGAAGTTATCTTCAGGCAATTTTTTATCAACACACAAAATGGCATCATAACGCGTTTTGGAAAGCTGTCCTAATTTAAATTCTTCAACACCCTCATTATAAGTCATCAGGATCACTTTAAAGGTGTACCGTTCGCGTATCTCTTGTAGAACAGAATCAATTTCCTTGATACTCAGTGTTGAAAAAACTTTTTCTTGTGATTCTCTAACTATTGAACCATCAATATATGGATCAGAAACTGGAATACCAATTTCAATGTACCCTATTTGAAATTCTTCGACAATATCTAAAATCTCAAAAAATTTTTCTCTTGTTGGATAGTTGATAGTCAAATACAGAACTAGATTTTTCATTAAGCACCTCCAAGTAATTGTAAAATCCAACCTAAAATGGGACCATATACGGTATAATCTGTTTCACTTAGGATTCGCATAATAGGAGCATAGCTTCCAACCATTGGAAGCAATAATGCTTGACCAAAAATCAATAGAAAACCATTTGTCAATGATCCCAATATTGCTCCTCTACGCCCACCATGTGCATTACCGAAAATAGCAGTAGCAGCTCCAGTGAAGAAAGTCGGAATTAATGCTGGAAAAACAACAACTGGATAATTTAACGCACCAAGAATCAGCATACCTGCCAAACCAGCGACTAAACTACATAGGAAACCGACGATCACTGAAGTAGGATAATTTGGAAATAGTAACGGGATATCCAAACCAGGTTTCGAATTAGGAATAATTTTATTTGCAATCCCATGAAATGCTGGTATGATCTCTGACAGCATCATGCGCACGCCGGTGATAATTACTGTGATCCACATTCCGAACTCAACACCTCGTAATAGTGAAAAGACGATAATATCCTGACCACCAGTAATATTCTCCATTGTCCAACTAGGTGTCGCAAAAAGACTCACTAGTAAAAATAGAACAGTCATCACCAAAGTCAATGCGATCGTCATTTCTCTAAGAAAATTCAATTTCTTAGGAATCTCCATATTCTCAAGATCATGTTCTTTATTTCCAAATACTTTTGCTAACAGTGTCGCTACCAATAATCCCGAAGAACTGGAGTGTGCTAAAGTAAATCCTTCGCCTCCTTTAACTCCTTTTATGCAAACTGCTACATAAGCACAACTAAGCGTCATATATAGCCCTAACATAATGGAACCCACCGTAACAATCCCTGTAAAGGGCAATGTTGTATTGAACTTTAGTAATGCAGCGATCAATCCTGCGAAGAAAAATGAAACATGCGCCGATAAATGAACATATTTAAAGCGGGTAAAACGTGCTAACAACAAATTAATTAAAAAACCAAAAGCAAAAATCAACGCCATTTCTGTTCCAATATCTGCAAAGCTTTCAGCCTGAGCAGCTCCAATATCTGAAGAAAATGCCTTCATATCAAATATTTTAGAGATCATTTGTTGAAGCGGCAATAAAGCTCCACCTAATGTTTGACCACCAACATTGATCATAGTAAAACCAATCATTGTTTTAAGTGTACTAGGCAAAATTTGATCCCAGCTTTTCTTTTGAGCAACCATCCCAACAACGACTACCATTCCAATAATAAATACTGCCTGACTCAGTACATTATTTACAATATATATAAAGACTGCCATGTTTTTGCCTCCTATTCATTGATTGTCTTTAATAGTTGTTCTTTCAAATATTCTTTATCCATCATATTGTCAATCCGAATAATCTTAGCTGATGAATCACGCAGTGTATCGGCAAAATCTGATGTTGTGATTAAAATGTCAAAACTATTTGGATCAACAGAACCAATATCCGCCGCATCAACAGTTACTTCAATGTGCTCATCATCCAAAATTTGTTGTGTGAATAATCGCATCATCATGCTGCTACCAACCCCTGCACCGCAAACCGTTACAATTTTTAACATGATTCATTTCCTCCTTTTACCATTGCTAATATTTCCGAAGCATTTGTTGCCTTCAAAATATTTTCTACATTTTGTTCATGAGAAAGTATTTCTACTAATTCGGCTAATGCCTTTAAATGGGTTTGATGATCCACCGCACATAACCCGATAACAATATTTACCGGATCATTCTTAGGATGACCGAATACAACGGGTTCTTCTAAAGTAACAATGCTGAAACCAATAGCCAAAGCACCTTCTTCAGGGCGTGCATGTGGCATAGCGATTCCAGGTGCAATCACAATATAAGTTCCATTAATCTCAACATTCCTAATCATCCCCTCAATATAATTCGCTGAAGCTAGACCTTTATTTACTAATAGTTCCCCACTACGTTTAACGGCTTCATCACGATTTTCAGCATGATAGTGAAGATCAATTAAATCTTCTGATAATATTTCCTTAAGCATAGGCTGATACTCCCTTTTTAAATTTTCACTCGATCTAATATTCAAATACTCTTTAAATTCTTCTGTTAAGCTGTGAAATTGCTGCGTAGATAACTTCACATACTTATTTACCATTCGCAACAAGTCATCTACATTAATTTCATGGAAAACTGGTTTAATGAATTCACTAATAATTTGAATGTCTTCTTCTGATAAATAAGGATTTACTTGAACAAACGGTACTCGCTTTAAATCTAAGGGTATTGTAGTGATTACTAAATCTACTTTATGCTCTGCTATCCAACGAACTCCTTCTCTAGCTCCAAAGGTTCCGATAACATCTACACTAAAAATACTTTTTATTTTACTTTTTAAAATTTCAGAAGTGCTAATTCCTGCATTGCATATAATAACAACTTTTGCTTTATGGGGAACATAAAACTTACTTCGTTCCACTGAAGCTGCAAAGAAAAGTGTGAAAAAACTTGTTTCATGATCAGTAAATTCAATCTCAAGCATTCTTTCAATCACCGAAATTTGTTCCTGAACAATCAAATGCAACTCACGATAATGCTCTAAAACATGCTCATACATAGGGTTTTCCAACGTCTCATTCGCTAAAGTTCGTTTATATGCTGGTCGTAAATGATTGATTAATCCTTCATATAGCTTTTTGTCCCCTTTAAAATCCAATTCTGGAAGTTGCATATTCACCGCTGAAATAAATCTTTCAATAACTAAGTTAAAAGTTACCCATTTATCTGAAAGTAATTCTTGGTATTTAGTAATAGACGCCTCAGATATTTTATTTGCCAAGTATAATTGTTCCGCCAAGTTAATTGACTGTCTGAATAATTCAGTCAATTCTCTACACCGCTCATGTAGAGCTTTTTCCTCTTTGCTCAAAATATCCTTTTTATTTGAAGCAGCAAGTGTCTTTCCTAATGCGCTCCTTTTTTTTGTGATCCAAAAGTGCAATATTACCTTTTGGAAGGATTCATCACTCAATTGAATCCCCAACTGCCTACAGATTTTTTCAATGAATGACTCGATTTCTGCTAATAACGGCTGTTCCATTTCATAATGCTCCGTCTCAAATAATAATGGATCCTGTTCAAGTGTAGCGGCTAATAAATTACGAATATCTATTTCATCTCCGATCACTCGATAACCGCGAAATGGTAAAGATTCTAGCGTAATTTCATTTTTCTGTAGAATTTTGCGCACTTCTTGCAGATCACTCAATAAAGTATTTTTTGAAACTAGTGTTTTTCGTAATAGCTCTTCTGAACTGAAATAATCAGGTAACAATAAAATTGTCTCTAATAGACGAACTCTTCTGATGCTTTTATCACCACTAATAAAATCACTATTTTTGAGCAATAATTTTTCAATATCTACAGGATTATCAACGCTATAATAGACACGCCCCTTTTCAATGGCGATTATCTCTTCAGAGGCCGCCATGAGTGTTTCATTCAGTTTTTTTATATCGTTGTAGATTGTTCGGGTACTCACTTGAAATCTTTTGGCCAAATAGGGGATTTCAAAAGTTTTTCCTTGTTTTGCCAGCAAAGAATATAAATTTGATAATCGATTATCCATAAGTATTCCTCCTAAATTTAGTATAAGGTATCACAAGCATTATAAAAAAGAACAGTTCACTTCAGAATTTTTGAAGCAAACTGTTCTGGAGTGAACTAAAAAAGCTTTTGACTCACTTGGCTTTTAATCATTTCGTTATCAAAGCATTAATTGCTTAAAAATGCTAAAATCAGATTATCCAATTAAATAAAAAGGAAGTGATTTTTTGGAAGAATATCGCGGCTTATTAGAAAAGACGATTTTACTGCAAGAAAAGCCGATCATGATGTCCTTATTGATTATGAGCGATGGTGAAAACAAGACGGAAGTTTTAATCAAAGATCGTTATCTATCCAGTTACGTTTTTCGTTTACCGGAAAATAAATATATGATCCACATTGAAGGCCGCCGCAATAAACGGAATCAACTGGTTGCCAAACATTTTGAGATTATGAATCCGGATGAATACATTAAAATCATCGGTGCACCTGAATAAGCAAAGCTACATTACTTAATTTACAGAAAGAATAGGAGCAATTCCCTTGTCAAAGAAAACTAAACTAGTTGCTGCGATCGTGATTGCGGCAGCTAGTTTCGCTGTGTACAGCGCAAAAGAACAGCTTCAACAACCAACATCGAATACCTCGCAAACAACACAAAAGCAAACTCAAGTTGTCCCGCCTCAGCAGGATTTGGCTCAGCTTAATTATGAAGGCACTCAGACAATCGAAATCAATCAGAATAATCCGACCTTTTCTAAAGAGGATCTCTCAATCGAAAATGGACCATGGGAAAGATATGGCGACTTAGATCATTTAAATCGTGCAACAGATGCTGAGGCATTACTAAACAAGAAACTGATGCCAACGGAGAAACGCGGTGAAATCTCCAGTGTAACACCCACGGGTTGGCATAACAAAAAAATCAATGGTCAATACCTATTCAATCGATCGCATTTAATCGGTTATCAACTGACCGGACAAAATGCCAACTGGAAAAATTTGATTACCGGTACGCGCCAATTGAACAGCCCGGAAATGCTGCGTTTCGAGATGGATATCAAATACTATTTAGAAAAAAGCAACAAGAATTATGTCCGCTATTCCGTCATTCCCGTTTTTCGCGGTGATGAACTTTTAGCCCGCGGCGTTCACATGATGGCTCAATCAATCGGTAGCGATGAGGTGCGCTTCAATGTTTATATTTTTAATGTACAAAATGGTGTATCTCTAAATTACGCAGACGGAACCAGTACCATAGAAGGAAAATCACAATCCTCAACTTCAACAAGCGCCTCTACCGCTAAGGAATATGTCGATAAAAATGGAAAAGGCCTGATCAAAGGCTCGAAAAGTGGTGTCTACCACCTACCCGGCAGTAAATATTACGACAATACAACCAATCCACGAGCTTGGTTTAGAACCATCGAAGAAGCGAAAAAGGCAGGTTATCGCCCTGCAAAATAAATTTGCCAAAGTTCTCAACTTTTTCTTTACAGATATATTTCTTATGTTACAATAATATTACGAAATATAGACAAAATATTAGGAGTGATTACTTTGAAAAAACTTTTTTTTGCTTTATCGTTATTCATTCTCTTCCCCATTAGTGCAAATGCCGAAACTGAAAGTTCTACTGCAGCGGACAATCCCCCTGTAGCAGCAACCGAACAAACAACTCCCGCTGAAAATAGTGCAACGGTCGACTCTAAGTCTGTAACAGAGTCAACTTCGGCCAATGCCACTGAAAACAGTGAGATGAAAGATATTCAGCAAGCGAAAGATAATACGATTGACCAAATCGAAAAGGAAACGGGTGTAAAAAAGAGCAACGACCCAATTGGCAGTGAGTACGACACCAACAAGATTCGTGAGATCTTGAAAGACGAATCAATGAAAAGTACCCTTTCGCCTAGTGAAGTGGACAGCTACACCGATCAGCAGCTATTGAATGCCATGACACTTTGTGAACGAGTTGGTACCGATGCTTTTGGTTTAGATGTCAGCGGATATGCACGTATCCTGCAAGCCTTATACAAAGATAAAAGCTTGTCTTGGGATAAAATCGAAAATATTCTGAATTACAATCCGAGTAATTACACGAATGCTCTTGAAATGATTGATCAAATTGACAGTCTACAGGCCTATTTGGCGGCTCTTTATCCTAACAACAGTTCTTTCATGCCGATTCGTCAAATGAGCAATCAAGAATTAATCAATGTCTTGAAGTACATTTCACCGATCCAAGAAAAGATGATCGGTACCGAAGGCAGCTTCTTCCCCGGCATTATCGCTTGGATTAGTCGATATTCGGAAAACGCTGAGGTTCTCAATGGCGGAACCAGCTCTAGCACAACTGGAACTTCAACGACAGAAGATTCAACGACCCCTTCAACAACGCAAAGTGCTGAAAACAACGCCCCAGCAAAAAACGATAACGACAAAAAAGACGATAAGGGCGGTTTCTTACCAAAAACTGGTGAAGAAAGAAGAACCTGGCTTACTGTAGCCGGTGTCATCATCTTGGTAATCATCGCGTTTATCATGATTCGCCGCAATCGTAAAAAATAATAAAAAATCAGTGAGCGGGAATTTTAACATTCTTCCCCTCACTGATTTTTTATTTTTGTTTTTCTTGATACGCTTGCCAATCAGCTTCAAACTGTGCAATCCCATTCGTCGTTAATGGATGGCTCCATAACTTTGTAAACAGATTTCCAGGAATCGTTGCAATGTCTGAGCCTGCTAATGCAGCCGCTTCAACATGTCCAAGATTTCGAACGCTGGCTGCGATGATCTCCGTATCAAAACCATAATTATCAAACATTTCTCTTAAATCACTCACTAGCTGAATGCCATCAGAAGCAATATCATCTAATCGACCGATGAAAGGACTAACATAGGTAGCTCCTGCTTTGGCAGCCATCAATCCTTGAGCCGCTGAGAAGATCAGGGTAACGTTGGTTTTAATCCCTTCTTGCGAAATCGTGTGAACAGCCTTTAGTCCAGCTTCTGTCATTGGAATTTTTACAACAATGTTTTCTGCCCATTGATGGATTTCACGTGCTTCGTTAATCATTCCTTCGCTATCCAATGAGGTAACTTCTGCGCTGACTGGTCCGCTGACAATTTTGCAAATTTCTTTGATAACCGTTTCGAAATCTTTGCCTTCTTTTGCAATGATCGTGGGATTCGTTGTGACACCGTCTACCAAGCCGAGCTGATTGATCCGTTCAATCTCTTCAATATTCGCTGTGTCTAGAAAAAGCTTCATCTTATCCTCCTAATTAATTGTGTATTCCATCGCAACAGCACTTGAACTTTTACCGACATTTCTTCTTTACTTAAGTATACTCACTCAATCGAACTTCTTCAATGTTCGACTGTTGTGACAATTTTGTTAGTTCCAGATAGGTCCCTCGTCTGATTTTTGCATCTGAAAAACTTGATAAGCTAAATGTATCAAGTTTGAAAGGACGATCAATCAATTTATGATAAAAAAATTACTCGGAATTATTATAGGAATCTTCATTCTTTTATTTGGAGCGATGCTTTACTCAAAGAATTCTTCCAGCGAAGTTGCTGGTACCCTTGACCAGTTAAATCCTTTAGTTCCTAAAAGTGAGCTTTATGTGAAAACAACTAAACCTCACTCTGTCAATGATTATGGAACAGCCAGCTATGAACAACTCGCAGCGGACAAAAACGGAAAAACACGAACGATTCAATTTAATGGAATCTCCGAGTTAAAAATAAACCGCTACTTGAAATTGACCAATAAAGGCGCTCATGTTGAAACCTATGAAGAAGTGCGCCGTGATCAGGTTCCAGAAAAAGCATTAAAGGAAATTGATCCTCGATAAAAAACTGGGAAGGCATTTGCCATCCCAGTTTTTCTAATTTTTGTCAAATGCTTCCAGTGCTGCGGGCAAAGCATTGATCACTTCATTTCCTACTACTGGTAAGCCAACCATAATTGCACTGATTATTTCTTCTCGTGATGCTCCTGCTTTTTTGGCAAGCATGACATGAAACGGCAATCCACTAGTTTTCCCTGTCGCTGCTAAAACTGCGAGATACGATAAATGCTGTGTTTTATCATCTAATACACTGATTTCGCCCCATGAATGGATCATTTCATTAAAAGCTTTTTGATATTCTGTTGCTTCTTTGGCAAATGTTTCAAAAGAATTACTTATTGTCATCTAGGCACACTCCTTTTTTATAAGTGTATCAAATTCTGATGCTCTTAGGTTAGGTCATCTCGTAATGCTTCGATTATATTTTCTTTTTTTATTTTCTCGATAGCGTAAAACATCGTAATTACAACGATCAGAAATACACCCAAGATACTGATCCACAGGCTTCCCCAGGGAAAATAAAAAGCAATTTCCGCCCCGCCTTTCGTCATGCCTTGATAGATTAGCCATGAAAGAATGCTCGCTATTGGAATTCCTAGTAGCAATGAACGTGAGCCATAAAAGATACACTCAAAAATCATCATTTTATTAAATTCTCGATCTGTCATTCCTACTGAGCGTAGCATCGCTAGTTCTCTTCTTCGCAGTTTAATATTTGTCGAAATGGTATTAAAAACATTTGCGATTGCGATTAATGAAATCATTGCTATAAAAACATAGCTAAAAATATTCACTACAAAAATAGTATTACGGTTCTGTTCAAAGATTTCATTGACGTTATAAAGATCATATTGAGTGGTAATTCCCTCCAGTTCAATGATTTCTTTCATTTCAGTGGTTGACCGTGTAGATTTTTTAGACAGAAAAGTTAAACCGAGGTCTTGAGTAATCCCCTTTGTAGAAAATCGACTTTTCATTTGATAGGGTGCAACCAGCATAAAAACGTAAGATTTCGTTTCGGATGATTGTCTAGGCAAGGTGTCCATTGGATAAGTATCTGCAAAAGTTACCTTAATATTTCGCTGCTGATCCCAAGCAGGTTTTCCAGAAATTTCTGGTGCAGCAGTCAATGTCAAATCATCCTTAGCAAACAAATCAATCAGCTCTTTTTTCCCATCTACCTTCTTAACTCGCTGTTTTGCCACTGCGATCAGTTTACCGTTTTCGCCCGTATATTCCTCGACCGGCAAATTCAGACTTTTGATAAATTTCAAGTATTCTTTATCCTCAATAAATTGGATATCCATAAATAGTTGTTTCTTAGTGGATTTCGGACTTAACAGCTTCTGATAGTGAGAAGAAAAATCATTTATTCTCACTTGGGTGGCATACTGGATAATTGCTTGGTAAGAGCTACTGGTAATGCCCTCAACCTTTTGAAACCTCTCGTAAAGTCGGAATAACTCATCCTCACCCATTTCTGAGCTAGAAAAAACGATGTCATAATCCGTATCAACCACCGATTGTTTTGCTATATCCTGCAAATAGCTGCCAAATGCACGTGCCGAGACGAACAAAACCACGCTTAAAGCCAGCGAAAAAATGATTGTCCGATAACGCTTCTTATTCCGTTTAAAATTTTTTAAAGCCAATGTCCCTTCCAAGCCATAAATTCGCTTAGAAAATTGCGTGATTCGCACATCCTTTGAGACAATTTTAATCTCATTCGATTGACGAATACTTTCCATCACTGGTGTATTAGCCGCTTTTTTCGCTGGAATTGAAGCTGAGATCAAAATCGTGATTAAACTAATCATTATGGCAGCAAACATCACCGGTAGAGAAAACACTAAAACTAACGGAGTATTTCCATAAAGAAGATTGCTGAAGTTTTTTGCCACAATTGCAATGATGAGTTTGATACTTCCAATCCCCAACAAGATCCCTAACGGAATACCCAACACCCCGATACATAAGCCTTCAAACAAAACAGAATTTTTCAACTGTTTCGGTGTCGCTCCCACAGATGAAAGAATTCCAAATTGTTGCATTCGTTCATTCAATGAAATCGTAAAGGAATTGTAAATTAAGAAGATCGATCCCAACATGATCAAGGCAACCAAAATCGTCCCTATTGAATACAATAACAGATTAAATACCTTATCATCAGATGCTCCCAGAAAACGTAAGACATCGTCATTTAAGCTATATGATCGATTTTTTGCTATGTCATTGGCATAGCTTCTCGCCTTTCTTGGATTTTTTAGTGTAACAAAGACACTGAAGGTATTTATTTTTTCAGTGTTATCAGCACATGTTATCAAGGTGTAGCCCGGAGAGCTTTGCTCTTCAAAACCTGGGCGCTCACAAATCCCAACAATCGTATAGCTTTTTTTCTTTTCCTCAGTTAAACTTTCTTGATTATTCTGTGTGTGATCATAACCGTCATGTTGATTAAGCTGCTTCCTTCCCTGCATTCGTTCACCCAGCGATAATGAAAGCGTCTCGCCAATCGTATACTTTACTCCGCCATTTGCAGCAATGTGTGCAGGAATGACGACCTCATGACTATTTTTCGGCAATCTCCCAGAAAGCAGCTTGACCGGTAATGTTTCAAAGGTCTTTTGGTTGAAGCCAGCAACAAAAAGATAAGGTTTATTAGGATTCTTCCCACCAGATAACCTTCCGTAACCAATATTGGAAAATTTAGTCGTTTCTGATACATCCTTATTCTTGCTTTGTTTTTCAGCAAAACCAGAAGGGGCATCCAAAACTGCAACATGCCAATCCCCATATTTTTGTTCAGAGCCTTTCACCATAAAATTTTGCAACGAAATAGCAAAGGTTGCAACCGCCATAATCATCGCAGTCGACAAAATGACGCCAATAATTGTAACTAGTGTTCGTGTACGATTTTTCAACATATTTTGCATTGTTACTTTATGGAAGATGTTCATGATTGAATCATCCTCTCATCACGAGTCACACGCCCATCAGAAATACCAATGATCCGATCCGCCTGCAAAGCAATATCCTCATCATGGGTCACGACAATCAACGTTTGTCCATATTTGCGATTGCTCATTTTCAACAGTTTGATGATTTCATGTCCATTTTTACTATCTAAACTACCCGTTGGCTCATCCGCCAGCAAAACTGCTGGAGCATTCATTAAGGCTCGCCCAACTGAGACCCGCTGCTGTTGACCACCGGACAATTGATTTGGTAAATGATTTTTTCGCTGGTTCAGTCCTAAAAGCTCTAACAACTCACTCAACCGCTCCTGGTTAACCTTGCGCTTATCCATCAAAACCGGCAGTGTGATGTTTTCCACTACATTCAATGTCGGAATCAAATTGTGAAATTGATAAATCAGCCCGACCTGACGCCGGCGAAAAATTGCCAACTTCTCATTATTTTGAGCATACACATCCTGCCCATCTAAATACACTTTTCCACTCGTAGGCACATCCACACCGCCGATCATATGCAGAAGAGTTGATTTTCCTGAGCCAGACGCCCCAATAATCGCCGTAAATTCGCCTTTTTCAATCGTCAACGACACATCATTTAGAGCAACGACCTTATTCTCTCCTTTTCCATAAACCTTACTAAGATGCTCGATTTTCAACAGCTCCATTATATGAGCCCCCTTCCTAATGGTTCACCTCTATAATAGAAGCTTTACCTTTCAGCTCGGTGACTTCCAAGTGAGAGATTCGTCACTTTGGAAAACGAATAACAAATAATGCGCCCCCATTTGGATGATTTCTGGCTACAATTGTTCCCCCTTGACGGTGAATGATTGATTGACTCAATGACATTCCAATCCCAAAACCCGTCGTACTACTATTTATCCCCCGATAAAACCGTTCAAACAACCGAGGAAGCTCTGTCTCTTCAAATCCCTTCCCACTATCATGAATAGTTATTTCCGTGAACAAAGGATTGTCCTCTCCTTGAACCTCGATTTTCCCTTTTTTACCAATGCTCTCGATACAATTTCTTAGAATATTTTGCAGAGCTTCTGAAAGCCAAATTCTATCGCCTTGGATCGTTGTACTTGGAGAAATAGTTGTTTCTACCTGAATATCATGTAACTCCAAAGATATCGAGAATGGTCGTAGGGAAGTAGCTATCAGTTCTTCAACGTTGATCAAAGCATTTTGAAAATCTACGACTCCAGCATCTAGACGTGATAATTTCAATAGGGCCGTAATTAGGCTGTCCATCTGCTGAAGCATCTCCTCTATTTCTCGTAAATTTTTCTTACACTCCTTTTCATCTGGTGTTGCTTTTGCTAGTGAAAGAAGCAGATTGACTGAAGTCAAGGGAGTTCGCAGCTGATGAGCAATATCCGCTAATGAATCCGCCAGATTCTCTTTTTCCTTTTTCAAAGCTACATTTTGTTCACGAATACGTAAAGTCATTTTAGCGATCTCACTTTGCAAGATCGACAACTCGCCTTCCTCCAGCTCCTCAATAATCAGATGCTCATCATTATGTAAAACCAAGTCAACTTGATCAGCTAGTTGTGCAATTTTCTGATAACGAACCTTTGTAGAAAAATAGAAAATTCCAGCAAAAATTATTGCAGAAAAGAAGACTAATATACCTGATGTCTGGCTCAAGCTGAAGCCAACAACTGTCAAAATGACCGTGACTGCTGAAAAAAGCCAAGAAGGCCTACGAAATTCTGGATTTCTAAACATTACTGCCTCCTAATCGGTAACCTATGCCTCGAACTGTTAAAATCATCTCTGGATGTGTCGGATCTTCCTCTATTTTTTCTCGTAAACGTTTGATATAAACGGTCAGAGTATTATCATTTACAAATTCTCCTGCCGCATCCCATAGTTCATCCAACAAGCGTTCTCGAGTGAGAATGTTTTTAGGATTGTTCACAAATACCAGCAAAAGACGGTATTCTAAAGCCGACAGAAAAACTTCTTTGCCGTTCTTGCGTACCACTCCACCTGCGATATCTACATAAAGTCCTGAAACCTCAAAAGTCGTTTGCCCATGCCCGCTTTTTCTCAGCGCATTTCTTATGCGTGCTAATAATTCCCTCGGACGAAACGGTTTGATAACGTAATCGTCTGCCCCCATATCCAATCCAGTCACCACACTAGCTTCATCGTCTGAAGCCGTTAAAAATATGACAGGTATTGCTTGCTCCGATTTGATTTCTGTACAAACAGTAAACCCATTGCCATCTGGTAATGAAATATCCACTAAGGCTACGTCAAACTTATTTTTACTCAACAAAGTGAATGCTTCTCTTTTATTTACAGCATGAGTCACAATAAATCCTTCCATCTGCAGCAGAATCATTAAATTTTTGGCGATTGCCTGATCATCTTCAACTAAAAATAAATGTGTCATTTGAACATCCCTTTCTAACAGCCTCGGTAATAAGTGAAGCTAAATGCTCTTTCGTTTCATTTATTTTACCTTAAATACTTGGAAGAGCTATAACTTGGATTTATTTTCTTTCTTTTTCCCGGTCACCTTTATGCTATAGTGATAAAGACAAAGTATAAGAAATGAAAACGAGGTAAAATCATGACAAACTTAATAAATGGTTTTTTTGCACTTGAACTAGGTTTGTTGCTAACCCATGAAATGGATGCCATTCGTCATAAAGAATGGGAAATGTTTATCTTTTTAAAAGATCTTCCTGAAAATACTGCCTATTTGGTCTTTACCTTGCCCCACATTCTGCTGTATGCACTCGTACTCTTTTTTCTTCTATTAAATAATATAACTATTCTGTATGTTGTTGATATTTTCGTCATTTGCCACCTTTTTATACATTTCATTTTTAGGAGGCACCCGAATAATCAGCTGACTGGCTTTTGGTCACTAGTAATAATTAACTTAGCCGGAATCATCGCTTCGGTTCATTTGATTTTGATGGTGGCTGAACGCTAAACCCTCTATTCCCATGAGTCTTTCATTTAACCTAGCATTTCAATTTTTTGTATTAATTTTTACAAAATACGCCTAAAGTCCTATAGTCCCTCTATACTATGTAATGTATAGTATAACGTATAGAGAGGTGTTGTTGATGGATAGTCAATTGAAAAAAGGTTTGATTGAGTATTGTGTTTTGGCCTCATTAGTGGAGATTGATTCCTACGGCTATCAAATCGTTAAGGAGATCCATCCACAGCTTGAGATTACCGAATCGACGCTTTACCCGATCTTGAAAAGGCTGGAAACGAATAAAAAAGTATCGACTTATTCAAAAGTCCATAATGGACGTTTGAGAAAGTATTACCACTTAACAGATCTAGGTTTTGCTAGTATTCAGAAATTTTTACAGGAATGGAACGACGTAGAGGCCGTTCACAATTATATTAAAAGGAGTGTTGAAGAATGAATCGAGTGGAATTTATAAAGGAATTGAGCAATCATTTAGCTTATGAAGTCAGACCTAGCGAAGTCCATCGCTTGATTGAATATTACGATGAAATGATTTTGGATTTAATGGAGGATGGGTACTCTGAACGAGCCGCTGTCAAAAAATTGGGCGATCCTAAGCAACTAGCTTACGAAGCGGCCGGTATTCCAACAGAAGTTCGCGTTCCTCGCAAATTTAATTGGCTATGGATCACTTTGTTAGTCCTGGGATTTCCATTATGGGGCAGTTTGGCACTCGCAGCATTTCTTATACTTTTAAGTATCGATATCGTTATCTGGTGTATTCCCTTTACAGGAGCTTGTTTAGCAGGCGGAACGATCATTGGTGGTGTCGCTGCGGCTTTCACTAGTCCATTTGTTCTTTTCGATTCATTCTTTATGGGTGTTACTCAGCTTGGTGCAGGAATGTTCCTATTTGGCTTTGGTCTATTGTGCATGTGGTTGACCTACAAATTTAGTGCAGTGTTCATGAACATGCATCGCAGCTTAATGCGGATCATTCGCCGCAACATTTTCCAAAGAAAGGTGGTCCAAGTATGAAATCTAAGCACTTAATTCCAAAGCTTGCTACTTATCTGATAGGTGCCGGTATTATATTAATGATGCTAGGCTATGCGTTATCCGGATTTTCCTATGATCGCTATCATATAGATTATGATGATCGTCATTGGTACAATGTCGTAGGCTTCAATATTGATTAAAAAAGATCGAATCCGCATGGATTCGATCTTTTTGGTTAGTGTTTAAGATTTTTTTTACTGCTTTTTGAGGGAAATTGTTCGAAGTGATTGTTCCCTCTTTTTTTACTACCATTTAACTTCAATTGAAGGTAAAACTCTTTTCATTATGAAATTGACTACTTTGAAAAGTCGAATCATGCTACACTACCCACAAGCAACAAAGCTAAAGAGGTGAAGTTCATGGAAAAAATTAAGTTGATCCAACCACAAAAAGAGCATGAAACAGCTATTCAAGAATATGTAGAAGAACATTTTTCAATTGGCGAAGATTCACTACATGGTTCGTCATTGCTAACAGAAATGGAAAGTTATAGTGCCTGGTTAACTCATTTAGCTAAGCAATCCGACAAAGCTACGGTTACCTCCGATTGGGTTGTTTCGACTACCTTGATTGCCATACGAGAAAATGATCAAAAAATCATAGGAACGATCGATATTCGTCATGAACTAAATGAATTTCTACGCGAATTTGGCGGACATATCGGCTTTGGTGTACGGCCTACCGAACGTGGAAAAGGCTATGCTACAGAAATTTTGCGCCTAGGGTTAAAATATTGCAAAATATTAGGACTTGAAAAAGTGATGATCGCCTGCTACAAAGAGAATACCCCTTCAGCCAAAACCATTCGAAAAAATGGCGGTGTTTTGGAGAGAAAATTTATTCACGATGATGGAAAAGAAATCCAAGTATATTGGATCAATTTATAAAAGAATCGGTTTGAATCGATAGTCTCCAATCTGAGGAGATGCTAAAATAGTGGTAGAAAAGATTGCTTAGAAAGGACGGGATTTTCATGAATGCTACGCTGAAAAATCATGATTACTCATTTCGTAAGCTGCAACAGGCCAATTTTCATGACATGACCTTTGAACAAGTAGATTTTTCAAACGCAGATCTCTCCGGCGCAAATTTGAGCAACTGTTTATGCATTGATTGTGATTTTTCAGAAGCCATTCTGAAAGATGCGTCTTTACAAGGAACCGATTTTCAAAACAGCCGTTTATGCGAAGCGGATATTTCTGGTGCGAATCTCTACTTTGCAATGTTGGAGCACGCAGATTTGACTGGTATCATTCATGATAAACGGACAAAATTTTTTGACCTTTATTGTCCCGCAGAAGGACCATTCATCGGCTACAAAAAGTGCTTTGATTTTCGGATCGTTCAATTACTGATCCCCGCTGATGCCCGCAGGACCTCTGCAACAAATACCTGCTGCCGCTGCGATAAGGCTAAGGTGCTGACAATTAAGGATATGTATACGAACGAAGATTATGATGAAGCTGTCTCATATGTGGATGGAAATTTTGTTTATCGAGTTGGAGAGTACGTAGTTGCTGAAAATTTCAACCCCAATCGCTGGGCTGATTCCACTGGCGGCATTCATTTCTGGCTGACAAGAAAAGAAGCCGAGGGTTATATGTAAAAAAGCCGATCTCGCCATTGTTCTAATGGTAAGATCGGCTTCTTCATTCATTTTTCTTTTTAGGATTCTTTTTTTCTTGAAATAAATCGAGGGTAAATCCTTTAATATCTGTAAGTCGCAGGATATCTTTTAAAGAATTATACTCGTCATACAATTTTTTCTTTTCTTCATTCAACTTATAGGTGGTAACAATCCCTGACATAATCGGAGCGTTAAACATCTTAGCAGAGACTACTCGATGAATCCCATCATTTTGGAGAATATAACAATCGTCTTCCTGATAATGGTTAAATTTTATACGATCAGTGCCCTCAAGATTAACTTGTCCAGAATAAAAAGCTTGTTGGGATTCGAGCCCATGTTCTTCTAAAGATTGTAAGTTCTCCTCAATCTTCTCACTTTCTCTACCCTCAGTCGCTATTCCCATAAAAAAATCATAAACGGATGTTCCTTCGATGGTCCAATTTGATTTTATCGCGACAATTTTTTGTACGGGAATATTTTTGCTTAAGTTCTCACTATTTTCTACTTTGTCGTAATAATTTTCTATTTCCGTATCTTGAAAGAAATTTCTCTTTTGCAATTGGATGTGCTGTAAACTAATTCCAGCTTTCAACATACGATTAATCGCCTTTTCTTCAAAATTTGTAGTCATCTCTACCCTCCCCTACATTGGAAAAATTATTTTATCACTTTATAATCAGCTTCTTATTATTCTCATTTAGTTAAAACTACACTGAATTCAGAAATCTCAAGTTCAAATAAGATAAGAATGAAATGATAACACCCACAACAATTACAGTCGCAGGTGCCAGTTAAGTTGACTCATTTATGAAAAACAGTTGTCTATGCGTAACGTTTGTTTTCTAAATCCATCTGAATTAAGGCCTCAGTCATTCTTCTCGATGCGACTCTTCGAACTTCGCGTGGAATAAACTGATGAATTTCATCTTCATTGAAGCCGATTTGCAGCCTCAAGCCATCCGTGATAATTGGACGTCTTAATAAACTAGGATGTTCCTCAACGATTGCTACCAACTCATTAAAGGTGATAGTATCAAAATCAATATCTAATTTTGAATAAACTTTTGAACGTGTCGAAATAATATCTTCTGTACCCGTTTCTGTTAGAGATAAAATTTCTTTGATTTCATCTCTCGTTAATGGTTCAGTCAAGATATTCCTCTCTTCAAACTCCAATCCTTGATTCTTCAACCAAGTCTTTGCTTTTCTACAAGAAGCACAACTAGATGAGCTAAATAATTTAATCATATTATAAACACCTTTCTGAAAAATATTTTCTATCCACTGTTATCTACACCTATTACGATACAGGACATATCATTTGTTGTTAATATAATTTTTAAAAGTGCTTAAAAATATGACTTTGTAATATTCAAAAAAACCACATATAATAACTCTAAAATAGAATAATTATTAATAGGATTCATCTATAAAACCCTAGTAATCCTCATTGTTTGTTTGATTTATTCAACCAAAAAATCATCTGTTTAAAAAACACAAGTAATTCGCACTCGAAGGTTGAATCATTTATTTCTTCTTAAAAGCAAAATATGATAATCTGCTTTTCAAACTCTCATTTGTTTTTTGTTTTGATCCATCTGCAAATAAATTTTCTTGCTTGGTTATCGAGTAATAGTTATAAACAGTTGAAGAAATTCTCTCTTGTGCAGAAAAAAAGCCACTGAAAAATGATTATCCATCTTTTCAGTGACCTATTTTATAGGACATCTATTTAAAAAAATACCTGTACATTACGATTCATTTTCCTGATGAAGAGCTTTTAAGCCCGCCATATTAAGTAAGTTCCAAGGCGTATCAAACTCTGGTTGGAAGAAGAAATCCGCATAAGCTAACTGCTCGATCGTAAATTTTGTTTGTATTGCGATCGAAATCGCATTGATGTTTGCAGTTAAGTCTTTTTTAGACATAATTTGTGCACCTAGAATCGCATGAGTATTTGGATCATAAACCAATTTAAACAGCATCCGTTCTTTCATATTTGCGGGCACAAAGTCCATCAGGGTGTCTTGATCTAGTAAGACAGATTTCGTCTCGATCTTCAGGCGATCCGCCATTTGATCATTCAATCCAGTCGATGCGAACTTGTAATCAAATACACGCAAGGCCGATGAGCCCTGCACACCAGGGAATGGATAGTTTGCTTCCTCTAAGTTTTTCACTGCATAGCGACCTTGACGACGTGCATTGGTTGCAAGAGCAATATTGACTGTTGTTTGACCTGGGTTGTATTGAATCAAAGTCGCATCTCCTACCGCAAAAACATCCTCAGCGCTTGTTCGCATGTACTCATCGGTTTTGATCATGCCATTTGAATGCATATCCACAGCCCCTTGTAACCAAGCGGTATTCGGTCTAACACCAGCAGACATTACAACTAACTCAGCTGGGTATTCACCCTTATCGGTCACAACTTTGCTGACTTTTCCATCCTTACCGACAAATTCAACGACCTTTTCTTCCATTGCTAAATTCATACCATTATTCGTCATTTCTTTTTCTAAAATATCGGTAAATTCTTGATCAAGATAGAGTCCTAATGGTCGAGTGATAATATCCACCAGCGTTACATTTTTTCCAGCCTTCACAAAGGCTTCTGCCGCTTCTATTCCGATATATCCGCCACCGACAACCACGACATTTTGAATATCGGGATCAACAGAATGAAGCTTCAAATCAATCGTATCTTGACGACCGCGCATGGTTTCTATATTCTGCAACTCATGACCAGGAACCGGCAAAATAAATGGATTTGCCCCCGGGCTTAAAATCAATTTATCATAGGTTTCCTTACGTGTTTGACCGCTAACGTGATCCAACACTTCAACTTCATGCTTGTCAGGTATTACTTTGGTAATTTCAGTATTGGTAAAAACGCGAACCCCGCGTTGTTCCATCTCTTCGGCTGTCATGTAACGAATTGAATTTACGTCTTTCACGACTCCTTCGAGATACATTTGCGTGCCTCAGCCCATAAATGAGATAAAGTCACCTTTTTCGTACCATTGCACTTCCGCTTTGGGATGAGTCAACAGTAACTCTTCGACTGCTTCATAGCCGCCGTGTGAAGATCCTAAAACAATAACCTTCATCAAAAATCCCTCCTGTATAATTTATTTGATACACTTACATTGTAGCTCACTCCCTATAGATAAAGACATCATTTAGCTCACGATTATACAGTAAGGATCTTGCAAGTCTCTAAAGTGCAAAAAGGATAAATCTATGCTGATGAATCATCATAGATTTATCCTTTTGTAGTTATCTCATTCATTTGTTATTCACTCTATGCCATTTTTGAATCGTTTGTGTTAATAATTTTTTCAAAATAGGTGTTAATAGTACATAGAAAACAACATTTCCAACAGCATGCATTGTATCAACCGGAATTCCAGCTAAATAATAAGGTAAAAACGCTGAAATGCCTAAAAATGGCGCTTGAACTGCCGATATGAAAAAACCAAACAGTATTCCTGTGATTCCTGCATAAACTGCTTGTAATAAAATGCTCTTTTTAAATTGAGGAACTTTTTTTAGTAAACCTGTCAATAAAATAATTAAAAAGTAGGTCACTACTTGAGCAATTGTCCATACCCCCATCCCCATATAAAAATTTGTAATGAGAATAGAAAGCAAGCTGACTAATAATCCTTGATAGGTTCCCCAATAAATAGTGATAATTAATAATATCGCCGTGACCGGCTGTACATTGACAATGAATTGAAAAAAAGTACGACTGACGACACACAATGCGACAAGCATAGATAGCAGGCTTAATTCCTTTACCCCTAGTGAAAATACGGAGTAAACAGTTCGACTAGAATTGTTCAAGCTTGAACACCACTCGATCGTCTTTTTTCAGCGTAACGTCCTTTGCTCCTGAATTTACTTGTTCATCATTAATTGTAAAAACCCAATACTTATTATTTTTAGCATCCTGTGAATGTCCGTCAAGTGAAGTAATCATCCCATCATCATCTTCTACTGAGTAATTCTCTTTTAAGACGTCAAATAAGCTTTGACCCTCCTTGAATGAAACGTCCTTTTTAGATAATTCTTTGTCACCATCTAATAAAGTGATACTTGCTTTTGCTTCTGATCTTTCGCTGCTTGACACTTTTTCTTCCGCCACACTGCTGTCTGTAGACTCTCCTTGTTTCGTTGTACATCCGCTAAACAGCATTAAACTTACAAAAAGTGCAAAAAATAAATTTCTTTTCTTCATTTCCATATCCCCCTTGATTTTATTAAATAAAAAGACACCCGGAAAGCATGGGTGTCCAAAAAAACAAATGAAACAAACGACCCTGATATTGCTTGTTCGAATCAATCCACACTAGTGTCTGACTTTGCATTGCGCATTACAGTAGAAAGGGACTGTAAAGGAATTTCACCTTTTTCCTAGTTGTTGATTGAAGGATATTAAGTTTTAAAAGTCGATTATTCTTTTTAATTGATTCTTCATGGCTGCTCATCAAATTTATTTCCCAAGTATTAAAAAAATACTAAAAAACCATTCTGAACAAATAAAAAAGCATTGTCTTCTATATTCAAAATAACAGATTTCTCCTATAAAATAAACACTATTGAGACAATCTATAACTGCTATTTGAAGACAAAACAAATAAGTAATACTAAATAGGACAAAATTGCTTTTTAGAACAATAACTATAATTGGAAGTGACTTACTCCACGTCCAGTTAAAAGAGATAACAAGTGCCTATATCAATCTGTATCATTACTCCTTTAGAAGAAACTCTTAGCTATTTATGAGAGTCGCCGTTTATTCATGAAAAGGGAACTGAGTCAAAAGTTTAAAGACTTCTGACTCAGTTCCCTGTTTTTTAAACTATTCCCTTAGCTTCAAAAATCGTTTACTAAATTACTCATTTTTAGCTTCTTTGCAAATAATCATACAGTCCAATAACCTCTTTAGCCAAATCGCAAAAAGCAATAGAGGTCATTAAATGATCCTGACTATGTACAGTCAATAATGTAATCTCTGTTTTTTCTCCTTGAGCTTCTTTCGTTAACATGTCTGTTTGAGAATGATGCGCTTCAACGATGGCTTGCTCGGCATCGTGAATCTTTGACTCTGCTTGACTCATATTCCCTGCTTTTGCTGCTTGGATCGCTTCCATTGCATCACTTTTGGCATTCCCGCTATGAATAATTAAGTTCATTACCGTTTCCAATTGCTCCTGGTTGTTCATTTTGTTTTTCCTCCATCCATTGTTTCATTTAGACAATATCGGTAAGAGCTGTCAAACTGTCATCATTTTTAATACTTCAATTACTTGATAAGCTGCACCATATATCCCTGCATCATTTCCTAGACTCGCCTTTCTAATCTGAATGGACTCTCTGATCTGAGGAAAAACAGATTTCTCAAGGGCTTCTCTTAAAGGAACAATAAAGAGCTGATCTGCTTCAGAAACACCGCCTCCAATTACTATTTCTTCTGGGTCCAACGTATTTACGATACCTGAAATAGCTTTAGCTAAATAATTGATTGTTATTTTCAGTGTTTCTTGAGCAAATTGATCTCCTGTTTCAAGTAATTCAAAAATTTCCTTTGCGTTGCTAACAATTGTTCTATTTGCTAATTGATTGAAGGTTTTTACCATACCATTGGCTGACCCATAGCACTCGAGACAGTTGACATTTCCGCACCCGCAAACTCTTTTTTCAGTGGAAACAACTGGAATATGCCCGATTTCACCTCCAGAAGAGTGATGACCATTGATGATTTGCCCATTAACTATAATCCCGCCACCAACCCCTGTTCCAATCGTGATAAACACGATATCCTTCAATGGCACATCTGTGCCTTTCCAAAATTCTCCTAGTGCGGCCGCATTCGCATCATTCAGTAAAACGACAGGTACATGTAACGCTTGTTCAATGATGCTTTTTAGCGGAAAATTGCTCCAGCCTAAATTTACCGCGCGTTTTACATGAACATCATCTACTGGGCCAGGAACACCTATACCAATCCCCATGAGATTTTCAAGTGATTCTCCTGCTTGGCTGAACTTACCTTTTATACTATTCACTATTTCATAAGGAATATGACTACCGTTATCACAAATATTCGTGGAAATCGACCATTTTTCAATTAGAACTCCTGCCATATCCAATAAAGCTAATTTTATTGCTGTTCCACCAATATCAATACCAATTATTTTATTCGGCATGGGACATCCTCCTATATCTTTTTTATGAATCAATTTCGTTACTGATTTTGTAATCAGCTTCTGTCTTCCGGTTGAACAAAAACAACCGTGTGATCAAGACCATTTCGACTGAAAATAAAGCTAACAAGAAAATGAACCCAGATTTCGATCCATTTATTACTGCTCGGGCAATATCATCAGAAAATTGAGATTGACTTTTTGAGATAATCGCAGCAACAATTGAAGTTCCTGCGGCTCCGGCAAATTGTTGGAACGTCATAATGATGGCATTGCCATTTGCTTGATAATCATCACTTAACTGTCTCAGCCCATTTGTCATCAGATTGCCAAATGAAAAGCCAATTCCGATCGTAAAAAGAAAATAAAGTCCGCCGATTGCCAAATTACTCAGCGAGTCACAAAGAACTGTAAAGAGTATCAATGACAAAGTAATAATGATACATCCAAATAAAATTGGTTTTTTTGGCCCGAATCTGTCTAAAAGGCGTCCGCCTAAAGGGGTGAATAATGATCCTAGGATCGCTCCTGGAAAAACAACAAAGCCGGAAACCTGTGCACTACTTCCATTTACCACTTGTATATAATTAGGCAAAATAAAGACTAAGCCCATCAATACTAATTGCATAATGAAAAAACAGATGACATGCATAGAATAAGACAGATTATTAAATAAACTAAAATCCAAAATCGGATTCGCAATTTTTCTCGAGCGTATAATCAAACCAGTTAAGCCGCAAATACTCATAATGAAGGCTCCGATAACTTGAATAGTTAAGAAGCTGTAATTTCCCATATTGCTAAAACCGAGAATTGAACCGATAAAGAAGACTGCAATCGCGATCAAACTGAAAAAATCAAAAGAAGATCGTCTGACTTCGCTTTTTTGTTCGATTGTCATTATTCCTACAATAAGAGTGAGAATCATAACGGGAATGATCAGGATAAAAATAAAACGCCAACCTAGTCCTGTAACGACTAAGCCGCCAAACGTAGGGCCAATCGCTGGTGCAATTGCCGGAATCATTGTCCCTACACCCATCATCATCCCCATTTTTGAAGCAGGAACTTGTTCCAAAATAATGTTGAACATTAATGGCAAGCCGATTCCAGTACCAATTCCTTGCACCACACGACCGATCAGTAGTACTGAGAATGATGGTGCTACCGCATCAATGATTATTCCGGTCGTAAAGAAGCAAAGGGCCATTAAAAATAATGTTTTATTTTTGAAGGAGCGTTTCAAAAATCCGGATAAGGGAATGACGATAGCAAGAACTAATAAATAGATGGTAATCATCCATTGAACCGTCGCAGTATTTACGTTGAATTCGCGACTTAATGTCGGAAACGTCACATTCATCGCCGTTTCCACCAAAACCCCGCAAAAGGATAAAATTCCTGTTGAGATGACAGCACCAACGACTTTTGCTGTTAATTTCTGTTGTTTCATTTTTTTCTCCATTTCTAAAAATCAGTAAAACATCTATTTGAAAGATAGCTTACTAAAAAATACGTTTTTAAAAACGACGACTGATCCAGTCGCCGCTTTACTTAATTTTCCACTAATGAAATTGCCTGCTGCAGCACTTTCACACCGTTCATTGTTCCATAAGCCGACATATCAATAATGGAAACAGGAATTTTCCCCTCAACCATTTCTTTCACCTGTTTTTCCTTGAAGCGAACTTGAGGACCTAATAAAACCACATCTTTGTCTGCTAGATGATTTTTCAGATCATCTACAGGTCGCGCATCCACGGTTGCTTCGATTGCTTGCTCAGCACCGGCCTTTTCAATTTTTTCAATTAGAAGACTTGTACTCATTCCAGCATTACAAACTAACAGAATATTGATTTTCTTCATTATTCGTTCTCCTTTACACTATTCTACAATCGAAGTTTGGTTCTCGATATCGATATCTTCTACTTGCTCTTCTTTGGCTTGAAGCGTTTCTTGTTCGCGTTTATATTCAAGATTGTCAGCCATTTTGAAGAATGGGAAATAAATACCTGTGGCTACAACGACACACAGAAGTTGCGCCAGCATCATACGCCAACCACCTGCAATAATTGCGTTAACAAAAGTAGGTGTTCCCGTTGGTAGCTGCGCGCCAATCATGCGTGGAACAAATCCAGTTGTAATCGCTAAATAACCTATTAATCCTGTAACCAAAGGTGTCACAACTGTTGGAATCAAGAAAGTTGGATTCAAACAAATCGGCGTTCCAAAAGTAATTGGCTCATTGATTCCAAAAAAGGTCGGTACACTTGTAATTCGACCAATATTCTTGTACTGATCGCTCTTAGCGAAAAAGATAAAGCAGATAGCGAGTCCTAAGACGCAGCCGCCCCCACCAATTTCTAAAAAGACAGAAGTAAAACCAAAATCAACCAAATTAGGCGGTGTTGTTCCCGCTGCTGCGGCATTCATATTCTCAATCGTCATTGTCTGAAGGATTGGTGCATACACTCCGAAAATGATCGCCTTGCCGTGGATACCGAACCACCAGAATAAACCGATCAAGGCATATGCCAGCATGACTCCTCCAACAGAACCGCCGATTTGTTGGATCGGTACCTGGAGAACACTATAAACTAAATTGTGAACGCTACCAAAACTAGTAAAGGTAAAGCCCCATGAAATCAATGACATAATAAAAGTAATAACAAAAAATGGAATAATAGAACTAAAAGATTTTTCTACAAAGCTAGGAACACTGTCCGGCATATGAATAGTGATATTATTTTTAATAAACCAACTATAAATTTTCGCTACTAGCAGCCCAACAATAATCCCAACAAACATTCCCTTGGAACCAATATAATCGAAACTAATAAAATCAACGGGACGAACAGTATCATGAACCTGCTGCTCAATTGTCGAAAGCGGAGTCAACAATAGGAATGAGATGATTCCTAATACTCCTGGAAACATGCCCTCAATATCGTATGATTTCGCCAAATTGTAAGCAATAAAATAAACGACGATTAACCCCATGATATTGCTTGTAAATACTCCTGGTAGTAACAACAATGACTTCAATCCATTACCTTCAATGAAGCTTTGATACCCAGCAAAGGGTAAATTAGCGATTAGTGTGCACATTGCGCCAGTGATACTTGCAGGGATTGTCATAACCATCCCTTTACTTACTGCTTTCAAATAGCGATTATCAGAAACCTTTTCAGCTGCCAACTGTAATTTCCCAAGGTTGTCGATAAAACTCATAATCAAGTCTCCTTTTCATTTAGTTTGTCCTATACAAAGCGTGCGATTGCCTTCCCAACACCATTTGCGTCATTCGTGTCTGTCATATATTTCGCTTGTGCCTTTACTGCTTCAATCGCGTTCCCCATTGCAACTGTATAGCCAAACGAATCACTCAGCATTCCCAAATCATTATAGCTATCTCCGATTGTCATCACTTCATCCAAATTGATTCCCTTACTAGTGGCATACTGCATAATTGCTTTTCCCTTGTCAGCTAGTGGATTAGTAATCTCCAGATTAATATCAAAAGAACCGGTAGCATTCACTGGATATTTTTTTCCCAGCTTCATCCGCAGGTCAGCAATGAGTTCTCTCTTCGTTGAAAAACTGATGATTTTTCCAACCTTGTAGTTTTTCTCAATTAAATCATCTACTGATTCAATACGTTTTATCTCTTTGTATAGGAAATGATCCTCTGCACTTGCATAAGCTTCTTCATAGGAAATCTCAGGATGAAAATTAATGATTTTTGTCGCTACTGCATCTTTACATGTTTCTTCATCACTTAAGGAAAAAGAGCCGCCTGTTGTGTATAATTCGACAAATAATCCATTACTCATCAATTCTTCAACAATCTGTTTTACGACGAAATTATCAAGATACAAGCTCTGAACGATTTCTCCTTGAGCATTTCGCAACTCGCTACCGTTCATCACCAGGTAGTTGCACTCAATTCCTGCCTCTGCTACTTGCGAATGCGCATCCTCGTAGGACCTTCCTGTAGTGATGATGAACTCGATCCCTTTATTCTGAGCCATTTTGATTGCTTTAGAATTAGCTTCAGAAATAGCGTGATCGTTGCTGACCAGTGTGCCATCCATATCAGATGCGATCAGTTTAATCATCTTCTCACCTGCTATCCGATCACATTCTTTAATAATGCTTGATGTCTTTTGACCTGTTCGATACTGTCCACTTCCATGTAATCCTGAATGTGACGATTGCCTTCATACTCGCTGCAGATATAGCCGTTATACCCGGCATTTTTCAATGTAGTAATTACGTCATGATAAGGAATGCTAGTTTCTTGAAGGTCCTCTGTAATATCGTAGAATTTTCCGTGAATGTGAGAAATATATGGCATATTGTTCACTAGAATTTCTGGGTCTGTATATACAAAGTGTCGGCAGAACTCTGCGAAGGCTTTGTCAGCTTCTGTCGCATTTTTCATTTTTGATACGCTTTCAAAAGTTTCATCGCGATTAATACCTTTTTCATAGTTATCGCTCACTAATTTGATAATTTCTGGTGTCCCGCCTTTACGAATATAAGCATCTTGGAAAATCGATCCGATCCGTTTCGTGAAGATGCCAAAGTCCGGCATAATGCTGAACCATTTCGTTCCGCTTTCCTTAATGTAATCCAAGCGTTCTTCAAACCAAGGAGTCCCGAAGGTAAAGGGTGCGTGAACCTCTAAGGCAATCTTGACATTGGCTTCCTCTGCATAAGGCAAACTTTGTTTTACCACTTCTAAAGGAGTTGATACTAAGGTTCTTAGTATTTTACAGCCTAAACGATTCGCAATTTTTAAGTCTCTCTTCATCATGTCAACATTTTCCGAAGTCGTCAACATCCGATTTGCAAACAATTTATTATCTAAAAAAGCGTCATAGGCGACCGGCTCTACTCCGTACTTTTCAAGCCATTCGTGCCATTGTTTAACAAAATAATCGGAAATATTCGGGAAAGTTGGCAGCATTTGTTCTGGCAAAAATTCAATTCCTGTAGCACCTGTTTTTGCGGCTTCCCGGATACAATCCTCAAGGGTCATTTTGCCGGTATAAAACTCATCTTGGTAACTGTAAAGTGATACTCCGCGTTTGATTGTACTCATCATTTCATCTCCTCTATGCTTCTAGCACCAATACTTTTTCATCATCGCCGGTATTATTAAATGGTAAGTAAGAAATCCTCAAACTTACAAAGGCATGTACCTTGTGCTCGCCCTCCGATAAACCACCGGGCTTTTTCACAAAAACAGTGATCGTCTCAATCATTTCCCAACGATGATTGATGACCGTCGGCAATTCTTCAAATGTAAAGGTTTCACCTTTTACTGTAATCAGCATATCTTCGTTAGCGACTTTTTCATCATCAACTGTTAGATCCAAAACTTCCACACAACTCATGGGAATCCCTCGGTAATAAGGAACTCTTAATTGAACCTCGTACCCGGTGATTTGATTATTCTCGCGCACGTTTCGAAACCCTTCAGGATTCACTAAATATTTTTCAAACATTCTTTTGCCTCCTTTATAAGTCCTGCCGTAAATTGGTCTTACAGCAGGACATTTGATTTATAGTTTTACTTCGTTGCCTGTTTCAGCAGCTTTATAGATGGCATCTAAAATCTGCGTTACTTTAAATGCTTGTTCCGGTTTTACCAATGGTTCAGTATCATTGATGACCGCCTCCAACCATTGTTTGGCTTCGATTTTTTCTGGATCAGAGTCGCCGCCTTCAAAGAATGCGATGTTGCCGGCAGTACTGATATTTTCTTCCGTCAACAAGCCATTTTTCGAACGATTGTAGGTCAATTGATTAACTGGATAACTCATACCCGCGTCGATTTGTGCACCGGCTTTGGTTCCGCATAAGGTTGTTGCCGCTTCCTTTGATTCCAAGACATTTAATGCCCAAGAGGCTTCTAGGAAAATTGTCGAACCGTCCTTCATCTTAATGAACCCAAAAGCCGAATCTTCTACTTCAAAGCTTTCAGTATCCCAAGGTCCAAACAAGTTCCCTGCCTCTGCGCCAGGAAGGTTTCCTAATTTATTGAAGACAGAACCAGTTACCGATTCAACCTCATAGTTGTCCATCATCCACAAGGTAATATCTAGCGCATGAGTCCCGATATCAATTAATGGACCACCGCCCTGCTGTGACTTATCTGGGAAAACACCCCAAGTAGGAACTGCTTTTCGTCTGATCGCATGGGCTTTGGCAAAATAGATTTCTCCTAGTTCGCCATTTGCACAGGCTTCGTGAAGGGCTGTAACTTCACTTCTAAAACGATTTTGATAGCCGATGGTAAATTTCTTGCCGGATTTTTTCCAGGCATCCATCATTAATTGTGCGGCTTCTGGTGTATGAGCCATTGGTTTTTCACAAAGCACGTGCTTACCAGCTTCAAAAGCTGCTACAGTAATAGGACTGTGACTGACATTTGGGGTACAAACATGTACGATATCGATTGATCCGTCTTTCAACAGCTCATTGTAATCTTCATAATATTTTGCATCAGCAGAGCCGAACTCTTCCGCCGCTTTTTTTGCCCGATCTATCTTAGTGTCACAAAATGCGACAATCTCGCATTTATCACTTTGACTTTTTAGTGCTGGAAAATGTTTATTGTTCGCAATCCCACCGCACCCGATAATTCCGATTCTTACTTTTTTCATGTCTGTTCTTCCTCTCCATTTCTTTCTATTAGTTACTTGAATAATCAATATCCAAGTTGACACTTTGGTGATATCTCGCTGAAATACGGATGGCATCTAAGACCTTCATCAAGTCGAAAATTTGCTCCGGCTGAACCACTAATTCCGCTTTTCCTTGAACATATTGATAGTAGTTATCGAAAAACATTTGATGGTTGACAGAAACCTCAGGTAATTCTTCCTTCAAAATTCTGCCTTCTGGAGCCGGTCCAAAACTGCGCGTCGGTCCGGCATGAGTCATTGTGATCTGCCCTGGCACATTGCTCAACAAGGCCGATGTTCTGGTGATTTCGCCTTTAGGATTGAAACCGTCTATTTTGGCACTTCCTTGATTGCCACCAATAAACCAATGACGCTCAAACCAGTTTTCTGAACTATTTAAAAAATACGTTCCTAATTCAATCTGAGCGTTTACACCATTTTCAAAATACAGCTGGATGTTAAAATAATCATCCACCTGCTCGTTAATGACGTTACGCACATTGGCATAAACAGTTTTTAATGGTGAGGATACCATCCACAGAATCTGGTCAATCAAATGAACACCCCAGTCATAAAGCATTCCACCGCCAAATTCCGGATAAATATGCCAATCATGCATATTTCCATTAAAGCCGTAAAGAGAGCTTTTGATGGTATACATCTCTCCTATCAGTTTTTGATCATAGACTTCCTTGGCTACACGATAGTCGTGATCCCAACGACGTTGATGATGGACGGTAAAACGAACCTGTTCTTTTTCTACGATTTCTAACATCTGCTCTACTTCAGCGGCGTTCATAGCAAGAGGCTTCTCACAGATAATATCCTTCTTTGCTTCGGCTGCTTTAGTTACCATTTCCAAATGAAGTTGATTTGGAACCGCGATAATAACCGTATCAATCGAAGTATCTGCTAATAGCTCCTCGGCTATTAGGTATGTGCTGACCCCTTGCGGAGCGTATTTCAATTGCGCTTCATTCACATCACAAACTGCTGCTAACTGCGCATAATCAAGTTTCTTGATGGTTTCTGCATGGGTCTGACCCATAAAGCCGAACCCAAGAATTCCAATAGTTAATTTCTTGCTCATCCTAGTTTCCTCCTATCAAAATAATCCCAATGCTCTACAAATTGTTCATCCTTTATCCGATACAAATCAACAACATGAGCCTTTGTTTCTTCTTTGCTATCAATGCTTCGTGAAAAGACTACTGCGTATTCTTCATCTAGAACGACGCGATCAACAGCTAATCGAAAATACTCATCCGAAGAGAATTTTGCAGAAAAGGCCTTCACCAATCCGTTTCTCCCCTGCTCAACGCCAGGATTGTGTTGACAATAATCAACTGCGATTAATTGATTTGCTCTTTCTAACTGCTGCTGATTAAAAAATCCCTCATAGAAATCAACTATCTGTTGTTTGGTAATAGCCATTGTTTTCCCTTCTATTCTTTCCCTAGTAGCTGCTTAGTCATTTGGAGCTGTCTTCGAGTAAATTCTGTACCGCCGCAATACAATTCATCTTCATATTCACTAATTAAGTAACCATCGAAATCTGAATTTTTAATAATTGATAATATTTCCGCATATGGAATACTAGGCTCCACTAGATCCTCATCTAAATAATGGAACTTCCCATGAAATTCGAAGCAATAAGGCAGAATCGTTTTCAATTCTTCCAACATTTTCGGCAACTCATCTTTTGATTTAAATTGAACAAAGCCATACATTCCTTGCAAAGTAGCATTGATCGCTGGATGAGCACCTAAGCTCAATAATTCTTCACGTGCTTTTTCCAATGGAACTCCTTGTCTGCGCAAATTCGCCGCCAATTCTAAATGACTTTCCTCTACTCCTGCCTTTAAAGCTTTCATCCAATGGGGTTTATTCGGAGCAATTGCGAAACAGCCAAAATCGGGAATAAATCCAAGATGTTTTGAACCAGTCTTTTTAATTACTTCCAGATAATCTTGCATCAACGGTGACGCGGGTGACTCTGGATTATGGATCTCAATGCCAACTTTGATATCGAAAAGTTCTGCATAGAATGCGAGTTTTTCAAATGCAGCCGGTGATAGCATATATTGAACACGCATAACCTTACAGCCCAATTTATGAGCTGCTTTTAAATCAATGACGGCGTCTGCCAGCATCTCATTGTCGGATAGATTTCGATCATGCATCATCCCTTTGTCGTTGTTAGCCCCATACCCAACAGGTCCAATCCCATATTTGGCTTTTAATCGCTGAATCAATCCTAGAAAATCATCACTGACGTTAGGATATGACGGAATCATTTGAGTACCGACAATCTCATATCCTTCAGCTCCAGCTAAGTATGCCTGCTTCACACACTCCTCAAAATCATACTGATACCGTGCATATTCCGTTCCGTAACAAAATAATGTTGCGCCTAATTTTAAGTTGCCCATCTTACTCTCCTCCAAAGCTGATTGTAACTTTCTCACCTGAATCCAACGGCATAAAGTCATGTTCCGGTCCGATCTGCATGTAAGGAATGCGAAGCAATAATTTCAACTCAACCTCATGCTCTCCGATTAAACCACCTGGCTTCAACACATGGACTTTTGCTAAATCAACTTGACTCCAAAATTCTGTGATCGCATGTTTCAATTTGTAAATCGGCAGCTCTTTTCCATGTAACTCAAAGGTCACTGATTCATCAGAAATTTTCTCGCCATCTACATAGACTTCAAGCAAGTCAATATCAGACAAATAATGGCCACGATAATAAGCCAGTTGAACCTCAAAGCTAAAACCGTTCTTTTTCCCATTGATGTAGATCTCTTTAATAGAATCTTTTTTAATTATTTGGTCGTTGAGCTTCATTCGCATTGCAAACATTTTCTTTTTCTCCTTCACCTAAATAACGTAATTTCTCAAATATCTGGTACTTAAACTCACTGATTTTTTTACGTCTTCGTATGTTTCTTCAAAAGATTTATCTTCTACTTCGATGCAGCTATATCCCCCAAACCCAATGTCGGTCAAAGCAGAAACGTATTTACTCCAATCAACATCTCCTAGACCTGGAAGTTTAGGCGACATATATTGCAAAGGTGTAGCCATTACTCCTACGTCCTTCAGCTTTTCTGGATACAACTTGATGTCCTTATAATGAACATGAAAAATTTTGTCTTTAAATTCGTAAAGTGGACTGATGTAATCAATCTGCTGCCAGACAAAATGAGAAGGATCATAATTCAACCCTAGCGCTTTACTGTCTAAGCGTTTGAAAACTTCTCGCCAAACAGCAGGAGTAGTCATTAGATTTTGACCGCCGGGCCATTCATCATCGGTAAATAGCATGGGACAATTTTCAATCCCAATCCTTACACCAGCTTCTTCCGCATAGGCTAAAATCGGTTTCCAGACAATTTCCATCTCCTCGAGATTTTCTGAAAGAGATTTTGTCTGCATCCGTCCAATAAAAGTGGTTACTAGATTCACCTTCAATAATTTGGCAGCATCAATCAGCCGATACAAATGTGTAATAGCTTTTTCTCTTTTTTCCAAATCCTCATCTAATGGATTCGGATAATAAGCCAATGCGGAAATCTCAATTTGCTTGCTCGCTGCATAGGAAAGAATTTCTTGCGCACTTTCTTGGTTTAGATTGTTTACATCAATGTGGGAAACTCCCGCATACCTTCGAGCCGCTTTTTCTTTTGGCCAACATGCCACTTCTACGCAATCTAATCCGTTATCTGCGACAATATCGATCATTTCTTTAAAGTCACTTTGATCCAAAATTGCACTAACAATTCCTAGTTTCATGATTCCACCTCTGTTTCTTTTATCTACACTTGCAGTATAAAGCGCTTTCTGAAAATAAAACTTCAAATATTTGTGAACTTCTCTGTCTCTTTTTGCTGTTTAGAAATTACCAAACAAAAAAAGACAAAAATGATAAGTTCATTTTTGTCTTCCTATAGAATTATTACTGCCTTTTTTTAATGTTTATCACATAGAATTCGTTTGTTGTCAGCTTCTTCTTGATCTTAAGCTGATGATTGGAGACATGGATTTCCTCCAAATTTTGGAGCGGTGTATTCCGTTTATTTAAATAAACTAAATCTGAATCACGAAGATGCTTTGTGAAAAAGAACTTTTTCCACTCGTTAAAGAGATCGCCATAGCCCTCCAAACAAGAAAATACTCTCAACTCGTAATCACCGTTAGAAATTCCAGAAAGAATCAGTTGTTCTTCAGAGTCATGCTCTTCAAAAAAATTATCCACCTCTACTAATTTTAAATGTGCTTCATCTTTTAAAAAATAAAGACTATTCGGATGAACATACTGATGACCCAAAATGAAAAATTCATCATTCGTCGAAAAAGCAACGAGGTGCCGCTCATCTTTATAAAGCATGTCCAATCCTTTTAATTGATTAAAAAATTTCATCGCGTGCATGGCCGGCTTCGACAAACCATTTTTGTTGATCAACCCATTTCCCCCACTCAAAAATGCGTGATGCTTCGGGCCTTTTTGCGAAAGATCCGTTCCTAACCAATATCCTAATCCATCTACTTGGTCAAAAAGATCCTTCAAACTTTTTATAATAAACGCTCCTTTGTACAACGTGTCATTTAGGAGATTGCTTCGCGAAACTGTATTACTCCACTCAGAAATGTACAAAGGCTTTGAAATACCGATTTTTTTTATATTTTTTAATTGATTTATTAAAAAATGCGCGTCAGTCACACGTTGAAAATTTCGCTTTTCTCGAACTAATCGATCAGAATAAGGAAACAGAACAAAGGAATAGAAATCAAACTTACATTCAGCAAGTTCGTTGTGAAAAAAGGATGCCATATCCATTTCATTTGTAACCACAAAGTTCCCACCACCAACTGAAATATTGGGAATCATTCGCTTCAAGATCGCATAAGTAGATTTGTAAAAAGTGATGTATCTAGTAACCAGCTCAGAATCTTTTAGATCATTTGCGACAAGCTCGATCTTCCACTGCTCCACATTTTGTTTTCCGTACCGATTTAAAATATGGCGACAAAAGCCTTCAATAATTTTTTCCCAATCCTCTATGGAATAATGACTTTCCTTAAATTTACCAATCAGCTTATTCACACTAATCCATGGAAGCACACCTATCTCCAACAGAAAATCAAGAATTTCATCTATTGCTTCGTATTCCATCAAAGAGTCCTCGAGAATTCCTTTCGTAAAGACTCCCCAAATCCTGCCATACTTAAAATCAAGGTTTTCTTGCAAATAGGTAAGATGCTGCCTGAGATTATTGTTCAAAACAATCTCAGCTTCTCCGACATTTAATATTGCATTCCAAGTTTCCTTGATTGGGATCACTTCTTTTTTACTTACATCTATTTGAAGAGAAGTCCTTTTTGATACCTCTTGTTCCGATTGATTCTCCTTATATTTCGTAAAGGTAGCTTTCACGTGAGAAGTCGACTGGCTATTCCTTTCAGTTTTCTCCATACTATTTTGTTTTCGATACACTGATGGTGTCATAGCATAATTCTCTTTGAATTTTTTATTGAAACTATTCGTATTAAAGAAACCATTATCCACCGCGATTCTTGTAATCGTTTTGTCTGAAGTCAACAGATCACGGATTGCGTGGTTCATTCTTATCTCACTTAAATAGTCTTTAAAATTCATCCCTAAATTCTTTTTAAAAAATTTGGAAAAATAAGCCGTATCCATATGAACCAAATCCGCCATTTCTGACAATGTGATATTTTCATAATAGCGTTCTTTTATTTCTCTTGTAATGTCTCGGATTCGTTCATCCTGATTCCTCATTTGTGCACTCTGCTCAAGATAAAAACTGCTCAGTTCGTTTAATAGTTGATAGACTTTGCTTATCTGTAAAAAGTTCGTTTTAGCATTTTCAAATAAAAATAAATCAATAATCTCAATAATAATTTGCCGAAGTGGACTATAATTCATATTCGGATTCGCAACTGAATTGCAATTAAATCCAACATATTCAGCCTCGAGTGCCTGAGATAGTAAAAAATCAGAAATTGAAAAATGAAAAAGCAAGTCTTCATTTCCTGTTGTTTCGATAAAACAGCATTCATGCTTATTAACAACAAGAATATCGTCTCTTTTCATTATGTATGATTGGTCATCTATTCGAACCTCTGCCTTTCCTTTAAGCAAGAAAAACAGTTCAATTGTTCTCAAATCATTATTAAAAAAGTGCAAAGTAGTCACCAACTGAATATCACTTTGCGTATCCAGATAATTGATTATTTTTCCCATAACAACATCCCTCCTTATAGTCGTTTTTAAGAACAATAGCTTTATTGATAGCCCTTTCTTTTGATGGTACCACAAAAAGAGAGCCTATATTTTTTAAAAAATCTGTTTTGCGCTCTTTCTTGGATTTTGATCAGTATTTTAGACACTAAAAAAACAGACCTCTTCTTACGAATAAAGTCTGTTTATTCTTATACTTATTTTGAGAACAAATATTTTTAAGCTTCTTGCACCCCTTCATTTTGTACATTGCTTACTGTTGCCTCACCGGACTTTTTTTCGATGCGGTTTCCTAAGCGAGTAATCAATAATACGATAGCCATCAAGCCGCTGATGGCAATCCCAGCCAGATAAGAGTTTGCCCCTGCTGAAATCTTGGTTGCCGCAAGCAGCATCGGTGCTGCGAAACCGGCTAAAGAAGAAATCAGTGTATTCATCGCAATAGCGACCGGAAATTGTTGATGATTAGCTAAAATGGATAATTCAAATGGAATCGTCGCATTGACCATAACAATCCCCATTCCTGAGAACATATTTCCAGCAATATGCAACGCAGGATTATTGAAAAAGACGATACAAATATAAGATAAAGCGAAAGCCACAAAGCCCCAGGCCATCGTATCTGTTTTAGTAATTTTGCGGATATATTTCAATCCAAAAGCGGTACAAATTCCTCCGACATTTCCTAATGCTGTGACCATTGCCGTATACGCTGTACCGTTCCCTTTTGAAGCTAGCAGAATTGATTGATTTGCCATAAAGATCATTAAGCAAAGCGAAGTCACAAAAGTCACGATCAGCATCACATAAACATAGCCATTCAAGCTTTTTACCGTTTTACCAAAACTGATTGAACGTTGGTTAGAGACTTCCTCTTCAGATAATTTTAAATCTTTGGGCACTAAAACTAACACAACGACTAAAATAAGAATCGCTGCCCCATAAACCCAGAATAGATTTTGCCAATTCGTACTGCCTAACACACCGCCGATCGCAGTAAAGCCCATCATTCCTAAATTGTTAAAGCCTACCGCCCAACCCATGACCGCCGCACGCTCTTCACCATCAAAATGTTCTTGCAGTAAAACTGGTCCAACATTACTGATTAATCCTAACCCAAAACCTAGAGCGATCATACATGCTAAAATAATATTCAGACTGCTGTTATAAAAAACTGGCAGTAAACCGCTGATTGCTACGATAGCTACTGAAACGACCCCAATATTTTTTCTGGTCATTTTATAGGTTAACCAAGTAAAAAGTAACGTGGCTATCAGCTGACCAAGCTGAGGAATGGAACTAAGCATTTGTACCTTAGAAATAGGTTCTTGAGGGAATGATTTTGAAATTGCGGCAATTGCTGCACCCACAACCGAGCCTGACATCAACAAAAGATTCATACTTAAAATACCTAAGGCTAGAGATAATTTTTTCTTATTCATAATAATTGCGCTCCTTTATATTTTTTGTTTCCGCTTTCAAATGATAGTTAAAGTATAGGCTAGAAAAAGTACTACAGCCATATGCAAAATTCATGCGCTTTGTGGTCTTTTCATAGATACTTTTTCTGCCTTGACTTTATTTTTGAATGATCACTTTGATTTGAACACTTGCTTCACTTGTTCGAACGATAGCCAATGCTTTTCCTTGGAACAATCGAACATGATCTAGACTGTACGCAGCTTGATTCGTTGGATTTCCATTTGCTAATCCAACGATTTCTCCATTTTCGACAGAAATTGTTACCTGATTATTTGCCGTAGGAACAAATCGTTGATGATCATCGACTGCTTCTAG
Source organism: Enterococcus sp. DIV0187 (assembly GCF_051713785.1). Classification (NCBI taxonomy): domain Bacteria; kingdom Bacillati; phylum Bacillota; class Bacilli; order Lactobacillales; family Enterococcaceae; genus Enterococcus; species Enterococcus sp. DIV0187. The sequence continues at coordinate 411,254 of NZ_JBIOQO010000002.1, forward strand.
GGCAAAAAGACTGTATTCTTTTCCTTCAAAAATTCTTTTACTTCGAATCGCGTGAATCGTTGAACTGGTTTGATGCTTGGCTTCAGTAATGAGTTGGTTTCCATCATAGGCTACAGCCTTTAATTCCCCAGCTTGATACGGAATTTCCCAATTAGCGATACAACCAATAATAATTTTCTTACCAAAACTTATTCCATTGACAAAAATCTCAACTTCATCGGCATTACTGAAGACACGAACAGCAATCATCCCATCCGTATTGATTTCGAGGCCTTCTTCATTCCAATGAGGCAGGATATGAAGTACAGGTTCTTTTTTCCAATTCGCTTGATAATAGTAATAATAATCCTTAGGAAAGCCGCACAAATCAGCGATACCGAATTGAGAAGAAATAGCTGGCCAACCAAAAGGAGAAGGTTCGCCATAGTAATCAAACGCTGTCCAAAGAAAAACTCCCCCCATATACTGGTGCTTAGTCAAATAATTTAAAACTTTTTCAGGTGTTGCGGTACCTCCTGCTCCGGGATCACCAGGTTGACGCTTTCCAGGTAAAATCATTGAAAATAACGAACCAAAATTGGAGCACTGACAATTTTCTTCATTATCTTTGTAAATTCCTCGTGTTGAAAAATAAGAGGCACTTTCCGTACTCATGATCGCAAGCTCTGGATACTGCTCTTTGATTTTAATCGCACCAGGTCCCATTGCATCCGCTTCTGGATAGTTTACTCCAAGCACGTCATAATTTGCTAGATAGCTTTCATTAACTATACCATCAGGATTTAGTAGTTCTGCTGAAACAACTAGACATTCATAGTTATTTTGTTTGATACACCGAACTAATTTATAAGCGATGCGGCTCCCGAGATTGGTATTCCCGATGACCTCCTCATTCGCTACTGACCAAAACGCAATCGAAGCATGCATCCTGCTTTTTCGAACCATTTTTTCCAAATCAGCAATTCGCCAAGGTGTGCTCTCTAACAACCGATTCTCATTCATTAAAAGAATGCCAAAACGATCGCAAGCCTCCATAAGTTCCTCAGAAGCATAATGATGAGCACTGCGCCAGGCATTGACACCCATTTCCTTCATCGTTTTAATTTTATAATCAACGATATCCTGATTCAGTGCTACACCTACTCCAGCAAAATCTTGATGCTCGCAAACACCTCGCAGTTCATACAAATTCCCATTTAAATAAAAACCTTGTGAATCATAAGCGAACGTTCGAATGCCAAAACTTTTACGGCACTCATCCGTTTCCATTTGAAAAACTGCTTCATACAAATGAGGATTTTCAGGTGACCAGGGTATTGGAGCAGGAAAAATAAATGTTTCTTTAAGAACACGCTTTTCAAAAGGCTGTAACGTTTGTTTTTCTAACGTGATCAGCTGTTCACTGATTCTGATTACTGGCGAGACCTCGACTATCTCCTGTGAGTAATTCTCGATACAAACCTCAGCTCCCATAACTGCTTGTGTTTCTTGAAGCTCCTGTGTATAGACGTAAGCATTTTCTCTATCAAAAGCAATCAATGGTACAAACTCTAACCAAACGTCACGATAAATTCCAGCGCCTTCATACCACCAGCCTTCTGCTCCTGTCGTTGTATCCACTCTTACCAGCAATACATTAGTTCCTTCATTGCCATATCTAGCCATCTCAGAGATATCATAAGAAAAACTTGTGTATCCACTAGTGTTCTGACCTAGATAGGCACCATTTAGCCAAACATCTGCTGAACGCATCACTCCATCGAAATGTAGAATAACGCGCTTTTGATTCATCAGCTCATCGTTTAAAGAAAATGTTTTCCGATAATAACCAACTCCATCTTCCTTTGATCCAGACATAAGTAATTCTGGAGCTTGTTTATAGGGTTGGCTGATTTTCCAGTCGTGGGGAATCGTAATAGTTTGCCATTCTTGATCCAATCCAGAATCAAAATCGGTTCCGGCTAAATTTTTTAATCCTTGAATCTCATCTCCTCTAGCAATCAGTTTTAAAAAATGCTCACCTCCTGCACCGTATGTTACAGATTCTCCAGCCTCTTCTATTAGCGGTGCGGTCAATCCACCTAAAGCGTGGGCTTTTTTAGCTGTTTTTTTAGGCATACCGATTTCTCCATAATGAAACAGCCATTGCTGATTTATTTTTTTCTTTTCTCGCATCTGCCTTTCCTCCTCTGATATCCATTATTCTAGTTCGTTTGTCTCTGTGATATAATGAAAAATACCGACTTCAAGAAACCGTTTACTACAATTTCCCGACCTTTCGGAGGTACTTTATGGCAAAAGATCCTTTTTCTGAGCTCCATTCTGGCGATGCCGACATTCCGCAAATCAGAACCCATTCACCAATCGCCATCTTCTATAAACAAAAAATCGGTGAAAAAATTCTTTATACCAAAGTGCAGGATGGTAAAATCATCGCCTTTGAAAATGAAGAATATCAAGCGTTGCATAAAAATCAAAACTTTGAATTAATGTATGTTTTAAAGGGAGAACTAACAAATTATATTGAGGAGAAGGAATACACTTTTCAAGCAGGAGAAGGCTGTCTATTGAATACACAGATTCTGCATCGGGAGATTCTTTCAGATGGCTGCAATGTCGTCTTTCTAAATTTATCGCCTGCGCTGCTTCAGGAATTACTGTCTATTGATTCTGGCGAAGGTCCGATCTTTCAATTTTTACAGCAAAATCTTCAATCTGATGCGCAGTGGAAACGCAGCTATATTGAGTTTACTCCCTGCTTGCCTTATCAAAGCGAAGGCTTTCATGTCATTATTGATTCTTTGCAGCTGGAGGTAGCTACCTCCAAAATCGGTCGTGCTTATTTTCAACGAGGATTGATTTTACGACTGTTGGATGCATTGGAAAACACCAACCAATTTTCACTTCAGCGGATTGATCTGGATTTATCCAAAGAAGATTATCTTGTTAATCGCGTGATTCATCTGATTGAAAGCCGCTTTGGTAATATTTCTCGAAAAGAAATCGAAGCCACACTGCACTACAATCCTGAATACCTGAATCGACTCTTAAAACGGCAAACAAAAATGACTCTGGCCAATTATGCTCAAATGATTCGAACTCAGAAAGCTCAACAGCTATTAAATACGACTGATTTGACCATTCAGCTTATTGCAGAACGACTAGGCTTTTCTAGTGAGGCATATTTCTATCATTTCTTTAAAAAGCAAACTGGATGTTCACCCAATCAGTATCGACAAAAATTTAAGCTCTAAGAAAGGCTTCGCGAACTCGCTCAGCTTTTGAGCAATAAGACCAAAATATTTCTAAATTGCTTCTCAAATTTCGAAATATTTTTGCTTATTGCCGAAAAAGCTAGTTCGTGAAGCCGGACATGGATATGCCTGTTGTAAAACGATTTATTCATGTGAAAATTTTATACTTTCTTCATAGTTAAAAAAAACCGATTGAGACTCAATCGGTTTTTTTAGCATTGAAAGAATGCTTTTCACGATATTCAGTTGGTAAAATCTTTAAATGTTTTCGAAACATTTTATAAAAATAGGAGGGATTTTCATACCCTACCTTTAGGGCAATCTGTTCAATCGGCGCATTGGTATACGTTAAGTACTCTGCTGCAACATTCACCCGTTGCAGATGAACCAATTTGATAAAGGTTAATCCGGTGTGTTTTTTCAAATAAGAAGATAAATAATTCGGATTGAAGCCAAAGTGCTGAGCCATTTCCTCTAACGTAATGTGCGCATAATTCTTTTCAATATATAAAAGTAACGATAATAAATTAACTGAGCCATCATCTTCTCCAGCAATCACTGTTTGTTCATTAGCAGCTGAACGAATCAACCGACCGAAGAGTGTTAATAATTCTAATCGGATGATCTGATTCGATTGGGTGTCTGGATAATAGTATTCCTGGATAATGTCCTCTAACAGAAAATGAATCTTTGTATCTTGATGCGTCCGAAACAAGCGATAGATATTCTCCCCCTGCGTTTCATTTGAGAGCAGTGAAAAAAGCAAGGAGGAGACTTTTTTGGTTGCTCGATCCTCATACATAAAATGATAATCGTTTAAATTGAAAGCTGTGTCCTTTAGGGTCAGATTGACTACGATAGCATCGGTTTCAATTGGTTCTACACGGTGAATCGTATGGTTGCCAATGATGATCAAGTCATTTTGCTTCAGCTTTAACTCATCGTTTTTCGTAATAACGGTACATTCACCTACCAGAGGTACGATTATCTCCACATAATTATGGACATGAAATGGAATGAAGGAGCTCACTGGCTGTACCGAAATGGCGATTGATTGCGGATTTACCTCTAATGAGTCGTCCAACGTATGAAAAAATTCATAAATAGGCTCGTTTTTCAACACACCTGTTTGTTTTGGTCTCATTTCTGAACCCAACTCATTCCAATTACGAGGATGATTTTTCTCCTGTAATATGGTTAAAACTTCTTCTTCCATTCCTTCAGCTCCCCTCAAAAAAGCTACTATCTGTGTAATAAGTCGAGTAATTATAGGATTTTAATCTTTAAGTTGTTTTTTTGAATGATATTCTTTCATTACTTCGCCTAAACTATCTCATGAATAAATCATTCAAGCAAGACTCAATTTTAGATAAATGAAAGGCGCAATGAAATGGACACACTTAAGCTGTTTTTTCGCAATGGTTTATACAATTTCTCCAGACTAAAATGAAAGCATGAACAAGTATCTTTAAATCATTGGAGGCGCAAAAAGCATGTTAGATTTATCAAAAAAACCTTATTACTTAGCAGATGAACAAATTCAACAGCTGCAAAGCAAAGTCCAAACTATGACTTTGGATGAAAAAATTGGCCAGCTCTTTTTTGTTATTGGACAGGACGAGGATCAAGTAGACATTAAAGAGTTTATCAAAACTTATCGCCCTGGCGGTATGATGTATCGTCCCGCCTCAGCGGAAAAGATCAAACGACAATTAACAACTGCTCAGGCAGCCAGCGATATCCCTCTATTCTTTTCGGCGAATTTGGAATCTGGCGGAAATGGGATTATTACAGAAGGAACCTGGTTCGGAATGCCGCTGCAAATAGCTGCGACAGATGATCCTGAACAAGCTTACGAATTAGGAAATGTCGCTGGAAATGAAGCCGCTCAAGTAGGCTGCAACATGTCCTTTTCCCCAATTGTTGATATCGATCTGAATTTTCGGAATCCGATCACCAACACTCGAACCTTCGGCAGCGATCCAAAGCGTGTGATCCAAATGGCATCGGCTCAAATTAAGGGGTTGGAAAAGAACAGCATCTTGCCTGTTATCAAGCACTTTCCGGGTGACGGCGTCGACGAACGAGATCAGCACCTGTTAAGCACGGTCAATTCCTTATCGGTTGATGATTGGATAAACTCTTATGGAAAAATCTACCAAACCTTTATTGATCAGGGAATTAGCAGTATCATGATCGGACATATCATGCTACCGGCTTGGGAGAAACAGCTGTCGCCGGATATAAAGGATTCAGAATTGAGACCTGCCTCGGCTTCAAAACGGCTAATTGATGGGCTATTACGTGACGAACTTGGATTTAACGGCTTGACGATTACCGATGCTACACCAATGATTGGTTACAATTCGATTCTTCCGCGAGAAGAACTGTTACCTGCAACAATTAATGCCGGAATCGATATGATTCTTTTTAATAAAAACATTGATGAGGATTATATGTTTATCAAAAAAGCGGTTGAAAATGGCACATTGAAGCTGGCACGAATCAATGAAGCTGTTTTACGAATTCTCGCGACAAAAATGGTACATGGTTTATTTGAAGCGACGATGCCAGAAACGTTGAATTTAAATACTGCTGAACATGCAAAAAAAGCAGCCGCGGCAGCTAAAAAGGCCGTTACTTTAGTCAAGGATCGGGATCACCTTTTGCCTTTGACAGTCGAACGTTATCCACGAATTCGATTGGTTGTTTTAGGTGACTCAGATGACGGAGGTTTTAAAGAGGGCGGCCAAGTTTCCGACCTTTTCCAAAAACAGCTGGAGATACTGGGCTTTCAGGTGACTCTGTTTGACCGAAAGCGGCTAGATTTTCATGAGATTTTTGAAGAAGGCATAGCTGAAATGAAGGAAAAATTTGATCTAGCACTCTATATTGCAAATATCGAAACAGCTAGCAATCAAACCACCACTCGCCTCGATTGGATTCATTTAATGGCGGCGGACGCTCCTTGGTTTATGAAGGCTATTCCGACGATCTTTATCTCAACAGCAAATCCCTATCATTTATTTGATATCCCAGCAGTATCTACCTACATCAATACGTATACTGGGAATAAGGAAAGCATTGACGCAGTACTTAGAAAAATGACTGGTAAAGAAGCCTTTGAAGGGGTTAATCCGGTCGATCCATTTTGCGGTGACTTTTCCGCTAAACTATAAAATTAGGAGTGTACAAAAAATGAGAATTTCAAAAATTTTGATCAATCATATGACAGAACCTATTGGCTTTCAGTTAGATGATCTGCGAATTGAGTTTACAGTGGAAGCAGAACAATTCACAGAAATAACGAAGCAATTAACCATCTGGACAGATAATTATGAAGCCCCCGTTTACCAAAGCAAGCAGGAACCATTTGAAACTAACTATTTTGATGTTCCGTTGACACTGATTCCACGTACTCGTTACCACGTAGAAATTGCAATTCGAGACACCAATCATGAACTTCTTACCAAAGAAAGCTTTTTTGAAACTGGTAAAATGGATGAACCTTTCCAAGCAGATTGGATTGCTCATCCAGATAAAGCTATTCAAAATACACTTTTTCAAAAAAAGATCAGCGTGAAGTCCCAAGTAGCAAAAGCGCGTTTATACGCTACTGGATTGGGGATTTATGAAGCATATATTAATGGTGAAAAAGTTGGTGATGAGTATTTAACGCCAGGGGTTACGGCATACGATCAATGGATCCAAGTCCAAACCTACGATGTCACAGCAGCCTTCCAAAAAGCAGCGGATCATGAGCTGCTCTTCACTACTGGTGACGGCTGGTATAAAGGAACTTTAGGCTTCGATGGCGGAATGAAAAACATTTACGGCGACCAGCAATGTGTCATTGGAGAATTCCACGTGACGTATGAAGATGGTCAAACAGAGATCATTTCCACTGATAGCTCATGGGTAACAACCAGCGGAAAAGTAACTAAATCAGAGATTTATTATGGAGAAGACTTGAATGATACATTAACCCCTTCCGATTGGCAGTCCGTGATCTTACTAGATCAGAATAAGGCACTACTTCAAGACCGATTGAGTCTGCCGATAAAAATTATGGAACGATTGCCTATTCAAGAAATCCTTGAAACTCCGGCAGGTGAACAGGTCCTTGATTTTGGTCAAAATCAGACTGGTTGGATGGAATTTTACAACCGCGAACCCAAAGGCACAAAACTTGTTTTTCAAATGGGAGAAATCCTACAGGAGGGTAACTTTTATCGCGAAAATTTACGTGAAGCAAGAGCCTCTTTTGTCTATATTTCTGACGGTGAAGAAAAATGGGTTCGCCCCCATTTCACTTTCTACGGCTATCGTTATGTAAAAGTCGAAGGAAACACTCAAGCACTGAGAAAAGAAGATTATCAAGCGGCGGTCCTTTATTCTGAAATGGCAACCACAGGCGAAATCAAAACCACTAATTCAAAGGTTAATCGGCTTTTTCAAAATATTCTGTGGGGACAAAAAAGTAACTTCTTAGATATTCCGACTGATTGCCCGCAGCGGGACGAACGACTTGGCTGGACAGGCGATGCTGAAGTCTTTTCTAAAACAGCTGCTTTAAATATGAACGTTTTTCCATTCTTTAAAAAATATGGAAAAGACATCGCTATCGAGCAACAATTGCATGATGGTATGGTTCCAATGTATGCTCCTGCAATGGGGAATTCTGATGGCGGTGCTGCGGTTTGGGGCGATGCAGCAACGATCATCCCATGGAACATGTATCAGATTTATGGTGATTCAGCGATTTTACGTCAAAACTACACAGCAATGAAGGATTGGGTAGCATGGATTCAAAAAAACAGTAAGAGCAGTGATTTATGGACTGGAACCTTTCAATTTGGCGATTGGCTCGCTCTTGATGGAGAAAATCCCGCGTTACCAACTGGAAAAACTGAAGAAGATTTTATTGCCTCTGTCTACTACTATTATTCTAATGACATCATTGCTAAAACAGCTGAAATTTTGAATTTTGCTAACGATGCAACTTATTATCGTGAACAAGCTCAACGGATCAAAGAGGCTATTGTTAAGGAATATATTACTGCAAATGGCCGTTTAGCAATTGATACTCAGACGGCTTATGCAATCGCGCTATATTTTGAATTGGTTCCTCAATCACAACGTTCGCGAGTCGCTAAGGATTTAGTAACCCGCTTGAAAAAGGACAATGACCATCTTAAAACCGGATTTGTCGGTACTCCCTTCATCTGTCAGGTTTTATCTAATTATGGCTATCATAAACTAGCCACGAAAATTTTCCTTTTAGAAGATTTTCCAAGCTGGCTCTATGCAGTAAATCTTGGCGCAACAACTGTCTGGGAACGCTGGAACTCTGTTCTTCCTGATGGTTCCATGAACCCAGAAGGAATGAATTCATTAAATCATTATAGCTTTGGTGCAATTATGGAATGGGCCTATAGCTATCTTCTAGGAATTAAACCAGCTCACCCTGGCTATCAGGAAATCAACTTTTCGCCGCTATTTGATTATCGCTTAAAACAAGTTAATGGACATTTCGATACACCATACGGAACTTTCGCTGTAAGTTATCAAATCGAAGCGGACAGCGAGCACACCATTAAGCTCAACTTGACTGTGCCTTTTGGAACGACCGTACATGTCGATTTACCACGAGGAGAAAATGGTCCGGTAACAGTCAACAATCAGGAAAAAAATAACGGTCGCTTCTCACTTACCTGCGGCACCTATGAAATCGCCTATGTTCCCAGCGAAAATTACGTAGAACACTATAATAGCGAAACACCTGCAGCCGAAATTATGGCAGATGAACTGTTAGTTCAAAAAATTGATGCGATTGATCCTGTGTTAGATTTTTTCAGAGCAGATCCAGCAGCCATTAAGGGCGGTTTAGGAACTATGTCCTTGAGCAAATTGAATACACTATTGCCTTTTATTCAAATCACATCAGAGAATCTGGCAAAAATCAATGACGCACTAGCATCAACGCCTATTCTAAGTGAACGGGAGGAAATCTCATTTGTTTAAAGGTGCATTATTTGATTTAGATGGGGTCATCGCCGACACCTCTACCCTGCATTTTGAAGCTTGGAAAAAACTTACAGACAATTACTTTGCTGCGAAACTTCCCAGTGACTTGGAAGAAAAGACAAAGGGCGTGAGTCGAGCGGAATCTTTGAAGGTGATTTTAAACTATTTAGAGGTTTCTGTCTCTGAGAATATGTTTCAACAGCTTTTGTTTGAAAAAAATGAACAGTATAAGGAGTCGCTTAAGCAGCTATCCCCTGACAATATCTTGCCAGGGGTTGCAACATTCATCTCTGAACTGAAACAGCAGAAGGTGAAGCTTGCTTTAGCCTCTTCTAGCTTAAACGGACCGCTTATTTTAGAAAAGTTAACATTGGCAGAGACATTTGACACCATCGTCGATCCAAGTAAAGTGGAAAATGGCAAACCGGCACCAGATATTTTCATCGCTGCGGCTCAGTCATTGAATCTTCAGCCTTTAGAATGCATCGGTATTGAAGATTCGATTGCTGGACTTAAAGCCATTAAAGAAAGTGGCGCTTTCTCTGTAGCAATAGGAACAAATAGTGATCTGAAGACAGCGGATCTTCACCTTTCAACTACCGCTGAACTAACGTTTGCTGCTGTTCGTACAGCCTATCATCAATAGAAAAGGAGTGAATTATATGGTGGAATCTTATCAAAATCCAATTCTACGCGGTATGTATCCTGATCCGAGCATCGTTTTGGTAAAAGATACTTATTATATGGTCAACAGTACTTTTGAGTACTACCCGGGGATCGCCTTAAGTAAAAGTACAGATTTATTAAACTGGACAAAACTTCCTGGAATCGTCGTAACAACGGAACAAGCGGACCTATCAAAGGCGAAATCTAATGAAGGAATCTTCGCGGTTTGTATTCGCTTTTTCAATGATCATTTCTATGTGATCACTACTAATTTTGCGGAGTTCAAAAACTTTATTATCAAAGGCAAATTGAATGAGAATGGAGAAATTCTTTGGGAACAACAACGGTTAGAAATCGACATTATGGGAATTGATCCGGATCTTTACCATGAAAATGGACGTACCTATGTCACCTTCACAGGCTATATCGATGATAAGGGAACCAAAGCCATTCAACAAGCGGAAATTGAGCTTACAACTGGAGCCATTTTACGCGGGCCAGAAGTAATCAGTCTCGGAACAGGTGGTCGCGATGTTGAAGGTCCTCACATAATTAAGCGAGATAACACTTATTACCTACTGGCTGCTGAAGGCGGAACGGGTGTGGGACATATGATTACGATGTTCAAGTCGGACAATCTTTGGGGACCTTTTGAGGATCACTCGACCGCCAATCCAATTTTTACAAATCGTGATCGCGCAAATGAACCTTTACAAAATATTGGTCACGCCGATCTCTTCCAAGATACAAAAGGAAATTGGTGGTTGACCTGTTTAGGAACGCGCCCATCTACAATTGATTTCAAGCAAATTACCAATATGGGACGAGAAACCCTGCTCTATCCAGTCAATTGGGAGAAAGAATGGCCGGAAGTTAATCAGGGAATCCCTAGTGAAGTGGTCGATATGAAGCAGTTTCCGAAACATCAAAAGGTACTTGTAAATGAACAAAAAATAGTGCCTTTTGTTGATGAATTTAATCAGCCCACTTTAAATCCTGAGTGGCTTAGCTTACGGGATAGCCTTAAGGAAAATATTCTTTTGCAAAACTCTACCTTAACTTTAAAAGGCTGCTCAACAACAATTGAACAAGGCACAACCCCCTCATTTCTCGGAGTCAGACAAACTGAAAAATCAGAAACATTCACTGTTACAGTCGAAAAATCCACTACTTGCAATCATGGAAAGATCGGTATCACCAGCATGATCAACGATACCCATTTTGCTGCTCTTTTAGTTCGAGAAGAAAAAGGAAAATTTATTGTATCTCGTTCTCAAAAAGTAGAAGATTTAACTGTTGAGGAAGATTTGGGAAGCCTTGAGTCATTGCCAACGAAGTTTGAACTGATCAATCAACCAGCAACGAAGACATTCATCGTCACTGACGGTAAAAAAGTTCTAAGCTTTGAAACTAGCTCGCTGCATTTTTCTAATGAAGCCATCGCTGCCCTAAATACAGGAGATGTGCAGGGCATCTATGCTTTGGGTGATGCATCATTCGTTGTTAAAGAGATACAACGTCAAGCGGTTGATGTTGAATAAGATAAATAATACATTTAAGGCACTGTCCATATGCAGACAGTGCCTTAATCTTAATTATTATTGAAACTATTCCATTTGTTACTTGAACATGTCTATCAAATGGTATTTTCCATGTATTAATTACATAAAGCTCGCGAGTATTTCCTTAAGCACCGCCTCTCCATCTAACGTTTCGTAATCTTCTTTCTTGATCATCTTGTAGCTCACCGCTTTGTAGTTCAAAAAATCCTTCAAACGGTTCACTTCGTATTCTGATTGGGGACCGATCATCAGACCATCGATTTGTTGATTTTGGATGGCCTGTTCTGCGATAATTGCTGGAGCAGAATACACGCGAATGGGAATGTTCTGCTCGTCTGCTGCTGTTTGGATGTTTTTTACTAATAAGCCGGAGGTGATACCAGCTGTACAAATCAGCAAAATACGTTTTTCGTTTTCTTCTGTCATATTGTCTACCACCTTACGAGATTTTACGTTTCTTATTATAGATATCTAATACGACTGCCAAAAGTAAGATCAGACCTTTGATTGCCTGCTGCCAGTCAACACCGACACCAAGAATCGACATCCCATTGTTCAAGACCCCCATAACCAAGCCACCGACGATCGCTCCAGTAATGGTTCCGATACCACCTGAAGTAGAAGCGCCACCGAAGTATACAGAAGCCATCGCATCTAATTCTAAAGAAGTTCCAGCTTGTGGTGTCGCCGCATTCAGACGAGCGGCCAAGATTAAGCCCGCTAAAGCGGCCATCATGCCCATATTGACAAAGACCCAGAAAGTAATTTTCTTGGTTTTGATCCCTGAAAGTTGATATGTTGGTCGTTTAACATAGCTAAAGCCATGCCACGACCGTAGCCGAGAACACTCACGACTAAAGTCGCGAGTGTTCTCAGCTAATTCATAAAAAGACCTGTAAACATGCCATAATTGGCTCTGTTTACAGGTCTTTATTTAGGTGATTCAGTTTCTTAGCGCCACACAGTCTTAACTAAAATGATACCCTTTTCTCTTCAGTTCTTGCCATTTCCAGTTTTCTACTTCCGGAAGATCACGACCTTCTGTTCGAATAAAGTCATGATGTTTTGCCAATGTTTCATCCATTTGTACTGAGAAGTCTTTTGCATCTTCTGCATAAACTGCATTCGCTGCTTCTTGAGCTAAATGGAAGCGGTCCAACTCACTGAAGACACGCATATCAAATGGCGTTGTAATATCACCATTTTCACGATAACCATGAATATGCAGATTATGATTGTGACGATCAAAGAAGATGTCACGAACCATACCTTCGTATCCATGGAAAGCAAAGACGATTGGTTTATCCGTAGTAAAGATTTCATCGAACTCTTCGTCAGTCAATCCACGAGGATCAATATCAGGATGACGTAGTTTCAAGATATCCACGACATTGACAAAACGAATCTTCAAATCAGAAAACTGTTCATTCAGAATCGATACAGCCGCTAAAGCTTCCAAGTTAGGTTCTGTTCCGGCTGCCGCAATCACAACATCTGGTTCATCCCCATTATCAGTACTTGCCCAATCAATGACCTTCAAGCCTTTTTCGACCAATTCTTCTGCTTCCTTCGCAGAATAGAATTGTGGACGTGGGTGTTTACTTGAAACGATCAAGTTAATCACTTGTTTGTCTTGCATCGCTTTATCCATAACTGCCATTAGGCTATTTGCGTCTGCAGGCAGATATTCACGAATAAATTCTGGTTTCTTCTCAGCTAAATGGGTCAATACACCTGGGTCTTGATGGGTATATCCATTATGATCTTGCTGGAAGACCGTAGAAGTTGCAATCAGATTTAACGCTGGATATTCTTTGCGCCAAGCATGCGCGCTGGCTTTACGCATCCATTTGAAATGTTGCGTTAACATCGAGTCAACCACACGCAAGAATGATTCGTAGCTGGCAAAGAAACCATGCCGACCAGTTAATACATAACCTTCTAAAAATCCTTCTGCTTGATGTTCTGATAATTGACCATCAATCACACGACCAACCGATGATTGCCATTCGTCGGTACTGTTTTTTGGTTCCATCCATTGACGATTCGTCACATCAAAGACTTTGTTCAAACGGTTAGATTTCGTTTCATCTGGTCCAAAGATGCGGAAATTGGTTGGATTTTCAGTGATCATATCCCGAGCTTGTTGACCAAAGACGATCATGTCTTGTGCCATTACCGCACCTGGTGTTGTCGTATCAATCGCATATTGTTTCCAATTTGGCATAGTCATTGGTTTTGGATCAATTCCGCCATTGGTGATTGGATTGGTAGACATCCGACGATCGCCTTTTGGTGAGATTTCTTTCAATTCATCGACGATTTTTCCGTTTTCATCAAATAATTCTTCTGGACGATACGATTTCAACCAATCTACTAATTTATCAGCATGTTCCATATCTTCTGAACTTACTGGGATTGGCACTTGATGCGCACGGAAGGTTCCTTCTAATTGTTCGCCATCCCAAGTTTGCGGACCAGTCCAGCCTTTTGGTGTACGGAATAAGATGACTGGCCATTGCGGCATCGCAGCATCTTCTGCTTTACCTTTACGAGCCTCTGATTGAATCGTTTTGATTTCTGTGATTACTTTATCCAATGTTTCGGCCATTACTGGATGAACTTTTTCAGGATCAGTCCCTTCCACAAAATAAGGCTTCCAGCCAAGACCTTCGAAATATTTTTGCAAATCTTCATCGCTCTTGCGAGAAAGAATTGTTGGATTTGAAATTTTTCCGCCATTTAAATAAACAATCGGTAATACTGCACCATCATTCACTGGATTGATAAACACATTTGAGAACCAACCGCCAGCTAAAGGACCGGTTTCCGCTTCGCCATCACCTACAACAGTTGCGGCAATCACATCTGGATTGTCTAAGATTGCACCTGTCGCATGCGAGAGTGAGTAGCCAAGCTCTCCGCCTTCGTGGATAGAGCCAGGTGTTTCTGGTGCCGCATGTGAGGCGATTCCGCCTGGGAATGAGAACATCTTAAATAATTTTTTCAATCCAGCTTCATCTTCAGTGACTTCTGGATAAATTTCACTGTAGCTGCCATCGATATAGGAATTTGACACCATGACTTGACCACCATGACCGGGACCTTCAATATAAAACATATTTAAATCATATTTATTGATTACCCGATTTAAATGAGCATAGAGAAAGTTTTGACCTGCAATCGTTCCCCAGTGGCCGATCGGATGCGTCTTAACATCTTCTTTTTTCAATGGCTTTCTTAACAAAGGATTGTCCTTCAAATACATTTGCGCAACGGAAATATAGTTTGCTGCACGCCACCATGCATCTACCTTTTCAATATATTCCTTTGAATCATAATTGCTGTTCATACAATGAGAACCCCTTTATAGTTTTTTTTACTTTTATTATTTTAGTACAATATACCTTTAATTAGCTTAAAAGTAAACCTTTACGCTCAAATTAATAGTATTTTTTACTTTTATTGGTTTAATAAAATATTGACTTGATCATTTCCAAGCCAATATTTTATCTTCTACTTGATTGTCACATATTCTAAATCAACCAACTTCGCCCATGTAATGATTTGTTCAGTCGTAAGATTCAAAGATAGAACCGTATGGTGTCCGCCGCCGACTTCGATCCATTTACCTACCCCTTCATGGAAGTTTGGTTTTACCTTCCAAAGCACACGAGCCACTGGTAATTTTGGTGCTTCTTCTGTTGGTTCAAACGCTTCAACCTCATTGATTAATAATTTATAATGCGTTCCAAAGTCTGCCATTGAGACTACCACGCCGTCACCAGCTTTTCCATCAAATACCAAACGAGCCGGATCTTCACGGTCGCCCATTGATAATGGTGAGACAACAATCTTAGGTTTATTAACAGCCAATGTTGGATCAACTTCCATCATATGGGATTGCAGGATGGCTTCTTTTCCAGCAGCTAATTCATACGTGTAATCTTCCATAAATCCAGTGTTTTGATTATGCGCCATGACTTTCATCAAACGATCCAAAGCGGCTGTTTTCCAGTCGCCTTCTCCAGCAAAACCATATCCTTCTGCCATCAAGCGTTGCACCGCTAGTCCAGGTAATTGCTGCATACCATAAAGGTCTTCAAAGTTTGAAGTAAAGGCATTGTAATCACCTGCTTCTAAGAAACGGCGAATGCCGATTTCTTGTTTCGCTTGCACCTTAACGTGGGCTTCCCAAGTCGCCCGATCATAATCGCCATAATCAAAATCATATAATTCTTTGTATTCGGCAAACAGAGCATCCACTTCTTCATCCTTGACTGCATCAACATACTGCACCAAATCACCAATACCGAAGTAATCAACGACCCAGCCGAACTGAATCTGCGCTTCAACCTTATCACCTTCTGTCACGGCAACATTGCGCATATTATCACCAAAACGAGCCACCTTGATGTTAAAGCTTTCATTATATGCTACTGCAACGTCCATCCAGTCAGCAATTTGTTTTTGGACGCTTTCTGTTTGCCAATAGCCAACAACGATTTGATTTTGCTTTTTCAAGCGGGCATTAATAAAGCCATACTCACGGTCCCCATGAGCCGATTGATTCAAATTCATAAAGTCCATGTCGATAGTTTCCCAAGGAATACTTTCATTGAACTGTGTCGCTAAATGCAGCAAGGGTTTTTGTAATAATTTGGTCCCACGAATCCACATTTTTGCTGGTGAGAAGGTGTGCATCCAGGTGATTACACCTGCCACCTCATCACGATAATTGACTTCCTTCATAATTTTTGTAATCGTATCAGAAGTTACCGCTAATTCCTTTAACACGATGGGATAGTTCATTTTTCCGCTATCATTCAGTCCTTTTACGATCGCTTCTGCATCAGCTTTTACACTTTTCAGCGCTTCTTCTCCATATAAATGCTGCGATCCTACGACAAACCAAAATTCTTTTTTGCTCACTTCTAACATAGCTATTCGCTCCTTTTTAACATTGATGTTTTATTTACCTTGCCCATAATAGGCATTTTTTCCGTGTTTTCTTAAATAATGCTTATCTAAAATACGCTGTGGCAATTCTTCGGCAAAACTGTTCAATTGACGTGCAAAAAGATTCATTTTGGCAACCTCATCTAAAACCACCGCGTTCATGACGGCGCTATCTGCATCTTTTCCCCAAGTAAATGGTCCATGTCCATGTAATAGCACACCAGGTATCTCCATAACATCAATCCCGCATTCTTTAAAAGTTTCAATGATGACATTTCCTGTTTCGTGCTCATAGCCAACGTCAATCTCTTCTTGAGTTAAAAATCTTGCACATGGAACTTTGCCATAGAAAGTATCTGCATGGGTCGTCCCCATTGCCGGTAAATCCAGTCCGGCCTGTGCCCAAATGGTTGCCCAAGTGGAATGGGTGTGGCAAATCCCGCCGATTTCAGGAAAGGCTTTGTACAACACCGCATGTGTCGGTGTATCTGAAGAAGGATTCAAATCCCCCTCAATTATATTGTTGTCTAAATCGACAACGACCATATCGGATGCTTGCATTTGTTCATAGCTTACGCCGCTTGGTTTGATGACAAAATAGCCGGTCTCTTTGTCAAATGCACTGACATTTCCCCAAGTATATTTAATCAAGCCTTGCTTGGGTAATTCCAAATTGGCCTGAAAAACCTCTTCCTTTAAATGCTCTAACATTTCAACTTCGCTCCTCATTCGTTTCGTAATTCGTATTAAAATATTCATTTTTTCTCTTGCCTAATCATGCAGTTGCTGCATGATTAGGCAAATGGTTCTTTTTTGTCATGTATGTACGACAAACTGAAATCCTTATTTTAATGAAGTGATCGCTTCGGCTTCGATCGATAAACCTTTCTCGTAGCGATCAATAAATTGACTATATCCTTGTAGATCTTCTGTCGTCGGTTCGATGGTCACTCCTTCACTCGTCGCAAATACTTTTTGTTCTAGAAAATCTGACAGAGAAAGATTTTCTTCTAATTGGTAAGCAGCAAGTAAAGCGATGCCCCAAGCGCCCCCCTCACCCGCTGTCTCCATTACCGTCACCGGAGCTTCCATCGCTGAAGCCAAGATTCTTTGGCCCACTACAGGTGTCTTGAAAATTCCGCCATGCCCGACGAGCTTATCGATCTTGATATTTTCCTTTTTCAAAATCTCCATTCCGATGCGCATTGCACCAAAGGCACTAGATAAATGCAGACGCATAAAGTTGGCTAAATCAAACTTACTTTCAAGTGTTCGGACAAATAATGGACGTCCTTCATTCATTCCGGTGATATTTTCGCCTGAATAGTAACCGTAAGAAAGCATCCCGCCGCAATCAGATGTGCCTTCCAATGCTTTTTCAAATAGCGTATGATACAGTTTGTCTCCACTGATTTCTAAACCTAGTGCGTCAGAAAATTCCTTGAACAAATTGACCCAGGCGTTGATTTCTGAAGAACAATTATTTGTATGAACCATTGCTACTAAATCGCCTACGGGTGTAGTGACCAAATCGATTTCCGGATGAACCTGTTTGAGTTTTTCTTCAAGAACGATCATGGCAAAAGCTGAGGTTCCAGCCGACACATTCCCAGTTCTTTGGCGGACACTGTTGGTTGCCACCATGCCGGTCCCCGCATCGCCCTCTGGCGGACAAAGAGGAATTCCCTCCTGCAAAGTACCTGTCGGATCGAGTAAATATGCTCCTTCTTTCGTCAAGTTGCCAGCTGATTCCCCAGCTAGTAAGACCTTCGGCAGCACTTGATTCAGCTCTTGCTTGAAGGCGGTACCTTTAGTCAAGTCGCTAAATTGCTTCAGCATCTTTTGATCATAATTCTTTGTTTCAGTCTCGATTGGGAACATTCCAGACGCATCACCTACACCCAAAACCTTTTGTCCGGTCATCTGCCAATGAATATAACCTGCCAAAGTAGTCAAAAATCGAACTTCACTTACGTGCTCCTCTTTGTTCAAAATCGCTTGATACAAATGAGCGATGCTCCAGCGTTGCGGGATATTATACTGGAAAATTTCCGTTAACTGCTTTTCTGCCTCTTCTGTAATCGAATTCCGCCACGTTCTAAAAGGCACTAGCAACTCATCATTTTTATCAAACGCCATGTAACCATGCATCATTGCACTAAAGCCGATTGAACCGATTGTTGTTAGGGTTTCACCGTACTTCTCAAATACTTCGGTCGCCATTTTGCGATAGCTTACTCGTAAGCCCTTCCAAATGTCTTCAAGTGAATAAGTCCAAATTCCGTTCTCCAGCGTATTTTCCCATTCGAAGCCCCCAGCAGCAATCGGAACCAAATCGGAACCGATTAAGACTGCTTTGATTCTAGTTGAACCAAACTCAATCCCTAAAGCTGTCCGGCCATCCATAATATCCAGCTTGGTTTTTGCAATCATTTCCTTCGTATCGATAGGAATCTCCTCCTTTTTTCTCTTTTGTTACCGTTATCATACATTTTATGTACGTACACGTCAATTAAAATCTTATGTTTTGTTCGTACAAATATTCCGGTCAACAAAAAAACAACTCACCGAAATGAGCTGTTTTTCCCAACTTATTATAATTGTTTCACTGAATCACGTTCGATCAATGTAGGTTCATATAGAATATTCTCTGGATCGTGTCCTTCTTCAATCGCCTCAATGATCCAGTTTGCCGCATCATGTCCCATTTGGTCTTTCGGATGATTCAATGTAGTCAGCTTAACATTTCCGAGCTTGCTTAAAGCTGAATCATCATTCCCGACAATCGATAGCTCCTCTGGAATCTTGAACTTAGCTGCGGTTAGCTGATCTACTAATCCACTAGCGATCTGGTCGTTATAACACACAATGCCTGTAAGTAATTCTGACTCTAGACGTGCTATTACCTGCTCATAGACGTCCTTTCTCGTTTCGGTCTCATAGGTAATAATATCCTCTGGAGAAAATTGGATGCCGTACTCTTCGCAGGCTTTGATAAATCCTTTCATCCTATATTTCCCTTGTAGGTCATCGATCTTCGTTATTAGCAACAGTTTTTTATGATTCTTTTTAATTAGGTACTCTGTTGCTAGATACCCGCTGGCGACATCATTGACACAAATATAGGGCGCGCTGATTTCTTCATAGACCGCATTGATCATCACCATTGGAATTCCCTGTTCCTTTAATCGAACATACAAAGCCAAATTTGGATTGTATTGATTACTTTTTGTTGGTTCAACAATCAACCCTTCCACTCCTTGGGTAATCATCTTCTCAATACATTCCTTCTCCTGCTGAAAATCATTGTTGGTGCTGGCTAATAATAACGAATAACCTTTTTCCCGTAATGTTTTTTCGATACCACGAATGATCGAAGGAAATATGTAATCTGATAAGTAGGTGGTGACCACGCCGATGGTCTTGTGAGCGGAGTTTGTATTTTCCCCACGCCTATATTTCACGTCTACATAGGTTCCTGAACCCTTCTCCTTTCTAAGAAAGCCTTCATTCGCTAATAAGGCAATTGCTTGCCGAATCGTATGTCGGCTGACCTGATAATCCTTTTGCAATTGTAGTTCGGGAGGGATTGTTGTATTTTCTGGATATTCGCCTGAAAGAATTTTTGATTTCAATTCATCGGCGATTGTTTGATATTTTGATTGATTCATAGTTTCTCCTTTCTTTTCCGTTAGTCTTTGTATACAGATTAACAGAAAGGATCAAGGATTACTATATATGTCCGAACAACTTGCAATTTTTTTCTGTTAGCCAGACATATTTCTTCGCTTAATAGTAAAAACCTTGGACTTTCTTATTTGAAAGTCCAAGGCTGTGAATAGCTTATACTTTTGTCTTACTAGAGAGTGACGAATCAATCGACTTCGTAGCGAGAAGTAAATGGCTCCTCACTGCTCTTCGTAGGGCAAGGTGTCATTTTGTTGGAGACTGCTTATTGCAAGTCCAGCATTTCTCAAATACCTCAAAAAAACTACCTATAAAAATAAAACTACCGAGTTAGAAAGAGAGTTTAGATGTTAAGAGGCAGTTTCATTCTCACATTCTTTATTGTAAACAAATTTGAAGAAAAGAAAAGATAGAATGCAATATTTTTATCCCATAATTTTAATAAAGTAAAAATATCATTTAACTTTTTTCAGCTTGATTGCTTTAATTTTCTTTTGATTGTTAAAAATTTGCAATTCTAATCGGTCTTTTTCCAGCTTGACGATATGGTATTCTGTTTGGCTATCTTCTCTGGTTAGGATAATATTTCTCTTTGAAGAGTTTGCTGTGATTTTCGCATCTTTCATTAGAATGTAACCATTTTGTCTGATATTCCAACATCTGTGGTCATTGCTTTTCGCTTTGATTGAATATTTCACCGACTGATTTGACCAAGTTCCTTCTAACCAAGTCGGGTTATTGACAGCATAGGCATTGAGAAAGCCAAATAAACAGAATACACATAAAATCAGCAGACAAAATAGCAAACGTTTCCGTTTCTTTGTAAGATTTTGCAAACTCCGCAATACTTTATGATTTAGCTGTTTTATTCTACTTGTTTCCCTTACCAAAAAGATCTCTTCCCTTCTTTCTAAAATATGCCTTCTCCTATAGCTAACACTATAAAGGAATTTCGATGCAATAAGTTCAAACTATCCTAAACGGTTATTTTTCTGTCCTGAACGTAAAGATTATTCTGCTAGTTTGCATTGCAATATAGTTGGAAATACTTTACTATATTGTTAAGCAAACTAGTAGAAAGAGGGCCACGCATGAATCAACAGGTTTCATCTCAAATGCTTAAAGGAATTTTGATGGGCTGCATCTTGATTATTCTGTCCAAAAAAGAATTATATGGCTATAAAATTAGTGAAGAGCTGCAAAAATTTGGATTTGATAGTATCCCTAAAGGAACTATCTATCCTCTATTGATGAATATGGATAAAAAAGGGTTAATTGTTGGTGAAATGCGTGCTTCTGATGAGGGACCACAACGAAAGTATTACCATTTAACAGAAAATGGTCTTACCGAAAAGGAATCGTTCATCAAGCAGTGGGTGTTTTTGTCGGGGAATGTTGAAAAATTATTGAAGGAGAATAAATAAAATGAAAAAAACATCGCTCATTAAAGAAAACGCGAAATTACAGGAACTCTTAAATCCAATCAACGAAGAATATTATGGAAATTTATTAATCTACGTTAGAAGCAACTCCGTTTTCAAAGATGAAAAAATATTAGAGGAAGCACTTTTAGAGATCCTCCAGGATATTCTCGATGCTCAGGAAAATGGGGAAACTGCTGAAGATTACTTCGGCAAACAACCAAAGGAAATCGCTGATGCTCTGTTGAAAGAAGTACCCATCAGTATTGGAAATGGGGTACATTTAGCGGTCGCTGTTCTATTTGTTTACGCGCTTATCACTGTGATCCCTTCACTTGCTTCACCTAATACATTACTTGATGTAGGAAAATTATTGATTGGCAGTATTTACTGGACTATCCTCGCAATAATTATTGTATGGCAGATTGGAAATAACATATATACGACTAAACGAACTTTCAAAAAATATCTGGCAATCTTTCTAACAATAATGTTTATCATTCTTGGAATCAGTCTGTCAATCTTTTTTAAAACCAGCTTGACTCTCGACACAGAAGGCCTAGTCGGAATCTCAATAATCGCTGTAATTCTCTTGAGCTGTGGGATTTTCTTTCTCAGACAAACACACAAAAAGGAGTTAACCCCTTTTGTCCCTATCATGCTTACTACTGCAATAATTGGTGTTCTCTACAGAATACCTGTTTCTCAGGAATTTTTAACAAGTAATCTGGGTAAAGGTCTTGTGGCTACCTGCATGCTCCTCAGCCTTATCAGTTTTTATGTCTTACTGCACAGAGGAGTTAAAAAATAAAAGGAATGAGTTATTTTAGTCACTATAATTCATAAAATCAAAGATACAAGTTTTATCAGCCTAGTCAATGCCCAAGCTTATGAAAGCTTCATTACTAAAGACTGGGATTTAATTTCCGATTTATTCCCCCATGTCATCATGCAACAGCACAAGGGTAATATCTTGATATATCAAATGACTGATGAAGGAGTCGAAGCTGTTTAGAAAATTGCTATCACTCAAGATCCTGTTACTGTTGAAAAGTATCTAAAGAAAACCGTGAATTACATCACAGTTACAGACTGCTCACTTTGTTTGATTTAGTATACAAACCTAACGATGGCTGCTCACAATTCTGATAAGTCCACTCCTGATCAGAATTGTGCTCAAATCAAAATTGATCTTGAGAATGGCAGAAATTCTGTCACAAGTTATTTGTTTAAAGACGACGTTGATAACGAAATTCTTATTAATGAAGAATACAATCTGTTACTTGCTTTCCAACCATATACTGATTCTTATTATTCAAATCAGCAAATTTGTTGGAGCACTTTTAAGTGAATACTGTTTGTAAACTGATCTTAACTTTTTAATTATTTAATAATCAATTTAGAACTGTATTTCGGTGTTCGTCATAAGTAGTCACCTCGTTTATTTAGAATCCATCAACCTACTAGCTAAACTCAAAGCTTCTTCAATTACCTGATGCATATCAAAATAGCGATACATACCCAAGCGACCGCCAAAAATAATCTGAGATTCTGTTTTTGCTAGTAATTTGTATTTGTCATAGATTTCTTGATTCTTCTCATCATTCACGGGATAAAACGGCTCATCACCTTTGCGCCATGCTTTTGGGTATTCTTTTGTAATAATTGTTTGTGTTTGCTTGCTAAATTCAAAGTGCTTATGTTCAATAACTCGTGTATAAGGAATATCCTTATCGATGTAATTGACCACCGCATTTCCTTGATAGTTCTTGCAAGACAGCTGCTTATGCGTAAATTTTAGCGAACGGTATTCCAATTCTCCAAAGCAATAATTATAAAATTCATCAATCATTCCCGTATAAATCACCTTATCGTATTTTTTCATCCATTCTTTTTTATGTTCCAAAAAATCAGTTCTAAGCTCTACCTTGATATTGGGATGATCCAACATTTTCTCAATAATTTGTGTATATCCTCCGATAGGGATTCCCTGATACAAATCATCAAAATAATTGTTGTCAAAAGTAAAACGAATCGGCAATCGTTTAATAATGAACGCGGGAAGTTCTACACAGGGCTTCCCCCATTGCTTTTCAGTATATTCTTTTATTAAAATCTCATAAATATCTTTTCCAACAAGAGAAAGTGCCTGTTCTTCCAAATTATGTATCTTTTTCTCACTATAATTCTTCGTTTGTTCGGCAATTTTTGCTTTCGCTTCTTCTGGATTTTTTACCCCCCATAAAGAGTTGAAGGTATTCATATTAAAGGGCAGGTTATATAGTTTACCTTTGCTAACAGCCATAGGGGTATTTGTAAAGCGATTAAAAATCGCAAATTGATTTATATAGTCCCAAACTTTCTTATTTGATGTATGAAAAATATGTGCGCCGTATTTATGGACCTGAATACCTTCGATTTCTTCTGTGTAGATATTTCCTGCAATATGCTTTCGCTTTTCAAGAACTGTTACCTTATGACCTTGGTTGGCCATTCGCTCCGCAAAAACAGAACCAAATAAGCCGCTACCAATTACTAAATATGATGCCATTTACCTTTCCTCCCATTTACTGTTACTCTTTACTTTCACGACTCAAAGATTTCTTCCTATTCCATACTATTTCATTCTTCTCCACAAAAATATTTTTTCCCAATATTGAGACGTTATAAATCCAATGAAATGAACTATGAGATACTTATTTCAGCACGTCAAAATCATTCTAAAGATTATTTTGAAGGGAGATCTGTTAAAAAATATGGGAAGAAAAGAAATAAGAAAACAACTAGAGAAAGAGCAAAAGCGAACACATAGAAATGGAAAAAATTGGATGTATGCAA
Source organism: Enterococcus sp. DIV0187 (assembly GCF_051713785.1). Taxonomy (NCBI): domain Bacteria; kingdom Bacillati; phylum Bacillota; class Bacilli; order Lactobacillales; family Enterococcaceae; genus Enterococcus; species Enterococcus sp. DIV0187. Next base: position 435,668 of record NZ_JBIOQO010000002.1, read on the forward strand.
CGTTAACCGCAGTTGGAGGCGTTATTGGAGTAAACACCTCATCAGCAAGCGCCCAAGCAGCTGAGTCTACTCCACAAGTCAACGCTGGTGTAGAAATCGATACAGGAAAAGTATTAGCAAATAATAATACTGCTACGATTCCTGCGTCATCTACCAGCAACTCAATGGCAGCGCCTTCCAGTGCATCTACAAGTGGTTCTACCACAGAATCTACTAGCGCTTCCTTAACTGAATCGGCCAGTACATCTACAACAAGTTCTGCCAGTGGTTCTGCTACTGAATCAACAAGCACATCAACAACCGAATCCACTACTGACTCTTCAAGCATGAGTTTAAGTTCATCAACTTCTGCCAGCGAGAGTACGAGTACAGTAAATTCGGAAATTTTGAGTGAGTATTGGAGTGAAAGCTCATCAGAAAGTACGTCAACTTCTTTTAGCGAAAGTACTTCTGAAAAATCATCAGCAGCCAATAGTGAGAGTTCAAGTACACGTAATTCTGAGATCTTAAGTGAGTATTGGAGTGAAAGTACTTCTACCTCAACTTCAGATAGTACTAGTATGAGTACTTCAAACTCTGCTAGTGAAAACAAATCATTAGCTGCCATAAATAAAAACGGTTCTTCAACAAATAAAACTAGTGGAGCAAACACAGCATCCTTAGGTTCAAATAAAGCGGCCACTAGCGGAAAGTCTACTCTAGCCAACACAAATACAAAAACATCAAACACTATAGAAAAAGAGCTTCCTAAGACTGGTGAATCTAATCAATTAAGCGGCCAGTTATCACTTCTAGGCTTAGCGACAGTATTTTCTGCTGGAGCCTTTTTGCATCATTTAGAGAAGAAAAAGAGCTTATAGCTGTAAACATACTAAAATAAAACTATCTCGAACGTAATGCTCCTTCAGAAATTAGATGTTTGATCTGATTTCTGAAGGAGCATTCTTAGCGTTGTCCTTTGATTATTCTCAAGGTAAAGAATTAGCTGGGAACATTCCTATTTGGCTCTATCTAAATGCTCTATGAACTATTCCCATTTTTGAAACATTCAATTTCTATCATCCAATGGTATGCTAAAATTTTTTTATAACTGGAAAGGAGATAATAATGATGAAAAGATGCGTTTTACTGGGTGTATTGGCTACAGTAGCCACGATTTTTCTTGTATTTGGAGTTTCTAAAGAAATATCTGCCTCAACAGAACAGACAGGTGCCTATGAATTGTACACTTCACCCGTAGGTTATGAGGATTATTTTAGTGACGAGAATCCTTATACTCCTCCAAGTGAGAATTTGAAAATCAACCCCATCTACTGCCCAGCTTTAAAAACAGGACAAATGCCAACCGTCGATTTTTTTGAATGGAGCCTGCCAGAAAAAGGAATATACGCTCATACAGCTGATGGAACACCTTTATATCTAAATGGAATCGGTGGTGGAACTGTGGAGGGAAATTGGAACAAACCAGGTGTATACACGGTTTTTGCCATCTTATCTGATCGTAAAGAAGGGACAAAAAATATCTACACTATACTTCCAGTAATCATCGAGGCACATGATAGTGAAAGTTTTAGCGGGTATTAGTTTTCTAATCATTTTTAGCGTACAGTAGAAAATATGTCTCAAATACTTAATGAGACATATTTTCTATTTTGGATACGAAAGTACTGTGTAGTAATGCCACTATTTCAAATAAACATTTAGTCATGAAAGAGTTTAACATTAAACAAGCTGAATAATATTTTTCAATTGATTCTTGCACAAACCAAGTTGAAAGTTTACTGGTAAATGTCTCGATTGGTTCATCTCCAGAAATAACTGAATAATTGTTTGATGATGCTTGATTTTGCAGAAAATATGCTTGCATAATAGTTGTCCCCCAAAAATTTCGATAATGTTTGATCAAAAGAACCTACATTGTATAGATAGTTAATTTTCATTTTCTAAAAACATTATCAAGTATCAAAAAAAGATTGTTCGCAAGCTCTTCTAGATGAAACACTGAAAAAAGATTTCTTATTGCTCAAAAGATATCTAATTTCTGGGTTTATTTCAATAATTGGTGTTTTTTTCCTTAATCAGTATAAAATTCTGCCTAAAGTGTTTTTATCGCACACAAATAATTCCAAAAATCTCTCTCCCATTGATCTTGTACAAGTAGGTGCTCCCATGGCAGCGAGTGATGTTCGAATTCTACAAAATGGCGTACTTTTATATTTGCTCTCGCCTTCTTGATCTCCGAAAATTTGTGAAAATTTATTTTTTTTGCCCAATCAAATAGCCAATGATCGTCCTTTTGATAATTGTATTCATACGGTAAAAAATGCACATATTTCTCACAAAGAATATTTAAAATCGTTTGATCCAAATAAATGTATTTATTTTCATTTATCATTTCTAAAATCTCTTCTAAAGAAATTAATTCATTAAACTTGGCTACTTTAAATAAAAGAAATCCTGAATTGAAGTAATTTTTCATGGTTTTAACACCAAAGTACTTCGAACTATCTTCCCTATCACTAATCATCGAAAAGTAGAAGTCACGAACTGCTCCGATTACCTTCTCTTCAGATACAAGGTTAAAGAAATCAGATACATCATCATAGATAATCGTATCATTATCTAAATATAGAATGTTCTCATAGCTGTTAAAATAGGAGGGCAGAAATAAACGCCACAATGTGACTTCTGGAAAACGAGTGTTATTATAATTTTTGATTTGTTTTACCATTTCAGGAGGATACCAAATAGTAATGGAGATAGCTTTTTTTTTATAAAATTTAGGAATATTCTTCAATCTAATTATCTCTTCACCCCCTAGTTCACCTACAACAATAAGAATATCCAAAGGTTCCTCACTCTGATAATTATTCATAATTGAAGCGATTGACACCGCCGTCAGCTGAATGTGTGATCCAGTAACACAATAAATGACTGCATTTTTTCTCAATATACTAACCTCACAAAATTATAATAAGCATTTCGTTACCAATCTAATTAACGATTCTAAATAATCCTAATAAACAAAACTCTTGGCTAAATTTATTTTACCTTAACAATTAATGAGGGGAGGTCTACTCCCAAATTTGGGAAAATAAACTTATGATAGTATAATTTTCCTTAAGAAAATGCTTAGATAAATTTAGAATCCATTACAAAACCAAAATTTTCTGCCGCAGATCCTGTTTTTCTAAGATTTTGTTACCATCCCAAAAATTGATCAACTTCATCACTAAAATAAAGATTTAACAGCCTCGACGATAAATGCAGCCGAATTAATGAAATAGCTATATCCTTCAATCAAGATCTTATAATATTTAATCCCGTACGAGGAAACAAATTCCTGAGTTACAGTGAACACATTGTCCTTCAATCCCATAGAAGAAACGGTCCCTGCATATGGTGGAATAGCTGCATCTCCGTCTGTTTTTAATACATCATAAACATTATAGTTGTTGACTAAAGAAATTCTATGATTAACATTATTTACCTTATCTAAATAATTTCCTAAAAAGTCCAAACTCACACTCGCATATTTGTCCAAATCACTTTCCTGTGTAAAATCAGAAGATGTTGGCAATGCTTGAAAAGCTTCAGAATGTAAAACGTATTGTTTTCCGTCAAGCCATAACATATAGTAGACCCTGCCATTCTTTGTTTGGATCCGTTTTGAGACTGTTTGAATCGTACCTAATAAATTGAATTGCTGAGTTGTTCCAACGACATTTACATTAAGTTGATTGTCACTGTAAGTTACTAAACTCAAATTTACATTCTTAACAATTTTTAATTGCCGTTCAATATCCGCTATACTGGAAATATTATTCTCGGCATAGTCTATATAAGAACCATTAAAGTTACTCGAATCATCCTTTATATAAATATAGATTACTTCTTGCTGCTTTGAAGTAAATTTTCCACTTGTAGCCCCCTCAGTTTTCACCAAAGTATAACCAGGAATTGTTTTAGCACTTATTGTATAGTCTTCATCAATTCCCCCAATTATTGAATCCTCTTCGTTAATAGTGTTTCCATTAATATCCAAATAATGGACTATAATCGGCTGCGCTATTAATTCATCTTCTGGTTTATAACCATAACTAATTTCATCAGAAAGTGTCCCACCAGAAATATACGTTTCAGAACCAATCATTCGTGGCATAAAAAAAGGTGCTGTCCAAACCAAAGCAAATTCTTCAGTAACATAGCCTTCTACTTTTGGTGGTGCTGGTATCGTGTACATAGTTCCGTTTAAAATCGGATTTGGATCAACTTTAGGTAATGTCTCCTTTATTTCATCAGGTAATCCTCGATAAGATATTTTTACATTGTATAATTGGGGCTCATAATTATAGCGAAGTTGTTTTTCTATTTCCTGATAATTTAAAATACCCTTGAATAGTTCATCATAAATTCTGTCTCCAGAAGAATAAATATTTCCTCTAAAAGTGATGTTTACAAATTTCCAACCTGTCTCAAAAATGTACGGTTCTCCTAGTTCAATATAGCCTTGAGATGTATTTATCTCAGACTTTCCACCACTCCAAAATGGTATATCATCATTGTAAGTGAAGCCTCGATTATTGATCGTATCCCACCAATAATCCTCATTATATGCTAAAGCAATCTTGTCTATTTCTGATTCTTTTTGTGTTTCCTGCTTATCCTCTACCATTGAAATTTTATTACTACTTGAAGTAGTAGATTCTGTACTTTCTTGAGAAGAATCAATCGTGGATTCTTGTGTTTTGTTATCCATAATCGATGTTGAACTGTCAGGAGTGGTACCCTCACAACCTGTACCTTCCGTTGTCTCACTCTGTACGATTCCAACTGTGTTACCAATAATTGGAACATTAATAATTACAAAACTCATTATCACAACTATGACCCTTAAAATATATTTCCTTTTATGATTCATTTAAGTCACTCCTAAGTCGATTTTTCTTAATGATAAAAAACAGTTGTTCTTTAGTAAATGCCTAATAAATCGGTACCTATAAAATATTTCCACCTTCATCTATACTTGAGCTATCAAGTGAAACGGAGGTGTTTTTTTGAAAAACATAAATGATATCGTTCCTATTCAACTTCACGATCAATCGAGAACGGCTCGTGATCAGAGAAAAAACAGTACCGCAAAAATTGCCCTGCGTATCCGTCAGAAGGATGGTTCTGAAGTTTTGATCTATAATGGCGTAAACAGCTATATCCTCTCGGCGATCCTTAAGGAGTTGGGATAAGATGTTTCTCGATTTTACCAAAGTAGAAAAAATCTTTCTCGTAACTGGTAAGACAGATCTTCGCAAAGGAATTGACGGACTTGCTAGGATTATCCAACAAGACTATGAGCTGGATGTTTACGAAGATGCCATCTTTCTTTTTTGCGGCAATCGCTGTGATCGATTTAAATTGCTCTACTGGCATAACGATGGCTTTTTTCTGGGATACAAACGAATTGAAAACGGTCGACTGCAATGGCCGAGAAAAAAGGAAGAAGTTCGCCAACTGTCTGTGCAACAGATTCACTGGCTACTTGAGGGATTAAGTATTCACCAACCCAAAGCAATCAAGGCTGGGACAAAAGGATTCTTTTAAACAGAGTGAAATCGTTGATTTTATGCGGTTTTCTCTGTTTTTTGATGCGTCTAAATGGTATAATAATAACAGTAGTAACAATGAAAATGGTGGTGAATTTCTTGTCCTTACAAACAAATTCTTCTTCTAACAATAACGTCGAAGTAGATGTGAATATCCTACTTCAACTCCTTGAATCTCAGACAGAAACAATCAAAGAACTCCAGCATGCGAATCAAGCATTGAACCAAGAGGTTCATCTTCTCAATGAGAAATTGAGCTATTTTACGGATCGTTTTTTTGGTCGTTCCAAAGAAACACTGGATTCACAAGTGACTGGTCAGTTAAACCTATTTTCTGATGAGGTTGAAGATAGTAAGGCCGTTCCCCAAACAGAAGAAGGACAAGAAACAATGGTAAAAGGACACAAAAGAAAAATCGGTCAAAAAGCGGCGAAGATCGCCTATCTTCCCTTAAAAGAAAGACACCATGAATTGTCAACTGAGCAACGAATCTGTGACCAATGCGGCACTCAAATGACCGACATTGGCACAACCAAGATTCGCGAAGAGGTGCTTTTCCATCAAGCCATGTTAGATCGGCTCGTTCATTACCAACATACGTATTGTTGCAAAGAATGCGAAAAGGCAGATGTTTCTTCCTATAAAAAAGCTCCTGTTCCAAGACCTGTCGTTTCCAATAGTTTAGGGTCAAACAGCGTGATTGCCGAAACCATCCGATTGAAGTTTGGTCAAAAAGTACCTGCCAATCGGCAGGAAAGTTATTGGCAAGAAACATTGGGTCTGGATATTTCCCGAGATAACATCACCAACTGGCATATCAAAGTTTGTCATAACGCCTTAGACAGTTTAGCCCAACGATTAAAAAGTCATTTAACCCAAGAGGAAATCCTTCACGCCGATGAAACCACGTATCGGGTCATTGAGAAGGGCAAGAAAGACACGCATTACTGGCTATTCAGCACAGGAAAGCATAGTACACATCCAATCGTATATTACCATCACGCAGTATCGCGAGCTGGCGAAGTGCCAAAGCAATTTCTAGCAGATTTCAACGGGTATCTGCATTGTGATGGTTACGCAGGCTATAACGCGGTGGAAAATGTCACACTCGTTTATTGTTTGGCTCATGCACGTCGGAAGTTTTTTGAAGCTCTTCCAAAGAACAATAAAAACGAGGAAACGCCTGCTTGGATCGCTGTCAAAATGATCGATATCTGGTTCCAATTGGAACGAGAGTGGGTCGACTTATCCGTTGAAGATCGGCAGAAAAAACGCCGGGATTATTTAACCCCTCTATTCATCAATTTCTATGAATGGCTGGGCTCCTTTACAGCAGTTCCAAAATCCAAACTAGATACAGCGGTCAAGTATGCGCTAAAGTTGCGTGGAGGATTTGAGCGGATTTTTGAGGATGGACGCTTGGAACTTAGTAATAACTTAGCAGAGCGCCAGATAAAAGAGCTGGTAATCGGTCGCAAGAATTCTATGCATTCGTGCAGTTTGGAAGGTGCTCGAACTTCGGGAATCATTCTAAGCGTGTATCGAACAGCTGAAGTAAATGGGCTGAATCCAGTGAGCTATTTGGAATTTCTATTTGATCGCATTCCTAATCTAGCGCATGTTTCTAATGAAGCGTTGGATGAGCTTTTGCCTTGGCAGCCTCTCGCACAAGCAACGTGCGCCAAACAGTACGCAAAAACAACCAAATAACTTAAGTCCATTATAGGGCTTAGGTTATTTGGTGTGTAGGTACTTGGTGATTGGGCGGTTCTTTCCAATTTCATGGGATTCGATATGATATACTACTAAATGTAGTATAATTTAATTGTTGGTAGTTACTGTTACATGATAAGGAGGCGTATTTCTTTGGAAGAATTACTTTTATCATTGGACGTTAATTTACATGTTGATGACTGTCAAATAACAAACGAGAAAATCACCTTTGATGTTTCTTCCATTTCTACCTCTGCAAAGTGCCCCACATGTCGCTGCAAATCCACCAATATTCATGATTCTTATACTACTAAAATTCAAGATCTACCGATTCAAAGTAAGACAGTCTATTTAAATTTACTTATACGAAGATTCAAATGTCAAAATCCTGACTGTTCTAAAAAAACATTTTCTGAGACGTTCCCTTTTAGGGAAGGAAATGCACAAAAAACAACACGATTGATGAAACTAATTGTTGATTTAGCAGAAAGTCGGAGTTCTGTAGGTATGACTAAAGACCTTGAAGAAATGGGAATCATAGTAAGGAAGAGTAGTCTATGTAATTATCTTGGGCAAAAAAAAAATTCACGTAGATTATGATGTAGCTGAAATATGCATTGATGATTTCGCTCTGAAGAAACGCCAACGTTATGGCACAATTATGGTAGATATCAAAACTGGGAAAATTGTTGACCTGCTGGAATCTCGTGAAAAAGAGGATGTGATCGAATGGCTTAAAAAATTCAAATGTGTTGAGCTGGTGTCACGTGATGGTTCTCGTACATACTCTGCAGCGATTAAGAAAGCATTCCCTCATGCAATACAAGTCACCGATAGATTTCATTTGGTTGCTCGTCTTTGTGAACTCGCTCAAACATCCATGCGACACTCTTTCCCGCCAAGGATTCCAATCGAGATTTCCAATGAAAAATTTGAAGATTTTCTTCTATATACTTCACGAAGAGATAAAATTATTTATGTAAAACGGCTGCATACCGACGGTATGACACAGCAAGAAATTCGAATGAAAACAGGCTTCGGCCTTAAAACTATTTCCAAGTATATAAAAATGAAGGAGAAGGAAATTCCGGAAGATAAAGCAATATTTTGGGAACGACATCATAATGAGCTCATGGAAGAAAAACAACAACAAATTGATGAAGTGAGAGCCCTTGCCAAAAAAGGAGTTGCCCTTTCCGAAATAACTGATATTACAGGATACACGCCTCAAACAATTGTAAGATATTTAGGAAAAGATGCTTCTTCTCTCAGCGGACAATATGGGATCGATCGTCCTGGTAAATTAGAAAAATATCGCAAAGAAGTTCTTGCGCTTCGTAAAGAAAGAAAAACATACTCAGAGATTTTTCAAATTATTTCTGAAAAAGGATATACCGGAACAGTAGATGCTATTCGAGGATATATGTCCCGGCAACGTCGTCTTCATAAACATTTTAAAGAAGAGTATCAAGGGAAATCCATTGAAATATTAGAACGAAAATGGTTAATTAAACTATTCTATTTACCGATTGAGAAAGTTCCCGTCATTGATAGTGAGTTATTGGAATTAGTTTTCAATCAGCATCCAAAATACAAACAACTCTATGAATTAGTTTGGAGATTTCGTCATTGTTTAAAAAAACAAGATCTAGAGTCTTTTAAAAGCTGGATGTCTTCTGTAAAAGAAAATTTTGATGATGTCTCTCTATTAAAGTTTGTGGGTAGTCTCTTAAATGATTTCCCAGCAGTCAAATATGCGATTACTCATAAATATAACAATGGTTTAGCTGAAGGTAGCGTAAATAAGATAAAGACCATAAAGAAACAGATGTATGGACGGTGCAGTTTCAATTTATTACGAAAAAAAGTTTTATCATTGGAAAATCGTCGAATCCCATGAAATTGGAAAGAACCGATTGGGCATTTACGTTCTTTATGTCTTTTTTATCCAATAACATAAGAATCATTTGTGTTGCCATTCCATTTTATAAATAAAAAACATCTAAAGCAGAAATATTTCTTCCACTTTAGATGTTTTCACGTGACCTCATCAGCCCCACTTACTAAAATTTAATACTACAAGCAGACTAGTAACTAGGTCATAGAGTCCAACCCTGTTTTGTTGAACCCTATGCCTTTGTCTTTCTAATTGTTAGTCTTTTTGTTGTTCATCTTTTTTCTTTAATAACCCTAGAGCTGAAAGAACACTAGCTATCCCTACAAATGAAAGTTGTAAGCTTGATTCAAGAGATTCCCCAGTTTTTGGATATTCTTTTCCAATTGATCCGGTTTTGCTTGAAGTATTTGTCCGGCCTGTTCCACTAGTCAAAGCACCTGTAGAAATTCCTTTAGATCCTTTTGCAGCGGTTCCTGTAGTTATCCCTTTGTTGGTCGTAGACGTGCTAACCGAAGTTGGAATAGTTGAAGTACTGTTGCTATTACTCATACTTGTAGAGGTACTTCCACTAAAACTTGCCGATTCACTTGCACTTTCACTATTACTCATGCTGGTACTTTCCGATCTCGAATCACTAACTGATGTGCTGGTACTTGTACTTTCACTTATACTTAGCGATATGCTACCACTATAACTTTCTGATTCGCTTCTGTCACTCATACTTGTAGAAGTACTTAGACTTGTACTATCACTGTTGCTCTCGCTAGTACTATCAGACCTTGAATCACTGATCGATATGCTTGTACTGGTACTATCGCTCAAACTTATGCTGGTACTAATTGAGCTAGAATCACTTAATGAGGTGCTTAAGCTTGTGCTCTCACTGATACTTGCAGAGGTACTTCCGCTGTAACTGGCGGACAAACTTGTGCTCTCGCTGTTACTGATGCTTGTACTATCGGATCTCGAATCACTAATTGACGTACTTGTACTTGTGCTGGCACTTGTACTTACTGAGGTACTGCCGCTATAACTTTCTGATTCGCTTCTCTCGCTGGCACTTATAGACGTACTCAAGCTGGTACTTTCACTTATGCTTGCTGAAGTGCTGCCACTATAGCTTGCGGACAAGCTCGCGCTTTCGCTGTTACTAGTACTTGTACTAATTGAGTTCGAATCACTAATACTGGTGCTTAAGCTACTGCTTTCGCTGTCACTTACACTAGTGCTATCCGATCTTGAATCGCTGATTGACGTACTTGTGCTCGTACTTTCACTTGTACTTACTGAACTACTACCACTATAACTTTGTGATTCACTCCTCTCGTTGGCACTTATAGACGTACTCAAGCTGGTACTTTCACTTATGCTTGCTGAAGTGCTGCCACTATAGCTTGCGGACAAGCTCGCGCTTTCGCTGTTACTAATGCTTGTACTGTCGGATCTTGAATCGCTGATTGACATGCTTGCACTTGTACTTTCACTCGCGCTAACTGAACTGCTGCCGCTGTAGCTTGTCGACTCGCTTGCAGATTCACTTACGCTGGTTGAAATCGATTCGCTGATTGATGCACTAATACTTGTACTTTCACTGTTACTGATACTTGTGCTAATTGAGTTTGAGTCGCTAATACTTGTGCTTAAGCTGCTGCTTTCGCTATCACTCACGCTAGTGCTATCTGATCTTGAATCGCTGATCGACGTGCTTGTGCTGGTACTGTCGCTCATACTTACTGAGCTGCTACCGCTGTAGCTTGTCGACTCGCTTGCGGATTCACTTGTGCTAGTCGAAATTGATTCGCTAATCGATGCACTGATACTTGCACTTTCACTGTTACTGATGCTGGTGCTGATCGAGTTCGAATCGCTGATCGACGTGCTTGTGCTGGTACTGTCGCTCATACTCACTGAACTGCTGCCGCTGTAGCTTGTCGATTCGCTTGCGGATTCACTTGTGCTAGTCGAAATTGATTCGCTAATCGATGCACTAATACTTGCACTCTCACTGTTACTGATACTTGTGCTGATTGAGTTCGAATCGCTAATACTTGTGCTTAAGCTGCTGCTTTCGCTATCACTCACACTGGTGCTATCCGATCTTGAATCGCTGATCGACGTGCTTGCGCTGGTACTGTCGCTCATACTTACTGAACTGCTGCCGCTGTAGCTTGTCGACTCGCTTGCAGATTCACTTATGCTAGTCGAAATCGATTCGCTAATTGACACGCTGATCGAATCACTGATACTTGCACTTTCACTGTTGCTGATGCTGGTGCTGATCGAGTTCGAATCGCTAATACTTGTGCTTAAGCTGCTGCTTTCGCTATCACTCACACTGGTGCTATCCGATCTTGAATCGCTGATCGACGTGCTTGTGCTGGTACTGTCGCTCATACTTACTGAACTGCTGCCGCTGTAGCTTGTCGACTCGCTTGCGGATTCACTTATGCTAGTTGAAATTGATTCGCTAATCGATGCACTGATCGAATCACTAATACTTGCACTTTCACTGTTACTGATACTTGTGCTAATTGAGTTCGAATCGCTAATGCTTGTGCTTAAGCTACTGCTTTCGCTGTCACTTACACTAGTGCTATCCGATCTTGAATCGCTGATCGATGTGCTATCACTTGTGCTTTCACTCGCACTGATTGAACTGCTACCGCTATAACTCGTTGATACGCTTGCGGATTCACTTGCGCTGGTTGAAATCGATTCGCTGATTGATGCACTAATACTTTCACTTTCACTGTTGCTGATGCTGGTGCTGGTGCTGATCGAATTGGAGTCACTGATACTTGTGCTTAAGCTACTGCTTTCGCTGTCACTTACACTAGTGCTATCCGATCTTGAATCGCTGATCGATGTGCTATCACTTGTACTTTCACTCGCGCTGATTGAACTGCTGCCGCTGTAGCTTGTCGACTCGCTTGCGGATTCACTTATGCTAGTTGAAATTGATTCGCTAATCGATGCACTGATCGAATCACTAATACTTGCACTTTCACTGTTACTAATGCTGGTGCTGATCGAGTTTGAATCACTAATTGACGTACTTGCGCTGGTACTATCGCTCGTACTTACTGAGCTGCTGCCGCTGTAGCTTGTTGACTCGCTTGCAGATTCACTTGCGCTGGTTGAAATCGATTCGCTAATTGACACGCTGATCGAATCACTGATACTTGCACTTTCACTGTTACTGATGCTGGTGCTAATCGAGTTCGAATCGCTAATACTTGTGCTTAAGCTGCTGCTTTCGCTATCACTCACACTGGTGCTATCCGATCTTGAATCGCTGATCGACGTGCTATCACTTGTACTTTCACTCGCGCTGATTGAACTGCTGCCGCTGTAGCTTGTCGATTCGCTTGCGGATTCACTTATGCTAGTCGAAATTGATTCGCTAATCGATGCACTAATCGAATCACTGATACTTGCACTTTCACTGTTACTGATACTTGTGCTAATTGAGTTCGAATCGCTAATGCTTGTGCTTAAGCTACTGCTTTCGCTGTCACTTACACTAGTGCTATCCGATCTTGAATCGCTGATCGATGTGCTATCACTTGTGCTTTCACTCGCACTGATTGAACTGCTGCCGCTGTAGCTTGTCGATTCGCTTGCGGATTCACTTATGCTAGTCGAAATTGATTCGCTAATCGATGCACTAATCGAATCACTGATACTTGCACTTTCACTGTTACTGATACTTGTGCTAATTGAGTTCGAATCGCTAATGCTTGTGCTTAAGCTACTGCTTTCGCTGTCACTTACACTAGTGCTATCCGATCTTGAATCGCTGATCGATGTGCTATCACTTGTGCTTTCACTCGCACTGATTGAACTGCTACCGCTATAACTTGTCGATTCGCTTGCGGATTCACTTATGCTAGTCGAAATTGATTCGCTAATCGATGCACTGATCGAATCACTGATACTTGCACTTTCACTGTTACTGATGCTTGTGCTGATTGAGTTTGAATCGCTAATACTTGTGCTTAAGCTACTGCTTTCGCTGTCACTCACGCTGGTGCTATCTGATCTTGAATCACTGATTGATGTGCTTGCACTTGTACTTTCGCTAGTACTGATTGAACTGCTGCCGCTGTAGCTTGTCGACTCGCTTGCGGATTCACTTATGCTAGTTGAAATTGATTCGCTAATCGATGCACTGATCGAATCACTAATACTTGCACTTTCACTGTTACTAATGCTGGTGCTGATCGAGTTTGAATCACTAATTGACGTACTTGCGCTGGTACTATCGCTCGTACTTACTGAGCTGCTGCCGCTGTAGCTTGTTGACTCGCTTGCAGATTCACTTGCGCTGGTTGAAATCGATTCGCTAATTGACACGCTGATCGAATCACTGATACTTGCACTTTCACTGTTACTGATGCTGGTGCTAATCGAGTTCGAATCGCTAATACTTGTGCTTAAGCTGCTGCTTTCGCTATCACTCACACTGGTGCTATCCGATCTTGAATCGCTGATCGACGTGCTATCACTTGTACTTTCACTCGCGCTGATTGAACTGCTACCGCTATAACTCGTTGATACGCTTGCGGATTCACTTGCGCTGGTTGAAATCGATTCGCTGATTGATGCACTAATACTTTCACTTTCACTGTTGCTGATGCTGGTGCTGATCGAATTGGAGTCACTGATACTTGTGCTTAAGCTACTGCTTTCGCTGTCACTTACACTAGTGCTATCCGATCTTGAATCGCTGATCGATGTGCTATCACTTGTACTTTCACTCGCGCTGATTGAACTGCTACCGCTATAACTCGTTGATACGCTTGCGGATTCACTTGCGCTGGTTGAAATCGATTCGCTGATTGATGCACTAATACTTTCACTTTCACTGTTGCTGATGCTGGTGCTGATCGAATTGGAGTCACTGATACTTGTGCTTAAGCTACTGCTTTCGCTGTCACTTACACTAGTGCTATCCGATCTTGAATCGCTGATCGATGTGCTATCACTTGTACTTTCACTCGCGCTGATTGAACTGCTACCGCTATAACTTGTCGATTCGCTTGCGGATTCACTTATGCTAGTCGAAATTGATTCGCTAATCGATGCACTGATCGAATCACTGATACTTGCACTTTCACTGTTACTGATGCTTGTGCTGATTGAGTTTGAATCGCTAATACTTGTGCTTAAGCTACTGCTTTCGCTGTCACTCACGCTGGTGCTATCTGATCTTGAATCACTGATTGATGTGCTTGCACTTGTACTTTCGCTAGTACTGATTGAACTGCTACCGCTATAACTTGTCGATTCGCTTGCGGATTCACTTATGCTAGTCGAAATTGATTCGCTAATCGATGCACTGATCGAATCACTGATACTTGCACTTTCACTGTTACTGATGCTTGTGCTGATTGAGTTTGAATCGCTAATACTTGTGCTTAAGCTACTGCTTTCGCTGTCACTCACGCTGGTGCTATCTGATCTTGAATCACTGATTGATGTGCTTGCACTTGTACTGTCGCTCATACTTACTGAACTGCTACCGCTATAACTTGTCGATTCGCTTGCGGATTCACTTATGCTAGTCGAAATTGATTCGCTAATCGATGCACTGATCGAATCACTGATACTTGCACTTTCACTGTTACTGATACTTGTGCTAATTGAGTTTGAATCACTGATTGACGTACTTGTGCTGATACTTTCACTCGCGCTAACTGAACTGCTACCGCTATAACTTGTTGACTCGCTTGCAGATTCACTTGCGCTGATTGAAATCGATTCGCTAATTGACACGCTGATCGAATCACTGATACTTGCACTTTCACTGTTGCTGATGCTGGTGCTGATCGAGTTGGAGTCGCTGATGCTTGTGCTTAAGCTACTGCTTTCGCTGTCACTCACGCTGGTACTATCTGATCTTGAATCGCTAATCGATGTGCTATCACTTGTACTTTCGCTAGTACTGATTGAACTGCTACCGCTGTAGCTCGTTGATTCGCTTGCGGATTCACTTGCGCTGGTTGAAATCGATTCGCTAATTGACACGCTGATCGAATCACTGATACTTGCACTCTCACTGTTACTGATACTTGTGCTAATTGAGTTTGAGTCGCTGATGCTTGTGCTTGCACTTGTACTTTCACTTGCGCTAACTGAACTGCTACCGCTATAACTCGTTGACTCGCTTGCAGATTCACTTGCGCTGGTTGAAATCGATTCGCTAATTGACACGCTGATCGAATCACTGATACTTGCACTCTCACTGTTACTGATGCTGGTGCTGATCGAGTTCGAATCGCTGATGCTTGTGCTTAAGCTACTGCTTTCGCTATCACTCACGCTAGTGCTATCTGATCTTGAATCACTGATTGATGTGCTATCACTTGTACTTTCACTCGCACTAACTGAGCTACTGCCGCTATAACTTGTCGATTCGCTTGCGGATTCACTTATGCTAGTCGAAATTGATTCGCTAATCGATGCACTGATCGAATCACTGATACTTGCACTTTCACTGTTACTGATGCTGGTGCTATCTGATCTTGAATCACTGATTGATGTGCTTGCACTTGTACTTTCACTCGCGCTAACTGAGCTGCTACCGCTATAACTCGTTGACTCGCTTGCAGATTCACTTGCGCTGGTTGAAATCGATTCGCTAATTGACACGCTGATCGAATCACTGATACTTGCACTCTCACTGTTACTGATACTTGTGCTAATTGAGTTTGAGTCGCTAACACTTGTGCTTAAGCTACTGCTTTCGCTGTCACTTACACTAGTGCTATCCGATCTTGAATCGCTAATCGATGTGCTATCACTTGTGCTTTCACTCGCACTAACTGAGCTACTGCCGCTATAACTCGTTGACTCGCTTGCGGATTCACTTATGCTAGTCGAAATTGAATCGCTAATTGATGCACTGATCGAATCACTGATACTTGCACTCTCACTGTTACTGATACTTGTGCTGATCGAGTTTGAATCGCTAATACTTGTGCTTAAGCTACTGCTTTCGCTGTCACTTACACTAGTGCTATCCGATCTTGAATCGCTGATCGATGTGCTATCACTTGTACTTTCACTCGCGCTGATTGAACTGCTGCCGCTGTAGCTTGTCGATTCGCTTGCAGATTCACTTGCGCTAGTTGAAATCGATTCGCTAATTGACTCGCTAATCGAATCACTGTTACTTGCACTTTCACTGTTACTAATGCTGGTGCTAATCGAGTTCGAATCGCTAATACTTGTGCTTAAGCTACTGCTTTCGCTGTCACTTACACTAGTGCTATCCGATCTTGAATCACTGATTGATGTGCTATCACTTGTACTTTCGCTAGTACTAATACTTGTGCTGATTGAGTTCGAATCACTAATACTTGTGCTTTCACTCGCACTGACTGAACTGCTGCCGCTGTAGCTTGTTGACTCGCTTGCGGATTCACTTGCGCTGATTGAAATCGATTCGCTAATTGACTCGCTGATCGAATCACTGATACTTGCACTCTCACTGTTACTGATGCTGGTGCTAATCGAGTTTGAATCGCTAATACTTGTGCTTAAGCTACTGCTTTCGCTGTCACTCACGCTGGTACTATCCGATCTTGAATCACTGATTGATGTGCTATCACTTGTACTTTCGCTAGTACTGATTGAACTGCTACCGCTATAACTCGTTGATTCGCTTGCGGATTCACTTGCGCTGGTTGAAATAGATTCGCTAATTGACTCGCTAATCGAATCACTGATACTTGCACTTTCACTGTTACTGATGCTGGTGCTGATCGAATTGGAGTCACTGATACTTGTGCTTAAGCTACTGCTTTCGCTGTCACTCACGCTGGTGCTATCTGATCTTGAATCGCTGGTCGACGTGCTTGCACTTGTACTTTCACTCGCACTAACTGAGCTGCTGCCGCTGTAGCTTGTCGATTCGCTCGCGGATTCACTTGCGCTAGTTGAAATAGATTCACTAATTGATGCACTGATCGAATCACTGATACTTGCACTTTCACTATTGCTAAGACTTGTACTAGTTGAGTTTGAATCACTTGTTGATGTACTAATTGATTCACTAATACTTTTACTTTCGCTCTCTGATAAGCTTTCACTTACTGAAATTGATAATGATTCTGAATCTGATGTGCTATTCGAAGTGCTATTGCTTTCCGACAGACTGCCACTTTCGCTTTCACTATCACTTAATGAATCAGAAATTGATTCACTAATACTCTTACTTTCACTCTCTGATAAACTTTCACTTACTGAAATTGATAGTGATTCTGAATCTGATACACTATTTGATGTACTTTTGCTTTCTGATAGACTGCCACTTTCACTTTCGCTATTGCTTAATGAATCAGAAACTGATTCACTCATACTCTTACTTTCACTTTCGGATAAACTTTCGCTTACCGAAATAGATAACGATTCTGAATTCGACAAGCTTTCAGAAGTGCTATTACTATCCGAAATACTGGTGCTTTCACTATCACTCAATGAATCGGAAGTTGAAGCACTATTACTTTCACTATCACTTTCCGATAATGACTCACTTACAGAGATAGACAATGATTCCGACTCAGAGATACTCTCAGAAGTACTTTCACTTTCTGATGTACTCTTACTTTCGCTTTCTGACTCGGATATTGATTCGCTAATTGAAATCGATTCAGAAATTGATGAGCTTTCGCTTTCGGAGTCTGAACTAGATTCACTTTCGGATGTTGACGTTGATATTGATTCGCTATCACTTTCTGAGTTCGAGATAGATTCACTTTCTGAGATTGAATCGGATGTAGAATTGCTATCACTTTCTGATGTAGAAACTGATTCACTTTCTGAGATTGATTCTGAAACTGAATCACTCTCAGATAGTGATTCAGAAGTAGAAATACTTTCACTTTCTGAAATTGAAATAGATTCACTTTCTGAGATTGATTCTGAAATTGACTCTGAAGTAGAATCCTCCGATTGAGAAATTGATTCACTTTCCGATACAGATAAAGACGTTGAGGACGAGTCGCTTTCTGAATTAGAAGTCGAAATTGAGTTGCTCTCGCTTTCAGAAATAGAAGTCGACTCACTTTCTGACATTGACGTTGATTCAGAAACAGGATCTACCTCATAGTTAACAACAAAGGATTGCGGTGCTCCATCGATTGAAAGCCCATTATTTGTCGTAGTATCAAAAATACTATTACTTGCCAACGCTTCCGCTAACGTCGCATACACTTGACCATCTGGTCCTGTAATAGTATAAATATAACCATTCCTAACTAAGTCTGCATCGGTTACACCTAATACGATTGTTCCATTTGAAACTCCTGCAACACCATATTGGCCTTCAGAAACACTCGTCGGTATTTGAGTGTATGGATTTCCAGTTGCTGGATCGGTAGCTGGTTGATTATTTGAAATAATTCCAGCTAACTGATAATCAGGGTATAAAGTAATCGTTAACGTTTGAGGATCAGAATCCGTTGTACTGGTTCCATTCGCAGTAAAGTCAAAGGTGAATGTGCCATTGGCATCTGCATAATAACCCGCCTGAGTTAAATATCCCACAACTAAATCCGCATAACTGATTTCTGCTCCTGATGTACCATTGATAGAAACATTTGGAACTTGACCTACTAGAGCCGTCCCATCAGAATTTACAAAAGTAATATTAACAGTTTGAATATCCGCTGTGACATAAATGGTAACTAAACTTGCTTCCGTCCCCACCGTTGTAGTAGTTGGTTGTACAAATCCGTTTAATTCAGAACCCGTAGCATAATGGTAACCTGGAGCAACATTTGTCGTTGTGTAGTAACTATTTAGCCAATCAATAACATTCCCGTAGTTCGCTGGTGGTAAATTACTTCCTGCTGCTTCTTGTCCAGAGCTTAGATAATCCGCAGAAACGACCATGCCTGTCTTAGCATCTACATATTGATATTGAATATTATTATTCGCTACCCCGTATACATAGATATTATAGACATACTCAGACCCCTCCATCGGTACAATTGCTACATTCGCTTGACCATATGCATCACCGTCATCGGCAGTAGTTGTATCATCTCCACCGCTTTGTTTATCCGATAAGGCGGATGCTGGAACTTGACTTGCAATTGCCCACATATAATTTGGCGGCATATTGTCTAACGCATAATCCTTATTCACTAAATTGATATACTGCCCAATATAGTTAACATCTGGATCAATTGGTACATCAATTGTTTTAATTACATTTCCGTATTGATCTACGTATTTTAATTTAACCGTACCAGGATCGATAGCTACCGTTGTCAATTCGCGTGTACTAGAATCAACAATATTCGATGTAGTCACGTTCCCAGCAGTGTCGGTAACAGTTGTCACACCGTTTCGAATCGTCATGTTCGTAAATTTAAGATTTCTATTTCCTGCGGGATTGGCTGCTTGGCTATCCGTTCCTTGCCAAGTTGAAATTTGTGAATTGTTCATTGTGAATGTTCCTGCCCCACTCACAAGTGGTCCTGTACTTGGTGCTCCTGACGAAGTATTAACTGCCATGTGTAATTTCTTTGGAGAAATGAAAGTAACGCTTGATCCAGCACTATTCATTTGAATTACAGCACCATTTGCCCATTGATTAATATCCAATGTTGTTCCGGCATTAAATACCACACTCTGAGTTCCTTGAATGCGAATTGCTCCAGGTTGTGTTGATTGCGGAATAGATAAATTAAAATTTTGACCAAAGACAAATTTTGCAGTTGCTGAAGAGCCCTGCTGTCCGTTAATGAAATATTGGAAGCCTGTTTGCGTCCAACTAACGTTATCTCCTACTGTCACTCCATCTATTAAATAGTACATTGCAGGGTAACTTGCAGCTTGACCATTATAGGTACGTGCAGTATTTGAAGATCCATCCCCCATTGTGATTGTGTTCCCATAACCAACACTTCCTGCAGCTGCTCGAGTTTCGAAGTAGAATTGTGAGAAACCAATATCATTGGAAGTACGATTGAGTGTTACACTTGAATTATTCGCAAAGTTAATACTTCCAACTGATCGAGTAACTTCATTTGATATATTGAAGACATTCGTTCCAGAGAATACTACTTTAGATCCCACTCCATACATAAGGTGAATAGGATTGTTTCCATTTAATTCACTAGCACTTAATGTCACATTATTAACATTGGCTGTCAATTGAGTAGCGCTTGATGGATTAATAAGGGAGTAACCATTTCCATCATTTACAGCGAAACCTTGCTGCGCTTGAACGTTGCTTAGTGTAAACGTTGTAGAATTTGTAATGTAGCCCCAATTGAAGGTTTGTGTTCCAAGATCAACAATATTGTTATTTCCTTGAACGATTACACTGGCACCATTTGCGCGAGCTGACATTGCCCCTGTAGAATAAGTAATTTTAGCTGTAATATCAATGTAAGTAATATTGGCATTAGACCAAGCAGCTCGCAATTCTTCATAAGTTGTGACCTCAGCGTAGGTGCCATTTGTGATGGCATTGGCTTTATAGGTAGCATCGTTCTGAACCTCATCTGGAACAGCCACATAAACAGAAGTTGGCGTTTTTGGTGTCTCTAAATTATTAATCTTGTCTTCAAAATCTTCACGATTAATATCCGGGTCAGCCGAAACATTTACTTTTGTGGATTTGCCATTTGCACCTCGAACTGAAAAATAAGCAACCAAATCATTTGCTGCTGCATATTTCTGTGCAGCATGGATTAAGGCTGTACTAGGCGCAACACCTGATTTCATTGTAAATACAAGTTCATTCGTTTTTGAATCAACTTTTACTTCAGTCCCATTTGGAACGATTTGATCAAAAAGCTCTTTTGCTTTATTTGTTTCATCTTTACTTTGTTCTTGTGCGGAGGGTTGTTTACTTTTCTCTACACTCAAAGAGTTTGCTGCACTTCTTTTTTCTGAATGATTCATTGACTCAGAAAGACTGGTTGAAACCCATGAACTTGCAGATTCAGAATTACTCATGGATTCAGATATACTTGTAGATTGTTTTTCATCTGTTGCTGCTAATAAACTGGTGGAAGTTGAATCACTAATTGATGCAGACAGACTCATCGAATCCGATAAGCTTACCGACTCAGATGCACTGATTGAATCTGATATACTCACCGATTCAGATAGGCTACCTGAGTCAGTAGTACTTTCTGATTCCGTTTGACTTTCTGACTCCGTAAGGCTAGTGGATTCCGTTTGACTAGAAGATTCCATCACGCTCTCAGAATCTGTGATAATTGAATTTGTTGTACTTTCTGATTCTACGGATGTGCTATTTTGTGTGGAGGAGGCTGGAATCTGGGTGGTATCTTGGTTTGCGAGAATCTGATCTGTATCAGCTTCCATTCCTGCGTCATCTTGCGGATTAGCAGATGTCGCATGTACATCTTGTGTAATCAAAGTACTTGTGCCTAAAACGCTTGTAAATGCTGTAATTGTAGCAAACATCCAATGTTTACCGCTTTTGTACATTTTGTATCGTTCTTTTTTATTCGATCTTAAAAGCTTGTACAAATTATTTTTACGACTCATAATTTAGTACAACTCTCCTTTCTTATACTTTTTTTATTTTTTGAAGTGCTGAAGGAATTATCTCACAGAAAATTATAGCTAGATTAGAATGTACCAATATTGGGAAACAAGTTTTTTATCTGTATATTATCGTTGGTTAAAAACAAAATAGTCTTAATTACAAATGGTAAAATCTCTCATTTGAGACTTCTGTAAAACTTCAAAAGCAAATTTTTTTATTAGTAAGTTAAGAGCCCCAAATATTTTTTTAAAGTAAGAATTTTTTTTAGTAATCCTCAATTTAGTTATTAGTCATAACATTTTTAATTTTCTTTTTGATACTATAATAGTTTTCCATTATACTTAACAATCCAAGCTGTTAAAAACTGCTTTAAAATAACAAACAAATTCAGTTATGAGAAATTAGACTAAGTTGACTTAAAATTAACTATTCGTTTATAATAAAAGAGTTGATTGGGGAAGTACTCAAGTGGCTGAAGAGGCGCCCCTGCTAAGGGTGTAGATCGTTAACACGGTGCGAGGGTTCAAATCCCTCCTTCTCCGTTTCATTAGTTATATTAAAATCCCCGTCCAAGGATATGGACGGGGATTTTAATATAACTAATGGCTTACTTTCAAGTCGAATGTTGCCACGCGTTGCTCTCCGGAAACGAAATCAATTTCTACCTTATCAAATTCATCACCGTTCACAGGTAGCTTAAAAAAAATTTGGGTTGTTCCTGATTTTCCTTTCGGAACTTCGTCCTGCCCTCTTTGTTGGTTAACTGAGGTCAATCGTTTTCCATCTTTTGAATAAGCTTGAAAGGATTGCGCATAAGGTAAGAAAGGAGTAGTCATTTCTATATTTTTATACTCAATTTTTACAGAAAGCATCCGCGTTGTATCATAATTTTCCAATTCATTCATCCGTTTTGGAAAGGCTGAGTGCTTTGTAGTAACCTCCACCACTTTCATTTCTGCTAGCTTCTTTTCACCATCTCCAAATTCGATTACTTCATTCTCGGAGAAAGTCTTGACTTCTTGTGTAAATCTGGAATTTTCGGTTGATTGTTCTTGATTATCATTTATTTTAGACGTCAAATCTTTTTTTAATTTAGAATTTTCAGTTTTCAACTTTGAAACTTCACTTTTCAAGCTGTCGGTTGTTTTGGAAGAATTATCTTCTGTACAGCCTGATAACATGAAAAACGTTACTATAAATAAACAAATAACTATTTTTTTTGTCCACATATTCTGATTCCTCACACAACTTCTATAAAGAATCATCTTCAAAATCAAGTAAGGAACTTAACAGCTCATTTTGTTCTTTCAACATATCCTCGATCTCGACTTCTTCCGATATTTTTACCGTCTGATTAGCATGAATCAACTCTTCTTCTGTAGCTGAAGAATCATTTTGTTCCGAATCTATCACATGTGCATCCACTTCCTGAGTCTCCGCCATCTCAATTTCCATTGATGCAGAACGATTTGTTTCCATCTTACGATTCGCTTCATCCGTTTCTGAATCAAAAGTTTGTAAACTATTCTCTGATTGCTTCTCCTGATCGTCCTCATTACTCTCGAGAAAATTGTCTCCTAGAAAAATCGTTCCAAAAGTATATATCCCTTTGGCACTTTTATTATCTAAACTTGTGCAATGCAATCCAAAGCTTTCAAGGTACTGATTGACCGTGTTTTGATTGATAATACCCGTTTTTAAATCTCTAACAATAATATTATCAGCATATTGAACATCTTGATCTTTCGTTAAATACGACAAAACCTTCTTTGTTTCCTCTGTAATTTCTGCCTCGATCAATGTGTTTAAATTAATTTGTTGACGTCCATTAACGATCAGTGTACTTTCATTATTGATTATCACGTTGTATACCATATCTTTGTCGATTTGAAAGGCACGTTGATTATTTTGAACACAGTTCGTTTTATATTCTTGAACAATTCGATCAGAGAATTCATAGATTCCATGAGAGATATTCTCGCTTTTTATTAGTTCGCCATTATCATAAATATCACATTTTACATAATGATCACTTACGTCAATCACATAGTTGAGTCCATCAAACATCTGCGTTGTCTTTTCAATAGTTTCAAGATGTCGTTTTTCATTTTCCAAGATCGAACAAAATGTTTTAGGAACAAGGACCACTTTATCGACATTGATAGAAAGGTTTTCACCATCAACTAAAGTAGCGAATTCGCCTTCGAATTGATGACCGATTTCATTTAACTCATTTGAACTTTGAGAATTTACACCTATAAACAAGGAACAATGAAATTGATTTTTACTTGTTTCCTGAAATAATTCTTGTTGATTCTTCGCCAGATACGCTAACACACAACGCACTAATTGTATCGTATCCACAGTATCTAATTTATCAAGAACATCTCCAAAAGACTGATATGCTTTTGAACGTCGGCTTTGGCGCTTTTTTATTCCCCAAACAATGGAATCAGAAAATTCCTCTAATTTGATTTCACTTCCCTCAATCGAGTTAGAATGCTCCATAAAAAAAGAAGGCTTCCACGAATTCTTTTTAACATCCGAATACAGCGAGCTGAAAACTGCTTCATAATTTGATCCACAAATTCCAACCCTAAACTGATCAATATCTAATGCAATAACTGTTTTCACTATAAGTACCTCCGATAGCTGTCTGCCTATTTTTAATTATTGTTAGCCTTGTTTATTCCTCCACATGTTGATTGATACTCTCCGCCAAATTTGGTGACATCACCGAAGCAGAAAGCGCCCTTAATTGTTCCTTTTGCTGTTCAATCATTAAAGAGATACTGGCTATATCTTGCATCAAAGGCTCTACTTGATCATAACAGGCTGTAAATCCTTTAATATAAGAACTGATCTCATTGATTTTCGTATATTCAACTATCAAACTATTGATTTCTTTTCTTAATTGGGAAAAATTGTCTATTGAGACTTCTTTTCTATCCTTTACTATTGAAACTAACTTATTTACTTCATAAAGTTTCTCATCTCGAGCTTGTATATGTGTTCGAATACGTTCCAACAATTCATTTAAAGTTGCTCTGCCGGCAATAAGCTCATTTTCTAATTCATTTGCTGTCATTCATTGTCTCCATTTCTTTAAGAAGAAGATCCTGTTCTACCTGTATTAGGGCACGTTTAGTAAAAATTCCTTCTCTTAATAAGTAGCTGAATTTATTTACTCTTTTTTTTAGCTGTATTCGTTCATCCAATGTGATACTTTCCATTAGTGAATCGATTTCAGCTAATGAATCAATGACATACCCTAACTTATACTTAACAATCATTTCTGAAATCGCCGCGTCTCTCCACACAATTACTGGAAGTCCCAAAGCTAAATACAATGAAATTTTGTGGGGAGCATTATACCGTGTATATTCTCGATAGTTTCCCCCTTGGAACAAGTCGTTATCCCAGGCAATACCAAAACAGTTCTTCGGCATTGCTTTTAACAGATCATTCTGAGAATAGACACCCTTGTATTCAACAGTTCCTCCTAGTTCAAAATCACTCTTTGCTCCAAAGACTTGTATTTTCGTCTGATAAGTCCAATCCTTCAAAAACACAGATTTTTGAACGTTCCCTGCAAAAACAATCCTCTTTTCTAAAGAAGTTTCAGTCAGCACTTGTTCCAAGGATATTCGATAATCAAATAATTCTTTAGCTACCATCGCTGTAGTTACTCCAAAGGATTTCAACTTTTGTTCCATTTTCTCTCCGTGAGTAATCAGCATATCCGCATGATTGAAGAGATCGATTTCTTTTAAAAAACTGTTATCTCTTAATAATTCAGAATCGTGAATTAATAAAACGACTCGAGCACCTCGCTGTTTTAAACGTGTAACAAAAGTTTTCTCAAATTTAAACTGATTGTAGCTTGGATACTGATACACAATTAAATCACCCGCTGCTACGCCAGCAGTAATACCGTCAATTCTTGATAGAAGTGACTGACTACTTTCCTGCTCGTCGATGTAGCGGTAAATGTATAACTTTTGAAACCCTATCCCCTCGGCAATTTCAGCGACATCACCTCTAGCTTTAGAAACAGAATCTACAGAATTTCCTTCAACGATATAGGTTATCCACTTATTCAAAGACACACTTCTCCTTGATTGACAAATTTTTGAAGAAATCACGTTCATTTTTCGGAAGATAAAGCGAAGAATAGCTCATGTTACTCTTGACTCGATTGATTACTGTATCTTCACTAGAAATGTCTTTGGTAACATACAAATAGGCCAAAAATTGGAATATTTCTTTCGTTTGTTGATTTTCTCCTTTTTGCTGCTTCAAAATGACCGTCGCCTTATTAAGTAATTTAATGGCCTGTTCATAATTATTCATATCAACGAAGCACAACGATAGATCAATCACACAACCGATCAAAATATCCTTCCACTCATTTGACTGATTACTGGAAAATTTCTTCAGCAAACTGTTTTCTAAAATAATGCTTTCTTTCTCCATTACAGAATTGGATAAGGAGTAATTTAGGCTAATTCGTAGGGTTGCTAAGTACAATAAGATGTCAAACATTGTAAAGTAATCAATCGATGTAAAATATTTCTCAATACGTTGCAACTCTGCTAAAGAAGGTTTTCCGTTCCTGCCGTTTACCACCAAATTGGCATAAGTTAAAATCAATTTATAGGCACCATTGTCGTCACTGGAATTTTTGAATTTCTCTAAGGATTTTCGCAGATTTAGAAACTGCTTGTACTCTTTTTCTAAATTGGACATTGAGGTATAAATGACTAGTCCGAGCATCTGGATTTGCTCATCTGTTGAAGATACGAACAAGTTCAATAATTCGCGATCGGACATATTCAATACTTTTTTCAATCCCATGACTAATTCAAGAGGCAGATCAGTTTGATAACGTAACCATCGATAGTATCTAGATTTTGAAAGATTAATTTTTCTTTCTAAGGTTCTGATTGAAATGCCTTTTCTTTTTCTAATTTCTTCAATTGATTCGCGATCAATATTTACAGCTATAACAGAACTCTGTGGTTCAGTTAGCGTTGGATTCATCGTATTAATCAATCTACAAACACTTAATAGACTGCTCTTCATCACTCCACACTCTCCCGCCATTATGCTCATCCTCATCTTTGAGAATGAGAAATAGAGCTAATAGATATTGTCACTTCCCAATAGATTCAAGTAAAGAATAGACTAGTGATCCTAGAATAACTCCTGACATTATCACTGAAATAATGATGGTCAAAAGCTTTGAATGCTTCTCTTTATCCTCTACATTATCTATAACTTTATTACTTTCCTGCTCAAATTTTTCCTCTATTTCTCTTGATAATTGATCTTTTTTCATTGGATTCTCTCCTTCATTTGAGCTCCCAAGTATTTTTCTACCATTAAGTACTATCAACCTAGAAAACTAGTCTTCATCAAAGGAACTTACGAACTCTTTCAATTGAGCTATTTCTAGGTCTTGATCAGCAGTCTTTTCCATAATTTTGGAAAGCATCTGATCGCTCTCACCAAAAAAGCATTGTTTCAAAACATATTTTTCAGTAACAAATGAAACAGCAAGAGTTAAATAGAGCTCCTTTAATGAAGAATATTCTTTCTTGTACGCTTGATAGGCTTGATCAAATGTCGCTTTCATTCTCCTAATTTCATTAATTGACACTTCAGAATCATCTTGCAGCTCTAACATTTCTTGATGCAAGAATTGCAAATGAGCTATTTTTTCATGCTGTCCATCTACTAGCTTCTTAGCCGTTTCTTTTTCTGCAGTAAAATTTAATAAAGAAGAGGGATTGTCATCTAACAATTGTTGAATTTTTTGCAAAAGCTGATCTGCTGGTATAATCGTTTCCATTTATAGCACTCCTTTTCCTCTTTTATGCTTCGTTCATAATGCTTGAAATTATTTTTTCATTTTCAGTAATGAGGGATCGTTTGGCTATAAATCGCTCAGTATCGTAGGAAACCTGTAACGTTAACAATATTTCTTTTAATAAGGAATACTCTTGTTTATATTTATCAAAAATAGTATTAAAATCCGTTTTCAATTGTCTGATTTGCTCAACAGCGTATTCTTTATTCTCTGCCAATTGCTTCATCTGTTCATTTATTGCCTGCATGACAGTCACATGCTTTCTCTGCTGCTCCAGTAACTGAGCGGCCATTTCTTTTTGTTCTTCAAAATTCAATACTGAATCAGGATTTTCATTTGATAATGTCTGAATTTCGTTGAAGATTTTTTCTGCTGGAATTGTCATCGTCGTAGACTCCTTAATCAATGATAGTTACTTTATCTAAGCAAACATTTTTACCTACTAATTTTTTATAATGTTCACGTAACATCTTTACTTCATTGATATATGAAATTTTGTTTTCCAATATACTCAATAAATTCCCCTTGATTCCTCCAGTATTTGTAAAAGGAGATTCAGTTAAGTAAAGAACATTTCTTGATTTTGTTTTTGCTAAAGCAAACAGCTCTAATCCCATGTAAGAGATGGATACACTGTCTTTTTCAGTTACTATATTCGCCACTTGATCTGTTAGAAATTGTGTCAGGCTGTTGTATTTAGCGCTAACTCTGCCAGTATCTTGGTCTCTTACAACAACTAAGTTGATTTGACCCTCATAAAAAAAATATTGAACAATTGGACGTTGTTTACTATTGTAAAAATCTATTTCATGGACCTGATTCTTAAAGAAAAAAATATTGCTATATAATTGTCCATCATCCGTGTATTCTTCAATAAAATCAGTCGTACCATCAACATTTAAGTATTTCACTTCTTTTACATGCCTTCTAGTTTCTGGATACGTGATTACTTGTCCAATCTCTTCACCATCATTGATCACCGAAATTGTCCGATCTTCATTCATGAAAATCTCTGCGGCAGCCGCTGTTGGAATGCTATTAAAAAACAGAAAATTACCTGGCTGATATTCACGTTTGGTTAACACCTCTAATAAATTTAATCCCTCTACTTCTTCTGAATGTTTTAACTTATTGAAATTCGGACTCGGGGAAAGAGAGAGAACTTTTCCGTTATTTTCAATCAAACGCTCTTTTTGGCTTTTCCAAACGATATCTGTTGGCTTTATGACACTTACTAACTCATAGTCCATTGATAAGCTCCTTCCATTTATTTGCAATAATAGAATCTTGATATTCTTTTACAGAGTCTCTCGTTTGATCTATTATTTTTTGCTGTTCTGATTCAAGAAGCTGAATAATTCCTTCTGTTAGCTGTTCCTTGCTATATTCTTCATTTGTTCGTGAAAAGTCTTTTAAAAAACCATTCACTCCATTTTTTATCAACTCGACCGCTCCAAATCTTGCCTTAAAGGTAACAATTGGCAGCCCTGCATCTAAAGCTTCGATATAAGTTAAACCAAAGCCTTCTGAATAAGAACCGGAAATAAAGGCATCGTATTTTGGATAGATTTGATTCATTTGATTTGAGTGTCCCTTCAAAGCAATATAAGATTCAGCATCCATCTCTTGGATCAATTTTCTTAGTTTTCCGTCTTCTCCACCTTGTCCATAAATATCCAAAGAAATATCTGGAAAAATTTTTTTCACCTCACAAATGGCTTGAATCACAATATCAATATGCTTTTCAGAAGCTAAACGAGAAACTGTAATAAATTTTTGAATAGGTACGTGACGAATTGGCTCTTGTTTCTTGTGAATATCCTGATCTCGAATACCTCCTACAGGAATCGCCCATATCTTTTCAGTTTCTTCTGGGAAATCTATCAAGAGATCTTGCTTCTGAAGCTCTGTGGCCACCACTACACGATCCGCCATTTCCATGTGTGTCAGTAAGTATTCGTAGTAGTTATTCCATAGCGGTGCAGTCGACACATCTCGATCAGAAAGATGATCTGCGTGAATAATCTCGATAATATTGGTATCTGCTGGTTTGTGATTGAAAAGCGCAGATTCAGACTCCTGTCCTCGATCAATGACAAAATTCTTGACACCTTCAAATTGTGATGCTAAATATTCGAAGAAATAACGTTGCAGCAGGACCTCTGTCCGAAAAAATAAATGCTCTCCTTCAAAATCAAAGAGATGGATATTACTTAGCAATCTGCCTCTGTTTTTATGTTCGATGTATTCAAACATGACTTTTCTTTCCATCGTTTTATAATCAAAGAGTTCAATTTTATAGGTAGAAACGAGAAGCAAATTTTCTTTCTTTTTACTTGGTGATTTTTCTAAATGCTCCACAATCAACATGCCTGAAGAAATAATCGTTTCTTTTATCCGATGAGTATTGGTGAAATCCAACAGTATCTCTTCTTTGTGTTCATAGCTTTTTTTAGCGCCAGTCTTTAAATAGTCTTTCCCGAAAACAAACAGCTCCCACATGTTGATTACTTTATTATCTGGAATATCCCAGGCATCCATCGCTTCATGTAAATTTTTTACAAGCTCCACAAAGACGTACTTATATGGAAGTTGGACTTTTTCAAAGCATCTCGCTCGATAAAATTGTGCATGTTCGACACCAGAATTTCCTATTCCCATTGCTTTATTAATAAAAAAATTCATCTCTTCTTCCCTCCTGATATTCATCAACGAACTACTGTCTTGACTTCTTAAGAGTCAAATTCTCCTGTCTCGCAACAGTGTGCTGTAAAATACTTAGTGCGTACTTGTTGACTTGTGCTTGTTCCTTTAACTTTGTCCATCCAGCAGTTGTGCTTGTTCGAACGTTTGTCAATCTACTGGATGGCAGTATGGCTTCTAATGCCAAAGGGAGCAATTGAATATTATCTTCCAGTGTATTAAAGCGTGGACCTCTTTCTATCGAGAGTGAATTCAATTCATGATTCTCCTTGAGGTCGTCACACATATCGACAATCCCATCCAACCATGTTTTTTCAGATTGATCTCCTATCAAAAAATAATAGTTCATATAATCTTTTAAGACCAAACTCGTCATATATTTCGATTTTCTCTGTAAGACAATTTTTGTTTTGATTCCTTTGTACGGATGTCGAACCTTCAGAAAGATCACTTCGGTATTTTTATCTGTTTGAAGCTCATATCGTTCTTCCAAAGAATCACTAACAATAGTTAAACAATTAAAAATAATGAATTCATGCTTCTTATTTACTAGCTGCACATTGTAGCTTATTGCTTCATTTGGAAAGATAAAATGCCCTTCCAACTCTTTAAAATAAATTTTTTCGATCACCTCTTCATTGACATTAAAAAACTCAATGACTAATTGCACCGCGTTTGTCGTATCAAATTTCGCGTGCACCTTTATGTGATAGCCTTTCCCATTCATCAAAATCGGCAGCATTGGAGATTTGCGAGCAGAATGAAATGCTGTCCTTGAATACCACGTTTTGATAGGGGTTCCCGTGGGCATAAATGGAGAAGAAAAGCGAACAGAATCATCCTCTAAAAGACGGATATTCGCTCCATAATTGTAGTTATCGTTAAAGTCAATTCCCCACTTTATCATGTAAAAATTTTCCAATCTTTCACCCCTCTAGTTATTCAAAGTCATCCATGACTCTTTGAAAACTATTGAATAAGATATTTCGATATTGCTTTAGAAACCATTTATTGATTCCGGTACTGTTGTCATTGTGTCGACCTGTAAGTCCTTTATAGAGTACTCTTGCAGTAGAACGATTCTCTTTTAAAACATTAAATAATTGTGGGAAGGCTTCTTTGTCATAATCATCCTGCTTCATATAGGCCACAGCAAAAGTCGTATTACTAAAGTCGCCAGAGGCAAACTTATCCCAGAACTTCTTGTTCAATCTTTCGGCAGCTTCGACTGTGGTTTCGCCAGTGTTGTAATAAAGCATATCCAAGGAAGTTGGAAACCCATTTGGCCGTAACACACGCTCGTTTAAAGCAATCGTTCCGATGTTGGCTAATGGCTTTCCGATGATTACACTGTGAGGCTCCAAATCACTTGCATAATAAAGCGCTCCAAAGGTCCCCATAGACAATCCCGACAAAATCAAATCAGAATTTTCGAATCCTAAAAGCTCTAATTTAGCTAAGATAATATCAACAATCTGTTGTTCAAAGCGTTGACTTCCTAGATAAAAATTTCCGCCTTCTAATCTGGGATCTGCTATCAGCATAAAAGGCCCCCCGCCCATGCTGCTCATCATTCTGCGACCTTCAAAACCTTCAGCTGGTCGATACCCCGAAAAATAAATCGCCAATGGTGGCTTCAAATCGCCTGCATTAAAATAGTAGAAAACTTCTCCAGAAAGCTGCTCCTCATCCACTATTTTATTCCCACCAGGAATCATGGAGCTTCTATCAGCTAGTGCTTTTCTAATATGGACTTGGCTAACTTGAATCTTCCCTTTTTTTCCACGTGCATAGAGCGAAACATGGATATAGGCATTCACTGGCTGTTCAAATATTATTTCTTCTTTTCTCTGAAGTTTTTCCAACGGGACCTCAATTATCTGAACAACCTCCGAAGTATTTTCCTCTACTAAAAAGATCTTAAATAGCAATTCAACATCTCCAGAAAGAACAGCCAGCTCTGAATAGAACGCCATTTTTTCGTCTGCCTTAATAAGATTAGTCATTTTCCATGAGAGTACTTGTTTGAACTCCTGCGGAAAATTTCCTTCGAGCTCAATATAAGAATTTCCGCATTTTTGAACATTTCCATCAAATGTTGGATCAACTTTGATATGATCATTTGACAGTTTATAACCAGATTGTCTGACAGAGTATTGGTTATTAATAAATGAAAAGACCTGATCTATTTTCATCATATCAATAGGAAGTGCTTCTTTGAGCTTTAATAGCCGGGCTACTTCAGGCGAAACACTCGCTTGACTCTCGTAAAGAATTTGATACGCTGGTAATTGCACTAATAACTCGCTATCCTGGGTTAAAATTTTCGCATCTGACTCCAAAATAAAAATTGCTCTAGAAAATTTTTTGTTGAATTCTCCATCGATAAATAACTCAATCTCTTTCTCATCCAGCTGGAAATTGTAATCATTTGGCAGCCAATTATAATGAAAACTGGAGGATAACTGTTTTAAATCAGCGATTTTATTCTCCCCAAAATGAAGAAGGTTAATTTTTTTAGCCATTCAACACATCCCTCCATTTCTCTAGTATGATCTGCGGGCTAAAGTCCTCAATCACAGATATATTTTTTACCAAGGCATTGTTCCAATTACTCAAATTTTGTAGAAAGAAGGTCAAGGCAGGTTCTAATTCAGAAATTCTTCTAACTACTGCTCCATTCTTTTTATCCTCTATAAAATCAGTCTTCACCTTCGTTATTTGAGGAATTCCTGCACTGATTGCTAATGATTGCATTTGTAAATTGTATTTTTCATTAATATCCACGTAAAGCCGAGCTTTATGAAAATCGTTTTTTATTGAGAGAAGCGTTGGCTGTACACGGAATTCTATGCGGTTATATACATTGATTGCTTTGACCAAATTTTTCCATGAATCCGTTTTTCGAATGTCTTCAATTGCCAGTTCATCGGCTTTATACAAGCGCTTGATTCTTTTTGCTTCAATAAAATGAGCGACTTTTTTGAAATCGTCAGACTCACTATCCACATCAAAATAGGAATCAATGATTTCCTTTTGATGCTCTTGTAATTTACTTTGATCCAAGAGGGAACTCACCTCAACAATCAGGCTATATTTCGTTTGATCAATCAAATTTTTTATGAAAACCTGATTTGCTTCAAGTAGAAAATCAGTCAGTTGCTCCACTCGCCAATAGATGATGAGCTGCGCAATCGAATTACTCATTCCTAAAGCTAGTTCCGTATTAAACATCGGAATCGTAGTAATTTCTATATTGGCTAGTTCCGGATTGGCTTTTTTTACCTTTAATAATTCTTGAGATTTCGCTTTCGTATCAGTCACGACATACGCTGCTTTTTTCATACTTTTTATGAACAGCTTTCTATCATAGGCCTGAAGCGCATCGTCATCGGAAACAATCCGGACCAGCTCCTCCTCGTCTTGAATAAATTGCGTTACTTTTAGAATGTCATTATCTGTTGTTGCAATGATTTTTTTATTGTCATCAGGGATTTGCTGCAACTCGATTTTTAAGACCTCTGCAATCACCTCATCCATGGTGTAAAATATTTTTTTCTTTAAGCTCTCGTTTCCTGCTTCCTCAATGATTATTTCAGGATTTCCATCCAAGATTTCTGTGAGTGTCTTTTCACCGTATTCATTAAAGTACTCTCGTCTTGTCACTACATTTTGTTTCGTCATATGCTCAATTAGCGATAAAAAACCTCGATCATCGTAATACTCAAAGTAGTTATGATCCTCTTTAAAATATTTCACACCTTCAATACAGCCATATTTATTGAACTTTACCTCTCCATATTTACGATTCTTTCGAAAAAGCACAATGCCAAAGGGAGTATAAATGGTTTCAATATCACTAGGAAATGACAGATCTTCAAAACTTAGGGGATGACCATCCGATACAGAGATATTCTGAATCACATCATAAGCGCGCCAATAGGAAGTAAATAGTAAAGAATGTTCTTGGGCCTTATATCTTAAAAAGGGCAAATGATTTAATAGGAAAAGCTTATATTGTTCGTCGCTTTCCGTGAAAAGCTTCGTAATGTTCAAGACTCGTTCATTTTCTAAATTATTATCTGTTTGTTTCCAATTTGGGATTAAGTAAATCATTGATTTATCCACTCCTGCTTCTCACTAAAAAATATGGTAATTACGTTTTGAAAAAATAAATTTTATTTCTTGCGTGAGTGTATCGAGAATAATGATCAGCATAAAAACACTCCCAAAATAAAATGCTAAATTAGCTATGATCTCCACCTTTAATCCGATAAACAACGGAATAAGAGAAACTAACACTAGATATGAGTTCCCTACCATAGCGATGGTAGACAGCTTCTTCTTGATATACTTTTCAGTTTCAGCTCCAGGTACAATCTCATAAATATAATCACCAGACTCTTTTAGATGCTTAGCAATATCATGCGGCCGAACATTGATATAACTGAAGCCCATTCCCAAAGCATAAAGAATAACTCCATAGGTGATGATTCCTTCTACCGTATTAAAGGAAAATAATTTTGAAAGAATGCTGGAAAAAAGCGTATTGCTCCAACGCTCATTTAGTAGTAACAATTGCGGGATCGAAAACACCGTCACTGCGAACATAAAAGGCATTGCTCCAGCCGTTAACAGGCGAATCGGAATATACGAGTTATTAAATTTACTATCTATTCCCGTTCTCTGGATATTTATCCGATATTCGGAGTTGTATAAAAAGATTGTTATCACAATGTAAACGAAGGTGATAACAAATAGCCCTAGAAAATAGCTGCTGTTTAAGCGTAAAGTGCCGCTTTGTCCAGATATTAACATCGCAGGTAAATTGGAAAGTAGACCTGGTAAAATAAATAAACTCTGGGAACCGATTCCCTTTTCACTGTTAATATCGGATATCCAAGAAACAAACATCGCACCAGTGGTAAGTATCATGATCACCACGCAAAAAATGGCAAATTTACTTATTCCGGGAAATTGTTTGAAATCAACTAGGGGTTCAAATTTAAGCATTAATGCAATTCCTTGAGCGATGGCAAAAATAAGCGTTAGCACTCTTTGAATATATCCTCTTTGTTTATTTGAAAGATTGTTGATCCTATCCGTGTCAATCATACTAATCGTGGTCCAAATAATTAAAGCTGTCATATATGGACCCATTCCCAAAGAAAGCAGGGTTGGTTTTGATAAATTTCCTCCAGTAGTGGTTGAAAGAAAACGAAGGATCAAATTTTGGGTTTCTTCTTTTGGTATTGCTAAAAAGCCAGGAACCTCGATCTTTTTTCCAAACTCCACAACTGCAAGCAGTAAAATACTCCAACCAATCCGTTTGACTATCTCTTTATTGTTTTTCATTGATAACCGTCCTTTTTTAAAATACTAAATGATGGCTAAATTATGGAAAATCTACGTCAATGGAGCCATCGGAATTGTAAACCAAGTCCGACAATAATAGATTTCTCAATATGTTCAACCATATCTCATCCTTCATTTCAAAAAAGGATCGCCTTGCTTCAATTTGAAATTCATAAATTGGTCTGTGTTGCCCCCAGCTACGTCCATTCACAACAGACTTTAGTTGCTGTAAATTATCAGATTGTTCAATCCACATCGTATCAATAGCCTTCAAGGTAACAATTCGTTTAAAATAAAGCTGCTGAAAACTATCGGGAATTTTGAAATGAACCTGTTCGATTTGAGTTAAAATCATCCTATTTAAATACTCGCGTACATGCTTCTTACCGTAATCGTTTAGCTCTCGATCAATGGTCGAAGCGTCAAAATTATAAGCGATATTGTTATAGATAAAATCAATCAATTTATTTCTATCTAGATTCGTTTTTTCCGAGGTAAAAGAATCAATAACATTTTCTGTTGAACGCTGGATGATTCCTTCTAAAAATGCAATAGAACCTTCCATCACCTTATTCCTTGCAGTGTAAATCATCTCCCGTTGAACACTGATGATTTCATCATATTCAAGAATATTCTTGCGACTTTCTACTTCTTGATTCTTTCTATTTGCTTGAGATTTATTAATGATTTTGTCGTATTTCTTTTCCTTTAAAGGCTTTGTTTCAGCTGTTTCCTTTTGCTCGTTTTCTTCGACCAACTTCTTTCGCGCCTTGGCAACCCACTTAGGCGCACTTTCAACGACTATTTTGTCTTCCATCGAAACAAAAAAAACTGTATCACCCGGATCTCCCTGCCTTCCAGCACGACCTCTAAGCTGAAAATCAATCCGATCACTGGTCATTCGTTCTGTTCCCAAAACTAACAACCCGCCACTTTCTTTTGCTTCAGGATCAAGCTTAATATCCGTTCCTCTTCCAGCCATTGATGTGGCTACTGTAACAGCGCCTTTTCTACCTGCTTCAGAAACAATCAAGGATTCCTTCGCAACTGTTGTAGCATTTAGAAGATTGTGTGGGATTTTTTGCTGCAATAATAGTAAGGAATACAAGTTAGACATAGCGACAGAACCCGTTTCTACTAAGACCGGTCGCCCTTTTTTAAGTGCTTCCTTTACAGCTTTTAATGAGGACAATACTTTAGCCTTATTTGTTACATAGACTTCATCTGGATGATCTACTCTTTTGATAGGCTTATTTGTAGGTATTTGAATCACGTTCACATTGTAAGTTTCTCTAAATTCTTCAGCATCAGTTTTTGCTGTTCCGGTCATTCCTGACAGAATTTTGAACTTCTTAAAGAGATTTTGATAAGTAATTGATCCCATTGATCTCGTTTCGTTGGTAATTTCTACCCCCTCTTTGGCTTCTATCGCTTGGTGCAATCCCGCTTGTAATTTCGTTCCGATTAATTTTCTTCCGTTTGCTTCATCTAAAAGCAGAATTTCACCCTCTTCCACTACATAATCTCTGTTTTCTTCTAATAATTGATTGGCTCTTAAAGCCAAAACTAAATGTCTGTATAAGTCGCGCCATTCCTCTGTAAGAATTCCGTGAATTCCAAAATATTTTTCTGCTTTTTTAATTCCCTCTTCTTTGAACCAAACATTTCTCTTGTCTTCACTTTTTAAATAGTCTTCTCCTTCGCTAAGACTTTTAACAAACCAGTCAGATGTTTCGAATAGATTAGATTGTACTTTGGGTGCTCCTGAAATGATTAACGGTGTCTGCGCCATATCTAACAGGATGGCGTCTATCTCATCAATCAATACATAGTTGAACGTATTGACATATTGCTCTTCTAAAGTCGTTGCTAGATTATCAAATAGGTAGTCGAAGCCCAAAGCGCTGTGTGTAGTATAGATAATATCTGAACCATAGACTGCTTCCTTATCTACCTCTTCTTCACTAGCATCTTTTGGAACTCCTACAGAAATAGTTAGTCCTAGCCACCGATAAACTTTTCCGACTTCTTCAGCATCTCGCCAAGCCAAATAAGAATTCGAGGTAATCAAAAAGTTTCCCTTGCCCATTAGACCTCTTAAATACATCGGCATCGTTGCAGTGAGTGTTTTTCCTTCACCAGTCTTCATTTCCGCAACATTTCCATAGAACAAAGCGATCCCACCGAGAATCTGAACATAGTATGGCTCTAACCCTAATACCCGCCGGTCAGCTTCTGCAACAATCGCATAGGCCTGAGGCAAAAGCTTTTCGGCTTTTTCCCCATTTGCTAATCTTTCTTTCAATAGGATTGTCTGGTTTTGCAAATCGGAATCTGACATTGCTTTATACGTTGGTATTAGTTTGATAATCTTATTGGCTATCCTTTTGTATTTCTTTATATTTTTATCTTTCATAGTCATCCAGCTGATTCCTTTAATTTTTTATAAGTACGTGCTCGACTGTGATGCAAAAAAATTAATCAGTAATAATTCGATATCCTTTTCCCCAGATAGTCTGTAAATCACAATTCACAAATCCCGAATCCTCAAGTTTAACTTTTATCCTTCGCACAATCGTAGAAGTCTGAGCTAAGTTTGAATTAGTTACTTGGGCCCATATCTTATTACAGATATCTTCTCTTGAAATAACTTTTCCTTTAGCGTTGTATAAAATTTCAAAAACTTGTCTTTCCTGATTACTCAAAAACAACATAGAATCTATATCCTTAATATTAAAAGACAATAAATTCGGCTTGCTGCTTTCTTGATATTGAGCATGATTTTTCCTTAACTTTTCTCCTATCTCTTCTAAGGAATCGTCCATAAATAAAAAATTGAATTTATCATTTTCGTATTCATGATGATTTTTTGAAAATGTCGTCGCTTTTCTAAAAAGAATCGAATCTTTGATGTCTTCATTTTTAGCTACCTGTGATACCTCGTCATCAGAAATCGTTTCGCTAAAAATAATGTTGGGAAAATAGTTAATTACCGGATAGTTTTTAGTATCTTCAATTAACCCCTCAAGCAAGTGACTACTGCAAAACACCTCATAACCGAGCAGATTTAATTTTTTTATCAATTCTTCTTCAGCAAAAACACATTTCGTCAATATTAATACATTCATTTTTCTCTTCCCTTTTCTCTTTTTTTATCAGATAGCTCTACAGCCATACAGACAAGCATTAACCATAAAAGTCTTGAATCAGAAGCCTTCACTCGCTATTTCCTGAAAATTTGTTATCATAAGCATAGTGGTGCCTTTAATAAATCATTGATTACTAAAAGTTTTTGGTATCTGCGATTAGTAATCAAAATCAACACCCATACTTTTTAAACACAAAAACTGACGTTTAGCTAAAATAACGATTTTTCAGATGAGTCAAAATTGTTCCTAGTCTTATAAAAAACTAGAAAAAGCACCCAATCCCTTTATTATTAGAAGGATTTGAACGCTTTTTGACGATTTAAGACGGCGTATAGTTTTTTCAGATGAAATAACGCCTTTATTTTTTGTTTAGAAACACTGATTTTAACTGATTATTATAATCATTATAAACTGCGAATAAATTGAAAGCGCTTTCTCAGAAAAAGAAAAAAGAACTTCCCAAGATCGTTTTTGAAAGCGTTTTCTAAGCGATGGACTTCTCCATTTCCTCGATTACTTGATATCTTTGTTCTAGTAAAGCATTCACATAAGTATCTAATGTCATTTGAGTTGATGCGTGTCCTAAAAGAGCACTGACCGAAGAAATATCCCCTTTTGATTCTAAACAGCGGGTTGCAAATGTATGGCGTAGCTGATGGAAATGTATATGTGCTAAATCAGCTTTCACGCGAATCTTATGAAAATAATAAGTGAGTAATCTCGGCTCACAAGGCTTTCCACAATAAGAAAAAACAAATTGACTCGTTGACTTTCTCTTGTGCTTTAATAATAGTTTCTTCAATGTACGACTAATTGGGATTACTCTAACAGACGCTTCTGTTTTTGAACTAGCAAAATTCAATTGTGTTTTCCGTTCTCCATGTGAAATCCCTATTCGTTGATATGTGTGACTTACATGTATTAAACTCGATTCAAAATCAATATCAGACCACCTTAAAGCAGAGATTTCTCCAATTCTCATGCCAGAATGGAGAGATAACAGTATCGGAAGACCTCTGCCTTTCTTTTCGTTCAACGCTACATTCATAAGTCTCTTTTGTTCTCTGCGAGTGAGCGCTTCAATTTTTTTCTTTTTAACTTTTGGTAACTGAATACTGGAAAAGGGATTAGATAAAATTTTCCCGCATTTTTTTGCATGATTCAAACATTTATTCAAAATTCGAAAAATCACATGTACAGTTGAACTAGCAAGCTTTTTCCCAAGTTCTTTAAGTATTTCTTTTCCTTGTTCTGCAGATAGTTCATTTAAAGGAATGCTCTTTATTGTTGGTAACACGTATTTATAAATTTTATAATAATAACTGGAAAAGGTAGACGGCTTGACCTCCTGCTGGACATAGCTCAACCAGTAACTCGCCCACTCCTCAAATGTTTCACTCGCAACCCCATGAGTTTGCTGGACAGTCATATAATGTATCCTAAGCGGAAACATTTTTTGCCGAACTTCCGTATAGGTTTTTCCATACACATATCCATATCTAATTTTTCCATTGTTTTTTCTTCCCTTTGAATAACGTCCCTCCCAACGTCCATCCTTTCTTAAATATATATTTTCTCCTTTTCTCATTGACAGTTCCCCTCCAATTCTGACGGCTTAAATGACGGCACATTTTTCAACTAATAATGAGTTAAATCCCAAAATTGAGAACTCAAAGCTTTTATTTTTTGTAATGAATCTTCAAAGAGAAACAAAAATAATTGTTTTTATGAATATTATTGATTATTTCTAATCGCTATTTTATAATAGCATTACAAAACGATTTTAAATCAAAAGATAAATAAATTAATTTGTTTTTTAAAGAAATATTTCTTTTCTAGTTTTTTATAAGACCAAGTAAACTATTTTAAAAAATTATAAATTTATTTTATAGTTAAACTAACTATATAAAAAGATCTATTGATTGCTCAAGTACCGTCAATCAATAGATCTTTTTTATAATTATCAATCTTATTTTCGAGGAAAAACTTTAATTTTAATTTTTGTCAGTCTTTATTTTTTGTTATAGTTTTAAAATCTTTTTGTTAGCCGTTTTAAAAAAGTGAGAATTTGATGGAAGTGGTCAACCTTAAGAAGTTTCTACTTATTTCTCTTGCCTAATCGTAAGAAAGGAGCTGTGACAAGAATCTTGTCACAGCTCCTTTACTCGTTCTATTCAATTGGGATAGCGGTCTTGCGTTCCAATTTTTCCGCTGATTTTGGCAAAGTAACCTTCAAAATTCCGTCCTTGTACTCAGCCTTGATATCTTCTTCTCTCACATTTCTAATTGCAAATTGTCGGCGAACACTGCTGAAGCTTCGTTCACTTCTTACCAAATTGCCCTTGTCATCTTCCTTTTGCGTATCTGTTTGGTGTTTTCCTTCAATCGTCAATATGCCATTTTCGTAATTGATTTGGATGTTTTCCTTTGGAATTCCAGGTAATTCCGCCTCTAGCAAATACTCGTTGTCTGTTTCGTGGATATCTGTCTTAACCATATTGCCCTTGAAGCCTTCAAAAAAATTCCGTCCAAAGTCCTCAAAAAAATTGAAAGGTGTCATGTCAAATAAATCAGAGCGACGAGGAATCATGTTGTTAGCCATTTTGACCATTCCTTTCTTTTTTTATCTTCCTTCACTTATAATTTTACTCATGATAAATAATTTTTCAAGCAAAAAGCAGCAGAAAACAGCTTTTCGAACGATCAATATAACGTTATTTAAAAAGTAATTTTTTAAATCATCTAAAGACATACCTCCAGTTTAATAATGTATTTTTCCCGATATGTCAAAATAGTCTCATAAAATTAGTTATTTAAAATTCAAGCGATTCTTGAAAAAGTATTTTTCTACAGTTGCTTGTACATCAAAAAACAGGACAGTGTGATTTCTTTTTTGTTCACTGTCATATTGACTTCCTTTTGACTGAAAATCTCGAATCCACGATGAAGATAGAACTGATAAGTAGAGCCTGAATCTGTATATAAGTAAATTGTCTTGCCTCTCTTCAATGAGACCAGCTTTTCAAGCAGCAGTGTTCCAATTCGTTTTCCTTTTAGTTCAGGATCAACAGCAAAAAATGTCAGCTCTCCTTCATAGTTTTTCTTTGAAAATGCCTGAAGCATCTCTTTATTCGCTTGATCGTAAGCATCAGAATTGTCCTTATGACCAGATAGATTAATTAAGCCCGATCCAAGTTTTAAAAACAGCTTATGCTTTATTGATTCAATGACAGGTTCTTCATTCTTAAATCGTGCGAACAAAAATCCTACTAAACGTTCACCTAAATAAGCACCTAAAGCAACTGTTGATTTCGAGAGCTCAAGATACAGCACGTATTTGCTGTAAAGAAATAGCTCGAGGGAATTATTGACGTACCAATCAAGGTGCATGCCCTGTTCCGCGAATTTTCTTGCCTGCTCCAAGTCATTAATACTTATTTGTTTGATTTCGATAGTATCCATTTTATCCCTCCTATTCTTGAACAACTGTTGAATAATGTTCATATGTCTAATATAATGAATGCAAAACAAGAATACTATAGGCAATCTCTACAAAACTGTTCATTTTTGAACAGTTTGAAGACAGTTGTCTAGGAAAAAGGTAAAAAATGGATCGAAGAACGCGCAAAACAAAAAGGGCGATTGCATCGGCTTATCTCTCACTGTTGCAGAACAAGCCAATCAATAAAATTTCAATTTCTGAAATCACCGAGCTGGCAGATATCGGCAGAGGCACCTTTTACACTCATTATTCTGACATTTATGATCTGCATAACCAGCTCCTTGATGACAAGCTGGAGGCACTTATCCTTCTTTTCGACACAACCTATCCAAACGACCAAATCACAGATTTTAAAACCTTTTGTCAGAACTTAGTTTCTTTTGTCTCAGAGAACCAAACGATCTTTCAGTTACTCGTTAAAGAAACTAGAGGTAGAAATGATTTGAGAAAAATCAAAGAAGTATTGATCGCAAAGGTGATTGCCGCCGAAAGCCTCGATCCAAATGATCTCCAAAGTTATATCGAGGTCTCCTTTGCTGTGTCGGGCATAATCAGCATTTTGTCAGATTGGTTAGAATCAACGATTGATACTGATCTAGAAACCTTGAGTAAAATATTAACAAGGATCATGGCTGAATATTAGCTTCTAAAAATTCTTCCTATGCAAAAAATCAGGCATCCCTTTTCAAAGAGATACCTGATTTTTACTATTCGTTGATACTATTTCCAGATAGTAGAACATCCCGTTTTCTTTCGGATAAATCATTGACAAGATTTTGAATCGCCACAATCGCTTGCGGTGTTACGTAAGGATCCATTGAAACAAAAGGAAAATCCTTAGGAATACCTTCTTTCGGCCCTGTTGTAATCAGCCCATCATAAGATAGAACCTTCTTAACCATCTCCTCATGACTGTCCCACAATTCGTCTAAATGGTGTATCTCAAAATTTCCATAAACGATCTGAGTAATCACCCTTGAGATAAACTTCTCTTCCGTAGGGGTAAGATCGGAAACTAATAATAAATGATGAGGTTCATCCTGTGAAGCCAACAGCTCCAGACTTTTTTCTTCTTCTGTCAGTAAGAGATAGACATACGTTGTAATAAAATCTCGCGTCTGATAGATTGCGTACTTATGGACAAAAGCTTCCACGATATCTGTCACCTTCTCCACTGCATGCTGGTGCATAATGGCGACCATGTCTAGAAAAATAGTTCGATTTTTTCGCAAAATGGAGAGAAAGTCACCCTTTTCGTCAAAAAGATATGTGGCATTCAGTAAAACGGTCGTTAACTCGATTTTTCGTTCCTCATCAAGTGCTCCGCCTAACAACCTTGTAAAATCTTCCGTCAATTCCGTGTGCTTCTTGAAAAGCTTTCTATAACGGGGATTATCCTTTAGCGCTGCCTTTCTATGCTCTTGACTGAAAATAAGTGAATCCGAGAAGGACAACCAT
The DNA here is from genome assembly GCF_051713785.1 of Enterococcus sp. DIV0187. Taxonomy (NCBI): domain Bacteria; kingdom Bacillati; phylum Bacillota; class Bacilli; order Lactobacillales; family Enterococcaceae; genus Enterococcus; species Enterococcus sp. DIV0187. The sequence goes on from NZ_JBIOQO010000002.1 coordinate 479,458, forward strand.
AAGCAATCCCGTAACAGCTCATCTGATACCGTCAGTTGAAAAACTTCTTTAATCATCGAACTGAGTGCTTCTACTGTTTTTCCTTCTGGCAATAATAACGGCTTCGTTCGGAGTTCTTCTTGAGGATAAGCATGTTTGTTTTTTATTCGCCACAAGCTGATAAACAGATTGTAAGCCACACGTTTTTGAAAAATATGCTGGTTTTGCATCCCATTTATTTTAATAAACTCTAGAACAAAATTTTTAATCACTTTTAGATGGTTCTCGCTCAAATCTGGCAATACTGTCTTTAATGTATACTGTTTTTCAGTAAAGTACCGATAATAAAAGTGCCGGACCACACTTTCTTTCCCCACTATACGTAACGGACGATAGCACAGTTGAATACCTACACGTTTTAAATCAATCTCTATCTTTTTTAAGTACCGTTGGGTATTAGAAGAACTCAAATATAATTTTTTCGATAACCCTTCGATGTTGTCACTGGTCTCATATAATAAATGTTCAACAATCTTGAATTCGAGTGAATTGGTCAACGCCTCAGCATACAGTTTTCCAATGCTGATCCCTTCCTTGAGCATTACCTGATGCAATCCCTTTGACTTTTCAACAATAAAATCATCCTGCAAGTCATTGATAAGACTAATATCATTCAATAAAATCGGCAATGAACAATCTAACTCGTTAAGAATCGCATCGCTCGACACCCCTTGTCGGTTATAATACAACAGTTCAATCAATTCTAATCGTCGTCTGTTGCTTGTTCCTAAAACCTGACGAAAATCCATCCTATCTCCTCCAACTTCGTTAACAATGATACTTTTGTACGGTATCATACTTCTACCAATCCTAAAGCGTGAATTCAAAAGTTTTAAATTAAATAACGTTTTTTGATTCTACTTTTTTATTGTTTTTATTTTACCCTTTTTCTACGTATGGATATAGTGTTTTTTTTCGCCATTTTTATTGAAATAAGCTCGAAGAATTTTTCTTCCGCGTCTCCTTAAGAAAGGCTTTGCGGAGTCGCTCAACTTTTAGGACCCAATTAGGCACTAATCAACATCTGTTTTCTTCGATCATTGTGTTTCTTGGTAATTTCGAAATATTTTTACTTATTGTCGGTGCTTAAAGGAATTTAGCAATCATTGTCTGCGTAAACTAGCTCGTTCGTGAAGCCGGATATGGATATACCTGCTATAAAGCAAATTATTCATGAGAAATTTTTATGCTTTCCCTATATAAAAAGACATTTCTCAAAAAATCAAGAAATGTCTTTTTGATTGAATTAAGTAATTCTCAAATCGGCAACTAAAAGTCACTCCAATTGTCTTCTTCGACTGCTTCTGCACGTTTGCGTTGCTTTTTCGACTGTTTTGGACGTTCATAATGGTATTGTTGGTAATTATTTCCTCTGCTACTGTCAGCTCTTGGAATGATTAATGCCAGTAGTATATAAAGAAATACTGGTGCGCCTACCAAGATGACACTGATAAAAACAAAGATGACCCGTGCGATAGTAGGATCGATCCCAAAATATTCGGCGATCCCACCAATGGTTCCAGTGAGCATTCGATTTGATTGTGATTTTGTCATTCTTTTTCTCATTTTAATTTGTCCCTTCTATCTCTCATAGTCCTTCAGGAAGATGTTACCAGCCTTCGAAGAAACCTCGATTTCAGCTGATTCTCCTGCTGCTCGTTGAAAATGCAATATTTTCTGGGTGTTGCCATTTCGTTCTTGTATGGTTTCACAATTGGCAAAGCGATAATTAATCGTACCGACTCCTGTTTTGGCTACCCCTTCGATCCCTACCGTTTGCGGCAATGATACTTTGACATTTCCATTGACGGATTGGGCTTCAATTTTTTTCAAATTCTCATTGCCTGCGGATAATTTGATGTCTCCGTTGATTAATGAATATTCTGATCGCACAACATCTGCTTTTGAAATGATTGTACCGGTAACTGTCTCAATCAATGCATTCGTAATCTGTCCTTCGCGAATTTCAACGTCATTGTTGGTACCTTCAAATTCCAGCATCGAGGCATCAAGTTCTTTAATCAACACTGTTCCATTCGTTGCTTTAATCGAAGCATTCTTAGCTACAAGTTCCTCAATCATCAAATCACCTGTCAGTAAACGGACAGAAAGATGATTGTATTGACGTCTTGGTAAGTAGAAGGTCAATTTGGCGTCCACTCGTTTATTCGGTACATGGAAGAGTATTTGATAGTTATTAATGTCGATATGGCTGCGTTCTAAAAAGGCGTCGATTGGATCTGGCTCCTCCATTTTACCTAGAAGAGCGACTGTTGCCTCAACTTTTATATCATTGATTGTCTCATCTTCCCAAGTCTTCAAAATTACTTTCCCTTTCGCCAATTTAATATCGATGGTTTTGGCATCTATATCTTCAAAGGTGAATTGATGACTAAAATGTGTTTTTGCCGTTCCGTAAAATTTTTGATTCATCTTTTTCCAGTCGAAATCATTAGTTACCTTGTCTGAAACTCTCTCGGTTGTTCTCGTTACCATCCGTGCAATACGGCTGACCAAGTCTGTTGGTTCCTCATGAGGACGATCCATTGGACGGTACTTTTGCTCTTCAAAATCATCTGGGACTTCAAAAAATCCATCTGATACATAAGGACCTTCTGGCGAAACAAACATATCCTCGTCAATCGCTCGACGCTCATGCTTCAATAGTTCGATTTCTTCTTCCCGTTCCTTCAGCTCGATCTTCATTTGATTATAGATTACTTCATTTTCAGCTGAAATGATTCCCAGCTCAGCTTCAAGATTCAGTTCTCTAAATTCTTCTTTTTTCTCTCGCAAAGCTTCTATTTTCGTTTGCAACGCTTCATCAAATTCATCAATTTTTGATCGTACTGGATCTTCCTCTTTAGGTTCTGGTTTCTTGTTTTCCCACTCATCAATCATGCTGGAAACACTGTCAGAGGATTGCGGCTTTTCTGATAGTGCTTCTTCTGGTGTTTCTGGTTCTAGCTCTAATTCTGTTTCGGCCTCTGCTGGCTCTTCGAATGCTGGCTGCTCCAGAAGGTCATCATCCACTAAACCCGATTCGGATATTTTTTCAATTGTTACATCGTTATCAAATTCCAAGTCCTTTTCAAATTCTGTCTTTTCTTCATCTTCAACAGGTCCTAAAAAGTCTTTTGATTCGATTTCCCCTTCAAACTCAGCTACATGTTGGGATGTTTCCTCTTGTTCTAATTTATTTACAGGTTCTTCCACTGTTTCAGTTGCTGATGGTTCTTCAACTATTGGTTCTTCTTCAGTCTCTGGTGCTGATTCTGATTTTGTTTCTTCATTTAATCCAAGACTCTCTAATAAATCCAAGCCTTCCTCTGGCGATAATATCCCCTTTTTAATGGATTCTAAAATTTTTTGCCGTTCATTCATGATAATCTCTCCTCGACGAAAAGTTCTATGAATCTATTATGCACAACCCTCGTCGTCACGTCATGGGTCGAAAGGACTATATTCATAGAATAAATTTATTCTTGTTGTTGATTCAATTCTAAAAGTAAAAACTGTGAAAAGTCGGACTGACAGCTAATTCGTTTCAATTGAAAAAACTTTTTCAAAAACCGAAAAAGCTTATTTTATTCTCATCACGCATATGATCAAACTATATTACTCAATCAATAATTCCAGTGAGATGTCTGTTCTTCACTTGAACCAAACAAACTGCAAAAAGTTTGACTCGCAAAAAGAGTGAACTGTTTTTTTTAGTTCACTCTTCGGATTATATTTTAAGCTTAAGATTTAAGCGTTGTTTTTCTAATTAGAAATCGCTCCATGTATCGTCGGCAACTGCTTCTGCTTGTTTTGCCTGATTGCCTGTTGATGATTCATAGGGTTGTTGGTAGGCTCTGCTCTCACTTTCTGCTTTAGGAACAAGCAACACAAGCAATAGATAAAGTAAGATTGGTGCACCTTCCAAGAAAAAGCTTAGGAAGACAAAGATGACACGTGCAGTTGTAGGATCAATTCCAAAATAGTCCGCAATTCCGGCTAACGTCCCTGTTAATACTCGATTGTTTTGTGATTTCGTCAATTTTTTCATTTTAATTTTCTCCTTTTTCCAAAAAGTATTTTTTTGGAACCCGATTTGAATGTATTTTGTTTTTCCCACTCGCGATGTGTTTTTATCTTATGTCAATATTATGCTCAATCTTCTTTGATTCGTCATGGGTCGAAAGGTGTATTTTTCATCTAGTTATTTGGTCGGAGTTTTTCTAATTCTTCTATTTATCAGTAATTAGATACCAAAATCATTCAATCTTTCGACTAAAATATGCTAAAGTAAGTTTGAAAAAAATTTTCAAGTCAGATACTTTAATGAAAGGAGAATTTGCTTGATTCATATTCGTGAAATGGCCCTTCAAGATAAACCAAGACTTAGACAATTATATCTAGAAAGTCGGCGTACAACCTTTTATTGGGATGATCCCGAGTTGATGCATTTAGAGGATTTTGATCGTGATACGGAGGCTGAACTTGTCTTCGTTGCAGAAGTCGAAGAAACAGTCATTGGCTTTATTTCTTTATATGTTCCAGATAACTTCATTCATTGCCTATTTGTTGATGCTCGCTACAAAGGACAAGGAGCTGGTCATCTGCTTTTGGAAAAAGCGAAGCACCACTTAGAGTTACCAATGAAATTAAAATGCTTATCACGAAACACTCCGGCACTAGCTTTTTATGAAAAGGAAGGCTGGAAAAAAGTTCGAGAAATAAATGTCCCCGATGCTTACTGGAACATGATACATCAATGATTTAGATCTGTTCTTTTATGACACTTTTCATAAACTTTTTTTAATGCAGGCTTCAGCTAGTTACTTTGAATTTCAAAAAACGCTTGCATTCTCGCTAGAACCATGTGAAAATAAATACAATAAGTTCTTCAGGGCAGGGTTTAATTCCCGACCGGCGGTGATAGTCCGCGAGCCTTTTGGCTGACTCAGTGCAATTCTGAGACCGACAGTACAGTCTGGATGGAAGAAGAAAAGTGTGTGTTTGTTGATCTTCAGATAACAAACGCTATTTGATGAATCAAACCACCTTTTTCTACTGTGACTGTGCCTTGCAAATGTTGTTGTAAGGTTCTTTTTTATGTTTAAAGAAAGGTGTGTTAGAAATGAAATTTACTGCAAGAAAATTAGTCTTGATCGCAATTTTTGGAGCTCTTTCCTACGTCTTGATGCTATTCAAGTTCCCGTTGCCGTTTATGCCGCCGTTTATGGACTTTGATTTGGCTGGGATTCCAGAGCTGTTAGGAGCATTTTTATTAGGTCCTGTTTCGGGGATCTTTATCGTATTGATCAAACTTTTAATCAAGTTAGCGACAGTCGGAACTGCTTCGATGTTTACTGGTGAAATTCAGAACTTTATTTTAAGCCTGAGTTTTATTTTACCTGCGAGCCTATTTTACCAACGATCAACTAACAAAGGCTCGGCACTAAAAGGAATGTTAGCTGGCACAGCGTTAGTTACTTTTGTGGCGTGTCTATCAAATGTCTATTTCATCATCCCCTTTTATACCAAATTATACGGAATGTCGATGGAGGCGATCATCGCCATGACACAAGCAGTCAATCCAATGGTAGACAGTGTTTGGAAATTAGTTGTCATTGGAATCATTCCCTTTAATTTAATTAAATACGGAGTCACCACTGCGATTGTCTATTTTTCGCTTGATCGATTGCGCGCCATCTTTCTTAGACGGGAGTATTTATAATGGACTTTCAGACAGCGGTTGAACACTTTTATCAGAAACTAGGACAAAAAAAGATTATGGCATTAGCCACTAGTTTGAACGACCATGTGATGGTGCGCAATGTCAGCGTGATCATTCACGAAGGCAAAATCCTATTTAAAACAGACAAGAATTTCCGAAAGACAAAGCAGCTAATCGAGAATCCGCGAGTGGCGATTTGCTATTGGGGAGTTCAAATTGAAGGAATTGCTGTAAATCACGGCTTAGTCGTTGATCAGCCAGACCACTCCTTCCAAGAGTTGTATCAAAAATATTGGGAAAAAAGCTATAACGCCTATCCTCATAAGGATAGTGAAATTTTGATTGAAATAGTGCCTAAGTTAGTTGAGATTTGGGATCAGGATGAAGAGGACAAGGGATTTCAGTTGTTTATTGATTATGAGCAGGAGAAAGCTGAAACTAGCACCTACGATTAATAAAAAGCAGATCAAACGAAATTTTTTCGCTTGATCTGCTTTTTTCTTAGGAACTTAATTGTATTACTTTATTAATTATATTTTTCGCTGTTAACCCGTAATGTTCTTTCAGCAATTCTGGATTTCCTGATTGGCCGAATTGGTCTTGAACACCGATTTTTATCACTTTTGTTGGTTGATTCTCAGATAGGAATTCTGAAACCGCACTACCTAATCCGCCGATAACACTATGTTCTTCAGCAGTAATAATCCATGGTGTTTCTTTAGCCGCCTGTAGGACTAATTCTTCATCTAATGGTTTGATAGTAGAAAAGTTCAATACACGAATCTTAGTACCTTGTTCGGCTAATTGCTTTGCTGCTTCGAGGGATTCTTGAACCATCAAGCCTGTCGCAATGATTGTTCCATCATTGCCCTCTACTAACGTTTCACCTTTTCCGATTACAAAAGGTCGCTTTTCTTCGTGAACTCGTTCTACAGCTAAACGTCCTAAACGCAGATAGACCGGTCCTTCATGCGCCAAAATCGTTTCGATCGCACCTTCTGTTTCCAGATCGTCCACTGGATTGATAATCGTCATCCCTGGAATCGCCCGCATTAAAGCAATATCTTCGATCGCCTGGTGGGACCCACCGTCTTCGCCGACGGTAACCCCAGCGTGAGTAGCGGCAATTGTCACATTTAGCTTTTGATAGGTAACGGCATTGCGGATCTGTTCATAAGCCCGTCCTGCTGCAAAAATCGCAAAGCTGCTGGCAAAAGGACGCTTGCCGCCTAAAGCGAAGCCTGCCGCAGTACCGATCATATCTGCTTCGGCAATTCCCATATTGAAGAATTTCTCCGGTGCCGTCTTGGCAAAAATATCGGTTTTAGTTGCTGCGGATAGATCGGCATCCAATACGACCAAGTCAGGGTGATCTTTAAGTTTTGCTAGTGTTTCGCCATAGGCTTGTCTTGTGGCTTTTTTCATCTTACAACGCCTCCTTCAGCTCAGCGAGCGCTTTTTCAGCTTCCTCTGACGAAGGTGCTTTGCCATGCCAGCCGACTTGATCTTCCATAAAGCTTACCCCTTTGCCTTTGGTCGTTTGACAGACGATGACAGTCGGTGCCTTTTCTTGAGCTTTCGCTTCCTTGATCGCTGCTGTTAATGAATCAAAATCATGTCCGTCGGCAGTCAAAACGTTCCAGTTAAAGGCTGCAAATTTCTGTCCGATATCCTTTACACCCATTACTTCATCATTTGTTCCATCGATCTGCAAACCATTGTTATCAATAAAAGCCATAACATTGTTCAGCTTGTAATGAGCTGTGGTCATGGCTGCTTCCCAGACCTGCCCTTCCTGCAGCTCACCATCACCGATCAAAATATAAACCTTTTTTTGAATCCCGTCTAAACGCTGAGCCAGCGCCAACCCATTCGCGATGGATAAGCCTTGTCCTAACGATCCGCTTGAAGAATCAACGCCTTTCGTCTTGATCCGATCAGGATGTCCTTGTAAATGACAGCCGAATTTTCGCAAATCAAGCAATTCTTCTTTCGGAAAGAAGCCTTTGTCTGCCAAAACGGTATATAGAGCCGGTGCCGCGTGACCTTTCGAAAGAATAAAGTGGTCGCGATCCTTTTGATCATAATTTTCCACCGAGATATCCATTTCTTGATAGTAAAGCGTCGTTAAAATATCGATCGCCGAAAGTGATCCGCCTGGATGTCCCGATCCTGCTGAAGCCAGAGAGCGGATAATCCACTCCCGCAGCTCCAATGCTTTTTGTTCTAAGTTTGTCATAATAATCTTCCGTTCACTCTATTTTTTTCATTTCCTCTAGAAAGATATTCATCAGCATCCACGATGATTCCGAACCAGGATCTTTATGTCCCACGGCACGTTCACCTAAACGCATTGCCCGACCCTTTTTTGCAACCAAAGGAATGGTTGATTCTGCTCCTTGCTTCATGATCGCGACTGTTTCTTCCATTACCGCAATGGCATCCTCATCGTTCTTGTGTGCTTCTAAGTATTCGATCCCTGGAAGCAACGCATCAATCATAGTTTTATCCTGTAATTCTGCTTTTCCTCGCAGTTGCACGGCTTCGACACCATTTTTCAGCATCCCGGCAAACTCTGGGAAAGTGACTGTCTCTTTACCTGTATCCTCTTTGCCCATTTTGATAAAGAAGCTGCCATATAAGGGACCTGATGCGCCGCCGACTTTACTTAACAGCAGCATGCCGGATTTTTTTAGCAGCGTACTGATATCTGGCGCTTTTTCTAAATTATCCTGCAAGTTGGCATTCACCGCTCGAAAACCAATGCTTAAATTGATTCCATGATCGCCATCACCAATGTCTGAATCTAATTTTGTCCAATAATCACGATTTACTTCCGCAAGCTCTGCCATTTTCGCTAAACTGTCGGCAAAAAACTGCTTATCTAACACCATTTCACTCATAAAGCACACCTCATTCTTTCTAATTTCGTGTTCCTGTGGTAACTCCTAATACCAGAAATGAAACCCTTTTCTTATAATTTATAATAAGGTGTATCACATGGTGCATCAAGCAATTCTTTGATCTCATCGTCCAGCTTCACCAATGTGACGGACATTCCGACCATATCCATCGAAGTCGCAAAATTTCCCACATCTGTGCGATGGATATTAATCCCTTTTTCATTTAGGATTTGATCCACTCGTCGGTAGCAGACATATTGGTCCATTACTGGTAAAGCTCCTAATCCGTTAACTAATACATACACCTCATCGCCAGCCGCAATTTTAGAATCTTCCAAAATGATCTTCATCATCTCATCAATAATCACATCGGCTTTTTCAACTTTACGACGTTCAATTCCCGGTTCTCCATGAATCCCCATACCGATCTCCATATCGCCTTCGTCCATTTGGAAAATCACTTCGCCGGTAACAGGTAAAGTTGAAGAAGATAGCGCCACACCCAATGAATAGGTATTGTCATTGGCTTTTTCAGTCACTGCTTTGACTTTATCTAGGTCATAACCCTTCGCCGCAGCACTTCCAGCTACTTTGAAGACTGGCAAGTCGCCAGCCACGCCACGCCGATCTTTTTTATCTTTAGCTGAATAGACATCATCGGTAGTCGTGACCGTTTCTACCCGAATACCATCTTCTTCTAACGCCATTTCCGCACCCATATCAAAATTCATCACATCGCCTGCGTAATTTCCATATAAATAGAGACAACCTTTTCCACTATCAACCGCTTTCACTGCTTCGTAACAAGCATCCGGTGCCGGTGAAGTATTCACGTTTCCAACAACCGCCGCATCCGCAAAATCTTTTCCAACATAGCCTAAGAACATCGGCTCATGTCCTGATCCACCGCCGACAATTACGCGAACGCGCGGTTCTTCACTCATTAATTTACTGACAACGACACGATTTTCCAAGTCCAAGTCCACATATTGCTTGTTCGCTGCTGCATAACCCTCCAGCATTTCTTCTACTACTTCATAGCCATCATTGATTAAACGTTTCATCTTCCCATTCTCCTAACAATATAGTTTTTAGTTGTTATGCTGCATTTTTTTTTATAAGAACAATGACAATAGCAGGCCGCCTAGTAATCCTCCTGATACGGCTGCGACAATCTTAGGAAGTGATTTTTTCACGTTCCCGCCGACCAATGCAGAAGCTACCCAGACACCGATACCAGCTGCCAGCCCTTGATCGACCCACGCACCTGTTTGTGCGATCATCGGTGTTGAAATACCGTGATTGATACACCAAACAGTTCCAACAATAAAGAGTGCGGCCATCCAGCCTCCGATTGGCCCCCAGTGATCTACCATTTTCCCCCATGCCATGCGAATTACAAATGGGAATAAAAATCCGCCGCATACTGTTGCAAGTCCTAAGCCCAAAGACATTATTTTTCCTCCGTTTCTTAATGGATTATTCTTCGCCAACTAAACGATCTAACTCTTTTTCTGTCATTCCTGGTTCAGGTGCCTTTTCATCGCGTTGTTCTTCTTTTGCCACACTTTTTTCAAAAGCTGCAGCTACGATCCCACCAATAACCGCACCCACGATGACTAATGCGATTGTTGGTAATGCATCAGTTAATACAGATGAACCCTGCATGAACGTATCTCGAGCAATTCCGCAAATACCAATTGCAAGCCCCATATCAACAAATGCTGCATCATCTTCGTTGCCTGTCAAATTCAAGTAATGATTCATAAACCACATGGGTCCAATAATAATTCCAGCTGCCAAGTAACCGCCAAAGATGCCAAAACTGCCTAACTCATTCCAAACAGACATTACAATAGTGCCAGCGATCGTGTAACCTACCATACTTCTCAGAAACTTCATTTCTTTCGCTCCTCACTTTTTTTATTCAACAAAGCTTTACAGCTGTGCTAACTCTTGGATTATGGTTTCCTTCTCCTGACAAACGGTTGCCTGAACAGCTGCCGCAAATGCCCCCTCAACTAACGGACAATCCATGATTTCCGTTTTCATCGCCAGCTCTTCATCATCAATCAAGTCAATCGCTGTTTCCGAGCTTAGAATAGCGCTTCCAATATCGCAGAAAATTAATATATGATGGCAGTCCGCATTCTCTTCTATTGCCTCCATGATCATGATCGAGTTGGTGCCTAGCCGCCCATCACCTGTACCGCCTGCAGAAATAATTCGCACTGCGTCGTTGGTACCAGTCATTTCTTCGATCATTTCTTTGGTTCCATCAGTAATTTTCTGACTATGGGATACTAAAATAATGCCAAACATGTTTACCCCTCCTTTACTTTTTTTACTGTTTCAACAATTGACGCGTACTGTTTCGGATTATGCCCAAAACGACCAACGAATACACCATCAACATTTTCATCGGAAACGATTAGCTTTGTGTTTTCCTGCGAAACTGATCCACCGTATATGATGCGAATGTTTTCTGCCGTTTGGATATCGTACAATTCTTTGATGCATTCACGAATCAATCCATGAACCTGTTGTACATGAACCGCGCTGGCTGCACAGGTTTTCCCCACTGCCCAAGCCGGTTCGTAAGCTAAAATAATTTTCTCTGCCTTCTTGCCCTCGATTTGGAATAAATCCAGAAATAGTTGTTTCTTCATTAGCGCTTTAATCTCTTGATAATTCTCTGTTTTCGTAACTTCACCGATACACAAGACCGGTGTCACTTCGTAATCTAGTGCCAAGCGGACTTTTTGATTGATCATATCGTCCGTTTCGTTGAAAAGCGTGCGTCGTTCGATGTGTCCAATCTCGGCATAGCCACCCTTCATTTCCTTTAGAGATTCAATCGAGAATTCTCCTGTGTAGGCGCCGTTTGGCACAGGTGCGATGTTTTGCGAACCCAAACCGATTTCTGAATCCTTCAAAATCATAGCTACCGGATAAAGCACACCCATTCCCGGACACATGAATTGTTCAACCTTTTTCTCGTCACCCACTTCTTCAACAATAGCGTGGGCAAAATTTCGAGCATCGTCAATTTGGTTTTGATATAGCTTTAAACTGATACCAACAATTGGTTTACGCATGCTATTTCCTCCTTTCAGAAATTTTTTCTACAATTATTTTTTAAAGGCTTCCCAATCCTTCAGGAAGGCTTGAATTCCTGCATCGGTCAGTGGATGTGACCAAAGTTTAGGGAACAAAGTACCTGGAATCGTTGCGATATCTGAACCTAACTCAGCAACATCTTCCACATGTTTTAAGCTGCGAATACTCGCGGCGATGATTCCTGTTTGATAACCATATTGGGTTAACACTTTTTTCAAATTGCTGATTAACGCCAAGCTGTCGGTAGCGATATCATCCAAGCGCCCTACAAATGGACTAACAAACGTTGCACCTGCTTTAGCGGCCATTAAACCTTGTGCGACTGTAAAAACTAAGGTGACATTGGTCTTGATTCCTTCTTTAGATAAGATATTCACTGCTCGCAGGCCATCTTCTGTCATAGGAATTTTTACGACGATATTGTCCGCCCACGTTGCAATATCTCTAGCTTCCTTCACCATGTTCTCGGTATCAAGAGCGATCACCTCTGCACTTACAGGCCCATCGACCAAACCGCAGATTTCTGTGATCACTTCTTTAAAATCTCGACCTTCCTTTGAAATGATCGTGGGATTCGTTGTTACACCATCCACCAATCCTAATTGATTGATTCGTTTTATTTCCTCTACATTCGCTGTGTCTAAAAAGAATTTCATCATTTTTCCTCCTATTTTGAATACTCGGCTTCTTTTTCCATGATTTGATCAATCTTTCTGCCAGAGTTGCCGCCTTCAAATGTGACTGACAGATACTCATCAACAATTTTCTTAGCAACCTCTAACCCAATAACCTTTGAGCCCATGGTAATGATTTGTGCGTTATTACTTAATTGTGCTCGTTCTGCTGAATAGGTATCGTGAACTTGTGCGGCTCTTACTCCAGGAATTTTATTGGCTGCCATCGCCATGCCAATCCCCGTTCCACAGCAGAGAATCCCGCGATCAATTTCCTGATTTACTACCCCGTTTGCAACGTTAAAGGCAATATCCGGATAGTCAACCTCGTTTGGAGAAAAGCACCCATAGTCCTTTATTTCGAATCCCTTTGCTTCTATATATGCGAATAATTCACGTTTCATCTCAAACGCATTATGATCTGATCCAATTCCAATTTTCATTTTTCTCTCTCCTTTTTCTCTTTGTACCCTCATAGTAAGCGTTAACTTTCGTTTTGTCAATCATTATTTTCGTTTATTTTCGTTTTATTCGTTATAAGCGAAAGATAAACGCGTTTTTTCGATTAAAACGAAAACTAAATCATTGAATATTGTTGTTTTTTCTATTTTTTTGCTTTATACTATACTCAATTAGATATTTTGGAGGAACTGCTTATGTATACAAACCAACGAAGAGAAAAAATTCTTGCTTTGCTACAGGAACGGGGTTCTGTCTCCGTGAATGATTTGACCGAACTATTATCTGTTTCAAAGGCAACCATCCGATCAGACCTTAATTATCTTAGCGATAACAACATGTTGATCCGAACACATGGTGGTGCCACTCGTTCGAAAGAAGACGAAACCTTGAAAATCGATAAAAATTATGACATTCGAAAACAAAAGAATATTGAAAAGAAAGCCGAGATCGCCAAAAAGGCGTTTCCGCTGATTGAAAATGGTGAATGTATTGTTTTAGACGCCAGCTCTACTTGCTATGAGTTAGCGAAACTCATCAGTCAATCTGATTTACGTATCACCGTGTTAACGAATGGATTGCGTACTGCCTCTCTTTTAAAAGAAAATCTAAATTTGACAGTTGTATTAATCGGTGGCGTCGTTAAGGGGAGTTCGAATGCGGTGGAAGGCGTTTTAGGAATTGAAATTCTAAAAAAAGTCAACATCGATACCTTGTTTACCTCCGCCTACGCCATTTCTGCTACAGAGGGTCTTTCAGATTTCAATCTATATGAAGTAGAACTAAAAAAACGAATGGTAGAGTTAGCTTCACAAACGATCGCTTTGATTGATAGCACGAAATTCGAGAAAAAATCAATCGCTACATTTGCTAACCTTCCTCAATTAACTGCGTTGATCACAGATGATGGAATTCTAAGCGAAGTAAAAGAGCATTATAGTTCAGTTGTGACATTTTTAGATTAAGAAAAGAGCGAGGAACATTCTAAAATTAATGAATGATTCTCGCTCTTTTTGTTTTCTATCATCCGTTTAAGCTTTCTATAAGCTAACCGTCGTACACTCTTCTTGTGGATGAACTTGGTGTTTAGACTCAGAAGTGGGACTTAAAACGACGGTTTGTTTCATTTAATACGAGGTGCAGGTTCGATTCCTGTCATCCACGTTAAAAAAACTAAATGACGTATTGATACTAAATCCTGCTCTTCTACCAAGCAAGAGCAGGATTTTTTCGTTGATTTTCCACCGTCATTTACAAATGAAACCATTTACACCTTATCTGGTCGATAGTAGACTTAAGGTAACAAGTTGATTAGGACGTGATGGAATGATTATCAAAGCAATCGTACTAGATATTGATGGTACGTTATTGAACACAGGAAAAATAATCTCGGAAAAAACCAAACAAGCCTTGATCGCGGCGCAAGAAAAAGGCATCAAAGTTATTTTGGCTTCTGGTCGCCCAACGACAGGCATGCTAGAGCTGGCGGAGCAGTTGGAAATGACCAAATATGAGGGCTTCCTCGTTTCATACAACGGAGCGCGCGTCACAGACTGTCTGACAAAAAAGGTACTTTTCAATCAGGCCATGAGTATCGAAACGGGCCAAGCAATTCTAGAACACTTGAAAAAATTTGATGTCATACCGATGATTGACAAAGAAGATTATCTTTATGTAAATGACGTTTACAGCGGCATGCTGGATTTACCTGATGGCGCATTCAATATTATTGAATATGAAGCACGCGGCGGTAATTTCAAACTCAGTGAGATTGATGATCTGGCAGCCTTTGCGACCTTCCCGATCAACAAGATTTTGATCGCAGCACAACCAGAATATTTGCAGAAGATTGCACCAGCACTCCATGCTCCTTTTGACGAAATCGTTACAGCCGCCTTCTCTGCACCGTTTTATTTTGAGTTCACTGACAAAGGAATTGATAAGGCGAAGGCATTGAATACGGTATTTCCTGAAATGGGCATCCATTCAGAGAACATCATCGCATTTGGTGACGGGCACAACGACCGCTCCATTATCGAATACGCGGGGATCGGTGTTGCGATGGGCAATGCGGTAGATGCACTAAAAGAAATCGCTGATGATGTGACACTTTCTTGCGATGAGGATGGGATTGCAGCGGGATTGGAGAAATATTTATAAACAAAAGCAAGGTTTGGGAATTCAATCTCCCAAAACCTTGCTTTTAATCGTTATGCCTTCACTTTTCTATGCTCGGAATCTACAACAAAATCGATTCCTTCAACACCAAAATAATCCGCGATCCGTCTTTTCAATTCCTGCATCGCTTGATTGGCACGTGTTGCTTGTTCGCTAGTGACCGATTCCATAAAGAAAATGACATCTTGAATTTCTTCTGTCAGCATTGTCCGTTGGGCTTCTCGCCAATTCAAGCAGCGGCAAATTGCACCTTCTTCGTCATAATAGATGATCTCTCCTGGTAAAGCGGGGGCATCAGCTTCAGCGCCTAAAGGTAAAAACGCTTCTCCGCCAGCTGCTTGACCCAAATGAATATCGCCTACAATTTTTCGCAGGTCTTCCTCGCCGCAGGGCACAGCGAACTCCAATGAGATACTATTGTAAATATCGACTAGTGGATTGATGGGTCGAAACTCACGATCCTGACTGACTCTTTTCAGTAACGCTTCAATTGACGAACGAGCGCCCTTTTTTGTTTTGAATTGGCTGAAGGCGCCACGCCATTGAGCCACAACGAGGTTTTGACTAAAGGTCTCCTCTGTTAGAAATTGTTTAGCGGCTTCTTTTCCTTCTGCTAATAATTTGGTCAAGTAGGGATCATTTTCCTTCGAGTGATTGTCTCCAATTCCTTTTACGAGTAATACATTGATTTGCGCTTCAGGGAAAATCTCCCAAAAAGATGTATCTGTGATAAAGTTTGTCATTTGTTTGCTCCTCATTCATTTATTTGTTCCAGATAGGGTCTTTTATTGCCTTTTTTGACGGAGGTCCACTCTTTGTCAATCGTTGCTGCCACAATTTTTAATGCTTTGGAAAATGCTTCAATTTCCTTTTTTGACAGGTTTTGCAAAGCGATTTGATTGGAATATTGATTTTCTAGTTGAATGATCGGAACTAGCTTTGCGCCATCTTCTGTTACAAATAACCGTCGAATTTTTTTATTTACGTCATCTGCTTCTTTTCTAATAAAACCTTTTTCCTCAAGCTTCTTAATCGCTCGCGCAGCCGTCGTGCGATCCACCTTGATCATTTCGGCTAATCTATCTGGAATGATGCCGGGATTTTCGAAAATTCGTATCAAATATAAATACTGGCCTTTGGAAAGTTGGTACTCCTTAAACTCGATGTTCGCGATGGAATCTAAGGCTCTGGCGATCTTTCCTATATCTCTAAGAAATTCTATCCTTTTCAACCTCCTATCCTATAAACATATCATAAGTCGTTTTCGTTGCAAATACAACAAAAAATCAATCAAAAAAAACGCAGAAAGAAATACTCTTTCTACGTCATATTCGATTTTTCTGTTCTTTTTTGAATGATTTTCTGCCCTAAATTCGCCCAATCTAGCGGGCGCGGAGGAGAAAGCCAAACGACACAATCTATATGATACGCGTTTCCTAAATCTCTGGAATCAGTCAATAGAATATCTGCAGCTTCAACATCTGTAATAATCTTTGCGCCAACTAGATGAAAGAAATTGAGATTCTCCGTAATAAACTGATTATACAGACTGCCGAAGGAAAAATCGACGTATACGTTGATGGGTTCAACCAAAACATCTTTTGGAAATGAATCTAAAATTAGAAAAAGATATTGAAAAAGAACCTGCTTCTTCTTTTTATACAATTCAGAATCTTTTTCTTGCAGCTGCTTCACATATACCCTGCAAAATTCTAATATTGTTGGATAATTTTGCTGAAAGTAAGCAATGTTGATTTCTGGCTGCAGCGTCTCACTGGCTTGGCTGACCTCCTTCAATTGAAAATGCAAAATATGACTCCTCATCAGAAAACATTCATACTTTTCTGGACTCTCAATTAACTTAGGGAAATATTGAATAAGGCTTGTCAGCAAATTTTTGCTCCACGTCATAATTTGCTTATTCGCATTCAATCGTAGATTTTTACTCAATTCCTCTGAGCGAGAATAATAATAATTCAAAAAGGCAATCACTTCTGCTTCGCGAGATTCGATTGGAACCCGTTCAAAAAATGACTCTTCCATAGCTTGTTTGATAGCTTCTCTGGATAAAACATCAGCGGTTCGTCTCTCAACAAACTTTCGCTGCTTGATTCGTAAATTCGTTATGTGAAGGTAGTGCTGCAAGCTGATTCTTTGATGAATAGTCATCTTACCATCTTCCAGTGTCATTTGTTTTTCTTGAATATGACCGTCCTTCGATTGATCGAAAATTTGGCAGCGACCTTTGTATACACGTGAAAAAAGTTCGGTTAAGAATAAACGGATATTCTTTTCATTTTCACCGCTTACTCGGAATTTTTTATCGATGGTCATCTCGTACTTAGCAAGATACTTGTTCAATAGCTTATAATTATTGTATGCAATCGGATAACTGATCATTGATTTTTCGGAAAACTCATTCAATGACTTGAAGTTTCCTAAAACAGCCCTCAATAAAATATTAAAGCCAATTGATTCTTCCACATATTTTTCTAAAAGTGTCTCAGAACTGGCCGTTCCGGTAATTTCTAATTGAACAAAGGGTTCCTCTAAAAAAACATGAATTTCCTGAGCCAAACCATATTTTTCAAGATCCTGGATCAACTGCTCTATCGTACTTTTAAGCACATAGTTGGAAATCTCTAAATGATCCATGATCTCTTTTTTAGACAACGCAAAATAAGAACTTCGCTCTAATTGCCGTAAAAGCTGATACTTCCGCCACTCTTCCTTTGCTAATAAACTATCCAGCAAAATAATCACTCATCCTTGCTGCCAATTTTCCGTTCGCTTCGCCGTATAAGACGACACCTGATAGTAAGTAGGCACTTTGTGCGATATCCGCAAAGTTATTAAGTGATCCAGCCTTGCCTCCGCCGCTATCAGGAGGCAAAGCTGTACTTTTCGTGGAAGAAAAGAAATCATCGTCTAACATCAGGACTTGATTTTTATGATGATTTTTCATTTTTGGCAGATAAGGATCTGGTATTGAGAAATCTTCTGTTTTCTCCTCCTGCTTCAGCTCGTCTGTCGGCAATAAGGCTACTGACTGACTCTCGACTTGAACGGTGCTGCTTTGAACTTCATTATTTTGCGTGTTTTCCACATTTGTATTATCTTTTTGATCCTGCGATGGCGTCGACTCAGCAGATTCCATCGTTATTTCGCCATCTATCAGGTATTCACTCGGCTCAGGGTCAGCATTGGGTATTGGAGTGATCGTATTGTGCGGATTCAGCGGATCATAAATAACAGTATTGGCTAATGCATGCTCTGAATATAGAAAAATCGATGCTCCAAAGACTACCACCAATGATTTTGCCATCATTTTTTTCATCTTATCACTCCTTCCATGAGACTACCTGCTGATTTTAATGATCATTCTTGTTCCAATCACCAAACTAACTAGAAAAAGAATCCATACAATTATACAGTAGCTTTGATTTTGTCGATTGTTTTTATGCTGTATCCGGTTTTTATGTTCAATCAGCTTTTGTTTAATCACTTTTGTTGGTTGCTGAACCAGCTCAGCTTTTACCACAAAACGCTGCTCAGTATGAGTCGGCTTATCACAGGTAATTAATGTTAGCTCGGCTTTACCATTATCTTCTAAAACCTGAAGTTCGGTTTGATGAATCATTTTCGTCTGACTGACTTTGTATTGATAAAACTGG
This sequence comes from Enterococcus sp. DIV0187, assembly GCF_051713785.1. Taxonomy (NCBI): domain Bacteria; kingdom Bacillati; phylum Bacillota; class Bacilli; order Lactobacillales; family Enterococcaceae; genus Enterococcus; species Enterococcus sp. DIV0187. The sequence goes on from NZ_JBIOQO010000002.1 coordinate 498,230, forward strand.
TTCTGATATTCCAAATAAACCGTATCGCCGACAGTCATTTCCAACAATTTGCCAAACAATAACTCATTTCGTCCTAAGTGATGGCCAATCACAACGATATTTTGGTTTTCCGCTTTTCTCTCTGGAAATAATGTCCCTGCACCGACCAAAAGCTGGTCATTCGTCACTCCTGAAAAAAGCGGCAGACCGATCTCGACTTTTGGGATAACGAGCTGTCCAGCTGATTGAAATGTTTGGTTTTCTTTAAAGGCTAAAACAGCTGATAAATCTGGCGGCTGAACAGCCTCTAATGGGATTTCTTCAGCAGGCGTGACTGTTTTTTTCTGGCTGATCATGACATTTTGCGTTCGATAGATGATCAGCGTTTGCTTAATAAATGGCAGAAATAATAATGTTACTGCCGTACAGTAGATCAAAATGAGGCTAAACCGGATCTTTTTTGTCATTTTTCTTCTTGCGCCATACTAAGAATATGACGATCAGTAATAGCAGAATCACTCCAATTAGAATATACAACCATGTATAATCTTTCTTGATCGTGACATCTGAATCATTTAATTTTTTAGCCACATCTGCTTTAATCTCGAAATCCTTTTCCAACGTCCAATGGTAGCGATAGTTTTCTTCTTTCTGGCTGCCTTCTTTTTGAAACGAATAGCTGCCATTTTGATCCTGTTGACCGTACGCCTCAATTTTCATGGTATATTTTCCAGCCTTTAAGCGGTCCCCTTTTAGCGGTACTGATAAATTAAAATTGGAATTCGGCGCCATTTGCATATCGGATTGTTCATCCGTATAAAGTGCTTCGGAGCTGCCTTTTTTTGTGATAATCGTCTTAGTCGCTAATTGATTCAAGTAGGTCCCATTAGGATTTTGCAGATTCCCTTGAATGACATTACGAGCATTTCGTTGATTAGGAATCACGCGCTGCAGCTTCAAGTCTGGTGAACCATTCTCAGTTGTTTGGCGCATTAATAAAGCTACAACATAAGAATATTCATTCTTGATTGCCAAGCCTTTATCATTTTTATCTGAAGAAATGTTTGTTTGATCCGTTGTTTTTTCCTTAAACGTGATCCCGCCGGCAATAACACCAGCAAATTTTTCATTTGGCATATGTATTTTTACTTTATATTCAGCCGCTGATTGCGGTTTTAGTGTGATCTCTTCGGGCGCTTCTACATAGTCTTTTATATTGTATTTTAATGTTTCATCAGGCTTGATCTCATTCTTACTGTACTCAACGACACCATTGCCATTTGTTGTTGCACTATTTATCTGTGCTTCGATCACGACTTCTTTATCTGTATCATTCCGCAGGTCTACAGTCAGGGTATCCTCTTGGTTAGGAGCCAATAATAAATCAAAATACGTCTTTTGCTTGTCGATTTGATTTTCTGACGCTTTAGGAGTCACCGCAAAATTGAACTCCGATGCGATTCCCGGTGTCGTCAGCATCAAACTACTTAAAATGGCAACTGCCAGCATCACAAATTTTCTAAATTTCATCGTACCGTTATCCTTTCAGTGAAAGAAAGGGATGCTGGAAAACACCCCTTCTTCATTCTTCTTTTTTAATTAGTTTCCTGGTGTGTCACTAAGAACCCAAGTAAATGTTGTTGAATATTTCTTCGCATATTTCGTTGTTGAGCCAGGTACGCTCAATTCAATACTTTCAGCTGCGGTTGCGGCATCTGTACCCCAATCAAGTAAATATGTTCCAGCACCTTGACCATCTTTCGCCGACATAACATTTTTCAAATCTCCAGATGGATCAGCGACGATCGTTGCCTGTCCTGTTGGTTTTTCTGAATCGGAGGCAGTTACGACATTCCCATTTTTGAAAGTGATTTCTGCCCCTGTCAACTCGTCGGCATCTGCTGTCGTAAATTGACTGTTTTGCTTCATCTGCAATGTCCAGCCTTTTTCAGTTCCACGATTATCAGTTACTTGTACAAAGTTAGGCCCCGTTTGTTCTACATTGTCCTTATCAAGATATTTTTGCGCTTTTGCTTTATAGATCTCATCTTTAGAAGTAATTTTTTGTGAACCAAAATCTAGACTTGACGCATAATCAATCGACAATGGGCCAGCCGTACCTGGTTTTGGCCCGCTTGGATCAGTTGGATCAACCGGCTTAACCGGATTAGTCGGGTCCACCGGATCAACCGGATCAGTAGTTCCGTTATTTGGGGTGAAAGTAATCACACCGTTTGTATCGTATTCCCCGCCATCAGCCGCAAAACTCACAGCTGGCGCTAAGGTGATTCCTGCTAAGATAGCAGTAGCTAAAAATAAAGAACCAAATTTTTTCATTTGTAGTCATCCTCCTAAGTTAATGTTAGTTGCCTGGTACGTCTGATAAGCTCCATGTTAATGAGGTGCTGTATTTCACTGCATCTTTGGGTGTACTGCCGGGTACTGCTAACGTGACAGCCTTGGTTACTTCAGCATCTACTTCATTTCCGTCTTTATCTTTTTCTTTGACCGTTTCGACTGTTCCCCAATGGTTAGAATAAGTTCCAGCACCTTGATTCACTTTCGCTGACATCACTAAACTTTCTGTCCCAGCTGGATCAAGCTCGATCGTTGCCGCTGCTGTTGGAAACACAGCTGTTGAGTTGCTGTTTACGGTCGGACTAACAAGTTTTACTTGAGAGCCTGTCAATGTATCGTTCAATGTACCGGTTGCTTTGAATTGGCCATTTTGTTTTACTTTCAAGGTCCATCCGGCATTGTTTCCGCGATTATCAGAAACCTGAACATAGTTCGGTGTTGCCGCATGCCCATCTTTGTATTGTTGAGCTCTTGCATAGTAGACTTCATCTTTATTGGTAATTTTATTTACCCCAAAGTCTAATGATGAAGCATAATCAATCGACAACGGACCATCTGTTCCTGGCTTTGGACCTGTTGGATCAGTCGGATCAACTGGATCAACTGGGTTCGTTGGGTCTGGATCAGTTGGGTCAACTGGTTTTGTCGGGTCAGTATTTGGAATAAATTCCACTACACCATTTGAATCGTAATCAACTGTGTCCGCCTGTGTAATCAGTCCGCCAGCAGTTGATAAAGATAACGCCGCTAAAGTTGCGACTGTCATTAATTTTACGTTTTTCATCGTCATGTTCTCCTCGTATAAAGTTTTTAGGTTTCCTTAAGGTACATCTTTTAAACTCCATGTTAGGGAAGTTTGATATTTTTTTGCATATTTTACCGAGCTGCCGGGAACGTTTAACTGAACTGAACGTCCGCCACTGGTTTCATCTGAGCCAAACCGATACAGCCAAGTGCCAATTCCTTGTTCATTGTTCGCAGTTATAACATTGACTTCCGAATCCAATGGCATTTCGATCGTTTCCTTGGCACTTGGTGCATAAGAATCTGGAAGAGTCGAGATCATTTCACCATTTTTAAGCCATAGTTCAGCACCTGCAAGCTTTTGCGCTTCAGCGGTTTGGAATTGACCATTTTGTTTCACGCTCAATTGCCAACCTGAGCCAGTTCCGCGAACATCCGTTACTTGAACATAGTTGGGGCCCTTTTTCTTCGTTCCGTCAAAATCAGTGTATTCCTGCGGCAGCGCATAATATGTTTCATCTTTAGTCGAAATTGCCTGACTTCCAAATTGAAAGCTAGAGGCAAAATCAAAGGAAAGACTGCCGCCAGTACCTTCCATCGGACCAGCTGGATTAGTGGGATCAACAGGTACCACTGGTTTTAACGGGTCCGGCAGCAAAGGATCAAGCGGCTTAACCGTTGTCTCTCCACCGCTTTGGTACTTCATATGTGTATCTGTAGTATCAGCCAGTACAGCTTTTTGTCCAACAGAGGTTGTAAAGAGCAGGAGAAGAAAACTAAATAATTGAATTTTTTTCACCATTCTCCTCCTCCTTCAGTTTAAAAAAGACGAGTGACAATAAGAAAAAACCACTCAATGTAGCGAATAGATTTGAGGTATCTCCCGTCGCCGGAATGATGGTGCCTTCTCCTTTATAGGACGGCAATCTGCTTATTAATTGATTTGTCGTCTCACCTGCTGTTCCGCGTGTTTCTCCATTCACGGAGGCTTGGTTGTCTTCTTCATTTTCCAACGGCTGTTCTTTTTCTGGTTCATCTTTTGGGTATTCATATTTTCCGTAAAACGCTGTAACCCCGTTACTATCATAGTTAGCATCTGCCGCAAAGACAGGCACAGTAGTAAAGAGCGCCAGCATGATCAATAAACTATTTATAACTAATCGTCTCATCTACTCACCTAATTTCCTGGGACATCTTCTAGTTTCCATGACAATTTTCCTGAATAGTCTCCGACACGTTGTTTTTCGACCGGAACCGTCAGCTTGAACCCGTTGCTACCTTGCCAATCAGCCGATATATTCTTTGAGCCATCAGAGGCAAAGGTTCCCGACTCCACGATTTGTGTCGCTGTTGTAATTTGCTTTTCCCCTAATTGAGAGGTGTAATAAAGCGTATCTCCAAGCGATATCGTGCCGTTTGTCAGTTCTTCTGATTGACTTAACGTTAAGCGCCAAGGCTTTTTCGCTCCGCCGCGAGTATCTGAAACAACCAGATCACCATTGACTGTTGGACGATACTCTTGTGTCTTGTTCGACACTTGATTGTTTCCAAACTCTAGTCCTTCCGGCACTGAGGCCAAAGATAGATACCCTACCACGGTGGCTTTTGTCGCTGCCTTGAATGTCGCATCACGATAATTCAAATCAGTTTTTGGATTGATATTGCCGATCGCGTTATTTGTGCTTGGACGTTCTGCTTCACTAAGTTCAGTAATAGGTCCACTTTGGTCTTGTAAAAAGAATTGAAGAACATCGTCCTTCACAAGATTCAAACTAGAGATATCAATTTCCCATTTTCCATCCGCGTCGACCAGCTGTCCTGGAATCCCCGATGGCTGATCATTAACGGTTAATGTTATAATGCTATTAGGCTCCCCAGTTCCCGTTAGCTTAGTAGTCGTACTTTGGATGGCGTCCGAATGATCTACTTTAGCGGGTTCTGGTGGTGTTGCATCAATAACGGTCGTTTCAATCGGATCAGGTGTGAGCCATGGTCCCCGTTCAGCGATACCTGAAATTTTTTCACCAGCTTTTTGAAATTGAATCGGGTCATTTGTATCTGAGTAAGAAGCATAGCCATTTACATCTGTAAATAGATTGTCTCGAACATTCCCATAAGTATCAGTCAAAGTGAGCTTCGCCTGATTCTCTGAGGCATAGACCGGAATGTATTTGATTTCTCCAGCGACTAAACCATTATTATCAGGTACTTCCCCAATAATCACACGACCCTTAATTGTTTTATCCGCATCTGTAACCGGCGTCCATTCAATCTTTGGATTCTGATTCATTCCTGAAATTCGACGGTAGTTTGCCTGTTTGAATTGATTCAGTGAAGCCACCGATGTCGTTACAACTTCTCCGCTTCCGCTTCCAACTACCTCAAGGCTTGGAACTTTAGCATAGGTTTCATTAGATGGTCCAAGAACTGGAACACCGACCTTCCATAAATCGATATCTGAATCAAGAATAGAGAATTTATTATTTGCAGTATTCCCATAAGCAACATTTACCGCCGTTCGACTATCATGTAAATTTCGCAAATCATATTGAGCAGGGCTGTTTAATGTTAAGGAATTCCCTGTTCGATTGACACTCGCGATTCCTGTGGCATCCGCCGCTAAATTGATCAAAGGCTGACTACTTGTCCCAATGACATAAAGATAGCTCCCAGGTTCTGCATTCAGATAGGTATTATTGTTACTAAAGGCCACTACTGAACCAGATGCTTGTTTACTCGTCAAATTCACGACAGCACCTTTTTTGATTGTCATTCCGGCACCAGCATCATCAAAACGTACCGCATTTCCTGGCATATCCACGTTGTACACACTGTTTTCGCCAACCGTTAGAGCAAGATAATGATGATAAACAGCAGGATATGTACGCCCCGCAGTTTGCGTTTGTCCAACGTCGACACGACAATTCTTCCCGATTGTAAACTCTCTGGAAGCTCCGGTTGATCCAGCATTCGCTGCATCGTTGTACCAAAAGACAGAGAAATTATAGTAGTTTACATTCCCTTTATATTGGGTTCCATCCTCCATAATAAGACTGCCTAAATAGAAATTTTCCGCTCGTGTATTAATATCCATATCGCCATATACTCTCACCTCTGAATGAGAGGCTCTGGCTAATCGCTGCACCCCCGACTCAGCGGTGATATTCCCAAATCGATATTTCCACTTGACACCGTTCGCAGTAATCAATCGAGTTCCGACGATATCTTCTGAATAGGCTCCAGCATAGGTTTGATTTAACACAATATCATGCATGTGGAAGGACCCAATAGCATTTTGTGGTGAAGCTAAATAGATCGACGAATCTTTAAAATTCACTCGATGACCCTGCCCGTCAATCTCTAAATCATTTTTTCTGGCATAGGCAGAAAGCCTTGTATCTGATGCACTAGGATTATCGAAGCTTGCGGCAAGGATAATTTTGGTGATGGTTTCGTCTCGAATAGCATTTACAAAATCAGCCCATGTACTTACTTCCGCCTCATTGGCTGCCAAAAGGCGCAAATCAGCCTTTTCGACCTCTTCACTATCCTCTTTTGTTTCTGAACTTTCCGTCGTTTTTTCTTCTGTTTCAGAATCTTTTGTTGCTTCTTTCGCTTCTTCTGAAGACGCTGTTGACTCTGTCGTTTCATCCACCTTGCTTGTATCGGTTTCAGCAGGATTTGCAATTTCGTTGAGCTTCATGCTATCCTCTATACTTTGGTTCGGTTTCTCAGATGAACTGGTAGAATTCGTTATTTCTTCAGCACCTGCAGAAAAGACATTCAGATTTGGGAGTAAAATAATTAGTAACAAGAAAAAAATTATTCTCCGCTGGTTCATTTCTTTCTCACCTCCTTCACAATCAAAATCCTATCACATTTAATAGCCAGTTTTTATAATTATTTTTAAATAAATTGAGAATTAACTTATAACCAATTCAATTTCAATTTATTTTTAGCAAAACCAAAGCGAATTACGTATATTTTTTATTAAATAAATAATCTATGTTACATTACAAATAGATTACGAATTTAGCTCTATCCTCTTTGAAGTTGATTTGTTACATTAAATACAAATTCCTCTAAACGTTGTTTTGTCGCTTTTCGTAATTCAGATAGCTATTCACACAGACAGGTCTGAGCATTCTTTTAGTGCTATTTGGTTCTTTGTAAACTAAAAGTATCAGCGATAAAGAGGACATCCTTTTGAAGTATTCTTGTTCACCTCACTTTTTTTCAATCTGTCTGAGCTACAAATCAATCAGCTTTTAACACGATTGAAATGAAATCCCTTCACCTTCCAAGCCTCAATCAATTTTCAAGCGTTGAACCTATAAATCTTGTTTTGTTCGCGGGGTAGAACAAGAGGAAAAAAGACAGATTAAATAACAATCTATTTTAGAATAATTTCAATCTGGTTATTAAAATTATTCACCTATACCAAAAAAAATTTATCCAAAACAAAAAACTCCTAAATTTTTTTAAAATTCAGGAGTTTTTTTTCTTTTATTGAAATATAAGGTTTTGTTTGCTTGGTTTTTTAAGCTTCATTCCCTGCTTTGATCAATATGCGCAGCTTTGCTGGATGGATCAAATAACCCATCTTATTCCTTTCAATGTACCCATTTTCACGCAAAAATTTAAATGTATAGGTCAGATGACGATAGCTGACGCCTAGATAATCAGCAATCTGCGTATTGTTTTCAGTGTATTGATCATTTACCGCAACTTCCAACAATAATGAAGCTAGGCGATATTTCAGCTCAAAGGTTTGAGCATGAGAAAAATGTTCCATTCGCAGTAATAATTTCTTTCCTATGTATTGAGCGATAAATGTAGGGAATTCTACTCGCTTCATTAAAGTAGTCTCAACTACATTTAATGGAATAGCCAAACAGCGAACTGCTCCGATGGCGATTACATCCTTAGGTGCTTCTTCAGCTTTTACTAAGGTCAGCTCACCAATCAGATCCCCTACTTCCAGAAACTGCAAAATAATACTTTTCCCATTTGGTTCTTGCTGAATAATCCGTGCTTTTCCTTCCAAAATAATAAATAAATATCGCAGCTCCAGCATTTGATCAACAATTTTTTCATTTCGATCAAAGTCCATCAAAAAGCTTTGGCTTAAAATCGATGGCGATAAAAAAGGAAAATCTAGCTGACAAGTTGCCTCAGTATACTTTTCTTTTTTTCTCATTAGGCTATATCTCCTAGTTACAACTTTTTATTTCCGTCATACTCATCCTATCAATTAGTTATTGGAGGAACAACTATCATGAATCAAAAAAAATTAACTCTCTCGTTTCTGTATTATCTGATCAGCGCTTTTGGCATCAGCTTGACCTTAAAAGCCAGCATCGGCATCAGCAGCTTCAACTCGCTAAATGCCACACTTGCCGAATTTAGCCAAATAAAGATCGGTACAATCACTGCAGGATTGAATTTTTTATTTTTGATTGCTTGTCTACTGCTAGACCCACAGCTAAGAGTAAAAAATTATCTGATAATGAGTATTGCCTTGCTGTTTTTCGGCTCAACCATCAATCTGTTTACTTATTTTCTTTTTCCGCTTTTTACGTTACATTCGTATCTATTAAAATGCCTGCTATTTATTCTAGGAACAATTATCGCGGGGATCGGGACAGGAAAGGTTTTGAAATACCAATTACTCAAATTTCCAATCGAGACGTTTTGTCTCTTTCTTTCCGAACGAACTCAGCGCAGTTTTAAATCTTATCGCTATAGTATTGATCTATTTTGTATCCTGATTGCATTAGTTTTAACCTATTTTTTCCATCTGACTTTGATGGTACGAGAAGGAACACTTATTAGTTTTCTTTTATTGTCACCAGTGATCGCTTATGCAAAAAATTAATGAAGAAAAACATCCTATCGCTTTATAATTCGATAGGATGCCAATTTTCATGAATAGAGTTTTTTTGTAAAGTATTTTAGTAAAAAAGGCGAGGATAATGTCGTAAATAGGATTACTAGAATAATCGCTGAGTAATATTTTCCTACAACCAAATGGGCCTGAAACCCTAATTGAACAATAATTAAGGCCATCTCACCTCGAGAGACCATTCCCGAGCCCACCATCAAGCTGCTCTGATTATCAAATCCAGAAAATCTTCCCCCTAAATATCCGCCGAGCAGTTTTGAAAAAATAGCAATAGTAGTAAAAACAAGGACAAAAAGCAATTGCTTCGATAAATTTTCAAAGGTAACTTCTAAGCCGATACTGATGAAAAAGACCGGTATGAACACCGCATAGCCGATCGCTTCAATATTGTAGCGGACATCCTTCCAAACATTGGTCTGACCGATGGCAATTCCTGTTGAAAAAGCACCAATCACTGAACTTAATCCAATGAAATCAGCCAAGTAGGACATACTTAAACATAAGGTCAAAGACACGATGATTACTGAAGACTGGGCAAAGATTTTTTTACTCAAGTTCATTAAGTACGGAGCGCCCCACCGAATCAAGAAAAAGACCGCTATGAAAAACAAAACCTGTGCCAGCAGCATAAAACCAAGCGGCTTTTCATTGCCATTCTCCACGCCTAAAAGCGGCATGCATAAGCTGACGATCAATACTACCAAAATATCGTCAACCACAGCAGCACCGAGAATCGTTGAGCCTTCTTTTGTGTTGACTACCTTCAGCTCCTTCAAGACCTCCACCGAAATACTGACAGAAGTTGCGGCTAAAACCAGTCCGAAGAAAAAGGACTGATTCATTGGAACACCAAAAAGACTTCCACTCCCTGTCCCTAATAACAGCGGAAACAGAATTCCCAGTAAAGCCACAAAAACTCCAGGGCGGAAATATTTTCGCAGCAGAGGCAAATTACTTTCAATACCTGCTAGAAACATTAGTAAAATGACCCCGATCTCAGAAAAATCCGTCACCAGAATATCTGGATGAACGATTTTTAATCCCCCGTTTCCCAGTACAATCCCTACGAGTAATTGTCCAATCACCGCTGGTATACCTATTCTTCTTGAGAAGTGACTTGCTACGGTAACGCTCACTAAAATCAGACACAAAACCCCAATAAATTCCATCTCTTCGCCTCCACAATTGCCTACTGAAAAGCTAGTATTAATGCAATTGTATTCGTTTACAACTAGGAAGTCCATCGGAAAAATGAGAACTGCTGAGAAAGCAGACTGACTTTATGATTGCCGCATCAAGATTATTTTTTTGAAGCTCCGTTTACGGTACTATCCAGTTATAAAAAATTTTTCTCAAGTGCGCTTATGATTATCCTGAAACTTCTTTAAGAGTATTCTTTTCTCTTTACTTGGTCTTTTTGTTTTTTTATTAACCACGGATTTTTCCGGTAAAATTTCTTCCACAATGGCGGTATCTGCTAAAGCCAAGTCTGAAATCTTCTCATCTGCTCCATCGGTTTCGCTGGATACGTTATCTGACTGATGTTGATTCGTTTCCTTGTCAAATGAACTGATCCTATCATCTAAATCTGATTCAGCGCCAAATGACTGATTAAATGTCGACAGTTTCCCATTTGAAAAGAACGATTCTTCCTCTAGCATTACTGCTTTTGCTTCTTTAAATATCTGCTTTATTAATACAATCAGCGACTCTTTACTAAGAGTATTTAGATCATACCCCTCCAAAAAGTCCGCATCATCAGCAAGTGAATCATCATGTTGGAGTGAGATTGCCGCCTGTGTCTGTTCTTTTGTTCCCCGTGAACTGGAGACAATAGTGGTACCTGCACAATCATAATCAATGTATTCGGCAAAGCGACGCACGCCATCCTTTTGAAAGATTGTTAGATTAGTCAAAATCTCAAGTATCCGTTCCGTCTCTTCAACAGTATTCCTCGGGTCAGCATCTCTTAATCTCCAAGTATGCTTCTTCCCGCTGGCATCCTTATAAATCGTCACAAGAGTATAACTACCAAATTCTTTCGTAATGGCCGCACTCCCCGTATTCTTCAAATAACTAGCTTGAATCCGTGTATTTTTTGTCGCCTTTTTGTATTTTTTCTCACTGATAAATAACCGCTTTATGATCTGCTGCCACTCTGAATCGTTGAAATAAGATTGGAAGTAGGGCAAAAATTTTTTCAGTGTATTGCTGGGTCTAGCATGGCTATAAATCTCACGAATCACATCCTGAAACAACAATGAAAAATCTCCCAGAACAAGTGAGTGACGCACCATGAGGGCAATCGCGTATTCAACGACAGAATCTGCATCCTGTGTCTTTTCGAAATATTGAACCACTTTTTTCTCAACAGTTTCACGTTTAGTACAAAACAATTGCCTTTGCTGAAGCTTCTTTATTTCCATGCTAGACCTCTCCTTTTTACCATTGTTGTTTTCTCGTATGCGTTAATGATACCGCATTAAATAACCCACTACCAATTTTAAAATCTTCACAAAATTTAAAATTTTGAATTCGCAAAATAGGATTTTTCGCGTAATAAATAGAACGTAACCCAAGCAAAATTGCTTCACCGCGATTTTTTTAAATAAATCAGAAGAGATGTGATAAGATCAAAATAAGAAAATAAACAAATCACTCCTTTTTCCAGAAAAAAAGACTACCAAAATTTCTGGTAGTCTCTAACTATCTACAAGCAAAGCAATTCCTCGATAGTCAATTCCGAAAAATCATTCACTACTCGATCAGCACCTTTTAACTGCTCCGCCGCCCCGATACCGACGGCATACATCCCGCAACCTTTGATTCCATCGATTCCTGCCTGTGCGTCTTCAAAGCCGACCACTTCTTCAGGCTTTAAATTTATTAATTCAGCAGCTTTGATAAAAATTTCTGGATCGGGTTTGCCTTTTGTCAACGTTGTTGGATCAACGATACCGGAAAAATAGTCGCTGATCTGCAATTTGTGCAAAATATATGGGGCATTTTTTGATGCTGAGGCAATCGCGCAAGGGATTCCGAATTTGCGGGCATCCTCTAAGAATTCTCTGACTCCTGGCAATACGTCTTCAGGCGCTAACGTCTCCAACAATGCCACGTAGTGCTGATTCTTTTTTTCTGCCATTCTATTTAATTCTGAGTCGGAGTAAACATCCAGTTTATCGTCCTGGGCTAAAATCCGCGCCAGCGAATCCTGACGACTGATGCCCTTCAGCTGTTCGTTGAAGGCCTCATCGATCGTAATCCCGATCTCAGCGGCTAGCTGTTTCCAAGCAATATAATGGTATTTTGCCGTATCTGTGATCACACCATCTAAATCAAATACAAAACCTTTCATTTATTGATGCTCCTCTGCGACTTTTTCGATCCAATGCTCCTGATGACTGACGTAAACACGATACTTTTGATTTTTAAAGTAGGTATAAAAATCAATTTCGTCGATCTCTGCCGGCAAATGGGGATCAATTGTCAGCCTATCTTCCACTACCTGAAGATTACAAAAGCCATAAATGATCGACATGAAGGTTCCGCCCATTGATGCGGTATGGATACCGTCCTTCGTATTTTTGTGGCTATTATCCAGATCAGTTCGGGCATTTTTGATAAAATATTCATAGCCTTTTTCTACTTGCCCCAAACGACTATATACCGTTGAGAACGTCGAGTAAGATAGAGAAGAATCATGAGTCGTTACCTCATCGTAGTAAGCGACACTCTTAGCGATTGTCTCCTTGTCAAAGGAATCTGGAAACAGCATCAACGCCAGTACGGCATCCGCTTGTTTAGAAATCTGATAACGATAAATCGTCAATGGATGATAATTGAGCAATAACGGATAGTTTGTTTCTTCTTTAGAGTAAGGCCAAAAGCTTTTATTCAAGAAATCCCGATCCTGAGCAATTACTCCTTTTGCTTCATCAAAAGGCAAGGCCATCGCCGTTGAAAATTGCGCGAAATCCTGTAACTCAGACTCTTCAAGCTGGAGCTTCTTGGTCAACTCTGACCAGCTTTCGGGATGATGCTCTCTCAATAATTTCGCGAAACGATTGAGCCATTGGAATTGATAAGCAACCAATTGATTGGTGTAATAGTTGTCATTAACCAGTACCGTGTATTCGTCTGGACCGGTAATTTTATCAATGTGAAATTTGCCGTTTTTCATGTAGCCAATTTCGCTGAACACACGAGCCGTTTCCAATAGAACTTCAAATCCACAGTCAACAATAAAAGCTAAATCGTCCGTATAACGATAATATTGAATAAATGCGTAAGCAATATCTGCGTTGATATGGTGCTGAGCGGACCCGCCTTCGAAAAATGGGGAAGACTCGGTTCCTGAGATCGTTCGCCATGGATAGAACGCCCCTGTTTGATAGCCGAAAAGCTGACGATTCTCCCGTGCTTTGTCCAAAGTAGTATAGCGATAAGTCAGCAATTGCTTTGCCAGCAGCGGATTTAAATGCAAGAAGACAGGAAAGACAAACATCTCCGCGTCCCAAAAGTAATGCCCTTCATAACCGCTGCCGCTCAAACCTTTAGCCGCAATGCTAGTGGTATGATTCGTCCCAAGTGATTGAAGCAGAGCAAAGGTACTGTAATTGACACTCTCTTCAAGGTTATCTGTGCTTTTGATGTTTACTTTCGCACTTTGCCAAAAATCATTCAGAAATTCTATTTGTTTCTGAACTAGTTTGGCAAAGCTGCACTCAATTTTCTCGTGCTTCTGCTGCTGAAACGCATAGCTTAGATTTTTTTGATAACTGTTGCCCTCCAGTTTTGTGCGAATCACGATTCGGTCCTCTTCAATCGTTTGTTCAACCGTTTGATTATTAATCGACCAAACTAACTCCGCTTCCAATTGGGAATACTCGGTGCCGAATACACAGCTCTTTTTGGCTAAATCAATCTCCTTAATCACAATCTTTTGTAGGTCATGGCTCATGCGCGGATCGTTTTTATCAATCGTGCGCACTGGATAGAAATTTAAATGGGTGGTAAGTTCAATTTCCTCCTGATGATTCAAACGCTCGAAATCAATCTTCAGTGAAAAAAGATTTTTATAATGGAAAGAGGCTAAACGCGAGATCGTGATTTTTGTTTGATGACCTTGCGGCGAAGTCCAAACTAAATTTCTAACTGTAATACCTTTTTCCATATCCAAATAACGCTCACTGTCACTGATCGTTCCTTCCATAATGGAAAACTGTTCACCACCGATGGTAATCAAGGTTGTTTGCCCGTCGATCACGCTGATCATGGTTTCTCCAGTTGGGGTGAAGCCATACATTTTCTCTGGATAGTGCAGCTCTTTGGTTTCGTAAAAGCCATTGATATAGGTCTCACGGTTGGTAGAAAAATGATCGTAGTAGTCCTCCTCCAGATTTCCCCGCAAACCAATATAACCATTGCCGTTAAACAGCAAACTCTCCGCCTTTTCCAAGGTTTCGGTTTCGTAATCATTTAAATAAATTTTCATAAGTGATCCTCCAAAAAGCAGGATAGAAGATTCTTCTACCCTACTCAGCTTTTTTATGAATTTACTGCCAAGCCTTCCGCAGATTTTTCAGTCGGTGTAGCTTCAATTTTTTCGTCCTTTTGCAGAACGAAGGTCAATACAAAGGATAAAACCACCGACATCAACATCATGGATAATCCTGCGATGACATTGGCTGTGCCCTTATCACCTGAGAAACCTAGAATTGCCATCAAACTATTTTGTGGTACGTACAATGTCACATGCATCAATCCGGCAAAACAGCCTGAAATACCCGCACTAATACAAGCCGCCACTAATGGCTTTTTATATTTCATCGTGATCCCATACAGGGCCGGTTCGGTGATTCCCATAATAGCCGATATTCCCGCCGCTGCAGCGATTGATTTGACATTCTTTTGTTTTGATTTAAAGGCAACTGATAAAGTGGCTCCGCCTTGTGCCAAGTTGGCACAGATTTGCGCAACTAGAATCAAGGATTCAGTGCCCGTTGTGGCAAAAGAGGCCACAAAAATCGGTGTCAAGGCATGGTGCATTCCGGTCATGACGATAAACGGCATCGCTGCTGCTAATAGCGCTACCATGATAAAGCCTAATTGACCTTGCATTAAGTTGATCACCCAAGCCAAGCCTTGTCCAGCATAATTACCTAATGGGCCAATCACGATCAAAGCTAAAGGCGCAGTGATTAATAAAGTCAGCGTTGGATTCAACAGAATCTTCAAGGATTGCGGAGTGATTTTATCCACGCCACGTTCGATATAAGACATCGCCCAGATGGTCAAAAGCGCCGGAATCACCGAAGCAGCATAGATCACTCCTTGAATCGGCATTCCCAGAAAAGAGATTGGATCGCCTGAAGCTACCCACTGACTAAAATTAGGATGCAGGAAAACACCCACAACAATAATAGCGATTGATGTATTGACTTTAAATTTATTCGCCGCAAAGACGGCTAACAGAATTGGCATGAAATAAAAAGCTCCATCTCCAATAAAATCTAATACGCGATAAGTGCTTGATTCATTTGACATCCAATGGAAGGTCGTCGACAACGAGAGAATTACTTTGATCATCCCGGCAGCGGTCAAAGCAGGGATCATCGGAGTCATACAGCCAGTAATCGTATCGACAACTCTATTGAAAATACTCGTTTCTTTGGTTGATGCCGTGGAAGATAACTCTTTTACTTCAGAATCACCATTGGATACTCCCTGACGAACCACTTCTTCAAAAACATCGCCTACATGACTGCCAATAATTACCTGTAACTGCGTTGGTGTGGGATTTACACCCACGACGCCATCAATCTGCTTTAGCTCTTCCAGATTTGCCGCAGCTTGATTTTTTAAATCAAAACGTAAGCGGGTCGCGCAATGGACTGCTGAATTGATGTTGTCAGCTCCCCCAAGTCCTTGAATGATTTCCTTTACTAATGGTTGATACTTTTTCATTTTTTATACCCCTTTCTATTCAAATACAACGGCTCCATTTGATAAAATAATTTTTTGATAAAAAGCAAAGCTGTCTTTCTTGTAACGCTGATGTGTTCCCTTATTTTGATCATCCTGGTCCACATAAATGACCCCATAGCGCTTGCTGATTTTTCCTTCGCTGACACTAGGCAGATCAATGATGCCCCACATCAGATAGCCCATCAGCTCAATGCCATCCTCTTCTACTGCTAACAGCATATTTTTAATATGCCCTCGCAAATAATGGATACGATAATCATCCTGCACCTTTCCATCCGCGAACTCATCCTGAGTTCCGATCCCGTTCTCCACAATGAACAGCGGTTTGTGATATCGATCCTGCAGCTGATTTAAGGTGATTCGTAAACCTAACGGATCATCCTGCCACACACTCTTGCCTTTTGGTAAATAAGGATTTCGCAGCGTTGTGTAGCCATTTGTAGCGACACGATCAATTCCGCTCTCCTCAGCCGCGGTGCAGGCACTGGAATAATAGCTGAAGGAAACAAAATCAACGGTATTCTTTTTAAGTATTTCGTCGTCCTCTTGATCGATCCTCAGCTTCAAATTCTTTTCAACAATATAATGAGCAAAGAATTTCGGATATTCTCCAAAGACTTGCACATCGGAGAAAAGCAAATTCTCTCTCTCCTGCTGAAGTGCCGCGAACACATCTTTGGGATCACAAGTATACGCATAGGTTTTCCCAGCGGCTAACATCGCACCGAACTGGTTTGCTGGATCAATTTCTTTTCCAGCTTGAATGATCAACGCATTTGCTAATAATTGATGATGTCCTGCTTGGTATTGCATCGATAAATTGTCTTTGCCCTCTTCAAATAGGATGCCTCCGCCGATAAATGGAATATGCAGAACCATATTCATTTCATTAAAGGGAATCCAATACTTGATTCGCTCTTTGAAACGTGTCATTACTGTTTTGCCGTAATGAAGAAAGAAATCAATAACCTTGCGATCCTCCCAACCGTTGTATTTTTTGACTAATTGGATAGGTATCTCAAAGTGAGACAATGTGACAATCGGTTCCATCTGCTGCTTCTCAAGCTCGGTCAAAAGATCCTCATAAAATTTTAGCCCTGCTTCATTGGGCTGCTCCTCTTCCCCTGTCGGAAAGATTCGCGACCAAGAAATGGAAAAACGAAAACTGTTCACACCAAGCTCTTTTAATAAACCAATATCCTCTCGATAATGATGATAAAAATCATTGCCGTTTCTCCCAGGATAAATTTCATCTCCGGTAGATGCTAAGATCGAATCTGCTTGATTCTTATATACTGCTTTCAGTCGACGATCATCTAGCGGTAAATAATCAAAGTTTGAAGGTTGCCGACCATCTGCTAAATAATTCCCCTCACTTTGGGCAGCGGAGATCGCTCCGCCCCATAAAAATTGCGTTTCTTTTTTCATTTATCTTTTCTCCCTCTCGGTCAGTATCCGTTTTTATCTGTGTTGATACTTTTATTATAGCGAGGAAAAAATTTTTTTATTCCCCCATTTTTGTTGTATTATTCTCAAATATTGTCGAAAGGCAATTACCGTATCAGTAATTGCCTTTCAAGTAGTTATTCAATTTTCATCGTATTCCGATATTCTAATGGGGCCATCGCCATCGAACCTTTAAAAAGACGATAAAAGGTTTTATTACTTTCAAAGCCTGTTTGTGCAATGATTTCTGATACTGGTAAATCACTATTGATCAGCAGCCACTTAGCTTTATCAATCCGATAATCGTTTAAAAAGGTTAAAAATGTTTTACCCGTATTTTTCTTAAAAAACTTCGTAAAATAAAACGAGCTATAGCCGGCAACTTCAGCGATATCCTGTAAAGTCAACGCTTCTTGATAGTGTTCCTCGACAAAATTAAAAATCTCGTCCAGCTTTTCCAACACATCCTGAGTCGCCAGCTTATTGATTTTCTTTAGTTGCTTTACTTGCTTGGGAATGTCTCGTAGCAGTCGTTGAATCAGTTCAAACAATCCAGCCTTTAGCGCAAATTGATAACCAATTTGCTGCGTCTTCATTTCATAATTCATTGCTTCCAGCAAAGTTCTGATCGCTGTCTCATCTGATTCTCCCCACTGCGGACTAACCGGCAACAGCTCTGAAAACAGCTTCTGCAAATCTAAATTTTCTTTATTTCCTGCCGTAAAGTAATTCAAATCAAATTGATAAACCAGTCGTTCACTTCCAGGCGAAGCCAAAACATAATGAATCAGCCCGCCTCCAATAAAGGCGATCTCACCTTCACTCAGTTTATATGGAACATCGTCAATCCCCAATGAGATCGTCCCTTTTATCACATAAATCAGCTCAACCTCGCGATGCCAGTGAGGCGTGGTCAAAATATCGCCGTCATTCACCAATATTCGAAAAGGAAACTCTTTATCTAATTCAGGCATTTCTAAATAAATTGCCATCGCATTCACCTCATGGTTATTTTGGCGGAAAAAAACAGAAAGTAAATACTTGTTTCTTCCCCTCTCGATGACTAAACAACGAAACCTAGTAAAAGCAGGCAACGCATGACTTATCCGTTGCCTGCTTTCATCTTATTTGGCTGTTAAAAACCGTTACTCCTTATTTACCGGTGCGCTTTTCTCATGATGCTTTTTCTGTTTATGATACTCAGCCAAAGCCCGACTGAAATTCGCGATCACGCCCGTGATGATTCCGACACCAATCAGCACATAAATAATCGTAAACAGTTTTCCTAAAGCTGTCTGGGGCGCTAAATCCCCATACCCGACTGTCGCTAAAGTCATGACGGAAAAATACAATGCGTCGAGATAGGTCATCCCCTCGACATTATGATAAAAAACCGTCCCAATCAGCAAAATAAACAACAGCGCCAACATGATCGCCTTTTGTTCTTCCTGTCGAAACAAAATTTTTAAGATGTGCCACAAGCTTCTAAATAATAATAAAAATGCAACCATGAGAACCGCCTTTCAGATCTGTTATATATTCAGCTACCCTATTTTATCAGATATTCGCAGCAGCATAAAATCTCTCTTCCACAAAAGTTACTTTACTCACTCTTTATCACTGTCTTTGTTAAAATAAAAGAGCAAAGGAAGTGTTCAACATGTTAAAACTGAAAAGAGCTTATCTACCAGCAGAAGATACTGATGGCTACCGCGTGTTAGTAGATCGCCTATGGCCGCGAGGAAAATCCAAAGAAACGGAAAAAATTGATTTGTGGCTGAAGGAAATCGCGCCCAGTCCTGAGTTACGTAAATGGTTCAATCACGATTCCGAAAAATATCCAGAGTTCCGTGAGAAGTATCACCAAGAATTACAAAGCGGTCCACAAAAAGAAGCTCTGAAGCAATTACAGGTAATTATCAAGCAACATAAAACAATCACCCTAGTCTACAGCGCAAAAAATGAAACGGAGAACAACGCTCAAGTCCTATACGATCTTCTTCAATAAAAGACAGTGAGCCTGATGAGCATCCTTCTGACTTATTGACTTATAATATTGGAAAATATAGCGATAGGTATGTCTAACTGAATCCTATGCGCGGCGAGAATAAAACTTGTTTGGGTTAGAAGAAATCGAGATCGTGGCCCTAACTGTTACCTAAATCTTGAGGCATAAGATTCAAAAGGACAATCTTTCCATTCTCATAAGCATAATCTGCTTCGCCTGTCAGTAAAAATTACTGGCAGTTTTTTATTGCTAATAACTACAAAACTACCTAACCAGCATACGCCAATTAGGTAGTCGTTTTTAATCAATATATTTTACGTGTAAAGCTTTTTAATAAGAAAGGTGAAGCCAAAGTCGTAAACAGAATAATCAAAATAAACGCTGAATAATAATGATCTGTGACCAATCCGCTTTGATAGCCTAGCTGTACAATGATCAAGGCCATCTCTCCTCGCGAGACCATTCCTGAACCTACCATCAAGCTGCTGTTATTGCCAAATCCAGCCAATTTTCCGCCAATGAAGCCGCCAGCAAGCTTTGAAGCAATCGCGATTATCGTCAGAAGTAATATGAACAACAATTGTCTACTGATTCCCGCAAAGGAAACCTCTAATCCTATACTTACAAAGAAAACTGGGATAAATACCGCATAACCGATTGCCTCCACGTTAACTTGGACATCCTTCCAATCCTTTGTCTGACCAATTGCAACGCCAGTAAAAAATGCGCCGATCACCGAGCTTAAACCGATAAAATCGGCTAAATAGGACATACTCAAACACAGAATCAGTGAAACAATGATCACTGAAGATTCCGCTAAAAGCTTTTTACTCAGCCGCATCAGATACGGCGCGCCCCAGCGAATCAAAAAGAATACACCGGCAAAAAATAGCACCTGTTCTACCAGCATGACTCCCAATGACCGATCATTTCCACCCTGTGCCCCTAAAAAGGACATACTCAAGCTGACAATCAAGACGACTAAAATATCATCCACCACAGAAGCGCCAAGAATCGTCGACCCTTCTTTAGTATTGATCACATTTAGTTCCTTCAAAACCTCAACCGAAATACTGACAGACGTTGCCGCTAAGATCAGCCCTAAGAAAAAGGACTCATTTAGTTGAATCTGAAAAACAATCCCGCCAAGCGTTCCTAACAAAACCGGAAAAAGAATTCCTAAAACGGCCACATACATCCCCGGACGAAAATATTTCTTAAGCAAGGACAAATCACTTTCGATCCCAGCCAAAAACATCAATAGAATTACGCCTATCTCAGAAAAATCCTCTACTAAAATATCCGGATGAACCAAATTGAAGCCAGCCGTTCCTAACAAAATTCCCACCAACAGCTGGCCGATCACCGCAGGTATGCCGAACCTTCTAAAAAAGTGACTCGCAACTGTTGTACTGATTAAAATCAAACATAAAACACCGATAAATGCCATTTCCTTCATCCCCTCACATTTCACAATAACAAATCATTTTGACTTTAATCGTGAAATTGTCTCAACCTCTTTAGTCTACCGAAAATGAAATCGATTGGAAAATAATTGGATTCAATGGAAATGCATTGTAAATTTTTGCATTACAAATATCTTCTCACCGCTTTTTGATAGTCCCGATAGCGCTCACCGAAAACAGTGGTCAAATAGTTTTCCTCTCCGCGAATCTGCAAATCAAACAGGAACAACGCCAACACCGCCATTACAATCATAAGGAGATTCGGAAATATCAGCGCAAAACCCAGATACAACAAATCAAAGGCCACAAAAGCCGGATTTCGACTAAATCGATAAATTCCAGTAGTCACTAATTCTGTTCGTTGTTGTTCATTAAAGCCCGCTCGCCAATTCAATCCCATCGCTTTGACCGCAATAAAGAATAAAATTACTCCTAAAAAAGTTAGAACTAATCCAGCATATCGCCAGCCTGTTTGATTAACAGCGAATAGGAATGGCGCAAGAAACTGAATAAGCGCACCAAATCCAGTCATGATTCGTAAAACAATTTCAAAATACTTTTCACGCGAACTCTGTTTGTCACCCAGTAAGTTAACCTTGATTCCCTGTTTTCTTAGCACCCATGCCTTCCCAAGGTAAATCAAATAGAAGGCTGTTAAACCCAGCAATGCACTAACACGTATTAGCATGTGAATTCCTCCTTTTACATATGAATTTAAATTCATATGTTTATTATTTCATATGTGCACTTCTCCGTCAACAACAAATAAACACCCAATGAACAAGTAATGGCCCATTGAGTGTTTATTTGCAAATTATCCTTTTTACAATTTAATATCCTCGATATTGTCTGTAATAATCCAATCATCCATGTTTTTTTCGCAATTATAATAGAAGGGTTCAATCTTCTCTAGATAGCTAACCTCATAGAGTCCGATGCATTTTTTCCCATGCCATCGCGCTTTTTGCTTTTTAGACAAATTTAGCTCCTGTCCAAACTCTTCGATAAATTCGGTCGATTCTTCCGGTGTCATTTTGTATTTCTCAATCACTTTGGTTAACACACCACGATGAGTAATTTCCATTTTCCCGCCCTTTTCAACAAAGTATAAGATATCGTTCTCTTTCGCGCGTCCCCCCAGCGGACTCTTCTTGCCAGCAGCCCCGCGAATAATCATGGTTTTTTCACCATTGATCAATTTTTCCAATTCCTTGCCTTCGTTATCTAAATAAACCAAATGCTCCGCTTGTCCCTCTCTTTTTTGGTACCAATCTCTATTTTCCATTCCTTCAGCCTCCATATTCTAAAAAACTTGTTACTAATTACTCTATAGTAGTACAGAATAAATTTCTACTCATTTTCTGTGTCAAAATTGGTAAATTTTCAACTCGTGAATATAGAAAACATGATTAATAGGAATTAAATTAAATAAAACTATTGTTTAATAAGACATTTTCAAAAAAGAATTTAATCGTAAAATACTCAAGAAAACACGTTAGTTCATGATCATTTGATATACCCATTAAAGATCAAGGTTTGTTGTTCTTTTTAGGTTCTATAATATTTTGTGTTGGTGGAAAATCGAAGGCGATTTTCTACTAACACTTTTTTCTTCGTTTCAACTCAAAAAGAGACTCACTTTTGGTAAAATTTAGTCGACCAAAACGTCACCCTACCAAAGGAGTCTCTCAATGGATAATCATACTAGAAAATTACTCGGATTAACAGATAAACATTTATTTTTTGATGAAGAATGGCTGATTGAAAAAGAATATAAAGGCGTTCAAGCGCAGTTTATTAAAGGAAAATTGGATGACTCTCCTTCCTGTTGTGAACACTGTCGATCGGTTCGTATTATCCGCAACGGTTCCTATACGACACGCACTCAGATGTTGAAAGTCAAAGAAAAGTTAACTATTTTAGAATTAAAACGTACCCGTTTTCTCTGCCATGATTGTGGACGGACCTTTTCTGCGAAAACGGACTTAGTTGATGAACATCATCAACTAACAAAGGAACTGAAGCAGGCGATTCTCATGGAACTGTACGAAAATCAATCACGTAAACTAATCGCTAAGAAGTACTTCGTCTCGGATGGGACGGTGACACGGATCTTGCGTGAAGCAACGAAGCATTACCAGCCACGTATGAACTTCCTTCCGACGGTGTTGTGTATGGATGAGTTCAAATCAATGAAGTCTGTTTCTGGTTCCATGAGTTTTATTTGTGTTGATGGGACAACCAATCAGCTATTTACGATCCTTGAAGATCGCAGACTTTACAAACTAACTCAATACTTCCTGCGCTTTCCTAGAAAGGCCCGTTTAAAGGTCAAGTACCTAGTGATGGACATGAATGCCAGCTATTGTCAGTTGCTTAAAACGGTCTTTCCAAATGCGGAGATCGTAACTGACCGCTTTCATATTGTCCAACACATCAATCGCAGCTTCAATCAATTACGTGTCCAGATCATGAATCGTTTTCGAACCTCACACTCTGAAAATCAGAAGAAGTACCGTCGGCTCAAGCGATATTGGAAACTCTTACTCAAAGATTCCACGACATTGGAGCCACTCAAACGGCATTATCATCGACTGTTTAAACGACCAATTAGTCAAACAGAAATCGTCGATGAACTGTTAAGCTACAACGAAGAATTGCGAACAGCGTATCATTTTTGTCAATTATTACGCTATTATTTCGTTAAACGAGATACGGAAGGCTTTCAAGAAACCCTTAAAACAATTTCATCTACGTTACCTCAGTCGTTTAAAAAGAAATTCACGATCTTCCATCGCTACCAATCGGGCATTTCAAATGCCTTTAAAGTGTCCCACTCAAACGGTGTCACGGAGGGGCTGAATAACAAGATCAAGCTGATTAAACGAATTGCGTTTGGTTATCGCAACTTTTATAACTTTCGGGCACGGATCTATTTACAACAAGGTCTGATCTTTGAAAACTAAAAAAATATGCGGCGCACAGAACGCGCCGCATATCGGACTAAGTTTTATTCAAATTTGTCTTCACCAACACGATTTGACGAAGAGCCTCTTTTTAAATAGAAAAACAAATACCTCACAAACTTTCGAAATTGATCGTTTACAAGGTATTTATATCTATTTTATCATGCTCTTCTCAAATCATTAAATTTCTATTCCACAGCTGCATCCAACAACGCCTGAGCAATTTTATCTGTCGTTACAAGAATATTAATCAGATTTGTCTCAATGGCGATTTTTGCAATATTCGTTCTTCTGATGTCATCCACAATCGTCATTACTTGAGGCATTTTTCTGATATTTTCTAACGTAACTCCCACGATACTTTTGTTGATCTCGTTATCAACTTTCTGGCCATTAGCATCAAAAAAATTGGAATTGATATCCCCCACAACCTTATCTTTTTTCAACTGTTGAATATCTTTTCCAGTCAGATAGCCAATCTCTTCCATTGTACTTCCCGCATAAGGATTTCCTAAACCTACAATCGCAAAATCAACGTTGGAACCATCATCAAGAACTGATTTTATCGTTTGATTGTTTCTTAAAGCGACCGCCAATTGCTCATCTGGTAGCATCGCAGGCGTATACAGGTATTTTGATTGCCCTCGAATTTTTCTGGCAAGATCATGACACAGCTGATTGGAATGAATATTAACATGTGAATCGCCCATTCCACCAATCAATGGCACGACAGAGACTGCCATGTTGGAGCTATGAATAATAGAATCAACGATACGGCGGATTCCTTTCCCCCACGAGATTCCGATACGATCAATTGACTTCAAACGACTGTTCAAATAATGAGCACCATAGTTGGCAGCTACTTTTTCAACCTCTTCATTCGTGAGATCCTTAGAATCAATGACCATGGCGGTTTTCAATCCATAGACTGCTTCCAAAGAGCGTTCCAGTTTGGAGGTATACTCATTTTTACTGTTGATCGTAATTTCTACAATCCCCTGTTCCCTTGCATCCAGTAAAAGCTTAGAAACAAGAGAACGGGAAACGCCAATTATCTTAGCGATTTGAGCTTGTGTCAGTCCATCCTCGTAGTATAAGCAAGCAATTTTTATAATATTTTTTTCTTCAAAAGTATTCATAATTCCCTTCCTTTACTATGGATTAACTGATTTTGAACTATTCAAATGAGATTTCATCTCCGACAGTTAATACTGGAAATACCTTTGGTTCGACTAAAATTGCACCAGGCAGAATTTCATTATTTTCGCCATCTCTAAAATAGATAGAAATATGTCCTAGTGACTCAAAATTTGGATTCGCCTCTTCACCCACATCAAGAATACGATATTCCTGTTCTCCAATAGTCAACCGTCCGTTCTTCTGGATTACGTCTTTCGGTTCTTCCGAACTTTCATGAATGACACAGATGTCTCTCAGTTCTGCCATTGCTTGCGGACCGAATAAGACTAATAGAAATTCTTCTGCGAAATCCTCAACGATCGGACCGATTTCTATGATTTTTGTTTTGTACATAATCAGACTCCTAACTCGTCTTAAAATAGATTTCTATGCAAAAGTTTCATCTTGTAATTTACGCAATTTGTAAACAGTCGTTAATTCGTCTAACTCAATATCATCGATCGTCAAAAAGGCGCCATCTTTAATGTCACGTTTGGCAACTGAAGTCCCGCCGACTAAACCAATTGGCACGTTACCGTTTTTCTTCATGTCAGCATGTGTTTCTAACACACCGCGAACACAATACCCGCCGATGCCATCGATTTTTTCACCTGCTTTAATATCACGTTTTGCCACTGCAACAGTTTCGGAAATTGGTGCACCTAAAGGAACGATGGCTGTATCATGTTCTAAGACTGCTCGCGCGATAGTTAATGGTGTTTCCAAGCTGCACAGGTGATACGGACGGAATAAGATATGATGATCACGCTCGCCTTTTTTCAATAAATAGTTTAGCTCGTGCTGAACGCCTTCATTTTGTCCTTTCACGATACAGAAGATTCCTGGAGCAATCCCATCAACATATTCGACAACGCCAAAGCTATTTAAAACGCCGCCGTTTTCTTTCAAGTTTAATTTTTCGACTGTTCCGTCTAAGTCCGCTGAGATTCCATGCATCCCCACAACATCTGGAACGTAGCCAATCGCATTAGACAAGAGGTTCATTTCAGCCATTGTTTTAGTCCCATCCTGGAATGCGGCCAGCATGTGGCTGTTCATCCCTTTGGAGTCTGCTTCTGCCTGGGCAGTATCTGGATTCGCGCTTACTTTTAAGGCATTGTTTTTTCCTTTGCCGGCTACAAGGACTTCCATCCCCATACTTTTGGCAAATTCATACATTTGAACGGTTGCTGCAGGCTCGTCACCATCTGAACCAGTGTAAACAAGATCAGCGGCATCGTAGAGTTTCTTCATTAAAGGTCCCACGGTAATATCGATCTCTACATTTAAGAGCACTAAATGTTTCTTGGCAATCAGCGTTTCCAATGAGATTTTCGCTCCTGCTTCTGGAACACCTGTCGCATCGACAATCACTTCAACATTTGGTGAGTGAACGATTTCTTTAAAGTCTGTACTTGTCAAAATATTTACTTTTTCAGCCGCACTGGCATTGTAGGCATCTGCCGCTCTTTTTGCCGCATCTAAATTAATATCGCTGATTCCTGCGACAATCATACCTGGAATCGTTGAAATTTGTGAAACCATGCCGTAGCCCATTTGCCCTGCACCAATTACCCCAACCTTGATTGGCGCGCCATTTTGTTCTCTCTCTAACAATTTTCCATATAATGTCATGTTCTTTCCTCCGATGTTTTCTTTGTTTTTATTTCATTTTTAATGAAATCGATTGATTGTTTTAACGCTTCTTCATGCTTCACCTTTAAAACAGCTTCCGGAATCGTATCAATGCGATGCTTCTCAATAGCTGAATAGCGCTTGAACTTCGCAAAGATCGTCAATCCAGTCATTACTTGGCATTCTTCAATCACGCCGTTTGGATTCGCCACCATCAATACAATGCTTCTTGCTTTAAACCTGCTTTGAGACATTCCAATTCCTAAGAAGCCTTGACTGTTCTCTTTTACGAGATTATCGACTGTCTTTTTATAGTAGTTCGAATGTCTCAGTGATGTGAATACATTGAGCGCCAGCAACAGGACCACCAGCAATGCTAAGCGAAGTTCAGCCATACGTATTCTCCTATCTCTTATAGATACTCATTCAGGATGCGATTCGCCAAAATTTTTGGTGAATTCGCAAAGTTTCCAATGGTCGATCCCGCGATATGCGGCGTGATCGTTACATTTTCTAAGGTCAAATACGGATGATCCGCTGGTAAGGGTTCCTGTTCGAAAACATCGACTGCCGCTCCCGTGATTTCTTTTGTCTGTAACGCTTCGATCAAATCTGTTTCATTGATCAATCCTGAACGGGCGCTATTAATCACGACTGCCGAAGACTTCATTTTTTTGAAATGCTCTTTATTCAACATATTTTTTGTTTCAGGCGTTAAACGATAATGCATCGAAATGATATCAGCTTGAACAACCAACTCATCCAAGGAAACCTGCGTATCTTCGCTTTCTCCAGTGAAATAATCATCAAAGAAAATGATCTTGCCGCCAAATGGTCGTACCAAGTTCGCTACCTTTTGCCCGATCGCGCCGTAACCGACTAATCCAACAACGGATTCCTTCAATTCAGGAGCCAATACACCATTCGGATAATGCTTTTCCCACTCGCCGTTGCGTAATTTCCGATCGGCGCGAGCGATATTGCGAATTTCAGAAAGCATTAAGCCTACCGCATATTCAGAAACACTCGTTTCGCTTCGTCCAGGTGTATTAAAAACCGTAATCCCTTTTTCTTCCGCGTACTGGCGATTGACGTTCTCAATTCCGGCCCGCAGCACACCGACAAATTTCAAACTAGTCGCTTTGTCGATCACTTTTTTACCGATCGGGGCAAACTGAGTAATGATGTATTCGTACTCTTCGATTCCTTCTATTAAATAAGCTGGCAGATCAACTGCTTCACTGCCCTGTTTTTCCAGTGTGATGTTGTCCTTTTGGAGAGCTTCTAAATCTGCGTGCTTCCATTCCTTCACTTCAACCTCGATACCTTGTTCCTTCAATAAAACCAACCCGTCATCCATCATTTTTTGATCAATGAATAAATCTGCAATTGCCAAACATTTAGCCATCTAACCTTCTCCTATTCTTTAATTTAAAATTACTGAAACGCGATAGTTTCCTGGTGCGCTTGCTGTTTCAAACGCTTTTTGGATTTCATCTAATGGAATTTGTGTTTCTACTAGCTTCGAAACATCTACCCTGCCGGTGTTCAGCATTTCAGCAGCGTCAGAAAAATCCTCTAAAGTAGAACCATAAGTGCCGATCAGCTCCAAACGCATATAGTGAACCTTGTTTGGATCAACATCCATTTCAGGGGCAGGATAACCTGCGGCATACATGGATATTTTCCCATCCTTCGGTTTGACCATTTGCAGGGCTTGATTGTTCGCCGGTGTAACTCCTACTGCGACGATCACAATGTCAGCTCCTTTGCCATTCGTCAGTTCTTTTACCTTTTGGACTGGATCAACTTCTTTTGGATTGATTACTTCAAAGCCCATTGATTTTGCAATCTCGACCTTCTTCTCCATCAGTTCAGAAACGATGACCCTTGCGCCAAAAGCGCGCGCTGTTTCAGCATTTAATAATCCCATTGTGCCTCCGCCGATAACAACAACTGTATCCGTTCCAGATTTCACACGAAGTTTTTTCATATTTTGAATAACAGACGATAACGGCTCAACAAACGCCGCTTCAGACGGCGACAAATCTGGATTCATCTTGACAAAGCTTTTTGCTTTTCTGACGAAATAATTGGCAAAGCCAAAGATTCCATAGCACTCATCTGAGTAGTTGTGACCAAATTGTTTGATATTCTCACACCCGGTCACTTCTCCATGCTTGCATTCATCACAATACCCGCAATAATCGTAAACAACACTCACGCGATCACCAACATCATAGGTGTCGCCTACCGCAGAACCTTTAGCCACGATCGTTCCCGAACATTCGTGACCGCCTGCCATGGGATAGCCTTGGTGCTCACGCAAGCCCAGCCATTGTTGATAATCTGTTGTACAGATATTGCACGCATCCTGCTTCACTAAGATTTCATCTGCCAAAAGCTCTGGCATTGGCATTTCTTTTACTTCTGCAACGCCCTTTTCTACTAAACATCCAAATTTGATTTTGTCTGGAATCAATTTACTCACCTCTAATTTTTTTTAAAGTCCAAATGACATGAAATAGGCCACAACGACCGCCAATGGACCTGTAATCACACGTGAAAATAAAATTGCTGGAACACCGGTAGAAATCGTATCAGGATCAGCTTCTCCCAAAGTCATTCCAACAGGCGCGAAATCACAACCAACCTGCGAGTTGATTGCAAATAACGCAGGTAACGCATAGTGGGGCGGGATCGTTCCATTGGCAATTTCCGTCCCGATCAAAAGTCCGATTACCGCAGCAATGACAGCCCCCGGCGCCAACAATGGTGATAGAAATGGCAAACTAGTAATCAAACCCAAAATTACTAAACCAATCAAGCTTCCCGCGAGCGGTGACAAGACCTTCGCAATCAAATCACCGATGCCAGTATAATTAATGATTCCGATTAACGTAGCAACAAACGCCATAAACGGCAGAATGTTCGTCATCACTGTATCAATCGTTTCTCGACCTGCTTGATACATAATATTAATGAAGTTGCCGGCTGCTCGACCGATTTTGTCAATGAACCCAATGAAGCCCTTCTTCTCATTTCCGTTGCCGTTGGATTCGGTTGTTGCTTGTTCCTTCGGCATTTCTTCCACAGTCGAAGCCATCGGTTCTGTTTTGATTTCTTCAACAACAGCGTCTTCAGTACCGTCACCATTGACTAACTCAAGATCATTGATAGTCGTTCCTGAGACAAAAATATCTTCAGTCATAAATTTCGCTAGCGGTCCAGAAGGCGCTTGCAATTTAACATTGACTGTCGGAATCCTCATTCGCGGATAGGTACCGCAACGGGCTGTTCCGCCACAATCAATCACTGCCGCAAGCGTTTCTTCCTTTTCAACTGGATTTTTAAAAGCATCAACGGCTGTTGTTCCCGTTAATTCAGCAATTTTCTCAGCCACCGGATGAATTCCTCCACCTGTAACGCTGATCACATATCGTTTCTTATGGTCAGGAGTAAGAGTTAATGGGCCGCCCCATCCGCCCTTTCCTTTATGAACAATCACTTTTTTACTCATTTTTTCCCCTCCGCGTTCGGTCTAAGCATTGACTGCTTTTTTCTTATCTCGACTTGATAAAATGGCAACAATTCGTTCGGTGATCACACCGCGAATAAGAATGACTACAAAGCCCGCCAGAAGATATCTCAGCCCTAGTTCACTTTGACTACCAACTTTCGCGAAACCTTGAGCAACTCCTAAATAGACAAAAAGTTCAGCAGCATTCGCATGAGGAAATAATCCGACAATCGGATGAAGCATAGAGACAGTTGAATCATAGTAAGCAGCCTTATGCTCCTCCTTCAAAAATCGACCGAATGTGTAGCACATCGGATTTGTCAGGAAAAAACAAGCTAAGAATGGAATTAATGTATATCTTAGAACAAAAAACTTCGTGCACATCTGCATAAATCCGAAAACTCTTTCCTCGCCGATAATCTTGATCAAAGCGTTTATAAAAAGAATCAACGTAATCAGCAGTGGAATGATTCCTGTCAGAAAACCAACAAACGTTTCAGCACCTGCTTGAAACATCCCAATAAAACCGTCTGATAACTTAACTAAAAAATCCATAACCTTCCTCCTGTTGTAGAATTTGATACGCGCGCGCGATTTCATATCATTTGACACGAATTGTGTCATCCGGTATGATCGAGTTCATAATAGCAGGTGACACAAAAGATGTCAATTGGGATTTTAATCTTTTTTTTTAATCGATTTTGGTATAAAATCAAAGAAAGGATTAAACGGTGTTATTGAAAAGGAGGTTTTTTAATGAATAAATCTGAAGAACGAAATTTAATCAAAGTAGCTACCCTCTATTACAAAGAAGGCTTAACACAAGTACAAATATCAAAGAAACTAGGCGTTTCTAGATCGCTCATTTCCAAATGGCTAGTCGCCGCAAGAAACCAAGGATTTATCGAATTTTTCTTTAATAGTGAAGAAGTCTACTCTGTTGAACTCGAAAATAAACTAGAAGAAAAGTTTGGTTTAAAATCCGCAACTGTTATTGATACGAATAATTTATCTGCTTCAGAAATAGAAAAAGTTTTAGGACAAACAGCCGCTCTGGCAATTAAGGGGAAGATCGAAAACGTTCAATCAATCGGGCTCTCTTGGGGGAAATCAATCAAATCCTTAGTCACTCAGTTTCCTTTTGAATCCTATTCTGATAAGGTTTTTATTCCGCTCATCGGAGGGATGGGGATAAACAATTTTGATATTCATTCCAATCAGCTGTGTTATGAATTCGCACGTAAGACAAGAAGCTCATCAAAATATTTATACACCCCTGCCCTAGTAAGCAATTCCACCATTCGTTCTGAGTTTGAAAACAATGAATATATTCGTGAAATTTTAGACGAGGCCAAGCAAGTTGATATGGCAATTGTCAGTATCTCCTCGCCTTACCACATCAACACTATGGAAGAAATTGGCTATATTACCAAAACGGATATTAAGGAGTTGGAGGATTTGCACGTTGTTGGTGACATGAATTCCCGATTTTTTGATAAAAACGGTGTGGAGGTCGACCATGACACCAACACAAATGTCATTGGTATTAGTATTGAAGATCTTAAGAAAATTCCGCAGGTTGTGGCATTGGCGTATCATGAGGATAAATGGTCCGGTGTTTATTATTCTTGTATCAATCATCTGATTACTGATCTGATCACTACAGATGTCATCGCCAAACAAATCCTAAAAGCAGAACTATAACTTATTCCATTCGTGTCATGAGGTGCTTCTATAGATGCACCTCTTTTATAGCCAGTTAAACGCACCAAATTTTACAAAATATTTGTTTGGATTAGTCCGAGAAAAAGATGATCGAACCCATATCAAAAAGCCCCGAAAAATTTCCGCAGCTTT
The DNA here is from genome assembly GCF_051713785.1 of Enterococcus sp. DIV0187. Lineage (NCBI taxonomy): Bacteria > Bacillati > Bacillota > Bacilli > Lactobacillales > Enterococcaceae > Enterococcus > Enterococcus sp. DIV0187. Next base: position 530,283 of record NZ_JBIOQO010000002.1, read on the forward strand.
TGGAATACTCCTTTAGGAGATATATTCAATTTTCATTTTACAAGTAAAAGGCTCTGTATGGTCCCTCCAAGGTTGGTTGAAAACTCGGTAAGATAGATGTTAACAAGAATGTTCGAATCTTCGCAGCTTATTATAATCAGACTGGTTTTAACTTCATTACTATACACTAAATTAACCAAAAATCCTTCTGTTTTCTGAGATAAAACCATTTTATATACGTCAAGAATCAATAGCATCTAAATCTTTTCAATTATTCTTTTTTCTTTTCAGGTAAAACTATCCCCAGTTTGTCAGCAATTTTTCTAATCCTATTCCTAGTTTTCTCATAAGTGTAATCTAAATTGATCACTCTGTAATAGGTTCTACGTGAAATAGCCAACTTACTAATTGCCTGAGCTACAGGAATTTGCTTTCTATTTTTATAAATAAGTAACAAGCGTTCTATTTGTTTATCCGTTAATTGACTTCCGCCTCGTTTACCACGTAATTCCTCTCGCTTTTTTTCCTTCATTTCTGAAGTTAACTCTTTCTTCTCCCGCCTTTTCTGGTAAATAAATGGTCTTATTTCTTTTAGCTCTTTAATAGTGTTCTTCAGATCAATTACCTCCTTATTTAACTTATTAATTTTTCTATTGTGAACAAGAGCAGAGTTATTAATTTTTTGATCAATAGCATGCTCTTTTTCCTCAAGATATCTTTTCTTTTTATTAAGTTGATCATCTAGATCCAAATCTCTACGGTAATATTCTAATTCTTCTTTACTTATTTTCTCCAACTCTTTTATTCTCTTCTTCGCCTTTTCGTACTCCAGCCTCAGATTTTGCTTTTCTTTTTCTGACTCTAAATATACACTTTTCAAATTTTTTATTTCTTCATTTGCTTTCCGATTGTGTTCTTTTAGTTTTCCAAAATTCTCTTTATTATTTTTAGCTGTTATCCTTAAACGATTAACAATTTCTTTTTGCCGTTTTGCCTCTTCCTCCCATGAGAGCATTACCATGTAAAGTGCGTCATAATTAGTACCATTTTCTTCTATGTCTGCTTCAATTTTTTTGGATAATTGGACTAATAGACTATAGGCACTTTTCTTTTTCGATTTATCCTCATTGTTCATTTCCATCCCTCATTCACTGTAACTTTTATATTAATATAAAAGTTACACCAAAAATAGAATTAAGTCAATGATTCCTACAGAGTCATCTACATTTTCTATTCCTTGTTCTTCTTGTATTTTTTTCTTTTCAACAAAAACAAAATTTTCATTTCTTTATGAATTTAAAAATAGGTTTTTTTCTCTTCAACAAGGATGATTATCCTTGAAAAAGCTTCGTTAATTAATCACTATACGTTATTTTAATTAATATTTATGTCTATGAACACTTTAGGTAATTTGTAAAAAAATATTTTAAAATGAACTATGACATATCTGAAAACTCCGCAAAGATGCGATATGTTCAGGTTAATTGGAGCGCTCGTATCTGTGTGGCCTACCAGAAGACCGATACGATTTTCAGAAAATTGTCTACACTCGCTTTTATTCTTAAGAGACAGTGGTTTATTAATAGCAATCTTTCTAATTCTTTAAGCGAAAGCAACAATATCAGCATCGACTCTACATAAATAAAAGCTGATCAACCTAATGCATGTGAAAAATATGGCAAACTGAGCAATGTGAAACAGCATATTGGTAATACCTGTGACGGAAAACAACGAAAATTCATGCATTGATAGATGGTTTAGGAAATCCACTTGTCTTCTTTTTATATGAAAGACAAACGAAAAATGCCATTTCAGCAATCCCTTTGTTAGAACAAATTGAAGTTGCAGAAAGAAAAGAAATCCTGATGCCGAAAAGTTAGCTAAATCCATTCTGAATGCCTATCAACCTGAATCTGTCGATGACATGCAAGATGCTTTGAAAGAGGTGTTTGGGTCCCTTATTTGAAAAAATGCTTCAAGGAGAATTGAATAACCATTTAGGTTATGATGTCCATTCTAAAGAGCCTAAGGAACACGATAACCGTCGAAATGGCTATGGAAATAAAACGCTTAAAACCAGTTTTAGTGAAGTAGCTATTGATGTTCCCTTTGAATCAGAGTTAATTCATAAGCGAAAACGAGATGTCTCCGATATCGAAGGGAAGGTTCTTTCCATGTATGCACGAGGAATGAGTAAACGAGATATTGCCGCAACCGTCGAAGATATTTATGGCTTTGATATTTCCCATGTAATAATTTCAGATATCACTGACGCTATTCTACCTGAATTGGAAGAATGGCAAGCCCGCCGCCCCCTAGCCAAGTGCTATGCCTTTCTATTCGTTGATTGTATGTATGTTACTTTACAAGAAAATTATGAAACCAAAGAATGTGCTGTATTCACCATTCTTGGCTATGATCTCAAAGGAAATAAGGAAATTTTAAGTTTATGGTTAAATCAAACAGAATCTAAAAATCGCTGGATGCAAGTGTTCGATGAATTGAAAGCAGGTGATGTCGAAGAGGTCCTTTTCATTTCTATGAATGGGGTTTCTAGTCTTGAAGAAGGCGCAAAAGCGATCTTTCCATCGGTAATTGTTCAGCGTTGTATTGTTCATCTTGTTCGAAATGCATTGCGTTATATTCCAAGTAGGGACTATAAGGAAGTCTGCCGAGATATGAAAAAGTTCTACGGTGCTTCGTCTCTAAACGCTGCACATGCTACTTTTGACAGTTTTCAAAATCGGTGGTCTCATTATTCTGGTGCTGTAGATGTCTGGAAACGGAATTTTGCACATATTGAACAATTATTTGATTATGGTAGTGCCATTCGAAAAATTATGTCCACTACCAATGCGGTTGAAAGTGTTCACTCTAGCTTCAGAAAAGTCACAAAAAAGGAGCATTCTCTAATGAGAATGCACTCCTAAAACTACTTTATTTACGCACGAAAGAATTACACGCGAAGTGGTCAGGTGGTCAAATCCAAAACTGGGCTATGGTGCTTAATCAGTTAATGATCAACGAGACCTTCTCCTCTAGAATTGAAAAGTATGCGATTTACCTTCCATAACAACGGTAGGTTTATTCAACTATGTGTCCAATTAAAATTTATCTGATTTTAAAAATAGCCAAGAGAATTTGGGTTGTTAAAAACTCTTAACTATTTAACTTCCACAGTTTAGTTGACAACCCCGCAATGAATTTAAAGAAATTAGCCACCTGGCTATGGAAAGGCAAGTAGCCTTTATTTTTTTGTCTTGAATTTCGAAAGAAATCAGATAAAAAGACGTCCCAAACTCAAATTACGAGTTCGAGACGTCTTTTGTTTACAGTCTGCACTTATACCTTATAAGTGTTTTCACTTCAATCTAGGATTCCCAGGACATTACCCCATAACTTCCAGCAATTCCTTCCATTAACAAACTATCCGCATACCCATCAATAAAGCTTGTTGCCTCACCCTCTGTTGAGAATAATCGACTTCCTTTTTCGATATTCTTTGATTGATCATCACCTTCATAAGCGTAGAACCAGACTGTGAATTGAACTTGTGGCTCTGGAGTCGGTGTCGGTGTAGGATCAGGGTCTGGTGTTGGAGTTGGCGTAGGATTAGTCACCACTCCACCATTATTTGTTCCACCAGATGAACTTCCATTGCCTGTTGTTCCGTCATTTTTATTTTCACCATTACCAGAAGGTGTCGAAGCCGGATCAGAGGATGCGACATTCGTTTGGTTCTGTGTATTTGACATATTTGGAGCTGGCGAGGCCTGACCTGCAGACTCACCAATCGGTTGATTCGGAACTATTTTATCCGACTCCGTAATTTGTTGTTGATCAGTCACTACACCATTTTGATCTTGAACAGTTACGACATTGCCTTCAAACACCAACTTATTCCCTGCATAAATCAAGTTGTAATCTCCAATGCCATTCAATGAAGCTAATTTTTCCATTGTGACATTCGTTGCTAAAGAAATACCGCTTAACGTGTCTCCCCAAACAATAGTATATTCTTTTTTTCCTTCAACATCTTTTTTGATTTGCTCAATCGATCGCGCTTCCCATTTACCATCCATTTCAGAAGCTTGTATGTCTTGTCCCTTTAATATGAGTACACCTGCCATTGTAAAAGCACTTAAAGCTAAACCCTTTCCAAGGTTTTTACCCAAATTTTTTCTTTTTTCAATAACTGTTTGCTGCTTTATATCTCTTCTCTTTTTCATAATACTCTCCTTAATAAGTCCTTTTTTCTTTTGAAGTCACAACTTGTATTTTTTTCTTATGAAAATCATTACGATTATTTTTCAATCTTTCGGATAATTTTTCACTTCTCTTCTTATAATGATTACACCCCATTTTAAAGTGTTCGAGTTGATGTTGTAATCGTTGGATTTCGAGGCTCATGCGTACAATTACCTTTTCAAGATCCTGACTATTATTCATACGCAATCGTTTTTCAACACCATCTAGACTTTCACATTTTTCTTCACACCCTTCACAGATTGTAAAAAGTTCCTTATCAATAAATATTTGCGAAACGGAATAGTTGCCACACCATTCACAAGTCATTTCACTAGCTAGTTCTGCCTCATATAGGATATTTTGGATCTGAGAAGACTGTTCACTTGGCTCTAAATCAGTAACAAGCGAAAGAATCCCTTGCTTTCTTTCTACTCGTTCAATCGCTATGCCAAGTTCACTGAGTTCCTTTTCAGCTTTTACCAATATTCGATACCAACCGTGTCCTATTCGATGTCCAAATTTAATTAGGGCCAGACAATTCAAGTTTTTGTAGTTAATTGAATGTTCTTCCATCAGTTGACCTCCTGTTATCATTTTTTAAAGAGATAGTATTTATATATTGCTATCAATCGCTCTGAATAAATAATACCACGATAAAGTGTTCTTAACAACTCTTTTATTAAAAATAAGTGTTCTACAGCGTAGTTAAAGTGGCTTGTAAACCACATTATTCTATTAGTAAAGGGATGGTGTATATGGAAGAATATGAATTAAGAAAATTAATCTCAGAAAGAGTAAAATACTTTCGTCTAAAAAAGAAGATGAGTCAAGAAAAACTATCAGAACAAGCTGAGCTTGAGATTAAGTACATTAACAAACTTGAAAATCAAAAATATAATTTAAAAATAGATACTATAGAACAAATTATTAAGGCACTAGATATTTCTTACGAGGAATTCTTTAATTTCAACTTCACTTCAAGTAGTGACGAGTTGAATGAGCTCTTACAAGCAATTTCTAGCTTCAAGAAGGATGAACAGCTCATAATAATCGAGTCAATATTAAGTCTTTTGAAATCAAATTATGAGGAATAAACAAAAAGCTGCGAAAAATTTCCGCAGCTTTTTGTTTATTCCTCATTCATCTGATACGTCCAATCCTCACTATACAGCGAGAATCGTTCGGCGCGATACGCCCAAGCGCTAGTCGGAAAATCAGTAAGGTCAACGTTCAGCACGGTTTCGCCTTCTTCCGTGACTTCCATAATCGAACTGGTCTGGCCCTCATCACGGTAGCCAAAGTTAACGAGGCGATTACCTGTGTTGCTTAAGTAGCGTGCACTGCCGATAATCTTGGTATAGTAATCCTCTCCTAGATCTTCACCAAAGGTCCAAACTTCTTCGATCGTCATTTTGGCCTCATTAATCCGAACCTGGCGGGCTTCTGAGTATTGTTCAGAGGTTTCTTCATCCCCGCGGGTAACCGAGATGTTATTGTCATAATATAAAATATCGGTCGTCTCATCGTTCTCGTCTTGATCCGACAGGACGATCGCCGCGTGCTGTCCGCCGCTGGCTTTGACATCCCCTTTTAAGAAATATTTCTGATAGCTGTCAGGCCAGCCGCTACTGTCGCCCATGATCCATTTGATCTCGTTCGTGGAATAATCAATCTTCATAATCGTATCTTGATGCCTCCCCGAAATAATAATACTGTCATCTGCCTCATCGTATTCTACTGAGTTTTGGTGGAACCAATCGACCTTTCCGTCCTCACGACTCGTCGAATCGTAGTCTTCGTAAAAGGCTTCCGGTAAGATATCCTTCAGATCAATCGTTTTCTCGATCTCCCCTGTTTCGCGATTCAGCTCGATCATCGTGTCCTCAATATAGTTACTGCCATCATTGACTGTCAGTAAGAAGTTTCCGCTTGGCAGCTCAATACCATCATGATGGATCACGGTCATTTCTCCTTCGCTTTTACCTGTATCGTTTGCGGCGCTAGAGCTTGAGAAATCGTAACGGTGATAGATTTTCCCTAAGTAGTCCGTCTCTAGCAGCACATTGTAGGTATCCGCGTCATTGGATTCTTTGGTCAAATAAAGCAGATTCCCGTTATCTAATTCTTTAAAAATATGACTGTTATAGCGGGTCGAATACCAGCGAACATCGCCGTTGGCATCAAAGGCATAGGCGCGTTTCGTACTTGGCACAACAAAGGTGAGTTCGCTGTCGCCTAGTTCCATTTTTGTTGTATCCGCTTCTTTGACCTCGATGTTGGCAATGGATTTCGCTAACGTTCCTGTTTTTATCGTTACCTTTTTCTCCATGCTGTTGCCGGATTCGTCCGTCAATGTAACCGTCACTTCGTTTTCTGTATCTGAGTACAGACCTAAAATCGGAACACTGTGATCCGTTGTATAGTCGTCAAAGCTGTTCTTGATGGTCGTCGCTTCATCCTTGCCGGCCACTGAAATATCAACAGTCATTGCGTCTTCTGTTTGGAAAAGCAGCAGCGCCGAAAGTGGGCTGGCATCGTAAGGATCAAGCTGGACATAGATATTGTCTTCTGTGTACTCGCCGCTTTTTAGTAGAGTCTGATATTTTTTCTCTTTTTCCGTTTGATCCTCCTGCCACTCATCATTCAGGGAGACGGACAGCTGTTCTTCCGTGTCCACCTCATTCGGGACTGAGCCGCTGACACCACAGCCGGTTAAGCAGACCGTCATACCAATAAAATAACTGATTCTCTTTAGTGTTGCCCTCATTCACTTCCTCCTTTTCAAGCATTGATTAAGAAACCTGACGAAACATTTGATTTTTCAATTCGTACACGACATCGCAGCCTTTAGCAACTTCCTGTTCATGGGTGACTAAAATAATACATTTTTGCTGCTCATGAGCGATTTCTTGGAATAGCTTGACGATTTCACCTGAGGTCGCTTCATCTAAGTTTCCCGTTGGTTCATCGGCAACAATCAAATCATGTTCGCAGCACAATGCCCGCGTAATTGCGACCCGCTGCTGCTGGCCACCAGATAGCATCGTTACTTTTTTCTCTGCCAGTTCTTTAGTAATGCCGACTTTTTCAAGATTTGCTAAAGCATAGGCTTTCTTATCCGCTTGCTGGCTTTGAGCAATTTCCATCGCCGTCACTACATTATCCACTGCCGACATGTAAGGCAGAAGATTGTAGGCTTGAAAGACGATCGATACATCCTTGCGTCGATATTCCCGCAGCCCGATTTTTTTCAAAGAAGTATCTTCATAAAGAATTTCTCCGCTTTTTGGGGTATCCAAGCCTGCGATCAGGGATAAAAAAGTTGTTTTCCCTGATCCGCTAGTGCCTAAAATGGCGTACATCTTGCCCTTTTCAAAGGTTAAATTCACCTTTTCGAATAATGGGCCGTTGTTCTCATACCAATAGCTTAAATCCTTGGTAGCTAATGTCATAAAATTTCCTCCTTTAATTTGTTACCTTCGTTTTTCATAACTGACCTCTATGTTTAAGAGATCAAGATTTTCTTCGGATTCAATCGCAATATCCCTGCGGATGATAAGACGATTGAAAATAGGCTGATTCCCAGTCCGATACCTGCAAGACTAAGAATTTCCATTGGCTTCACAGAGATATTCAATTCCTGAATTTCCTCGGTTTGGGTAAATGGATTACCGCCCATTTGACCGCCACCTCGTGGACCGCCATTTCCGCCGCCAGGCATTTGTCCTTGACCGCCAGGGCCGCCGTTATTTCCTGCCGCATTGGCTTCTTGTCCTTCCGCATTTTGCGATGTTGTTTGTTGGCTGAATAACTGATTTCCAACGGCATTTCCAACGACATTTCCGCTGGCTGCCGCAATCCCCAAAGCAAAGATCATGCAGATAAAAATTTCAACGAAAAATTGTGAGATGACTTTCATTCGTGATTCGCCTAATGAAAGCAAAACACCGATCTCATATTTCCGTTCGCGAATCGACAGCATAATGATCAGCGTTAAAATAATGACACCCGCTGCTGCGACTAAAATCACGATATTTTTCGCGAAGCTTGAGACATTGTTTAATGGTTGCAGCATTTGCTGATACATTTGATCATTTGTTTCTAAACTAAAGGTATCGGTATCGATCAATTTATTCGCCTGTTTGACGAAGCTATCCATATCTTTAGGATCTTCTAGGTTATAGACGGCTGAATCGATCGTTTTTCCTTCTGAACCGGTCAGTGTATTGACCATGGTATAAGAAGAAAAGATCGTGTTCGATGGGTTCATAAAGTTAAACTGAGCGCTCATGCTATCCCCAGAATCGCTGGTTTTGTAGATTCCCTTGATAGTTACTTCGACATCCTTGTCATCTGTGTCTTTAATTTTGAATGTATCACCGACACTTAGGTCGTTGGCCTCGGCCAAGCTTTGTTCAATCAAGACATTATTGGTACCTTCATCCGCTGAAGTGATCGCTTCTCCTTCAACAAGGCTGGCAGTTCCAGCCGAAAATTCGCTATAAGAGCTGCTTTCAGAAACACCTTTGATTTGGAAATCACCTTGGCTCATGCCGCCAGGAGCACCGCCTCCGCCAAAGCCGGCCATCTGTTCGTCAGATGACTCCTCCGTATTTTCTGTACTATCGTTGCTAGCATCACTGTCGCTGGAAATCGGTTCGATCCCTGAGCTTTTATCCGCTGAGGTGCTGGCTTCAAAGGAATAGGATTTTACATTCGATAATTTCGCAATTTTTTTCGCATCGCTCAGATTTACCGGCGTTCGTTCGAAGCTGCCGGGATCAGGTCGGCTATTTTCATCTTCTGAATCGGATTGCTTAAACATCGTCTCTCGGTTCGTCGATAAAGTGACGGTCGCCCCGACACTTTTTTTCGCGTTCGTTGTTGCGAGATCTGCGCCGCTGCGGATCGTCAATCCCGCCAAGACGAAAATCAATATTGCCGAAAAGACGGCGATCATAATAATACTGCGCCCTTTTTTGGCCCAAAGGCTTTGAATCGCCCGTTTCATATAGTTCATAGTGGTTCCCCCTTCATTTGTCTGTCTGTAGAATAAGCAAGCTGGCTTAACCGAAGCTTAAGCCGTATGTAAAAAGTTTTAAGGTTGATTTAGGAAAGCATGGTACACTGAGGAAGTAATAAATGAAGAGGGAGAAAAATCGATGATTAATCTATTAATAGTAGAAGATGATGCGACACTTTCAGAGAATATAAAAGAAATTTTAGCCGATTTAGGTGACATTACCCAAGTTTACGATGGCGAAGAAGGTTTGTTCGAGGCTGAAAGCGGGATGTATGATTTGATTTTGCTAGATTTGATGCTGCCAGAGAAGAACGGTTATGAGGTGTTAGCAGAAATGCGGGAAAAAAACATCCAGACACCTGTATTGATCTTAACTGCCAAGGACAGCTTAGAGGACAAGGTGACTGGCTTTCAAAAAGGGGCAGATGATTATTTAACCAAGCCCTTTTACCGAGAGGAGCTGATCATGCGAGTCAAAGCATTACTAAAACGCTCGCTGGGATTATTTGCTGAAAATCAGTTAGCCTATAAAAATATCACCTGCAATCTCTCAACTAAAGAAGTGACCGTCAATGATGAGGTATTGCCGATTCAAGGAAAAGAATTCGATCTTTTAGTCTACTTTATCCAAAATAAGGGTGTGATTTTGACCAAAGAGCAGATTTTTGATCGTATCTGGGGCTTTGATTCCGACACTACGCTAACTGTCGTAGAAGTCTACATGAGCCACTTGCGCAAACATTTGAAACCGTCAGGTACCGACCATCTGTTCAAAACTCTGCGGAATGTCGGCTACATCTTACAAAAGGAATGATTCAATGAATACAGAAATTTCGAGAAAACAACGGTTAAAATTTTTCTTCATTAATGTTGCGGCATTTGCGGGAATCTTTCTATTATTAGGCTTTATTACTCTACAGCTTCTGCAAAGCTCAGCCTATCGTCAAACCGATCTTTCTCTGACTCAAATGGCGGAAAATAGCCACCTGATCCAGATGGAGATCAACCGTTATCAGCAGGGCAATCCCTTTTTGGCGCAAATGCCTGACGATCAGCGCATGGATAAAGGTCCTGATGGCAACAATCGCTTCAATACCCAGATCATCCTTTGGTCTAAGGACGGCGAAATTCTGAATAAGGATGTATTAGGTGGACGCTTTACCGAGCTAGAGAATTTAACCTTAGATAAGAAAAATTTGGATTCCGTTCAATCATTAAGCTTAAAAAATACTGGAGAAGCTAGTCAAAAGCTCTCCTTCCATTCCTATACAATTAAAGCAGAGAATGCGGAAAATATCGCCTATATCCAATTTTTATCAAATACCAATCAAATCACGGACTCCATGAAGACCTTCGAGACCACCTTGATTATTTGTATGATCATCTTCTGGCTAATCTCGATTGGTATCAGTTTTTATATTTCAAAAATGAACATGCAGCCGATCATGCACTCGTGGCGCAAACAGCAGGAATTTGTCGAAAATGCCTCTCACGAGCTGCGCACCCCGCTGGCGATCATTCAAAACAGCCTGCAGCAGCTCTTTACCAAACCCGACCACACGATCCTAGAAGAATCCGAGCCAATTGCTCAAGCCTTGAATGAAACACGCCGCATGAACAGTTTGACAGAAGATCTGTTGACTTTAGCCCGCAGCGATTCCAATCAGTTGCTGCTGCAAAAAGAGGCCGTCGATCCTAAAGACTTCATTCAGCAATTAGCCCAGCCTTTTCAAGAGATCGCCGAAATGAACGATAAACAATTCGTTTTGGAAAACTACGCTGATCAGCCTATGCTGATCGATGAAAAACGCATCCATCAAGTACTGGTGATCCTGCTGGACAATGCGCTGAAATATACGGAAGCTGGCGAAAAAATCATTCTGCAATCAGAAATCTCCAATGACAATTGGCTGATTGAAGTCAAAAACAACGGACCATCCATCAGTGATGAAGACAAGAAGCATATCTTCGAACGCTTCTATCGCGAAGACCGCTCCCGCTCCAAAGAAACCGGTGGCTACGGCTTAGGCCTTGCCATCGCTAAGCAAATCATTAATCAACACAAAGGCAAGCTGACCGTACGCGATTGGGAGCCGCGAGGAGCCGTCTTTCAGATCAAACTGCCGATGAAATAGTACACAAAATCAACGGAGCTGTGACAAAAATCCTGTCACAGCTCCGTTTTCTATCTATTTACTTCCACGTACCAATTTCTTCTCCATCGACTACCTCGATACCCGTTTGAAAATCAAACTGATAGTCCTTTGGATTCGTAACGATCAGCATAACTACATCATCCAATCCCGCAGAAGAGATCACTTTTCGATCAAAGCGCAGCAGCAGTTCGCCAGCCTTCACCTTTTGACCTTCGGATACGAGTAATTCAAAGCCCTCATTTGCGAGACTAACTGTATCAAGTCCTACATGGATCAATAATTCAATCCCCTCTTGCGTTTCCAGCCCAATAGCGTGCTGCATCTGCAGATTCGCCGCTTTTATTACTCCATCAACAGGCGAAACGATCCGTCCAGCAGCTGGGTAAATAGCTAGGCCCTCACCCATCATTCCCGTTGAAAAAACCTCATCCTTTACCTCAGTTAAAGGGACAACCTTACCAGTTACAAAAGCATCTAGCTTTTTCTTCTTCTTAAAAAACATTACTACACTTCCTTATACGAAATCAGTTCAATCTTTAATTGCTCCAAACGAGCCTTAACTGCTGGATCAGTGAGAAACGCCACTTCGGCAGTTCGTGGAATCAATAACGAAGAATTCTTTAGAATATAATCATCTAAATAGCCAGGATGGAAAATCATCATATCCACACCGTCGTCATGTAAATTGGCAAGCAGCTTCTCCAATGTACGATAAGGATCATAATCAGCCTGCATCGATTCCATATACAGATAGACCCTCGTTCCATTCATATCGATAAAGGCATCCTCCGTCAAAGAATTCGGCCCCTGACCTTGAGGCAATCCAGAATACTTTAATCCATGCTCCGCCGCAAATTGCTCCATCGCTTTAAAATAATTGGCACTGGTTACCGCATGGCCCTCAAAATAATCCGGTTTTCTGCCAAACAGCTCTAAAAATCGTTGATATTGCGCTTCAATCTCCAGTCTGACCTCTGAAAGAACAACGAAATCTTCCTTTGCCTCTCGATAGATTTTTGACGATTTGAAGTTTCCATCAGCATCTACTAAAGAAGGAATCTTCTCAGGATCAGTCAAAGGTTTTCCAACACAGATATTGGTGTGTTGGCTAAAGGCGATCGGCTCTTTTTTTAACAATTCTACACCATGAAGCGCAGCAGGCATGTTTACCATGACTCCTACACTCTGGATTAAGCCTTCCTTTACTGCTTTTTCAATCCCATAATTGACCGCTTCTGAATAGCCGAGGTCGTCAGCTCTAAACAATACTTTCTTCGAGTACTTCGTCATTTTCTTTTACGTCCTCCTTGATACTTAAAACATAAGTCGCTGCCGCAGATACGACAAAGCCGATCCCGCAGGCAACAAAACCATTGATCATATTGGCATTAGTCCCACCAACAAATGAAATCAAGCAGGCAAAATTCGCCACTGGAATCAAGGTGTAGGCAGTCACTCCCGTCAACCCAGCATAAAGACCGCCGGCAAGTCCACCTGCCATCAGTCCAATGAATGGTTTTCTGTAACGCACACCTAAACCGTAAACACCCGGCTCAGTCACACCGCCGACTAAGCAAGCAGCTAGAAAACTAAAGGCCAACGCCTTTTCATTTTTATTGCGTAAGCGCAAGAAGGAGCCTAGACACATTCCCGCCACACACATGCTGGAAATGATCGCCGCAGGTGTTACCAATGAATCCTGTCCGTTTTGGGCAAAGAGTGTAATCATCGTTGAGATCATCAGCAAATGCATCCCTGTCATTACCAAAAATTGCCACAATGCCGCAATCACTGCTACAGCCAAGAATCCGCCAATCGCATCTAGTGATAACAAGAATTTACTAATATGTTCCCCCGCAACAAATCCTGCAGGTCCTAAGACAATCAACGTGATTGGCAGCATGACCACCATCGTCAACGTTGGCGTAAAGATTGTTCCTAAAGTAGACGGGATTACCTTCTTAAAGAATTTTTCTACATACGACATGATCCAAATCGAAAGAATCATTGGAAGCACCGTGCTGGCATAATTCTGAGTAGCGACTGGAATTCCGAGAATATCAAAAGCTGCTCCATCTGCCGCGATTTGCGTAAACGTCGGATGAAGCAGAATGCCTCCTAAAAACATCCCTAAAACTGGCGTAACGCCAAATTTTTTCGCAGCAGTATACCCCAAGAAAACCGGGAAGAAATAAAATCCCGCGTCACCAACAAACGTCAATAACGTAGCCAAAGAACTGCCCTCATGAATCCAGTTCAGCATGGACGGTCCGAAAACGGCCATGACCATTTTGAACATTGAGGCCGCAATCAGCACAGGAATTAACGGTGTTAGACTTCCTGCCAAATAATCCAAAACCTTATTTCCTAACCCCTTTAAAGTAAAAGGCTCTTTTTCTTCCTTCGCTTCTACTTCTTCCTGCTCCTGCGCTTTACCAGTCAGCTCCAGCAAATTATTGTAGACCTTATTGACAGTTTGACCAATGATGATCTGATATTGTCCGCCAGATTGGACAACACCTAAGACACCACTCGTTGACTTTAAGCTCTCTTCATTCACTTTGCTTTGATCCTTCAGGTTAAAACGCAGACGTGTCATGCAATGGGTCATGTTTGAAATGTTTTCTTCGCCGCCAACATTTTCTAAAATAGTTTGTGCTAGTTCATTATATTTAGTCATCGTTTTTTCTCCTTACATTTTTTTCGTATAATCGGTTCATATGAATCATTAAATAGACTAGTTCATCTTCATTTGATTCAATGCCATAAAATTGTGCAATCAATGTACCAACCTTTTGTGCCAGCTGATAGATTTCCGGGTGCTGCTCCTTGATCGAATCCAGCATCTCCATTCCAGGTCCAATCAGCTCTTCGCCGCTGCGCATCCGCTTCAGGTAATAAAACATGTGCATGCAAAAACGATTATAGTTAAACTCATCACGATCGATCACAATGTGCAGATCCTGCTCAATTAAATTGGTCGTCTGCTGAATAATTTCTTCTATCAATACTTCTTCCTGAGAAATTTTGTACTCCGATTGACTATTGACAAAGTGCATGGTGATACTCGTCAATTCCCCTTTTGGCAAGACGATATGTGTCTGCTCCTGAATCATTTTGACAGCCTTTTCCGCCAAACGACTCTCCTTTGGGTACATCTGCGCAATCTCGTAGGAATAATTCATACGAACATTTTTATAGGTTGTCAGACGTTGAATAGAAAACTGGATGTGATCCGCCAAACTAAATACCAACGTCGGATTCAGCTGCCCATTCAATTCCTCTTGTGCCATGCTGACAATCTCCGCACTCAAATTCAAAATCTCCTCCGGTATTTCCTTCAATAATCCTTCAAAATATTCGCTTAGCTTGTAAAATGTCATAGTAATCTTGTTCAAATCCGTTAACTCATAAGGCGTTTTGGGAAATCCTAATCCTTTGCCAAAAGCAATCAAATGGTTGCCATTGCCATCAATCGCTTCAGCGACATTATTATTAATTTTCTTAATAATCTTCATTAACTCTTCCGCCTTTCCAATAAAAAAACTCTTTGAGCGCGCACTACACCCTCCTTTTTCAAAGAGAATGGTAATGCCTCAAAGAGTAACAATCCATTTTTATTTAATTTTCACTATAAATCATAGTTGATTAATAAAACGTTGTCAATATATGACTCAATTTTATTTATTCAAAATCTTTACGTGTTCTAAAAAAAGAGACAAGGTTATAGTTCCTCATGCGCCGCAAGCCACTGCTTTACTTCAGCTACTAGCTCCTCAGGATAAGGATAGTGATAATGCTCCGCCAACTTACGTGATAGCCCTTCATACAACGCAATCGTTTCCTGCAACGCACGCCAGCTGTCTGCCGCATCAAAATGACCAAATACACCGTTCAACTGCTGAAAGATATCTTCATCTACCCATTCGTAGATAAAGCGACCAGCATGCCATGTATCATAATTTTCGCCATGGACCATTTTCTCGTACCATTCGATCGTCTGCAGCAGCACCTGTTTAAATTCAGCATCCCGCAGCTTAACAGTCCATAATTCATTCCGTAAAATCTGTTTGCCTAAATACAAGGCAAGAAACCAAAAAGTGTTCACTGTATAATCGAAGGCCTCTGCCGTGATTGGCGAAGCTTTTGGCCATTCAAATTTTTCAGGAATCAGCCGCTGAGCCTCTCCCGTCTTATCCAGCAGCACTCGTGCTCCACGACGAAACCAGTCAAGCGGCTCATTCTTAGCTAACTCGGTTTGATAGTTCGCGTACGAGGTAATCACAAAATCCACTTGAAAGCCGCGTTCAAATAAGGACAGCCACTCCAAACCAGCACCGCTTTCAAATGGGATTGCTGTGTTCAACTTACCAAGATTTTCGATCCAATCCTTCGAATTAAGATACCGCTTCGGATCATCCACATACATTTGGATATCCATATCGGAATACTCATCGGCCCCATGATCAATCCGTGCTCTTGAACCAGCCACATAAGCTACATGAACATCCGACTGCTCTTGCGCCCATTTGACAAAACGCTGTTCGACTTTCTTATAGAACGCTGCACTTTCCATTCCACACCCTCTTTTCTATCGATCATTTTTCGTTAAATCCAGCCAAACTTCCGACAAGCGTTATAGATTCCATCGTCAACATTGCGATCGGTCACATAATCCGCCTGCGCTTTCAGTTCATCCACCGCATTGCCCATCGCGATACTCGTCCAACGCTTGTCAAACATTACCAGATCATTCACATCATCGCCAAAGACCACCACATCCTGCGCTGGTCTGTCAAAATAATCCAAGACATCGAGAATGCCCTGCTTTTTGTTATCATGCTGACACATCGTGTATTCGGGCACGAAACGCAGCTTCGAAAAATTTATCGGTTCAGGAATTAAGTGATCCTGCTCCATCGGTAGCGCCAAATAGAACTTAAAAATATCCGCCGCTTCATCCACATTAAATGCTGGATCAATAAAATAGTCTGTCGGCTCCTGTCTTGGCCCCACCTGTTCTCTAAAGAGATCATTTTTCGCATAGACCTTCTCCGAGTCATCTGTCGCAATCAATACACCGATGCCTTGTTCCTCTGCCTGATGGATCACTGCCAACGCTTCTTTTTTATCTAACGGTGTATTCTTCACCAATTTATTTTTAATCACCACACCCATGCCGCCTGAGCACACCATGTTTTCCAGTCCCAGCTCCTCCAATAAGCCCCGGCACTTATAGTGCGCGCGTCCAGTGGCGATCGAAACAAAATGCCCATTCTCCTCTAAAAGTTCCAGCGCCCGTTTCGCACTAGGCACCACTTGTCCTGTACTACGATCCGTCAATGTCCCATCAATATCAAAGAAAAACAACTTCTTTTCCATTCCTTCACCCGCTCCTTCAGCTTCATCACATTCATTGTAGCATATCCGAAAAAGCAAAGATCAGCTGTTCGATGTTCACGATCAAAAAAAGGCATCAGAAAACTTTTACAGCCTTCCAATACCTTTTATAATTTATTTAATCCTCAGAAACATAGAAACACGTATAATCCGCATATTTCTCGACTTTTACTTGAAAGGCACTATTTGCAGGAACGATAAATTCTTCATTTTCACTAACTGTTTTCCATGATTCCTCATTAGGCAATAAAACAGTCATCGATCCTTGCGTAACCTTCATGATTTCTTTTTTCTGGGTATTGAACGTATAGTCTCCTGCTAACATAAAGCCCAACGTAACATTTTCGCCGTCCTCCAAATGAATCGTACGACTGGTGACCTTCCCATCAAAATAAATATTTGCTTTAGATTCTACATTAACCTTCTCGAACATACATACTCTCCTTTTTTAAAATCTATACATTTCGCGCAACTTTTGTCTTGTAGCTTTTTTGCAGATACGTAAGGCCGGTAAAGATAATGACCACAATCACGATCCACGTAAGAGCAGTAATATCTAGCCCTGTCACAAATTTCGCAGCGATAATGACTCCAATAATTCCTCCAATAGTAATCCCCAAGCTAAGCTTTCTAGCATATTCATTTGTTTTAATGAAATTAATACTAGCAACCGGCATCAATGCGGCACAAGAAGCCGACATGATAGGAAAGGCTACTAGCGGACTCAGCCCTAACATGTAAACCATAGCCATACAAGGCGCATATAGCCCAACACCCATAGTCATCAACGCTCCTAAGGCAAAGTTTCCGACAATCCCAATAATCAACTTAACTCCTGTTAATCCAGTAGCTACATTTCCCTCTCCAAGAATATTGATCATCCCTGTTTGCTTTAACGTCATCAAAATCGCGGTTACAATCAACGCCAATCCCATAACAAATTGTACTCTTTGCTCAGGAAGTCCTGTGACATATCTCGAACCAATCCAAGAGCCAACGGTAGCTGAAGCAACCAATAAAAACAAGGTTAATGGCTCAACCTTTACCACCGTAATGAAAATAAGCGCTTCCAACAAGCATGATAATGCATGGCTGACGTTTAAGGTTCCAGGTAATTTTCGATCGTCATCTAGCTGCCTAGTAACCTTCACCAAAAGTGTCGTTGGAGCAAAAGCACCGATACCTAACGTATCAAAAAAATCAGTAATAAACCCAATACCTATGGAAATAGGCATGCTTTCATCACCCAAATCTTTCCGATGCTTGAAGATGTCTCTGCCGAAGACACTTACATGTAAACCAATGAACCCGATCAATACAACCAATAATACTGTTTTCATACTTTAACTCCTTCTAGAAAATTATTAAAAAAGAGCAGTCATCCCATACGTTTAGTCTGCTTTACGCATTCTATAGGTATGTACGTTTATTTCATACTGCACAATTTTTTACCTCTTTACTAACTCCCTAACCCTCTTGAATACCGCAGCATCTCAACAAATAATTTCATTTAAATGAAATTGAATGAAATAGAACATATAGATTTATTTACAGCTGCTCATTTATTATTGTCCGAAAAAAACACTATCATTATTAGTGATTTCCTGATATACGTAATGTGATTTTTTTAACTTTAACAGATACAAGAAAGAAATCAGCTACTAAAAAGCGCCTAAATAAATCTAAAATAGACTCGTGACAAACAGAGAAAACTGTTGTAAATATGTGATAATTTCACTATAAGCTAGTTTCATCTACTCAAAACATTTGTTAGCACACAGCGTTTCATTATTGTTATATATTTCACATTTACAAAAAAATAAAAAGAAACTATCTCTACTCGATTGAGTCCTTCCAGTTATCCTTGCTGCGACTTTTCATTTGCAATTATAGTCATAAAAAAATAATTTATCAAGACTTTTTTCACTAATATGAATTATTTTACTGTTTTATCCGCGATATTTTCATTTTTATGATCATGCTCTTTTTCGAGTAACCTTGCAGATAGACCAATTTATAAAGTTATCTTTTAAATGAAAAAGTCGCACACTCGTCATTTGAAACAACTATTCTACTTTCTTTTAGGATAAAACAAATACTGAAAAAAATTTAATCCACGAAATCCCGCAAATATGTTAAACTCAGACAAAAGCAAAAAAAGAGGAGAATTCTTGTGACTGAATATACTGGCTTCGACAAAATTTATCGCGACATCGTCATGGATATTATTGAAAACGGCACGGATCAAGATCCTGCCTTGGTTCGGGCAAAATACGCCGATGGCAGCCCTGCTCCTACTCGTTTTATTCAAGGCGTCAACTTTAAGATCACCCCAGCAGACGGTATTCCGATCTTGAAATCAAAACGCGTCTTCCAAAAAACGCCCTTGATCGAATTGGAATGGATCTGGCAAGAATTATCCAACGACGTTACTTGGCTGCAAGACCACAACTGTAAAGTCTGGAATGAGTGGGTTGACGACAACAATACCATCGGCAAAGCATACGGCTATCAATTAGCCAAAAAATGCCGCAAGCTGCCAGACCATGAAGAAAAGCTTAATCAGGTCGAATACGTGCTCCATCAATTAGAAAACAATCCTGGCTCACGACGTATTATGACTAGCCTGTGGGATGTCGATGACCTAGACGAAATGACTCTAGAACCATGTGTCTGGGCAACCAATTGGAAGGTCAATAATGGTGTTCTTGATCTGCATGTTAAACAGCGCTCCGCTGACATGGCATTAGGCCAACCCTTCAACACCTACCAATACGCGGTCCTGCATCGCCTAATCGCCGACCAGCTCGGCTTTGAGCTTGGTACGATGCACTGGTGTATCGATGACGCTCACGTTTACGATCGTCATATCGATGCTTTAAAAGAACAGCTGTCTCAACCAACCCCAGACAGCGAACCAACGCTTGTCTTACCAGATAAATTCGATGAGAATGGCCACAAACGTTCATTCTTTGAACGCCGCTTATCTGATGTGAAGCTGGAAGGTTATGAGCATAACGGTGTGATTAAATACGAGATAGCGGAATAACTAATAGAAAATAGAGTCGCAAAAGATCAAAAATCATTGGCTCTTCGTCAAATCGTGTTGGTGAAGACAAATTTGAATAAAACTTAGTCCGATATGCGGCGCGTTCTGTGCGCCGCATATTTTTTAGTTTTCAAAGATCAGACCTTGTTGTAAATAGATCCGTGCCCGAAAGTTATAAAAGTTGCGATAACCAAACGCAATTCGTTTAATCAGCTTGATCTTGTTATTCAGCCCCTCCGTGACACCGTTTGAGTGGGACACTTTAAAGGCATTTGAAATGCCCGATTGGTAGCGATGGAAGATCGTGAATTTCTTTTTAAACGACTGAGGTAACGTAGATGAAATTGTTTTAAGGGTTTCTTGAAAGCCTTCCGTATCTCGTTTAACGAAATAATAGCGTAATAATTGACAAAAATGATACGCTGTTCGCAATTCTTCGTTGTAGCTTAACAGTTCATCGACGATTTCTGTTTGACTAATTGGTCGTTTAAACAGTCGATGATAATGCCGTTTGAGTGGCTCCAATGTCGTGGAATCTTTGAGTAAGAGTTTCCAATATCGCTTGAGCCGACGGTACTTCTTCTGATTTTCAGAGTGTGAGGTTCGAAAACGATTCATGATCTGGACACGTAATTGATTGAAGCTGCGATTGATGTGTTGGACAATATGAAAGCGGTCAGTTACGATCTCCGCATTTGGAAAGACCGTTTTAAGCAGCTGACAATAGCTGGCATTCATGTCCATCACTAGGTACTTGACCTTTAAACGGGCTTTTCTAGGAAAGCGCAGGAAGTATTGAGTTAGTTTGTAAAGTCTGCGATCTTCAAGGATCGTAAATAGCTGATTGGTTGTCCCATCAACACAAATAAAACTCATGGAACCAGAAACAGACTTCATTGATTTGAACTCATCCATACACAACACCGTTGGAAGGAAGTTCATACGTGGCTGGTAATGCTTCGTTGCTTCACGCAAGATCCGTGTCACCGTCCCATCCGAGACGAAGTACTTCTTAGCGATTAGTTTACGTGATTGATTTTCGTACAGTTCCATGAGAATCGCCTGCTTCAGTTCCTTTGTTAGTTGATGATGTTCATCAACTAAGTCCGTTTTCGCAGAAAAGGTCCGTCCACAATCATGGCAGAGAAAACGGGTACGTTTTAATTCTAAAATAGTTAACTTTTCTTTGACTTTCAACATCTGAGTGCGTGTCGTATAGGAACCGTTGCGGATAATACGAATCGATCCACAGTGTTCACAATGGGAAGGTGAGTCATCCAATCTCCCTTTAATAAACTGCGCTTGAACGCCTTTATATTCTTTTTCAATTAGCCATTCTTCATCAAAAAATAAATGTTTATCTGTTAATCCGAGTAATTTTCTAGTATGATTATCCATTGAGAGACTCCTTTGGTAGGGTGACGTTTTGGTCGACTAAATTTTACCAAAAGTGAGTCTCTTTTTGAGTTGAAACGAAGAAAAAAGTGTTAGTAGAAAATCGCCTTCGATTTTCCACCAACACAAAATATTATAGAACCAAATCATTTGCGACTCTATTTTTATATCTATTCCATCCATTATTTAGCTATCTTACAAGCAACATCTTTCAGATTTTTACCAACTGATAGTACAATGAACCTTTATACAAAAACAGAAAGGTTTGATTACCCTCATGCCCAAAATTGAACGTAAAGCCCATGAAGTAGAAAATGCCATCGAAGAAGATATTGAGATACAGGGAAAAAGATTTCGTGTGTATTTTCAAAACAGATATACGATTCTCTCTCTGGCAGTCGACTTATTAACCGGCTTCTTTTACATCCTCGGCAGTGTCGCAGCCCTAACCTCGATCCCTGATCGAATCGGCATGTACTTTTACCTCGCAGGTTCGATCTTCCTGACCATCCGTCCGATTTTACGAATTATCAAGAATATTTTTATCTACGATGATCTGAAAGCAGAAAAAAAGAAAACGTAACATCACCCTATTTTGCAGAAACGGAAAATTGTATTTCTAAGTAAAAGCTAAAGAACAGTTTCTATGATGAACAGATCGCAAAAATGACGGCATCCCCTTATTTAATTGCTAAAAAGCGGAAGAAAGTCTGTTGCAAAATAAAAAAATGGCTACAGCGAAATTACTAAGCCGCTGTAGCCTATTTCTAGTTTGGATAGTACATATTATAGACAATCGTTTGATTTTCCTCGGTATAGGTCAAAGGTGCCTCTTCGTTGAATGAAATTCTAAAACCTTGCATTTCTGCTACTTGCTCCACTCCCTCAGAATCAAGGTAGACAAGACCTAATGGAAGATATCCAGAAACTTCCAGATTTAATCCACTTGGACCTACCACTTTGGTCCCTACTTCTCCTTCAAGTTCAAGCTTTCCATTATCCGGTATACGGTAATTCGTGTCATATAAGACGAATCCTACCGCCTTCACGCTGGTCCATTTAGGTACCCCTTCTTCGTCTATATAGACATAGAAGTCTCCACCAATGTTTGAAGTTACTTTGCTGAAATCAATGATTACACGCCCTAACTGTTTTTCTTTTTCATACACATAAGTGACTTCTTGTGGCTGATCAGTAAATGTGCCGGTTGCATTTTCTGGAACTTCTTTTAAAATGTAGCCGGTAAACGTCTTTGCTTCTGATGTATATTGCTCACCAACATTTCCGGTTAACTTCTCATCTGGAACGATTGCGACGCCCTCTTCATCAACATAATGAACAATAACATCCGCTCCTTTGACGGGTTCCTTCGTATACACGTAAGTGACTTCTTGTTGTTGCTCAGTAAATGTGCCGGTTGCGTTTCCTCGAATTTCTTTTAAGCTATAGCCAGTAATCGTCTTTGCTTCTGATGTATATTTTTCACCAATATTTCCTGTTAACGTCTCATCTGGAACGATTGTATTGCCATTTTCATCCACAAAATGTACCAATACTGTACCTTCTTTTTTCTCAGGAACCACTGGTGAATCGTGATTGTTGGACGAGTGGATATAGCCGAGATAATCATACTCTGAAACGGAAGTATCGGGTTTAAATGTACTGCCCTTGGCTAGTGTTTCTGTTTTCGCTGCGGGTAATTCAGGTGTTGCTGCTGCCGCAATGCTTGTAAACCCAGTTCCTCCAATAAGCGCTAATACTAGTAGCGCTTTTTTTGCTTGACGGCGTTTCCAAACCAATAGGAGAATACCCGTAGCTAGAAAGATTATTCCACAATAGACAATGGTTTTATTTTGCTTCTGCTCCCCTGTTTTCGGCAGTGTTTTGTAGGTACTTTGCAGAACCTGATGTGTATTTGTTTGCTGCAAAGTTGCTCCAGTAGTTTTATTCGCTTGATTTACCGGCTGTGCAGTTTTTTTCTGATAAATTAAGCGGAAGTTCTCCTCGTCTTGTGTAATTGTCGCTTCTGGCTGTTTAGTAACCAGATTTTTTTGTTCTGTCGGCGACAAGGTATCATATAAAGCGTACTCTGTCGTAACCGTTGCCGTTGATGCTTCCGCAAAACTTTCTGCTACTCCAAATTGAAACACCCCAACAATCATTGAAAGTACGGCCAAACAGCGAATATAATGCTTTCTCATTCCATTTTCTCCTTCACTTATGTTTTTTAATTCCAGAAGCTGCTTCCGCAGTCTGATAGTGATCTTTTACTTGTTTCTTTTCTTGCTTCCTATTTTTCCTGCGAAAAGCAAGCCAGCGAGTATAATAAAGTACCCACAACCCTAACGCTACTACGACAATAGCCAACCCAATGATTTCTAAAAATTTCAAAGTGACCACTCCTATCTGTAGCATGCACTGACTGGTAGTTGAAACGATTGTCATTTCCCTTTCACCTTAGATAGAGCCTGTTTCATACGAACTCGAGATTCTTGCAATAGTACAAATTATTCAATCTGGCGGCTCCGATAATTTGTTTACACACAAATAAAGAAATGGTAGACAAATAAAGAGCCTATTCATTCCAATAAGTAATCCTTTTGTTTTCTAAAGAAAGACTAAGGTTTTAGTGAATCAATTGTGTGAAAAAAAATAAATTCGCTTACCTTAAGAACGCAGTCTTTCATGAGATTCTCAAATTACACCAAATTTAATTTAAAATTACATCATTTTTTTGTTAGAAATAAATACTTATTAAAAAATGTACTTATCTAGCAACAAGCACTACTATTTATAAGTTATTAATTAATTATTTTCAGGAGTCATTTCATTCTTCATGCTATACTTAACTCATCGAAAAAAAGGAAAACGCCTACTACTTACTGGAGGATTGATGAATGAAAACCAAGAAGCAATAAGAGCTGATTGATTCTTTTTTACGCACACTAGACGCTGAAGACAAATCAGTATACCGTGATATTATCGTTTACCTATCCGAACTCGGTTATAACCCCAAAAAGGAACGCTCGCATATCTCATTCAAGCATAGCCGGCACAATAAACAGATCGCCAAAATAGGCATCCGAAACAAAAAAGAGCTCTCTCACTTTTTTGCGCTGCGATTTTCCGCCTGCAACGACTACTCACAAAAATTTGCCGAAATTGTTCGTACCAACATTGAAAAATATCCCAGCAAAACCCCTGGCTGCATCGTCAACTCCTGCGACTATTGCGCCGGTGAACCCGACACACATATCTACAGCTATACCTACCCAGACGGAGAGAAAAAAGCCCATTGCGGAGCCAGCGCACTGGAATTTCCGAATATTTGCGCCGACGATTCCAACGAGATCAAACAGCTTATTAAAGAAGAACATGAGTATTTGTTGAAGCATGAGGCAAAGCGATAAATGAAATAAGCAAGAGCCGCAAACGATTTATTTCGCTTGCAGCTCTTGTTTCTGATGGTTAAAAATTTGAAGTTTCGTGCAAATTTTGACGAAAAACTCTAAAATATGAAGTTTGCTTCAAATTTAACCACGTTCTATCATTTTCTTTTGATTGGCTATCAAAAAAGCTATTTTGGGAATATTAAAAGCAAATCACAGACTTCTTACCTAGTCCTTCATATTCCTCAATTATTAATGCTGAGTAACTCAGATAGCTTTTCAGCACTCAAACTTTCTTTTAATAAGAAGTAGATAACCTTCGCCTTCTAGAACAATTCATTTATGAGGTTTTAGATATAAAACATTTACTATATACATTTGCGCCTTTTCAAGTAAAAGAATTTTTTAAATCAAAAATTTTTAGTAGCAAAACTGATCAATATAAAAAAGCGTAAGAGTTCTGCAAGGAAATCATACGCTAATTTTCAAGATAAATTTCTTAAATTGAATGAAATTTGGCTACTTCTCCTTAGAAAATTTCTCTACACTCTTATCCAAAGCGCTCATCATCAATATAGCAACAGCTGCTCCGGGATCTTTCAATTGCCTTGATGCTTCTCCGCGAGCTGCTGCCCTTCCATGAACGGCAAGCATTGTTGCAGTATTATCGTACCCTTCAATTGCTCCAATCAAGCCGGCTTTAATAGCTTGTTGAGTATTAGTATCCTTTTCAAATGCTTCCTCCATATTATCAATGGCTGGTAAAAGACCATCAATAAAAGTTTTCTCTCCAGGTTTTGCTTTCCCCCGATTCATCACTCCCTCCACATAAGCTCGAAGCAAATCAACGCTTTCTCTATCATCCATGGCATCCTTGCCTTTAAATGCTTTTCCGGCCTGCATAAAGCCGGAGGCCATCAGGGTGCCCATCGTAGAAGGTACAGCAGAAGACATCGCTTTTCCAGCAATGAAAAGTAATTTTCCTAAATCTTTTTCTTTTGATGATCTAATAGCTTCATAAGCTGCTTTAAAGCCCTCGCTCATCGTTAACCCAAGGTCTCCATCGCCTACTTTACTGTCAAGTTCGATCAGATACTCTTTCTTTTCCGTCATGATAATTGTTAATTCGTTCAGGTAATCAATAATAAATACTCGATCCATTTCGTTCACCCACTTTCAGACTTGTTTAAAGAATGGTGTGTTTACCGGCATATCGATATAATTTTTTAATTCATCATCCAATTTCAGTAATGAAATAGAAAAACCAGCCATTTCTAAAGATGTTGCATATTCGCCCACATAATATTTATAAACAACTACACCGGACTCTTTTAGTTTTTCGCTTATTCTGCGAACGACAATGTATTGTTCGTCTAACGGAGTCGCACCTAGTCCATTGACTAAAACCGCTACCACGTCCCCTTGAACATAAGGGATATCTGTTAAGATTTTATCCAACAGTTCATCAACAATTTTATCGGCGGGTTCCAACGGACCACGACGAAATCCTGTTTCTCCGTGAATTCCCATACCAATTTCCATTTCATTTTCTCCAATCGTAAAGCCGGCTTTTCCGACACGCGGAACAATACATGGAGTGAGAGCAACTCCCATTGTGCGAACATTAGCTGCTGCCTTCTCAGCCACGCGTTTCACTTCATTAAGACTTAACATCGCCTCCGCCGCTGCTCCAGCACATTTGTAAACAAAGAAAATTCCCGCGACACCTCGACGTTTATTTTTTTCGTCTGGAGAAGCCGATTTTTCTGTTGCGACATCATCTCCAGCCACCACACTCTTCACTTCGATCGCATCCTCAAAGTCCGCCATTTCTGCTGCCATGTCGAAGTTGAAAATATCCCCATTATAGTTACCATAAATGTATAAAACGCCTGATCCCGAATCGATTTCTTTAGTAACGTTATACATTTGCTCTGGACTAGGGGATTGGAAAACATCTCCAATCGTGCAGCCATCCAACATTCCTTCGCCAACATAACCTAAAAATAAGGGCAGATGTCCCGAACCTCCTCCCGTTGCAAGGCCGACCTTTCCTGCTTTTTTGACTTTGGACACGTAACAATGCAGATCATCACCAGTATATGTGACCATATCCGCATGCGCAGCATAGATTCCTTCCAGCATTTCTGTAACATAGTTCTCAGGAGCATTAATGATTTTTTTCATAGTCTTTTGCTGTCTCCTTCCTAAGATATTTATTGATAAAGCGAAAAACAGTGACCGAGCTTTTTAAACCGATCACTGTATTAAGATATTTATTCCATATTTGCGTGACGGTAATCCATATCTGCCTGTTCCTGTTTCGTTGCTTTTTTCAAATCAACGATCATGCTGTCATAGACCAACCATGATAATTGTTCAAAAGAAGAACCATTTGGTTGAACAGATGGCGCTTTTTCTACTGCTTCTTCGCGAGAGGAAATTCCTGGAATTCGAATATAGGCATCAGCCATCGAACCGATCGTATTTTCAGGGTGGATCGTAACCGTCGCCAACAACGCACCTTCACTTTTTGCCTTTTTCGCCATTGTGAACAAACTTTCCGTTTTCCCAGATCCAGAACCGATGATTAACAGATCACCTTTCCTAATAGAAGGCGTCGTTGGTTCCCCCACAAAATTTGAATCAAAGCCTAAATGCATCAGGCGGTTCGAAAAAGCCCGAGCAGCAAAGCCGGAACGGCCAGCACCAACAATAAACACCCGCTTCGCCTGTAGGATCAGCTCTTCGATTTTCGCTAATTGATTATTGTCGACTTGTTTTGCATCCTGAGCCAGCTCTTCAATGATCGCCAGCAAGTTTTTACATTCAACCATTTTATTTTCCTGCCTTCATATGTTCATTGATCGCTTCTTTAATTAAGCGTGCTTCCTCGACTGGATTTTCTGCTCGTGTGATTCCCGTTCCGACAATAATAATATCTGGATCTAATTCCACATATTTCTGGATTGTTTTACTATTGATTCCACCTGCGACGGCGATTTTTGCCTTTTTTGCGTGTTTGGTCATCACCTTCAGATCATCTAAAGGTGTACGTCCTAATACCTGCACATCTGCGCCGGTATGAACAGCCAAAACATGAGCTCCAATCTCTTCTAATTCCTCAATTCGTTTCGGCATATCCTCTACGCAGATCATGTCTACAACGGTTTGCTTCTTGAAATCATCTGCTGCCTTAATACAGCCTTTGATTGTTACTAAATCACTAACACCTAATGCCGTAACATATTCTGCTCCTGCTTCAAATCCCAACTGAGACTCATAATAACCGCCATCCATGATTTTTTCGTCCGATAAAATTTCTTTTTCAGGAAACTTTTCTTTGAAGCGGCGTACTGCCTCCATACCCGAATCAATGACAAAAGGAGTTCCAATCTCAATAATGTCTACATAATCAGCTACCTGCTCCGCAAAATCTAATGCATCCTCTAACTTGTGTTCGTCCAATGCTAACTGTAATTTCATTTCTTACGCTCCTCAACTGTATTCTTTAGTAATTTTTCATTCCCACAGGATTCCCTGTCACATCCAGCAAATCCTTAATTTCTTCATCTAAGTCAACCAACGTCAATGAAGCCCCAGACATATCCAACGATGTTACAAAGTTTCCAACATAGACCTTATGAATGTTATGGCCTTCTTCCTTCAATATTTCCAAGACTTTTCCTATCAGGATATACTGCTCCATCAACATCGTACTGCCTAATCCAGACAACATGACGGAAAACTCCCGCTCATCTTCAAAGGCGAAATCTTCTAATAGTGTCCCCACCATTTCTTCTGCGATGGCATCTGCATTTTTCAGTTCTTCTTTACGAATTCCTGTTTCTCCATGATGACCAATCCCAAACTCCATCATTCCTGCTTCAATTTCAAAATTAGGTTTACCGACAGCAGGAATCACACACGGCTCCAGACCGACACAGATACTGCGGGTACGATCAACAACCTTTTGAGCAACAGCGATTACTTCATCTAAACTAGCACCAGCTGCTGCTTTTGCACCACCGACCTTCCACATGAAGTAACCACCGGCGATACCATGACGTTTTTCCTTCGTTTCTTTTGGCGAAGATGCGACATCATCTGTGGCAACTACGTACTTGACTTCAATATCATCATCTTCTGCCATTTGAATTGCCATTTTTACATTCATGTTGTCTCCAGCATAATTACCGAATAAACAGGCGACACCTGCCTCCGTATCTGCTTCAAGCATTGCATCATAGAAAGCTTGAGCTGGTGGAGAAGCAAATACCTCGCCAATCGCTACCGCATCCAGCAGCCCCTCCCCCGTGTAGCCTAGAAAAGCTGGCTCATGACCACTGCCTCCGCCTGTAATCACCCCGACTTTTCCATTCCGCTTTTCCTTTTTCATAACAACATGATCATTGGCCTTGGCTAGTTCAACCTCAGGATTAGCCAAAACAAACCCCTTCAACATGTCCTCAACAACATAATCCGGATCGTTCACAAAACGCTGCACAAAATCTCCTCCTTTTCTTCTCCTTTTTCTTTTCCTTTATAGTAGCTCTTTGATTCCATCTGCTAATGCTTCTAATATCAAATAGCATGAGGTCGCTCCAGCGTCCTGATGACCAATAGAGCGGTTCCCGATCCGACTTGCTCGACCAACTTTGGTGGACATCTGCTTCGTTGATTCCAGTCTAACCTCTGCATCCTTAAGCATTTCCTCCAAGCAATCCGCAAAGCTATTTTCTACCAATTGTGATTTATATGTCTCTACTGCTGGTATCAGCACATCCATCAAGGTTTTATCCCCGATCTTCGCCTCTGTTAGCATAGCGATATTTTGATAGGCCTTCTCTAGCATCACACCGAAGACCTCTTTTGTGATTTCTGTTTCTTTTCTCGAGGCCACACTTAATCCGCGAAAAAAACTTCCATATAAAGGCCCCATCGATCCGCCGATTTTATTGACTAACACTCCGCTAATGATTTTGAACCCTTCACTCATGTTGAATTGAGCCTGACCCTCGATTTCCTTTTCTGCCATGGTGAAGCCCTTATTCATATTGATGCCGTGATCTCCATCACCGCCAACACTATCGACTTCGCTCAGATACTCCCGATTCGATTTGATTGTCTCGATGACCTTTTCGACTACAGACACTCCAGCTTCATTCGTAAACGATTCTTTCATCGAAGTTCTCCTTTTTGCTTTTGTAGCTGTTTATATTTTTGTACGACTTTTTGATGCATTGATCCTTCTGGCATCAGTTCAGTGTAGCGAGTAATCGCAGCAGAAATTCCATTTTTCTCAACGTAGACTAACAACTCTCTCGACTGCTGATCGTCAGGATTGTCAAAAAGGAATACCGCCGCAATACCTTCCAGCAGGCGATCATTTGTCAATTGATTTTTTTCACATTGATTGACAGGTCCGACTAGTCGTTCATTCGGCTCCAGCTTGCGAATCGGCGAGCGGCAGACACGAGCAACCGTGTCGACTACGCCTGGTGTTTGAAAGCGTCGAATCGCAAAATCAATATAGCTTTCCAAATCCTCTTTCGCGAAGCCGTATTTTTTTATTAATAAGCTGGCAGATTCACCCATTACTTCTCGAGTAGCCTCTACTAGTTGTTCATCAGCAAAGATATCTGACATTACCTTATAACCTTTGATCGCCCCAACATATCCAGACCAAGCATGGCCGCAATTGATGATATAAAGCTTACGCTCAATGTATTTCACCAAGTTATCCGTATATTCTGCACCCTTAATCGGTAAGCTCGTAGGATCGACCAATTTATTGCGTTCAATTGCTAACTCAAAGTCCACACCAATGTTGATCACCTTTTCTCCATTTCGCTCATCCTCCAGTACCATTCGATCCACAGCGGTATTCGGAAAGGTCGCGACCTGCTCTAGCTGTTCCTCGGTCAACTGTCCCAACTTCAGGATCTCTTTTTTCAAGATTTCACTGTTGAACATAGCATTCTCACAAGCCAAAACATTGATTCTTTTCTTTGATAGTAAGAAGCGTTGATATAAGCCTTCAGAAATCGTCGGTGCTACTTTTGACAGGTTGTCTGCCCATACAGCGGTCGTAAGAATATCTGCCGAGACGATCTCTTGAATCACTTGTTCTGTCTCTTTAATCGGGGATAAAGCTTTTACTCGGTCGATCGTTTTTTCTTGATAATGCTCTTCGATTACATATAGATGATACGAATGAGTCTGATTAATCTGATGATTCAGCTGTTCGTTGACATCTACCAACGTAATCTCATAGCCAGAATCATGAAGCAAATCAGCGATGAATCCTCTGCCAATGCTACCTGCACCAAAATGTATTGCCTTCATTGTCGCTTACCTCTCTTTATTAAAGTATGCCAGTGATTGCTCCAATTAATGAAATCGCCAAAATAATCAGCATGATCGCAACCATATTTTGATTTTTCTTATTCAACCACCAATAGATGCCTAATACAGCAAGAAGCGGAAGTAGCCCAGGGACAATACTATCAATGATATTTTGCACAACGAAGGGTTCGTTGCCTTTTCCGAACGTAAATTTCAACGGCGAGCTTAACGCAACATAGTTTGAGGAAAGTGCGCCCATCATAAAGAGTCCTAGAGTACTAGCAGCATTAATTAATTCCTTAATTCGTCCTGAACTCAAAATTTCACGAATCGATGCACGTCCCATCTTATAACCGTAAACAGACAGTTTTGTACCGATTGCGATTTGAATAATTGGAAGCAGAAGAAGAACAAACGCGCCAATGGCATTCCCGCTGGCTGACAAGCTGGCTCCTAATGCAAAAATAATCGGTTTTAATGTCGCCCAATCGATCGAATCGCCTACCCCAGCTAACGGACCCATCAATCCAGTCTTCAAACCAGTAATCGCATCATCTTCGATCGGCTCGCCATTCGCCTTTTGTTCCTCCAGTGCAATAACGATTCCATTGATGGGTGATCCAAATACAGCCTCTGTATTATAAAAAACTAAATGACGCTGTAAAGCCGCCTTCATATCCTCCTTATCTGGATAGATTTTTTTGAAGATTGGAATCAATGAATAGCAAAAGCTAAGAGCTTGAAGTCGTTCATAGGAAATTCCAACTTCACAAAACATGTAATAGCGAAGCCAAGCATTTCTAACATCTTTTTCAGAGATTAATTTTTCTTCCATTTTTTTACCCCTCCACACTTGCTTTTTGATACATATTAATTAGTAAAATTGCGCATAAACCGAAGATCGCCGCACCCAACACGGGAATACCGCTGAATTGAATTAAGAAATAGCCAATGAAGAACCATGGCAGCAGTTCTTTTTTTCCTATAACGAACATTGTTAACGCAAATCCTAATGCTGGTAATAATCCGCCAGCTACAGAGAAGCCATGTGTTAACCATTCAGGAACGCTTTCCATAAAGCTGTTCACAGCATCCGCACCATAGTAATTAGCTAAAAATGGAATCGGAAAACGAAGAATCAAGTTCAAAATCGTCGGATAAACATTATTACACAGCATAATTTGTCTAGTGTTTCCTTCTTCGGCATAACGGTCAGCCATGTGAACGAACGTTACATTCAATGTCTTTCTCAGCTGATCAATAAAGACACCCATCACACCCACAGGTACAGCGATCGCAATCGCCAGCTCCGTCGATAAGCCAGAATGAAGAGCGATTGGAATAGCAATTAAGCCAGCCAAGCAATCATCCGCTGGTAAATTCGATCCAGCTGCCACCAGTCCAATATAGAGAATTTGGACCGCAGCACCGATGATGATTGCCTGCCTCAAATCGCCCATAATGATCCCAATAAAAAGTGCAGAAAACAAAGGCTGCCGTATTGCGTGTGTGATACCATACCCAACGTCAGTTTTCATGATCCAATAATAAATACCTGTAAAAATACTAACCCCTAACATACTCTCAACCCACTTTCTTACTTGCTTTTTCTAAGCTTAATTTTGGTTCCTCCGGTGTAACCTGGAACGTTACCTCAGCACCTTGTTCTTGGACAAAAGTTAAATTGGCAATGTCTGTCTTATCAACAGAGATTCCTTTAACAACGGATGTTCTGCCATTACCGCTGCCTAGTCCGCCAACCTGTACCTGCTTAAATGCCACTCCCTTCTCAACTACCTCACGGACATCCTCTATATTTTTAAACAATACAAGAATTTTTCCGGAATCAAATTTCCCATCCTTCACTCCTTGAACGAACTGATCCTTTGAGATCACATCCACCTGCATCCCTGGTGGAGCTGCTATCACATAGATGTCCGCCATAAATTCATCGGCCGCTAATTCATCATTGACAACGACTATCGATTTCACATCGGTCAGCTTGCTCCATTTCGTAATAACCTGACCGTGAATCAATCGAAAATCAATCCGTACTAATCGAATTCCCTCCATCATCTCTCTGCCTTCCTTTCTTTCATGATTTTTTTTACATCCTTGATTCCTTCCCTCGCACTCTTCATAAGCTTCTCTTCTAATCCGTCATAACTTCCCTGCATTCTTGCCATCTCCGCCTCAATCAGCATTGGCAGATTCACACCGGATAAGACAATCACGTTGTCTTCTAAAGAAAACCGTGCTGCAACATTACAAGGAGTTCCTCCAAACAAATCAGCAAGAAGAATATACTGATCGAAATCAGACTGTAAAAGCGTTTCCAATTCTGACTTTAATTCCATTGGTTCTTTTTCAGCCTCTAACGAAATCGAAAAGACATCCTTCAACTCGCCTAAAATAAGTTCTCCCGAAGCAATCAGTTCCTTCCCAAAGCTGCCGTGTGTCATTAATACAATCGCTGTTCTCATCTTCATTTCCCTTCTATCCTCGTGATTTTCCTCCAGTGACATTAATGATCGTACCTGTAATGTACGATGAATGATCCGATTGTAGGTAGCTGACAAGATCAGCCACTTCTTGAAGCCTTCCGATTCTACCTAAAGGAATGATCTTTGTGTAATCGCCTTTGATCTCGCCTGATTGAATCCCACGCGTATAAGCCAGCTTTTCCATGTGCTTTTGATTCCCCATAGGAGTCGGTTCATTGATGCCTGGCGCTACTCCGATCACTCGAATATTAAATTGCCCCAGTTCCTTGGCCCAAGAAAGTGTGAAAGAATTCACCGCTCCTTTAGTAGCAGAATACCCGCTTTGACCCTTAGAGCCCTCCATTCCAGCCTCAGAAGAAATATTGACAATCACACCGCTTTTTTGTCTTACCATTTCACGCGCCGCTGCTTGAGAAATTAAAAAGAGCCCTTTTTGATTAACCTGATACATGATATCTAATTCCTCTTCGCTCATTTCACGTCTAGAATCCTGATGATAATAATCCACCAAAAGATTCGGACGATTGGCCCCGGCATTATTGACCAGCCCATCGATACGTCCAAATTTTTCTACTGCCATCTCAATACATTTCTCCGCATCAGTCTTTTTCGTAATATCACAGGGCACAAATAGAACGCTATCATTTAAGGTCTGTTCCTCATTCTCCACAAGATCAGCGATGACTACTTTTGCTCCGTTATCTAATAAATTACGAACAATATTCTCACCGATCCCCATACTACCTCCAGTAACTACAATTACCTTTTGCGACAAATCAAGCCAGTTTCCACTCATAATTTTCCTCCTCACTACTTGTAGAGACATCATTACGTCACTACATCGTTATACTGTGTATTATAGAGAAAAAGATTCATTTGTCAACGCTTTCTTTTAGATTACTTTAAATAATTTTGCCTTTAACAGTAAATTTTGATATTATCTTAAGTTGTAATGATGTCATGATTAATGTAGTAATACGAAGAAAGGATAACGATATGGAAGCAATAGATAAAAGTAGTCCTCTTCCCTTATATTTTCAGGTAAAAGAGGACATTGAAAAGAAAATTAAAGAGGAAGTCTATATAGAAGGAGAGGCACTGCCTTCAGAAATCGCTCTAATAGATCAATATAACGTGAGTCGTACTACTATTCGGCAAGCTGTAGAGCAGCTAGTGAATGATGGACTCCTTGAAAGAAGGCGTGGTAAAGGAACATTTGTAAAAAAAAGAGAGGTATTTTCTTGGGATGTTTCAGAATTACGTAGCTTCAATGATGTCGCTCAAAAGAAACAATTTTCTACAAGTACGGAGGTATTATCGATTGAAATCGTAGAGAGTGACGAGATTGTTCGCCGCATTTTTAAAGATAAATATACTCATTTTTATCATTTAGAACGATTACGTTTTGTCGAAAACCAACCCTCAGAAATAGTTACTACCTATGTTCCTACTTCTGTCGCATCAAATTTAGATAAGTTTGACTTTTCAAAGATTTCTTTATTTGATATTTTGCGTGAAACTTATCATATTGATATTTCTTATGCTGAAAAAAAATTTACAGCAATCAATTGTTCCAGTGAAGATGCTAAGGTTTTGAACATAAGAAAAAATGACGCGCTACAGCTAGTAGAAACCGTCACCTTCGACAGTTCGGATAATCCGATCGAATATTCTATCGCTCGTGATAAGGGATTAATTTCTACATTTAAGGTTACGTTTAAAAAGTAGGACGCTTTAATCTTAGAAGATGTGTTTATTGAGTAGGTTATTTAAAATACACAAAAAGAGCGACCGAAGTTCTCCTCGTGGAATTTCGGTCGCTATCTTATTTAGGAATTCAACATGCAACTCCAACTGGATTGAACAGAACAAATACGAAATTATCCCTACTTCACAAACGGAGCAACTTCCTCAGTCAATTCCTCAAAATCCAACTGATTAACTTCTTCGATCTGCAGGATCATTTCCTTTGGCAGCTGGGGATTCATCCCACCGCAGATCGCAGCACTGATAGCGCCGATCGTGTCGGTATCCCAGCCCAGAGAGGCGCTTAGTTGGGCGGCTTTTAATGGATCGCCTTTGGCTAATTCGACGATGACAAAGGCGCTTGGGATGGTTTCGATGGTTTCCATGCCGGTCCCGATTTCTTCGTATAGTCGTTTTAGGATGACGGCTTCGTCGGCTTCCTGACGCAGGATCTTGCGTGCCTGATTCATGCGGAAGGTCAGGGAAGCCGCTGGAAAATCGTGTCCGTATTCTTTGGCGGCATTAATCGCGTCAAAAGCCACGGACCAGATTTTTTCGATTGAATGTCCCCCGCGAACTGTGTAGCTGATCGCGGCTGCCACCGCACTTGCGCCGGCGATGGCGATTTTGGTGTTATGGGTTGGTAGGCAGATTTCCGCAACATTTTTTACTAGTGTCGGCAAGTCACGGTAATCGCTAATCAATCCAATCGGAGCAATTTTCATAGATGCCCCGTTGGTTGTTCCTGTGACACCCGTCTCTTCGATCGGCACGCCTTGAGCGATTTTATCCAAAGCTTTCAACGTTGATGGACCAGAAACAAAGGCGGAAACACCTGAATTGTCGTTCCATTCCCGCAGCTCCGCAACATAGTCCGCCACCCGAATCTGCCCGTAGTTTTTCTTGATCATGGATAGGATCATCAGCACGTTTAGCGTATCATCGGTGATCGCTCCTGCCGCTAATTTTCGTCCAAAGACATCGTTTTCGTTGGATGCGATTAATTCGGTTACGCCATCAGGAAAATTCTGACGGATTTTTTCCTGTGACCAGCATTCTGTCGGCATCCCCATCGCATCACCTAATGCACCGGCGGCGAGTACGCCCCAAATCTTTTCTCTCACTTAATTTACCTCCGCTAAGTTGATTGCTTCTGCTTGATTGTTGAAAGGAATAACGGTCATGACCTTGTCGTTGAGCTTCACATGCCCTTCCTGCTGACTAAGCACATCTAGAAATTGATCAGAATTCGTAACCGTCACAAAGGACTCAATCGAATAACCCGCTTCAGCAACCTTTTCCAAATCTACTTCTAGAATTTTCTCACATTGAACAACAGATTGTCCTTTTTCTACCAATGGTTTAAAACCTCGGCCTTCTAATTCCACCGTATCAATCCCGATATGGATCAATACTTCAATTCCTGTGTCGCTAACTATTCCAATGGCGTGCCCGCTTGGAAAAACAGTTTCTACCGTACCAGTGACTGGTGAAACCACCTCGCCCTTTTCTGGAACAATCACAAAGCCGCTGCCTAATGCTTTTGACGCAAAGCTTGGATCAGCCGCCTGTTCGATCGGCTTAATTTCTCCTGTTAATGGTGAAACCAACACTTCAGATTTTACGAGACTTTTTTCTTCTGGATCGACGATATCTTCTTCTTTTTTAAAGGTCATATAGGTTAACACGAACGGCACCGCCGCGGTCGCGATTGAGGCAATAACTGCGATGATGACGCCATTCATACTGCCGCTTTTTGGATCGATAAACGCCGCAAAGCCTAGAATCCCAAAGGACATCGCGTACATTTTTGTCGAGGTCAGCGCTAAGATTAATGACCCCACCGCACCGCCAAGCATTGAGAAGGCAAAGCGTTTCTTGACAGGTAAACTAAAGCCGTAGATCGCCGGTTCAATGATACAGAACAAGCCCGATACCATCACTGGAATCGCCAAGGCCTTTTGATCCTTCGAGCGCGTCCGTAAAAAGACCGCCAATACAACGGCAGTTTGCGCAAAGTTGGCAGTAAAGGACATTGGGAAAATGTAATCCACGCCCGATTGCGCCAAGTTTGTAATCCCGATCGCTGAAATCGGCCAATGCAACCCAAAAATAACCAATGGTTGATAGAGCAACGCTACGACTAACGAAGTCACAACAGGTGAAATGCCATATAACCCTGATACGCCTGCACTGATCAATGAGCTAAGAACATTCGTCACCGGACCAACCACCAAAATTGCTAAAGGAACCGTGATCAGGATTGTTAAGAACGAATTCACGTTGTGAGCAATCACTGCTGGCACGACCTTTTTCAGCCATTTTTCTACCTTTGAACCAACATAGACGATAAAGATGATGGGAATGACGGTGTATTGATAGCCATTCGCCGGAAACAGAATCGGAATCCCAAAGAAGGTGTTAAAGACCGGTGTCTGGAACAGCGTCCCCTTGAACAACGTATACAGCGCATCGCCGCTCGTCAGACCTGTCATCAACTCCGGAATCAGCAGCGTAGCTCCAAGCATCATCCCCACAAACGGGTTCATCTTGAAGGCCTTCGCACTCGTGTAGCCTAGTGTGACAGGTAAAAAGTAAAAGACCGCCTGCCCCATCGCGTGCAAAATAATATACGCGCCATCGTTAACTGACAAAACATTCGTCGCCGTCAATAAAGCCAAAATCCCCTGCAGCAAACCAGAAGCCGTTAAAATTCCTAAAACTGGCGTGATCACTTTGGTAATCGTGTCAACTAACGTACTGACTAACCCCTTTTTCTCTTCTTCAGCCGCAACTGTTTTTCCATTCAGCTGTTCTTGAACCACTTGAAAAATATCCGCCACATTTGTCCCGACAACTACTTGAAACCGTCCGCTGGCAAATTGCGCACTCATGACATCCGGCGATTTCACCACTTCCTCACGCTGGACCAACGAATCATCCTTCAAGGTAAAACGCAGTCGCGTCATACAATGCGTGACGCTTAACACATTTTCCTTTCCCCCGACCTTTTCCAAAATAAATGACACCAAGCTTTGATACTTATCCATGTTGCTTCCCCCTTTTTTGGCATATAAAAAAGGCAACACTCAAACAAGAGACTCTTCATCCCTTGCTTGGGTGTTGCCTGCATAATCAGTTACAATCCCGTTTATTTAATTAGCCGCTGGACATGGAGAATCAAGTACATCTCCTCCTCCGGATAAATCCGACAAGCCAGCTTCTCTTGTAAATATTGCTTAATGATCCCGACACTTTCCGTCGCCTTCGGATAAAACTGAACCACCTGTTCATACATCTCCGGCACCGCTTCCTGTCTCGGTTCATTTATTATGACACGTTGAATAAAGAATTTCAAGTGGGTAACGAAACGAACATAATTCAGCGATTCCGTATCCAGCTCAATCCCTAAACCATCCTCAACGATCAAGACCACCTTCTGCAGCATCTCCGTCGTCAATAACGTCTGAGCCGTATCATTGTTCAAACCGCCATTAATAAAGTGAAGCGCGATAAACCCCGCCTCATCCTCATTCAGCTCGATCCCCTCATAATAACTGATCTGCTCCAGCGCCTTCATGCCCGCCGCAAATTCCTTCGGATAAAACTTCTTGATCTCCAATAACAAGGCATTTTGAATCGTTTCACCATTCCGAAACCGATTCACCGCATAATTAATGTGATCCGCCAACCCAATATAGGTATTCCCATCAAACGTCCGCTCCAGCTCCGCTTCCGCAGCCTTGACGATCACCGTCACCATCTCCAGCCGATTGATCGGGACTTCTTCGATCAATTGCACAAACCGATCCGCCACATTCGGAGAATCCACCACGAACGTCTTTTCGATCTTATCCTTCTCAACCGTCTCGCCAACCCGTTTCCGAAAGGCGATCCCTCTGCCGATCAAGATCCGCTCCAGACCCTTCGTATCAATCACCAAGACCACATTGTTGTTAAAAATCTTCTTAATTCTCAGCAAGCTCTCTCCCCATCCTCCGCCTCAGCAAACTTTCATAAGCTATGATACGGGTTCTTTGGGGAAAGTCAAGGAGAGATAAGATGAAATAGGGTATCAAAACCATTGAAAAAAGCTGTTAAAATGAACGATACTCGTCATTCTAACAGCTTTTAGTAGGATAAATTAAATCATATCCTCTTCAAAATAATCACTATCGATTCGAAATTGTTTGTAGACCTTCGCTACTTCAATACCGACACCATATTGCATCATAAGATCAGTTAGCTTAATTCCGTCAATCAAGACAATTCCTTGGCTTTTAGCAAACTCTTGCGCACCTTTAGCAAAACTAGAAGTGGTAATAAACACTCCACGATCAGCATTTACACCTGCTAATGCACCGTAAAAAGATTGTATCGCTGGACGTCCTACTGTATTTCCATCCTTATATCGTTTTGCCTGAATGTAAACAGTGCTCGTTCCCAATGGATCTTGATTAATAATCCCGTCGATTCCACCATCGTTACTCTGAGTGGTCACTTTGGCGTCTCCATTTTTACCGCTATATCCCATTGCTACAAGTAGATCAACAACTAACTTCTCAAAAAATGAAGGCTCAACCTGACGAACTTTGTTCAAAAGTTCAATGGCTACCTCATTATTTTGATTATTTATGATACTCTCCACCTGAATCTCTTTTTCGTCTGCTTCTGGAATAGAAATCTTGTTTCCAATCCGCTCATTTCGAATGTCCAACTCTTTTTTATATTCTTTAAAAGCAGGCAATTCTTCTAACATTTTCTTAGTAAGTTTATCTCCATGCTTATCTAACATAGCAAGTCCAGATTCAGTAATCCTATAAACACCACGTCTTGGTCTTTGAACTAAGCCAGAAATGTACAGACTACTTAATGCCCATCCAAATCGATCAATCAAAATACTGTCTTTATGTGGAGTATCTGGATAATTTTCTTCTAATAAATCTTCAGGAATTTGAAGAAACTTTACTACACGTTTGATAATTGACTTTTTATGGAATTCACCGCCATCTTTTATGGCTTCCAAGACATAAGGTAGCAAGGAATCATTTGTAGGAATACCATTCGCTGATTTCTTCAACTTTTGCCAATCTCTATTCATAGACTACAACTCCCTATCTCAACTCATCTTCCAATGGTATCAATTCTTCATCAAGAACTCCCCGCCATGCACGTTTCATCTCTTGTGGATATTTGAATGGCTTAGCATCTGGATGTAGCAATTTATACCCTTCAAAGTTCTTACTTTCAATAATACCTTTTTTATTTGGAATCTGATCTTCACCGATGATATATTGTACTCTTGATGATTGAAGTTCATCGCCTGAGACAAACCATTCTTCAGCAAATTGACCAACAATTTGATCTATCGCTTGAGTAAAGTAATGACGTTTTACCACAAAAATATCTTCATTTGGCTCAATTTGATCTTCATCAAATGCATTCAAAATCTGCCGATACACGTCTTTGACACACTCTGTCTTGTTTAATTTTTTCAAAGCTTTTTCAATTTCTTCACGAACGTCTGGGCTATTCGCAGCATAGGTTCCCAAAAGTTGGTCAATGTATGAAGAGTCAATATCGTATAATTTGATCGAATTGTCACTGTAAAATTCGATTGTTGAAAAATCAGGCGAATCAACTCCGACAGGTGGTTCCTCCATCAATGATCCTTTAACAGTCTGATAGACACCTACTTGTTCTTCCAAAATAGAAACTTGATTCTTCAGAGCGTCCGAACTTACGATATCCTCATTGTACTCATCATAAGTAACCAACGCTTCGTAAGAGTTATTCATTTCCTGAAAGGCTTTGACATAATCCACACGTGTCTCTAATGGTGTATCTTCACTAATTCCAGGCACAATCGTGAATTCTTGTAGCTTTCGATAGGCTTTTTTGAAACGTTTTTTTGATTCGTTATACGTTGGATAGATTAGAGAAGATTCTTCATTAGATTTAGAATAAAGTATGGTTGCATCTTCGACATTCTTTTCCATCGTGTTGGGTTTTCTAAAGGTCACAATCAACCCTTTCGTCTTTTCTGGATAGGTTCGATTGGTACGAGAAAATGCTTGAATCAAGCCAGCATATTCCAAATTCCGATCAACGAATAACGTCTGAATTGTCGGTGCATCAAATCCGGTTAACAACCGATCTACCACAATGACTAAATCAATGTGCCTGCCGAACTGTTTAAACTCTGCCTTTTTTCTAGCTAAACGATTATTAATATCGCCATTATACCGTTCAATCTCCGCTAAATTCCAAGCAGTACCGTAATAAGCATTATACTCACTGATAATTCCTTGCATTTCAGCTTGTTGTTCTTTGGCATTATCCGTATTTTCATCTAAGGAATACGTGATGGCTATTCGTGGAAATTCTGGATCATCCATTGTCCGACCTTCGCGAATCGGTTGGTTCGGAAACTCTCGTTTCATCCAATCCGAGTCTTTTGTCATTTCCTTAATTGCTCGATAATATTTTTTCGCCATCTGAATGGAACTTGTTGTTAGAATGGCTGATTTTGTTGGACGACCATTTCGAAAATCAAATTTCGTATACGCATTATTTGGACG
The DNA here is from genome assembly GCF_051713785.1 of Enterococcus sp. DIV0187. Classification (NCBI taxonomy): domain Bacteria; kingdom Bacillati; phylum Bacillota; class Bacilli; order Lactobacillales; family Enterococcaceae; genus Enterococcus; species Enterococcus sp. DIV0187. The sequence continues at coordinate 572,101 of NZ_JBIOQO010000002.1, forward strand.
GAAAATTTTATGAATAACTTTTTGAATGTGCTCATCATTTTCATAAATCACTGGTTCAATGTAACTTTCTTTTTTTATTGGATTCATATTATCAACGATTAGATTGATTTGTTCAGGAGAATAATCCATGTACTTTTCAACTTTACTTAATTCGTTGTGAACCTTATTATCCAGTGAAGTCGTTTCGATCGTATTTTCATGTTCTACCTGAAACCCTAATACAGAACCATCTTCTAGAGCATTTTTGATGGTGTAAGTGTGTAGTACCTCGCCATATTGATCAGTCGTTGTCCGTGCTAATTGTCCTTTTGCTTGCTTTTTATTCACTTCAAAAATCGGTGTACCGGTAAAACCAAACCAAGTCGATTGTGGGAAGAAACCCTTGATTTCTTCCATATTTTCAGCACTTAATGCGCGATGACATTCATCAACAACAAAAACAATATGTTGTCCCATCAATTTTTTATAACGATTTGTTCCGTTCTTTTCTTCTTGTTTCTTAGCATATTTCAACGCAGCATCTAATTTTTGACGCGTCGTCACAATCACGACATTCGCATTGGCATCGGCTAAGAGCGTATCGCCTAGTTCTTTCGCACTACCTGTTCCAACAATCAAGCTATTCGATTTGGCATTTCCAGAAGAGATACCTGTATTATATTCAGAAGCAAATTTGGTAAATTCGCTAGTAGTCTGACTATCTAAATCTTTTCTATCAACTAGCATAATTGTACGATCGATCCCAGTTTTTCGAGCCAATAGTTTTGTTGAAACAAAACTCGTCAGTGTTTTTCCTGAACCTGTCGCATGCCAAACATACCCCGATTGATGTTTATTCGCCGCGGTAAACAATGCCTCAATTGCATGTATCTGATAGGGATGAAGTACCATCAATACTTTGTTATCTTGATCCTCACTGACAATCGTGTAATCTGCAATTAACCGATGCGCTTTGGGAATATTCAGTACTTGTTTACAAAACTCATATAAGTTCTCAACTTTTTTATTATCTGTTGTCCGCCAACTGAATAGGAATTTCTTATGCATATCTTTCGGCATCGCGTTAGCAAAATAACGGGTCGTTTGTTCATTCGAAATCACAAATAATTGCAGTGTCGAAAAAATGTTATTTCGGAACATCCCTTCTTCCGCATACTTCTTGATTTGATTGAAGGCTTGATATACACCATCTTTGGCTGTCGTTTGTTTCAATTCAATCTGAACAATCGGTAACCCATTAATTAACAATGTTACATCGAAACGACGATCTCGCGCATCTGCACTACTGCCTTGCTTCGCAATTTGATTCACTACTTCATATGTAGAGAGTCCGCCACCAATATCTTGATTGGAGTAAATTATTGGTGAAATTGAACCTAAACTAGCTTGTTCACGCTCAATCGTAATCCGAGCAATGCCATTCTCACCCTTTAACCATTTCGCCGCATCAAAAGGCGTCTGAGTCCGCAATAAAATTTCCGTCTTAATCGTTTCAAACTCTTTATCCGTAAGCGGATGTTCGCCAATTTCAGATAAATTATTCTGAACAACTTTCTGACGTAAATTTCGCCAAAGATCATCTTCGGATTTCAACTCAGAACGATACGTCCACTGATTATGACCTTCACCTAGGACATCAATTAAATGACGTTCCACTTCTACTTCTTCTCGATGAGGAATTTTCATCATGACACCTCCTAGACAAATAGTTTCTGTAAGAATGCTTTTTTGGTTAGTTGAAGAAGTTCAAGTTCACGTTGGTGGAGAATGATCGTGTCATCCAGTTGTTTGAAGAAATTACCGATTATTTTTTGTTCACTACAACTAGGAAATTTATACATTAGTTTTTTAAAATCAACTGTTGTAAAACTTGCTTGGTTTACTGCGGGTTTTGTTATTGTCTTTATATCCAACTTGTAACGATAAGTTTGTGTAAGTGCTAACCAAAAATATGCATCATAGTTTTCTTTAGTTCGTGCTCTAAGAATGTTTGTTGTATAGATGGTATTTCTTTTTGGCTCCGTTTCAACAATCGTCGTTGTTCCCATTTTTGCTTCGCTATTAATAAAGTTAATTAAAATGTCTTTTTTGTAAATAAAATAATTCTCGGTATTTGCTCCTTGAGGATCATCAGCATACCAAAACTTGACGTCTTTTTCCATGTTAAGCTGACCTTCATTAATATTATTTGCTCTAACAACAGGTAAACCAATGTCTTCATTTGAGAGCATTCTTGAAAGACCACTTTTCAAATCTTCAAGGGTCTCACCTAACGTATGATATTCCCAATTGTCAGTAAAACTTGGAAAACGTACTTCTGGTACCTTCTCTCCTTCTTTTGGAAACATTTTTTGCAAAAAACCTTTTTTCGTTTGTTTTAGCGTAGTGAGTTCTTGCTGATGAAGAGCGATGGATTCATCAATTTCTTCTAATAGTACGCCTATTTTTTTCTGTTCTTCAAAACTTGGTAAAGGAATGGGCATTTCATAGAAAGTTTCTGGATGAATCCGTTTTGCTTTTCTCGAACCATTAGCTAAATTTCCTTGATATTTATAAAATTTTTCAAGTGATACAAACTCTAAAAAAAATTTGGAGTCCATTCCATTACTAATATCAAATGCTGGAGAGTCCAATGTGGATTCAAAACCATCTAATTCTTTTGGAACAATACCAAATGCCTGATTAAGAAAATCTAATTTTCCATACATGAACTGACCTGATTTCCGAACATAATACTGAGTAGCTGTACTTCCCTGATACGCTTCTTCTTTAGGAATAATCCCCTTCCTCCAAAGCTTCACAGTTAATTTTTTTGCTATGCTGCCATTAGAGCCTTTGATCCTACTTTCTTTAAGAAACTCTCCAACCTTACGCTGTTTCCATTCTTCTTCAAATCCCCAAAATCTTACCTCCGGCTGCTTTTCATTTCTCATATTCGAACACCTCTAATGCACTTTTTAACCATTCCTCGTTTTCTGGACCGGTCTTTAAAGTAGAAATTGTTTCAAACAAACTCTTTTCTAACTCTTGTTTTTCTTCACGAATCTTCTTGATCTCTTTTCCAACACTAACCATGTCAACAGGCTTTTCATCTTCAAAAGTATCAACATAGCGTGGGATGTTTAAGTTGTAGTCATTTTCTTTGATTTCATCAAAACTTGCTAAATGAGCAAATTTTTCAATATCTTTTCGTTCAATAAAAGCTGAAACGATTTTCTCAATATTTTCTTTAGAGAGTTTATTTTGATTCTTCCCCTTAATAAAATCACTGCTAGCATCAATAAATAGGACATCGCGCGTCGTTCGGTTTTTCTTCAAGATAATTACAGTGGTTGGAATTGAAGTCCCAAAAAATAGATTAGCTGGCATGCCGATGACTGCGTAAATACTACCATCTTCCAATAATTTCTGACGAATCGTACCTTCTGCTGCACCACGGAACAATACCCCATGAGGCAAGACGATCGCCATTGTTCCAGTTTCTTTTAAGTGATAGTAACCATGTAATAAGAAAGCAAAATCGGCTTTTGATTTTGGTGCTAATTTTCCATAGCGATTAAACCGAGAATCATCTAAAAATGAAGTATCTGCTGACCATTTTGCTGAATACGGTGGATTCATTACAACTGAATCAAAAGTATACGGTTCATCTGTCGGCCAATCTTTGTTCAATGTATCCCCATTACGTAAGCTCATATCTTCCGAATCAACGCCATGTAAGATCAAGTTCATCTTCGCTAAATTAAACGTTGTTGTATTCAATTCTTGTCCATGAAATTTTACATTTTCTGGATAAGTTAAATATTTACGTACATTTAGCATTAGTGACCCAGAACCCATCGTTGGGTCAAACACGCTAAATAGCTTTTTGTCTTTTTGATCGATAGTAACAATTTGCGCCATCATATCTGATACCATGCTAGGCGTATAGAATTCCCCTGCCTTTTTTCCAGCTTCTGAGGCGAACTGACTGATTAGAAATTCATAGGCATCCCCGATAACGTCTCCGTCGTGTCCTATCACATCCACATCGTTTAATTTCTTCAAAACATCAGTAATCGTTACATTACGTTGTTGGTCATCTGAACCTAGTTTTTTCGACTGCAAATCCACATCGTCAAATAAGCCATTGAACTGGTCATATTTTGAAGACAAATCCACAAAGGATTTGTTTAGATCATTTAATTGAAAAATATTTTGTTTTGCTTGATCTGCTAATACATTGAATAAATACATTGGATCAATATCGTAACCCAAGGTGTCAACGATTGTTGCAATCAAATCTTCTTTGGAATCTTCATCAGACAATAGCTCTTTATACAGAGTTGTCTGCTTTTCTGGTGTATCATATTTCTCTAATGATTCGTCGGCTAATAGCACAACTTGTTGTAATAATTTATCAGAAAGGTATTTGTAGAAAATCAATCCTAGTAGATAGTTTTTATATTCTGATGCATCCATTTTGCTGCGAAGATTATCCGCCGCACTAAATAAACGTTGATTTAATTCTGCGCCCATTTATATACTCCCTTTTTAAATAAAATTCAATTATTTGCGTACTTTATTATTCTACCATTTTGGGTTAACAAACTCATTGGTAAAATGAAAACTAATGGATCATGGTAAATGCCTAATAAATCGGTACCTATAAAATATTTCCACCTTCATCTATACTTGAGCTATCAAGTGAAACGGAGGTGTTTTTTTGAAAAACATAAATGATATCGTTCCTATTCAACTTCACGATCAATCGAGAACGGCTCGTGATCAGAGAAAAAACAGTACCGCAAAAATTGCCCTGCGTATCCGTCAGAAGGATGGTTCTGAAGTTTTGATCTATAATGGCGTAAACAGCTATATCCTCTCGGCGATCCTTAAGGAGTTGGGATAAGATGTTTCTCGATTTTACCAAAGTAGAAAAAATCTTTCTCGTAACTGGTAAGACAGATCTTCGCAAAGGAATTGACGGACTTGCTAGGATTATCCAACAAGACTATGAGCTGGATGTTTACGAAGATGCCATCTTTCTTTTTTGCGGCAATCGCTGTGATCGATTTAAATTGCTCTACTGGCATAACGATGGCTTTTTTCTGGGATACAAACGAATTGAAAACGGTCGACTGCAATGGCCGAGAAAAAAGGAAGAAGTTCGCCAACTGTCTGTGCAACAGATTCACTGGCTACTTGAGGGATTAAGTATTCACCAACCCAAAGCAATCAAGGCTGGGACAAAAGGATTCTTTTAAACAGAGTGAAATCGTTGATTTTATGCGGTTTTCTCTGTTTTTTGATGCGTCTAAATGGTATAATAATAACAGTAGTAACAATGAAAATGGTGGTGAATTTCTTGTCCTTACAAACAAATTCTTCTTCTAACAATAACGTCGAAGTAGATGTGAATATCCTACTTCAACTCCTTGAATCTCAGACAGAAACAATCAAAGAACTCCAGCATGCGAATCAAGCATTGAACCAAGAGGTTCATCTTCTCAATGAGAAATTGAGCTATTTTACGGATCGTTTTTTTGGTCGTTCCAAAGAAACACTGGATTCACAAGTGACTGGTCAGTTAAACCTATTTTCTGATGAGGTTGAAGATAGTAAGGCCGTTCCCCAAACAGAAGAAGGACAAGAAACAATGGTAAAAGGACACAAAAGAAAAATCGGTCAAAAAGCGGCGAAGATCGCCTATCTTCCCTTAAAAGAAAGACACCATGAATTGTCAACTGAGCAACGAATCTGTGACCAATGCGGCACTCAAATGACCGACATTGGCACAACCAAGATTCGCGAAGAGGTGCTTTTCCATCAAGCCATGTTAGATCGGCTCGTTCATTACCAACATACGTATTGTTGCAAAGAATGCGAAAAGGCAGATGTTTCTTCCTATAAAAAAGCTCCTGTTCCAAGACCTGTCGTTTCCAATAGTTTAGGGTCAAACAGCGTGATTGCCGAAACCATCCGATTGAAGTTTGGTCAAAAAGTACCTGCCAATCGGCAGGAAAGTTATTGGCAAGAAACATTGGGTCTGGATATTTCCCGAGATAACATCACCAACTGGCATATCAAAGTTTGTCATAACGCCTTAGACAGTTTAGCCCAACGATTAAAAAGTCATTTAACCCAAGAGGAAATCCTTCACGCCGATGAAACCACGTATCGGGTCATTGAGAAGGGCAAGAAAGACACGCATTACTGGCTATTCAGCACAGGAAAGCATAGTACACATCCAATCGTATATTACCATCACGCAGTATCGCGAGCTGGCGAAGTGCCAAAGCAATTTCTAGCAGATTTCAACGGGTATCTGCATTGTGATGGTTACGCAGGCTATAACGCGGTGGAAAATGTCACACTCGTTTATTGTTTGGCTCATGCACGTCGGAAGTTTTTTGAAGCTCTTCCAAAGAACAATAAAAACGAGGAAACGCCTGCTTGGATCGCTGTCAAAATGATCGATATCTGGTTCCAATTGGAACGAGAGTGGGTCGACTTATCCGTTGAAGATCGGCAGAAAAAACGCCGGGATTATTTAACCCCTCTATTCATCAATTTCTATGAATGGCTGGGCTCCTTTACAGCAGTTCCAAAATCCAAACTAGATACAGCGGTCAAGTATGCGCTAAAGTTGCGTGGAGGATTTGAGCGGATTTTTGAGGATGGACGCTTGGAACTTAGTAATAACTTAGCAGAGCGCCAGATAAAAGAGCTGGTAATCGGTCGCAAGAATTCTATGCATTCGTGCAGTTTGGAAGGTGCTCGAACTTCGGGAATCATTCTAAGCGTGTATCGAACAGCTGAAGTAAATGGGCTGAATCCAGTGAGCTATTTGGAATTTCTATTTGATCGCATTCCTAATCTAGCGCATGTTTCTAATGAAGCGTTGGATGAGCTTTTGCCTTGGCAGCCTCTCGCACAAGCAACGTGCGCCAAACAGTACGCAAAAACAACCAAATAACTTAAGTCCATTATAGGGCTTAGGTTATTTGGTGTGTAGGTACTTGGTGATTGGGCATTTACGGATCATGGTTAATAAGTTGATAAAGTACATTACAAAAAGACGAACCGATTTTTCAGTCGTTTCGCCTCCAATGATAAGAAACTAATTAATCAAATTTCTTTTGACTATTTATACATTCTACAATCGATGTTACTTCACTCCAATTGGAAATTGTAAAATCTGGTTTAATATTTTGTTTGTTCATTTGATTTTTCAGTTTTTTTTCTTTTTCAAAATCTTCTTCAGTCCAATGTGATATTTTAACTAATTTTTAATAATTTACCGAATTATCTTTACTTAACTTAACTAGTACCGAATGGATTCCTAAAGAATTTGCCATGAAAATATCCTTTGTTAAACTATCACCTATATACAATATTTCTTTCGGATTTAGTCGTTCAATTTTGCAAATATTTTTAAGTACGTTAATATCTGGTTTAGAAAATTTTTGTGGAATTACCTTTTCATTTATTGAATAACTAATTTGTGCTCCTGAATCCGCTACGTAAATTCTACTAAAATATTGGTCCAAATCTAGTTTTCTTAACCTATAATAACCGTTTTCCAAAGCTGATTCCGTAAAAGCAATCAATTTAATATCCATTGAAATTAACCTCTCCAATGTTGACTTAACATTAGGAAAGGCCACTAAATTGTGCTTTCTATAACTGTTAAAGGCATAGTATGAAGAATTCAATTTTTTATCTAACACTTCGTTAGAAATATCCCCGAATTTCTTCTTAATTGAAGGAAGTTGACGAGTAACATAAGGTATCTCGGTTCCTCCCAATCTTTGATGTACTTCCTTGTATTCTGCAATTAGAGTATCAGTATCTATACTTGTAATTTTAGATAGTTCTTCAACCATTCTAAAAAATGCTGGAACAAAAAAACCAACCCAATCATAAAGTGTACCATCTAAATCAGTAATTACCGCTTTTTCATATCCACACCTACAGTTCAATTTTATAAATATTTTTAGGGGCCTTCTTCCTTTGAACATTTTCAGAACTAACTTCATAAATTTTTATCTCAATATTTTCTTTATTTACCTCTAATAAGCCATATACATTAGGTTCTGAACCTCTTTCAACTTGAGCAACACCAACACTTCCAATCCCTATTACAGAAAATTCAACCTTTTCATTTTCATTTTTTTGTCTAATTTGTTTTGAATAGAAATCTTTATGTGTGTGACCATGAAGTACAGCCTTAACATCGAATTCTATTACCAATTTTTCAATCATTTTTTCAGAATCTAATACTAAAGAATGCATTCTATCAAAGTCAGGTTTTTCAACCGCGACTGGCATGATATGTTGATGAATAACAATTATTCTATTTGGCTTACCGAATTTTTTTTCAAAATTTATTAGTTCTTTAGAAATTTGTCTAATTTGATCGTCGCCAATATATCCCATACCTTGAAATCTGCCTCTATATTGCTGCAAAGCTAAACTATTAATCCCGATTATTTCTAGCGGTACGAAATCTTTAGTAATAAATCGCCTTATAGAATATAAATGCTCATTAGGAATTTCTTCAAAATATCTTTCACAAAACTCTAAATATTCTTTTTTTCCATTGTCTGTCAATTCTTAAATTTTAGGATTTTTTTCATCGTCTTTTACTTCTTCTAACAGATCTCCTTGTAAAAATAATTGGTTAATCTCATTTTCAATTTGATCGTATTCTTTCTCACTAGGATTAATACTATTATCTGAAAAATTTTTTCCGAAAAAGCTCCTATATTTCATACTAATTCCTTTAATTAATCTTTGGGTTTCAAAATTTTGCCTTTCTTCAAATTTTAAGTCATGATTTCCTGGAATGATTAAAGATTGTTCTTTTTCTAATCCAAACTCTGCATTAAGTTTATTTAGAAATTTGAATGCCTGATCAAACTCCTCTTTATCCACAGTGTAGGCCAAATCCCCTGACACTATGATTGCCCCAATATCAATTTTCTTTTGAATTAACCTTAAGGACTTTAGCAGTACAGTTTGAAGATCATTCCTATCTGCTGGTTTTTGTGAAAATGCATGTTTTTTATGACCATTTCCTGAAGAAAAATGAATATCTGACAACCATATTAAAAATTTTGATTTAATTAACTGTGGTTCCTGATCCACTAAATTTTTAGTATTGCCTTTGAACTGATTAAAAACTAACTTCTCATTATTATCATTCTTTTTTTTTGGTCGAGCAAACCAAATAGTTCGATCTTGGTATTGTAATTCATCTAAACCAGCAATGACTTTATCATCCAATTTTGATAATTGATCTTTCAGTTTTTCATTCGCCAAAGTTGATTTAGTCAAATAATAAGAATATCTACATAATTCTGTTTCGGGGTTGTTAACTTCAATAATCTTTTCATTAAACTTATACCAAGCAAAAAAATGCGTGTCATTGTAGTACTTGGGAGTTAGTTCTTTGTCAGGGCTTTCAATTCTTTCTCCATTTGTACTAAAAATAATTTCCTCACATTTAGTTTTGAATAATTTTTTGTTACCAGTATCAAACAGATATACAACTATTGAATCGCTTTCCTTTTTCAATTTATTAAAATACAAAAACTGTTCTAAAGGAATCTTTTCATCTTTTTTGCCCACCATCCCCACCAAACATTTTTTGAATCTTGGATTATTTTATTGTGCTCAAAAATAGTACTTCCATTATCACCTATTAAATCCCTAAATCTTAAAATCATAATACTTTTCTTTTCCATTCATTGTACCTCCCTATTTTTTAATTGTTAATCAATAACGTTTTGTCCCATTTTCGTCTTATATAAAGTACTTTTATCTTTTACGAAATATTTCATATAAAATATTTTGCATTTTTTAGCCAGCATCCTCACAAAGAAATAAAAGAAGTATGTAGCGTAAACTAACACAACACACTTCATCGTTTTTAATCCGTCTGATCTTTACTTTTGTTCACTATCAACCTTTTACCAACCAATTATATATTTTTTCAACAAATTTATAATCTTCCTCTTTGACACTGGTATAAACATGAGAATTTTCATTTCGAATAGTAGATAACTTTGCCATCCATTTAGTCTTCTCAGTTTTTTTACCATTTCTTCCTTTCTCCTCAGGTAATGTGTATTTTTCAGAGAAAAGATCCTGCCAATTTCCAAGAGCTATCTCTCTAAAGTGGATGAAATGAAGGCATGTCCAAGGATCTGTTGCTTGGTCTTTAGGTTTACCGAAATCTTTATCCGAGGCAAGTTGGTTGGCTTTATCGTAGACTGATTTTGGTAGTCCCAAATTGAACCAGTCTTCTCCATATTTAGACTCTAACCTCGCTTTGAAATCATCTCTCATGAACAACTCTATCCTCATTATGTAGGAATAGGTGATCTCATTAAATCTAGTATCATTGTCTTTCCAGTATTCATCTAAGCCTTTTGGAGAAAAATCAGGATATACTTTTTTTATTTCTCGTTGTAGGGTTCTCCAATATAATTGTTTTCCTCCACTACCATATGTCTTTTTTATTTTAGTTCTTTCTTGTTCATCAACATTTTTGTAGAACTTTATAATGACATCTAAATAAGGTTTTACCGTTTCAACAATTTCTTCATTATTCATATTTTTGAAATTGTATTCTTTTTCAGTAACTAAAAAGTTTACAATATCATTTGTGATCTTTATTAAGCTATATATGCCAGGATTAGTAATCAAAAAAGCTTTTGATCTATCTACCTCATTCCATTCAGTTTTTAAATTGCATTCAAAATATAGAAAAATACTTTTTAGGAACTTTAGAAGTATAACGGCCGTTTCATCGTTACTACCAGTATCTAGCGTTCCTTCTTTTATCAATTCGTTGTTTTTCTTCGCATATTGATCTAGAAAATCACTTTTATCTAGTGCTTGTTGGATTGTATCTAAAGTTATATTACATTTTTCAGTTGTAGCATTTTCTCCAACAATTATTCTCTGATATAACGGAGAATCTAAATCCTCTGCTAAATTCTGCGCTATTCTGGACCTTAAAGCAGTTTTTCTTTCAAATAAATATTCCGAAGCCCATAAAATATCGGAACTTAAAGTAGCTCTTAAATTTTTAGGAACAGCTTTCTGGTTCTCATTTATGTCCATAAAAAGTTTTATCTGCTCACTTTTTCCTAAATTCACAAAAGCAACAACTGGGATAGAATTTTTCTTAGCAAAGTCAGAGTTTGCATAGCCATATAATCTGTGTTGACCATCAATAATATATGCTGATCTATACAATTTAGGAAGATGAAGTATTCCAATTTTAGACACAGCACCAGAAACCTGCTTTTCTGAGTAATCGAAATTTATACTCTTATTTTCAATATTAATGATTAATGAGTTTGGAAAAAAGCCTCCATCTTCTACAAATTTCTGTATAGAATTCAATCTATTTCTCTTTACTATTCTTTGATACGTTGGCATCATTTGCCTATTCGCATTGTTTCGATGTAAAACATAACCCATTTTTAAGAGTTTTTCAGGTTCAATTGAAAATGAATAATATTTGTGATTACCCATTTTCCCTTCAATAGCTGGTATTTTATTGTCCATTTCAGGTATTTTTTGTCCTGAGAATAAGTACCCTAAAAGTTGAAATCTTGAAGCGCTTCCTAAATGTTTTGCTAACTCTTCATAGTATTTTATGCCCTCCTCATTAAAGTGAACAAGTTTTTTCTCCATGTAGGCAATATCTTGATCATTTAAAATAAGATTCTTAGTTATTAAGATAAAGGCACATTTTCTTTTCTTTCCATCTGCTAACCCTTGTACATAATTAATGAAATGTTTTTTATTGTCACAAATTTGCTTTATATCTTCCAACAAACTTGTTCTAGTCTGAGCGTGTTCTGAAAAACGGCAGAAAACAAACATTACAGTTTCATCATCAATAGCCAATACATCCACATTAGTATTTGCAATCTTGAAGGGGGCTTCATTCATTCTATCAAATCCTAGATCATGAAATAGTCTCCAAATCCTATTAATAAATATTTCTTTTTCAGGCTTCATTTTTTTTAACTTTGTAACTGTCTTAAATTTTCTTGCAATTTCCCAGCCATTTTCAGTGTATTCTTCAACATTATCGTGTTTTACACTATGAAAATCATACTCTTGATTCATTAGTCTTTTCTTTGAAGATAACTCTTTGTCAGAAACAATAATAATTTCCTCGCTACTTTCCAATTCTATCCCTCCCTGATATTTGTGAATACAAACTCTTTTACCTGTCCTCGACTAGCGTTTTTCCCTCCAATTGAACTTGCTCGAGAAAAATTATATCTGTAATCTCCTTCTTTATCGAAGATCTCAATAATAGTCTCGTGAGCAGCATTTGTCAGTATATAATATGCTCCAGAAGCCTTTATTTGATCTATAAATCTACTTAATCGATATTGATCTTCTATGGAAAAAAGCTTCTGATTGTACTTAATAAATCCATTCTCGTTATGAGAAACAGTATACGGCGGGTCCAACACAACTAAATCCCCTTCACTAATTTTCCTTACATTATCGGAAAAATCACCAAAGTGAATATTAGCTTTTTTAAGCCGTTTACTTACTGCATAAAAATTTTCCTCGTCAATGTTATAGTGGGTTTTAAAACCAAACGGTACATTATAATCTCCATTATTATTTACCCTGTAAATACCATTGAAAGATGTTTTATTTAAGTAAATAAATTTTGCAGCTTTAAAAAAAGGATCTTCTATTTTTTTACTTCTCATTTCATAGTAAAATTCTTCGTTGTTGTCGTATGATCTTAATTCTTCAACTAATCTATTAGGTTCTTTCTGTACAATTTTGTAAGCATTCATTAGCTCTTCATTTAGATCCGAAATATATATTTTCTCACGCGGATTCATTGAAAAAAAGATTGAACCTCCTCCTAAGAAAGGCTCGTAATAATTGTTATACTTTAAATTCTTAGTGATTTTATCTAAATATTTTATCAGCCAATTTTTCCCTCCAGCCCACCTTAAAAAAGGCTTCGCTACAATTTCTTCTTTTAAATTTTCCATTCTTTCACCCTAGTTTTTTCAATTTTAAAAAAATTCAATAGTATTTAACATGTCTTATTATACTATTATTCGTTAAAAAGAAAATGATTTATAAGAATTTTTATTACTATTATCTACTTTTAGATAGCACTTGTGCCTAAAAAAGTTATTTTATACAATGGTATTAAAGTATTCTTAGTCATCTAAGAAGGAGGAACTTATCTCTCTGTATAGGTATTTCTATGGGGTTAAGCAAAATATAAGATGCCAATGATATCCCTGCTAAAGTATCTTTTATACTCGTAATCTATATTTTATCGAATTAAAATAGTAAGTATTAAGTATCCTAAGCTTGAACAGTCTGTGTCTGACACACCGTCTATCCTTTCCAGTCAATGTAAACTGAATTTTACAGTTCTTTTTTGAATCTAGTCATATATACTCAAAGTCAGGAGGGATAATATGTATAAAAATCATCTTAAGGAAATAATACAAACACAAAAAATTAGCCAAAGTTGGCTAGCAGAACAGGTGGGAATTACTCGTCAAGGATTAAGGGATATTATGAATGATCCATTTAGAAATGTATCAATCAACGTTGTGACAAGATTAATGGAAGTATTAGATGTTTCTTTTTCTGAATTAGGAGAGGTTTATAAGTTTAGTGAATATCTTAATGAACAAATAATTGATAGATGTTTCGATGAAAAAACCCTAGAAATACTGTCATCATTAGTAAAAGAATCAACTGGGTTAAGGTTACATTTCGGACCTTATAGCGATAATCAAAAGTTGAATTTTCATGCTGATAGACGTTCAAAAAAGGATTTCTCAGGCAATGTGAGGATTAATGTTACCCTAGAAGGTTTAACTTTCGAAATTGTTGACTTTGACTTCTACAATTTACAGCAATCAATAGATATAAATGATTTCTTGTCAATCTTTTCTAAACTAATTGACGCGTTTGAGGTTTATGCTCAAAAAATCGGATTTAACTTGATTGTTTTTCATGTCGAATCATATTTTAACCGAATTGTAAAAACACAATATCCATATGCGAATCTTGATTCTTCTTTACTTAGAAGAAGACTAGAAAATTCCAAATACATATCAAGTGAAAATGAATTGGTAAAGCTAGTTTTATTGATGGAAAGAGGATTTACTACGAAAAATAGAACATCTGAGAATCATACTTTAATGTACTCCAAACTAATCAACAACTCAGTCCTATCTCCTGAAAAAATTGAATTAAGCTATAAAGAGCCTAAAATCTATTCTTAACACTATCCACAAAAGTTGTTCATTTGCATTACGATAGCTTTTGTGGTTTATTCTTTCACGCAAAAAAAGAGAGCTCAATTCTATTAGCCCTCTCATACAGAATTATTCAGCTAACTTCTTCCCAACCCCATAAACCACCCAGTCCCGCTCCCGTTCCACCTGCACCAAACGCAATCCAACATCACCCAAATACTCCCCAAACACATCCGGCTCCTTCAGCTCAGGCAGAAAGTGTTTCACTTTAGAATACTCACAGCCAATGAGCAGAATCCCGTCATCAGTCAGCATTCTTCTTATCTCTAAAAGACTCCCTCGCAAATTGCTCCAATGAAAATGATTTTGAAAGGCGCAAATTAGATCAAAGCTATTTGATGGGTAGTTTGTGTTCTCGATGTTTGCTTTTTCGAACGTGATTGTATTACCCGAGTGTAATCTCTTTGCTTGTTCGATAGCTTTTTCTGAAATATCTATCCCGATGATTGTCTCGGCCTTGAATCTTTGACTGAGGTAGTACGTTGTTGCGCCATTGCCCACACCTATATCTAAAATGCGGTGAAATTGTTTTGCTGGTAAGAATGACAGGCACCATTTTACCATGGGCAAGTAAACTTTATTCCATAATTTCATCATGACACTCCCTACCCAACCGGTTGGTGCTTTCGATTGGTTTAAAAGGTATTTGTAAATGAAAGCTAGTCCCACTACTATTAATAATAGGATAAAGAAACGATTCATGTCTTGTCCTTTCTGACGCAATCTAAAGTAATGATGTTTCTTAGATTCATAGTCTGGAATGGTATCCTTACAAATCCAATACCACTCTATCTACGATCTTTTAATTTCACATTTCTCTCATTACTTACATTGTACTTCACTTCGACATCCACTAAATAATAAACGACATGCTGTAAGTCCTCTTCTGTTACGTCTGCCTCAGTGGCACTTGTTGTTTGTTTATACCTAAGCTTGACAACGTTCCCTTTTTTGAAGCTTTCTGGTTCCTCTGTTTCAAATAATGCTTGATCTAAATAGTGCCTACTGAATAATTGACAAATTTTGGTTAAATGATGATTGATTGATTATTCAGTTCTAAGAGAGATATCTTCGATATCCATCTGAAAAATTGGCGTAAAAAATCTGCCGTCAATTTTGACAGATTCATTGCGATAACACTCAACACGATGCTTGATAAAGTCGTATCTTGACGTTTTGTGGTAATTAAAGCCGCGCCAAAACAGCGTTTCAATTGGCTGAAGCCACGCTCTACCTCAATTCGGTCTGTGTTGTCCTGATATTCGGTTAATTTATCTCGATTTTCATTCTTTCTTGGTCGACCTAATGCTGGTCCAGAAAGTCGGATATTTCGTGCTTTACAGTATTGAATGTTTTGCCGATTACGATAAATTTTATCAGCTAATACGCGTTCTGGATAATATCCATGCCGGTCGTAATATCGCCGGATTGCTGAAACGAGTACTTCTGATTCATTGTATGCATCAAAACTAGTTCGTTCGATGCGGGCGATTCCTCCATCGATGCTCATATCATATTTCGCTCCAAATTCAGTTGCAGCTTTGACTTTTCCGCGCACAATTGGACGAACCCATGGCTGGTGAAAGCTGACGATTCGATCAGAGACGCAATGGGTACGATGATCGTACATGTACTTTTGTTGGTCATAGATTTTTTGGATTATTTCCCACCATGTTTGATGCTTTTCAGATAGAGTAGTGCCCTTGGTCAGGAACTTTCGAATAATTTTCGCATCACGGTTCAAGAATCCTAAAAGTTTCCGAAGCTGGGCACGCAACCATTTCCTTGCTTTCTTCTTGCGTCGAACGACGTTCAAATAAACTTTACGTGCTACTTTACGATAGATCCGAGGCCTCTTCCAATTGTTCTCAGCACAAAGAGTGTCAATGATTGTTTCGGCATGTGTTCGTGCATCATTTAAAAGTTCAGTATCCGTAGGATACTTGATATTCTGGGGCGAACAGGTTGCGTCAAGAATCAAGGTACCAGATGATGAGTCATCGTTATCATTTGAGCTGTCATGGTTCGATTTTTCATTGTAAGCGACAATCTTCTCGTTGATCTCAATCAAAGTTGTCTTGTCTAATCGCTTACGAAAATTGACCATTGATGTGGCATCGAAAGGTCGTTCATCTTGGTAACCAGGTAACCCGATAAAAAATTGAAGATATGGATTTTCTTGAATTTGTAACACCGTTTCTTCATCACTGTAGCTGTACTCTTTTTGGATGAGTAAAGCGCCCAATGCCATGCGCAGCGGTTTTGCGACATTCCCTTTTTTATTTCGAAAGTTTTTCGCGTACTCTTTCTCCAACTCTATCCAAGGAATCCGTTCTGCTTTTTTGATCCAGCGATTTTCAGGATTCATTTTTAAACCGATAGGTTGATTAAAATCTTCAAAAGCGAGTTGGGTGTGAATTTGCGGTTTATACATTCAAAAACCTCCAAAAAGGGTAAGAGTGCACGGTTTTCAGCATATTACTGAAAAAAGGCCTGCATTAATTTTATCAGATATCAGCGGGTGTTGCTGGTAAGTTAAGGTTTTAGAAATGATCGGCAGACATTAAATAGCTGTCAACCAGCACCACATAAGACTTCTCTCCTATGGTCCGAACACTCGTAACAAAGAAATAGTCGGTCCGTGTTTGAACAGGGTTTCTACCTAGAAGCAAATCCAATGACTGTACTTTTCTTGGATTTGAGATAGCCACTCTTTCCTCATCCTCATTGAACAAGTCCATAGGTGTTACTTGATCTAATTCATCATAGGTAAAATTAATAATCTCATCTTTTTCGTATTTCAATTTCGTTTTTGTATCCCACTGTAAAAGGGTGCCACTAGAAATATCTTGAAAAATCACACTATGACCATAATAGGCCTTAGATGCGCCCATCGGAACTCTGTTATCAATACTGATTACTTTTGCTATTGCATATTTTCTCATCATATCACCTACTCGTAATATATATTTTGAAGAAACTTTCATTCCTTCAATCGCCCTTAGGGGCTATTCCTAATATGTTTAAATAAAATAACGATTACTACTTGGATACTGTAGGATATTCCTGAATAATAAGTCTTGGAAAGGACTTACGGGAAGACGCTATCACCTTCTGCAGTTTTACTGCGACAGAAAGTCTGTGACCCGAACCGTTGGTATAACCTCCAACACACTAGCTGAGTCCATTGACCTCTACCAATCCTAGTAGAGATTGGGTGGCTTAGAGGTTTAATGAATGAAACTCTATTATGCGAGGCTGTCGTTAGACAACGTGATTCTGGGATATCCCACAGTACCCAAGCAATTTCCGAATAATCAATGAAAGGAGGTCCTTCCACATGAAACTATTTGTCGGTTTAGACGTTAGTTCTGAAAAATTAGATGCTTGCTTTATGACAGACGATTCAACTTGCTCTGTTTTAAAAGAAGCATCTTATGGAAATAGTCAACTTGGCGCAAGCCAGATCAAAGAATACATTCTCGAATTTTCTCAAAAATTTGAGATAGAGAGCTTAGTGATTGGAATGGAGGCCACATCTTTATATAGCTTTCATCCAGCTATGTTTTTTAAAGAAGATCTTGAGTTAAATCAATTGAACCTTATGGTTTCAGTTGAACAACCAAATAAAATTAAAAAGTATCGTGATATTTTTGAAGAAAACAAAAACGATCAAATTGATGCTTTTTATATCGCTGACTATTTTCGCATCCAAAGGCAAGTCAACTCCATCATTAAAGAGGAAGAATACCTTGCCCTCCAACACTTAACTAGAACGCGTTATCAGCTAATTAAACAGCTGGTTCGTACAAAGCAACACTTTATCGAAAACATTTATTATAAATGCAACACGCTTTCTAAAGAACTAAAAGCAGAAGGTGGATCCGTTTTAAGTGCCACATTAGTAACTCTAATGACGGAAGATTACACAATGGACCAACTTGCCGAACTGTCATTAGAAGAGTTTGCGAACCTAATTCAAAAACTAGGGAAGTATCGTTTTAAAAATCCCGAAGGAATTGCAAAGGCAATTTCTAAAGCCATACGTAGTTCCTACCGGTTAGGAAAAGTCCATCAGGACTCTGTAGATATTGTTTTGGGTGTTCTAGCCAAAGAAATTCGTAGTCTTGAAAAGTTAATTAAAGACTTAGACAAAGCCATTGACGATTTAGTCGTTGTGCTACCTGAATATCAATGTTTAACCAGTATTCCAGGAATCGGTCCTGTTTATGCTGCGGGTATACTCGCTGAAATTGGCCCTATCAATCGCTTTTCAGATGAAAGCAAATTGGCTAAATATGCCGGTTTATATTGGCGACAGAACCAATCAGGTAACTCTGAGTATGAAAATACTCCTATGGCCAAACGAGGCAATCGTTATCTCCGTTATTATCTAGTTGAAGCCACCAACTCCGTAAGGAGATACGAGCCTGAGTACCATGCGTATTATAAGAAAAAATACGCTGAAACACCCAAGCATAAACACAAACGAGCCATCGTACTAACCGCAAGAAAATTTACGCGTCTGGTGGATACGCTACTACGTAACCATCAACTCTATATGCCACCAAGGAGCGTGATAGATAAATAACAGTATGTTATTGACGCTAATCCTTGGAAGTACCCGAAAAAATTTTTAATTTTGGTCGGGTTTAGTTCAGTGCGCTTCAAAAATTAACTACCTTTAAAAATCTTTTGAAAAATTATCTTGACTTATTACCACTAGACTATCCAGTATCTATTATACTAATTTTTTCTCGTTAGCTAAGCGGACAAGTCCGAAAAGAACACTCTTTGCGTTCGCTTTCATAAATCTATTATAAAAGAATGAAGACAACAAAAATAGTCACCTCATGAATCTCTTTTTCATAAAATCTCTCCTGCTATCTATTTGAGATTAATATTCTACAAGTATATATTTAAATAATCTTGTAGCTAAGACCCCTTGAATCGCGGAAAACGAAATGTTATTCAACCCAAATAACAATTGAAGAATTTTGAGACGATATTCGCTCATAAACCATAGCCATCACAAAAAACCTCCCGCAATTCAACAATCAATTGTCAAATCACGGAAGGAAGTTTCCATACTTTTAAATTTTAGTGATTACTCGTTACTTAAAGCCTCCATCTATCTTCGTCGTATAGTCGTATTCTAGTTCATCATAAGGAAACATCGGGTGCTGGATTTGTTTAAAATCCAGCTTTTCTGTTGCTTGTTGTGTTGGGCCGTCGGTTAAGGCCATCACGCAGTAGGCTCCGTAGGCGTCGAAGTCTGGTGAGATATAGCCTTGTTTTACTATGATCACTTCGTAGTCTTCTATGGGGACATTTGCCCACATAAATTGTGCTAGTTCTGTGAAGCTCACTGATTCGCGCTGCACTAGCACCGTGAGGGGATAGTGCTTTAATTTTACACCGATCACGCATCCTGTGATGGGGTCTTCTTGGTAATCTTGACTGACTACTCCTTTTGAGACGATCATTCCTTCTAGTAATATCGCTTTGGATCGTTCGTCGAGGTCTTTTCCTAATTTAAACTGCACCGCGTCCCCTAACGCGTATTGATTTAGCTGAGTGGTTGCTTTTTCGTCAATAATACCTGCGATCAAGGTGGACTTCTGCCAATTGGGATGTGTCTTCAATAAGTGTCGCAGGATCACTGTACTGTAGCCATCGCTGCCGGCACCGCAGTTATCTCCTGAATCGGTGATGAAGATTGGTTGCTCCGTCATATTCTCTACCTCGGCTAACACCTGTGCTAATTCTCCGTAATTGCCGTGATAGTGGAACTCATACCGTCGGCGCAGGATAAAGTCGTATAGTTCATCGGCTTTTTCTTGGGCGTAGCTTCGATAGCGTTGATCGGCTGGTACTACTGTTATGGCACAGCCTAAGCGATCACTGTCATTACGGACATAGCCTACATGAAAGGAAGCGCAGAGGATTCGTTCGTCTTGTTCTAATTCATCGAGCTTTTGATTGATAGAACGGACTGGTTCGTCTGAAGACACCGAACGTTCGCCGCCTACGATGATCGGCAGCTTGCGACAGACTGGTTGGATTACTCGTGTGCGTTCTTGTAGGATTTCACAGAAAAGGGTCGCTGTTTTGTCGAATGTTTCTTGGATATCTGTATGTGGCGAGTGGCGGTAGCAAGTCACCAGATTGGTCATCTTCGCGAATTCTTTCGTCACATTGCCGTGCGGGTCCATCACCACGGCGATTGGCAGATATGCACCTACTAATTTACGGATCTCTCGTAAAATCACAAACTCTGCTGATCCTTCCGGCAGATTCATCACCTTGCTGGCACCATGCAGATAGAGATAAATGCCGTCGATCTCACATATCTGCTGTTTCACCGCAGCTAGAAAATGCTCTAGGATATAGTCGAACGCCTCTCGCTCGATTAAGCCGCCAGGATGACCATTTGCATAGAAACCTGGGATTAGCTGGATACCTTGATTATCAAAGATAGGCTGAATGCCCATCTTTGATATCATGTCGTTGCCTTCTGCAAAGAGAAAATTTTCTTTGTTCATGGTTTTTGGCGTATGCTCGTTGCTCTCTGAATTGAAGAATCCTACTAATACCTTCATTTGCGTTTCTCCATCACTGTCATCATATTTTGATAAACGCCTTCTGCATTCATCAAGCCGAAATCGGTGGAGTTGATCACCATGATGGGGATCTCAGCGGGTACTTCTTTGCGGACATTTGGTACTGCGTAGCGGACTTGAGGCGCCAGCATCACCAGCTGTTTTTCGTGTGATTTAGGGCCGACCTTTTCCAGACCTACTGCTTCGATGTGGATGGATTGTCCGGCTTTTTCTGCTACTTCACTGATTTTCTTGCATAAGATCGCGGTACTCATCCCCGCTTGACAAACTAATAATACGTTCATGTTCATTCTTCCTCTCTTTCTAGTAAACTTCGATTGCGTCTTCTGGGTTTTGTTCTGAAGGCAGCTGTTCTTCTGCCAGCTTCTCTTTTTCAAACAATTTATAAAATGGATAGTACACCAGCATATTGGCGGCGATACATACCACCGTCAGAATCACTGCCCGATAATCAAGGCTGGACAACCATTGCCCCACGCCCACCGGCACTGTGGAGCTGACATTGATCAGCGTACGATTGACCAAGCCTACCGCCATCGCTCCGTAACACAAGAAAATATTCACCACTTGGGTCAGTAGAAACGGGATCAAGAAAATCGGGTTCAAAACGATCGGCAATCCAAACAACACCGGCTCGTTGATCCCAAAGATTCCGGGAATGATCGCCAGCTTGCCCACCGTACGAATCTGAATGGATTTGCTTCGCAGCATCAACAACACCAATCCTAATGTCGCACCGCCACCACCGATAGCTACAAAATTGAAATAGAACGAACTCGTAACGATCCGAGGCAGCTCCGTTAATGGTGTTCCGCTGCATAAGCGGCCGCGTTTTCTAAGGTATTGGCATCAAAGGACGGCATCACCACCGACAAGATGGCACTGCTGTGGATGCCAAACCACCAGCCAAGTTGCGAGACCACCGAAGCAAGGGAGACCCCGAAGACCGTATCCACTGCCAGATTCAACGGCTGTCCGATCATCATTAATAGTTTTGGTACTGATGTCGCGAAGACCTCCGCAAAGATCATGCGGATCAATACCATCGTCAAAAATACCACCGCTAATGGCACCAACGCTCCGATAGATTCCTTCAACGATGCCGGCACCGTATCTGGAAAAGCGATATACCCCACGCGTTTTCGCACCAGCAGATGGTACAGCTCCACCGCCGCAAAGGTCGTGATGATTGCTGAAAAAAGGCCTGTTCCGCCAAAGTAAGCTGTGTCCCAATTCCACTCCACGTATTGGCTATTCACCACTAAAAAGGAGACCAGTGCCACCAGCATGGTTAAAAAGACATTCATCTGACGTTTTTGCGCCAAGTTATAGGCGATCGCTAATGACAGGTAGACACCCTGACTGCCTAGTGTCACCCCAAACAAGAAATTCAGGTGCGAGCCATAGACCTCCGCCGCCTGCGCCCAGCCCTTCATCACGGGATAAAAGACATCCGTTTTAGATAGCAAATGATAATCCACGATTGGCTGCGACAAGATCAACGCAAAAGAGCCAATCAAAATCAACGGCAGGATCGTCATGAAGGATGTGGCGATCACTTGCAAATAAAGATTGCCCGCCAGCTTCGCCGCTAAAGGTGCAAAGAGCTTTTCCAAGACATTGGAGAACTTCTGTAGTTGTTTACTCATAGCTTTCCACCTCCTCACGTTCCATCTGATCAATCAGCAGCTGACACATCCGACTCCACGAGATCGCATTGGCAAGATGATCCTGCGCATGGGTCATGACCAGAGAATACGGCACCTCTTCCTCATTGACTTCTGCTTGGATCAGCTTTGTTTGGATATTGTGCACTTCCGCCATGCGCTCTTGTCCACGCTTCATCGCCACCACCGCAACGGCTAGATTGATTCCTTCAAGATAGGCGTTCATCCCTTGATAAAAATCATCCATCGCGTCACCGGCGATGCTGATGATCTGAAACGCCGTCAGTTGTACTTCTTCTTTTGTCATGTTTTTCGTCCTCCTTGTTAGTAGAATGCTGCATAAGACCAATCACAAATACGATACTTCCCGCCACGACCCAGCTATAGGTCAACAAATCGCTGAGATGCCACGGCTCCCGAAATAAAAACACCGAGACCGCTAACATCAAGGCAGGATTCAAATACTGCAGAATCGCCAATACCGTCTGGGGCAGACGTTTACTGGCGGCCATAAATAAAATCAAGGGCAACGCTGTCGCAGCGCCGCTGGTCATCAATAATAGATTGCCTTCCCACATTGGCAACACCAACGGCATCTTGGTGACCCACACGATCACCAGCGCTACCGGCAATAAGATCACCGTCTCCACCCACATCCGAAACATCGGATCTAGTGCCCCCTGCTTTTCCAACACGCCATAATAAGCCACACAAAGTGCCATCAACAGTGGCACGAGGGATAACGACGCACCTGCCACCAGCTTGGTGAAGATACTTCCCATCAATAGCACCACCGCAAACCGCTGCCAGACATTCAGCTGTTCCTTGAAAAAAAAGCGCCCAAAGAACACCGTAAAAAGCGGCGAGCAAAAATAAGCAAAGCTTGCACTAGTCGTCTGACCACTGGCGACACAATAGATAAACGCGCCCCAGTTGCCGCCGATCGAAAGCGCCGCTAGACACAGATTCCGCCGCACCTTAGCATCTCGCCACACCACCAATAATTGCTGGACCAGCCTCTCTTTTTTGAAAGAACAAAGACACGTCAATGTCATCACTATAAATGACCAAATGATGCGGTATGCCAACAACTCCAGCGAGTCGATGCCTTCTAGCAGCTTCCAAAAAATCGGCAGAAAGCCCCAGATCGTGTAGGTAATCACTCCATAAATAAGACCTTTTTTGATAGAACCAACTCCTTTTCATCAACCAATCGGAGAAAGCAAAAAAGCAGGCCCGACACATCTCACACTCTTTGTGAAATGGATCAAGCCTGCCTAACAGTCACCCTCCAAATGGTTGAACTATTCAATTTTTCGGTATTTCTTTTCAAGATTCGTTGCAACGACCGTGTCTCCCTTCTTCTTGCCAAACCCGATGCCCTTTTTCACCAAGACCCACTCTCCTTTCCCTTCACGAGCCACCACGACATTATGCGTCAACACCTGAAGAACCACCATATTCCCACCCTTTCTGATAAGTAATGATTTCAAATAAAACGTCAGCGATTTCACTAAGAGGCTGGCTCACTTCTATTGCGAGCCAAAGCAACACAAAAAAAGGTATCGGGCGTGGTCTGCCCAATACCTTTGACATAGCGAAATAAACATATACCACACCTCGAAATTTCCCCACAAAAAAGACTAGAAAAAAAGCTTAAATTTGGTACAATAATGAGGTCGGTGTGATACACTGACTATGGCAACTTGATTGGTCAGTTGGCGCTGACTTTTCAAGGCTCTATGTTCTGGCTCCGACCAGAATGTAGAGTGCCTTTTTTATTTGATTAATTAAATATCTGAGTCCATTTTATTGAAAGCGGATTAGCCTGTCAAGCGAACAAAAGATTTTTTTTGAGATTATGGTCAGAAAAATGATGCTGATCGCTTTACTCCATACACTATTAAAAGTTAATACCCCCAACAATTTTTTTCTACCCCAATTTATCCGTTTTGGGGTAGATTTTTTTAATTTCGAACTCACTCATCCCGCTCTTCAAACTCCAACAGATAATGATCAATCTGACCGTTTTCTATGATCTTCATTTCGATCATATCCCATTCCTTATGGTTCAGGAGTTTTTGAACGAGCTCGTTTTCGATCTCCGCCTTGGTTATCGTGCCTACATCATAATAATCTATCTCAAATAGGTCATCGATTTTATTTCCTTCTTCATCTTCTTCATAGCTTGAGAAAATGACGTAATTGACCACAATCTCATTGTCCCTTCGTGCATGTCTCACTAATTCATCTAAGAGCACGATCTCACAGCCAAAATACCTCAATACCTCTTCTATTTCTTCGTCACCCCAATTGTAGTGGGGTTCATTTTTTTCAAGAATTTGTTGAATTTCTTCTTTATGTTCTTCAGTTAGTGATTCGTAAGTAATCTTACTATCGGTCGCTCCATCTGCATCGCTTTTTTGTTCAACTCTATATAAAACGTTTCCATTTCGGTCTAGTATATTGAACTTTAATGCCCTTTGACCGTTCAACAGCGTGATCCAAATTGCGCGTTCAGATCGATACCCGCCATAAGTTAATTGTGTTTTTTGATATTCTACTGTCACCTTTTCATCCTCCTTAACAACAGTTTTCCCGTCATTATTATACAATGAGGCAATCGATAAGGACTAGCTGATTTCACGATATAAAAACCCCAATTACGATTTATTTTTAAACAAAATGACTTCGTTTCTAAGAATTGAACTAAAAAATATGCGGTGCACAGAACACGCCGCATATCGGACTAAGTTTTATTCGAACTCCTCTTCACCAACACGATCTTATACGAAAGCTTCCTTGAATAATAGTGATCATTTTCGCCATATTACACAGTTGATAAAATCAGCGTCTCGATTTCCTGACTAATTGGTAAAATTTTTGTTTGCTGCTAACGTAACGGTTGCTATAGAATTCCCGTCAGGTATAATACGTAAATCTAGATCTTTCATTAAACGGGCAACTAGCACGACATTATTTATCATGATTACCGCTCTATTTTATTAAAATGATGTTATCTTTTTCGTTGGTCTGAGATTTTTTCTTGTTCGATACATTCGTTTAGAATCTGTTTGATTGAGTCCACTGTTTCATCATAGGAAATATCTTTAGCGAACGGATTTTCTTTTTTATATTTATCCCATCGATCTTTTAATTCTATACTATTAGCAATAGATTCCATGGATCTATCGTAGTATGATTCTAATTTCTCTAAGTTTCCTCTTTTCGAAAAAGTATTTCTCACACTTTTGTATAATGATTTTTGATCAATCTCTTCTAACTTAGGAATCGTATATAAATCATAAAAATCTTTAGCTCGTGAATTATCCACTCCAAAACTTAGTGTTGCGCTCAATTTTTCTGCGATTATTTGTTCGATTGGATATGCTGGGATTTCTATTATTTTGTCTTCAAACATCAACTTATGTTTATGCTTTGTTACTTCAGGTAAAATGGAGTCTCCTGTTGTTAAATCCATTTTAAAGGGAACACGTGTATTTTCTAAATAGCCAAATAATTTCACTTGGAAGCCAGGATAATAATCTGCCTCTCTTGTTTCTGAAATACTCTTAATCTCAAATTTTATTCCTTCCTTTGTCGACTGTTTAACTAAATCATTAAACACTTTTAAAATATTTTCTTCAGTAGCTTTGAATCTTCGAATAGTCGTATCAATATCAATTGTGGATCTTGTACTGATTCCATACTTCGAACCTAATAAGAAACCACCTTTTAGAATAAAATCGTCTTGATAAGAGGACTCTGCGATTTTCTCTAAAAATTTATCCATCATGTAGTGACGCTGCACAAGTTGTGGATTCAATCCTGTTTCTCTCGCAACATTTCTGGTTTTAGCTGAAAACTGAGTTGGTGTCATAATCATTATCCTTTCATCAATATAGAGCTTCCATATAATTAGCTAATCTCGGATCTACATTCAATTTCTCCCTGTATTCTCTCAATTTCATTGGATCGCGATCCTTTTCACGCATATAGTCTTTTAAGGCATCTAGCTTGGTTTCAAACGTGGCATTATATCGAGGGTTCCACATATCACAAATTGTTCTTTCTTTATTGTATACTCGAATCGGATTCCCTTGATATGAGTTAATTTCAATTACTCCTAAATCAAAAACTTTGTCCTTAACTTTATGGATACGTACAAATTCTTCCTCTAAATATTTTCTCTGAATATGATAATTTGAAGGGACTGACAAATGAATTTTTTTAGGAATATTTGTAGAAAGAGAATACAAATCTAAGGCTGTTTCATGTGAGAATACCCCCTTTGAAAACCTACACTGAATCATATACAGTTCATCTACTCCATGTCCGTCAAGTACATAATACCCTCTAGTAATTCGTACAAGTTTTCCCGTCTCTACTAAACGCTGGACTGTTGCCCCTGCAATTCCTTCAGTTCTTGCCTCTCTCATTGAAAGATTTCCGTCTCTCTTTTCTAATAGCTGAAATAGTTTATCTTTCAAAGATATCCCCCCTTATACGTTACATTTAAACCCTCTAAATTATATCATGAGGGTTTAAATGTAACAATAGGTCTTATCTATCTAATCTTGTTAATTGTTGTTGACGCTTTAATTAATGAAGCTTCTGTTTGATTCTTTGCTTCATTAATCGTTGATGTTTCTGCTTGTAAATCAACTTCTAATAAATGTACAATAAATTTTTTTTATTCATCAAGAAAGCTTCATGTGTTCCTTGTTTACTACCAAGTCTTTTCAGATAGGACTCCCATTTATAGGAAAATTGAAAACATAATAAAAAAGACCGAACACTTTGATTCGTGTTCGATTCTCTCCCTCAACTAAGCCTCTCCAAAACATTCGCCATCTTGGACGTTATTTATTATGGCAGCCATTCTTCACTTAACTCCGTAAACCCGTTTGTAAATTTCTAAACATGTTTACATCCAACGGAAAACACTTACATTTAGCTATCCGATATTTATACTGATAAGTGAAGAAACAGTGGCCACATCGTTCTTCTAATCAAAGATAGATCTTAACGCTTCACTTAGTAATAGTTCGAATTGATTCAGCGTCGTTCCGAAGAAAAGGTTTGGCTGGTATGCGGACAAGACGCGCGGGGCATACGTCTCCGTGCTGATAGTCAAAGTTGCCAACTGCCCTATTTTTGAATTTTTCTCGCCAACAAAGGCGATCAGATCAATATGATGATTTTTAGCCATTTGAGCGAGATCCGCTAACCGAAAGGTATCGCCTGAGTTAGAGACAATAAAAATCAGTACATCCTTTTCAACGTTTTCCCGCAGGAATTCAAGATGGCTATTCGCCGTTGCTCGGAAACCATAGAGATTCAGTGTTTCAGAAAAATGATTCGCGATATTTTGTGAAAAACCTGAACCTAGAATCATGATTCGTTTCTCTTTATACTCAGTTAGCAGGCGAACAAACGTGTCTCTTTCTTCATCTGAGAAATTCTTCGTCGGGTTCGTTGCCAATGGTTTACTTCCATACGCGAAGACCAGCTCACTATAACCGGAATAGCCGATTTTTTTCGCCATATTTACGATGGTCGCCGTTGAAACATAAGAGGCTCTAGCGACATCGCGAATACCTAAATCTCTTAGTGAATCACGATTTTTATCCATAAAACGTAAAACGGCTGCTTCTGAATCATTCAACTGATACTTATCAATCAGCGTTTCAGTATCCATAAGGTCCACCTCAAATTCTTTAGTTAGGAGTATTATAACATGACAGAAAATAATTTTATTCAAGATCCATGGGCAAAAATGACGACACGAAATGGCCTTCAAGGTGATGAAGTCATCTCAGCATTACAGAAATCCATCCGCAGAGGAAAAGAAAAAGCGGCCTGTGAATTTGCCTATGAAATGTATATTACCTCACCTCAATTTGAAGAGAAGCTGTGGAGACGTTTATTAGCCATCAGCGTTGAGGACGTAGGGATGGGAAATCCGTATGCAGCAATTATGATCAATAACTTAAACCAGATGCGTAAAGAATTTCAATATAATGAATCTGACCGAGCAATGTTTTTCTTTCACGCTATTCGGTATTTGTGCGATTCAGAAAAGGATCGTTCCTCTGATTTGCTCAAAAATATCGTGATAAAAAGCTTCGCCATGGGTTATGTACCTGAAATACCAGACATCGCATTGGACAAACACACCACGCGCGGACAAGAAATGGGGCGCGGGTCAGAACATTTCCTACATGAAGCAAGCAAAGTCATTCCTCAAGCAGAGGTCGAAAATGACTATAAAGAACAATATGAAGAGATCATTAAAAAGTATGACCCGCAGCATGTCGTACCAAGTACCTTTGTTTTTAATCCTTGGCAAGTATAGGAGGACGAATCATGGAAAATTCTACTGTCATAACGAAGCTTAATGATTTGCTTAGCCCTTTTGCGGCAAAAATCGGAAATCAGCGGCACCTTAAAGCCATCTCGAGCGGGATGATGTTTGGTCTCCCCTTTATCGTGATTGGATCATTTTTTCTGATTTTTGCGAATCCACCGATTAACATAGATCAATACAATCCAGCGACAGCCAATTTTTTTATGAAATTCATGGCTGGTTGGAAGGATTTTGCGGTAGCTAATTATGATTTAATCACCGCTCCTTACAATTTGACTATGGGGATCATCGGACTGATCAGCGTTTTCGGGATCGCCTTCTCCCTTGCCAGTGAATACAAGATTAATCCAGCCATGAATGGGATGGTGGCCTCCGTCATTTTTCTGATGGTATGTACTCCGGTTAAAGAAGGCAACATCAACCTGAACTACCTAGGTACAAACGGGCTGTTCGTGGCGATCATCATTGGTCTACTCGTGGTGGAAGTGAACAGAATCTTTGAAGTCAAAAATATCAAATTGAAATTGCCGGATACTGTACCACCCATGGTTGCTACCTTCATTAACACGCTCGTTCCGCTATTAACGAATATTATCCTCTTTTATGGGATTAATCTGATTTTCTTAGTCACAACAAAAAAGATTTTCCCCGAAACGGTGATGAACATTTTAACACCGGCAACGAATATAGCAGGAAGTCTTGGCGGTTTCTTACTGATCGTGACTCTGGGAAATGTATTATGGTTGTTCGGTATTAATGGCTCATCGATTATTTTCCCAATTGTTTTTACTCTGGGGATGGCGCAAACAGGACTGAATGCTGAACAAATGTCTAACGGAGAAACAATGACTCATCTAATGAATCTGCAAATGTTTCGTATTTCAGTTTTAGGTGGTGCAGGCGGAACCCTCGGTTTAATTCTTTTGATGATGCGAAGTAAAGTCTCAGAATACCGAACAATCGGGAAGCTGTCGCTGATACCCGGCATTTGTTCAATCAATGAGCCGGTCATTTTTGGTCTTCCAATCGTTTTTAATCCGATTCTAGCGATCCCATTTTTAATCACACCGATTATTTCTCTGCTGCTGACCTATTTCGCTCAAAGTGTCGGTTTGATCGGAGTTGGATTTATCGTTGATCCTTCCTTCACCCCGTTCTTTGCACAGGCGTATCTTTCAAGTATGGATTGGCGAAATATCGTCTTCTGTTTGGTGTTGATCTTGATTAGTGCTATGATCTATTATCCATTCTTCAAGGTTATGGAGAATAACAAAACCAAGTTGGTGGATGAATAGCTGTAGGATAAATTTTTTTGCAGAAAAGTTGTCTACTCCCTCTAAACAAAAACTCAATAAAAGATCGAACACCAATAACTCGTGTTCGATCTTTTTTGACTTAACTTAGCCTCTCCAAAACATTCGCTATCTCAGTCAAAACCTCTGAGTCAGTCTCAGTTTCTTTCAATTCCTGCAACAAACCAATCGTTTCCTCTGGCGCTTTCTTCGTCAGCTGCCCCAACGCCCAGACAGCGGTGCCTCGAATAACTGGTCGCTGATCCTGTAGACAGGCTTGGATCTCTGGCAGCGCTTCTTTGCCACCAAGGTTGGCTAAGGCGATCAGCGCATTGCGTTGTAGCGGTTTTTTCCCGCGCCAAGAGCCGGCTAGGTGTCCGAATTGTTCTTTGAACTCGCGATTTGAGATGGATAGTAACGGTGCAAGTTTTGGATGGACTTCATCGACTTTTGGCTCCATCTCTTCGTGAAAATGAAAATCTTTGCCGCGATTGTATGGACAGACGAGCTGACAAATATCACAGCCGTATATCACGTTACGCATTTTCTTTCGATATTGCTCCGGCATCATGCCCTTGGTTTGAGTCTGATAAGAGAGGCACTTTTTAGCATTCATCCGACCGTCTCCCAATAAGGCACCAGTTGGACAGCCGGTAATGCAACGGGTGCAATCGCCGCAACCGTTTGGAACTGGTTGGTCTGGTTCAAATTGGATATTCGTGATAATTTCACCAAGATAGACGAAAGAGCCGTATTCTTCCGTGATCAGCAAGCCGTTACGTCCGATAAAACCCAGACCCGCGCGTTGTGCAACTGCCACATCCACCAGCTCACCTGTATCCACCTGCGGAGCAAAACGCCATTGAGCCTGAACCTGTTCCGTTTCAGCCTGTTCTTTGATAAAGTCGATCAATCTCGTCAGCCGTTCTTCCAAAATGAAGTGATAATCCGTTCCCCACGAAGCACGGGCAAATTGTCCGCGTTTTTCATCACGAGGGACCTTGTCGTGGATTTTAGTCGGATACGCCAAAGCAATCGCGATGATACTTTTGGGATCTTCAAAGGTTTCTTCTGGATACAACCGTTCTTTGATATTTTGATGTTCAAAGCCAGAGGTATGACCAAGCGCGCGCTGCTCCAGCAAGGATTCCTCCATATAATCAAAAGGATCAGCTGTTGTAAAGCCGATTTTATCGATACCAAGCTGCTTACTTTCAGCGATGATCCGTTCTTTTAAGGTTTGCATTGTTCCACTCCTGGTTTCTAGTTCGTATGAAGGAATTCATTTTTCAAAAAAAGAAAAAATGAATCCGTCTCTCACCACGCATGTCATTCTACTAGACCTGCTAAAGCAGGAAGTAGAACTGAGATCCTGATACGAATTTACAGGCCTTACTATATCACATGTTTCTTACTAGCAAAAGAAATCCTCCCTGTTTCTTTTCCATTTCCTCAGCAAACGAAGTCAACGCTTCTTAAAGATCATCCTCTATTTAACCGTACCCTGTGTATTAGGAATATTGATTCTGAGTGAGGAGCAGCATTCCTTTTATGACAGCAGTACGTCAGATACGTTGCCTTATGTTACTTACGATGTGAATGGAGTACTTAAGTAAGTTATTTGTTGAAACATAAAGAGAGTGACGCTCAGTCATAAACGATTAAACCCACTGTGGAACTCATTTGTGAGATTCATAGTGGGTTATTTGTATGCTTACCGTTAGATAACTTGTCCATAAAAAGTCGAAAACTCCCTTATTTTTGTCCCTTCTTACAGAACCTCTTACTTGCTAATTATTAAGGAAATATTAAGAAAAACGAGCAATCAATAGGTTTTTTTAACTTTTTTCGTAAGGTTTTTCAGGTATAAAAGCTGACATATCAGTATTCCTACTCCATTCATAAAACCCAAAATGTGTCAAAGTGGGCAAAATTGCATAAGGCTATGAAAATTGCAGGCTTCTTTCATTTTTCACAAAGTAAAAGCCCGTTCTTATAGGATTTGTGTAAAAAAGAGATTGAAAACTCCTGCAATTTTGACCCTCAAATGTAATTTTACCGGTTTTGACCGAGTTTGCATTTCACCTTTATCGTTAAGTCACCGGCCGGAACAAAAAATACTATAACGGAGGAATGAAAAATGATTCAAAAAATCGGCAACAAATTACAAGTACAAATCGATGCAGGTGAAGACAAATTAAGAAAGGTGAATTTCCAAAACGTCATCGATGAACCAACCGAAGAAGCGGTGCTAGAGCTTGGCGCCATCCTGACAGAACTTTCACCAGATGGTAGCAACCTAGACGGCGTGATCCTAACTAGCCAATCACGGTATACCAAATAAGAAAGGAGAAAATTAGATGTTTAAACTTGTCGCAACCTTTACAACCAGCTTAGGAAAAAAACAAACCTGGAGCCTGAATAACCCTGATCCAAATAAGACAGCAGGCGAAGTCAAAAGCCTCTTGCAACGTCTAACCGGCATCAAGCTTTTCCATAAAGACGGCGCGGATCTCTTCAACACAGTCGAAAGCGCGAAATACGTGGAAACAACTGAAACGATCCTATTTGATAACACACAGGAACAACCGTAGTATCGTCACTTAACTAAAAAACAAAGTAACTTGAGAAGTTGCGGTAGACGTACCGCTCTTCTCTATTACTTTAGCAATTTTAAAGGAATGATATACGGCATTCGAATCGAACTAATTTTTTCTCTTGGAAAAAATTATTACTTTAAAACAAATAAGGAGGATAAGATCCATGAATGAACCACTTTTAACGCACCAACAGATTTTTACACTAAAACCCGAAACACTTGAGACACGAATCATGACCTATTACCAAGAAACTCAGAACAGCAGCTTAACAATTAAATATATTATGGCTTTACGCATCCGTTTTAGACTTGGTGCGCAGGAGTTTGCGAACATTCTCAGCGATCTTGTCCGCTATTTGTTTATGAACACCAAAGCAACACGTACCATGAAGCGCTTCTTTTATTATTTTCAGGATTACTTTGCGGCGCCTGAATGGAAACGGCTGACGATGAGGGTCTTCCCTTTGAGAAATTTTGGCAAGAAAGTCTTGTCTGTCGCTCGTTCACTGGTTTCATTTGTACGTCCTGAAGAAAATACGGAGCCTTGAAAAAATCAAAGCCTACGTAGAAAGAATGAAAGGAGAAATGAAAAATGATTACTGAGTCTACAAAATTAGTCACCACCTTTTTAAACAGTGACCGGAAGAAACACAACTGGACCTATCAGGACGTGGATACGAGCTTGTCGGCAGAAGAAATCAAAGAAGCTTGCGAACTATTAACGACCTTAGACCTTTTTGAACAAGATGGCGTAAAACTATTTGATTCTGTTGTCACGGCAAAGTTTGTCTCTACCAAGGTAACCACGCTGTTTGACCTGAAAAACGAGATTGATGTGGATCAAACTGAACCGTTTTATGAAGCGACCTGTGAAAAGGTTGGCTGTTTTGAAGTACCAGAAAAACAGGAGAAATCCGAACACGTGCCGCTCCAGATTCCTGTGGCGATTGTGCCATTTAGTAAAACACAATTATCGTTAGAAACGAATGAACCCGTCGCACATCCAGCAACTGTAGCCGCACCTGTCAAACGATCGACTAAACAGCCAACAAGAAAAGATGCAAACAACAAAAAAGGCCTGCTCCAACGAATGTTCAGGCGAAAACAGCGGAATAAAGACGACCCAGCGAATCATGAATCTAGTAGTTAGATTTCTCCATTCTATCTAGCGTAGGACAAATGACACCTACTGTTACGATCGTAGGTGTTGATTAAATCAAATGAAAGAAGGTAATTAAATTGACTCTTCTAGCAATTTTAACAGGAGGAACGTTCGTCCACTATTTATTCGGCGGCAGTTTCCCAATCATGGGTGTCTTCTTGACAATGGTTGGCTTAGACCTTTTTACTGGCTATGCCAAAGCACTAAAAAGCCACACGTGGGTTTCCTCTATCAATCTATACGGACTATTTACCAAGTTCATCACGTTCTCAATAATTATCTGTGCCGCTGCTTTAGACAAACTGGCACCTGTTGTAGGTATTGATTTACCTATCAATGTCGCCTTAATTTGGACCGCTCTTCTGATTCTGTATGAGATCGGTTCGATCTTAGAAAATGCCCATGCCTTTGGACTAAAAATCGCATGGCTGCAGAAATGGCTGCGAGTTTTTGAACAGGATGTCGGGGAATTTCCTGATAAGGATGATCAAGAGAATAATGTACAATAAAAAACGCCCTCCTGCAGCGGCTGTCGCAGGAGGATCGTTGTATGGTAACGCTATTTAGTTCGCCTTCTATTTTCTTCTCTCGAATAAAATCCTCATAACTTGAGTAAGAACTTATAGTCAGCTGTTCATCTTTTAAATCAAATATATTTCTGATTTCTAGTCTTTAAAACTAAAGCATCTTTTGGGATTTTCTACAAAAAATTTTTCAATTAATTTTTCCCCATCCAGATGTTGTTGTTCTGCCTCGTCAATAAATCTTGGCACCCATTCTTTCTTGATATAAGCCAAGCCTAAGCCATAATCATAATGTTTATAATAGGACTTTCTAGCAGTATCGCCAGAAATCAATAGCTGATCTTCATAACCGGCCTTGACCAAATCTAAAATGGCTTTGATCCTAGCAGATTCTGGTGCATATTTTATTTTTGCAATGCCATCAAAGGATAAAAACGCACCCGTCTTAGCAATTTGTTGATGCAAATAAGGGTCCAGATTCCGATCCATATGTCCGATTGAAAGATAATGTAAATTAATGCCTTCTTCGCGCAATATTTCTATTTGAGCCAATGCCATTGTTCCAGCTTCTGTATGTGAATGGATGGGGGCTTTGGTCTCATGATGCGCACGGGCTACTGCACGAATAGTTTTCTCTTCTAGAGGTGTAATACGATTGTATCCAGTACCAAATTTCACTTGGCCTCCCCGATAGCTAGTACCCTCCAACCCTTCTTCAATTTCCTTGACCACATGTTCCGTTAATTGATTAACGGTACTTTGAGCAATCCAATCCGCAAAAGTAGAATAATTACCAACGACTTTTTTTAATCTTTCGCTAATTGCTGCTTCCCATAAAAAGCTTTTATTAAAACCGGCTGTTCCAACAATTTTTATATCCGTTTCCTTCGAGATTTGAACCACATCTTCCACACAGCGACCATAATCGATAGCGGTAGCATCAACGATCGTTTTTCCACCTAAATCGGCAAAATCCTGAACATCCTTTTGAGAACTATGTTTATTATCCAGCAGCAAATCATCGGCTTTTCTTTCTTTCCAATAAGGAGGAATACAAACGATATGTTCATGAGAATACGTAAAGCCCAGCTCATTTGCATCAATGTCTCCTAGAAAGGTTCGAACAATACTCATTTCAATCTTCCTTTCCTCAATATTCTACTATTCAAAAACGAAACCTAGCTGGAGAATAACAGCTAGGCTTAAACACAGACTGGCTATTAAGCGTATACTAAATACCAAATAGTAATTTAAAGAAATAAATAATTGGTGAAATAAGAACAATGTCGGCACTCCCAAAGACCAAACCAGATGGTAATAGCGGTTCCTGTAATCCTGCGATCACTGCCACACCCATGTGAGTAATCAGACTAACAACAACTCCTGCCAGTAACGCGCCTTTCCAGCCTCCTTTTCGATCTCCAAAAACGCCAGCTAAAGAACCCTCAAAAAAGATAAATAGTGCACTAGGCAATGGAATTACAGGTGCAGCAATCGAAACCATGATCACGACAGAAATAATTGCACCTACTGCATGACCTAAGAAACCGATAATAGCTGCGACTGGTGCATAAGGATAAAAGACTGGACAATCCAATGCCGGAATCGCTCCTGGCAATAGCTTCTCTGAAATACCTTGAAAGGCGGGAATAATCGATCCTAAGAACGTCCGAACACCGAACAACGTAATCATAATACTTCCTGAAAACTTAATTCCTTGCATGATAAGGAACATCAACCAGTTCATATCACCACTCAGTGTTGTCACTTCTGATTCTCCAACAACTAGACCAATCCCAATAAAAATCAAAGGCATCACAGTAGACAATAAAATCGAAAAATCACTAAAGCTAGCTAAAAATCCTGGTAACTCAATATCATCGCTCTTTTTGGATTTATTAAACAGATTCCCTAATAACGAACCTACAACAACACTGACATTAAACATATGCCCTAACGTATATTCGTCTTCCGCAATCTCTTTTGTAAAGGGTCTGGAAATCGCAGGAAATACCGTTAAGATCAAACCTGTACAAATACTACCGGCTAGAATTAGACCGCTTCCTTTTAAGCCAAAGTTCCAAGCTAGAATGGCTACCCAAAAACCAGATAAGAATAGCATGATATGTCCTGTTAAAAATACATTCTTCGTGTTCTTAAAGGGTAAAACTCGCACCAGTAAAAGATGGATAAGAAAACCTAAGACAAAGGCGATTGGTATTTCTTTTGCGAAGCTGGTCATTACAACGCCAAATGGTGCTTGATTATCTGGCATCACACCAGTAAAATTCCCTTTTTCTTGAAGCAGAGCCATTAATGGCAGCAATACGCCAAGAAACAAATCCACCCCTGCTAAAAGAACAACTGTCCCTGTAATGGTTTTTATCGTTCCAGTAAAAACCTCCGCAGCATCTTTCTTTTGTAAAAGCAACCCGATCAGAGCAACAAGTCCTAGAAAAATTGGTGCTTGCGTAATGACATCATTTATCAAAAAAGATAAAATCCCCATGCTATTCACCCGCTTCCATAAATTCATTCAAGATCGGCAGAACTGAATTCCGAAACTCTGCGTTATCAGCAAAGTTTTTCACGGTCACCATCTTGCTCCCTGCGACTTCTCCTAAAGCTTTACTGATTGCTTCTGTGGTAACAATAAGATCAACCTTTTGCCCACGTACACTACCAGCATCTGTTGCTTCAACATTTGCTTTTAAGCCTACTTCTTTTAGAAGCTTGTCCACTTTCATTTTAGCCATTAAACTCGTTCCCAAACCTGCCCCGCAAACACATAAAATATTAACCTTCCTCATACTCTTCTTCCTCCTCACCATATTCATTGATTATCTCAATTACCTCTGCCCCATTTTCAGAAGCTAAAATCTTTTCCTTAACCCCCTTCGAAAAAGCAATCATAATTTTTTTTAAAAATTCTAAATGGTCTGAGTGATTAACAGAAGCCAAAGCAATCACAATTGAAACTGGATCATTGTCCTTATTTCCAAAAGCAACTGGCTGCTTCAACGTAATTAGACTGGCCCCGCTTTTGTAAACACTACTTCCTGATTGCGCATGAGCCAAAGCAACATTTTCGAAAACGACAATGTACGGTCCATATAAGTGAACCATTGCGATCATGTCATCGATATATTTCCAAGAAATATAGTGAGCCTTTTCAAGGAGTTTACCAGCTTCTCGTATGCTGCTCTCCCATGAGTCAACCTCAATATTCAATTGCACAGTTTCTTCATCTTCCAATAAATTACTCATCTACATCCACTTCCTTTAGCACTTTATTTAACGAATCGTAATCACTGATTTGCAGCAAAGCATCATACAGCTTTTCATTTTCAAGAATGCAGAATAATTCTTCGAAAGCTCTTAAATGCTCTTTTTTTTCATCTGCTGCTAACAAAATAAAAATCGAAATTTCTTCATTCGCCAATAAAATAGGCTGCTCCAATTTCAATAAACTAATGCTTGTAGCGTAAATATGCTGATCATCTTTTATATGGGGTAAAGCAATACCATCCTTGATAATGAGATGCTCATGGAACCCTTCTTTTTTAAGAGCTGTAATATAGTTTGGTGAAATACTACCTTCAATCAGCATGCCGCTCGCAAGAATATCTAAAATAGTATCGAAGCTATCAACAGTCTTTTTAAAATGAACCTGATGAGCGGAGAGAAAATCACTCAAATGTTTTAGCTTTAGAGAATGATTGTTTTGTCGATACAAAACTTTTTCAAATTCTGCCATTAGAAACTCGATCGATTGAACTTTTGCATACCGGTTAACTACATCCTTCAGTTCTTTCAGCTGCTCCTCTTTATAACCAAAGTGTTCGGGAAAAGCCTTCCCAACAGCGACGGTTAGCTGATCAAAATCAATTTTTTCCAAGTTAGAATCAATAATAAATACAGGAACATCTCCTTGAAGCGGGACCGTTGAAAAGATAATTTCTATTGGTATATCCAGTTTATGGATTTCTGAAACGGAAAGACCATCGAGAAAACTAATTTGCGGAAAATGTTTTTTCAATTCCAGCCTCAATAATTGAGAAACAGACATTCCATAGGAACAAACAACCACCCCCAATAGTTTTTCGCCTTTCGACTCCATGTAGCGCACATTTCCAGCAATCAGAGCGGTCAAATAGGCAACTTCATCTTCAGAAATCTCAAATGGACTGAGCTCTTTGATTTTCTTTAAATTTTTTAAAACAATAGTGTGAAGTCCATAATAATTTTCTATGATGTATTGCTTTAGAGGATTTTCTGCTTGAAAGCCAAACAATAAACGGTAATACATAGAAAATATATGTTGATACAAAAACGCTTTAAGCTGCTCAGCTTCATCAAAATAGATCCCGCTAAACTCCATAAGCTGAATGAAGTTCACTACCAGCCGATCGATTTTAAAATCCTTATTTTCTTTATCAACTTTAATCAGTGTTGATGATAACAAGAATAATGAAATGAATGAGCTGTTTTCTTTTCTAGAAAATTTCTCGCCCAATTCTTCTAATAGGAAATCATTCATTTGCCTCAGATTCTCATCTGACAAATTCTGTTCTGGCGTGATGTAGATGGTATCTGAACGAGACAAAATAATTAGTAAAAGCAACAACTCAGAATTTTTTTGAGCAGATAATCTTACCGACAGCTCATTCTCCAACAATTTGATTTTTTCTTGAAAATAAAGAACTTCTGACTCCTCAGTCAGCGTTCCAATCAACTCTCGAACATCGGAAAAATAGTGATTTAATGCGGTGGAGATTGTTTCTAACAGCAACTTCTGTAAGTCCTTTATCTCACCTGTAAAATAAAATCCAAGATTGGTATTTTGTGAAAGAGTCACGTGATGAATTGTCGCCATTTCTCTAGTTTCTTTTAGATCTCTGGTAATGGTATTACGGCTTACTTTCAAAATGGCGGCTAAGTAATCAATTCCAATAAACTCTTGCTCTTTTCTCCCAAACAACATTAATAGTTGGATCAAGACTCTTTCCTTTTTTGAAAAATAGTCTCTTCTCTTTGAAAAATTTAACAATTTAGTTAGTTCACTTTTATTTTCATCAGCAAAAAGAATTCTTCCTTCTCCAATTTCGATCGAAGCTATGTTATGTTCGAACAAAAATTCATTCGCCTTTTTAATGGTATAACTCAGCTGACTGGAAGTTAGCTCTAGTTTTTTCTCCAATTGCTTCACTGAGATTTCTGGGGTCGTTAACAATAATAGTAATAATTCCCGAACTCTTTGTTTTATCATGAGGCCACTTCCTTCCATTATTTTCTGGAAATCATCTTAAAAATAACGATTCATCTTCACTTTAATCGGCAAAGATTTTTTTAATAAAAATACTGGTAATAAATCATTTGTATTGAATCTATTAATTAATTTATTTTGTTAAATGTTAAGAAAACCTCAGGAGAAAACCGCTCCTGAGGACTTTTTGTTTAGATAAATCATTTTATTGTCGATCACTGATTCTAAATTCGTATCCAAGTACGTTCTTATAGTATTCTGGATACATCTCTCCACCACATTTTTCGCAATCAAATTGCGGAGCGTTCTCAGGATCAAATGCAACATCTCCTGCATCCAAAAATTGAACTACTTCCTTTGGAATTTTTTCCTTTATCCCACATTCAAGACAAATGTAATGAACCACTCCATTGGAATCGAAGTTTTTTAAAAGCTGCTTCTTTTTCTTTTTCATACTTACGTTTCGATGCTTCTTCCCCAATTTTTTTATTCTCCTCTCGCATGAATCGTTCCGATTCTTTATTCTTCGCATATTTCACTACAAGTCGTCCATTTTTAGACACACTAACTCCACTAAATTCATAATATTCGCCACATCTAGTACATTCCAATGGATTTACTCCGAATTCTTCGGCTATTCGTTCACACCATGATTTTGGTTTAAGTGCTTTCTTCACATTCACAAGCATTCGTTGAATCTCTTTCTGGTAATTACTTAATACTTTTTTCATGATTGTCTTGATCCGCCGACTATAAATGCCGTATCTACGAATTGTTTTGAACTGGTTCTCTGGAATATGACGAATCAGTGCACCAATAAATTCCTCTGCCGACATCGTCTTTATCTTATCCGTGTTAGTTCGTTTATCATGATACTGAAACATCACTATTTTCCCATCGTACAAAAGGATACGATTTAAAGCAATGGGACCACGTTTCATATAACGACTGATATATTCTAATATCTTTTTGAGAGAAGTTCGGCTCCTTTTGGGTGCATGCACGTAAAAACCCTCTGCATTTTTCGTGTACGCCGCTTGTAAAAGCGGCTGGACTCGTGCCTTATCCCATTGGGATAAGGTTCTTCGAATGAGCTTTAGGACCGCATTCTGCCAATATTTCCTCAACATTGCGAACGGAAAATAGTCATAGTCCTTCCATTTTCCATCCCTCGTCAGTCCACCCATGGTGACGACTAAATGAACATGCGGATTGTATTCTAGCTGAGAACCGAAGGCGTGGAGTGTTGCCACAACCCCAGCTTGTATATGGTGCTTTCTAAAAAAATCTAATAGTATCCGTGCAGCTTCATCCATTAATCCTTTTAAAAGCTCCTTACGATACTTCTCCTTCAGAAAAATCTCACGTAAACCTTCATCGATCGTGAAGATGACGTGTCGATGCGTCACTGTAAACAGATCATTCGCCGCAACCTCTGCCCACCGTTGACTTTCCCCAGTTGCACAAGTTGGACAAAATTTCCCTTTACAACGAAAAGCCACTTTCTTTACATCATGGCATCCTTCACAGACAAATAGACGATAACCTTTTTTAAGGTCACCACAATCGCGAAACTTCTTCACTTCTCTTTTCACAACGGATCGAATCCTTCTCGTGTACCTTTGATTGAATTTCTCCCAGTTTTGATATTCATCAAAGAAAATGGCGTGTAAAATATTGGGTTTCATATCTCCAGTTTAATAGGAAAAAGACCAGATGAAAAGCGGTCAAAAGATTGATGTATCAATCCTTTGACCTCTTAAAATGTTATACTTCCTTTAATGTCAAAAAAGAGCCGTCGCTTTTTGCGTAACTTAATTACGTGATGAAGATTATTATGTTGTAGCAGCTTTTGTGAATGGCGTCATTCAAAAAAAATTAAAGCATTGCTTCTATTATTGTGAGTAGATAGACACCAAATAATTAGGTCTAAATTTGATTATGACCCAATTATTTGGTTAGGAGAATTTACTATGGAAGATGCATTACACGAGAAAGACTTACTATCTTTTTTTAAAGAAAACCCGATTGTAGCTACTCATTTGATTCAGACAAATAATCTCATTGTTGAAATCGACGCCGATGTATTAGATGCGGCATTCTATTTTTTGAAAGAGTAGCATCCCAACACTTTTTTATCTCCAGAACAGAAAATGTATAACTATTACATTTCTCCACAAGAAGAAAATACGATCGTAAATCAATTACACGTAGACGCTCCTTTGAATAAAGTTAACGACAATTTCTATACACCTAAACTTGAAAAATTATTGATTGAAAGTTAGGGCGGCTAACTTAGTTGTTGAGCCTCATGATCAAAATAAAAAAGTACACAGAAAGATCTCTGTATACTCTAAAATCGTATTTTTGATGCAATTTTCACTGATACTACTTGTCATAATCAATTGCCGCCCCTGATACAAATGATTTACTTAATAGGATAGGATCACTGATATTAGGCTCTTCTTTATATAAAGATAAGCAAGCTAAATCAAAGTAAAAATTGTAAAAGGTTTCAATGTATTTAGAGTAACGAGATGTTTCATTGCCGTTGCCCATATTTAATGCGTAGCAGTATGAAATTTTTTTGATCTCAGCTGCTAAAATAGAATGTCTGCCATTGCTTCAGTCTGGAATTAGAATATTTTTGATCTTTAAACCGATCGAGCAAAGTCTACTACTGGAAATACTGACTCGACACACGGGACTAAACGCCCTTTTTGTTAGGAGAAACATCTCTACATCGGAACAATCGACCTTTCAATCGGAACAAGGACTATCTCTAAAATTACGTGCATATGAGCTGATTGATCTATTGCATCGCCTACTCTTTCATCCTTTTTGCCACAAAAAACCGCTTGGGGCTTTCCCTAACGGTTTTTTTCGTGTTTCTCTATTTTGGCATATTATTTTCGTAGTGTGACCAAGCAGAATATACCTTAACTACTTTATTCTTCTTATCAATCGTATAAACAACTCTATGCTTTCCATTGATTCTCATAGAATACATTAGCTTGTTTTTTGGACGTAATTGCTCAAAATTTCTAATTTGAGTATAAGGGTTCTTTTTTAGCGTTTCGATGATTTCTTCATAGTCAGATAGCAGATTTATTTTTTCTAACAGCGGTAAATGCTTTTTTTTAACTTCTTTATGGACTAATACCTTCCAATCGCTCAATTATGCTTCCTCAAAATCATCCTCAGATTCGCTTTCCATAAGGCTAAATACATTATCAAGCGTACCTGTTCTATACAAATATAATTCTTCTTGAATCGCACTCCATTCACGTTTAGACATCATGATTACTCCATCATTTACCCCCTCTTTATTCGTTAAGGTAACTTCAATCTCGCTGTTATCAGTTGCTACGCCCTTCAAAGTTTCAAATAAATTCTTTCTTAAATTCGTTGGTGTGATTACTTCCATGACAAGCCCCTCTTTCTACATGTACGTTATCACGTACATTATAACGTACATCCTTAGTTTTATCAATCTTCTAACTCCTTATAACCGTCAAAATAAGCCTCCATTTGAATTTTTGGAGCCGTCATCTTTTTAAATCACGACACTATTTCTAGACCTTCCTCATTTCAACTTTCTCCTTTACTCATTAAGAAAACCTTAAGTCAAATAAAAATGTTTAGTTTTTTTAGAAGATGTTTCCATTCTACAAACACTATCAAATCAACATTACTTCTCCACGCATAAAACCCAAAATGTGTCAAAGTAGGCAAAATTACATGAGGCTATGAAAATTACTGGCTTCTTTCATTTTTCACAAAGTAAAATCCTGTTCTTATAGGATTTGTGTAAAAAAGAGATTGAAAACTCCTGCAATTTTGACCCCCAAATGTAATTTTGCCGGTTTTGACCGAGTTTGTATTTCCCCTTTATCGTTAAGTCACCGACCGGAACAAAAAAAATACTATAACGGAGGAATGAAAAAATGATTCAAAAAATCGGCAACAAATTACAAGTACAAATCGACGCAGGTGAAGACAAATTAAGAAAGGTGAACTTCCAAAACGTCATCGACGAACCAACCGAAGAAGCGGTGCTAGAGCTTGGCGCCATCCTGACAGAACTTTCACCAGAAGGCAGCAACCTAGACGGTGTGCTCCTAACTAGCCAATCTCGGTATACCAAATAAGGAAGGAGAAAATTAGATGTTTAAACTTGTCGCAACCTTTACAACCAGCTTAGGAAAAAAACAAACCTGGAGCCTGAATAACCCTGATCCAAATAAGACGCCTACTGAGGTCAAAAGCCTCTTACAACGTCTAATCGGCATCAAGCTTTTCCATAAAGACGGCGCGGACCTTTTCAACACAGTCGAAAGCGCAAAATATGTGGAAACAACTGAAACGATCCTATTTGATAACACACAGGAACAACAGTAGGATATTGCTTTACTAAATTTGAGAAGTCGCGGTAGACGTACCGCTCTTCTCTATTAATAAGGATGTCAGTTCTTACTTTAGCAATTTTAAAAGAATGATATACGGCATTTGAATCGAACGATTTTTTTCTCTTGGAAAAAATTATTACTTTAAAACAAATAAGGATGTCAGTTCAACTTTTCGCAGGTCTCTTAGTTAGAAAAATAATTAGC
Source organism: Enterococcus sp. DIV0187 (assembly GCF_051713785.1). NCBI lineage: Bacteria > Bacillati > Bacillota > Bacilli > Lactobacillales > Enterococcaceae > Enterococcus > Enterococcus sp. DIV0187. The sequence continues at coordinate 616,544 of NZ_JBIOQO010000002.1, forward strand.
ATTAATAGCTAGTTTATCGTTCCAGCACTTTAGTTGAATGATATACGGCATTCGAATCGAACTTTCTTTTTACAAAAAACTACTTCAAAACAAATAAGGAGGATGAAGATCCATGAATGAACCACTTTTAACGCACCAACAGATTTTCACACTAAAACCCGAAACACTTGAGGCACGAATCATGACCTTTTATCAAGAAACACAGAACAGCAGCTTAACAATTAAATATATTATGGCTTTACGCATCCGTTTTAGACTTGGTGCGCAGGAGTTTGCGAACATTCTCAGCGATCTTGTCCGCTATTTGTTTATGAACACCAAAGCAACACGTACCATGAAGCGCTTCTTTTATTATTTTCAGGATTACTTTGCGGCGCCTGAATGGAAACGGCTGACGATGAGGGTCTTCCCTTTGAGAAATTTTGGCAAGAAAGTCTTGTCTGTCGCTCGTTCACTGGTTTCATTTGTACGTCCTGAAGAAATGACTGAGCCTTGATAAGAACTACCCTACGCAGAAAATAAATGAGAGGAAAGAAGAAAAATGATCACTGAGTCTACAAAATTGGTCACAACTTTTTTTAACAGTGACCGCAAGAAACACAACTGGACCTATCAGGACGTGGATACGAGCTTGTCGGCAGAAGAAATCAAAGAAGCTTGCGAACTATTAACGACCTTAGACCTTTTTGAACAAGATGGCGTAAAACTATTTGATTCTGTTGTCACGGCAAAGTTTGTCTCTACCAAGGTAACCACGCTGTTTGACCTGAAAAACGAGATTGATGTGGATCAAACTGAACCGTTTTATGAAGCGACCTGTGAAAAGGTTGGCTGTTTTGAAGTACCAGAAAAACAGGAGAAATCCGAACACGTGCCGCTCCAGATTCCTGTGGCGATTGTGCCATTTAGTAAAACACAATTATCGTTAGAAACGAATGAACCCGTCGCACATCCAGCAACTGTAGCCGCACCTGTCAAACGATCGACTAAACAGCCAACAAGAAAAGATGCAAACAACAAAAAAGGCCTGCTTCAACGAATGTTCAGGCGAAAACAGCGGAATAAAGACGACCCAGCGAATCATGAATCAAGCACTTAATCGCTAATCTCCATTCTATCTAGCGTAGGACAAATGACACCTGCGAGCTAAATCGCAGATGTTGATTAAATCTATTTGAAAGAAGGGAATTGAAATGACTGTTTTATCAATTTTATCTGGAGGAACACTCGTTAACTATCTATTCGGCGGAAGTGTCCCAATCATGGGTGTCTTTTTGACGATGGTTGGCTTAGACCTTTTTACTGGCTACGCCAAAGCACTAAAAAGCCATACGTGGGTCTCCTCTATCAATCTTTACGGACTGTTTACCAAGTTCATCACGTTCTCAACAATTATCTGTGCCGCTGCTTTAGACATACTAGCACCTGTCGTTGGCATCGATTTGCCTATTAATGTCGCCTTGATTTGGACCGCTCTTCTGATTCTGTACGAGATTGGTTCGATCTTAGAAAATGCCCATGCCTTTGGACTAAAGATCGCGTGGCTGCAGAAATGGCTGCGAGTGTTTGAACGGGATGTCGGGGATTTGCCTGATAAGGATGATCAAGAGAACAATGTATAATAAAAAAGAGAATCCAATTGCAAGTGCTGAAGTGGACTTGTAATTGGGTTGTCTTTGCGTGGGGAAATATAGTATGGCTTGAATGATAAATAATGTGCAAAATCCGTCAGTTGTTGGTCTGATATAATTTCCCCTTCTTGTAACATGACAACACTCTTTCCACCTGCTCGTTTTTCCTCCCATTTATTTCTTAGAAAAACAAAAATAAATGATAAAATGATAGCAGAATACTTTTTGGAAAGGGAAATAAAATGTCAGTTGAAAGATATGGAACGTTTTTACTATTACTGAGGCTGTACAATGAATCGCCGACAAACTCAACGGAGAAAATACTATCAAAATATTTTCTGAAGCGATTTGATGATATAAAAAGCATCAATATTTACGATGTTTCTGCGGATTGTCACGTCTCAAGAGCCACTGTTCGGCGTTTTTTCTCAAAACTGGATCATGAGAGTTTTTTGGATTTCAAAAATGAGTTTACGATCCCATACGATATCAGTATGTTTGAAAAGGAACTAGATAGAAAAGACTACGTAAAAGAACACATTCAGCAAATAAATGAGATTCAGAAATTCTTTTTGAATAATAACTCTAAGATTCTTGAGAAAATTAGAACATTGGCGAAAGTCATGCATAATGCTAAAAATATTTACTGGCTTACCTCTACTTCAACAACACGAATGGTAGAGGATATGCAAATGCAATTTTTGAGATTTAACTCTTTTTGGGATATCATCATCAATTACAAGAAGGATAGCGACATACAAATAGAAGAAAATGATGTAGTCATCGTCCTATCCTCCAGCAGTGTCATGGCGCATTCGATTGTTACAGATCTGGAAGAAATGACGTGTCCGATCTATCTTGTTACTTTGAATAATCAATATACTCACTCAGTCTTTACCGACATTATCCGATTAACAGACAGCACTCTTTACAATTTTACGGATCAAATTTCAAATGAAACGGTCAAGGAAGAGGTCGTAAACAGAAGATACGCGACAAATTTGTTCTTTGACTTTTTATACTATGAATACGCAACTATTGATAAGGAAGTAAAACATATGCAAAAAGAAGCTGAATGATCATTTTCATCCAGCTTCTTCTTTGTATTTTGAAATTAACTAGTCATCGCTTATACCTTACTCATTTTTCTTCTTTTTAAGAAAATCGTCGCCAGAAAACCGGCAGCTCCTGATACGACAATGACTAAAATGCCTGCGTACATATTCGATAGACCCGTATATGGAGCCTTCGAGATAACCATTGTTGCTAATCCGGGTAAGCCTGAAACAATTGAGTTTTGTGCCAAATTCGTTATACCTGCCACTACCCCTCCAATAGCTCCTCCGATCATCGAGCCGTATAATGCCTGTTTATCATTGATTAGCACTCCGAATAAGGATGGTTCTGAAATACCCATAAGTCCAGTCACTCCGGCTGACAGCTTTGTCCCTTTTTTCGTCGCATCTTTTTCAAGATAAGCGACAGCCAAAGTGGCCGTAGCAATCGCGATATTGGTACCAAGCATCGCAGGAATAAGGAATGTATCATACCCTTGAGCAGCGAGAGAAGTAACCATGATCGGAACCAGCGCTTTGTTTGTTCCAGTAAGTACCGTAAAGCCAAATAGTGCACCAACTAATCCCAGAGCCAGCCAACCAATTTTATCATGAATGAATACAAATCCAGCAGTCATCCAATTTCCTAAAATGACTCCTAAAGGTCCTACTAACAGCAACGTAGCAAGTGTTCCGACTGTAATGACAATTAATGGAATCAAGACCTCTTTAAAATAGCTTGGAATTCTTTTATAAATAAGTTTATGCGTTTGAGCCATTATAATCACGCCCAATAACACCGGAAGCGCGGTATAAGAATACGTGGTTGCGACAATGGGCAGACCAAAAAGACTCAGACCTTCTACTCCGTTAATTCCTTCATTTAGTAATACCGCCCCTAAAAATATGCCGTAAACAGGATTGATATTCAGTTGCTTCGCACTTCCATAACCGACATAGAGCGGAAGGAAAAAGAAACCCGTAGATGCGATTGCATTGATCAATTCGTAGGTAGGTGACTCTGCTGATAAACTAGTCGCAAGAATGATAATATTAAGAATTGCAGATATTAGTCCCACAGCAACCACGATTGGCATCGTAGGTAAAAATGCGGCGGCTAAAAAGCTCAGCGCTCTAGAAAATGGTCCTTCTTTACTTTTGGTAGAATCTTCTTCTTTACTTTTAGTTGTAGAAATTTTTGACTCATATAATTGATTAAACGTATCGTAGACTCCTTGGACATTCGGGCCAAAAATAATTTGCAGCGTATCACCCTGTTTGACGACACCTAAGACCCCTTCAATTTGTTCAACCTTTTCTGTGTCGATCTGGTCGATATTTCTGACATTCACTCTGAGTCTGGTTGCGCAGTGTGTGATGTTACGAATGTTTTCGATCTTAATAACATCCAGTAACGCCTGAGAAACTGATTGGTAATTCATATTTTTCCTCCTTCATACTATTTGTCGAAAGTTACACAAACGATTTCTATAAAGAACAATTTCTTTATACTAACAGCATACTTTCTTTTCATTTCTGTCGGGGGACAAAATATGCACCCTGCTTTATACAGGGGACAACATTTGCACCCTAGCCCAATTTCCATTGATTATAACATTCCCTTGTCTTAAGATTAAAATAACGATAAGGAGGTAAAAATATGGCAAAAGATACTTTTTTTCCTGAACATTTTTTATGGGGTGGGGCTATCGCCGCAAATCAATCAGAAGGTTCTTGGAACAAGGATGGGCGCGGGTCATCGGTAGCAGATACTGCTCCATACTATGAAAATCAAGATTACGCTAAATATGCTGCTTTCGATGAATTATCAATTGAGGAAATAGAAAAAAGATTAGCCGATAAAAAGGATATTTATCCTAAGAGATGGGGCATTCATTTCTATGAGAGGTACGAAGAGGATATTGCTTTATTTGCTGAAATGGGGTTTAAAGCGCTAAGGATGTCTATTTCTTGGTCAAGAATATTCCCTAAAGGTGATGAAAAAGAGCCGAACAAAGCCGGTTTGGATTTTTATCATCGCGTATTCCGAACGTTAAAACAGTATGATATTGAACCAATCGTTACTCTTTCCCACTATGAAACACCTGCATATCTTGCTACGAAGTATGGAGGTTGGATCAATCGAAAAATGCTGACGTTTTTCTCTCATTATTGTGAGACAGTCATATCTGAGTTCAAAGATTCGGTCAAGTATTGGATGGCCTTTAATGAAATAAATGTGATTGATCATAGTTTTTATGTAGGCGGCGCTGTTCCAACGGACTATATAAAGGACGAAAAAACGGATAAATACCAAGTGATTCACCACCTTTTTATGGCCAGTGCAATGGCTAAAAAAATACTAAAAGATATTTCTCCAAATGCACAAATGGGTGGCATGTTAGCGCGCCGAGAAGGATACGCAGCGTCCTGTGATCCACTTGACGTCCTGGAATCAATCAAGGACGATCAGAAAAATCTTTTTTATTCTGATGTCTTAGTGAGAGGTTATTATCCAAGCTACATAAAAGCCTTCTTTAAAGAAAATGATATTAATCTTATTATGGAAGATACAGATGAGACGCTGCTGAAGGAAAACACTATCGACTACCTTTCCTTCAGCTATTACATGACTGTTCTTTCTAAACATAAAATTGATAAAGATACTGAACTCACAACAGGCAACTTGGTGAATGGTGTTAAGAACCCTTATCTTGAAAGCAACGAATGGGGATGGCAGATCGATCCAGTCGGACTTCGGATCACGCTGGAAAAGCTTTATGATAGATACCAACTTCCACTATTCGTCGCAGAAAACGGTATCGGACTTCAAGAGCACTCTGATGGGACTACCGAGATTGAGGATACTCAAAGAATTGATTACTTACGCAGTCATATTAATGAAATGGGAAAGGCTATTAAAAACGGTGTGGATTTAATCGGATATACCGTTTGGGGACCGATTGATATTATTAGTATGTCTACCTCAGAGATTTCCAAACGCTATGGCTTCATTTATGTAGATGCTGACAATTTCGGAAATGGAACGTTCAACCGATATAAGAAAAAGAGCTTCAATTGGTATAAACAAGTGATTGCATCAAATGGCGAAGAAATTTAATTTGTAAAGCTTTCAAGTTGAATCTTATTTGAAAAATGGGAGAAAAAGAGTTAAAGTGTTAGTTTATATCAAACAATTGGTGAACATCGGAACTCACCTTATAAGCTCCAGAAACGACGGACACTCGTCAATTTCTGGAGCTTTTGGAGTCTCCTATACTAGGCAACAACCTATTCTAAGAAACAACGATGACTTATAAAAATCACCAACCTCTTGTATTCATCCCATTCAATGAAGCGTAACGATCTTCTCATCAAACAAATCATCAATCGTCACTAATACGAGGTTTTCGTGGATTTTTTCTAGTTCACGCGCTTGCTCTGGATACGGCGCTTTTGAGAAAAAATAGAAGTAATACTCATCGTATCCCGGTAAATAGGAGGCATGGCTCATTAATTTTTGAATTTCTTTCACCGTCTTCAATTGATTGCGCCATTTGCATTCACCAATCAAAATTTTTTGCTCTTTCTTATTCTCCATTACAATATCAAATTCACGTTCATCAGAATCCCCTTTTTGCTTCTTCCCTCGCCATGAACCTGTACGTTTAGGAAAGAAGGGCAATTCTTCTAATTCATCTAAGAAATATAAATAGCTCATGGAGATTTCTTCAAAAGCAGGGGCACCAATGAACTCATTCAATGTTTCTTTTATCTCTCTTTGATACAGCCTTTTTCCTCTTCCACGCTCGATCTCTTCTTGATTCGTGAAGACATAGCGAAACCAAAAACGATAGACATTATCCTTTAAAGTATAATGAGAATTTTTGCTCTTCAACGGATCAACATCGAAGGGCAAATTCCGTTGAATAATCCGCATATTGACTAGTGTTTTAAGGTACTTACTCAATGTACTTTTTTCAATATATGTTGCTTGCCGAATTTGTTCAAGCGTGTTCGCCCCACTGGCAATAGCTTGCAGAACCGAATTATATAATTTAGGCTCTGGCAGCTCCTGATGCAATACCATGATTGGATCTGAATACAGACCACCATAAATATCGAAATAAAGCTCCTCCATGTTCTCATCAAAGGATAGGGTCTTATCTACTTGAGAAAGATAGTACGGAATCCCTCCCATGCAGGAATAAAATTTCACTTTGTCTTCATTTGAGTAGCTGTCAAGGAATTTTGCAGCATCAATATAATCTAGTTCTCCTACATGAATAGGCGTAGTCTTTCGACCAAAAAGTGGACTATTTTCTGCTAATACCTCATCCTCCATAAAGCTCACCTGCGAACCACAAAGAATCATAAAAATATTACTATCAAGATCAAGTTTGTGGTCAATAAAATGCTGAAGAATTGAATTTAAAGACTTATTCGCCTTTGCTGCATAAGGATATTCATCAATAATCAAAACAATTTTGCTACCGCGTGTTTTTTCATACAGATAATTAAACGCATCTTCCCAATTATCAATATTAGGTAAAAAATGTTCCCCCACAAGTTCCTGAACGGCTTGTAAAAATCCATTGATATTTAAACGATCATTCACTTCTTTCGCCGAGAAAAAGATCGTTTTCTTTCCCTTTGCAAATTCTGAGATAAGACGTGTCTTCCCGACCCGCCTTCTCCCATAGACAACGGCCATTTCAAAGCTGGATTTTTTGTATAATTTTTCGAGAATAGCTAGTTCTTTCTTCCTGCCTACAAACATTTCCCTATTCCTCCAATCTCATTCCGTAGAAATCTACGTCAACTGAGTTTGATCTATCTCGTTTCCTTAAGATCAGTATAACATGTTTTTTACAGTTTATTCTGATTAGAATTATTCTGTTTATGATTATTCTGAATGGAATTATATTTCGCGATTCATCCAGCTAGTCCGAAGTAATGCTAGCTGTGGAATAGGTACTAATTAATTTAAATCAATAAAAAGGACTGTTTTTTAGCAACATTATATTTCTTACATTTTAAAGAATTTACGCTCCCCTATTACTATTGTTCCACAAGGACGATTTTCGTTCAAAATGACTATGTGCTGTTAACTAAAGAGTTTTTGATTCAACGTCACCATCTCAATCAAGCCCTGCGCTGCTTCCGCTCCTTTATTCCCGGCTTTGGTCCCAGCTCTTTCGATAGCCTGCTCAATCGTTTCTGTGGTCAATACGCCAAACATCACAGGAATCTCTGACTCTAGACCGATATGGGCCACCCCTTTTGCGACTTCATTACTAACCAGTTCATAATGGGTGGTGGCTCCGCGAATCACTGCGCCTAAGGTGATCAACCCGCTGTATTTTCCACTTGCTACTAATTTTTTTGTGATAAAGGGAATCTCAAAGGCTCCTGGTACCCAATAGACATCAATATCTTCTTCCTTTACACCATGCCGCAGCAAATTATCCATCGCTCCGCTTAATAGTTTAGAGGTAATAAATTCGTTAAAGCGTGCAACAACGATTCCTACCTTGATTCCTTGACCGTCAAATGTTCCTTCAAATTGTGGCATTCTTTTTCTCTCCTTTTCTTAAATCGATAATAAATGATGAAATTTTTGTTTTTTCGTTTTTAAGTACGCACTATTTTCCTTTAAAGGGGCTGTTTCTAATGGAACCCGTTGGTGAACGTGGATGCCTCGTTCTTCTAGTTCTTTCACCTTCTCCGGATTATTGGTTAACAAGCGAATCTCCTTGATACCATAAGAAGCTAATATTTCTGCAGCAAATTGATACTCCCGTTCATCGGGTTCAAAACCGAGCTCAACATTGGCTTCATAGGTATCTAGACCTTGTTCCTGAAGCTGGTAGGCGCGCAGCTTATTCTTCAAGCCAATGCCTCTTCCTTCCTGTCGCAAATAGAGAATCGCGCCGATTCCTTCTGCTTCAATCATGCGCATCGCTTCATGGAGCTGCTCACCACAATCACAGCGATGAGATCCAAAGACATCTCCGGTTAGACATTCCGAATGAAGCCGCACCAACAATGGCTGTTCTGAGTTTGAAATATCACCCTTTGAAAGAAGCAAATGCTCTCGCTGTTGTCCATCCTCAAACAATGTTAATTCAAAGGACCCGTATTCAGTTGGAAGCTGAACCGTCGTCCTGCCTTGTACCGTCGCAGTCAGATAGTTCGCTAATTCCTCCACTGTGATCATTGGCAGCTGCCATTCTTCTGCTAGTTTTTCCAGCTGTGGACGGCGGGCCATAGAGCCATCGTCATTTAAAATCTCACAAATATAGGCCGCTTCACTTTGATTCGTCATTTTCGCCAAGTCTAACGCGGCTTCAGTATGTCCTCTTCGCACAAGTACGCCTCCAGCTTTCCCAATCAGAGGGAAAATATGCCCCGGTTTGTTAAAATCTGTTCCTTTTGCCTGGGGATCGGCTAGTGCTTTGATTGTTTGTGCTCGTTCACCAGCCGAAATCCCAGTTGTCGTTGACTGATGATCGACACTTACAGTAAAGGCTGTCCCGAAGCTGTCTGTATTTCTTTTGACCATCTCAGAAAGCTGCAATCGTTGAGCTACTTTTTCGGAGATTGGTGCACAGATCAATCCTCGAGCATGTTTTGTCATGAAGTTGACCGTTTCAGTAGTCGCTAGATTTGCAATTCCTACTAAATCTCCTTCTGCTTCACGATCATCATCATCTGCTACAATCACAAGTTGACCCTTTTTTAACTGTTCAATGGCGGCTTCGATTTTTTCTCTATCCATACGATGTGTCCTTTCTTTGGGCTTTGACATATTTTCCTAACAAATCCGTTTCAATATTGACCAATTCTCCTCGCTGTAAACGCCCCAAATTGGTTTGATCCTTCGAGTGGGGAATCAGGCTCACAGAAAACAGGCGATTCGTGGCTTCTGTTACGGTCAGGCTTACACCATTAATTGCTATCGAGCCTTGAGAAATAATTTCACCAGTCAATTCTCTTGGGTAGTCAAACGTTAAAATCAAGGCATTTTCTAACACTCGCTTTTCGACTAAGCGGGTCGTTGTGTCGATGTGTCCAGCGACAAAATGACCTTCAATTCGACCATTGAAGGCTAACGCTCGTTCCAAATTTACTTCGTCAGATACTTTTGCCTTTGAAAACGACGTTCGCTGATACGTTTCTGGCATAATTTCAACCGTAAATTCCTGCTCTGATTTTTTGACGGCGGTCAAGCACACACCATTGATCGCCATACTATCGCCAATCTGATAATCTGCTAGTAGTTTTTTAGACGCTCGGCAGGTTAACAGAATGGTCCTTCCACGAGGAATGATTCGCGTCAGCTTGCCCTTTTCCTTAATAAGTCCTGTAAACATCTGCTACACTCTCCTTCCGACGATTCGAATGTCTGATCCCAATTGTTCAATTGATACACCGCTTAGTGCTGTTACCTGCTCCACTAAGCGTGCGCCGGTAAAACTAGCTGTGCCATTCCCGCCAATAATTTTCGGCGCAAGATAGGTAACCAGCTCATCCCAATAGCCGCTTGCTAAAAAGGCATCATGGATGATAGCTCCGCCTTCAACATAAAGGGATTGAATGTTTCTTTTGGTTAATTCTGTCACGACAAAAGACAGGGAAAGAACCTGATTTCGAATGACTTCGACATGCTCAGGCAGAGGAATCTCATCATCCCTTTCGGTGAAAATGAGCACCGGACTGCTGTCAGCTTGAAAAAGTACGAGTTCTTTATGTGCCAATACTTCCCCTTTTCGATCCAAGACCACTCGGTAAGGAGGAAATTTATCTTCGTCAGTCGTCCCTAAGGTTGGATTGTCAATCAAAGCGGTTTGACTTCCAATCAAAATCGCTTGATAATGCCCCCGTTCTTTGCGGACTCGTTTCAATGCTTCTTCTCCTGTTAAGGGTGTTCTTTGACCAGCTAACGCAATTTTCCCATCTAAGGTCATGGCCTGCTTCAATGTGATAAACGGCCGTTGCTGCTCATGATAAAAATTGTAATGGCGATTTAACCTTCGAACTTCTTCCTCTAAAACCCCTGTAATCACCTCAAGCCCTTGCTCTTCTAAATACTGTTTTCACTTTCCTGCCACGAGGGGATTCGGATCAAGTTGTCCGATGACTACCCGTTTGATCCCACTTTCCAGAATCGCTTGGGTACATGGCGGCTGCTTGCCATAGTGATGACACGGTTCCAGCGTGACATAGAGTGTTGAATTTAATAGTTTTTCGGGAGTTTCACATGATGTCAGCGCATTTTTTTCAGCATGAGGCTGGCCATAAGCTAAGTGCGCGCCTTTGGCAATAACCTGATCATCTTTGACAATCACTGCGCCAACTAAAGGATTCGTAAAGGTTTTGCCTTTGCCCTTTAACGCTTCCTTGATCGCAAGCCGCATAAATGTTTCATGCATACAAATTCCTCCTTTCCAAACAGCTATTTCGCTTTATCGTATTATTTTTTTCAAAAAACGGGAAAAATAATTCTATTCTCGTTACGCATAGCATTTTTCTAACCTGCTGAAGCAGGAAGAAAAACTGCCAAAAAAAGGCCTCGTGTAAGCACATACACGAGGCCGTAACAGATAAACTCAAAGAAACCATAATGAAAAAAGGATAGACCTTCCCCATCATACTTCTGATAAGTTTTTCTTCTCCCATCCAGACTTTAACTGTCGGTTCCAGACTCACACTGGATCAACCGCAAAAATGCGGGTCACGGACTTCAAGGCACGCCTTGTCACCGTCGGTCGGGAATTACACCCTGCCCCGAAGAATACTATTCAATTCACAAAAAATACTACTATTCTTTTTTTGAGTCGTCAACAGAATAATTTTAAAATAACAAAAAATATCAATCATAATCTCTAGAAAAACAGATCATTAAACCGTTATTTTAAATTTTCTCCATTACTTGCTATCACCTGCTTATACCAGTCAAATGATTTCTTCTTGCTGCGTTTTAACGACCACTTTCCTTGGTCATCACTATCCACATAAATAAACCCATAGCGTTTACTCATTTCACCAGTTCCCGCAAAAATTGACCTTTGCTTCCAAGTCAACTATTCTAAGTTCCTTAGAAGATACCATGGATTATCTTAAGAAGACAGATTGGAATGAGATTTATGATCTAATTGACCATTGTGAGAACATGTATATCATTATCCATTAGTGCATAATATTTATTCCATTCAGAATAATTCTATTCAAGATTATTCTGAATGGAATTATCTTTAGTATTTCATTTGATTGTCGTTTCCTAAATGCCCCAGCTAAAACTTTGCAATATGAACTGACTTTGTTGGGGAAGATCATTTACTTGACGGAAATGTTTCACTATAAAAATACAGAAAATCGTGGTTCAACTACCACTTTCGATAGTTGAACCACGATTAATTTGTTTCTCTGATCTAGAATTGATCAACGATTTTTCCCAAACAATCCATTTAGTTATTTCAAATACTTTTTTCCCTTTCTCGTTCCTGTTCCTCCACAATTCGATGAAGATGGACGAGTAAATAGATTTTCTCTTGTTTTGTGATATCCAAGCCGTATTCCTTAGAGATAAAAATTTCAAAGGCTCTGATAATAGCAACTTCATTGGTCATTTTTACGGCTAACGTTTGGTACAGTTCTTCCTTATCCTCATCAGGAAAGAGATTTCCCTCATAGACTCGTTCACTGAAATAATTTAGATGAGTCAAAAAGCGAGAATAAGTAAAGGTATCACGGTTTATTTTTCCGCCTACGATTCTTTGAACGATTTTTTCAAAATTATTCATCAGCTTGGTAATACTCTGATCTCTCTGATGGGAGGAGGATTCCAGCTTGGCGTTAACAAAATGAAGTCCAATGGCTGTAGCTTCACTATCTGGTAGTTGAATTTGAAGCTCTTTGTTTATTAAATCCACTGCATACCTGCCGATACGATATTCATTTTTGTGGTAGAGCATCACATCAGGATAATTGAAGTTTTCACCTACGTTTCCCTCCTTGAGACGCTTTACGACGAATGAGATATGATCGGATAAAGACAAATAGAGGTAGTCTTTTACCTCTATTTGATAGCTGGTAGCGGCATGATCGATAATCTTTTTCACCAAGTTTATATAGGTATCATCCAGGGTGCTGGCTAATTGGACAAAGTTGGTTAGCATTTTGTTATCTGTTAAAATAAACACCTTTTCGATTTCATCGTCTTGGATTTCATGACCGATCGCTTTGTTATACCCAATGCCCTTTCCCATTAAAATGCATTCAGTCCCTGCTTCGTCTAAGGCTAAAACGAGAGAATTATTCATCACTTTTAGCACCTGCATTGGCTCACCGCCTTATCTTTTCTCTAATCTGTCAGCCCGTGATTTTGAATCACGTTTTGATACCAATAAAAACTATCCTTAGGAATTCGTCTTAAATCCTTTAAATCGTGATCCGCTCTATTTACATAAATAAATCCATAACGCTTTTTAAAGCCTTGATGGGAACTTAATATGTCCATCACTGACCACGGACAATAACCGAATAATTCAACTCCGTCTTGAATCGCATCATAACAAGCCGCGATGTGATCGCGAAGATAATCAATTCGATATTGGTCATGAATTTTTCCATCCTCAGTCAACACATCCGCTGTCCTAATCCATTTTCAGTAATAATCAACGGTAATCGGAATTGACGATAATACTCATTCAGGACCAGCCGTAACCCCATTGGATCAATTTGTGCACCGTATTCTGTAGCGATTAAATGTTGGTTTTTCTCCACTCGGAAATATCCATACAGATCAAAGTCAACATCTTTTTCCCGGGTTCCGAATGGGTGCGTTTCATCAGCTGGCAAATAGCTAGCTACGAGTGTCCGATAGTAATTCAGCGCAATAAAATCTGGTTTTGCCGCTTTAAGAATCGTTTTATCTTCCGGTAGTGTAACTGGTGCAATGCCCGCCTTTTCTAAATAAGTTTGATAATAGCCAGGATATTGTCCGAAGCAATACATTTCCAACGCATAATTTGTTTTAAAATTATCATTCATTTTCGCTGCCCAAATATCCATCGGCTTGTTGGAAGCCGGATAGGTCATCGTTGATGAAACTGCTGGTCCGATGCTGCTGCCTGGAATCATTTCATGGCAATCATTCGTCGCATGGGCATGAGCCACAAACATGTGATAATCCATTTGCGCCCGAACACGTTCTCGGTCCTCTGGCTTCACATCGTACATATTCATTCGTTCGTCCACGCGAATCATCAAGTTTTGTTCATTATTCACTTGCCAGTGCTTCACTCGATCACCAAACGCTTGGTAGCATACTTGGGCATATCGTCTAAAAGCATCCACACAAGCTCGTGCTTCCCATCCATTATACTTTACAGCAAGCGCATAAGGTAAATCAAAATGATATAAGGTCACAAAAGGAATAATCTCATTTTCAATCAAGCAATCGATGACCTTATTATAGAAGGCTATTCCTCGTTCATTCACTTCACCGTCTCCATCTGGAATAATACGCGCCCATGAAAGTGAGAAGCGATACGTTTTTAATCCTAATTCTTTCATCAGCTTGATATCTTCTTCATAATGGTGATAAAAATCACTCGCTACTTTTGTGTCCGCCTGCTGAGCAGAACGGGTAAATGAATTGTGGTCAGCAACAGATTCCCCTTTGCCGTCCTCGTCCCAAGCTCCTTCTATTTGAAAGGCTGAGGAAGAAGCTCCCCACCAAAAGTTTTCATCGAATTTTTTCATATAATTTTAGCTCCTTCATACTTTTTCGAATACATGATGTTTATCAGAATACAACTCATCTGCACTTCTTGGGTTGTTTAAATTGCTGAATTCGTCAGCAAAAATAATAAGTTGCTGTTTGTTTCAATATGATTATCTTTGGTTGAACCAATCGCTACATAATTATTCGAATTCGTAATAATTACTGATGTCGTTAAGTCATATCCCGCAGCTTCAATCCCTTGCATATCGAAGGAAACGATTCGCTGTCCTTTAGTCAAATGCTCTCCAACATTCGCATGCTTTTCAAAGAATTTCCCATCCAAATTCACTGTATCAATTCCAATATGAATCAACATCTCAACACCATTATCTAATGTTAAGCCGATGGCGTGCATGGTTGGATAAAGTACACTGACCGTTGCATCCATTGGCGCTACGATCTCACCTTTGCTTGGATACACGGCGATTCCTTTGCCCATTGCTCCAGAAGCAAAGACTTCATCTGGAACGTCCGCTAAGGAAATTGTCCGACCTTCTACCGGTGAATCTACGACTAAATCACTGTCCTCAAATACCAAATCATCGTTAATCGCTTCCTTCACCGCATCCGTCAATGTTTCCTGAACCTTCTTTGCATTTTCCTCTGGAAGATCTTTAAACCCTAAAACAACCGTCATAATACAAGCACCGCCAAACGCAATTAAACATCCTAACAGGTAGCAAACAAAGGCTTTCGTTCCTGCCTCTGCGTATACTGGGATCGTCAACACTCCTTGGTTAGCAAACGCATTTCCATAAGAGCCTCCCCAGCCCATCAATGCTCCGCCCAGCGCACCGCTGATCACGGCATAAATCATTGGTTTTTTCAGACGTAAATTGGCGCCATAAATTGCCGGTTCAGTGATTCCGAACAACGCAGTTACCGTTGCTGAAGCTGCGACTGTTTTTAAGTTTTTATTTTTCGTTTTCAAAAATACCCCTAAAGCTGCTCCAGCTTGAGAAAAATTAGCTGCTCCAGCAAAAGCTAGTAAATTTTGACGCCCGGTTTTGGCTACATCGTTGATCCCGATCGGAATAATCGCCCGATGCGCACCAAAGATAACCAACACACACCAGATTCCACCAATGAAGGCGCCTAATAAGATTGGGCTCAACCCCATGATATAGTAGTACGCCCAGTTCACTACATTACCAAAATAAATACCAATTGGACCAAAAATCATTAAGGTTGC
Source organism: Enterococcus sp. DIV0187 (assembly GCF_051713785.1). Taxonomy (NCBI): domain Bacteria; kingdom Bacillati; phylum Bacillota; class Bacilli; order Lactobacillales; family Enterococcaceae; genus Enterococcus; species Enterococcus sp. DIV0187. The sequence goes on from NZ_JBIOQO010000002.1 coordinate 632,213, forward strand.
CGGCACCATCACCAATAACGACAACGTTGGAACCATGATGACTTTTAATACTTCCGGCATGATTTTTTTGACGAAGCCCTCTACGTATGCCAAAACAAAAACAGCAATAATAATCGGCACAACGGACGATACATAATTTGCTTGTGTAATTCCGATACCGAATAAAGTCACTGGATTCTCACCGGTCATTAAATCAACAATTGCCGGATAACAAAGCGTCGCTCCTAAAATCATGGCAATGTAATCGTTGGTTTTGAAAACTTTCGCAGCTGAACGTGCTAAAATAATCGGCATAAAATAAAAGAGTGCATCAGAAGCTGCGTTTAAAATGATGTACGTATTGTATGTTTTAATATCGACACCATACATATTCAGCCCAATCAATGCTGCGACGGCTAAGATCCCTTTTAACATACCTGAGGCTGCGATTGCTGGAACCGTTGGTGTAAAGATTGCGGCTACTGTATTTAATATTTTCGTCCCAATTCCAATCTTTTCGCCATTATCATTGTTCGTTTCCTCTAACTCACCCACCATCGGCATCAGTTCATCATAGATCTTTTCAACTTTATTCCCTAAGACGATTTGAAACTGCCCGCTTGCTTCAACGACTTGGATGACCCCTTCTAAATTTGAAATGACTTCTTTATTTGCTTTGCTTTTGTCCTTTAGCACAAAGCGCAAACGAGTAAAACAATGGGTCAAGCTGGAAATATTTTCTTTCCCGCCGACCTCTTCTAAAATTCGTTGTGCCACATCGTGGTTATCCATTTTTTAATCCTCCAAAAATTTATTTTTTGTGATCTTCGATTTCCCTTGGCCAAAGGTCCGCGTTTTTTAACAAAAAAAAGATCAAATATACATAAATAACACCATGAGCCATGGATATCATTTACGTACACTTGATCTCGCCTGCATTACCAGTAACGCGTCAAACGAACGCGGTTATTAAATTTACATCCACACTATAGCATGTGATTTTTTCAAATGCAAGCGAATTCAAAATAAAAATTTTATTTGCATTTTTTTCTCATTTTACGTTATGCTTGTCCTTGAATTTTTAAATCACGAAGGGTGTGTTCATCATAAAAAAACAAGAACAAAAAATATTATTAATAATAGTCGCGTTATTTTGGTTTGCCCAATATGTTTATATCCCTTACCAGACTCCTTACTTAGCAGCAATCAATGTATCTACGAGTTTCATCGGCGTGATTGTTGGCTCTTACGGCATTTCTCAGTTGGCATTGCGCCTGCCTGTGGGTATCTTGGCTGATTTGCGGCCGAACCACCGTTTATTTATTTCATTGGGCACTTTGTGTGCGGGAGTTGCTTCCTTATTTCGCATCTTTTTTCAAAGCGGCACTGGTTTTTTATTAGGTAATGTTTTCTCAGGCTTTGCCAGTGCTACTTGGATTTCTTTCATGGTTTACTACCTTAGTCTCCATGATAACCAAATGCAAACCGCAGCAACTGGAAAAATTATCATGACGAATAATATTGGCATGCTGATTGGTTTTATTACGAGCAGCCTATTATATAATCATATTGGCATGACGAATATTTGTTTATTGAGTGTCTTAGGAGGTTTCTCTGGTTTTGTTATTTCATTAAAACTAAAAAAAAACAGACACAAACATTGAGATAGCCGTTAATGTAAAAGAGCTACTAGCTGTTGGCAAGCAGCCAAAATTAATTCTATTCTCTTTTTTAGCTCTCATTCAACAAGGAATCCAAATGTCTACAACTATGTCCTTTACAAATCAATTACTCAAAGAACAAGGTGCGACTGATTTTCAAGTTGGACTCTCCTCAATCACTTACATGTTATCAGCAGTTATCTTTTCTCGAATTGGTTCAGATATCTCTCTAAATTCTCAGCGCAGAAAATGGCTAACGTTCACATCGTTTGGACTGCTGGCACTTTACTGTTTTACTGTTCCATTGGTAAATGCCCTGCCAGTTTTTTATCTTTTACAACTCATTCCCGGTGTCGGTACTGGAATCCTATTCTCATTACTCACTTCTGAAGCCATGGAAGGCATAGAACTCAATAAAAAATCAAGCGCTATGGGCTTCTTTCAGGCAATCTACGCGATTGGTATGACGCTTTTTCCTGTTATAGTCGGTGCCATCAATAATGCATTGAACTTGAAAATCGCCTACTGGGTATTAGCAGGCACTTCGCTTGTTGGTGGGGTAGTTGTTCTTGTTTATTACACTGTTCAAAAGAAGAAAGAAAATTTCAAAAGTTAGCTCCATGCTAAATTAAGGATAACAAAACTTTCTTTAGAGGAAGCTTGCTCTCCTATTTGTTTTTGAATATATGTGTGACATAAGAGGATTGAATAGTGAAATTTATAATTTGCATTTTTCCGACGTAAAATTTTAGAAGAATTCTCGTACGCCTGTTATTCTTCTAAGCTTGCTAAAGCAATTAGAACTGCCGATACTCTTCACTAAAAAAGGAACGAAACACTCTTAAATAGTGCTCGTTCCGATTAATTGTAATTTTTAACTGTAATTCCATGAACCCTTGCTTCAAAGGGGTTAATTATTACTTACACTCCTAATCGTCTATCTATTTGACGCTATTCTTAATGCGTGTTGTTACACCATTTAGGTTATAACACTCTGCATAGTCACGAATCGGACGTTTGATATGATCGACTACATAACGTTGGCCATCGATATTATGCGCCTTCAAGTTCTTGTACATTTTTTCGATTTCGGCTTTTACTTCATCGTCATTGAAGGTATAGTGACCGGCAATGTCTAGGATTTCCGCTTGAAGTTCGGCGTCATTTTGTTCCATGATTTGATCGACGGTTAATTCTTTTTGCTCACCGACCATCCATTTTCTCCAGCGTTCGCTCTTGATCGCGTGTTCTAATAAAACATCCCGTGTGTTTGAAGCGTCCTTGACTAAACCATATTCCACTAATTTTGCTTCGACTGCCGCCAGATTCAAGTACGCCCGAGTTTCTTCCGTACCGTATTGCGGTGCCACATTTGTTGCAGTGATTGCTGAAGGAATATGTTCTAGCAGTGTCACATCATCTAAGTAATCGCCGTTGTGTTCCTTCAATCCAACGCCGTATTTCTTTGCCATTTGGGCTAAATCATAGGCGTTTTTAAAGTTGAAGGTTCCGACTTGTTCAGTTTTACGGGTCAACGTTCCTGTCTGTCCAACAATGAAGGTCGGCATTGGCAATCCGCGTTTTTCTAACTCTTCCTTCAATTTAAGAATAAATGTTTCGTAGGTTTCTGTTGAAGTTAAGCCGCCATTGGTTTCTTCGGTTCCAACTTCATAGCCGATCTCTGGTAAATTCCGCGCTTTACGTTCTTGTTCACAAAATTCAATCAAATCCACTGTCCGTTCCAATACAGTATCTAATGGAATGACTTTCCCAACTTCGAACGGATCTTTGGTTGGATCGATCATCAATAAATCAAAGCCGGCTTCAATATCGGCAACGTATGATTTTTTCCCTAATTCCATCGCTTTTTCAGTTGGCAGATGGTCGTTGCGTTCTTTATCACGCTGCCAAGGCCCGCCGTGATCTCGACATAAGTAGTATAGATTGTCATAGTTGATTTCTGCCGCGACTTCTTCCACCGCTTTAGCAAAGGTAAATTGATTCCAACCATTTACATAGCCGCCGCCCAATTCATCTGCATCCACTTGATTCCGGCTGGCAATAAACATTACAGGATAATCATCATCTTTTGATAGCTCCAGTGTCGCTTGGACACAGTTTTTTGACATCGGTCCAATTCCTAGTAAAGTAGCACTTTTCCCTGTTGCCTGTAAATCAAGTAACCCTTCTACGACTGTTTTAATCGGTAGCTTTTCCATTCCTTGACATCTCCATTTCGTGTAATTAAATTTGAGTCCATGTTTCTTATCACACTTAAAGTATAAGGTGGAAATGCAGGCGTGAATATTACATTTGTTTGCAACAAGTCAATGCATCAGCGCCGTTACTTGTTGCAGAATCGGTTGGAACTTGTTGCAATTGATTAGAGCTCTCTATTCTGTTTATCTGTTATTTTTATAATGATATTTACACTAAAAAAGCAAGAGGATGTAAAACTCCATCTTGCTTTATCGCTTCATTATAAACACCTTTTTACTTCGCTACTTCCGCCTGTTCAGTTGCATCAGGCTTTTTTTTCTGACTTTTTTCATCAACTAAACTTGGTTTCGTGAAATGCAGAATCCCTGCTGAGATTACTGCACCAACGATGATGGAAAGTGCATACCATAATTTACCGTTCACGACCGGCAGGATAATAAATCCGCCATGAGGAACTAACGCTTCTACACCAGTCGCCATACCCATGGCGCCACCGACTGCACTCCCGATAATGATTGCTGGTAGGACCCGTTTGATGTCTTTTGCCGCAAATGGAATCGCGCCTTCTGTGATACCGATCAGGGACATGAAGAATGCCGAAATTCCCAAGTCTTTATCTTCGGCGGTATATTTTTTCCGATCAACAAATGTCGAGATTGCCATTGCCAATGGCGGGATCGCACAAGCGATACGATGCGCGCCATTTGGCCCGTAGACGCCTTCGGCCATCAAGGCTAATGTAAATGCGGTCGCTGTTTTATTGATCGGTCCACCCATATCGACTGCCGTCATGGCACCTAAAATCAAGCCTAAAATAAGAGCACTACCACCTTGCATTTGGCCAAGAACTTCAACTAACCAATCCATCGCTACACCGATCGGCACAGAGATAACGTAAATATAGAACATACCCAGTACAAAGGTCGTCACTACCGGTACAATCAAGATCGGCATGATCGTTTTGATTGTTGATGGCACCTTCCAGGTTTTACACCAGCGAACAAAGTAACCAGCGGCCACACCCATTATCATCGCACCAAGGAAGCCTGTCTTGACTTGACCTGCACCGATCGGATTATTCGCAACAAAACCTAAGATCATTCCCGGAACTAACCCTGGTTTACCTGCTAATGAATTCGCGATATAACCTGAAAGCAAAGGAATCATCATCGCAAAACCTGCCGCACCCAAATCATTCAGGTTTTGCATGAAGGGACTGGTGATTTCCATCCCAGCATCAGTCGCCTTACCGGTAGCTAAAGCGACGGCTAAGAAGATACCTCCAACAACAACTGATGGCAACATGAAAGAAACCCCAGTATTAAAGGCTTTTTGTAAGTCTTTAACGAACTTTTTCTCTTTTTTCATTTTTTTAAGTCTCCCTTTTTATAATTTTTCTGCTTCATCAATGTACTTGGCAGGATATTTGATCATATCCCCTGGCTCCACTGACAACGATTTACCAGAATCGATCTTTTCTTCAAAACGTTCGCCATCTTCTACATCGATGGCCACCGCCAAGATCAATACGTCCGCTTGATCAATGTCTTCTTGTTCTAATTCATTTTCAATCCCCATACTGCCTTGTGTTTCTACTTGGACCTCATGTCCGCGTTTTTTGCATTCTTTTTCAATCGCCTCTTGTGCCATATAGGTATGCGCAATCCCTGTCGGACATGCTGTAACTGCGACTATTTTCATTTTGTATTCCTCCTTAACGTATCTGTGTAACATTTTTTAAATTTCAATAGAACTTAAATGTTCATATATTTTATGCTTGTCTGTTTCCTTCAATAATTTATTTCTAAAGTCATCATCCAGTAATTTCTTACTTAATTGCGAAATAAATTTTAGATGCATCTTGCTTTCGCTGTTTTGCGGGACACCGATCAAAAAGACCAAACGAACCATTTCTTCATTTTCTTTCGTCCATTGAAAGGGTTGCTTCACTCGTAAAAAAGCAATGAAAGGCTTCAACACCGCTTCTGTTTTTCCATGAGGAATCGCGATATCATAACCGATCGCGGTGGGTACTTCATCCTCCCGTTTCATCACTGCTTGAAACAAGGTATCTGCATCTTCTACGTATCCGACAAACTCTGCCGTATCAACGATGTGTTGGATTGCTTCTTCTTGATTGTCTAAATCACTATCTAAAAAAATTAAATCAGTTGTAATAACACCTTTACTGTTTTCCTGCACTTTCTCCATCTTACTCACTCCCAAGTTTTCTAAACAACACATCATTTGTCGTTGCCTCACGTAATTGTTTTAATTGTTCATTGCTATCGATGATGTTATAAATATCGGCTAAAATATTCCGCGTTTGGAAGGTATCCTGCTTCGCGATACAAATCAAAAACACCAGATCAACATAATATTTATTCCATTTGAATTTCTTTTTGTTTTTAACTAGAACGATGATTGTTTGATTGACACAGGTTGAATTGCCATGAGGGACGGCTGTCCCTGTTGGAAGATCCGTGCTGCCCATCTCTTCACGCTCCTGGACTGTTTGAATAAATTGCTGAGTCACAAACCCATTTTCAATCAGGACCTCGCCGACTTGTTCGATCAGCTCTTCCTTAGAAGAAAAATTAGTGTTTACAAAGACAAAATCCTTGTCGACAAATTTCATCAGATGATGGGCTCGTACAAGCTTCAACACGTTATTTTCAGCCTTTGGTAAAAGATCAGATTGTTTGATTCGTTCGATATCTTCCTTGGTCAAAAACGGCGAGACCAAGATGACTTGCTTTTTCGGAAGATCCACTTTGATCGTTGAAATAATCAAGTCATACTCATTAAGAGGCATCTGTTCTAATTCTGCGACCGAAGCCACCTCAAAAGTATCCAATGAGGGCAAAACATTTTTTATTCGATTGATTAACAGCTCCGAAGTCGCAATCCCCATTTGACAAACGATCAAAATTTTCCGATTCATCCGTGCCCGTTCAATCGCGGCTTGAAAATACATCGTTAAAAACGCAATTTCATCTTCATTAAAGCTGATACCTAATTCCTGCTCATACTCACTTAAGACCACCCAAATGACATTGAAGGTCAAAGAGAATTCATTCTTGATTTGTGAAGTAAACGGATTTTCTGTTTTATTGTTTGAGCGTAACCGATAGATCATTGGCGGAATGTGGTTTTTCAATTGCTCTTCCAGCTTCTGGTCACTGGCAAAATTGATATTTAACGCCGCGGATACTCTTGAAAGTAGCCGCTCGACGATCACTTCATCGACCTCTTCTTCCGGTAACGGTTCAAAACGATTTGAAATGAGCTGTAGTGATAAGTAATGGACATCTTCATTGGTATAAGTAAGCTCCAATCGCAAAGCCGCCTTATGCAGCATTCGAACCGCACTTTCTTCAAAGAAAATCGTTGTTTCACTGGCATCTGTTCTTTTCAACTCTTCAATATGATGCCCCTTAGCGATTCTGAAAACCAAGATAATAAAAATATTCAAGATATTCTGAACGTAATAATCAGAGATAGCGTTCACATTTTCTCGGATATACGTATACAAAATATTTGAGCAAACATTGATCAAGCTCTCACCATAATACGTATCAAGTAATTTGATCTTTTCAGCGAAATCTTCGTCATACAGTTCAGAATTATTTAGTAAATAACGATTGAACTGTAATAAGGCTTTCTGGATATCTTCTTCGCTTCCTATTAATGACGTTCCATGAATATCGCTGCATAACTTAATCCTAGAGCCAACATTCAGAATTTTCATGATAAATTCAAAATCCTTGATAATAGAAGTTTTACTAACCATAAAGCTATCTGATAAATGATTGAAGCTGACTACCTTTTCTTTAAATAGCAGAATATTCATGATTTCGACTCTTCGATTGAAGGTATTATAGATATCACTGGCTTCTTTTTTTTCCTCGATCGCTTCGACTTCTTTGAAACGCTTTATCGCGATACCCACGCCACGCTTTTTTTCAAGATATTCTCCCGAGCTCTGGAGATAATCTTCAATGATCCTTAATTCGCTGTGAGTGGTTCGTTTTGAAACCCCCAGCTTGCTTGCAAAATACTCCACTGTTTGAAAGTCGCTTTGCTGGGCCAACAACTCCAACAATTCTTTTTGTCTTTTTGTAAGCATGATGTAAAACACTTCCTTACTATCTAGAATAAAGGCCTTAATCTTTTTGATAGCGTTATCATGATCATGGCTTCATTATAGATGGGCTTTTTGAGATTGACTATTACATTTCCCTGCAACAAGTCGCTACAACATCTCGTTTACTTGTTGCAGAAAATAAGACTAAAATTTTGCAATTAATCTGCGAATGAACTCTTACTCTATAAAAAGATAATGATGTACTTTTCGTGTAAAAACAAAAAAACTCCCACAACTCCAATCATTACGACGTGAGTGGGAAGCTTCTTCTATAAAACATACTTAAACAACAATAATATTCCACACGATGCCATACTTATCCATAACGGATGCATGGAACGGACTATAAAAGGTTTCGGTTGGCGGAAGAAAGACCTCACCGCTCTCTTTCAGTTCATCAAACATCTCGGTCGCTTCCTTCAGCTCATGGGGATTGATCGTCAAGTGCAGATTATTGCCGGAAACAACTGGCTTAGCTACTTCATCCGTAAAAGTAAACGGCGTGCCAAAAAGCTCCAGCTCACCATGAAGGACGTAATTACTGACATCCTCCTCCACACCATCTGGGACGTAATCATTGTATCTAAGAATATTCTTCTTTTCCCCAGAAAAAACCCTTTCATAAAACTGCATCGCCTCTTCACATTGCTTGTCGAATAGGATATAGGGTGTCACCATGGCAAATACCTCCTCTATACTTCATTTTTATTATTATATCATGTAGGAACTTGCGGATGTTTTTCTAAAAATAAGCTCTATCCACCAATCCAAACCGTATCGTCTTCAACATAATAAAATGTATCATCTGAATTTTCTTCGATAGTGTAGGCAGAGTCTATGATTTGAGTGATTTCCTTTAAAGTCATCAGCTCAGCCTTTAAGTCCTCGAGCATTTCTTGTTTTGACCAAGGTACAAGGAAAATCCCTTGATTCCAGATCAACTGGTCAACTGGCTCGACTTTCATTTCTGATGGTAAAGTCGCGACCTCCTTCACTTCCGAAAACAGGTTATCGTAATTATGTAACGAATCACGATAACTGGCGACTACCTGTGATCGCATAAAATCTTTATTGAAAATCCAGATTTTCAAATAGTAAGGTTCACCAATTTCCTGTAAAGCAGTTTCCCAAGAATGATAAACATCGAGCAATGCCTGAATTAATAGGCGCTTGTACCAATTTGGTAGAGTGAACTCTTTGAGAGAAAAAAACGGGTGAATCCAAAGTTTTGAATAGTTCATGTTTCTTTCTTCTAACCACTCTAAATCAAGGTCTTTGTTGTTCGTTACCCAATACTCAACATCCCTTAGCCGACGCTTCCAGCCACGGATCTTTTGCTTTTTAAAATCAAATTTTACTGTCATTATTCCTCCTATTTTCACGCTCTACTGACAAATCAATACTGTTTGTTGCTTTGATCATTCAATTTGCAATAGGTAGCTAATCCATCGTCCAAAACCAAACAGCTTGCATTTCTTCTAAAAATTCTACCGATAACGAGTAGTCTTCACTTCGCGGAATGACCGAATCAATGCCACAATTAGGACACAATGCGGTCAAATCGGGATCACCATCAATCCATTCGTTGATACGTTCATATTGAAAAAGCAAGCAGCAATAGAAACAACCACATAAACCAGATTTTTTTAACAGTTTTTTATTGTAAATTGAGTACTTGTGAGCAGCTTGATAGCGTTCTTCCATCTTTCCTCCTAAATTTAACGGTTAGTTTAATGCTATCTTACTATGGATGAACAGGCGTTGTGAATCCCATTATCTAGCTCTCTCTTAAAGACTATCAATTAAATTGGTGTATTTTTTCCGTCATGATATACTGGATATACGAGATATACGAAAGGTGGTACTTATGATGGCGATTCAAGAAAGAAAACTTCGAAAAATAGGAAATTCAGTTGTCGTTACTCTCTCAAAAGAATTTTTGGAGAGTATCGGAGCAAGTGAATCAGATATTGTTTACGTTGATGAAGAGAAGCTTAAGGAGGCTTTTGCAAAAAAAGAAGTAAAGAACGAGCATCAAAAAAAATTGGAAATGATGATTGCGAAGTCCGTTCAGAAGCACGATGAACTCTATAAAGAACTGGTAGATAGATGACGATTAACTATTTAAGGGCAGAAGATATTTCAAAAATCAACGCATTTCAAATTGTTAATTATTCACCGGATGAGCAGTTGGGAATCAAAGACATAAATGCTTTAGAGATGGCCGTAAATAAACCTGCTCAACACGTATTCGGTCGTGAACTTTATGTAACTATCGAGGAAAAAGCAGCCATCCTAATGATCAATCTGATTAAAAAACATCCTTTTCATAATGCAAATAAACGTACAGCGATGATGGCAGTGGATATTTTTCTGCAGCTTAACGGCTATTCCATTCAGTTTGATTTACAAGACGGAATCGATCTCGTTGTGTCAATCGCTACCGATGAATCAAGTGATTTTGAAGTCTTAAAAGATTATGCTTCACAAAAAATTGGTGCTCGAATGACCCAATCTTAAAATAGGCTATTTAATTTCAACAACCTTCACCAAAAAAGACCGATCCTCTGCCTAGAGAATCGGTCTTTTGATATTATTTATTGTAAGCGGCAATCAAACAAGTCCCATTTTCTCCAACATATAAGCAATCCCATCCTCATCTGAGCTATACGTGATTTCATCAGCCACTGCTTTTAGACGCTCACTGGCATTTGACATGGCGATACCGGTTGCGACTGCTTCAAACATTGGAATATCATTCTCACCATCGCCAAAAGCTAAGCAATCTTCTTTCTCCTGTCTGATATGCGCCAGCAATTTTTCGATTGCGGTCTTTTTATTGATATTTTTTATTCCGATCTCACCGCTGTCTGCTCCAAAGGCAGGAACAGTGCTTCGCAGCATGTGGAAATCACCATTGTATTTTTTGTGGATGGTTTCATAAGGTATTGCATGGTTTACAAAGGAAAGCTTGTTAACATCTTCATAGTCGATGCGCGATGGATCTTCAATCAAAAGATCTAAAAACCATTTGATCTCGTTTATTTTTGCTTGCCCTTCTACTGAATTTTCCGCTAATCCATTCAACGTCAGCTTGACTAAACAACTACGCAAATTCGCACTCGCGAACAAGCCCTGATTGGAATCAAGATAGTATTCCACACCGTGCTCTTCTAAGAAGCCGATAAGTTTTTTTAATTCCGCTGAATCAAACACCTGATGAAGAATCACCTCACCTTCGACCTCGCAGTAGCCTCCACCTGCTCCGATAATTCCGCTGATAGGTAAATCCAGGACCTCCGCTGGTATTTCTGCTTTTGAACGCCCCGTACATAAAAAGAAGTGATGCCCATTTTGATGTGCCTGCTTAATTGCGTTCTCAGCACTAGCTGGCACGACGCCACTATCATTGCACAGTGTTCCATCGATATCTAAAAAAACGATCTTCCTCATTTCATATCTCCATTCTAAAAAACCTGTTTATAAGGCTCTAATTAAGCCTCATTTTTATAATCCCATACACCGCAACCTGTTCACTTATTCACAGGTTACCTGATAGTTACTCATTATAATTGGAAAAAATTTTTAATTCCAGCGTTTATCAAACTTTATTAGCCATCCTAAATCTATCGACGGAATAAATTCATCTTATCTGTTCAGCTGATTTTTGTTTGTAAATTATTAAGAAAATATTAAGCAGAACAAAAAAAGGAAATTTTTTTCGAAAGATTTTCCGTGCAGAAAAGCGAGCAATACAACATTCTTCTCCAATGCCTAAAACATAAAATGTGTCAAAGTGGGAAAAATTGCATTTGCCCCTGAAAATTGCACGTTTTTCGGAGTATTTTTTTAACGCAATCCCCTTCTTATGCGATTTCTTCTAGAAAAGGGAGCAAAAAACGTGCAATTTTGACCCCAAATGTAATTTTGCCGGTTTTGACCAAGTTTGTGTTTGGCCTTTATCGTTAAGTCACCGGCCGGAACACAAAATATCGAAATATGGAGGAAGTAAAATGATCCAAAAACTCGGCAATAAATTGCAGGTACAGATTGATTCAGGGGAAGACAAGACAAAAAAAGTCAGTTTTCCAAATGTCATCGATGAACCAACCGAAGAGGCGGTTCTGGAATTAGGCGCGATCCTGACAGAACTTTCACCAGCAGGCAGCGCTCTAGACGGTGTCATTTTAACTAGTCAATCACGATATACCAAATAATAAGGAGGAAAATATACATGTTTAAACTTGTCACAGTATTTAGAACAAGCTTAGGTAAACGTCAAACCTGGAGCCTCAATAATCCAGATCCAAATAAATCAGCGGTTGAGGTCAAAGACTTGTTGCAGCGTCTAACGAAGGTAAAGCTATTTCATAAAGATGGCGCTGATTTATTCGACACGGTTGAAAGCGCGAAATATGTCAAAATTACCGAGATCACTATTTTTTAGAGAGACTATTTGGAGAAGGTGCGATGCTCTCGCTCTTCTCCATTAAATAGAGAAAGCAGGAGGAGAAAAAAATGAATCAGCAGCTTTTGTCACATCAAAAACTATTTTCGTTAAAACCGGAAACATTAGAAAAACGCATCATAGAGCAGTATCAAGAAACACAGAATAGCAGCCTGACTATCAAATATATTTTAGCTTTACGCGTGAGATTCAAACTAGGTGCGCAGGAGTTTGCCCACATTCTAAAGGATCTCGTCCGCTATCTGTTTATGAATACCAAGGCCACTCGCACCATGAAGCGATTTTTCTATTACTTTGAGGATTATTTTATGGAATCCGAGTGGAAACAATTAAACTTGAGAGTATTTCCATTACGTAACTTTGGTCAAAAGACCGTGTCCATCGTCCGTTCACTAATCTCAATTGTCCGACCTGAAGAAACAGAAACAACCGAAACCTGATAAGAATAACCTACGCAGAAAAAATGAGAGAAAGGAAATGAAAAAAATGACCCGAGATTTAGTCGCAACATTTGGGAAAAGCAACGGCGGCACCCATGACTGGACCTACAAAGGCCTAGACCGAAATCTGTCAGCACCAGAAATCAAAGAAGCTTGCGAACTATTAACAACACTAGATATTTTTGAACAAGACGGCGTAAAACTATTTGATTCTGTTGTCACAGCAAAAGTCCGCATTTATGAAGAGGAATTGCTTTTTGATCCGGAACACGATCCTGAAATGACGCAAGCTAATGAACCAGTCAGCTTTTTTAACGCAACAAACAAACAGGAACCAGCCACCTTTCCAACGGTGGTTCTTACAGATAAAGTCTCTTTAGAAGAACAGCATGAAAATCAATCAATGGAGCATCACTTAGCCTCCGTTCAATCGGCGGAGTACCCTGCACCATATCCAACCGAAACAACGAAAGATCCTATTGAAAAAGAAGGTCTGTTCGAGCGGATGTTCAGGCGAAGGAATCGAAATAAGGAAGACCCTAACGATAACTAAATATCGGCACTCTCTACTCAATCATGCGTAGGAAAATTACAGCTAAAAACGTTAAAAATGTCAAGCTGTCTACGAATAAAAATATTAGAATAAAAGAGGTGATCCAATGCCAAATACGGAAGCAGCCTTACAGTATGGCTTAGCTTTGCGCGGAAAAATCTGTTATTCCATGTCGAATCGGCTTGGAGTAGGTGCCATGGATTGCTCCAGCTTTGTTTTCCGTTCGCTGATCGCAGCTGGCCTTTTACCTAAACATACCGCCATCGGCAATACAGAAACGCTCTTTGGATTGAACGGGACTTTACTGAAGGAAATCACCCGGCAAGAAGTCCGACGAGGGGATTTATGGGTCGCAGGTCACGAAGGTGCCTCGCTAGGATCAGCTGGACATTGCGGCTGGTTCTTAGGAGCTATCAATGGAGATGCCCTGCATTGTACCTACTCCAAAGGCTGTCAAAACATCGCTGTTACTAAAGCAATCGGCTGGATGGGCGATTATTCAGGCCTACCTGTTCGCTATTTCCGCGTAAAGCAGGCGAGTATTGTTGGTCCAAGTGAAAATAGTAGCCAACAACGAATCCTAGCGATTGATGGCTCTTGGGGTCCCGCCACCACTCGACGTTTACAGGAAGTGCTGAATTGCGCTATCAAAGATGGAAATATCAGCGGTCAAATCAAAAACCCTGCAAATCAGTTTATTCCATCCGTTCAGTATGGTTCAGGCGGCTCGAACATGATTCGCGCGCTCCAAGCTTATTTACGTGTGCCCGTAGACGGAAACTTTGGTCCTGTCACCTGTCTAGCATTGCAAAAAAGAATGGGCACAAAACGAGATGGCCTGATCAGTCCCATATCCGATTGTGTGAAGGTGCTGCAAGATAGATTGAATAAAGGACGGGTGTAGATGATCTAAACTGGGAAGAAAGATTCTCCCCTGCGATTTTTGATTGCAGGGGTTATTTGCTTACCTTTTACTGATGAGATTGTTTCTCTCGTAAATAACATACGTAAAATGCTCATTATTCATTGCTATTATGCAGATTAATGACTATGTATTTTCTGATCTATTTACTATAAAATAATAGTTATCCAAATTTGTGATGGTTTTCATTTATTATCGTTCAAAGAATGAATCGCTCTTTTATCCTATATAGGTCATTCATAAAAAAACATCGCATTTTAGGAAAAAATTATTCAAAAGGACGGAGAACATGTTAAAAAAATTAAGTTCTATCGCTACTATTGCCGTTATTTGCGTACTATTTCTGGCAGGCTGCAATAACAAAAAAGACAACAATAAGGAAGTTAAAGTCTCTGAATCATCAGTCACTAAAAAGAGCAGTATCAGTGCGTCCTCTTCCAAATCATCAGCAAGTTCGGTCAGCAATTCAAGTGAATCCTCACAAAGCTCTAGCAGCACAGAGGCCTCTTCTAGTAGTACCGACTCATCAGAAAGTGCAGCCGTTAATCAAGCAGCACCCTATGCAGTGGATGTCGCTCAATTCAGTAACCCTGCTACCTTTAATTTACGGGGAGTAAACGTTCCTCCTTCAATCACTTTGCAAAACAATGGCGGAACGACTGTAACCTTTGCTAGTCGTCAATCGAATTCTGGAGATCAATTTGCGGCCCAAGTTGATACGATTCCAACAAAGGAAATCCGTGTTTTCTCTCAGGACGGAAGCGGCATTCGCACAGTCAAAGTAAACACTCAAATCACCCTAACCCAGCATCTTTCAGGTACCGGCGGACAAGATCAAAACAATGTGATGTATCTGATCAATAATAAAAATGGCGGATTATCCCTTATTACCCCTAACTATGCCGGCAATGTAGAGCCTGATCAGATGGATGTCATGCTAGAGGCAGTGCAGTAGATTTTAGAAGGTAAGAAGTCTTCAGCATTTAGACTGTAGATAATAGATACACCCCCCCATTCGCATATGCAGAAGCAAACCAATTGACGTTTTCACGCTCTAACAACTATTCTTTACAAAAAGAAAGTGGGCCGAAAATGAAGTACGTGATCTTTGGTTTAGAAATCATCGCCATAAGTCTCTGGCTGTTATTTGGACAAAACTCCTTGCTCTCGGCCATTTTTGGGATAATTGTGATCATTCTTATTTCCCAGCTACTGCACAAAGCGTTTCATGCCCGATAATCAAAGACAGCGAATTCTTTTTCCTTGAAAAAGTCTTCGCTGTTTTGATTTTGAAATTTTAAAAAGTGATGACTTCCAATCTCGAACGATACAAATGGCCGCTCACTGGTTGTTTTCAAACCCTTTTTCACAGATAATAATAATAGGAAATGTCTGTTATCCGTTCATCTTATTTAAACAAGATGAATGGAATGGTTGATCAGCGTACTTGTGAAAGGAGTGGTCCTATGTTTCATGTCATATTGATCCTATTTCCCCTCATTCTTTGTGGTATTATTCTTCCGATTCTTTTATTTGGGTTATCTTCGATTCTAATCAGTATTTTTGGCGGAACGGCCTCGGCGCTTCTGATCAAAAATAAAAAGGCCCGGTCATTGCTATTTATCAGCTTCACAATTCTGTCTCTTTTGGGGGTCTTATGTTTATTTCCTTTTGTCGCGATTTATACACCTTTACCCTTTAGCTACTATCCGTTCTTTTGTAATGTGTTGATTGCTTTGATGGGGATCTTTTCCATTCTAGGAATTACCAGCTCCCGTTCAATCCAGAACAACCTGGTTAAACGGGTGGTCATCGTGCTTTTTAGCATCGTAGTTGGCGTTGTTGGCATCGTTTTTTTGCTACAAATTCTCTAACGTAAAAAAGTTTTGAGAAGGACACATGTGTGTTCTCTCAAAACTTTTTTATTAATTCAAATCGTACAACTCGTGATACTTTTGATAATTCACCATTCCAAGTGTCGTGGTGAAGAGGCGTGATTTAGCTTCTAATTCGACACGAATTTTTTCAAATTCCTTGCCTGTATGTTTCTTTGGTTCGTTTTCTTTTCTTCTCGGATCAAATAACTCCTTCATAACAGATTTCCTCCTTTTTCATAACACTGAGAGGCAGACAATTGTTCGACTAATTTTCAGAAAAGACGGGAACTTCTACTGTTGGCAATGTCTTTGTCATCCATAAAAATTCAATTTCATGCTTTTTAAATGAAAACAACATTCGCTGGTAATCACGTTTCATATAAAACAATTGGGCTGTTTTACGTCCTGTTAGAATGATGCGCAAATGCCCGTGTTCTTGAGAAAATTCTTCTAAGCTGTTCATCAGTTGATCACCAATGTGCTGGCCCTGATATTCTGGTGCTACTGCCACTTGACGGACACGTGCAATCCCAAAAGGATATAATTGAATCGCCGCAGTTCCAACAACCTCATCGTTTTCGATTGCGACAAAAACGTGTAAATTCTTTTCATTGTCCCAGTCAATTTTTCCACCTAAGACTTGTTTACGCAATTTTACTGCGCTAGTGTGTTCCTTGCTAAATAATTCAGCCATTTCGATTTTCATCATCAATGACCTCCTTTTTCA
The DNA here is from genome assembly GCF_051713785.1 of Enterococcus sp. DIV0187. Lineage (NCBI taxonomy): Bacteria > Bacillati > Bacillota > Bacilli > Lactobacillales > Enterococcaceae > Enterococcus > Enterococcus sp. DIV0187. The sequence goes on from NZ_JBIOQO010000002.1 coordinate 649,207, forward strand.
TATTAAAGAATTAATTTTTCCGAGGAAAAATTAGTTTGATCTTCAATCCGTATATGTTTACCAATTTTCCCAATCTTTATCTTTGGGCTGATCATGCGGAGCTTCTTTCGGACCTCTAGGATGCTCTGGACCGAATGGACCTGAGCCAAAGCCGGCTCTGCCGAATTGATTACGCATTTGTTCTCTCCACGCCCGCTTCATTTGACGGCGTTCAGCTTGTGACATTCGACCAAACTCTTTCATATGAGGCTCGAATTGGAGCTTCATCGCTTTTAATGCTTCAATCGCTTCAAATGGATCATTTGGAAATTCAGGTCGACCACCGAAATCTTCGCTCCAGCCATCAATCACCTTACTCAGTAATTGATCCAAAGTATGTAGTTCCTCATCCGTCAAGCCGGCGAAGAATTCTTCCGAGCGTTCTTGTGGTTTGTTTAGATTGGCCTTCTCGCGGCCGATCTCCGTGATATAGATCCGTTTAATCCGCTTATCCTGTTCATCTTCGCGACGTTTTATTTCTCCCCGGCTTTCCAACTTGTTCAAAATTTCGGTGACCGAACTTGGACGCATATCCAAAATTTCTGCTAGCACCCCAGAGGTTACACCATCCTCTTCTGCTAAAATATCTAAAACCAATTGCTGAGTGGGTGCACTCTTCTGACAATTACCTACAACCATCAACTGACGACTGGCACTTCCTACATAGGATAGACGTTTCAATAATTCTTTTGTATACTCGCTCATCGTCACTTATCCTCCCTTTGCTTCGGTACCTATATTTTAGGTACCTAACTTTTTATTTGAACTTAGTATACTTCGGCACCTAATCATTGTCAATGAATAAAACCGAAAAATTTTTATTTTTTTTGATGATTTTTCTATCAATAATGCTAAAAACCTCTTACCTCAAGGATTAGCCGTCAATTTTTTGGGCATAAATACTTCGAAATCATTCAAAAGTAGTCCTGAGCAATAAAATTAGCTAAGCTTAGAAGAGTTTCTCATGGCGCCAATCGTAAAATAGTTTAGCTGCCCCAAAATGATTACAGTTTAAAAAATCACTTGTTTTCGCGACGAACTAAAGTGTATAGTGATAAAACATTTTATTTTTTTGGGGTGTAAATTATGGTAAATAACCGTTACGAACAATTGAAAAAAGCGGAGTTGGGCGCGCTGATTAGTATCGCTGCCTATATCCTAGTTTCCGCTATGAAACTAGTAGTGGGGAATCTAGCTAATTCTGAAGCCTTACGAGCCGACGGTCTGAATAATTTCACCGATATTCTCGCTTCCGTTGCTGTTCTGATCGGCTTACGGATCGCGCAAAAACCAGCGGATGCGGACCATCGCTATGGACACTGGAAAGCAGAGAATGTCGCTAGTTTAGTGACTTCCTTTATTATGCTGCTGGTAGGAATGCAGGTGCTTTACAGTTCGATTCTTTCCGTAATCAATAAAAAAACCGAAGCACCAGATAGCACTGCGGCAATAGTCGGAATTATTTCGGCTATTGTTATGTATGGTGTCTATTTCTTCAATAAACGACTTTCCGAAGAAGTCAAAAGTCCTGGATTAATGGCCGCCGCCAAGGATAATCGCAGCGATGCATGGACCAGTATCGGGACAGCCATCGCTGTGTTTGCGGCTTCCTTCAACTTAGGCTGGCTCGACAGTACGGCCGCGATTGTTGTGGCATTACTGATCTTGAAAACGGCTGTGGATATTTTCAAAGAAAGCGTCTTTTCACTTTCTGACGGCTTTGACCAAACACAACTGAATCAATACAATGAAGCGATTAGCCAGATCAAACAGGTGCAAGCAGTTAAAAGTATCAAGGGTCGCAGTTACGGCGCTAATGTCTATCTCGACGTCACCATTACCATGAAGCCTGATCTAACAGTCAAAGAAAGTCATGACATCACCGATCAAATTGAGAAATTGTTGCAAAATAAGTTTCAGATTTTCGAGACCGATATCCATGTTGAACCGAGTGATTAAACAAAAGACGCTTCGTTCCACCCTTACAAACCCCAGAGGAAACGAAGCGCTTTTATCAGGAAAAATTTAAACCAGCCGTATATTTTTAGCACTGCCGCAAACTAAGCTTGTCAATCTCAGTTTGCATGTAGTCTCCGTTAAAAAGAACCTTCCAAGTCACTACTCAGAAGGTTCCTTGATGGCTATTACTTCGCCACTAAGATTATGGTTAAATTTATAGACTAGGAATAAAGAACGCAGGTACAGGTCAATCGCGATCGACAGCCAAATACCAGCGATCCCAAGCCCTAAGTACTTAGAAAGTATGATCACACCCACAACCCGAATTCCCCACATGCCAAATGCTGTGCTGTATAAAGGCGACTTGGTATCTCCCATTCCCTGTAAAGCGCCCGTCGTAATCAAGCTGATCGCCAATCCCGGTTGTGCGAAGGCATCGATCCGCAAGGCAATCACAATCTGTCGCAACGCTTCTTGATCTGAAGTAAACAACGAGGCAAAAAATGGCGCACCGAAAAATAGAATAACCCCCAGCAGTGACATAAAGATCACACCATATTTAGCCGCCGAATAGCCATATTTTTTCCCCTGCAAGTAATCCCGTGCACCAACAGCGTTTCCAACCAAAGTCGTCGCTGCTGTCGCCAGACCATATGCGGGCATATACGTAAAGCTCTCAATATTTCCGGCAATCGAGTGGGCCGCAAAGGTCTTAGCACTAATGCTGACAATCAAACCAAAATAAAGCACCTGTCCCAGTCGCATCACTAACCGTTCCAAAGTTGCTGGAATCGATAAATTGATCAGCGGACGATAATTCCCCGCAGTAAACAAGGTTGACCAATCCAATGGACTTTTAGAAAGCTGTACCCTTCGATAAAGCAGCCAACACCCCAGCAGCCGGGATAAAACCGTACCAATCGCTGTCCCTAAAACACCCAGAGCGGGAATAGGTCCTATACCGAAAATCAAAATATAATCAATCACGATATTCCCAATATTAACCACGACACTGACCTGCATAGGTGATTTCGTGTCTCCGGTTGCCCGTAAAATACTGCCAAAAATCGTCATTAGACCCATGAATATCGCGCCACCGCCTACAACAGTGAAAAACCGCAGCGACTCCTGCAAAACAGCTGCCGATGCTCCCATCACACGCAATAACGAGCTACCAAAAAATATCGAGAGCATACCAAGCAGCACACTGATTGCAACGGTTAAAAGAACAGATTGATTGGTAACTATTTGCGCCTCGTCACTTTTCTTTGCCCCAACTTTTTGAGCAATCAAGGCTGAAGCCCCGACACCTAGCGCGATGAAAAGGGCCAAATAGACATTCAAGACCGTGTTAGCAATGCCGACTGCACTCACCGCCACTAAGCCGATCTTTGAAATCATCAGCGCATCAATGAATCCCACTGTTGTTTGCAAAATATTTTCGATCGTCGCTGGAATCGCCAATGCTAAAATTTTATTTTCTTTGAGTGAAGGCATCTGATCACCTCACTTACAGCATCTTGCTGTATTGATGAATCGCCCGCCTTAAACTTTCCAATTCCTGTTCGGTCTTCCCGCTTTCCACAGCATCCATAAAGGTATGATCTGCATGTGCTTCTAGTAATATTTGAGAAATCTTTTGTATCGCTGCTTTAGCAGAATTCAATTGAATGATCACTTCGTCAAAAGGCTTTTCATCAACAATCATTTTCTTGATCCCGCCAATTTGTCCTTCGATCCGATTGATTCGTTTTACAAGGTTATCCACCTGATGATCCGGTCTATGTGACATGTTTGTTCCTCCTTTTTTCCTTTGATTAAATTGTCGATATATTAAATATTTACTCTATGCCATATACCCCCATACCCCATATGATTATTGTAAAACTTTCAAGTAATAAAGTCAAAAGCCGCAGTTAACAAATGGATGGCATAAAAATACTGCTGAGGCCATCTTGTATGCTTCAGCAGTTCGCTAAGATTACTATTAAACAATCTTTTTAGATATAATCCGAAATACATGGCGCTTCGTGGTACAAAACATCGTTTAGTTGATTGATCGCCTCAATACTTCCGTTGATCCTTTCCAGCCGATACAACTGAATAGCTGTCTTATATCCTAACAATAATGTACTTAGCGAATTTATCGTCATCGCAATCTGATAATCCGCCGATTCTTTAGTAAGTTGACACTTACCATCCCGAAAGGACACATTGAAGGTCTGATTGTTCCAATCCAACAGCTTATCACGAATATCAAAGGCAATGGTGACTTTCTTCTTATTTGTTTTGCAGGAATATTGTTTAAGGAAAACTGGAATATCGATGATTCGTCCCATAACATATGGACGAATCACCTCCTTGATAGCGCTATCATCTAAATCAAAAGCCATTGGCTCATTGGAATATGTACTGCCACGAACTTCATCTATCATGGAATCATGGGCATGGATATACTCCCACAAACCAGCTTTTGCTTCACGATTAAGAAAAATCATCTCTTTAATGTACATGATGTCCTCTTTCAACAGATAGACCAAATAACCTAAGGGCTGATTTCCTTTACTATAATAGATCGCTACCTGAGTACTGTCCTCAGTCCAACGCCAATACTCATCCCATGCTAGCGAGTTACGGTATAAACACCCATGAGTCTGCTTAGCAAATTGTGCGTGTAGCTTCATAAAATCTTCGTTCTCCCAATCCACTCGCTGTACCTTACCCTCCGCCGTCCGATTTGCCGGTATCTGCCGATCCATAATTTGGTAAGAAATCTTACTGGAGATTATCTCCCAACCAAATTTGCGGTAAAGAGGGATTGAATAGGGATAGAGCAAGGCCAAGGATTGTCCTTTCTCCTTCATTCGCAGCAGGCTTTTCTTCATTAAGCGAGACATGATGCCTTCACCTGTATATTCTGGATAAGTCGAAACACTGGTAATAAAGCCAATTTCATATGTCTGATTTAAGATATTCATCTTCAATGGATAAACAGCGAACTGAGAAACCAGCTTATCTTCATCATAACAGCCTAAAATATTCGCTCGCTCAATAATCGGAAACTTGGATTGTTTAATTTCCTCAGATTCCCAGCCGTATTCCATCAACTCCTGTTCGGTAACCTGAAAGGCATAACGCAGTAACTGATTGTACTGGTCGACATCTTTCGTTGTTAAATCCCGGATACTATATGGAAATTCTTTTTTATTTGTTGGTGCCACATTTGTCACACTCCATTAATTTTTAGCTTCTTCATTCCTATCCTTTTTTAGTCGGTCGCTTTTCATTGTAAAAACTAAATACAGTTTTCTCACAGCTCACAAAGGTCTCCGTATACTCAACGGTATTGCCATAACGATCCTTACTAATTAATTCAAAATAGTAGACCGGCGTACCTACTGCGATTTGTAGCTGCTTAGCAACACGTTCTTCCGCACCAATGATAATCAACTTTTGATTAAACTCCACAGGGAGATGGTCCTTGCTCTTCATATAATCGTAAACAGAAGTATGTTCAAAATTATGTTTATCGATATCTTTGAAAAATTTAAAGGGTACATAGCAATACTCCACGGCAAAAGGCTCTGAGTTAGCGTAGCGAACCCTTTGTAATAAATAAACGTCCTCATATTTGGCGAGATCCAGTTTACTTCCCAAAAAGTTAAAAGCTTTCAGCAAGCCCTTGACTAAAACCTTGTCTCTACGGGTGTCTGCTTTTTCACGAAGCATCGCACCTAAGCCCAGCGCATCGTTGCCCCAGATGATTTTTTGCGTATTCTCTTTATGAACAAAGGTTCCGCGTCCCTGAACTCGATACAAATAGCCTTCTTCAACTAAGGCATCAATCGCTTTTTTGGCCGTCATTCGATTGACCTCGTAAATTTCCGCTAATTTACGCTCACTGGGAATCGCTGCTCCCTCGAGATATTCCTTGTTTTCGATCTTTTTTTGAATCGCTGCTTTGATTTGCTGATACAGTGGCATGCGATAATCCATCTTCGTTAGATCCTCCTATTCTTTCATACAATTTCCATTCTGTTAGTGTGGAATACACAGACTTACTAACAGTTAATATTTGTATATTCAAAACGATCCATTTTCATGTAGGAGATCGAATATTCTACGGATTCACCTTCACGATTTGACACCAGACCATCTTCTCGAATCAAGCTGGTTCCTTCCTCGATGTCAAGCAAATCAGCGACCTGACTGTTGGCCTTTTCAGTGGTGATTGTTTGTGTGGAATGATCTAAATCCACCAAGTATTCCTGCTCTAAGATTTCATAAAGAGCTTTCTTTTCTAAATCTTTTTCCAACAGTGTTGGGGCTTGCTCCACTGGAATATAAGAAATTTCCAACGACACATGTTCATTTTTCACAGTTCTCAAACGACAAATGAAAAAAAGTTTGGTTCCTAGAGGTAACTTAATCCTTGGAGATAATTCTTTTCCGACTTCAATGGTTTCGCACTTAACCAAGGTTAGCTTCATTTCAGTGCCTTCTGTCTGGATACTTTTCGAAGTAGAGTCTAGGAAATAAACATTTTTCTTGATTCGTTTAGGTGATACAAAATAGCCGCTACGATTTTTGGCGTAAATCCAGCCTTCATTGAGTAAAATTTTTAGACCCTTACGTACAGTTGCTCGTTGGACATCTAAAAGTGCTGCAAGTTCTCGCTCACCAGGAAGCTTCTCTCCTTCTAAAATCGGCTGATGATCAATCATATATTTGATTTCATTGCTAATAATGACATCTAAAGTAAGTAAGCGCATTTTCCTTCCCCCAGTTTTTCCTTATTTTTGCATAAAGCACTCGAAAAAATATTCTGTCCTAAACCAATCGAAATGAGCAGGACTGCTTGTATCTTAATCGATGAAAGTGTCTTTATGTTAAAATATCTACTTACTCATTCTTGTTATTTCGCTCAATTAGATTGTGTCTTGGCGAAAATTTCTACCTCGACTTTAGTGTCTATCAATTAGAGATTCTATGGATGAAACGATTGAACTTCATTTCCATTATTTAAAAAACAGCTTTTTTATGTGCACTATTTTCTAATTCTAGATAAGCTTAAAATCAATGTAAGCATCTACTTTTAGATAGATTTTGAGCGTTTACTTATGAACTCACTCAAATATATCATAATTCTCAAACAAGTGGTATCAAGGTTTTGAAGGGGTTGCTAATAAACGAGAGACAAAAATAAGAGGTTGACTATGTTAAGCTTTTGACCCAATGTTCTTTCTTATAATAATAGGTAGAAAGAACAATCTTCAGCAAATAGATTCCTTCGGTCAATATAAAAATCCACAGCAAATCCAATTGCAGAATTCGAGCACTTACCGTACTAATCAATAATGGACCAAAGCAGGTAAACAAACCATCCACCACCAGGACGCCTTTCGTATCACCACCAGCTCTTAGAATATAATAAACTGTTTCCGCGTATCCTTGAGACCAACTAATGGCCGACTTGATAATCAATAAACGAATTGTCATACTTGCTAAATCCCCGGTGAGTGAGAAGGCAGCTGGAACAAACGGGGTAATTACTAGTACGATGAGGCTACCGAACATACAGATGGCTGTTCCAAGCTTGATCATTCTCTTTGACTCCCTTTTCGCCTGTTCCAGCAGATTGCCACCAAGTGCTTGCCCGACAATCACTCCAGTGGCGGTTGCCGGTCCAGCAAAGAGAGCGTATACCAGTGAGGAAATGTTATCAACAATTGTCAAAGAAGGAATGTAATATTCACTAACGTAACAATAATTCATAAAAACAACACTTAAAGATAAAGACCAAATAAGCTCATTGCCGATTAGCGGCAACGCCTTTTTGATGATCTCCTTCATTTTGGCCACCTCCAGCCAAGGATATCTGGTCATCAGCTTAAGATCACTTTGTTTTCGATTCAGCAGTAACAGTAGGATTAACATCTCAACAATTCGAGAGATCAAGGTGGCAACTGCTGCTCCAGACACTCCCCATTTTGGGAACCCCCAAGTACCATAGATAAGTAGATAATTGAGGAAAACATTTAAGAAAAAAGATATTCCGCCAGCAATCATCGGTGTGTTGGTATCTCCTTTTACTCGAAATGCTACGCCGCACATCATCGCTATGGCAAAGGGAATGTGAGAATAACAAATAATACGAATATACATCACGCCATAATCAATAATATCTTGATTTTGAACAAAAACGTTCATGGTGATTTCCGGCCAAATCAATAGGAAAATCATAAATATAGCAGAAGTGGCCAGGCAGAGATTTAAGCCAAAACGAAAAATACGATTGTATTCTTTTTTATTTCTAGCGCCATAGTATTGAGCGATAAACAAGCCGATTCCATTCGTCAGTCCGTAAATTAGTAAAGTGAAGATAAAGAAAAATTTATTAGCGACACTGACTCCACTAATCGCCAGTGCTCCTAAGCTGGCAATCATCATCGTATCGCAAATCTGCAGCAGATTGGATAAAAGCTGCTGAATCACCGCAGGAACTGAGATAGTCAGAAATTTTTTAATAAAGGCTTTATCACCCACAGGACCATTCCCTTCTCTTTTTATCTTGAAAAACAAAAGGTGGAAGACAAGTATGAACTTGCACTTCCACCTTTCCTGTTGCCTATTTCACTATTTAGGCTCTCCTTCAGCGATAGCAATTCCCGCACTAGCACCAAGAGCATCTGCTCCAGCGTCAATGAAGGCTTTTGCCTCTTCATAGTTGTGAATGCCTCCTGCTGCTTTGATGCAAATGTCAGCAGTCAGCATTTGCCGCATCAGCTTCACATCCTCCAGTTTGGCTCCGCCAAAGCTGCGACCCGTGGAAGTTTTCAAAAAGGCCGGCTTTGCACGATTGGCAATCTGACATATTTCTTTTTTTGCTGCCAGATCCCCATCCAGCTTGCACATCTCTACGATGGCTTTATCACGAATGTCATTTTCCCGACAAAAATCCGCGATAGTTTTCATCTCCAACTCGATTGCTGAAAAATCACGACGTTCAATCGCTTGTTGATTTAATGTATAGTCAATTTCGGCAAAACCTTTCTCTGAATAACGGGAAAATTCTGCCATTTTCTCTTCCAAAGATAGTTTCCCTTCTGGAAAATCAACCGCCCCAGCCACAATAACATCTGTACCTTCAAGAAAAGTGACGGCCTCCTCACAATGATCCAAATCCGCAAAAATACAGCGGAATTTGTACTTTTTTGCTTTTTCAAGATATTCTTCAAAGGTATCCTCAGGATCGTCAATATAATCGATGTATTGGTTGATCATTTTTTCACCCCACTGTCAAACTATGCTTTCATTACACCTAAAGCGGCCATGATAATTCCAAACACCATAGTACCAATGACCAAAGTCGTTGCTGAGAATTTCTTGCCTAACATCCAATAGTAAAACCAGGTAAACCCCAGTGCGGTAATTCCCGGCAGGATTCCGTTCAAGATTTCTTGCAAGCTGGTCGCCGTTTCACCAGAACCGATTTTTAAAGAGAACTCTGCCCAGAACATGTCACAAGTCATAGAGCCAATAACCATAATCCCCAAGATGCCGGCCGCATACATCAGCTTGTCCATCGTGCCATCTGCTTGAGCTTTCGCCAAATAATTGAAACCTAGATTATACCCTAAACGTGCTCCGTAAACCCTTACAAAAAAGGCTGGAATATTATAAATCAAAAAATATAGAATTGGCCCTAAAATATTTCCCTGAGTAGCTAGTGAGATTCCCACACCAAGAGCAATGACTCGTATACACCCTAGAAAAACCGAATCACCAATCCCAGATAAAGGACCCATCAAAGCCGCTTTGACATTAGTTACTGATTCCCCATCAACCCCTTCGACACCCGCATTGATTTGTTCTTCCATCGATAAAACAATCCCACCAACAAAAGGTGCCAGCTGAGGTGTAATGTTGAAGAAGCCAACGTGTCGCTCTAGCGCTGACTTATAGCCCTCTGGATTATTTTTGTAAATTCGTTTCAAGAGTGGTTCAATCATCAGACAAAAAGCTAGGTGCATTTGCCGCGGATAATTCCAAGAAAATTCCATTCCTAGCGCACCGGAATTAAAACACATTCTCGACAAATCTTTTTTGGTGATGGTTTCTTTAGAATTCTTCATCATCGATTACCTCCGTTTGTACGCCAGCATCAACAGCTGTTTTATTTGCTTCCTCCTTATGAAGGAATGAGAATTTCTCAACAACGATAATAAGTCCTAACAGTGCAACTCCTAAAACAGGTAATTCAAGATAAGCCGTCAATAAGAATCCTAGGAAATAAAATGGCAAGATCTTTTTATTTAAAATCATGCGCATCAGCATAGCGAACCCTAACGTCGGCAGCATACCCGCAGCAATGGCCATTCCATTGGTAATAACCTCTGGGATACTTCCCAGAATTCCCTCGACAGCATCTGCACCTAACCAGTAAGCAAAGAATACTAAGAAAAATTTTTCAAAAACAGTGAAGGAGCCCATCAACCAGTGGGTAAAGCGAATCTTTCTAGCATCGCCAGCAGTTGCTCCATCATCGGCAATTTTCAAGAAAACCGGAGTAACAGCAGCAATAATATTACTAATCGTTAATGCAATTAGAGCAATGGGCATCGCTAAAGTCACCGCGGACTCATACCCTCTGCCGCTTTTAATTGCGAAGGCAGTAGCTAAGATTCCGCCGATCAAAACATCTGGTGGAATATAAGCCCCGACTGATATTGCTCCCATAAATAATAATTCCAGACTTGCGCCAATCGTTACACCGGTTTGCAAGTCGCCCAAAACCAACCCAACCAATGGACCGATCGTAATCGGGCGGAAAGTATAAAGCGTTCCCATCTGGTAATCAAATACTCCCCAAACCGCTACAAGCCCCAACAAAAACGCTTGTAAGACCATAATCATTCTCCTTATTCATTTTAATGTACTAATTTTTTACAAAAATTAGATCGATTTTCATGCCGTATAATAGTGAGCCTAAAGCACGTCCTTCACATATATTTTCTTATCGTCAACTAAGGGACGGATTTCAATCTCAATCCCACGATCAATCAACTCCCTCAAAATAGCTTCTTCCTCTTTTGTCACAAAAACCTGACGACTGATTTGTTTAGTTTCTCCGGTTTCTTTGGTATTTCCCAAGTTGATGCTTTGCACTTCAGAGCAGCCCTCAATTAATTGCTTGGCCTCTTTGATAGTCTGAACAACAATAATCATTTTATATTTATCGGTGATTCCACTACTAATAGCTTCAATAGAATCCTGCATATTTTTCATCACCAGCTTGACGCCTGTCGGTTTCCCTAGACGCAAAGTCGTTTTCCAAACGTCACTGGTAGCTACCATATCGCTGGCTACCAGAATACAGTCAGCTCCTACCCCATTTGTCCAGGAAAAGGCGACCTGACCGTGCAACAGGCGATGATCCACTCGAACTAGTTTGATCATAAGAATTCCTCCATTAGAAATCTTCTTCCTCTTCTTTGTTAGCGAAAAGGTCATTACAAAACATTGGTGCAGTTTCTTGTTTATTAACGATTGTACGAATCATCGTTGCTGTGTCTTCCTCCAAGGATAGAAACAGCTGCATGAGTAACGGCAGGTTGGTTCCAGTAATCAGATAAAAATTTTTCCGATTCATATACTTCATCCACTCATTATTGACACTACCGCCAAAAACATCGGTACACACGATCAACTCCTCTTCTTGAGGAATTTGAGCTAACAGTTGATTGACTGGTCCTTCGATATCGTTACAATCTACAAAAGCATTTAAGAGATGGACATTTTCCTGCTCGCCAACAATGATTTTTAAGCTTTCGTAAATCCCCTTAGCAAAGGTACCGTGAGTTGCGATCACAAAATTTCTTTTCATTTTTTTACCATTCTCCTATACATCGCCATCGACTGAGCATCAGCCTTCTGCGGATTTCTAAAATACTGACTATTCACAGTTTCAATAGAATAAAATCCTGAATACTTATTTTGCACAAACACCGCCAGATCCTCCGACATGTTTCGCTGCCCATCCCCCCATGCCAAATGGGTAGTTGTTCCCTTGACATCAACAAAATGACTATGGACAATATCGCTCGAGAACACATCAAAATAGTCTTGAATGGTTTCTCCAGCTGCTGCCATCGCACCAGTATCCAAACAAACCTTTAAGCTCGGTCGATTAACGTCACTTAAAAGATATTTTAAATCCATTGTGGTATTGGCTAACAGAGATTCCTCTTTCTGCAATGCTTCAATGGCCAACAGCATCTTTTTTGTTTCTGCGTACTCACTTAACTGTTGCAACATCTTTACACTTCGCTGATAGGCAATTTTTAAGGGTTCATTATAAAAAGCCCAACCACTAGTCACAACAACTTGCTTAGCCTTCACTGCGGCGGCCACATCAATTGCATTCTTGAAATAAGCCAGTACCCGTTCCTGCATTGCCGAATCCTTAGCTGCCATGTTGTGGGGCTTAGGATTCGTTTGCTCGGGACAGATGCCAATGATCTTCAACTCGTACTGATCTTCAAGACGTAAGAGCCTATCGGGACTTTCATATTGCTGATAATCCAAAAAGAAATGCTGGGGTCCTGTCCAAAGCTCTACTTGCGAATATCCATTGGTCTTGGCACTCTTGAAAAAATCCTCCAATTCATAAAAACGATGGCAACAATTCATCGCGCACAAGGGAGTCTTCTCACTCATTCGCATCACTCCTTTAGCTTTTGAATCAATAGATAAGCCTCCAGCAGATCATTCACCAGATAATCACATTCGGACTGGTCCGGATAGAAACGTTCATCCTTCAAGGCAATGACAGTCGCTCCGGCTTTTTTGCCGGCTTCAATGCCATAGTGAGAATCTTCAACCACGATTGTCTCCTCTGGTGTTACTTTCAAACGCTCCATCGTTGAAAGATAAATCTCTGGATTTGGTTTACTAGCGGCAAAATCCATTCCTGTAACAAGCAGATTAAAGTATCCTTTTAGCTGACATTCCTCTACCATATCGGTAATAGCGTTCATCGGAGAAGAGGACGCAATCGCTAATTGAAAATCCTCTTGACACAGATGATTCAGCACATACTTCACATAAGGATTGGCAATATCTGAATAAAAAAAAGCATCCTTAGGTTCGTTCACTTCGTAAAGCGTTTTCATTTCATTTGGTGTAATTTCTTCCTTCCACCACGAGGCCATCATTTCCCAACCATGAGCGTTGCTACTGCCCGCGAGTTTTCTGACTTCTTTATCCTCTAGCTGTATACCGAATTGTTGAAAAAATAAAATCGTATGATACATATAGATGGGTTCTGAATCAATCAGAACACCATCCATATCAAAAATTACAGCCTTTTTCATTGGCTTAATAGTCAAACTGGCGATAGTAACGACGGTATTCCAAATTATGTTTGGTGTAAACTTCGTAATGTGCAGCCAAACGTTCAGTTAATAAGGAAGTAACAATCCAAGGAACAATTAATTCTCTAAACTCCGCATCCAACCCCTCAAATGCAAATTCCTGTGTATCCAGAACATAGTATTCAGCATTGATCATCTTACAGAAGTTTTCAACCCGTGTATCTTGTTTTCTGAACTCGTCCTCACCCTTAACAATAAATACTGGAACACCTGGTTCAACCAATTCCAAGGTACCGTGGAAGAACTGAGAGCTAGTAACCGGACGTGTTCTCACCCACTGCATTTCTTCAAGAATACACATTGCGAATAATAGGGTTTCCCCCCACAAAGAACCAGATCCAGTAAAGACCGTGTATTGTGCATTGTGAATAGCTTTGGCAATTTTATCTGCACGTGGTTCGAAGCTCTTGCGAATATCTACAAGATTTTTAAAGGCACCCTTTAATTGATTTGCAAATTTTTCATAATTGTCAAACTCCCCGCGTTGATTAAGCAAACGGTAAATAAAGAATGCTTGAAGCATATAAGAGTATTCACATTGACCCGTCGTCACATTGGCTTCTATAACATGCTGAGCAATTTTTCCTAAAGGACCATCTTTTTTCGTAAAAGCAACTACGCGAATCCCTTCTTCCACCAACCATTTAGTTGCTTCAATAATTTCTACTGTGTTCCCACTGGCGCTGGCAGTAATTACCAAAGAGTCCTTTTTGATCTCTTTTGGCCGCAACGTGTTGACATTCGCTGCATCGAAGCCGTAGATATCAACTGTAGATTTTTTCTTCACTAGATATTCAAATTGAGCGAATTCAAATTCGGTACCACCGATACCTAATAAAATAATATTGCTGTACCCTGCTTTCGCTACTTCATCCGCAAGGGCCTCTACTTCCCCTCTTAGTGCGTAAATCATTTCCCCTTCAGCCAAATACTTTTCCTGATCAAATTTAATTAGTTCAACCTTCTCTGTAATCTCAGCCATTTTTGCAAGTCTCCTTTTCCAATTCCAAAACTTCAACCAAAAAAATTGTAAAAGTGATTTACGTCTCAACCATAGTGTGCACCCTATGGTTCTTAAAATAATCCACTTTTCGATTTTATAGTACCAAAAGAATCTGGTATAAGCAAGCGCTTTCTTTAAATAACTTTTTCAAATTACAAAAAGATTAATTTATCATTGCTATTGATGTATATAAAAAATGATATGCCATTTATAGGATTTGTATTTAGTCCAATCAATTGTATTTGTGTACCAAAATAAAATTGGTGCTTGATGATAAGTTATTTATACTTGGAAGCAGTTAGTGCATTTACAAATTGAATCTGCTTGACATCCTTATTTTAGAATCCTCCGAAACTTAATGACTAGAAAGTATACAGGCGTAAGCACTTTCGGTATACTATTTTATGCGGATGTTCGTTCAGTAATTTATTATGGCCCAACCTGCTGATATTTTTATTAGCTATCCCATTGAGACCTTGACGACGTTCGAATTAAACATAGAAGGAGACTCATCCTATGGAAAAAGAGAAACCCTCAAAAATCATTCAATTTTTTGGCGGGAAAACATCGTATTACATTATTGGACTGATTATTTTGAGTTCCTTGGCCATCTATTTATTAAATACTGTGTCATTCATTTTTAAACCACTGGTGGTCATTATTACAACGGTGCTGCCGCCGATGATCTTTGCTTTGCTGCTGTATTATTTACTGAATCCAGTAGTCAATTTTCTGAGTAAAAAAGGTGTACCACGCACCCTCGGCATCGTTCTCACCTATGTGGTAATTTTCGGAATGCTTTTCTTTGGAGGTGCGCGGCTTATACCGGTAATCCAAAATCAAGCGCAAGAGTTGATTAAGCAGTTCCCTTCTTATGTCGATGATTTCCAAAAATCGATTCGGAATATTTTGGATGCCACACCATTTGCGACTTCTTCTGATCAGGCTTTGGATTCGTTGGACAAGCTGGCAAAAGAAGCCCTTACCTATCTAGGAAATAACTGGCAAGACGGTGCGAAAGGTTTGGGAACAATCTTTTCAGCAGTTTCCAGTACCGCTATTACCTTGTTTACCGGACCGATTATCGCCTTCTTTTTACTGCAAAGTCCGCATAAATTGTACAATGCAGTAATTGAACTGATTCCGCCGCGTTTCAGAAAAGATTCGAGCGCCTTGATCCGAATAGCCAATCAACAATTAGGCGCCTTCTTAAAAGGACAAGTGATCGCTTCCTTGCTGCTAGGCTTGATTTATTGGATCGTCTTCCTGCTGTTAGGGCTGGAATTTGCGACAGTCATTGCACTGGCTGCAGGGATTTTGAGTATCATCCCATATATCGGATCATTTTTGGCCTTCTTACCAGGAATGTTCATTGCCTTTCAGGATTCGAATCTGATGGTGGTAAAATTCGTGATCGCTTGGTTTGTTGTTCAGCTGCTTCACGGGGATTTGGTTGTACCGCGGGTCATGGGAGACAAATTGAAGATTCATCCAATCACGATTCTAGTCGTATTATTGGTAATGGGGGATCTATTAGGATTAGTCGGTGTAATCTTCGGTATCCCGATCTACTCCATGATCAAATTGTTCGTCGTCTTCATCTTTCGCAAGTTTAAGCAGCGCTATAATAAGTACTTCGCTGATGAAGGAGCCTATCGCAACACTGGCTTTTCCGAAGATGATTATCTATAAAAAAATGAGTTGTCTCCGCAATTTGGAGACAACTCATTTTTGATTATTTTTTATAGATAAATCGAAAAGAACATCAGCATTGCGCCAAGCATCACGAACAAATGCCAAACAACATGCATATAGCGGCGATTCTTCATACTGTAAAAGACCGATCCGACGGTATAAGCAACGCCTCCGCCAACTAACAGCAGCAAGCCCTTCAATCCAACACTATGATAAAGACTTGGCAAAGCAATCACGACTGCCCATCCCATCACATTGTAGATGATCGTAGACAATTTCGAGACCGATTTAACTTTGCTTAGCGTCAAGCTTTTGTAGACAATCCCGACGATCGCCGCCAACCAAATGACACTTAACAAAACAATTCCGATCGTTCCTTTAATATAGAGCAAACAATATGGCGTATAGGTTCCAGCGATCAACAGATAGATCGAACAGTGATCAAAGACCTGAAAAACTTTCTTCGCCTTGGTAAAAATCAAGCTGTGATACAACGTTGAAGCTAAAAACAGTAGTAGCAGCGAGACGCCATAGATAATAAATGATACATAATGCAGCCCGCTATCCGCCTTCTTCAGCAAAAAAACAAACCCAACAATACTCAACACTACCCCTATACCATGCGTCACCGCATTCAACACTTCATTTGTGATCAGATATTTCCGGCTAAACTGTGTATTCATTTATTTGTCACCTCGAATAATTTATTAAAGATACTATATCATAGTTAACAAAATAATTCAATCTAGTTTATAAAACTAGATGATAGCTCATCCTAAGGAAATTCCCTGTTTAACCAATTTATAGCCAAAAACCAGCTCGTCCTCTACATAGATCTCTGATTCCTTGGCCGTATTCAATACCTTGATCAGCTCATTCAGTGTTAATACCTGATTTTGCTGCTTCTGTAAAATAATCTTTGACTCTTCTGTTTTGATCATCAAATGATTCGTCTGTTTGTCTCCATCCTTCACAAAAACATAAGTATATGAAGACAGCTTCTTCAGCTCACCCGCCGCATCTATCTGGATTGCGGTCAATAAATCTTTGGCTTTCAACGACCTCACCTCCACTTTTATTATAGCAAAAAGAAAACGATGAACCCGGGGAAAACGCTCCTTCGGTTCATCGTAATATTCTTAGCTTCGATCCAAGCTTTTAGCGATGGTATTGCCTAACGACTGAACAATCTGAACCAGTACAATCAGCAAAACAATCGTGGTGTACATCACTGTCGGCTCATTGCGTAAAAAACCATATTGATAGGCAATGCTTCCTAGTCCTCCTGCTCCGACTAGACCGGCCATTGCGGTAGCTCCGATCAAACCAATCATGGCAATCGTTAAGCCGCGAATGATTCCGCCTCGCGCCTCTCTCAACAGCACACTGCGGATAATATGAAAATGACTGATTCCCATCGCCTGATAGGCTTCGATCACCCCGCCATCGACCTCTAAAAGCGACGTCTCTACTAACCGAGCCAGATAAGGCGCCGTGTAGATGATCAGCGGCAAAAGGACGCCCTGTACACCGATAGTGGTGCCCATAATCAGCTTGGTCACTGGCAATATCAAAAATAATAAAATGATAAATGGCAACGAGCGCAGCACATTAATAATACTGTTTAAAATCGAATATAGAGGCAAATTGCTGTTCAAACCGCCAGGACGAGCAATGACTAGCAGTACGCCTAAAGGTATCCCGATAACAATTGATAAGCCTAACGCTACAAACACCATCACAAGGGTTTGACCTAATCCTTCGATTACGACATTGCCCCACTGATTCCAAAATTCGCTCATTACACAACCCCCTCAACGATGATTCCTTGATTTTCAATATACTCCTTCGCCGCTCGGAAATCGGCTTCTGTTCCGCCGTCAAACTGAACCAGCAGCTGACCATGACGCTTGTCCTTCAAATAGCCGATGTTCCCGCTGAGAATATTGGGACATAAAGGAAAATCCTTCGCGACCTTTGCCAAAACAGGTTCCGTCGCCTCTTCTCCAATAAATTGCAGCTGAACCAGCCTGTCAGTTCCCTTATAAGACGCTAGGACCTCTTCTGGGACGTTGTAGCCATCATTTGCACCAATGAACCGTTTCGTCGTTTCCTCTTCAGGACGGGTAAACAGATCGATCACAGGACCTACCTCGACGACCTTACCTTCTTCCATCACCGCTACACGATCACAGATACGCTGTACCACGTCAATCTCATGAGTAATCAGAAAAATCGTGATCCCCAGCTCCTGATTGATCTTCGTCAATAACGTCAAAATGGATTCTGTTGTCTCAGGATCTAACGCACTGGTAGCCTCATCTGATAATAATATTTCAGGTTCATGAGCCAATGCGCGGGCAATTGCCACCCGCTGTCGCTGCCCGCCGGATAACTGTGCGGGATAATTGTCTTTTCGATCCGTTAAGCCAACTAAGTCTAAATACCTGTCCACACGCTCTGCAATCACCTCTTTAGGCACTCCCTCCAGCTTCAAGGGCTTGGCAATATTTTCATAAACAGTCGCTGTCGATAACAGATTGTACCCTTGAAAAATCATCCCGATTTTACGTCTAGTCAACAATAATTCTTTTTTGTTAAGCTCGCCCAAATCCTGATCATTAATCAAAATTTGTCCTGTTGTTGGCGGCTCCAAAAAATTAATCATGCGAATCAATGTTGATTTTCCAGCACCAGAATAACCCACCACGCCGAAAATCTCGCCCTGTTGGATCGTTAGGCTCACCTCTTTTACCGCTTCAATTCGACGCTTTTTTTGTTGGTAAACCTTTGACACATTTCTAAGTTCAATCATGTGAAGCTCCCTTTCTCATTCATCTATCTGGTATTACTAAAAAGCTGGAACCACAGAGCCTTTGAATTTTTCCTCAATAAATTTCTTCGTTTCGTCTGATTGGTAATATTTCTTAATCTCTTTAACGATCTTGTCATCTTTGTTTTCTGTGCGAATTGCGAAGACATTGTAATTAGGGTTATCCTTTAATGGCTCGTGGTAGATTGCATCATCATTAATGGTCAATCCCGCACCAAAGGCAAAATTGGTATTGATTGCTGCTGCCGCCAGCTCGCCTAGCTGAGACGGAATCTGTGAAGCCTCTAACTCAACGATCTCAATATCCTTAGGGTTTTCCGCAATATCATTCTTGGTCGCTTTAATTTCCACGCCCTCTTTCAACTTCAGAACACCAGCTTCTTCCAATAGCTTCAACGCCCGATACTCATTCGTCGGGTCATTCGGTACACCGATTTTATCCCCCTTTTGAAGTTTACTTAAATTAGAAACTTTTTTAGAGTAAACCCCTAATGGGAAAGCCACTGTTTTAAAGGCGGATTCAATTTTATAATCCTTATCCTTCACCTGCTGCTCAAGAAAAGAGAACGTCTGATAGCTATTTCCATCCAAATCCCCATCGCTTAATGCAGTATTTGGCGTATTATAATCGTCGAAGCTTTTTACTGTAATATCAAGTCCGTCTTTTTTCGCTTGCTTAGCAGCCTCTTCTAAAATCTCCTGATGAGGACCCGACGTCACACCAATCGTTACTTTCTTTTCATCCAACGGCTGCGCCTCACTTTTTGTTCCACAGCCTGCCAAGATTCCGCTAACTGCCAATGCCGCTACACTTAATAAAATTCCTTTTCCTAATTTTTTCATCATCATTTCCTCCTAATTTTTGTCCATTTTGCCAAAGAAAAAAGCCCGCCCTCTTCCACACATTATGTGTTGGAAAAGGACGAGCTAACTCGCGATACCACCTTCATTTGCAAAAGCCTCACGACTCTTGCCTCAACAAGTACAATCATACCTGAGCGTTGGTAACGAGCGCTGCCCCGTCATTGCCTACTTATCGGCAATGCCATTCAGAGACCATTTTCTAAATTCTTCCGCATATCCGCTCTCACCTGCCCGGACTCTCTTTGATGCTTCGTCATTTATACTTTTCTCTTCATCACGTTTCTTTGTTTAGCAAATTGTTAAATCGTATCTTACAGGTTAAAATAAAAGCTGTCAACACTTTTTATCATTAAAAACACAGTTGACTTTAATTTTAACAAAGCATAAACTAGTTGAAATCTCACAAAACGAATAGATACCATGTTTCATTTAATCATCTCGGTATTCGTTTAAAATGGAGCAAGTCTTCCACTGACAGCTTGTTCTTCAATATAAAAAGGAGTTGAATTCAATGGACATCACTACCGAAGTACGCCCTGGCGCCAATCGCTATGCCAGCGGTGCAAATATCCTGCAAAATTTACCCAGCTATTTAGCTGACTTCAAGAAAATCTCGGTTATCACCGGCGAGAAATCCTCTGAAGCATTCAAAAAATACTATCGCAAGGAACTACATTACCCAACATATCGTTACGATGGCAGTTCAAGCCACGAAAACGCAGTGGAATTAGCCACTCAGATTGGACATGCCGAGTTGATTCTTGCAATCGGTGGCGGACGTGTCATTGATACAGCAAAAATGGTTGCTGAAGAGCTGAACGCCGAGCTAATGGTGATTCCTACATTGATCTCTAATTGTGCTCCGTTTACTCCAATTGTCGCAGTCTATCATCCGAATCGGACATTTAAAGCGATGGGATTTATGAAACGCGCACCCTTCTTAACACTCGTAGATTCAAACTTCCTATTAGCAACACCAAAAGATTACTTTGTTGCCGGTATCGGTGATACACTAGCAAAATGGTATGAAATTGAAGGAATTACACGAAATCTAGACGAAGATGAAAAATCCGCTTATGTGCGACTTGGGATCGCCAGTGCGAAAGCCATTCAGCAGCTTCTTTTAGAAGATGCTATTCCTGCTATCAAAGACCTTGAAAATCACCAAGCAACCCCTGCCTTCAGTCGTGTTACCGATACAATCATTGGTTTAGCTGGAGAAACAGGCGGGTTTGCTGCATCCTATGGCCGCTCTGGGGGTGCTCATGCTGTCCATGATGGTCTCTCTTATTTAGAAGCAACTCATAATCAGCTTCATGGCATGAAAGTCGCCTATGGTATTTTGGTCCAATTAGCACACACAAAAGACCTAGAGGAAATCGAAAAGCTTAGACCCTTTTATAAAAAAATCGGGTTGCCTTTAAAACTGAAAGATCTGGAAGTTTTCGACACATCAAAGAACACTTTAACAACAGTAATCGAACATGCCGCCTCGTCAAATGAAACCTTTAATATGGTTGATCCTCATATCACCGCCGATCAAATCTATCGAGCGATTCAAACGATAGAGTTTTTATAAAGTTTACTTTTAAGCCATTGAGGTATACCTCAATGGCTTATTTTATTTAAGTTTACCTTTTATCATCCCAATATAGAGTTTACCTTAAATATAATAAAACTCTATCTATTAATAGAGTTTACCTCTAATAACGCTATTAATTAAGCATTTTAATTAAAGTTAACCTTTTTATATTTTAAATAAAGGTTTACTCTAATATCATTACGCTAAATGAATTTCTTTAATTCAAAGTTTACTTTATAAAATAGCTTATTTTCTTTTTAGGTTTACCTTAAATATCCTAATGAAATATGCCTCTCATCACTATTTCAATTACCGCTGTTTCTAAGTAGTTATTTTAATCTCATTTTCTTTTATATAATAGATAAAACTTACAGTTTACTTCAATTTATTTTAAATGAAGTAAACCCTATTAAATATTGAGGTTTACTCTAATAAAATAAGGTTTACTTAAAATTTATATTATACAGTTTACCTTAAACGTTCGATTTAAAGTTGACTTTTTATTTATAGGTAAACTTCAATTTAGAATATTTAAGTAAACTTTCTTATTCAAAAAAGTTTACTTAATTTCATATAGAAAAAGTTTACCTCATAACATTGATAATTTTAGAGTTTACTTTTATAAGAACAAATAGTTTACCTTAATCGTGATAAATGAAGTTTACTTTTATTTAAAAAGGTTTACTTTATTAAAGGTAGAAAATATGTAGAGTTTACTTTTAAATAATCATTGGTTTACCTATATTCTTATTAAAGTAGACTTTTTTAAAAGACAAATGTTGATATTAAAGGATATTACTATAGATAAAGTTTACTTTTTATTAAATTCAAGTATACTCTTATATAGAAAAGCGTTAACTTAAATAATCAATTGAGGTAAACTATATATATGATGAAGTTTACCTCAATTTATACAATGGAGTATACTTTATTTCTTAATTAAAGTTAACTCTATTCTATGCAATTACAGTAAACTTTATCTCCATAGCCAATTATAGTTTACCTCATTTAATAAATTATAGTAAACCTTATTGATATTATTATCGTTTTATAGTAAACTTTAAATTGAGAAATTACGATTGGAGAATTAGTATGCCAAAAAAAGCTGAGACATATGTAGTAGGAAATTTTAAAGGGGGCGTAGGCAAATCGACGACCGTTCAAATGCTTTCCTTCGAGAGTGCTTTTCGGAAAGATCGTAAGACATTAGTTATTGATTTGGATCCTCAAGGGAATACAAGTGACGTATTGTCGCTGACTGCTGAAAATTTTGGCAATGATACCTTGCCTGACGAATTTGATGCAACCATTTGGGAGGCTGTTCGTTCTGGTGACATTCAGTCCTCAATTTACCAGATCATTCCGAATTTGGATCTGATCCCGGCGAATATTTCATTTTCTGATTTTCCTGATTATATGATTGAGAAATATCCTGGCGATAAATTGTCTCAATTTAAATACATGGAGGAATTGATCGAACCACTTAAGAGTATTTATGATGTCATCTACATTGATGTGCCTCCGACAATCAGTACTTATTCAAATGCCGCCATGTATGTAGCAGAGTATGTTATCGTCATTTTGCAAACACAGGTGAAATCACTCAAAGGAGCGCAAAATTACATTGATTACATGAATTTCTTCATTGAACAGTACGAAACAGATCTTGAAGTCGTAGGGATTGTTCCATTTATGATGCAAAAGCGGGACTCCGTTGACCAAGAGATCTATACTGCAGCAAGAGAAATCTACGGTGCGCATCTTTTAGATACGGTTGTGTTAAATCAAAGCCGTTTGAAACGCTACGATGGGTCCGGAATAACCTATGAAATCAACAAAAACGGTAAAGTTGAGCAATGGGACAAGCGCGCACACGAGGTTTTCGTCAATATTTTGGACGAAATTGATGAACATCGCCTCATATTGAGCGGTGAAGAGTAGGGGAGACGTTAAATGGCGAAAAAAATGAAGCTAGATTCGCTTTTAACGGCGAATAAAAAGAATAAAGGCATTGAAAAAATGTCTGAGTATTCCAATCAAGATAAAGAAGAGAAGAAACCTAGCTCTCAAGACCTCTTAGCAAAACGTACGCTAAGCCCAGAAACAGATTTTCGTCGTTCTTCATTTCACGATGAATCGAGACAATTAAATGAGAGAAATCAAATTCAGCAACATCCTCCTCAACCCCAAGAATCAGAAGCAGGGAAGAGAGGTCGGAAACGTCAATATTACGATCCACGTTTAAAAGCTTTAGAAATGCAAAAAATCTCTGCTCGAACTAAGATTCGCATGCAAAATTTAATCAATGCAAAGTTCGATGGGTATACACCAGATAAAATGATTGACTTCTTATACGACTATTATCTTGAAAAAGGTCTTTCAAGAGATGATCGAAGTTTCTTAAATCAACTTGAAGAAGCCTCGATGGAAGAGTATAAAGAGAAGCCAAAGTACCAAAAATTATTCAAAGAATTAGAAAATGATGAGAAATAGACACAAAAAAAGTAAACCGTAATGTAGAGTTCATCTTGCATTACGGTTTACTTTTTTAAAAGTTATCTGTTATTTAAGTTTACCTTTATTATTGTTTATTATTTTTTAAAGTTTACTTTTTCCTAAAGACGAGCTTTCTCTATGTAGGCTGTGGATAACTAAAGAAGTCCTTATCCACATTACTTTTTATCCACATTACAACTCGAACAGGGGGAAGACAATACTTAATTTAAGGTTTACTATAAATACTTTTATATCCTTTAATAAAGTAAACCAAAATTGTTTTTATCTCTATATTAGAGTAAACCTTAATTTGTTTTATAAACATAATAAAAGTTTACTCTAAAAAAAGATGGTAGGGAATCGCTTTACAACAGGCTTTTAATCCATTATTCTATACATGTAGAAAAAAACGAAAAAAAGAGTTTAAAGATTTGGCGATCTTTAAACTCAAAGGTTTGAGCTAATTTTGGCGAATTAGCCTGTCACATTTAGATAAACGTTTAAGGGTTAGAAAAATTGGCGTTTGCCTAACCTTCTATTAAGTATACCATATTTTGGATACTTTCTCAATCAAATATCTTGTGACAGTAAGCATTCCTTTAAAACTTTCGTAAATAATTTTGAGAGTGAATAAGGAGGTTTTTTGTCGTGTCCACAAATCTAGAAAATATCATGACAGCAACAAACTTACCCAACGGAAATTATATTCCGATTGATATGAATTTAATTAATAATCCACAATATGAAAAGCTTTCTATTGAAGCAATGATGCTCCATGCCCTTTACACAATGCGCATGACTTGCAGTATTTACAACTCCCAAAAAGACGGAAGCTGGCTAGATGAAGCAGGGATTCCTTATATCTATTTTTCAAACGAAGAAGCGGCAGCTTTGTTACGTGTGTCTGAACGAAAAATAACAACTTTGAAAAATGTATTGATAAAAGCGGGCTTAATTCAGGTTCTGCGTCATGGGTTAAAGAACTATCGTATCTATGTTTCTAATCCTAAAGCACCTGAAAAGGGAATGGTTGTTCAATTGTCTTTTAAAAATTATATGAGCACAAAAACCTTAACTCCTGTGGAAAACTCAGTTCCTGAAAAAAAAACCGAGTTATCCACTGTGGATAGACAAGCAGAATCTGCGTCTAGGAGCTCGCAAGATTTGCTTACAAGTACACAAAAACAATTAGCAAAACAAACCACAAATGCAACAAAAGTAACCAGCAAGTCGCCGCAAATTACAGCTACTTCGCAGGATCAAAGTTTGATCGAAGGCCTGAATGCTCGTTACGCTCATTTATTACCACAGCAAGCTTTTCAAAGATTTCTACCATTTTGCGAGGGAAATTATCAAAAGGCACGTTGGTTTGTAGATACTATTTTCAAAGCTAAATATGCCAGCACACAGCAATATATCCAAGCAGGATTACCAGCAGAAGCTGAAGTATTAACCTTTGAACACAACGAATATTTCAAGGCTGACATTGGGGATGCAGTTGCTAAGGCTATCGAACAAATGTACCGCTATAAAACGGTTAAAAATCCAGAAGGGTTCTTTTTTGCCTTCATGAAGGGCTTCTTTACCGAGAAAACTCGACAATACTTAATTGATCATTACGAGCTAACCGCTGATCTTAAACAAACGCTTTCATCGGTTCAATTAATTATTCAGCAAAAAAATCTGCGGCAAAAGCTTGAAAAAACGCAAAAAGTCTCTAAAAAGGTCTCCTAAGAACGAAAACCTTTGATATAATGTAGCGGAGTCTATCAGTATAGAAAGGTTAATTTTATGAATAAGTTTAAACTAGCACTTTTTGGTTATAGTGGGCTTTTAGGATTAGCTGTAGGAGTCATTATAGCTTTATTTATGGGGCTGGCAGAGGTAGGTCATCAACTTTTATGGCAGACACTGCCTAAAGCGCTGGGGGATCCGCGCTTTTATCCTTTGATTCTTTGTACGATTGGTGGGGTAGCTATTGGTTTTTTTGTTAAAACGTTTGGACGGTACCCCCGAACCTTGCAAGAATCTTTTGATGAGTTTCAAGAAACACAGCGAGTCGATTATCACGATGGAAAGCTGATTCGAAATTTACTAGGCGCTTTGATCGTGTTGCTATTTGGCGCAAGCTTAGGGCCTGAAGCGGCTCTGGTAGCAATCATTGGTGGTCTCGTCACGTATGTGGCTGATCGGAGGAAGCTCTCCGCTGACCAGCGAACCGATATGATCGAGTTTAGCATCGGGACATCCATGGGTGTTATCTTTATGACACCATTGTTCGGTGTGGGACGTTCGGTGGAACGTGATAATTGGCAAGTGGTGACGGAGAGTAAACTTAAAAAATACGTTTTATACATTTTTACGACGTTTACAGGTTTCATTGGTTATCTTTTAGCGTATAATCTCTTTCCTAACCAAGAGCAAGTGTTTGCGATTCGCAGAATGGAGAGCAGTTTTACTTGGCAAGGTTTGCTGCTGGTTATTCCCATGATTATTTTAGGCGCGCTTTTTGGGAAATTTTTCTTGGTTTTGCAAGAAAAGGGCGATAAGCTGAATCAGCGGATCAAAAATCCACTGCCATTGGCTATTTTAGCGGGAGTACTTCTAGGATTATTGGGAACGATCTCTCCATACTTTTTATTTTCCGGAGAGCATAGTCTCTTGTCTTTTACTCGTCAGGCAGAAACCATGAGTTTTTTCATTCTGCTATTAATCGGATTTGGTAAAGTAGCGATTACGATGATTTGTCTGGCCTGCAACTGGCGAGGCGGAACAATCTTTCCGATGATTTTTGGAAGTATCGCTGTTGCATTGGCTTTTGCGAATCTATCGCCGTACTCACCTGGCTTATTGGTAGCTGTTTTTACAGCTAGCGCTTGTGCAGTAATCTTGAAACAGCCACTTGCTACAGCCTGTTTATTTTTATTACTGTTTCCAGTGGAATTATTTTTGTGGATCTGGTTAGCGGGATATCTGGGCAACTTGTTTTTACAACGAATTCCCTTTTTCCACGAAGAGCAAACAATTAAATCCTTTAAATTTCCTGAATTGCCGAAGCGAACTAAAAAACCTTCAGTAAAAACAGAAGAAAAGAGCGCTACACGAGATGTTTCAGAATTAAGAAAAGCAGCAGATCGTAAAAAGGCTGAAAATTCAGATGTGCAGCCGCGTGTTGCCAAACTAAAGCAAGAAATTTTAACCCGAAAAGAAGCTCGTCCTTCACGTGAACCAAAACGATCGGTTGAAACCAAAACAGATAGACCCTCATCTGATGCACCAATGACTCGGATGAGTCGCCATCGACGTAAATAAAAAGCAGCAGAAATTTTCTATTGAGAATTTCTGCTGCTTTTTGGTTGTTCCATTTTATTAAGGTTCAATAATATTGAAGTAACGCTCGTCAGGATTTATTTCAAATAGCTGATGCCATTCTTTTAGTTCCTCTGTTTTCGTATAGAGAAGCTGATTCATAAAAGGTATTCTGTTTCCACGATAAAGATATTCTGGTGATGCTAGATTGGTTGAATTAATTGGAAAGTAAGTTAAGATTCCTCGCCAATAATCAAGTTGGTAACAAGAGCTTCGTTGTTTGTACGCGCCATTTTCAAAAGTCCAATCATCTTCAAAAACAACTATACCAGAAAGCTGTTTGTCGCTAGGGATAGTGAGTAAACTTAAATAATTGAGCACCATTTCCCCTGTGAGATGATTAATCAAATCTGAAGAACTATTGGCATAATGATCGGGATTTTTGATTGTTCCCTGAATCAGTTCCAGAGCTCCCGTTAAGTATTCATTGCGCCAGGTCCCTGATTCTGCTTGATAACCTAGTTGGGTGAGAGCTTTGTTGCAAAGGTGGCGTGCCTCTAGATTATTTGGCTCTGCGAAAACAATCAAATTGGTCACTTTAGCTACCCAGCGATAGTTACCGTTTTGATAGTCTTCAGCGGCTTTTTGTAAAATTTTCTGTGCGCCACCCATATAATTGATGAAATTTTTAGCTTCTTCAATCGGTGGCAGCGGGTCCAAATTTACTGGATTCGAATCATACCAGCCCATATATTTTTGATAGACGGCTTTACTATTATGACTCAGTGTTCCGTAGTAAGGTCTTAAGTACCATTTTTCCGTTAATTCCTTTGGCAGCATAATCTGACTTTCAAGTTCGTTGATGGTGTATCCTTTATTGATCGCGGATAACGTCTGGTCATGGATACCTTTATATAATCGAGCTTGAGAGATTAAGTAATCTTTAATTGCGTCGGGGTCTTCGGCTGTTGCGTATCGCGGCCAAGTGTGAGCATGAAACATGACCCGAGCTTGTTCTCCAAATAATTGCTGGGCTTCTAGAAGATATTTTGCCCAAGCTGTCGCATCACGAACCTGCGCCCCTCGTAGTGTATATAAATTATGCATAGTACAGGTACAGTTTTCTGCCATCCACAATGCTTTATACTGAGGAAAATATGTGTTCATTTCGGCGGGAGCTTCTGTACCGGGAGTTAATTGAAAAACCATTTCTAATCCATCTATTTCCAGCGTTTGATTTTCAGTAATCTCTTTTGTCGGCAGCTCAAAACTAACCGTTCCTAAAGACTGCCCTTGACCGATCCCGATTGACAGTGAGCCAGTGGAGGATTTTTCTAGCAGGGTGCCATATTGGTAGCCTGCTCTTCGTCCCATGGCTTTGCCGGCCATCAAATTTTCAGCAATCGCGGCTTCAGTAAAACCTGTTGGAGCAAAAATAGGTATCTCTGACTCTAACGTGAAATCAGGAAACAACCCGCGAATTCCGCCGAAATGATCCACATGAGAGTGGCTGATAACAATTCCTGCAATGTGTCCGTCAACAATTGGATAGTCATTTTTTTCAAACCAGCGATTGGCAAATTCAATCGCTGCTCGGGAACATTCAATACTCATCAAGGTGTCAAAAATCACCCAAGTATTTTGCGGAGTCAAAATCAGACTCAAGTTCGCCATATCAAAGCCGCGAAGTTGAAAAATCTTATCCGTTACACGAAATAATCCTGTCTGATGATTACAGCGGGCATTTTCCCATAGACTGGGATTTGCGGAAGTAGGGCAGTCCTTCTCCAAAAAATCATAAGCTTTTTGACTCCAAATCACTTTGTTTTCTTGGATAATTTCAAGTTTGTTAAACGAGGCAACACAGTTTTGTCTGGCAAGGTTCAACTCGTGATTATGTTTGAAAGGCAAGCTGGATTTCACATGTTGATTATGCTGACAGGTATGATGACTAGCTTTTTCCATAAGTACCTCCTTTTAAAAATGTGATAAACCAATGGTAAGCGATTTCGCGATAAACTGTCAAACTAGAGCTGATGGTCAGAAAGACTTAGAGGAATGAACCGCTAGAATGGTTATTTATGGTTGTTGCTGAGAGTATATTTTTTTGAAAGCGTTGACCAAAGTTCCTGCGACTGCTACTCTATTCTTTAGAAGGCTAGAACTTCAAAACAGAAAGGAACGTGTGACAATGTTAAACGAAGCAAAGATTCGTGCGTATTTGGAAAAAGAGAAATTGGACGCTTTTTTTATTGCTAAAAGAGTAAATGTTCGTTTTACTAGCGGCTGGACAGGAGACGATTCATTTATTTTGCTCACACAAGAGGGACAATACTTTTTGACTGATCCGCGTTATACCGAACAAGCGGATATTGAAGTACCAGATTATGAAATCATTAATTGGCGTTTGCCCGGACGGACTGTCGGGGACACAGTGGCACGCTTAGCAAGTGAGAAAAACATAAAGACGATCGCTTTTGAAGCAGATTATCTGACCTATGATATGTATTCTGATTTCACCTCGAAGACCAAAGCGGAATTTGTTCAAGCGGGTGGTGTAATTGACCGCATGCGTGCCATTAAATCACCAAAAGAAATTCAGTACATGCGCAACGCTTGCGAAATTTCATGTCGTGCACTTAATCGGCTATTACCGGAAATTCGCATTGGGGTAACAGAAAAAGAATTAGCAGCTAAGCTTTCTTTATACATGGTACAAGAGGGTGCAGATACGCAGCCATATGGAAATATTTTAATTTCTGGCGCAAATACCTCTTTGTTACATGGCATTCCATCGAAAAAATCAATTGAATATGGTGATTTTGTCTTAATGGATTTTGGCTGTCAATACGAAGGTTATATGTCTGATATGACACGTACGGTCGTTGTCGGAAAGGCGTCAGAAAAACAACGAGAAGTGTATGAGCTTGAAAAACAAAGTCTAGAAGCAGCAGAAGCAGTTATGAAAAATGGCGCCGCAGTGAAAGACATCTATCAAGCATCATTGAAACCATTGGCGGGAACAGAATATCCGCAATATACGTATCGGAATATTGGTCATAGTATCGGGTTATTTGTTCACGAATTACCATACATTGACGAACAATATGATGATGTATTGGAAACGGGTATGGTCATGACCATTGAACCTGGAATCTATATTCCGGATTGGGGTGGTGTCCGAATTGAGGACCAAGTCTTGATCACGGATGACGGCTATGAAAATATGATCAGTATTTCTCATGATTTGATTGAATTATAAGATTGAGATAGGCTATACTAAGACGACGACGGCAGAGGCTGTCGTCGTTTTTTAAACAAGTAATCACGTTAAACTATTGATGAAAAAAACGTATGATTTGGCAGATTATTTACGTAAAAAAGGGAGTGAAACCGATGAATGAACAGGAAGCTTTTGATTTCGTCTATGATATTGGGGAAACACTATTAAAGAATGGTGCGGAGATCAAGCGGATTGAGACGACCATACGCCATATTGCGGAAGCTCTGGATTTGAAGGAATTTGATAGTTTTGTTTTAATCAATGGGATTTTTATGACAGCTCGGCTGAAGGATCAAACAGTCCAGGCTCGTGTACGGGATATTCCGATTTCTCCAATTAATTTGGGGCGGATTGAACAGATCAACACCTTATCGCGTCGCTTAACAGAAAAACGTTTGAGCCCAGAGGATGCCAATGAGTGGCTGCAGGAGATTAAAAATGAGTCCTTTGCTTCAAATCCATTAAAAATTTTTGCCTATGCTTTTGGCAGTGCCAGCTTCTGTTTTATTTTTGGAGGAAGTCTTTGGGATACCATCGGTGCATTCATTTTAGGTGTGCTATTAGCCTGCTTTTCTATGTACTTATTACCGAAATTTAATATGTCGGATATTATTTCAACAATTACCAGTAGCGGCTTTGTCAGTATTTTAGCTTGCTTGTTTGTTCATTTTTTTCCGGTACTGCAGCTGACTAGTCTAGTTACTGGTGGAATCATTTCATTGCTACCTGGTGTGGCGGTTGTTAATGGTATACGTTATTTATTTGATGGCGACTACAGCTCTGGCTGGGGGCAGATGATCAATGCTCTGATTACCGCTCTTTGTGTTTCTGTGGGAGTTGGACTTGTCTTGCAATTATTTAGCTAATTTATTTGAAAATTGAAAGGAGTGAAAGCAATCATGGTAACTACTTTGCTTCAAATCCTGGCTGGGTTTTTAGGAACAATCTCATTTGCGATACTTTTTGAGGTTCCCCGTTGCTATTATGTTCACTGCGGAGTAATCGGCGCTTGCGGTTGGGCCATCTATTTGCTGATCATGCATTTTTGGGTTGCACCAGTTGCTGCGACATTTATTGCTTCAATGGCATTGATTTATCTTTCACGAGAAGCGTCCTTTGCTTTAAAAGCACCGGTGACAATTTTTTTGATTTGTGGTATTTTTTGCCTTGTTCCCGGAATGGGAATTTACAATTTTACTTATAATTTTTTCATCGGTGATTCCATCAAAGCCGCACAAATTGGTGTTCAAGTTTTGAAGATCGCTATCGCAATTGCTGTAGGGATCACAGTGGGTTATGAGTTATCACCTAAATTTTTCTATTCCTATCATAAAATGCAAAAGAATAAAAATTCACTCTCGTGAATAAAATGTAGAAACAATTTTGTTGTATAACAGAATTGTTTTTTATTTTATTTCCATTCGAAAAAACAAACTAATTGTTTTAGAAAGTGTTATTGAAAATCCCATTATTTTAATAGAAAAACAAAACCATGAGAGAAAGATAAGGAGCAGAAATAACTGGAGAAATAATAGATTTTGGGACAATTTTTTTGATAATTATTCCAATCAAATGGCGATTTAGAAAAAAAATTTAAAGAATTGTTTAAATAAGCCGAAAGATATAGTAAACTAGTGGAAGCGGATACCTATAATTTTAGTTGATTTTATTCTGTGAAAGACTTGAAATTCAAATGATTTTATGGTTATTTTAAAACTAGTGATAGGTGAATAGCTGCACAATTTTTTTGTGTTGTTTTCGAACTGTTGCATAGCAGTTAGTTTCCGCGAAAAGGATTATTAACAGCTACGTGAAAACAGAGCTGTTTTTAATAATGCCGCCAGGCTAAGAATATCAATAGAAGGAGTGAAACATTTTGAAAGAACGTCGCGTTGAAAGAGTAATTGAGAAAATGAAAGAACAAGGTTATGGCCAACTGCTAGTTTCAGATCCAACAACTATTTTCTATCTAACTGGTCGCTGGATTCATCCTGGTGAACGGTTGTTAGTATTAGTAATTACTCCAGAAAATAAAAACACATTGATCGTTAACAAATTATTCCCAATCGAAGAAGACTTGGGCGTGGAAAAAGTATTTATTGATGATACCGACGATGCTGTGAAAAAAGTACTTGAGTATGTTGATACTGACAAAAAAATTGGTGTAGATAAGAATTGGCCTGCGCATTTCTTATTACACTTATTAGAGCTTGTACCTAATGCTAAATTAGGCAATGGTTCGGAAGTCACTGACGCGGTCCGTGCGATCAAGGACGAAGAAGAAAAACAATTAATGCGTGATGCGCAAGCAGATAATGAGATCGCGATTGATCGTTTGAAAAAATTATTGCCACAAGAACTAACAGAAGCTGAAATGGCTGAAAAATTAGGCGAGATCTACAAAGAGTTAGGCAATACCGGCTTCTCATTTGATCCAATCGTAGGTTATGGCGCAAATGCGGCAGATCCTCACCATGAAACGGATGATTCAAAAGTTAAACCGGGTGATTCAGTCATCTTAGACATCGGCGGAATCAAAAACTCTTATGCTTCCGACATGACACGGACATTCTTCTATAAAGAAGTATCAGATAAAGGTCGTGAAGTGTATGAAATCGTTAAAGAAGCTGCCCAACGTGCGATTGATCTTGTGAAGCCAGGGGTTAAATTTTCTGAACTTGATGCTGCTGCTCGTGATTACATCACGGAAAAAGGTTACGGCGAATACTTTACTCACCGTCTTGGCCATTTTATCGGGATCGATTGTCATGAAACAGGGGACGTTTCAGGAGCAAATGATGCTGTCGCAGAAGTAGGCAATGTCTTCTCGATTGAACCAGGAATTTACATTCCAGGCGAAGTCGGTGTACGGATTGAAGATTTAGTAATCGTGACAGAAGATGGATGCGAAAACTTGAACCATTATCCGAAAGACTTAGAAGTAATCGGTTAGGAGGCCGCGCAACGTATGAAAATCGAAGAAGGATATATGCCTTATTTAGGGCATCAAACCTATTATCGAATTGTTGGAGAACAAAGCGGTAATAAGAAACCATTGATTGTCATGCACGGCGGACCTGGATCAACCCATAACTATTTTGAAGTTCTTGATGAAATGGCGGTCGATGGCCGCCAGATCATCATGTATGATCAACTAGGTTGCGGGAAATCTGCGGTACCTTCACAGCCGGAACTTTGGACGGCGGAAACATGGGTCAATGAGTTGATTGCTTTAAGAGAGCATCTAGGTTTGGACGAAGTTCATTTACTAGGCCAATCTTGGGGCGGAATGTTAGAAATCATTTATGTTTGTGATTATGCACCAAAAGGCATCAAGAGTATGGTACTTTCTAGTACATTGCCTTCTGCCAAACTTTGGGCGCAAGAACAACATCGGATGATCAAATTTATGTCAGATGAAGATCAAGCAGCCATTGCAAAAGCAGAAGAAACCGGCGTTTACGACGATCCAGCTTATCTGGCGGCAAATGATCGCTTCATGGTACGCCATGCGGCTCCAGTATTTACTAAGGATGATCCTGAACCATTGTGGCGTGAAAAAGTAGCTGGTACTGAAAGCTATGTCACGGCTTGGGGTCCAAATGAATACTCGCCGGAAGGTACTTTACAAGGGTATGATTATACCGAAAAGCTGCGTGATGTCACTATCCCGACACTTGTTACAAGTGGCACAAACGATTTGTGTACACCTTTAGTAGCAAAAACCATGTATGATGCGATTCCAGGTGCAAAATGGGAGCTGTTTGCTAGTAGCAGACATATGCCATTTGTTGAGGAACGTGAAAAATACATGAAGCTGTTGGAAGAATGGCTCGCAGCGAACGATTAATTTTTTAAAGAGAGAAGGAATGATAGTGGAAACAACTCCAGTAAAAACAAAGAAACCTTTTGGGTTTTATGTCTGTGCATTAGGGTTTACGTTTGAACGATGTGCATTCTACACAGCGAAATATATGTTGGCGATCTGGATCGCAACAACTGCTGCTTCAGGTGGATTGGGAATGACAAGTGCACAAGGTGTACAAATCTCAGCATGGTTTGTCGCTGCAACATATATCACACCAACAATTGGTGGATATATTGCCGATTATTGGTTAAGTCCTCGATTATGTGTAGCCGCAGGAATGATTATGATGGGTATTGGCTATATGTTAGCTTGGCAGGCAAGTTCAATGGGCATGGTGTGGTTCATGATCATCTTAGTTGCTCTTGGAACCGGCTTGTTTAAAGGGAATCTATCTGGTGTAAACGCGCTACTATTTGATGATGAAAAAGCACTGAATGAAGCGTTCTCTGTACAGTATTCATTTGTTAATATCGGTTCATTCATTGGAACGACTTTCTTAGTATTATTAATTCCAGCATTTGGATATAATTTTGTATTTATGATTTGTGGAGTATTATTACTTATTGATGCATTATGGTTCATTTTTAACAGTCGCTCACTAGGCGAAGCTGGTAAAAAACCATTCAAAGTTGACCAACGTCAATATGACTCTGCTGGTAAAAAGTCAGAAGC
This sequence comes from Enterococcus sp. DIV0187, assembly GCF_051713785.1. Taxonomy (NCBI): domain Bacteria; kingdom Bacillati; phylum Bacillota; class Bacilli; order Lactobacillales; family Enterococcaceae; genus Enterococcus; species Enterococcus sp. DIV0187. The sequence continues at coordinate 684,245 of NZ_JBIOQO010000002.1, forward strand.
TGTAGATAATAAATTGACTTCTGGAGATAAAAAACGAATCATTGCTATTATTTTGGTTACTCTGTTCTCTGTTGTTTTCTGGACTGTGTGGTACCTAGCTTATATGCCAGCATATTTCTATTTTGGATATGGTGATGGAGCAGGATTTATCGAACGTGCGAATTGGGTAGTTGGAAGCTTCAAAATTCCAACGTCTTACTTCGACTCAATGAATGCCTTGACTTGTATCATACTTGGTCCTGTTCTAGGTCGTTTATGGACTAAATTAGCTGCTCGTCCAAAAGGGGATATGAGTATGTTTAAGAAAACAGCTCTAGGAATGATCTTAGTTGGTATTTCTTATGTGGTAATGGTTCTTGCTGATATCGTAGGTAAAGGACATACATCAATTATTTGGTTAGTTATGGTAAGTTTATTGATGTCAATTGGTGAAATGATCTTCTCTCCACTAGGTAATTCCTTTATTGCAAAACTTGCTCCAGCAAAATTAATGGGGTTATTATTAGGATTCTGGACAATCGCTGTGTTCTTCTCACAAATGATTTATCCTGTTATCTATGCTTTGCTAGAAACAGATGTACCTGGAGATTTCCAAATGGGTTACGGTGTACTAGCAGCAATTGTTATCGTTTTAGGTTTGATTCTATGGTTTGGTAGTAAAACCTTGGACAAATTGGAAACAGCTGAATAATTCAGACATCAAGCACTTGCCTCAACGAGGCGAGTGCTTTTTTCTATGCAGTAGATTCCAAAAAGGGACATTTTAAGGGGAAAAGCGAAGCATCAGGAAATTTTAATGTGAACGGGTATACATATGAATAGTAAAGGAATTTTTTGTTTATTCGGGTAAAAAGAACCTTTAAAAACGAATAAAATCAATGAGCAGTCTAAATAAAATAACGATTATAATTAATCGTTATAATTGTGAAATAACAGCCGTGTTTTCTTAAAAGCTAAACAGATAACTTGTGTTGTCGACAATCCACAATCGTTAAAAATATTATTGAATCAGTCTTTGTAAACGATTTTTGAGGAATTGATATTTTTGATGAAAATTTAATTAGAGAATCCAAAAAAATCTACAATTTGTCAAGTTGTTTGTCAGAAAATATCAAAATAATCGAGAAACGACCTTTTACAAGGGAGATGAGTGTGCTATGATTTACTTGAACTACGGGTGGCTGATTTGCTCAAGTTCGAACAAACAAAGAAGCAAGGAGGTGAAATAATTTGACACAAATTCTTATACCATTAAAACAACATGTCGGCGCTCCTTGTAAAGGGATCGTACAGGCTGGTGATCAGGTCCAACGAGGACAATTAATCGCTGAGCCTAATGGTTTAGGTGCCAATATTCATGCCAGCTTTTCTGGGAAAGTAGTGGATGTAGATGGTGAAAATATCGTTCTGACGATTGACGAGGAACAAGATTTTTCAACATTTGTTCCCATTCCTGAAACGGATTCTCATGCAAAGGCAGTGGAAGCTGCGGGAATCGTCGGTGCAGGAGGCGCGGGTTTTCCAACATTCTTGAAACTGGCTTGCGAGATTCCAGAAGGTCTTTTTATTGCGAACGGTGCAGAATGTGAGGCGTTATTAGCTCATAATGTCAAACAAATGAGTGAACATATCGAGCAACTGATCCGCGGAATGAAATACTGCATGGAAATGACGAAGGCGCCAAAAGGTGTAATTGCTGTAAAAGGTAAACACCGGATGCTGGTCACACGCTTGCTGAAGGCAGTGGACAATGAACCAACACTGGATGTTTATCAATTGCCAGACATCTATCCAGCAGGGGACGAGCGTATGATCGTTCGTGAAGTAATGGACATTGTTTTGGAACCAGGTCAACTTCCTACAGAGGTTGGTGCTGTGATCGACAATGTGGAAACGATTAAACGTATCGCAGAAGCAATTGAAGACCGCAAACCGTTCATTGACAAAGACGTGACCGTTTCGGGTCGTGTAAAACAAAAAGAAACAGTTTTCGTAGATGTACCTATTGGCACACCAGTTAAAACATTGATTAACAATGTTGGCGGATATGTCGAACCTCATGGCGAGATCGTAATTGGCGGACCAATGACAGGAAGAAGTGGTGACGAGATGACACCGATCACTAAGACAAGTGGTGGTGTGTTAGTCGCTATGCCTTTCCCTCAAGAAAGTCGGAAAGTCGGTCTTTTGATTTGCGAATGCGGCGGCTCTGCCGAACGCATGACCGAGATCGCTAATAACATGGGCGCTGAAGTTGTCGCTGCAGAACGCTGCAAGCGAATGGTAGAAGTAAATGGAAGATATAGATGTGCCCTGCCAGGTATTTGTCCAGGCCAAGCTGCAACTGTGATGTCCTTGAAGAAGCAAGGAGCAGAAGTAGTATTGACTGGATCCTGTTCCGATTGAACGAACACCGTTATGGGTGTAGCTCCTAGGTTAGGAGTTCCGGTTTATCATCATACAGATCATGTACTGCGGGCAGATGGGCATAGACTATATCGTCGATTACCTACAAATTAATTTTAAAAATTTAGGAGGATTTAACGAATGTCTATTACAGCAGAAACTGCTAAAGAACATGCCAAAGACCCTGCAGTATTATGTTGCCGTGCAGAAGCAGGCAAAGTAATCGCACCAGATGATTTAGAAGATCCAGCGATCTTCCCTGATTTAGAGGATTCAGGTTTATTAGAAATGCCTGAAAATACTCTAACAATCGAACAAGTACTTGGCACGACATTGAAAGAAACAACGGATGCGTTGGTTCCATTAACAAAAGAATTATTAGATGGTGTTTCTGAGGACACTGAAGTAGCAGCAGAAGAGGAAGCTCCTGTCGAAGAAGCACCTACTCCAGTTGCTCCTATTGCTCCCGTGGCACCAGTTTCGCCAGTGGGCGGACAAACAATTAAAATCCATATTGCTGAAGGACGCGGTATTGATTTAGAAGTACCGATGGCTATTGCAGGTCAAATGGGTGTAGCTCCATCAGCCCCAGTGCCTCCAGTTGCAGCAGCGGCTCAAGCGCCAGTTGCAGAAGCTTCAACAGCTCCAGAAGCAAAAGTAGAAGAAAAAGTCGTTCGTTCTGTTCGTCGCGATCACATGAAGATTGAAAAAGTTGTGTTTGGCGATGAAACGAAAATCGAAGGTACGACATTAGTTTTACGTAAAATGGAAGATATGTGTGCGGAAGCGGCAGAACTAGAAGAACTAGTTGAAAGTGTTACTTTTGAAATCATTACACCAGATAAATACAACGAATATAGTGAAACGATCATGGACGTACAACCTATCGCTGCTAAAATGGATGGCGCGGATATCGGCCATGGTGTTACACGTGTGTTAGATGGCGTCGTGATGGTTCTTACAGGAACAGATGCAAATGGTGTTCAAATCGGTGAATTCGGTTCATCTGAAGGTGAATTAGACCGCAACATCATGTGGGGACGTCCTGGTGCACCAGACAAAGGCGAAATCTTCATCAAAACACAAGTAACAATTAAAGAAGGCGCGAATATGGAACGTCCTGGACCATTAGCCGCTCATAAAGCATCTGACTACATTACACAAGAAATTCGCGAAGCAGTGAAAAAAGCAGACGAATCTCTAGTTGTAGAACATGATGAAATCGTACAAAAACGCCGGATTGGTAACAAACGTGTGATTATTGTTAAAGAGATCATGGGTCAAGGTGCGATGCACGATAACTTGATCATGCCAATCGAACCAGTTGGAACATTAGGTGCGAAACCTAACGTTGACCTTGGAAACTTACCAGTCATTTTAGCGCCAACTGAAGTATTAGACGGCGGGATCCATGCATTAACATGTATTGGACCAGCATCAAAAGAAACTTCTCGTCACTACTGGAGAGAACCATTAGTACGTGAAGCAATGGAAGACGAAGAAATCGATTTAGTCGGTGTTATGTTTGTAGGTTCTCCACAAGCGAACACTGAAAAATACTATGTTTCTAAACGTTTAGGTATGACAATTGAAGCGATGGATGTTGATGGCGCAATCGTTACAACTGAAGGATTTGGTAATAACCATATCGACTTTGCTTCACATATCGAAGAAATTGGTAAACGCGGCATTAAAGTTGTCGGAGACTCTTATTCAGCTGTACAGGGTGCGTTAGTTGTCGGTAACCCAGAGATGATCGCTATGGTTGACAACAACAAATCAATGCAAGGGATCGAAAATGAGATCTTGTCGAACAATACCCTATGTAAAGAAGATGCAATTCGTGATCTAGCAATGTTGAAGACCTTGATGGGCGGCGGTACGATCAAAGCTGCTGAACGTAAATGGAATCCAAACGTGAAAGCCAACAACATCGAGATCATCGAAAAAACAACAGGTAAGAAAATTGACCTGGTAGATAACGAGCAAGTCTTACCTAAGAGTAAAAAACGCCAAGAAATTTACGAAGTAGAATAAGGTGAAGTAATGGATGGAATGAATAAACTCAAATATATTTCGACGGAACAGATGTTTGAAGGCATCATCGTTGAACTTCACGATGCCAGTGTGACAATCGACTTAAAAGGTCGTTTAGGTCAACTTAAAATCCCCCGTCGAATGATCATTTCTGAGTATAATTTAGAGATCGGTCAAGAAGTTGGGTTTCTAATGAGCTATCCAGAAGTTTTGGCGGAAGAGCCAGACGAACATTATAAAACTGCTATTTATGAGCATGAACGTCGTCGGGCCGAAGCCAGAAGAAAACGTGAAGAAGCAGGAGAGGAGAATTAACACATGGGCTTAACAGTCTTTGAAGGGTTACAGTCAGAAATTTTTGTGCCGATTACGCCAAAATCTGTCTTTACCCCTGTGAAAAAAGAGCTTAAAGAAATGCGCGTGGCGTTAGCAACAGCAGCTGGCGTACACTTAAAATCAGATAAACGTTTCAATTTAGCGGGTGATACAACATACCGCGAAGTACCAGATACTTCAAAAGTAGAGGATTTGATGGTTTCTCACGGTGGTTATGATAATGCCGATGCGAACCGCGACATCAATTCGATGTTCCCGTTAGATCGTTTACATGAATTAGCTGCAGAAGGCTTTATCAAAGAATCTGCACCTGTTCACTACGCATTCATGGGCGGCGGTGGAGACCAAGACGCATTCCACGATGTGACTGGACCAGAAATCGCTCAAAAATTAGTAGAAGAAGAAGTCGACGCTGTCGTCTTAACCGCTGGCTGAGGAACCTGTCATAGAACTGCCGTGATCGTGCAGAGAGCTATTGAGGAAGCGGGAATTCCTACTATTTTAATCGCCGCATTACCACCAGTTGTACGCCAAAACGGGACTCCACGTGCCGTTGCGCCGCGTGTACCAATGGGTGCCAATGCCGGTGAACCACACAACATTGAAATGCAAACAGGTATCATGAAGGATACTTTAGAAGCATTAGTATCAATCGAAACGCCAGGGAAAATTGTTCCATTACCTTATGAATACATTGCCCACGTCTAAGTCAAGAGGCTGATTTAATAAGTGTTTAGCGTCGAGAAATAAGACGGGAATTCCTAAAATTGCCAAGAAACACAGTGACGTAGGAACTGATGTTGATTGGTACCTACTTGGTGCTTTTCAAATTTTTGTGAATTTTCGACTTATTTCTGAATGCTAGTTCTACTTAGCGTAGCTTGCGTAGAAGACGCTACTTATTAATCGCCGTTTACATTGAAAGTAGGTGTGAATGATGCGAGGCGAAACTTTAAAGATCAAAGTTTTTCATATGGAAGAAGTCACTACAGGTAACGACTTCCGTATTGAACCAACTCGTTTACAAATTAAGCAAGACTTTGACTGCGAGGACGCCACTATTCAGAAGCTGACGATTCGATTGCTCCCACCGCAACAACATGAAGTTGAAACCAACACCATTATGGATATCATTCCGATCTCCACAAAGGTGTTGGGTGCGTTGGGTACAGGGATCACGCATACACTTACAGGAGTTTCAGTCGTCATGACTGGGGCTATTGAAGATGGAGAACAAATGCATGAATTTGGCTCCTCTGAAGGTGTTTTGCGTGATCATTTAGTATTGGATCGAGCAGGGACGCCTAAAGCGGAGGACTACATTATTCATGTAGATCTCTTAGCGAAAAAGGGGACTCCTTTTAATCGTGAGCTTTGTCTGAAAATGTTTGCGATCGTGGACGATTTTGTTCAAGAAATTCGCGAAAGAATGAAGATGCTGGAGGGTAAAGACGCCTGTGAAGTACATGTTTATGAAGAGCGTAGTAATCCTGGTAAGCCCAAAGTTGCTTTAGTCAAGCAAGTGGCTGGTCAGGGAGCAATGTATGATATGTTACTCTATCCGAATGAACCTAGTGGCTTTAAAGGTGGTTGTTCGATCATTGATATGAACAACATGCCGGTCTTTCTAACAGCAAATGAATACCGCGATGGGGCGATTCGTTCCATGGTTTAACGTAAATAATGGATAGGTGGTGGCGTTATGGGAATTGGCCCATCAACCAAAGAAACATCACTGCATCATTTTCAAGATCCGCTCGTCGATCTTCTTGGTAAAGATCCAGACATTGACTTTCAAGGAGTCGTTGTCGTGGGAACGCCGCAAAGTAATGCAATGAAATATCTAGTCGGGCAGCGAACGGCTGCGTGGTTAGAAGGGATGCGCACCAATGGTGTGATTGCTTCAACAGATGGCTGGGGAAACTCAGATGTGGATTTTGCGAATACCTTAGAGGAAATCGGTCGCCGAGATATTAGCGTGATTGGACTCAAGTTCATTGGTACACAAGCGAAATTTGTGGTGGAAAATGACTTTACGGATCATGTATTGGATTTTAATAAATCAGAAGCCGGAATCGAGACGGAGGTTGTTGGTGAAAATACCATCAATCATCGAGATGCAGTTAAAGCGCTTGCGTCAATTAAATTAAAAATGCGAAAAGATAATCAACAAATACGTTAGCGAAAAATTTTATGAGTATGAATCATCAAAGTCCTATTTATTTTTAAAATTAGGTAACAAGGGAGGATAATCATGAAAGTATCAAAAATGATTTCAGCGATCGATACACATACAGCAGGTGAAGCTGCACGTTTGATCATCGGCGGAATTCCAAAATTCCCAGGTGAAACAATGGCTGACAAGAGAGCTTATTTAGAAACGGAAGCAGACGACTTGCGTAGAATGTTGATGCTGGAACCACGTGGACACCGTGATATGTTTGGTGCCTTTATTACTGAGCCCGTTCATGAAGAAGCGGACTACGGAATTATCTTTATGGATTCTGGCGGCTATTTGAACATGTGCGGACACAACACGATTGCAGCGATGACATCAGCAGTTGAACAAGGCTGGGTAGAGGCTAAAGAAGGCGAACGTGAAGTTAAAGTTGTTCAAGATACACCAGCAGGAATCGTACGCGGAACAGTTCATTTGGATGAAGACTATTCAGCAGAATCAGTTTCATTCGAAAACGTGGAATCATTCCTTTATAAAGAAAATGTAACGGTCAATGTTCCTGAAATTGGTGAATTGGCTATGGATATTTCTTTTGGCGGAAGTTTCTTTGCAATCTTACCGGCAGCATCTGTTGGTTTAGAAATCAAGCCAGAAAATGCTTCTAAATTTAATGATTTAGGCATGATCATTCGTGATGCTGTAAACGAACAAATTGAGATTCAACACCCGACACTGGATCATATCAAAACAGTCGATCTTGTTGAATTTTATGGACCACCAACCAGCCCGGATGCAACATATCAAAATGTAGTTGTTTTCGGTGATGGACAAGTTGACCGTTCTCCTTGTGGAACAGGTACAAGTGCGAAGCTTGCGACGTTGTACGGCAAGGGCGAAATGAAAGTTGGCGATACTTTTGTGTATGAAAGTATTTTATGCACGAAATTTAAAGGTGAAATTGTTGAAGAAGCAGAAGTTGGAGGATACAAAGCCATCATTCCTCGAGTAACAGGTTCTGCTTATGTCACTGGATACAACTCATTTTTAGTTGATCCGAAAGATTCCTTGAAGGATGGTTTCCTTTTAGGATAAAGATGAAGGAGGGGTAATATGGTAACAGTATTATTAGCTGTATATGTTGGTTTGATGTTGCTGCACACGGTCAACATGGGACGTGACTGTATAAAACACAAAGATGATCTTGGAAAAGGAAACTGGATCGTCTCAGGGATTATTGGTTTTGTTACTGACTTTTTGGATACATTGGGAATCGGAAGTTTTGCGCCGACGACATTGCTTTTGAATATGACCAAACAGTTGAGTTCTGACCGTTTATTACCAGGTACATTAAATGTAGGTCACGGAATTCCCGTGTTGGTAGAAGCATTTATCTTTACAACGGTTGTCGACGTATCACCAGTGACTTTATTCGCGTTGGTTGGTTCAGCGACAGTTGGTGCGTTTATTGGATCAAAATTTGTTACAGGCTTACCAGAAAAGAAAGTTCAGCTTTGGATGGGCTGGGCATTGATCATCACAGCTGTTTTGATGTTCGCTCGTCAACAAGGCTGGATTGATGTTTTAGGAGCGGATAATACGGCAACTGCTTTGACTGGTATCAAATTAGTGATTGGTGTGGTAATCAACTTTATCCTAGGCGCGTTGATGACGATCGGTGTTGGGTTGTATGCACCATGTATGGCGATGGTTTATATGTTAGGTCTAAGCCCGCTAGTTGCTTTCCCTGTAATGATGGGTTCTTGTGCTGGCTTGATGCCGGTTGCAAGTTTGAACTTCGTTAAGACAGGCGATTATGCACGAAAAGTAAGTTTAGCGATTACAGTCGGTGGGATTATTGGGGTAATCATTGCTGCTAAATTCGTAACTGGACTAGATTTAAATGTGCTTACTTATATTATTATCGTAGTTATCATTATTACTGGTGTAATGTATATTCGCAAGAGTATGAACGCAGCTCAGATTGCACAGTAAAGTTCATCGTCAAAACTACCTGCTCGATTTGAGTAGGTAGTTTTTTTGTATATAAAGGAGTTTTAGACGCGGATGAAAATCTTAATCGGTTTATTCTAATAAAAAATTAAGAACTAAATGATATTATTTTCATTTTTTGATAGAATGATTCAAACGCTTTCGTGAAGGGGGAATATCGTTGAACGTTCAGGATATATTGAGATTGTCTTCCATGAAGGGAGCAAAGATAATCGCTGGTGCATCTCAAAGACAGCGTTTGGTCACTACGATTTCTGTTTTGGAGGTTTCTGAACCAAAACTGTATGGCGGAATGCCGATAAAAGGGGAATACTCCGGAAACGAACTGGTTCTTACTTCTTTTGCTCAAATCGCTCATGATGTAGAAAAGCAGCTTGAGATTATCTCGATCCTTCATCAACACAGCCAGTTAGGGATTATCTTATACTATGTTGGTCTGATCATGCCCGAAGTTTCAGAAAAAGTAATTGCTAAGATGAACGAATTGGAAATGGTTTTGATTTTAATGCCGATCAATCGAATGGATCTGAGATATAGCGAGGTAATTTCTGAAGCTTTGTCTTATATCAGCAAAGAAGAAGCGGATTTAGATCCTCAACAAGAGGTTTTGCTTGAGACGATTCGACAATTGCCTGCACCGAATCAGATTGAAACAGGATTAAGTATTTTATCGGACAAGTTCAAGTGCAGCTTGTTCATTAAAAGTCAGGAAGACGAGGTTTTGCTATCAAAGGCGTGGCCGCGAAGTCTGGATCATAATTTAAGAGAGGTCATTGCTAATAAAAGGGAGAAGGAAGCTAAAAAAAATACTCCTGTAGAGGTAAATCAAAATTATTATTTTCAAACGGATATTCAGTTATCGCTGTCTTCCTTGGAGCACCATTATTATTTAGCAATTTTTAGAAGAGAACCCTTGGCAGACAAGCAAATAGATGGAATAAAGACAGTCGTCGAAAAAATGATTAAGTATTTTGGCGAGGGACAGCTGCTGAATACTGGCCAACAGTTTTTCTCTGCCTGTCAAACAGAGGATTTTCATACGGCTATGCTCTTAGCTCAAAAAGAAGGAATTGACGTGAATCAGCCTTTAAAATTGTATTGTATACAAAATGGAACACCTAAAAGAGGCAGAACTGCTTATAAAATGAAAGGGATTTATTATCAGGAAAAGGATCTGGAGTGGTTGATTAGTAATTCTTTGGACCTGACGGCTACGACAATTTTTCCGTTATATGATGCTAAGACGGACTATTTTTATATTGGTAGAGAGTTTTTAGGTTTATCATCTGTTTTTAAACAGATGTCATTTATTCTGGATCAGATCGAAGACAGTAAAAAGGTTTTTCCGAAGAAAAGATGTTTTTATCCAGAAGAGCTATATCTGTTGAAAGATGTGACGCAGGAGACGGAATCGATTTTTTTAGAGTCGTATTTAGAGGAGGATTTCATCGAGTCGTTAGCAGTTTTCTTTTTAGATTGCGATGAGAATATTAATGATACAGCGAGACAACTTTTTTTGCATAATAATACGATTAAGTATCGATTGAAACGAGCACAAGAACGCTTAGGAATGTCCTTTTCACATACAGCTTCGCGTTATTTGTTGATTAAAAATCTAATTTATTACCGAAAATACTCGGATAAAGACTGATGGAAAGCCGCTTTTGTCAATATTGACAAGACGGCTTCTTCTATTTTGTCAGATTAACATAGTCAGAGAATTCTCATTTAGCTATAATGATAAAATATTTATTTGTCAGAATATTCAGAAATGAGGGTGTTAAATGGAAGAAACAGTGGAAACAAATTCGGGAAATTATGAAAGAGAACGTGTACCAGAAAAAGACAGAAAGCGCTGGTTATCCATTAGTATGGTGTGGATTGCTATCGGTATTGACTTGTCTGGAATGTTTATGGGAGTTGCATTATCGCAGGGGATGGCGTTTTGGACGGCTATCTATGCAGTGATTATTGGATCGGTTATTCTAGGAATATTGGCAATTGGTGCGACCTACATTGGCGCGAAGGCTGGACTATCAACGGGAATGATTTCCAGAATCTCTTTTGGAAAGAAGGGTGCTTCATTGATGGGGGCAATCATGGGGATTTCTTCTTTGGGCTGGTTTGGTGTGCAGATTGGGTTCTTTGCTGAAAATATTGGTGCGGCGATTAATCAATTGACGGGTGCTAACACACCTTCATGGCTGTTGTCATTGATTGGCGGGAGTTTAATGATGCTCTCGGCCTTCTGGGGCTATCAGGCGATTGAGAAGTTATGTACTTATTCTGTTCCATTATTAGCTGTATTAATCATCGTTGCAACCCTCATGTCCTTAAATCGGAATGGGACATCTGGCTTGGCTAGTGCACCTCAAGGCTCCAACCTCTCTTTTGGCTTAGCGGTTTCTCTTGTTATTGGTGTGTATATGGTGGGAGTTGTTATGGCACCGGATGTTGCACGTTGGGCACAAAATCCAAAGCAGGCAATGATTGCTGGCTTTGTTGGGTTTACTATCGGGAATAGTTTTATGATTATCATTTCCTTGATTTTAGTCAAGGTGATGAATACGGCTGATCTTACGGCAGTTTTCTTTACTTTAGGTCTAGGTATCCCATCTATTTTAGTTTTAACACTTGCACAATGGACGACGAATACAAACAATCTTTATTCCGCTTCTTTGGACTTTTCGATAGTGTTTAAAAATATTAACCCTAAACTAATTACCATTGTTTGTGGTACATTGGGTATTTTAATGGCGATGTTTGGAATTTACGGCATGTTTGAAAACTTTCTATCGATCGTGACGGTTTTAGTCTCACCAATTGCTGGGATATATATGATTGACTATTTCTTATACAAAGAGAAGTATGATTTCTCTTACGAAGAAAAGCTGCAGGACTATTATCCGATTTCTATTTTTTCTTGGGTAGTCGGCAGTACAGTTGCCTTTATGACTAGTCAGCCGCCAGCCGGCTTTGGCTTGTTTACGCTAACGAATGTTTCAGCTTTAGACGGTATTTTAGTGGCGGGGCTTTGCTATTTTATTGTGACAAAATTGACTAAAGGACGGAAATAACTCATGGAATGGATTACGGTAGAAGATTTAGAAAATATTTCAATCGGTGCAACGTTGCTGGGAACGGGCGGTGGCGGCGATCCGTTTGTCGGTCGATTGATGGCGCTGCAGGCGCTTCAAAAATATGGTCCAGTGAAGGTTTTACAGGTAGAAGACTTGGATGATGATGCTCTAGTTATGCCTGTCGGATCGATTGGTGCACCTTCTGTTTCGAACGAGAAAATTGCTTCAGAAGAAGAACTCTATGCTCCTGCCGAGGTATTAAAGGAAACTTTTCCTGAAAGAACACAAGCGATTATGCCGATTGAAATTGGCGGCGGAAACTCCTTACTGCCGATTGCCTGCGCTGCAAAAATGGGGTTGCCGATCGTGGATGCTGATGCCATGGGTCGGGCTTTTCCAGAATCACAAATGGTTACCTTTTTCTTAAAGGGTTATCAGCCTGAGATTGTGGCGATGGCTGATAGCCAAGGAAATCGAATCATCTATTATCCAAAAGATGGAGAATGGTCTGAAAAAATTGCTCGTGCGATTACCGATGTGATGGGTGGCAGCGCCAATATGGTGGATAATGTTTTTCCTGGAAAAGTCGTGAAAGAATGTGGGATTCGCGGAACTTTGAGCTTAGCTAAAAAAATCGGTGAAGAATTAACCGATCCGAAAGAGACTACAGCTCCAGTTAAGCGTCTATTATCTACGTTGAAGGGGTATTCCTTGTTTGAAGGGAAGATCAAGAATATTGAACGGAATGTGGAAGGCGGCTTTACACGCGGCAGTGCGACGTGTGCCGGTATCGGGAAGAATAAAGGTGAGGAGTTAGAGGTTCTTTTTCAAAATGAATTGTTGCTAGCTAAAAAAGACGGAAAAATTCTTGCTTCGACCCCTGATTTGATTTGTGCATTGGATTATGAGACCGGCCGTCCGATCACTACAGAGACCTTGCGTTACGGCGCGCGTATTCATGTGATCGCCTTGCCTTGTGACGCTAAATGGCGAACAAAAAAAGGCATAGAAGTAGCCGGACCGAACTATTTTGGATACGAAATAGAGTACAGACCGGTGGAAGAACTGATGGGAGAAGAAGCGATATGTATAGATTAGGGATTGATGTTGGCGGAACGAATACGGATTGCGCGATTTTAGATGAGAATTTAAACTGTATCGGAAAAATCAAAAGCCCTACGATGGAGAATGTTAGTCTAGGAATTGATGCGGCGATTCAAAAAATTTTAGCAGAAACGCGTATCCCAACGGATAAAATCAGTGTGGTCATGTTAGGGACTACTCATTGTACGAATGCGATTGTTCAGAGAAAAGAAATGAGCAAGGTGGGAATCATTCGTTTAGCCAAACCAGCCACCACTGCGGTTGCTCCCATGGTTGGCTGGCCGGAGGATCTTGCCGAAAAAATGAACGCGCAGACAGCTATTGTCTCAGGCGGCTATGAATACAATGGAAATAAAATTGCTGAAGTTAATGACACGGAGATCCGTGAAGTTTGTCAACATATGAAAGGCAAAGTAGAAGCCGTAGCAGTAGTTGGTGTGTTCTCACCAGTCAACAGAGAGCAGGAAAAACAGGTTGCCGCTATTGTAGAAGAAGAGTTAGCAGTTCCTGTAACGCTATCTAGCGAGATTGGATCAATTGGACTGTTGGAAAGAGAAAATGCTAGTATTTTAAATGCTGCCTTAACACAAACGATTCAGCAAATGATTCGTGGATTGAAGCAAGCGTTAAGTAATAATAACCTGACTTCAGAGGTTTTTATTTGCCAAAATGATGGTACATTAATGAATTTAGAAAAAGCTTTGCGTTATCCTGTATTAACGATTGGCTGCGGTCCAACCAATTCCATTCGTGGAGCCGCGCATTTAAGCAACTTGGAGAATGCGTTAGTTGTCGATGTCGGCGGAACGACAACGGATATTGGGGTTTTGAAAAAAGGGTTTCCCCGCGAATCGTCATTAGCAACTGTGATTGGTGGAATCAGAACAAATTTCCGGATGCCAGATGTTCTATCGATTGGATTAGGTGGCGGAACGATCGTACACGTGGAAAACGAACTTAGAGTCGGACCAGAAAGCTTAGGCTATCGGATTTTGGAAGAAAGTTTATCTTTTGGCGGCAAGGTCTTGTGTACGACAGATATCGCGATCGCTAATCAAAAGAATCATCCGGTAGATGGAGCTATTTCACCTGATTTAGAGGTGAATCTAGTGAATCAAACAAAGGAAAAAATACGAGAACTGATTGAAGATGCGATTGATCAAATGAAGACAGATCGCAAAGAGGTTCCTGTTATTTTAGTTGGTGGAGGCAGCATCATTCTGCCCAAAGAAATGAACGGGGTGTCAGAAGTAATTGTTCCAGAAAATTATGATGCCGCTAATGCGATCGGAGCTGCTTTAGGGGAAGTCTCAGGTGAAGTAAATTCGGTCTATTCATTAGAAAATCAAACACAAGAGGAGGCAGTGAATCTGGCGATCGACACTGCTCGAAAAGAAGCGATTGATTCAGGCGCGTCCGTTGATACTTTGAAAACAATTTTTGTCGAAGTCATTCCTTTGGCGTATCTGCCTAAACAGGCTGTTAATATTAAAGTTAAAGTTGCTGGTAAATTGAGCTTCTATGAGGTGTTTATATCAGTAAAGAGCTAAAATCATCCGGCTAAATGAGCATAAATGCGTTTCCTATTTTGTTTAGGAAACGCATTTTTTAATGCTGTTCTCATACTCAAGCAATAAATCATTCTATAAATTAAAAGCGTTTTTATGAGAGATTAAAATCGTTATAAATTGGATGGAAATATACGTAGAGAAACAAAAAGTAAACTGTTATAATAGAGAACGTGAAGGATGGTGGAAAGCATGGAGACAGCTCAACAATTGATTGTCTGCGGTGGCTGCAATGCGAAAATCGGACCAGGGAATTTAGGAGAGTTGCTGGCGGATTTACCAAAAGCGACCAATGAAAATTTACTGGTAGGATTTGACTCGACAGATGATGCTGCTGTTATTAAACTGCGTGATGACTTAGCAATTATTCAAACGTTAGATTTTTTCCCAACGATGGTGACCGATCCTTATCTTTTTGGTAAAATCGCTGCAGCAAATGCGCTAAGCGATGTGTATGCAATGGGTGGCGAGGTTTTGTCCGCTCTTAATATTGTCGCTTTCCCAGAAGAAAAGGACTTGAATATATTAAAAGAAATCTTACGAGGCGGCGCTGAAAAGGTGCAAGAAGCTGGAGCAATCTTGGCTGGCGGCCACTCGATTCATGACCAGTCGGTGAAATACGGCTTGTCTGTAACAGGGACGATTGATCCGAATAAAATTTATCAAAACAATACCTGTCAGCTAGGCGATCACCTGATTTTGACGAAGCCATTGGGCGTCAGCATCATCACGGTGGGCTACAGTGCTGAAGAAATCAGCGAAGAAGCGTTTGTGAAAGCTACCACGAGCATGGAGACATTGAACAAGTATGCGATGGATATTATTCGCAAGTATCCGATCAACAGCTGTACCGATGTGACCGGCTTCGGCTTAGCTGGACACCTACATGAAATGACGAATGGACGCTACAGCGCGGAGATACATTCCAAAGATCTACCGTATTTTGAAGAGGCCTATCAAGGCGCGAAAGAGTTCATTTTAACTGCTGGTGGTCAGCGTAATCGGAATTATATGGAACAGAAGATGGATTTTCAGCTTGATGATTTTGGGATTGAAGAATTGTTGTTTGATCCACAAACTTCTGGGGGATTATTAGTCAGCGTTCCTGCAGATCAAGCGGACACGCTAGTACAGGAATTACAAGCTGCCGATATTCCAGCACAAGATTTCGGTGTTGTCATCGAGAAGCAAGAGAAGGAATTGATCGTTTATTAATCGCAAGAAGACGAAAGTCAATTGAGGATCGGAGTGAAAGAAATGTTTAAAATTGATGCGTTAGGCAAAGCATGCCCGTTACCAGTCATCGAAACAAAAAAAGCACTGCGGGAGCATGAAGTTGTGCAAACACTGGTGGATAATGAGATCGCTACGCAAAATTTGAAAAAAATGGCGGAGCAACTTGGCTATATCTATCAAATGGATCAGGATGCGCCGAATCATTATACTGTGGTTATTTCAAAAGGAAATGCGGCTCTGACTGAAGAAGCACCTCAAGCAGCTGAATCAATGGTTACAACGGACGATTATATCGTGGTCGTAGATACGAATGTCATGGGACGCGGCTCAGATGAATTAGGTAAAAATCTGTTGAAGGGCTTTATCTATTCATTGACCGAACAAGATGTATTGCCGGGAAAAGTCATTTTTTATAATGGCGGTGTGCATTCTGTGATAGAAGGTTCTGATTCGCTGGAGGATTTGAAAGGCTTAGCAGAACAAGGTGTGGAAATTTACGCCTGCGGAGCTTGTTTGAATTTTTACGAGTTGACCGCAGCAGTTGGCGAAGTAACCAATATGTATCGCATCGTGGAAATGATGCGCCAAGCACCGAGAATCGTTAAACCATAGAGGGTGCAGAGCATCATTAGAGGAATATGGCTTGAAGCTGTAGCTTATTGATTACAGTATTATGAAAAGAGGAGCAGTTTTTATGCAGACGTACGGTGTTGCGTTGTTTTATTCAACCCGGGAGGCCATGAAAGCTGAGGAAATCGCGAAGGAAGCCCAACTTGCCGTTCGAATCATTCCCACACCGGAAAAGATTCATGCTAGTTGCGGCTTTTCTTTGAAATATCCGTTGAAAGAAGAGGAGGCATTAATGTCTTTGCTTACAGCGGCAGAGATTGCCTCAGAGGGCTTTTATCATGCAGCCCAAGAAGGCCTGAAGACAAACTATATATTGGTTCAGAAAGGATAA
The DNA here is from genome assembly GCF_051713785.1 of Enterococcus sp. DIV0187. Taxonomy (NCBI): domain Bacteria; kingdom Bacillati; phylum Bacillota; class Bacilli; order Lactobacillales; family Enterococcaceae; genus Enterococcus; species Enterococcus sp. DIV0187. Next base: position 701,162 of record NZ_JBIOQO010000002.1, read on the forward strand.
GCAGATGGCAAATATTGTGATAGGAACGGCTGGGCATATCGACCATGGAAAAACCACGTTGATTAAAGCGCTGACAGGTATCGAAACGGATACCACCAGTGAAGAAAAAAAACGCGGGATGTCGATCAACTTGGGATTTGCTTATTTGGATTTGCCGAATAAGAAGCGAGTCGGGATTGTAGATGTGCCGGGGCACGAAAAATTTATTAAAAACATGGTCGCTGGTTTGCCGGGTATTAATCTGGTTCTGCTGGTGATTGATGCTGCGGAAGGAATCATGCCGCAAACGAAGGAACACATTGATATTTTAACGTTATTAGGGATTCGTGATTACTTGATTGTGTTGACCAAAGTGGATACTGTTGATCCTGATTTGAAGGAGTTGGTCGTGGACGATATCCGTGAACAATTAGCAGATACGCCGTTAGCTGAAGCGGATTTAATCGAGACAGATGCGGTGACTGGTACAGGAATCAAAGAACTGTTAGCCAAAATTCAAGAGCACTCAGAAGAAGCACAAGAACGTACAGCCAGCGGCTCCGCGCGGTTGAATGTGGATCGGGTCTTTAGCGTAAAAGGTTTTGGGACGGTTGTTACAGGGACCTTATTAGATGGCTCCATCAATGCTGGGGATGATCTGTACCTTTATCCAAGCCAGAAAAAAACGCGAGTAAGAAACATTCAGGTTCATGAGACGGATGTAAAAAGCGCTCAGCCGGGGCAACGAACGGCTTTGAATTTAGCGAATATCGCCACGGATGAAATTCAACGAGGCGATGTCTTGTCTGTTTCAGAGAAGCTGGAGGACACCTGGATGCTGGATGTAAAAGTTACCTGCCTGCCTGAAGTAGAGGGCGGGATCGGCTTATGGGATCGGGTCCGCTTGCTAGTTGGTACGCGGGAAGTAATGGCACGAACAGTCCCATTAGGTGTTGACTGGATTGGTCCGGGAGAAGACGGATTCCTGCAACTGCGGCTGGAAGAGCAGGTAGCAGTAAAAGAGCGGGATCGCTTCATTTTACGAACCTATTCTCCAATGCATACCATTGCTGGGGGTGAGGTTTTAGATGCAGCACCACACAAGCATCGCCGTTTCAAAGTTGAAATTCTGGAAAGCTTAAAGGCTAAAGAAGAGGGCAGCTTAGATGAACTAATCGCAGATTTCATGATTAATAAAAAGCAGCCGTTTACGAAAGAAAAAGAATTATTAGAATACTTAGGTGTGGGTAAAGAAGAGCTGCAGCCGATTTTAACGGAGATGTTAACAGCAGGTCGTGTAATTGAAACCAAGGTCGGCTATCTAGCTCAGACTAGCTATCAAAAATTGGTGGAGCAGGCAACCGAAATCCTGTCAGCCTATCATAAGCAATATCGGTTGCGCTATGGGATGCCGTTAGAAGAATTTCGTTCGCGGATGCGGGGTGTTTTAGCGGAGAAGGAAATCTCCGCGCTGATCCTGTTGATGAAAGTGGATCTTGTCAAGGAAGCCAATGATAAAATTGCTTTAGCCGATTTCGAAGTAAGCTTCAACAAATATCAGCAGGCCGCGAAAGAAAAAATCGAACAGACACTTGCTAAAAATGGCTATACACCTGTTAAAAAAGAAGAATTATTCGACTTAGATAAAAATGCAGAGGAAGTCTTGGAAGCCTTAAACGGCGATACGGTGGTCTTCTTAACCCATGAGTTTGTATTGTTAGGGAAGGTTTTTGATCAATCAGTGGGATTGATTCAAAAATATATCGCAGAACACGGGCAAATGACGCTAGGAGATTTTCGCGATTTGACAGATTCCAGTCGTAAGTCTTCCATGCTGATTCTTGAATATATGGATAAGCAGGGAATTACAAAACGTGTAGAGAACTATCGTGTGCTAGGAGAGAAGGGAAAATAAATGAGCATTTATTTGGATAATGCCGCTACGACTGCTCAAAAACCGGCTGTCGTGGCAGAAGCGATGACGACGATTTTAACAGGTGAATATGGCAATCCCTCTCGCGGTGCTCACGGGTACTCTCTAGCGGGTTATCGTGTGGCAGAAAATGCTCGTAATCAGCTGAAGGAGCTATTCAAAGCAGATAAACGGTATGAGGTCGCTTTTACAAATAACGCTACGGTCTCTCTGAATGAAGTTTTGAAGGGCTTGATTCAGACGGGAGATCATGTAATCACGACTGCTTGGGAGCATAATTCTGTTTTACGACCGCTGTATCAGCTAGAAGCCGCAGGTGCCAGCTTTGATGTGGTTTCTAGCGAAGCATTAACTGGTCGTCTTAACTATCAAGAATTTGCCGAAAAACTTCGTCCAGAAACGAAGGCTGTGATTTGCAATCATGCAAGTAATGTTACAGGGAATCTACTGGATCTAGAATGGGTCAAGGCATTTTGTGCAGAGCACAAGCTTTATTTGATTATTGATGTTTCGCAAACTGCCGGAGTAGTTCCAATTGATCTCAGTGATGGGAAAATCGACGCCGCTTGTTTTACGGGACATAAATCACTTTATGGTCCACAGGGGACTGGCGGAGTTTGCCTACTAAAGGACCTGCCTTTGGAGCCAGTGCTCACGGGCGGCGATGGGATGCAGTCTTTTTCAAAGGTTCAGCCGAAAGAACTTCCTACCCTATTAGAAGCTGGAACTCTGAATATTCCTGGCTTAGCGGGTTTGGCCGCTAGTGTTCAATGGGTAAAAGAAAAAGAAGAAAAAGCAACATTGGGTGATTATTTTTATCAAGAGCTCAAAAAAATTGATGGTCTAACAGTTTACGGTGATTTCAGTGGCCCGCGAGTGGATGTTTTTTCGATCAATATCAAAGATGCGGAATCGGCAATTGTCAGCGATTTATTATGGGAAGAGTTTGAAATTGCGACCAGACCGGGGTATCATTGTGCGCCCTTAATGCACGAAGCATTGGGTACGGCTGATCGCGGAACGGTGCGTCTGTCATTTTCGAGTTTCACTACTAAGGCTGAAGTCGATACAGTCTTAGCAGCATTACAAAATCTGGCGTTACGCTAAGAAAGCAGGTGACCTATGTCAAAAGAGATTCAGAATATTTTAGCAAGTTTGCCTTCCGTAGATGTTCTATTGAAGCAGATTGATCCAAGTTATCCTCATGGAAAAGCCAAAGAAGCTACGCAGCAGGTTTTAGCAAGTTTTCGAGAAGCAGTCGTTGACGGGACTAGAAAAACCGTGATTGACCAAAAAGAGGTCATAGAACTGATTCACAAGCAGCTAGAGGAAAAGCAATTTTCACTACGACGCGTAATCAATGCTACCGGGACTGTAATCCATACGAATTTAGGGCGTTCTTCATTAAGCGAAAAAACAAAAGAACAGCTCCTAGCAACCAGCTTTCATTACTCAAATCTAGAATTTGACTTAGAGAGTGGCAAGCGCGGGTCGCGTTATAGTCACCTAGTTTCAATCGTGAAGAAGCTCACAGGAGCCGAAGATGTTCTGGTAGTAAATAATAATGCAGCAGCCGTACTACTCGTTTTAAGTACCTTGACACAAGAAAAAGAAGTGTTAGTTTCACGGGGCGAATTGGTGGAAATTGGCGGAGCATTCCGCATTCCTGATGTAATTACGTCAAGCGGTGGCACGATCGTGGAGGTGGGTACGACCAACAAGACGCATTTAGCCGACTACGAAAAAGCCTTAACCGAAGAAACGGGTGCGATTCTAAAGGTACACACCAGCAATTATCGCATCGTTGGGTTTACCGAAACACCGGTGTTAAATGATCTAGCAGAGCTAGCCCATGCCAAGAACTTACCATTGATTAATGATCTAGGCAGCGGGTTACTGATGGATATGCGACCGTTCGGATTACCTTACGAACCTACAGTGAAGGAAGTTCTAAATCAGGGCTGTGACATTGTAGCCTTCAGCGGAGACAAGCTGTTAGGTGGTCCACAGGCTGGCATCATCGTTGGGAAAAAAGAATACATTGACAAGATGAAGAAAAATCAATTATTGCGAGCTTTGCGTATCGATAAAATGACTTTAAGTGCACTGGAAGCAACTCTGTCTTTATACCTTGATGAAAAAGAAGCTTTAAAATCCGTGCCGACCTTACAAATGATCGGACAAAGTGAAGAGGACTGCTTAGGTAAAGCAGCTGAACTAGCAGCGATGCTGCAATCAATCACTGAGCTAAGTGTGAAGATCGAAAAGGACAGCAGCAAAATCGGTGGCGGTTCTTACCCAGAGCACTTGTTGCCGACCTATGCTGTTGCTTTAAGCAGTAGTAAATTCTCTGCGGATACGCTGCAAGAAAAACTGCGATTGGCTGCTACACCCGTCATTAGCCGGATCAAGGATGATTGCAATTTCTTGGACGTAAGAACGATTGCGATAGAAGAATTCGCAGTAATTCAGGAAAGCTTGCAGGAGATTTTTAACTAAAAGAAAGGAGATAGGATTATAGAACCACAGAAGCAATTAGTAGCTGTGTCTCATTGTGTTTTGAATCAAAATGCTGTGATTCACGGCTGGGAAAGAGCACGAGGAGCCTTCCCCTTTGCGGTCGAGTTATTGCGCGGCGGGATTGCGCTGATACAGCTGCCGTGTCCGGAGTTTATCGTCTTAGGCGGAGATCGTCCGCCGATGACTTATGAAGAATACCGTGATTTGCCTGATTATCGTCATCAATGCCAGACAATGCTGCAGCCGATCATTCAGCAGATTCAAGCGTATCAAGCAGAAGGCTATCAGTATCTAGGAATAATCGGCATCCATGAAAGCCCGAATTGTTCCATCAGTGGGCAACGAGGTGTCTTAATGGAAGAGTTTTTCGCAGAATGTCAGCAGGCCAAAATCGGTACGAATTATTTGGAGGTGCCTACGTCTTACAGTGAAGAGGATCAAGGGGATTTTGATGAACAGTTGCAACGTTTTTTAGAGAAAGGACTAAACAATGAATAGTAAAGCAAAAGTGATCGCGATGTGTGCCATCGCAGTAGGATTAAATGTGGTGTTAGGAGAAGCAGTGTCGATGCTGCGGATTCCGTTATTGTTCTTAGATACGATGGGTACGATTTTTATCGCGGCCAATTTTGGAATGGGCTATGGCATTTTAACCGGTGTGACCACCAACTTATTGATGGGGCTGATCGGCGGAGTGACGGCGATTCCTTTCGCATTAGTGAATGTGGCTGTCGCGATTATCGTCGCCTTATTAGCTAAAAATGGTTTTGGTTTTGGAAAAGCAGTAATCGCAGGTCTTTTGTTAGCCTTTATTTGTCCAATGATTGGCGCACCAATTCGATTGGCCCTGTTTGGCGGTTTTACCGGATCAGGAACGGATGTCGTCATCATGGCATTGCGAGCGTCTGGTAAGGAAATGATTTCTGCAACCTATTGGGGCGCAGTGACGGGTAATCTAGTGGATAAAATTGTTTCTTGTCTGTTAGTGGCCTGGTTTATTAAGCTGCCGCAGATGAAACGCTTCGCCGTAAAATGAGCATGAACAGCTTCTAAGACTAAGGTGCTTAGTCTGGAAATCTTAAAGTGAGCTAGAATCAACGGAAACAGTGTTGAGGCTAGCTTATTTTTTATGTTCATTTTTGTCATTCATGTAACTTTAAATCAGTGTTTAAGGGAGAAGTCTGTCTAAGGTATCTGAATTTAAAGAAAAAGCATGATCATGCGGTAAAATCCTTTTTTTGGAATTTCAAAATAATAAAATGCTGTTTCAAGTAAATAATATTACGAAAAAGTTTAGTATAATACCTGTTTTTAAAGATTTGACGCTGACCATCAATAAGGGGAACAAAATTTGGTTAGTTGGGATGAAAAGCTGGTATCAAAAAAGTTGAGGGAAGCTTTTTGTCGGCGAAAAATCTTCAAAATGACAAAAATGTTAGGTGTTTTTAGTAGGTTTCAATGGTTGGATTTTCAGAATTTTTGTATAGTTGCTCTAGAAATCAAAAAGGAGCAATCAGTTATGAAAAAATTTTTAATCGGTTTAGTTAGTTTAATTGTTATCGCCTTTGTAGGCTTACAAATAGCAGATAAAGTCGTCAAAAGTGGAGATGAGTATTTCGTTCAGATCACAACAGATGGTCAACGAGTGGAAGAAAAAGATGACAGCGGCAATAATTACGTTGATTACAAATACTCGTTGCCAGGCTATGACAAGGATGGAAACAAAAAAGAGTTAGATTTTAATGCAAATAAAGACCGTCCGCTGCGTCGGGAAGCGTTTCTTAAAGTTACCTGGAACAAGAAAAAAGGGGTGACTTCCTATGAAGAAGTCCAACAAAAAGATCTACCTAAAAAAGCAGCGGATAAATTAGGTGTTTAATTTAACCTTGACTGTTGCATTGAGGAAGCAGACGGGTCATCAAAAATGACCCTCTTAGTTTAATTACGAGGAGTGGAAGTATGGAAAAAATCGTATCAGTAAATGAGGTAAAGAAAACCTACGGAAAAGGCAATCAGAAAAAAACTCAGGCCTTGAAAGGTATTTCATTTGAAGTAGAAAAGGGTGAATTCGTCGGAATCATGGGAGCATCTGGCTCTGGTAAATCAACCTTATTAAATTTATTAGCAACATTGGATAAACCAACTGACGGCAAAATTCAGATTAATCAGGCGGATGTAACCAAATTATCGGGCAATCAATTAGCCGATTTCCGTAGTCGCGAGATTGGTTTTATTTTCCAAGATTTCAATTTGTTGGAAAATTTAACAGCAGCAGAAAATATCGCAGTTCCATTATCCTTACAAGGGGCTAAGAGCAAAGTCATCCATCGGCGAGTAGCTGAAGTGGCAAAACGTTTATCAATCGATGGTATTTTAAATAGCTATCCGGCCCAAATCTCTGGTGGTCAAAAGCAACGGGTCGCTGCAGCGCGCGCCTTGATTACCCAGCCAACTATTCTTTTGGGAGATGAACCAACAGGTGCGTTGGATTCTAACAGTGCAAGGGATCTGTTAGACACGATGGAGGAATTGAATCAAAGGGACCAAGTATCGATTTTATTGGTAACACATGATCCGTTTTCTGCTAGTTATTGTCAACGGATCTTGTTCATTAAAGACGGCGTGATCTATCAAGAAGTAAAAAGAGAAAACCAAACTCGAGAAGCTTTTTATCGTCAAATTTTAAGCATTCTCGGTAATTTGGAACAGTAGGAGGTCATTCGATGCTTTTAAAATTATCACTTGCTGGAATCAAAGGACGCTTGCGTGACTATGTAGTCTTATTTTCAGGACTTGTAGTAGCCTCAGGAATCTTTTATATGTTTGAGGGTCTAGCAACGAATAAGACCTTTTTGGAAAGTAATTCAATGATCTCATCGGTAGTAATGATCTTTCATTTAGGAACCGTCCTACTTTCAATTATTACCTTCGTCTACATTTTATACGCCAACTCCTTTCTGATGACGATGCGTCAAAAAGATTACGCGATGTTTATGATGTTAGGAGCAAAAGGCCGTAAAATCGCACAGTTGATTTTTATTGAAACTTTTGTGGTAGGTGTTGGCGCGACTGTTGTCGGCACTTTGCTTGGTGTTGGATTAAGCGGCGTTGTGCAGCAATTGTTGGTCAAACAATTAGACATTAAAATTACTCATTTCACCGCTGTAAATTCTTCAGCCGTGCTATTTACATTGATTTTTTTCACCGTGATTTTCTTATTGGCAGCATTCGTAAATGCCATGACGATTGTGAAAAAGCCAATCTTGAATTTGCTAAAAGCTAGTGAAACGCCTCTACCTGCTAATCGTAAGCTTTTTACGTTAGTATTGGAGGTTCTGGCAGGAATCATTTTCCTAGGAATCGGCTATTTCATGATGACGCAGTTAATGAAGCTGGCTTTTCTGGCCTTGATTATTGCCTTGATTACCATTATTTTAGGTACGTATTTTGTTTTTCATTCAATTTTGATTTTCGTACTGGATTTACTGAAACGACGTGACAGCATCGCTTTGAAGAAGCTGAATAATTTTACGTTGTCGCAATTAAGCTTCCGTATTCAAGATTATACGCGAATTCTATCGATGGTGGCGATGCTTTTTGCACTAGCTCTCGGCGCCATTACTGTTGGATTAGGCTTCCATAATGAAATCATGAAAATGACTGAAGCAACTTCTGCTTATGACTTAGTATTAAACAATGGACAAAGCTTTAGTGACACTGAGCTTGATAAAATCACTCCAACTTCTGATGCTGTTTATCAACAAAAAGAGGATAATGAGACCGTTTATTATAATCGTTCACAATTTGATCAAGCCCCTTTGAAGGTCAAGGAGTTTACGGCTAGCCGTCAAACGAAAGAAGTGCGCTATACAGGGGAACAACTAGCAAATGATCTAACAGCTTCGGATCAATTAAGATCGTTGGAACTACCAGAGCAAAGTGCGAAGAAGCATCAATTTTTATCTAGTGAAGCATTCTCAGTATTACCTGGTAACACAACGGAGATACGGTTGATTACAGTGGCTGATTTTGCCAAAGATAAGGATGCTTTGAAAAATTTAGCCGAAGAAAATTTCCATAAAAATCCGACGTTGGATAAAAATTCAGCAGGCATGAATCAAAAGGCTCTGGTTTATGAGCTATACAATGCGCTGTTCTCAGGCTTTGAATTTATGGGCTTCTTCTTGGGAATTGCCTTTCTAACCATGTTAGCCAGCTGTTTGATGTTTAAAATTTTATCTGGTGCAAAAAGTGATATCCAACGCTACAGCATGTTGGAAAAAATCGGGGCACGCCGTCAACTGTTGAAGCAATCAATTCGCAAAGAGATCGGTATTTTATTCTTGGTCCCAGGTCTATTAGGAGTCATGCATGTCTTGTTTGGACTGCAACTGTTCACTACACTTTTAACTGAACCTTACAGTAATATTTGGCTGCCATTTTTGATCTTCTTTGTTTTATACTTTATCTATTATGTCTTAACCATTTGGATATATACTGGGATTGTCATGAAACGCGAAGCCTAAAAAGCACCTTCCAGTTAGCCGCTGGAGGGTGCTTTTGTTATTTTATGGATAATTATTAAGAATGTGAAAATTTTATGTCTTAGGAAATTTTCATTTGACCTGAAAAAGCGATAAAATTCGCAGGTCTTTCCTTAAATTTTAAAGGAAAATCCGCTATTTGAGTAAAAAAATAAGATTGCACCTTCTATGCAGAAAAATATGCATTTTTTTATATTCTGCTCTATAGTAGTAACGGACAATTTAATAGAGAAAGAAGTGATCCGGATGAACCGGGTAAAAAAAGCTTTTAGCAATCGTTGGCTGATCCTACTGACAGTCAGTCTGCTATTTTGGGCGAAAACAATCTTAGCCTATTACGTAGATTTTTCATTAGGGGTGGAAGGCTCCATTCAGACCTTCATTTTGTGGATCAATCCAATTGCCACAACCTTACTTTTATTCGGCGTTTTCCTTTACGTAAAAAAATTTAAGCCAGCCTTGATTGTGTTGTTTTTAATGGATCTGTTAAATACCTTGATCTTATACTTGAATGTGATTTTTTATCGCGAGTTTACTGATTTTGTTACGATCAAATCAATTCTTGGTTTTTCTAAAGTTTCACAAGGAATCTCAGGCAGCTCCTTTGCCTTAATGAAAGTGCATGATATTTTTTATTGGCTGGACTTAATCATATTTTTAGGCATTATGATCTATCTCTTTGCTAAACACAAAGAAATTGCCAGCAAGCCGATCAAAAAAACATTTGCAGTGGCAGTTAGCTGTCTAGCAGCATTGACCTTCTCAATCAACTTATCCTTAAGCGAGGCAAACCGCCCACAATTACTGCAGCGGACCTTTGACCGTTCTTATATCGTTAAATATTTAGGGCTGGATGCCTTTACTGTTTATGATGGGATTAAGACTGAGCAGACCAACAGCGTGCGGGCTCACGCTTCAAGTAATGGGTTAACAGACATTCTAAAATATACGAAGAGTCATTATGCAGCGCCCGATCCAAGTAAATACGGTATCGCAAAAGGCAAAAATATTATCGTGATCCACTTGGAAAGCTTCCAACAATTTTTGATTAATATGAAAGTGGATGGACAAGAGGTCACCCCATTCTTAAATAGTCTGGAAAATGACAATAAGCAAACATTAGCCTTCGACAATTTCTTCCATGAGGTCGGTCAAGGGAAAACCAGCGATGCAGAAAATATGCTGGAAACAGGCACCTTCGGATTGTCTCAAGGCTCTTTATTTACTCAATTAGGATCTGACAATACATTCCAAGCCGCTCCGGCAATTTTGAATCAGGAAGCGGGCTATACAAGCGCTGTTTTCCACGGAAATGTCGGCAGCTTCTGGAATCGCGATCACGTATACAAGAATCTCGGCTATCAAAACTTCTTTGATCGCTCTTACTTTAACCAAGCTGATGAAAACTTAGGCTACGGAATTTTAGATAAGGATATGTTGAAGGAAACGGTTGGTCATTTAGAGCATTTGCAGCAACCATTCTATACGAAATTCTTGACGGTAACCAATCATACCCCTTATTTGACTGACGATAAGAATTTTAATTTTCCTGCCTTAAAAACAGGCAATAGCACGGTGGATGATTATGTCCGAACCGCGCATTATTTGGATGAATCGCTGCGTCAATTTTTTGATTATCTTAAAGCTTCCGGTGTTTATCAAAACTCGATCTTTATGATTTATGGGGACCATTTCGGTATCTCCGACAGCAACAACAAAGATTTGGCCAAAGCATTAGGAAAAGATCCAACGACTTGGGACAAATTCGATGACGCTCAAATGCAGCGTGTACCATTGATGTTCCATATTCCTGGCTATACAAATGGTGGGATTCAACATCAATATGGTGGTGAGATTGATGTCTTACCTACATTGTTACACTTAATGGGCATCGATAGTCAGAAATATATTCAATTCGGTACAGACCTATTTTCACAAAAACATGATCAAACAGTTGCCTTCCGTAACGGCGACTTTATTACACCAAATTATACCGAATTAGGGGGCGAGACCTACGAGAATAAAATGGGTGAAAAGGTTGATGTGAAAGCTTTAGGTATCGCATCAGAGATTGATAAGGAACAAAAACAGGTCAAACAAGCATTGAGTCTATCTGATAAGCTGAACCAAGAAAATCTCTTACGTTTTTACACGCCAGAAGGCTTCACACCAATTGATCCGCAGAAATACGATTATCATGATCTTGATAAGAAAAATACGGCAATCGAAAAGGAAAAAGGCAATCAATCAACCAGTCTTTTTTCAAAAAATGGCAACAAGACAACAGCTGCATTGTATCCGCCAATTCAATAGTACACGTAGAGGTTGTGACAGAAGTGGTCAGCTTCAAGAAATAAGAAGAAATTTCCGAAAATTGTTTCTCAAATTTTTGTGAAATTTCGGCTTATTTCCGAAGAAGCTACTTCTGGAACACCGTTTATTCGGAAAAAGAAGGATTGTATTAGGTGGTTCAATTCCTACACATTCCCGCCATTTAGTTCATTAACTGAGTGATAATTTGATAAAGCAAATGGGAAATAAGCAACACCGTTAAGTCATAAAACGTATCTTTCAAAAGGTTTGCCGTATTTTTCTTTAACGAGTTCATCATAAGAATCATCCTTTCGAATCAATAATGTCCTTACCATAAGCAGCGAAACTTACGCGCTACTTAAATAGAGCTGAGAAAGTCTAAATTATTCAACAGAAAATCCGATTGCTTCGTGATCTATTTCAGATTAAAATAAAGATATAAAGTTTAAAGGGCAGGATTATTATGGAAAATTTTGAACAGATACTTCAGCTTATTTTTCATCCCATCGTTTTGGCACTGGATGCCATCTCGATTTTTATCATTTTATATGGGGCAATTTTTTCCTTTGTTAAATTAATCCAATCGAGAAGTGAGCAGGATTATTCTTCTGTGTTGCACAAAAACAAGTGTATTAAAGCCTATTTAGGCAGTTATATTTTGCTGAGCCTGGAATTTTTGATTGTTGCAGACATTATTGAATCAATCATCAATCCCACCTTTCAGGATATTATCAAGTTAGCGATGATCGTGCTGATCCGAACGATGATTTCTTATTTCTTAAATAAAGAAATAAGTGAATTTTCCGTCGATCAATAAGATTTTGAGGAAAAGATCATCCTACTTTGAATCCAATAATTTAGTAATTTTTAAAAAGAAAGAAGCATTTAAGATAAGGTGAATTCTTTCTTTTTTTCTTTTCATTTTGTTATTGATTCCAACTTGAAGGAGTGGTATGATTATTTTGTTTCGGGAGTGGATGGGTTCTGGTGTTCCCTCTGGTCTTCAAAACCAGTATGAGGAGTTAGGAGCTTCTTGGGTAGGTTCGATTCCTACACATTCCCGCCAATTAAACTATTATGTCTGACAAACACTGATTTGACGCCAATCTCAGCAGTGTTTGCCGGACTTTTTTATATTTTAGAAGTTTATAATAGAAATTTTCAAAACCTAAGAAAGAGGAGTTTAGAAATGAAGGAATACAAGTTTGATTCTAAAATCTATGCATCAGAAGTAGGAAAAGGCGGTGCTTACGTAATCTTTCCCTATGATGTTCGGGAAGAATTTGGTAAAGGCCGTGTCAAGGTACGTGCGACGTTTGATGGTGTTGACTATGATGGAAGTATTGTGAATATGGGGGTAAAAAATGAGGATGGTAGTATTTGCTATATTTTAGGAATTCGAAAAGATATTCGCAAGGAGATAGGAAAGGATATTGGAGATGTGGTAGAAATTGTGGTTCAGGCGCTATAGATTAACTTAGTATATTTTCTCGTGTAATGCACAATATTGGAAAAATAAGACAATAAGAAAGAATGTAGAACGAAATACGTTTAATATTTTTTATTTTAAATGACTGTTTAGCTTCAAAAGTTATTGTTCGTGTTTTCTGCTATTTCTAAATTTATTTAAATAGAAATTGAATGCGTTAGGCTTATCTTAATAAGTCAAGATAAATAACCTCATGTCCAGATCTATTAAGAAAAAAACTGAAAACTTAATATTTTAGATGTTATAGTTGGTAAATGTTCATATTAAGTTTGCTTTTACTCTCCATACGTGGTAAGGTAACTAAGTAATACTTTGATATGTGACTAGTTGGTTATCTATATTTATTAAGATACTTTTTTATTACACGTCATTTTTTATTACAAATAAACACGTTTGATGTGTAATTGGAGGTACTTTACATGAATAAAGGTACAGTAAAATGGTTTAATGCAGAAAAAGGTTTTGGTTTTATCACTGGTGAAGATGGCAACGATGTGTTTGCTCATTTCTCAGCTATTCAAGGTGAAGGTTTTAAATCTTTGGATGAAGGCCAAGCAGTGACTTTTGATGTTGAAGAAGGCCAACGCGGCTTACAAGCTTCAAACATTGTAAAAGACTAAAATTTGTTTAATTACGGATGACTAAGAAGATCGGAAACGATCTTCTTTTTTTAATATTTGAAGGAGGATGTTCACATGGCAAGCACTTATGGATTTAAATCTCCAAAGCCCTCTTTTTTAGGGGAGCGCTTCTCGGTAGGCCAAGAGGTATTTTTCGAATATAAAAAAGAAACACAACGAGGCATTGTAAAAAATAAGTTGAATAACTCGGCAATTGTTCAAATCATAAAAAGCGAAACAGAGGATCTGAATGATTTCACAACAGTAATTAGTTACGATAGCTTAGTTGATCCGAAAACAGATTTTTAAAAATGAATGATTTTTCCTTGAACTAATTACGATTACTGACATGAAGATAGTTAATTGAAATCGCTCAAATAAACGACCCTAGCCTAGGATCGTTTATTTTTTATTCAAAAAATTCAAATACTCCAATCGTACCATTTGCTCGAAAAAGGATGCGGTAATTTTGATAGGATAACCCCTTTTCATACATTCTTGCATAGACTTTGACCGCATGCTCAAAGGACTCCTTATTTACTCCTAAAAACTCCGCGCATTCCCATACGTTTGAAAAACGCTCTTTGTAGCAAGCAATAATATCTTCTGGAGTGACGACCAAGGTAGCACCAACATCCCTTGCTCGTTGTTCTTGTTTTCGCTGCTCAGCCGTATCCTGACTTATTAGATCGCCTGAGCTAGTTAAATAATGGGCAATTTCTTCGGCAACCGTATCTGTCAGCTCTTCGGAGGTTTGACGAGGATTTAAGTAGACATGCTTGTCAATGTACAATCCTTTTTGTCCATCTGGCATGGAAGGATCGAAAATATAGTTGATTCCCTGAAAACTGGCCATAAGTTTTTCTGCTTTATCCATCTGCTCAATCCTTCTTCACGTGCTTTTGCTTAATAAAATCGATGTAATTCAAAATATCTTCCATCTGTTCCTCGGTCACTTCATCGTCAATATGAGCTGCGACAGTCATTTGTTTTGCTGAAAAAGAGTTCTTCGATTCTCGGCCATGCAAGTAGTCCAGCGAAACGTTAAAGAAGTCCGCAATTTTATTTTGTGTTTCAATATCAGGTGTTCGTTTTCCTTGTTCATAAGAAGCGTAGGTCGTTTTCGCAATTCCCAATTTTTTTGCCATATCAGTCTGAGTCAAACCAGGTGTTTTTTTTCTTAAATTCTTCAATTGTTGGGCAAACATAGACACACTCCCTTTCACTCTATAATAACACGATTCGTATTAATTTATCTATAAAATAGAATAAATAAATTTACAAAGTACGCGAAATGTATTACCATTAATTTAGAAAAAATAGTTAACTACGTTTTTAAGCTAAGTACCATTAAAATTAGTCCGAAGTTCCCTGTAACCAGTGGGGATCGTTAGTTACTTTAAGGAGGAGAGACGATGGAGAAATGGAAGAAAGATTACTTGAAGGGCATCCTACAAGATTATCCTAAGATGGAAGACTATTACTTGGAAAGAAAAGAAAAGCTGCTTTTGCATAATCAGAAGACACATCAACGAGCCAATACAGATACCAAGGATAAGAAGTTATTAATCTCAATTTCCCTTGATCGGCAACTGATTAACTTGGAGCGAAATCAGCGAATCATTTCTTTGTGTTTAGAAAATTCGACGGAAGAGACAAGAAAAATTATCAAATTGCTTTATATGACGAATCATCGAAAGGTTAATCTCGATTTGGTAGCTGATCAAGTTTTTTTAAGTAAACGGCAAGTCATTCGTTTACGGGATGCTTTTTTTGAAGAACTAGCCGAACATCTAGGGATATGATGTCTTTTTTTTGGCACTAAAACAAACATACGTTCGTATATAGTGTAAGTAGATCAAATGGAGGGGGATGAACAGGCAATATATTTGATGAATTTAACAGCGTGGGCTTTGATTGTTTGGAGGTTTTTTGACAGGTGGATTTCCTACTCTTTGACGGCTATAAGTTGTTCGTATAAGGAAATAAAGAAATTTCTGTAGAGTTTAACCCTTCTGAATGAAATTGAAGTCTAGATGGAGATAGATGATTAATTTTTAAAGGAGCGATGAAGCATGGATAACTTTATTTCAACAGTTCTTAACAACCCGGAAAGCATCGGATTTCCAGTGCTTTTTGTATTTCTATTAGTTTGGGTGATGAAGCAAAATAATGCACGTGAAGAGCGCTACTTGAACACGATCGACGATTTAACAGAGTCGCTTAAACAAATTGAGAGAATCGAGACAATTGTCAATCGAATACGTGAAAGGATAGGTGAAAATGGATGAGATTTTGACACATATTTTGGCGACAGGGTTGAGCTTTGCACCGATCATGATGATCATAACAGAGGGTGTGAAGCAGACGAGATTAATAGCTACACGGTATTTACCAATAGTGTCATTAATTCTTGGCACAGGGTTAGGAGTAACGATGGGGCTTCTTTTCAATCAATCACTAGGGGAATTGGCGCTCGGAGGTCTTGTTGCTGGTGGTATGGCTTGTGGGTTGTATGATGCTACGAATAAATATGGACACAACAGAGAAAATCCCTGAAGACTTATTATCTTCAGGGATTTGTTTTTAGTTTTTCTCCGCCTTCACAATCAGCATCATGGGTCGGCGCATTTCATCTTTCATTCCAGGGATATCCAGCATATTCTCAGGCGGTATTGGTTCGACAATGCGTTTAATTTGAAAGTTATTCGTCATCAAATCATCTAAATAGGTGGTTAAAGTGCGATGATATTTCGTGATATTACTACCGAGAAAATGCGCGTTGCGCTTTCCTTCATAAAAATAATTATCGACAGGAAAGTGTACAATCGTACCATTTTCATCATAAATCCAGTCTTGAGAACCTTCTGCCGTAAAAATCGGATGCTCAACGGAAAAAATGAATTGTCCGCCGGAAACCAACCAATCCGCCACATTTTTCGCCAATTTCTCGAAATCTTCAATATAATGAATTGCTAGGGAGCTAATGATGACATCAAAGCTATTCGGCTCAAAAGTGATTTTATCAATGCTGTCGTGAAGATAGCAAATATTGTCAAAGGTATTTTTTTTGCGTGCGACCTCTAGCATTTTTTCGGAGATATCAACACCAATGACTGAAGCTGCGCCGTGTTCTGCTGCGTAAAGACAATGCCAGCCATAACCGCAACCCAGGTCCAATACACGCTTTTTCTTAAAATCAGGCAGCAATCTTTTTAACGTCTGCCATTCGCCAGCCCCATCCAAGCCTTGTTGACTGCGAGTCATCTGACTGTAGCTTTTAAAAAATTTCTCATTATCATAAATGTTTTTCATTGTAATTCCTCCATGTAATTTGTACTTGGTTAAACTACATGGAGAAACTCTCTCTTATGTGCGATCATTGTTAGTCCTCGCTTTCGTTAGATTTCATTCATCCAATAGGTGCGATCAATCGGTTCGACGAAAATCTCGAATGCGATGGATTCGTTTTCAATAATATGAGTAATTCCATGAACCAGCAAAAATTTGTCAGGCTGTCTTAGCTGCAACGTGTCACCTACATTAGGAAGTAGTGTAAGATCAATGGTTCGTTCTTCTTTTCGAGTGAGGATATTTTTTAAACTAGCTTTATACATGTCTGTTCCTCCATTTGTACTTGTGTATCACAGTACATAGTTTAACACACAAAGACCGGAGAAAAAGAAGTGATTTTCGTTTAAAAAATCCTTTTCAGTAAAGAAAGAAGTTGAACTTCACCGTGCTCAGGATCTAGCTAGATAGTATCTCGTAAGTAGTCAAACTGAGAAAATGAGGACCGAAAAAAAGACCGGCCAAAGATGGCAACGGTCCACAAGTGAAAAAAACAAATTCTATAAAGGATGGGTAATACCCAATTTTTACTATAATAGGAAAAGGCTTTCTTGGCAATTTTTTTGCTCAAAAAGAGCCGTCGCAGGGCAACGACGGCTGGAGTCCTGGGAAGGAACTCGGATAAACAAATGAACTACTGTAACCTTAATGGATTGTCGAAAAAGATACAAGAAAAATGCTCAGAGAATAGCAGAATAGTATAAACAAATGATTTATTTAAGTAAATAAGATTGAAGAGGGTAAAATGGTTAGTTATGTCGATAGCTTTCTAATAGTGATAATTTTGTACGCAGTTCAACGAAGGAGATACTAAGTAAAAAGTTGATTTCGTTTCACAGATCGTTTATTTTCCTTTATAATTTAATAAAGGAGGCGGTTACAATGATGAGTAAATACAAAAATATTTTAGTAGCGATCGACGGATCTGAACATTCAGAGCATGCTTTTGATGAAGCCGTTGAAGCAGCCAAACGTCACGATGCCAAACTGAATGTTATTTCAATCATTAATGACAGTGAACTCTCCACCAGCGCTTTTTCTTTTAGCAAAATCTATGCGGCGGAAAAAGAGCAAATTGAAAAAGAAATGTTGAAAAAAGTTCATGACGCAGCGCGTAAAGAACTTGAGAATGTGGAACCATTTGTTGAATTGGGCAGTCCAAAAGAAAAAATTATTGAGTTTGCAAAAGACAATGACATTGATATGATTTATCTTGGTGCTACCGGAAAAGGCGAAATTCGTCTGTCTCGAATTGGCTCCACCGCAGCTTATGTTGTTAACCATGCCCCATGTAGCGTGACTGTCATTCGTTAGTTGTCTTGATAATAAAAGAATGGTATAGGGAAAAAATAAATTCATTAGTTTGAAGGAGCAGATAATATGATCAGTAGATATAAGAATATTATGGTTGCTGTGGATGGATCTGATCAATCGGAGGGCGCTTTTTTTGAAGCGATCGGTGCAGCAAGACGAAATGAAGCTAAATTGTACGTCGTTCAGGTGATTGATGATTCTAGTATTTTAATGAGCAGCGCGCAGCCGATGGAGGATATCCTAGCAGAGGAATCTCAACGAGCTAAACAATACCTAGAGAAACTAAAGGAACGTGGTCGCTATCAAAACATGGAACTTATTCAATACATTGGTAATCCCAAAAAAGCATTAACAGAAGAATTGCCGAAGCAATATGGTATTGATTTGATTTATGTGGGTGCAACAGGTAAGGGGCGCTTTCAACGTCTACTAGTTGGTTCAACTAGCGGATATATTGTTAATCATGCTCCATGTAATGTGATGGTCGTACGATAAAAAAAGGTTTTGACGAAGGAGTTATTCGTCAAAACCTTTTTTAAATTGTTTTTTCAATAAAGTATAGTGATTCATATCTCTCAATTTTCCATGAAGCAGTGCATCTTGAGGTTCAGTACTAGTTAGGGTAAAACCGCAGCGTTGGGCTATACGATTGCTAGGAGCATTGTCGACATCGACACAAATTAACAGTTTATTCATTCCGAAATCATTAAAGGCCAAATAACAAAGGGCTTTAACGCTTTTTGAAATGATTCCGCGTTTGGTAAAAGAGGAGTGCAGCCAGTAACCGATTTCGCCTTTCCCAATTTTGGGGTCAATATTATGAATATCGATACAGCCGCAAATCTTTTGGCCCTGTAGAATGAAAAAAAGATAATCGGTACCATCCGCATATCCATGCAATTTCAATTTGATAAAGTCCTTTTCATCCTCAATCGTTTTCGTTTCCGCCATGATATCAATAAAGGCTTCAATGTGCGATCGATCAGACTCAATCAAAGCTAAAAGTTCTTCAGCAGCTTCTAGCTGAGGAAAGGCAAAAGCTAAATGATCATCAATTTGATAAGTAAAGGCATTCATAGTCAGATCCTCCAAAGATTATTTTATCCAACATATCAGTCTTAGAAATGAATGTCAAAAAAGTATCTAGCAAATCCTTATTTTTATTAATTGAAAGGTTAAAACAACTTAAAATTTAGCTGTTTCGAGGGCTTTTCTTTGTTGCTTTTCATTATAAACCGTATAATTTCGGATGGACTATTAATGTTAGGTGATGAAATGAAGAAAAAAAGAATCGTGGTTCTGCTAATTTTCCTAGCAGTGGTTAGTGGAGGAATTTATTTTGCCCAAGGGAAGAATGAACTGACAGAACGGATTGTGACACCTCAACAAAAAAATAAAATCGTGTTAGATGTTCCCTTAGAGAGCCAGTTTGATGATGTTGCCTTGGAAAATGGTTGTGAGGTTACGGCTCTTTCGATGCTATTGCAGTATTACGGTTACGATACAGACAAAAATGAATTGGCAGACGAACTTGATTATCAGCCGTTGTATACAGAATCTGGTAATCATGGAAATCCCCATCTAGGATTCGTAGGGGACATTACCGGTGGAGATGAAGCGATGGGTGTAGCTGTAGAGCCGATTGCAAAATTAGCTAAAGAATATGTGGAGGATGATTATCGTGTAGTCGCGAGTAACAAAAAATCATTCAATAAAATCATGGCTATCGTAGCCGGCGGTACACCAGTCTGGATCGTCGCGACGGTGGACTTCCAAGTGCCAAAGGACAATGACTGGTTGTTGTGGGAGACAGATCAAGGAAGTATGTATGTCACGCCATTAGTCCATTCAGCCGTTATTACTGGCTTTGATCGTAAGGAGAAAATTGTTTACGTTAATGATCCTTATGGGTATCAAAATCGTGAAGTTGATTGGTCTGATATGAAGCAAGTCTATGAGGAATCTGATCAGCAGTCATTGTATTTAGAAAAAAATTAGTCATTTTTTACCACGTCAAGTCATTTTGAGGTGGTTTTTTAATGTTCTGTGAATAAAATTTTTCGTTGTGAGGAACATTGGTATTATAGGCTTGTCACGGTGAAAAAGAGCTTACAAATGCTTGCCCGCTTGTTATACTAGAATAAAAAGGGGAAAGGCTTATGAATGAACGCTATTACAATATTTTGGCTGCAGTAGATGGGTCACCACAGGCTCATCAAGCATGAATGGAAGCTGTTGAAGCCGCACGTCGAAATAACGCACGTTTGTATATCACACAGGTGATTAATAGCAGCGGCTTACTACTAAACAGTGCAACGCCAATCGCCCAAATAATCGAAGAAGAGAAGAAAGCCGCACTCAAACTGTTAGAAAAAGAGTTTTCAGGAATTGAATATTACAATAAACAAATGATCACTTGTGTGGGAAGTCCTAAAAAGGCTCTTTATTTTGAACTACCTGAGGTATATAAGATTGATCTGATCTATATTGGCGCTACTGGTAAGGGAAGACTTGAACGAATGCTTGTCGGATCAACCACCGATTATGTTGTCAATAATGCTCCTTGCGATGTCATGGTCGTGAGATAAAAATAGATTTATAATCCAAATTAAACAACCAAATTAAAACATCTAAAAAGGGCTGATAGATTATTCAACCCTTTTTGTGTTAAGTATTATTAGTGATCGTTGTGCCTCAGAAATAAATTGTTCTTCCTCCACTAAAAGTGCTTTACTTTGGGGAAAAGCTGAAAAGCAGATCAAAAATTTCCACTGAATCAATAAGTCTGATTTGTATGAATTTCTAATTTCAAGTAGAGATTGATAATTTTGTACAGTTGCCAAACTGGGATTATAAAAAGCCATATAACCGATCGCATCAATCAACTCCCGCAGCTTCGAATTTGGAAGCTGTGTTGCAGCTTTTAAAAGAACTGGAAAAATCTCTGGTTTCATACGTCCCAGTGATCGAGCAATCAAATCTCGCGGCAAGGGAAAAGATTTCTTTTTTGAAGGAGCCACTGGGAAACGGTGCTGATTTGTTCCAATTTCGGCAAGAAAAGGAATCATTTGCTGAGCAGTCATTGAATCGCCGCTTTCTAGTTTTTCCGTAATGGCTAATCGAGTGTAGAGGGCTGGTTCCTTCATCAAAGAATGCAATAAAAAGTTTACTGTCTCACAATTTATTGGCAAAAGCTTTGCAGAGATAGTCCTTTCGTGGGCTTCTTTTGAGGGAAGTAACTCTATTAATTCTGCAAGTTGTTTCTCTTTATATGGAAAGAGTTCAGTATTTTCAGCCCATCCACGTTGTTTACGCTGCATATATTTATCCAAGTGATTCACTCCCTTTTTAAGAGTATAACAGAAATTCTCGTTACACTTATTTGTGCTTTTGTTCACAAAACCATTGATTTCTGATACTCTCTATGATATTATCGAAAAAAGAAGGAGTGATGGGTATGAAAAAAGTAGTCGCGAATCCAATGGAACTGCGAGATGCTATTCGTTGCGAGAAAAGAAATATTTCAATCACGGGCGGCTTTGCTAAGATGATGCAGCCATTAGTAACGGAGAAAGAAGTGGACGTTGAAAAACTAGATTTACCGACTTTTGTTAAGTTAGCTTTGAATCCTACCACCATGGAGACCTTATCTACTGCTTATCGAGTTGCTACCAAAAATGGAAATGCTGGTGTTGAACTAGAATACGTAAAAATCTAATTTTTTTCATCTTTCTTGTGAAAATAATATCAAACTAGAATAGTAATATCCTTGTAGTAATATGCTTCAAGGATATTTTTATAAGAACTAAACCGGTTAAATATATTGATAAAAGTCATTTTTATAATTTATTTCTAATGTAATTAAAAAAAGGGAATACTTTCATGGAATAAAAATATTTAGTAACATTCAGAATAAATTTAAAAATGTTAAAAAAACAATTCGTAAAATCACCAAAATTGCAAAGAAATCTGTTAAAATATGAATATGAGGAAGACCTCTCTCAATCTTTCTTAGCTAGTTTTATTTGACTAGCATCCCCTTTAAGCACCTTGTGATCAAGGTGCTTTTTTTTGGTTATAGGAAAAGTATTAAATTTTCACATGATTAAATCGCTTTACAACAAGTATATGCATGTTCGGCTTTTGTGGGTGGTATATGAGGAAATGAACCAATGATTTTATGCTGAAGTAATTATTAACGATAATTGATCTGTAGGTTTTCTTATTAAAAAAGGATATCTAGTAAAGTCGTCGTGTGCTAAAAGATCTTAATAAAGAAAGCGTTTATTATTTGCTGTACAAATATAGTCTGAATTCGTTACAATAGAAAAAAGGGGGTCTTATTATGAAGGAATCATACAAAAAAATACTTGTCGCAGTTGATTCATCCGAACAGGCACGTCGAGCCTTCCAGGAAGCTATCGAAGTCACCCGCAGAAATGATGCACATTTGTATATTTTAATCGTATCTGACACCAATCATTTAGGAGCTGAACCTTACGCTGTAGATCATATCGTAAAGGAAGCACAAAAAGCTGCAAGTACTGTTGTGGAAGCATTAGAAAAAACGATCCCAGAGGATATATCCTATAACACTGTCGTTGATGATGGAAATCCAAAAGCTAAAATTGTTGCTTTTGCAGAAGAGAAAAAGATTGATTTGATTTTGATGGGCGCTACCGGAACGGGAACTTTCTCTCGGTTATTATTAGGTTCTACAACAGCATATGTTGTCAATAACGCACCATGTAACGTAATGGTCGTTCGATAAAAAAGAAGCCAGCACATTTTGTGCTGGCTTTTAGCTTGCTGTTTGATAGTTTTGAATATCATTCATTAATTTGGTTCTGCCTAAGACCGCGTATTTTGCGACAATAAATTGTCCTCGGGTATTTCGTTTTCCTAATACAATAATTTTCATACCAGCTTCGACATCTGCCAAAAAATTTAATGAATGGGTGGCAATCAGACAGTTGATGTTTGCGAGTTGAAAATAAACTAAAGGCTGTTGCGAGAATTGAATGATTTTTAGTTTCGTGACGGTTCCTTTAATTGACTCCATCCTTTTTCCTCCTTGTATGAATGCCTTTGAAAACGAGCTCGTCATTTCTACGTTCAAACTGAAAATAGATATCCTTTTTGCGACCGGTCTTTTTAGCAGGGATGACAAAATAATCACGATTTTCGGCATCCATCTTGGCGGTAATTTGGCTTAAAAATAAAGCTAGTGGCAGGGAGTCTTTTACTAAAGAATCATACGTTCGGTAAAATATTTCAACAGAATCTGGACTAATCATAGACATGGTCATCACCTCAAGATTATTATACGAACATTTGTTCGATAAGTAAAGTGTTAAGTTGAAGTCTTTTAAAATAAAATACGCGAGGAAATGAGAAATTCTGGTTCGAGCATGTCATATGAAAGTTAAGGCTGGAAGATAAGAGAAGCACGCTTGCAAAGGACAAGCGTGCTACGTATTTTTAAAAGTATTTAGTATCTACGTTTGGTTCTTTTTCCCCTTTTTTTCAGGACTAATGCCCCTGCTATAATGACTACCCCACCGAAAGCAATCCATAGAGGATAGTTTCTTTGTTTAGTAGGTTCAGAGGTTGCAGTATTTTTTACCGTGCTAGATGTAACTTCAGCTGCGGTATTCTTTGTGCTGTTCGTTTTGGTTGCGGTGCTTTTGTTGGTAAAGGAGGTTGATAAATGATAATGCTGGTCAAAGTCTGTTCGATCAATAGATGGTTCGCTTAATTGGTTGTTCTCATTTAAATTGGTTTGAGTCGAGTATGTTCCAGTGACTGTTAATGTTGTTGAACCAGTTCCTTCTACGACGGTTTCGCCATCTGCTATGATTGTCGCGGATTTTCCATCCTCGTCAACAATTTCGCCGCCTGTCTCCAAATTTAAGTTGGTTATCTGTGAATCGGCGGTCATTACCCATTTAGACGTTTTATCAATTGTTACAGTGATCGGGGTTTCACTGGCTGCGGTATTCACTTCGTTTGCAGTGATTTCGGTCTCGCCGTTGTAAGTCGTTTCTTCGGTTAAAACGAGATTGAGACTGCTAATAGAGTCCACATTGATCTTACCGGACAATTCTTGATTGATTCCAATAAAGTTCACTTTGCCGCCATTACTGCCGGCTGTCCCCCAATTATTCGCATTATTTCCCTGAATCGTTAATAGCGCTGCCTTATCGCTATCAAAATCTAACGTATTATCCTTCAAGATAATGTTGGCTTCAGTATTTGTTACATAAAACATCGTTCCTTCAGTGGCACTTTTCAAAGTGGAATTAACGGCTTCAAAATTTGCTGTTTCACCAGTGGATGCTTCGGCATCGCCTGACGTGGATTGATAGATAATTACACCGTTTGCGACAGGATCACTGCCTGTTGTTCCGGTTAACTTGCTGATTAATTTAGAATTGTAGATTTGAATGGAGTTATAGCCTTCCATACCAGCAATCTGGCTGCCCGTAGCCGTACCTTTGACATTACTCACTTCAATGTCACCCGTGGAATATAGGAGAGGAGAGCCTGAGCCTTGTGTTGCAAGCTGGCTATCAGTGACTGAAACATTTCCGCCGCCGCGATCTGTTGCCAACGCCGCGCTATGATCGCCGTTGGTATTGACGGAGTTTTTGTTGGCAATAATAGTGCCGCCATAGGTTGCATCCATCCCGCGGGAATTGTCCGATTCTGTCACGATGGTATTGTCATTTGCATAAATCGTTCCGCTATCTGTTGCGAAAAGCCCATTACTTCCTTTATCGTTAGCAGTTAATTGACTGTTAGAAAGATACGCAAAGGAATTCTCGTTTACTGCCAACAGGATTGAATTCAATCCATAGAAATTACTATTGTCATCGTTAGCACTTGCGCCGGCTTTTTCTAATGTACTTTTCTCAAGCGACAAGGTTCCGCCATTTTTTACTAAGGCAGTATTTTCGTCATTGCCGTCAGAGCGTTGCTTTTCGGAATTAGCTTCTATTTCCTGATTATCAGCGATTAAGCTGCCCTTCAACTCTCCTGTATAATCATAAGTCATAGTATCTGCGCCACCCATTCCACCGCCATCTGGTGGAGCGGGGGGAACACTGCTTTGTTCATTAGTGAATCCGATAGTAGGGAATGTGGTTGTACTTAACACTAAAGTGCTTATTAGTGTAATGATTACTGACTGCTTTTTTTTCAAAAAAACGCCTCCTACTAATTTCTTCTTGTGTCAATTGTAGAAGGAGAACCTTAAATGAGCCTAAAAAGGTTGAATCATTGATTTTTTCCGAAAAAAAAAGAAGCTTCTCAGCTTCTTTTGAATTATGTGGATGACAGGAATCGAACCTGCACCTCTATCTTAAATGCGGACTACATCATTGAACGAGTAAAACACCAAGTTCATCCACGATTACAAGTATAGCGAATCTTGTGTGGATTTGAAAGAGGCCTCTCAGCAATTAAAAAAATATTATACTTTGAGTTTTTTCTCGTATTCCTCTGAAAATTCCTTTGCAATGAGCCAGCCGTAGCTTTCAGTGATGGCGGCAGCGGTGGAGCCATTAACAATATTACCTGCAACAGGAAGTTTTCCGGCAAGGAAGCGTGCGGTCATTTGTCCAGCTTTTTGAGCTAGAAATTGGGTGGCAAGAGCTTTTGCGGCACCTTGTTCGAGTTTAATATGAAAAATTTTTCCCAAAGCAATCACCATAGCGGTTTGGATTGGTAATAAAACGGTGGCATCAGGAAAAGGCAATTGTGCCATTCCTGCCCCAACACCTGCTGCGGCAGTGGATGCGCTATGAATAATGAAATGGGCTTTTCTTCTTTGGGTTTTATTCATCTCTGATTCTCCTTACTTCTCTGGATAATTCATGTAAAAAATTGGATTGAGGCAAGTCTAGCATTTCATCACAAAAAGTACAATTTTTCAGCTGGTTTTTTAAGCAGTTTTAATGATTAGACAGTGAAAAAATAAAGAGAAATGGTCATTTTCATTTTTCGAAGAATCAGTAGAATGATAAAATAAAGGTGAAAGGGGCGGCAAAAATGGTTGATGAATATAAAAATATTTTAGTTGCTGTAGATGGTTCAAAGCAGTCAAAAAAGGCGTTTGATGAAGCGATCAATATCGCGAAGAGAAATAGGGGCAAGTTAACTCTGGCAACTGTGATTGATACGGCTAGTTTCAGTGGAACAACCGGCGGAAATTCAATTCCATTGATGCAGGAAGTCCATGAAAGAGCGAAAGGGATTATCACAGAACTAGAGCATCATCGGATGGCAGAGGAGCAGGAAGTTCACCTAACTTCTCAGATCATCGCTGGTAATCCTAAACGAGAGATTGTTGAATTGGCGAAAAAACTGGATACGGATCTGATTGTGATGGGGGCAACAGGATTGGGCGCACTTTCCTTATTACTGGTCGGTTCTACAACTGCTTATGTCGTTAATCAAGCACCTTGTAATGTAATGGTCGTAAAATAAGCACAAAAAAACGCCTGACTTAGTCGGACGTTTTTTCATCTAGTGTCATAATCAATTCATTTCCATCATCATAGACATACATGATTTTAGGAAATTCGATCTCTTCGTATGCTTCAACATAAGGTGCAGTGATCCCGTCTGAAAAGTAAGGTTCACTTTGGGAGTAAACGACACTTAAAGTACGAGCAATTTTGTTTTTAAAAAAGTGAAAACGTTGTGGTGAGGTAAGCGGCAACCCCTTCATCGGACGCATAAAAATCATATGCCATATTTCCTGCTGCATATGTTCAGGAACAGTATTAAAAGGAACCTCACTTCTTCGTGGTTTTGTCGGTTCAAACATTTTTCTCAACCCTCTCTTAGCTTTATCATATCAGGTTTTACGAAGAAAAAAAGTCAAAGCAATCAAATTCTTACAAATTAGTTCGTTGAAACAGTTTTTTTAGGTTAAAAATGATAAGGTGAAAGGGAACAGATAAAGATTTTTAACTGATAAAAAAATTCTTACTTAACAAATGAACGAGGGTGAAAAAGATGCGTTATGGAATTTTTTTTAATCCGAATGCAGGAAATGGGAATGCTGAAAAATTAGCAAAAAAAATGCAAGAAAAATTTAAACAGGCTGGACACGAAGGTGAATTTTTGACTGCCCCTGATCCTGAAAAGGCAGTTGAAACAGTGAAAGAGGCCATTGAAGAGTATGACGGAATCGTGGCGATTGGCGGAGATGGTTCGCTGAACATCGTGGGGACAGCGTTTGTTCAAGCAGGAAAGGCAATACCTCTAGGAATTATCCCAGGCGGAACCATTAATAATTTTGCCAAACGCTGGCATTTGCCAATGGATGAAGAGGAAGCGATGGATATAATCATTGCAGGGTATCAACGTAAGGTTGGGATCGCAGCCTGTCAAGATCGGCAAAAAGCTGTTATCAGCTCTTTTACTTTCGGATCGTTTGCGGATATTTCCAATGAGGTTCGACAGAGCGAAAAAAAGAAATTCGGTTTAATCGTCTATCCTTTAAAGGCCTTGAAGCAGCTTGGCAAAGATAAGTCTTATCCGGTAGAGATTAAGACGGATAATTTTCATGAAAAATTGGAGGTCTGGTTCTCCTTGGCGACGACTACTCATTCAATTGGCGGAAGGACTTATGTGGATTCAGATTATGATGAACTTCATGTCAGCATTTTGCACAACATGCGTTTTCGTAAATTATTCCAGCTTATTCGACTTATCTTTACGGGACGTTTAAAAGATTCAGATACGCTGACGTATTTAGAAACCAGCACGTTGGAATTAACGCCTTTAACAGATAAAAAGATCTATTCTCGAATCGATGGCGATAAAGGCCCAGCTTTACCGTTAACAGTGGAATTTATGGCAGATTTTGTGCCGCTTTATGTACCAGAAAATAAAAAGTAAAAGATAGGAGGCTTTTGGAAATGGATAAAAATATGGAAACATTATTAGCTAATGCCGATACATTTACACTGATCACGATTGATAATCGTGGTTTTCCCAATGCAATTGCTGTTTCACCGCCGCTTGAGCGGAATGGCTTTTACTATTTCAAGTTCTATATTAATGGGGATGGTCGAACTGCTGAAAACATTCGACACAATCGTACTGGCAGTCTCTTCTGTTTTGACAAAGACAAGCATGAAAGTATTGCATTAAAGGGCTATTTGTTTGTTGAGGAGTTAGTTGAGTATAAAAAATTGGCCGCCCAGCTGAACGAATTTCAAAAAGATTTGAATTATGAACATCCAGTTATTGCCGTTTTTGAGACCTTGAGTGTCAAACACTATGAAAATATGCATGGAGAATTTCTAGATGTACCTGAGCAGTAAAAAAGTCTCTCCCGTCAACTAGGTTGTGGGAGAGACTTTTTTGCTTAATCGACCTTAGCTGCAATTGTACCTGAAGCTTTTGCTTTTTTAATGATTGTCGTGAGGATGACAGAGAAGATAATACAGCCAATCCCCATGGCGATCGCATACATGAACATCATGTTGAAACCTGCTTTACCAGGATTTGCATCTAGCCAGCCACCAATCATGGTATACATGAATACATCTGGCAGATAACCTAAACAAGAAACAATTCCAGAAACTCTACCAGTCAGTTCAACTGGGAAACCAGCGTCATCAATGATCGCAAAATATTGACTGCGTACTACATAGATTAGGAATAATCCGAAGATGAAGTTCGCAATGATAGCGGTCAAAAGACCAGCGCTGTCTGGCAATATGAGAAAACCAGCGAAGCAAAGCGTCAGCAGACCGGCACCACCAATAATTACACGGATTCGAGAGCCCATTTTATCGGCGATAATCCCACCGATGATTCCGCCTGCCGCTTGAACTAAATAACGTATTCCACCAAGTGTCGTTCCACCTGCTACAGACAAGCCGTACACATTGATTGCATACGTATTGATATAGCCTAAAATTCCGTAAATACTGTAAGCAAAGAAAACAATAGCCACTAATACCCAAGTTCGAGGCATTTTCAATGTTTTGAACATACCGATGACGATTTTAGAGAGTGGTTCTGTATGTGTTTCTGCTGCTGTGTCTTCAATAACAAACCAATTTAAAATACCAATAATAAAAACTGTGATCGCACATACTCTAATTGCCCAAGTTGTCCCTAGAATCTCATTTGAAAAACGACTGTAAACAGCGGTCATTCCGAATACCAATAAGGCATTTAAAAGTCCACGTAAACCTTCCTGCCAACCAAACAAACGTCCTTGTTCGGAACTGTCACCCAACATTCGTGTAGCCTTGATTGCGGCTGACCAATAGGTGATGATTGTAGAAATTCCCATCAAAATGAAAATAATCCGGCTGATCTGAAAACCTGGAAATGTCGAAAACCACCACCCCAAAACACCAGTTGCTAGGAATGAAACCGTCAGTAATTTTCGAGCCGAGAACTTGTCTGCAACGACCCCACCGACAAAGTAAGAAAATGTTGCCATTGTAGCATAACCTGACGAGAGCATCCCCATTTGTGCATTGGTCAGATCCATTGCTTTTTGGATTGGCACATAAAAGGTTTCTCGGATATAAGGAAGCTGAAAGATAATCCCAGCACCGGCTGAAAGTAGTAACAACGTTCCCCATTTTTTTACTGCTTGCTTGTTCATATAACACCCTCCTGCTTGTGAATTGTTCTGTAAAAAAACGCAAAAAAGAAGCAACGCTTAAATAAGCGTTACTTCTCTCTGCTCTCCAGTAACACCCAAAGTATAGAATTTTATGAAAGCGATGTCAATGATTTTTGAAATAAAAAAAATTCGATGTGCTAGATTCTATTAAATATTTTTAGAAGAAAGTCTAGAAAATGCTGATGTTTCAATGTGTTTTCCAGGTTTCTTTTTTTATTATAGGATTGACGAAACTAGCGTTATCCATTAGACTGTGAAAATACAGAGATTCAAAAAGAAATAAAATCGAAAAAATATGCTTTACAATATTCATAGCTTGTATTGTAAATTATTATGAACGAGTTTGTGATATCATCTTTAATGAAAGCGTATTAAATTACTTGATGGGGATAAGGATGGAAATGAAAAGAAAAATTATTCAGATGATGGAGGACAATCCATTGATTGCTGCCATCAATAATAAACGCAGTTTTGAAAAGGCCTTAACCTGTGATAGTGATATTATCTTTGTCTTGTATGGAGATGTTTGCAGTATTGTTGACATTGTTGATCGCTTGAAAGAGGCAGGTAAGATCGTTATGGTAGATGTTGATTTGATTGATGGCTTAGCCACGAAGGAGACGGCTGTCGATTATTTGAAACGAGCCACCAAAACCGATGGGATTATCAGCTCAAAATCAATCTTACTAAGAGCGGCGAATGCGCGAGGGTTATTTACCATTCATCGATTCTTTTTGATTGATTCGAAATCCTATCATAATCTGCCGAAACAACTGGGAACCTCAAAGGCGGATGTAGTGGAGGTTTTACCAGGAGCGATGCCGAAAGTTTTATCTTGGGTGCAAGACGTCGTGGATGTGCCGATTATTGCTAGCGGGTTAGTATGTGATAAGGAGCTAGTAATGACCGCCTTACAAGCAGGAGCAGTGGCGATTTCAACAACCAATATGGATGTTTGGGAAATATAAAAAAATAAAAAACGGTAGTTGATGCTAAGAGGACAGAGAAAAGCGGACACCAGCTTATTTGGTGTTCGCTTTTTTATTTTGGATTATTACTAACGGAGGGATACAAATGGAAATCACAGAATTCAGTATGGATTTTTTCTCATTAGCAGGAAAAGTAGCTATTGTGACAGGTGGAAATACTGGGATCGGCCGAGCGTTTTCACTGGCTCTAGCAAAATGCGGAGCAAACATTCTTGTTCCAAGTTTGATCGATGATGATGGAACGACACAAAAAATTATTGAAGAGACGGGTTCCTGTTATGTTTTTATGGAAGTAGATTTGACAGAAGAAGGGGTGCCTCAACAGGTTATAGAGCATTGTGTCGAAGTCTTCGGTACAGTAGACGTGCTAGTAAATTGCGCAGGACTCTATTTCTCAGACGATGTACTCAGGTTTGACCGCTCAAAATGGGATCCGATGATTCAATTGAATTTAACGGCGGCCTTTGAGATGTCTCATGAAGCAGCTAAGGTAATGATTTTACAAAAAAGCGGCAAAATTATTAATATCTGTTCATTGTTTTCGTTTTTAGGCGGACAGCAATCCCCAGCGAATGTTGCAGCCAAACACGGATTAGTTGGTTTGACCAAAGCTTATTGTGATGAACTTGCTGGCTATAATATCCAAGTCAATGGTATCGCTCCGGGGTACTTGACAACGGATATGATGAAAAATGACCGTGAAGATCCAGAAATAACTCAACAGATTTTGGCTCACGTTCCGGCCAATTACTGGGGGAGTCCAGCAGATTTGATGGGGGCATTAGTCTATTTAGCAAGTTCTGCCTCAAATTTTGTTAATGGACATATTTTGCCTGTTGATGGCGGCTACTTAGTACGTTAGTTGTGCATTAACTTCTAACATTGCGACGAATTATCTTCGTTGCAATGAATTACATAATGGATGGAGGAATCATTGCTATGATCGAGTTCGAACAAGTAGAAAAAAGGTATGGAGAAGATGCGATCGCTGTCCATCCTTTTGATTTGACGATCGAAGATAATCAATTTATCTGTGTTATTGGCACTAGCGGGAGTGGGAAAACAACGTTGGTACGAATGATCAATCGGATGATCGAACCGTCAAAAGGCAGTATCAGGATTAACGGACAGGATGTCACAAAACTAAACGAAGACGAACTACGGCGACAAATTGGTTATGTGATTCAAAATATCGGACTATTTCCCCACATGACAATTCGAGAGAATATCATGATTGTACCGAAGCTGCTGAAATGGAGTGATGAAAAAAAATCGGGAATTGCTGAACGATTGATTCAACGGGTTGATCTACCGTTGGATTATTTGGAACGCAAACCGAAAAATCTTTCAGGGGGCCAGCAGCAACGGATTGGTGTCATTCGGGCGTTAGCAGCTAGTCAAGATATTATTTTGATGGACGAGCCTTTTGGTGCGTTAGATCCCATCACTCGTGATGCGCTTCAGGAGATGATCAAAGGCTTGCAGCAGGAGATGGAGAAGACAATTGTTTTTGTGACGCATGATATGGACGAGGCGATCAAGTTGGCTGACAAGATCATTATTATGGATCATGGAGAAATTGTTCAGTACGACACTGTTGAAACAATCTTAGAGCACCCAGCCAACGATTTTGTGGAAGAATTGATTGGGAAACGAAAACGTAATAGTTATTACAACAATGAAATGACGGTTTCAGATCTGATGGTAGATCGCGTGCAAGCAATTTCTATTAGTAAATCAATCACTGATGCGATTCGGCAGATGTCAGAAAATAAAGTTGATACACTGCTGGTAGTGGATGATCAGTACTGTTTGAAAGGTTTTGTCGATATCAATTTTATTGAGCGGAATATCTCCAAGCTGAAACCAAATACCTCTGTTTTCGAGGTAATGGAGACAGACACGGCTAGTGTAAATCAAAAGGAACGAGTAGCTGATGTGATCGGCCCATTAATTAATCACACGTATAAGTATTTGCCAGTGGTGAATGATGAGGATCATCTTGTGGGAATCGTTACTCGTTCGTCGTTGGTCTCGCTCGTACAGGAACAATTGCAATAGGAGGTGGTAATGTGAATTTTTGGTCTGAATACGGCAGTGAAATCTTAATGAAACTCTGGGAGCACTTTTATTTGTCCTTTTTGGCAATTTTCTTGGGTATTCTTGTTGCCGTTCCTCTAGGAGCAGCGCTAACTCGTTTAAAAAGGGGCTCTGAAACTGTCATAAAAGTAGTGGGTGTGTTCCAAACAATCCCGTCATTAGCGTTGCTGTCAATTATGATTCCTTTTTTTGGAATTGGCAAAATTCCAGCAGTGATCGCTTTGTTTTTGTATTCCCTCTTGCCGATCCTGCGAAATACTTATGTCGGGATAAGATCTGTTGATGCGACTTATTTAGATGCTGCTAAAGGAATGGGTATGTCGCAAATGCAACGCCTTTTACAAATTGAATTGCCCTTAGCGATGGGTGTCATCATGGCGGGGATTCGCGTGTCGACAGTTTATGTGATCTCTTGGACGACTTTAGCTGCATATATAGGCGCAGGAGGATTGGGTGATTATATTTTTAATGGTTTGAATCTTTATCGAATGGATCTAGTGTTGATGGGGACAATTCCGATCACGCTATTGGCCTTGCTTTCTGACGCATTATTGAAACACTCTGAACAAAAACTGACGATGGATCGAGGGTGAGTCGATGAAAAAGCGAATAGTACTTTTAGCAGCAATACTTCTGCTTTTTGGAAGCTTTATTGTGAGTAATTATTCCGCCAAAGATGACACACTTACGGTGGCTGGCGGAGTAACTTCAGAGTCGCAAATTTTAGGCAATATTGTGGTGGAACTGCTGCAACATTCGACCGACCACAATGTTGTTTATCTAAATAATTTAGGTTCAGCCAACTTAATGCATGAAGCAATGTTGCGAGGCGATTTAGATATAGCGCCAACTCGTTATACTGGAACAGACCTGATTGGAACCCTTGGATTACCCACGGAAAAGGAGCCGGATAAAGCCTTGGAAATTGTTCAACGAGAGTTCGATCGACGCTTTGGTTTTGACTGGTTTCCAAGTTACGGGTTTTCCAATCAATTTACGTTTATGGTAACGCAAGAAACGGCGAAGAAGTATGGCTTAAAAAAAGTTAGTGATTTAAAAAAATGTGCAAGTAAAATGCGTTTGGGCTCCGACCAAACCTGGTATAAACGAGAAGGTGATGGATATAAGGGATACACGGAAGCCTATGACACGAAATTCCAACGAGTTTATCCAATGCAGGTGGGCTTGCTTTATGATGCTTTAGTTGCTAATGAACTGGATGTGATTTTAGGCTATTCGACCGATGGAAGGGTCGGTAGCTATGACCTTGTAATGCTAGAAGACGATCTGAAATTTTTCCCGCCTTATACTGCGAGTGTCGTTGTTTCGGGAGAGACACTGAAAGAATATCCAGAACTCAAACCGATTTTGTTGAAATTACAGGACACGATTGATACCAAAACAATGCAACAGCTGAATTACGAATCGGATAATGAATTGTTGGAGCCGAAGATTATCGCACGTCGTTTTTTGGAGAAACATAACTTTTTTGAGGAGGGAAGCTAATGTTTGATAATTTAGTGACATATTTAAGTGAGAACTCCTCGTACCTAATCACACAATTCGGTGTTCACGTTTATATCTCAGTAATTGGTGTTGTGTTGACCTTCTTGATTGGGTTTCCTTTAGGAATAGTATTGTCTGAACGGCCAAAAATTTCGGATATCGTAATCGGAATTATCAACGTAATTCAGACGATTCCTTCAATCGCGATGCTGACTATGTTATTGATCTTGATGGGGCTGGGACAAAATACAGTGGTGGCAACAGTTGTTTTGTATTCGCTATTACCGATTGTGAAAAATACTTATGTTGGATTAGTCAATGTCGACCCGATGTATATTGATAGTGCCAAGGGTATTGGGATGAATCGCTATCAAATCTTGTATATGATCAAAATTCCTTTGGCCATGCCGGTAATTTTTGCTGGTGTGCGCAATGCGTTGGTAATCTCAGTCGGGATCACGACAATTGGTTCATTTGTCGGTGCAGGTGGCGTCGGTGACGTGATCTTGCGGGGGATCGCGATCACGGATGGCGGACCGATCATTATTGTCGGCGCCGTTTTATGCGCCTTTATTGCCATGATGATGGATTGGCTGTTTGATTGGATGATGAAATAAAAGAAGACGGTCGCGATTATTAGCGATCGTCTTCTTTATTTATACTTAACTTTCGAACAACTTCCTCGATAAACATCAGCAGGATTGTCCGCGTTTTTTCATGAGATTTTAGTTGTTCGTCTTGATGCGACTTGGTTAAAAAGATAATCTCGCTGGCATCTAAAGATAAATTTGTGTTCATTTCTTCCATCACCAGTAAGGATTTTGCATGGTGCTTTTTGGCTTCCTCAAACAAGGGATCAAAGCTGGCGAATTTTCCAGCGACTGAAAAGATTAGCAGCAAGGAATTCTCCGTCAATAAATCTGGAATTAGTGAAGGTTGGCTGACGCGGATGACATTTTTGTTCAAGGTGAAATTGAGCTTGTATTCAAAGTATTCCATACAGAAATTGGTCGGTCCATAGCCAAAAAGCAGGATTTTCTCTGATTGCTGGATGAGATCGGCTAGATAGTCGACCGAGGATTCGTCGAAATTTTCCATGAAATTTTGAATACGTGCAAACTCGCTATTTAATTTCTTCTGTTTGATTAATTCTTTGCCGGTCAGAAAACGAAAATATTCTTTATAGCCGGAAAAGCCCATTTTCTTAACCAGCTTAGAAATCTTCGAAGGGGAAACCTCCGTTAGTTTCGCTGCTTCGGTAATTGTCAAGTTTGGCTGAGACTGACTTTCTTTTATCAGACGGTTATGGATTTTTATTTCCAAATCGTTTAAACGATCCAATTGAATTTTCATTCTGAATGGGCTCCTTTACATTCTATGTCTTGACAATAGAATAGCATAGTCTATTTAAAAAAAGCAATCATCTTATGGAAAATTTTCCAAATATATAAATGAAATCGCAAAAACATAGAAAATCTAATTAAATTTTAATGTAAAATGGTTTTTAGCCCTTTATACTGAATTCAAGAAAAGCGCTTTCTAAAAAAGATGAATGGAGTTAATTGAATGAATTCTGAAACATTGGTGAAAGAAGCAATTATCAAAGATATAAAAAATATTGTTTCTGACAAACAAGTCGTCACAGATCACGAGACTTTATACGACGCGGCCTCTGACCGTTATCGTAAATACATGAAAGCAAAAGGTGTTTTAGATAATCCGCTGCCGACTGCAGTCGTTTATCCAAACAATGTCGAAGAAGTCAAAGATTTATTGATGTATTGCAACGAGAACGATATCAATGTGATTCCGCGAAGTGGTCAGACTGCGACTGAGGGTGGCTTGGAAAACTGGAAGGACTTGGCATTAGTGATCGACGGTTCTCACATGAATAAGATATTGAAAATCGATCCTTATAACATGCAGGCGACTGTTCAAGCAGGTGTGCCGCTGCAGGCGTTGGAAGATGAGTTAAGAAAAATCGGCTACACGACAGGTCATTCGCCACAATCAAAACCAATCGCACAATATGGCGGATTAGTCGCAACACGTTCAATTGGACAATTTTCAACGTTATACGGCGGGATCGAAGATATGGTGGTGGGACTTGAATGTGTCTTCCCGAATGGTCACATTTCTCGCATCAAAAATATTTCTCGTCGTGCAGGCGGTCCAGATATTCGGCACATCGTGATTGGAAATGAAGGAACGCTTTGCTATATCACAGAAGTTACGGTGAAGATCTTTAAATATTATCCAGATAATAATAAATTTTATGGCTATCTAGTAAACGATGTAGAAGATGGTGTAAAAGTGCTTCGTGAAGTAATGGTCAACGGTTATCGTCCATCGGTTGCTCGGACCTATTCGCCAGAAGATGCGCGTCAGCATTTCTATCATTTCTATGAAGGAAAATGCGTCTTGATTTTTATGGCAGAAGGACCTGCAGGAATTGTCGAGGCAACTGGTAAAGGAATCGAAGAAGCGGTTGAAAAATTCAAAGACGGCATCGTCAAGC
The DNA here is from genome assembly GCF_051713785.1 of Enterococcus sp. DIV0187. NCBI lineage: Bacteria > Bacillati > Bacillota > Bacilli > Lactobacillales > Enterococcaceae > Enterococcus > Enterococcus sp. DIV0187. The sequence continues at coordinate 738,003 of NZ_JBIOQO010000002.1, forward strand.
AGGTCGATTCTCAATTGATCGAAAACTGGTTTAATCAATTAAACTGGACACAACAAACGATTGACGATGAAATCCAAGGTATGATCGACAACGACAAGCATGACGGCTATACCACCGAAGTTTCAGCAGATTGGGAAACAATCACAAAAATTTACAACAACGTCATAAACAGAATTCGCAACGAATTTCCTCGTGCAGATGATTTAACGATGTTGGGCGGGCACTCTTCTCATAGTTATTTGAACGGAACGAATATGTACTTTGTTTACAACTACGAGATCAACTGTGAACCAGAAGATGAAATGAAAATCTACCATCATCCGATTCAAGCAATCATTGTGGAAGAAACACTGAAATTAGGCGGTTCGATGTGTCACCATCACGGGATTGGGAAATATCGAAATGAATGGACAAAAGAAGAACATCAATCGGCGTACTACATGCTAGAAACCTTGAAGGAAGCATTTGATCCAAAAGGTGTTATGAGTTTCGGAAATATCTACCCAGTTCAAGAAGGCTATAAGTATCAGAAATAAATGATTTGTTCAAGGGCGAATCTTTGCCCTTGAATGAAAGGATAAAAATATCAGTTCTGCTGTTAGCAGTATATAGCGCACAAAGCGCGTTAAAAATATATGGTAAACCAAACGCACGAATCGAACAGTGTAGCAGAATGATATACGGCGTGAAAATCAGACTTATTTTTCTGGAGGAAAAATAAACCCATTAAAATGAACAAGGAGAGGTTGAATGAAAATCATTTGTTTAGTCAAATTTGTGCCAGATACGGAGAAGTTTGAATACGATTATGAAACGGATAAGATCAATCGTGAGACTTCTCGTATGATTCTAAATCCAGATGATAAAAATGCCTTGGCATGGGCCATGAAGCAGAAAAAACAAGATCCCTCCACATTTGTAGAAGTCGTTTCGATGGGACCATTGAAATTGGAAGAGGAAATGAAGGATTTTGTTCGCTTAGGTGCTGATAAAGCTGTTCTGATAAGTGATCGACGGTTTGCTGGGAGCGATTCGCTGGCGACTAGTCGGATCATTTCCAGTTATTTGGCTTCACAAGAGTATAATGTATTGCTTACTGGTACACATACTTTAGATGGGGGAACCGGACATATTGGTCCGCAAATCGCTGAAACGTTGGGATTGAATCAGTTTTCTAATATCATCGCCATCAAAGAAGTGAATCAGGAATTTTCGATTGTGGAGGCTTTGCAGGAAGAAATGATTTACCGCTTGAAAATTCAAAATCCCAGTGTATTAAGTGTGACGCATCAAATGAACTTGCGTTTAGGTTTTGTACGTTATGAAAATATCGGTAGAAACGTGGATGACCAATTTGCATTGGTAGATAATGAAGTTTTGCAGTTGCCGGCAGAGCAGATTGGCGGTAAGGGCTCGCCAACGAAGGTAAGAAAAAATATCGTGGTAAAACGTGAGCAGGTAGAACATAAGGTAGTGAAGGTCAACGACGAAGGTATCGATGAAGTGGTTTGTTTTCTCAAAGAAAAGGGGTACTTATAATGTTTAAAGGACTCATTTTGATTGATAATGAAAATATAAACTACTCATTGGACTTGATTGATGTGGTGAGACTTTTGGCCGGCAATGAAGAAACCTTTATTTATGGATTAGGAATTAATTTGCCTGAAAAAGTAAAGGGACTTGATGCGGTGATCAGCGTTGAGGCACCAGCTATCCAAATGAAGGATAGTCGTGTATTGACGGATATTATTCAGCAAGTCCATGAAGAATATCAATTTGACAGCATTATTATTCTCGCAACGGATTTTGGACGAATGGTAGCACCACGTTTGGCGATGCGGCTTGAGGTAGGATTAGTGGCTGATATTACCGATATCGATGTCGACAAACGTAGGAAGAAATTGATCCGGCCAGCTTTTTCAGGCAATATCATGGCAAGTATCGTCTGTGAATCCTCACCGATCATGGCTAGTGTCCATCCGAATGTTTTTCACACAGAAGACTTGAGTACAGAACCAGAGATCGTCAAATTTATACCGACAGATTTGAAAGCGTCATCAATCGAAGTGCTTGAAATTATAGAGAGTGAACAGACGGCAACAGATATTCGCGAGGCTGACGTGATTGTTTCAGCGGGCGGCGGTTTTACCCAGCCGATCGAACAATTGCAGGATTTAGCGAAGGAATTGACCGGCGTTGTCGCCGTATCGAAACAGCTTGTGGATCGTAAAAAAGCCCCGCGGGAAATCCAAGTGGGACAATCGGGCAAGACTGTCAGTCCGGAACTCTATATCGCTTTAGGGATTTATGGATCGACTCAGCATATTGAAGGGTTAAAAAATGTAAAAGAGATTATTTCGGTGAATACGGATCTTGGGGCACCAATGAATTATTTAGCCAGCCTCGTCGTTCATGGCGATGCGGCGGAATTTGCAAGGAAACTAAGTACCAAACTTAAGGAATAATCCCAATCGGGTAAAAAAATAAAAGGAAAAGAAGGTAAACAAATGGAAATCAAAGACTTTAAGATGGACATGTTTCATATCAAGGGGAAAAATGCAATCGTAACTGGAGGGAATACTGGACTAGGGCAAGCATTCTCATTGGCATTGGCAGAAGCAGGCGCAAATATCTTTATGCCGTCAATCATGCCAGATGATCCAGAATTCAATGCGATCTTAGCTGAACGTGGCGCGAAAACGGCATATATGGAAGCGGATATTACCAAAGACGGCGTATGCCAAGAAGTCGTCGAAAAATGTGTAGCTGAATTTGGTTCGGTGGATATTTTAGTAAACTGTGCCGGCATTTGCCCATGTGATGATGTAGTGAGCTATGGTCGTGACAAATGGGACCCAACCATTAATATCAATTTGACAGCCGCTTTTGACATGAGTCATGAAGTCGCGAAAGTAATGATTCCTCAAAAGAGCGGAAAAATCATCAATATCTGTTCTATGTTCTCGTTTTTAGGAGGACAGTGGGCGCCAGCATATGCAGCTTCCAAACATGGTTTAGCTGGTTTGACCAAAGCTTACTGTGATGAATTGGCTCAATACAATATTCAAGTAAACGGTATCGCACCGGGGTATTTCAAGACCCATGCGGCAAAAGCGTCGATCGAAGACCCAGAACGCAGCAAATGGATCGTGGATCACACACCAGAAGGACGCTGGGGAGATGTTGCAGACCTGATGGGTGCCACAGCCTTCTTGGCTTCGGAAGCCTCACATTTCGTTAACGGACATATCTTGGCTGTCGATGGTGGATTCTTAGTACGATAGTTCATCTATATAATAGAAGAAAAAATCAAAAGGAGAGACTATGGAAAAGAAATATATCGTCGGTATTGATGGTGGAAGCCAGAGTGCCAAGATCGTCATTTTTGATTTAGAAGGCAATATTGTGGGTGAAGGAAAAGAAGCATTGCGTCCGATGCACTTAGGTGATGATGTGGTTGTGGAGCATCCTGGTGATGATTTATGGGATGCGTTATGCAGTGCATCAATGAAAGCGATGGATGAATTTGGTATTCGGAAAGAAAATATTGTGGGAATCGGACTAGGCTTTATCCGCTGCTGCCGCGTGCTTTTGAAAATGGATGGGACATTAGCTCAGCCAGTCATCAGCTGGATGGACAAACGTACGTCTACACCTTATGTCCATGACAATCCTGAAGTTCAATACGTCACGTCAACGAGCGGATACATCACGCATCGTTTGACGGGTGAGTTTAAAGATAATATCGGCAATAACTTTGGGCAATGGCCCGTGGATTATCAGACATGGGACTGGTCGACAGATGAAGAGGTATTGAAGCAATACAATCTTCCCGAAGACATGTTATTTGAAGCAGTGAACCCAGGAGATCAATTAGGAACAATTACAAAAGAAGCCAGTGAGAAAACAGGCTTGCCTGAAGGAGTGCCAGTTTTTGCGACAACCAGTGACAAGGCTGTTGAGGCATTAGGTGCTGGATTGATTCAGGATTCAAGCGCGGTGGTATCTCTAGGAACATATATTTGCAGCATGATGATGGGCAAAGAAATGCCTCCGAGTGATGCGGTCAATTATTGGGGCATCCTATCCTCAATGCCGAATCGCTATATTTATGAAGGCTATGGTATTCGGCGTGGGATGTGGACCGTCTCTTGGTTCAAAGATCTTTTAGGCGAGAAAATCAGTATTCGTTCGAATTATCAAGGGATCAGTGAAGAGGAATACTTGAATGAACAGGCTGCCAATATCCCGGCGGGCAGTGATGGATTGATGACGAAATTGGATTGGTTGGCGAATCCTTGGGAGCCATTCAAACGCGGTGTGATGATCGGCTTCAACGCTCATCATGACTATCGTTATTTATACCGTTCGATCTTGGAAGGTATTGCCTACACAATGAAAAATAATGTGACTAACATGACGGACGAAATGTGCCATCCAATCGACGAAGTTATCGTAACTGGCGGTGGTTCAAACAGTGATTTACTGATGCAGATTTTTGCGGATGTTTTCAATTTACCAATCAAACGAAATGTGGTGAACGGTAGCGCTAGCGTTGGGGCTGCGATCAATGCCGCAGTTGGCTTGGGAATCTATGAAACCTATGAAGAAGCTGTTGAAAAAATGGTAAAAGTAAAAGATGTGTTCACTCCAAACCCAGACAATGTGGTGGTCTATAAACAGTTAAATGAAGAGGTTTATCAGGGTTTGACGGATTACACCGATGCAGTGTTGAAGAAAACCTATCATGTATTGCATCCAGAAGGCTAATTTTTTGATATATAGTGTGTAATTTACGAAGAAGCGGTTCCGTTCAAAAGGGAATTGCTTCTTTTTATTCTAAGTAGGGATGCAAGCATATCTGAAATATGGATATATTCGTGAAAAACAGAGAAATAAAAGAAACGAAATTTCTCAACTAAGAATTATTTTTAAAATAACACATTTGCTAGTGATTCGTATCCTCAACCCTGATATAATAGAAAAAATATTTACAAAAGGGAGAGAAGCAAGTGGATAAAAAGGCGTTAAAACGATTGATCGATGTAGCAGCAGGTCGTGAACCGGCTGATTTAGTTTTAAAAAATGCAAACGTGATCGATGTCTATCAAGCAGAGATGATTTCTGGTGATTTAGCGATCATTGATGGCAAGATTGCAGGGATCAATGGGGAGTATCATGGTAAAGAAACCATCGATCTTAAAGGAAAAATTGTAGCGCCTGGGTTTATTGATCCCCATATCCACGTGGAGTCCTCTTACGTGACACCTGAGGAATTTGGTCGCTTGCTGGTCCCTCACGGAACGACAACGGTGCTAGCGGACCCGCATGAGATTGTTAATGTTCTTGGCCTGTCAGGATTGGATTATATGATAGAGGCCGCAAAGGAAACGGCGCTGGATATACGCTATATGATGCCTTCATGTGTACCGGCTACGAATATGGAAAATGCTGGTGCTGTGATAGAAGCGGCAGATATGATCTCTTCCTTTGAAAAAAATCAGGTAGATGGATTAGCGGAGTTCATGAATTTTCCCGGAGTGATCCACGCTCAAGATGAGGTTCTGGATAAACTATTAGCCGCAAAAGAACGAGGATTGCGAATAGATGGACACTCGCCGATGGTTTTTAATGAAGAATTAAATGCCTATGCTGCAGCGGGTATCGCCAATGATCATGAATGCTCTACAGTGGAGGAACTTAAGGATCGGATTGCTCGTGGAATGTACGTCTTCTTACGAGAAGGATCAGTTACGCAAAATTTACGGACGCTATTAAACGGAGTAACGGATAATAATTATCAGCGTTGTGTCTTATCAGCAGATGATCTGCAAGCGAAAACGATACTAGAAAAAGGACACTTGGACAATAGCATTAGAATTTGTATTGAAGAAGGTGTTTCACCTTTGAGAGCAATCCAAATGGCGACCATCAATGCGGCTCAATGCTGCCAATTAACAGATCGTGGAGCCATCGCACCAGGCTTAAGGGCGGATTTAGTTATCTTTTCTGATTTGGCTCAGCCAGAAATTGAAGCGACTTATATTGAAGGGGAGTTAGTTGCTGAAAAAGGTACCTATCTACCAACTGTGAAACGAATTTCAACGGAAAAGGTGCAATCAAGTGTTCATATCGACAAGTTTCAAAAGGAACAGTTGAAGTTGAACCTAACTAGCGATAAAGCACGGGCGATTGAAGTGATTCCGCAAGAAGCTTTAACTAATGAAGCCATTGTTTCTGTGAAAAGAGATGACCAGGGTCAGTTTGTTTTTGATCCAAAGCAAGACGTTACAAAAATCGCGGTTATTGAGCGCCATCATAATACAGGCAATGTTTTTGTGGGATTATTGAAGGGGTATGGTGTGAAAAAAGGTGCGATTGGGCTATCAATTGCCCATGATTCTCATAATTTGATTGTAACTGGAACGAACGACGAAGATATGGCGGCAGCCGTTCAAGCCCTCAAAGAGCAAGAGGGCGGCGTAGTTCTGATTGAATCAGGAAAAATCATTGGTAATATGGCGTTACCGATCGCAGGACTAATGAGCGATCTCACTGGTGAAGAAGTAGCCCAGCAAGAAGCGGAAATTAATCAACTAGCTCATGAAGTATTAGGAGTTTCAAATAACGTTGATCCCATCATGACATTAGGCTTTATGTCTCTAGCAGTCATTCCTAATTTAAAAATTACAGACATTGGGTTAGTAGATGTAACGAAGTTCGAAATTGTACCGGTCTCGGTAGAAGCATAAAAAAACTAGGACAAAGATTCATTCGCGAATCTTTGTCCTAGTTCTATTTTTTTGCTTTAAAAAGTACGGGTAAGAAAATGAAGAATGAAAGAATTAGTACGCTCGCTCCAACTGTCATTATTAGTTTTGGTAACCCTAGTTGCGATATACCAGAAAAATTACCAAACGAGTTTCCTAAAACAATGACGAAACTGATTAGCATAGTTGAAAGGATCGCTTTACCTCGTTCACCGCGTTTTTCAAAGTAGCTAATCACTGAATAAAGTCCCCAGCCCAACAAAACAATCGTAAATGTATCCATAAATTCCAACTCCCTTTCTTTGATGTATTCATCATATCAAGGAAGTCGAGGCTAAAATACTTACAAAAGCAGTGATGGACTTACGATTGTGAAAGGTTGAAATAAATGGTGAAAAAAAACTAGAGCCAATGCGATAAGTAAAAACGCTGCCTACTTCTCTTTTAAAGAAAAGCAGGAAGCGTTTTTTAATCTAATACTTCACCATTATCGCCAATGGAATCGTCTGAAGTTTCCCCTTCCGGTTTTTCATAATGGAAGTTTGATGTATCGTATTTGAAGTTGTATTTATTTCCTAAAAAGTACTTCGCGATGTGTAGTGTGCGGTCACTGGAACGTTCAAGGTTGGAGCTGATATCGATCAGTAAAACACCATCTGCGGCACGACCTTCGCCCTTGGTCATTAGACGAATGTATTTTTTACGCAGTAATTCTACGAGTTCATTGATATTTTCTTCACGGTCTAACATTTTTTGTGCAAGTTCGATATCGTCATTTTCTAAGACTTGCAGAGCATCGCGTATATTTTTTAACACTTTATCAAAAAGCAATTCAAGATGTTCATCGTGAAGCAAGAAGGTCTCACGGTTGCTATTGGATTTGGTTCGATTCCGCTTATCTTTTGCTCGTTGTTTCTCCTCAAGAGCGATCGATTCCTCAACATAGCGTATAATATTCATTGAATGATCCCCGATGCGTTCGAAATCCTTAGTGAACTCCAGCAGCATTGCTTGTTCTTGACTTTCCAAGGGTGTAAGAACAGTCGCAGAGATTTTGACTAAATATTCGGTTAGTTCAATATCACATTGGTTGATTGCATCTTCGTATTGTAAAACATCATCGCGCCATTCTTCTTTTGTATCGTTATAATATTTGCGCGCAGACTTTACAGAGGAAAGAACGTAGCGCCCCATTTGAATGACTTCTCCTTTGGCTTGCTCAATCGCCATAACTGAAGATGTATGAATGATTGGTTCACTCAAAGTGACAGAACGAATATTTAAATTCTTCTCACTACCAGGGACAATCTTCTTCACCAGCATTTCAATTTGAGGGATGAACCAGAATTGGATTGCTAAATTTGACACATTAAAAAGCCCATGAGCGAAGGCTATCTGCATGGCAGGATTCAATCCCAATGAATTTGCGAATAACATAACCAGTTTTGTAAATGGTGACAGTAGCAAGGTGAAAATAATCGCACCTACAAGGTTAAAAATCACGTGAGAGGCTGCGGTTCTCTTTGCGGAAACACTGGCGCCAAGACAGGCGATGATCGCTGTAATAGTCGTTCCAATATTATCTCCAAAGAGGATTGGAAGTGCAGCAGTTAGCGTGACGCTGCCTTGCATGTACAATTGTTGTAAAATACCAATCGTGGCACTTGAGCTTTGTAGAACCATCGTCAAGAGCGTGCCGATACCAACACCCAAGACAGGATAATCAGCAACACTAAGCATTAATTGATTAAATTGCGGCAAATCTTTTAGTGGGTCCATAGCAGTTCCCATTAATTTTAAACCATAAAAAAGAGCACCAAATCCGAATAAGATCTGCCCAATTGATTGTAAAGAGGTTCGTTTCGAGAAAAAGAGCAAAATCGCCCCCGCGCCAATGATCGGCAGCGCATATGCACTTAAATTAAATCCAATAATAAAAGCGGTGACAGTCGTCCCTACGTTCGCCCCCATGATAACTCCGATAGCCTGTCGTAAGGTCATAAAGCCAGCGCTAACCAGTCCAACGGCTAAGACAGTGGTACCTGAACTGCTTTGGATTAAGCCAGTCACAATGATTCCGGCCAATACAGCGCGAAAAGGGGTTGAAGTGAAGCGATTTAGAATTTCTCTTAGTCGGTTTCCGGCAGCTTTTTGTAAACCATCTCCTAAATATTTGATCCCGAAAAGGAAAATTCCTAGTCCACCTAAGAAGGTGAAAAGCATTTCTTGATAAGACATAATGCGTCCTCCGCTAATTTTTTTTGCATGCTACTACCAAAATAATAGATTCACAAGTAAAAAGAAAGTCTTTTATTTAAAAAAGCGCTATTTTTTTTGAAAAAACCGATTTATTTTGTCGGAATTGAAATAAATACTAGATGAAGCAGTTAAATGGATGGAATTCTTTTGAAATTTTTAGCGCTTTCAGATACTCTTAAAGTAGTAAGAAGTTTTTTCAATCGGAGTGGAACGCGCATTTTTTATAAATAGAGGAGATGTAGTCGAATGCTTTATGGAAAGAAAGATCGACGCGAGGCAAGTTACTTGGAACCGATTTTTGGTTCAGTGAATGAAGATGAATTATTGCCTTCTTATCAGTTAGGTGAAAAATCAATTGAGCCGCGAATTGCATACCAAATGATCAAGGATGATCTATTAGATGAAGGAAATTCTCGTTTGAACCTAGCAACCTTCTGCCAAACCTTTATGGAGCCAGAAGCAGTCAAATTAATGAGTGAGACACTGGATAAAAATATGATTGATAAATCGGAGTATCCTCGGACCGCAGAAATGGAAAATCGCTGTGTAAACATTATTGCTGATTTGTGGCATGCGCGAGGACCAGAAAAATACATCGGTACTTCTACGATTGGCTCATCAGAAGCCTGTATGTTAGGCGGTATGGCGATGAAATTTGCTTGGCGCAAGCGAGCAGAGAAACTCGGGGTGAATATCCAAGCGAAGAAACCGAATCTGATTATTTCTTCAGGCTACCAAGTTTGTTGGGAAAAATTTTGCGTCTATTGGGATATTGAGCTGCGAGAAATTCCAATGTCAGAGGACCACTTGTCATTGGACGTTAAAAAGGCGTTGGAAGCTGTAGATGAATATACGATTGGAATTGTGGGTATTTTAGGAATTACCTACACAGGACAATATGATGATATCAAAAAATTAGATCAATTAGTTGAAGAACATAATCAGCAAACGCAACACAAAGTTTATATCCATGTGGATGCAGCTTCAGGTGGGCTATATGCGCCATTTGTCGATCCAGAGCTAGAATGGGATTTTCAGTTAAAAAACGTGATTTCTATCAACACTTCCGGACACAAATACGGCCTGGTCTATCCTGGCGTTGGTTGGATCGTTTGGCGAGATGAAAAATATTTGCCGGAGGAGTTGGTTTTTAAAGTCAGTTATCTAGGTGGAGAAATGCCAACGATGGCTATCAATTTTTCTCACAGTGCGTCTCAAATGATCGGTCAGTATTATAATTTCGTACGTTTTGGTTTTGATGGTTATCAGAGCATTCATCAACGAACGCATGATGTAGCAGTTTACTTAGCGAAAGAAATCGAACGTTCACGACATTTTGAGATCATCAATGATGGTAGTCAATTGCCGCTAGTCTGTTATAAATTGGCAAAAGATGAAGCGCGCAGGTGGACGCTTTATGATTTATCCGATCGGTTATTAATGAAGGGGTGGCAGGTTCCTTCTTATCCGCTACCTAAAAATTTGGAGTATCAAGTTATTCAACGAATTGTGGTGCGCAGTGATTTTGGGATGAATATGGCTTATGATTTTATTGAAGATCTGAAGGAAGCGATCAAAGAATTGGAAAATAGTCACTTAGTTTTTCATGAAGAGACTGAAATAAAAAATTATGGATTTACCCATTAATTGAATCAGAGGAGGCGTTACAAATGAAAGTCGTTTTTCATGTTGATGAGTTGGGAATGATTAGAGAGGCCCGTCATGATATCGAGCATATCCTATTATCAGAGCCAGATGCGGATATCGTACTATTAATGAATGGCGAAGCGATTCAGGGATATTTACTGCCGCGAGTGATCAAGTTTATGAAGGAGTATCCGAATATCACTTATCAAGCCTGTCATCATTCGATGCGCACATTCCATGTCCGTTCAAAACAAATGCACGAGCAAGTGGAGATCATTGAATCTGGAGTGATCGGTTTAGTAGAGTTGCAGGAGCGTGGGTATTCTTATATTAAGTGTTAAATTATCGATCAAAACGTAAGTCCTTCCAAAAGAGGGGCTTATTTTTAAATTTCTGCTTTTCTCAGTTTATAATTTTGAATAATCGTTGCAAAAACAAAAAGATTTAGACTAAAGATATTTTCAAAATGATATATCAATTTTTTCCCTTCATTTGTTAAAATGGAGTAAAAGTGAGGATGATTCTAATTAGCACAGCCATTGTAATTCTCCATGAAATCTATGGTATTAATGATTTCATGCTGGAACAAATCAAGTATTATGAACAAAGGGGATTCACTGTTTATTGTCCTAATCTTCTGAAACGGGCTTCTTTTTCTTATCAAGAGGCGGAACAGGCATACGAGCATTATTATGCTCATTTCTCGGAGATCAAAAATTTCACTTTCAATTATATTGAAAAAATATCTCAGCTCCATGAAACGGTCTATCTTTTAGGCTTCAGCGTTGGCGGCACACTTGCTTGGCTTTGTAATGATGAGCTGGAGTGTACGGGTGTGATTGCCTGCTATGGTTCGCGAATCAGAGACCATCTACAAATTATGCCAAAATTCCGGACATTGCTGCTTTTTTCTCAAGAACCTGCTTTTTCAATAGAGAAAACAGTGAAAAGTTTAGAAGGAAAACAGAACACAACTGTTCGTCTTTTTACGGCTAAGCACGGTTTTCTAGATTCCTATTCTGCAAATTATCATCCTGAGACTGCAAAAGCGGCACAGCAGGAAATTATTTGCTTTTTGAATGAAACATTTGAGTAGGTAAAGTAAAAGCAGAGAAGCGGCCAATACTCCTTGGCTTACTTCTCTGCTTTTTCGTTCCATTTTTTTGGACTCCAAATATTTCCCTCTAATGCGACTTGTAAACTTTCATTGTCATCTTCTAATTGTTCGATATATTTAACTGCCTCATCGATGATAAATTGGTACTTCTCATCAGAAAATGCAGTCAATTGTTCCTGTAACCATGTATTTCGCATTTACTTCACCTCAAAAGCAGTGTAGCATAGAATTAGTCGATATCTCGTGTGGGATGCTTGGGAGGAATTTTACAATGAAGATAAATGAAAGCGTTCTTATTGAAGCGAAGGCAGAATTAGCTGCAGCAAAAATCGAACTGGAACGATTAGAGCATTTAACTTTTTCCAGTGAGTTGAAAGAAGAGCGGATTAAATCACTAAAACAGGAAATTCAACAGGCAGAGCGTTTGTTGAATACGCAAGCAGATATTTAGCCTTCTCATTTCTTCGATGGTAGAATAATTTTAGAGATATTTGGTGCCTATTTTATCAATAGAGGAGGATTTGTTATGGCAAATAACGACGAACTAAAAGGTAAAGTGAACGAGGCAAAAGGGAAAGTAACAGATGATGAAACGACCGAATTAAAAGGCAAATTTCAACAAGGATTCGGTAAAGCAAAAGACAAGGCAAAAGAAACAGCAGATGATGTTGCTGGTAAAATCAACAAAAAGCTCGATAAAGAAAAAGAAGATTAATACATTAAGACCTGCTGCGGCGGGTCTTTTTTTGGGGTCAAATATTTCTTATGATCAACAAAGCAATTCATGAAATCTGCAGTTTAAAGCGATCAATCAGCTGGGACTATTGGATGAAAGCCTTCTTTGTTTGCTATATAATACTATTAAGAAGAAAAATGAAAGGTTGAGGTTGTCGTGTCGCAAACTGCATTATTGGTCGTGGATATACAAAAAGGAACATTAGCACCATTGATTGGCAAAGAAAATTTTTTGAAAAATGTGAATGGATTGATCGATTATTTTCATAAAGAGGATCTTCCGATCGTTTTTATAAAAAAGGCTGGGTATGGTGAACTTTCGCAGAAATTACACCGTGAACCGGAGGATCTAGTGATTTCAAAGATTCAAATGAATACATTTAAAGCACCAGAATTCCGATCGATTATTTCTAAACATGATTTTCAGAAGTTTGTGGTAGTTGGCTTAATGAGTAACGCGTGCGTCCAAAGTACGTGTAAAGGGGCTTTGGCAGAAAATTATCCTGTGACATTAATTGAAGATGCTCATGATTCTGTTATTAAACCAATGCGAAATATTTGGAATAGGAGGTTACAGGATCTAGGTGTAACGATTATGACTACTAAAGAGTATATAGAAAAGTAAAAGGAGTGACTAGTTGTGCGTATTTTAATAGTTGGTGGTAAGGGAACGATCGGTCGAGCAATTGTTGAAAAATTGAAGGAACATCACGAACTGATTATAGCTGGAAGAACAAGTGGCGATGTACAGGTGGACCTAAAATCTGTAGAGAGTATCGAAACAATGTTCAAGAAAGTTGGATATGTAGATGCGATCGTAAATGCTTCAGGAACAGCTAAATTCCAACCAATAGAAGAAATGACCCCTGAAGATAATCTAGTGGCGGTCCAAAGCAAGCTGTTAGGGCAGATCAATCTAGCATTAATTGGACAAAAATATTTACGACGTGATGGCAGTATTACATTAACGACAGGCATCATGAAGGACGATCCGATTCCAGGCGGGGCTTCAGCAGCAATGGCCAACGGTGGTGTGGCAGCTTTTGTAAAATCAGCAGCCATTGATTTTACTCAGGGTATTCGCATCAACTGTGTCAGTCCCAATGTTTTAGTAGAGTCCTATGATAAATTCCAAGATTCCTTTAGAGGGTTTGTACCTGTACCAGCAGAACGCGTGGCAATGGCATTTGTAAAAAGTGTCGAAGGAAAACAAACAGGGCAGGAATATCAGGTGTATTAAAGGGTGAGAAATGATATAGAATACAATAATAGATGGTTATTTTTCACTTGAAGCCAGTATTGTTTTAGAAATATTAACTTTGACTGAGCCGAGCTGCGCGCCGAAAAAAAGCAGATAGCCATTTTTACTAAAACGAATTATCAGATTTTTTCCTAGGATAAATCCGTTATTCTACACATATTGGAATTTAAAGTAACAAAACGCGAAAACAGTGTGTTTAAACTGTTTTCGCGTTTTTTGTTAGTCATTTTTTTCAGTGGTGTATTCTTTAAAGGTTTTTGTTTTGTACAAATCTTCTGTTGATTGCTGATTATTCTTCGAAAAGACGCTGGTTGATTGATCACCTAGCTTTTTCTCAATCCCGTTTAAGTTTTTGATGGAATTTTTATAATTGATTTCCTCTACTTTAACCGGGCTCAATCCACTGTCGTAATAAAACCGCAACAGATCCCCATTATTGATCTGATCGGAGATATTTAGCTGTTCCTCAACTTTCTTTTTAACTTCTTTGGCTTCTTCCAGTATTTCAGGCTGACTAAAGTTCAATAGAGCCCCTGTTTGATTATCGTAAACATCGCCCTTATGGTAAGAATAGTCCTCCGTAACAAAATCTCCATTGCGAAAGGCGACTAACTGTTCTCTATTAGGAGAAAGCAGGTCGTGTCCCATCAGCATTAAATCATTAGAATCATAACCAACTAAATGCAACAACGTAGGCAATACATCGATTTGTCCACCATAAGTATGATTGATCGTTCCCTTTTCTTGGCCCGGAAGATGAATGATCAAAGGCACCTTTTGTGCTTCGATGGTATCAAAGGTCGTCCAATCATCTTTGCCAAATAATTCTTTAGTTGCCTCAATTCGTGAGTCAGAAATACCGTAGTGATCGCCATATAAAACGATCATAGAATTTTCGTAAAGTCCGCTGGCTTTTAGATAATCAAAAAATTCTCTGATGGCTGTATCAGTATAATTCGCTGTTGCAAAATAGCCGTCGATCGTTGAGTCGCCGGTATCTACTTTTGGGAAACCATTCTCCGCTTCAGGTAATTCAGAAAACGGGTAGTGGTTAGAAACAGCTAAAAATTTCGCGTAAAAAGGCTGCTGCAGGTGCTCCAAATATTTCACTGATTGCTGGAAAAAAGGCTTGTCATGCAACCCGTATTGGAAAGAATTCTTATCATTTAAACTATAATAACTAGAGTCAAAGAAATGCTGGTAACCAAATCGTTTATATGTTTCGTTGCGATTCCAAAAATTTCCAGCATTACCATGAAAGGCGGCAGTTGAATAACCTAATTTTTGATCAAAAATGGCGGGTGCGGCATTAAAGGTATTCTTGCCACCTAACTGTGAAAATAGAGAGCCTTGATTCAGCCCAAACAAGGAATTTTCCAATAATGTTTCTGCGTCACTGGTTTTTCCAGCACTGACCTGATGGTAAACATTGTCAAAGCTGAAAGAGCTTTGACTGTGATACAGACTATTTACAAAAGGCATGACTTCATGCTCGACACCATTTTCGTCTTTCAGCTTGTAATCAATCAAAAATTGATGGGCACTTTCTAGATGGACATAGATAATATTCTTATCTTTAGCTATACCAAATGTTTCCTTATTCATTTCTTTTGGCTGCTGCTTGAGTTTTTCCGCTAAAACTTCCATATCATTAGGGCTGGCCTGTGCACGAATTTGTGAGACTTGGTAGGTTTTGACGCCGTCGTAAACGGTATAGGCGTTGATTCCTAAATATTTCACTAGATAATCTCTAGAAAACGTTCTAGTCAATAAGCCTGGACGACTTGTTTCTGCTAGTGCAATATTTCCAGCAAGAAACAATAACGAAGCCATCGTGACTGTAAAAGCCAGCTTTGCTCGAACGGGACGAGTATCTACTGGGAGTTTCTTTAGTAGTAAAGCGGCTAGTACAGCAATACAGTCCAGAAAATACAGAACATCATGAGGCTTAAATAGTCGTATAGCACTTTCTCCAAGTCCGCTGGCGACTTTTCCCGCACCTAGTATTGTATCAATGGTAAGAAAATCGGTGAATTCTTGATAATAAACCACGTTAGCAAAAAGTAAGATGCTCAGTAATAAGTAAATAAGATAGCCCGTGATATAGGCCGCTCTTGTTCTGCGAATAAATAAAAAGATCGACAAAAAGAGCATCGTGGTCGCTATCGGATTGATCAGCAGAATAAAAACCTGAAGCGCATTATCTAAACGCAAGTCGAAATCGACCAGATAGGCAAATAGATTTTTGGCCCATAATAATAGCGTTAATATGAGAAAGAAGCCGAATCTCGAGTTCAGTTTTTCTTTGATCATGTCATAACCTCTCTTAGTCTTTGTTCTAATTAGTTAATTGTATCGAAAAAACGGTTGGTATGTAAAGGCTATCAATACGAGATATAACAAAATTTAGAGAAAAAGCAATGATCCGCGAATATAGTATAAATTTTATATGAGATTTGATTTTTTTCAAAAAACGAACCGATAGTTTTTTCTATCGGTCCATTTTCTATGCTTCGGTTGGTTGTTTCTGGTATTCCTTCACGAAGGCTTTTGCCTCTTTGTTAATTATTTTCAAATCGCATCCCTGTTGCTTTGCTGCAAATACACAGCCGCAGTAGCATTGGCGATACACATCGTACTCTTTACACATCTCAATCGAACGATGGTAGCCGGAATTTTTTTTAAAATCACTTGGCAAGTAATGCGTATTGTAGATTTTTTGGATATCCATACCGATTTGATTGATCAATTGGCTATTTTTTTTCGGGGAAATCGTTAAGGCACTACCAAAATAGTCGAAACCGCGTTCCAACGCTTCTTTTGCTGCTAAGTCTAAGCGCATATTGAAGCAAGCGGTACAACGTTTCCCGCCTTCAGGTTCTGCGATCAATTCCTTTTGCTGCATTAACTGAATGAATTCATTCGGTTTATAGTCGTCAATAATCAAATCAACTTGATTGCCAGTCGCTGTATTAAAGTCATGGATAAATTTTTCTTGAACTAAAACTCGACGTTGATATTCACTTTCAGGATGAATATTGGAGTTCGAGAAGAAGATCGTCACATCTGCGTGCTGGGTCAAAAATTCCAAGGTATAGGTACTGCAGGGTGCGCAACAGGAATGAATCAAAATTTGTGGACGGACTTTTTCTTTTTCCCACGATTGAATCATCTTATGCAAAACACGGTCATAATTTATTTTTTGGTTATTCATTTTCTCAACGATTTCCGTTGCATCTATTATATTCATCAAATCACCTGAAGGTATTATAAGGGAAATGAAGTTAGAAAAAAAGACGATTGAGAAGCACTTTAAGATTAAAAAAATGGTTTAAAAGTAAAAAAAAGCTGAGAATGATTGAAATATATTTAAAACTGAATATAGTATATACTGTAAGGTATATACCGAATGGATCGGAAAAATTAATCTAGCCAAGCTGTGGAAGAATCAGTATAGTGAAAATGAAGATTGGATAGTAGATAGAAAGAAATAATCGAAAAAGGGAGAAATTATGGAGGATAAGAAAACGACAAAGGCGAAATTTAATCAGGTATCCGCTGAGATCGAAAAACGTATCCATGAAGGAATCTATGTAAGCTCACAAAAATTACCTTCTGAATATGACTTGGCGAAGGAGTTTGATTGTAGCCGCTTAACGATTCGTAAAGCCATCGATGATTTAATCGGCAAGAATATTTTGGTGAAACGGCGCGGTAAGGGAAGCTATGTAATGTCACAGCCAAAAATTCAAAGTGGGCGCTCTGGGCTGCAAGGCTTTACTGAAGCCGCGAAGGCCTATGGAAAAACCAGTAGTACAGAAGTTATTTCGTTTAAAAAGGTTAGTGAGCCGTCAGAGGAAATTCTGAACGCACTGCAACTAGAAGAAGATCAACCAATCTATGAGTTGGTTCGGCGGCGGATATTAGATGATGAACCAATGACAGTGGAAAAAATTTATTTGTCCGAGTTTTATGTAAAAGGGTTAAAAGCAGAGGATTTCAGTGGCTCCCTATTTAAATTGCTAGAGGAAAAAACCGAGATTGCCTATTCTCATCAGGAAGTGGAGGCAATTTTGGTCAAACCGGAGCTTTCAAAATTACTGGATGTACCGATGGGAGACCCCTTGCTGCAGGTCTATTCTGTGACCTATGCATTAGACGCGACACCGATTTTTTACGATATCTCTTACTATCGCTCGGATCGTTATGTCTTTAAAACCACGCTTACTCGCTATGGTAAATAAAGCAAATACAACTAGGGAGGCTCTTATGACGATTGATTTTCGAAAAGTAATTAAAGAAAACAAGGAACAATTCTATCAGGATCTGGATCAGGTAATGCAAATAGAAAGTGTTAAAGGTACACCAGCAAAACAAGCACCTTTTGGGAAAGGCCCCAAAGAAGCCTTACTCACAGTGATGTCTTTAGCGGAGAAATACGGATTCAAAACGGCGATCATCAATGATGCAGTAGGGTACGCACAGTGGGGTGAAGTGGAAGACTATATTGGTGTCGTGGGTCATCTGGACGTTGTCCCAGCAGGTGATGGCTGGTCATTTCCGCCGTTTAAATTAAGCAAAAAGAATCAACGCTTTTATGGTCGCGGCATTTTAGACAACAAAGGACCGATTTTAGCCTGCTTATTTGGCTTGAAGCTGTTGAAGGAGATGGATTTGCCCGTAAAGAAAACGATCCGAATCATTTTTGGTACTGATGAGGAAAACGGCAGCTCAGATATTCCGCTTTATTTGAGCGAAGAACAGCCACCACAGTTTGGTTTTACGCCTGATTGCAAGTATCCGGTGGTTTATGGCGAACGTGGGATTGTTAACTATGAAATTTTGACAACGTTTCCTCAAGAAGAACTAAAAGATTTAGGTGATTTCATCGGTGATCAAGCCCGCGATCATGTTCCAGATGCGTTATCAGTAACTATTCACGACAAGAATATCAGTGTGCAGGGGAAAAGAGCCCCTTCGAATGCACCTGAACTAGGAGAAAACGCAATTACACTATTGGCGGAAAAAATTTTACAGGAACAAGCCGTTACTGGAACACTGGCGGAGTATTTTTCTTGGCTAATAAAGAGTCTAACCAATCAGCATCATGGGGAAGGCTTAGGCCTTGCTTTTTCAGACGCGGATAGTGGTAAATTAATGATCACGCCCTATGAATTGATCAAAAAAGACCAGCAGTTAGCGCTTTCGGTAGCGATTCGCTATCCTGTTTCAGTCACAGAAGCAGAAGTTACCGATACCTTGAAAAAACATTTGCCGCCGGAGAGTCAGCTAACAGTAGTCCGTCGCATCAAAAGCAGCCATTTTCCTAAGGATAATCCCAATATTCAACTCTTATCAGCTGTTTATGAAGAGGTTACAGGATTGGATGGGACTCCGGTAACGACGACCGGAGCAACTTATGCCCGCTTTGTTCCGAATATCGTTGCCTTCGGTCCTTCGTTTCCTGGTCAAAAGGGGATTGCCCATAATCAGGACGAATATATGGATGAAGAGGATCTGTTGAAAAACATGGAAATCTATATGCGGGGTATGTTAAAACTAATTGAATAATTGATTTTTTGAGACCCAGCAAGGGATTGCGGGTCCTTTTTTTATTACTTTATATCTTTAGCTTAGAAAACGGTAAAAAAAGATAAAAAAATTTCAAATTTAGTATATACAAAACAGTATATACTATCTATAATGAATTCAGATTTTGAAAATGTAAACGGTAACGGGAGGAGCACGACGATGGCGTGGGGAGCAATTGCGACATGGCGCATGGCACATGATGGTGTAATAGAAGCAATGCATTTGCTAGAGAAGAAAGGGGATGCTGGTGACGCAGTAGAGACCTTAATAAAGACAGTAGAGGATTATCCTTATTATAAATCTGTTGGTTTTGGCGGATTGCCAAATGCCGAGGGAATCTTAGAGATGGACGCCGCCTTCATGCACGGGGATACCTTTGAAATTGGTGCAGTGGCCGGAATCACCGATGTAAAAAATCCAATCTCTGTTGCACGAAAACTTAGTAAAGATAAATTCAATAGTTTTCGGGTCGGTGAAGGGGCAACCAAATATTCAATGCTGGAAGGCTTCGAACGAAAGAGTATGCTGACAGAACGTGCCCATAATATTTGGGAGAAGCGTTTGAAGGAAATTCAGGAAAATAATCTGAATCCCTACGATGGTCATGATACCGTTGGCGCGATTACTTTGGATCAGATGGGAACGATGACGGCTGGCACATCTAGCTCTGGACTGTTCATGAAAAAGCCGGGACGGGTCGGTGATTCCCCATTATCTGGATCGGGTTTTTACGTGGACAGTGAAATCGGAGGAGCAGCAGCGACAGGCCTAGGCGAAGACTTGATGAAGGGCTGCTTATCCTATGAAATCGTTCGTTTGATGGGAGAAGGGTTGCAGCCGCAAGCCGCCTGCGATAAAGCTGTCTATGAATTTCATGATAAATTGACTGCACGCTATGGCAAAGCAGGTGCTTTCTCATTGATCGCGATGAACCCTAAAGGCGAGTGGGGCGTAGCGACAAACGTTGAGTTTACGTTCAGTGTAGGTAACGATAAGGAAAACCCGCAGATTTTCATTGCCAACATGGGAAGCGGTCACACCACAGATATCCAACCGATCACACAGGATTGGCTAGATGCCTATGAAAAACGGATTAAAGCACCGATTGAATAAAAAATAGGAGAGTGAAGAAAATGAGTAAAAAACAAATTTATCTATTTTGCGATGCAGGGATGTCCACAAGTATTATGGTTAACAAAATGATGGAGATCGTTGAAAAACATAATATGCCGCTGCAAATTACAGCTTTTCCAGCAGCACGTGCACAGGAAGTAGTTGAAAAGGAAAAACCAGTAGCGATTCTTTTAGGCCCACAGGTAAAATTCTTATTGGAAAAAACACAGGAGCAGTTTGCTCCGCAGGGTATTCCAGTAGCAGTGATCGCACCCGAGATTTACGGCATGATGGACGGGGAAAAAGCGATGAAGGACGTTCTAAAATTGCTTAAAAAAAATAAAAAATAATATTGAACTGATTGGAGGATAAAAAGATGCAGAAGTTTTTAAACTGGTTGGAAAAAGTTTTGACACCATTAGCCAAAGTCATCGGGGAAAATAAGTATTTGATCGCGATCCGTGACGGTTTTTTGATTTCTACGCCCTTATTGATTGTTGGATCGTTCTTCCTACTTTTGGCGAATTTTCCGATTCCGAATTGGAGCAACATGATTTCTCCAATTTTAGGCAATAATTGGGAATCCTTGATGTCGGTACCTGCTTCAGCCAGCTTCGATGTGATGACAATTTTAGCGGTTGTGGGAATTGCTTATAGCTTAGGACGGCAATTGGAAATTGATGCGATTCAGTCGGCTGCTCTGGCATTGGTTTCGTTCTTTATATTGACGCCCTATACTACACTCTTCACACCAGAAAATAGTACTCAGGTTTATGAAGTAACGAGCTTGCCCTTAAAATGGATGGGTTCAAGCGGACTATTTTTAGGAATGATCATTGCGTTAGTTTCTACCCGGATTTTTGCGGCCGTGATTCACCGCGGCTGGACAATCAAGATGCCAGATGGTGTTCCACCTACCGTAGTGAAGTCTTTTGAAGCATTGATTCCAAGTTTTGTGGTAGTAACAATTATGTTCGTTCTCAATTGGTTAGTTTCTTTGACATCAATGGGGAACCTGCAAGATGTAATCTTTACATTCTTACAAACGCCACTATTGAGTTTAGGCAACACGTTAGGCGCGATGATTATTGCTTATTTATTCCTGCATTTCTTTTGGTTCTTCGGTATTAATGGAAGCAGTGTTGTTGGTGCAGTATTTAATCCAGTTTTACGTGCATTGTCAGTCGAAAATATGCAAGCCTTTAAAGACGGGCATGAAATTCCCAATATCATCACAGGTCAATTTCAAGACATGTTTGCGACATTTGGCGGTGGTGGCTCAACACTGTCATTAATTATCGTGATGGTACTCTTTTGTAAGAGCCAGCGAGTCAAAAAGTTATCACAGCTATCACTCGTTCCAAGTATTTTCGGTATTAATGAGCCAATCATTTTTGGCTTACCAATTGTTCTGAACCCGATTATTTTGATTCCTTTTGCGCTAGTTCCTACTATTAATATTATTATTTCTTACTTTGCGATGGATTGGGGACTTGTTCCTTATACAAATGGTATTCAACTGCCTTGGACGACACCGCCGATTATCTCCGGCTTTTTAGTAAGCGGCTGGCAGGCCTCAGTTTTACAGGCGTTGCTGATTGTATTAGGAATGGCGATCTATTATCCATTCATCAAAGTGCTAGATGATCAGTATTTACGAGAAGAAAAAGAAGCGGAAGAGCTTGAAGCAGAAGAGATCGACTTTGATACCTTTGATTTTGATGAAATTTAGGCAGAAGGGATTTTGGGGAAATGAATGATGAACAGTTACAGGTAGTTATGGGACTAATTATGAATGCTGGTAATGCAAAGGGCGAAGCAATTGCAGCGTTGGCGGCGGCGAAGGAAAATCATTTTTCGGAGGCTGAGTCACGAATGAAAGCAGCTAATGATGCATTAGTTGAGGCCCATAATACGCAAACGAGTCTGCTGACCGTGGAAGCTAGTGGAAATAATTCAGAAGTGACATTATTGATGGTGCATAGTCAGGATCATTTAATGAACGCTATTTCCTATTTAGGCTTAACTCAAGAATTGATTGATGTTTATAAACGACTGAAGGTATTAGAAGCAAATTAAAATCCAAGTCTGACAAGGAGAATACTCTTTGTCAGTTTTTTTGTATCTAGGCAAGAGATTGGAGAGGTATAATCAAAGAGAAAAATTATCGGAGGGCAGGGACTCAATGAAAACATTTATCACATATAATAAAGAAAAACACATCTATCCAGTAGTTATCAGTTTGCCCCATAGCGGAACATGGATACCAGAGGAAATGCGCTCAAGCTTACGAAAAGATGCGGTTTTGGCGAATACAGATTGGTTTTTACCTAAGCTATACAATTTTTTAGTAGCAATGGGCTGTACGATGATCGAAAATCGAGTGAATCGTTATGTGGCTGATCCGAACCGAGAAAGTCAAATAAAAGGAATGAATTATCAAGAGGCGGTGATTTATCAGCAAAATACCTTTGGAAAAGCCTTGTATACAAAAAAGCTAACATCAGATATTATTACTGAACGCTTAGAAAACTATTATTGGCCCTATCACCAAGCATTGCAGAGATTAATCGATGCCAAAAAGAGCCGATTTGGAAAAGTCTATTTAATTGATCTGCATAGCTTTGCGGAATATCCAAATGATGCCAGAACTACCCCGGCTGATTTTGTGATTGGAAATCAAATGGATCAAACTTCTAGTGCGAAATTGCGAAAGCTGTTAACAGTTTTTTTAAAGGAAGCTGGCTACAGCGTTTCCAACAATCACCCATTTCGTGGTGGATTTATTACCCGTCACTTTAGTGAACTATCCGGAATTGAAGCATTACAGCTAGAGATTCGCTATAATCAGTATATTGAGAAACGTTCTTTCGGTGAAGAGGTACTAACCAAATATGATTCAGAAATATTTTCAAAAGCACAAGAACATTTAGCAATGGTTTTTAGGAAATTATTCACGGAACTATCCATAGAGCAATGATTTTAGAAGTCTGTACTACTAAGCAAAAAAGCGTTCGATCATTTTTGATCGAGCGCTTTTAATAATCATTTGGATAGTGGACCACGATGAATTTTACGACATTGCTAGTTTGGTTATCCCAATTGTGATCAATCGTCGAAAAATAATGAGCGGAGTCGCCTGGATAAAGTTGGTACGTCTTTTCCTCGATCACCAATGTCAAGATTCCCTCTAAAACATACACGAACTCTTCTCCTTGATGTGGATAGGTAGTCGGCAATTCACGCTTTTCATGTGGCATGATTTCGATCATTTTTGGCGCAATCTTCTTATCCTGTGGTGTACGGCTTAATTGTTTATAGATCATGTTGTTTAATTTGTGGATCACCGGCTGGTCGTACCCGCGAACAATCGGTTCAATTTCAGGTTCTTCTTCAAAAAAATAATTAATTCTTACTTTAAATAAATCTGCGATACTTGATAAATGTTCAACCGCAATCGTTGTAATCCCACGCTCGAACTGCGATAAGAAGCCGGTTGACAAACCGGTGGCTTCAGATAGCTGTTTGAGAGTCATCCCTTGTTCATTACGCAAATTTTTCACTTTTTCTCCAATATTCATCTGTTAGCCCCTCACATGATTAATTATTTTTAGTATACCTGAAAAACAGATAAATTCCTAACCGTCATTAAAATGAAAAAAAAGCGAAAAATAAAATGAAAAATTCATCAAAATGAATTAAGCGCTTGCAACTTTCTCGTTTGAGTTTTATAATTAAAGGCGGGAGGGAAGTACGTGAAAAAGCCGACGATTTTTAATATTCAAAAGTTTTCGACCCATGATGGGCCGGGAATTCGTACGACGATTTTTTTCAAAGGGTGTCCCATCAGATGTGAATGGTGTCACAATCCTGAAAGTCAAGTATTTTCACCAGAGATCATGTTAAACAAATATGGCAAGGAAGAACTGATTGGTAAAGATTATTCTGTTCATGAGTTAGTTAAGAAAATCCAAGCAGATCAAATCTTTTACGATCAATCAGGTGGCGGTGTCACATTTTCTGGCGGTGAAGTGATGGCTCAAAATATGGATTATGTGGTTGAACTAGCGAAGGAATGCCAGAGATTAGGCATAACTGTCGCTATTGATACCTGTGGAGTCGCCCCAACTGAAAATTATCGACGAATTCTTCCATATGCAGATTTATTTTTGTACGATTTAAAGTTCATTGATTCACATAATCATCAGCTTTATACAGGTGCTGGCAATCAATTAGTGCTGGAGAATTTACGATTTCTATCTGAACAGCAAGCAGAAATCAATCTTCGTCTAATTTTATTAGATGAAATTAACGCAGAAGAACTGGATGCAGAGGAAGTTATTGCCTGGCTAGCTAAAGAGAAGATTCATGTGAGTGAAATATCGTTGCTGCCGTATCATGATTTCGGTCGAGATAAATACGAACGGTTGAAAAGAGTGTGTACGCAGAACTTCATTAAACCAGCAGATGAAAAAGTAGCGCGCTTGCAAAAAATTTACCAAGACGCAGGTTATCAAGTAACGATTGGCGGCTAAGTAATCAAGAAAGATGAATATACAAAATAGGAGGAAGATCAATGGCGGAATTAACACTAGAACCAACAAGAAGAGGTAGTACAGAACGAATCAAACGATTAAGGGAAATCAGTGATAAGGAATGTACACCAAGTATTTCAATGGAACGAGCAGTCCTTTTGACGGAAGCCTACAAAAAATGGGAGGGCAAGGTTTCTGCGCCTGTTTTACGAGGAAAGGCGTTCAAGTACATCATGGAAAATCGCACCAATTATATTGAAAAAGGCTCTCTAGTTTTAGGTGAAAAAGGGGATAAACCGTGGGCTGCACCGACATTTCCTGAATTGTGCTGTCATACTTTAGAAGATTTTGACAATATGAACAATCGTGAGAAAGTTTTCTTCCGTGTGAGTGAGGAAGATCGTCGTATCCAGGAAGAGGTCATCATTCCCTACTGGCATGATCGTGCCATGATGACACGAATGAATCGATTGCTGCCAGAGGAATGGCATTTATTATTTGACGCAGGGTTGTATACCGAATTTTTAATGCAGCGCGGTCCTGGTCATACAGTAGCTGATGGAAAAATGTACCAAAAAGGTTTTGCTGATTTTAAGGCGGAAATTCAACAAGAAATCGATAATTTAGACTATAACAATGATATGGAAGCATTAAATAAACGAGAAGAACTAGAGGGCATGAAGCTAGTTTGCGAAGGCATGATTATTTTTGGGAAACGCTATGCAGAGCAATGTCGTGATTTGGCTGAAACGGAAACAGATCCTCAGTGGAAACAAGAACTATTGGATCTAGCTGAAGTCTGTGATGTGGTTCCAGAGCATGCGCCGCAAACCTTCCGCCAAGCGATTCAAATGTATTGGTTCACTCATATTGGTGTAACGGTAGAAATGAATAACTGGGATGCCTATTCTCCAGGTAAATTAGATCAGCATTTAGAGCCTTTCTATGAAAAGGATATCGAGGAAGGCCGCTTAACACGTGAAAAAGCGCGGGAGCTTTTGGAAAATCTTTGGATTCAATTCAATAACCAGCCTGCACCGCCAAAGGTTGGGATTACTTTAAAAGAAAGTGCAACCTATACGGATTTCTGTAATTTAAATACGGGAGCATTACGTCCAGATGGAACAAGCGGGGTCAGTGATGTTAGCTATTTGATTCTGGAAGTTATGGATGAAATGAAGCTGCTGCAGCCAAGCTCAAATGTTCAAATTTCTCGTAAATCCCCTGAAAAATTCCTGCGTGAAGCTTTGAAAGTTTCACGTAAAGGCTGGGGACAACCAGCAATGTATAATTCTGAAGCGATTTTAGCCGAATTAAGCTATCTAGGAAAATCTGTCGACGATGCTAGAGAAAGCGGCATTTGTTCTGGCTGTGTTGAAGTTGGTGTAGCCGGAAAAGAAGCCTATGTGCTAACTGGTTATCTGAATATCCCGAAAGTATTTGAACTTGCTATGAACCGGGGCTATGATCATTACACCGATAAACAGGTGGGAATCGATGTAGGCGACTTCACTAAAATGAAAACCTATGAAGAAGTTTTTGACGCTTTCCATAAAGAGCTGCAATACGTAGTTGATGTGAAAGTTGCGGGTAATAACATGATTGAACGGATGTATATGGAATTTATGCCGGTACCGCTGCTTTCTGTGATGTCTGATGATTGTATCAAAGTTGGTAAAGATTACAATGCGGGTGGCGCTCGTTATAATACTAGCTATATCCAATGTGTTGGTATCGCAACGATTACTGATTCATTAGCCGCAATTAAGCATAACGTCTTTGAAGAAAAAACGATATCGATGCAGGATTTATTAGATGCCTGTGAAGCAGACTTTGAAAACTATGACGAAATCTTTGATCGTGTCTATAATGAAACGCCTAAATATGGAAATGATGACGAATACGCGGATACTTTATTACGTGATGTTGCTGATTCTCTACAAGAGGTAATTGCAGGTCGTCCAACTCCGAAAGGCTCAAAAACGGTCGTGGAATTTTTACCGACAACGTGCCACGTTTACTTTGGTCAGGTCATGGAGGCATCGCCAAACGGACGGCATAAAGGAATTCCATTACCAGATGGAATTTCTCCAGAAAAAGGCGCTGATCGCAACGGTCCAACGGCGGTTATTAAGTCCGCATCGAAAATTGATCAAACGAAAACTGGTGGTGCTCTGCTTAATCAGAAATTTACACCTAGTGTGGTAGCAGGAGAAGCGGGGATCACTAATATGGCTTCGTTAGTTCGCAGTTATTTTGCATTAGACGGCCATCATATTCAGTTCAACGTTATTGATCGTGAAACATTGATAAAAGCGCAAAAACATCCGAAAGATTATGAAAATCTAATTGTTCGAGTAGCGGGGTATAGTGATTACTTCAATAATTTAGAAAAAGCCCTGCAGGATGAGATCATCTCACGGACGGAACAAGCCTTCGGATAGGCAAGCTTAATAAAGACTACTTTTATGCCAGAGAAAATATTTCTCTGGTTTTTTGTTGCCTATAATTTTCTAAAACTTAAAATTGCAGACAATTAATAAAAAACGTTTGATTGCATATAAGAGAACAGGAAAATAATAAATAGTAAAAAGCAGATGGACTATTCCATAGTCTTAAACCTGTAATAACAAATTGAAAAACTTTGGAATGGAATATTCATAAAGTGAAATAGATAACTAAATGGTTTCATAAAGGATAACAAAATGATAAAACAGAAATCTAAAGATTTATAAAAGAACAACCGTAATATTATTTTATAAAATAAATAACGAAAAAAATGAGTTGAAAACGGATTGCATCATCTTGTAAATGTTGGTAGAATGTGATTGAGAAAGTTAGTCGTTTGTCGACAATCGACTAAAAGCAAATTTATCTATATCCTTTTAACTATAAAAGAGCATCTAAGATATAAATGTTCAATAGATCACAATTTGGTTGGTTCATCTACTTTTAGCATCTTATTCACAAAAAGTAAAAAGAAAGCATAAAAATTTTATTTAAGAAAATCACGGTGGTTAATCATCGTATTTTATAAAGAAAGGGATGAAGGATAGATATGCAAGTGTATGACGTAATCATCATCGGTGCAGGACCAGCTGGCTTGTCAGCAGCTATTTATGCCGGACGTGCGAGACTAAAAACATTACTAATTGAAAAAGGGAAGGATGGGGGGCAAATTATACTGACTTCCGAGATTGAAAATTATCCAGGAAGTCTTGAGAAGGAATCGGGACGTTCGTTGATTCAGCGAATGACTGAACAAGTAGCCTCATTCGGTGTCGAACGGGCCGCAGATACGATCACAGAAGTTGATTTATCCAGCGATGTAAAGGTCATTAAAGGGAAAAAAGAAGAGTATCAAAGTCGTTCGGTTATTATTGCTTCTGGTGCCTTTCCGCGTCCAATTGGTTGCGAGAACGAAAAAGAATTTATAGGGAAGGGACTATCCTATTGCGCGACGTGCGATGCGGCCTTTTTTGAAGACATGGAGGTTTTTGTGATTGGCGGCGGAAATTCAGCTGTTGAGGAAGCAATGTTCTTATCGACCTTTGCTCGAAAAGTGACAATCATCCAGAATTTACCAGAGTTGACGGCAGATGCTATCGCAATCGAGCAAATAATGGCAAATGAAAAGATCCATTTTATCTACAATTCTGTAGTAGAAAGACTTGAGGGTGATGGCATTGTTGAAGCGATAACGATCCGTAATACCGAAACAAATGAAGCAACACGTTTCGAAGCTGACGAAGAAGACGGATTGATTGGTGTTTTCAGTTTTATCGGCTACTTACCGCAGTCGAAAATTTTTGAAAATGTCTTAGAAATGGAAAGCGGATACATTAAAACCGATGAGAAAATGGCGACGAGTGTTCCTGGTGTTTACGCAGCAGGAGATGTTCGAGTGAAAAACGTGCGTCAAGTTGTTACCGCCAGCGGTGATGGCTGTACAGCAGCTGTCGCAGTCGAAAAGTATCTGCATCATTAGCATTTTACTTGAAGTGTAAATTCAAGGTAGAAAAAAATAAGTACATTAAACTGAATAAGGATTTCAGTTCTGTTTCTTGCTTTAGCAAGATTAACAGAATGACATACGGTATGAAAAACAAATTCATTTTTCTTTGAGAAAAATGAATACATTAATCTGAATAAGGAGTAGTGAAACGATGAAAGTTTTAAATAAGAAAAACTTTGAAGAGGAAGTTTTACAAAGTGAAGGAACAATGCTAGTTGATTTCTTTTCAGAAACCTGCGAACCCTGTCAAGCTCTGATGCCAAGTATCGAAGAGTTTGCAGATAAATATAGCGGAAAGATTCCTTTTGCAAAATTAGATACTGCAAAAGCTAGAAGAGTAGCAATCGGACAAAAAATCCTTGGAATACCAGTCATTGCAATTTATCAAGATGGTGAAAAAGTCGAGGAATTAGTGAAAGACGACGCAACGCCAGAAAATGTTGAAGCAATGATTAAGAAGTATATTTAACGAGGAAACTCGTTTAAATAATAAAAAACAAGGAGGAATCATTATGTTGCTGAAAGACAAAAAAGTTATCATCCTCGGCGACAGAGACGGCGTTCCTGGTCAAGCCATTGAAGAATGTGTGAAACCACTAGGCGCAGATGTAGTATTCTCATCCACAGAATGCTTTGTCTGAACGGCCGCGGGCGCAATGGATCTGGAAAATCAAAAGAGGGTAAAAGAATTTACAGAGGAATTCGGTGCTGAGAATATTGTTGTTGTTCTTGGCGCGGCAGAAGGTGAAGCTGCTGGTTTAGCTGCCGAAACTGTAACTTTAGGCGACCCTACGTATGCCGGTCCATTAGCGGGAGTCCAGTTAGGACTTGACGTATATCATATCGTGGAACCAGAAATGAAAGAAGCGATCGACTCTGAGCTGTATGAGGAACAAGTTGGCATGATGGAAATGGTACTAGACGTTGACGATATCGTCGACGAAATGACTTCAATTCGAAGTCAAGTAAGTGAATAAGTTCAAAGTGCAGCTTTTTTGATGATGCTGGACTGGAACTTGTTCAGCATCATCTCACAATTTTGAAAAGAAAGGATGTTTCTATGTATAGCGTATTGAAAGGGTCGAGCTATTTTCTTGCACATACCCCAGATATGGTAGTCCACAACGGCACTACTCAAACACTTCAAAGAAAAATTGATCCTGATTCAGAATACTTGAAAGAAATAAGCAACCATCTACGCGATTACGAAACTTGTGTCGCTTATCCACCGAACCAAGTCTATATTGGAAACATGACACCAGAAGAACTCGAAGCTATCGAGACCCCTTGGTACGATAAAAAAGCTGAGAACAAACGCCAGGGTACTTTTGGTGAGATCATGCCTGAAGATGAGTTCATCGGTATGATGAAATATGTCGATGTGTTTGACTTGGTCAAATTGAAGGATGATTTTAGTAAAACAGTAAAAGAAAAATTAGATCAACATCCATTATTGGATGAGAAAATTTTAGCAAAGCTTTCAGAGGAAGTATCCTCGGAAGAGATTTCAGGTTTCATCGAAAATGAACAGGCAGAACCGATTTATTTTAAAGGCGATGTCGTAGGCTGTGTAAAAGCCGCTCATAATTTAGATGATACCTTGTTTGCTCATGTCATTTTTGAAAACCTGGTTTCGAAAGCATCCTGTACGATTGCGATCTTACATTTGCTTCAGCAGACTGGAATCGATCCAGACGAAGTTGAATATGTTTTGGAATGTTCAGAAGAAGCCTGCGGAGATATGAATCAACGTGGCGGAGGGAACTTTGCGAAAGCAGCAGCGGAAATGGCTGGGTTGGAAAATGCGACCGGCAGCGATGTTCGCGGTTTTTGTGCTGGCCCGACCCACGCATTGATTCAAGCCGCTTCATTAGTGAAATCGGGCGTCTTCAAAAATGTAATCGTTACCGCAGGCGGTTCAACGGCGAAGCTAGGCATGAACGGAAAAGATCATTTAAATAAAGAGCTACCAATTTTAGAGGATTGTGTTGCAAGCTTTGCAGTCTTAATCTCTGAAAATGATGGTGTCAGTCCAGAATTGAATATTGATATTGTCGGGCGGCATACGGTTGGCACAGGCGCTTCGCCACAAAAGGTAATTTCGTCATTAACTAGCATCCCGTTGGAAAAAGCTGGATTGAAGCTGACAGATATCGATAAATATTCTGTTGAGATGCAAAATCCTGATATCACTAAACCAGCGGGAGCAGGAAATGTGCCTGAAGCAAATTATAAAATGATTGGTGCTCTAGCAGTAATGAAAAAGCAGATCGAAAAATCCGAATTAGCTGATTTCGTGAAGCAGCACGGAATGGTGGGATGGGCGCCGACTCAAGGTCATATTCCATCTGGTATTCCATATCTTGGCTTCGGACGAAACGATATTATGGCTGGTAAGGTCAATCGAGCAATGTTTGTCGGAAAAGGCAGTCTATTCTTAGGACGAATGACGAACTTGTTTGATGGGATTTCCTTTGTAATGCAAAAAAATAGCGGCAAACAGGAGGAAACTGTTTCTGAAGATCAAATCAAGCAATTAATTGCGGAAGCTCTTCGTGACTTCGCAAGTCATCTTGCTGGAAAGCTAGAGGAGTGATCCTATGGCTGAAAAAGAGACCAAACAAATAATCGCGGATGTGTTTCAAGGACTTGCGAACACGTTGGAAACTAGCCGAGGTGTTTCCTCAACAGTGGCCTTAACTGCCTTAGGAAGCGAGCATGACGAAGCAGAGCTGATCGAAGCGGCAAAAATGGCTGCTGACAAAGGAATTTCGGTAAAAGTTATTGGCACACAGAAAATCGACTATTCTGGGATTGAAAGTTTCTTAGTTTCAGATGCGGAGGAAGGCCATAAGAAATTAGAGGAGCTATTGAACGAAGGAGTTGCGGGTGCTGGTGTGACGATGCACTATCCGTTTCCGATCGGTGTTTCTACTGTTGGTCGAGTGCTCACTCCCGCCAAAGGAAAGCACATGTATCTAGCAACAACAACGGGTACCTCTGCACTGACACGAGTAGAGGCATTGGTACGGAATGCGTTATATGGCATCATCACAGCAAAAGCTTGTGGAATCGCAGAACCGACCATTGGGTTATTGAACATTGATGGCGCGCGTCAAGCAGAGATTACATTAAAAAGATTGGCGGAAAATGGCTATCCGATTCATTTTGCAACTTCGAATCGCAGTGATGGAGGAGCAGTTATGCGGGGGAATGATGTCCTTGCAGGGACTTGTGATGTCATGGTGATGGATTCTTTAACGGGGAATATTTTGCAGAAAATCTTTTCTTCCTATAGTACGGGTGGAAATTATGAATCCTTAGGGTTCGGTTATGGCCCCGGTGTGGGAGAAGGAATGGATAAGCTGATTATGATCGTCTCTCGTGCTTCCGGTGCGCCAGTTGTGAGCGGGGCGATAGAATTCGCAGATGAACTTGTTCGTGGAAATTTCCAGCAGGTTCAAGAAGCGGAATTTGCCAAATTGAGGCAGGCGTCTTTAGATACTTTGCTAAAAGAAATTCAACCGCAAAAAGAAGTAGTACAAGAAGAAGTTACTCAACCAGATAAAGAAATTGTAACTGAAGAGATTCATGGAGTAGAAATCTTAGATTTAGAGGATGCTGTTCATCATTTATGGAAGCAAGGAATATACGCTGAGAGCGGTATGGGGTGTACCGGTCCAGTTGTAATGATTGCGGACAAACGCTTGTCTGAAGCGAAGGCTTGTTTGGCTGATGGCGGCTATATAGGAAACTAAGTTGCCGCTTGTATATGTTTAACGTAAAAATATCAAGTTTTATTCTATAAAGAGCATTTAGTTGAGATGCATTGATTTGAGAAAGGAGCAAGTAAATGAAATTAGATATCGCAAATTTTCATGTCGTGGATATTCAATTCGGTGAAAAGACAGCATATGCCGATGGGATCTTGACGATCAATAAAAAAGAAGCATTAGATGTCGTTTTTGAAGACGAACACATCACAAAAGCAGAACTACACATCGTTAAACCCGGGGATGAAGTTCGATTGGTCCCGGTAAAAGAAGCGATTGAGCCTCGTTATCGTGTTGGAGGCGGACCAGTTTTTCCTGGCGTTACTGGGAAATTGATGCAAGCTGGTGACGGTGTGACTCATGCGTTAAAGGACATGAGTGTCTTAGTTGTCGGACAACACTGGGGAGGGTTCCAAGATGGACTGATTGACATGAGTGGAGAAGGGGCGAAATATACCTATTATTCTCAACTTAAAAATGTTGTATTAGTGGCTGACACGGATGAAGAATTCGAATGGCATGAGCAGCAAAAGAAAAATCATGCTCTACGCTGGGCAGGCATGCGTTTAGCTGAGTATATCGGAGCAGTCACCAAAGGCTTAAAATCAGATGAGCTGGAAACCTATGAACTAGAACCGATTACCAAACGCAGCGAAGCTGTCAACAAATTACCAAGTGTGGTCTTTGTCTTACAACCGCAATCACAAATGGAAGACTCAGGCTATAATGACTTAAATTACGGTTGGGATTGCAATTTGATGCTTCCGACTTTTATGCATCCGAATGAAGTGCTGGATGGTGCGATGATTTCGGGCTCCTTTATGCCGTGTTCATCAAAATGGTCGACCTATGATTTCCAAAACTTCCCAATGATAAAACGGCTATATGAAGAACATGGAAAAACAATTAATTTCTTAGGAATCATTATGTCGAATCTGAACGTCGCCTTGGAGCAAAAAGAACGTGCGGCCCTATTTGTTGCGCAAATGGCAAAAAGCTTAGGTGCTGATAGTGCTGTGGTAGCAGAAGAAGGGTATGGTAATCCGGATGCTGATTTTACCGCTTGTTATGTAGCTTTAGAGGATGCAGGGATTAAAACGGTTGGTTTGACTAATGAATGCACAGGGCGCGATGGCGCCAGTCAGCCACTTGTATCAATGGACGAAAAATGTGATGCGATCGTTTCAGCAGGAAACGTGTCAACGTTGATTGAGCTGCCACCAATGAAGACTGTACTAGGAGAATTAGAAGCGTTAGCTAGAGATGGCCTTTCTGGCGGCTGGTCAAATGATGAAATTTTGGGCGCTTCGGTAAAACCAGATGGGTCGATTATTATGGAGAACAACGCAATGTTCTGCGGAGATCAGGTGGTTGGCTGGTCAACCAAGACTATGGTTGAATTCTAAATTTGTCATTTGGTACTTTGAAATGAACTGAAGAATTAAATTAAAGTGTTTTTCCAAAAGAATTCAAGATAGACAGAATTAGGAGGGAAATTATGAAAGCGATTTTATATATCAATCAGTTTTTCGGACAGATTGGCGGCGAAGAATTCGCTGGCCATGAGCCGGAAATTAGAGAGGGAATTGTTGGCCCAGGTATGGCTTATGCCAAAGCTTTAAAAGATGAAGTTGAAATCACGCATACGATCATCTGTGGCGACAATTTTATGGGATCAAAAACCGACGAAGCAATTAAAAGAATTCTTGGCTTTTTAGATGATAAAGAATTTGATATTTTCTTTGCCGGACCAGCATTTCGAGCAGGGCGATACGGTGCAGCTTGTGGCCATATCTGTTCGGCTGTTCAGAAGAAATTTGGTGTTCCAGCAATCACCTCAATGAATGAAGAAAATCCAGGTGTGGAGATGTACCGTAAGGAAATGTACATTTTTAAAGGTGGAGCAAGTGCAGCAGCGATGCGTAAAGATGTTGCGAAAATGTCCGCTTTTGCTTTGCGTTTATTATATGGAGAAAAATTGAATTCAGCAGCTGAAGAGGGTTATTTCGGTCGGGGAATACGTGATCAAATTTGGTTGGACCCACCAGTACCAGCAACCGACCGCGTTATTGATATGCTATTGAAAAAAGTCAATGGAGAAGAGTATCAATCTGAATTGATCATTCCTAAATCAGAACGAGCACCGATCGCGCCAGCTATTCCACCAGAAGAGTTAGCTAAAATAAAAGTTGCTTTAGTGACATCTGGCGGAATCGTTCCAGTTGGCAATCCAGATAGAATTCAATCTGCTTCAGCAACCAAATGGGGCAAATATAATATTGAAGAAATGGATGAGCTGAAAAAAGGTGAGTTTATGACAATTCACGCGGGGTTTGACCCAGCTGCCGCCAACGATGATCCGAACGTTGTTCTGCCGTTAGATGTAATGAAAGAATATGCGAAAGAAGGAAAAATCGGCGGAGTGTATCCGTACTTCTATGCAACTGTAGGTACCGGAACGACGCAAGCAGAAGCGACTCGGATGGGACAAGAAATTGCGCAGGAATTGGTCGATGATGGGGTTAAGGCCGTTATACTGACATCCACCTGAGGCACCTGTACTCGTTGCGGGGCAACGATGACCAGAGAAATTGAAAAAGCAGGAATTACGATTGTTCAAATGGCGAACCTGATTCCAGTGGCTCGTACAGTAGGTGTAAACCGAATTGTACCAACGATTTCGATTCCATATCCATTAGGCGATCCTGCCACACCGAAGGAAGTTCAACACAAACTCCGTTACCATCGTGTGGGAGTTGCGCTAGATGCGTTAACCACTGATATTGAAGAACCTCGACTCTTTGAAGTAAAAGTTTAATTGCAGAATTGACGAGCTGTTTAACGACGGCTCGTCCAACAAAAAACTTTGAAGAGGAGACGTTCAGATGAAAAAAAATATAGTATTTTATGTTTCTCTTTTAATTACGGCTATTATCGTAGTGATTGGGTTAATTGCGCCAGGTCCATTCGCACAGGCGATGAATAGCACGAAAGCTTTTTTAGTAGATACATTTGGTTGGTTTTATTTAATTGCTATGTTTGTATTTGTCGTTTTCTCGTTACTTATTGCTTTCAGTCGTTTTGGTAAAATAAAATTGGGCCCAGACGATTCTGTTCCTGAATATAGTAATAAATCTTGGTTTGCAATGTTGTTTGGAGCTGGAATGGGGATTGGGTTGGTTTTTTGGGGAGTGGCAGAGCCGCTGAATCATTTTGCTACGTTTGGCGGAACAGAAAAAGCAGCGGATATAGCTATGCAGAAATCTTTTTTACATTGGGGCTTTCATCCATGGGCGGCTTATTCGATTATTGGAATGGCGCTGGCTTACTTCCAATTCAGGAAAAAAACACCTGGATTGATCAGCAGTATTTTCTTACCGATTTTAGGCGAGGAAGGTGTACGAGGACCGATTGGAAAACTAATTGATATTTGTGCGGTTTTCGCAACAGTTGCCGGAATCGCCACCTCGCTTGGTCAAGGAACCTTACAGATTAATTCAGGTCTGAATTATTTGTTTGATATTCCAACAACACGTCTGGTTCAGATTATTATTATTGTGGGCTTAACCATTATTTATACATGGACTGCAGTCAGCGGAATTGATAAAGGAATTAAACTATTATCAGATATCAATCTTTATTTGGCAATCGCGCTGCTTCTAGGGGCTTTTCTGGTTGGTCCGAAGATCATGTCATTGAACATTTTCACTAATTCATTTGGGGGATATATCAATAACATCGTATCAGAAAGTTTTTCAATCAATCCATTTGGAGACAACTCGTGGCTCGGTTCATGGACAATTTTTTATTGGTCGTGGTGGATCGCTTGGGGGCCATTTGTAGGAACCTTTATCGCTAGAATTTCTAAAGGAAGAACGATTAAGGAGTTTGTCTTAGGAGTAATCATTGCCCCATCGATGGTTTCCTTTATTTGGTTCTCGATCTTTGGCAGTTTAGGATTGAATCTTGATATCGGAATTATCAATAAGGCAAAGGAAGTGACGGAAACAGCACTGTTTGTGGTTCTTGCTGAATATCCATTAGGAATGATTTTTTCAATCATTGCTATCTGTCTTTTGTGTACTTTTTTCATCACATCTGCCAATTCGGGGATTTTTGTTTTATCGATGTTTTCATCAGAAGGTGACTTGAATCCCGGCAATGATAAAAAAATCTTATGGGGAGTCATTCAAGCATTATTAGCTTTGGTTTTATTGATGACCGGCGGTTTGGATGCTTTGCAGACGTGCTCAATCGTAGCGGCATTACCATTAACAGTGATCATGCTATTATGTGCCGTTTGTTTATTTAAGGCTTTGATGCAGGAAAAGAAAACACCAGACAAATTATCCGAGTCTTCTAAGCTAGAATAACACGACTAGGCTGACTATTCATGTGAATAAAAGTACAATCGTGTTTTTCTGAAAAATCAGAGATATTGAAACGATTGAAGCGGTCAAATACCGAACGACAAGAGACTTAGCAAAGGCTTTCTGATATAATTAGTGACGTATATCTGAAAGGATGCTGAATTATTTATGGATATTATGCCTAGATACGAAAAACAAAGCTTAAGCGACATGGTCGTATCGTATGTTAAAAATAGAATCTTGTCTGGCACGTTAAAAGGCGGCGATCGCTTAATCGAGACAGATATCTCGAATCATTTTAATATTAGCCGGGCTCCAGTAAGAGAAGCCATGCGGATTTTGAACGAACAGGGGTTAATCACGTTTTCACCTCGCAAAGGCAATCATGTGATTGAAATGGACCCAGCAGAAATAATGGAAGTGTTTGAAATTCGAACCTCACTAGAAACGCAAATTTTACGAAAAATTTTGCGAAATCAAATGATTAAGGAAGAAGATTTTCAACAGCTGACAGAGATTGCTTTGGAGATGAAGGATGGCGAGAATCGTTGTCGTAATGAAGAGGATAAGGTCTTTTTGCTGAATACATTAGATATTTCATTCCATAAGTATCTTTGGCAGCTGTCAGGCAGTGTGCGCAGAGCGCAGATTTTAGAGAGCTTGTTCTATCAGTTACTTATCGCCATGAACGAAGATCTTTCTTCTTTGGGGATTCTTGAGAAGAAATCAGAAGAGCATCTGGCTTTTGTTGAGGTTTTACGTAAGAATGAACTTCCATTAGTAGTTCGTTCGTTTCATAATCACATCCAAAATTATGTTAAAGCTACTTTGCCGGAGGAAGAACAGAATTTTTGTTTGGATTGCTAGGAAACATGTTTTTGCTTGTTTCTAACTTTTGGAGGAAATATGACAAACAAAGTAAAGGTTTGGACGAAGCAGCATGAAAATATTTTACAGGTGTTAGAACAAACGGGACGGTATATTGCGAAAAAGGAATACATCCAGCAGAAGATGGAGGACCACAGCAGTCTGTATTTAGGTGTATATGAATGGTATATGCAGGCGGCTGCGCGTTTTGTTCAGCCGCCTGCTGACGTGAAATATCCAATTTGGGTATCGCTTTCAGAAGAAGACAGTATTCAAAATAGTGAAGGCAATACGATTTTAGAAATTGAACTTGACGAGGATCAGCTGATTGTGGTTGATTTATTGAAATGGGGAAATATTGTCAATCATTTGTACATTCCCAAAGATCTAGAAGACCAAAGGGAACATACAAGGCTGTTGGAGAAATATGGAATTGATGATATTACTGCTTTTATGACGCCTTTTTATCCCAATGTCAAACAAAAAATCGAGCAAAGTCATGAGCGGCTTTTCGATGATTCGAGTGTATTGGGAGAGATGAAAGTGGGAACGATATGGGAAATTCGCAAGGAATGGATTACTCAAATAACCAGGTAACATTGTATACTTCTCAAAGTCGACTGGTAGTTGATAAGCTGATTAAATCGGGAAGGCATGTTGTCGACAACACCTTTATAAAGGAAAAGTACGGAGAAACGGCTCAAGTATTTTTGCAGGCGTACAGCTGGTATTGTCAAAATGCCGAAAAAATCGTTGAGCGTCCTGCAGATGCTGATTCTGCGATCTGGACTTTTTTAGATGTAAAATACCTCGATTATTCAATGGATTCTCAACTAATCAAGCTGCGTGTACCGATCGAGCAGGTTGTCTTTTTCCGTATGTCTGATTGGAATAGGATTTTGAATCTGCGTTTTCTAGGTACGGAAGAGGAACAAGCAACGTATGATAACAAGCTGAAAAAATATAATATAACCTATGAAGGCGATGTCTATACGACAGCGTTCTATCCGCATTTGAAAACTGAGCTGATCCGCAGCTGGCAAAAGCTTTTTCACTATGATGCAGAGATAAAGAAAACTAAACGGCTCCCCTTTGAAGATATTCAAGGGGGAGTATGGGAAGTTAAGCAGGCTTGGGTAGAATCTTTTTTAGAATGGAAAATGTAAATGAACCGTCCAATTTTTTTGGACGGTTCATTTTATTTATGCAATGCAATTTGTTTAGCGTGGATGTTTTTTAGGAAGGTTTGATCGTGCTCCACAATCAGCATTGTTGGTTTGAGCTGAAGTAAAAGGTCTTCTAATTGTTTTTGATTAAATACATCTAGATAATTTAGAGGTTCGTCCCAAATATAGAGTTCGGCTTTTTGGGCAAGGGATTTTGCTAATTCAACTTTTTTCCGTTGTCCCATACTCATTTCTTCGATTTTATTTTGAAAGACATTTCGTTCCATTCCCAGCTTTCGCAAATTGTTGAGAAACATAGAATAATCTAGCTGGTTAGCTTCAGCGAAATCCTGCAGATCGCCGCGATTGCTTTCGTAGTTTTGGCGAACATAACTAATTTTAACGTTTGGCCGCAGGAGTTCTCCGTTTCCTTCGCCTGCAAAGGTTCCTAATAAATAATGTAATACGCTGGATTTTCCGATTCCGTTAGGGCCGGTCAATGCTGTGATTTCTCCTCGTTTTAGTTCAAAGGACAAGGATGCAAAAAGAGGTTCTTGGTCGGGATAACGCAGTGATAGCTCCTCGACTTTCAAAAGCTGAGCATGTCGGCTCGGTTGATAGTTCATCGTTAGACGATCGACGTCTTCTAAATCCTTCAATAGACCTTCTTTTGCTTCGATTTGATCATACATTCGTTGCTCGATAGTTTTTG
Organism: Enterococcus sp. DIV0187; assembly: GCF_051713785.1. NCBI lineage: Bacteria > Bacillati > Bacillota > Bacilli > Lactobacillales > Enterococcaceae > Enterococcus > Enterococcus sp. DIV0187. Next base: position 777,935 of record NZ_JBIOQO010000002.1, read on the forward strand.
AGCGTTTCATTGTCCGAGCAGCTCGCGCACCGATAAAACCTGTATCGAAGATTCCGCCACTGCCTTTTTCCGAGGGTTTGCCGTATTTATCTGTTTCTCGAGAGCGCGACCATTCGGCTTTTTCGGCAGCTGTTTTTTTCAAACGACCAACTTCTTTTTTTATTTTGCGGTTTTGAGCGAGCTCGAATTCATCTCGCAGCTTTTTTTGCTCCTCATAGGTAGAAAAGTTTCCTTGATAAAGCACTAATTGGCTTTTTTCGATGGCTAAGGTATGATCGGTGACCTGATTCAAAAATTGTCGGTCATGACTGACAACGATAAAGCCATCTTTGTGTTGCAAATAATTCGCAACATGTTGTCGCCCTTGCAGGTCTAAATGATTGGTCGGTTCATCAATTAGTGGAAAAAAGTCTTCCTGTGTAAAGAGCAGCGCCAATAGAACCTTTGTTTGCTCGCCCCCAGAAAGAGTCTGATAGGGTTGCCACAAAATTTGCGGATCTAATTGAATCAGATTCATCTCTCGTTCTAATTCCCATAGCTCAAAATCAGCGACATCCAGCAATGCGTAATAGGTTAATTGTTCAGCTTCGCTAACGCTTGCTGGAAAATAAACTGGACGTAATGGAAACTGAATCTCTCCTTGATAGGTGTGTTTTCCTAAAAGTAATTGCAGAAGGGTGGTCTTTCCGCGACCATTACGACCAACTAAACCTAATTTCCAACTGCTATCAATTGTTAAATTGGCGTCATTAAACAATAAATCGACCTGTTTATCAAAACCAAAGGTTAAATGTGTAATTTTAATTGTAGACATAAAAAAATTCCCCCTTTTGTTTCATTAGAGAAACAAAAAAATCCTGACCAATTTTCAGGAAAGGATTAGGGCGATTCTTGGCTCAATAGTAACAAGCAGGTAGAACGGCTAGCTCATTAGAAAGAAAATTATTTTTCAAAGTTCGTGAAAAATAATTTTATTCTCGTACGCCTACCATTCTGCTAAACTGCTTGTTCACTATATTCGCGAAATTTTTATATTACCTATTCATGCTTAGCAAACTGCAACAAGCACAACTGGCAACAAAAAAAGACCATCCCTTGAAATCCTAAGCCAATCCTGAAAATCTGCCCACTGATCCTATCAACAACTGTCAATTTATGATCGGTTTGCAACTTCCAACATTCGCTTAGTTTTTCAACGGCATGATCCCTCGTTTCTGTCTTTGATGAATTTATTAAAACAAAATTCTTTGGCTTTGTCAAAAAAATACGGACGCAGCCGCTTCCCCAAACATGCTACGCCCTGGAGTGATCCTCGTAAAACGAGGCGAAGAAAATTATTCTTCTATAATTATAGTAGCATAATTTTGTGAAAAAAATGTGTTTGAACACTTGAAATAGTTTGAAGTGGAGACGTTGTTAATATTTTTGTTACAATGAAGGCAAAGAAGGAGGTGGCGGGATGAACAATGCAGGAATTTATCATCGTCCCGAGAGTGAGTTTGCGTTTCTTTATACCAAAGATCTGATGCGGATTCGTTTGCAGACAGCTCGTGATGACATAAAAACCGTGGGGCTGATCAGCGGAGATTTTTATACCTTTGCTGAAGAAAAATGGTATCAGAAACAGCAACCTATGAACAAAGCCTACACGACTGATAATCACGATTATTGGGAGATTGAAGTTACCGCTTCCCATCACCGTTTGGCCTATGCTTTTTGTATTACAGATTTTTCAGGTAAGCAGTTTTTTTATACGGATCAAGGGATTTTTGACTATGAAGAACAACGTTTAACGCATGATAATCTCTATTTCCGAATGCCTTATTTTCAGGAAATCGATCGCTTTAAGGTACCAGATTGGGTAGCTAAAACGGTTTGGTATCAAATTTTTCCCGAGCGCTTTTATAATGGCGATCCCTCGAATGATCCGGAAGGTTCGCTTGCGTGGGGAAGTGAAAAACCGTCCCGAGAGAATTTTTTCGGCGGTGATTTGCAAGGAATCATTGATAAGCTGGACTATTTGGAAGAGTTGGGTATGAATGGTTTATATCTTTGTCCGATTTTTACCTCACCATCGAATCACAAGTATGATACTATCGATTATTATGAAATCGACCCGCATTTTGGGGACAAGCAGCTTTTCCGTGAGTTAGTCGAAAAGGCGCATGAACGTGGAATGCGTGTCATGCTGGATGCAGTATTCAATCATCTTGGGGCAAGCTCTCACCAGTGGCAGGATGTGATTTTACATGGGCAAGAGTCAGACTATGTCGATTGGTTCCACATTGCATCTTTTCCACCAAGCTATACCGCAATTCCTAATTCCGAAAACGCGAAAAATTTGAACTATGATACTTTCAATTTTAATCCGCATATGCCGAAGCTGAATACAGCGAACCCGGAAGTTCAGAAGTATTTGCTGGAAATTGCGACCTATTGGATTCGTGAATTTGATATCGATGGTTGGCGGCTGGACGTGGCAAATGAAGTGGATCATCATTTTTGGAAAGAGTTTCACCAAGCTGTTTTGAAGCAAAAGGAAGATTTATATATTTTAGGTGAAATTTGGCATTCTTCTCAACGCTGGTTACAGGGCGATGAATTTCATGCAGTGATGAATTATGCCTTTACAGATAATATCAAAGCTTTCTTTGTCGAGCAGTCGATCTCAATTTCGCAAATGATTTTTGGGATGAATCGCCAGCAACTACTTTATCGCGATCAAACTAATGAAGTAGCCTTTAATTTACTAGACTCTCATGATACACCTCGTATTCTGACTTTGTGTCAAGGTAATAAGGAGTTGATGAAAGCAGTCTTAACCTTTATGTTTATTCAAAAAGGAACTCCGTGTATTTATTATGGCACTGAAATTGGCATGGAGGGCGAAATGGACCCGGATTGTCGCCGATGTATGATTTGGGAGGAGCAGGACGAAGCGCTTTTAGCATTTGTGAAGCAATTGATTGCTTTGCGGAAGCAGTTTTCGGAAGTGTTCAGCTATGGAACTATGACTTGGCACTATGATGATGACAAAAAGGCGTTTTCGCTGACTAGACAGTATAAGGAAAAGACTTTAAGAGCTATCTTTAATGAAGGAGAAGCCTTTGAGGTTGAAAAAGCAGGAACGCGATTGTTTGGGCAGAATTACCATGAAGATGATGCTTATCAGTTATCGCGTCATGGATTTGTGATTGAGAAACTGTAAGCCGTTTTGATTGGAAAAAAGGGAAAAGATGAATATAGTAGATATCTGATCAGATTCATTTTTTTGGAAGAAAAAATAATTACATTAATAGGAGTAAGGAGAAGTATCTATGGAATTCATCATTCTTTTATTATCCGGGATCATCGGTTTGCTGCATTTGGTAATTATGGGGCTGGAAATGTTTGCGCCAGCGGAAAAACAGGCAAAAACATTTGCAATGCCAATGAAATTTGTCATTCAAAAAAATGCGCAAATTGCCTTAAAAAATATGGGCATTTATAATGGCAGCTTAGGATTGGCACTGTTGACAAGTTTGCTGCTGTTTCAGGGAGATATAAGATTGAAGGTTTTGCTATTACTCAATCTGTTTGTTGTGATTGTGGGACTCTATGGTGGTAAGACCGTGACAAAATCGATCTATCTGATCCAAGCGCTGCCTGCGATCATTACAGTTTTATTCATCCTGCTTCAATTAATTTAAAGGGTTCGGCTAAGGAGCAAGTCCTAGCCGAACTTTTTTTGACTGTCTTCAGCCACTTTAGAAGAAGTAGGCAGCATTGTGTTATAGTAGGAGGATCAGTCGAGAGCAATGGAGGAAGAACATGAATAATAACGATTTATTATTGCGCTTAAGATATGCGTTGGATATCAAGGATGCGGATATTATAAAAGCTTTTGAATTAGGTGGCTTGGATATTTCCAGAGAAGAGGAAAAAGCTATGCTGACGAAAGTACGTGATCATGAGTTTGAAGAAAATGAAGGCTTTGAAAAGAACGTTTATGTAAAAATGATCAATAATAAAACCTTGGATAGCTTTTTGAATGGCTTTATTACCTTAAAACGTGGTGAACCGAAAAATAAAATGGCGCAGGCACCACAGCCTAAAAGCATGGAAATTAGGCATATGAATAATGTTTTATTGAAAAAAGTGAAGATTGCGTTAGCACTGACCAGTGATGATATACTGGATATTTTGGCTGAGGCAGGCGTTTATCCTTCAAAAGGAGAGCTTGGTGCTATTCTAAGAAAAGAAGGACATCGTAATTTCAAGCCCTGCGGTGATAAATATGCGCGAAATTTTCTGAAGGGATTAGCACTATGCTACCGCGAGTAATTGAATAAAATAATTAAGACCTGTCTTTCATAATAAGACAGGTCTTTTTCTGCGCATATATGTGCAGAATGAAATTATATAATCATCTTATTGACTTTATATAAGTCGCGTATTAAACTGTTAGTAGATTAAATAAAACTTTTTTAAGAGGAGAAGCGCATGAATCGTTGGGTTTATTTATTTTCAGAAGGATCTAAAGAACAAAAGGATTTATTAGGTGGGAAAGGTGCTAATCTCGCTGAGATGACCAAATTAGGACTGCCAGTTCCAACAGGTTTCACGGTTACAACAGAAGCCTGCTTACATTATTTAAACCACGGCAACCAGCTGATTGATGAAATGAAGAATCAAGTGATGGAAGCTGTTGAAAAATTATCGACTAAAACAGGAAAAAAATTCAGTGATTTGGAAAATCCATTGCTGGTTTCCGTGCGAAGCGGTTCAAAATTTTCGATGCCGGGAATGATGGACACGGTTCTAAATCTAGGTTTGAATGACAAAACAGTCGCGGCTTTAGCTGAAAACAGCCAGAATGAACGCTTTGCCTATGATTGTTACCGTCGTCTATTACAGATGTTCGGAAATGTCGTGATGGGCTTGGATAATAATGATTTTGAACATCGCATCACAGCACTAAAAAAGGTGAATGGTTTAACCTTTGATAATGAGTTGACTGCGGATCACTGGAAACAAATTGTAAGCGAGTACAAAGAAATTTATCGAAAAAAACTGCAACGAGAATTTCCACAGGACCCGATCGAACAATTATATCTGGCGATCGAAGCAGTATTTGGCAGTTGGAATAACCAAAGAGCCAAGACCTATCGTCGCCTTCATGACATCAGTGATGATTTAGGTACGGCCGTAAATATTCAAGAAATGGTTTTTGGTAATTTCGGTGATACTTCAGGAACTGGGGTCGTCTTCTCACGCAATCCATCGTTAGGCGATCCAGGATTATTCGGTGAATATTTAATCAATGCGCAAGGCGAAGATGTGGTAGCCGGTGTGCGGACGCCAAAACCGATTCAAGTCTTAGCGGATGACATGCCTGAGCAATACCAGCAGTTAAAAGGAATCTGCGAAGATTTGGAAAAACACTACCATGATATGCAGGATGTTGAATTTACGATTGAACGGGAGAAATTATTTATTCTGCAAACCCGCAGCGGTAAGCGAACATCGAAGGCGGCGTTAACAATCTTGTTGGATTTCTACAAAGAAGGAATTATCGATGAAAAGGAATTAATCAGTCGGATCGAAGCGAAGGATTTGGAAGCAGCCTTGCATCCAAACTTTGATGAAAAAGAATTGAAGAGTCATGAATCCTTCTTATCTGGATTAGCTGCTAGCCCGGGCGCTGCAACAGGAGCGGCATACTTTACTGCCGAAGCGGCGACCGAGGCTAAAGCACGAGGAGAAAGAGTCGTTTTAGTAAGGGAAGAAACTTCGCCAGAGGATATTGAGGGAATCGCCGTCAGCGAAGCGGTTATTACCAGCCGCGGCGGAATGACATCTCATGCGGCAGTGGTTGCTCGAGGAATGGGAATCTGTTCTGTAGTGGGTTGTGAACGACTGACGGTTTTAGAAGAAAATAAAGCGACTGTCGGTGACAAGGTTATCGAGGAGGGCACGATCCTTTCTGTAGACGGAAGCAGCGGAAATATCTACTTTGGTGAGATTCCAATGGAAGAAGTGACCAATACCGTCGCTTTAGATGATCTTCATGAGATTTGGGAACGTCATGCGAAAATTAAGGTTCGTGCCAATGCCGAAACGCCAAATGATATCGAAACTGGTATGGCTTTAGGGGCAGTTGGAATCGGCTTGGCACGGACAGAGCATATGTTTTTTGAAAAGAGTCGATTGTTGCAGTTCCGTCAATTGATTTTGGCGGATAGCTTAGACGAACGTTTGGAAGTATTAAAGGATTTGAAAAAGGTCCAAAAACAAGATTTCAAATATATGTACGAAGCAGCTAAAGGCAAAGCAACGACGATTCGTTTGCTTGACCCGCCGTTGCACGAGTTCTTGCCAAAAGGTGCGGATGAGTGCCGGGAAGTGGCGAAGGAGCTTGGCAAGACCTATAATGAGGTGAAACGGAAAACCGATAATTTGGCTGAAGTCAATCCAATGCTGGGCTTCCGTGGTCTGCGTTTAGGTGTAGCGTATCCAGAAATCTATCAGATGCAAGCCGAAGCGATCATTGAAGCTGCTTGCGAAGTGACAAAAGAAAATGATTTTGCCATCCAACCAGAGATCATGATTCCATTTACGATTGATGCGCAAGAGTTCGCTCGTGTGCGGGCATCGATCGAAGAGGCAATCCAAAAAGGTTTAGAAGAGCAAAAGCTCGCTGTGGATTATCAAATTGGAACAATGATCGAAATTCCAAGAGCCTGCTTTGTGGCCGATGAAATTGCCAAACATGCTGATTTCTTCAGCTTTGGAACGAATGACCTGACGCAGATGGCGCTGGGCTTGTCTAGAGATGATTCACCACGAATTATTAATCAATACATGGAGACAGGAATTTTTGCGGACGACCCATTCCAAGTCTTAGATGAAGCGGGAGTCGGTGCCTTGATGAAATTAGCTATTGAGCGAGGAAGACAGGTGAATCCGAAGCTGAAAATTGGAATTTGCGGTGAAGCCGCGGCTCATCCAAAGTCAATCGCCTTCTTAAATAACTTGTCCATCGATTATATTTCTTGTTCGCCATTTAGAATACCGCAGGCAAAAATGACCTTGGCTCAAGCGTCGTTGTAAAAGTAGATAAAACAAGAATAAAAAAACAGTTATATGAGTTTTGGATTAAAATGTAATATGATTTCAAAAAGAGATAGTCTTTTATGAGGCTATCTCTTTTTTGTTATTGACTGAATTATTCGAAAACTTAATATTAATGAAAGATAACAAATAAATGAGAAACGCAAGAGTTAAATGAATGAAATATAATTTGTAAACGGATACAACCTTCGTTATACTTCTTATAGGATTTAAATGTGTCATGTCATAGAAAAAGTTCTTTCTTTTTGAATTGCTTAGATAACATATTTTTTTTAGAAAAAACTTTATTTTTGATGAAATTTATCTTATTTAAATTAAATGATAGTTTTTTCACAATGACTTATGAATAAAAATACGGTATAATGCTGATTTGGGAGGTGAAACAAACTGCGGAATTAGGAATCATAGAATAACATTTTGACATTCATGAGCGATCTTTTCCGTTGATTGTTTTGACGTATTGCATCCTCTAAAAGGGACCGTTAATTCGTCTTTTTGAAAAAAAGTTATTCTAAGCTGTCAAAATTTGAGAACGATATTTAGACATGATCTTTCTAATGAATCTAACAGGTTTTAACTTGTTATAAAAAAAAGAAAGCAGGGATTAAACAATGACAATTGATTGGCAAAAAGAAGTAGAAGCACGCAAAGACGACTTACTGAAAGACTTAGGTGATCTTATCCGGATCAACAGTATTCGCGACGTGGAACATGGAACAAAAGAAGAACCTCTTGGACCTGGACCAGCAGCCGCATTACGTAAAGTATTAGAATTTGGCGATCGCGATGGTTTCGTGACGAAAAATATCGAAAACGTAGCCGGCCATATCGAATACGGTGATGGAGAAGAAATGTTCGGACTATTAGGACATGTTGACGTAGTTCCTGTCGATGACAACTGGGATACAGATCCATTTGAACCAGTGATCAAAGATGGAAAATTGTATGCGCGTGGTTCAGCTGATGATAAGGGACCTTCAATCGCTGCTTATTATGCAATGCGTATTATCAAAGATTTAGAATTACCAATCTCTAAAAAAATCCGCTTTATCTTCGGTACTGACGAAGAAAGTGAGTGGGTAGGGATTCACCGTTATATGGAAGTAGAAGAAATGCCTAAAGTAGGTTTTTCTCCAGATGCACAATTCCCAATTATTAATGGTGAAAAAGGAATCTTGTCTTATGAAGTAACTTTCGCGCCTAAAACGAATGCTGAAGCTGGCGACTTTGATCTAGTAAGCTTCAAATCAGGCTTACGTACGAACATGGTACCAGGGGATGCAACAGCTGTTCTTAAAGTAAATGATGAAGCAAAAGTTGCTGATATGAAGGCTGCATTCGACGCATTTATCGAAAAATCAGAAGTGAAGGGTGAATTTGCTGAAAACAACGGCGAAATCACGATTACTGTAATTGGTAAAGGTGCTCACGCACAGGAACCAAAATTCGGCGTCAACTCTGCAACATTCTTAGCAGCATTCTTAGCTGACTACAACTTAGACGGCAATGGCGCTAACTATATTCAAACAATCGCTGAATATATGCATTTAGATTACAACGGTAAGAAATTAAATGCTTACACAAAACACGATGTAATGGGTGAAACAACTTCATCAGCGAACTTGTTCGATTACAGTGCAGATGGCGACAAAAAAGTTACCTTAAATGTTCGTCATCCAGAAGGCATCGACAAAGATACAATCTTAGCCAACATGGAAGAAGTTCTTAAAGCTGCAGATGTTTCAATCGCAATCATCGGTGATGTGAAAACTCCTCATTATGTTCCAGCGACTGATCCATTAGTGAAAACATTATTGGACGTTTACGAAGAACATACTGGTCTTGAAGGCCACGAAGAATCAATCGGCGGGGGCACTTACGGTCGAATCTTAGAACGTGGTGTCGCATATGGCGCAATGTTCCCAGGTGAAGAAAACGTAATGCACCAACCAAATGAATTTATGCCTATTGATAGCTTGTTCAAAGCAACAGCTATTTATGCTGATGCTATTTATCGCTTAGTTAAATAGTCGGTATTGAGAGACAGGAATCCTGTCTTTACAGGATTCCTCATCTCGATGGGGAAATGATAGTAAGGAAGGAATTTCAAAGATAATGAAAAAACTCTCAAAAGACGCTTTTGGTGGAGTAGCGGGGAAAGATTATGTCCCGTATGTAGCTGATAAGCCTAAAAAAGCAGGTTCACCAATCATCATGATTTTAGGTATTTTGCTTGCTGCGTTGTTCGCTGCGTCAACTGCTTATTCAGGTATGAAGGCTGGTTTAACTGTAGCCGCAGGTATTCCAGGCGCAATTATTGGATCAGGGCTAGTCGCTCTATTTGTAAAACCTAAAACAATTTTAGGTAAGAACTTATTGCAATTGATGTCAAGTGGTGGGGAATCTGTAGCATCAGGGATGATTTTCGTATTGCCAGCCGTTATTTTAGTCGGTGGTAAAGTGAACTTTATCGAAGGTGTTGGCTTAGGAATCGGTGCTGTTTTATTAGGTGTCGGTGTATTCTCAATCGTTCAAGATTACATGCTAGTTAGTGAACACGGTAAATTAGTGTATCCGGAAGCAATGGCGATCTCTGAAACATTAGTCGCTTCAGATACTGGCGGCGATTCACTAAAATACATGGGAATCGGTTTTGGAATCGGTGGTATCTTAACTGCTTTAACTGGCTCTGTATTTGGCATTATGAATAATGTTATCAGTTATGTAAATGAAAGCTTCTACAAATGGAAATTTGAAACAGAAGTAAACCCATTATTAGCAGGTATCGGATTTATCGTCGGAATGGACGTATCAGTCTTGATGTTTGCTGGTTCGATCTTAGCAAACTTCGCGATCGCGCCATTATTAGGCTACTTCATGGAAATGGCTAACAGCAATGCCCATGTTTGGGATAACGCGTCTCAATTATTGAGTGCTTCAAACTTTGCAGTGATTTCCGGTTCTTATGTTAAATACATCGGTGCTGGTATGATGATCTCTGGTGGATTGATCGGCGCGATCAAATTGATCCCAACCATCATTTCATCAATTTCTGCAACGATGAAAGGTCGTAAAGATGGTGTTGAACAAGAAGGCGGCGGTATGTTGCCGTTGATCGTTGGTGCTGTTGTAGGTATCGTAATGGGCTTCGTTATCACTGGAAGTGTTGCAATGGCACTTGTTGGTGGTTTGTTGTCAATTATCTTAAGCTTCCTATTCGTTATCGTTGCAGGTCGTTTGACTGGTACGATCGGTACCTCAAACTTACCAGTATCTGGTATGACGATTGCGTCAATGGTTATCTTAACATTAGTCTTTGTAATGATGGGCTGGACTTCAGCTGAAAATACACAACAATTATTGATGTTTGGTACATTTATCGTATTAGCGATCTCAGTAGCTGGTGGTTATTCTCAATCACAAAAGGTTACGTTTGTAATGGGCGGAAACTTCAACGAAGGTCGTCGTTACTTCTTGATTTCTAACATTGTCGGTGTGGTTATTGTTACTGGTATGATGGTAATCTTATCTCCACAATTAGCAATTACTGGATCAAATCCTCCATTTGGTTTGCCGCAAGCGAACTTGATGGCGACGTTGACTTCAGGGATTACGTCAGGTTCACTTCCATGGCATATGATCATCGCTGGTATCGCAATGGGTGTTGTATTACACTTCATGAAGGTTCCAATTATGACATTTGCGATTGGGTTCTATCTGCCAATCTCAACAACGTCAATCATCTTAGTTGGTGCGTTGATCCGTCGCTTAATCGATGAATTAAACAAAAAAGAAACAGAAGAAGTTGCTGAAGAACGTATCACTTTAGGTGTCAGCTTGTCTTCAGGTCTGATCGCTGGTGGTTCAATCATCGGCTTGATCGGAATCATCTTACAAGTAACTGGCATCATCACTCCAGGAACTCCTTCAGGCTTCCTAGGTTCTAACGGTTCAGCAATCTTGCTATTAGTAATCTTAGTTGTTGCGATCATCGTTCCTTTATTAAGTGTGAAGAAAGTGAAACACAATGACTAAAGAACAGCCACAAGCTGTGAACCCTGAAACACAAGAGCTGTTAAAACGCGTTTATCGCCTCAAAGAGGATCTGCATTACGAAGTTCGTGACGGTATCGTATTTGTCATCACGGAACAAAATGCTTGGATTCAACGAGTCTTACGCAAAATTCATTATAAGATTCCAGAAACCTCAGAGATGGAATTGGATAAATACGGCAGCTTTATTCTTCAACAAATTGATGGGAAACGGACGGTTAAGGAGATTGGCGAAAACCTTGGTTCAGCCATAGAAGAAGCCAATAATCAACTGTACGATCGTTTATTGATTTATTTGCATCATTTAGAGAAGAATGAAAAATATATTGAATTAGTTTAAAAAAGAATTCCTTCAGGCGATTGCTTGAAGGAATTTTTTTGCGAGTTATACTTTCTGCAGTTTGAGGAATCAAAAAGTTCTTTTGAGAAGCAAACAGAAGTATTTTTCTGAAATAGTCTAACTGATTGATATAGACAAGAAAACCAGGGTATTGTTCATGCTTAAAAATAATTTCTCCAAAATGACCTAGCTGTCGCTTTTAAACAGAACAATCTCATTTTGTCTCGAAATTTCTAAATTAATTTGAAATTATTTCTAATCCCGTTTATAATGAATCTGAGGTGATAGGTATGTCTAAAATGGCGAACTTAGAAAAGAATCTATACGACGATTTTGGAAACAATGAGCCGATCATTATCAAAGAGATTGATTCAGAGAATAGGTATGATATTGATAAAGATTCATTTAGAAAATACTTATCTAGACTTCATGAAGAGGACAAAATTGAACGCTTTGATAATGGAATTTACTATTTTGCCACCTTGAATCAATACTTTAATGAAAAATCAAAATTGAGTGAGAACAAAGTCATTGAAAAGAAGTACATTCGCGACGACAACGTTGTCTATGGTTATATAACGGGATACAGTTTTGTGAACTATTTAGGTCTCACAACCCAAGTACCACAAGTGATTGAAATTGTTACAGGGAAAATTTCAAAGTCGATGACGGAAAATTTTAGTACCAGTTATAAACTAAAGAAAACCAGAGTTACTATCACAAAGGATAATTATAAATTTCTACAAGTACTGGATCTTTTGACCGATTACATGCCTTTGATTGAGGTGGACATTAGAGTCGTTAAAGACAAAGTTTTCAATTATCTAAAGGGGATAAAACTTACCAATACTGAAATAAAAAAAATATTGATCGCTTATCCTGCTAAAACATCAAAAAGTATTTTTACAGCTGGTTTTGATGAAATTGTATACAGCTTAAAGAAGGAAAATGATAATGTATCTATATCAGAATAGAAAACTTTTTGAAGATTTGATCATTAGAACAGCTGAATATTTTAGTCTTTCTGAAGAAATTATTGAGAAAGACTATTTCGTTTCTTTATTTCTTAAGAGAATTGCTGAAGCTAATCCCAATATTGTCTTTAAAGGCGGGACTTCACTCTCAAAGGCTTATCAACTCATCGAGCGTTTTTCTGAGGATATTGATTTGTCTTATTTTATTAAGGATCATGGTGCCCCTTCTCAAAGCAAACGTAAAGAATTAACGAATACCATTAGAAATGTTGCCAGTAAGATGTCTTTGAAGATTCTGAATGAGGATGAAATCAGAAGTAGAAATGTTTATAATCGCTACAATGTCGATTATTCCTCATTATTCAATCGAGGAGACCAGTTAAAATCGGCTCTTATTATCGAAACGTATGCCCAAAACAGTTCATTTCCTGTCAATAAAAAGGACGTTTCGAACTACATTTTTCAGATGAGTTCTTCAGTGGGAATATCGGAGTTGGCGAAGGATTTTCCTGAGCTTTTTCCATTTAAAATGAATGTGCAAACATTGGAAAGAACATTTGCGGACAAAATTTTTGCACTCTGTGATCACTATATGATCCGTGAACCGAAACATTATTCAAGACATCTGTATGATCTATATTATCTTTTTCAAAAAGAGAGTATAGATTGGGACAGTTTTTCAGAGACATTTGAGGAAGTGCGATTGATTCTTCAAAAAGATTTGAAACGAAATCCATCAAGTAATCAAACGATAAATATCAATAATATAATATCTCAGATAATGAAGGAAGATTTTTACAAAGCGGACTATGAATTGAGTACAATGTATTTGGCAACCAACGCACCAAAATATGAAGAAGTGAAAAGAGTTCTTTTATCGTTCAATAATAGATTGATTTAAATTCGAATCCTTCAAGTTATTCGCTTGAAGGGCTTTTTGGGCTTTAAAAATAGTAATAAGCGATAAGTGGAATGACGATCTGAAGAATTAACCTCAATCTAAAAAGTCGTCGTAATTACGACGACTTTTTCCAACGCTTCAGCTCAGGAAAGAAGCTGTTCATGAAATCCAATGCTTCTTCTTCTGTTTTCCCTTGTTCTTTCAATATATTAGCTTCCTTCATATGCTGCAGGCTGACGGCGATCATTTCTTCCATCGTGCAGTCATCAACAAAAGCTCCGTGCTTGTAGCAATATAAGCAGTACTCACTGCTTTCTGAGCCATCGTGTTCGGTTCCATAGACTCCTTTAGTCAATGGCATTCCGCAACTTTGGCAATAGGTCATTTCACTCATTAAAATCCTCCTCTTAATAAAATCCGGTAATCGTTTTCATTGAACTTTAACCGAACTCATCGGTAGTATTTGTTATAATTATTCTATCAGAAAAAAAGGATGCTCGTCCAACTTTTCTAAATTTATTAAGAATCGTTGATAGGTAGAATAACGAGCTCTTGATTGTTGAAGGAAAGTTTGGTTCATCGAATAAAAAGTAGTCCTATTTTTCGAATGGCAAACAAAAGATACTATGAACATTAAGGAGAGAAGTCAATGAAGATCAATCAATTTGGTTTAAAACGTGTCTCACTTGAAGAAGCAAAGAAAGAACTGGAGCAGGCCGGTTTTTTGACTATTCATTCTGCAAAGGATGCGACGAAGTTGTGGTTTGAATTTTTACGGAAAAGCTTCTTAACTGTCCGCGATGATAGCGGCTTTATCAATAAGCTGGGCAATTTCTTGGCGGATGAACAGACCGATCTTAGCACGTTTTATCAAGCGAATTCTTCGGTAACGAAGGAAGTTTTTTATACGATGGCTCTGCAGCAGTTGGATTTTGAACCAACGATCGATTTTGAGCCAAAGGATGTTTTAGCAGAAGCTGAAAAGATTGGTGTTCCAATGATTGACGGTGATTTTTCTACCAGAGAGACACTTATCGAAGCTTGGTATTTATTGTTAACGAGTCATACTAAGAATGGCTTGAATTATTTAGATAAATTAGCTTCTGAAGGCTACTACGAAGATAAGGAGGTCAGCAAGCCTTTCTTCTTCAATGGGAAAGCGCAGGCAGTTTTTGATACTGCGCGTTTGATTCGGGAAGTAGTTTACGTGGAAGCTCCGCTAGATACGGATAAAGACGGGAAACGAGATTTACTAAAACTGGAGATTTTACGTCCTGCTGAAACGGAAGATGGGCTACAGGTACCGACTCTATTTACGGCGAGCCCTTATAGTCAAGGTGTCAATGGACCGGCGGGAGAAGAGCTGACTTATGATGTGAATGTTCCATTAGAGCGGAAGGAACCAACCGAAACGACTTATGAGGATATTCGGTACAAACCGGAGCCAGTTGAGCTCCCAGCAGAACGGGAAGTGAAGGGCAAGGCGACACATGCGACCGAAACCTTCACTCGTGAAAATAATCATAGCCTGAACGACTTTTTCCTAGCACGCGGCTTCGCGGTAGTTTATGGTTCAGGAATCGGAACACGAGATTCTGATGGCATTCAAACCTGCGGATCGGTCGAGCAGACAACCGCAATGGTGGCTTACATTGAATGGTTGGCTGGCAACCGTCGCGCCTTCACGAATCGGACCGACAATATTCGCATCAAGGCTTGGTGGAGCAATAAAAAAGTCGCGATGACTGGAAAATCTTATCTGGGAACGCTGGCAACAGCTTGTGCGACACGGCAGGTGGAAGGGTTGGAAACAATCATTTCCGAAGCGGCGATCTCTGACTGGTATCAATATTATCGGGATAATGGCTTAGTTATTGCGCCTGGCGGATTCCCAGGGGAGGACGCGGATGTTTTAGCCATCGAGACCTTTAGTAAAATGCGCAATGCCGGTGATTACCTCCATAGCAAGAAATTCTTCTTGGACTATTTGAAGGATATGGCAGAATGGCAGGATCGGAAATTCGGCAATTACAATACTTTTTGGGATGAACGGAATTACTTGCCATTCATTAAAGATATCAAGTGTGATGTGATAATGGTCCATGGGCTAAACGACTGGAATGTGAAACCACGTCAAGTCGCTGATTTATGGGATGCGTTGAAGGAGGTTCCTCTTGCCAAGAAATTGATCCTGCATCAAGGGCAGCACATCTACATCAACAATATGCCGTCGTTTGATTTCCAAGATATGATGAATCTTTGGTTGAGTCATAAGCTTTACGGTATTGAAAACAATGCTAAAGATATTTTACCGGACATCGTTTATCAGAAAAATACAGCTCCAGAAACGTGGGCTACGTTGCAGGACTGGGCGCCTGCCAGCGAAAAAGTCTATCATTTAGGCGAGAAGAGTCTGACAAATAACGTTGAAACAGGACATTACACCTTCAGTGATCAATTACCAAAAGAACAATATGACAGCTATACGAAAAATATTGAACTTTGGGAAAAAGAGCTTAAAGAAGAAGGACCAATGGATGGGCACCGCTATTTAGCGAAAACGGAAGCGTTGGAGGAAGCGGTCTTCTTAAATGGTCGTCCTAAGGTAAGGGTCAAAGTAGCTTCAAGTGTTGATTTAGGAATGCTGAGCTTTGAGTTGATCGACTTTGGCACCGCAAAACGCTTGAAACCAACACCAGACGTGGTCGCTTTACACGGATTGCCATTAGGTAGAAATTGGCGGGAAGATAATCTGGTAGAGTTCAAACTAGGTGCGGAAGACGATTACAAGCTGATCTCCCGTGGACATATCAATCTGCAAAACCGTGAGAATGCTTGGAAGAACGACGATCTGAAGGCCAATGAATTCGTAGAGATCGAAGTGGTCTTGCATCCGACGATGTATCATCTACCAGCAGGTCGTCAAATTGGCCTAGCTATTTATGGAACCGACTTTGGAATGACCGTTCGCGGCAATCAAGACATTGATTACACCATTGATTTAGCCGAATCACAATTGATTCTGCCGATGGGTGAATAAATCCTTTAAACCAATCACAGCTTTTGTGGTTGGTTTTTTCTTTTACTAAGTATCACTAGAGCAAAATCTTAGCTCTCCTTATTATTATTCTTTTAAAGTCATTTGGTATATGATAGGTCACAGATACAAAAAGGGGTGGAATAATGAAGGAGCGTGTTGTCGTCTTTGGCGATGCGATTATCGCGATTATTCTGACGATCATCGTTTTAGAATTACCGATTCAAACAGCGGCGAATGGTGCTGTGGATATATATTCATTATTTAGAGCAGTGGGAATCTATTTTATCAGCTTCTGCTTTGTGGCAAATCTGTGGTTTCAAACGGGTTATACTTTTAATAAAATCAATCAGGTAAAGAATAAGGATTTAGTTATTTATTTACTGTTGCTATTTTTCTTATCATTGGTACCATCTGCGACGCGTTTGCTGATCGAAGATACGACGAAGCAGACTCTTTTGATTTATGGCGTATTGACGCTGATCGTCACGCTAGTAATGCGACGTTTAATCGTAGCCCTAACAGGACAAGCGATAAAAGATCAGGAGCAACGCAAACGACGTATCAGCGAGTTGAACAAACAAGATATGCTTTCGATCGGATTTCGGATCATCGTTTTGATTTTTGGGATGTTCTACGTTAGACCAGCGTTGATCGTCTATTTGGTTCTACCAATCTTGGCTTTTTTGCAAAATATCATCGATCGCGAAGAGGATAGCTTAATTGCGACATTGGACGAGGAACAGCAGGTTGATTATTTCCAAGATCGGAATCAGGTTTGGGGCAATTCGATGCGCCGCTATTCAAGTTTACTGCGGGATTCTATGAAGGGCGATGATGCTCAAAATCCTGATCGCTGGCGGCATGTCATGGCAGACTGGGAAGAGCATGTGACAAAAGAAATCAATCGACGCAAGCAGAATCTTTCGTCAATGAATGAACATGACAAACGCCGCGCTGAAGCAGAAATCAATCGTTTAGAAAAACAAAAACAACGGATAGCCACGCAGAAAGCTATGACCGAACGGCGTTTTAGTCAGCAGAAAGAACAGGAATTAAATCGTCTCAAAAAAAGAAATTAATTGCCAAGGCGAAGAGCAGAAGAGCTTTTCGTCTTGGTATTTTTTTTCACTCCGAGCTATAATGAGGTATAAATATCGCAGGAGAGCTAGGTGAGAAGGATGTCCTTAACCATGATCGAACACCCAATCAAAATGTATATTCGTCGGGATCTGGGAATCACTGTCGAACAATTCGGCAAGCTCGCAGGTATTCCGCAATCAACCTTAGCGACATGGATCAAGCGCGAACGGCGAGTCGAAAAATTGCCCATCGACTTCTACAGCGCTTTAGCTACCGTTCGCAAGCAAAAAATTGAAACCGTATACGGCGAATTATTAGAATGGCAGCAACGCTACGATCGTTACAAACAAGAGAGTCTGCAGGCAATCGCAGAGGAACAGCCCTTATTCTCCTTAGCCGCAGAAGAGGGGCGGACGATTTATCGAATCTATCGCACCAATCAAATGGAGAGCCAATTGCTAGAACCGGCTAGACGTCTAAGAAAAGCCATCGATCAGCTGAATGCGCGAGCATTTATTCAAGTCATGATCGAGATTTACGGAACGGTCGAGGTACCGATGCCGACCTGGATCGTAAAATCCTTTAATAAAAGTGAACTGAAGGAAATCGGTCAGGCGTTTTATAATGAATTATTGATAAAGGGTTAGACTTCGGTTTATTTCCAAAGTTGCTTCTTTTGGAATGACGAATACTCGAAAAAAAGAGTGTGACAATTACTTTTGTCGCACTCTTTTTATGTTTAGAAACTTATGTTATTTTTTATGGATTTCATTACAGTTATGATGATTGCATTTGGAATTGCAGATTATTTTTCTGAAATATACTTATTTTTTTGACTTTAAATGAGTAATACAGGTTGATATATAATTATATATTAACTAAAATTTAATATAAATATATCAATATTTATTGAATTCTAAAGAAGGCACAGAGGGGCAGTCATTGAAAAGAAGAAAAGTCGAAAAAATCATTTCAAATGTATTGATTGGCGGGATGATACTATCTAGTCCATTAGGAACAATTAGTACAGTTTTTGCAGATCAAATGAATAGTGAAGAAACGATTGCGTTAAATCAGCCACTGCAGTTAGGAACAAAAGAGCTGGATACTAGAGGAGCAGCGGCACCTTCTGAAAATACATCAGTTTTTATTCCCGATCCATTAGTAAGATATAGTATAAATACTGCGTTGAATCGTAATGATTGGGAGTCATATACGCCGACGATTGAGGAAATAGCATCTATCACTGGAGAGTTTCATTTAGTTGGACAGTCAGTTGATTCTTTAGAAGGCATGCAGTATCTAACAGGAATTTCAAAATTGTATACAACAAATGTGAAATTTTTGAATCAAGACGAATTATCTAAAATAGGTGAGCTACGACAGCTTACATACTTAAGCATGGGAAATTGTGGGATTAAAAATATTGATTTTATAAAAAATTTAAACAATCTAACTGGTTTGGTCTTGCCATCAAATGCGATTTCAGATGTTAGTCCCAGTTATAGCTATTATGTCTCGGGCAAAAAGAAGCAATACAATTTTATGACCCAGAAGGTAAGTCAAACAATTGAAACAGATCAGTATGGAGAAGTTGTAGTTCCAGAAATGATGCTAACAGGTGTCAATGGCAATCAAGTAACGATGACATCTTTAGCGAGTAATACAGTAAATTGCAGTTACGCAAATGGTTTCTTCACAATAAAAAACCTCCAACCAGGAGAGACACAAAATTTTTCTTACTATTTTAAAGATCTGAGCATAACTGACTCGGGTAAATTTGAAGGGGTCGCAACGATTACTGTTGTCAATACATTAAAAGTAGCGGAGCCTGTAACAGTCTATTATCAAGACACTGATGGAAACAATATCGCTGAACAGAAAGCATTTTCTGGAAATGTAGGCGAAGACTATGATGTGAGTACCTCAGAATATAAAATAGATATCCCTGGCTATACTTATAAGGAAGTCCAAGGCAATCCGACAGGGAAATTAATGAATCAGCCCCAAAGCGTGACGTATATCTATACCAAGAAACCAGTCAAAGAAAAAGCCAAGGACCTGACAGTTCATTATCAAGATACTGATGGAAACAAGATTGCGGAACAGAAAGCATTTTCTGGAGATATAGGCGAAGACTATGATGTGAGTACCTCAGAATATAAAATAGCCATCCCCGGTTATACCTATAAGGAAGTGCAAGGCAATTTAACAGGGAAATTAACAGATCAGCCCCAAAGCGTGACTTATATCTATACCAAGAAACCAGTCAAAGAAAAAGCTAGGGATCTGACAGTTTATTACCAAGATACTGATGGAAACAATATCGCCAAACAGAAAGCATTTTCTGGATATGTGGGCGATGATTATGATGTGAGTACCTCAGAATATAAAATAGATATCTCTGGCTATACCTATAAGGAAGTCCAAGGCAATCCAACAGGGAAACTAACGGATCAAGCGCAAAATGTGACTTATATCTATACCAAGAAACCAGTCAAAGGAAAAGCCAAGGATCTGACAGTTTATTACCAAGATACCGAAGGAAACAAGATTGCGGAACAGAAAGCATTTTCTGGATATGTAGGCGATGACTATGATGTAAGCACTTCAGAATATAAAATAGATATCCCCGGCTATACCTATAAGGAAGTCCAAGGCAATGTAACGGGGAAATTAACGGATCAAGCGCAAAGTGTGGCCTATATTTATACAAAAAATTTAGTGTCTGAAAAAGAAACAACAGTTGATAACGCAGAGAATATAGAGAAGGTGCAAATTAAGAACTTCCAAAAGGATATAGTTCATTCGGTTAATAAAGTTAGCTCTAGTGAAAAAAAGGTTCTTCCAAAAACAGGAGAAACCGAAAATAAGATATTGCCTATTCTGGGATTTGTTTTGCTGCTGTTGGGGCTAATCATAGTGAAAACTAAAGCTAAATTGAAAACGAAAAATTAGATTGAATCACTGCTTCAAAATAGTCTATAAAAAGCACCTAAATACCATTCAAGAACACCTGTGATCGTAAACTAAACGCGCAGGTGTTCTTTTAGTTACTCGAACGATGCCCCAAAGCAAGTGCTTCTCTCCAGTTTAAAAGACGAATATAGGATTTTGAAAATAAAAACAACACGAAAAATATCAGCTATTCCTCCGAAATTGCTCCTTTTGATGAAGCAAGTGTTATTTTGAAAAATCCTTTCTATTTAGATGAACCGCAACGATGATTGCTAAAAGCACCGCGACACCTACCACCATAAAGAAACCAATGTTGGAGCCTTTTCCCGGCAAGCCGCCTGTATTCATTCCCCAAATTCCAGAAATTAGTGCGGGGATGGAGATAATCAAAGCGGCAGAGTCTAAATATTTCATCAAGTGGTTTAGATTATTATCCATCATGTCAGTGAATAATCCGCCGACTGTCTCTAACAAATCACGATAAATATGGATCAGTTTTTCAGCATGCTTTTGATGAAGCTGAATATCATAAACCAATTTTGAATCATTCAAGTCCTGAATGAAGGATTCATTTTCCCACAGTCCGTTTAACGTACTTTTTTGATCAGCGAGAGTATGATCGAGGTACACGATTTTTCGCTCGGTATCTGCTAATTTAAACAAAGCGTCATTTTCGGTCGTTTTTCTTGCTGCAACGTCCAATTCATCAATATCCTTCTTTATCTCTAACAATTCTTCAATATAGTGAGTATAAAGCATATAAATGCCATACGAAATGAGTTCGGCAAATGTATGAATTTTCTCATGATATTTTTCAAGTAGACGATCAATAAAGGTCGATTCTTTCCCTACGTGGGTGATGAGTAGCGAATCAGAAATGATAAAAATAAGCGGTTCAAGTCGTTCTTCAATTTGCTCTTTCTTTTCAGCGGATAAATTAGTCACTCCCAAAGCATAGCTGTTATTCAGCGCAGTATTTTCTAATGGCTCCAATCGAGAAACCTCTTCTGCATGGTTGCCTCCGACAAAAATATTTTGTGGCAACCGATAATTTTTAATAATTTCTTCTTGTTCTTCCTTCGTCGTATCCTTTAAAACAAGCCAGTTACCTTTACCTGGAGAGACTTCCTGGATATGTTGGTTACTGATCTCAAAATGTTGAATCACGTCATTCATCCTTTCAAAAAAATGATATACATTTATTTTTTACTAATAAATAGTTGGAATAAAGCAGAGGTTATTTCTAATAATTACCCCTGTTAATTTTCTATAACTTATCCTTAATATATTGTCAATTAATAAGCTTAAATAATGTGAATTTGAATATTTTGAGCGAAATATTTCAAAAATAGAATAAAACACGTTACGATATTATTAGAAAGTGAGGAAGAAAAATTATGAAACCAATTTTGAAAGACCCTAGAGAATTATTTTATGGGGGCTCGTTTGAGAAACAGGATCAGAACACTCCCGCACTACAAACCAACATGAAGCCACAACCAGATTGCGGAGAAGAAAGCTATGTTGGTAATGGAAAATTAGAAAATCGCAGAGTATTGATTACCGGAGGCGACTCAGGAATTGGTCGGGCGGCAGCGATTGCTTATGCTCGAGAAGGTGCAGATGTAGCCATTCAATTCTTCCCTGGTGAAGAAGAGGACGCCCAAGAGGTCGCTAAGTACATTGAAGAAGCTGGAAGAAAAGCAGTATTGCTTCCTTATGATTTACGAGATGACGAAGCGCCTAGTGAGATCATCAGAAAAACAGTCGCAGAATTAGATGGATTGGACACACTTGTGCTAAATTCTGCTCAACAAATTTCTCAAGAATCCATTGAAGAATTACCAATTCAGCAAGTAGAAGATACGTTCAAGGTAAATATTATTTCGATGTTTGCACTCGTTCAGGAAGCTTTACCGCATTTACCTGCAGGCAGCAGTATTATTACAACAACTTCTGTCCAAGCTTTCAATCCTAGTGATCACTTGATGGATTACGCAGCTACGAAAGCTGCTATTGCAAACTTCACAGTTGGCTTAGCACAACAATTAGCTAAAAAAGGAATTCGAGTAAATGGTGTTGCGCCAGGTCCAATCTGGACCCCGCTTCAGTTAGATCAAGGCCAACCTAAAGATGCACTACCGGAATTTGGCCAAGATTCATTGCTAGGACGGGCAGGGCAGCCAGCAGAATTGGCGCCAGTGTATGTTTTCCTAGCTTCAAATGATGCAAGCTATGTTACTGCTCAGATTTATGGTGTCACTGGAGGAGAAGCGATCAATCTGTAAGGAGGGATACGCGATGATACATTTAATCGAGGCAATCGGGATTTCGTTAATTCTAAA
This sequence comes from Enterococcus sp. DIV0187, assembly GCF_051713785.1. Taxonomy (NCBI): domain Bacteria; kingdom Bacillati; phylum Bacillota; class Bacilli; order Lactobacillales; family Enterococcaceae; genus Enterococcus; species Enterococcus sp. DIV0187. The sequence continues at coordinate 800,739 of NZ_JBIOQO010000002.1, forward strand.
TTTGATTTCTTTATTGTTTAAACGCAGACAACCGGCTGTTGCATTGGCACGTGTGAAAAAACAGACAGGAACGGATCGTTACCGTTAAGCAATTAAGCAAGTCGTTAAAAAGTTTTTAAGGAGGTGCACTATGAATCGTGGAATAAAAGCAATTGGGATCATTCTTTCATTGATTTTGATGTCCGTGATGTTGATGGTTATTGCCATCAGTTCACCCTATTTGAATCTTCCATTTGGCATTGGACGTGGAGAGTTTTTAAGAAATTCATTGGCAAATTATTACTTCCGCCAATACCTATTTTGGATCGCTTTAGCTGTTACAGTTATCTTGCTTATTGTCATTTTAGTTCTGATCTTTTATCCAAGAGTTAAGCAGACTTTTGTATTAAAAGAAGACAAGGGACGTTTATCTTTAGATAAAAAGGCAATTGAAGGCTTTGTTCGTTCGAAATTACGAGGTGTAGGCTTTGTTTCATCTCCTGATGTTAAGGTTCGAGCAACCAAGAACAAGATTAAAGTGAAAGTGAAGGGTCAGCTGACTCGAACATCATCGTTAATTGGGAAAACCAATGCGCTAATGACAGAAATTCAGAATGACTTACAAGAAATTCTTGGCAGTCAGGAAAAAATCAAAGTGAATGTTGCCTATAAGTCATTTGATGAAGAAGAAAAAAACACTGCAAATCAGTCACGCGTACAATAGCAAAGACCGATTCATTTAATTTTTAGGAATACAGGACGACAGTTAGGAGGGAGACAGATGGAAAAACTTATCACTCAATACAAGCTCCCAATGATCTTCGGCGGATTAGGCTTGATTCTGGCCATATTATTTGTCACGCTGGGATTTTTCAAGACACTCTTGATCGTTTTATTAACAGCGCTTGGCATTTGGCTGGGAAGCTATTTAGAGCAAACCGGCATGATGGACAACTTTTTCAGTCAACGAAAGAACAATTAATGATTCAATCATCATACAAACCAACTCTATAGGAGGAATTTATAATGGAAAATTACAACAAAAACGGAATGGCCGCAGGCGTTCATACAGATACAACAAAAACAAATAACACCGCAAACGTCAAAGGCGAATTAACCTATGACGACAAAGTGATTCAAAAAATCGTCGGTACAGCAGTAGAGCAAATCGATGGTCTATTAACAGTCGACGGCGGATTTTTCTCTAATATTGCTGAGAAATTAGTCAACACAGACAATGTGACTGCCGGAATCGAAACAGAAGTCGGCAAGAAACAAGTCGCTGTTGATATGGATGTTGTCATTGAATATGGTCGTGACATTCCTAAAATCGCAGATCGAATCAAGGAAGTTATCCATGATGAAGTGGAGAAAATGACGCATCTTGACGTGATTGAAGTAAATATTAACGTTGTCGATATCAAATCAGAATCTGAATATCAAGAAGACAGTGAAACGGTGCAGGACAAAGTAACAAGCGCCGCAAAAACAACTGGACAATTTGCTTCAAAACAAACAGACAAAGCTAAAAGTGCTGTCAATCGCGGAACAAACAAAGCACAACAAAAAATTGAAGAAAATCGTGAACCACGAGTAAAATAATCAAAGGAGTGAATTAACATGGGTTTATTATGGTCATTAATTATTGGAGCAGTAATTGGAGCAATCGCTGGAGCGATCACAGGTAGAGGAAACAGCATGGGCTGGATCGCTAACATCGTAGCCGGCTTAGTCGGATCAGCATTAGGTCAAGCGTTACTAGGATCATGGGGGCCTTCATTGGCTGGCATGGCACTGGTACCGTCGATTATTGGAGCAGTCATTCTGGTCTTGATTGTGTCATTTTTCTTAGGAAGATCAAAATAGATCAGTGATGGTCCACAAAGTCTCAGACAACGTTACGAACAACTAACGCAGGCATCAAAAAGAGACGTGATAGAACAAAAGAAATAAGGATGAATATCAAAAGAGTGTTTCCCCCGAAGAAGTTTTCTTATATCAACACAGATTCAGTATCAGCAGCAAGCTAAGGAGTATGGATTTTTTAATTCAACAGAGAGTGCTGTTGAAAGCGAATCGAATGATTTGAATGATAAAAGGACTTCCTGTCGTTAACTTGGCTCTAAGTCAAATCGTGTTGTTTTCATTAAATCACTGAAAGGAAATGCTTCGGCGTTTCCTTTTTTCTTTTTGTTTTCTTGTTCAAATAATGTCGCAAAGGTTCTGTTGAATTAGAATTCGCATACGAAGGTGGCGAAAGGTTCTAAAACCGAATGCCACTCTCTTGATCACTTTAATCAAGTTATTCTTCCCTTCAAGTTTTCCGTTCGAATAGGGGTATTTTAATGCATTGATAATCGCTTGTTTGTGTTTGTTTAAGTAAAGAATCGCTTTTTTAAATGCTGGATCAAGCATCGTGGGTAAGTGATCAATGCGTTCGTAAAAGTCTTTATAATCTTTGGCATCAAAGGCATCCAACAAATTTTGATACACATCATAGCTTGTCCGTAAGTGCTCGTCAATCGATAATAAATAGTCCAATACTTCCGATTCCGTCAGGTATTTCCGTTGGAAAAGCGGGTATTGTTTGAGCGAAGAATAATTGATTTTTCTATTTTTCTTCAGAATGGTTCGCCAATATTTCTTAAGCTTGCGATACTTTTTCATGGCTTGCGGGTCGCTCTTTTTCAAGTGATTCATGGTTTTTATCCGTTGTTTGTTAAACGCACGATTGAGTTGTTGGATCACATGGAACCGATCAATGGAAACCCGAGCATTTGGGAAAACGACCTTTGTCACAGAATCATAGCCCGCATTCATATCCATCACGACATGAGAAACGTTTTTCCGTGCGTGATAAGTAAAGCGCATAAAATAAGCGATCAGCTTGAAGCTTCTTCGATCCTCTAAAATATCAAAGATTTTCCCCGTATCCGCGTCACTGAGAATAAAACACATGGCGCCCTGACAGTCCTTAGTTCCTTTGAATTCATCAATCAATAGATGTTTGGGTAAGTAATTGGGCTTCAGTCGTGGTTCTTCAAAAAAAGAATCCAAGACCCGTTCGACCGTTTTAGCGGAAACCAAATAACGCTGAGCGATATCTTTCATCGAAATTTTCTTCTTTAAATCAACAGCGATCGCAAACTTGAGTGCTTGGGAGAGATAACAGTTTTCTGCGACATAATAGGTTTTAGCTGAAAAGGTATGGTGACACTGTTTACAATAAAACCGTTGTTTATAGAGATGAAGATAGGTAGACACCTCTTGATAAGGGAGTAATTGAATCCAGCTATCTTTGTAGCCATGATGGATGACGGAGTCGTAGCCGCAACACTCACATTGAGGAGACGGATAGCTCAGTCGACCAGTAAAGACGGTGGCCATTCTGTCATGGACTTTTTCTTTTGAAACGGCGTCTTTAGAAAAAGTAATGTTGGAATCGTGAATATTTAGGATTTGTTTGATGGTTTTGTCTAGGCAATTATCTTTATATTTGATATTCTTAATACTGGACATTTGGTTCGCCTCCTATGATTGGGTTCAGCGATTTAATTATAGGACAACCAAATGTCTTTTTGTATAAAAAAATACTTGGTGTTCTCGCTCAAAAAGAGTAACAACACCAAATATTATAGAACCGTTAACTTATGAACGATGGGAAGTCCTTTTTTGGTGAAGCGGGAGTCATAGTACGGAAAACGAACTGAACATATAAGGTAGTTAAGAAAAGCGAACTAATTAAAAGCATTGTATAAAAGACATCTAGTTTGGTGAAAAAAGCATCAAAGGTGTAAAAAAAGAAGCGATGATTCGCTTCTTTAGAGAGTTAATTATAATTCTTCCTTGACTGTTTTGGTGATTTTTTGCAGTTCATCGGTCATTTGACCAGAATGTTTGATGATATCTGATACGCGCAGGAAGCTGTTTTTATACATTGCCACTTCCCGGAATTTCTTATATTTTTCTTCGATTTCATTAAAGGTCGCGGCTTTACGGGCGTCATGCTCGACCGTTTCCGAGCTATTTACATAATGCATCCCTAAAAATGAGAGGGCATCATTGATTCCATCTAAAAATGCCTCGTACTCCTCTTGGCGAATCTTGCCGTCAGCCAAACGCTGCCTCTGTTTTTCAATAAACATCTCAACTACTTGTTCCATTCCCAATCCTCCTGTCTTAACGCATTTTACTTGTTGCTCATCCAGTTTATTGTACTATGAAAAGGCTCACTTGTGTTATAAAAAAATAGAATTTTTTTGAGTGAATTGAAAAGATAATAGATTTTAAATTATCAAAGGGAATTTTCGAAATAGTTTGACAGTTTTTCTTTTTTTGGGAATAATAAACAAAAGATTAAAAATAGCTAATAAATTGTTAAATTGAAGGAGACGTTCATATGGAACAAAATAAACGCAAGCAACTATTGAAGCTGATCGAATCCGATTGTCGATTAAGTATTGAAGAATATGCGGTGATGCTAGGCGAAGATGAAGTGATCGTTTCTGCTGAAATCAAACGAATGGAACAAGAAAAAATTATTTGCGGCTATCGGGCTCTGATTGACTGGGATAAGGTGGAGGATGATTGGATCGAAGCTTTGGTTGAGGTCCAAACAATTCCTAAAGGTGAAGAAGGCTATCGCGAGATTGCGGAGCGTGTTCGGAAGTTTCCTGAAGTCAAATCGTTCTTTTTCGTCAGCGGCGGCTTTGACTTTATCTTACTGCTGCAAGGGCGCAATATCAAAGAAATCTCGAAATTTATTTCGACCAACTTAGCGTCGATTCCTGATGTTTCAGGAACACAGACGCATTTCTTGCTAGACAAATACAAGGAGTGGGGCGTCGACATGTATCAGGATGACTCCGATCCTAGAATTCAGGTGAGCCCATGAGAAATTTTTTAACGAAAAAAATCACGGATATTCAACCTTCCGGTATTCGAAAATTCTTTGACATTGTTTCTGATCAGCCGGATGCGATTTCCCTTGGTGTCGGCGAGCCGGATTTTGATACGCCTTCTCATATGGCTCAAGAAGGGGTCCGTTCGATCCAAGAAGGGCGGACTTTCTACACGGCTAACGCGGGACTGATCGAGTTGCGGAAAAAAATTAGCGAGTATTTGCTTTATCGCAACAAGGTTCAATATGATCCGAAAACGGAGGTTGTGGTCACAGTCGGCGGCAGTGAGGCGATTGATATGGCATTGCGGATTTTTGTTGATCCAGGAGATGAGGTCATCATTCCTCAGCCAAGCTTTGTTTGCTACGAACCGATTACCCAGATTGCAGGCGGAAAACCAGTGACGATTGACTTACAGGCGAAGAATCAGTTTATGCTGACGCCAGAAGAGTTAGAGAACGTTATTTCTGAGAAAAGCAAGATTTTGATTTTGTCCTATCCCAATAATCCAACGGGAGGAACGATGGATCGCGAAGCATTGATCAAGATCGCCGATGTTGTGAAGAAGCATGATTTATTAGTCATTACGGATGAAATTTATGCAGAATTGGTTTACGACGAGCCTTTCACTAGTATCGCGGAGCTTCCGGGAATGCGCGAACGGACGATTATTATTAATGGTTTTTCAAAAGGCTTTGCGATGACTGGCTGGCGTCTGGGCTTTATGGCTGGTCCAGAAGTATTTATGGAGCAGCTGCTGAAGCTGCATCAGTATACAATCATGGCAGCGCCGACAGCGAGCCAATATGCGGCATTGGCAGGTTTGAAAAACAATTGGCAGGAAACAGTTGAGCCGATGCGCTTGTCTTATGAGGAACGTCGAAATTATCTGCATCATGCGTTGGAAAAGATGGGACTGCCTTGTTATAAGGCCAAGGGGGCGTTTTATCTCTTTCCGCAGGTTAGTCAGTTTGGCTTAAGCAGTGAAGAATTCGCTCTGCGCCTATTAGATGAAGAAAAGCTGGCAGTGGTTCCCGGATCGGCCTTTGGAAAAAGCGGCGAAGGATTCCTGCGGCTATCGTATGCTTATTCGATTTACGAATTAAAAGAAGCAATTCAGCGTCTAGAGCGTTTTGTGATGCGATTAAAATAAGAATAAGGCTAGGAGCGAAGAAATTCGCTCCTTTTCTAATGTGAATGTTAGCTAAAAGCGATTAAAACGTCGGTTTATCTAAAATTTCTATTTATTTTTAACAAAAGCGTTCTTGGGATTCCTCATAAATGATAAGATGAAGCCATATCCTGGGGGATAAGAATGTTTTAAGGAGGTTTTTATGCTGTCACGTTTCAAACAATCAAAGCTGTTCTTTTGGACTGCCGAGATTGTCTTAACGATTATCGGGATTTATTTTTTATTACAAATGCCGAATATTTTTAAACCAGTCGTGGGAATGGCTTCTGCGATTTTGATGCCGCTTTTGATCGCGGGTTTTCTTTACTATATGTTTGATCCGATCGTGGTTTTTCTGGAGGAAAGAGGGGGGCTGCCACGTGTGGTTGGTTTTCTTGTATCCTTTATTGTGATTGCGGCGATTATCGCGCTGATTATGATGAACGCTGTTCCGAAAATGATCGAACAAACCGTTCAACTTACGCAAAATCTACCTGTTTATGCAGAGGAATCGGGTCGTTGGATTAATGATTTAGCTAGTCGAGATGAATTTAAAAATTTCAATTTGGAAGAACAATTGGCTTCAGCAAACCTGACGATTACTAAATTGATCAACCTTGCGATTGTCAGTGTGACCTCAAGTTTGTCACGAATCGTTGGTTTGGCGATGAAATTCTTTGTTCTCTTATTCACCGTTCCATTTATTTTGATTTTCATGTTTAAAGACGGGCATAAATTTTTGGATGCTGTGTCACAATTTTTTCCTATCACCATTCGTAAAGAATTACGTCAAACGGTGCGCGAGCTGAATGAAACACTTTCTGCTTATATCAGCAGCACGGTTTTAGATGCCTTTATTATCGGGATCTTAAGCTTTATCGCGATGACTATTTTTAAACAGCCATATAGCTTGCTGTTGGCGCTTTTTTGTGGGATCACCAACATCATTCCTTATGTTGGGCCATTTATTGGTGCAGTTCCGGCAGTGATCGTTGGGCTATTCATTTCACCGCTTCAAGCACTGTACATGGGCATATCCGTTCTGGTTATTCAGCAGTTAGATGGAAATTTGATCAAACCGCTATTGTTCGGTAAGTCGTTGAATATTCACCCATTAACGATTATATTAGTTTTGATCGGTGCCGGCAGTGTTGCAGGAATCGTCGGCATGCTGATTTGTATCCCAGTGTATGCGGTGATCAAGACCTTGATCATCAATCTTCACAAAATTTACCAGCTACGCCGAGAAAGTAACTTGTTTAAAGACGGTGGAGAGGGTTAGTAGCAAAGATAACCATCATCCAAAATACTGGATGACGGTTCTTTTTTGATTTTTATTGGATCAGCAATAGAAAAAATAACTAATTCTGATCTAGATCGTCAGAATGATGCAAAATTTTACCAAATATCGGTTTATTTTGTTCGAATTTGAAATGGTAAATCACTAGAAGACCGATAAACCAAAATGGAGAGAAAAGCAACGCTTCCCGTGTATCCGAGGCAAGTGCCAAAACGAACAGGACAAAGGCTAAGAAAGCAAAAATCAAATAGCTTGAATAAGGAAAGAACGGTAATTTAAAGGTACTTTTGGCTGCCAATTCGGTCTTTGTTTTACGATAGCGCATGTTAGTAAAGATGATCATTCCCCAAATAAAAATAAAGCAAATCGTAGCAATCGAACTGATTATGGTGAAAATATGACTAGGTACGAAAAAATTTAAGAGAACCGCGATAAAAATGACGAGCGTTGAGAATACTAATGCACTACCTGGAACACGATTACGTGTCAGCTTGGTAAAGCGACTAGGCGCGCTACCTTCTTGAGCTAATGAACGGACCATCCGACTGGTACTGTAAATGGCGCTATTACAAGCAGACATGGCGGAACTTAATACAACTAAATTAACAATAGATGCTGCCGCAGCGATTCCAATCTCAGAAAAGACCTGAACGAAGGGACTTTGGTCTGCTGATAAGCTTGACCAAGGGTAAATCGACATAATCATAAATAATGAGCCTAGATAGAACAAAATGATTCGCAGCGGAATGGTATTAATCGCTTTTGGCAACACCGATTTGGGATCAGCGGTTTCGCCACCGATCAAACCGACCAGTTCAACCCCGCAAAAAGCAAAGGTCGCCATTTGAAAGGAGAGAATAAAGCCGCTTGCACCTTTTGGAAAGAAGCCGCCGTGATGCCATAAATTTCCAATATCAACGGGACCAGCACTTGTTTTGAAGCCAGTAAAGATCATAAAGGCACCGGCGATAATCAATGCAATGATGGCGACGACCTTGATCAGAGCAAACCAAAATTCCAGTTCACCAAAAAGACCAACAGCAACTAAGTTCAATCCTAATAGCAAGATTAAAGCAATGATTTCCGGCAGCCATTGAGGGATATGGGGCAGCCAATAGCTCACGTATAGCCCCGTTGCTGTTAGATCAGCCATCGCGATTGCGATCCAGCAAAACCAGTAAGTCCATCCTGTGACAAAGGCAGCCTTTTTCCCTAAGTAGTCAGCGATAAAATCTAAAAATGAATGATAATTTACGTTCGATAGCATCAGTTCTCCTAAAGCGCGCATGATTAAGAAAATAATGCAGCCAGTGATTGTGTAGGAAAGAAGAATCGAAGGACCAGTTAGTTGAATGGTTTTTCCTGAGCCAAGAAAGAGCCCAGTGCCGATTGCTCCTCCAATCGAAATCAATTGAACATGCCGATTTTTTAGTCCTCTGTTCAATTCCTCATGTGTTTCCAATAAAATCAGTCCTTTTTTTAAGAATAGTCTGAGTTTATCAAAAATTGTGAAATAGGTTAAAGAATATCCTTTGAAGTAACAAAGCGGCGAGAAGACTCTAATAATTCAAAAATAACAAAAAAGAAAAAGACTTGTTAAAGATTTTGCGTTAAGCTGTGTTTGGAATAGCTAAAATGCTATAATATTAAGAAAATTGTGTATCAACACCAGCTTAGGACTTCAACACGATAGCTGGGTAAGAAAAATTGAACATATAGAAACGAATGAGGGGGAGAACCGGTTTGAACAAAAAGACAATCGGTTGGCTGATTTTAGGACTGGTTGTGTTAGGTGCTGTTGGGTTTGCCGGCTATCATATTTATCAAGAGAATGTTATCCAGTCAGAAAAAGAAAATAAGAAGGAACTAAATGCGCGCTTGACTGATCTTTATGAGGATCAAACATCGGGCTATTTCAAAGCGGATATCTCAGCTGAAGCTTTTGATGAGTTAGCAGATGAAGTGAAAAGTCAAAGCGGGGAAAGTCAAACCTTAGAAGATATTGACCAAGCGAAGAAAAATTTTAAACTCCAGGCTGAAATGAATAAGCTTTTTGAAAAGGATGTTCTAAATGGGCTGGATCTATCTGCCCACCCTGTTTTAAAAGCGCCAAGCGAAGAAGATATTAAAGCTTTGAAAGCTGAGCTAGAGGAAAGTAGCGCGAAAGACAAGGAGTGGGGTCAAGACATCAGCATGATCCTAGGCATCGCAGAAACACAATCAAAGGATTTTACCAATGCAGATGCGGATGTGTCTAATCTAGTCAATAAAGGCACTAGTTTAACACTGACTGATTATTTAGAAGGCGTAAAAACCTTGGCGATTCTGCCAGACGGCAAGTTCAAGGAGAAGCTACTGGAGAAGCTATCACCGGTCAAGGATCAGCTTACTAATGAGAACGCTGGTTTTGCGGCTAAAATTCAGCAAAGCGATACCTCGATGGCAGCGGCAGAAAAGAGCTATCAAGAGCGGCAGGCGAAAGAGTTGGCTGCTCGCAACAAGGAACTGACAGAACTGAAAAAAGAGTTAGCAGAAAAGCAAGCGACCTATGATTCTTATAAAGACATCCTTGATTCCATTGATGACAGTAAGAACGATGAATCCTCGCGAAAAAAATCCGAAGAGGAATCGCGATCACGAGAATCTGATTCTTCCCGCTCATCAAGCTCCTCTAGTTCAAGCTCTAGTTCATCAGAACAGCCAGATGAGGATTAAATAAAAAGCAACGATTTTTCTAGGAAAAATCGTTGCTCTTTTTTAGGTTCATTTTTTCGTGTGAAGCTGAGCGATACTCTTCAAATAATGGGAAAATCTGTGTTCGTTTCTTAATATCCAGCTTAATGAAAATGTTGTGAACATGGGTTTTAACGGTTCCTAATGAGAGAAAGAGCTGGTCTGCAATTTCTTGATTGGTTCGATGGAATAAAAGCAATTCAAACACTTCGGTTTCTCTTTGCGTGAATTGGTGAGCATGACAGAACTTCTGGATCAACATGGCTTCCTCTTGCTCTTCAGAGTTCACTTCCTCTTGTACATGCCGATCCTTTAAGAAGAAGTGGATCATCAACAGACAGACGACAATGGAGAAAATGTCTTCGGAAATGCTTCGATTGTATATTTTAGTCGTTAAGGAGCTGTATTGATCGACATTAAAAATGACGAAGCTGTCTTCAATAACGATCAGAATACTGAATAGAACGCTGATGATTGATAATTTTTTTAGGTAGCCTTTATTTAGCGCTGGCAGCTCTTTTTTCGTGCCTCGCCAACAATAAAAGCCTAAATAAAAGAGGAAAATTTGGTTTCCTAAATAGTAGAGCCAAACCTTAAAGGCAGAATTTGGCAGTAATGGGATCGAAATCATCCAGACGGCCAAAGCGATCAATAGGGTGTAGTGCAGCGGAGTGAGTTTTTCTTTCCTTAATTCGGCAATAATCGAAACGGAGAAGAAGGCGTTCCCCATAAAAATAATAGTCTTGACTGCCGGCGCGCTCATAAATGCTTGGTCATAGCTTTGCGCAAAGCTATTGATGAACTCTGTCATATAAATAATGATATTATCGAAAATAAAAAAAGCTAGATAGAGACTGATCAACAGGAACACTTTGTTCTTTTCCTTTAAAAAGGAATTTATCGCAAAAGCCATGGTGATGGAATAAAGAATGATCAAAAGGATATTGTAAACAAAGATGGCTATCATATTGAATCCCCTTTCATTTCAGGATCAAAAAACTGTTTTTCAACCTAAGTATAACACTATTTTTTTCTCCTTCGTTCCAAAATACGCTAAACTTTTTCCTAAACTTTTCTAAACCCTTGAAAAATAAAAGGTTTACATCTAAAAATAAACCGCTGGTTGAAGCTCCTAACGGAAAATGTTAGCGTTTACATCCTTTGGCTTATCGTAAACTCGTACTTTTTCTCCTACAGTAAGGATGCAAAAGCAAACAAATTACTTAGGAGGCGTCAACATGGCAAAAAGAGATTTCATTACAACAGAAAATTACACAAAGGAGGAGATTCAATACATCGTTGATTTATCATTGAAAATCAAAGCTTCTATTAAAAACGGTTTTTATCCGCCATTATTGAAAGATAAAGTGTTAGGCATGATCTTCCAACAATCTTCTACTAGAACTCGTGTTTCATTTGAAACAGCGATGACGCAACTAGGCGGACACGCAGAATACTTGGCGCCAGGACAAATTCAACTAGGCGGACATGAAACAATCGAAGATACCAGTCGTGTATTATCTCGTTTAGTCGATATCTTGATGGCACGGGTTGAACGCCATCACAGTGTGTATGACCTAGCCAACAATGCAACGATTCCAGTTATCAATGGTATGTCTGATTTTAACCACCCAACACAAGAATTAGGCGACCTTTGTACGATGATTGAACACCTACCTGAAGGCAAGAAAATCGAAGACTGCAAAATTTCCTTCATTGGCGATGCTACACAAGTATGTTTCTCATTAGGTTTAGTCGCAACAAAAATGGGAATGGATTTTGTCCAATTCGGTCCAGAAGGGTTCCAATTGAATGACGACCATCGCGCAAGATTGGATAAGATTTGTAAAGAGTCTGGCGGTTCATATACTGTTTCTGATCAAATCGATGTGATTGAAGGCTCTGATTTTGTCTATACAGATGTTTGGTATGGCTTGTATGAAGCAGAATTGTCAGAAGAAGAACGCATGAGCACTTTCTATCCTAAATACCAAGTAAACGATGAGTTAATGAAGCGTGCGGGTGAAAATGCGAAATTTATGCACTGCTTGCCTGCAACACGCGGAGAAGAAGTAACTGATGAAGTGATGGACGGACCAAACTCGATCTGTTTCGATGAAGCAGAAAATCGTTTAACTTCGATTCGTGGCTTGTTGGTGTACTTGATGCACGATTATGCTGATAAGAATCCAATTGATGAAAAGAAAAAGGCAGCAGCAAAAGCAGATTTGGAAGTCTTTTTAGGAAAAGCACTATAGGCCCAAGAGGTGAGGACGGAAATGATCTGCAGCTTTAAGTAAAATTCATCAAGATTATTTCCATTCGGGGATTGAGGCAATCCTCAATCCCTGTTTCCCTTGTACCGGAAAGGAAGAAAACAATGGGAGAAAAGAAGAAAAAATTTAGTTTGATGAGTGCAATCTTATCCGTTATCTGTGTCGTGTTCGTGGCAGAGGCAGCGGCGCCGGTTGCGGCGATCGGAAATTCACAATTTTTTTGGTGGATATTCCTGTTAGCCGCGTTCCTTTTACCGTACGGTTTGATTTCTTCGGAATTAGGCACGACGTATATTGGTGATGGCGGGATTTATGACTGGGTGACCCAAGCCTTCGGACATCGCTGGGGTTCGCGGGTATCTTGGTATTATTGGATCAATTATCCATTGTGGCTGGCTTCGCTGGCAGTTGTATGTCCAGATTTATTAACGACGATCACAGGAATTGAATTTTCAACAATTCCAGCAATTTTAATTGAATTGGTCTTTATTTGGGTTATTGTTTGGATCAGCTTCTATCCAGTCGCTGACAGTGTATGGATTTTGAATGGCGCAGCTGTAATTAAGATGCTGTTGGCAATCTTGATTGGCGCATTAGGACTTTATACGTTTGCGACAAAAGGCGCAGCTAATGAGTTTACATTGTCGTCAATGCTGCCAAGTTTTGACCTGAACAGTTTGTCGTTTATCTCAGTTATCATTTTCAACCTATTAGGTTTCGAAGTTATTTGTACCTTTGCCGATGACATGGAAGATCCGAAGAAACAAATTCCACAATCAATCATCGCTGGTGGTTTGGTGATCGCTGCAATTTATATTTTCTCTGCATTCGGAATTGGTGTCGCAATTCCAACGGATCAAATCAGTACTGGCAGCGGGTTAATGGATAGCTTCAAGCTATTAACAGGTTCTACCGGGGGTTGGTTCATCATCGCGATGGCCTTTCTGTTCCTGCTGACTCTGTTTGGCAACATGATTTCTTGGTCATTAGGAGTAAACAATACGGCTTGTTACGCAGCTGAAAACGGCGATATGCCGAAAATTTTTGCTAAACGTGGCGGAAAAGACGAAATGCCGATTGGTGCTGCCATCATGAATGGAATTGTTGCTTCAGTAGTCGTAGTGATTGCGCCAATTTTGCCAAATCAAGATCTATTCTGGGCCTTCTTCTCATTGAACCTAGTAATGTTCTTGATGTCTTACGTACCTGTATTTCCTGCATTTTACAAATTACGTAAAATCGATCCAGATACACCGCGACCATTCAAGGTTGGCGGAAGCGACGCAGTCTTGAAAGTTTTGGTTGCGTTACCAATGATCATGATTGTCATTTCATTGATCTTTACAGCGTTACCGTTGCAATTTGATGCGGAAACATTGAGCCAACAACTACCGATTACGATCGGAGCTGTCGTCTTCACACTATTTGGTGAAGCGATTATATGGGTGAAAAAAATCAAAAAAGAGGGAGTAATTTATCATGGCGAAGAGAATCAAAAAGACAACACCGAAACAAGACGGGTTTAGAATGCCCGGCGAGTACGAACCACAAGAAAAGGTTTGGATGATTTGGCCTGAGCGTCCAGATAACTGGCGTGACGGTGGGAAGCCTGCGCAAGAAGCATTTACTGAAGTAGCCAAAGCCATCAGCAAATTTACACCGATGAATGTGGTGGTTTCGCAGCAACAATTCCAAAACTGTCGTCGTCAATTACCAGAAGATATCACTGTTTACGAAATGTCTAATAATGATGCCTGGATTCGTGACTGCGGACCAAGCTTCGTAATCAATGATAAGGGCGAATTGCGGGCAAATGACTGGGGCTTCAACGCTTGGGGCGGACTGGTTGACGGATTGTATTTTCCTTGGGATCAAGATGATTTAGTCGCTCAAAAAATCTGTGAAATCGAGCATGTCGATTCTTATCGGACAGATGATTTCATTTTAGAAGGCGGTTCTTTTCACGTTGACGGTGAAGGAACGGTTTTAGTAACTGAAATGTGCTTATTAAGTGAAGGACGCAATCCGCATATGAGCAAAGAAGAAATCGAACAAAAATTGTGCGATTACTTAAATTGTGAAAAAGTGCTTTGGTTAGGAGATGGCATTGATCCAGAAGAAACGAATGGACACGTGGATGATGTAGCTTGCTTCGTTCGCCCTGGTGAAGTAGCATGTATTTATACAGAAGATGAAAATAGTCCATTCTATGAAGCCGCTCAAGATGCTTATAAACGTTTAAGCGAAATGACGGATGCGAAAGGCCGCAAATTGAAGGTTCATAAAATCTGCTGTCCAATCGAAAACGTGACAATCGACGGCAACTTCAAGATTGATTATGTTGAAGGAACGATGCCGCGTGAGGATGGCGACATCTGTATCGCTTCTTACATGAACTTCTTAATTACCAATAACGGCGTAATCGTGCCGCAATATGGTGACAAGAATGATGCATTAGCTTTAGAACAATTAGAAATGATTTTCCCAGATAAAGAAGTTGTGGGTGTAAATACAGTAGAAATCGTCTACGGCGGCGGAAATATTCATTGTATTACGCAGCAACAACCACAAAGATAGGAGCCTGCCATGTCAAAAATCGTTATCGCATTAGGCGGAAACGCCTTAGGAAATTCCGCGAATGAGCAATTAACCAAAGCTGAATTAGCAGCGAAATCCATCGCTGATCTGATCACTGCGGGACACCATGTCGTGATCGCTCACGGCAATGGTCCCCAGGTTGGGAAAATCCGTTTAGCCTTTGAAGAAACCAGTCAAAAGCCAGAGGATACGATGCCGTTTCCAGAATGTACGGCCATGAGTCAAGGCTATATCGGCTATCATTTGCAACAAGCAATTGATGAAGAACTGGTTTCTCGCGGCTTAACAGATATTCCAGTTGTATCTATGCTGACGCAGGTGGTGGTTGACCCGAAAGATCCGGCATTTTCGAATCCAACCAAACCGATTGGTGGCTATTACAGCGAAGAAGAATCAAAAAAACTGATGGCTGAAACGGGCGATGTTTATGTTGAAGATGCTGGCCGCGGCTGGCGTCGGGTAGTACCATCACCAAAACCAGTAGATATCTACGAAAAAATCAGCCTACAAACCTTAGTCGACGCGGGGCAAGTCGTGATCGCTTGTGGTGGAGGAGGCATTCCAGTCATTTACGAAGGCACGCGCTATAAAGGCGTCGATGCCGTAATCGATAAGGATTTTGCCGCAGCGAAAATGGCTGCATTGATCGATGCTGATGTCTTCATTATTTTGACAGCTGTTGATCATGTCTTTGTCAACTTCGGCAAACCGGATCAAAAAGCTTTAGAAACAACTTCCGTGGCTGATATGAAACAATATATTAGCGAAGATCAATTCGCTCCAGGAAGTATGTTGCCAAAAGTAGAAGCTGCGATTGACTTCGCCGAATCAAAAGCCGGTCGACGTGCGATCATCGCTTCATTAGAAAAAGCTTCAGAAACACTGGATGGAAACAGCGGAACAACCGTGCAGATGTAAAATAAAAACCCATCTCTCTTTTTTCATAAAGAGAGATGGGCTTTTTGGACATTAAAGGAAGTATAACATTTTAAGAGGTCAAAGGATTGATACATCAATCTTTTGACCTCTTTTCATCTGGTCTTTTTCCTATTAAACTGGAGATATGAAACCCAATATTTTACACGCCATTTTCTTTGATGAATATCAAAACTGGGAGAAATTCAATCAAAGGTACACGAGAAGGATTCGATCCGTTGTGAAAAGAGAAGTGAAGAAGTTTCGCGATTGTGGTGACCTTAAAAAAGGTTATCGTCTATTTGTCTGTGAAGGATGCCATGATGTAAAGAAAGTGGCTTTTCGTTGTAAAGGGAAATTTTGTCCAACTTGTGCAACTGGGGAAAGTCAACGGTGGGCAGAGGTTGCGGCGAATGATCTGTTTACAGTGACGCATCGACACGTCATCTTCACGATCGATGAAGGTTTACGTGAGATTTTTCTGAAGGAGAAGTATCGTAAGGAGCTTTTAAAAGGATTAATGGATGAAGCTGCACGGATACTATTAGATTTTTTTAGAAAGCACCATATACAAGCTGGGGTTGTGGCAACACTCCACACCTTCGGTTCTCAGCTAGAATACAATCCGCATGTTCATTTAGTCGTCACCATGGGTGGACTGACGAGGGATGGAAAATGGAAGGACTATGACTATTTTCCGTTCGCAATGTTGAGGAAATATTGGCAGAATGCGGTCCTAAAGCTCATTCGAAGAACCTTATCCCAATGGGATAAGGCACGAGTCCAGCCGCTTTTACAAGCGGCGTACACGAAAAATGCAGAGGGTTTTTACGTGCATGCACCCAAAAGGAGCCGAACTTCTCTCAAAAAGATATTAGAATATATCAGTCGTTATATGAAACGTGGTCCCATTGCTTTAAATCGTATCCTTTTGTACGATGGGAAAATAGTGATGTTTCAGTATCATGATAAACGAACTAACACGGATAAGATAAAGACGATGTCGGCAGAGGAATTTATTGGTGCACTGATTCGTCATATTCCAGAGAACCAGTTCAAAACAATTCGTAGATACGGCATTTATAGTCGGCGGATCAAGACAATCATGAAAAAAGTATTAAGTAATTACCAGAAAGAGATTCAACGAATGCTTGTGAATGTGAAGAAAGCACTTAAACCAAAATCATGGTGTGAACGAATAGCCGAAGAATTCGGAGTAAATCCATTGGAATGTACTAGATGTGGCGAATATTATGAATTTAGTGGAGTTAGTGTGTCTAAAAATGGACGACTTGTAGTGAAATATGCGAAGAATAAAGAATCGGAACGATTCATGCGAGAGGAGAATAAAAAAATTGGGGAAGAAGCATCGAAACGTAAGTATGAAAAAGAAAAAGAAGCAGCTTTTAAAAAACTTCGATTCCAATGGAGTGGTTCATTACATTTGTCTTGAATGTGGGATAAAGGAAAAAATTCCAAAGGAAGTAGTTCAATTTTTGGATGCAGGAGATGTTGCATTTGATCCTGAGAACGCTCCGCAATTTGATTGCGAAAAATGTGGTGGAGAGATGTATCCAGAATACTATAAGAACGTACTTGGATACGAATTTAGAATCAGTGATCGACAATAAAATGATTTATCTAAACAAAAAGTCCTCAGGAGCGGTTTTCTCCTGAGGTTTTCTTAATATACAGTTTTACGATGTTTTTTAGTAGATTGTAGTTATAAGAGAAATTGTCATAAGACTTACAAACTTAAATAAAAGTATTCATTCTATGGTTATTCTGTAATCTTAGCTAATAAACTATCCACATCTCTTTTTATCAAACTTTGCATACTTCCTTTATACTGACTTAAATCCAAAGCTGTCAGCTTTTCCTGAATCATCGGGATTAATTCTGGCTTGGCCTCTGCTAAATAAATCAAATAAGGAATACATTGACGAACAATCGGTGCTTTGGGATCGTCTAGAACAACCAAAATTTCTGCGAGATGTGTCTCAATGACTTTTTGCGAATCCCAACGCGCATTAATCATAAAAAACTTAAAGGTTCGTCCACGTCCACAGGCTTTTTCAGCGGTCAGAGCAGGAAGGAACAATTCCAAATGTTCTGCGTAAAGCGGTTCAGATAGACACTGTTCTTCCAATTCTTTAAATTTGTTCAAGGCTTCTTTAGTGTCTTTAGCAGTCAAAAGCGCTAATATCGTTTCCATAAAAAAATCCTTTCTAGAGTAAAACAGTCGTCAATGCGACGACTGTTTTTTAATCCTCATCTTTTTCTTTTTCCTGCAACTGTTTTTTCAGATCATTGATTCGTTTATCGAGGTCTTTGCTTTGATTTTTTGTATCATCGATTTGATCTTTTACCGAATTTACTGCTGAATTCCGGGCTTCTTTTTCACGGGCGTACTCGACTTCCTTATTGCGATAAACATTTGTATATTGATCAGACAGCGTTCCGCCGGAGGGTTCGACTTGTTGAACCAAAGCGTATACCTGCTGTGCGTATTGGTCGAAGGTTTGCCAGTTGTCTTGTGTATCTGTCACAATAAGCTCGAACTGACTTAAGGTATTAATCCGTTCAGAGATCAATTGATTACTGAAGGTGGAAGCTTCTTCTACCATCGGTGTATTCAATTTCGCTGTTGTCAATTCATTGGCTTTTTGTTTTGCCAAGGTGTCGATATTGGCTGTTGCCGCCTGCAAGGCATTTTGACGGGCTGCCAGTACTTGTTTTGTTTGACTGGAGCGTGTAACTAATTGGTTGCCGACTTTTTGTACGGAAGAAGGCATCTGAAAATCAACATCTTTTTTGCCGTTATTTAAGAGATCCATCGTTTGCTTGAAGATTTCTTTGGTCGCCTGTCCGACACTGGCATTGTCTTGCGGTTGCGGTGTGTCGTCGCCGGTCCAGACCGCAACGGTATAGTGCGGAGTCGCTCCGACAGTCCATAAGTCTTTTGCTTCGTCAGTCGTACCGGTTTTGACTGCCCAAAATTGATTATGTGCTAGGGTCAAGCCTGCCGCTGTTCCATCCGCATTCTCATGAACGGCTTTCATCGTATCAATCGTTAAATAAGCTGCGTCATCGCTGTAAATCTTTTGCTGTGCAATATCATTTTGGGAGAAAATCTCCTGACCATTGTCTTTCCGTTTAATGGTTTGAATATTTAATGGGGCACGATAATTTCCTTGATTTACTAATGTTGCGATCCCACTAGCCATTTCTTGAGTAGTGGCTCCGTAGGTCATCCCGCCGACCGCAATAATCGGATTGTCATCTGCCACGTCAAGACCGGTAAATTGCATTTGTGCCAAAGGCTGATAGACGGCTTCCTTGAGTTCATTGCGATTTTCGTCTGCTAGTTTATACGCGACAACGTTTGAGGAAATCGCTAAGGCATTTCTCAGTGTCAGATTCCCTTTAGAACTATTATAAACATTATTTGGGTACGTATTATTTGGCCGATCATCTGAAACGACACTGGTTTCTAGCAAGCCACGCTCATATGCAGGGGCGTAGGAAACTAGGGGTTTGATCGCCGAGCCAGGCTGACGATAGGAAAGAAAGGCACGATTATAATGATTTCCTTCCTCACCGCGACCACCGATACTAGCAACAACATCGCCTGTTTGATTGTCAATAACAGTCATGGCAGCCTGCTTGGTATAGAAATTATTGTCGCCGCTACGATCTTGCCAAGCATTCATCACATTGCTGACAATCCCTTGCAGCTGATCGTGTAAGCCAGTATCGATATTGGTACTGATTTGATAGCCGCCTGAGAGAATCCGTTGATATACCTTATTATAAGCAGAGCTGTATTCCTCGTTATAACGATCTTCTTCTTCTTTTGAGTCAAACTGGTATTGGAAACGGAAATCCTGCTGTCCCATCAAAATTTTAGTTGCAGAATCAACTGCTAAGGCAACTTCGTTATTGTCTAATTGATTGTTAAGTGCATTACTGTGAATTTTAGCTTCAAAATCATCTGTAACAGCTTTATCATATTGGTCCTTTGTGATGTAGCCCTGCTGATTCATTTCTTTTAAGATCAATTTGGCTCTTTTCAATGCATTTTTCTTATTGTCAGTAGGATCAAATATACCTGGATTATTTGTAATTCCTACTAATACAGCTTTTTCCAACAGACTGGTGTCATTGATTGATTTACCAAAATAAACCTTTGCTGCCGCATTGATTCCATAAGCGCCATGTCCGAAATAAACGTTATTCAAATAATATTCTAAAATCTGATGTTTGGTAAATTTCTTTTCTAATGATTGTGCCATCACCATTTCTTCAATTTTACGAGAGATTGAGACTTCGGGCGTTAGATAGATATTTTTCACCAATTGCTGAGTGATAGTAGATGCTCCGCGGATTCCGCGCCCTGTCGCAGCATTTATCGCAATGGTCAATAGCCCTTGCGTGTCTACTCCGTGATGCTCATAAAATCGCTTATCTTCAATAGCGATCAGCGCCTGGGAGACTAATGGGTCCATCTTGTCATAAGTCAGGTAATCCCGTTCTTGCGTTTTTAGTTCCTTGATAACTTGACCATTCTTATCTAAGACGGTTGTTGGATGGTACTGCTTAAAGTCGCTCTCTTGAATAGAGGCTGCATGCTCTTCACCCGCATCAATGGCGGCAGTTACTTCTTTGCCGTATTTTTGAAAGAAGAAGATGGTGCCTGCCACCACCATAAGCAGCATGACGGCCAGAATACTAAGTGAAATCTTAGTGGATTTCGCTAGTTTTCCTCGAGGGGACTTTTTTCGCACTCGTGGTGTTTTCATTTCTTTTTTTCGTTGATGTCGTTCTTGTCTGTTTGCCATATTTGCCTATCCTTATTTCAGTTATTGTATTTATTTTTTCTCTCGGAAAAAAATAAGTTTTATGTTCATGCCAAATACCATTCTGCTAGTTATACTTAGTGTTATTTAGTTAATTCATAATCGAATTTACGAATCAGTAAAAGCAGAGCTGGCATCCTGATAAAATCATTTCTTCTAGTGTAATAGAAAATGACGAGAATAACTATGATAATCATATTTTTCCAAGAAAAATTTAGATTATTTCATAAAAATAGGCTGATATTCACTGGAAATACTTGACGCTTGCTTAATTTGTCGCCACAATAAGGAGGAGATGAGGTGACCTATGAATACATCAAAAAAATGGTTGATCTTTTGGGGCGTACTGGCTGCGCTGTTTGTCGGTACCTTCGGCGTCATATTAAGCGGGAATTTTCCGCAATTTACGATTCCTTTCAGTGTTTTTGCTAGTGACGATAAGGGCAAGAAGAAGGAGGAGTTGCCGAAGTTAAAGGTATTGGCATTAAGGGATGTCAATGACCAAACATTATTAGATGAACAAATTGAAAAAGTTGATGCGCTAAATAAAGCATTTGCACAGGACAATAATAGCTTTTCCAGCTCTCAAACGATGGCTGACACAATTGAAAAAATCTATGGACCCGCGAAGGATGGAAAGAATATTTTTAATCTCTATCGAAAAATCTATCCGATGGTGAGTTCGCAAGAAAATGGTTTTGTAAGTATCAGTCTGATTGGTTTTGGGCAGCGTCTGATTGACGATGAGCCAATGTCGACCCAGCGACAAATTTGGAGCTTTACCGATACAAATGGAACGCGCCATGATTATACCGTAAGTCTGCGCTTTAATGGGAACGAGTTAGCAGAACTTTCAGCCGAGGACGGCGGTGAGGTGAAATCAGTTATTACTAAAGATGATACCTATCTTGATAAATCTGCTGATTTCGAGACAGCTTGGACGGAAGTTGTTCGCCGTGGAACGGATACACAATTGTATCGAGAAATGAAGAAAGCTGGAATGGACAGCAACCAAACAGAATTTAAAGCACTAGAAAAAAGTATCGAATTGACGGACCCAAGTGGATTTTTCGAACTATTCAAGGACACTAAAGGGGATCTTGCACATGCATACCTATCTGGTTTCTATCATACAAATACACCGACGGATGGACAATCTGATTACTATTTCCGCGTACCGACATCTGAAAAAGAGGTTGCAGAATTTGTCGTGGTTTATGATCGTTTGCAGCAAAAAATTGTCTCGATTAACCGTCAGTAGAAAAGTTATCACAAATTCATTTTTACAAAATAATAATCGTAAGGGAGCTGTGACAAACGTCTTGTCACAGCTTCTTTTTTCCGCACAAATACTGTTCAAAAATAGCTTTTTAAAAAATAAGCCGAAATTTCACAAAAATTTGAAAAACAACGAGTAGGAACCATTTTTTAGTGGATAAACTCCTTGAGTATCAACAAGATTTCAGGTTTTAAGAGATCTGCTTTACAATTGAATTGTTGAAAATATTATAAAATATATGGTATATAGCGAAAATTTTTTATCATAATTCAAAGATTATTTTTGAATTTTGACGGAATATAGATATTTATCACAAATATTGTTATATTCTAACCAACAGGAATAACCCAAAGATTCACAATCTTAGAGGCGGAGAAAATTGAGAGAGCAAATCCTGTTATCGAGCATACCATTTTGGTGTGAGAACTTGATGGGGGGTGGTACATGGGATTTTACTTCTGTTTTTGGCCAAAAACAATCTCCGAAAAATAAATAGACTACTATCTTTCAAGGTAGTAGTCTAAATCGTTAGGGTAAGGTTATTTGTTGTGCATTTTTTGCGCTTGGGTAAGAGCAGAAAAGGAGAGGGAAATGAAAAGAAAAGGATTGATGAAAAAGTTAAAAGGGATCATATCGTTGGTGACGCTTTTGATCATGACGGTATCTTCGTTAGGGGTACCGGCTCAAGTGTTTGCGGCAGATAGTAAGGTTCCTGCAAATTTAACAGCTAAACATGATGATACGCAAAAATGGACAGTGATTCAATTTGACAAAGTAGATAATGCCGAAAGCTACAATATTTATCGTTCAGAATCACAAGATGGGGAATTTAAACGTGTCCAAACATTAAAGAGCGACAAAACATTTACAGCTGATAATTATATGGATTTAAAGACTAGCGGTACACTTAAGGCTGATTATCTTTATTACTATAAAGTTTCAGCTGTTGTGGATGGTAAGGAACAAGTTGCGACTGCTCCGATCGCCAATCAAGAGGTTGTAACACAATCAAGTGAATCGAAAATGGAAGAAGAGGCACCAACAGCGGCTACCACTGAAGAGACAGCACAAGAATCTTCTGATGTCCAAGCTTATGGAGCAGCAAAACATAACACAGGTTGTGACGGTAAGCATAGTGGGCGCACGTGCAACAACAATGCGGGGAAACATGATGAGTATTGTGACAAAAACCATAGTAAATATCGTAAGTGTAATTCCAACAATTGGAAGCATGACGAGGACTGTGATAAAAAGCACAGCGGAAAAAACTGCAATAAAAATAATTGCAAGCATGACGAATATTGCGATAAAAATCACAATGGTGGAAGTTGTAATGACAATAAATGGTGCCATAAACCAACCTGCGATGAAAAGCACAGTGGGCATAACTGCAATAACAATTGGAAACACCATGAAGATTGCGATAAGAAACATAGCGGAAAAGATTGTAATCAAAACAACTACAAAGAAAAATGGGATGCAGTTAAGAATGTTTGTGTGACGGAAACTCAACATCACTGGTTAAAGCTTAGCTGGGAATCAAAAGGCAGCAATGCTGAATATAAAATCTTCCGTGCAACGAAGAAATGCAACGATTACCAATCCGGTGATTTTAAAGAAATTGCTACAGTAACAGGAAAAACCACGTATAACGATATCAAGTTGAACCATAACCAAACATATTGCTACAAAGTAATGGTGAAACGTCCGAAAGCTTGTCCATACACGATCGAAACTGTTAACAGCTCAAACATCGGCAAATTTACTGTTTGCGCGACTACATTGAATCCAAACATTAAAGCAGCCGCTGTTTCTGACAAAGCGATCAAAGTAACCTGGACAAATACCAAGAGTGATAATGCTTCAACACGTTACGCAACAGGCTATACATTGTATCGCAGCACAACGAACAATATTAACAATGCGACCGCGATCAATGTTGCTGGCAAACAAGATGGTTCTGAAATGACTTATACAGACAATGGATTGAACCAATGCACGACGTACTATTACTGGGTAAAAGCAAATTACGGTCAATGGAGTAGCTGGGTTAG
Organism: Enterococcus sp. DIV0187; assembly: GCF_051713785.1. Classification (NCBI taxonomy): domain Bacteria; kingdom Bacillati; phylum Bacillota; class Bacilli; order Lactobacillales; family Enterococcaceae; genus Enterococcus; species Enterococcus sp. DIV0187. The sequence continues at coordinate 824,804 of NZ_JBIOQO010000002.1, forward strand.
CCCACAATGGGGACCAAGCTGTGCGACAACACTTAAGAAAAAAGAAATTGGCACCGGATTAAACGGCTGTATCAAGAATGTTTTGAAATGCGGCTGCATTCCAACTCGCTACTACGGTGCGCAAATTTTCTTAGGTACTCAAAATCCAAATTCATTAGACTATACGAAAGTTCTTGTTTATCGTAGAGCAGCCGGCTGCGGATATAGCACAGCGTACAAGATAATTGATGTTCGCTATGCGAAATATATGAATGGCGCTTTTGGAAAAGGATACTATCTCGACTACTCGTTGAGTCAAGTTTGCCTATCACGAGGCACTTACTACTTCGCAATTCAAGCAGTTGGTTCTGATTGCGGGAAAGATATCACCGGACCAATGAAAGAAATTGGTTGTGTGACTGTAAGATGGTAAGCTGACGAGACGTTGGTCAAATTAGGGTTGGGGGTTAAAAAGTGTTTTAAAAAAGAAAGAAACCCGTTTTTGATTCGTTTTCTAAATAGCAAGATCGTCCAAAAAAAGTGTTAGGAGAGGGGTCTCCTAACACTTTTTAATGTATTTTAATCGATAAGGATCGCTTCATGTCCTGTATAGGGTAAGAATTTTTCAAACAAATCCGCGGTTTTCAGCTTCATATAATTTGTGATTGACCCAGAGCTGCAGGCATACCATTCACGTTCAGAAACAGATTTATCAAAGACCAATTGGATTTCATGGTCAGGGTCCTCCAATAAGCCAAAAATTGTCGCAGCACCCGGAATAACGCCTAAGCGTTCTTTTAGCAGGTCGGCTGAAGCAAAGGAAACACGGGGAATCTCCAATTTTTTACCAAACTCTTTGGTGACAAATTTGAAATTGGCTGGTGTGATGTACAAATAAAATTTCGTCTTCTTTTGATTACATAAGAAAATTGTTTTGACAACTTCAACACCCAGACGTTTATCAATATCGATACAATCTTCCATGATAAGTGCCTCTCCAGTAGCTACTTGATAAAAAGGCATCTCTAACTTTGTCAGTATTTCGTACGTTTTTTCTTCTAATTCAGAACCAAATTCTTTCGGCGGGGTAGTAGACATTTCACTAACGTAAACCATAACGGCCTCCTTTTTGCTTGTGATAAATGTTACAATACCCTTTTTTTAGTGAATACTCAAGCTATAATGATTATTTTGCTGTATTTTCTAACTCTTTTTTTACAAGTACTTCCAAGACATTTTCAATAGCATTAAAATCAGTTCCGCAAAGATTTGCTCGGATAATCACATATTTCTTATTCTCTAATTGAAGGTCCTTACAACCTGGAGATGTACCAATAATCAGCTGAGCCTCGTTTGGATCTTCAACGAATTTCAGATGGTAACGATTTTTGAAATGCAAATTGATTTTTTCTTGGATAAAAACACTGAAAAGTTCATTATGTTCAGAAAATGCATAAACCGAAATTTCAGGTAAACAATTTTCAAATGAATAGAGCGTCACACAAGTTAAAAATGAAAATATCCGTAATTGACGATGTGCAAATCCGGGGGAGGCTTCAGTGAAATCCTCCCAGAAGGCATCAAATCGACGATAATAATAAGGACACTGTGTTTGCAAATTGTCTAAGGCAAAATTGTTTTTTAAGTGTTCGAGCATTTGATCGTTTAAGCGGAAAAAAATCAACGAAGCGTAATGCTGTTTTAGCTTACGCGCAATTACTTTTTGTTCGCGAGTGCTTAATGGACGAAAATGACGTGAAAAATTGGTAGTCCAATGAGTAATCACTTGAGTGAAAAAGGATTCATCGACAGTGTTTTTTGGCTGTAGTTCAAAATTATTCAATTGAGAGCTATAAATCGCATAAAGGAAAAACTTCCATTCATGCGTATTCCAAGTTTTTAAGAAAGACGGCTTTTTTGGGTATTTGAATTGATTAAGCCAGTCATTTTCGATTTCATTAAACGAAAGTGTTCCTTTTTTACTTAAGGATTGATTCGTGATTAACAACCAAAAACAGATCATTTCTGAATTGGCTGGATTATTTGTGAGCTTTAAGTATTCTTCAATTTGTCTTGCTAATTGAAGATAGCTTTTAGTATTGAGCCATTCAATTTGAGTGAATTGATAATAAAGACCTCTGACAAAAATGTAGTAGAAGCGACGGATATCAACTTCACGTCCTTTTAAGCTGATTTTAGTCGAGCAGGAGATATAGAGATCATAATCAGTAAGCTCTTGATTGATCTCCTTAATTTTTCGTCGCAATTTTGATTCGCTGATGTTTTTCTCCATACAGAACTGAATAGCGGATATTTTCCGTCTTGCTAGGACTGCCCGGATAATTTCACAGGCGAGATCATGCTGGTACAAATAGCTTATCAATGATTGGAGGTTGGTTGAGGTCCGATCCAATTGGATACCGCGACCATTATCCATGCGAAGTCTTAATGAATAGTCTTTATCGATATAGAGATCTTCGATTATCGATTGCAATTCTTTGCAATTTACTCGGATCGTGCCGAGACTAGCATGACCGATTATTTCTTGTAATTCTTTCATAGAGATCGGCGTTTGCAAAGCATCCAACGTTTCAATGATCTGAATTTTCAACAATGTATTTCTATCCATTCCAAGCATGAACTATCCTCCTATTCTTATTTGATAAAAATTAACCTCGTTGTTTTATATGATAAATTAAAATATCACTTAATACAAATAATAAATTAATAAACGGTGAAAAATAAAGCTTTTTCTCTGAATTTTTTTTAAAAATCCTCCATTTAAAATAACCTTGATTATTTTTTAACGATAGAAATCATGAATGGAGTTTTTATGTAAATGTTTAGAAAGCTGAGAATCAGGCTTTAGCAAAGTACTCTCCGAAACTTGTGAAAACATGCAAAAATAGCAGCCATAAGACGATCATTTCTTGTAAATAAATGAGTTTTGTTAGTAATTTTTTATGAAAGCTGTCGTTTCCGCTTTCATTCTAAGGTATAATAAATCTAAAAGGAGTCGGCAATGAGAATCTCAGAAATGAAAAATATTGGTGTGGTAAATGAAGAGAAGTTAGCTCAGGTAGGGATTGTTGAACCAGACCAGCTGCGAAAATTGGGTACAGAGGCAGCTTTTTTAAAGATCCGACATCTAGTAGATGATGGCGCTTGTCTGCATCTCTTGTATGGATTGGAAGGAGCGATCCAAGATATTCCTAAAAGAGAGTTAAGTGAGCGAAGAAAAGCTGAGTTACGTGATTTTTTCAAACAGCTAAATTAGATTTGATTGAGCAGGCTTGCTGAATATTCTTTTTCACGTTACACTACAGACAAAAAAGGAAGTGACCTTTTGTATCTGATTGCATTAGTCGTCTTCATCATTTTAGTTGGCGTATATAATGTTTTTCTTAGTCTTTCACGACGAAGAAAAAAGACGATAACGCCATTAATGGTGAATATCCAGGTAACGTTAAATATCGTATTAGTAGTCGCAGGCTTAATCTACTTGATTTTTGGATAAGAAAAAGAGGAAGACGGCTGTCATTCCTCTTTTTTATGGTGTTTGTCAGGGACATATTATTTAACGAGCAGAAACGATTTGTGCGCCAAATGGCATCAAAGCTAGTTGAGCAAGTTTCAATGATTGAGCGGCAAAAGGAATACCGACAATCGTAATACATAAAAATAGGGCGCTGACTAGATGTCCCAAAGCCAAAGGAACACCTGAAACGATCAACCAAATAATATTGACGATAAAGTTTACTCCAGTCGTTTGGTAAACGATGTCTTTACCAAACGGAGCAAAGCTTAAACTAGCAAATTTGAAGCATTGTAAACCAATTGGGATACCGATGATCGTGATGCACCATAAGATGCCGGCGAGACACCAAGTCAAACCGCCGATCAGTCCACCAAAGATGAACCAGATAATATTTCCTAAGCAAGACATATTTTTTCCCTCCATTTACCAATAGTGTATCATGATTTCAAAAATCTACCTCCAACTTAGGATGGAAATTCGAGAGAAATAGAAGATAAAATCAAATGGCACTAGAAAAGTCATTAGTCGATTTTTAGAAAGGAAATGAACATGTTAGAAAAATTTGAAATACTTTCTGTTGATCAGAAAACAGCAGTGCAAGGCTACCATTGGACCTGTGAGAAGCCGTGGGCGGTACTTCAGCTGACACACGGAATGGCAGAGCATTTAATGCGTTATGAAGTCTTAGCAAAATACTTAAATGAGCGAAACATCGCGGTGATTGGACATGATCATCTTGGTCACGGGGCATCTGTTTCTGCTCCAAAAGGACTTCAGGGCTATTTTCATGATGAAAAGATCAAACATGGATTGGTTCAGGACTTGTATCAGGTAACTCAGTGGGGGAAAAAGCAGTATTCGGGTATTCCTTTTTTTCTTCTAGGACATAGTATGGGTTCATTCGTTGTAAGAAATTATCTATATGAATACGGTGAGGCGATCAATGGGGCAATTCTCGTAGGAACGGGTCAGCAGCCAGCTTGGCTGGCCCGTTTTGGCCAACGTTCAGCAAAACTATTAAGTAAAATTCAAGGAGAACAGCACCCAAGCAAACTAATTGATCAATTAGCTTTCGGCAATATGAATCGAAAGATTGTCAATAAGCGGACGGATAAGGATTGGCTGTCCAGCCTTTCGGAAGAGGTAGATGCTTACTTGGCTGATCCGAAGTGTGGATTCTTATTTACCTTGAGCGCTTATCACGAATTATTTTCATTGATTATTCGTTCGCAGGAGCCTGAGTTGCTGCAACGGGTGCCGAAAAATCTTCCATTATTGTTCTTATCTGGAAAAGAAGATCCTGTCGGAGAATACGGTAAAGGCGTGATGAAAGCAGCAAAGACTTATCAAGCAGCTGGTGTGAAGCAGGTGACGGTCAAGCTTTATGAAAATGCCCGCCACGAACTGCTAAATGAAGCTCAAAAACTTACAGTTTTTCATGATATTTGCAAATGGATGGAAAAAAATTCTGGAAAATGATATTATTGTAAAAATTTTAGGTAATTGAGGGATTCTATGAAAGCAGAATTTTTGATTGATTATTGCCATCAAGGTGACTGGCAGCCGCAGGGTGGTTTGCGGCAATCACCGATCGACATCCAAACATCTTTGATCCAAGACAATGATGAGACCCTTGCAACTATACAAGTAAATTTTTCAGATAAGTCTGCAACATTTTTTAATAATGGACAAAATCTGCAACTATTGGGAGTGGGTGAAGCGACATTCAATAAGCGCTTATTTCATTTTGTCCAAATGCACTTTCATGCTGATTCCGAGCACCGTATAAATGGAAAAAGTTTTCCGTTGGAAGGCCACTTTCTTTTCCAGTCTCCTAGTGGAGAGGTGGCAGTTATCGGAGTCTTCTATCAGGCTGGAGAATACAATTCTGATTTTGAAAGCATCTTGAACCAGTATGACCAGCAAAAAGGAGAGGGAACTTTTTCTGTTGACGAATTGATTCCCGAAAATAAAAGCTATTATCATTACATTGGCTCTTTAACGACTCCGCCGTTGACTGAAGGCGTAGAATGGTACGTCATGAAGAATGTATTAGAAGTATCCGCTGAACAGCTTCAGCGCTTCATCGATATTCACGGACGAAATAATCGAGAATGTCAGCTGATCAATGAACGTAAAGTATTCAGCTATAACGAATAAAGTCGCTACCAAATTGGTAACGACTTCTTTCGTATGCATATTTTTAAGCTAGATACTCCTTTAAAACAAAGGCAACGCCGGAATCTTGATTTGACTTGGTCAGCTTATCTGCGACTTTTTTTACGGCAGGAGCCGCATTTTCCATCGCGATACTATTTCCGCTGATTTCCAACATTTCTAGATCATTTTCTTGATCACCAAAGGCAATAACCTCTGAGAGCTCCATGGATAAATAATTCGTTAAAAATTTCAGAGCCGCACCTTTATTAACCCCATCAGCCATCACTTCTAACCAATACTTATCAGAGTAAGAACTATTGATCTGTTTCATTTCTAATTGCGAGCGTAGTTTGACCAATTTACTCGTGTCACTATCTGTAAAGGCCAATTTGAAATAGCTGATCGCCTCTTTATCGATTTGTTCCCACAAATCTTCTGCTTTTGATTCCTTTAAGTTAAATTGTGCGTAATAGGGACTGTTGACTTCATTTTTATCCTGTGCAAATGAAATGCGATCATCTTGCGTCGCACGACTAGCGACGACGGTCACACCAGATTTCATGGCAAGAGAGAGGGCTGTTTTTACAGTTTCTGGAATAATTGTATAATTTTTCAATACCTCTTTAATTTCTCCCTGTTCAATTCGTGCTACATACGCACCATTAGAAGCTAAAGTGTAGCCGCTCAAATTTAATTGTGCAAATACTTCCTTGGCAGACTGAATCGATCGGCCTGTAGCCAAGGCGACTGTTCCCCCTTGCTGATCGAATTTTTTTAATGCCCAGGCATTTTCTTCAGGGACATGTCCTTCTTTGTTTAGTAAGGTGCCATCAAGATCTACTGCTACCAATTTCATCTATATCCGTCCTTTTTTAATCATTTAACTTAAGAGTAGACTAATTTTCTGAAAATGAACAATTAAACGCTCAGGAGTTCTCAATTGATTAATAAAAACAATAATTATAATAAAATCTTTATAAAAAATTAATAATTAGAAAATTAGGCTAAATACTAGGGTTTTAAGTGACTTTTTGAATAAATGATAGGGGTATCAAAGCATAAATTTTGCTTAATCCATCTAATAGGTCTAATCTGAATTTTGTAAACAATGTTATTAATAGAACAAAATATTAGATAGGAGTGAAGATTTTATGTTCTCGAAAATCGAGGAAATTCCCGTGGTCACAGCTGCTGATGAAAATTATGCTCCTTATCTGAGTGTAATGATTTCAACCTTACTCGAAAATACTTCAAGAAAAACACCCATTCGTTTCTTTGTTATTGATGATGAATTATCCGTTTCTAGTAAAGAAAAATTGATTCAAACAGTACACAAGTTTTCTGATATAGCTGTTATTCAATTTGTGAAGGTGGATGAAAAAGTCTACGAAGATTTCTTGGTAAGCGACCATATTACAACTACCGCTTATTTTAGAATCTCCATGCCAAAGCTTTTGGCGAAAAAAAATTATCGAAAAATTCTATATATTGATTCAGATACCTTCGTCCTTGATGATGTACAAAAGCTTTATGAACAAAGTTTAGAAGGAAAAACAATCGGCGCGATTATTGATCCTGGTCAAACGGAAGCATTAGAACGTTTAGGGATTGACTCAGACGATTATTACTTCAATTCTGGTGTAATGGTGATTGATGTTGATCAATGGAACCAACAGCAGATCACTGAAAAGACCATTGACTATTTAAAAAATCATGGAGATAAAATCATTTACCATGACCAAGATGCTTTGAATGCTGTTTTATATGAAAATTGGCATCCATTCCATCCTCGCTGGAATATGCAAAGCTCGCTGATTTTTGATAAGCATCCAGCACCAACACTGGAATATAAGCAAGCTTATGAAGCAGGACGAAAAAATCCAGCGGTCGTTCATTTTACTGGGCATGATAAACCTTGGAACACCTTGGAGGGTCATCCTTATCAAGACGAGTATATGGATTACTTGAACAAAAGTATTTTTATGAAGACGGTGAATGTAAAATGAAAAATAACAAAATAACAATCGTATCAAGCTGCAATGATGCCTTTGCGGAGCATGTATCGGCACTTTTCGTTTCAGTTTTAGAAAATACAGATCGTTCAACGAAGCTTTTTGATTTTTATGTGATCGACGATGAGATTAGTATTGCTAATAAACGCTTGATGCGTGAAACACTCAAAGAATATGATGCAATGCTGCACTTTTTGACCATCGATAAAAAATACTTTTCAGATGCGGTGGAAAGTGAACGGATTCCGGAAACTGCCTATTATCGAATTGCTATTCCAGAATTATTCAGCGACCAAGACCTTGAGCGAATTCTCTACTTAGATTGCGATATGATCGCTTTAGGTGATATCTCAGAACTTTGGGAGATTGATTTGTCTGATTATACATTGGCTGCGGTGGAAGATGCAGGATTTCATCATCGCTTAGAAAAAATGGACATTGCTTGCAGCTCAACGAAGTATTTTAATTCAGGCTTTATGCTGATCAATATGGAAAAATGGCTTACTGGCAATGTGACGAAGCGAGTAATGCAGTTTATCCATGATAATCCTGAAAAACTAAAATTTCATGACCAAGACGCCCTGAATGCAATCTTGCATGACCAATGGCTGCAGCTTCATCCAAAATGGAATGCTCAGAGTTATATCATGAAGCGTGAGGTGGAGCATCCAGATCCTGAAGGTGAAAAGGAATATTTCGAGACCCGCAGAGATCCTAAAATTATTCATTATTCAGGACATGTGAAACCCTGGAGCCCAGAGTTTACCTCATCATTGAAGAAATACTACGAAGAATACGAAGAGTTGACTGCTTTCACTGACGAAGAAGAAGTTTCTGTAGCAAAAGCATCCTCAACTAGGAAACTTGGTTAATGCGATGAACTGCACAAACGAAATCAAAGGAGGGAAAATCACGATGGTAAACGTATTTAAAAATACTTGGGATCGTCCCAAAAATCATTCTCGATACCATAAATCAAACAAAAAGAATGCAGCAAAAAAAGACAGCGCGGTTCGATCCTTGCTCTTTAAAATCCTATCCGTGTTCGTCATTGGTTTTCTTACTAAGAAAATCAAGGAACGAAAAAAATAACCAATAAGTATAACCTGAAGGCCATAAGAGATTTTCATTTCTCTTAAGGCTTTTTTGTTTATTCCCGTGATTTTGCGGGTCGATTAGCTCCGCCATAATATGATGGAGCTGTTCCTTTTGGAAATCATCGTTCTGTTAAGCAACAATTCTAAAATAGTTCAACTCAATAAGTCGAAAAAAGACTGAAAATAGCTCTTTTTACGGAGTATTTTCAGTCTTTTAAAATTGTAATGTGATTTCTGTATTAATGATTCGTTTGATACCTAACCAATGAAGTTCTAAAGAAGCTTTCTGCGATGTAATATTTGTTTTGTGCTAAAACTTTTCCATTTGTTGCATATAAATCTTCAGTCATTAAAACTAGCTTTTCGTTCTCTGCGAAATTTCGTCTAAAACTATCAGGTTTTCTGGAAGAGATACTAATGGTTAGCTTTGAATTAGCCACTTCACGATAAATATCTTTTTCTAGAAATTGAATGATTTGATTTTTGTTATCCAGATCCAAATTAAATCTTTCGATTGTTTCAGGTAATAGAATTGAAAAAATATTTGCTATGTTCGAGTTATCAATTTTATACCAGACATTCAATGTGTAGTAGGAGATATCTTTAACTTCAAACAATTTATCAGTAAAAACACTACTGGGATTTTTAAAATAATACGCGTCTTTCTCTGAAATTTGCTCAATTGGTATCGTCAAGCTATCTAACACTGGACAACCTAACGTACGGATACCTTGATCATTTTTTTGTTTATCAGAAAAATTAACAAAATGACCTTGTCCGTGAATACTACTAATTACACCATCCTCTTTTAATAGAGATAAAGCGGTTCTTAAGGTCACACGACTTACATTGAAATCATTGGTTAACTTTTCCTCTGAAGGCAATTTTGAACCAGGTGCAAACTGTGACCGCTTGATCATTGACAAAATTTGGTTATAAACTTGAACATACTTTGGCGTACGATGCATCTCCATCACCATTCCTCATAAATAAATATAATTGCATTGTATCATAATCTTTATTTACAGTTACTGATTGGATAGACATATTCAATAAAAGTACCGAATTGTTCACGTCCAGCCATTTCATATTTTCTACAAGGAATAAAATTCAAACTTGTTACTAAATTTTTGATAGGGATATTTGAAGTATTCGTACTAATTTTTATTTGTGTTATTTCGCTCTCGTTTTCTTCTTTTTGGAGAATATCTTTCAAAATAAACCGTGCCAATCCATTTCTTTGATGAGAGGAGCTTACTACTAAACGTTGAATAAACGTAGTGTCGGCAACTCTAGAAATGGTAACACAAGCATCAAAATGTTCTCCGTAAATCCATAATTGCTGATGCTCAATATCCTGAAGGATTACATTCCTATTAGGGTAGGAGTCATCCCATTGCGTAATACCAGCAACAGTCATTTGTCTTTTTCCATCATTAATGAGTGCTAGGATATTCTGATAATCACTAAATTGAGCGATTCTTTTACTATAGGACATTTACCTATTGAAATAAAATAAGCGATAACACTAAGGATAGAACGACCCCGAAAATCATCGGAACTGAGGTTCTTCGGACGATTTGCATAGGTGAAAGTTTCGTTGTTCCTGCAGCAATCAGGATAACAGCTGCAACTGGTGAAACTGCTCGTAGCAGGTTACCCGAAAGTTGCATTGGAATAGATAAAGCAACGGGATCAATTCCAGCAGCCTTAGAAAGTGGGATCATTAACGGAATCATTGCGAATAAGAGGGCTGTTCCACTACCGCTTAATAAGACAATCACTGCTGTAAAGGCAACCATGATAACTGGTAACAGGATTCCAGCACCGCTGATATTCTCCATGGCCTTTTGGACAAGTTCGATGATACCAATTGAGGTGAGGCCTTGAACAAAGACTTGCGCTGCCACTAACAGTGCAACGATACTCATAACACCACCCATACCTTCAAAGAAGAAGCTAGTTTCTTTTAAGACAGAATTTACAGAACGATGCGTAGTAAATTCAACTAACACGGCAATCATAAAGCTGATTAAACTGACAACCTGTACGCTGATGTTTAAAGAGGTCCCCAAAAGAATATTTGCTACAAATACGAAGAGTAACAAAATAATCGGTAATAACGGTAAGGTACCGTATATAAATGCTTTAGCACCAGAATAGGTTGATGTAATCGTCATGTTTGTTTCTGGAGAACCATTTGCTGCAAGTTCTTCTTCATAAGTCAATATTTCTTTTTCTTTGATGTCTTCATGCTTTTGCCAAAAATAATGAACAACAGCAATTGCTAATAAGGTAGGAATTGAAACAATAGCATGACTCCTAAAAACATAGTCTGTAACGTTTACATTTAATAACGAAGCGATTGCAACATTATCAGAACCTAGTGGTGTTGGTACGATCGTTGCAGAGGTACCGATTATCGCTGCAGCACTCAAACGTGACATACCCGCTGTTCGTAAAACAGGGTATAGCGTCGCTAATAGAATTATTGCCAAATTTGAGGCACTGGGTATAACCAAGGATAGTAAATTTCCAATCAAAAAAACAATTGGGATTAAAATATAAATTGATTTGATTTTCGAAATAGGTTTCGTCAGCGCTTGAACGGTTACTTTATTTGCGCCGATGTGATTCATGTAGGCACTGTAGCCCCCTAAAATTAGAATGACAAAACCAGGACCGACTAAAGTATTTGTAAACTGGTCGACAATTACTTGAAAAGGATCAAGTAAAAGAGCCCCAGTAGTCTCGCTAATTTCTAGTTTTCTTCCCATCAATAAAGCAACGTACATCAAAATTACACCTAAGATCAGTAAGGTCATTTTTATATCATTTTTCTTTAGAAGCATATACACTAAAATACCAACTGCCAATATGCCGACAACACAAGTTAATAAAACATCCATATTATATCAACCACACTTTCATTTTATAGTTTTAGCAATAGAATGAATAAACCACTCTTCAAATTGCTTTGGATCAACGCTGATTGCTACTTCAGCATTAGCAGGTAATTTTAAGTAACCTTTTAAATCAATTAAGGAAGCACCAGCAGTCAAAGGACTGGTAGTTTCTATTTCGATTCTAGTTGAAACGATTTCAAACATTTTTGGATTTAGGATCAGACCTACTGCTAGAGCATCATACATACTTAATCCAGTCGCAAAACTTCCTCCACGATATTTTGAGAATAATTGATAGAACATATCGCCAATTTTCCCAAGCTGTTTGATCTTTTCAGAGATTTCAGGCATTACTTTTGCTTGCCTTCCGACTTCCATTGGTGCTACTTGGATAGGAAGACCGCTGTCAAAAACAATTTTTGCTGCTTCTGGGTCTGCAGCAAAATTGAACTCCGATAATACACCGTAATTTCCTCTTCCTAAACTACCGCCCATTACTACGATTTGTTCTATTCTCTCAAGATCTTGCGGATATAGATGGATAAATAGGGCAATATCAGTCAATGGACCAATTCCAATTAAGGTGGTCTTGTTTTCTTCTTGATTAATAATTTTGTGCATAGCTGCAACCGCAGTTAGAGAATGATCCGCAAAAACTGTTGGTTCGGGAAAAGAGTACCCATCCATACCTGATTTTCCGTGAACATTACTGGCATTAATGGATTTTCTCAAAAGAGGTTGTTGGCTACCTAATACAACTTGAGGTTCTTTTTTATACAACGTAAGCAATTTTTCGGTATTCGCTTTTGTGTTTTCCAAACTAACATTTCCAAAAATTGGACAAATCAACTTTACATCCAATTCTTCACTGAATAGCGCTAAAGCAATGGCTACTGCGTCATCAATTCCCGGATCTGTACTGATAATTACTGGTTTTTTATTCATATCATGCTCTCTTTCTTAATGTAGTGAAACGTTTCCAAAAAGAATAATACAACATAGTATCTTTTAAGTCAATGTTGTATTAAAAAGAATTTGTTTTAAATTTAAAGAGAACGGTAGCTCTCTGGAAATGAGTAAAGGAAAACACTTTTGATTTTCATGAATAACAATATCCGATTGATGAAATTAAAGATTGTTGTTAAATAAGCCTTTGGGCGGATGGCAGGCATTGTGATTTCATGTATAGTGAGAAGTAGGAACGAACTATTTATGAAAGGAAGAATGACCATGATACTTGTATGGGGCTTAATGATCGTTTTAGCGATAGTTATTATTTATCTGATTATCCCAGGTGGTCCTGCTTGGAAGAAGTATCTTGCGGATGTCGCGTCTTCTTTTCAACAGGAAAACGATATCTCTTTGCAGCCATCGGTCATTACCGAAGAAGCTATCGCTGAGTTGCCACAGCTGCTAAGGAAATATTTAAAAAAGAATGGCTATGTTAATCAACCAATGATGCGCAATATGTATATTCAATTTAAAAATACGAAGTTTCGGATGGAGGCGGGGAAAAAAACGATTCCGATCGATTTTTGTCAGGTGAACTTTGTTGATCGACCAGACCGCTATGCTTTTTTAACGGCGGCTTGCCGGTTCATGTGAGAGACAGTGTTCAGGATGGCAAGGGATCAATGATCGGCGTGCTGGCGAAACATTTTCAATTGTTTCATTCCACTGGTCCAGAAATGGATCAAAGCCAATTGATCACGGCACTGGCTGATGCGGTTTTCATGCCGAGTTTATTTTTACAGGAGTACATAAGCTGGAGAACGATTGATTATCAGACGATTGAAGGAACAATCAGCTGGAATGGCGTTAGCGCTACAGGGCGATTTACCTTTGATGATTCGGGAGATATTGTTCGTTTTGACACGGATGAGCGGTATATGGACGAAAACGGCAAGGGAACCTCCTTAGTTCCTTGGTTTGTTCTATACGAAAACTATCAGAGTGATGAAAAGTATCGCCGGCCAGGCTGTGTCAGTGTAAACTGGCAGCTATCTCAAGGTATAGACAACTATTTTGTTAGTGATCGCATTAAAGTACAGTATTCGATTGAGGCATCAGAGATTCATAAAGAAAGGGCGTCAAAGATTTTGCCAAGCAGAATCTCTTGATTAGATTAAGAGGAAACAAATAGGAGTGCTCCGATATTTTTCGCAAATATCAGAGCACTCCTATTTTTAATTATATAAAGCAGCAATCTCTTTGATTCTGCGCTTCATTTCAGCGCGGACTTGCGGCGGCTCGAGGCATTCGCAGTTATTTCCAAAACTAAAAAGAATATTATAGTAGTAATCATTTTCAACAAAAGGGAAATCTACGATGTAGTGACTATCCCCATCAGGTTTAAAATTTTCGAACGTGCAATAATCCAGCACCATATCCATAACCGAGCGGTGAATGCGAATTTTGATCGTGGTTTGTACCGTATCTAAATAATCTGCAAAATCTAGCTGCGGTTTTTGATACTCCCGTGGGACAAAGTGTTCCTCTTTCATTTGCAACTTGGTCATACGATTAACTTTGAACAGACGAAAATCATTTCTAGCCAAACAATATCCCTGCACATACCATTGACTATTTTTTAGAACAAGCTGATAAGGCTCAATCGTCCTCTCAGAGCTTCTGCCATGTTGATTTGAATAATTAAAAGCGAGCAGCCGGTTTTCCTGTAATGCGACTTTGATTGTTTCGACGTAGTGCTGAATGCTCCGATTTCCTATCCATGGACTTAAATCAACGTTGAACTGATCGATCTTTGATTCAATATCCTTCGCTCGATCAGCAGGAATAAAACTTTTGACCTTTGCAAGAGCGCTTGCTAGTTCTTTTCCCTGCAACATGTTGGAGAATCCCGAAAGGCTTGTCAAAATGGTGGAGAGATCGGTAGAGGAGAAGACTTTTTTATCCATTTTGTAATTTTCCATAATCTCAAAGCCGCCGCCTACTCCGGATGTTGAACGGATGGGAATTCCTGCCATGTTAAGAGTATCAATGTCGCGGTAGATCGTTCGCGGAGAAACTTCGAATTTTTCCGCCAGCTCTTTAGCGCTGATTCGCTTTTTATCTAGCAAGAGCATCGTAATGCTTAGTAATCTATCCACCTTCAAGGATTTTACCTCTTTTCAAAATTTTCTTATTGTTAGTTTAGATTGTTGCCATATAGTTGTCAACAATTGCCTTGTATACTAAAGCTATAGAAAGTTATTGGAGGCGGAAATTTATGAGTACAATTTATGTTTATGTGATGGATACATTAGCTGACTGGGAATTAGGATACGTGACAGCAGAGCTGAATTCGGGTCGATTTTTCAAAGAAGGAGCACCAAAGGTGACGTTAAAAACAGTCAGTCATTCTAAAGAACCAGTCACGACGATGGGCGGAATGAGGATCGTACCTGATTGTGTGATTGCTGACATCGAGGTAGCCAAAGCAAATGTCTTATTATTACCTGGTTCAAATACATGGAACGATCAGAAGCATTATGCAATCATCGAAAAAGCTAGTGAGTTTCTTTCAATCGGTGCTATGGTGGGAGCCATCTGCGGGGCAACAGCTGCACTTGCAAATTTTGGGTTATTGGATGAGCGTCCTCATACGAGTAATGGACCAGGCTTTCTGGAAATGGTCGCGCCTAGTTATAAAGGACAGGGACACTATCGAGATGAGCCATCTGTGGTAGGGGACAATCTGATTACTGCTAGTTCAACTGGCGGATTACTGTGGGCGAGACAAATAATCGAGCATTTAGAAGTCTTTGAGACAACGACATTAGACGCTTGGTATAACTATTTCAATACTGGTGAGACGGAACAGTTCTTTGCTTTGATGCAATCATTGCCAGCAAATCAATAAATCACTTAACAAGAAACAGCCCAAATCTAGTCAGATTTGGGTTGCTTCTTGTTAATGTCCTTTGTGTTTCTCGCGTTTTTTGGCTTGCTTTTGTTGAAACCGTTTGTCAGCATACTCGGCTTTTTTTCGGCGCTTTTGCGATTTATTCGCCGCTTTTGCCTGCTCACGGATTTCATTCATCGCAATTTGGGCTTTGGTTGAAACAACGGGCTGCCGCTTTTCGCGATTGATCAAACGTTGCATCCGTTTGGGACTGAGTTTCTTTTCAGCTGTTTTTTTCCGAGTAGCAACAGCGCCTGTTTGCTTCAATAGATGTGGCAAACGTTTGGTCACAAATTCCCACACATCCGCATCCTTTGGTTCGGGACCAAAAACATGCCGGATTGCTTGGTAATGGCCATCGTCTTCAACCTCTACTAAGCCGCACCAAAAACTGCCATCGAAGTAAATCGTCAACTTCATGATGACACCTCCCTCTTGAAATGATTTCAAGCAATGGACAACCCGGGAGGGCAGGTTACTGACATTTTCATGCGGCGGACTACCAACCGCCATGTGTTTTTATGCTTAATTTAAGTGTACTAGGTTTGGAGCGAAAAGCAACAGGTGTGATAAATAAACAATGCATTAAATTTCCAAACGAGTCTGATCGGTAGAAAATGGCTAAAAGCGTTAGTGTCGAACCCTGCAAAACTAAGCCTTTCCTGAGTTCTAATTGTTTTTTTCGTTGATAAAGCGGAAATTTATGCAAATATCTGAATTTTAAAAGTTAAAAGTATAGACATTTAAATATATAGTATATATAATATATGGTGATTAAGAAAGATGCTGAGAAGTATTGATGCAGGTAAGATATGAATGACTTTTGGGATTATTGAGAAAAGGAATGTAATCGAAATCACTTGAAATTATCGAGGATTTCATTGTTTCTAGTAAATTGAATAATCGCGCAGGTATTATTGGTGGATTGGCATTAGCAAGGAAAATATCAGGAGGAGAATAAACGATGCAGATTAAATTTCCAAGTAATTTTTGGTGGGGGGCCGCAACCTCAGGTCCACAATCAGAGGGACGGTTCAATAAAGAACACGCCAACATGTTTGATTATTGGTATGATATTGAGCCAGAAGCCTTTTACGATCAAGTAGGACCAAATGTGGCGTCAAATTTCTACAATGATTTCAAGAAAGACATCCGTTTAATGAAGGAGATCGGTTTGAATTCGGTACGTACATCGATTCAGTGGACGCGACTGATTGATGATTTTGAAACCGCTACGTTAAATGAGGAAAATGTTCGATTCTATAATGATGTCATTGATGAATTTATCAAAAACGGCATTAAACCAGTTATCAATTTGCATCACTTTGATTTACCAGTGGCGCTTTATCACAAATATGGCGGCTGGGAATCGAAGCATGTTGTAGAATTGTTCGTTAAGTTCGCCGAACAGTGCTTCAAGCTGTTTGGGGATCGTGTCACGGATTGGTTTACGTTTAACGAGCCAATGGTGGTGGTCGAAGGAGAATACCTGCATCAATTCCATTATCCGAATCTTGTGGATGGGAAGAAGGCGGTGCAGGTGGCTTATAACATTCAATTGGCTTCAGCCAAGGCGATTGCTTGCTTTAAAAAAGTCAATCCAAATCCAGCGGGTCGCATTGGGATTATTTTGAATTTAACGCCTGCTTATCCTGCCAGTCAGAATGAATCAGATTTGGCAGCGGCCGAATTTGCTGATCTATGGTTGAATCAATTGTATATGAACGCTTCAACATTAGGTGAATTTCCAGCAGCCTTGACAGAAAGATTGGCAGCTGATGGTGTGCTTTGGGAGACTAGCAGTGAGGAGCTTCAACTGATTAAGGACAACACAATCGATTATTTAGGTGTGAATTTTTATCATCCACATCGTGTAAAAGCACCAGAGGTTTCGCCGGATAGCTTGGCGGTAGATTGGCTTCCTGAAAAATATTTTGAAGAGTATCAAATGCCAGGCAGACGGATGAACGTGGACAAGGGATGGGAAATTTATCCGAAAGCGGTCTATGATATTGCCATTAATATTCGTGACAATTACAATAATATCGAATGGTTTGTGTCAGAAAATGGGATGGGCGTTTCCCGGGAGGAACGTTACCTGAATGAACAAGGAATGATCGAGGATGATTACCGCATTCAGTTCATTCAAGAACACCTGTATTGGCTGCACAAGGGAATGGAAGAAGGCTCTAATTGCTTCGGATATCATTTATGGACACCGATCGATTGCTGGTCTTGGAAAAATGCGTACCGTAATCGCTATGGATTTATCTCCACGGATATTCGCACACAAAAGAAAACCATCAAAAAATCGGGCTATTGGATAAAAGAAGTTGCTGCCGCAAATAAAGTAGAAATAGCAGATCAATTAATTGCTAAATTGAATAAATAGGAGGATCAAGACAGATGAAAACAATTATGTTAGTTTGTTCAGCAGGGATGAGTACAAGTTTGCTAGTGACGAAGATGGAGACTGCTGCGAAAGAGGAGAATTTTGATGCGGAAATCTTCGCGGTTTCATCGACAGAAGCCAATAACACTTTGGCAGAGAAAAATGTAGACGTTTTATTATTAGGGCCACAAGTTCGGTTCATGCAAAAGCAATATGAGGAAAAGCTTGCTGATAAAGGCATTCCGGTAGCAGTCATTAATATGGCTGATTATGGAATGATGAACGGCCAAAAGGTCTTGCAGGAAGCCAAAAGATTGATGAATCAATAAGGAGGCTGCACGATGGATCAACAAAATTTAGAAGCGATTATGGGACTGATTATTCATTCCGGAAATGCGAAAAGTGATGCGATGGAAGCGATTCAAGCGGCTAAACGTTCGGATTTTTCTGAATCTGAAGCGAAAATTTCGGCGGCGGAAAATGCTTTGGTAGAAGCTCATCACGCACAAACAGGATTGCTTACGCAGGAAGCACAAGGAAACAATATGGAAATTTCACTCTTAGCGGTTCACAGTCAAGATCATTTGATGACCTCGATTGCATTTACTGATTTGGCTAAGGAAATCGTTGATCTCTACAAACGAATTGATTAAAACAGGAAGAGGTACGAATCACTAAGATTTGTACCTTTTTTTTCGTCTTGAATTGTCAAATCAAGTGCAACACTTTATTAAAGAAGACTTCATAAGGTGTTTTCCAACCTAAACACTTTCTAGGTCTGCTATTTAATTTTTCAACCATCCGATAAATCACTGAATCATCTACCGTATCCATCTCTTTTGATTTCGGCAAGTATTCTCGAATGAGTCCATTCGTATTTTCATTTGTTCCTCGTTGCCAAGGGGCATGCGGATCTGGAAAATAAAAGGGCACATTATTCAAAGCTTCTGTAACTGCGAAGTGATTGGAGAATTCTTTTCCTCTATCTGGAGTGATCGTTTTAACCACCTTATTGGGGATGGGGATACTGCTTAAAAGTTCAATCATTTTCTCGCTCAATAAGCAGCTTTCTTTCTCGGCGCTTTTCCTGCTAAAAGGAATCGCGATTTTCGATCTGTCAACGTCACTAAACAAGCACCAAAAGATTCTTTCTCGTTCGATTATGGTAAGATGATGGTACTGGCTCGTAATTGTCTTCCTCCTAGTAGTGTTCTCGACAAACCTATTCTAGTTGGATATTGATTATGAGTCATTTTTTTATGTGTTGAACTTAAAGTGTAAATTCAAGGTATAAAAGTATGAATCTATATAAAGTAAGTTTCATACTATTCTTAATAATTAGTATAGACCAAGTCGAAGGGGCTGGGCTATAATGATAGAGACAACAAAAGGAGGTCATTTCAGTGAAAAAATATATTCATATATCAAATGATCTAAAAAATAAAATCATCGATGGCACCTTTAAAGCGAATGAGAAGCTGCCTTCAGAAAAAGAGCTGGGGCTTGAATACGATGCAAGTAAGATGACCGTTAAGCAGGCGCTGGATATTCTGGTATCAGAAGGGTTAATCATTAAAAGACGAGGTTCTGGAACCTTCATTAAAGATTTATCAGACACAGAATTAAAACGAATCTCAATCACCAATCAGTTCCGCGGAAAAACGGCAGAGTATCCGCAAAATGAAGTAACCAGTAAGGTCCTAAATTTTTCAGTCGTTCAACCAGATGAAAAGATTCAAGAAAAGCTGAATATTTCAGAGGATGATTTCGTTTATTTCATTCATCGAGTGCGCTATGTTGATGGTGTTCCCTATGCTATCGAAGTCACCTACATGCCGATTAATCTGATCATGAATCTAAAGCCTACACATGTTAAGCACTCGATTTATGATTATATTGAAAATGGGTTGGGGTTGGTTATTCAAAGCGCTCATCGAATCATCACCGTCAGAGGGGCAACAAAAGAAGAGGCCGAGGAATTACATATGCAGGCCAACGAGCCTGTGGGTGTGGCAGAACAAGTTGGGTATTTATCGAACGGGGCTGCTTTTGAGTATTCTACCACCACTCATCATTATGATCACTTTAAAGCAGAAATGGTTTTAACAAAGTAGGAAACAGAATATAAAGCGTTACAAACCGGTTATTACGCGTGTTTGTAGCGTTTTTTTGTGCTGATATTTCGCTTTTTTGAAGCTATTGCGGCGGAAAAAATCTTTCAATAATATGGATTCCCTAACTTGTTCAAATAGTACTATCTACTATTTTAATTAATATATACTTTTGAATATAAATATGTAGACTTATATGGATAAGCGTGATATTATAGGGATGTAATCGATTACTAAAAAATAAGAGGTGACGAAGAATGAATGGTTTTATGGATAAACTAAGTGAAAAAATCATGCCTTTAGCAAACTGGTTAGGCGACAATCGGTACTTAATGGTTTTGCGCGACTCTTTTATGTTGGCGTTTCCATTGACGATGTTTGGTTCCATTATTGTAGTTATTAATAATTTACCCTTTTTCAATGATGATACAAAAGGAATGCTGTCTAATTTATTAGGAAATGGACAGAATGCGACAATGAGTATCATGACGGTTTTTGTTACATTCGGTATCGGCTATTATTTATCTCAATCCTATGATGTGGAAGGTATTTTTGGCGGAGCGGTGGCCTTTTCAAGCTTCTTGATCCTGACTCCTTTCTTTATGAGTACGGAATCTGGTGAAACTGTTAGTGGTGTGTTGAGTCTCGACAGACTTGGGGCAAAAGGGATGTTTTTAGGAATGATCGCGGCTTTTGTAGCGGCTGAAATTTATTGCCGTGTAACAAAACGTGGTTGGCAGATCAGAATGCCGGATGGCGTTCCACCTGCAGTAACAAAATCCTTCGCGGCTATGATTCCCGCAATTCTGACATTAACGGTCTTTTTAGTAATCAATGCTGTCATGGTCGGAGCATTTAATGCCAATCTGCATGATGTCATTTATGATGTGATTCAAAAGCCGTTGACTGGTTTAGGCAGCAGTCTGCCAGCAACGCTTGTATCCATTTTCTTCATTCAATTTTTATGGTTCTTTGGTTTACATGGACAAATTATTGTCAATTCAGTAATGGACCCGATTTGGAACACCTTAATGCTTGATAACCTAGAAGCATACAAGGCAGGAGATACGTTACCCCATATTGTTACGAAACCATTTATGGAAACGTTCACTGTTGGTCTGGGTGGATCGGGAATGACGTTAGCAGTAGTGATTATCTTAGCTTTTCTAATGAAGAAAAAGCAATATACAGACATTGGGCGCTTGGCTTTAGGTCCGGGAATCTTTAATGTAAATGAACCGGTTATCTTTGGTTTACCGATTGTTTTGAATGCGACGATCCTCATTCCATGGGTCCTTGCTCCAATCGTTGTGACTACGTTAAATTATTTAGTGATGGCAGCTGGAATCGTTCCTGCGCCAACAGGTGTTTCTGTGCCGTGGACTGTTCCGATTATTGCCAGCGGTGTCTTAGCGACGAACTCTTGGTTAGGCGGCTTGCTGCAGGTGATCGACTTCCTGATTGTGGGAATGATCTGGTTGCCGTTCCTGCGAGCATTAGATAAACAACCGGATATGATTTAATCAATTTTTGAAAAGTATGAGCCAAGTGCTCATGCTTTTTTTCTGAAGGAGCAGATGAGAATGAATCTTTTTGTTATTGATATTGGCGGATCGACAATCAAGTATGCCACCTGGGATGGCGAGCAGTTAGACGCGAAAAAAAGTTTGCCTACACCGAATTCTTGGAAAGCGATGAAGGAGCAGTTCATTGCGGAGATAAAAAGCTCAACACTTGAATTTTCAGGAGTGGCAATTAGTTCCCCTGGTTCAGTTGATACACAAGCGGGAATCATTTATGGATTGAGTGCGATTGATTATATTCATCGTTTTGAAATCAAAAAAGAGCTGGAGCAGCTTTTCGGCTTGCCCGTCTCGATTCAAAATGATGCTAATTGTGCGGCACTGGCCGAAGTGTGGAAGGGCAATGCAGCCGAGGTAGCCAACAGTGCTTTTCTTATCATTGGTTCAGGCGTAGGTGGAGCTATTGTTTTAGATAGAAAACTATATGCAGGTCCGCATTTATTTGGTGGCGAGTTTGGGTATATGATCTTAAACGAAAAATGCCAAACATTCAGTGAGTTAGTCAGTCCTGTTAATTTGGCAAAAAATTATTCGATCGAAAAAGCAGATGGGAAGAGCTACGATGCGGTCCATGTATTTGATGCAGCCCAAGAGGAATTAGCTAAAAAATACGTCGATCAATTTTATGGGAACCTAGCGATCGGAGCTTATAATGTACTGGTCAGTTTGGATGTCGATCGGTTATTGATCGGCGGTGGCATTTCAAGAAGACCAGGTGTTGTTGAGCGTCTTCGAAATGAAATTGATGCATTGCTGGAAACTAAAAGAGCGCAAGATCAGACTGCAGAAATAATGAGCTGCAAATATTTAGCGGATGCTAATCTCATCGGTGCGGTGTATCAATTTATGACAGAATTTAGCTGAAGGTTGAGAAAGTAAAAGGAAAAAAATCTGATTTGGTGTGTGATTCGCCTTACATGGTTACATTTACGATAAAGAATTACTTATTTTGACAGTTGAAATTCATACAAATGGAAGGATGAGCAATCTTTTGTGACTATCGAAATCACTGATTGTCAAAAAATGAACGATTTTTGATGGGTCATAGTTTAGGGCTTTTGGTAAAATCGAACAAAAGCAGTTTGGAGTGGTTGGCATGATTGATTTACACTGTCATATTCTTCCAGGAGTAGATGATGGGCCTGAAAATCTTGAGGAGAGCATCGCTATGGCGCATGCTGCCGTTAAACAGGGGATCACGCACATTTTGTGTACGCCTCATCATAACAATGGCCGTTACACCAATCCGGCGCCTAAGGTAATTTCAGCGGTTAAGAGTTTGCAGCGAGAATTGAATCAAAGAGGGATTGAATTGACACTTTTTGAAGGCCAAGAGATTCGCTTGACTGGAAATTTACTAAAAGAGATTCAACAGCAACAGCTACTATTTACCGATTTAGATGACCAATACCTATTAATCGAGTTTCCTACTATTGAGGTTCCTGCGTATACAGATGCACTTTTTTTTCAGTTAATTGATCGAGGCTATACTCCTGTAATTGTACATCCTGAGCGTAATGCTGTTTTTTCCAAAGATCCGAACCGGTTATTGCCCTATCTGGAAATGGGGGCCTTGACCCAAGTGACCGCGCCAAGTATTGTCGGTTTCTTTGGTCCAAAGGTTCAAAAGGCAGCCAAGACAATGCTGACTAATCGGTTAGCCTTTATGGTTGCCTCGGATGCTCATAGCATACAGCAGCGTGGGTTTTATTTAAAGGAGGCCTATCAAGAAATTGAGAAAACTTTTGGAATAGATCGGGTAAAAGAGATGGAGCAAATGACTAAGGATTTACTAAATGGAGATCCTGTCGTGCGTCCGGATTATCAAAAGGTGAAGCATTTTTCTTTTTTTAAATAGCTTAAAAGGCTTGTATCTTTCAAAAAGATACAAGCCTTTTCTGCTGATTTTTGACGGTGAATAGCTCGTTTAATTTTGTATCCAGAGTATAAAAATCAAGTTTTGTCGGTTTTCTTGGAATGACGATATTTGGAATGGTAGGCTGATCTACTAAAATTGTTTTTCTTGTTGAAAGTAACAGATCAAGGGAATTTCTTTTACGAAGACAGTCATGATGGGTGTAAATTTCCATTTTAAATCTTCCGAGATATTCATTCTTGATCATCTTTATCAGATGTTGTTCTTCTAAATTTGTTAAATCCGTTGCTAAAAAAATTTGTAAAGGCTCCTCTACCTTTTGAATAGGAGTAATCGTTTCAAATAATAATGGATAAATGGACAATAGATAATCTGTTTCTCTAAACAGCGGGAAATTTGTCTTTTTTTGTAATAAAGCAATCAATTCGCGTGCCCGTTCTTTTAAATGAGGAGAAATGGTTTCGTTGTTGTGCAAATAAGAATCCTGCGAATAGCAATCGGAGGACTCCTTATTTTGAAATAATTGGCAATACAAATGTGTGCTATAGAGACTTTTTTCGACCGTTTTTAGATCGTCTTTAGAAATAAAGAATTTTTGCTGATCAAACCAAAGATTCTTGAAGGCTTCAACAGACTGAAATAATTGCGTATTGCGTTCATAGTGGAATTCGATGAATTCTTTTCTAATGTATGTATTGTTAAGTACCTCATCAATTGTAAAAACGTATAAAAATAGAAAGCCTATTTCATCCTGCCGATGGAGTTCCTTAGGCAAAACATCTCTCAACTCATCGAAAAAACGATCAAATAATTCATTTTTCTCAATATTTTCCCACAGCTCCCTCGTTAAGTGAACATGCTTTTCTTTCTTAGCTCGTTCAATACACACCGCAATCATGCAAAACAGCTTCTTATACTCAAAATCCGATAGACATAAATGAAAAAAGTTAATTACGTAATCGATGATTTTTTCGGTAACTAGCTTGGTTGTACTTCCGTAGTGCCAACTGCCTCTGCTGTATGAAGACAATAACAAGGAGAGACTTAGATTACGAATATGAATTTCATTTCCAATCAATTCCAACGAACGACGTTCAATAGAAATTCCTCTTGGGACTAATTTTTTTCGGAATTTATTGATCATGCGCCACAAGGAGGACTCACTTACATAATACTGATGCGAAAACTGGATGATTGAAGGCATTTTTGAAAAAAAGATTTTCATAATCAGCTGATAGTTGATCGTTCGTTCAATCATTCGAAAAATCAAATCCTCCAAGGCTGGTTCAAAATCATAATATAAAAAATAGCCTTTTTTATTGTGATTTTTTAAAGCGATTTCTTTTTTTGAAGCAAAGGAATCAATGTCCTCTTCGATAAATGTAAGGTATTTCAACATGGTACGTTGATTGATTTCTAATTGTGAGGACAATTCATCAATGGATAACCAAGTTTTGCTTTCCTTTAATAAGCAAATGATCTCTATCTTTATGAACGTTTCCTTGTCAAATAGATCAGCGAATTGATGGTTTAGAAACATCTTTGTGTAGGCACCTTCTTCTAATAATTTATAAAAAATAGTTAATCAATCAGAAAGAAATATCGTGATTGCCAAATAAATAGACTTTTGTAATGTTAATATTTCGTTTTATTAATTCATAATTATTATTTTATACTCTCGTTCAAAAATCTACCAACCAAAATTTGAATTAAAATTAACAAAAAAAGACGTTTCGATAAATGTGCCTTAGATTAATATTAGTTATATTTAATTTTTATGCTAAAACATTATTTAAATTTTAATAGAGGAGTGATTTGTTGAGTGATCGCATGAAGATTCATTTTTTTTTGTTACTAATCTTGATTTTTCCTTTAGTGGATATTTTCAATGGAGTCTTCATATCTTATGGAAATCCGATGCCTTTAGGGACCGCCTATCGAATCTTTTTCATCGCATACATTTTCTACGGTGTATTAACAAAAGGAATAAAGCAAACAGATGATTATGTATTGCTTCTGATAACTCTTTTTTCATTAACGATCATCTGTATCATTCAGGCCTTCTTTTTCAATACAGGCTTCACTTTGTTGGTAGAAGAACTGTCATACGTTATTCGGTTTTATTTATGCTTGCTGATTCCTTTTTTTGCTAAGCAGTTTGGAAATTATTTATCTGTAAACAAGTTAGCTAGATTAACAATTCTTTTGGATGTTTTTTTGATTGGCGGATTACTGATTCCTTACGTACTTGGATTAGGAAATAGTACCTACGATGATGCGGCAGGCTTTAAAGGCTTCTACTTCGCTACGAATGACATTGCTTATGCTTTTTTAATCATGCTTTTTTTTGTTGGCTGGTTTCTTATTCAACAGAAGCGGCGAATCATTCCGGCAGGCTTCTTAATAGGGCTTTATTTTCTTAATATGTACTGTCTATTAATTTTAGGAACAAAATCTGGATTGATGACAGGCATTCTCTATTCGCTTTTTTTGATTGGGCATTTTTTATTTCGTCATCGCAGTCAGTCGTTGTATGAGCAATTTATTATTTTTGAATTTTTACTTGCTTTGCTCTTCTTTCTTGTGATGAAGGGGAAGGAATTTCTACTAAATTCTTTGTCTAGTGTAATTGCACGCTTTACTTATTTCCGCACGCTTTATCAAGACGATTGGCCGAGGCTGCTGCTGAGCTCCAGAAACGTCTATTTGAAGGATGCCGTCGCGAATTTTTCTAAATTACCTAAGAATCAATATGTTTTCTGGTTTGGTTCTGGTTTTGAGAATCGGTGGAATTGGTATGGCCGAAAGGGCGGATTAATTGAAATGGATTTTTTCGATATGTTTTTTTCTTATGGGATTGTCGGAACGATCGTCTTGATAGCTGTGATGGCTCATTTTCTGAGGGTAGCGGCTTATCAAGGATTTAATAAATTTTGTATTTTCTTACTTATATTTACGATTGTATACAGTTTCTTGGTTGGACACGTCCTTTTTTCAGCATTGTCAGCGACGGTGTTTGGATTTACTTGCATGTTCATCCAAGTAATTAAAGAGGAGCAGCTATGAAAAGAATCATTATGGTGGGACCGAAGAGTACTGGAAAGGGTGGAATTTCAACAGTAATCAAAAATTTTATTGATTATTTTCCCAATAATCAGAAATATCAGATCCGTTATTTTTTTTCGTGGAATGAAAAGGGCAAGCTTTTCTATGCTTTTCGCACCTTTTGCCAACTCTTTAAGGCTACTCATACTCGTGAAGTAGCGATTGTTCATTTCCATGTGTCTCAAGATGCAAGCTTTTATCGAAAAGCTTTATTAGTAAAAGCAATAAAAAAAGGAACAAAAATCATTTTTCATATGCATGCACCAAATTTTGAAGCGTTCTATAACGACGCGGCTAAATTTGAGCAACGTTACATTTGTAAGGTACTAGATCGTGTCGATCTTGTAGTCGCCTTAGGTGATGACTGGAAGGAATACTACCAGACGCTGACGAAAACGAAAGTAATCGTCGTAAATAACGCTGTTTTTGTTCCTCAGGAAAATAGCTATCAAGCTAGTTCCACAAATGTACTCACCTTTGGACGGATCTGTGAACGAAAAGGGAGCCAGGACATTTTGTTACTTGCTAAGCGAATTCAAAGGAAAATGCCAGAGCTCCGATTTCATCTG
The DNA here is from genome assembly GCF_051713785.1 of Enterococcus sp. DIV0187. Taxonomy (NCBI): domain Bacteria; kingdom Bacillati; phylum Bacillota; class Bacilli; order Lactobacillales; family Enterococcaceae; genus Enterococcus; species Enterococcus sp. DIV0187. The sequence continues at coordinate 852,036 of NZ_JBIOQO010000002.1, forward strand.
TACGGGGACACGGATGACACAACTTCGAAGATTATTGATCGAATGAAGCGGATGAACTGTGAAAATGTCGAATTACACGGTTGGACAACGAATCAGGAGGAGCTGTTGAAGGATTGCGGCTTACATCTTTTGCCGTCTTATCATGAAGGCATTCCGATGGCAATTTTAGAAACAATGGGGTGCGGTATTCCCAATATGGCCACAAATGTTGGAGGAATCGGCCAGGTGATAAACCATCAAGAGAATGGTTTTCTTGTGCCGCCTGGCGACATCGATCAAATGGAGCAAGCAATTATCAGCTTTTTCTCTAATTTGGAAAAGCGCAAACGATTTTCTATCAATGCGAAACAGACGATTCATCAACACTATTCCTTGGAGGCCTATCTTGCGACTTGGAAATGTGTATATGACTCACTAGCTGATTAAGGGAAGGAGCTTTTCATGTATTCATTCAACGATTTCATACATGTTCTCTGGTCGCGAAAAAAAATGATCGTGATTCTGACACTGTGTTTTATGGGAATAGGCTGTGCAGGCTTCGTATTTATGAAGGGATTTCAGTACACGAATCAGGTGTCCTTTCTGTTACCCGCGACAGAGACCGCTAAAGAAGATGAAGACGAGGATGAGCTGGAGGTGGAAAATCAAGTGATTTCCAGCAATATCAAGCTGATTGAGACTTACAAAGAAATGATAAAAAGTGATTCTCTTTTACAAGCAATTCAGGAGGACCATCCACAGCAAAGTAAACAACAATTGTTAGATAGTTTGACGGTCTCTAACAGCATCAATTCACAAATTTTTACGGTCTCTATCACGACAAAAAGCCCAGAACAGAGTAATGAAATTGCCATAAGCTTAAGTGAAAAATTTCCACAAATAGTAAAACAGAGCAGTTTGCCTCGAGACGTGTTTTTACTTTCAGCAGAAACGGCCGAAACAGTGAGGACGCCTGGCTTTTCCAAGCTGCTGATAGGCGCCTGGTTTGCGAGCTTCATGCTTAGCACCTCGTGCAGCTTTGCTTGGACTTATTTATATGAAAGAAAATACCTGAGATCTCCGGAAGCGGCTCAGCTTCTGATTGAGACAGAGAATATTGGCATAGTTGATTTCTATGAATTATAAAACTTGAAAGTAGAGGAATATGAGTGAAAGCAACGTTAGTTAGTTTTATTGACAGCTCAAATATTGGTGATCGCCTGATTGCAGAAACCTTATCGGAGCAGCTGTTAACAGGAATTGAGATAAAAAAATACAGCTACAAATTAATCGAAGAATCGCAAGTGAAGATAAATAAAAATCTGGTTCGACGGTCTAAACCTCATGATATCTATTACAAATATTTTCGTCAGCTTCCATTAATAAAAAATGTTGTCAGTAAAGGAAAGTGGATACGATCCCGAAGAAGAATGTATGACTCGGAAGATATTCAACGCTTTGAAGCAGCGTTGCAGCAATCAGATTTCTTAATGATTGGAGGAGGCAATGCGATTTTTGATCTGTCTCCAGCAACGTTATCCGCGCAACGCTTTGATCAAGTAGTTTCCTTGGCGAAGCAGCATCAGTTGCCTATTTTTGTCAGTTCCATTGGGATCGGTCCATTTTCCACAAAGAAACAGCAGAATGCGGCGATTGCTACATTAAAAAAATGTGATTTTGTCAGCTTTCGTGATAAACGTTCCTTGGAATACTTAAAAAATGCAGGGCATCCGGCAGCCTATGCGTCGGTTGATCCGGTCTTTCTTTTGCCGGAAGTAGAGACTTTCGAACAATTAAAAGCACAAAAAAAGCTTCAGCAACGAATCGGTATTTGTGTGATTGATTATCGAATTACCGGCTGTTCACGAAAAGACTACCTCAACTATTTAAAAGACATGAAGAATCTGATCCATGACTTAGCTGCTGCAAAAAAAGAGATCATACTCTTTTCTTCTGAGGTACAGGATTATGAAACGATTGAAGCACTCTATGCCGATTTTCTTAAGGAACCTCAGGTGAATGTGGTCTTTGTAAAAGAGAAGGAGGACTTATTGGCGCTTTACCAGTCGTTGAACTTGGTCATTGGAACTAGGATGCATTCGATGATCGTGGCCGTCTCTCAATTTGTACCGATCATCGGTTTGTCTTGGCAGCAAAAGGTTGTTGAAATGTTCAAAAATCTAGGAATCGAAGAAGATGTATTGGCGATTGCTGACTTGAGCAAAAAAAGAGAAATACTGTCGAAAAAGATCGATGAAAAACTGGAAAATACCGATCAGGAGCTAATAGAGATGAGGCGCCACAAAGAAGAAATGCGGCGAGCGTTTGCGATCAATTACGAGATTATTGATACTCTTCAGCAACATTTGGTAGATGTATGAATCAATATAAAAAACTATTCAACGATTCCATTGTTTTTGCTATTGGTAGTTTTGGCAGCAAGCTCATTACCTTTTTCTTGGTGGGATTTTACACCTATTATTTGAGCAAAAGCGAGTACGGAACAGCCGATTTACTGATCAACTCAGTCAATCTTTTGCTCCCAGTTGTTAGCTTGAGTGTTTCCGAAGGCGTTTTACGTTTTGTTTTAGATAGTAAAGATACTTTGGAAAAGGTCAGCTGGCTGCGTACAGCTATCAGAATTAATTTTTTGGGACTGATAGTGACAGGTATTTGTGCGTTTCTTTTCTATCTTTTCGGCCCACAGCTGGAAATTTCTTCCTCAATGGGTGTGTTTAGTTTCCTTTTACTGACGATTCAGTCCATTCAACTTATTTTTATGCAGTACATAAAAGCGATTGGGAAGCTAAAGATTTATGCCTCAAACGGTATTTTACTTTCGTTATTAACGTTGGTTTTAGGCATCGTTTTCTTTCGCCGTTTACCCAACAAGCTGGATGCCTATTTTTTGTCACTTGTATTGGCTAATGGGATTTCATTAGTGTTTTTGTTTCTCAATATTTCTTGGAAAGACTTATTCAAAAGCAGGAAGAGCTGGAATCCGCAACAAGGAAAGCAGCTGATTACTTATAGCTTGCCGTTGATTCCTAATTCCGCGATGTGGTGGATTCTGACAACCTCTAGTCGTTTTATTATGACCTTCTTTTTAGGGGTAGCAAGTAATGGGATGTATGCAGCTGCAAGTAAGATTCCCAGTCTGTTATCGGTGATTGGTTCAATATTTCTGCAGGCTTGGCAGCTGACGGCTGTTGAAAATTATCGCCAAAAGGACGCAGGGGTCTTTTATCAAAAAGTCTTCAATCATTATTGTACGCTGCTGCTGGTTTTTTCCAGTTTGATTTTATTATTTTTAGATCCATTAGCCTCTTTGCTGCTATCAAAGGAATTTTATTTTGCTAAAGCCTATATTCCATTATTGCTAGTAAGTAATTTTTTCTCCTGTATTTCTGGTTTTCTAGGCACGACCTATATCGTGGTGAAGAGAACAAGAGGTGTCTTAACGACTTCTTTAGCAGGAGCAGCAGTCAGTTTTGTTGGAAGTATTCTTCTTATACCGCTGATAGGAATCAACGGGGCTTCGATCGCTTCCGGACTGGGTTTTTTTATCATCTTTTATTTACGAAAAAAGGAAACGAATCGGTTGATGGCAAGTACGTTAGCAACAAGACAAATGCTGCTTCAGTTTGGGCTGTTGGTTTTACAAATATTTCTTAATGAGGGGTGGCTTTTTTCTAAAACACTCGGCTTTATCAGTCAAATGTTAATGCTCGCAGGCATTATTTTCATTGATTTATTTCAAAACAAACTAATAAGAAGGAGGGGGCGCAATGAATAAAATTGAACTGTTTGATCTGTTGATTGATGAGGGAAACTTGAAGGAAACGGTGGATGAAATGCTCGCACGCATTCAGCGCGATGAAGTAATCGAGCATGTAGGCGTCAATTCCAACAAGGTGGTCTTGAGTCATCGAAATGCTCAAATAAAGAAAATCATTCAACAAGCCGATATGGTGAGCGCGGACGGCTACTCGGTTGTTCGAGCCTGTCGTTGGCTAAAAAAGAAAAATATCGAGCGTGTTACCGGGATTGATACAATGCTGGAGCTTCTCAAACAGGCTGAAGAAAGGGGGCTGACCGTTTATTTCCTAGGTACGAAGGAAGTAATCCTTAACCGACTACTAGAAGTACTAAATCAGCAGTATCCAAAATTACAGATTGTTGGCGCGCAACACGGCTACTTTAAGGATGAGCAGACAGTTGTTAACAAGATTGCTGCCTGTCAGCCGCAAATGTTGTTCATCGGTATGACTTCTCCTTATAAGGAAGAGTTCGTCAGTAAATACAAGAATGAATTGAATGCCAATTTGATTATGGGTGTCGGCGGAAGCTTCGATGTGTTAGCTGGTGAGATTTCCCGGGCACCGGTCTGGATGCAGCGCAATGGGCTGGAATGGCTGCATCGGTTTATGAAGGAACCGCAGCGGCTCTATAAGCGTTACATCTTTGAGAATATCTATTTTGTTTACTTATTAGTACAGGAGAAATTTAAATGAAGAAGCCGCGTGTCCTGGTGTTAACTTATGGAAAATTGCCGATACCTGCAGTAAAGGGCGGGGCAATCGAAACACTCTTAGATTCTTTGATTGAAGAAAATGAACAGCAGCAACAAGTAGAACTGATTGTGCTATCTGGGGCTGATCCCGCTATTTCCGCTTTCAATCAAACCCACAAGTATACACAAGTAATTTCCGTCAAAACAAAAGAGCGTCCTTTTTGGTGGCTGCTTCAAAAATGTTGGAACAAGGGGAAACAACTTTTCACGGGAAAAAGAAAAAATCTTATTCTCTATCCAGAATTAATCAAAGCAGCTAAGCAGTATCTACAAAAAAATACAGTGGACTGCGTGATTGATCTGAATTGTCCTGAACGCATTCCTGCTATCCGTTCCTTTTACTTAGGCAAGCTTGCCGTTTATTTACACAATGATTACTTAAATCCCCAATCGTTTAAAGGAACAGAGATTCTTCGGAAATTAGATGGTGTCTTATCGGTCTGTGATTTTCTTAATGATCAGGTGCGTCAAATCAACTATACGAAGGACTGGCCGTTTCTTTATCGAATAAACAATGGAATTGTCCTAAAGGAATATCAACCAGCAACAAAAGAAGAAAAACAGAACATTCGCTCAAAACTGAACTACAGCCAAACTGATTGTGTCATTGTCTTTTCAGGCCGAATAACGGAAACCAAGGGTATTCATCTTTTGTTTGAAGCATTGAGTCAGCTTGATTCACTGGAGAATGTAAAGGTTTTGGTATTAGGCGGCACTACCTACAGTTCTGCTGAAAAGGACAGCTATTTCAAAAAAGTGCTGGCACAAGCGGAACACTTGCCGATTGAAGTGACATTCACAGGATATATTGAAAAACAGCAGATTCCTAATTACTTGAAGGCGGCAGATATTTGTGCCGTCCCATCCATATTTCATGAGACCTGTTGTCTTTCGGCAGTTGAAGCTCAGGCAATGGGAATCCCTGTGATTGCGACTAGAATCGGCGGGATTCCTGAATATATCAGCGAAGCAAGTGCGTTTCTGATCGATTATGACGCACAATTTGTAGAAAATTTTGCGATTGGACTAGATCGCTTGATCCATGATCAGACCCTTCGACAACAAATGAGGGAAGAAGCGCTAAAGGAGAGGATGAGGCACTCACAGGAACGCTATTATGATGAATTTGTAAACTGTATCAACCATTTCGTTGATGAATGAACGGAGAAAAGGAGACTGAAAATGAAACTATTAATTTTAACAAAAAATATTTTGGCTGAAACCAGTTTTCAAAGCAAGCTGCAGCAAATGAATAACGAAGTATTTTGCAGTACGTGCTTATTAGATGCCTGCTATTCGATGGATCAAAAGATGAGTTATCTGCTGTCCTGCTTTGATGCAGTCATATTAAGCGAAACAATTTCTTATCAGGAGATTGTTGATTTACTCTCTAATATTCGTGAGCATGTCCCTGCTATCGTTAGAAAATATGAAAGCGAATTTAGCAAAAGCTTTGAAGAAGAGCAGACCGATTATGTCATTGATCAGCGGATAAAAGGGGATGCATCGTTAGAGGAAATTCGCGAGCTTTGTCAGACGATGAGCCCAAAAAGTACAGAAATACGGAAGGAAAGCAGCTATATCTATAGTAAAAAGAAAACACCTGAAATTAATTATCATTTTTATAATTTCGGCTTTTCTAAACGGGAGAGCCGGATGCTGATGTGTCTATACGAAAATAGAGGGCAGTATCTTTCACGTCAAGAAATGTGCCAAAAAATTTGGAACGAAGAGCATGCTTCGGATTCGAAAATGTCCGCATTGTCTAGCTGTGTTCGTAATATCAAAGAAAAAGTCGAAAAAAGCGGAATAGATTTCAATCCGATCGATACCGCATGGGGAAGAGGGTATCAGATGTCAGATGAGTTCTATCACCTGATACAAACAGAAGCAAAACTCAAAAAGAGTGATGCTCACCAAATTCTTAACGTGCCTGAGAATATTTTTCTTTAAAAGTAGCAAAAAAATTCAGAAAACAGACAAAAATAGAAGGAAACTGAGCGTTTTTAATCTTTTTTCATTAAAAATAATGTGAATTTATGGTAAAAAACTAAAAAAACCGTCACATGTTTGATGGTTCAAGGCGTCTCTTCTGTTCTATTATTAGTTTGTTAGTTGTAATTATTCTAAAAAAAACAGATGAAATAATGAAGAAAAATATATCGGATTTTTTCGATTTTTGGAAGTGAAATGATGAATAACGTCTATGGAAATAACTCATCCATCAATACTGTCGAAATAGCAGAGCATAACAATTTAGCACCCGCTAGTTTTCTTGCAGGAAGAACCAAACGATTGATTGATTTAATCGTGAGTGCAGCAGGGTTGCTGGTCCTTGCGATTCCCTTTGCTTTTGTAGCCTTGCTTATAAAATTAGAAGATCCTAAAGGTCCGGTTTTTTTTAGTCAGACCCGCGTCGGTTTAAATGGAGACTATTTTCTTTTGTACAAGTTTCGAACGATGCATGTCGGAGCTGAGGATGAACTAGCAGATTTAATAAAGAAAAATGAGATCAAAGGTGCGATGTTCAAAATGAAATGTGATCCACGTGTGACGAAGGTGGGTCAATTTTTGCGGAAATTTAGTATTGATGAATTCCCACAGCTAGTCAATGTCTTAAAAGGGGAGATGTCCATTGTAGGACCGAGGCCCGCGCTGCCGCGAGAGGTGGAACAATATTCAGATTATCATCGTCTTAGATTACAGGTGAAGCCTGGATGTACAGGTCTTTGGCAGGTGAGTGGGCGCAACCGGCTCCATTTTGAAGAAATGATTCAGTTAGATCTGAGCTATTTAACAAAAGGCAGTTTTCTTTTAGATGTACAAATTATGTTAAAAACTTTGCTGGTAATCATTACCCGTGACGGGGCTTATTAGCTTAACACATTAATTATCGGAGGCAACAAACCACTATGGATGAGAATTTAAATTTTTCTTTTTTTGCACGAACAATAAAAGAAAAGCTACCAACTATTATGCTTTTTAGTCTCGTCGGATTACTACTGGGCGGCTATATTTCTTTTTTTTGGATCACACCGCAATACAGTTCGCAGACGCAAATGATTGCTGCGGCGAAAACAAATGAAGAAAACCTTTCGAATGAAATCACGGCCAATCTCCAATTGGTAAAAACCTACAAGGAATTGGTATTAAGTGATTTAGTCTTAGGTCAGGTACAGGAGAAGCTGAGGTCTGAAGAGAATCAGCAGATGTCAATGAGTGAATTAAGGGAGGCCATTACACTAGAACAGCAGCAGGAATCGCTTTTTTTTTCGATCCGAGCTGTAAGTGATCGTCCAAGATTATCGGCTCATTTGGCAAATATCACTTCGCAAATCTTTCAAGAGGCTTTAGCAGAAAGCCAAATCCCTGGAGAGATCTCAATTACTTCGGAGGCGACAGCAAGCCGTTCTCCGATCTCGCCTAATCATAAATTAAATTTAGTTCTAAGCTTATTTATCGGGGGACTGGTCGGCTTTCTATTCGTTCTGCTGCGAGCAAGTGTGGATCAGACGATCAAATCGGAGCAAGCCGTTTATGAGATTTTTGAAACCAATGCATTAGGAATCATTCCTTATACCACAAGTGTGGATATGAAAATGTCTGCCAAGGATAAGGACCTTTTGAAAAGAAATTTGTCGGAGGATACGGTGCATATATCCAGAAGACAACGAAAAAGAGTCTAAATTTAGGAGCGTCACTACATGAAGGAAAGAGAAACACGCTTAATTTCGATTGAGAATCGATTTTCACCTATTACCGAACAGTATCGCAATGTTCGAACGAGTATTCAGTTTGCTTCCTCCTCAGGCCAGCCGTTAAAGCTGCTTTTGGTCACCTCTACAGAACAAGAGGAAGGAAAAACCACCGTTGCGGCGAACCTGGCAGTTGTTATGGCGGAAGCAAATAAAAAAATATTACTGATTGACGGAGATTTACGTCGTGCAACAGCAGGTAAATTTTTCACTACCTATTCGAATCGAGCAGCAGGTCTAAGCACCTTGCTAAGTAATTTACGTAGTGAGCCAAGTGAAGCCATTCAAAGTACGCAAGTTAAGGGCTTGGATTTTTTACCAGCGGGGCCGATCCCGCCAAATCCATCCGAGCTGCTAAATTCTAATCGCTTAAATGAGATTTTTCGGCAGCTGGAGGAACAGTATGACTATATCATTGTTGATTCACCACCATTATTAGTAGTTACAGATGCTCAGATTTTCTCTTCAAAAGTCGATGGTGTCATTTTAGTAGTCCGGGAAAATCGTACGAAACGAAATAATTTAGTAAAGTGCAAAACCTTGCTTAAACGGTCAAACGCCCGTTTAATCGGCTTTGTTTATAACGGAGCTAAATCTGTGAGTGCTGGAAACTATAAATATTATAAATATTAGGGGGTGATCGATGGATAAGCGGTGTTTTAAATCAATGATAAAAAAAAGAAAGGGGTAAAATTAGTGAAGAAAAAGAAATTATTAACAATTGGGGCTAGCAGTTTAATGTTGCTAAACTCAGGCTTACTACCGGCCACAGCTTTGGCAGAAGAAAAAGCTGCAGGAACTGAGGAGGTAGCACCAGAGACAAAGGGGTTAACAACTGACAGCTTATCGGAGGCTCTTCCTGAGTCGAGTACTGAACCTGTACAGGAAACGACCGAATCAAAAGAAGTACCTACCTCAGAAGTTCCAACTACAGAAAAGGAGGATACTTCTAAAGCTAACGAAGAACAAGAATCAAAGACTACGTCAATCAGACCGCTGGATTTGGGATTGATTGCTTGGGGGAAAATTGGTTTAAAAACATCAACGGATAAAGAATTAGTGATCAACAACCAAAAAACAGAAGGTATTTTAACCGTTGACCTAAATATTACACAAGTAGCAAATTTAGGGATTGCAGACAAAACGTATTATCAAGTGAAATTACCAAATGAATTTAAGCCATTGCTAGAAGACCCGCGCTTTATTAACTATTTATCTGGTGAAATGAAGGCTTACAATGTTGGTATTCCAATCAAATCGTATACGTACAAATCAACAGACATCAAGGTTGATCCAGATAACTGTTCACTGATTATTCAAAATCCAAGTATTACAACAGTTATTGGTCTTTTCCCACATGTTTACACTTCAGTAAGTATTGATTTAGGCGGATTTGTAACGGATACAGAAATTCGTGTGCCAAGTTCGTTAGACGGAAAATATCATTTCAACACCGCTTTAACACAAGATAACAATGTTATTGACTGGACAGTCGGTGGTGGTAAAGAGTCAAGCGGTTACTTAGAGTATGCGAAGCTTGACCCAGCTTATGGAACTGAAAAACCTGTATTAACAGCTGAAAATCGTAAAATTGTTTTAGGCGACGACTTTACAGGATCATTTGCCATGAAGGGCGTTTCCGCAATTGACAAGGAAGACGGCGATATCACTAAAAACATAGTTATTACAGATAATCAGGTAAAATCGAATGTTCCTGGCGTCTATCCTGTAACCTACAAAATTGTTGACAGCCACGGTTTGTCAGCTACGAAAACAATCGAAGTAACAGTTGCTCAAAACACACTACCAGTAATTAATGCTGAAAACAAAGTAATCGAACAGGGCGAGCCTTTTAATCCATTAGAAGGAATTACTGCTCACGATGAAGAAGATGGCGATTTGACATCAAAAATCAATATTAAATCAAACACCGTCAATACAAATGTCCCTGGTAAATACTTCATCACCTATTCGGTAGAAGATAGTCATAAAGGTATTACTACCAAAGATATTGAAGTTGAAGTGAAAGCAACGAAGCACAGTATTACGCCAAGTGACTATACAGTCGGAAATGGATTAATCACAGGAACATATGAAGGCAACGTTTCATATTTAGAGTTTTACGTGGACGGCCATTTAGTATCTACTGGCGGAACATTTAAGGATGGAAAATTCGCTTATGAAGTAAGCACTGGCTTGATTAAGAAAAATTCTAAAGTCGTGTTAATGGCTTATGACAAAGATAAAAAGAAATTAGATGAAAAAGCAGTAAAAGTATTGTCTAATTACAGCGGCACACTTTCTGCTTACGATTATACAGTTGGCGATGAATATATTCGCGGAACCTATAGTGGTGACGTGAAGAAAGCCAAAGTAATCGTTAACGGAAAAGTTCTTTCTTTAGGTGGAACCTTCAAGGATGGAGAGTTCAGCTATTGGGTTGGTAAAAATGCCATTCAAAAAGGCGATAGTGTTTTTGTTAATGGATATGATGTCGACGGCGATGTGTTAACTCAAAATAACAAAGTAAACATCCTAGCTGCTCCAGAAGCTAAAGGAACAATTACACCTAATAAATTTACCGTTGGCGCTGTTGAAATTACCGGAACATACACTGGCGATGTGAAAAAAGCGAAATTGTATGTGAATGACAAATTAATTTCACAAGGCGGAACCTTTAAAAACGGAAGCTTCACTTATTATGTGGGCCAAAATGTTATTTCAAAAGGTTCAAATGTCCGTTTAGTTGCTCTTACTTCAGACGATAAAGAGCTGGACACTAAAAATGTACAAGTAGAATCAAACACATCGGGCACAATGGTAGCGGACAGCTATACAGTCGGCGATGAATACATCACTGGTAGTTACAGTGGCGATGTGAAGAAAGCGAAAGTAATTGTCAATGGAACGGTTCTTTCTTTAGGCGGAACCTTCAGTAATGGCCGCTTTACTTATTGGGTAGGACCATCAAGAATTAAAGCTGGCGATAATGTCTTGATTAACGGATACGACCAAAACAATGCGGTATTGACTCAAAATAATCGTGTAACTGTGAAACAAACACCCGCTCAAGCAGGAACGATTACACCTAGTCAATACACAGTAGGCAACGGAGAAATTACCGGAACCTATACTGGTGATGTGCGGAAAGCTCGTTTATCAGTCAACGGAAATGTTATTTCATGGGGCGGAACCTTCAAAAATGGTCAATTCACTTATTATGTTGGCAGCAGCATTAAAGAAGGCGATGTGGTCACAATGAATGCCTATGGAGCAAACGATGTATTACTTCAGGAAAATGTGAAGGTCAACTTTACCAGCTCTTCATACAAGGGCAGCATTTCTCCAAATGCATATACAGTTGGTGCAGTTGAAATTACGGGTATTTATGTGGGCGATGTGAAGCAAGCTCGTCTTTATGTAAATGGTGGTTTGATTTCAATTGGCGGAACCTTCAAAAATGGAACCTTCAACTATTATGTAGGCAACGCAATTAAAAAGGGCGACACTGCATACCTAGTAGCTTATGGTCCAGATGGTAAGGAATTAGATAGAAAAACAGTTCAAGTTAACTAACGAACGGAGATTTTGAATGAAAAAAATATTATTAAGTATTGTTGCAGTTTGTTTTTTCTTAACGGGATGTGATACGTCGAGTAATAAAGAAACTGACGGCAGTAAGGATACTTCTGCTAAAGTATCCGAAGTTACCATGAAAGACGGATTAGACACACCTTTTACAGCGGATGGGGTCGAAATGAAAATCACTGACGTATCCACCAGTGAGTCTGTCGATCAAGCGGATAAACCAAAGCAGCTCGTTACCTTTACAGTTGAATGTAAAAATATCGGTACTCAAGACAAAGGGGTAGGGGCGATTGATTTTCAATTGGTGACAGATAAAAAAGATAAAAAGAATAAAAAAGATAAAACATACAACGTAACTGAGGAAATGGAAGCTTTTGGAGGAGTCTTAGGGCCTGAAAAAACTTCAAAGGGCAAATTGTTTTATTTGATCGAACCAGGAGAAAAGCCAACAAAATTAGCCTATGCTCCAGCTGATAAAGCCCTTAAAACATGGAATCTACAATAATAGATTTTTTCATTGATCAATATTTGGCGAGAACAATCAATCTTTTTATTATTTAGATCTTCAATTCGCTTGTTTTATGTTTAAAATCTAGAGAATCTTGAAGGAGCTGATGACAATCTCCTTCAAGATTCTTTGTTGTATGAGACAAACTATTAAATAAAGGGAGATACATATGCCAATAAAAGTAATGTCGATCTTTGGTACTCGACCGGAGGCTATAAAGATGGCGCCTGTCATTAAGCGCTTAGAAAAAGATTCGCGCTTTCAATCTAGTGTTGTCGTATCTGGGCAGCATAGAGATATGTTGGATCAGGTCTTGGAATTTTTTCAAATTAGTCCAGATTATGATTTGAAGATCATGAAGGAAAAACAGAGCTTGAGCGATGTGACGGTGAGAATTATTGAAGGCTTGACCCCTATCTTGGAGGCGGAAGCTCCAGACGTGGTCTTAGTTCATGGAGATACTACAACAACATTGGCGGCGGCGTTATCTGCTTATTACCAGCAGATCACTATAGGCCATGTCGAGGCGGGGCTGCGAACCTGGAAAAAGTATTCCCCATTTCCAGAAGAAATCAATCGTCAGCTTGTTGATTCATTATCTGATTTTTGTTTTGCGCCAACTGCGGATAGCGCAGCCAATTTAATGAAGGAAAATTGTCCTAAGGAACAGATTTTTATTACAGGAAATACCGCCATCGATGCGATGAGGTACACCGTTCGTAAAGACTATTCTCATCCTAATCTTATTGATAATGGCAAACGCCGTTTATTAGTCACAATGCATCGTAGAGAAAATTTAGGTAAGCCGATGACGGAAGTTTTTCAAGCATTGGCCCAATTGGCAGAAGAGAAAAAAGATATTGAGATTATTTTTCCAATGCACAAAAATCCGGCAGTTCGTCAGCTTGCTGAACATGAGTTGGCTAAAAGTAAAAATATTCAGCTGATCGAGCCATTAGACATTTTTGATTTTCATAATTTTGCGCAACGCAGTACATTGATTTTAAGCGATTCTGGAGGTGTACAAGAGGAAGCACCTTCACTTGGGGTGCCTGTGCTGGTACTGCGTGATACGACAGAGCGACCTGAAGGGATAAAAGCAGGAACGTTAAAATTGGTGGGGACTAGGAAAGAGACAGTCTATCAAGAGGTCAAAAGATTGCTGGAGGATCAAGCGGCTTATCAAGCGATGGCTCAAGCAGCGAATCCTTACGGCGATGGTCAAGCAAGTAAACGTATTGTGACTATCCTCGCACAGGCTTTTAGTGATAAAGCGATGAAGGCTGAAGAATCTGAAGAAGTGATGGAGTGAAGGAATGGGAAATAAGCGAAAAAGAAATGGACCTAACAGAATAATACAAATGAAAAAAGTTTTAACGATTCTGGTGACCACGTTATTAGTATTGATTCTGTTACTCACGGCGGTTGCTGCAAAAGTTTTCTATGATGTAAAAGAAACTACTGATGAAGCCTATGAGCCACTAGCTAGAACACAAAAATTAAAGACCGTAGACTTAAAACAGCAGGAACCTTTCAGTGTATTATTACTTGGAGTGGATACCGGCAGCTTGGGGCGCTCAGAACAAGGACGTTCTGACACGATCATGGTGGCGACAGTCAATCCCAAGCAAGAAAAAACTGTTTTGGTCAGTTTGCCCCGGGATACTTACGCCGAGATTGTCGGACACAATACAATGGATAAAATCAATCACGCGTATGCGTTCGGCGGTACAGCCATGACGATCGCTACGGTTGAAAAATTATTGGATATTCCAATTAATTACTATGTGTCGATCAACATGCAGGGAGTCGAATCCCTTGTTGATGCTGTCGGAGAGGTTGAGGTTTCCAATCCCTTTGCATTTACCTATGAAGAGACAGAATTTCCAAAGGGCTCTCAACGATTAGATGGAAGCAGTGCGTTAAAATATGTTCGAATGCGTTATGACGATCCTGAAGGAGACTATGGTCGACAAGCACGGCAGCGTCAAGTAATTAAGGGAATTCTGCAGCAGGCCCTCAGCATTAAAGGAATTAGCCGCTATCAAGAAATTTTGTCGAGTCTCGAAAGTACCATCAAAACAGATATTCCATTTAACGACTTAGAGGTATTAGCAAGAAAATATCGCAGCGCCTTTAGCACGATTGAATCAGAGCAGGCAAAAGGAGAAGGATTCATGCAGAATGAAATTTCTTATCAACGTCTATCTCCAGAAGAATTAGCCAGAGTCCAGCGGTTGTTAAAAACCGAGTTGGCTAGTGGGTCATAAATGTGGAATTATTTTGAGAGAACGTAGTATCCTTCTATGGCTAAGCTGTTGAAATTTCAGCTATACAAATGAAATTACTTAAGTCGAATTTAGAAGAACGCTTGTAGAATCAGCTATGTAGCGAATGATGAAGCTGTGAATTGTGACTTACCAATCAGTGGTAAGAAGGCTAGAGGATACAAGGCGAACGATTTTCATAGAAAAAATGAAGCCCCGCCATTAGCAATCGCTTGTTTAGCGTTATAATGGTAGGACTTTTTTTTCTGCTTGTTATTTACGCTTACGATCAAACCATAATTGGATAGGAAGGGGACAACTTTTTTCATTTTATTTTACAGTGACTGAAAAAACGTGTGTATCAATCAAGGATTAACTTAGTCCGTTCTTTTTTAGCTAGTATTTTCATAATACTAGCTAAAAAAATTTCGAGAAACCTGAACGAATTGAAAAATTAGTACCACGACGATACTCTATGATATGATATTTATACTTGAATTTACGAGGTTGTCTGTATTTCAATGGCAACTTGTGTTAGAACTAGTAAGCAAAAGTTTTAGTCTTGGTTGCGATAGAAGTAAAAAGAAAAATATGGAGTGATATTTTGTCCGTAATACTAATAGTTACCATTTTATTCAATTTATTTGCGATTGGGACGATCGTGATTCGTCCACGCTTGTTTCACACAAAACTGTTTAAACCAATGGTCCATAATTTCAAGCTTTCGCTTATTCCGGTGGTCATTTTGGTGGGTACGATTCTCACCCAGCTGTTTATTTCTTGGCTAGGGGCCGTTCTTCAGAGTAATCTGGTTACCAGTATTTCTTTAGCCGTACTAGTTATCGGTTTGATCGCCTGGTTTTTATTTTTACCGAATTCCGGCTATTTGATTACAGAATTGAATTTGACTCACCGAGAAGTGGATAAAGTCGAAGTGCCGATTTGGTATGACATTATTTCTGTACTAAGCTTAGCCATCTCGGGTGTCTTAAATACAGCACTGAATATTCTATTGCTTCAATTCTTAGTAATCATCTATATTGATCCGCAAACGATTAATCAGATTAATACGCCATTATTTTGGACACTAACAGGGCTGATCTTCCTATTATTGAGCTTTGGAATTTATTTAGGTCGTTACATTCGCTTCAACACATGGGACTTACTGCATCCAAGAACGTTTGTGAAAAAGCTGGTGGACCATTTTAGCATTAGTAAAAATCGGCGAGATGGGTTCTTATTTACGCTTCTTTATGGGATTTTTCTTGCAATGTTTTATGCCTTAACTTTCTTAAATCCGTTGCTACAATTGATCAGACAAGGGAAATAGACTCATCAGATAACGTTGCCGTATACTATTAATTCGGAAAGACAATACGTTTGAAAATTGATAAATAGCAGAATAATTATCCCTCCGTTGGAACAAATGGGGGCAGGTCAAATAGCCCGCAGCTTTTGCGGGCTTAAAATTTGCGCTCACCTTTTTAAATCGTACACACTTCCGCCTCATCCCAACGTTGGATTCTTTGATAAGACGGGAGTGTGCTACTTATTCTCGCTTACGCATACGATTGAGCAGACGTTTGCGGGCTTTTTTGGGTTTTGCTGGCGGCGATTCTTTGTTTGCCGACAGGACGGCTTCTTCCGCTGATTCTTCTTCATATTTCGCCGTAATAATCAGCTTCGCTGGCGTTGCTTGCTCATCTACCGCCAGATCCTCTACGGAGACGCCTGCTGGCAGACAGGATGTAATCATCATCAGCGCCTGACTTTCACTGATATCCTGCGGTTCCACTCCCATTGGCAGCTGGATGGTTTTGATCAACCAGCCCGGGTTTGGCTGCTCTTCGGTAATAGTGAAATCCTCTGGAAAGCGGATTTGTCCGGTATTTTTTACAGACTTCGGCTGCGGTTTTTCTTTTGCAACAGTCGCTTCTACAACTGGCTGTGCGCCAGCTGTCTCCAGCATGACACTCATCGGATCGTTTGCTGGTTTCTCAATTTCTTCTTTATCATCAAAGATCGTGCGGACTTCTCGCACGATTACTTTGGCGTGTAGGACCTCCTTGAATAGCGCGATCCCGTCTTTTTCAAACAGGCCGATCTTGGTTAATTTGGTTAATGCTGTTTTGACTTGATCCGCGGTTTTGGTGGGATCAAAATGTTTAAATTTTAAATGATGGGATTTGCCAATTCCGTCGGCAAATTCCGCATCTAACGTAATCGTTTTCATTTTTTGGTTTTCTTCCTTTCGTTTTTCGTTTTTTCTACACCTGGAATGGAAATCACCTTCATGATTCCGCGAATCCTGTTAATGGTTCTTCGGTAATTTGATTTAATAATCGTTCAGTTTCTTCAGCGACATAGGTTTGCGCTGGGAATAATTTTGCGGATAATAATTGCCATTCTTTCTTTCCAAAATAATCAGTAAAATAAATATAATAGCGACGCATCGCGGCAGTTGAGCGGGTTTTTAAGAAAATGTAGTTCGCTAATCCGCGTAACACACTCTTGAATTCTGATTCGCAGAGTTCTGCTCTAACTTGCAGTGCAATCAACAGTTCGATGGTGGCCGTGCCATCTTTTGTCTCATGGTAAAACTTGCGAATGCGTTTTTCGATTGTCTGCCGTGACAGCGTAAATAGTTTTTGTCTGGTGATGCCGTATTCTTGCAAATAGGTCACTCCTTTCTTGGATTCATTCTTTATTGAGATATCTACACCACAAACATACGCCTATTTTCGCGGAATTTACACACCAAAAATTTGATTGCAACTAAAATATAAAAATCCTAAAATAAGGAATGCGACAACCACGCGTCAAACGCCTCCATAAAATAACTTAATTAAGAAATAAATACCCATATTTTTATCTAAAAATAAGAAAAAAGCCCACGAAATGATGTTTTTTTGACTTGATTAGAGCAGAATACCTATCATCTATAAGGGGTGAATATAGTGATATCAGCATCTTTTTTAAAGGAGTTATTCACCAAAAAGAAATGCGTCTCATATTTTTCTTGCCAAGATTCGTCTAAGTTTATTAAAAAAAGTTTGGATGTGGAATTTGTGGAGAGAAATTTTGATTATGTGAATGATTTTCTAGAAAAAAATAGGCTTTGATTGATCCTTACTATTTGACAATATATAGTTTAAAAATCCTTAGTAAAATTTTTAAACGTAGGTACATACCGCTCTCGATAAGCCTTTGGGGACATATGGTTGTATTTTTTAAATAGTCGTGAGAAATAATAGGGGTCGTCATAGCCAAGCTCTTTTGCAATTTCAATAATTTTCAATTTAGTGATTCTAAGTAATTTACAGGCTTCGTCCATTTTTAATTTGGTGAAAAAGCCAATCGGGGATTTTCCGGTTTCCTTTTTAAAAATTTTATTCAGATAACTTGTAGAAACGTTAAACTTCTGTGATAAGTCTTCAAGGGTTATGAACGCCTGTAAATGCTGGGCCATATATTGAATACACGCGGTTAATAGATAATCCTTTTTTTGATTTGAATGTGTGGTATCAAGGTAGTAGTAAGAAGTTACTAAAATGTGTCGTAATAGATTGGCGATGAAAATGGCGTTTTCTAAAGTATAGTTTTTTCGATCCATTGAAAAAAGTTCAATTAGACTAGACTCTAGAATCTCACGCTTTTGTCCATCACTCATAGAAGCCAGAGTGAAGCTCTGAATTGGGAGCTGTTCAATTAAGGGACTGGAAAAATGGACCCAAATAATCGACCATGGATCAGCATCGTTTGAATAATAGTAATGAGGAATCTTGGGTGGAATACAAAAAATACTGAAGGGCTGTATCGAAATCTTTTCCCAATGGTTCTCTGTGTAAATACAAATCGTTCCTTGACCTTCTTGACAAAAAAACATAATAGCTTCATCAGCGCCGTCCAATCGCTCTCGATAATGATGCTTTGCTTTAGGATAATAGCCTAGCTCAGTAGCATAAGTATGCTCAACTAGCGGATGCGCAAGATAGCTTGGGAAGTTCATCGTTGGAAATTTAACATAACGTTCGTTCTTAAACCCATCTCTTTTTCTCTGCTTCATAAAATTCTCCTCGGTTTATTAAATTCTGTCTTATGAAGAAATTATACGATATTGTCCATCTTTTGTAAAAAGCTCTATTTTATTAAAAACGCTTCCAATTTATACTTTCATTATAAGTTAAAAGGAGGCAGCAATGAATGAATCAAGTAAACAGCGTTCGCATCTGGGAAGAAACGGTCACTATTCCAACCTATGGAGTGGCTGCACCAGATCACAATCCCCGTTTTTATGAAAAGCGTGCTTATCAAGGGAGCACAGGGAAGGTTTATCCTTTGCCGGTAACTGAAAAAATTTATGATGAAAAGAAGGATCAGGAGTATCATGCGGTATTTATTGAAAACAAATACCTTAAAGTCATGCTTTTACCTGAGCTGGGTGGTCGTATTCAACGAGCGATCGATAAAACAAACGATTACGATTTTGTCTATTATAATCATGTGATCAAGCCGGCTTTGGTAGGACTGACAGGACCTTGGATTTCTGGGGGCATCGAGTTCAATTGGCCGCAGCATCATCGTCCAACGACCTATTCTCCAACTGAATTCAAGCTGATGGAAAATGAAGACGGTTCAAAATCCTTATGGGTCTCGGAAATTGATCAAATGTACGGCACAAAAGGCAGTGCCACCTTTACCTTATATCCGGATAAAGCGTTCATTGAAATCAAAGGTCAGCTATACAATCGGACAGATCTTCCCCAAACATTTTTGTGGTGGGCCAATCCTGCGGTACCTGTAAACGACTATACGTCATCGATTTTCCCACCAGATGTAACCGCTGTTATGGATCATGGGAAACGAGCTGTTTCGACTTTTCCAATTGCGACTGGTGAGTATTATAAAGTCGATTATTCGGCGGGTGTCGATATTTCAAAATATAAGAATGTGCCTGTTCCAACCTCTTATATGGCAGAAAAATCAGATTTTGATTTTATTGGGAATTTTGATGAGCAGTTAAATGCAGGCTTATTACATGTAGCCGATCATCATGTTTCGCCTGGGAAAAAGCAATGGACCTGGGGAAATGGTGATTTTGGTCAAGCATGGGATCGTAATTTAACAGATGAAGATGGACCATACATCGAGTTAATGACTGGCGTCTTCACAGATAATCAACCGGATTTCACGTGGTTGAGACCTTATGAGGAAAAAACTTTTACGCAGCATTTTATGCCGTATAAAGGGGTAGGCCATATTAAGAACGCGACGATCAATGGCGCAGTAAATATTGAAAAAAATGAGAAAATGGCCATCGTAAGCGTCTATGTTACTGGTGAAGAGCCGCAGTGTCGAGTAAAAGTTTACAATGACGATCAATTGATTTTTGAAGATAAAGAAGATTTATCACCAGCTGATACGTACCGAAAGGCATTTGATTTGCCAGAAGCAATCTCTTCAGAGGCGCATTTGAGAGTCGTTGTCCAAAACCAGTCTGGTAAAGAACTTGTCAGCTTTCAAGAAGTGAGCTGGCCAGAACCAGAGATTCCGGAACCTGCTGAAGCAATTCCGGCACCAGAAGAGTTAAAAACTACCGAGGAATTGTTCCTTGCGGCTACCCATCTTGAACAATATCGTCATGCTACGAGAGAGCCGGCGGATTATTATTTGGAAGGCTTGAAAAGAGATACCACTGATATTCGTTTAAACACGGGCTACGGGACATTATTATTTAGACGCGGACAATTCACAGAAGCGAAGAATTATTTAGAAAAGGCCATAGCTAAACAAACTTGGAAGACACCAAATCCTTATTATGGTGAGCCTTTATTTCAATTAGGATTGGTTTTGGAGATGTTAGGTGAAAAAGAAGACGCCTTTGATACTTTTTACAAAGCCACATGGAATGATGATACACAAGGAGCAGCATTTTTCAAACTGGCTTGCTTAAGTGCGCAAAAAGCAGAATGGGAAAGAGCTGCGGAATTTGTTCAACGAGCGTTAATTAAAAACAGCCATCATATGAAGGCGCGAATGCTGGAAATTTTAGTTTTAGAGCAGCTAGGTTTTGAGGTAGCAGAAAAAGTAAGCGAAGCGTTGGCTATCGATCCGTTAGATTTAGCGATCAATCGAAAAGCGGCAGAGCTTAACGGGACACTAGAAGATTATGTTAAGGTGATGCGTGGCGAGCTTCAGAATTATTTGACAGTCGCTCTTGATTATCGTCAATATGGTTTCACTGAACAGGCATTAGCAGTTCTATCAGAGTGTCCAGCTTCTTCGCCGCTACTCGGCTATTATGCAGCTGGGTTATACCTAGAGCAAGGCGAGAATGAAGAAGCGAAAGTAACGATTGCCGAGGGTGAAGCCGCGGACTCAACCTACTGCTTCCCAAGTCGCTTAGAGGAGCAGGTATTTTTAGAAAAAGCAATCGAGCTAGTACCAGAAGCCAGTCATGCAAAATATTATCTTGGCAACCTGCTTTACGATAAGAAACGCTATGACGAAGCCATTAAGTTGTGGGAGGAAGCGTCACAGACATGGTCAGAGTTTCCAACTGTTTTCCGGAATTTATCCTTTGCTTACTACAATAAACGAAATGATCCTAAACAAGCACAACAGATGATTGATCAAGCATTTTCGTTGGACACGACAGATGCGCGGGTTTTACTGGAAAAAACACAATTAGAAGCGATGACAGGTGTTTCGGTATCGGATCGTTTAGAAACATTAGAGCGATACCTGAAGACTACTAAGGATCGCGATGATTTGTTCATTGAGTATTTGTCCTTGCTGAATGTAACGGGTCGTCATCATGAAGTCTTACAGGAAATCGAAGGACGCATCTTCCATCCGTGGGAAGGTGGAGAAGGCAAAGTATCTATGCAGTATACCTATGCTTTGACTGAACTAGGTCGTCAATTGATTGATACAGATCCTAAAAAGGCTGAGAAAACATTGAAGGCGACATTTAACTATCCGCATAATTTAGGAGAAGGTAAATTACCTAGCAATCACGATAATGTGGCAAATCTTTATCTAGGACGTCTATATAACAAGCGTGGCGAAAAAGACAAAGCAAACGTACACTTCATTGAAGCCACAAAAGGTATTCAAGAACCGGGAAGTGTCTTGTATTACAACGATGAACCAGCAGATGTGTTGTTCTATCAAGGCTTGGCTTATCAGGAATTAGGACAGCAGGAACAGGCGGCGGCTAAATTCGATTTATTACTAGAATACGGTCGAACACATCAGAAGGATACGGTTGAATGGGATTTCTTTGCAGTCTCGGCACCAGCCCATTCTGTCTACGAAAATGATATCCAGTTAGATAATGAAATTTATTGTATCTATCTTCAAGGCTTAGGTCATCTAGGAAAGGAAGAAGAACGAGCGGCCAAGGAATGCTTTGAAAAAGTTTTGAAACTGAATCCGGCACATCAAGGCGCTATCCAGCATTTACAACTGATTAAGTAATTGTCGTGTATTGTTAAACAAGGAGGGAAATTTGTGGAAAATAGTGAAGAAAGCCGTGTCACATTGGAAGTGAGTAAAGATAATCGGGTCACTCTTGTTGAGATGTTGGGGCATGCGACTGCTGGAATTGGATTGAACTTGATTTATGGATTTTGGGCAACTTATATGTTGGTCTTTTACACGGATGTTTTTGGCATAACGGCAGCAGCGGCTAGTATTATCATGGTGATTTCACGAATCTGGGACGGTATCAATGATCCGATGATGGGGGCAATCGCTGATCGAACAAGAACTCGCTGGGGACGCTATCGTTTCTACATCATCTTTATGCCAATTGTCGTGTTGATTGCGATGACTTTAAATTTTTCATCACCTGGGTTAGATGCGAAAATGAAGGTCATTTATGCGGGAGTTACGTATATTTTGATGAGCATGGCATTCACCAGCTGTGACGTTCCTTATTGGTCCTTGCCATCGGTAATGTCTCAGGCAGTTGTCAAACGGACAGCTATTTTGAGTCTATCTCGCGGTATGGGCCAAGTGGCAGGACTGGTGATTGGGATCGTAGCTATTCCAATGGTTCAATTTTTTGGTCAAGGAGATATGCAAAAGGGCTATTTAATGACCGCTATTGTCGTTGGTGTGGTGGGTGGTTTATTAACAACCGCTGGTGGCCTGATGGTGAAGGAACATGTGGAACCGATTATAGAACCGAAAGCAGAAAAAATCGGCTTTGTTAAATCGTTGCGAGTAATCATTCAAAATAAACCGTTATTGCTCGTCTTGATTTCTTTATTAATCAGTTTTATGTCAAACCTGATTCGTCAAAGCCTATTGGTTTATTATGCACAATATAATATTGGAAATATTAATTTAGTTGCGGCTTTTAACACAATTACTGTTCCAGGAATGCTTTTAGGGATTGCCTTGACACCGATCATGAGTAAAAAAATCGGTCAGAAGAATTTTTATTATCTTGCGTCATTGGCAGGGGTCTTGGTGAATGGCGGATTATTCTTCATTGATCCAACGAGTAATTTGAATCTATTTATGTTTGTTTTCGCTTTGACCTCGCTACCGCAAGGAATCATTTTGATCATGACCTCATCAATGATTGCGAACACGATTGAGTATGCTGAATGGAAATTTGGTCAACGAAGTGAAGGACTGATTTCTTCAACACAGACCTTAACGTCGAAAATCGCGATTGCCTTAGGTGCGGGACTCTGCGGAGTAATTCTATCACTATCCCGTTATGTTCCTAACGCGATCCAAAGTGCCCAAACATTGTCAGTTCTCCATTTTTCGCTGACAATGTTACTGGCTATTATGATCGCTGTCGGAACGATTCCAATGTTTTTCTATGAACTGACTGAAGAGAAGCACGCTGCTATTATGAAGGAGCTGGAAGAACGGAAGAAGAATTGATATTCTATTGACGTTTTCAGTAGAGATTCTTCAGCGTACAAACGACTGAATAAAAAAAATCAAACATTTTTTGTTTGAAAGTGTTTACAAATGGGTAGAAAGATGCTATTCTATTAGTGAAATATAGATATTAGTGGATTGTTACTATTTGATTAGGCAAAAACCGCAGGTAACTGATTGCTGAGCAGTCGGTTGTTTGCGGTTTTTTTTCATTGAAAGGGGTGAGAAATAGTGTACAGGGTAGTACAAGTGTTAAACAACAATATCGCCATTGTTAAGAAAAACAATGAGCAGGCAATAGCGATGGGAAAAGGACTTGTTTTTCAAAAGAAAAAGGGCGATCTGTTGTCAGAGGACACGATTCAAAATTTGTTTGTATTGAAAAGCGAGGAGTCAAAGCAAAATTTTTCTTTCCTATTAAAGGATGTGCCGCTGGATTTTATCACAACTGCTTATGAAGTAATTGAGAACGCTATCAAGAAGTATCAGTATTCGGTTCAAGAGTATATTTATGTCACTTTGACGGATCATATCTATTGGAATTATAAACGATTGGTAAAGGGCGAGTATCAAAATAGTCTGTTACCCGATATCAGCCAGCAATATCCGACAGAATATCAAATTGCAAAAGACGCGTTAGCAATTATCAAGGAGCGGTTAGATATTGCATTTCCAGAAGATGAGCTAAAAAACATTAGTATTCATTTCATCAATGCACAGGGGAAAACGCCGGAGCCGGTGACTTCTCCTCCAGATTTTTATGATGAGCAGAAGCGGGCATTGGAAGAAATTGAGGAGTATTTACGCAAAAAGAATATTGTTCGAACGGAAAAGACCCAAAATTTTTATGATCGTCTGATGATTCATCTGCGTTATATGCTGGAGCGGACAGAAGAAGCAGAAGTCGACGAATTTGCTGAAAAATTGGAAGCGGATTTAAAAAAGGATTATCCAGAGGCCTACAGTGTGGCAGAAGGAATGTATCAAATTTTAAACGAAACAAATGCCTTAAAGTTAAATGCCAGTGAACAGGTTTACTTTACGATTCATATTCAACGATTACTTTAGATGGAGGATTAAGAGCATGAAAAAATTACCAGAACATTTTATTTTTGGCGGAGCGACTGCTGCGTATCAGTGTGAGGGAGCTACAAAGGAAGGCGGCAAGGGTGCTGTCGCGTGGGATGAATTCTTGGAAGAGCAAGGCCGCTTCAGTCCTGATCCTGCCAGTGATTTTTATCATCAATACCCAGTAGATATTGCGTTATGTGAAAAATTTGGTGTGAATGGATTGCGATTATCGATTGCGTGGAGCCGTATTTTTCCTGAAGGAGTGGGAGAGCCGAATCCAGAGGGAATTGCTTATTACCATGACATATTTAAACAATGCAAAGAGCACCATGTGATCCCGTTCGTAACCTTGCATCACTTTGACACACCGAAGGCCCTATTTGATCAAAACGATTTTCTGAATCGTGACAACATCGATGCGTTCGTGAAATACGCGCAATTCTGTTTTGAAGAATTTACCGAAGTCGAGTATTGGAGCACCTTCAATGAAATCTATCCAGTCGCGACGAATCAGTATTTGTTAGGTGTTTTTCCGCCGGGGATTAAATTTGATTTTACCAAAATCATTATGTGCCTGCACAACATGATGGTGGCCCATGCGAGAACGGTCAATATTTTTAAAGAAAACGGCTATCCAGGTGAGATTGGTGTGGTTCATTCATTGGAAACGAAATACCCAAATTCGGATTCCGAAGAGGACAAGCACGCCGCCTTTTTAGAAGATGCGTTATCGATTCGCTTTTTATTAGAAGCAACGTATCTTGGCCGCTATACAGATGAATTGTTAGCTGCTTTGGATGAGATTTGTGAAGCGCAAGGCGCAACGTATGAGTTCTTAGAAGAAGACTATCTGGAAATGGAAAAAGCTTCGCAGCGGAATGACTTTTTAGGCATCAATCATTATCACAGTCATTTCTGCAAGGCGTATCAAGGGCCGAATGAGATTTATCATAATGGTACTGGTGATAAGGGAACCTCTGTCTATCGTGTGAACGGGATCGCGGAACGTGTCTATCGCGAGGATATTCCCCGCACAGATTGGGATTGGCTGATCTATCCTCAAGGTCTGTATGATTTACTGCTGCGGATCAAACAGGATTATCCCCACTATAAAAAAATCTATATTACGGAAAATGGCATGGGCTACAAGGATGATTTTGAAGA
The DNA here is from genome assembly GCF_051713785.1 of Enterococcus sp. DIV0187. Taxonomy (NCBI): domain Bacteria; kingdom Bacillati; phylum Bacillota; class Bacilli; order Lactobacillales; family Enterococcaceae; genus Enterococcus; species Enterococcus sp. DIV0187. Next base: position 877,851 of record NZ_JBIOQO010000002.1, read on the forward strand.
CGGCATTATCATGGATACGCCGCGAATCGATTATCTACGTCAATATTTAGGCGCGTTGAGTGATGCGATTGAGGCTGGAGTCAATGTTGAGGGCTATTTCTTATGGTCCTTGATGGATATGTTCTCATGGACGAATGGCTATAACAAACGCTACGGATTATTCTATGTGGATTTTGACACGCAGGAGCGTTACCCGAAAGAATCAGCTTATTGGTATAAATTTGTTAGTGAAACGAAGACTATCATTTAGTTTTTTTGGTAGAAATCCTGAATGATTTCTACCTAACCAGGCTAATGGAATGAGAAGGGATACATTGCTGTAGGAGGAAAAATTATGAATAAAGAAGAATTACAAATGCTGGGTTTTGAGATCGTTGCCTATTCTGGCGATGCTAGAAGTACATTGATGACACTATTGAGCGAGGTTCGCCAGGGAAATTTCGAACACGTGGAAGAAGCCTTGAAGGATGCGGATGAAAATCTAAAGCTGGCCCATAATTCACAAACGCAAATCCTTGCAGATGAGGCGGCGGGCAGCAATTTGGATATTGGTTTTATTTTTATCCATGGGCAGGATCACTTGATGACCACCTTATTGTTACGAGATTTGGTACAGGATTTTATTGAGCTGTATAAAGATAAATTTCAAGGGTAAAGGAGAGTAACGGCTATGAATGCAATTATCAAGCAAATTGAAAAGGGAAAACCCTTCTTCGAAAAAATATCGAGAAATATCTATTTAGGGGCGATACGTGATGGCTTCCTAACTGCGATGCCAGCTATTTTGTTTTCTAGTATTTTTATTATGATCGCGGCGATTCCAGAAGTTTTTGGTATCACTTTGCCTGAAGCTGTGTCTACTTGGCTGTGGAAGGTCTATGGGTATTCGATGGGGATTGTTGGTTTGCTAGTAGCGGCAACTACTGCACGATGTCTGGCAGGTTCGATGAATCGTAGACTCGAAAACGGCAAATCAATCAATGAAGTGTCGGTCATGTTGGCATCAATCGCGGGCTTTATGATGCTAAGTGTAGAACAGATTGATGGCGGTTTCGCTAGTGATTTCATGGGAACAAAAGGCTTATTGGCTTCGTTTGTCGCCGCATTTTTAACTGTCAATGTCTATAAATTCTGTGTGCAGCGCGATATTACGATCCGGATGCCAAAGGAAGTTCCCGGAACGATCTCCCAAATGTTTCGTGATGTGATCCCTTTTTCCTTTGCTGTGTTTGGGGCTGTCTTGATTGATTTGTTGTTTAGAAATGTTTTTCATGGTTCCTTTGCTCATACTGCGATTAGTGCCCTGCAACCACTGTTCACCGCCGCAGATGGCTATTTAGGAATTGCGATCATTTGGGGTGCGATGGCCTTGTTCTGGTTTGTTGGGGTGCATGGACCATCGATTGTAGAGCCGGCAATCGCCGCAATTATTTATGCGAATGTCGAGACTAATCTAATGCTTTTCCAAAATGGCGAACAGGCTTCGAAAGTGTTGACTGTCGGTATGGGAAACTTTGTCGGAACAATGGGGGGAACTGGAGCAACCCTAGTGGTGCCATTTTTATTCATGCTGTTTGCTCGTTCTAAGCAATTAAAGGCAGTCGGTAAAGCGTCCTTTGTTCCTGTTATTTTCGCAGTAAATGAACCGTTATTGTTCGCGGCACCAATGATTCTGAATCCCTATTTCTTTATTCCATTTTTAATAGCGCCAATCGTCAATGTCTGGATATTCAAATTTTTTGTGGATGTTCTTAGTATGAACAGCTTCATGTATGTCTTACCTTGGGCAACGCCGGCGCCGATCGGATTAGTTTTGGGAACTGGTGTCAGTGTGCTGGCGATTGTCCTTGCGGTGATCCTGATTGCTGTTGACTCAGTTATCTACCTGCCATTTATCAAAGCTTATGATGCGGTATTGCTAGAGGAAGAAATTAAAAATGCGCAGTTAGAAGAAGTAAAAGCAGAGGTAGTTGAAGCAGGAAATGCAGCGGAAGCAGTGGCTGTCGAAGCATTGTCGGAAGATGTGTTAGAAAAGCTAAGTGATGGAAAACGGGTCTTAGTTCTATGTGCTGGGGCTGGTACGAGTGCGATGTTAGCAAATGCTCTTGAAGAAGGGGCAAAAGAGACAGGCGCCAACATTCAAGCACAGGCCGGCGCTTATGGCTCTCATTACGATATTATGAAAAACTTTGATCTGATTGTTTTGGCTCCTCAAGTAAACTCCTATTTGGCGGATATCCAAAAGGACGCCGAAAAGCTTGGAGTGAAGGTAGTAGCCACAAAAGGTGCGGAGTATATCAAACTAACCCGCGATCCAAAAGGTGCAGTAGATTTTGTTTTAGCAGAAATTTAATTAAGACCAAAAGAAGTTCGAGTGATTTTCGAGCTTCTTTTTTCTCGATATTTCAGAAGATTGGGAAAAAATACAGGGATCTATCGTCAGCATCCTTTCATCGAGCATTTCAAACAGTGTTTCATCATCAACTCAAATTCACGATTTTTGTTTCTCAATCTCGATAAGCCAGGCAGAGGGGACTCAGGCAGCGTTTCGTTCTTTTTAGGATTTGAAGAATATGCTTAATATAACAGCGCATATTCGTTTAAATTATAAACTATAAGTTCTTTTTGATAATTTTAAAAAACGATAGTTATAAAAATTATTATTGGGAATTTTGATAAATATATTCTATGAAAGCTGTTTCTATGGTTTTTATCAGAAAAAAACTATCTTTATTTAATTAAAATAAATGATTTATCATAACTATAAAATTAAAATATGGTTAAAAATAAAATAATTGTGAAAAAACATTCAAATAATTTGTTTATAATATTAATATAGGTTTAAGAGGGGAAGAGTACGATGAGAATAAATGAACTAGAGTATGATATTTTAAACGAAATTGCTAAAAAGAATTTCAACAATTTAACACATCAATTTTTTAAAGCATCTAAAGCAGAGTTTGAAGAAAGTATCGAAATCTTGAAGGAAAGCGGATTTATTCAAGGCAGTATTTTCGAAGGTAACGGCTCACTAAGAAATCCGTTTAAATTCTTTTTCTTGTCTGATGCAGGAGAAGCAGTATTGAACAGATGTGTATTATAAAAAGGGCAGATCACTCATTTTCGAGTGATCTTTTTGTTTAGACAGACTGTTTATAGAGGGTTGGGAATGGAGATTTAACCAAAGGAAGCTAAACAATGTTGTTCTATTTAGTTATAGATTGAAGAAAGCCTCACAATCCAATGGCGTTTGATCACGCTTGATTATCCCATAAACAAGTTAAAATTATTTTTTTATTCTCACCGTGCGTTTAATTTGTTATTATAATAGAAACTATTCAAATTGTTGAGGTGTAGGTATGAGCAATATTCGCATTTTTCTTATCGTCATATGTGTTATCATTATAGTTTTTTTTATCGTAAAAGGATTGAAAATAAAGAGGGAAAACAAACAGTTTAAAATCGACAAAAAGCAGCTTGTGAAAGAGAAATATCCAGAGTTATCAGAGGCGGATTTGAAATATCGTCAATCCAGTTTAGAGGCTTATCAGCGTATCCATATGCATAATCCTAAAAAGGGTGTAATCCTGTTTGCTATTTTGGGATTCATCATTGGTATCATCGGGGCAGTCTCGGGGGCAATCTATGCATTGATAACGTCTGGCTCTTTGTTTGTTTCTATTCTATTGTTAGCAGTCAGTTATTATTCTCTTTCGTTAGTAGTTATTTGCAGCCCAACCATCGATCAGCAATTTGATTTTTGGTATCATTATTTGGAGGAAAATCCTGATAATCAGCTGCAGGTCGTCCTAACTCCGCGAGAGATGGCTGAAAAAATTGTGGGAAATCAAAAGAAAATCGGTCTATATTGCAGTGTGATCGGGGTCATGTTCACTCTTATTTCTATTTTGTCGTACTAATATTGTAAAATCACCATAACTTTAAAATCGAAGAAGAGCTTGAAAACCTTCATTTACAGCTAAGCTTGTACTTTTCTTCAATAAAAAAGAACCCAATACTCGAAATTGTCTGTGCAATTTCAACGTATTGGGTTCTTTTTCATGTAATACGAAGCAATGTCATGTTTTCTAAAAAGACAGAGAATCACTGCTGCGAAGCTTCATGATTTAAGGTATTTATGATAATAGAAGGAATTTTACTAGCTTTTACTTCTTCCCATCCGATAACGCCTTTCTTTTTGTTTATATGAAGAACAAGATACGCATCTTTCTTTAATGGTACGCTATCCACTGAATTAAACTCAACTTCTTTCTTCTCGTTCTTTTGGTTATAGGCATTTAAGCGATAGCGATAATGAGGATAAGTCTCTTTGCCATTCTTAATAGCTACGTTAATTCTTTCGCCATTTGTTGTAATTTTTGTGTAATACTCTTGCGTTGAATAGTTTTGGTGATACCAAAGATAATAACCACCCAGCAACAATGTTATTATAAATAAAAAACCACTTAGTCGTTTCAAACGAATCCGCCCTTTCTACAAAAGAGTACAAAAAAGATGACAATAAAGAACCGGACTAAGGTCTGATCCTAAACGAACAATTTTGTAAGGTAAGTTTATTACCAAAGGATTTAAGGAAATAAAAGCCCCATTCTTTTTAGTTTGTTGCATGATCCCAAAAAATGAATTTTCAAAGAGATTTTCTATTTTACTAATTGAGGCCATTGAACAGAAATTTAAAAAAATTTCCTGCTTTTCTCTTGCTCCTAAAGTTGACTTTAGGTTTATTATGATTTCAGGGCCTTCGTAATGGAATGTCCGCAACTGTTTTCATGAATGATAAAGAGATCAAAAATGAAGGGAGAAATCAGATGAAGAGACCATTTATTGTTTATCACATGATGACTTCCATTGACGGAAGAATTGATGGCAAGATGACAGGATAATCGAAAGGGGTAGAGGAAAGACGCCTTGAAAGCTTTAAAAATACCTCCAACTTTGAGCGGCAGACAACAGCTGAACTAGATAATCGCTCTTCCAGTTTTGTAAGTCGCTAAAGGTAAGTCAATGAATAAAATTGAAATCAAAAAAAGACAATTAGGAAAGGAAAGAACGCCGAAAAGTTTTTCGGTCGTTCCTGGTATTTATTTATGAAATCTGCAATTTTTGAAAAAGCGGGATTAGTAACAGTAGAGGAAGTGGCTAAACCAAGTCTGCAAGCCGATGATGATGTAATCATCAAAGTTGTTCGAGCTTGTGTCTGTGGTTCTGATCTTTGGTCTTATGCTCATGGGGATAATAAAGAAGCCCATTCTGTTAATGATGGGCACGAAGCTCTAGGGATCGTCGAAGAAATCGGTTCTGCGATCACTACGGTTAAGCCGGGGGATTTTGTGATTGTGCCGTTTACACACGGCTGCGGTGAATGCGATGCTTGTCGCGCGGGCTTTGACGGGACTTGTGATCGTCATCAAGGTGCCACCAATTGGTCTAATGGCTTCCAGTCAGAATATATTCGTTTCCATTATGGCAATTGGGCATTGGTAAAGATTCCAGGACAACCATCAGATTATACAGAAGGCATGATTAAGTCGCTTTTGACTCTAGCAGACGTGATGCCAACAGGCTACCATGCGGCACGCTGCGCCCATGTCGAAAAGGGTGATAAAGTGGTGGTAATCGGTGATGGAGCTGTCGGTCAGTGTGCGGTCATCGCCGCTAAAATGCGCGGGGCTTCTCAAATCGTGCTTATGAGCCGACACGAAGATCGTCAGAAGATGGCGCTTCAGTCAGGCGCAACTGCTGTAGTAGCTGAGCGTGGAGAAGAAGGGATTGCCAAAGTTCGCGAGCTTCTAGGCGGTGGCGCAGATGCTGCCCTTGAGTGTGTAGGAACAGAAGCCGCGATTGAACAAGCTCTAGGTGTTCTGCATAATGGTGGTCGCATTGGCTATGTCGGTGTGCCCCATTATAATAATCGGCCATTAGGTTCAACCTTCGCTCAAAATATTTCTGTTGCCGGCGGCTCTGCCTCGGTCACAACCTATGACAAACAATTTCTTCTTAAGGCAGTTCTAGACGGTGACATTAATCCGGGTCGTGTCTTTACTGAAACCTATAAACTAGATGATATTAACCAAGCCTATCAAGATATGCAGGAGCGTAAAACGATTAAATCAATGGTGATTGTGTCTGAGTAAATTCTAAAAATGATCAGTAAAAAAATCATAGTGAAAATCTTGTATTGTTGAGGTCACTAGACCAATCAATAAGCAGATTTTTGCTATGATTTTTTTGTGCTGTTAGGAGTGGAAATGAGCATCGTTAAGGTGTGTATCATTAATACAAAGAACGTCTATTCTAATTAATCAGCCCTTAGGATACAAAAAGACGCAAAAATTTAGTGATTTTTCAGGAATGTTCCCAGAGTGTTTTTAAAAGCGTTTCTTTTTGCTATACTTGTGAAAACAGTGTTTCAAAAAAAGGAAGTGATCGGATGAAAAGAATAGATAAAGTGTATCAAAAATTACTTGAAGAATGGGAAGCATCAACCAAAGAACACTTACTAAAGAAGCAGGGCTCTTCTGCTAGTGATCTGGCAGAGCAATTAGCGTTAACTCGATCCAATACCAGTTTAGAATTAAACAAGTTAGTAAAATTAAGAAAAGTGATAAAAGTGAAAACGTATCCAGTAAATTATCTTCCGCTAGAGGTTGTGGAGGATTTACTAGGGATAGAGCTTCCCAAAGGATTAGTTGAAGTCAAGGATTTATCCGAATTGATACCTGATGATAAAGTGGTTGAGAAAGAAAGGGAGTTTAAAAATCAAGATCCGTTTGATTTGGTGATTGGCCATAAGGGAAGCTTGAGAAAAGCCATTTCTCAAGCCAAAGCGGCTGTTTATTATCCTCCAAATGGCTTACATATGCTTCTTTTAGGGCCAACCGGTTCTGGGAAAACGTATTTTGCTAATCGAATTTATCAATATGCGGTTTATGAGAAAATTTTTTCAGAAAAAGCGCCCTTTGTTAGCTTTAATTGTGCCGATTATCATCACAATCCTCAGTTGCTATTGTCTCAACTATTTGGTTACTGCAAAGGAGCGTTCACAGGAGCGAATGAGGATCATGTCGGTTTAATTGAGAAAGCTGATGGCGGGGTTTTATTATTGGATGAAGTCCATCGACTGACTCCAGAAGGTCAAGAAATGCTTTTTTATTTCATTGATCAGGGAGTGTTTAGTCGCTTAGGAGAAACAAGCAGAAAAAGAAAAGCAAATGTTTTAATTATTTGTGCGACAACAGAGAATCCTAATTCGACGCTGCTAAATACTTTTTTAAGAAGAATTCCTATGACGATCCAAATACCCAAATTAAGCGATCGTTCGCTTCAAGAAAAAATTGAATTGACAAAATTCTTGTTCTCCAATGAATCAAAAAGAGTTCAAAAAGTACTGCGGATTGACATTGATGTAATAAATGCCTTAATTCAAACTGTCAATTATGGCAACGTAGGTCAACTAAAATCACAGGTGCAGCTAGTCTGCGCACAGGCTTTTTTGAACAGCCTTCATAAAACAGAAGAAATACAGATATTAGTAAAAGATTTACCTGATGAAATAAGAGAACAGTGGATCTCAAACAGTGAGAACATCCAGAGATCAAAAGCACTTTCTGAGTTTTTAGATGTTACGACAGTCATCTATCCAAATGATCAAACGGAAGCGCTAGACGATGAATACAATGATTTTAATATCTATGACTTGATTGAAGAGAAAGTCACGATTTTGGAAGAAAAAGGAATCTCTTCTGAACAAATCCATCAATATATTCTAACGGATTTGCATTTGTATATAGAAAAATTTATTTCTAATACAAGTATGAATTATTACCTGCTCAAGTTCGTTGATCCTGAAGTCTCTCAATTAGCCGTACGGCTCAAAGAGATCGCTGACGAAGAACTGAATTATAAATTTGACCGAAAATTTCTTTATTATATTGGCATGCACATTGATGCGTATCTTAAAAGAGGAAATAAAGAAAATATTATTAGTAATTTCGATGCCGATTTACTTAAAAATGAACATCCAGAGGAATATCGAGTAGCGAAGCTTTTTAATCGTGAAATATCAGAAAAGCTGAGTATTGTTTTGCCAGAGATTGAAATTGTGTATTTAGCAATGCTGATTGTTTCAATAAAGACATTGGATGAAAAAAGTACGGTCAGTGTTTTGGTCGTTGCCCACGGAGACTCAACCGCTAGCTCTATGGTAAACGTAGCGACAGAATTATTTGGCAGCGCACCTATTACAGCTCTGGATATGTCACTTAGCATTTCACCCAACGAAATTTTTGATCAGTTGGTCCATAAAATCCAAGAAATCGATGATGGAAAAGGTGTACTGATGTTAGTGGACATGGGATCACTGGCGATGATGGAAGCACGATTGCAAGAAGAAACAGGTGTGGCTATAAAAACTATTCAACAGGTTACTACGAGTATGGTGTTGGATGTTGTTAGAAAATTGAACTATATGAATTTGGAGCTTAATGGCATTTACGAATCTGTGAAAAAGGATTTTATGTCCTCTATCATGCTGCAAGAAGCAAACAATGGAAAGAAGAAAGCGGTCATTTCAATCTGTATGACTGGCAGCGGCACAGCGAAAAAAATCGAGTCTATATTGAATCATATTATCTACGACTCCACTGATAATTCCGTTCAAGTTTTAAATGTGTCTTCTTTGAAGATGAAACAGGAGATTCCTAAGTTAGAAGATAAATATCAAATTGTCGCCTCTGTTGGTACGAAAGATCCTAAGTTAGACGTTCCATTTATTCCATTAGAAAAGTTGATTGAAGGAGAGGGAGAGATTGTACTGAGGCATTTATTAGGTGCCGAAAAAAATGACAACAATATTGAAGCCAACACTACCGCCAAGGATTTATGCCTAGATACCCTTATCACGCATCTTATTTACTTGAATCCCTATAAAATTTCTGATCATTTGTTGGAATGGACCAAAGAATTACAAATGCTGCTGGAAAAGAACTTCTCAAATGCGACGATCATTAAACTATTGATCCACACAGCCTTTGCTTTTGAAAGAACGATCAAAGGAGAAGGTATCCATTACGGGGATGATGTGAGAGAAGAGCTGCGAGAATTTCTTCCAATAGTCTCTAAAAGTCTGGTTTCAATTGAAGAGAGCTTAGAACTAGAGTTAAGCAAAGACGAGAAACTCTTTATAGGAGAAATATTACTTGAACCCTAAAGCGTTTTAAAAAGACCAGCAAGTGTTTTTGAAATAAATAAAGTGTTTTAGAAGTGTTTCGAAATAGATAACAATCGTTTTGATTATTTATTAAAAAAGGCCTGTTCCTTAAGTGGAATAGGCTTTTTATTATATTGAAACACTGTTTGGCACATCACTTGCATAATAAAGAAGTGAGTAGAGAAAGGTGTGAGAAAATGACTGAAATCATTGTTACAGGTCACGGGGATTTATCTGTTGGATTAGTCAATGGATTTGAAATGATTTTTGGAAAAGATGAGAAAGTTAAGGCGATACCCTTTAATGAAGGAGAGGGATTGGATCAGCTTCAATCTAAGTATGAGACTGTATTGAATACGTTTAATGGGCAGGCAGATGTTTTATTTTTAGTCGATCTGTTTTCAGGAACTCCATACAATGCTGCTGCAAGAATTGCCCTTCAAAATGAGAATGTAGAGATTATTACAGGTGTCAATTTACCAATGATTTTAGAAGCAGCATCGTTTAAGGAAACGCTAACACTGGATGAATTGGTCTTGAAGTTAAAATCATGTGGTTCAGAAGGAATAAAAATATTTTCTGAGCAGCTCTGTGGAATGGAAAAAGAAGTAGTTAATAGTGATAATGATGAGTATTCATTATAAAAAAAGGAGGAAAAAGGTATGGCAATCGAATTTGTGAGAATTGATGATCGGCTTGTTCATGGACAGGTGGTAACGACTTGGGTTAAGAGGCATGAGATTGAACAAATTATCATTGTAAATGACAAAGTAAACGAGGACAAGGTTCAGCAATCCATCCTACAAATATCTGCTCCATCTGGAGTGAAGATCATTATTTTTGGTGTTGAAAAATTTATTAGGGTTTATCAAAAAAATCCCATAAAGAAACGTACAATGCTTATTTTTACGAATCCTAAAGATGTAGATACCTGCTTATCTAATGGGGTAGAAATTCCATATTTAAATGTTGGACAAATGGGTAAGAACGATGAAAGACAGAAGATTACAGGCGGTGTAGCGATAGGCGACGAGGATCGGGAACATTTTAAAAACATCATCGCTAAGGGAATCGATGTGCAGATACAAATGGTTCCTAATGACAAAATATCCGAAATGAGTAAATTTTTATAGCTGATTAGTCTTTATTAGTAATCGGAAGATTGCTTCATTATAGCGATGTTAAAAATCAAGAAGTGATTCATTTGACCAAGGAGGAAGAGAGATGTTAGGAACAGCTATTTTATTATCATTAGTAACTGTTATAGCCGCAGTAGATTACAACGGGCCATTATTTATGATTCATAGACCGTTAGTTACTGGTGCGATGACTGGAATTGTTTTGGGAGATTTTACTCAAGGGATGATTATTGGTGCCACCTTAGAATTAATGTGGCTGGGAGTTACAGGGATTGGCGGGTACACGCCTCCAGATACAATCACAGGTGCAATTGTGGGTACAGCCTTCGGAATTATGTCTGGAAAGGGCGTTACTGCAGGTGTAGCTATCGCCGTTCCAGTGGCAGTTGTTACGCAGCAACTTGATGTATTAGCCAAAACAGCTGACATTTATTTTGTAAATAAAGCAGATAAGGCGGCAGATCGAGGAGACATCAGCCGTATCGGACTCTATCACTACGCGAGTCTCTTTATTATTGTGTTGTTTAAAGTAGTGCCCGTATTCTTAGCGATCATGTTAGGTGGCGACTATGTAGAGAGCTTGTTTAAGGCTATTCCGGAAGTGGTGATGACTGGATTGTCCGTGGCTGGTGGAATTATGCCGGCAATTGGTTTTGGTATGTTGCTGAACATGATGCTGAAAAAAAATATGTGGGTGTTCTTACTTGTTGGGTTTATTTGTTCTGCTTTTGGCAATATGTCAACAGTTGGAATTGCTTTGATAGGGGTTGTTATTGCTTATTTCTTTGATCTGATTCAATCAAAGAATCAAGCGGTCGCAACAAATACGAGTGTCTCAATAAGCGATGAAGATGAGGAGGACTATGACTTATGATGAAAAAGGTAATTGGAAAAAAGGAGCTAAATCAAATTTTTGTCCGTTCGTTTTTTTACGGTTCCTCATGGAATTATGAGCGTATGCAGAATTTAGGTTTTCTATATACTATTTTACCGACTTTGAAAAAGGTATATGGCAATGCCGGAGAAAAAGAAATGTCCAAAGCTATGAAAAGGCATCTGGAATTTTTTAATACGCATCAATCTACTGCACCATTCATTATTGGAGTTACTTCTGCAATGGAAGAGCAAGGCGGAAATGACAAATCAGATGCAACTACAGGGATCAAAATAGGGCTAATGGGCCCGCTTGCTGGACTGGGAGATAGTCTGATTTGGTTAACACTTGTGCCTATTTGTATGAGCTTAGGTGCTTCTTATGCAAAAGAGGGAAATCCACTTGGATTAGTGATTGCTTTAGTGTTATTCAACGTACTGAATATTGCGTTAAAATATTTTGGCTTGCATAAAGGATACACAAGTGGCTCGGAATTAATCGAACAAAGCTCAAGCAAGGGCACATTGGAAAGAATTACCAATATGGCAGTAGCTCTTGGATTAATCTTAGTAGGGGGGCTTATCCCTCAGATGGTTTCTGTTAATTTGGGCTTCAAATTCGTTCAAGGCGATCTAACTATTTCGTTACAGGAGATGATTGACGGAATCTTCCCTAAGCTGTTGCCGCTGCTAGTCACATTAGGCATGTTTAAGCTTGTTCGCAAAGGTAAAAGTCCCGTGTTAATGATCTTTGGCATTATGATCATTTCTATTTTATTAGTTTTAGCAGGTGTATTAGTTCAATAGTGTTTTTATAAGAGCACTAATAGAGTCATCTCTATAAGTGCTCTGAGTATTTTTTAGGAGGGATTAGAATGCATCTGTGGTATCGGCAACATGCTAGAAATTGGAATGAAGCTCTTCCGTTGGGGGATGGACATTTCGGAGCAATGGTTTACGGCAATGTGGAGAATGAGTTAATAAAGCTAAATGAAGAAACTGTTTGGTATAGAGGTCACGAAAAAGATAGAAATAATCCTGATTCTTTAAAATATCTACCAGATATTCGAAATCTTTTAATGGAGAATAAAATTTCAGAAGCGGAGAAACTAGCTAAATTAGCTATGTTTAGCACGCCAAGAGATCAGAGCCATTATGAATATTTAGGAGAACTGTTTATTAACCAAGATTTTGGAACGAACGCTTTTAAAATCGAAGAGTATTACCGAGGGTTGGATCTACAGACCGCTGTGATTTCTGCTAGTTATAAGGTAGAAAAGACAGTGTTTAAAAGAGAGTATTTTGTTAGTCATACCGACAACGCTCTTATTATTAAATATTCTAGTTCGGAAGCGGGAAAGTTAAATCTCAACATTCAGTTGGGACGTCAAAAACGATTCAATGACGCGGTTTGGAAATTTGATGATTCAGGAATCATCATGCAAGCTCATGCTGGCGGCGAAAAGGGAACAGCTTTTCAGGTGGGCTGCAAAGCTCTTTGTGTAGACGGGCAGATCGAAGTTATCGGAGAGACCATCGTGTGCCGCGACAATACAGAAGTAGTTCTCGCGGTGACCTCTTCGACCGATTATTGGACACCCCAAGGAGAAAAAGCCTGTGAAGAAAAATTAGAAAATTTAGACATTTCTGACCACGCACTTTTAAAAGAACGACATATCGCTAAGTATCAAGAGCTATTTAATCGAGTAGCGTTGTCGCTTGATCAGGATGAAAAATCTACTATTCCTACAGATATGCGTTTAGAGTCAGTGAAGCGTGGTGAATCTGATAATGGTTTGATCCAACTATATTTTGATTACGGCAGATACCTTTTAATTTCTTCAAGCAACCCAAAAGGATTGCCTTCAAACCTTCAGGGTCTGTGGTCTGAAGATGTTGATCCGATTTGGGGATCAAAATATACGATAAATATTAACACTCAAATGAATTATTGGCTTACGGGACCTTGCGATCTGGCGGAAGTAGAGCTCCCGTTATTTGAAATGCTGGAGAAAATGAGACCTAATGGAAGAATTACAGCGCAAAAAATGTATGGCGCTAGAGGGTTTACCGCTCATCATAATACCGATGGATTCTATGATACCGCTCCCCAATCTCATGCGATTGGAGCAGCAATTTGGCCAATGACTGTTCCATGGTTATGCTGTCATATTTGGGAACATTTTGAGTATACGCAGGATAAAGCATTTTTGGGTAAGTATTTCTCAATTTTTGAAGAGGCCTTAGCATTTTACGAGGACTATCTATTTGAATATAGGGGGTATTTGGTTACGGGACCTTCTGTATCTCCAGAAAATAAGTATCGAACGCAAGAGGGAGTCGAAGGAAATCTTTGCCTTTCTCCAACGATTGATAATCAAATTTTACGTTTCTTCCTTTCTTGCTTGGTGAATGCAGCTAGGACATTGGAAAAATCTGACGAGCTCATTCGGCGATCAATGGCTATCTATGAACGATTACCGAAAACCAAAATTGGACGACATGGGCAAATACAGGAATGGCTGGAAGATTATGAAGAAGTTGAACCTGGACATCGTCATATTTCACCGTTATTTGGCTTGCATCCAGCAAATGAAATTAGTCTAGAAAAAACACCTGAATTGGCTAAAGCGGCAAGGAAAACGATTGAGCGTCGATTAAAATATGGAGACTATCTAGAAGAAGCTAAGCGGGATCAGGCCATCAATAATTGGGTCGGAACAGGATTTGTGGGAAGTACGAGAACAGGCTGGAGTTCAGCATGGTTGATCAATTTCTTTGCTAGATTACAGGATGGAGAAGCGGCAGTAAATGAATTGTATGGGCTATTGAGAAATTCCACTCTGATTAATCTATTAGATGATCATCCGCCATTTCAAATAGATGGCAACTTTGGAGCAGTAAATGGAATTTGTGAAATGCTGGTCCAAAGCCAAAATGAGATGATTGAACTCCTGCCGGCACTGCCAAATGATTTTGCTTCAGGCTACTTAAAGGGCTTTCGAGTTCGTGGCGGGCAGAAAATTGACGTTTTTTGGAAGGATAAAAAAATAACAAAAGTAAGAATAGAAGGTAGACCTTTAGATAATTTGAAGATCCGGATAAAAGCAGAAAATAGTTTCGATGAAGATACGTATCAAGAGTTAGTTACTTTAGATAAGAATGGGCAGAAGGAATTATCGTTCTAGTACAGGAGTGGAAAATCATGGAGGAAGTATTATTAGGAATTGATATTGGAACATCCTCATGTAAAGTCGCTCTTTTCAATGAAAGAGGAGCGGTTTTGGATCAGCAAACAGGGAGCTACAACGTCTATTACCCAAATGAGGGCTGGGCTGAGCAAGATCCAAATGAATGGTGGACTGAAGTAAGTAAAGCAATAAAAGTCATGCTGAAAAGAAAAAAGGTCGATCCAGCACAAATTAAAGGGATTGGTGTAGACGGTCAGAGCTGGTCGGCGATTCCGATAGATAAAAATGGCACTGTCTTAGGGAACACACCGATTTGGATGGATCAACGAGCTCAAAAAATATGTGATGAATGGAATAAAAAAATTGGTGAAGAGGCCTTTTTCAAGGTTTCGGGAAACCCCTTCAAACCAACGTATTCATTACCAAAAATCCTTTGGTTTAAAAAACATCAGCCTGAATTATTTTCTAATGTAAATAAATTCTTACAATCAAACAGCTATATCGTGTATAAACTCACTGGAAAAATCTCGCAGGATAAATCACAGGGCTATGGTTTGCATTGCATTGATATGAGAACAGGAAAATACGATCAGAGCATGTTGGAGGTGTTGGAGTTAAGTCAAAGCTTGTTTCCTGAGATTTATGAATGTCATCAGATTGTAGGGCATACCACTGAAGCTATTTACTTAGAGACAGGCTTGCCAGCTGGGATTCCCGTCGTTGCAGGCGGTCTGGATGCTGCATGCGGAGCACTTGGGGCAGGAGTCATCTCCCCAGGAGAAACTCAAGAGCAAGGGGGGCAGGCAGGCGGAATGAGTATCTGTATCGAGGAGTATAAGGCAGATCCCCGTCTGATTCTTAGCTATCATGTGGTTCCGAATAAATGGCTCTTACAAGGAGGAACTGTAGGAGGAGCTGGTGTTGCCCGGTGGATGTTGAATAGTTTTTGTCACTTGGAAAAAGCTGCTGCTAAGAAAAATAAAACCAATCAATTTTATGAAATGGAAAGGTCGATGAAAAAAATCCCGGCTGGGTCAGAAGGAGTTATTTTCTTACCCTATATGGCGGGAGAACGTTCGCCAATTTGGAATCCTGATGCTAAGGGCGTTTATTATGGTTTGGATTTCACTAAAGAGAAAGAACACCTGATCCGAGCAGGCTATGAAGGTGTGGCCTTTTCATTGAAGCATAATCTTGAGGTCGCTGAATCATTAGGCCTTGAAATTAAGGAGCTGCGATCAATTGGCGGTGCAGCCAATAGCTTGATTTGGACACAAATAAAATCAGATGTTACAGGAAAGAAAATAGTCGTTCCGAGTTCAGATACTGCGACCACTCTAGGTGCAGCCTTATTAGCGGGTGTAGCAGTAGGACTCTATAAGGATTTTGAAGACGCGGTCGAGAAAACTGTTTCTACCCAACGCGTTCATGACCCGGATAGAAGTTCGGAGGCTGTTTATTCCAAGCTTTACTCAGATTATCGCTTGATTTATCAACAACTCAAGCCAGTAATGACGAAATAACGTTAAGAGAGGAAGTATAAAAATGAAGAAAATTGATCCAAATTTGGTACCGAAAAAAAGATTAGCTACTGGTGAAGAGATTCCCTGTATTGGAATGGGAACGTTTGGTTCTGATCGATTTACTGCTGAACAAATTTCAAATGCTGTTAAAGGAGCGATTGAAGTCGGTTATCGATTATTCGACTGCGCTGCGGTATATGGCAACGAGGATTTGATAGGAGAAGTCTTCGCAGATGCAATCAGTCGAGGGATTGTATCAAGAGAAGAACTATTTATTACTTCGAAAGTTTGGAATGATCAGCACCGAGAAGCTGAGAAATCACTGAAAAAGACTTTAGCCGATTTGCAGTTAGATTATGTGGATGCCTATTTTATTCACTGGCCATTTCCAAATTATCACGCGCCCTTCGCCAAACCAGATGATCGAAATCCTGATTCAAAACCATTTAGCGTCGAGGAATTTATGGATACTTGGAAGCAATTAGAGGAGGCGTATGATAAAGGACTTGTTAAGCATATTGGGATGTCAAGTATGACTATCCCCAAATTAGAGGCCGTTCTTCCACTATGCAGAATCCAACCAACATTGATTGAAATGGAGCTTCACCCATCGTTCCAACAGCCTGAATTGTATGAATATTGTGTCGAAAAAGGCATCCAACCGATTGGTTTTTGTCCGATTGGCTCGCCTACAAGACCAGAAAGAGATAAAACAGAAAGCGATGTAGTCGATATTGAAATGCCTGAGTTGATCGAAATCGCTAAGAATCATCAGATTCATCCAGCCGTGGTCTGTCTAAAATGGGCTGTGCAGCGCGGACAGATACCTATTCCGTTCTCCATTCACGAAAATGAATACTTAAGCAATCTGAAATCTACGATAGAAGATCCATTAACGGAGGAAGAGATGGCTGTATTGGCTTCGATTGATCAGAATTGCCGATTCATCAAAGGACAAGTTTTTCTCTGGGAGCATGCAAAGGGCTGGGAAGACTTATGGGATATCGATGGAACAATCACAGAATAAAGGAAATGAGTGAGCCGAATGCTGAAAGGAATTCCAAGTATTTTAACGCCTGATCTATTAAAAATCATTATGGAGATGGGACATGGTGATGAATTGCTGATAGCAGATGGGAATTATCCAAAATTTGGACAACCCGATTTAGTTATCCATATGGATGGGCATAATATTGTAGAATTATTAACCGCTATTTTGCAGTTTGTTCCATTGGATAGCTATGTGGATACCCCCGTTTATTATATGGAAGTATTGGCAGATGATCCTTATGTACCAGTTATATGGGATGAATATGATCTCATCCTGGAAAAAGCAGAAGGAAGAAAAATTGTTCCTGAAAAGATCGATAAGCCCGAATTTTATCGACGGGGAAAGAATTGCTACGCAGTGATAAAGAGCGGTGAAAGTGCTCTATATGCCAATATTATTATAAAAAAGGGCGTTGTCAATCCAACGCCTTGATGAGAAAGAGTTGATAACTATTACCGAGATTAGACTTTTTAATTCAGAATTAAACGTCCGCGTGAATACTCTTGGGGCAGAATTAACAAGTATTTTGCATCAGGAAAAAGAGTACCTTTGGCAGGCTGATAAAGAAAAATGGGGCAGACATGCTCCGAACCTGTTTCCCATTGTTGGGAAATTAAAAGAAGATCACTTTGTCTACAATGGAAACGAATATCCTATGACTCAGCACGGGTTTGCGCGAGATATGGAATTTTCAATTGTTGAATATGCAGCGGACAAAGCAATCTTGAGACTAAGCCAAACAAAAGAAACATTGGCTAACTATCCCTTCATGTTCGTTTTTGACGTTATTTACACGCTGGACAGAAATGCTCTTCGTGTTGATTACCGGGTGGTAAATCCGAGTGATTCCCAAGAGCTGCTCTTTTCAGTAGGTGCTCACCCTGGTTTTAACATTCCGAATGACAGCGATAATCTTTTAGTGATTACTTCTGAAGAGCCGATGGAAAGAATCCCGATAGATTCGGTGGAGGTATTGACTAGGTATAGCGATAAATACAGTGAAAACGATCCAAAGAAGTCTACCTATTCATTAAATGAAGAACTGTTCAGTGAAGGAGTTCTCATTTTCTGTACAACATCAAAAACCGAAATTCAGCTAGTACATCGGAATGAGCGAATACTCAAAGTCAGTTATGATCAAATGCCTTACTTAGGAATATGGTCTACCTACCCTGAACAATCCAATTTTGTCTGTATTGAGCCTTGGTGCGGAATAGCAGATGATAGTGACAGCACGGGTTTATTAACAGAGAAAAGAGGCATAAACAGACTTAGTCCCAACAATAAATTTACTTGCAATTATGTGATTGAGATCGGCTAAAGAAATTTCGAAAGGAGCAGTGCAATTGAAAGCATTAGTAGTAACGGATGTAGCAAACATGGAACTGTTAGATATGGACAGGCCAAAAATCAAGGATGACGAGGTTTTAGTAAAGGTTGCTTTTTGTGGAATTTGCGGTTCTGATTTGCCAAGATTTTTTGATGGTGGCGTCCATGCCTTTCCGCAGGTATTAGGGCACGAATTTTCCGGAGTTGTTGAAGAAATTGGAGCAACTGTAACTAAATTAAAAAAAGGAGATAGAGTTGCGGTAGCACCGCTTGTGCCATTAACACCGCCAGAAGATTGGGCTGGGAACAATCCAGCTATGGGCGGAAAATACAGTTTTATCGGGTCAAGGCAGCAAGGAGCGATGGCTGAGTTTGTTGCTGTTCCAGAAGAAAATTGCGTCATTGTTCCAGATAGTCTGCCATTAGATGAAGCAGCATTAGTTGAGCCCCTTACTGTAGCCATTCATGGAGTGGAACGTTTAAACTTGCGCGCAGGCGCAACTGTCTTAGTGTTAGGAGCTGGCACGATCGGTTTACTGACAGTGGCCGTTTTAAGAGCTCGTGGCGTAGGAAGTATTGTAGTTGTAGACTTAAACAGCAAGAAATTAGCCGCGGCAAAATTAGTAGGCGCCGATGTAGGGATCAATCCTAATGAATTCTCATTAGAGGATTATTACGACAAAAATGATTTACCTGAAATAGTCGTAGAAACAGCGGGAAGCCATGTTACTCAGAAACAGGCGTTGGATTTTGTATCCAAGATGGGACAAATCGCCTATATCGGAACCATGACGAAGCCTATCTCATTTGAACCGGAAGAATTTGAACAGATACTTAGAAAAGAAGTGACCATTACAGGAGCTTGGATGTCGTATTCAGGACCATTTCCAGGCTTTGAATGGACAGCCGCATTGCGCTATATGGACTCTAAAGTGCTAGATATCTCTTCGTTAATTACTGGATATTTTGCATTAGAGGACAAGGAAAAACCATTTGAATTGATGGTTGAAAAAGAATCGCCGCAAATTAAATTATTGTACAAAATTAGTGGTGAACAATAACGTAAGCGAACAATAAATTCAAACACCTTAAGAAGGCTGATCGATAGTTAAAAAACTGGCGATCAGTTTTTTATTGTCCAATTTGGTATAACGACCCCATTTCGTTTTTAATTATATAGATGGAAAAAGTGTTACCGATTATGAACTGATTTTCCTTACTAAGCCCAGAAGAAAATTTCAAGTTGCACGACATTCTTTGAAAATCGGCGGTACAATATCGAAAAACAGAAATTCACGTCCTTCAATGAAATACAGAATCTACTATTCAAGAGTCCCAGAAATGGTTTAAACCAACAACTAAAGAAAAACTAAAAAGAGAAGCAATAGGCTAAGAGAGTGATCAATGAGTTGGGTGATCTCTTATTATTTTGCTGGCAGTGCGCTATCAAAGGAATCTTTCATTTTACTCGGCATTGAATCGGCTAATAATTTGCCAAGTTCTTCTTCAGGGACAATCATTCCAGATTCCACCCATTCTTTGGTCATAGACACCGCACCATGGGAGTTAAAACGAATAAAAAATTCCATTTCTTTTGATAGTATTCGCTGCGGATTTTCCTGAGAAATCACATTTGAAAAAACTTCATTAGTGTAGTCGTTCATCGCTCGCTCTAAATTTTGGTAGGATGTATCAGAAAAACCTCTTCGATAAAAGGTAGAATACTCGCGAATCAGTTTAAGTACACGCGTACAAGTAGCGGACCAAGGCTCTGTGCCAAAATATTGTTTCATAATTGATTTTTTTTGACATCCATAAATCCAACTAATCAGATCGTATTTATCTTGAAAATGATAATAAAATGTTTCTCGACTAATGTCACTTTTTTTACATAATTCACTCACTGAAATTTCCTCAATACCTTTCGTTTTAAGTAGGATGAGAAAATTATGGGATAGCTGGTCTTTGGTTTTGTTTGTCATAAATAGGCTCCTTTCGTTTTACAGAATTGAGATTTTGTTAAGGTAATGCAGGAAATTTCTTACAAAAGAAACCTTTTGTAAGTGTACTTTGTAAAGTGGACAAAGTATGCTTAAGACAATAAAACAAATGACTGAACAGCCTAAAATGAAGGCGCTGTTATACCTTTAGTATAGCAAAAGAAAAGTAGGTTTTGCGCAGGTATTTTCGTATTGAAAAGGAAAGGAGGAGCAGATGAAAAACTTTGCTGAATTAAAAAAAAGATTCCGCAATTCACGGGAGTTAAAAACAATTGTTGTAGTAAATGCTGTTGATCAAGTCTCGATTCAAGCTGCGATTATGGCTAAAAATCAGAACCTGGCTAAAAGTATATTAGTTGGAGATGCAGTGAAAATTCGCGAACTGCTTTTGGAAAATAGAAACGACACTGAAGATTTTGAAATAATCTCAGCAGAAACCCCTGAAATCGCTGCTGAAATTTCGATTAACCTGATTCGAGAGGGGCATGGAGAGGCTTTATTAAAAGGCCATATTCAAACGGGAACGCTGCTAAAAGCTGTAGTTAATAATGAGAACGGTATCAAAGAGGGCCCGTTACTTTCTCATGTAACATTGTTGCAAATTCCAGGCTACCAAAAACTATTAGGCTTCACTGATGGAGCAATGGTTCTATTTCCTGATTTTAGTCAAAAAAAATTATTGTTGGAAAACGCTGTCACACTTTTTCATAAGCTGGGTTATGAAAAACCTAAAGTAGGCATTATTGAAGCCAATGAGCTTGTTCATCCTAAAATTACAACCTCTCTAGAAGCAGAGCAATTGATGCAGCTACAGCGTTCAGGGGAGATTACTGGATGTGTGATTCAAGGACCGATTTCTTTTGATTTAGCTACCGATCCTGCCGCTGTAGAAGCAAAGCAATATACGGGTGCCGTAAAAGGGGATGCAGATATTCTTTTAGCACCAAATATTACAGTGGCAAATGTGATGGTAAAAGCCTTGCAAACCTTTGGTAGAGCCAAGACAGCCGGTATTGTATTAGGTGCGAAATGTCCAATTATTTTAGTGTCCAGAGCGTCATCAGCAGAAGAGAAAGTTACCTCGATGATGTTGGCATTAGCAGCGGCAAAGGGGGAATAAAGATGTCTGTTCAGATACTAGCGATCAATTTAGGTGGAACAACTACAAAGGTTGGCTATACCAGAGATAATACGTTTCAATTTAAGGAAACAATCGAGCATTCTATTGCAGAGCTAAACCAATTTTCCAGTGTTTTTCAGCAAAAGGAGTTTCGCTTGAAAGAGATTTTAAAACTTTTAGAGACGAAAGGAGTAAGTGTCAGGAATCTATCGGCGGTAGTAACACGAGCGGGTGTACTTCCTCCAATTGACGCAGGCGGCTATGAGGTGAACGAATTGATGGTGGACTACAATACAAACTATCAAGCGATTGAACACATTTCCAACTTAGGAACAAGTATTGCCCGTCAATTAGCAAAGCTCGCTGGAAAAAATGTTAAAGCTTACATTTATGACGGGGAAACCTTGGATCAATTGTCCGATCTTGCTCGAATCACTGGGACGAAAAAAATTCCTAAGCAAAGTATCGGACATCTGTTGAACATGCGAGCAGTGGGAAGAGTAGCCGCTCAAAAAATTGGAAAAAAAGTTGAGGAATGTAATTTTGTGATTGCTCATATGGGCGGCGGCACCTCTGTTTGTGGACTTGCTAAAAATCGAATTGTTGATGTTTTAGCAGATGATGAAGGGCCTTTTTCGGTTGAACGGGCAGGTAGTATTGCCCTTAAGCATGTTATTAAATTATGTTACGAATTACCTCAAAATGAAGTGATGAAAATTTTACGAAGAGAGGGCGGCCTCTATTCTTATTTAGGAACAAATGATGGACGTGAAGTTGAAAAGAAGATTGAGCAGAGGGATGACTATGCAAAGCTTGTGTATGAGGCACTTGCGTATCAGGTTAGTAAGGCCTGCGGAGAGATGGCGGTAGCAGTTGAGGGTGATTTAGATGGCATTATTTTGACAGGCGGCTTGGCTAATTCTGCGATGATTTGCTCATGGATAGAAAAGTGGGCAGGATTTTTAGCTCCTATCATACAAGTTCCTGGTGAATATGAGTTGGAGGCGTTAGCTGGTGGAGCTTATCGCATATATATCGGTGAGGAAAAGGCCAAATTATTTACTATCGCTACAGATTAATAAAAATAATATTTAGGAAAGGGAGAAGGTAAGATGACTGTAATTGAAGAAATGATTGAAAAAGCCCGAATAGCTCAGCAAAAAATCAACTATTATAATCAGGAGCAAACGGATGAGATGGTCAGAATTATTGGCAAAGCCATTTATGATCATGCGAAGGAATTAGCTGAAGAAGCTGCTGAAGAAACCCAGTTTGGAAATGCCGAAGCCAAACAAACGAAAAATGAATTTTTTTCTAGTGCCCTATGGTATCACCTAAAGGATAAAAAATCGGTAGGTGAAATTGAGCGCAATGAAGAGACAGGAATTATCAAAATCGCCCATCCTGTCGGTGTGATAGGGAGTATTGCACCAGTAACGGTACCCAATATTTTACCAATGGGAAATGCGATGCTGGCGCTGAAGGGAAGAAATGCGATTATTATTTCACCACATCCGAAATCTAAAAGATCTGTACAACATACAGTGGACTTAATGCGGTCTGCCCTAGCCTCTGTTGGCGCACCAATGGATTTAATTCAGGTAGTACCGGAGCCTAGTATGGAGGCTTCAAAAGAAGTAATGGAAAAGACGGATGTTGTTATTGCGACAGGTGGTCCAGGCTTAGTTAAGGCAGCTTATTCAAGCGGTACGCCAGCCTTTGGTGTTGGTGCTGGGAACTCGCAATTGATTTTAGAAGATGTCGAAGATTATACTGCCTTTGCGACTGATACGGTTGCCGCACGTCAATACGATAATGGGACTGCTTGTGTGTGTACACAAACCTTGATTTATCCGCGTAAAGTTGAAAAAGATGTTCGAGATGCCATGGAGCAGGCGGGAACCTACTGGATAGATGATGAGGAGCAGGTTGAGAAAATCCGGCAAGCACTTTTTGATAAAGAAGGTCATTTTGCAAAAGATTTAGCAGGAAGAGATGCACTGGTCGTAGCTAATAAGGCAGGAGTAACTATTCCAGAAAACACCAAAATTATCGCCGTTAAAGTTACTGAATTTGGTCATAAAGAACAATTGAGTGCTGAAAAAATTTGCCCTGTACTTTCAGTTATTGCCTATGATCGTTTTGAAGAGGCTTTGGATATTGCTGTGGCAAACTATGAAGTCGCTGGAAAAGGACATACAGCAGGTATTTATTCATCTAATGAACAACACATTATTAAGGCGGGAATAGAAATTCCAGTTTGCCGCCTAATGGTAAATCAACCAACTAGCGATAGCGGAAGCGGTCCGCATAACTCAATTATTCCAACTAATTCCATCGGTTGTGGTTCTTGGGGAAATAATAGTATTTCTGAAAACCTTAGTTACAAACATTTATTAAACATTCAACAAGTAGCTTTACGTATTGAAAAAAAACCAATGCCAGAATATGTCTGGTAAAAAAGGAGAATAATCATCATGGGAAACCCAGTTGTTAACAATGCAAAAATAACTACTAATGATCCGAAACGGTTACAAAATTTTGAAGTAATCAAACAGTTTTTTTCTCTTTATTTAGAACCCCGCGAACTGTTTTATGCTTTGTGGGTAGAAGATGAGCCGGTAGTGTATTTACCATTTACGACGGAAGGTGTGGCTGTATGTAAAGCTTCTTCTCTTGAAGGCTGGGAAGCTGTGAAAAGCTTTTGGGACCCAATTTTTGACTGGAAAGGGAAGTTTGACTGGACGATTGATGAAGTCATTTTTGGTGAAGATCCAGATGTTATTATTACAAAGGCTAGAAGTGATATTGACGCTCAAACTGGACCCCAGTTCAATAATGTGCACCTAAGCTACCAAGGAACATATTTGCAGCTTTTCCATTTTGAAAATGGGAAAGTAAAATCCTTTGAGGAATTGTATGACACAGACTTTTTAAATAAACAATATCAAGCATAAGAATTTCAGTTCCTCTTTACGCACAATTCTAGCTGAATTAGTAAAAACCAAAGTGGAAGCAATCAAAATCAGAAGAAGTATAGAGGAATGATATACGGCAAGAAAATCAGACTAATTTTTCAGTAAGGAAAAATTAATCCATTAAAATGAATAAGGATTTCAGTTCCTCTTTTCGCAGAATTCTAGCTGAATCAGTAAAAACCAAAGTGGAAGCAATCAAAATCAAAAGAAGTATAGAGGAATGATATACGGCAAGAAAATCAAACTAATTTTTCAGTAAGGAAAAATTAATCCATTAAAATGAATAAGGATTTCAGTTCCTCTTTTCGCAGGAACCTAGCTGAATCAGTAAAAACTAAAGTGGAAGCAATCAAAATCAGAAGAAGTATAGAGGAATGATATACGGCAAGAAAATCAGACTAATTTTTCAGTAAAGAAAAATTAATCCATTAAAATGAATAAGGATTTCAGTTCCTCTTTTCGCAGAATTCTAGCTGAATCAGTAAAAACCAAAGTGGAAGCAATCAAAATCAAAAGAAGTATAGAGGAATGATATACGGCAAGAAAATCAGACTAATTTTTCAGTAAGGAAAAATTAATCCATTAAAATGAATAAGGAGATACTGCATGAAAGACTATTTTGACTATAAAGAAAAAATCTGTGTAGTTACTGGAGCAGCTTCAGGAATGGGGAAGGCTACCAGTCAAATGTTGATTGAATTAGGCGCTGTGGTTTATGCGATTGATTATTCAAAAGCAGAGTTGCCAGGGGTCAAAAAATTTATTCGTTGTGACCTTGCTCAAAAAATAGAAATTGATCGGGCCTTTGAGGAGTTGCCACAAAGGATTGACTGTTTCTTTGGTGAAGCAGGTATTTCAGGTCAACACCATGATTACAATACTGTGGTGATTGTCAACTTTATTGCAAACAAATATATTATAGAAGAGTATTTGAGCAAACGCATGAAGGAAAATGGTGCGATCGCATTTGTTTCCTCTTTAGCTGCAGTGTGGTGGGAAAATCATGTCAATGAAACACAGCCATTTATTGAGACAGCATCTTGGGAAGCAGCAGTCCAGGCAGTGGAGGCTTTAAACATGAATGATCAACCGGGAACCGAGGCATATTTCTTATCTAAGCGTTTAGTTAATCATTTAGTCTGTGCTACGGTACCAGCATTTGCAAAGAAAAATATACGAGTGAATTGTATCATGCCAGGAGCAGCAAAAACGGGATTGACACAAGATTTTGCAGACATGATGGGAGGCGAGGAGAATCTAGTCACAGGATTTGCGGATCGTCCAGCAATTGCGGAAGAAATGGCAGCGCCCATCGTGTTTTTAAACAGTTCAATGGCAGGTTACATCAATGGGATTTGTATGGTCATTGATGCCGGAGAAAGCTCTACACAAATGATCAATAAGGAACTTCGCGCGTATGATTTTGATTTATTTACAAAGAAATAGCTATTTGATACTTTAGAAATACAATAACTCAAGTTTGCAAGCCAGCAAACAGACGAGACAGGGATAAAACTAAAAATAGTTCTATTCCTGTTTTTATTTTAAAAAGGTGATCATTATTTCGAATCAAAAACTTTCTATTTTTCTGCGTATTTTAGAGTAAAAGGACTTTGATAGCGGTTGTTTTGCCATGTTATAATGTAGGCGAGAAAACCTGCTGTCTGAAAGGCAGGAAAAGAGTAAGCGTCAGATAGGTTCTTTCCAATTTCATGGGATTCGACGATTTTCCAATGATAAAACTTTTTTTCGTAATAAATTGAAACTGCACCGTCCATACATCTGTTTCTTTATGGTCTTTATCTTATTTACGCTACCTTCAGCTAAACCATTGTTATATTTATGAGTAATCGCATATTTGACTGCTGGGAAATCATTTAAGAGACTACCCACAAACTTTAATAGAGAGACATCATCAAAATTTTCTTTTACAGAAGACATCCAGCTTTTAAAAGACTCTAGATCTTGTTTTTTTAAACAATGACGAAATCTCCAAACTAATTCATAGAGTTGTTTGTATTTTGGATGCTGATTGAAAACTAATTCCAATAACTCACTATCAATGACGGGAACTTTCTCAATCGGTAAATAGAATAGTTTAATTAACCATTTTCGTTCTAATATTTCAATGGATTTCCCTTGATACTCTTCTTTAAAATGTTTATGAAGACGACGTTGCCGGGACATATATCCTCGAATAGCATCTACTGTTCCGGTATATCCTTTTTCAGAAATAATTTGAAAAATCTCTGAGTATGTTTTTCTTTCTTTACGAAGCGCAAGAACTTCTTTGCGATATTTTTCTAATTTACCAGGACGATCGATCCCATATTGTCCGCTGAGAGAAGAAGCATCTTTTCCTAAATATCTTACAATTGTTTGAGGCGTGTATCCTGTAATATCAGTTATTTCGGAAAGGGCAACTCCTTTTTTGGCAAGGGCTCTCACTTCATCAATTTGTTGTTGTTTTTCTTCCATTAGCTCATTATGATGTCGTTCCCAAAATATTGCTTTATCTTCCGGAATTTCCTTCTCCTTCATTTTTATATACTTGGAAATAGTTTTAAGGCCGAAGCCTGTTTTCATTCGAATTTCTTGCTGTGTCATACCGTCGGTATGCAGCCGTTTTACATAAACAATTTTATCTCTTCGTGAAGCATATAGAAGAAAATCTTCAAATTTTTCATATTTTTCATTGGAAATCTCGATTGGAATCCTTGGCGGGAAAGAGTGGCGCATGAATGTTTGAGCGAGTTCACAAAGACGAGCAACCAAATGAAATCTATCGGTGACTTGTATTGCATGAGGGAATGCTTTCTTAATCGCTGCAGAGTATGTACGAGAACCATCACGTGACACCAGCTCAACACATTTGAATTTTTTAAGCCATTCGATCACATCCTCTTTTTCACGAGATTCCAGCAGGTCAACAATTTTCCCAGTTTTGATATCTACCATAATTGTGCCATAACGTTGGCGTTTCTTCAGAGCGAAATCATCAATGCATATTTCAGCTACATCATAATCTACGTGAATTTTTTTTTTGCCCAAGATAATTACATAGACTACTCTTCCTTACTATGATTCCCATTTCTTCAAGGTCTTTAGTCATACCTACAGAACTCCGACTTTCTGCTAAATCAACAATTAGTTTCATCAATCGTGTTGTTTTTCGTGCATTTCGTTCCCTAAAAGGGAACGTCTCAGAAAATGTTTTTTTAGAACAGTCAGGATTTTGACATTTGAATCTTCGTATAAGTAAATTTAAATAGACTGTCTTACTTTGAATCGGTAGATCTTGAATTTTAGTAGTATAAGAATCATGAATATTGGTGGATTTGCAGCGACATGTGGGGCACTTTGCCGAGGTAGAAATGGAAGAAACATCAAAGGTAATTTTCTCTTTTGTTATTTGACAGTCATCAACATGTAAATTAACGTCCAATGATAAAAGTAATTCTTCCAAAGAAATACGCCTCCTTATCATGTAACAGTAACTACCAACAATTAAATTATACTACATTTAGTATATCGAATCCCATGAAATTGGAAAGAACCGTCAGATAGTAAGGTGTATTAAAAGCCCATCAATCCTCCTGTATACTTAAGGATGATTGATGGGCGTGCTTTTTTTATTAATAGTTAGCTTGGCACTTTCTTTGAACTTCCTGATTCCAAGGCAAATAAGCTGCCAGCGCAGGTTTTGTTAAACTTGGCAGGTTGGGGATATTTTCAAATAAATAGATCAGATATTTTCTTGGATCTAAGCCATTTTCTACAGCTGTCCGTAGAATGCTCAGAATGATTCCTGTTGCTTGCGCCCCTTTTTCGCTTTTTGAGAACAACCAGTTTTTTCGACCGATCACCAATTCTTTGATGGCTCGTTCCGCGCGATTGTTCGTGGTTTCTAACCGTCCATCCTCTAAGAAAGTACACAATCCTTCCTTGTACTTTAGCAGATACGCAACGGCTTCTCCCAGTTTTGATCTTGGGAGAACACATAGATTAGATGCCCAAGAAAAGAATTCCTCCACGATGGGTTTGATCCATTGACTGCGCTGTTTTTGACGATCCGTTGGATCTAGATGGCGTAGTTTCTTCTCTTCTTTGAAAAGAAGGTCGCAATAGCGCTCGCCTAATAAGGCGGTGCTATATTTTTTGGGCTGTGAGCCGATCGCTTCATGAAATTTCCGACGAACATGTGCCCAGCAGTAAACATTCTTGATGCCAGCCATTTTTCCATAAGCTGCGTAAGCATCACTATGTAGATAGCCAGTAAAGTGTGTAAGAAAATTCTGAGGGATTTCATGTTTGCGCGATAATTCATGTTGGTAAAGAACAATGGGATAGCTTTCTGCTTTTCCAGAAGTATACAGCCAATAATAGGTCGTGGCTTTTGGAACGTCTAAGACATTGTAGTGCGTCTCATCCGCATGAATGACTTCTTGGTTCTGTAAGGTATCTTTTAATAGTTGATACAGCGGCGACAAGACGTAGTCTGTCGCCAGAAGATGCCAATGTGTAATTTTCTGGCGATCCAATGGAAAGCCAAAGGTTTTCCATTCGTTCTCTTGCCGATAGGCAGGCACTTTCTTGATATATTTTTCAACGATTGTCTGAGCTACCATCGTAGGACTGCCAAAACTATTATTGATCAGAGGTTTTGGTACACGAGCTTTCTTAATTGATGTTGTTCCATTGTCTTTTTCACATGTGCAACACTTGTACGCATGCTGGTGAAATAAATTTTTTTCAATATGAGCAGGAATAAATAGAGGTTCTTCACGGACGACGGTGGAGCCAATTTCAGTCATGTGAGTACCACAGGCATCACAAAGACAGTCTTCGCCCTCCAAATAATAGTGAAGATGGTTTGCGGGTAAGTGGGCAAGCGACAAGGCTTTTTTTCCTTTTGTCTTTTTCCGTCTAAAGCTCTTTACCTCAATCAATTCCTGGCTTTCCTGACCAGTCTGCTCTGGTTCCTTAAAAGGGTCTGTATCAAATAAATTTGTTTGCCCATCGACAGATGGCGTATCTTCTTTTTTTCGTCCATACATCTGACGCTGCATCGCGAATAGCTGTTCTTGAAGGTACTGATTTTGTTCAAGGACGAGTTCAAATTGTTCAGTCATTTCTTGGAGACGCTTCTCCAGTTTCTTGTTATCCAAAAGAAGCTGATTTCCCTTTTTAGTCAATCATTTACACCTCCACGCTTGATATCACCTGTTATTATTATACCATTTCTGACGACAAAAAAGTAGTAGAAATCGCATAAAACCAACGTTTCTACTACTTCAATAGAAGGCACCCTTGGTGCTGGAATGAATGGTTTTCTTCTCTTCGATCGAAAAGCCTATAAGCAGTCGTTTCAATTGCCGAACATCTAATTTCTTCATTTCTGAAGAGTTTTTCGGCCATTGAAGCCGACCATTTTCAAATCGTTTGTACAATAATAAAAAGCCATCACCTTCCCAGTAAAGTGCCTTGAAGCGGTCTGGTTTTGAGCCACAAAACAGAAAGAGCGAGTGATCGAAAACATCGAGTTGATATGTTTCTGTGACAAAGGCCGCAAGTCCATCGATTCCTTTTCGAAGATCGGTTTTCCCACAAACGATAAAGATATTAGGTACGTGAGTGAAGTCGAGAAGCATGGATGCTCAACTCCTTCATGATCGTTGCCAAAATATATTTGTCCGTTCCATTGTAGATGTAAGCTTCAGCTTGTCCCAATTTCACTCGAGCCGCGAGTTTTGATTTCGCTGGAGCAGTTGGCGACATCGGTGGATTTCGATCCACGATCTGAATAGGTACGATCTCTTTTTTCTCCATAGTATGCCTCCTGTAAGTTGATACAGTAAGTTTAACAGTCGGCGAAGGAGAAAACGAGACACCCTACTATGTGACGTTTACGGAAAAGAGATGCACGTGTATTTACCAACCAACGATCTATTATTCAAAAAATTACTAACTTCGGAGGATTCCCAGCATATTCTAAAAGCATTCGTCAAAGATTTATTAGGCTTAGAATTCGAGAGACTGATGCCAAAGCAGACCTATCACATTGACAGCTATAAGAAATCCTATGAAGAACGGGAAAAGATGGAGGTAAAGCTTACCGAGGTTGACATCCTGGCAGTCGCTGAAGATGGAAGCTATACCACGATTGAGTGTCAAGTTCAGGCGCAAAAGTATTTTCACGAAAGAAGCCTCTTCTATCTAGGGGAAGCCTATCGCTCGCCTTTTGGCAATATCGCTAAAAATGAAGTGAAGAAAAGCAATTTTTCGAGCCTGCGCCCAGCGTATGGTATCAATATTGTCGATTTTCATTTGTTCGATGACACAGAAAGTGCCCTGCAATTGTTCCGTTTAATGAATCCCGAGACCAATCGCCTTTTTCTAAATAAAGAGGGAAAAGAGCTGTTGATACTTGTTTTTCTTAGTTTGAAGAACGACGTACTTAATACGCAACATGCGGCGTATCACTGGCATTATTATTTCAAGACAGGAGAAGTGAAGACTGACGCCCCCGACTATATCAAAGAAGCGAAAAAGAAGACAGACTTCTTAACATTGGAAGAGGAGGAAAAGGAAATGATCATGAAAATCGATAAAGCCCGAGCAATAGCAGAGGCAGAGTTGGAGTACGCTCGAGATGAAGGCATGGCAAAAGGTATAGCAAAAGGGAGACAAGAAGAACAAAAAAGAAATCTGGAAGAAAAACGAGTGCTGCTTCTAAACTTAATGCAAACCTCTCTCTCATTGAAAGAAATCTCAGAGATAAGCGGGGTAGATATTGAGACACTGAAAAAGTGGAAGGCAGAATCGAAGTAGCTGCGGGAAGATTTCAAAATGAGTGATACTACGATTAATATTTTTGAGCTCAGTCATCAAAAGTGATGGCTGAGCTTTTTATATAGAAAGAATAATAGAATTCCGATTTTTTTCAGCAAAAGCTAAGCGAAGATTTTTATAAGTGATTACGAAGAATCAGTTGGATACGGTATACTAAAGTTGAAAGCGAATACAATTATTTGCGGAAGTTACTCAGATTTTTCTTTAATTATTTTGAAAAATCTCGATCGTTACTTCTTAGAATTTTAAACTATATTAGAGTAGAAAGAAGGTTGATTCGTCATGGAAAACTATTATTCATCAGAAACCCGACAGCTATTACAGGAACTCACGAATAAACATAAAGGAATCAACATCACTGTTGGCATGCTAAAACAAGGTGAGGCGGTTTTTGATGCTTGGAATGCTGAAAATGAGTCTATTCCGCATAATTTGTCCTATGATATTGGCTCAATTACTAAGCTTTTCACGACTTCTTTACTAGCTAAGTATGTTTTTGAAAATAAAATTGTTTTGGATGCGCCGTTGAATCATTATATTTTAGGATTGCCAGAGCGTTTTTATCCTACAATCCAGCAATTAGCAACACATTCTTCGGGCTATCCAACAGAGATTCCCTATACGAAGTTGCAAACGGTGAAAATGATGCTGACGATGAATCAGCAGGGTGGCTTTTTGCATACAAATCCTTATCACGGAACTTTGGATAGTACAAAAATGCTTGAGGTGCTGCGGACAACACCAATACAACCAAAAACGTATAAGTTTGCTTATAATAATTTTGCATTTGGTGTTCTTGGATATATTCTTGGGCAGCAAACGCAAAAAACAGCGTATGAAGCGATGGATGACTTCATTGAAAAGGATCTTGGTTTGAAGGAAACAAATTCAAGTAGTTCTGCTGAAATGTTTGGACATGACCGAAAGCAGCAAAAGACAAAAAGCTGGGAATGGGATAAAACGGATATCGTCTCATCGGCAGGATCATTAGTCTCAACGGCAAGCGATCTTTTAAAATTTAGTCAGGCCCATTTAATGAATACACCAAGCTATCTAGACTTGTGCCACAATAAATACACGAATGGGAATAAGCAATGGGATATGGGGCTGGGCTGGAGAATTGATAAGGACAATCAGAATATTCACTGGCATGATGGAAACGCAGGAGGTTTCAGCTGTATTTTGATACTTGATCGGAAAAATACATTAGCCGTCACCATCATGACGAACTATGGATTAGTTGATTTAAAGAAAATCGGCATGGCTCTGCTGAATGATTGCAAAAAAATGAACTAAGGACTTAAGCACTGCACACGATCTGACTTAAAGAAAACGGCTGCTTTTAAAGCAATATTTAATAAAAGAAAAATTAACCCTCCACTAAGCCACCACTTGCTTTTTTCTTAGTAAACTTTTCTGGTGACAAGAAAGTGAGGGGATAATATGGAAACAAACAATGCACAGGAGCAACCACAGACTTGGCGTCGAAAAACGATATTATTTATTATCAGCCAAGCCATCACGCTGTTTGGCTCATCCATCGTTCAGATGGCGATTATCTGGCAGGTGGCATTGGAGACCTCATCTGGCTTATGGGTGACGTTACTGACTTTGAGCTCGACGATTCCGCAAACGATCATTTCCTTTTTTGGCGGGGTGTGGGCGGATCGTTATCCGAGAAAACGACTAATTATACTTGCGGATCTAGGCATTGCCTTAGTGACCTTGCTATTAGCTGTTATTCTGATTGTTGGCAAAACAGCAAATATCCTGCCGTTGCTGCTGATAGTATCTGCTCTGAGATCATTTGGCTCTGGCATTCAGTCGCCAGCCGTGAGTGCGGTCATTCCGCAAATCGTACCAGAAGAGCAGTTGCTACGCTATAACGGTATCAACGGAAGTATGATGGCTATCGTCCAATTTGCTTCTCCAGCGGTAGCAGGAACAATTCTAGCGATTGGGTCCTTTCAATGGATTCTTTTGCTGGATGTAGCAACAGCAATTATTGGCATTACCATTCTTTGCTTTATCACCATCGCGAATCAAAAATGTGAGACACGGATGCACGCTACTTCTTTTCTTGTCGATATGAAAGCAGGTATCTCCTACGCTGTGAAAGAACAAAAGGTAAAACGGCTGCTGCTGACCTATGGCGCATTTATCTTTTTGAGTGTACCATCTAGTTTTTTAACGGTACTGATGATCGAGCGAACCTTTGGGGATAGCTATGTATATCTGACAGTCAATGAGATGGCCGGTTTTGCAGGAATGGTATTGGGAGGTATTTTGCTTGGGACTTGGGGCGGTTTTAAGGATAGGATGCGGACGTTTATCTATGGGCTACTCGGCTTTGGCCTGCTTTCATTAATACTTGGATTTACCTATCAATTTTGGCTCTTTGCCGCTTGTATGTTTTTCATGAGTTTTTTTATTCCAGTCGTTCAATCTTCAACCACGACTATGCTTCAAGAGCATGTGCCTGAAGATAAGCAGGGACGAATTTTTGGTCTTTTAGGTGCTATGTATAGTGGTTTTATGCCGCTTGGTACCGCAATCTTTGGTCCGCTTGCGGATGCTGTAAAAATTCAGTGGCTGGTGATCATTTGCGGTGTGTTCATCGTAAGCTTAGGTCTGCTGCAGTTAGTGAGAAAAGATTAGCTAATAGTTAGTGATGCTAAAAAACACCTAGTTTGTCTTTAGTGACAGACTAGGTGTTTTTATGATAATGGTTGAGAAAAATCGGCTTCTCATTGATGGTAAGAGAAGTTTTGACTCAACGTGATTTACTAACGGTAGACAATTGAATAAACACATTCATTTAATCAATCACAAAAAGAGCAGTCTTGCTACTTGTGCCGCCTACTGTATTAAGCTATCATCAAGGATAATCCATAAGATAGAGCTGTTTTGGCATTCTTCAATAGAACAGCGATATTCCATTACTTTGATTTTAGAAGTGGGAATTGTTGATTGTTTCCTTGTTTTTATCTAATAGGAGTGTTTGATAGATGAATAAAAAAATAGATTCATCACTGCCGGATAAGTGGCGGAGGAACTTGTATTTTTTTCTAGCTGGTCAGTTTTTGTCGGGAATAACCAGTATGATTGTTCAGTATTCCATCATTTGGTATTTGACTAAGATAACGGGTTCTGCAACGGTTTTAAGCTTTGCTACATTGTTAGGGATGATACCAATGGTTGTGTTGAGTCCGTTTGTAGGCCCTGTTGTGGATCGACGCAATAAAAAGTTTCTATTAATTATTACTGATATTGTTGTCGCGCTCTTTGCACTGATTCTTTCGATTACGGGGACGATTTCACCTGAGTTTCCATTATGGCTGGTTTTTGCATCGTTGTTTGTTCGGGCTGTCGCTCAAACGTTTCAAATGCCGATCATTCAATCGATACTGCCTACGATGGTACCAGAAGAGGAATTGACTAAAGTCAACGGGCAGCTTGGAATGGTCCAATCGGCGAACTATATTATTGCCCCAGCATTGGGTGCTTTCCTTTTCTCGATTGTTCCGATGAATTGGCTGATTCTGTTTGACGTACTTGGTGCTATTCTCGGCGTTGGGCTACTGCTTTTTGTAACGATTCCTCATGTCGTGTCCGAAGGGGAAAGTATTCATATTTTAGCGGATTCAAAGTTTGGGTTGAAGAAGCTGCTTGAAAATAAGGGACTTTGGTATATTACGCTTATCGGCTCGGTGTTCATGCTGATCTTTATGCCTGCAGCTAGTTTATATCCTTTAATGACGATGGAATATTTTAAGGGAACGGTAGGGCAAGCAGGTTTGATCGAAGTGATTTACGCGACTGGCATGTTAGCTGGCGGTGCGGTGATTGGCTTATTTGGTAAATGGAAAAATCGTATGCTGCCGATTCTTTTTTCTTATTTGGTTATTGGGGTAACCATTGGTTTAAGTGGATTATTGCCAGGGACACAAAAAGGATTTATGGTGTTTGTAGTTCTAAATGCTATTGCAGGCTTTGCGACACCTTATTTTAATACCTTATTGATGGCAATGATTCAACAAAGCTACGAACCTAAATATTTAGGCAGAGTGCTGGGAGTAATTAACTCGTTGATGAGTATCACGGGTCCTGTGGGATTGATTTTCGCCGGACCTATCGCAGATACTATCGGAGTCGAAAAAATGTTTATGATTGCCGGGATTGGCACCTTGGTTTGCGGCTTGATAAATGTTTTGATTCCTCAGGCACGGAATTATGATGTAGAGCTGCAGAAAAAAATAGTAGAACGAAAAGGACAAGAAAATTTTTCTGAGGAGTCTCTTTAGTAGAGACTTTCAATAAGGGTTTTATGAATAGACAAAGGGAGCTGTCCTCGTCGATAGCTCCCTTTGTTGTATAGTTTTTTAAAAGTCTGATCTAACGTAGAATAGAATGCTTTTTTGAAGGTGCTAATAAAAAACTTTTAAAAGTTATAAGCGCGTCTAGTTAAGCTTTTGAAGGAGTAGGAGGCAGCTTTATCTTGCGACTTATTGAATTTTTCTATTGTCTTCGAAACTTTTTTTCTCCTTAGGGCTTGAACCTAAAGTTGGCTTTAGGGTTATGATGAGATTGAACAAAGAAAATAACAATCAATTTTGGAGGGTTTTTAGATGACTTACACAAATAATTTTGAACTAAACAACGGGGTAAAAATCCCAGCTTTAGGTTTAGGAACTTGGTTACTGAATGATGAGCAGACAGAACAAGCGGTGATTGATGCGATTGCTTTAGGCTATCGTCATATTGATACTGCTCAAGCTTATGGGAATGAAAAGGGTGTTGGTGAAGGGGTTAGAAAAAGTGGAGTCGACCGTCAGGAGCTTTTTATTACAACCAAGGTTGCGGCTGAGGAAAAGTCTTACGAAGGTGCAGCTGCCTCCATTGATGAATCTCTTCGTAAAGCCGGTTTGGATTATTTCGATCTAATGATTATTCACAGCCCGCAACCATGGAAGGAAGTGAATCAGTCAGATGATCGCTACTTTGAAGGAAATATCCAAGCATGGAAAGCGTTAGAAGCTGCTTATAAGGCGGGAAAAGTAAGAGCAATTGGTGTTTCTAACTTTTTAAGAGAAGATTTAGAGAACCTATTGGAAAATACAGAGATCAAGCCAATGGTGAATCAAGTGTTGTGTCATATTGGAAATACACCGCTAGAACTGATCGAGTTTTGTCAGACGAATGGCATCCAAGTTGAAGCTTATTCACCTATTGGTCACGGAGCAGTTTTAAATCGCAAAGACGTGAAAGCTATTGCGGCGAAGTACGATGTCAGCGTGGCACAGCTTAGCTTGAAATACGCTTTGCAATTAGGAATTGTCGTGATCCCGAAAACAAGCAATCCGGATCATATGAAAAACAATGCAGAGTTGAACTTTGAAATCAACGATGCAGATATGGAAATGCTGAAAACCATTGAAAAAATCGATGATTACGGAGAACACGGCTTTTTCCCAGTATTTGGCGGCAAATTGTAATTGGAATAAAAACTTAACTAAAGGAGCGGAAAAAATGACACAAAAACAGTTAGTTGCCTTCTTTTCGGCAAGTGGAACAACGCGACGGACAGCCACTCAGCTGGCTGGAATTCTTGGTGCGGATATCCTTGAGATTGAACCGAAGCAACCGTATACTAGCGCTGATTTAGATTGGAATAATCCCAACAGTCGTAGCAGCCTGGAGATGACTGGCTCTTCGAATAATCTAGAACTTGCTGAAAATGCACTTGATCTAGCCAATTATGAAGTAATCTTTGTTGGTTATCCAATCTGGTGGGGTAAGGCGCCTAAAATCATAGAAGCTTTTTTTCAGCAGCGTGATTGGAAGGGGAAAACAATCATTCCCTTCTGTACGTCAGGCGGCAGCGGATTTGGATCTAGTGATCAAGCTCTAAAAGAAGCTACCAATGAACAGGCAAAATGGGTTCAAGGAAGAGAACTAACAAATTCTAATCCAAAGGCAATCGAGCACTGGGTGTCGCAAATGATTAAAAGTTAAAAATTATTGCAGTGTCTTTGGTGACACTAATATAATTGTTAAAGCTATCAGCGATAAGCAAGTAGTACTAAACAAAAGGACTGAAATCCACGTAGTTATGCTGAAAAACTACGGAACCTCAGTCCTTTTATTAAAATATGAATTTTGAGGAAGCATCAGTCAGCCGCTGTGTAGTGGACTACCTAGTCTTAGCCTTTTTTCTCATGGTGACAATTAGTTGCGCAACTTTTTTAGACTTGCTCCAAAAATCTGTTCAATCGTGTCTGGATCGTGATGGTCAAAAAATTGGCTGGCATTCTTGTCCAAAGAACCGATTAGCTCCATATCCGCGGCAGTTAATTCAAAGTCAAATATCGCCAGATTTTCTTTTTGACGCTCAGAATGCACTGATTTTGGAATGACGATAATGCCTCGTTGGATCAGCCACCGCAGAACAATCTGGCCTACAGATTTATGATGCTTTTGTCCGATCTCGGCAATTAAGGGATTACTGAAGATTTCAACTTTTCCCTCTGCGAAGGGCGCCCAGGCTTCGAGTAAAATATCGTTTCGCTGGTACCATTTAACTTCTGAATCTCGTTGGTACCAAGGATTGATTTCAATCTGGTTAATTGCTGGTTTAACATTGCTCATTAATTCAAGATTTTTAAGTTGATCTGGCCAAAAGTTGGATACGCCTAAGGATTTAATTTTTCCTTCTTTTTGCGCTTCTTCCATGGCTCGCCAGGCACCAGCAATATCGCCATAGGCTTGATGCAAAAGAAATAAATCAATATAATCGGTCCCTAATTCTTTTAAGTCATGATCAATCGCTTTTTTTGCTTCCTCGTACCTGTAGTTAGAAACCCAAAGCTTTGTGGTGAGAAAGACGTCATCCCGTGGAATTTTGCTATTTTTAAGGGCTTCACCCACGGCTTTTTGATTATTATAAGCCTCGGCAGTGTCAATTAATCGATAACCATTAAACAGAGCACTTTCGATAGCTGTGACTGCTTCTGCAGGATCAGTTATTTGAAAAACACCAAAGCCTAATTGAGGAATTGTATGTCCATCGTTCATTTTTAGCATAGGAATGGTTGTCATAATCAGTTCAGCTTCTTTCTTATTTATCGTCTGCATGAACATCAAAAGCATTCAGCAGCATTTCTTTCGTACCAGATGCATCTGGATCGTGCATGCCTTTGTTCTTATCTAGCAGGCGAATACTATCCATTTCATCACTCGTAAGTGCAAAGTCGAAAATGTTTAAGTTAGAAATCATCCGTTCGGAGTGGACTGTTTTTGGAAAAACAATGATTCCTTCCTGATATTCAAAGCGCAGAATGATTTGACCAACATTTTTAGCGTATTTCTTTGCTAGATTTTTCAAAATCGGTTCATTCAGCAGTTCTTGATTTCCTTGTCCTAATGGTGCCCAAGCTTCAAGCGTCACGTTGTTTTCAGCCATTATTTTTCGCAGTTCCTTTTGCTGGAAATAGGGGTTGAACTCTACTTGATTAACAGCAGGCATAGTTGTGAAGCTATTTTCCCATTTTCGCCAAATTTTTGGCGTCATATTGGAAACGCCGATCGAACGTATTTTTCCTACTGATTTTGCTTCTTCCATTGCTTTCCAGGCTTCATCGACTTTTCCATAGGGTTGATGGATCAGATAGAGATCAATATAGCCTGTTTGTAGTTTTTTTAGCGAAAGATCAATGGCCTTTTTTGCATCTTCGTAAGCATAATCTTGCAGCCACATTTTTGAAGTGATCCAAATGTCATCACGAGAGATGCCGCTGTCTTGAATGGCCTTGCCGACTTCTGTTTCATTAAAGTAGGCGACTGCGGTATCAATGTGGCGGTAGCCAATTTCCAAGGCCTTCAAAACGGCCGCATAGGTTGACCCATCGTTTGGAATTTGAAACACACCAAATCCGATGGCTGGAATTGAGTTATTGTCGTTTAGTTTAAATGAAGGATTATTCATTGTAGATACACTCCTTTGTCTTAATTAACTAAAGTTTAGTAGATAAAGTGAGCGTTGGAAATTCATAATTAATTATGCTAGTATACGGTAAACGTATGGAGGGGAATCATGATTGATAATTATTTGCTGGAGGAGCTTGTGGCATTTAAAAAATACGGAACACTCGCGGCGGCCGCTGATCAACTGGGACTTTCTCAACCAGCCCTGACTCGAGGGATGAAGAAATTGGAGACTGAGCTAGAGGTTCAGCTTTTTAATCGTGGAGCTAATCGGATTACGTTGACCAAAGCTGGGATATTCGCTGCAGAAAGAGCGGAGGATGTTCTTTCAGTAAATAGAAGCTACGTATCCGATATCCAGCGTTTCGACAAAAGTCAAAGAGAGCTCACGATTTGTTCCGCTGCTCCGGGACCATTAATCGTCTTGGATTCATTAAAGCTTCCCAACATAAGTATGGAAGAAAAGCTGGCTGAACGACCGAACTGGATTGAGCTGTTGCTAAAGGAACAGTATAGTTGTGTCGTGACCAATTATCCGCTTAAGGATAAGAGAATTGACTCTGTGTATTTAGGAAAAGAAAGATTAACGGTAAACTTAAGCGGATTTACTGATCTAGCTAGTCAAGGAAGTGTTACCTTTGAGCAGCTGAGTGATTTGACTTTTTTAGTATTAAGGGACATCGGTATTTGGACTGATGTTATTCAAGGAAAAATTCCCAATGCTAAATTTCTCTACCAAGATAATCACGAAAATTTTGAGGAGATAAAGAATTATTCGGTTTTTCCGTTTTTTACAACGAATGTTTCCAAACTCGATCCCTGCCTGCATAAGGAGCTAGTCAATGATCGCGTGCCAATTAAAATCGAGGATGATATTGCCGAAATGACATTTTATGCAAGCTTTTTAAAAAGCAACAGATCGCGTCTTGAACCTGTGATTGAAGCTTGGCAAGATGGGTGGATAAGGATTGATTAGGTTTTACTGTAATTGTAAGTTGTTATTTAATAGAAATTAAGAATGTTCAAATAAACTCGAGCTTAATCATCTTTTGTGATGGTTAAGCTTTTTTGAATTGAGAAAAATTAGCAAGGCAGATCGTCAGGGGTGATTTTTGTGCTTAAGTCTGACAGAAATCCCATTATAGGTAAGGATATAGATACTATTTGTTACGATATTTTTAGAAGCAGGCACAATCTTTATTACTGCACATCTATGTAATGCTATAGAAACCATCCTTCATAAACGATAGAATAAGATATGAAAAGGGATTTAGTAGGTACAAAAATAAAGAAGGAGCTTAACAAATGAACGTTCAAGAACTTCAATGCTTTATGAAAGTATTCGAGACAAAAAGTATGAACCAGACGGCGAGTCAGCAGTTTATGACGGCTCAAGGCGTAGGAAGAATCATCAACCGTCTAGAAAATGAGCTTGATACGCAATTATTTGTTCGAAGCAGTAAAGGAGTTGAGCCAACTGCCACTGCTAAAATACTGTACAGCTACAGTGAACGATTAATTGATTATTTCACCTTGCTGCATACGGCGATTCAAAATGAAAAAGAAAAGCAAAATCACTTAAAAATTTATCTGGCTAGAGGTGTTCTGAAGGCTCTGTCCTTTGATTTTTTGCATGATTTTCAATGTGCTTATTCAGAGGTTGAGTTTAGCTGGAAGGAGATGGCTAATCAGGAGGTCAATCACAAGATTCGACAGCTAGAAGGAGAGGTCGGTATTGTCATCGGGAAAGTTGATGACAAGGAGATTACTTCACTTTTTATTGAGCGTAAGGAAGTCAAACTGCTAGTGTATCATGGGCATCCATTTTATCAACGAGATACGATTGACTTAGCCGAGCTGCAAGGGGAAGAGTTGATTATCTTAAATGAGAATTACCACGTTTACCATGAATTTACCCGATCATGTGAAGAAAATAACATTAAAATCGAGCTGGTAGCAAAGACTGAAGATACTTCATTATTGGTCAATTTGAGTCGAATGAAGATAGGATTGGGGATTGTTTTAGATTTTTCATTGGATGGGTTTGAAATGAAGGATTTGAAGGTAGTCTCATTAAAAGAACCATTATACTGGGACATTTATGCGATCTTTCATCGTGATCAAACGGATTCGCCAAATGTACAGCGATTTAAGAGCTATATTAACCGTAGAAATAAATTGGTATAAGGTTAGTGATTTTGATTGGTACCGATGGGATATGGGGGTCTGTTACACTCTAATTGTGATTTATATAACAAAAGGAGTGGCGAGGATGAAAAGAAAGTATCCAAATTTATCAAAACCTATTCAAATCGGTAATGTCATGTTTCGTAACCGTATGTTTTCAGCTCCAATGGGTGGGACTGATATTACTGCAGACTGCTGTATTGGTCCAGCATCAAAGTCATTTTATGAGTTGCGAGCAAAAGGCGGAGCAGGAGCAGTTACAGTATCTGAGGTCATGGTTCATCCTGAAACAGATGGTTCCCATGCCTATCACTTGGACTTGAGTGTCCCAAATTCGTTATCCAGTGCGACGTATGCCGCGGATGCTATCCGCCGTCATGGAGCGATTGCCAGTGTGGAGCTTTCTCATTCGGGTCAGTTTGCAGGAACCTATTTGGCAGATAAAAGCAAAAAGCAATCATTGTCTCAATGGGGAGTATCCGCAACAGTACGAGCTGACGGAGTAAAAGTAAAGGAACTGACCCAAGAAGTAATTGATGAGATCGTTCAGGCTTATGGAGATGCGGCGGGCTTAGCTAAACGAGCGGGTTTTGAAATGGTCATGGTGCATGGCGGACATGGCTGGTTGATTAATCAATTCTTATCGCCATTATTTAACAAACGAACCGACAAATATGGCGGCAACTTGGCTAACCGCGCTCGTTTTGCGATCGAAGTATTGAAAAGTGTTCGTCGAGCAGTTGGTGCAGGTTTTCCAATTGAATTTCGAATGAGTGGAGCAGAATTTGTCGAAAATGGGTATGGCATCGAAGAGGGAATTCAGATTGCTAAGCTCGTTGAAGAGTATGTGGACTTAATTCATGTCTCTGC
This sequence comes from Enterococcus sp. DIV0187, assembly GCF_051713785.1. Classification (NCBI taxonomy): domain Bacteria; kingdom Bacillati; phylum Bacillota; class Bacilli; order Lactobacillales; family Enterococcaceae; genus Enterococcus; species Enterococcus sp. DIV0187. The sequence goes on from NZ_JBIOQO010000002.1 coordinate 920,176, forward strand.
GGGAACCTATCAAGGAACCTTTGGTATCACGCATCCATCGATGTTTACAGAGCATGGCACCAATGTTCACCTAGCTGAAGCAATCAAGAAAAATGTCAACAAGCCTGTCGCAACGATTGGCGGATTGAATGACCCTGAGCAAATGGAAGAAATTTTACGTTCTGGCAAAGCCGATGTTGTTGAAATGGCCCGCGCGTTATTAGCAGATCCTTATCTACCAAGAAAAGTCATGGCCAATCAAGAAGAGGAAATCGTTCATTGCTTGCGTTGTTTCGTTTGTATGGCAGAACGAGCGGCGACCACAACGAGAAGATGTACAGTAAATCCATTAATAGGAAGAGAAAGCGAAGGCTTTGATGTTCAACCAGCAGCTAAACCGAAAAAAGTAGTGGTTGTCGGCGGTGGACCTGGCGGATTAAAGGCAGCAACAACGGCGGCTGAAAGAGGACACCACGTTGTTTTGTTGGAAAAATCCAGTACAACTGGCGGCATATTAAACTGTGAACAAGCGATTCCTTTCAAATATGAAATGTATCAGCTAGGCCAAACCTTTACTCACCAAGCCAAAAATGCTGGTGTGGAGATTCGTTTGAATACGACGGCCTGTAAAGAAACCGTTGAAGCTGAACAGCCCGATGCGGTAATTATTGCGGCGGGATCACAGCCGATTATTCCTAAGCTAAAGGGAATTGAGAAGGAACATGTAACGATTATCAATCAGTATCATTTAGCCCCAGAAAAAATTGGCGATGAGGTAGCGATTCTAGGCGGCGGCTTAGCTGGCTGTGAAATGGCGATTCATTTAGCACGTCAAGGGAAAAAAGTATCAGTGGTCGAAATGCGGAATGCGGTTGCGCCAGACGCAAATGTTCGGCATCGCCCGTTGCTGCTTCAAGAGCTGGAAAAAAATGTTTCTGTCTTGACTAATCATAAGGGATTAGAGATAACCGAAGATGGGGTTTATTGTGAGGATTCCACCGGAAATATCGTTCACGTTCCTGGGAAATCTGTCATCGTCGCTGTCGGCCAACGAGCAAATCGATCCGTTGCAGAAGAGCTATATGACGCAGCGCCTTATGTTGTAGAAATCGGGGATGTTGTTCGGGCCTCTACCATCACTACCGCCGTCTACCAAGGCTATCATGCCGCGTTGGATATTTAGGGGGTAGGCAGATGAAAAACAAAAGACTATTTACGCTTATTGCCTGCTGCATCATTAATTTGTGTTTAGGATCAATCTATTCATGGAGTGTTTTTGCTTCCTCGATGTCGGTGTATTTGACTAATTTGCTGCAAACAGAGATTACTTCGGCAGACCTAGCACTTGTATACACGGTGGCGAATTCAGTCGGTCCGATCACAATGATTACCGGCGGCTGGTTCAATGATCATTTCGGACCTAAAAAAGTGATGATTGTCGGCGGAACGATGTTTGGATTGGGAATGTTTTTATCTGGTTTTGCTACGAGTGTCGGTTTTCTAATCGTTAGTTATGGATTAGTTAGTGGACTGGGTCTAGGAATGGCTTATGGTTGTACGATTTCTACGGTTGTAAAGTTATTTCCAGATAAAAGAGGGTTAGTCGGCGGCATCGCTACAGCCGTATACGGATTAAGTGCAGTGATTGTTTCGCCATTAGCTACTTTAATAGTGGAAAAAACAAGTGCGACAACATCATTCAAAATTTTAGGTCTCGTATTCATTTTTCTAATTCTTCTTTGTACTTTTTTTGTAACAACACCAGAAAAAGAGCCAAAGATTTCTACAAAAGTAGTGGTTGAAGCATCTGGCTCTGAAAAGACTTGGAGAGAAATGCTTCAGACTAAAACGTTCTACGTGATGATTCTTTTATTAGTATGCGGAGCTTTTCCAGGAATGATGATCATTTCTCAGGCTTCCGGAATTGCCCAAGGAATGGCAGGTATGAACGCATTAGCTGCTAGTACGGCTGTATCGATTCTGGCTCTATTCAATTCGTCAGGAAGAATTTTGGCAGGGTCCTTATCGGATAAAATCGGACGGATTTACACGTTGATGTTTTCCTGTATTTGTTCTGTATTCGGCTTGGCCATTTTGTTCTTTTTCGGCGGAAGATCTGTTATTGCTTTCTATTTTGGAATCGCGATTATTGGCGTTTGCTTCGGTGCTTTTATGGGGATTTTCCCTGGCTTTACGGCCGATCAGTTTGGAGCTAAAAATAATAGCGTTAACTATGGGATTATGTTTATTGGTTTTGCTTTAGCTGGCTTCTTCGGTCCGACAGTTATGCGTCTTGTTTTAGAAAAGACTGGAAATTACCAACAGGCCTTTATCCTTGCGAGTGTTTCGAATATCTTAGGTTTAGTGATGGGGGCGGTCTATTTGACGCTTAATAAGAAGTTTGTGAAGGCAAAATCCTAGTCAAACAATAAATTGAAATAACCAAAAAGGGTTCAAGCTTAATCAGGTAGCTTGGGCCCTTTTTGAATAAGAAAAGCGAACAGCTATTTTATCAAAAGCCGATATTGTTTAGGTGTCAGCTGGAATCTTTTTTTAAACAGGCGATAAAAATGGCTTTCACTTTGATAATTCACCATCTCTGAAATCTCAGAGATGGTTTTTGAGGTTTCTGAGAGATATTTTTCTATTTTTGAAATGTATTTACAAATAACTTGCCAACCTATTCCTTAATAACTCGATCTGTTCGGCGGTATTCACTAGGCGAAATCCCGGTCTTTTTTTTGAAGAGGCGACTAAAGTAAGCAAAATTGTCCAGACCTGCTTCTAATGAGATCTCCTTAATTGAAAGATTGGAATACCGAAGCAAATCCTTCGCATAGGAAATTTTGCAGCTTATTTGATAATCCACTGGAGGCTGCCCCATGAATTTCGAAAAGTCTTTGACGATTTGATATTTATTTAGATGGAATTGTTTTTCTAAATCTTCCAGGGTAATGCCCTGGCGATAATTTTCGTCGATATAGCTTTTCACATGCAGGATGTATTCAGGAATTTCGCTGTCGGCAAAGTCCATTTGGTATTTTTGCAGAATCAGCTCATTTAATAATTCATGCACTAAAACGGAGGATTCAAAGTCTGTTTTGGCATTTGGTTCCTTTTGCAGCTGTAATAATTTCTCCATGAGTAAATGGATCTGGTTATTTCGCGCGTTTTCTGAGTTCGTGTGAAACACATTCGAGCCATTTTTGATGAATTCGTGATAGAAGTTTTCAGTGTTTCCACCAGAAAAGTGAACCCAATCCATCTCCCAGGGTTCGCTGCTGATGGTTTTGTAATACTGATAGTTCTTACAATCAATGAAAAAAATATCCCCCGCTTTTAGAGTATAGACCTCGTCTTGATAATGCAGCTCCCCAGTACCAGACAAGGTAAATTTCATCAAATAGGAGGGAAGGTTTTCTCGTTCGGTAAAATAAGGTTTATTTGCCTTGAAATATCCGATTTCTTGAATGTAATAAAATAAATCGCGGCTCTTTTGCTTTGGAGTAAGAATAAATCTAGTTGAATCAGCGGTCCATGAATGGTTGGCTTTTTCCCAATAAGTCATTGTAAGTTTCCTTTCGCCAAGATAATGCAAGTATACATCAAAATCGTGTAATGTAAAAGCTTACATGTGGTTGTAGAATAACATCGTAAGTTGAAAATACGAGATTGAGTCATCAATTCTCAGTTTTTAAAATACTATCAATAAAGTGAAAGGAGCAGGTGATGAAAACATATATTGCTATTGATATTGGCGCTTCTAGTGGTCGCTTGATGAAAAGTGAACTGATTGATGGACAGCTGACCTTGACCGAAGTTCATCGTTTCAAAAACGGGTTTAGAATGCTGAATGGTTTTCAACGTTGGGATATTAACTATTTGATTCAGGAGATCGTCGTTGGCTTAGAAAAAATAAAGCAAAACGGCATTGAACATTGCTACGTCGGCATTGATACTTGGGCAGTTGATTATTGTCTTGTGGATAAGGATGGCACTCTTTTAGGCGATCCGATTGCTTACCGAGACAGTCGAACGAAAAATGCGATCGAAAAGTTTCAAAAACTAATGAGCTTAGAAACGTTGTATGAGAAAACCGGGATACAAATCCAATCCTTTAATACAATTTTCCAGCTGCTGGTTGAACAAAGAGAACTGCTAGAGAAAACCGATAAATTGCTATTGATTCCAGATTACCTTGGTTATGCCTTTACCAATCAAGCCGTAACGGAGAAAACGAATGCTTCGACCATGCAACTGCTAAATCCCGCCAATGATACGTGGGATGAAGAGCTGTTAGATTTAGTCGGAATTCGTAAAGAGCAGCTGCCGCCGTTAGTGGACGCTGGAACCATTCTAGGCTCGCTTGTGAAGGAGAAATTTCCTGATTTTGATTTACCTGAGGCGACCTTTGTTTCCGTGGCTAGTCATGATACCGCCTCGGCGATTCTCGGAACACCGGGACAGGGTCGAGATTGGGGCTATATTTCAAGTGGGACTTGGTCGCTTTTAGGAGTCGAAACGAAAGTAGCGAACGTCAGTCGAGAAGCCTTTAATGAAAACTACACGAATGAATGGGGCGCTCATAACACGATTCGCTTTTTAAAAAATATTATGGGCATGTGGCTGATCCAAGAAGTCGCTCGAATGCAGAACTATCAATATAGTTTTCCTGAGCTAGCTGAAATGGCCGCAAAGGAAGCACCTTTTCAACAATTTATTGATGTGAATCATGAGAGCTTTTTAAATCCAGAAAACATGATCGTCGCTATTCAAGATTATTGTCAAAAAACCGGACAGACGATACCTGAAACACCAGGCGCGATTGCCCGCTGTATTTATGACAATTTAGCCCTCTGCTATGCCAGTGAATTAGAGAAGCTGGAAAAAATGACCGGAACCAATGGCAAGCTCAGTAAGCTGCACATCGTTGGTGGCGGCTCCAACAATAAGTTCCTTAATCAGCTTACCGCCGATGTCGCACAAATTGAAATCAGTGCAGGACCGGGAGAGGCGACAGCAATCGGAAATATTCTGATGCAGATGGTTGCTACAAAAGAATTTGAGTCGATTGAAGCTGGACGCCAATGTATCTTGGATTCCTTCACATTTAGCAAGCATTTACCACAAGCCTGTGATCACGAGATATTAGAAAAATATAAAAAATTTATCGAAAAAAGGAGCAAAGAAAATGAGTGAAGTAACTCAAAAATATCAAGCTGCTAAGGCGGCCTATGAAAAAGTGAACGTTGATACAGATGCGGTATTAAAGCAATTGGCCGAGGTAAAGATCTCGATGCACGTTTGGCAGGGAGACGATGTGAAAGGCTTTTTGAGCGATGATGAGCTTTCTGGCGGAATCTCAGTTACAGGAAATTATCCAGGGGGCGCTCGCACACCGGAAGAATTACGCTCAGACTTAGAAAAAGCTTACTCCTTAATTCCTGGTAATCATAAATTGAATCTGCATGCGATTTACTTAGATACAGATGAAAAAGTCGATCTAAATGAACTTGAGCCGAAGCATTTTGAAAAATGGGTTGATTGGGCTAAAAATCAAGGCTTAGGCTTAGATTTTAATCCGACCTTTTTCTCACATCCTATGTTTAAAGACGGTTTTACTTTGGCCTCACCGGATTCTGAGGTTCGCGAATTTTGGATCGAACACGGCAAGCGTTCTCGTAAGATCGCTGAATATTTCGGAAAGGAAACCGGTCAGGTATGTGTCAATAATTTTTGGGTACCAGATGGGTACAAAGACAATCCAATCGATCGCTATACACCGAGAGAACGCTTGATGACAGCATTGGATGAGATTTTTTCAGAGAAGCTGGATCCTAGCTACACATTAGATGCAGTGGAAAGTAAATTATTTGGACTTGGTGCCGAGGCATATACTGTTGGTTCCCATGAGTTCTATATGGGTTATGGATTGACTCGCGATAAATTGATTTGTTTAGACGCAGGTCATTTCCATCCAACCGAAGTCATTTCAAACAAATTATCTTCATTAGGCTTGTTCAGTGATGGGATTTTACTCCATGTTAGTCGCCCAGTTCGTTGGGATAGTGATCATGTGGTAATCATGGACGATGAATTACAGGAAATTGGACGTGAATTGGTTCGCAACGATTTGCTTAAGAAAACACATATTGGCTTGGACTTCTTTGACGCGACGATCAATCGTGTAGCCGCGTGGGTGATTGGTACTCGTAATACACAAAAGGCACTGTTAAAAGCAATGCTTGAACCAATTGATACGCTTAAGGAAATCGAATTGTCTGGCGATTACACGACTCGCCTAGCAATGATCGAGGAGCTGAAGGACTTTCCATTTGCGGATGTTTGGAATTACTTCTGCGAAATCAACAATGTACCGGTTGGTCTGGATTGGTTAACAGAGGTTAAGCACTATGAAAAAGATGTTTTAAGCTTAAGAAAGTAGGGAAAACGTGTTGAAAAAGAACAATATATTAAATGCAAACTATGTACAAGAAATGATCGAGGTAACCACTAATTTATACCGACTAGGCTGGGATGAGCGCAATGGCGGAAATATCAGCTATTTGTTGGAGGAAAATGAAGTATTGCCGTTTTTAAATCCGACTGAAGTCATTCGGGAAATTCCGATGATCTTTGATGCTGCTTCGTTAGCAGGGAAATATTTTATCGTGACCGGCTCTGGCAAGTACTTTAAAAATGTTCAAGCGAACCCAGCGGAAAATTTAGGAATCATCCGTGTAAAAGAGGATGGGAAAACCTTACAGCTGCTATGGGGATTGGAAAATGGCGCGGTTCCTACTAGCGAACTGCCAAGTCACTTCATGAGTCATATGGCACGACTAGAGGTTGATCCTGAAAATCGTATCATTATGCATAATCATGCGACACATTTATTGGCCATGAGCTTTACCCACGATTTAGATGAAAAAGCCTTTACTCGTACATTATGGCAAATGTGTACGGAATGCTTAGTGGTCTTTCCAGAGGGCGTCTCCATTCTTCCGTGGATTGTTCCTGGAACAACCGAAATAGGCGAGGCGACAGCTGCCAAAATGAAGGAAACTCGCTTAGTTTTATGGCCGCAGCATGGGATCTATGGTGCAGGAAAAGACATGGATGAGGTATTTGGTTTGATCGAAACGGCTGAAAAGGCGGCAGAAGTTTATACTTATGTGTGCGCTCAAGGCGGAATCAAGCAAACCATCAGCGATGAAAACTTACGTTTATTAGCCGACAGCTTTTGTGTAACCCCTAGAGAAGGTTATCTAAACAGCTAAATGAATCGGAGGGGCAACCCTCCAATTTGTTAAATAATATTGTGAAAATAAACACATTAGATGGAGGAAAACAAATGACAGTAAACAGAATGATCTTGAATGAAACATCTTATTTTGGCAAAGGTGCGATTGAAAACATCGTTCCTGAAATTGAAAAGCGCGGCTTTAAAAAAGTCGTTGTGGTTACAGATAAAGGATTAATTGATTTTAAAGTGGCAACCAAAGTAACTGAAATGCTGGATCAAGCGAATGTTTCTTATGACATTTATGATGGGATCGTTCCTAATCCAACAGTTCAAAATGTGAAGGATGGCGTAGCCTTCGTTGGAGCCTCAAATGCAGATGCGATTGTCGCAATCGGTGGTGGCTCACCGATTGATACGGCCAAAGCGATCGGCATCATTATGACAAATCCAGAATTTTCCGATGTAGTAAGCTTAGAAGGAACCGCAACGACAAAAAATCCTTCCTTGCCAATTCTAGCCGTACCTACAACTTCGGGAACAGCCGCAGAGGTAACGATCAACTATGTTATTACGGATGAAACGAATCATCGCAAGTTTGTCTGTGTGGACCCGAATGATATTCCAATTGTCGCTTTCGTTGATAGTGACATGATGATGGGCATGCCGAAAAATTTGGCTGCTTCGACGGGGATGGATGCCATGACTCATGCCATTGAAGGCTTCATTACCAAAGGTGCGTGGGAATTAACTGATATGCTGCATCTTAAAGCGATCGAAATCATTGGACGCTCATTGAGAGATTCAGTGAACAAAAAACAGTCAGCTCGTGAAGAAATGGCGTTAGGACAATACATTGCTGGGATGGGCTTTTCAAATGTTGGCTTAGGACTGGTTCATGGAATGGCTCACCCGTTGAGCGCTTGGTACAATATTCCTCATGGTGTAGCCTGTGCCGCACTTTTACCGACAGTAATGAAATTCAATAAGGATTTCACTGGAGAAAAATACCGGAAAATCTCCGAAGTATTACAGGTAGAAGCGATTGAAACAATGAGTATTGAAGAAGCTAGAACCGCGGCTTGTGAGGCGATCGATCAGTTGAGTAAGGATGTCGGGATTCCAGCGACTATTTCTGAGTTAGGTGTGAAATCAGAGGATCTTCCTAAAATCGCGGAAGATGCCTTCAAGGATGTTTGCACGCCTGGGAATCCTCGTGAAGCTAGTGTTTCTGAGATTATTGAGTTGTATCAAAGCTTAATGTAAGACGATTTAGAGTAGAGCTTTCTTTACGGAAGATACATGAATCGATTTTAATAATGGATCAACGAAATTTTTGCTTAGCAATTTTTTGTTGGTCCATTATTTGATCGTTTTCTTAGATGCCTTAAAAGAAGATTCCATCTTTTCTTTTAAATGATTTAATGTGTTTACCTTTTGGAAGAATGAAAATAATCTTGGACGTTTGATTATTTCGAATAGAAAATTTGAACAATTTACCTTATTAAATTATTTATTATAAATTTAGATGATATTTAATTGCTCTATTTTTATGAAAAAATATTTTATATTAAGCTTATAATATAACGTTCGTTTTGTAACAGGATATTCCAATCGCATAAAAACAAAGAAAAAACCGCTTTTATAAACTCAGAATGAATGAGATAAAAGTGGGCGATTAAAAATAAAATATTTTCATGTAGATATCTTTGTGATATGATTAGCACAAAATAAAAGAATTGTAATGGTCGGTTGATGTTTTATATAGTTTAATCGTCTGTTTTTTATAGTTAAGGTGTATTTGATGAGAGAAGATATAAAAAAGGCAGATATCATAGTTATAAAGGTTGGAACAAGTTTATTAGTGTCACCGGAAACAGGAATAATTGAATCAGCTATCTCAAAATTAGCCAGTGTCTTGGCCCAATTAATGAGATCAGGGAAGAAAATTATTTTAGTATCGTCAGGGGCTGTTGGTGCTGGGACAGTCCAATTAGGTGAAGTATCAAAATATGCAGCTGCGGCGGTTGGTCAAGGTATCCTAACCGGCTTATACGAAGCTGAATTTAAGAAGCACGATCAGAAAATCGGACAGCTATTATTAAGTAGAGATATTTTAACAGTTCCTGAAAATCGTCAGGCTTTTGATCAAACGATTCAGGAGCTTTTGGCCCGCCGAATTTTACCAATTGTGAATGAAAATGACGCGGTGACGGTCGATGAAGGAGAACACAGAACAAAATTTGAAGACAATGATGAATTATCTCTATTGATCGCTGAGGCAGTTGATGCTGATTTATTAATCATGTTGACCGATGTGAATGGCCTGTATTCGGAAAATCCAACAATCAACGAAGAAGCACAAATGATTCGACATTTAAGTAAAATTGATCAACGCTTATTTGAAGCCTCTGATCCCAGCTTAGGAAAATTAAGCCGCGGCGGGATTCGTAGTAAGCTGAAAACAGCGACTGGGGCTTTAACGGCGAATATCTCGATGGTTCTAGCAAATGGCAGAGATCCACATGTCTTATATGATATTTTAGCTGGACGTGAGATTGGGACATTGTTTAAAAAACAGCAGTAGGGAGGAAATGATGTGCTAAAAGTAGAAGGACAGTTGGCTTTTCTTGAACAACGGCAGACCATTCAAGCAGCTTTGATTTCAGGATTTATGTGCGAACATTCAACTTTTCCAATTGCTAGTACGAGTACGGGTGAGGCTACGCCAACTGAACAAGAGTTAATGAAACAGCTTGTACAAAAGCAGAAGCATGAAAGACCGCCAGAGGATTATCAAGCAACAAACCAATATGCTGAGAAGGTCATTGATTTTGAATGGCGAAAAGTGACCGGCTTAGAGAAATTATTCAGTACGGGCCCGCTTTTACAAGATCGAAACCATGATTTTTTACCTGATAAACTAGCAGCTAAGATGATCGTACCCGAAAAGTGCAGTGCTTCAATGATGGCTGCGGCCAGCAATATTGCTTTTCGTTTTGGCATGGAGACCACAGCAATAACGGATTGGCTGCTTAGCCAGAGCTATGAGAGTGGTCCAGCAATCTTATTCCGAGAAGCAGAAGAATGTCAAATTTTCAAACAGGGTGAACAAATTATTATAGAAGGAACTGGTACAGAGCTGGAGGAATTTTCGGCGATTTTGTGCGAACAGTTTCCAAAGCTTTCCGCTTTTGAGACTTGGAGCAGCTATCTTCAAAAGTTGGTAGATAGCTTTTCAATGAAAAACCTCGATGGTCAATTGGCTTATGCCGCGAGCTTGCCAGCTGAGGAGAAGCTGGTGTATGCATCACCTGAAATTACGCAACGACAGGAAGAAATTGAACAGGCATTTCCTGATTTAACCTTTGTCAATCATCGTTCTATGATCGAAGCCTACGAGAAGACCTTTGATTTAACCTGGGAGGTTGATGAGTTTTTAGAAAAAGTAGCTTCTGTTTATCCTAAAATTCATGAAGGTGATCGTGTAGAAATCACAGGTGTGCTTAGTGAGGATCGGCAAGTACGTGAGACGCTTCAACAAAGGATTCACAAGGAACTGACAGCTCGTCAGGCAGATGGAAAGATTGAACTGGTTTGCGCCCATAAGCAAGGGTATTCCTGGATCAATGACATCATCATACCTAAATTGAAAAGTCAGAAAATTGAGAATGTTACAATAGCTTTTAAGCCCTTTTTACCAGAAGGTGTAACGGAATGGACAGAGGAATCTGGTGCGACACCGACCTATAATAATGTAGATGGTCGTGATCCGGAAAAATGGAATGATCTGCCGATTCGTTATCTGCAAGAGCTTTATCCGATTCAAGATAATCTGATGAAGGCCTTCAATCTGTCGGCGGATCAGATAGCGTTTGCTACTTATTCCGGCTCAGAAGAGCTGACCTATGAATTGATAGTGAAAACAGAGACGGAGGAGAAACGCTGGACTTATCAAGCCAGCTATTCTGAAAGACCGTATCTAACTGCTTATCCAGGTATGGGAAAGGTTCATCCGCCAACTGGAAGACTGCGAGTGAAAATTAATGACGCGACTGTTTTAGAAGAGCGCGTTGAAACAGACATTGAAAAAATTTGGACACTTTATCAGGAAGAGGTGCTGCCAAGTTGCCGTTCATGGATTGAAGAACGGACAAATAGCAAGCCAACTAAGGCACAGCAGCCATTTTTCGCGCAGATGCAATTAGAGATTACTGCAAGTGAGCCAGATGAACGTTTGGCAAGCCGTAATGATCTTTTGTCCAGTTTAGATGCGTTGCATGAAGACCTCTATTTTGCAGGAGCAGATTATTTCAAAAATTATGGCTTGGACGTTCATGGTGAGATGTTTGAGGAGCCAGGGTTGATTTTACCGATTGTTCAGAAAAAAGCAGGAAAACCTCAATTTAAAGTCACACTTCTTGAACAAATGAAGAAAGAGCCTCAAATCGTGGTGAAGGGCAAACAAGCCGTCTATCCACCTGAACGCAGGAAAATCAATTGTTACCTTCAGTCCATTCATTATGGATCACAGAGGTTAGCTGCAACAATTCAGATCGAGGGTGTGCAGGCGGAGGTAGTAGAAGCATACGCAAGTCTCTTTGGTAAAGGATTAGTTGGTCAAGATTATGATTTTCATTTGTACAAACAATTAATCTTTCAAGCTGAGGGGCAGCGTTTTATGGTTGACGTCCCTCAAAAGACGCCAGAGGCAGTTCAGGATTTAACGATTGATCAGATTGATTTATATCCTGAGCAAGTCATTGGTTACGAAGAATATCTGTCGATTATTCAGCAGTTAAAACGCGTGCCGCAGATTTCAGTCTACAAGATCGCGACATCCTATTTAGGGCGAGAAATATATGCGATCGAATTATTACCAAAAGCTGCCGATTCTGGTTATTTGTCGAGAACCAAGCGTTTGACCAATTATCCATCAGAAATAATCAATGCGCGGCATCACGCGAATGAAGTGTCAGGTACCAACGGAGCTTTCCTACTATTGAAGGAATTGCTAACCGATCCGAAGTATCAGGATGTTGCAGAGCACCTGAATTTAGTGATCGTTCCCTTGGAAAATGTCGATGGCGCAGCCATTCACTACGAGCTGCAAAAAAAGACACCTGAATGGAAGCTTCATGTCGCTCGTTTTAACGGAGTAGGAAAAGAATTCTATTATGAATACTTCAATTTGGAAACACAGCATACCGAAGCGCTAGGAATGACGCGACTTTATGAACGATTTGTACCAGATGTCATGGTGGATAATCATGGTGTGCCTACTCATGAATGGGAGCAGCCGTTTTCTGGTTATACATCGCCTTCATATAAAGGCTTTTGGCTTCCACGTTCATTATTGTATGGCTATTTTTGGGTCCCTACAAATGAAGAATATCGTTCGAACATCGTCTTAAATAAAAAAATCGAAGATGTGATTGCAGAGGCGATTGGCTCTGTTCCAGAAATGAAAAAGTGGAATGAAGAGTGGGCACAGCAGTTTGAAACCTATGCACATAAATGGCTGCCTAAGCTATTTCCAGCAGAGTATTATAAGGAAATGATCAATTATTGGATCGGCTTTGCGGCAGATACAACGCATCGCTATCCGTCAATTCGTTTTCCGTGGTTGACTTCAGTCGCCTATACAAGTGAAGTGGCAGACGAAACGGCTCAAGGAGAATATTTAAGATTGTGCGCTCAAGCTCACGTTGTGCATGATCTGGCAACGATTGATTTATTGCTAGAGGCAACATCGCTTTACCAAACCTCTGCGGTGTTTACATCAGAGGAAATAAACATTAGCTATACTCGGCTTCGTCCGATTATTGCATCATCATAAGGATGTCAGTTGCGCGTTCTACTCATACGTTAATATTAGTAGAATCGTAGACCAATGGTGATAATAAGAAAATTTGTTTCAAACTTTTACATCATTTTGAAATGAATAAGGGAGGAAAAGTTTTACATGGAATTAGTTAAATTAATAGGAATTTTGATCGTTATTATTGGTTTTGCATTGAAGCTAGATTCAATTCTGATCATTTTAGTGGCGGCAATCGTTACAGCAATCACTGGTGGTCTAGGTGTTGAAGGCTTATTAACGACGTTAGGAACAAGCTTTGTTTCAAATCGTTCGATGGCTATTTTTATTCTGATCATGCTGGTTACAGGAACTTTGGAACGAAATGGTCTGAAGGAGTCTGCGGCAAAATTAATTGGGAAAATTAAGAATGCTTCCGCTGGTGCAGTCATTGGGGCCTACGGTGTCATGCGGTCAATCTTTGCGGCATTCAATATTAGCTTTGGCGGGGTAGCCGGTTTTGTCCGTCCGATCATTATGCCAATGGTGATTGGTTCAATTGAAGCAAAAGGAAAAGAACCAGAAGAAGATTATGTCGAAGAGCTTAAGGGAATGTCCTCAGGGATGGAAAATATTGCATGGTTTTTCTTCCAAGTATTATTTGTTGGTGGTCCTGGAGCCTTGCTAGTTCAAGCGACATTGAAGGATTTAGGTTACGAAACAAGCTTGCTTGATTTAGCGAAGGTTGAGATTCCAGTGGCGTTATTTGCGGTCATCGTAGCAATCGTATACTACTTCTTAAAAGACCGAAAATTATACAAAAAATACTACGGCAACGATAAATAGGGAGGAACATACATGTCATTTTTTCTAAGTCAAGATGTTTTATTATCTGAAAAGCTACTTGAAATTATTTATATTATTATGGGTGCAGTTGCTGTTTATACCGGGATTAAAAATGCCCGAGATAAAGCAAATCCAACACCGATCGGTACTGCAGTTTTCTGGTGTGCACTAGGTGTAGTCATGATGTTTGGTCGCTGGATTCCACCGATGGCTAATGGCGTGATCGTTATTATTATGACATTGCCGCCAATTTTCAAAAAGGTCAGCAAAGGCAAAGAAAGTGCACCGACTGAGGCTGTTACGAAGAAAATGGCTGATAAGATTGGGATGAAAATTTTTATCCCAGCGTTATCAATGGGGATTTTTGCAATTATTTTTGCCGTATTTACGCAATTAGGGGCATTAGTTGGTGTCGGAGTCGGCGTATTGGTTGCGATTATTGTATTAATGGTTTATTCTCATTCAAATAAGCCAAAAGTATTCTTGGATGATGCGGAACGTATGTTGTCTACGGTGGGCCCATTAAGTATGCTGCCGATGCTATTAGCTAGTTTAGGTGCGATTTTTACGGCCGCTGGAGTTGGAGAAGTAATCTCTGATCTGGTAGCGAAGGTGATTCCAAAAGGAAATGTCAACTTGGGAATTATCGTCTTTGCGATCGGCATGATGTTGTTTACGATGATCATGGGAAATGCCTTTGCTGCTATTACGGTAATGACTGTCGGAATTGGAGCACCGTTTGTTCTTGCTTACGGAGCTGATCCTGTCTTAATCGGTATGGTCGCATTAACCTGTGGCTACTGTGGAACCTTGTGTACACCAATGGCCGCAAACTTCAACATCGTTCCTGTGGCGATGCTGGAAATGAAGGATCGTTTTGGCGTAATCAAAAATCAAGCGGTCTTAGCAGTAATCTTTTTGGTTTTCCAAATCTGCTATATGATTTTATTTAAATAGAAAGAAAAGGAATGGTGAAAGAAATGAACGTTTTAATTACCGGTTTTGATCCCTTTGGCGGCGCAGCAATTAATCCTGCGTTTGAAGCAGTAAAATTATTACCTGATACAATTGAAGGCGCAAAAATCCATAAACTGGAAATCCCCACAGTCTTTAAAAAGGATGGCGAAGTTCTGGCAAAGGCGATTGAGGAACAAAATCCTGATATCGTCATTTGCGTCGGACAAGCGGGCGGACGTTCAGATATTTCTGTTGAAAAAGTTGCTATCAATCTGATGGAGGCTCGTATTCCAGATAATGAAGAACAACAGCCATTGAACCAAGTCATTTATGAAGATGGTGAAACAGCCTATTTTGCAACACTTCCAGTCAAAGCGATGGTCAGCAAAGTAAAAGAAGCGGGAATTCCATCCAGCGTTTCTTACACCGCTGGAACATTTGTTTGTAACGATATTATGTATCGTTTGCTGTATTTAGCAGATAAAGAAGGAAAGAATCTCAAAGGCGGATTCATCCATGTGCCTTACTTGCCTGAGCAAGTCATAGATTTACCTGTAGGAACACCGAGCTTATCTGTTGAAACAATCGCTAAAGGTTTAGAAGCAGCTGTTGCTGCTGCGGTCATCAATGATGAAGATCAAAACGTAGCAATGGGAACGATTATGTAATAGTTAAAAAGGAAGGATCGAGCATTTTTAGATGCTCGATTCTTTTTTTGCGTCGAATAGCGATAATTAACGATTGTTTATAGGATTTTTTGTTTCTGATAGAGCATTAGTAAAAAGGAGTTTGTATTTTTTGCGGACTCGATTTAGTCGTATCTAGGAACAATCGGCAATGGAGAATGGAATGTTGCTATAATGATTTGTAAGAGGATCGAACGGAATCAACTCTTATTTCAAGATAATTTTTTCGTTCAAAGGTGGAAAAATAACGAACGGAACAATTACATAAAAAGCCCGCTTAGTTTTTTATTAAGAATGTGTAAGTCTAGTAACTGAGTATAGAGGCTGTATTGGAAAGCTTTTGACTTAGAAAAACAAATCGTTGTTTTATGTTCTTTTTTCGCAGGGTAAAAACATCGGTACACTGTTTGGGAAAAAATGAAAACAGGTTGTGCCGAAGAATTGTAGCGCTTTCTTTGATCTGGATATATAGTATAAGTGGGGGTAGGGATATGATAGATTATCGGTTAAGTTATCTTATTGGAGATTCAAAAGAAAAATATTTGCTTGATCAAGCAGCTGAAATGACAAAAATGAGGAAAATGGACCTGCTTTTGGCAATCGAAAAGGTCAATGAAGTGGCGTCTGACTTATTTGAAACAGAAATTTTAATAACAGAAACAGAAATTGAAATTCCTAAAATGATTACGCGGAATTGGATTGATCTCTTTTTTAATCAAAAGCGGGAGGAAGTTGTTTTTCTTGAAGAAGAACGGCAGGCAATGATTTTCTTGCTGACTTTTGCACAATTTGAAGAACTATCTGTCTACTACTTCCAAGACTTCCTGTTCGTCAGTAAAAATACGATTTTAAAGGATTTGAAAAAGCTTCGAGCAGCACTTGCTGAACGTGGAGTAACCCTAGAATATTCTAGAAAAATTGGTTTTTTTCTTAATGGAGCTGAAGCTTCGATCCGCGGAGCCGCTTTTTATTTGCTAGGTATTTTAGCCGCCAGTCCCAATGGCAATCGTTTGTTGTATGAAGGTCTATCATTAAAATCCCCAAACCTGTATACAGATGTTCGCTTAAATTTTTCAATGACGATTGAAGAATTTGATCTAGTGTTTGTCCCTAGTCGTTTTGAAGAAATGGTGTATTTCATTTCCTATTTGATTTGCCGAACGGAAAACTATGAGATCGACTTTTCGCAAGAGGATCAAGCGCTTTTAGCGCCACTGATTGCACACAAGGCGAGCAATCAGTTCTTAGCGCATTTTTCGAAAATTAAAAACAGCAGCATGGAATCCTATTACTTCACAGTTATTTTCATGACGGTTCTTCAAGGGGAAATTCAAGATACTTCGCTAGAGTTTTTGTTGGAATGCTCCAGTGAGATCATTCATGAAATAGAACGCCTTTCTGCGATTGAATTCAAAAATTATCGCAAGCTGCTCCTGGATCTTTTCTATCATTTGGTTCCGGCTTATTTTCGAATCAAATTTGATTTTAAATTGAGCAATGTATTAATTGACGAAATAAAAATGCAATACCATGAGATTTTTGAATTGACCAAATTAGCGTTATTTCCATTAAGGAAGCTCGTTCAAAAGGACATTCCTGACGAAGAGATTGGCTACTTCACGATTCTCTTTGGCGGCGAAATCAGCAATCAACGACAAAAGAAGAGAAATGCCCAGTTAAGGGCGCTGATTCTTTGTCCTAGCGGTATTAGTTCATCTTTGATTATGAAGTCTGAGCTACAGGAATTGTTTCCTCAGATTGATTTTTCCGAAACAAGTTCCTTCGAACAATTCAATCATCAAGGGCTGGATAGTGCATTTGATCTTATTTTCTCTAGTGTTCCAGTGAAGACAGATAAGAAGCTCTATGTGATCAATCCAATCATGACACAACTAGAAAAGAACGCATTAATGAGAAGAGTTCAGGAAGATTTTCTCTTTCCGAAGGTGTTGATTCCATCGGTGAATGAAATTCTAGATATTTTAATCCCTCATATTGAATTAAAGAATGGTATTACAAAAGAAAAGCTCTACAACATTGTGCAAAAAAAAATGAACAAGGAAATGAAAAGAAGGGAAGATGATCGACCGATGTTATCAGAATTATTAACAGCTGACATGATTCAATTGACAGACCGTAAGATGGGCTGGGAAGAGGCGATTGATACAGCTGCTGACCCGTTAAAGAAGAAAGAAAAAATCAATCAAACCTATATAGAAGCAATGATTAACAAAGTGAAGGATTACGGACCATTTATCCATATTGGTAAAGGTGTGGCACTGCCTCACGCACGTCCAGAAGATGGGGTCAATGAGTTAGGAATGTCACTGCTGAAGGTGGATACGCCTGTGCTGCTTTCAGATGATGAAAAGCATCCGATTCAAATTTTTATTTGTCTAGCAGCCATTGATAATGAAATGCACTTAAAGGCGCTGGCGAGCTTAACAAGAATTTTGTCGAATAAAGAGAAATTAGATACTTTACTAAATGCTTCAACAAAAGAAGAAATTTTAGAAATTATGACTGAAGGAGAAGATGAATGATGAAATTTGCGGCGGTATGTGGATCAGGCTTGGGTTCAAGCTTTATGGTAGAAATGAATATTCAATCTGTACTTAAAGATTTAGGAGTAGAAGGCGTAGAGGTTGCTCATTATGATATGGGCAGTGCAGCCCCAGAATTAGCAGACACATTTTTTGTCGGCGGTGATTTAGCAGATAGCGCCCAGCATCTAGGCAATGTGATTGTGTTAAATAGCATCATTGATATGGACGAGCTAAAGGGAAAGGTTCAAGCAGAATGTGTGAAACAAGGACTGCTATAGGATGCGATGTCTGGAAGGAAAGAAAAAGTAGGAGGATTAAAAAATGAACGGTATTTTAAGTATATTAATTGATATTGCCAGTACGCCAGCGCTATTAGTAGCTCTGATTGCTATTTTAGGAAATATCTTACAAAAGAAAGATACGGCTTCAATCGTTAAAGGCGGAATTAAGACATTTGTGGGCTTCTTAGTAGTAACAGCTGGAGCAGGTGTAATTGAAGGCTCATTGGCACCTTTCGGAGAAATGTTCCAAGCGGCCTTCAATATGCAGGGCGTTGTTCCGAATAATGAAGCGATTGTTGCTTTGGCACTTAATAAATTTGGTACGTACACAGCACTTATTATGTTAGTCGGAATGGCCTTTAATATTTTGATCGCGCGGATTACTCGGTTTAAATACATTTATTTAACTGGACATGCCACACTTTACATGGCGTGTATGATCGCGGTGATTTTGAGCGTGACTGGTATGGGAACTGTTCCCTTGGTATTGTTTGGCGGCTTGGCATTGGGCTTAGCCAACACGATCTTCCCAGCTATCGCACAGCCATTTACTCGCCAAATTACGAAGAACGATACGGTTGCTTTAGGACATACAGGGAATTTTGGGTATGCGCTGAGCGGTCTGATCGGTAAATTTGTAGGAAATAAAGAAAAATCGACTGAAGATATCAACTTCCCGAAAGGTTTGTCCTTCTTACGCGATTCCACAGTTAGTATTACGATTACAATGGCAGTCGTTTATGTGATTGTTGCATTATTTGCGGGAAATACTTTTGTAGCAGAAAACTTAAGCGGTGGCACAAACTATATTATTTATTCGCTGCAGCAGGCTGGCTCATTTGCGGCGGGGGTATTCGTTATCTTGGCAGGTGTTCGTTTGATCTTAGCAGAAATTGTTCCGGCATTTAAAGGAATCTCGGAGAAATTAGTTCCAAATTCGATTCCAGCATTGGATTGTCCAATCGTTTTCCCTTATGCCCCCAATGCCGTATTGATCGGCTTTTTAACCAGCTTTGTTGGTGGAATTGTGAGCTTAGTGATCATGGTCTTAACCGGAACGACGGTAATTATTCCAGGGGTTGTGCCTCATTTCTTCTGTGGAGCAACTGCCGGTGTTTACGGAAACGCGACTGGCGGACTGCGAGGAGCGGTAGTCGGATCTTTTGTTCATGGTGTTATTATCAGCTTTATGCCGATTCTCTTAATGCCTGTTATGGGTGAACTAGGCTTCCAGGGTTCAACCTTCTCTGACACAGATTATGGAGTAACCGGAATTTTCTTAGGAAATCTTGCCAATTTTGGTGGACAGATCGCTGCGATTATTGGAATTTTAGCAGTATTAGGAATCTTGATCGTTTTGACAGCTGTTACCAAAGGGAAAAAATCACGTGCGGTTTCTGAATAATTCAAGGGAGAAGATAGTGTGGAAGAAGTAACGCTTAAAAAGTTAGAAGTTTTAGCCACGAACATTCGCATCGATACGATCGAGGCGATCAGGAAGGTTGGGGCCGGACATATCGGCGGCTCGTTATCCATTGTGGAATTATTAGCAGTGCTCTACGGAAAACAATTGAACTATGATCCAAAGAATCCTCAGTGGGAGGAGCGTGATCGAGTTGTTTTATCCAAGGGACATGCAGGAACTGCTTGGTATAGTGCGTTAGCAGAAGTTGGTTTCTTTGAGAAAAACTGGCTGATGACCTTGAATGAAGGCGGCACAAGACTGCCTTCTCATCCAGATCGGACAAAAACACCCGGAGTGGATGCAACGACAGGCTCTTTAGGTCAAGGAACCTCGGTCGCAGCTGGGATCGCTACGGGTTTGAAGCTGCAGAAAAAAGACAGTTACGTCTATTTAATTGTTGGTGACGGCGAATTAAATGAAGGACAATGCTGGGAGGCCTTTCAGTATTTGGCTCATTTCAAGCTGAATAATTGCATTGTAATCATTGATGAAAATAAAAAGCAGCTGGATGGAACAACAAAAGAAATTTTGAATCCTTTTAATATTGAGGAAAAGATGCGAGCATTTGGTTTTAAAACAGTGAAGGCCAAAGGAGATGATATATCAGCCATTGATCAGGCGATCACTGAGTGTAAAGCTATCAAAGATCAAGCGGTTTGTATCATTCTTGATTCTGTCAAAGGTCAAGGAGTACCTTTTTTTGAAGAAATGGCGGCTAATCACTCAGTAAAATTTGACAATGAGAAAACATTGGCACAGACAGAGAGTATCCTGGCTGATTTGCGAGAACGAATAAAGGAGTGTGGCTAGATGTTTACATTAGCAGATACTAGAGAAGTTGGAAAAGAACTTCGTGTTGCAGTGGTCGATGCTCTGAAAGAAACGATGGAAAACAACGAGAAGGTGATTGCTCTGGATGCCGACTTAGGCGCTGCCAGCAAATGGACGGATATAATCAAGACTAATCCCGATCGTTTCATCAATGTCGGAATCGCTGAAGCCAATATGGTGGGTGTCGCTGCAGGATTAAATCTTACTGGATACATTCCTTTCGTCCATACCTTCGGGCCATTCGCAACACGCCGCGTATTGGATCAAGTTTTTCTATCAGGTGCCTATTCTAAAAATACGATCAATATTTTTGGTTCAGATCCTGGATTTGCGGCTGGGCATAACGGCGGAACCCATACAACTTGGGAGGACGTGGCATTATTACGCGCGATACCTGATGTGGTCATCTGTGATGCAGCTGACGCCGTTCAAATGGAGTGGATCATTAAAGAATTTAGCCGATTGACTGGGGTGCATTATGTTCGGGGCAATCGTAAAGGCGTTCGCGATGTTTATGCTAAAGGATCAAGCTTTACGTTAGGTAAAGGCAACCTGTTGAAAGAAGGTTCAGATTATCTAATCGTTGCGGCCGGGCAATTAGTTTCGGAGGCTTTGGATGTGGCGGAGCATCTTGAAGAAAGAGGTATTACGGTAGATGTGATCGATATGTTTACGATTAAGCCGCTAGACAAGAATTTATTATTGGAGCGATTAATTGGTAAGAAAATGGTCATTACCATTGAAAATCACTCGATCACTGGCGGTCTAGGCAGTGCGGTAGCAGAAGTTTTAGCAGATAACGGCCTTGCTATTCCGCTGAAACGCATCGGTGTCGATGAACGTTTTGGACAGGTGGGAACGCCAGCCTTTTTACAGGAAGAATTTGGCTTGACTGCGGAAAAAATTATCGAACAAATCGACGGATGATCTAAAAAGAAAAAATAATTTATAGGTGTTCAAGGGATCTGTAAGGATCTTTTGGGCACCTTTTTTCAGCAGTTCATCTGAGCTACTGACCTATTTGATTGAAGAATTTGTTGTCATTTCTTATCCCAAATC
This sequence comes from Enterococcus sp. DIV0187, assembly GCF_051713785.1. NCBI lineage: Bacteria > Bacillati > Bacillota > Bacilli > Lactobacillales > Enterococcaceae > Enterococcus > Enterococcus sp. DIV0187. The sequence continues at coordinate 941,869 of NZ_JBIOQO010000002.1, forward strand.
ATGCTATGATTGGATTAATCGGTTGAAAACTACGAAGTAAGTCTATTTTAGCAGACTTTACTGGGCACTATGTGTGTAATAGACCGTGATTTTTTTCAGATGGGAGCTACAGAGCTATGAAGCATAAGAAAGAAGCAGACTTAATTTTTTTACCGCTGGCTGCCAATGGAAAGCCGCAACATTTGGGATCAGAAAAGACGGGGTGTCCCTTCTGTGAGTACACAGAAAAAGAGAATATCTTGAGAAGAGAAGAAGACATGCTTTGGGTGCTCAATAAATATCAAACATTGCAGGACACCTTTCAAACGATCATTATAGAACATGCAGACCATAACAAGGATATTTCAACTTATACAATCGAAGAGAATCGAAAATTATTTACTTTCGCCTTTGATTGCTGGACAAAAACCAAAAAAGACCCACAATTTAAATCCGTCCTTTTTTATAAGAATCATGGCCCATTATCGGGCGGTAGTTTAAAGCATCCGCACATGCAAATCGTCGGATTAAAGGAAATTGACGGAGAGGCTCAAATCGAACCGGAGAATTTTAAGGGAATCACTGTTCTGTCTGAGAACAACGTTGTTATCAATTTTTCTAGTAGGCCGATTATGGGATTTTTAGAAATCAATATTATTGTTGATTCTCAGATCACAGAGGCGATTCATCGTTTGGCTGACTACGTGCAAAAGACGGTTAATTATATTTTAACTACGTATCACTATGGACGCTGCGAAAGCTATAATCTATTTTTCTTTGAGAAAGAAGGAAAGTACATCGTTAAGCTAACCCCACGTTTTATCGTTTCCCCATACTTCGTTGGTTATAAGCTGACCCAGAATTTTTCTGAAGAGCATTTGCTTTTACTAAGGGAGGAATTTCGGAAGAGTTTGTTGGAGAAATAAAAGAACATCAAAGCAGTTTATTTTTTTGAAAAAGTGTCCAAATGAGTTCGAAAGAAAATATGGATTGAACTTTTGAATAAGGCACGATTAATATATATAAATCAAATGTTAAGTACTTAGATTACCATTACAAAATGGCATTCGGGTACTTTTTTGTTTCCTAATTAACAAAAAGATGAAAGTCCCTCTATAAATATTAAATTTTAATTAAGAATATCCGAGTGTATAGGCTATAGTCAGCTAAAATAGGTAGTAAACAGGCTTCTTTACAAAAAAGTAACACAATATGGTTTGTTGTTTTACATGTGAAATAGGCCAAGGAGAGTGAAAATAATTGAATAACGGAAGTCATGCGATGCCAGGTTCTATGATGGAGCTTCGCGAGAATGCCTATAATTTGCAGTATTTGGTAGAAGATAGGATTGATTTTTTATTTCATGGGGGACAGCTTAATCTCTCGGGGATAGCGATAAAAAAGTACACTCACAGCTGTTTAGTCGATATTAGCCAAGATACTGGGCTTACTCGGGATGAAATTGATCTATATAATCAGAAGGTTGTTGTGAATTACAAACAAATCAAAGGGGTGGTTCATTGTGGATGATGCAGCATTCGAAGATTTAGAACTTCATGTATTGACGTTAGCTTTTCAAATAGAAGGATTAAAGAAAAATGCTACGACTAACAAGCAAAGGAACTCATTGAAAATGATTGAAGAGGATTATCGGTATTACAAAAGACAATATGACCAGCAGGTGAAAAAAATGGAGAAGGAAATTCCGAAAAAAGTTTCTTTTGGCGATTGGGATTAATTGTTGGTAACGAACAAAAAAAGGATGGCGATGCAGACGCTTGATGTCTACATCACCATCTTTTTTAATACTCGAAAGTTCGTTGTTGAAAAAACTAACTTTTCTTCAACAGAGGATTTACTGCGAATCAATCCGAGTATTTCTTCAATATTCTTTGTTTGACGAAACTGTATAAGGAAGTAAAGAAAGCAAGTCCTAATGTTAAGTAGCCCAACGGAACACAAAAGAACGCTGGTTCAATCAGCATTCCACTTGAATCGAGGTAAGAACCGACTAGGGCGGAAGTCGAAAATAACAAAATACTCAAGAAAAGAAATATACAAGGAATAATGAATTTTTTCATGGTGTCTCCTTCGTTGTTTTTCTAAATTATATAGAATAGAACTTAAGAAAAAATAAGTGTGACAAAATTGTTAGTTGTGAAAGGCATTGAGATATCAACCATCTTTGTCTTTTGGAGTATGCTATTGTGATTAATGAGATGGAGGATGTGGGACTGGATGAAACAGAATCAACGGCAATTGCTATGCATTTCATCAGTAGTGGAAGCAATTATGATTCGATTCAACAGGCGATGAACGTCACAAAAATTATTTCGGAGATCATTTCCATTATCCAATATCATTTTCAAATCAAAATCGACCAGAACTCGATAAATTTTTCTCGCTTAGTCTCCCACCTTCAATATTTCTTGATTCGCCAGGTAAAGGGGATCAAAATGATGGATATGAGTGAAGAAATGATACGCATTGTCCTCGATCAATATCAGTCTTCCTTTCAATGTGCAGAAAAAGTAATCAGTTATTTGAACAAGGTCCATAACGTGAAACCGCCTTTAGAGGAGGAAGTGTACTTGACGATGCACATAGAAAGAGTTCGTCAGGTGGAGATGTGAATATTTGTATGTAATAAGTGTTAATCTGAACTACCTTCAAATATTAGATTTTCTAGTATTTGAAGGTGGTTTTTTTATATTCGAAAGTAACTGTAAAAAAGATAAACAATCGGCAGTTATTCTTTCGCCTAAGTAGGTTGGATGCTGGTGAGAGAAGCTAGTCGTATGAGGGGGAGATTGTTAATCTAATTATGGTTTTATAATCAGTTTAAGCTCGCTTATTTGTGTTTCAACGTAAAAATAGGAATTCAAATATGGAATAGACACATTGGAACGGATAGTTTATTATGCTTTTAGACACATCGGATTGGTGGGGAGAAAATGAAAAAAAGTGCAAAAGATCGAGTTTTTGATGAGCTGATACGACTAGCCGGGAATAAATCTTCGGTCACTGCCGAGACAATTTCGAAGAATCTAGGCATCTCTCGTCAAAATGCCAGTCATTATTTGACGAGATTAGTGGAAGATAAAAAGGTCGAAAAATTACCGGGAAAGCCTGTTTTGTGGAAGCCTTTAGATGAATATGCGGTTGTAGATAATACGGAGCAAATAAATGAAGCCTTTCATTCTGTGGTTGGTCATGACGGAAGTCTGAGAGAGGTCATTCAAAAATGTATTGCAGCTGTCAAATATCCGCCTAACGGACTCAGTGTATTAATAAATGGGGCCACGGGTGTTGGGAAAAGTTTTTTAGCCACAAAAATTTTTGAATACGCTATCCATGAGCAAATTATTGAAGAAGATGCACCATTTGCTATTTTAAATTGTGCCGATTATGCGGACAATCCCGAACTGCTTTCGGCAACACTGTTTGGATACAAGAAGGGGGCTTTTACGGGGGCTGAAAAGGATACCGATGGATTATTGGCAACGGCCAACAACGGCTATCTTTTTCTTGATGAGGTCCATCGTCTATCGAAAGAAAATCAAGAAAAGCTCTTTCTATTTATTGATACTGGAAACTATCGTCCAGTCGGTGAAAATGTAAACTGGCATTCTGCCAAGGTTCGTTTTATCTTCGCCACGACGGAAAAGAGTGAAGATTATTTATTAGATACATTTGATCGACGTATTCAAATCAGTGTTATGTTGCCAACTTTTGAAGATCGCCCAATTCGAGAACGATTAGAGCTGATTCAACTATTCTTTCAAAATGAAGCGGATATTTTACAAAAAGATATTATTGTTTCAAGAGAAGCCTTGTCTTTAATGTTATCTCATCCCTTTAGTGGGAATATTGGTAGGCTGAAGAATATCATTAAAATCAGTTGTGCGGATGTTTACAGTCGAACACAAGAAGAACCATTAACGATTGGGAAAAATGAGATTTTGATTCAGTTAGATATGCTGGAATCCGAAGTAGAAAGCTTGCCAATTACTAGTTTATTGATAAAGAAAAATCAAAAGATAAAAACGGATCGAATCAAACCGTTTGATTATGATTCGATTTTGGAAAAAATTACTCAGCTGATAAATGAAGGTAATTTCAATGAAAATTTTTCTTCGTTAAAGAATGAAGTACAGCATTTGGTGCATCACGTTGATAAGGAGTCTTTTTTATCGATGAGTAGAAGGTTGATGATTCAGATGTTTAGAAAAGTTTGGGTATCCGTTTTAGGAAAAACGTACGGATTAACGACGAGTGGACCTGTTGCAGAAATTATCAGCAGATCCTATGTCATTTCCCCAAGCTATAAGACAGACTTAACTGGGATAAATCGTACATTAGCTGCAAATCTACCTCGGACGACTTATTTATGTAATCAGTTCTTGGAGCATTTACCACCGCTCTCAGAAAAGGACGAGAACTTTCTAAGACTGCTTATTGTCGTGACTTTATCTGATTATGTAGATGAATCCATTGAGCTGAAGGGCCTGTTGCTTGCTCACGGAGATAGTACGGCTAGCAGTATTCAAGCAGTAGTGAATCAATTATGCGGTAATTATGTTTTTGAAGCGTTGGATATGCCGGTAGAGAGTAATGTGTCAGAGATTGTCGAATCGACAAGGAATTTCGTGAAACGGCAAGTGAATACAGATAGTCTAGTGTTGATCGTAGATATGGGCTCTTTAAATCAAATCTACACACAGATCAAGAACGATTTAAAAGGAGAATTACTTCTTCTGAATAATTTGACGACCTCCATTGCACTTGATATTGGCCTGAAGCTGACGATGAATGCGCCATTTAAACAGATTGCGGAGGATGCAGCAGACAAATATTCAATCAATGTTCAATACTTTGAAGGCTTTTCTCAAAGTAGCAACATTATCATTTCTTGCATGTCGGGATTGGGGATTTCGGACAAACTGAAGGATGTTTTTCGCCATCATTTATCGGATGAATCTATCGAAGTTTTCACGAAGGACTACAGAGAACTACGTGAATTAATCGACCAAAATGATGAAACTTATTTTGACAAGACAAAATTGGTCATTACGACTTCGGATCTTCCGCGTTCCTTTTCAATTCCTAATATTAATATTTATGACATCTTAGATGGTGATGGAGCAGCTAATTTAGAAAATATTTTGAGTCCAGAAATGAAGCCGGCAGAATTTAACCGCTTGATTCAGGAGCTAGTAAAATTCTTTTCATTGGAAGGAATTGCGGACCGTTTAAACTTTCTGAACCCAACAATCGTGATGAGTGAAGTGGAAACAGTTATTTCTAAATATGAAAATTACTATCATTTCACTTTAAATGGCCGCGTAAAACTAAATCTTTATATGCATACGGCATTGATGATGGAACGTTTATTCTTGGCGCGGACAGAAAAATCTGAAGAACCGAATTATGATTTGAAACCAGATGAAGATGAATTTTATTATGTTTCTAGAAGTATTTTTCAATCAATGGAGATGAAATATAATTTTAAAGTCAATGCCTATGAGCTTTCTCTACTCTATGAATTATTAGGACCCTATATTCAAAAATAAAATGTCTAAAAAAGTGTCTAATCTTATTTTTTCAGGTTAGACACTTTTATTTAGTAGGAATTAAATTGATTGAACCAACGTTTATAAAAGTTGGCACAGGAATTGCTTATATAAAAGTGAACAGAAAGAAAGGAATTAACCATATGAAGAAAATTCTAATAGCGACTCACGGTCACTTGGCTTCAGGCTTTCTTAGTAGTATTCAATTACTAACGGGGCAGGTTCAAGAGATCACGGTGATTAATGCTTATGTGGATGAGTGTGATTTTGAACAGGAGTTGAATATATTTGTAAACCAGGTGAATGAGCAGGATCAAATTTTTGTTTTTACCGATTTATTTGGCGGAAGTGTCAATCAGAAGATTACCAAAACCTTTTTGGAGAAAGAGATTGCTGTAACTGTTTTGTCTGGTTTTAATCTGCCAATTTTGCTCGAAATAGTATTGGCAACCAAAGAACTAACAACAGAGGATATTCAGGAACTGGTAAATAAATGCCAACAGGAATTAAAGATGACCATTCTTGATGAGGTACATGTAGTAAATGAAGTGGAAGATTTTTTTTAGGAGGAAGAGAAATGATTAAAGCAGTGCGAATTGATGAACGATTAATTCATGGACAAGTAGCGATGACTTGGACAAAGAGTCTAAATTTGACCGGGTTAGTAGTAGCCAGCGATGAGGCGGCTACCAACGATATTCAAAAGATGACGTTAAAGATGGCTGCACCATCGAATGTCAAAGTCATTATTAAAACAGTTGATGATGCGATTCATTTGTTAAAGGATCCGCGGGCGAAGGACATGCGCTTGATGGTTTTAGTTCCTAATGTCAAAGATGCGGTAAAAGTTGCGAAAGCTTTCCCAACGGAAATCGAGTTAATGAATGTGGGAAATGCTGGGAAAATGACACCGCCATCGGAGGATAAGAAAACCTTATCGAAGGAAGTGATGTTAACGACGTCAGAAATTCAAGACTTAAAAGAATTAGTTGGACTTTATCCAGATACCGTTTTTCAGCCTACACCGGCGATGGAAAAACGTTCAGCTACTTCTATTTTGAGTGATTTTTAGAAAAAGGAAGGAGAAAAATTATGTATGATGCATTTGTAGTCGCTTTAGCCGTTTTTATTGGAGTAGCTGGACATGAAATGTTTGGAATGTCTATGTTGAGTCGTCCGATTGTTGTTGCTCCGTTAGCAGGAGCTTTGATGGGGGATTTACAGACGGGATTGATTGTCGGGGCGTCACTAGAAGCAATCTTTATGGGTGTCGTCAATATTGGAATCTCTAGTACGGCGGAGCCTTCTTTGGCTGCTGGGCTGGCTACAGCGTTCGCAATCAAAATGGGAGGAAACGTGGATGCGGTTATTCCAATCGTCTTTCCACTAGCAGTATTAGGATTACAGTTAATGAATATGATTTTTTCTTTTGTATGTGGACCGATGGCTGCTAAATTTTTCAAATTTGCAAAATCTGGTGATCAAAAAGGAATCATCAATCTGCACTTCTTTATGTGGTTTGTCCACTATGCGCTTTATGCTCTTATTCCATTCTTTGCCGTTTTATTTGGAGCAGATGTTGTCAAAAGCGTCTTGGATAATATTCCAGAGGTCATCATGAACGGATTAACAGTCGCTGGAAATCTGCTGCCGGCAGTTGGGATGGCGATGCTGTTACGGATGCTTTGGAGTAAAAATATTGCTGTGTGGTTTTTCTTTGGGGCCGTTGTTATGGCGTATCTCGAGTTACCATTGATTGCAATTGCCGCAGTTGGAACGATTATTGCAATTGTTATAGCCCAAAGAGATCTACAACTAAAAAATATATCTGTTCATGCAGTTCAAAGCGATGCTGCTGTAAATGCAACGCTTGACCAAGAAGAGGAGGATTTCTTTCAATGAAATTAGCTGATGGAATTTCTAAAGATGAGAAAAAATTGGTTCGGAAGATGTTTTGGCGCTCGATGACCATGTATGCTTCGGTGAATCCGGTGACGATGGGCGGCGGTGGTTTCGCCTATTCTATGATGCCCTTCATTAATCATTTCTACAAAAGTGAAGAAGATCGAGCTGCGGCGCTGGAGCGTCATACACAGTATTTTTCGACGACCATTCCTTGCGCGTCCTTTGTCATGGGGATTGCGGCATCGATGGAGAAGGAAAATTCTGAAAAAGCTGGTTTTGACGTGGAAAGTATCAACGCGATCAAAACGAGTTTGATGGGACCATTGGCTGGAATTGGCGATTCATTGTTCTGGGGAGTTTGGCGTGTCGTTACCGCGGGACTAGCGATCAACTTAGCCAATGCCGGAAATATTTTGGCACCAATTATCTTTTTAGTTATGTTCAATATACCTAATTACTTGATGCGATACTATGGCGGCGTTTTAGGCTATTCATTAGGCTCTAAATATATTGAAAAGCTGTATGCGAACGGGTTAATTGAAATTCTGACAGAAGCTGCTAGTATCTTGGGTCTGATCATGGTAGGCGCAATGACGATCAGTATGGTCAAATTCAATACCGTTTTGAGCTTTTCAATGAAGGGCGAAGAGCTAATGAATGTCCAAGAAATCCTCGATAGTATTTTTAAAGGAATTGTACCTTTATTGGTAACATTGGGCTGTTTCAAATTACTAGATAAAAAAGTCGGCGTCATCAAAATTATTTTTGGAATGGTCGTGTTGGGAATTTTATTGTCATTACTTGGAATCGCATAGTAGAAAGCTGCAGCTACTAGGCTGCAGTTTTTTAGCAAGGAGGGAAAAGATGACTATTAATGAAGTAATTCATTCTCCAAAGCATCCATTGTTTAATACCGAGTTAAACGACGGAATTGTGACTACCTCAAACGAATACAGCTACTATCGAAATATCCCTGATGTAAAGGGATTGACCTTTGATGTAAGTAATCAAAAGACATTAGCAAACCTTGATATTTGTGGGATGATTCAAACGTTGACTTTTTATCGAGAAAATTTACTAACTGAGGAAAAACCAGGTGTTTGGGTCAACAAACAGCTCTCTCAAACCAATTCGTTATCCTTAAAAGTTGAAGTAAATGGGATTGTCTACCATTTATCAGAACCGGATCATCGTATTGAAGTCGATGTGATTCAAGACTGTTTGCCTAGATATATCCATCATTATTCGACGTTTAAGGTCATTGTAGTATCCTTTGCTCCCATACTGACTAATAAGCGTTTAAGTATGCTTGTTCAACAGGTTTACATTGTGAATGAAACACACGAAAGCCTTCAAGTTTCAGTGAAAGATATGCCTTTGTATCAAGAGAAGTATTCGGATCAGCAAAATGTGTTGATTTCTCAAAAAGGAAATAAGGACACGATCGCACAACAGGAAATGGCAAGCTTCGCAATTGCGTTTGTAGACCCAAATGCATGTGAAGAAGTAATGGCTTTTCAGGAATCTGATATCGAAAAATGGCTGAAGGAAACAATGAACTATTTTGCTCAGCTATTTGGGCAGCTGTCAATGCCAGACGATAGAGTTGTCCATCTCTATCGTCGTGCACTTTATCAAAGTTTTTCTAGTTTTGGTATGAATCGACAGGGACAGGTCATCGGCAGTAATTGGGGCAGCTATCCTGCTACTAATAGAGTTTGGAATAAGGATATGTATTACGCATCATTGCCATTCACCATGTTTGAACCGGAGTTATGTCAAAAAACGGTTCTATGGTTTGATCAATATGGCGTTAAGTTTCCTGGTTCTAAATTTACCGGAGGGATCAATCATTCTCTGAGTAATTCGTTATCCAGTGCGTTACTCGCCAGTCTTTATTTTGAACATACAGGGGATACAAAATTCTTTGAGCGGCATCCGCAGGTTCTACTGAATGCTTCGAAGATTATTGAGGACATAGTAGCTCAACATCAGTCAGAGGAACCAATGCTTTTTCCATCTATCTGGTTATCAGATGCCTTTGCTCTTGGAAAGTATCATACCGGCAGCAATCATTGTCTTTGGAAGGCCTGTAGTGGACTTGCAGAAATTTTTGAAGCCCTAGAACAACTGAGTCTTAGCGAGCGATACAAAAACATCGCCTGTAAACTAAAGGAATCAATTTGTAAACAAATGACCATAGATGGTCCTTTTGGGGAGCAATTTTTGGAGGGGATCGGTGATGAGGAGAAAACAACCTATTCAGTGAAGCACTATCAAAAACCGATTCTTGAGCAAGGGTTAATCTTTTTAAGTGATGTGATTGTGGATGGGAAAATCAATTTATTGATGCATGATGGAGAAGAATCAGACACTACGTTGATGCCTTTTTATCAATTTTTAGATAATAAAGATCCTTTATATCAGAACACCATGACCTTTTCTGCTAGTTCTTTCAATCCAACCTATAGCGAGGAAATCAAAGGCATCACTTGGGGATTAGAATCCGGCGCCACTTTTCCTGGCTTTATCACTGTTTTAATGAGTGACCTGCACAACCATCAAGCCTTCGTAACCCGATTAGAGGAGCTGATTTGTTTGGCAGATTTAGACGGTTCATGGTGGTGGTGGCCGTATCGCTTAGAGGCTAAACAAGGAGAAGTTGTGCGAGACTTTGGCTGCGGAAAATGCGGCTGGGCATCGGGGCTTTTTGTCAGTCTAATGATCAGTCAATATTTCGGATTGAAATTCAAAAAAGGAGTATTGCAAATTGATCCTGTTGATAATTTAACGTTTTCTTGGAAAAATTTGAAGTTCGGTCAAGCCTTCATTTCGATTGAATGTACGCAATCCGAGTTGAGTATTTCAAATTTGTCAGAAAAGCCATTGGAAATAAGTGATACGAAAAAAATTCTTCACGTAGAAAAGGGAAAAACGATTCACATTCAAAGGAGAAAAAGATGAGTATACTAAAAAATATTACCCAATTTAAAAAAATCCAGAGTCGAGCAATCACTCCCGAAAATCCAACGGGCGAGAAAGGTAAAGCTGCGATGTTGCCAAGCGAGCTAGGACCAAGCCGCAAAGGTCGTGGCGCAATTCCGCTGACTTCTGGTGAAGAAACTGTGATTGCGGATATTACTGGAACGGGAATAATTCGTCATATGTGGATGACGATTCGTGATCGAACAGAATTTGGCAGTTTTGTTTTACGTGATTTAATCTTAAGAATTTATTGGGATGGGTCGGATAGCCCTGCTGTTGAAAGTCCTTTAGGGGATTTCTTTTGTAATGGGTTTGGAGAGCGTTGCGAGGTGAACTCGTTGCCGATAGTGGTTAATCCTACGGGGGGCTTTAATTCCTATTTCGAAATGCCTTTCCAAACATCCGCTAAAATTACGATCGAGAATTTACATCCGAAGGATATGTCCTCATTTTTTTATACGATAAATTACGCTTTGGTGGACGAATTGGAAGAAAATAGCCTATATTTTCACGCAAATTGGCATCGGGAACGCATTACCAAATTACAGGAGGATTATAAGTTAATTGATCGATTAAAGGGCCAAGGCTATTACGTGGGTACTTACCTTGCGCTTACCTGCCTAGAACGTTATTGGTGGGGCGAAGGCGAGTTTAAATTCTACATTGATGGGGATAGTGAGTATCCGACCGTAACCTCAACAGGTTCAGAAGATTATTTTGGCGGGGCGTGGGCCTTTCATGAGTACGATGAGTTCGGACGTCCACATGCGAAAAACTATTCAACAGCCTTTTTAGGGTATCCTTACCAATCAAATAGAGATGCCACAAGAGATCGTTTTGAAACGGGAAAATTGAATGCCGTTCATGCCTTTGGTGACGACGCAATGCCACGACATGGTCTTTATCGTTGGCATCTTCAAGACCCCATCTGTTTTACCGAAGATTTATCGGTCACTTTACAACAAATCGGCAACGATGATGTTCGCTTATTTGAGCGGCAAGACGATGTTGCTAGTGTCGCTTACTGGTATTCAACAGAAGCTTCAGGAAATACTAAACGTCATTTCACTGATCGAGAACGCTTGCCGCGTTAATGAAGTGTTTTTCACATATTCGAAGGGAGGAACCTATGATGATATATGGGGCAATTGAAGCTGGAGGGACTAAATTTGTCTGTGCAGTCGGTACTGAGGAATTAACGATTTTGGAAAGAGTCAGTTTTCCCACAACAACTCCAGTTGAAACAATGAAGCAGGTCATTGATTTTTTTAAACCTTTTAAGGAACAATTGGCAGGCATCGGGGTCGGCTGCTTTGGTCCAATTGATATTCAATGCAAATCAACGAGTTTCGGTCATATCACATCAACACCAAAACTTGCTTGGCAAAATTTCAATTTTGTAGGAACGCTAAAGCAACATTTCAATATTCCGATTGAATGGACAACAGATGTTAATGCGGCTTGCTATGGTGAATATGTTGCTGGTTCTGGCAAAGGGTTAGCAAGTGTTGCATATTTCACTGTGGGAACAGGTATAGGAGGTGGTGCCTTGCTCAATGGGACTTTCGTGGAGGGATTCAGTCATCCGGAAATGGGTCATATGTTGATCAAGCGACATCCAAAGGACAATTTTTCAGGAAACTGTCCCTTCCACCAAGATTGTTTAGAAGGGATGGCATCGGGACCGGCGATTGAAAAACGATTGGGTGTAAAAGGTCAGAATTTACTGGCTGACGATTCGTTTTGGCAAATTGAAGCCTTTTACCTTGCCCAATGTGCATACAATACAACACTGATGCTTTCGCCAGATAGAATTATTTTTGGCGGTGGTGTGATGAAACAAGAACACATGAAGAAAAAAGTTCAGGATAAATTCGTTGAGCTTATAAATGGATATGTTGAAATACCACCAATTGATAGCTACATTGTTATGCCCAAATTAGGCGATAATGCTGGAATAATTGGCGGATTAGCATTGGCTAGAAAGGCATGAAGAAATAAGCAACTGTAATTAATGAAGGTTTCATTGGTACTCATGTCAAAAGCATTCAACTGAGTAATCAAATGATCAAATGAAGTTGGATAAAGCGAAAATGAATTCAAATAAAAAAGGATCGAGCAAACAGCAACATTTGTCCGATCCTTTTTCACATTCTATTTATTTCGTTTATTCAACCAATCGGTAGAGACATCCATTGCAGCTCTTGTCGCGTGGCTTTGATCCATAGAATTGACCATTACGAAATCATGGATCATCCCTTGAAAGCGGACTTGTGTCACATCTACTCCGGCATCCCGCAAATGGCGAGCATATTCTTCACCTTCATCTCTTAACACATCGGCTTCGCCATTAAGAATCATAGCTGCTGGCAGTCCGGTCAACTCTTCTTTAGAAGCCTGAAGTGGTGAGATTGTTTTGATTGTTGCGTCTTGACCTTCTGGTAAATAATGATTCCAAAACCATTTCATTCCTTCTTTAGCTAAGAAATAATCAGTCGCAAATTGTTTATAGGAGTCCGTATCAAATGCGTGATTCGTTACAGGATAATATAATAATTGCTGATTGATTTTTGGTCCTTGGCGATCCTTAGCCAACATCGTAAGGACTGTCGCCATATTTCCGCCCACGCTGTCACCAGCAATCGTGATGCGATCAGTGTCATACTTTCCATCTGCATCCGCGACTAATTTCAACAGTGTGGCATAGCTTTGTTCGATCGCCACGGGATATTTTGCTTCAGGAGAACGATCATATTCAGGAACAAAAACAATGGAGTTGGTTCTTACGGCTAATTCGCGAACTAATTTGTCATGAGTCTGCGCACTGCCCAATACCCAACCAGCGCCATGAATATAAAGAATGACTGGCAGTTTCTCAGTGGTATCTCTTGGTTTTACGGTTCGAACGTTAATCGTTCCATATTTCCCTAGCTCCCATGTTTCATCTTGAATATCTGCGTCCAATTTTTCTACTGGAGAATCTTGAACTTCCTCTAAAAGTGCACGTGCTTCATCTATAGGTAATTGATAAATATAAGGTTCTTTTTCATTAGCGATACTAAATTCTAAGGCTGATTTTTCTAAAGAGATTCTTTCTGTCATATCATTTCCTTCTTTCTTGGTTCCCATTTATCATAATAGCAACCGCTATCATTTCAAAGGAATCGGCTTGTTAAACTATTCGCTAATAAAAACCGTGAAAATCTCAATTGTAAACTGGTTCTTGCTTTTTTCTCATTCTTTTTACTTTACTTAGTGGTAAAATTAAAAAAATCAGTTCATTTTTCGGGGGATTAAGATGAAAAAAATTAGTTTTATTATGTTAGGATTTTGTGTCGTATTTTTATTGTCAGGCTGCAATTCAACTAAGAAAGAAGAAGCAGAAACATCGAGAAGTGTTTCTTTAGCACCAGAAACCTCGTCAAGTCAAATATCTGAATCAACCGTATCATCAGCGTCGCAAAGCAGCAGTACGACTGAATCTAGTAGTAAGGCTCAACTTACTGATGCTCAGAAAGGACAAATGAATCAGGCGTTTCTTGATTGGGCGGGGGGACGTGCTGTAATAGGAAATATGGCGGTTAGTTATTGGTTTTTTGATCATGGAGCGGCAGGACGTGGTGATTGGTATGCCAATACCCCAGATGGTCAGGTGCAAGTTCAGAATAATGGCGTGCCAGGGGAAAATGCGTTTCCTATTCATGCTATCGGCGGATGCGTCTTTTATACATCAAAAGACGGGAGCGTTGGTAAGCAAGAGCTTATGGCAGGATCATTTGCGGCAAATTATTCTGTAAAAATGGATTATAGTAAACCTGTCAGTAAGTATTTATTAGGCGATAATGGTGTTGTTTATGAATTGAAAACAGGAAACGGTGAGCCTGTGAGTACGAACACAGGGTTTGGCGAATACGCGGATGATGGAAGCTTAGGCAGTTACACACCGAATAAAAGTTTTCAAATTTCTGAGGATCAGGCAGCACAGGAAAAGCTTAGAGAGCTAATGTATTCGTATTGACTCTTTTTGGTTAAGATTAATTAGAACGTGACCGTACAATCTGTTATAGGATTTGTACGGTTTTTTGTCGTTCAAAGTAAGTAGACAATTTTGTAAAAAAAGCTCAAAAGTGTTAAAATAGAACAAACGTTCGTTTTTAGGAGGGGATTGAATGAGACAAGGATCAATTTTTGAAAAGTCCAGAGAAGAGAGTGAACCATTAGCGACACGCGTTCGTCCTGAAACGCTAGACGATTTTGTGGGACAAAAACATTTACTAGGTAAAGGGAAGCTGTTGCGGGAAATCATTGAAAATGATCGCGTCTCGTCAATGATTTTTTGGGGACCGCCAGGAGTAGGCAAGACAACATTGGCCCGTATCATCGCAAATCAAACAAAATCTGAATTTATCAATTTCAGTGCGGTCACTAGCGGAATCAAAGAAATAAAAACGGTCATGAAGGATGCGGAGCATAATCGGACTTTTGGTACGAAAACGATCGTCTTTGTGGATGAAATCCATCGCTTTAACAAGGCGCAGCAGGATGCTTTCTTACCTTATGTTGAAAATGGCAGTATCATTCTGATTGGCGCCACTACAGAGAATCCATCCTTTGAGATTAATTCGGCATTGCTGTCGCGTAGTAAGGTATTTGTTTTAAATCAATTGGAAAGTGAAGATATTTTACAACTGTTGAAGCAGGCAATCGATAGTCCAAAGGGTTTTCCAAAACTAAAAATTGAACTGGACGATCAGGTACTTGATTCCATCGCGAAATACGCCAATGGTGATGCCAGAGTAGCGCTGAATACACTGGAAATGGCTGTTCTAAACGGAGAGAAAAAAGCGGATACGGTCACATTGAAGGAAGACAAGCTGCTAGATTTAATTGAGCGAAAATCATTTCTTTATGATAAAAAAGGCGAAGAGCACTACAATACAATTTCGGCTTTGCACAAATCAATGCGTAATAGTGATGTTGATGCAGCGATCTATTGGCTGGCTCGGATGGTAGAATCAGGCGAAGATCCATTGTTCATCGCTAGAAGACTGGTTCGATTTGCTAGTGAAGACATTGGTTTAGCAGATATTCGAGCATTAGAATTAGCGAATACAGTCTTTCAATCCTGCCAGTTCATCGGTTTGCCCGAGTGCAATGTCCACTTAACGCAAGCGGTGATCTATTTATCCTTGGCGCCCAAGTCAAATGCGGTGGATGCAGCCTATCAAAGGGCAAAAAAGGATGTCTACGAAACCATGAACGAACCTGTTCCTTTAGTTATTCGCAATGCGCCTACTAAGCTGATGAAAGAATTGCATTATGGTGAGGATTACCAATATGCCCATTCTACTGAAGCTAAATTAACTTCGATGAAGACGATGCCGCCCTCATTGGAAGGGCATCACTATTATTTACCAACGACACAGGGAAATGAAAAACGCTTCAAGGAACGAAAAGAAGCAATCGAAAAATGGCATGCAGAGTATGATGAGTAAAGAGAAAAACTTAAAGTGGAAACAACGTGCTACTTTTTGATTCTCGAAATAGGGAATTGGCAGTGTGGTGGGATTGATTTTAAATAATCCTGTCGTACTTTTTGTTTATAAAAAAATAAAAATATCGCAAAAGAGATAAGTGCAAATCACTTAGATCAAATCTAATTAGTAAAGCCGGACGCTGTAAAGCAATTTATTCATGCAAAAATTTTATCCTTTCCCTATAGTTAAAAAGCTGATCCCAACAATATCAAATAGTTGAGACCAGCTTTGTGTTTTTAGTCGTCCATTTCTACTTCCAATACATTTCCTGACTGAGCATCAATTGAGACATCAGATTGTTGACCATTATTAACAATTTTTACATCCCAGTAGGTTTTTGATAGTTCTCGTTCCAATGACCATTCTGTGATGTCGCCGTTGACTTCCTTTTTGGCGATGCTGTTGATTTGATCTAATGGCAATAGGTTTTTGAGATCAAGCTTTTCATTGTTTCGTTCGTTTCCATTCCGTTCATCCTCATCTAGCATTTCTTCTTCTTGATGTTGAAGCTCGCCAGTTTCTGTGAAGAAAAGTTTGTATTCCTTACTGTCATCCATTCCTTTTACCTCATAGACAAACTTACTCATTCGTGATTCAATTTCAATGCCGGTGATATCTGTATTTGGCTTATTTTTCTGGTAAAGAGCGATAATCTCATCTAGAGACATCTGTTTTGTTGCTGAATCAGTGTTTTTTGTTGAGCTAGAAGCAGTGGAGCTGTTCGTTTGTGTTGATTGACTTTCTTGGGCAACGCTCTGACTGCTCGCCTCCTGTTGAGTACCATTTTCAAGCTGAGCAGAATTGTCTCCACAACCAGCAAGTAGTAATAGAGCAGAACCAGTAATTAGTAAAAGTAATCCTTTTGTTTTCATTTGTTTTCTTCCTTTCGCAATTCATCTTTTTATATCTTTTCTATACTTAAAGTATAACTGGCTGAGGGTACTGAAAATTCAAGATGGGATGAAAGCTTCATGAAGAAATCTTCATTTTAGTTAGGAAACTTCAAAGTAAAGCACGCGCCACTTGGTTGATGATCAGTGACTATGATGCTCCCATGATAAAGCTCCGTCAATTGCTTCACGATTGCCAGACCAATCCCAGTTCCGGGAATTTTACTAGAGCGGGAGCGATCGATGCGATAAAAGCGTTCAAAAACCTTTTCTTTTTCGCTATCAGGGATACGTTCTCCTGTATTGGCAATTTTTAAAGTGATTTCTTTTTCAGCTGCAGTGAGAGAGATAGTAATTTCTCCTTCATTTGGTGTATACTTAATGGCATTTTCAACTAAATTACGAATAATTTGATAGAACTGTTCAGAATTGCCGATTATGCTGGCTGTTTCATCTAAATCTAATTTCAACTTCTGGGGCATCAGTGTCGTGTATTCTTCAAGCGTAGTACGGATGAGTGCTGCTAGAAATAGCTGCTGCACTTCTCCTTGCTGTCTCTCGCGGTCAAGAATTAGCAGTTGATTGGCTAATAATTCCATTCGTTGAGATTCCTTATCAATAAAGGGTAACGATTTTTCTAAAACTTCAGGGTGCTCTTTCCCGCGCCGCTTGATAAGATTGACGTGACCTCGAATTGCAGCCAATGGTGTCTTCAATTCATGGGAAGCATCTGAGATAAATTGCCGCTCTCGCTGCATCAGCTGTTCCTGCTGTTGAAGCAGCCGGTTGAAGGAGCTTGCAAGATTATCTGCTTCTTTGGGTGAAAGTGGTATTGATAATCGTTCGTTTGTTTGCGGATGCTTAGACAAATTCAAGACCTCTTGATTCATCTTTACTAGCGGAGCACTGATTTTTTTTGCAAATCTAGCGACGAAAAAGATTCCTAGCAGTATGATCAGCATGGATATTTCTAAAGACCACAGAAAGAGAGTCGCTAGAATTTCAAAATTATCTTCCATACTGGTGAGTACTGCCACGCTGGTATTTTTTACATAAAATTGTTGAAACAAATAGGGCGTATCCTCATCCCATAGAACATCTGATAAAAAGGGGAGCTGTCTCAGCTGTTGAAAGCTGTCATAAAGCTGATAGGCATCGCTGGAATATACTGTGCTGCCTTTTTCTAATGAAACACGGATAAAATACCTAGGATCATCTGCGGCGATATAAAGCTGCAGGGTATTTTTCCATTCCTGATTGGTCTGTGTCTCTACTTGAGACAGCGCATCCTTAATGGCTTCGGTTTCTTTCTTACTGGATTCATACAACTGCAGTGCAGTGACACTGAGGATTAGAAGATTGACTAGTAAGACTAATCCCAGCATGATCATACTAAAACGAGTAATCAGTTGATACTGCAGTGTTTTTCCTTGTTCTTTTTTATTTTTCATCATCAGCCCTCAAGACATAACCAACGCCTCGGACTGTTTGGATCAAGCGAGGGTGTTGGTCGTCATCTAATTTGTTACGCAGCGCTCGAACAAAAACGTCGACTGTATTGGTTTGACCAATATAATCATAGCCCCAGACCTCATTTAATAACTCATCTCTAGTAAAAACCTCCTCCGGCTTTTTCATTAGTTCATAAAGAAGGTCAAACTCCTTCTGTGTAAGCATAATAGTCTGGCCATCCCGTGTTACAGTTCTTTTCACCACATCCATGGTCAAGTCCTGATATTGGTTGATGATTGGCTCATTTTGTAAGGACTGTATCCGCTCCTCTCGTCGAAGAATCACACGAATGCGGGCCAACAATTCTTCAATATCAAAGGGCTTGGTGAGATAATCATCTACTCCAGCATCTAAGCCTGACACTTTGTCCACTACTTGATCTCTGGCAGTCATCATTAGGATAGGGACTTGACTACGTCGACGAATTTTTCGTGCAACAGTCAATCCATCTACCTTTGGCAGCATCCAATCCAGCAGCAGCAAATTGACCCTTTCTTCATTGACATCGAAAAGAGTCAACGCTTCTTGACCATCTGCGGCAATCAGTACCTCATAGTTTTCATATTTTAATTCTTCAGCGATAAAGCTGACTAAACTTTCTTCGTCTTCAACAATCAAAATTACTGGTTTTTTCATGCTTTTCTCCTTATCTAATGGGACAAATTTTCGTTAATAGGAAGATTGAACGAATACCTTTTTCTTTTAGAGTAGACGGCTTTTACGCGCAGGTCAATTATTTTATAATGAAGAAATTTTCATAAAGATGAGAGGATGGATGAATTTTTATAGCGCACTTATGTAAGTAATTTAAAAGGAACCTATGCCAGTAAAAAGATAAATCAAGTCACTATAACTAAAACCAATCGTCATCCATAAAAAATGTCAATTGGCTAAAAGCGGCGAATAACAGGTATAGTTGTTTTAAATTAATCAGAAGTAAACAAAAACTGATAGGAGGAAATCAACATGACAAAAATTTACCAATCAATTTTGGACACGATCGGTGAGACGCCCATTGTAAAATTAAATCAACTTGTACCCGAAAACAGCGCAGAGGTCTATCTGAAGCTTGAGTTTTTTAATCCGGGCGGCAGCGTGAAGGATCGCATTGCATTGAATATGCTTGTAGCAGCAGAAAAAGCTGGGGATTTGAAGCCGGGGGATACGATTATTGAACCAACTAGCGGAAATACAGGCGTTGGGTTAGCAATGGTTGGGGCAGCAAAAGGCTATCCCGTTATAATTGTAATGCCTGATACGATGAGCATTGAGCGTCGAAAGCTAATTCAAGCCTACGGTGCGACATTGATTTTGACTCCCGGAGCTGAAGGAATGAAAGGTGCTATCGCTAAAGCGCAAGAATTAGCTAGTCAGGACGGGTATTTTTTACCATTACAATTCAATAATGCAGCAAATTCAGCGGCTCATCGTGAAACGACTGCTAGAGAAATCCGAGAAGCTTTTGCTGATAGCGGTCTGGATGCCTTTGTTTCTGGAGTTGGAACGGGGGGAACAATTACTGGTGCAGGGCAAGAATTAAAGCGGACATTCCCGTCATTGAAGGTTTATGCAGTTGAGCCAGAGGAATCCTCAGTCTTAAAAGGTGGCGCCCATTCTCCTCATAAAATTCAAGGAATTGGAGCAGGGTTTGTGCCGGAGATATTAGATACAGAAATCTATGATCAGGTTCTTTCCGTTTCCAGCGAAAAAGCATTGGAAAGCGCTAGAGAGGTAGCCGCAAAAGAAGGGATTTTGGTTGGGATTTCGGCAGGAGCGGCTATCCATTCTGCTCTTCAGGTGGCTAAAGAGTTAGGAGCAGACAAAAAAGTTTTAGCCATCGTACCAGATAATGGAGAACGCTATTTATCGACTGTATTGTACGATTTTGACGATTAATGTATTCATTTAAAAAAAATAGTTTTAAAGCACGTATGCTCTCTTATGAACGAGTGTGCGTGCTTTTTTTTGTATGACTATTGTAGGTTCTAAGTTGTTAAAAGCTGGGGAGGGGAATCACAAACAATAATTATTAAATTGTTCAGAAAAGTGTTATTAAAAAAAAATATTTTTTTCATGGTTCCTACTTGTGGACTTAGGTCCAAAGAATCAAGGAAATATTGTAACGGGTTTCAAAAATTGTTAGTCTAAGGTCAAGAGATACGTATACTCAATAAAATGAATGGAGAGAAATGATGAAAAGTAAATTTTCTCAGACAATGCAGGACTTTTCTCGAGCAGTAATTGTTCCAGTTAAGTTTATGGCGGTAATGGGTTTATTCTTGGCGGTTTCTGTTATTTTACAATTAGAATTCATGCCGAACGTCGTCCAGACTTTTGGCGGATTGATCAAAACGATGATGGACAGCATGTTAAATAATTTGGCACTGATTTTCTGTGTGGGAATCACAGCATCCTTAGCGAAAAAGAAAAAGGTCGAGGCCGCTCTTATTTCATTAATCGCATTTTTATTCTTTTTGGCTGCCAATAATGCTTGGCTGACATTGACTGATCAATTAGCTGAAGCTGGTGAAATGGGGCTGTTCGGAACAGGACAAGCGGTGGTTTTAGGTTTTCAAGTAGTAGACATGAATGTCTTTTTAGGGATGCTAGTCGGCTGTCTTGTTGCTTTTATCCATAATCGTTTTTCTGATAAGGAGTTTGTGGATTTTTTAAGTATTTATGGTGGTTCGCGTTTTTCCTTCATGATTTTGATTCCGGTCATTTTAATAACTGCGATCGGTATGAGTTATATTTGGCCAGTAGCGAATAATTGGATTTCGTCATTATCTGTATTTATTTTGACCACTGGACTATTAGGAGTCTTCATTTATGCGTTCGGCAATCGTTTCTTGATTCCGACTGGCTTGCATCATCTGCTGTGGATGCCGTTTTGCTTCACTGCGTTAGGTGGAACCGCTGAAATTGGGGGACAGGTTTACAATGGTGCGGCCAATATATTCTATGCGGAAATGGCAAATGCCGGATCTATTACTAGCTTAGATCCATCTTTACGTTTTGCAACCTTTGGCTTTGTTAAAATATTCGGTTCGATTGCTGTTTCATTGGCACTGATTCATTGCGCGAAAAAGCAGCGTAAGGAAGAAGTAAAGGGAATGATTTTACCTTCGATGTTTGTTGCCGCGGTGGCTGGGATTACCGAGCCTTTGGACTTCTCTTTCCTATTTGCCTCTCCATTGCTATGGCTAGTTCATAGCTTATTGACCGCTATTTCAGAGACAATCCTTTGGGGGATTGGGGCTAGAACGTACATGCTGTATGGATTAATTGATACATTCGTTTCTAACTCAGTCTTCAGTCCTTCTGTCACGAAATTCTATTTGGTGATCATTGTCGGAATTGTCATGTCAGTCATTTGGTATTTCATTTTTGTGCTTTTGATCAATAAATTAAACATTAAAACACCTGGTAGAGAAGATGATCCAGAAGAAATAATTGTAGCAGATGCAGCAACTGGAGAACAGCTTGTCACTGCTAGCGCGAACGATTTTGATTTAGTTGTTGCTGGATTGGGTGGAAAAGAAAATATTGAAAGTATTTCTAATTGCTTCACTAGATTGCGAGTGACCGTGAAAGACGAAGAACTAGTAGATTCGGCTCAATTGGAAAAAATCTCTCAGCAAAAAGGGGTCGTTTTAAATGGAACGAATGTCCAAGTCATTATAGGAATGGGTGTTCAAAGCTTCAAGGATGATATTTGCGAAAAATTAGGGATGAGCGAAGGATAAAAATTAAAAGTTTTTAGTTTGAAAGGAAGAGAAAGATGAAGTTGGAAAAACAGTCAGTTGTTATTGCGGGCGGAGGAAGCACGTATACCGCCGGAATCGTTATGATGCTTATTGAAAATCAAGATAAATTTCCTTTACGCAAGTTAAAATTTTACGATAACGATGAGGAGCGTCAAAATATTGTTGCGAAAGCCTGTGAAGTGATCGTTAAGGAGCGCGCGCCAGAAATTGAATTTTTAGCAACAACAGATCCCGAAGAAGCTTTTAGCGATATTGATTTTGTGATGGCCCATATTCGAGTTGGTGGCTTGAAGATGCGTGAGCAGGATGAAAAAATCCCTTTAAAGTATGGGGTTCTTGGGCAAGAAACCTGCGGACCAGGTGGAATGGCGTATGGAATGCGCTCGATTCCTGGAGTGGTTGAATTGATTGATTATATGGAAAAATATTCGCCTGAGGCTTGGATGCTGAATTATTCAAATCCAGCGGCAATCGTAGCCGAAGCAACTCGGAGAATGCGTCCAAACGCGAAGATTATTAACATTTGTGATATGCCCGTGGCGATCAAAAAATCAATCGCAGATATTGTTGGTCTAGACAGTGAAAGTGAAATCGTCGATCGTTATTATGGATTGAATCATTTTGGCTGGTGGACCGAAATGACCGATAAGCAGGGCAATGATCTAATGCCGAAATTAAAAGAGCACGTGGCAAAATTTGGCTACGCAGCAGCTGAGGATGAAGGAAATCCTTTATTAGAAGAAACTAGCTGGATGGATACTTTCCAAAAGGTAAAGGATGTTTATGCCGTGGATCCAAACACGGTTCCGAATACCTATTTGAAGTATTATCTATATCCTGACTATGTCGTGGCTCATGCCGACCCAAATTATACTCGAGCCAATGAAGTAATGGACAATCGGGAAAAAAATATTTTTGCAGAATGTGAACGTATCGCAGCGGCTCAAACCGCCGAGGACACCACGATCGAAGCGGGAGAACATGCGGAATTTATCGTACAATTAGCGGGAGCGTTGGCCTACAACACCTATGAACGAATGCTTCTAATCGTCAAAAATGAAGGGGCGATCGCTAACTTAGACGATGATGCAATGGTCGAAGTACCATGTATTGTCAGCAAGCGCGGTTATGAACCATTATGTATGGGAAAAATCCCGCATTTCCAAAAAGGAATGATCGAACAACAGGTAGCCGTCGAAAAATTAGTGGTGGATGCCTTTGAGGAAAAATCATATCAAAAATTATGGCAGGCGATGACACTTTCAAAAACCGTTCCTTCCGCTTCTGTTGCGAAACAGATTCTGGATGAAATGATCGAGGCCAATGGGGATTGGTGGCCTGAATTAAAATAATTTCAGTAATAAAGCATTAGTGAGATAATCATTAATGCTTTTTTCTAGCTTGAATCTCTTGAGTAGGTTTTGTAAGATAAAATAAAAGACAAGGAGGGCTAGCGATGCTTTTTTCTGATATTGTCAATCAACATTACGAAACACTTAATGAAGTGGATATCCAAATGGTTAAATACATCCATGCGCATCCCAAGGAAGTCACAACGATGGGAACCAATGATTTTGCGAAGGTTTGTCATTCATCAAAATCCTCCGTGATTCGCTTTACCCAAAAGCTGGGCTTTACTGGATTTAGCGAGCTGCGTAATTTTTTGAAATGGCAAAACAATCCAAATGATATTGGAAAAGATGCTGCCTTTAAAAGAAGAATTTTTTCAGATGCCCAACGAACAATCCGATATCTTGAAGAGAATAACTGGGAAAAAATCTATCAGGCTTTGGAGAATAGTCGTAATGTTTACTTGCTGGGAACAGGAGTCACGCAACAAAACCAAGCAGCTGAGCTACAACGACTCTTGCTGTTGATTGGCAAGCCGGCCCAAATGATTCCTGCCTCTTCACAATCCAATGAGTTCAAACGAATCATGGAAAACATTACCGAAAACGACCTGATTTTTGTCCTATCACTATCTGGAGAAAACCAGCACCTTTTTAATGTACTGAATGTCCTTTCCACCTATCATTCTACGATCGTTTCCATCACAAATATGCAAAATAATCTTTTGTCTGGCAGAGCAGATTATTCGCTATATGCTTCTAGCAGCCGTAGTCCGAACCCCACCGATTGGTGGCTTCAAACCGCTTCTTCCTTTTTCCTATTGATCGAAGCCTTTGCGTTTGGTTATGTTGATTATTGCCGCAGTAAAGAAGATTAGTAATTAACTGAACATGAAAACCATTTCTAACAGATTATCCAGATATTGTTTGATTATCTGATTGCAAAACTATTTTAAAATCTTCATAACAGAGAAAAGGTGAACGCTTGTATTCCTATCGCTTTGATAGTCTACGAGCGTTCACTTTTTTCTTACTTAAAGCTCCTCAATGTTGATAACGTTATTAAATGAATGGGGTGCTGGTAGTAGAAGTTGATAGGCATACTTGCTTCCGATGTAATAGGTTTCTTCAAATTGGGCGGGACGTCCGTCACTTAATGTGCTGTATAATGACAGCTTAAGACACGGATCTTGGCTGGATATTTCTAGAAACTTGGCATTCTTTTCATTCAAATAACCAACCTCAAACTCTTGAGTAGCATTACCTAATTTGAAATCGTATTTGTTTTCTAATAGATCATAGAGGGATTCGTGTTCCATATCCTCAAGCGTCGTCCAATAAAAAATTTCAGGCATTAAATAAGCGATACTCAGACACAATAATTTGCCATCGACGATTCGCAATCGCTTCAACAGAATTACATTTTTATCTGAAGGCAGATTGAAAAAATTCGCCATCTTCACTGGCATAGTAACACTTGCAGTTTCTAGTACCCTAGTTTCTAACTTGAGCTTTTTTTCCTTCATTCTTTTTGTAAAGCTTGAAAGTTGAGATACACCTTCAGATAGCTGTTTTCCTTTGACGAAGGTCCCTTTACCTTGGATACGATAGAGATAATCTTCAGCGACTAATTCATTGATCGCTCTAGTTACAGTGATTCGGCTGACATTGTATTTTTTGCACAATTTAGCCTCAGATAAAATCTTATCATCAGTATTCAGTTGTTTTGTCTTGATCGCTTGTACAATGTCATTTTTGATCAGGGCATATTTAAAGGGTTGTGTCTTTTCCATCTAACCACCTACATCCGTTTTAGTATCAGATATAAGTCAACTTATTAAGTTGATATATCATTGTTAAGCTTATCATAGCAGATTGACTGTCTTCTAACAACGTGTTACGCTTTTTATATGGTATATCAACATGTCAACTTTGAAAGGGTGAGTATCATTTTAACTAAGAATGTTGTGATTAACGGAGTGGAGGATGTCCGTTTAATTGAAGAAACTGTCGATCCGAAGGCTGTTTCAGCGAAGGAATGCCTAATCGAAAGTGAAGTTTCGTTGATTAGTGCGGGAACAGAATTGTCACGAGTTTTTGGACTGAAGAAGGGAGCAGTTTATCCAGTTCGTCCAGGATATTGCTCAGTTGGGAAAATTCTGGCGATTGGAGACGATTTAGCAGGCTTTAATGTAGGTGACAGAGTCCTTTTTAATGGACCGCATAGTAGTTTGCAGTTCTATGATCCAAGTAAAAGTGATGGAGGAGTTCTTTTCAAGTTACGAGAGGAAACTAGCTCAATCGAAGGCTCTTTTCTGATGATGTGTTGGATCGCAATGAACGGGATTTTACCAGCAGATGTCAAGTTGGGAGATACTGTTGCGATTTTGGGTATGGGAACTTTAGGCTTGATTCTATCGACTTATTATCAGCAAATGGGTGTTGAGGTGATTGCTTTGGAACCTATTACCGATCGTGCAGAATTGGCAAAATCTATTGGAGTTAACCATGTAATTAATTGTGCGCCAAATGATCAATATGAGTCAGTCATGGAGATTACTGAGAAGAAGGGTGTGGATATTGTTGTTGATGCGACTGGTTTATCAGAGAGTATTGAGACAGCTATTAAAATTGCAGGCAAATATGGACAAGTAATCTTGATGGGCTCTCCGCGAACCGACTATACAACGAATGTTACAAATTCCTTTAACGCGATTCATACCAAAATGTTAACGGTGATCGGGGCATTTAATCGCAGATACCCTTATCAAGAAAAAGAAGGCTCGAGACTCTCTATCCACAGAAGCTTAAAATATATTGAATCCCTATTAAACAAAAAAATCATTGATGTCGATCGTTTTATCAGCCATGTGATCGCTCCCACCGAAGAAAATCTGATGGAAGCATATGACGGATTGATGAATAAGAAAAATGAGTACACAGGGGTTATTATTGATTGGAATAAAAAGGAGGATTTAGCGTGAAATTTGGTGTAATTGGAACGAACTTTGTGACAGACTTTTTTATGGCGGGCGCTGCTCAAGTAGCGGAATGTGAAGTTGTCGCGGTGTGCGGAACCTCGTTAGAAAAAGCGAAAGGTTTTGGCGAAAAATATGGAATTCCTCATGCTTTTAATTCTTATCAGGAGATGTCTGAATCTCAGTTGATCGAGGCAGTCTATATCGCTATCCCTAACAGTTTGCATCACCCGATCACGACTTATTTTTTAGAAAAAGGTATTCCAACTTTTTGTGAAAAACCTTTAGCTGCCAACCATGAACAAGTAAAAGAGCTGATTGATTGTGCGAAAAAAAATCACACCTATTTACAAGAAGGATTAATCCCATTATACAATCCTAATTTTCAAATTTTGCGTGACAATCTGAACCTAGTCGGAAGGATTCGCCAAGTAAACTTGAATTTTTCTAAGTATTCCTCTAGATACGATGCATATTTAAGCGGTGAAAACCCTACAACATTCAGAAATGAGTTAGCGAATGGGGCCACGATGGATTTAGGCGTATATGTCGTCGCTGATTGTGTGGGACTATTCGGCAAGCCCAATAAAATTCTCAGTACAGCTTCATTACTGGATACAGGTGCAGATGTTGCAGGCTCCAGTATTCTAAGCTACGATGATTTTAATGTGACTCTTAACTATTCGAAAGCCAGTGATACAGTCAACACTTGTGAAATTTGCGGAGAGCTGGGTCAGCTATTGATTGATCAGCCAAGTCAGCCGCAAAGAATCAGTTTCATTGAAAGAAAAACCGGCAAACGCACAGAACTAGGTATTGCACCAAAAGAGAATTTCTCTTACGAAATTGCTGAAATGATCAATCAAATCAAGAAGAATGAAATCGAATCAACAAAAGTTCCCTTTGATGTGAGCTTGGCTATCCATGAGACGCTGACTGAAATGAGAAGACAATCGGGAATTGTTTTTCCGATGGATAAATTTTAGAAAATCAAACCTCATCGTTCATGTGTGACTTTACTTACAAATAAAAAACAAAGAAATCCGAAAGGCCATGGTTATTAATATTGTTAGCCATGATCTTTCGGTTTTTCTTTTAAGTTATTTTATGCGATAAAAATGTTCAGGCTTTGATGTACCTTCAGCATTTGGTTTAGTTGTTGACATTTGAAAGCTGAGTTCATCGTCAGAAAGTAAGATCACACTATATTGTGTTTCTTCACTATTCATGGGTGACAGAAGCCAACGTTTTCTTGCAGGTTGTTGACTTGAAACACTTACGTTAACCTTTCTGTTCTCAGTAGGAAATGAAATCGTGATAATTTGCTTATGCTCACTGAACGTTAGTTTATTGGCCGCGTCGCCGTTTTCCATTCGCCAGAGAAGGTATTCAAAAAAGCTTGATTATCAGTAATCTGCTGATCGGATATGTTGTTTTTTTGCATTACATCATTCAATTCTCTCACTGAAAAACAGATGATAAAATAAATGAAAAATAACGATAAAAGAACTAATAGTTTACCTTTATAAGAGTTCATTTTCCCTCCAAAATGTTTGCCAAGCTGTTTAAGCGAAAAATGGGAAGATAGGTTTGCTTACTTTAAATAGTATAACACGAAAAAGCTTTCGCTTATTCGGGATGTTGGTCGGAGATAAACAGAAAAGTGAGGGTGTCTCGTAGATTATTATTTGCAAATATAGCGTACACTAATTTGATAAAAATTCTAGATTATATTTAGTATTAGATGCAGTAATTTTTGACTTTGGAGGATTAAAACCAAGATAGAATATCAATGAAGGGAAAATAAAATAACAGATTTTCTTTTAGATAACATCTGAAAGTGAAGAGAAATCCTTCTTTGCTAAAAAATAACAAAATAAGCTGGTTGTCTCTTGGTGAATAGCTAATTTTATTCAAAATTATTATAAGAAATAAATAAAAAAGTTTAAGGTAAATTCCATTGATATTAACACTTTTTTTCACAATTTGTGGTTATCTCGTTAGATACCAGGTCAGAAATTACCTTGACAACTATAACAGAACACCTCATAATTTTTGGAGAATTATCGGGAGGTGGAATGATGGTGACGAGAATAGATACGAAGAAACTGCATAGTATTGGTGAAGCGGCTGAGATTTGTCATGTTTCTAGAAAGACGTTACGCTTTTATGAAGAGCTAGGATTGCTTGTTCCTGACCATGTAAGTCCTAAAAATGGTTATCGCTATTACAGCGAAGATACAGTTATGCTGATTCCAGTTTTGAAGTATTACAAGCAAATAGGGTTTCGTTTACAGGAAATGACAAAAGTTTCGAATACAACGGATTATTTCTACCACCAAAGGAACTTTCTTAGTAAGCTTGATGAGCTAAAAAAGGAAGAGGAGCGAATTCAGAATTGTCATGAATCGGTTTCTGATTGGGTAGGGCTTTTAAATGAAGGCACAATGGCGATAGAAAATAACATCACCAGTATCAGCCTGAAGTACATCGATCGCGATCAGTATTATTTTTTAGAACAGGGTTTTGAATACGATTACAAAAAATCCATCATCAATATTGAATGGACAAACTTATTGGAAACTACAGAAAGTGAGATTACCGGACCTGTCATCTTGGGTTTTGCGGATTATAAAGCAAAAGCTCAAGGAATGATTAAGCAGGCAACGGTCACTCAAAAGCCTGTACGAAACAGCAAGTTTCTATTACCGAGGCAAGCATTTGGCGGACAAATGTTTGTTTGCATGTATCATTTTGGGGATCAAAAAGACAGTGCTGATAAGTATCCGTTATTGGAAAAATGGGCGAAAGAACATAACTATGAGATTGGACCAAATTGTTATGAGCGCTATGTCATAGATTATTGGTCTACACAAGATACAAATAAATTTGTCACCGAAATTATGATACCAGCTACGAAATTGTAACATGATAGAGCTAAGCCACTTAAGTCGCTTAGCTTTTTTTTGTGCAAAAATGAAAATGATAATGTAATTATTCTGAAAAATGTGTAAGAGAAATGATCCTTGTCTTTAAGGGGAAGGTTTGAAAAAGGAAAGATTTTCATTGTTAAAAGGGCATTTATTCTTTCTTCATCAATAATTGAAAAATTTTCTTACCTTGTCATTCTAACAATTTTCACTTGTTTCGAGGTAAAAAAATGTGATAGTTCTTTTTATTTTCATTCAATTTTTTTTAATTCTGTATTAATCGGAAAGAAAATAGCAGCGGCACTTCTATGAAATTATTTTAATTTAAAAAGAGATATTACTTAAATAGAATCAAGCGATTAAAAGATTTTATTCTGAAGATTCTCGATTAATACAGTTAATTGAGAATCGAAACTGTTTTATAACAATACAATTGTGTTATACTTCACAAATTTTTAAAAATTTGGGGTTGACTCCTACCGTAAGGGAACAATCTACAGTGAAAATGCATAAAAAATGTATGCGATTCAATCGCGAATAGGAGGAACAATAGTGAAGTACGATGCATTAGGAATGGTAGAAACAAAGGGTCTAGTAGGATCAATCGAAGCAGCAGACGCAATGGTGAAAGCCGCAAATGTTTCCTTGATCGGAAAAGAGCTCGTTGGCGGTGGAATCGTCACTGTAATGGTACGTGGGGATGTTGGTGCAGTAAAAGCAGCTACCGATGCTGGAGCAGCAGCAGCCCAACGAGTGGGTGAACTATTATCTGTGCATGTCATTCCGCGTCCGCATGGTGAAGTAGAAACTATTCTCCCACATACAACGAATGAGTAAGGGGAATCAGTATGAATAGTGAAAAGAGTGTCATGCAAACAACGGTTTCTGCAGAATCGAAAATGAAAGCGGTTGGGAAAAAATTTCGAATCGCTGGACTCGGAAATGGTTTGTTTTCTGGGTTGACTTATGGGATTTATTCAACTTTGGTTATGGTGGCTAGCGGATATGATCCTTTAGTCAGTGCAGCGGGGTTCTTAGCAGCTCCTTTTGTTAGCTCGGGCTTAAACGATTTATTTGCTGGGATCTGGTTATTATTTTATAACGCAAAACATGGACGATTGAAGGAATTATCGCGGACATTGAAGACAAAACCTGGACAAATGCTGGTAGTTGGCTTTCTTCTAGGTGGTCCTGTGGCCAATGGAGCCTACCTGATCGGTTTAGCAATGGCAGGAGCTTACGCAATTCCAATCTCGGCAACGTGTAGTCTATTCGGTTCTTTATTTGCTTGGATTTTCTTAAAGCAACGCCCTACAAAGCGTGTTGTTTTTGGGATGTTGCTATGTGTTGCAGGAGCAATCGTCATCAACTGGGCAAAACCTGAGGGGGCACCGAATTTTACACTAGGAATTATTTGTGCATTGATTGCAGCAGTTTGCTGGGGGCTTGAAGGTGTCTTTTCAAGTTTCGGCGGGGCAATGATTGATACCGATGTTGCAGTGAACTTACGCGAGTTAATTTCTGGCTTAGTTGTCTTGATTTTGATTGTACCGCTTGTTGGCGGATTGAAACTGCTTGGTGGAACATTGACAGCAGGTATTCCGATTCTGTGGCTGGTTTTATCTGGATTAAGTGCTGCGGCATCATTTGTTTGTTGGTATAAAGCCAACTCAATGGTGGGTTGTGCAATCGGGATGTCTCTAAACGTGACCTACGCTTTCTGGGGCGTATTATTCTGCGTTCTGTTCTTAGGTCAAACCCTGACATCAACAATTGTTATTGGTTCAATCGTAATCGTATTAGGAGCCATCATTGTAACGATGAATCCTTTAGATTTATTCAGAAAAGGAGATGCATAGAATGGCGCTACCAACCAGAATGGCTGTTTTGAACTACATGTTTGATCATAACGAAGTAGATGTAAAAGAAGTCATGTCCGCTTTGAAAAAGGATTATGGCAGTGAAAAACAGTTCAACGATAAAATGTATCTCGATCATTTGTTGGCCCTTGAAGCAAATGGCTTATGTGAAATGACGAGTTACGATTTGGATAAGAATAGTGAATTAGTGATGCGCTATATGATCACGGAAGATGGGCGGCAAACTGTTTCTAAGTATGTAGATGCTGCTTATCGCAAAAGCTAAGGAGGTCTGTTAGTGAGATACAGAGGTGAAGAAGCACTAGGATTGGTCGAGACAGTCGGACTGGTTCCAGCATTAAAAGCTTGTGATGAAATGCTAAAGGCGGCCAATGTTGAGCTGATCTCGTATGAAAATATTGGATCAACACTGGTGACGATCATGATCAAAGGAGATGTTGCAGCTGTCGAAGCTTCTGTGGCTGCAGGAGCTAAGGCAGCAGAAGGAATCGGTACTCTGACCGCACAAAATGTTATGCCCAGGCCAATTCGGGCTGTAGGTGACATTGTTTCTGTTCATGATATTGACCAGTAGTTTAGGAGGGACAAAATGGAAAGATACGAAGCGATCGGGGCAATCGAAACATTTGGATTAGTTTTTGTTTTGGAAGCAGCTGATGCTATGTGTAAAGCGGCGGACGTTGAGTTGGTCGGTTATGAAAATGTGGCCTCTGGTTACATTTCCGTCATCGTAAGAGGAGATGTTGCAGCATGTAAGACAGCTGTTGAAACAGGTATTGCGGCAGTTGAAGAAATGGGTGCGGAGGTATACAGCTCCGTTGTGATTCCAAGTCCGCATATTGATTTAGGAAAGATCATTGATCGGTATTCGTTGGAGCAATTACTACCAGCATAAGGGAGTGGAAGTCATGCAGTTTGTGGATAAAGATCTAAAATCGATCCAAGAAGCCCGCATCTTGGTTGAATCCGCTCGCGATGCACATTTTTTACTAAGGGAATATGACCAAGAAACACTTGATCGCATGATTCAACGAATGATCACTGAGGTGCACCAGCTATTGCCAGAGCTAGCTGCTTTCGAAGTATCAGTTACGGGAAAAGGCAATGAACAAGATAAGACACAGCTATACCAAAGCTTTTTAGCTCAGTTTAATGATTCGTTGCAA
Source organism: Enterococcus sp. DIV0187 (assembly GCF_051713785.1). Taxonomy (NCBI): domain Bacteria; kingdom Bacillati; phylum Bacillota; class Bacilli; order Lactobacillales; family Enterococcaceae; genus Enterococcus; species Enterococcus sp. DIV0187. Next base: position 974,320 of record NZ_JBIOQO010000002.1, read on the forward strand.
GAGCAGGTGATCGGTGTTTTGAATACTAATGGAGTTCCCTTGAGTAAAATCGGGATACCATTTGGTGTTGTTGCAGTTATTTTACCAGCAGAAAATATTGTTTTAAATGCGCTATTTGCTACATTAAGTGCCTTAAAAGCAGGAAATACAGTGATTTTTATTCCGCCGAATAAAACGGAAGAGGCAGCGGCTAAATTAGTCGAAATTCTTAATCAGGCTAATTCTGGCTTGCCAAAATCCAGTTTCAGCCATATGGAAAATACTACAATCGAAGGAGTCAAAGCATTAATAGAGCAAGAAGCTGTCGATTTAGTGATTAATATCGGAATGGCGGATTATTTTGATTTACGGGCGTATCCTAAACCGATTATCTATGGCGGCTGTGGTTCAGTACCGGTTTTTGTCGAGCGAACAGCCAATGTCAGCCAGGCTGCTCAAGCGATTGTTTCTAGTCGTGCTTTTGATAATGGCTTATTGCCCTCAGCAGAGCAATTTGTTATTGCTGAAAGTGTGATTGCAAAGGAAGTAAAGGAGCAGATGATCGAGGCTGGTGCTCATTTCATGAGTGTTGCGGAAGAAAAACAGCTTTTGACTAAATTATTTTTAAGCAATGAAATAAATCCCAGTATCGTCGGAAAAGATGCACAAACGATTGCTGGAATCGCTGGATTTACTGTGTCAGAGAAGACAAAGGTCTTAGTATCGGAGCAACCGTATATTTTTGACGAGAATCCCTTTACCACAGCACTAAAATGTCCGATCCTAACCTTTTATTTAGAGTCTGATTGGATTCATGCCTGTGATAAATGTATTCAGTTGTTAAAGGAAAAGCGTAACGGACATACGTTAGCGATCCATTCGAATAATCAATGTATTATCAAAGAATTCGCTTTGAAGAAACCTGTTGGCCGCATGATTGTAAATGCAGGAGCAAGTTTAGCGGGAATTGGAATCGATTCCAGTTTGCCAGTCTCGCTGATTTTGGGTGGAATGACAACGGGACGCGGGTTCAAAGCCAAGAATATTACAGCAAAGGATTTAACCTATGTTCGTGAAATTGGCTACACGACGGTTAAGGAGCCGAGTAAAGGAGTTAACAAGCGAGTTTCAGATGAACAATTACTTATTGAGAAATTTTTACAAAAAATAATTGAGCAGTAAAGTGAGGGAAACAGATGGACATCAAAGAATTTTCAGCAAAATTAGCTGAAGCGACAAAAGAATTAAGCTCAGAAGAAAGACAGGCCTTGATGAAAATGTTTGCTTCTGTTTCAGACGAGGTCAAAAAGGACGACGTCGTAACAGAAATACTGGTCTCGGATGAGGGAACAGAGATTCCTAATGGAATTACGAAACGTTTGCAGGCATTGAAGGACAACTATTTAGAGCAAGTACCTTCAATTACTACTTATCGTGCCCGAGCGATTACAAAAATTGCCAAGGAAAATCCAGGCATGCCAAAGATTGTTTTGCGGGCAAAATGCTTCCGTTATTGCTGTGAAACAGCGCCGCTGGTGATACAAGATCACGAACTGATTGTTGGAGCACCCAACGGCAAGCCGCGTGCAGGCGCATTCTCTCCAGATATCGCATGGCGTTGGATGGAGGACGAAATCGATACGATCGGCAGTCGTCCACAGGACCCGTTCTACATTTCTGATGAAGACAAAAAAATCATGCGTGAAGAGCTTTTCCCATTCTGGAAAGGTAAATCTGTCGATGAATATTGTGAGGATCAATACCGTGAAGCAGGTGTTTGGGAGTTATCTGGCGAATCTTTCGTTTCCGATTGTTCGTATCATGCACTAAATGGCGGCGGCGATTCCAATCCTGGGTATGATGTCATTTTGATGAAAAAAGGCATGATTGATATTCAGAATGAAGCCAAGGCGCATCTGGAAGAATTAGATTATGAAAATCCTGAGGATATTGAAAAAATCTATTTCTATAAATCAATCATTGATACAACTGAAGGCGTCATGATTTATGCCCGTCGGATGGCGGATTATGCTGCAGAGTTGGCGGCGAAGGAAACCAATCCAAAACGCAAGGCTGAGCTTTTGAAAATTTCTGAAGTAAACCGTAAAGTCCCTGCCCATAAACCGGATACCTTCTGGGAAGCGATTCAAGCCGTTTGGACAATTGAATCATTGTTAGTCGTTGAAGAAAACCAAACAGGGATGTCAATTGGACGTGTGGATCAATATATGTATCCATACTTCAAGGCTGATTTAGAAGAAGGACGAATGAATGAATTCCAAGCCTTTGAATTGGCTGGCTGTATGTTGATTAAGATGTCTGAAATGATGTGGATCACTAGTGAAGGAGGTTCGAAGTTCTTTGCTGGCTACCAGCCGTTTGTCAATATGTGTGTTGGTGGTGTGACCCGTCAAGGGCGCGATGCTACCAATGAGTTGACCTATTTATTGATGGATGCTGTTCGTCATGTCAAGGTGTATCAACCTTCGCTTGCCTGTCGCATTCACAACCACTCACCAAGAGAATATCTGAAAAAAATCGTGGATGTTGTTAGAGCCGGTATGGGCTTTCCTGCTTGTCACTTTGATGATACACACATCAAGATGATGCTGGCAAAGGGTGTCTCAATTGAAGATGCGAGGGATTATTGTTTGATGGGTTGTGTGGAGCCGCAAAAATCAGGTCGTTTGTATCAATGGACCTCTACTGCCTATACGCAATGGCCGATTTGTATTGAACTAGTCTTGAATCATGGCGTTCCTCTGTGGTACGGCAAGCAGGTTTGCCCAGATATGGGTGATTTGTCTCGCTTCAAGACCTACGAAGAGTTTGAGGCAGCGGTTAAGGAAGAAATCAAATACATTACGAAATGGACAGATGTAGCTACCGTTATTTCTCAACGTGTCCATCGTGATCTAGCGCCAAAACCATTGATGTCAATCATGTACGAGGGTTGTATGGAGAACGGAAAAGACGTTTCTTCTGGTGGCGCAATGTACAATTTTGGACCGGGTGTTGTTTGGTCTGGCCTAGCAACTTATGCTGATTCAATGGCCGCAATTAAGAAACTGGTCTTTGATGAGAAAAAATACACATTGCAGGAATTGAATGAAGGATTAAAAGCTGATTTTGCGAATAATGATCGTATGAGAACGGATTGTTTGAATGCGCCGAAATATGGAAATGACGATGATTATGCCGATTTGATCGCGGCGGATCTGATCAACTTTACTGAAGCTGAGCACCGTAAGTATAAAACATTGTATTCAGTGTTGAGTCACGGAACCTTGTCGATTTCCAACAATACACCGTTTGGTCAAATGACTGGAGCTTCTGCGAATGGACGTAAAGCGTGGACTCCGCTATCTGATGGAATCAGCCCAACGCAAGGCGCTGATTTCAAAGGACCGACTGCAATTATCAAATCAATCTCGAAAATGTCCAACGACAGCATGAACATCGGGATGGTGCATAACTTTAAGATCATGACTGGTTTATTGGATACACCAGAGGGTGAAGAAAGTCTGATTACGTTGCTTAAAACGGCTTGTCATTTAGGTAATGGAGAAATGCAATTTAACTATTTAGACAACAATACCTTAATTGAGGCACAAAAACATCCAGAGCAATACCGCGATTTGATTGTTCGGGTAGCTGGTTACAGTGCTTTCTTCGTAGAGCTATGTAAGGATGTTCAGGATGAGATTATCTCACGAACAATGCTGACAAAAATTTAAAAAATAAGCTGGAGCTTGGAATGGATGGTAAATGTGAAAGAGGAACGGATAGAACGGCAAGCGATGATTTTCAATGTACAAAAATACAGCCTGTATGACGGTCCTGGGATCAGAACTATCGTCTTCTTCAAGGGATGTCCATTGCGCTGTCAGTGGTGCGCCAATCCAGAAGGGATCAAGCGTCGGTTTGAAGTCATGTTTAAGGAAAGTGTTTGTACGAATTGTGGTGCATGTGTGGATGCCTGTCCTTTAGGTATCCACTACATTGATGAACATGGGAAACATCAGGTGCGACGCGATATTTCCTGTAATGGCTGTCAAGAATGTGTAAATGCCTGTCCAATGAAAGCACTCAATATCACAGGTTCCATTATGACGATCTCAGAATTAATGGAAGTGATTCATGAAGATGATGCCTTTTATGAAATGTCTGGTGGCGGGGTAACCTTTAGCGGTGGGGAATGTACCGCGCAGCCTGAAGCAGCATTGGCGCTTTTAAAAGCATGCAAAGCGGATGGATTAAATACTGCGATTGAAACCTGCGGCCATAGTCACATGAGTAAACTGCTAGAAATGGCTGATTATATCGATCTCTTTCTATACGACATGAAGCACATGGACCCTGTGCGCCACAATGAATTAACCGGTATCAGCAATGAGAAAATCCTAGCTAATTTAAAGGAATTGTTGGTACGGGGCTATAAGGTCCAGATCAGGATGCCGATGCTGAAGCTGATCAATGACAGTCATGAAGAAATCAAAGAAATTGTGGAGTTCCTGCTACCGTACAAAGATTTTCCGAATTTTAAAGGGATCGATTTACTGCCTTACCACAAATTGGGTGTCAACAAATACGGACAATTAGGCATGGAATATCCGGTAGAAGGCGATCCGAGCTTGTCTGATGCTGATTTGGATCAGATTGAGTCTTGGATTGCTGAGTATGATTTTCCAGTACGAGTGGTGCGGCATTAAGGAGGCGGAACAATGTCAGAATTATTAGCTCAGCGAGTGATTGAAGAGTCTGTGCCTGGAAAACAGATTACGTTGGCGCATGTCATAGCAGCACCTATCGCGAGTGTTTATCAATCATTAGGAATCGACGAAGCAGGAGCGATTGGTATCTTGACCTTGTCTCCTTTTGAGACTGCAATGATCGCAGCAGATACAGCAGCGAAAGTAGCAGATGTTGAAATTGGATTTCTAGATCGCTTTACTGGTTCGGTAGTTATTACAGGAGATGTCGAAAGTGTTGAAACAAGCTTGACCGAAGTGCTACGGGTTTTTAAAGAGGTATTGCACTTCAGCGTAGTGGATGTGACTCGAACGTGAGAATCCTTTTGGTTGGACCAAGAGAAAGCGGCAAACTGAAAATCGCGAATTATCTGGAAAAAACAAACGCGCAACCATTAAAGAAAGTCGCCAATATCATGTATTATCGACGGACAATCCTTGTTCCAGACAGCTATTTGGAAAGTCCTTGGATGCATAAGCATGTGATTGCTTTACAGCAAACGGCGTCTTGTGGAATCTTTTTACAGCCAGTTACTGCAAAACGCCGCAGCTATCCGCCAAATTTTGCGAAGGTTTTTCGAATTCCTATTTATGGAATCGTCACCTATCACAAATCTTATGAAGAGTCTGCCTTGCAGCAAGCCAAAGCGCAACTTCTGGCTTGTGGACTTGAGCAGGTTGATCTGGTTCTTGACTTGGAAAAAGAAGAGCAGCATCAAATAGAACAAATAATTTTAGGAAGGGGGCGAGAGAATGGGGAGTTTTAAAATGGCAACAAAAATATATTCCGGCAGCAACGCCACAACTTATCTGAAAGATTGCCGATGCCAACGGGCCTTAGTTATTTGTGACCCTTTCATGGTAATAAGCGGGATGATAAATAAGGTCACGTCTATTTTGTCGGAAGCGAACAGCTCGTATCAAATTTTTTCTGAAATCGTTCCTGATCCTACGATTGAAGTAGTAACCAAAGGTGTTGCCTATGCAGCGGATTTTCAACCGGATACAATTATTGCTTTAGGTGGTGGTTCTGCCTTAGATACGGCAAAAGCGGTTCGACAAATCTATCAACAGGCAGGGATCGAATCAGCTGTGCAATTAATCTGTATACCAACAACGAGTGGTACTGGTAGTGAGGTCACTTCTTTTGCGGTTATTTCCGATCCATCCGTTAATGGCAAATATGCTTTGGTGGATGATGCGATGATTCCTGATATTGCAATTTTAGATCCAGTTTTTACCCTAACGGTTCCTAGCAGTGTGACTGCGGATACCGGTATCGATGTTTTGACTCACACCTTAGAGGCATATGTTTCAACAAATGCCACAGACTTTACGGATGCTTGTGGGGAAAAAGCGATGAGGATTGTTTGGCAGGATCTAGCTAAGGCAGTGGCTGATGGTGAAGATGCACAACGGCGAGAGAGAATTCATAACGCTTCATGTTTAGCGGGAATGGCCTTTAGCGAAGCCTCGTTAGGAATTTGCCACAGCTTGGCTCATGCGCTGGGGGGACGTTTTCATATTCCTCATGGTCGAGCTAATGCCATATTATTGCCACATGTTATTAGCTTTAATGCGGGAATTGAAAGCAATCAAGATCTGCCTGCTTTGAGTAAGTATGCTGAAGCGGCGAACCTATTGGGAATATGCTCAACAACAGAAAGAACGACGGTCAATCTTTTGATTGCAGGTATCCAAAAATTAACCCGAAAACTCGATATTCCGAAGTTCGTAACAGATCTAGGAATTAATGAAGATGCGTTTATCGCTGCAATTCCAGAGATGGCAGAAGCAGCATTGAAGGACAAATGTACATTAACCAATCCGCGGCAGGTTACGGTGGCGGATCTGGCAGGTATTTACGCCAGAATTTGTCGAGGTGAGTGCTGATGCGTTTTATTACTGAGCAGGAATTACAGTTAAAAAATCGACAGAAATCAATAGAACGTTTTTTGTTAACAAAAAATGAGCGTTTAACTCCTGGAGCGAAACAGTTTTTGACGGATCATCAGATTCCGATTGTAACGCATGATGAAACGGATACTGCTGGAGGATCGTCCGATGAAATGATGAAAAATCTGGCTTTAGTGTCCAAGCATAAGACTTTTTTTCCGTTATTAGAAGTCGAACTGTGGGAAGCAGCGTTAGAGGCGAGAAATGTTTGTTCAGCTAGCTGTGAACGAATAACTGCTTTGACTCAACTTGTAAAAAAAATTGTAACGCAAAATCTTGAAGAGCTTCCTTGCAGTGAAAATGAAAAAGATCAACCGATTGAACTTTCTGAAATCAGCGAGGTTCAGATTTTTCAGCCTGGAGGTAAGATCGCTTTAAAATTGAGACGCGCAATCATCTATGCGAAAACGATTCAAACCTGTGTCACACTCGAACAACAAGCAGCTTTAGAGCAATTGATCTATTTAATTGCAAAAGAAATCGAACAGCTAGAAAAGCTTTAAAATGTTAAAACTTGGAGGAATCGCCTGTGATGACTATGAACGATATATCTGCCTGTGACCACTTAGTCGCAGAATTTGAAGCAGTGATAAACAAACCAAAGAAAAATTCAACACGTACACTTTATACCGGTGTCGATCTTGGGACAGCCTGTATCGTTTTAGCTGTTATGAATGAAAACTATCAACCAGTGGCTGGGGCTTATCGCTATGCAGATGTCGTGCGAGATGGGATGGTTGTGGACTATATTGGCGCGATTACCATCGTGAAAGAGCTGAAGGCTGAATTAGAAGAAAAACTGGATACAGAACTAATTTATGCAGCGGCGGCAATTCCTCCAGGAACAGATGCGTTAGATGGCGGCGCGATCAAGAATGTTGTTCAAGGAGCCGGTTTTGAATTGACGAATGTGCTGGATGAACCTACTGCGGCCAATCAGGTCTTAGCGATTCAAAACGGTGCCGTCGTCGATATCGGTGGCGGAACGACAGGTATCTCCATTATCAAAAATGGTGAAGTTGTAAAAGTCGTGGATGAGGCGACTGGCGGTACTCACTTAACACTTGTAACGGCAGGTGCATACAAGGTTTCTTTTTCAGAAGCGGAGCTTTATAAACGAAATCAAGATAATCACCAAGAGTTGATTGCTGTTTTGAAGCCAGTAGTAGAAAAAATCGCAACGATCATTACCGAACAAATTACCGGTTTTGAGATCAATGGTCTGTATTTGGTTGGCGGAACGGCTTGTTTAACAGGGATTGAGAAAATCATTGAAGCAAAAACCAAAATCAAAACGTACAAGCCATTGAATCCGATGTTTGTTACTCCGTTAGGCATCGCGTTGAGTTGTACAGATGAAGCTTTGTAGCTTTGGCAGTAGGTTAAAAGTCTTAAAGTAATCGATTTATGCGTTTAACCTATTGCCAGAAAGAAGAAAACGTTTGGTGAAATAAAGGAGGGACAGCAAATGGATTGTCGAATGATTAAATCTCCCGGTGAAGGAACGCTGGCTATCTTAAATCGTCGGAAAGGCTCTGGTCCTAAAGCAGCACTGGAGATACCTGATGCAGTAGGGTTGGTTCAAGGAAAATTGATTGAAATGGTCTGTGCGGCTGATGTTGCAGAAAAGGCAGTGGGCGTTACGGTGGAGGATATTCGCGGAAGTTGTCCGCAAAATATGATCTTGTTAGCGATTTTTGGTGATACCGCATCTGTTGAAGCAGCAATCGAGGAAATCAAACGAAAAGAGAAGGAACGAAAATGGTAACAGCACGATTAATCGATAATATTTGGGCAACACGAAAAGCAGAGCAACTGAATGGCCTGAAGCTAATGATTGCAGAAATCATCGGTGGATCGCGTGATGGCGAGCAGATGATCGTTTGTGATGTGATTGGTGCAGGGATTGGTGATCGAGTGATTGTTACCTGCGGCAGTGCTGCGAGAAGAATGCTGGAAAATGATGCGATTCCAGTGGATGCGGCGGTGATCGGTATTATCGATGAAGGCTGTGAATCTGTATAGAGAGGATCAGGTGCAATGAAGGAATTGATATGTCTGGAGGATGTAACAAAAGCGCATGAAGCGGGTGAACCTCTTTGTGTTAATCAAAACACGATCATTACACCCGCTGCACAGGATTTAGTCGAAGAACTGCATGTTCCGTTAAACGAATCCTGTGAAACGCAATCAAAAGAGCTCAATTTACCTAATGAACTGAATCAGGAGACCTTGTTGCAGCTGTTGAAAATGATTTTAGCGGGTGAAACGAGCCCCTTTCAATGTGAAAAACATTCCAGTGGATTAAAAGTTGTAAAAGGCAGCACTGTGGAAATGAAACCCTTTGAAACAGGTAATCCTGAAGCGCAGGTTTTTTATCAAGAACTCATCAGTAAAGAAGAGGCGAAAATCAATGCAGGCTTTTTAGAAATTGATCATTCACGCTTTGATTGGGAACTCAGCTATGAGGAGATTGATTATGTGATTAGTGGAACTTTAGAAATTACGATCGAAGGTCAAAAATTTACAGCATGTCCAGGAGATGTTGTTTTCGTGCCAAAAGGCAGCAAAGTCACTTGGGGTTCTAATGATAAAGTGAGGCTGTTTTATGCAACGTATCCAGCGAACTGGTCAGATTTGCTGTAAAAAAATTGTGCCGACAACGTGTACGATGAAGGAGTAGACAATGAACGCATTAGGATTAGTTGAAACAAAGGGCTTATTGGCTGCGATCGAGGCCAGTGATGTCATGCTGAAAACAGCGGAAGTGAGCTTAACGCAAAAAGAAATTGTCGGTGGTGGACTAGTGACGATAATGGTCTCAGGTGATGTGGGAGCAGTCAAAACGGCAGTGGATGCTGCGGCTTCCGCTGTGACAAAGCTCGAGGCAACTTTACTCGTAACAACTCACGTTATTCCACGTCCTGATAAAAGCTTAAGCCTTTTTGAAAGAAAGGAAGAGACTCAGGAGTCTAGTGATGAATCAGTATCTATTGTTGAGGAGGCACCTCAGGACGCGGAAGAAGTGTTAATCTCAAATGAAAATCATGAAGAGACAATTATTGAAGGTAGTCAGGAATCAGAAGCCGCATTAAGCCCAATAATTTCAGGGGCTACCCTTTCACAATGGGGAAAGACTGGAAAAATAGCGGAAATGGAAGCAGCATTAACTGAAATGAAGGTTATTGACCTGCGAAAACTTGCGAAAAAGCAAACTAATTTTGCTATCAGTAAAAAGGATGTGCATAAAGCCAATAAGGAACAGCTTGTTTCTGCATTGAGCTTACATTTTCAAAAAGGCTAGTGACTGTCTTCAGAGGCTGCATTTCCGCCAAACTGATGAGAAGAATTCTGTTTAAAAATTTTAGCGCTAAAGGAGTCACATAAAAATGAACAAGTTTGACAAAGATTTATGTTCCGTACAGGAAGCGCGAGACTTAGCCCGAGCTGGAGAAAGGGCTGCTCAAGAATTTGCGACCTTTAGTCAAGAGCAAGTCGATGCAATTCTAAAAAGTATGAAGGAAGCAGCAGAAAAATTTTCTGTTTGTTTAGCTAAAGCTGCTGTGGAGGAGACTGGTTTTGGAACAGTAGCGGATAAGGCTTACAAGAACCATGCAGCCGGAACGTTGCTATACGAAGAAATCAAAGATGAAAAAACCGTTGGGATTATCGCTGAAGATACGACTAAAGGGACCCTTGATGTGGCGGAGCCAGTGGGGCTAGTCTTAGGAATTATCCCTTCAACCAACCCCACATCAACGGTTATTTTCAAGGCAATGGTGGCATTGAAATCACGGAATGCTATCGTGTTTGCTCCGCATCCTGCGGCTGCAGAATGTACGAAGAAGGCTGCGGGCATGATGAGTCGTGCTGCAGAAGCAGCCGGAGCACCCAAAGGCATTATTAGCTGTGTCTCGACACCAACGATGGCGTCAACAAATGAATTAATGCATGCTGATGAAGTAAGCTTGATTATCGCTACTGGCGGGCCGGGAATGGTAAAGGCTGCCTATAGTTCAGGAAAACCTGCTATCGGTGTAGGAGCGGGGAATTCTCCTGCTTATATTGAGAGAAGCGCTGATGTCAAAAAGGCTGTTTCACAAATTATTGCAAGTAAAACCTTTGATAATGGAACGATCTGTGCCTCTGAGCAGTCGATTATTTGTGAAGAGATCAATGAAGCTGAGGTTATTGCTGAATTGAAAGCTCAAGGTGGTTACTTTATGTCTGAAGAGGAGACCGCAAAAGTCTGCGGGCTGCTTTTCAAAGGCCGAGGTCATGCGATGAATGCGAAATTTGTCGGGCGTAAGCCGCAAGTGATCGCAGAAGCAGCCGGTTTTACTGTTCCACATTCAACGACTGTTTTGATTGGTCGACAAAACGGTGTAGGAGCGGGAAATCCGTTGTCATTTGAAAAATTAACGACTGTTTTAGCCTTTTATACCGTCAAGGATTGGGAGGAAGCCTGTCACTTGAGCATCGAATTATTACAAAACGGCATCGGGCATACCATGAGTATTCATACGAATAATCGCGACATTGTTTTGAAATTTGCGGCGAAGCCGGCTTCACGCATTTTAGTGAATACAGGAGGCAGCCAAGGAGGAACAGGAATTAGTACTGGGTTGCCAATTTCCTTCACGCTAGGTTGTGGAACCTTTGGCGGCAGCTCTGTTTCTGAAAATGTAAGTCCGAAGCATTTATTAAACATTAAAAAAGTCGCATACGGCTTAAAGGACGTGACGACTTTATTGGCTGAGGATACTAGTTTTTCTCATCCAGAACTGGAAGAGCCACTAGATGCCTGTTTGACCGCAAAGCCAGTGGAAGCGAGCCAGCCATCAGAGGGGAAAACGGACAATTCAAGTATGAAGGATTTTTCGGCAGCAGAATTGTCAGAGTTGGCAGAAGTCGTGCGGAAAGTTTTAACCCAAATGAATGCTTAAATTGAAGCAAATAAAGAATTGAAGGAGTAGGAATGGAAGATTATGAAGTGATTTTAAATGCCATTATGGCGCATTTAAATCCTGAAGATGTCCCAAATGATGATTCGATTCCAGTAGGGATTTCAAATCGTCATATCCATTTAAGTCAAGCTGCATTAGATAAGCTGTTTGGCAATCACTATCAATTAACTAAGCTAAAGGATCTCTCGCAACCGGGACAATATGCTTGCAAAGAATGTGTCACGCTCGCCGGTCCCAAAGGAGTAATTGAAAAGGTCCGGATTTTAGGTCCTGTGAGAGCAGAAACGCAAGTAGAAATTTTACAAAGCGATACGTTCAAACTTGGAGTAAAGGGTGCGTTACGGTTATCTGGTGATTTAAATGGTACACCTGGCTTAACATTGATTGGTCCCAATGGCGCATTTGAAATGGCTAAAGGGGTAATTATCGCCAAACGTCATATTCATATGCTGCCGGAAGAGGCAGAACGTTTTGGCGTGACTGATGGTCAAGTCGTGACGATTGATTTTGCTGGTGAACGCGGCGGAAGCTTAAACAATGTAGTAATTCGCGCGACTGCGAATTCAGGCTTAGAGTGTCATATTGATACGGAAGAAGCCAATGCTCTTGGTGTTACGCCAGGAACAACAATAAAAATCAGAAATTAATTTAGGAGGAATACAAAAATGAAATCAGATGCATTAGGAATGATCGAAACAAAAGGATTGATCGGTTCAATCGAAGCGGCCGACGCAATGGTGAAGGCAGCCAATGTTACATTAGTAGGAAAAGAACGTGTAGGAGGCGGGATTGTGACCGTTTTGGTTCGCGGTGATGTTGGCGCAGTAAAAGCGGCAACCGATGCAGGAGCAGCAGCGGCTCAGCGTGTAGGTGAACTATTATCTGTTCACGTGATCCCACGTCCGCATTCAGAAGTAGAAACAATTTTACCATCAACAAATGCGTAAATTCTTTTATAAAAATAGGTAATTGATCTGTACTGTTTCTGACAGGCCTTGTAATTTTGGCAAAAGGAGCAGTACAGATTTTTTAGTGTGTGAAAGAAGAATATTGTGTATTAGCAGCTTTGAAGTGCGTAAAAAAGGGGAATCGGGCGTAAATTTTTTAAGTAAGCTAGAATCTTCAGACTGTTCTCATGTATGATGAGGATAGAAAAACGCTTTCTCGAAAATAGTAAAGGCGCTATAATGATTTATTGTTTATTAGAAAGCGATACAAGGAGGGGCATTATGCGTTTGATTGAACCGTGGGAAAATATTGAGATAAATGTATTAGCAGAAGATCGAATCATGCAGCATTTTGATTTAAATATCCATTTAATCTATGTGTTGGCAGGCGAAGTGACGATTGAAAAAGAAGGAACAATCATTTCATTGCAAAAAAATGATTTTTATATTTTGTCAAAATCATTGGTACATACTGTTTATAAAAAAAATGCGCGGGCATTTGAGATTGTTTTAGAGTATTATTTTGAAGAGCAAGAGAACCAAGTGTTTGAAGGAAACTCGGTCACAGAGAATAAAAGAGCAGATAATCAAGTCATTCAGTCGATTGAACGCTTGCTAAAGCTATACGTCTTACAAGAAAAGCATACAGTTTCAGAAGTGTTTGAGGAGTATTTTCATATTCTTCAGATATTGGAAAAGGAATACACGAAACCTTCTACTATAGAAGAAGAGCGAAGCATGAAGCAAAAAGTCTATGAACTGAAATTTTATATTGATAATAACTTCGATAAGGATATTCGATTGGTCGATATTGCCAATAAGCTGTATGTTTCCGATCAATATTTGTCTCGCAGTTTTTCTAACGAAATCGGGATGCCAATGAATGAATACCTGATTCGTAAACGGTTGGAAAAGGTTCGGAAGGATTTGCTGGAAACGGAGAAATCAATTACCGACATAGCCTTTTCAGCGGGCTTTTCGAATATTAACTCATTTAATCGTTTATTTAAGAAGTATCAAGGTTTGACGCCGAGTGAATTTCGTAAGGAAACAAAAGCGAAGGCTAAGGTTTCCTCGAAGCAAAATAGCCTTGAAGAAAAAGACCTTCGAAATTTGGAAATTTACTTTAAAGAAAAGGATGCGGAAATCAGTGATGAGACGATTCAAGTTTCCATGCAGACATCGTCAAAGCAAAACTTTCAAAAGAATATGATTAATCTTGGCTACGCTGGTGATTTGACTCATGCTTCATTTGCGGAACAAATTCACTATTTGCAGGAAAATAATCCTTTTAATTATGGACGTATATGGGGATTGTTAAGCGAAGAAATTCTGGAGCAGGTAGGCGAGGCTTACGATTTTTCCACAGTTGATGAAATTTTACGAATCATGCTAAAGGCGGGAATCAAACCATTTTTAGAACTCGGCTTCAAAGGAAAGCTGATTCATGAATCCCATACGCAGATTGTTAAAAGTCATCCTTTTATCCGAAAATCCTATAAGCTATCTGACTTGATCCAACGATTCCAAGTTTTTTTCCATCATTGTGTGGATGTATTTGGTTTAGAGGAAGTTTCTACCTGGATGATCGAGATTTGGAAGCCTAATCCTTTAGTTTTGAAGACAATTGGCTGTGAGGATTTGATGCGAATTGATCAGGATGGGGTACAACTGAATTTAGCTAAAGAAAAGACCTATATTGATGTCTTTTCGAAAATAAAAAAAGCTGTAAAACAAATCGTACCAATGATTCAGATCGGCGGCTGTGGCTTAAGCTTAGATATTGAAACGCGCGATTTAAGCACGTTTCTGACACAGTGGACAATGAGTAAAGGCGCACCGGATTTTCTTAGTCTGTCGATTTATCCAATGGATGCGGTAAAGCAGCAGCTGAACCAGAAAAAGCAGCATCATGAGCCGATTTCACCGAATTCTGATTACATGCTTCATCGCATAAAGGATTTCAAAGAGCTTTTGACGGAAATCAATTATCAGGGAAAAACATTCATTACGGAGTTTAATGTGACCATTTTAAGTCGCGATATTATCAATGATACGGCCTTCAAGGGCAGCTATATCTTGAAAAATGCTTTAGGGGCGATGCCTTATTGTGATTTGATCGGCTACTGGCAGCTGACGGATTTATCGGTGACGACCTTTGATACGGCCAATAAAGAGATTTTTGGCGGTTCTGGTTTGATTTCTAAAAGCGGTATACCGAAGATTGGCTACTATGCCTACCGTTTCTTAAATCGATTAGGTATTCAGGTCGTGTATCAATCAGAGGATCTATTGATTACGAAGGATGATCCGAACAAGATACAAATTTTGTGCTATTCTTATAGTCATTTAAATTCTACTTATTATTATGACCATAGCAGTGTCTTTACTAGGAGAAATGCAGCTGCCCTGTTTGCTTCTGGAAATGTTCAGACGAAACAGGTGTTGTTGAAAGATTTGAAGGAAGAAGAAAGTCACTATCGTATCAAATATTATCGTATAGGTCAAAAGACCGGCAATATTCTGGAGGAAATTAATCAGATCAGCAGCTCTGATCGGTTAGATGATGAGATGATCACTTACTTGAAGCATCGTTGTGAGCCGCAGCTGGAAATAAGGGAAGGACAGTCTAGAAACCATCAGTTAAAAATCGAGCTAGAGCTTTTTCCGCAGGACATTCAATTGATTGAGATTCAAAAAGTCTCTCGTTAACAAGATTGTGTAATACAATCTTGTTTTTTTGTGGATTTCAAAGCCATCATCCTAGGAAAGTATCAATAGAAAGAATGAAAAAAGCAGAGTAATGTTTTGGCTGACAGATTAAACTATTCATTGTAAACGTTTGCAAATACAACTATTCTAGGAGGTTCACATGGAAAAAGATGTCTTTGAAAATGGAATGAAGATGGAGAAAAAGGGTTTAACGAAATTTTCTATGATTGCTTATGGATTGGGTGACTTGGCTAGCCAGTTTGTCTGGACATTTGTCGGCACTTATTTGACTGTTTTTTATACGGATATTGTTGGTTTGGCTCCGGTTGCAGTTTCGATGATTATGCTAATTGCCCGTTTATGGGATGGGATCAATGATCCGATGATGGGGATGATCGCTGAACGTACAAGAAGCAAGTTAGGTCGTTTCCGCCCTTATATTGCTTTTGGCTCACCATTTTTAGCTCTGTTTTCAGTTTTGACTTTCACCGGTCCGTTTGGAAATGGAACGGCAGGTATCATTTGGGCAGCGGTCATTTATATCATCGCTGGAATGATCTACACATTAGTGAATATTCCTTATGGGGCTTTGGCGGCGGTGATGAGTGAAGATGCCAATGAACGAAATCAGTTAAATGCATGGCGCTCGGTTGGGATGAATGTCGGAATGATCATTGTGAACTCATTGTCTTCGTTTATTATGCTGGCATTTTCAGATGGTTCGCAGGTAGCAACTGGTCGAGGCTATTTTATGACAGCGTTGATCTATGCGGTAATTTCGATCCCGTTGTTTTTCGCGGTATTCGCGACATCTCGAGAAGTTGTTCAACCGATGAGAAATGAAAATAAAGTACCATTTCGTACCACGATTAAAAATGTGATTGGTAATAAATACTTAATGATCGTTTTTCTTATCATGATTTTGCAAATGACTGCTTTTATGGGAAGAATCGCTGTAACAACTTTTTATGTCATTTATTGTTTAGGTGCGTTTACCTTGATTGCCTTACTCATGACGATTCCATCCATTGGCGGAGCGCTTTGTTCATTAGCAATTGTTCCTTTGGTTAAACGTTTTGGGAAACGTAATGTGTTGATGGTTTCCTTGATTCTTCAAGGGATTGGTTTACTCGTCGTATACTTTGCTGATTTTGACAACTTGCCAATGATTATTGCCGGTCATGTAATTTTTGGATTGTTCAATATGGGCTTTCCGATTTCACTTTCATTAGTGGCGGATTCTGTAGATTACCAAGAATTGAAATCAGGGGTTCGAACAGACGGGACTGCTTATGCGACTTATGGATTAGCGACAAAAATTGGTAACGCTATCGGAGCATCGGTAGGAATCATGCTGCTGCATTCATTCGGCTATCGGGCCAATATGGAACAATCAATGGCGACTAAAAATGGTATCAATCTAGTGGTTAATTTGATTCCAGCAATCCTATTTTTCGCTGCTGCATTGGCTTGTCTGTTATGGAACTTAAGCGACAAGGATACGGATGATATTCGTGCGCAACTAGATAAAAAACGCGAGAATATCAATGATTGAGCATAAAAGTATGGTATAAATTTGTGCATTATAAAAAGAATGAAGATATAGTGCAAAAATGTTTGATCTTTAAACGTACGATTTGAAGAGTACGAAAAGCCATCATTCAGTAAACTAGATTTTGTAAGCGATATCCATTTAGCCAGTCAATAAAATGATTGCGGCTGGCTAATAGTGTATGGATGTCAGCGTAAAAACGAACAAGGAGGAAAACAACGTGAAAAAATTAAAATTCGGTATTATCGGGTGCGGCGGGATCGCCAACCAAAAACATTTACCAGCGTTAGCGAAATTAGCGGATCAAGTAGAATTGGTGGCCTTTTGCGACACGATCATTGAACGGGCAGAAGCTGCGGCGGCAGAATATGGTGTTGCCGATGCATTAGTTACAGAAGACTACAAAGAAGTGGTGAAGCAAGCTGATATTGACGTGATACATGTATTGACACCAAATATTTCTCACTCATTTATTACGGTTGATGCCTTAGAAAGCGGTAAGCACGTGATGTGTGAAAAGCCAATGGCGATCAACTATGAAGAAGCGAAAAAAATGCTGGAGGCCGCAGAACGCACAAGCAAAAAATTAACGATCGGATATCAAAACCGTTTCCGTGCGGATTCCTTAGCAACCTATGATGCCTGCAGTAAAGGCGAGCTTGGCGAAATCTACTTTGCAAAAGCTCATGCGGTTCGTAGAAAAGGTGTTCCGACCTGGGGTGTTTTCCCAGATAAAGAAAAACAAGGCGGCGGTCCGTTGATTGATATCGGTACCCATGCGTTAGATTTAACCCTTTGGTACATGAATAATTACAAACCAAAAATGGTTTTGGGCTCGACCTACCAAAAATTGAAGGATAATCCAATGGCGAATATGTTTGGACCGTGGGAGCCGGAATCCTTTGAAACGGAAGATTCCGCATTCGGTTTAATCAAAATGGAAAATGGGGCAACGATCTTCTTGGAAGCGGCTTGGGCCTTGAATATGATCAATCCGAAGGAAGCACAGGTCACACTTTGCGGGACAGAAGGCGGCGCGGAAATGTTCGGGAAAGCCTTCTTAGATCAAGGGTACGTGGTCTTTAACAAAGCAGCCCACAACCAATTGGAGCAAACACAACCTTCCGATGCTGGCGGCGTCTTTGGCTTTGAAGGCAGTAGCTTGGAGCAAAAAGACGCAGAAGCGAAGCAATGGGTTGAAGCGATTTTGAATGATACAGAGCCGTTGGTAAAACCAGAACAAGCAATTGTGGTGACACAAATTTTAGAAGCCATTTACAAATCTGCAGAAACTGGAAAAGTTGTGGAACTGTAATTTAATGAGGCGGACGAGCGCAATTGAAAGCAGTCGTTCGTCCCATCATCTTTATTAATTATTCGTAGGAGGAATACAAATGTCGAAAATCAAAACGGCTGTAAGTTTATATAGTTTACAGGATGAATACTTAAATCATCGCATGAACCTAGATGATTTGATGCACTTTTTGCAGGAACACAAGGTTGAAGGAGTCGAGATTTTACCAGATCAAATGATCAAAAAAGCCCCGCATCCGACAGAAGAGGACGTTGCCCATTGGCATCAGCTTTTAGAAGAAACAGGAATTAAGCCGGTTATCGCGGATGTTTTTTTAAATACCAATCTCTATAACAATCGCAGTCTAACAAAACGCGAGTGTATTGAGTTATTGATCGAAGAAATCAAACAGGCCAATCGTTTGGGAATTAAATTGATTCGTTTGGTATCGATGGTGCCTTATTGGGTTTGTGAACCGCTGCTGCCTTATTGTGAAGAATACGATGTGACGATTGCTTTGGAGATCCATGCTGGCATGGCCTTTGATGAACCTGAGACGCTTCACTTTATCGAAGAAATGAAACGCTTAGATTCACCATATATCGGATTAGTGATCGATACAGGAATTTTCTGTAAAAAATTCCCGCGAGTAGTGGTGAATTATGAAATCAATAATGGCGCAAGCCCAGAAATGTTTGCTTACTTAGATGAGATCTTTGCACAGGGAACAGACCTTCACCGTGTCGTAAAAGAAAACAATGGCGAATATCCAGAAGACTTTAAAAAAGTTATTAAAACAAAAGAAGATCAAATGTTTGCGCCACTTTGCGATGGCTATGAAAATTATCCGTTTACCGTGATGGATGAGTATATGCCGTACATCAAGCATTTCCATATCAAAATGTTTGAAATGACCCCCGAAGGTCCCGAATATTCAATGGATTACAAAGGACTTTTAGAATACCTGCATGAAAAAAACTACGACGGTTACGTGGCAACAGAATATGAAGGCAATCGCTTTACACTGCCAGGCAAACCAATGCAGGAAAAAGAACAAGTGGCCGCAAACCAAAAATACTTGCAGGCGTGCTTAAAAGAGATCCAAGGATAGGAGGATGTAAGAATGTTTGACAATAATGTGTTTAAGGATGCAACTTGCAAAAATATTGAAGAAAAGGGCGAAGTAATTGGTTTCGAATTACAAACGCTGATTACGTATTATCGTGGTGTCCCTCTTTCCATGGTGGAATTTATTAAAGTCGCGGTGGATGATACGGAAGTCTCAACAGAAGACATCCAAATTTCAATTGATCAGCAAGATTGGTTCTATTTAAAAGAAGCAACAACTGTTACCAGTTATAAATGGGAATATGGTGAGCCCTTATATATTCGCGTCTTAAAACCAGGCGGACTATCAACAAGCGATCATCAAGTAAAATTGACCGTGGCTACTAGAACAGCGTATATTCCAGTGCCGTTAGTCGGTGTGAAAGAACGAACGGTGACGATTTAAGAGAAGGGGTTAGAAAGATGTTAAATTTTGGAATCATTGGACATGGTTTCATGGGTCAGACTCATACGCAAACCATCAAAAAATTAGATTATGCAACCTTGATCGCTGTGTGTGATATCAATAAGGACCAGCTAAAGGAAGTAGACGAAGGCGTAAAAACCTTTTTGAAGGCCGATCAATTATTAGCAGAAAAAGACATTGACACAGTCATCATCGCGGTGCCGAATCATTTGCATTTAGAGATGGTGAAAAAAGCGTCTGCAGAAAAAAAGGATATTATTTTGGAAAAACCAGCGGCGATGAATGGCACAGAATTTCAAGAAATGATGGAAATCACTGAAAAAGCGGGTGTGCGCTTTACGATTCATCATCAACGTCGTTGGGACAAGGATTATCGTTTGATGAAGGAAGTCGTCGACAGTCAGACGCTTGGCGATATTTATACGATTAAAAATTGTCTCTACGGCTTTAATGGAAACATGCACGATTGGCATGTGTATCCGGAGTTTGGCGGCGGGATGCTTTATGATTGGGGCGTACATTTGCTGGATCAAATGCTGTGGATGATTCCAGGGAAATTGAAGACGGTTTATGCGGATGTGCGAAATATCATTAATAAAAACGTCGACGATTACTTCAATATCCAGCTTTATTTTGATAGTGGAATCACTGGTCAAGTAGAATTAGGGACATATTTTCTAAAAGATGAAGCTTCATGGTTTGAACGCCATTGGTTTGTCGGGGGAAATAAGGGCAGTGCATACGTGGACGGATTTAATCCGCAAGGGAAAATCGTGCGAACCAGTGAATTGTTAACGAATGTTCCAGGCAAGATTACTATGACGGCAGCCGGTCCGACCCGTTCATTTGGCCCACCGCCAGAAGGCCGCCTAGTCACCGAAGAACTTCCTGAGGTTTCGGTCAATCATGAGATGTTTTTTGATCAATACAGAAGTTATGTGGCTGGCGAAGGCGAATTAGTGGTTAAACCAACAGAAATATTGCGTTTAATGAAGCTGTTGGATGCGATTCGCGTGTCAGCGAAGGAACACCGTTCGGTAGATTTTGAATAGAAAGAGGGAAGGAACATGCAATTAGGATTGGTTTCAGCGATTTTAGATCAAAGTGATTTTTATGAGATGATCGATATCGTTGCTGAAAATGGATTGGATTGTGTGGAAGTTGCCTGCTGGCCTGCTGGAAAAGCAGAGCGTCGCTACGCGGGCGTTTCACACATTGACACAGATAATCTGACAAAGGAACAAGCAGAGGAATATAAGGACTACGCTGCTGAAAAGAAGGTTGCAATCTCGGCCTTGGCCTATTATCCAAATCCGTTAGACGAGAATTTGGAAAAACGTCAGCAAGTGATTGATCATATCTATTCAGTCATCGATGCGGCGAAATTAATGGAAATAAACTTGGTGACGACCTTTATTGGACGGATGCCTACAAAAACAATCTCTGAAAATTTGAAGGAAGTGGAAAAAGTTTGGAAGCCGATTTTAGCGTATGCGGAAAAGCAAAAAGTCAAGATCGCGATTGAGAACTGTCCGATGCTCTTTACCGAAGATGAATGGCCAGGCGGTCAAAATTTGATGACAACCCCTGCATTATTCCGAAAAATCTTTGACCTTTTAGACAGTGATTATCTCGGCTTAAATTACGACCCTTCACATTTTGTTTGGCAGCAAATGGATTATTTGGCTCCGATCTATGAATTCAATGACAAGCTTTTCCATGTTCATTATAAGGACATCAAAGTTTATTGGAACAAGCTTCAAAAGGTCGGCGTGATGGCGACTCCGTTAGAATACATGTCACCGAAATTACCAGGCTTAGGCGATGTTGATTGGGGAAAATATGTTTCGGCGTTAACCGATGTTGGCTATAGCGGCTATACTTGTATTGAAGTAGAGGATCGGGCGTATGAGTCTGATTATGAAGATGTCAAACGTTCCATCAAACAAAGTACTCATTACTTACGGAATTTTGTTTAGGTGATGGAATGAAAACACAAGAAAATAGACTAATTGGGATCGATATCGGTGGAACCTCTATCAAGTTTGCCTTGATGGACGATGCAGGAACAATCGAGAAGAAGTGGTCGATCCCAACCAATATTGCAGAAAAAGGGAAATACATTCCTAAGGAGATTTGCGCCTCCATTCGAATGACACTTGAAGATACTGGACTAGCGACGGTTAAAGGAATCGGAATCGGTGTGCCGGGTCCGATCTCACCAGATGGGAAAACGGTCGTTCAAGCAGTCAATTTGGATTGGAAGGATTTGCCATTAAAGGAAATAATCGAAACCGATTTAGGTATAGGCGTGTGTCTATTAAATGACGCAAATGCGGCAGCGCTAGGTGAAATGTGGAAGGGTGCTGCTCAGGGTAACGTGAATCTGCTGTTTGTCACACTAGGTACAGGTGTTGGCGGCGGCATCGTTTTAAATGGTGAAGTCTTGAATGGTTGTCACTCTTCTGGTGGAGAGATTGGCCATATTCCTATTCGCTCTGACGAACAGCGATTGTGCGGCTGTGGTGGTAGAAATTGCCTCGAAACCTTTGCTTCTGCCAACGGATTGGCGCTAAGCATGCGAAAGAAACTGGTGGAAGTCAATGAAACGTGGCGGGAAATCACGCCGCCAATGGTTTTTGAGAAAGCAGCCCAAAAGAATGTCCACGCACAGGCAGTATTGGAAGAATTCATCGATATCTTAGGTCAAGCCTTAGCAGGAATCATGAACACGATTGATGTAGAAGAAATCGTGATTGGTGGCGGGCTATCTGAATCCGGCGAGCAATTGCTGCTGCCACTTACGGAAAAGCTAGAGGAGTATGTGTTTCCGCAAATCAAAGCACATTTCTCCGTAAAGAAAGCGCAGCTAGGGAATGAAGCCGGAATCTATGGGGCGGTTTATGCGTATTTGATCAAAAATAAAATAGTATAAAAACACTTTGTTGCCTTGAGTTCAGTTGAAAGGTAACAAGGTGTTTTAGCTTTAAATAAGAGCAAAAAGAGGAGCTGTGACAAAAGTCATGTCGCAGCTCCTTTTTCCGAACAAATGGTTTTCCAAAAGTAGCTTCTTCGAAAACAAGCCGATTTTTTTTGCAGCTAGTCACTTTTGTCACAACCGTTCTCTTAATTTGATTATTTTGTTACTGTGTACCAAAAACGCTCTAAGGTTTCTATTTGTGTCAGCTGGCGATTGCATTGATCGCTATCCGTACAAATGTAGTTGCCTTTTTTGGTATAGGTTCCGTCTCCTGCGGATTTGGTGGTTGCCAAAAAGAAAGCGACGGTGCTGATTTGATTACAGATGGCACAATGGCCTTTTTGCACATCAGTACTAAAGCTGCCATAGGCACCGACAAAACGTCCGTCGATTTTACGAAGCAAGTATTTACGATTGGTGCCGCTATCGTTCCAGCCTAAATAGCTTAATTCTCGAAAATCTTTCGCTTCCAGGTCAGGATGCTGCATTTTCTTGACTTTACGAAAGCTTTTTTCAATCTGCTTCGTTGATGGGATAGCCATCGGAATAACGAATTGTTTCATCTCTTCAAACAGCTTTTCGAATTTGTCGCGTGTGAGAGCGGTATTCATAAACTGTTCCCAATATGCGGCGAGTAAAGGATTGCGGCCGAAAAATTCTTCGGTCTTTCCTTGAATCAATGTTTGTAAAGTGACGACAGTTTGCTTGTCGTTTACGGAATGATAGGCGCTGACAAGTTCGCTGATCTGCTGCTTGCAATACCAGTATTCATAAGGGGTTAAAACGTTATTTTCTGTATTCATTGTTGATTTTCCTCATTTCTTTCTTTGAGGAAAATTGCTTTTCCGTCAAAGAACTAATCGTTTAATAAGTAAGATAGTTCTTTGAGCGTACGATACAAGATGAATGTGTCATCATGATCTCCTCCTAATGTTGCATGATTCGTACCTCCGATAGAATAAATCATTCTTCGCATTTCTACAAGTCTTTTCTTCTGATTAACCGATAATTTAGGAGAAGCCACTTTTTATCGCAAGATAGTTGATAAAGTAAACTAAATGGTTTATACTTTGATAAAGTTGATAAAGTAAACTATTTCCGCAAAAGGAGGTGTCCCTTTTTGGATACCCGTGATGTCAGAAGGTTCAATCGTTACTACACAAGAATTCTCGGAGTGTTTGATCAAAAAGTCTTTGATCTGAATTATTCAATGATAGAAATGCGCATTTTAGGGGAAATTGGTCGCCACCCCGGTATTACCGCGAATGAACTGACAAAATGTTTGAACATCAAAAAAAGTTACCTTAGTCGAAAATTAAGTAAGCTAGAAGGAGAGGGCTATATTTCTAAAAAGAAAAATCCTGATGATAGCAGAAGTATGCATCTTTTTCTTAGTGAAAAGGGTCTGGAATTAAATAAATATGTTGAAGAACAATCGGATCAAAAAGTATTGGAGCTATTAGCGCCTCTGGATGAGTCAAACTATCAGGAGTTAGTCATTGCCATGAAAACCATCGAGAAGATTTTATATCGAGTCGTACCAAATGAGCTGGAAAGTGGTCAGTAAAATTTTTATCATCTATTATTAATCAGAAAAAACACTAAAATTTATAAAGGCGTGATTTGGATGAGTGAGATAAAGATTGTTCCATTTGAAGAGAAATATACACAGCAAGTCGTTGATTTGATTCTCCCGATTCAACGTGACGAATTTAATATCGATATTAGTATCGAGGATCAGCCAGATCTCTTAAGAATCAAGCAAGAATATATCGACACAGGCGGAAATTTCTGGGTAGCCCTTTTCAATGATCAGGTCATTGGAACGATTGCCTTAGTTAAGCTGGAAAATCATTGCGGAGCTATCAAGAAAATGTTTGCAGCTAAGGAGTTTCGCGGTGAAAAGCAAGTAGGTCGCAAGTTGCTAGAGACGCTTGTTGCTTATTGCAAGCATCAAGGTTATGAACGTTTGTATCTGGGCACGGTTGAGGTGTTAAAAGCAGCGCAGAAATTTTATAAGAAGCATGATTTTCAATTAATTGACAAATCAGAGATGCCAAAAGATTATCATTTGATGGATGTGGATACGGTTTTCTTTATGCGTGAGTTGACGAAAGAGTAAGTAAAATTCTTCCTAAACACTTTTCATAGTGGCTAGGAGGATTTTTTTGTTTATGGGAATAGGGGTACCAATATTTCAAAAGCTACTATGATCGTTTGTACCAAACTGATAAACTGAAGGCATAAATGAATCGGAAATTTCGATGACAGAGGAGGATAAAAGATGAGTTTCTTAGGATCACCAATCAAAATTGGCTGTTTAGATGTAGCGAATCGACTAGTTATGCCACCGATGGCAACGGAAAAAGCAAAGGGAGACGGAGAGGTGACTGAAGCACTTTGCGATTATTATGCAGAAAAATCAGCAGGTGGTTATATCGGTTTGATTATTTTAGAGCATAGTTATATTTGTCCAGAAGGAAAAGCCAGCAAAGGCCAGCTGTCAATTGCTAAAGATAGTGATATTGTTGGTCTGAAAAACTTAGTAAAGACGATCCATCAACATCGCAGCAAAGTCTTTGCACAAATTAATCATGCCGGTGCCCGTAGCAAAAAAGAAATCATTGGCGATTTGCCAAAAAGCGCGAGTTCCGTCGACCATCCAAAATTTGCCAAAAACAAAGCACTGCCGATTGAAATGACCTCAGCAGACATTCAAAAGGTTATTGCTGATTTTGCAGCAGCAGCTTTAAGAGCAAAAAAAGCTGGTTTTGATGGAGTAGAAATCCATGCTGCTCATGCCTATTTACTGACTCAATTTTATTCTCCATTAACTAACAAGCGAGAGGATCAATACAATGGGTATTCGCTTGAAGGAAGAATCCGGCTGCATTTAGAGATCATTGCTGCCGTTCGACAAGCTGTAGGCTCAGATTTTCCGATCGCGCTTCGACTAGGTGCCAGTGATTATGCAACTGGAGGTGCCACGATCGAAGATAGTATTCTTGCCGGGGCAGCATTTGAGCAGGCCGGTATTGATTTACTAGATATTTCCGGCGGACTTACCTCATATATTAATCCGAATAATTCGGTTCAGGGCTATTTTAGTGATTTGACAGAAGCAATCAAGCAAAAGGTGTCGATCCCGGTGCTCTTAACAGGTGGAGTTATTGATGCAGCAGCTGCGGAAAAACTTCTGCAGGAAGAAAAAGCGGATATGATTGGTGTTGGTCGGGCGATTTTGAAGGATTCAGAGTGGGCGAAGCGGACGATGTTGCTGCTAGATAAATAAGGTCAAAGCTATTTTAGTAGAAGCTTATGAGCCATTCCGGAAAATTAGTTTTTTTAGACTAACAATTATGGGGTGGGTCAGTTTTTGATTTACTGGCTATGTTTATCGATTGAAGATTGACATTTTTTAAAGAAAACAAGCGAATTTAGCAGCAGGCAGTTATACATACTTCTATCATGAAGTGTTTGCGGACAAAAAAATTTCCTGAAGGATCTGGTAGTAAATTCTCATCATAATTAAATTCGATAGAAGCTCAACTAATTGACAGTTGCTCTTAGTAGCGATTAGAATTCGGTTACTATGAATAAATGTCATCGATTTTTAATGGAGGCATTACTGGAGGAGAAAAAAATGGAACTAGATTTAAAAGGAAAAACCGTATTGGTCACCGGTTCAACTAAAGGAATCGGTAAGGCGATTGCTTGGGAATTGGCAAAAGAAGGGGCAAATGTCATCGTAAATGGTCGCAATAGTCAGGTAGTGGATGAAGTAGTAATGGAAGTAAAGAAACAATTCCCGCAAACAACGCCACAGGCAGCCGCCTATGATTTATCTAAGGAAGACGAGCGTCAAAAACTGTTTGAAGCTTATCCGAGAGTTGATATTTTGATCAACAACATGGGCATTTTTCAGCCAAAGGATTATTTTGAAATAACAGATGAGCTTTGGCAGCATTTCATTGATGTAAACTTCTATTCCGGCAATGCACTGGCGAAGTTTTATTTACCTGAAATGTTGTCGACTGATTTTGGCAGGATTATCTTCATTGCGAGTGAAGAGGCGATTATGCCCTCTGGTGAAATGCCGCAATACAGCTTGACCAAAACGATGAACCTTTCTTTAGCTAAAAGCTTATCTAAATTGACAAAGGGAACCAATGTAACAGTCAATACCATCATGCCAGGCTCCACTTTAACTGAAGGCGTGCAGCAGATGTTGGTGGATATGTATAGCGACACGGATATCCCTGAAAGTGAATGGGAAAGCGATTTTATGAAAAATCATCGACCATTGTCTCAAATTCAACGATTGATCCGTCCAGAAGAAATCGGTCGCTTTGCAGCCTTTGTTTCCAGCCCTTATGCGCGATCCTTCTCAGGAGCAGCCTTACGTCTAGATGGTGGATTGGTACCGACAATTTTCTAGAACGATTTATTTATGGATAGCATGTTGTAAAAAAACAACACAAAAAAATGAACCTTCAAGAGAAAATCGCTGAGGGTTCATTTTTAATATTGTTATTTAGCTGGGGGTGTACCGTACATTTTAGGTGTAACAGGATCAAGCTTAGGGGCTTTTCCTTCTACTTTTGGTTCTTTCAAGTAGTTGTATTCACCTTCACCGTCTAATGCTTTTCCTTTGGCCCAGCTGCCTTTTTTGCTTTCTTCGCCTTCAGAAAAGTTGTAGAAATCATAAGCGATATCTAAACGTTCATTCTCTCTTGGGAACGTACTAGGAACTAAAATACTCTTTTCCTTTTCTTCTAGTTCTTTGACAGCAGTCGCCCATAAGTTTTGGTGATAGCTGTCGCGGGCTAATAGTACGGATAGTAAATCTTTAACGCCTTTATCTTCAATCATTTCGTAAATTCTGGCTACTTGCAGGCGGCCTTGGGATTCCGCATTTAGGTTTGCTCGGAAATCGGCTAGTAAATTACCGCTGGCAATAATATAACCGCCGCTCCAAGGATTTCCTACACTGTCAGCAGGACGTGGTCCTAAGCCAGCAACAATTGCCTGTTGCGGATTCATACCAGCAATTACAGCGCCAATAGCAGGATCATTTTTCATTGCTGATTCTTGATCTTCAACAGGGGCGCCTTCTAAAAGTCGAGCCACCATCGTTGCCAACATTTCTACGTGGCCAATTTCTTCTGTTGCGATATCCATCAGCATATCTTTGTATTTTTCTTCTCCGCGCATGCTCCAGCCTTGGAACAGGTACTGCATAGCAACGCTCATTTCGCCGTATTGTCCACCAATCAATTCTTGAAGATACTTCGCAATTAGAGGATTCGGACTATCCGGTTTTGCTTCAAACTGTAATTCCTTTTTGTGTAAAAACATATCAATATTCACTCCTATTTATTTTTTACATGAACCAATAACAGTTCATTGTATTTGGTTTTGGATGGTGATTTTATTGAATAGTAAAAAGCTAAAATACGTCAATAAAAGCTTATTTATTCACCAGTAAAAATTTGTTTGGTAACTTTATAAATTTAAAAAATGCTTTACTAACGATCGTTTAGCTCTTACATTAGTTTCTAAAGATACGAAGGAAATAATAAGAAACTTAATCTGTTTATCTATAAAGTAATGCTTGTTGTATAAAATAGTGTAAAGGATAACTTTTTTTTTGAACAGAAATATGCTTAAAAGAGTAAAAATGGGGACGCGTATAGGAGAAAATAAACACATTTTCAAGCGCTTGTTGTGTATTTGGAATTAAGGAAAACATAAAGCTCAGCCTTTAATGATGTTGACAAACACGGTGTTATCTATTAAATTTACACTATAGTGGATTTTATTCGAGATAGTAATTGGAGGATATTATGATTTCAGCAAATGAAATTGTCAGTCGAAATATTAAACGAATTCGCCAAGAAAGAAATCTGACCTTAGATGATCTGGCGCGATTGTCCGGCGTTAGTAAGAGTATGCTAAGTGAGATCGAGCGTTGCGCTAAAAGTCCGACGATTTCGATGCTAGAGAAAATTTGTACAGGAATTCATATTCCTTTAGCCCAGCTGACTTATATAGAAACACCGGATGTGTCAGTAATCAGAAAAAGTAATAGTAAGCATTATTCAACTTCAAAAGGGTTTGATACGTATAATTTGTTTGAGTTTGATCCGGATAAAAAATTTGAAATGATGCGTCATGTGATCGCACCTCACTCGGAGCGCTTATCTGAATATCATGAAGCCGGAATCAGAGAATATATTATTTGTACACAAGGGGTATTGGCTATTCAGGTTGGTGAAAAGAGTTTTGAACTAGAAGAAGGAGAAGCAATCCAATTTTTAGCGAATTGCAATCACAAGTATGCCAACCCGATGAATGAGGAAACACATATTTTGATGCTGATGTTTAGGGAGTAGAAAGAGGGGATTGAATGAAAGGGTATAGTGTTCGGTTGGTGAAGTTGGTATTTGGTTTGTTTTTATTCGCATTGGGTTCATTTTTAACGATTCAGGCAAATATCGGATTGGCTTCCTGGGAGGCCTTCAGTATGGGATTAGCTTATCTGACAGACCAAACGTATGGCAATATTTTGATCATTAGCGGATTTGTCATTTTAGTGATTGACGTGGCTTTAAAGGAAAAAATTGGCTTTGGAACAATTCTTAACACGATTCTGATTGGAACTTTCGTGGATCTGATTCCTCAAATGAACAATTTTTTCTCTGGCGTTTTGATGCTGTTACTTGGACAACTGTCGATTTGCATTGGGAGTTATTTTTATATCGGGGCTTCGCTTGGCTGCGGGCCGCGTGATGCTTTGATGGTTGCGTTGGGAAAACGTCTGCCGAAGGTTCCCATCGGAATTGTTCGAGGTGTAATCGAGGGCACGGTTCTGCTGATTGGTTGGCTATTGGGAGCAAAGGTGGGAATCGGAACAGTTATTTCGGTCTTTGGAATCAGCTTCATTTTAGAGGCGACCTTCAATATTTTGCACTTTGATGTTACGAACATTGAGCATGAAAGCATCGTGGATACCGTGAGAACATTATAAAGCTAAATTTAATCCAAAGAAAAACGAATTGTCTTTTATAGGCGGTTCGTTTTTTTGTAGCTGCGGTCAGAAGCTCCTATTTAGGAATGAAAACCAGATTTTTTTAACATATAGTCAGACTCCTCTCGAATGTGACAAAAAAACATTTGATAACAATAGAAAATGGCCTCTTCTAAAGAAACGTTTGAATAACAACGTTTCTTTAGGTTATCAATAAAAATTTATTTGTAAATTAAATATAAAGGTTAGTTGACAAGAAAATAATTTTTTTCTAAAGTCCGTTAATTAAATGAATAGAAAACAAGAAGCAATGTTCGGCGTGTATTTTGGGATGAAAAATACGAAATGAGAGATCTGTTTATGATAGCAGGTCTTTATTTTTTTGCTCTTTTAAAGTTTATATTTTGAATAGGACGTTAATATAGACTTATTTTATTATTTTTGTCATTTTCAGACCTCTAATTTGACTAATAATAATAGATGAGAAAGAGCCTATTTATTGTATAAATTGAAGCGGCTTTTCTCAGATCTGTAGCCTTGGAAAATGGAAGAAAAGCTAGTCAAAAGGTTGGGAAATGCTGGGAAAGTAATAAAGGAGGCGGAAAAATAATAAAAAGCTATAAGACGATTTTAATGGATTAGTTTGTTTAAGGCGGAGAGTCAACGCTTAAGCAAATTATTTACATGTATAAGGAGGTTGTGAAAAATGAAACGATTAAAAAAGCTTTGGTCGTTGTCTGCAATAATTGGCATGATGATTAGTCTTTTTCCGATGTCGGCTATTGCGGAAACCGCGGATCAAACGGGAGTAGTCGTTAATCAAGTGACTGTCACAGATACCAATGATCAGGAAATCACAGAGAATCATCGGATAGATCAAAAGACGGCTGTCAAACTGAATTTAAGTTGGGCACTGGCACAACCGACATTGATTGAGGAAAATACCACCACGATTATTGAGTTGCCCGCAAACCTGCATTACCCAGAGCAATCAGGTAGTTTAGGCGAGATGGGGAATTATCAAGTAAAAAATCAACAACTAATCTTTCAATTCAAACAAAATTATCAAAAAACAGCAGATGGACTTGTACCAGATTTCGCTAGTGCAAAATTTTATGAAGGATTGATTGAGGTAACGGCAGAAACTACATCAGATAATGTAGAAGCAGAAACAATCGATTTTGGGAATAATGTGTTGACCAGTATATATTACAACAAAGCTTCAGATCCAGCGCCCGATATCGTCAACCAAGCTGAGGCAGACCAGACAATAGCTAAAAGACAAGCTCGGGCGGATCATGAAGCAAATCTGAACGCTCGTGGCGTGAATTTATTTACCAATATTAAAATTACGGATTTTAATGACCAAGAGTTTAATGAGGAAAATCCGGCTGTTCAAGATGCTAATATCAAGATTCATTTTGATTGGGTGTTGGATGATGCAGAAATTATACAAAATGGTGATTTTTATACGTATCAGCTGCCTGACTATTTTTCTATTCATAATGCCGTAACAGATGTGCTGAAAAATCAGGATGGAGATGTTTTAGGGTCATTCACCTTAGACTTAAATGGGCTTTTAACCGTCACCTTTAATGATAAAGCCGGAAATTTAAGCGAGCGTCAAGGGACGATTGATTTAAGAACAGAACTGAAAATTACTACGGAAAATGAAACAATTGAGATTTCAACTGGGATCACAGATGAGGCTGGAGTAGAAATTAGGATTGTCATTCCAGTCGTAAAAGCGGACATTAGTAAAAGCGGAAAAATTGAAGCTGATAACTCAGTGACATGGACGATCATCTTAAATGAAGAAAGACGTGATCTGAGAAACGCGGTTTTAAGAGATACGATGCCTGAAGGATTATCTGTTTGGTATACCCAGGATTATGTGATGAATGAGAATGGTGAATGGGTAATACCGCCAGCAGGCTTTATTAATTCTTGGATAGCTGGCACAGATTATGTCTACAAATTTACCTCTGGTGTGATGAATCAGCCAGTAAAAATTGTTCTTAAAATGCGGGTGGATGATGAAAGCAAGAAGGAATTTTTGAACAAAGCAACGATTAGCGGAGATAACTTTATTTCTAATTCGGCAGAGGCGAGTGTGTCTTTCGATGATAGAGACAATTATAAATATTGTACGGATTATGATTTAAATACCGGTATTTTCAACTGGGAAATCAAAGCTACGTATACGACTGATGGTGGAATTCTTAAGGACTGGATGTATTCAAGATATGGTGATCCGAATACAGCAAAACATTATTTATTGAAAGACAGCATCAAAGTGTATGACGAAAATGGCAATGAAGTCGCTAGTGATAAGTGGACATTTTCAGAAGCAGCGGCTGATTATAAAGAAAAAAACGGAGAGTATGTACACTTTACGTTAAATTTTGCAGAAAAAGGCGTTTATAAAGTGAAGTATTCGACCCAAACATTTGATGTGCCAACGCCATTACGAAGTGCTCTTCAGAATACTGCTTTGATTATTGATGGAACAGAAAGTGAAGAAATTAATGCGGGAGAAACACCAGATGTTGAAGGAGCATTAGGCATCACCAAAACAGCGCCGAGTAAGAATTATGCGACGAACACAATCAGCTGGCAGGTAGTATTGAACAAAAATCGTCTTTTAATGAAAGATGCGATCATCAAAGATAGATACACCACTCTTTCTGGAATAAATAAGAGTGCGCTTCAATTGATTGAATCATCGCTTGTAGTAAAAGCTAATGATGGAACGACTGATAAGGTTTTAACTAAAGATAGCGACTACGTTCTGGAAAAAGTCGATGGCGATGAAGATTATTCGTTAGGATTTAATATCCGATTAATTGGGGCTTACGCAACAACAAGCGATCAAATCACCTTTAATTATGACACACACTTCTTCATGGACAAACAGCCACATCATGATACGGGTACTACACAAAGATTTGATAATAGCGTAGTGGTAACGTATACCGGTGAAGATGGAAAAAATCATACAGATGGTGCAGAACTTGCCACGTGGGTGAGTGCACAGTACGCATTTAATGGTTTAAAATATGGGAAATATCTTACAGAAGGGGTAGATGTAGCCAAGGCCTTTAGTCATAATAATCCATTCTTAGAAACAACCGCAGGAGAAAATAGTGTGTATTGGACAGCGTTGTTTAATACATGGAAAACAACCATTCCTAAAGAGACAACGATTAAAGAAGCATTAGGCGAGGGACAAACGCTTAAAGAACTTGTTATTTACGATGTCGATGTGGCTGCTAGTAAGCTAGAAGCTGCTCAATTAGGAACGAAATGGGAAGTCAATGTTGATTATACGTATGAACTTGATGAAGCTGGGGTTCCAACTATTACCTTATTAAAAGACAAAGAGTCAACCTTCGCCATTTTTGTTTCGGCAGAAGCGGCGGATGAAGTTCCAACCTATAAAAACGTTGCGACGATGACAGTAAAGGATAGTAAACCAATAAAGGTCGAAGGAACCGTTGAAAAAAGTGCGAAGGATGCATGGATTTCTAAGAGCGGTCAACAAGGAACAGGTGAAGACTACCGTTCAATCAATTGGTCTGTTGTTTTAAATAAAGACGGGCATACAATTCACGATCCAGTCGTTAAAGACACTGTAAAAATCAGTGAGCAGACATTTGTTTATGACGCTGATAAAAATGTAGTGGTAAAGGTCTTTAAGGCAAAAAATAATGGTTCAGGAACATTTGTTAAAGATGGCGAGGCTCTTGTGTTTACAGAAGAAAACAGCCCTGTGGTTACTTCGGATTCTGCAGCAGGAACTCAAACATTAACCATTCATCTAGGTGAGACGATCGATTCTGCTTACATCATTGAGTATCAAACATTGCTAGATCCGGGGATTCAAAATAATGAAGTGATTGCAAACGAGGCATCACTTTATGGTAAAGACATCCAATTTCATGAAGTAACGAAAACTGTGACCGTGAAATCTACAGATGGTGAAGGAACTTCAAGTGGGAAAAATGGCTCGATCACCTTCCGGAAACTAGATGAGAACGATCAGCTAATTACTACAAGTTCAGCCTTTTTCGATCTTTATCGAAAGGACACTGAAGGCAATCTAACACTGATGCTTTCAAATATTGAAGTAAAAGGCGATAAAATCATTGAAAATGGTGCGGAAGTCGATCATCTGTCTAATTTACGTTATGGAACCTATGTTATTGTAGAAAGTCAAGCACCTGAAGGATATGTGAAGGACAACCAAGAGCATGAGTTTATCATTTCTAGAGAACGAATAAATCATACATTCTCTTTAGAAAATCGAAAAGCTTCTTCAAAAATTGAATTAACGGCGAAGAAAGAATTAAGCGGACGACCTTTAAAAGCTGAAGAATTCAGCTTCAATCTGAAAGGTGAAGGCGTGGATCAAACCCAGAAAAATGCGGCAGATGGAACGATTACATTTGACGCGATCGAGTATGGTGAAGCCGGAACTTACGAGTATTCGATTTCTGAAGTGATCCCAGCCGAAAAAGAAGCAGGCATTACCTACGATGAGACAACGTACAAAGTAATTGTGACGGTAGAAGAAAAAGCTGGTGAGCTGGAAGCAACAGCCGAATACGAAAATGTGGAAGTCGGAGAAGTACCAACATTCAAGAACACCTATGCAGTGACACCGGGAAGTATTCGTTTAGAAGCGCAAAAAGAATTAACAGGTCGAAAGCTAAAAGCCGAAGAATTCAGCTTTAATCTGAAAGGTGAAGGCGTGGATCAAATCCAGAAAAATGCGGCAGATGGAACGATTACATTTGATGCGATCGAGTATGGTGAAGCCGGAACTTACGAGTATACGATTTCCGAAGTGATCCCAGCCGAAAAAGAGACCGGAATCACCTACGATGACACTATTTATAAGGTGTTCGTGACTGTTGAGGAGAAAGCTGGAAAGCTTGAGACTACCGCTGTTTACGAAGGAGTTGAAGCTGGAAAGCAGCCGATTTTCACGAATCATTTTACTCCAGATAAGGAAATTCCGCCGGGTGAACTGCTATTGAAAAAGACAGATAGTAAAACTGGCAAGAGATTGGCAAATGCAGAATTTGAATTGGTAACTGGCGAAGATAAAATAGTCGAGGGTCAGGAAATGATCGTCACCGGTAAGGATGGAACGATTCTTATTAAAGGTTTGACTGATGGAAGCTATAAGCTGATTGAAACCAAGGCGCCAAAAGGGTACCAATTAGATGCAACACCAATTGAGTTTTCAGTAAAAGATAATCAACCAAATATAAAAGAGGTTACCAAAGAAAATACGCCGATAGCAGAGCCAGAGATAGAAAAAACAAAGGATGAGACGAAGAACAGTGTCACGAAGAAGAATACGACGACCCATCAAACTACAACGAGAAGCACATCTACAACTTCTAAACGTTTGCCAAGTACAGGAAGTCAAAACAGTGGCATCTGGAGCACTTTGGGCATTTTAGTCCTATTGATTGTATTGGGAGTAGTTGTATTAAAAGTCAGAAAAAAGAGCATTTAAGAAAACATGAAATGAGAGGATTTAATGACAGTCTTACTTTTAACAAAAAGTTATTCATACGAACAGGATTTTGTAAAAAAACTGAATGATTTAGGGTATGAGGTGCTGTGCAGTAATCAAGTACTTTTGGATTTGCAAAGTACAGATAAAGAGGAATTTTCTAGCGAGCTTGATTATTTTGATACAGTAATTCTAAGCGAAACCATTTCAGATCAGGAAGTAGCAACTTGTCTAGAAACATTGAAATTGTTTCACTGCAGACTCATACGAAAAACAATTTCAGAGCTAGATGAGGAGACTCGTGAGCAATGGAAGCAACAAGGAGTCGAATTGATTGTTTCCCAGAAAGTAAGCTTTGAAGAATTACGCGAGCAGATGTCAATTCGCGAGAAAACGGAGCAAAAAAGCAAACCTACGCTGACAAAGGAAAAAGATATTGATTTGGAAAATTTCGATTACCGCTTAACAAAGCAAGAATATCGAGTCTTTCGCTTGCTGAAGCAATCAATAGGAAAATGTATTTCTCGAACGGAGATGTGCTATTACTTGTGGGAATCTGCACCTTCAAGAGCGAAGGAAAGCCGTCTGTCTGGCATTATCAAGTCGCTTAAGAAGAAAATGGGCGAGCACGGATTAGATGAATCCCAGCTGCAAACCTCTTGGGGAAACGGCTATTGCTTGAAAAAGGTTGTTTCTAAAAAAGCCTCTGTTACAAATCAAGTGTGATGAAATGTGTATAAAAAATGAATTAGTCGATGGAGCATCAAAATATAGGTCATAATTTTTTCAGACTTCAATGAAAGCAGTAAAAAATCTTCGGATTTTATCCTTCGAAAATTTTTTTACTGCTTTTTTGTCTAAAAAAACAGTGAGTGAATTATTTATGATCAATAAAAATATTGTTATATTTCTAAATTTATAAAGAACAAAGGAGGCTTTCTGATGCTAGATTCTTTTATAAAGGGACAAGATCAACTAGTACAAAAGGTTTTCACGTACTGCTATCGATCGTATAACTCTGTTTTCAGTTATAAAGAACTTACAGAAGAACTGAGTATTTCCTATTCTATGTTAAGACAAGTATTGGATCAGATAGAAACGATTCAACAGAGTTATCCTGAATTTTCGATAGAGCGAGAGAATAAGGAAGCCACAATTAAGTTTTCCGAAAGATTTCTGCTAAATAAAATTCGAGTGGATTTAACCAAATCAACGCTGCCCTTTATTATTTGGGACGCTATTTTTAATCAGAAATTCAAATCCCTGGAATCGTTTAGTCAAAGTCAATACCTAAGTCGTCGAACGGTCCAACGACAAATTGGAGAATTTAGTCCAATTTTGGCTCAATATCAAATCGGTTTGAATTTAAAAAAGAACGGGTATTTAATTGGAGATGAGTTTCGTATTCGTTTTTTCTTTCATAGTTTTTATTGGCATATTTATGATGAAATTGACAGCAATCGTCCTCCGATTGTTCAAAAAAGTGCAACTGTGATCTATCAAAGTTTAACTGAATACTTTCCTTTTCTTAGACATGCAGATAAGGAGCGTTTTATCAATTTTCTGGCAGTGACTGTTATGCGTATTAAACAGGGCTATTTGATTCAAACGATACCGGAAACGGTCAGAAAGTTTTTTAATCCCTTTATTTCCAAAGAGCTTTTTGAAAAAGAAATACTTGTTCCTTTTTTTGAAGCCAACCTACTTTTCGAAAAGGATTTACCTAGTGATGAATTCTTGTATATCTATTATATGTTTACCGTAGGACAGAGCTATTCTCAAGAAACGTTGCAACAGATTCAATTACAATCGCCGACTTTTCTAAGTGACTATCGACGCTTAATTGACGAATGGATCATTCAGATAGAGGAGCATTTGCAATATCGTTTCGGACAGGATGAAAAAAGATTTCTATTTATTAATACCACGTATATTTTTTCTTTTTTATTAACATTTGGATTAGGGAAACAAATCGATTCCTTCGGTGATTATATGACAATTTCTGAGGTTGAGGACCAGTATCTTTATCTTTTTGATCTCCTGGAAAGGATCGCTCACAGTGTGGATACGCCAAATGAAAAATGGAGTAAGACAATCAATTCAAATTCCTTCAAATATTATGTTTCACAACTGCTTTATCATATTCTGATGGACCGCGATCTACCTATCCGTGTGGCGATAGAGTCCAAAGGGCGGGGACTAGAAGAACAGCTGCAGAAACAAACTTTGGTGCGAATCAGTCCGCGCCCGATTATTATTGTCGGTATTCGTCAAAAACCGGATGTTGTGATTTCCGATTACGCGATTGATTTGTCTAAGTATTTTTCTCGCGATTTGCCGCATCTTTTTCAATGGGACGAAAAGCAGTATCTTTCAGATTGGATTCGAGTAATTACCTTTATTAATAAAATTCGTGATCAAAAATACAATCAGTTATTATCGTAAAATGACTCTCGGTACAACTAGAAAATGATCGCGAACAGTATGATTTTTTCGTGTTTGATTCTTTTTTTATTTGATTGAAAAGAACAAATTCTGGCTGAAAATAGCAAATAATGCTAATATGCAAAATGCAAAGGGGGAATTTGTGTGAAAAAAGAATATTTTTTAAAAGGGTTAGCAGTAGTTATCGCCTTATTTGGATTCGTATTGGGGATGATAAGTAATAATGCAGTCGCAGGACTATTTCCTGCGAGTATGCTTTTAGTAAGTGCATTGGTGAGTACAGTAGTACACATTTCTATTTGCTTATTGTTTTTCTATTTTGCTAGTAGGGTGGAAAAAAAGACGATTCGTAATTATGGAATGAGCTGGAACAAGGGTGATGGGCGTCAGTTAATTTATGGACTGTTAGCAGGAATCGGTGTATTTTTGATTATTAAAGGGACACTCTATTTACCAGGACTTTATCAGTTGAAAACAGGAAATCAAAATCTGTATAAATTACTTGTTAATTTTGTGATTTTTGTGGCTGTCGGTACGAGTGAAGAGTTATTTTTCCGTGGGTTTATTCAACATCGGCTGTTAAAATTTGGACCAATTATCGCCTTACTAGGTTCAGGTCTTCTTTTTGCTTTAGTACATGCTCTAAATCCGAATGTAAGCTTACTAGCTTTAGTGAATGTTTTTCTCGCCGGATGCTTTTTTGGAGTGTTGATGTATAAAACTGGAAGCTTGCTTACAGCGATCGGTGCTCACATTACCTGGAATTGGGTGCAAGGTTCCTTATTGGGAATTCCAGTCAGCGGAACTACCGAATCTGGATACTTTAGAACGATCATTCATGGGGACAACCCGCTACTAACTGGAGGACAGTTCGGAGCAGAGGCAGCACTGTCAACAACTATTGTCTTAGCTGTTCTTACTCTAGTCCTTCTACTTTATTTATACAAAACGAAACAAATCAACAGCATCGTCTGATAAGTGATTAGTGATGATCAGAACAGACTTCCTTCGAATCTGAGGGAAGTCTATTCTTTGGCTGGTCATTACGTGCTGAGAAGAAAGGGTTAGGAGTTAAAAGAAATGCAAACGTTTTTAACAAAAACATCTGTAAAAAAAGTGGTCCTACTTGATCACCTGCTGGAGAAAAATGATTGGTGCACTATAAAGGAATTGAAAAGCTTGCTCAAGGTTACAAACAAAACTGTCTTACACTACATTGAAGAATTATCAGGACTGTTTGAGATCTATGATGGTAGAATTTATCTGTTAAATGATGAAAACAAACGCTTCTATGTCAAAAAGGAAGAGGATTTTCCAATCTATGCAATCTACCTTCATTTCTATAAAGCTTCGTACAATTATCAGCTAATCGATTTTATGTATCGTCAGCCTGAAAAGTCGTTAAAGGATTTTGCGGAAAAGCAATTTACGAGCGTATCGACTGTTTTTCGGTATGCAAAGTTACTTGGTCCGTATTTCGAGCGTTATCACATTGACTTTCAGCCCTATAAGCTCTATTTACAGGCAGAGGAACAAAGAATTCGTTGCTTTTATTATTACTTTTACTGGCATTCAACGCGGGAAAATATTGGAAGTTGGCCCTTTGCTACAAAGTTAAACAAGATAGAATCATATATAGAAAGCTTTGAAGAAAACTATCGAATTTCGTTGGAACCCCTGCAGAAACGTATATTTTCTTATTGGCTGGCAATAACCTTCGAAAGAAGCAAAATCGTCAATATATCAATTCACACTAGCGTGAAGGCGGTCATCGAATTAGATCCATATTTTGAACGACTGAGACATTGGCACAGCGAAACCGATATGGTCTTAAATAATGATGAGCTGTTTTTTCTCTATCAAATCATTTACTCCTTCGGCATTATTGATGGGAACAAATGCTATGAGAATAGTTACGCCGCGGCACATCAAAAGGCTAACACCGATTCTTATCGAGCGGTGGAGAATTTAGCTGCTGCTTTGAGACAGGATTTCAATTTTGAATTGGCTTTAATGGACCAAGAGCTATTATTCAATTTTATTGCCTTTCATGAGAGGAGCCTATTTTTTTATGGAAATACTGATCTCTTCTTTAATCGTTCCTATCAGAATGAGGTTCTTGCAGAGAAACCTAGGAATTATCATATAATTAACACGTTTCATAAAACACTGAATCAAATGGCAGATAAACAAGTATCGGCTATTTTAGAAAATTGGGAGCAGCTATTTTTAAACTATTACTTTGTTTTAGATTATTACGGACTGTTTTTAAGCAGTTTTAAGCCTTTAAAGGTATTAATTCAAGATGATCTGCACCATACTCATCGCTTATGGTTGATGAATAAAATCAATGTACAATTTGGTCATACGTATACTTTTGCATTTTATGATTATAAAACAAAGGCCTCAGAAGTAGATTTAGTCGTTTCTAACTATTATTTCAATACTGGAGATACACCGTTGGTATTAATGAAAAACATCCCCACTGAAAGAAACTGGCGACAATTAGGGAAAGTTATCTATGATATAGCCAATCAAAAAGACGCATGGACGTAAAAGTCGATGCGTCTTTTTAATTTGATGAAAGAAGTATTTCTAATTTTTTTCCGGATTTAGGAAAATTTTCGAACTAGAAATAGTAAGAAGTCCATGCGAGAATTGATTTAGTCGAATTAGACTAATTATTATTTAGGAGGAATTATAGAATGAAAAAAACGATAGTTACAACCGCCGCACTAGGGTTATTGGCATTAAGTGCGACAAGTACGACTGTTTTCGCTACTGACATTACAGAAAATACGAACAAAACAGACGTAACATTCACTGCAGGATCGGGAGAAGATGTGGACCCAATTGTTCCAGATGATACTCATGATGATGATCCAAGTACAGGAGGTACTGGAGCTCTATCCATTCCGTATGCATCAAATATTACATTTGGTCAACAAGAAATTAGACAGGGAGATACAGATTACTTTGCAATGAATCAAAAGCCACACGTGCAGGTAAACGATACTCGAGGCGGAGCAAAAGGTTGGACACTTGGTGTAACTATCTCTCCATTTGTAGGTGAAAATGGCAAAGAGCTAACTGGAGCAAAAATGTCATTAGCCAATGGGAAAGTCGTGACAAAAGACAATGAATCAGTAGCGCCTAAAATGGCAAATGATTTCTTTGAATTGAGTGATGAATATCAAGATGTAATGTTGGCAAAAGAAGGACAAGGTGCTGGAGGTTTTGCGGCAGTCTTTGAAGGCCAAGACGGTCAAAATGAAAATGTGAAGCTTCACGTACCGCGTGCTGGATTGGAAGCACAAAGCTATACGGCAGATTTAACATGGGTGTTAACTGATGCGCCAGCGTAGGAAGCTAGGAGGGTGGGGGAAGAGATTCCCCCTCTTTTTTATTCTTTGTTTTGTTAGCTTAGCAGTTCTTTTTTTACCAACTCATACTTTGGCTGAAGAAAAAAACACGACAAATAAGGTCAGCTTTGATGCTCAAGCAGTTTTACCTGATAATCAGCAATCTGAGGCAAGCTATTATGATCTGAAGGTGCAGCCTGGTGCTGAGCAGGAGCTAACACTTAAGCTACAAAATACAAGTGAAAAGCAGATTCAGGTCATCGTTGAGGGGAATAACGCCATTACTAATAAAAATGGTTCAATTGATTATTCAAAGCATGGAGCCAAGCTAATCGGCGGACCCTCTTTTGAAGAACTTATCTCTGAGCCGCAGACAGTTACACTGAAGCCAGGAGAAGCACGAGATGTAAGCTTTCAATTAAAAATTCCTGCTGAAGGATTCGATGGAACGATTCTAGGCGGTTTTTATTGCTATGAAGATACGAAAGGGCAAGAAAAAAAGGATGAAGGGTTCAGTCTTAAAAATAAATTTGCCTATACTATTGGTGCCAAACTCAGCTGTTCGGATAAAGAGATTCAACCAGGATTGGCTTTAAAAAAAGTGACTCCAGGATTAGACAATGGTTATTTGACAGTATTTGCTGAGATGGAAAATACGCAGCCCATACTCATGAGCAAATTGGCCATGCATGCGACGGTGACAAAAAAAGGTCAGAAGGACATACTGAAAGTCTTAGATAAAAAAATCTCCTTTGCACCGCGAACCAGCTTCCATTTGCCAATCAGCTGGAATAACGAGCCTCTTAAAAAAGGCAAGTATGAACTAACAATGCATTTAAAAAATGATGCTGGAAAGAAATGGGTGTTTAGAAAAGAGTTTGAAATCAAAGGTACGGATGAAAAATTGAATAAGCAAGCAGTAGAAGTAAAAGACACAAAGGATTATAGCTGGTTGCTTTATTTAATAGGGATCGTATTCTTGGGAATCATTCTTGGTTTAATCGTGTATATTTACAAATTAAAAAGTAAAGATCGATAGAGCGGGGGAGAAAAATGAAAAAAGTTTTGAGCTTCTTGCTTTTGGCGTTATTGATAGGGGTATCTATGCCAGCAGAAGCTGCTGAGCAAGCCAAAAGTGAAGTGGGTATAACATTTTATCAACCTAGTAATAAAAATCAAACGATACCAATGGAGAAGGTATCGATGAATGATTCCAAAAGTGACGCACCTCAAATGGTGGCAGTCGCAACAGGATCAGGTTCTAAAATGTACCCAAAGACAAATGAAGAAAAATCACTTTTATTCGGAGGAATCGGCCTGCTGATTCTAGTTTTAGTTGTTTTCATCTACTCGTTGAAAACGAAACTTAGAAATGAGGCGATGCAAGATGAAAAAGCGTAGTCATTTATTGTTTTGGCTAATATTATTTGCAGGTGTTTTCTGGAACTCAGTCAGAGTAGAGGCGGCACCTAGACCTCTGACAGATCTAGGGTACTTCCATTGGGCAAACCAATCAGTAACACCGGCAGAAAATACCTTCATCATGCATTATGGAAAAAATACGACTGTTGAAGCGCTTGAAGGAGATGTCGGTTCAGATTATATATCGGTTGATCGAAAGACAAATAGAAGTAAAGCGTTAGTGAAAAATGTCGGTTTCTATGAGGGAAAAGAAGTAAGCTTACTGATAATAGTGGAGAGAAATAAAAGCAATTTAGATGGCGGGACCATCAGCTTCACAAAGAGCTATTTTCTGGGAATTGATATTTCAGGTGAAATGATCGTCACTTATGAATTTTTGGACAAAAATGGTCAGCCTATGGAGATAAAAACCGCATTTAATTATTATGGGCTAAATCAAAACAAATATATTGGCTATAAAAATCCAGGCACAATAATTGATTCATTGTATGCGGAAAATCCAACACATATTCTTTATGATACTTGGGACGGCGGAGGAGATAAATATTGGTTATATCTAAAAAATATCACCGCTGGAATTCCTTGGCGAGATCCGCGTCAGCGTTTTGAAGTAACAACAAATGCTGTTTCTACTATCACGTTTATGGTACACAACAACGATGTTACTCCTTCGTCAATTGTTTATTTCACAGATTTTATAGCCAAACCAGAATTTCCTCCTGCTTACGCTGTAGATTCAGAATTTGAAGTAGCAAATAAAGATGTTTATTTGAAGGCACAGCAGACGATGCCAAATGTCGATCAATGGTCAAAAACAAATCAAATAGAAATTGATTTCAATTTGGAGCAGGTGAATCAGACAAGACAATATGAGCCAGAAAAAATGAGAATAACTAATATAATTGGAGAGGATCTTACCGATTTATTTAGTTATCAGGTTACAGATGACAACCATGTGATAATTAAAGCTAAGAATCCAACAGATAATCGTCTATATGACACCGTTCTTCAATATAACGTATATCTAAAATGGATCGGAGCAGAAAATCCTGTTGATTCATCTGCTGTTTCTGATGGGAAATTAAGCTTGCCGTTTAGTGTACAAACTATTTTTGATGGAAAAAATTTAGGAGAAAAATCGGCGGCTTCTGTAATCAATTATGG
Organism: Enterococcus sp. DIV0187; assembly: GCF_051713785.1. Classification (NCBI taxonomy): domain Bacteria; kingdom Bacillati; phylum Bacillota; class Bacilli; order Lactobacillales; family Enterococcaceae; genus Enterococcus; species Enterococcus sp. DIV0187. The sequence goes on from NZ_JBIOQO010000002.1 coordinate 1,017,945, forward strand.
TGCAAAAATAACTATAGCCTTTTTAGACGAAGGAGACAATACGTTACGTGAGTCGATAACGAAAGAGGGAATCCTAACCACACCCTTTGATTTATCTAATGATTATCCAGAAATTCCTGGATATGAACCTATCAAGGATAATAAGCAAGACAAGGGAATCTTCTTGCCGGATGAACAGATGATTGTTCATCGTTATCGTGAAAAAAAGGTATTGCAATTCAAACTGAATGATAATGAAAATCCGCTCTACATCTCGCGTTTTACTAATTCACGCGAACTTTCATATACGTTTTCGCACGACACTGGTGCTAAGGTGTATCTAATGGCTCGTTGCGGTACTGAAGAAAAAGTGCTAAAGGAATACGCAAACGCTCCTGAAAATATGGTAGATAAGGTTAAGTTCACATTTCCTGAAAATTGGCTAGATCAAGAGGTTTTCTTCTATATAAAAGACGATAACAATCAAGAATCTGAAAAGGAAAGTAGAATTATCAAGAAAGAATCTAGTCCTAAGCTTATTATTCCTAATACGATTAGTTTCGGTGAAAATGAGATTCCAGCGATGGATAAGATAATCTCTGCAACCACGAAGGAAGAATTTGGGGTTGAGGATGTAAGCAAGCTGGATAAAAGTCACTGGACAATTAAAGTAAAAGAAGAACAGCCGCTAACAAATGAAAAAGGCCAGGTACTCGCTCAAAGATTAAGCTATAAAAACCAGAAGCAAGATGTTCCAATTAATGAGGACAATCAACCGATCTGGGATGGAAGCGGCAGTACGAAGGTTAATTTGGCGGAGCATTTGCAATTAACAATTCATCCCTCAGACACAGTCGGCACATACAATGGCGTATTGTGTTGGTCACTTGAGGATGTACCAGAAGAATAAATCAGTAGTAACTGTAAGGTACTAAAAAAAAAAATGAAACACTTCCTAAGATATGCAAAATGGGTGGATGTAAGAGCAGCGATAAGGGAGTTTTAATATGAAAAAGTTTGAAGTAAAACATTTCACATCGACTTCAGGTTCGATAATTAATAGCCTCAATTGAAAAAAGTCTTATTCGTTTGAAGAATGATGTGAAGGATTTGATTCCTCCAATGTTTTGTTTATTTCGTCTATGGAGCAGTGCATATACTCGCGCTTACTTTTTTACTAGCAATTGAAAGATCAAATAACAGTAAAACGCTTTTTTAGGAGGAAGACAATGGGAATAAGTGTATCTACTAAAAAGATTGTTTATCAGTTGTACAATCATTTGATTGCTCGTGCTGATAAAAATAAAGGATTAAGGGATATCACTGATGTTCTGCTACAAGTCTATACTGAGATAGATTCTTCGAAATACCCAGAATTGCTTGAAAATAGGCTAGTAAATTATATTTTGATAGTTGCTGTAGACAATCATGTACTTTTTGATACGTATGAAAAGAAACGTATTTTAGAATTAGAAAATATTGCAAAAAATTTGGGAGCTACTATCAATTACCAAGCCGGGTGTGTATCTAAGGCACAGTTTTACGAGTAGATTTGAGCATCAAATAAAAATAGATTTAAGCAGGGTGAGGAAAATCAAAATATTAATACTAACTCATAATATTTTAAACGAGTGCTCTATGCAGGAGAGTTTACAGAAGTTCAATTATGAAGTCTTCGTATCAAAAACGATGCTTGATGACATATTACGCATGAGTGTTCAAGGGAGTATTCGTTTTTTTCAACTTGTCATATTGAGTGAATCTTTATCTAACAAAGAAGTAGAAATGATTGTTCCTCAATTAAAGGAAAAACGAGTTTTTGTTTTCAGAGAATATTTAAATGAGCCAATTGACAATGAAAAAAACAGTATAAAAGACTTAGCAATTGATAAATGGATACCAAAAGATATCGGGATGGATCTTTTACGTGAACTGATAAGTGATTGTGCTGGTATTGCAAGGAAAGAATCTGAAAAGAAGCATGCCGATAATTATGATTACGATCGAATATTTTTAGATTTCACGAAAAATCAACAAAAATTTTTCCAGAAATTGTACGATGCACATGCTTCGATTGTGTCTAGAGAAGAGTTATGCAAATATATATGGAATAAAGAGCCATCGAATTCAAACTTGGCCCAACTGTCAGTTTTATCAAAAGATCTTCGCCGCAAATTGATCAACGAAGGCTTTTCCGAAGATGTTTTGGAAACAGTATGGGGCAAGGGGTATTACTTGAAAAATGAATTTTATGATCTTTGCAGGCGACCTGATAAAAAGTATTCTGATTATTCCACCGAAAGCAACACGGAATGTCAGATTATTTGAGGGGAACAAGCCGCTATTTCTGAGCCTAATAAAGGTAATCTATTCGTAATTGTATAAGTATAAATAAGGAACACACTTATGATCTGTTGATTCAGCTCATAAATGTGTTCCTTTATTTTTGCTTGCATTTTATGGACTAATTTTTTGTAATCTATGTTTATCTTCATTTTATTTTTACGTTTAGACAATGGAAAACTAATCTGATAAAAATTTACTCATCAGAAAAGCTAAATTATTTGAAAATTTTGCATGAAAACGGCAAACTAAGGTAAATGTAAAAAAAAAATTTGAGTACGAGGAGGGCGACCTTGTGAAGCCAAAAATTAGTCGGGACGAAGTAAAAAAAATGCTTGTTTCTGATTCATATTTTGAGAAAAGACACTACCTGTTGAAAATCCTACAAACTGTGGTTGCCATTTTTAGTTGGCTTTGTGTAGTTGCTCCTTTTATATGGATATTACTGCCATTCATATCTCCGGAGAATGCACGAGAGAATCATATTCTAGTTTATAAGGAAGAAATGCAAACGTTAAAATTTCTGTTCATATTCTTATGTATCATGTTTGTGGTCATCGCGGTGATTTTCATTTTACTGACGATTTGGAATAATTATCGTTTTAAAAATCTTTTACAAAAATCAGTCCAGTATGACGAAGAACGCTTAGATGCCCGTCGGCAGTTACTAAAAGACGAGTATGACAAACGCTTTGGCCCAGAAGAGTTTCGCAAGGAGGTTTGCTACTATTCGGTAAAGGAAGAGCAGAATCTGGATACGGACTTTGTACGAAATCTGTATAAAAAAGGTGGTGTGAAGTTATGATTACTTTTTTCCATACTGGCAATTATATTGTCGATGTCATTTTTACGTTAATGTTCTTGGTACTGATTACTTATCCGATTATTGGCGGCTTTTCTTGGTTTATTGGTGTTTTTTGCTATACTTTTTTGTTCAAGTATCGTCAAAAGGATTGGCACGAGATTCCCTCAGAAATTGAACCTTTTATTACCATCATGGTTCCAGCCCACAACGAAGAAATTGTTATTGAAAATACGATAGAATATTTAATGACAAAAATAAATTATGAGCATTATGAGGTATTAGTGACTGATGATGGCTCTACAGACAGTACGCCTGAAATATTAGCTAGGTTACAAAAAAAGTACCCAAAACTGCGAGTCATCCGAATTGAAAAGAATAAAGGCAAGGCTCATGCTTTTAATATTGGCTTTGCGTTTGCTCGTGGGAAACTGCTTTTGAGCAATGATGCGGATACGGTTCCAGAACCTGATTCTTTGAATATGTATGTGAATTACTTTCTTAGATCAGATTCAACGAATATTTCTGCGATTACAGCGAATATGGACGTGCAAAATAGAACCAGACTTATCGCAAAATCGCAAACGGTAGAATTCTCCAGTATCGTAGGCATTATCAAACGGACTCAAATTGGCGTTTTAGGAAGTATCTACGCCTACAGCGGAGCAAATACGATGTATAGAAAAGATGCATTGATCGATGTCGGCTTATTCAGACAAGACAGAGCTACTGAAGATATCAGTATTGCGTGGGATCATCAAATGGATGGATGGTTATCGCTTTTTGCGCCGCAGATCATGTTTTTCATGGAGGTTCCAGAATCCTTGAAGATGCTTTACCGTCAAAGAAAACGTTGGGCTAAAGGTGGAACAGAAGTTTGGCTAACCAATTTTAGGAAAGTGCTGCTGCATCCTTTCAATAATCTTGGTCGTACAGTGATGTTTATTGATCAAACCTTTAGTATAATCTGGTCCTTCTTCTTTTGGATCTCTTCATTTATGTTTGTATGGAGCTTGGCTCGCTTTGCACTAGATGGAAATACGGAACGAATCTATCATATGTTTACGATGGCTTTTCTCTTTGTCTGCTTTGAAATGATCTCAGGAATTCTTCAATTAGTGGCTTCACTGATTGTGGATGATCGTGGCAGGAAAATAAAATATTTATTATTTGCGCCGCTATACATGCTTTTTTATTGGATGATGAATGCAGTAACAATCGTGGTAACATTTATTCCTGCAATAAAAACTATCATGGGATTAGGCTCCGGTACCTGGAAGAGCCCAGAAAGAAAAGGACCGCCACCTGCAAAAAAGGCTTCGGAAGAATAAACTTTAAAAAGATACCGCTGTTTTAGTGCAGGTAGCAAAATAGGTTTATGACTGTGCTAAATGGCCTAGTCATATACCTATTTTTTGGAAGAAAAAATGAACTTAGTCAGATGAGTAGAAAGATTTTTTTCAGTTAAAATGAAGAAACGTCTTTTTATTTATTGTTATTTTATTCTATTGAAGATGAACTGAAGAAAAATGACAATAAATCTATAATATAACCGTTTTATTGACAGCTATCTGAAATCAGTTTTTTCAATCAAAAATATGATTTATTTTTTTATATATTGTGACTTTGTAAGCAGATTATTGTTCATACAAAATTATTTGCGTTAAGCTATTAAGTGAAAGTAAGAAGAGGAAAATGACAGCGTGATTTTCCGATAAAATATAAATGGTTATTTTATCATTTGTATGAATAGTTTGAAAAGCTATTCTCTTACTGAACAGGTCAAGATGATCAAATGAGTCATCTGGTAAAAGGAATATCAATTAACAGGAGGAATTTAAGATGGTAGAAAATTACGAAAACAAAAACTTTAATGGCAAAGAAACACCTGAACAAACACACACGAATCAATTTAGCACTAACAAGGATGCACAAGTCAAAGGTGAAACCGTCTATGACGATAAAGTGATCCAAAAAATTATTGGCAGTGCTATTGATAAAATTGACGGCTTATTAACGGTCAATGGCGGCTTTTTCTCGAATGCCGCAGAGAAATTGGTTAACACAGAGAATGTTACGGCAGGAATTGAAACAGAAGTTGGCAAAGAACAAGTAGCTGTTGATATGGATGTTGTGGTCGAGTACGGTAAAGACATTACAGAAGTTGTTGATCAAATTAGACAAGTTACGCACGATGAAGTTGAAAAAATGACGCATTTAGATGTTATTGAAGTAAATATTCATGTAGTAGATATCAAAACCAAGGAAGAATTTGAACAAGATAGTGAAACGGTCCAAGACAAAGTAACAAGTGCAGCGAAAACGACTGGCGAATTTGCCTCAAAGCAAACAGATAAAGCTAAAGCTGCGGTTAACCAAGGTGCAGAAAAAGCACAAGAAAAAATGGCAGACAACCAAGATACACAAGTAAAATAGTTAAACAATAGTAGGAGGAAGTTATTATGGGTTTATTATGGTCATTAATTATAGGAGCTGTTATCGGTGCAATCGCTGGTGCAATCACAGGTAAAGGCAATAGCATGGGCTGGATAGCGAATATCGTTGCCGGGTTAGTCGGTTCCGCTCTAGGACAAGCGCTGCTAGGCTCTTGGGGTCCATCATTAGCGGGGATGGCATTAGTACCATCTATTATTGGTGCGATCATCTTAGTTTTGATTGTTTCATTTTTCTTAGGCCGCTCAAAGCAATAGGAGGAACGCGATGTTAGTAATTGTAGATATGCAGAATCGAATTTTGGATCCAAATGATGAAAATTATGTTCAGGGTGCAAATACGATTGTTCCTAAAATACTGCATCGTTTAGAAAAGGCCCGTGAATCTGGGGAAATGGTTCTTTTTACTAGAGACATTCCCATCGAGCATAAGAATGAATCAGAAGAGTTGGACGGACTACAAATAATTAAGAATCTAACTCCCTTACCGGAAGAATACGTGATTAAAAAAAATTATTATGCATTACCACCGGAAGCACTGATCGAGGTTCGAGAGTTGACGGAAAAACATGAACAAGAAAAAAATCACATCGAAGTTGTTGGTGTGGAGCTTAGCTTATGTGTATTAGCGAATGCTTTGGCTTTGCAGGGAGCTCTTCCTGAAGCAGATTTTTATATTAATTCAGAGCTAGTTGTTGGAAATCAATTAAACGAAGCAACGTTGAGTTTACTAAAGAAATTTAATATTGAGATAAAATAATAGAAAACTCTAACCTAAGACCGAAATTCTTCTTAAGTTTGGGTATGATTGCTAAATAGAAATTGGTGATGTATTGCTCTTGTGTTGGATAGGAGTCAAATACATCACCAATTTTTTACTCAATTTGATGAGAAGTTAATTGAAACTAAACCATTGGAGGAAAAGATTTTGTTGAATATCAATCATGCCGAATCCATTAGAATTCAAAAATATTCTGACTCTAGAAGGATTGAATAATATAGCAAACCTATAAAATCATCATAAGCAGTCTATTTATGCCATCTATTCGACTATATAAGTCCATATTTCTTCATTTTTCGCCATAAAGTAGTAGTACTGATGTTCAATTTATGAGCGGTTTCTTTACGATTTCCAAAATTTTCCCGCAGAGTGTCTTCTAGCATTTCTTTCTCTGTTTTAGTTTCGGGAATATTTGCTTTTAAGGTTAATGGATTATTTTGATTAAACTTAAATTCCTGTCGACAAATATCAACTACTGTATTATAGGTAATCTCAGAATAATCTGTCATCACTACACAGCGCTCAATCAAATTGATTAACTGTCGAATGTTTCCAAAATAATCAAATTGCTTGAAATAATCTAAGCTTTTTGTTTGGATCATTAGCTCTGGATAATGCTGGGTCAGGTAATTGGAGATGATCAGTGGAATATCTTCTTTCCGATCAGAGAGTGCAGGCAGTTTTAATTCTAAAACGGCTAATCGATAGAAGAGATCATTTCTGAACTTGCCTTCAAAGGATAAGCTTTGAAGGTCTTTATTTGTTGCACTGATAATTCGAACGTCGACAGGAATCACTTTTTCTCCGCCAACACGGACGATTTCCTTTTCTTGTAAAACCCGCAGTAGCTTTGCTTGAACTTCGAAATTAATCTCACCGATTTCGTCTAAAAAGACAGTCCCATTATGTGCCATCTCAAAAATCCCCATTTTTCCTTCAGTATTTGCACCAGTAAATGCACCTTTATCATATCCGAAAAGTTCACTTTCTAATACTGATGAAGATAGAGCTGCACAGTTGATAGCAATGAATGGTCCATCCTTTCGTGCACTGTGATTGTGGATGCTTTGTGCAAATAATTCCTTTCCTGTTCCCGTTTCACCTAAAATCAAAATACTATTGTCTGATTTTGCGATTCGCTTGGCCCACCCTACAGCCTGATTCATTTGCGGGCTGTTGCCGATAATATCTTCAAAATTCTTATGTGCGACATGACCTTTTGTATAGAGCTGTTTGCGGACTGAGTTTTCAGAAGAAATAATATCGGTCGCACTTTTTAGATGTACCACCGTACCATAGATGGAATCTTCAGAAGTTAAGGGAATCATTGAGAAGACAAACTGTTCTGAATTAATTTCAATCAGTTTATTTTCAATTTGCTGTCCATTTTCAAAGACTACCGAGTAATTTTCGTCCGTCATGATTAAGTCGGTAAAGGTAGTTAGGGGGATTCGCTTTAGAAACTTCTTTGACCGTGAATTGATATAAGAAATGCTTCGATCACGTTTGAAGGCAAAAACAGCCTCACCAGCCACATTTAAAATAGTTTGAATAAATTGGTAATTTCGATTTCTTTCTGCTTGAACGGCTAACAGATGACAGGCCTCTTCTAAAGCATCAATCAAAGAGGGCGGGCTGATTTCTAACATAACGTGGTCAGCACCGAGAAATTCACAGGCATTCTTAGTGTTCAAACCACCTACAAACGTATCCACTCCCTGATCCAATCCTTCTTTGACTAATTCCACAAGATCACCGTCTGGCTGTATTTCAAGTGGAAGAAAGCTCTCACCAGAGGTTTCCTGAAACGTTTTAATCATTCGGAAAATAGATCCGTAGCCAATAATCGCAATGTTCTTCGATTGCTTATTGGCTTGCTGAAAGGCTTTTAGAATTTCCTCGTAACAGCAGCGAACCTCGATCACCGGGATATCGTACTTATTTTTTAAACGATCATAGTTTTGACCGCGAGCAATAAATAGCTTCGCTCCTTGGTTGTAATAGTATTCTCCTAATTCCTCCGTTTTCTTTCCAACTGCTTCAGTAACAATAAAGCCTTCATATTTTGGATTATTTTCCACAAGGTAGGTTACTTCACGGGTAAAATTCTTTTGTCCAGAAAAAATAACTGTCTCCATCATTTCAACTCCTTTCAAAACGTTTCAACTATTTCATCAAATGAAACGTTTTCTTTCGTGAAACCAGTATAGCACACTATCCCAAAGTTAAGAAAGCGCTTTATTAAGACTTTTGTTGAATTAAAAAAAAGTTGGCACAGGGGTTGCATATAGAAAAGTGTAAGACTTACAAAAACAATTTGGAGGAATGAAAGCAATGGGATATAAAATTTTATTACCACAAGAAATTATGCAAGAAGGCCGTGACTATTTAGAATCTCGCGGATATGAATTGATTGATGGCTCGGGTAAAGAAGAAGAGGATATTATTCGTGACATTGAGGATATGGATGGCATCATCGTTCGTTTATCTCAAATGTCTAAGGAAGTGTTTGAAGCAGCCCCAAAATTAAAGGTTGTTGCTCGCCATGGTGCTGGCTATGATACGGTTGACTTGGAGGCGGCAAAAAAACATGGAGTGATGGTCTGTAATGCGCCGATCGCTAACAGTATGTCGGTAGCTGAACTAGCTGTTTTCTATATGTTGTATTGTTCACGTAATTTCAAGAAGGTTCAGAAGCATTTTATCGATGACTATTATTACGCAAAGCTTCGTCTTCCAAAAGTTGAATTGGACGGAAAAACAGTAGGCTTGATTGGTGTTGGGAATATCGGGTCGCGGGTTGCTAAAAAAGCGTTGCATGGATTCAACATGAAAGTCATTGCTTATGATCCTTATAAGACACAAGAAGAGGTTCCGGAAGGTGTGGAGTTGACCGACGACTTCGATCGAATCTTTAAGGAAAGCGATTTTGTTTCTCTTCACTGTCCAGCAAATCAAGAAACGACTGGCTTTGTTGGTAAAGAGCAATTGGAATTAATGAAATCGACAGCCTATTTCATCAATACGGCTCGCGGCAAGATCGTAGTGGAAGAAGAGCTTTATGAGATCATGAAGAATGAAAAAATTGCTGGTGCAGCTTTAGATGTAATGCAGAGTGAACCGGTCGATCCTCAAAATCCATTACTTCATCTAGACAATGTTGTTGTCGCACCACACGTTGGAGCAGCAACGAAAGAAGCGACTGATCGAGCGTCTCTACACTGTGCTATGAGTATCCATGAAGTTTTGAGTGGGGAAAAACCGACCTGGCCTGTCCCAGAGATGAAAGAAGAAGCAGTCTTGAACTAAAAATCAAGGGTTTTCTGCATCTTCCCTGGTGCAGAAAACCATAAAATGGAGGGTTATTTATGGGTATTGGAATTCTTTCACTGATCGTGTTTATCGGCGTCATTCTTATCTGGTTCTTAGTTGTCAAACGCTCGATCGGCGAATCAATGTTTTTAGGTTTTATTGCGATTTGTGCACTGGGAGGAAAAGATGCTTTTGTTCTATTTTATGAAGGGGTGAAGTATGCGGCAACGTATGAGGTGTTGTACGCAGCGTTAGCCTTTGTGGTGATGGCTTACATCTTTGATCTATCTGGTGTGCTGGAGGGTCTTATAAATATTTTGAATTCGCTATTAGGTAGGATTCCTGGAGGCGCGGCTTTCATGGATGTCATTGCATCAGGCGCGCTTGGACTTATTTCTGGATCTACAACTGGTAATGTGGCAGCACGAGGTGTGTTCACGATTCCTTGGATGAAAAAGACCGGATTCAGTGATGAATTGGCAACCACGATTGCATCGGGAAATGCTGGAATGGCCGTTGGTTTTCCGCCGAATGCTTCCATGTTTATTTTGTTAGGATTAGCACCGATTGCAGCCCAAGTCTCAGAAGGTCAATTGTATCTGGCGATGTTGATTGCAGGAACGTATCAGATTCTTTGGCGTTTCTTAATCGTAGGTTTCTTTATCAAGAAAAATAAAATTAAAGGTGTTACTGAAAATGTTCGGCCAATTAAGGAGACACTAAAAGAAGGCTGGCCATCGCTCTTTGTCTTCCTTGGTGCAGCGATTCCGATTCTTTTAACCATGAGTCCTATTGCTGTTTTCCTTGGATCAGAAAATATGGTTGGTCCTGAAGGTATGGATACGATCTCGTTGATCACTTGGATGCCGATCGTCATTAGCTTTATCTGTATCGTTCTTGGCTGGAAGAATTTTCCTAAGAATGGCAAGGGCTGGATCAAGATCGCTGAAAGTTCAATCTCGAAGTTTTCATCAATCGGCGCTGTATTATTGTTTGCTTTTGCGGCAAGTAATGTTTTAGGACTGTTAGGTATGGGTGAAGAGTTAACTGCATTTTTAGGTTCCTTGTCTATTGCTCCGTGGTTAATGGTAATAATTGTTGGAGCGATTGTAGTCTTAGTGGCTTGTCCACTATCATCAACTGCCACACTGACTGTTGTCGGCTTAGTCGCTTATTCTGCACTCACCTCAGTTGGTGTAAATCCAGTAATCGCTGTTGCGGCAGTCCTTGCTTGGGCTTCTACAGAAGGTGAATCAATGCCAACATCAGGAGGAATCTATGTAGCAGCCGGGATTGCCGAATCGAATCCAGCAAAATCCTTCGTCCCATTATTTGTATACTATGTGATTCCTGTAATGGCTATCGGCTGGATGATGTGTTGGGGTTGGCTGCCATTGCCGGTTTAGAAAGTGAGGGTGTGAAATGAGAAAATTAGTGAAAAAACTATTTACATTGTTTGTTTTGATCTTTATGGTCGGTGGGACTCTTTTAGTTGTCGCACAGCTATTGGGAATGATCTTGAGAAATGGACAGTTAATGATTGATGCCACGAATTATATTGGCATGCCAACCTTTATCTGCTCGGCCATTGCCGGATTTTTGGGTTTTATTTACAGCTATTTCCCGAAAGAAACAGAAGGCGAAAAAGCTGAAGCAAAATAGAGTTGATTGTTTTAAAAAGTCACATTCGTTATTAAGAAATCGTTTACAATAAAGGAGAAGAAAAAATGACTATTGGAAATCGTGTTTATCTTAAAAGAAGTTTGCCAGAAAAAGAGTTAGTCGAAAGATTCAGTAAATTACCAGCCGCAAATGTGGCGGATTGCATGTCTCGTGTATTTGCCTTGAATCCCGAAATTAAGCTAATGTCATCACCAGAAAAAAGAATGTGCGGCGTTGCTCTAACCGTGAAAGCGCGTGCCGGGGATAACTTGATGTTGCATCAAGCACTGAATATGGCACAAGAAGGAGATATCATTATTCTTTCTAATGAGGGCGATCGCTCACGAGCATTGATGGGAGAAATCATGTACAAATATTTGGCAGACTTCAAGAAGGTTGCTGGGATCGTGATTGATGGACCTATCCGTGATATTGATGTTCTAGGCAATGAGAAATGTCCGATTTACGCAACAGGAACAACACCAGGCGGACCGTTTAAAGAAGGTCCAGGTGAAGTCAATACACCAATTGCGATTGGTGGAGTTCCAGTGCTTCCGGGAGATATTATTTTAGGAGATCAGGATGGTATCTTGGTAATACCTAAAAAAGATGCTGAAGATTTGATTGAAAAAGCAGAAGCCAACGCTGAAGCAGACAGTGCGAAGGTACAAAAAGCATCAACTGGATCTGCGGATCGTTCATGGGTTGATCGGACACTGGAAAGTAAAAAGGTTGAATTTATCAACGCCGAATTTAACGATTAATTAGGATCAGCTGAAACATGAATTCCGTGTTTCAGCAATCCTTTTCAGTATACCTATCTGCCAACTAAGTGTACATAATTGGACGGAGGACTCAACATGGGAAACGCATCACTTGCACTAATCATATATATTTTACTAATCATTGTTTGGGCAACAGTCATTAAAAGAAATATGGCAGAGGGTATGCTGTTAGGATTCATTGTCGTAGCGATGTTTGGCGGAAATGATTTTTTTACCTATTTAAGAATAGGTTTTTTTAACATTAAAGGAAGTATAACATTTTAAGAGGTCAAAGGATTGATACATCAATCTTTTGACCTCTTTTCATCTGGTCTTTTTCCTATTAAACTGGAGATATGAAACCCAATATTTTACACGCCATTTTCTTTGATGAATATCAAAACTGGGAGAAATTCAATCAAAGGTACACGAGAAGGATTCGATCCGTTGTGAAAAGAGAAGTGAAGAAGTTTCGCGATTGTGGTGACCTTAAAAAAGGTTATCGTCTATTTGTCTGTGAAGGATGCCATGATGTAAAGAAAGTGGCTTTTCGTTGTAAAGGGAAATTTTGTCCAACTTGTGCAACTGGGGAAAGTCAACGGTGGGCAGAGGTTGCGGCGAATGATCTGTTTACAGTGACGCATCGACACGTCATCTTCACGATCGATGAAGGTTTACGTGAGATTTTTCTGAAGGAGAAGTATCGTAAGGAGCTTTTAAAAGGATTAATGGATGAAGCTGCACGGATACTATTAGATTTTTTTAGAAAGCACCATATACAAGCTGGGGTTGTGGCAACACTCCACACCTTCGGTTCTCAGCTAGAATACAATCCGCATGTTCATTTAGTCGTCACCATGGGTGGACTGACGAGGGATGGAAAATGGAAGGACTATGACTATTTTCCGTTCGCAATGTTGAGGAAATATTGGCAGAATGCGGTCCTAAAGCTCATTCGAAGAACCTTATCCCAATGGGATAAGGCACGAGTCCAGCCGCTTTTACAAGCGGCGTACACGAAAAATGCAGAGGGTTTTTACGTGCATGCACCCAAAAGGAGCCGAACTTCTCTCAAAAAGATATTAGAATATATCAGTCGTTATATGAAACGTGGTCCCATTGCTTTAAATCGTATCCTTTTGTACGATGGGAAAATAGTGATGTTTCAGTATCATGATAAACGAACTAACACGGATAAGATAAAGACGATGTCGGCAGAGGAATTTATTGGTGCACTGATTCGTCATATTCCAGAGAACCAGTTCAAAACAATTCGTAGATACGGCATTTATAGTCGGCGGATCAAGACAATCATGAAAAAAGTATTAAGTAATTACCAGAAAGAGATTCAACGAATGCTTGTGAATGTGAAGAAAGCACTTAAACCAAAATCATGGTGTGAACGAATAGCCGAAGAATTCGGAGTAAATCCATTGGAATGTACTAGATGTGGCGAATATTATGAATTTAGTGGAGTTAGTGTGTCTAAAAATGGACGACTTGTAGTGAAATATGCGAAGAATAAAGAATCGGAACGATTCATGCGAGAGGAGAATAAAAAAATTGGGGAAGAAGCATCGAAACGTAAGTATGAAAAAGAAAAAGAAGCAGCTTTTAAAAAACTTCGATTCCAATGGAGTGGTTCATTACATTTGTCTTGAATGTGGGATAAAGGAAAAAATTCCAAAGGAAGTAGTTCAATTTTTGGATGCAGGAGATGTTGCATTTGATCCTGAGAACGCTCCGCAATTTGATTGCGAAAAATGTGGTGGAGAGATGTATCCAGAATACTATAAGAACGTACTTGGATACGAATTTAGAATCAGTGATCGACAATAAAATGATTTATCTAAACAAAAAGTCCTCAGGAGCGGTTTTCTCCTGAGGTTTTCTTAGCGCATTATCGAACGAGGTATTGTTTGCATCATTAGCCTTTGTTTTAATGAGTTATTTGATTAAGGAGTCAGAGCTTTTAAAAGGCATTTTAGAGATTTTTCAGTCTTTGTTAGGAAGGTTGCGGGGGGGACCGGCTTTTGTCAATATTGGGCTTTCTGCCATTCTTGGAATGCTATCAGGTTCCAATTCGGCGAATACCGCAACCTCAGGAACTTTCACCGCTCAATGGATGATCGAAACCGGTTGGAAAAGAGAAACGACCGCGACTCTATTAGCAGGAAATGGTGGTCTAGGTGCTGGTTTTCCGCCGAGCGCCTCAATGTTCATCATGTTGGGGTTCTCCGAGATCAGCGGTTTGATCACGGAAGGACAGCTGTATATTGGACTGTTCGTTTCGGGAATCTATCAAGTCGTTTATCGAGTTTTCTTAGTATTGTATTTGATGCGTAAAGAGAAAATTTCTGTGGATTGCTCTGAGCATCATTTGACATTAAGGAAAGCTTTAAAAAACTATTGGTCTTCCTTGATAGTTTTTCTGGGGGCGATCATTCCGATCTTGATTACGATCGGACCGGTGCGTCAATTTTTCAATCAACGAGAAATGGAAGAGGCTTTATCTAATATTTCTTTATTAACTTGGATTCCAATTTCAATGATTTCCATTATTTTAGTTCTGGGAAGAAAAAAACTAAGGAAAAATATTTCGAATCCTTCTTATTTGGTCAAAACCCTTTTTCCACACTATAAGAATATAGGTGGGATTCTGCTGTTTGCCTTTGCAGCTAGTGAGTTGTTTGCGCAGTTGAATTTGGCAACTGAGCTGGTAGCAGTATTCAATCAATTGAACTTTGCAAAACCGATTATGGTACTGCTGGTAGGTCTGTTAGTTGTGTTGGTTGCCGGACCGTTATCATCAACTGCGACATTGACTTCCATCGGATTGATCGCCTTTAGTGCTTTAGTCAGTGTCGGCGTTCCCGCTTTGCAGGCAGTTGTGGCAATCCTTGTTTTTGCCTCAACAGAAGGGGCATCTCCACCAGCTTCAGGCTCGATTTTTATTGCCGCAGGACTTACCGATAGCCAACCGGAGGCCACCTTTTATCCCTTGATCAAGTTTTTTGTGTTCCCGATTACTCTGATTGGCTGGTTGATCGCGATGGGTTTCTTGCCGTTGTTTGTATAAGGAGAAGATAATGAAGAAAATTTTGGAGTATCTCATAATAATTGGATTCGTACTATTTTTTTTCGGTGGCTTGATTCTTGTCTGTACACAAATCGCTGGGTTGATTTTTTTTAATCAGTCATTGGTTATTGCCGCCCGAAGCTATTTTTCTTGGATCTTTCCATTGACTGGATTAACAGGTCTATTGTGTTGGATTTATTCATATTTAAAAGAAGGGGAGGATCATTAAAATGAAAATTTTAACGATTGATGCAGGCAGGTATAGCTTAAAATGGGCGTTATTCCAGCTTCCTCAAGGAAAAGAGCTTGCTTCTGGAATCTTTGAGTCGATTGGCAAAAAAAGCAGCTTCCGGAGATTTCACTGGAAAACATTGAATGATACCAAAAGAATAACTATCACTGATCATGAAAAAGCTGTACAAGCCCTTTTAGCGGAATTAGTTTATTTTTCGGTGGTTGATTCATTGGATGAGATTGATAGTATCGGACATCGTGTTGTCGCTGGCGGTGAATATTTTAAAGAATCCACTATTGTTCCAAAAAAGAAAGAAGCCAAAGTAACGAAATTAGGAACCTATATCTTACTAAACAATTGTATCCAAATAGAAACCATGAATATTTTTCAGCAATTACTGCCGCAAAAGCTTAATGTAGCTGTGTTTGATCATTCGATTTGCAAAAAGAAACATGAAGAATGGTATTATCCATTAAGGAACATTCGCTCGGTCAACCAACGGCCATTCGTTCACACGCTAAACAATTATCTTCAAGATGGAAGAATTATTGCTGAGGACGTCTATGAGATGATTGGAGAAAAAGTGCGTGTTTAAGGCATGTCTTAAATAGCGAATAATCATGTGTGGGATAAGAAATTATTAAGTATTTCGATACGCTTTTTTTAAGTGATTTTATTATTATAGTTGTGTTTAGCGAATCTAAGAGCAAACAAAAGGAATCATTGAAAATAAATAATATCGATATCATCGTAAAGTTCAAAAGCGAATCTACTTAACGAACATAAAGTAGATTCGCTTTTTTGTGGTTTACGGATTATCTGACAATATCCCATTTTCGATCCAACCGTTTTTTCGTTTGAAGTCGGTAAGATTTTGCTGGAAATCCTTCGCATATAATAGCGAGAAAAGTGTATCTAAAATATACTCAAAAGCTACCTGAGAAGAAAAGGTACTGACTTTTACATAATCCATTTCTTCTTGGGTGAAGACAATTGACTGGGATGCCAGAGGAATCAAATTCGATTGTCTGTTGCCTGTCAGTAGGATTGCAGGAATATTTTCGTTTATAAAGTGCTTCATCATTCGTTCGTATTGCGGCACGCGTGCCCGATAGGTAATGAAAATCGCACAATCTCTACTGGTTAGGCTGGCGGCATTCCAATCCTCGTCTGCGTATTCATCTGCAATGATCAAGAATTTATTGATCTTCACCAGCTTGTTTTGAAAGCTACGGGCCCGAATCTGAGAATCTCCTTGGGCGAATAGAAAGATTCGTTCGGCCTTAGCCAATAGATCGACTGCGTCATCAAGAACTTTATCATCTAATTGAGCATAGGTGCGTTGGACCGTGTTGATGGTCAAATCGGCAATTTTTTTAGCGATTTCTTTGGTTGAGTCTTGTGGTAAAAACGGGAAATTGGCATCGACAGGGTTCGATCGATAAATGTCACTATGGGCAATCTCAGAAACCGCCACTCGAAAATCGCGAAAGCCGTCAAACCCCATTTTTTGAGCTAAGCGAATCACTGATGAATGGGAGGTATAGGTATTTTTTGCGAGATCTGCGACGTTGATTGCTGGAATTGTTGTTAAATTCTGTAAGATATAATCAGCGATCCGTTTTTCCGTATTGGTCAGATCCTTTTGCATTCGTAATTTATCGATTAATAACATTCCATCACCTTTTCATTTAGGTTAACTACCATCCATTCTATCATAACGCAAGTTCACCGATTTCAGAAGAAACGGCCTCATTTTGAAGCTTTTTTTGGATAAAATGTTCAGAATTTATGCGTATGCATACGAAAGATTGGATAAAACGACCTGTTTTACTGAATCCTCTTTTCAGGAGGAGTCGTTCTTATATAATAAAGTTATCAAAAGAAATCTGGAGGAATCTATTCATGTTAACTATCGCATATATCGGAAACGGCAAAAGCACTAATCGCTATCACTTACCATTTTCAACTAAATTAACCGACAAAATCAAGGTCAAAACCATCTATTCACCTAGCGGCCGCATTACCTGGGAGAAAAATCCTGACACCAATTATACATCAGACATCAACGATATTTATAATGATCCAGAAATTCAATTAGTTGTCGTAACGACGCCAAGTCCATTGCATTTCAAATTAGGCAAAGAAGTCTTGGAGCACGGGAAAAATGTTCTGATCGAAAAGCCTTTTACTGAAACCTCTGAGGAAGCCAAGGAATTATTCCGTTTAGCAGATGAAAAAGGCTTATTCATTCAGTGCTACCAAAACCGTCGCTACGATTCAGACTTTTTAACCGTACAAAAAGTAATCGAAAGTGGTGTGCTGGGAGATTTATTGGAAGTTGAGATGCACTATGATTATTTCCGGCCAGAGGTTCCTGAAAGTGTTGAGCATTTTTCAATCGGAACAAGCTATCTATACGGACATGCTTGCCACACATTGGATCAGGTGATCTCTTATTTTGGCCGCCCAGATGATGTGCATTATGAAGTACGCCAGCTTTTAGGCGATGATCGAATGAATGATTACTTTGATCTGGATCTGTTTTACGGTCGGATGAAGGTTTCGGTGAAATCTAGCTATTTCCGTTTGAAGGAACGTCCGAGCTTTGTGGTTTACGGGAAAAAAGGTGTTTTTGTTAAGGAAACAAAAGACCGTCAAGAAGAGCACCTGAAAATGTTTTATATGCCTGAAAACGAAGATTTCGGGATTGATTTGCCTGAGCATTATGGTACGCTGACTTATATGGATGACGGAGGCGTGTTTCATGAAGAGAAGGTCGTTTCAGAAATCGGCGATTATAGCCGTGTCTACGAAGATATCTATGAAACGTTGATTAACGGCAAACCTAAAGCCGTCAAAGATGAAGAAACGCTGCTGCAAATCGAAATGCTGGAAAAAGGCATCCAACAAGTCTCAAAATAGCAGAGAAAGAGGGAGTAGCAATGAAATTAGCCATTTTTGGTTCTGGCAAAATTGTTCAAGAGTTTTTAGCAATCACGAAGGATTTACCGGAGATTCAATTGAAAGCTATCATGGGCACAAAACGAAGTCAGGAAAAAACGGAGAAAATTCAAGCAGAATACAAAATCGAAGCCTCCTACACGGATATTGATGAGTGTTTAAAAAGTGATGCCTTTGATACGGTTTACGTAGCAGTACCGAATCACCTGCACTACAGCTTTGCAAAAAAAGCACTAGAAGCTGGAAAGCACGTGATTTGCGAGAAGCCATTTACGTTGAGGGCAGCTGAATTATTGGATTTAGAACAGCTAGCACTGGAAAAAGATCTGGTATTAGTAGAGGCTATTACGAATCAATATTTGAAAAATTTCCAAGAGATTAAAGAAGCTGTTAAAAAGATTGGCACCTTGAAAATCATTGAATGCAACTACTCACAATACTCTTCCCGCTATGATGCGTTTAAGGAAGGAACAATTTTGCCCGCTTTTAATCCGAAAATGGGCGGCGGGGCGTTAATGGATATCAATATCTACAATATTCATTTAGTTGTTGGTTTATTAGGAAAACCAGAACGAGTACAGTACTATGCCAACATTGAACGGGATATCGACACGTCAGGTATGCTGCTGCTGGATTATGGGAATGTAAAAGTAGTTTGTATCGGCGCCAAAGATTCTGAAGCAACAATTCGCTCGACGATTCAAGGGACAGAAGGATCAGTGATCGTCAATGGTCCAACCAACACCTTGGATAGCTACAGCACACAACCATTGGCTGGCGACATCGAAACCTTTGATCACAAGGATCATCCCCATCGGATGTTTGATGAATTCAAGCTATTCAATCAGGTGATTGAAGATAAGGATATGACATTTGTTAAAAATCAGCTGGATCATAGCAAGATCGTTATGGAAATTGTCGAAGCAGCGATTAAGGATGCAGGGATTGTTTTGGGATAGTTGGAATATAGTAAAAACGGCGCAGACTTTGTAATTGAAAAGTCTGTGCTTTTTTTTATGACGATTTATATTCGAAAGATATTTGACCTCATAATCCTTTATTTTTCTTTTTCTAATCTTTTTTGAAACTAGGTTTGACAAAATGTAAGCGCTACCTTATAATAGAATTGTTCATATGATTAATAACTGTTCAAATGATCATAATTCAATTGCTCAAATTGAAGCGAAAGGAGATTCTAAATGAAAACGTATAAAATACTAATTGCTTGTGGTAGCGGGATCGCGACGAGTACGGTAATTGCCAATCGTGTTAAAGACCTAGTTTCAGATGCAGGCTATGATGTGAAAGTGGAACAAGTCAAGGTTGTTGAAGTAGAAAAGCTTGCGGCAGATTTTGACTTAATCGTCGCTAGTACTCAAATTCCGCAAACAATTACAACCCCTTATGTGTTTGCAATTAATTATTTAACAGGAATCAATAAGGAGGCAACAGATAAGGAGATTTTAGATAAAATGTCGACGATCGCTTCAAAATAGGAGGAGCACATGGAAATACTAAATTGGATTTTAGGATTAGGGGCGGCAGTTATGCTGCCGATTATTATGTTTGTTTTTGGTCTGATCATGGGAGCCGGGTTCTCCAAGTCATTTCGTGCTGCAATTACGATCGGGATCGGTTTTACCGGGATCAATCTGGTCATCAATTTACTTACAGGTGAATTGGGGCCAGTGGCTCAAGCTATGACTGAGCGATTAGGATTGAATCTTAAAATTATCGATATTGGCTGGCCGGCAATGTCCTCCATCTCTTGGGCTTGGGTAGCCTCGGCGTTGGTCATCCCGATCGTTCTGGTCATCAATTTTATCATGCTGACGTTTAAGCTAACAAAAACATTGAACGTAGATTTATGGAATTATTGGCAGTTTGCTTTTATTGGTGCAGCTGTTACTGCAACAAGCGGCAGTATTGTTTGGGGCTTGGTAGCTGCGGGAGTGGCATCAGTCATCGCTCTTCTTTTGGCGGATTATACGCAACCGTATATCGAAAAATTCTTTAAAATGCCTGGCATCTCTCTGCCGCATTTGACGGCTCTGGGCTTTATGCCACTAGTGATTCCTTTGAATTGGCTATTTGATCGCATTCCGGGGATCAATAAATTATATGCCGACCCAGAAACGATTCGTAAACGTTTTGGTATTTTTGGCGAACCAATGTCGATGGGTTTGATCATTGGAGCTTTACTAGGTATTTTCGGCGGCTTAGCGTTAGACAAGATTTTAGGCTTAGCGATTACGATGGCTTCGGTCATGTATTTGATGCCAAAAATGGTGGCGATTTTGATGGAAGGGCTGATCCCGATTTCTGAAGCGGCAAGAGATTTCATGACAAAACGCTTTGGTGATCGTCAAATCTTTATCGGTTTGGATGCGGCGGTTTCCTTGGGTGATCCGGCAGTTATCGCAGTAGGGTTGATCTTAGTACCGATCACGATCGTCCTGTCATTTATCATTCCCGGCAATCAGTTATTGCCTTTTGCTGACTTAGCGGTTATTCCGTTCATCGTTTGTCTGATTACGGCGATGTCCAGAGGAAATGTTATTCGCTCCATTATCATCGGAACGATCGTTATGGCTTGTATTTTATTGATTGCAACGAACCTTTCGCCTGCTGAAACCATAATGGCGGCGGATGCTGGTGTAAAGATACCAGAAGGTGCATCACAGATCGGGAACTTAGACCGAGCAAACCTCATTACTTGGGTGCTGGTCAAAGTGTTCTCAATATTTTGATAGTTAGGAAGGAGCAGTATGGGCAAAACCCTCTTTTTTGAGAAACTGATTTTTTTAGATGAACAGTTTAAAACCAGCGACGAGCTTTTTGCATTCATCTGTCCAAAATTATTAGCAGGCGGATGGGTCAAAGAAAGTTTTCAAGAAGCTGTTATGGCTAGGGAAAAAGTTTTTGCCACCGGCTTGCAGACGGAACCAGTGGCTGTCGCGATTCCTCACACAGACGCAGAGCATGTGAAAAAAAGCTTTATTGCCTTTATTAGACTTCGTAATGAGGTTGTTTTTGAGCATATGGGAATTCCCGGACAAGAAGTTCTGGCAAAATTTGTGTTCATTCTAGGAATCGCGGAACAGAAAAAACAGGTGGTGATCTTAAGTAATATGATCGCAACCTTTGCGGACCTGGAACTGATGGATTCGTTATTAGAAATGATGAATAAAAAGGATATTCAGTTGCGACTAAACGCACAAATTAATGGTTAATTAAGGAATGGGCGAAGAATAGTCAACTTCTTAGCCCATTTTCCTTATCGTGACAAGGTAATCATAATCATGTTATAATTTCTTGATTGAATCAAAGAAACAGGTGATTTTTTTTGGATAATGAAAAGCATCAGCTTATTAAAATTGCGGATATGTATTATAATCGCGAATTAACTCAGCAGCAAATAGCCAACACGTTGGGGATTTCTCGAATGAAGGTTTCCCGCTTATTGCAAAAATCAAAGGATCGGGGAATTGTGAAGATTTCCATTGATTTTGGGAATATATTTGTTGATTTAGAACGAGAAATAGAAGAGAAGTACCACTTGCGCAATGTCATTGTCGTTTCTGGTGTCACTGATGATACGAAAAATGAGATCGCTAGTGCCGCTGCTTTTTATTTGAATAATTCTCTGCGCACTGGGGATCAGGTTGCTATCGGCTGGGGCACCACCATGCGTTCAATGGTGGCTTACTGTGAGGGAGATTTTAAAAAGAAAGTCCAGTTTTCGCCAATCATCGGAGGGCATGGTAAAAGTGAACTGAATCTTCATGCGAACACGATTGCGTCAGATCTTTCGAAGAGATTCAATGGGACTTCGCTTTCTTTATTAGCGCCAGCCTTTGTGGATTCACAAGAGGATAAGACTAGCTTAGTGAAGGATTCTTATGTTCAAGAGGTGTTAGCCGCAAGCCGGAAAGCCAATAAAGCCGTCTTTAGTTTAGGGAATCCTGCATTTAGTGAGAGTTCGATTCATCGAGCTGGTTATTTTTCAGATAGAGATCTGATGGATATTAAGGAAGGTGGGGCGATTTGCGATATTATTTCAATTGCCTTCTTAAATAGTCAGGGAGAATTGATTCTGAAAAATCTCACGGATCGAAGCATTGGCATCACTGAACAGGATTTAAAAGCTATACCCGAAAAAATCTGTCTAGCTGGCGGAACTGATAAGCATGAATCAATTAAAGTGGCGGTTCAAGCAGGCTTTGTGGATACTTTGATCACAGATCATGAGACAGCTGAATACTTAATGCAGTAAAAAAAACGCAGGAGTCATTTTGATTCCTGTTTTTTTGGTGTCTCAAAACACTTTTTTTGCTTGCTTGAGAGAAAGTTTTATGAAAGCGCTTGACAAAAATGAGAAAACCACATATGATGGTTTTGAGCAAATGATTAAGTTATGTGCATATGAACAAAATTGACGATTGGAGCTAAATTATGGAATTCGTAAAATTGACTGAAGAAGTTGAATTATCTCGGGTTGCCTTAGGATTTTGGCGGTTTCTTGATTGGAAGTTGACGAAGAATGAATTTACCAGATTCATTGAGGAAGTCTTAGAGTTAGGGGTCACAACGATTGATCATGCAGATATTTATGGTGACTATACGGTAGAAGAAGCTTTTGGGGAAATGCTGACTGGTCGTGATGATCTTAAGAAAAAAATGAAGATCGTGACGAAATGCGGCATCGTTTATCCCTCAGAAGCTGCTAGAGTGAAGTATTACGATACCTCCAAGCAATACATTATTGGTCAGGTTGAAAAATCACTAGCGAAAATGCAGATCGAGGCGATTGACGTCTTGCTGCTACATAGACCGGATTGGTTTTGTGATCCGGCTGTGATTGCGGAGGCTTTTAATGATCTCTATCAACAAGGCAAAGTGAAAGCCTTTGGTGTTTCCAATTATTTACCGCATCAATTTAGAATGCTACAAAGCTATTGCGACCAACCCTTAGTTACGAATCAGATTGAACTATCAACGTTGAGCATGGAAAACTTCGAGAACGGCACAATTGATCTATGCCAAGAGTTCAAAATTCATCCGATGATCTGGTCGCCATTGACCGGTGGACGGATTTTTACCAGCAATGAGGCTACAGTGATTGAATTGCGTAAGGTTCTTGAGATCATTCGGGAAGAAGTGGGGGCAACTTCGATTGATGAGATTGCTTTTGCCTGGCTGCTGTCACATCCAGTAGGAATGATTCCGATCACTGGTTCTGGTGAAATAAAGTTTGTTGAAAAACCAGTAAATGCATTGAACTATAAGTTAACGCCTGAACAATGGTATATGATCTGGACTGCTGTGAAGGGCCATAAGGTTCCATAGAAAAGTGAAAAAGGAAGGGAATTTAGCTATGACGATGAAAATGACCAAAGAGGAATTTGTAAAATACGTGGACCACTCACTTTTGAAACCACATTTGACGAAAGAAGAAATCATTGAGGGATTGAAATTTGCGAAGGAAGTTGGTTGTGCTTCCGTTTGTATTAATCCGAATAATTTAGATTATGCACGGGAATATTTAGCTGGTTCAGATGTCAAGATCGGTACGGTTATCGGATTCCCGTCAGGAGCACACACCACGTTTGAAAAAGTAGCTGAGACAAAAGATGCGTATACCAATGGAGCAGTAGAAATGGATATGGTGATCGATATCGGCGCCTTGCGAAATGGAGAATATGATAAAGTTCAAGCAGACATCGAAGCCGTTGTAGCTGCTAGTCCGGCAATTGTAAAGGTTATACTTGAGGATGCTTATTTAACAAAGGAAGAAATCAAAAAAGGTTCGGAACTAGTGGAAGCGGCGGGAGCGGCATATGTGAAAACTTCAACCGGCTTCGCACCATCTGGCTCTACAGTGGAAGACTTAAGACTTATGCGTGCGACAGTCTCAGATCAGGTTAAAGTCAAGGCAGCTGGAGGGTTGAACAACTTGCAGGATTGCCTAGATGCCATTGAGGCAGGAGCCTCTAGGGTAGGTATCAGTAAAACGAAGAGCATTCTTGCTGAGTTTTAGATATTGAGGTCAAAACAGAACGAGAAAATCAGTCGTTTTTCTCGTTCTGTTTTTTTCTTCTATTAAGTAGTTTAAGGAGAGAAGAGGATGGAGCTAGCAGATCGATACGATGTGTTCATTTTTGACTTTGATGGAACCTTAGCAGATACATTACCAGTTTATTTTGATTGTTTTGAGACAATTTTTACCAAATTTGATCTTGAAAAAGCAGATGAAACGGAAATCGAAAGCTGGTTTGGACCGAATGAGCTAAAATTGATCACAAAAAGATTTGGCACACATGAAAGGATTGATGAAATCATTCAAACCTTCCTTGAAAATTATGAAGCGAAGCATCCACGGCTAGTAAAGGAAAATGTCGAAGTAGTAGACTATTTACTACATTTACGAGACAAAAGAAAAAAGTTGGCGATTTGTACCGGAAAAGGGCGAGATACATTTGCCTATTCCGCTCGTGTATTGCAGATGGAAAACATGTTTGATTATGTGGTGACTGGCGATGATGTTGATCACCCAAAGCCTGATCCAGAAGGAATCGTAAAGGTTTTAGCCGAACTGGATGTTTTGCCAGCAAATGCAATCTATTTTGGTGATTCGGATGGAGATATTTTATCAGCTAGTCGTGCGGGAGTTGATTGTGCGATAGTGAAGTGGTTTTGTCAGGATAAGCTGTTCTCCTTGGAACCAACTTATGTGATTGATACGTTTTCTCAACTTTATCAGGGTGGGATGTATTCATTTGATTGTCTTCAATAATCTAGAAGTAAGTGGTTCGTCTTTTGTTTAACAAGTTTGTTAAAGCGGCGTGGAGTAAACTAGATAAAATAAAGTGAAAACGGCGCGGACTTTGTAAACGAAAAGTCTGTGCTGTTTTTTCGTAATGTCCGAAAGATCTTTGTATGATAAGAAAAAAAGCTTGCCTTAAAGTGCACTTTAACAAGTAAACTAATAAAGTAGAAGAAAGGTGTGAAAAAGATGGAATATAAAAAATTAGGAAATACAGGATTAGATGTCTCAAGAATTTGTCTAGGCTCTATGAGTTTTGGTGATCCTAGAAATTGGATTCATAACTGGGTCTTGGAGGAAGAAGACAGTCGCCCATTAATCAAAAAAGCGTTAGAGCTGGGCATCAATTTCTTTGACACAGCCAATGTCTATTCCTTGGGCCGCAGTGAAGAAATTTTAGGAAAAGCGCTGAAGGATTATGCAAATAGAGATGAGATCGTTTTGGCAACGAAGGTTCATCAGAAAATGTTTGACGGACCGAATGGCCAAGGGTTGTCGCGAAAAGCAATTATGTCGCAGATCGATCAAAGTCTGAAACGCTTGCGGACCGATTATGTGGACCTTTATATCATTCATCGTTGGGATTATGATACACCGATTGAAGAAACAATGGAGGCGCTGCATGATGTGGTGAAATCAGGAAAAGCTCGCTATATTGGTGCTTCAGCGATGTATGCTTATCAATTTCAAAAAGCCAATACGATCGCTGAAAAAAATGGTTGGACAAAATTTGTCTCGATGCAAAATCATTTGAATCTGATTTATCGCGAAGAAGAACGAGAGATGATTCCCTATTGTCAATCTGAAAATATTGCCTTGACGCCTTATAGCCCAATGGCATCTGGCCGGTTGATCCGGGATCGCTCTGAAGCAACCAAGCGAAGTAGTACCGATGTGGCACAAAAAGCCAAATATGATGAAACGGCAGATAAGGATCAGCTGATTATTGATCGTGTGGCGGAATTAGCCCAACGATATGAAACAAACCGTGTAAATATCGCATTAGGTTGGCTACTGCAAAAAAATTCTGTTGCTGCACCTGTCGTAGGCGCAACAAAAATGAAACATATTGAAACGGCAGTAGGAGCCGTCAATTTCAAATTGACAGCAGAAGATGTTTTGTATCTAGAAGAGCCGTATGTTCCG
The DNA here is from genome assembly GCF_051713785.1 of Enterococcus sp. DIV0187. Taxonomy (NCBI): domain Bacteria; kingdom Bacillati; phylum Bacillota; class Bacilli; order Lactobacillales; family Enterococcaceae; genus Enterococcus; species Enterococcus sp. DIV0187. Next base: position 1,044,291 of record NZ_JBIOQO010000002.1, read on the forward strand.
CATAAAGTGGTTGGTCATGACTAAATCTTAAGAGATCGCGCGAAACTGTGTCGTTTTTCGATGCAGTTTTTTTAAAAGTCTCTTGACTTAAAGTGCACTTTAGCCGGTATGCTAGAACTAAAGCAAATGGAGGTAGGCGTTATGAAAAAGTTGTTTTGGTTATTACCAGTTGCCTTATTTCTTGGTGCATGCGGATCGAATGCGACGGATACGGATGAGGTGAACAACAGTGAGTCCATTGCTCAGTCATCTGAAAGCCTCGAACCCAACCAGAATCAGGAAACCAAAGATCTAGGGAAATCACTGATCGTGTATTATTCATTGACTGAAAACACAAAAGCTGTAGCTGAGGAAATTCAAAAACAGGTGAATGGTGAACTAATGCGAATTGAAACGGTTGAACCCTATCCAGAGGTTTATGATGAGGTTTTAGATGTGGTGGAAGCTCAAAGGAAAGCGGGAGAATTACCAACTATTGTGAAACAAGACGTTGATTTATCTGATTATGACAGTATTTTTCTTGGAACACCGATCTGGTTTGGTAAACCGGCCTTACCAGTAGAAAAGTGGATCAGTGAAAATAGGTTAGCGGAAAAGAGAGTTTATCCTTTCTTTACCAGCGGCAGCAGTTCTATTAATGAATCTATGGAACGTTACAGAGAATTACTTGATCAAACAACGCTTAGTGAAGGATTAGGCATTACCTCTTCGGATAGGAGTCAAACGGCCAGTCTTGTGAAAGAATGGTTGGCTCCGTAAATCGATGGTAACCATTTGAAGTTTCTGGTTTAAAATAGGAGCAAAGCCTGTTAAGATTTAAATGTGTTGGCAAACTAAAGGAGTGGAGAAAATGAACATATCAGAGGCTGCAGCAAAATTTAAAATGACTCCAGCAACAATCCGCTATTATGAAAAAGAGGGATTAATTCCTCCGATTACCAGAAATGACTCTGGAATTCGTGATTTTCAAGAAGAGGACCTAAACTGGGTCGAATTTATCAAATGCATGCGAGATTCTGGGCTTTCAATTGATTCCTTAGCAAAATACTCCGAATTATATCAGCTGGGAGATGCCACGTTAGTTGAACGCAAGAAAATTTTAATCGAGGAATACCAGAAACTACTAGAAAAACAGCAGCTGATCAATGCTACCGTCGCCCGCTTAGAAACAAAGCTGGACAATTACGATCAGATGATCCAGAAATGTGAGCAAGAAATATTTTCCCATTCAAATGACACTGTGTCGGCAAAAGGTTAGTTAGCGCAAAAACTTAAATGTTATTAGTAAAAAAACCATTGAATCAGAAGCTACACGCAGCTTTCTGATTCAATGGTTTTTATTTGTTTACAAGCTAGTCAATCAAAAGCAACTTCTTCTTACTATATTCCTTCCGTACTTTATCAGGAATATCCTCTGAAATCAGGAAACTCAAATCATCGACGGGGCCAACGATCGCGTTACTGATTGTGCCGAACTTATCATTTGTAATCATACCCAAAACTTCTGTAGAAACTTGTGTCATTTGTGCTTTTATTTCCGCTTCCTGTACAGTTGGTACACTGGTGCCTGCTTCAATATCAATATTGTAAATTCCCATGATATAAAGATCAGCTCGAACCTTTTGCAACGATTTGTAGGTTTCCACACCAAGGTTAATCATGGATTGCTTATAAAAGATTCCTCCAATGTTAATCACCTCAATGTTCGCTCGTTGCGCGAGTTCAACAGAAATTGCTGGACTATTTGTAATAATCGTTGCACGAAAATCAACTGGAATTTCCTTTACAAGTGCTAAATTTGTGGTGCTTCCATCGATAATAATCACTGAATCTTCTTTGATAAAAGGCAAGGCCTTGCGAGCGAGAGCCTTTTTTCGTTCATTATGCTCATTTTCTCGATAAGAAAAATCTGTAATCGGCGGTCCTACTCGAAGAGCCCCGCTGTGAACTCGCTTCAAGAGTCCTTGACCATCCAACTCCTTCAAATCTCGACGAATCGTATCTTCAGATACATTAAAACGATGACTTAAGTCGCTAGCGATGACTTTTTGTTCAATATTTAGCAGATCAACGATCTTTTGATGACGTTCTTCCTTCAGCATAGTGCGCACTCCTTCTTGTTTCTTCCAGTTAATGATGCCATGAATGCGTTTTTATGTCAATTACAGATGAGTTTAATCGAACATACAGGCATAAACACGCAAATAAAAAGAAAAAATGTGCATGTTTGTATTGACTTGTATTTGTTAAGCGATTACAATGAGGGTGTAAACGAAGGATGTACGGCATTCGAATCACATTGATTTTTCCGGAGAAATCGATGTATTAACAGCAGGAGGAAGCTTATGGAAAGCAGGATTATTTTGTCGCCGTCAATCATGTGCGGAGATTTGGTGAATTTGGAAAAGAGTATCAATGAATTAGAAGAAATCGGAATGGATACGTTGCATATCGATGTTATTGACGGAACGTTCAGTCCAAGCATGCCATTAGGAATTGAAACGGTCAAACGGATGCGGGAAATCACTTCGATGAATTTCGATGTGCATATCATGTCGAATGACAATGAATTTTTTATTGGCGAGATGCTGAAGATCGGTGTTGAAGGAATTACCTTTCATCACGAGACTAGCTTGCATGTTGATCGGTATATTCAATTAATTAAGCATGCCGGAACAACAGTCGGGATTGCGCTGAATCCGGCGACACCCTTGAATGTTTTAGAGTATGTCTTGCCAGAAATTGATCGGGTATGCTTGATGCTGATCAATCCAGGATTTGCCACCAACAAAGCCGAGAAGCAGATTCCTTACGCACTGAAAAAAATTACTGACCTGCGTAAGCTAGTTGACGAACAAGGAGTAACGATTGATATTCAAGTGGACGGCCGTGTCTCCTTAGCGACAATCCCAGATTTATTGACCGCAGGTGCGACAAACTTAGTGCTAGGAAGTACAAGCCTATTCATTGCAGAAAATACACTAACGAAAAATCGGGAATTATTGACAGATGCGATAAATAAAGCAATGTTGGTGAAGTAGGAGGGAAAACTAGTGGGATTTAAAAGTGTAGAACAAAAGATTACAAAGGAAATCTCTGCGACTTTAGACAATATTGCCCCAGAGGAGGTAGAGCAACTTGTAGCGGCAATTGAAATAGCGGAGCGAGTATTCTTTGTAGGCGTCGGTCGTGTACTTCTTTCATTAGAAGGAATTGCCAAACGTTTAGCTCATTTAGGTGTTCAAACAGTGATAGTCGGACAAATTACTGAACCTGCCATCACAGAAAGGGATTTATTGGTTGTCGGATCTGGCAGCGGAGAAAGCTCACTTCCATTAGCAATCGCCAAAAAGGCCAAGAGTTTTGGCGCGACAGTGGCCCACATTGGATCAAATGCCAATAGTTCAATGAAGGGGTATACGGATATTTTTGTTAGAATCCCTGTTCAAACGAAGTTGGCTTTACCAGGTGAGATTCCATCGGTTCAGCCGATGACGAGTCTGTTTGAACAATCTCTACTATTATTAGGTGACAGCATCGCTTTGATGATGGTGGAAGAAAAAAATATCGACATGCACAGCTTATGGCAATATCATGCCAATTTAGAGTAGGTGAAGGAAATGAAAGCAGTACATTTTGGCGCGGGTAATATCGGGCGCGGTTTTATTGGCCAGCTCTTACATCAAAATGGTTTTGAGATTTGTTTCGTTGATACAAATGCTGACTTGATTAGTCAATTAAATCAGGATGGCGGCTATAGAATTGATATCATGGACGAACAGGAGACTACTGTTTTTGTTGATCGAATCAGCGCTTTGAATAGTCTTACCGAGACAGAAAAAGTCATCGCGGCGATTAAAGATGCAGACATCTTGACCACCTCTGTTGGAGCGAATAACTTAGCAAAAATCGCACCGACAATTGCCAAGGGTTTGAGTGAACGCTTCAAACAAAAGCGCAGTATCAATATTTTGGCGAACGAGAATGCTATCAATGCCAGTAATATCTTAAAAGAAGCGGTCTATGAGACTCTTTCTCAACAAGAAGCAGCCGTTTATGATCACTATGCTTATTTTGTCAATACAGCGATTGATCGGCAATCACTTGGTAAAGTTGTTGAGGGCGAGGCTGTCGCAGTCGTTGAACCCTATTATGAATGGGTGATTAATCGCAAGCAGCTAGACCCTGCAACGCCTTTTGAACTGAAGCAGGTGGTTTTGATTGATGATATGCAGCCTTATATTGAACGCAAACTGTACATCGTCAACGCTGCTCATGCAGCCATTGCATATCTAGGAGACTTACATGGATATCAAATGATTCAAGAGGCGATCCGAGACGCGGAGATAGTGAAAACAGTGAATCAATTTTTAGCTGAGAATAGCGCTTATTTTGTCCAGAAATATCGATTTGATTCGACCGAGTTGGAGCGCTTTATTGAAAAGACACTTAAGCGGCAGGGAAATCAAAAATTGTCTGATGAGATAACCCGTGTAGGCGGTTCGCCTATTAGAAAATTAGGACCGAATGATCGCTTAGTCGCTCCTGTCGTAAAGCTTGAGGCACTGGGTTTGCCCTATGAAACAGGAGTGAAAGTGATTACGGCGGGGTATCATTATCGCCATTCAGATGATCCCGAGGCGGAGAAAATACATGCATTGATTGAAGAAAAAGGTTTAGAAGCAACGATTAAAACAATTTCTCATTTAGATGGGAAATTGCTAGAGGAAGTAGTTGTTGCCTACGATTCAATGGGATAGGAGGGTCATATGTTAAAAGAACAATTAACAGGGAATACGATGTTTATCGACACCATCGAATCTTGGCAGGAGGCGATTCGAATGGGTGCGGAGCCTCTTGTGAACAATGGTATCGTGGAAAAAGCTTATGTTGAGGCGATCATTCAAAACGTGTTGGAAAATGGCAATTATATTATTCTTTTGCCACAGGTTGCGATGCCCCATGCTCGTCCAGAATATGGAAGCAAAGGTGTCGGACTGACGTTTCTCCGTGTGAAGGAACCCGTTATGTTTCCAGGCGAAGAACCAGTCAAGATATTTTTTACGCTTTCTTCGGATTCGCCAGATGGTCATTTGGATCTAATTGCGAATCTTGGTGAGCTGTTGAGTGATGAGGATCGGTACCAAAAATTATTTGATGTTAAAACGGAAGAAGAGCTGTTGGATTTAGTCAAAGAGTAAAGGATACCAATTTCTCTCGGTACTTCAGCGTAATTAGAGAAATGGTATACGACTTGAAAAGAGAATTGATTTTTCATAGGAAAAATCAATTCCTTAATATGAAAAAGGATGCCAGTTTCTCTTCACGCTTTAGCGGGTGTAGAGAAATGGTATACGGCTTGAAAATAGAACTGATTTTTCATGGGAAAAATCAATTCCTTAATATGAAAAAGGAGTGAAAGATATGGATGTAACGAATGAAGGAAAACAAGTATCAATGCGTGCCAGAGTTCAGGCGTTCGGCGGATTCTTGACGAATATGGTGTTGCCAAACATTGGCGCGTTCATCGCTTGGGGGATCGCGACGGCCTTATTTATTCCAACAGGGTGGTTTCCAAATGAATCGTTAAATGAGCTGGTCGGCCCAACAGTCAGTTACTTATTGCCGTTATTGTTAGCATATACCGGCGGTCGTATGATTGGCGGACAGCGCGGTGCTGTATTAGGAACAATTGGAACGATTGGTTTGATCATTGGTGCAGATATTCCTATGTTTATGGGGGCCATGATCATGGGACCATTTGGTGGTTGGGTAATGAAAAAGACTGACAACTTTTTAGATGGCAAAATCCCAGCTGGGTTTGAAATGGTCGTTAACAATTTTTCGATCGGGATTATCGGCTTTGTATTGATGTGCTTGTCTTATGTAGTAGTTGGCCCAACGATTCAATCAGCGAATCAATTCGTAACGAATGCGATTGAAGCTTTAGTTTCAACTGGATTCTTGCCGTTGCTGTCTTTGATAAACGAACCTGCAAAAGTCCTTTTCTTAAATAATGTGATTGATCAAGGGGTGTACTATCCATTAGGGATGCAGCAAACGTTAGAAGCCGGAAAATCCATCTACTTCATGGTGGCATCAAATCCTGGACCTGGATTGGGCTTATTGCTTGCGTATTCCTTCTTTGGAAAAAAAGTGGCAAAACGGACCGCTCCGGGAGCAATCATTATTCACTTCTTAGGCGGGATTCATGAGATGTATTTTCCATACGTATTGATGAAACCGATTACTATTTTTGCGATGATTGCTGGAGGAATGGCTGGGACACTGACATTCCAATTACTTAACGTAGGATTAGTTGCTGGTCCGAGTCCTGGTTCGATCTTTTCTTACCTAGCCTTAACTCCTAAAGGGAACTTTTTTGGAGTAATCGCTGGAGTCGTTATTGCAACAGCTGTCTCCTTTTTAGTAACCTCTGTAATCTTGAAAGCAGATAAAACTCCAGATGATGATGAAAGTTTCGAAGAGTCTGTGCAAAAATCTAAAACTATGAAATCAGAAGGAAAAGAATTATTGAATGGCGAAAATGCTAAAACAGAAAGTACGCACTTAGCAAACATCAGTAAAGTTTCCTTTGCCTGTGACGCTGGAATGGGCAGCAGTGCGATGGGCGCCACGACCTTCAAGAAGAAACTGCAAAAAGCCGGCATCACGGATATTGAAGTAAAGAATTATCGGATTGAGGATGTGCCAAAGGATAGTGATATGGTGGTTGTTCATCAAGACTTGGAAGAGCGTACACGAAAAGCTCATCCACAAATGAAGATCGTTACTCTAAAAAATTACTTGCAAGATCCGGCGATCGATGAACTGGTTAATGAGATTGTTAAAGCGAAAAGTAAAGAATAATTGCGACACCGACGGAACTTTCGTCGGTGTTTTATGTGAAAGCTTTGTAAACGTACAAACAAATTTCTGTTATAGTAAAAGAAAAATAAAAAACAGAGGCGAATTATGGAAATCAGACTTTTACGTTATTTCTGGGCAGTTGCACAGGAAGGAAATATTTCGCGGGCAGCACGATTTTTGAATATTACTCAGCCAACCTTGAGTCGTCAAATCAAAGAATTGGAGGAAACTATTGGTACACCACTTTTTTATCGTGAGAAAAATCGGTTGCGTTTGACTCAGGATGGACTTTTTTTGAAAGAGCGAGCAGAGGAAATTTTAACGTTGGATGAAAAGCTGGAGCAGGCTTTTTCGGCTCAACGCAAGGAACAACTCAGCGGGACGGTAACGATTGGCTGTGTTGAGGCCGATAACTCGGATACTTTGGCGATGATGCTGGAGGAGTTAATTAGTGATTATCCCCAAATTCGGTTTAATTTGGTCACAGGTACGAGTGATGATATCTCGGATCGTTTGGAAAAGGGCATATTGGATATGGCTATTTTGATTGAACCGATTGTTTTAAATGGAGTTGAGGTGCTGAGTTTGCCAAGAGAGGAAAATTGGGGTTTCTTAGCGTCGAAGGAATTATTTATTGCCAATAAAAACGTTCTGCGTCCGGAAGATATCAAAGGTTTGCCAATCTTGTGTTCTGGGCGATCAGAAGTTCAAAAGCTATTAGCAGAATGGTCAAAAATACCATACGATCAATTAAACATTGTTGGCAACTACAATTTGATTTTCAATATTTTGCCGTTAGTTGATCATAAAGTTGGGATGGCATTGGCGATTGAAGGGGCTATTTCTGATCGTAAATTAGAAAATTCGGTTTTCATTCCTTTGGAACCCAGTATAAAAACAAATTGTGTCTTAGTTTGGAAAAAACGAGTGCAAACGCCAGCTGCGCAAGAATTGATCAATCGGTTTAAACATGCTTTTAAGCTATAGTGCTATGATTCTATAGGTATTAGACATAGTAGTGCATCCGTCGTATTCTGAAGCTGTTCAGGGTACGACTTTTTTGCGAGTTGCGCTCTTCGTAGTTTTATAGAGACACAAAACGTATGTTTTTACAGAAAATAGTGAACAACTTACTTGGAGGAATCGCATGCAACGAAAAATAAAATCGAGGAGGGAACTTATGACTGCTGTAGTTATCTATTTTTCAAGAGCTGGTGAGAACTACCTTAATGGGACAAAACAAAGGATTACTAAAGGAAATACAGCCGTTCTAGCAGAAAAAATCAGTCACGCGTTGGCGATCGAGAGTTATGAATTATTGCCAAAGATTGCCTATTCAGAAAGCTATGACGAGGCGGTTCAACAAGCGGAAAAAGAGAAACAAGCTTCTACATGGATTGATTATGAGAAGCTGCCAATTGATTTAACTCAAGTGGACAGCATTTTTCTGGGTTTTCCCAATTGGTGGGGCACTTATCCGCAAATCATTGCGACTTTTTTAGCGGATCAAGAGTGGAAGAATAAGGTGATCTATCCTTTCTGTACTCATGAAGGTAGTGCTTTTGGTTCAAGTATTCAAGATTTGCAGGCGGCATGCTCTGGCGCTGAGATCAAAACAGGTTTAGCTGTACGTGGTTCAAAAGTTGATCGCTCAGAAACAGCAGTAAAAAATTGGCTGCTGTCTTATTCAAACTAATTAATCGGAGGGAATTTATAATGACAAAACATCAAGAAGTAAAACAAGGCGTGATTTTTCCAATTGGAGAAAAGAATGAAGCTTACGCACAATATTTTATTGGACAAAGCTACCTTCAATCGTTGGTTGCTGATGCAGCAATCAATGTGGGAGTCGCGAATGTAACTTTTGAGCCTGGCTGCCGTAACAACTGGCACATTCATCATGATGGCTTTCAATTATTATTAGTAACGGGTGGAGAAGGCTGGTATCAAGAAGAAAATAAAGCACCACAATTTTTGCAGGCTGGAGATGTGATCGTCACCTATGATGGGGTCAAGCATTGGCATGGCGCCGCAAAAGATAGTTGGTTCGAACACATCGCCATCACTGCCGGGACACCGGAATGGTTGGAGCCGGTTAGTGATGAATGGTACGACAAGTTAGAAAAATAAGGGGAGAATATCATGAAAAAACAAACAGCTGGAAGGGAACAATTAGGAGAATTTTCCCCACAGTTTGCAGCATTAAATGACGATGTGCTATTTGGTGAAGTTTGGGCAAAAGAGGAAGAGCTTTCGGCTCATGATCGCAGTATGATTACGTGCTCTGCGCTTTTAGCCATGGGAGCACCGCAATTGGAAGCTCATCTAAAAATCGCCAAAGAAAACGGCGTGACAAAAGAAGAAATTAGCGCATTGATTACTCATTTAGCATTTTATGCCGGCTGGCCTAAAGCTTGGAGTGCTTTTACGATGGCAAAGGAAATTTTTGAATAAAAGTGAAAACAACGATCCTGTTCAGTGAGTAGGATCGTTGTTTTTATGTACCGATAGTTTTTGTAGCTCACAAAGTAAAGAGCTCAGCTGCCCCAGTAGAAAAAGCCATAATAGAAAACATATAACCATCCAAACAAACCATGGAATAATGCCAAAAGAACACTGTGCCATCTTTGATAAGAGAGAATAAACGCAAGAATATTACCTAATCCAATTGTAGATTTCATAAAATCCCCCTAAAGAATGCTTGTAGCAAAGAAAAATCATGTATAAAAATACGCATTAAATATTGATTTTCTTCTGAATGCAACCAAGAACAGTTGGGAAAACGAACGATTGAAAGGATTTAGACAGGAAAAGCTTTTCGTTTAATAGTGATCGTAGTACTGATTATCCTTTTTTATTTTTAACAGCGAACGCCCCAGACGCTCCCAAAGCAACCCCAATTGCTAAACCTAAAGCAAGGTTATCGAACAGCAAGCCAAACATCAATCCCATGGCAATTCCTATTGCTAATGATCCTCCTTCTTCCTTTTCCATTTACACACCTTCTCGTAATATATATTTTGAAGAAACTTTCATTCCTTCAATCGCCCTTAGGGGCTATTCCTAATATGTTTAAATAAAATAACGATTACTACTTGGATACTGTAGGATATTCCTGAATAATAAGTCTTGGAAAGGACTTACGGGAAGACGCTATCACCTTCTGCAGTTTTACTGCGACAGAAAGTCTGTGACCCGAACCGTTGGTATAACCTCCAACACACTAGCTGAGTCCATTGACCTCTACCAATCCTAGTAGAGATTGGGTGGCTTAGAGGTTTAATGAATGAAACTCTATTATGCGAGGCTGTCGTTAGACAACGTGATTCTGGGATATCCCACAGTACCCAAGCAATTTCCGAATAATCAATGAAAGGAGGTCCTTCCACATGAAACTATTTGTCGGTTTAGACGTTAGTTCTGAAAAATTAGATGCTTGCTTTATGACAGACGATTCAACTTGCTCTGTTTTAAAAGAAGCATCTTATGGAAATAGTCAACTTGGCGCAAGCCAGATCAAAGAATACATTCTCGAATTTTCTCAAAAATTTGAGATAGAGAGCTTAGTGATTGGAATGGAGGCCACATCTTTATATAGCTTTCATCCAGCTATGTTTTTTAAAGAAGATCTTGAGTTAAATCAATTGAACCTTATGGTTTCAGTTGAACAACCAAATAAAATTAAAAAGTATCGTGATATTTTTGAAGAAAACAAAAACGATCAAATTGATGCTTTTTATATCGCTGACTATTTTCGCATCCAAAGGCAAGTCAACTCCATCATTAAAGAGGAAGAATACCTTGCCCTCCAACACTTAACTAGAACGCGTTATCAGCTAATTAAACAGCTGGTTCGTACAAAGCAACACTTTATCGAAAACATTTATTATAAATGCAACACGCTTTCTAAAGAACTAAAAGCAGAAGGTGGATCCGTTTTAAGTGCCACATTAGTAACTCTAATGACGGAAGATTACACAATGGACCAACTTGCCGAACTGTCATTAGAAGAGTTTGCGAACCTAATTCAAAAACTAGGGAAGTATCGT